>NZ_CM149970.1:5195000-5198739 GCF_056311705.1 Microbulbifer sp. ABM4_008 | reverse complement strand
CAAAAGATTTTCTTAAGAAAATCAACGAGTTAGAGCTACCTTCCCGCTGCTGCCTGAGCAGCGAGGAGGCGAACTATACGGACTTCAGGGGGGCTCCGCAAGCACTTTATGGAATAAATTTCCAAAATGGTTTTTGGTTAAAAATCAGACTGCAAATGCATCCCCTGGTGGTGGAAATGGAAAATATAACTATGAATAAAATCCCCACATCACTACCGGGGAATATGCGCGTAGTTTTAAAAGCACGGTGTTTTCCACACTATTTGGCGGCTAGATTGAATAACCATTAGGGATATTAGGCTCTAGGGGATAACTTTCTGGAAGCATTTAGTGGCTTACTAACTCTGGTAGTTTTGATATCATAAAAAATACAAACCTAAAGTTCATGAAAGTAGTTTTAAGTGTGTATCCAGCGGTAAATTTTTGCAGAAGCTCTGAAAAAAATTGAGGAAGAAACGTAAAGATCTTTTAGGGGTTGATTTTTTGACGTGGAAACCGACTATTTTATTTAGAGCTATTTTGCAGGTTATCGGAAACACTGGACCCACACTGTAGGCGGGCAGTTCTCGTCAGCCTGCGGTGCATGACTCCGGATTTGTGAACGGCTCACATAGCAGCGCAGGCACGCGAAATAGTGAAAATATTTACCGCACCCTAAAAAGAAAACCCCGGCAGTGCAGCTGGTGTAGGTTTTTTTATTAGAAACCTGACAGCTGGTGACGGTTTAGCCTGCCGAAGGCCACTCCGAGGGTGAGAGCCACAGGCTCGAACCACTATGACTTTGCACGCAGCGCGTCTCTCTTCTTTCCCTTTCTTAGTTTTTTTATTTTTGTTTTTTAAAATATTTTCAGCCATAAAAAAAGGGCCACCCTATTGGGTGGCCCTTTTCGGATTAGAAGCCTGACGATGACCTACTCTCACATGGGGAAGCCCCACACTACCATCGGCGATGTTGCGTTTCACTTCTGAGTTCGGCAAGGGATCAGGTGGTTCCACAACTCTATTGTCGTCAGGCAAACTGGCTTGGGTTGGCATTGGTCTTATAAGCAAAGTGCTTGGCCTGCCGTGTTATCGCTGTTTGCCTCGGTCATGTTATTGACCGGCGATAACCCCAAATAAGTCGGTAAAACAATCTGTAGTAATACACCGCAAGCGATCGTATGTCTCTAACTCACAATCCGCTAGCTTAGCTAGTCGTTAGTAACCATCTCTGTTGTATGGTCAAGCCGCACGGGCAATTAGTACTGGTTAGCTCAACGCCTCACAACGCTTCCACACCCAGCCTATCAACGTGGTAGTCTTCCACGGCCCTTCAGGAGGCTCAAGGCCTCAGGGAGATCTTATCTTGAAGGAGGCTTCCCGCTTAGATGCTTTCAGCGGTTATCCCGTCCGAACATAGCTACCCGGCAATGCCACTGGCGTGACAACCGGAACACCAGAGGTTCGTTCACTCCGGTCCTCTCGTACTAGGAGCAACTCTTCTCAAATCTCCAACGCCCACGGCAGATAGGGACCGAACTGTCTCACGACGTTCTAAACCCAGCTCGCGTACCACTTTAAATGGCGAACAGCCATACCCTTGGGACCGGCTTCAGCCCCAGGATGTGATGAGCCGACATCGAGGTGCCAAACACCGCCGTCGATGTGAACTCTTGGGCGGTATCAGCCTGTTATCCCCGGAGTACCTTTTATCCGTTGAGCGATGGCCCTTCCATACAGAACCACCGGATCACTATGACCTACTTTCGTACCTGCTCGACATGTCTGTCTCGCAGTCAAGCGCACTTATACCATTATGCTCATTGCATGATTTCCGACCATGCTGAGTGCACCTTCGTACTCCTCCGTTACTCTTTGGGAGGAGACCGCCCCAGTCAAACTACCCACCATACACTGTCCTCGATCCGGATAACGGACCAGAGTTAGAACCTCAAACATACCAGGGTGGTATTTCAAGGACGGCTCCACAACAACTAGCGTCGCTGCTTCAAAGCCTCCCACCTATCCTACACAAATAGGCTCAAAGTTCAGTGCAAAGCTGTAGTAAAGGTTCACGGGGTCTTTCCGTCTAGCCGCGGGTACACTGCATCTTAACAGCGATTTCAATTTCACTGAGTCTCTGGTGGAGACAGCGTGGCCATCGTTACGCCATTCGTGCAGGTCGGAACTTACCCGACAAGGAATTTCGCTACCTTAGGACCGTTATAGTTACGGCCGCCGTTTACCGGGGCTTCGATCAAGAGCTTCGCCGAAGCTAACCCCATCAATTAACCTTCCGGCACCGGGCAGGCGTCACACCCTATACGTCCTCTTACGAGTTTGCAGAGTGCTATGTTTTTAATAAACAGTCGCAGCCACCTGGTCACTTCGACCGGCCTCAGCTTAGGGAGCAAGTCCCATCACCAAAACCGGCGTACCTTCTCCCGAAGTTACGGTACCATTTTGCCTAGTTCCTTCACCAGAGTTCTCTCAAGCGCCTTGGTATTCTCTACCTGACCACCTGTGTCGGTTTAGAGTACGATTCACTATTACCTGAAGCTTAGAAGTTTTTCCTGGAAGCAGGGCATCAACCACTTCACCCACTAAGTGGGCTTCGTCATCAGTTCTCAGCCTTAGGGACCCGGATTTGCCTAAGTCCCCAGCCTACAACCTTAAACATGGACAACCAATCGCCATGCTGGCCTAGCCTTCTCCGTCACTCCGTCGCAGTAATAGCGAGTACAGGAATATTAACCTGTTTCCCATCGACTACGGCTTTCGCCCTCGCCTTAGGGGTCGACTAACCCTGTCCCGATTAGCGTTGGACAGGAACCCTTGGTCTTCCGGCGGGGAGGTTTTTCACCTCCCTTATCGTTACTCATGTCAGCATTCGCACTTGTGATACCTCCAGCAGACCTCCCGATCCACCTTCAACGGCTTACACAACGCTCCTCTACCATGCTCCTAAGAGCATCCGCAGCTTCGGTTATCAGTTTGAGCCCCGGTATATCTTCCGCGCAGGCCGACTCGACTAGTGAGCTATTACGCTTTCTTTAAAGGATGGCTGCTTCTAAGCCAACCTCCTAGCTGTCTGGGCCTTCCCACATCGTTTCCCACTTAACTGATATTTGGGACCTTAGCTGGCGGTCTGGGTTGTTTCCCTTTCCACGACGGACGTTAGCACCCGCCGTGTGTCTCCCGCGATTGCACTCCTCGGTATTCGGAGTTTGCATGGGGTTGGTAAGTCGGGATGACCCCCTAGCCCAAACAGTGCTCTACCCCCGAGGGTGAGACGCGAGGCGCTACCTAAATAGCTTTCGAGGAGAACCAGCTATCTCCCGGCTTGATTAGCCTTTCACTCCGATCCACAGGTCATCCCCTAATTTTTCAACATTAGTGGGTTCGGTCCTCCAGTTGATGTTACTCAACCTTCAACCTGCCCATGGATAGATCGCCGGGTTTCGGGTCTATTGCCTGCAACTAAACGCCCTATTAAGACTCGATTTCTCTACGGCTCCCCTAAGCGGTTAACCTTGCTACAGACAATAAGTCGCTGACCCATTATACAAAAGGTACGCAGTCACCCCGAAGGGCTCCTACTGCTTGTACGTATACGGTTTCAGGTTCTATTTCACTCCCCTCTCCGGGGTTCTTTTCGCCTTTCCCTCACGGTACTGGTTCACTATCGGTCAGCTGGGAGTATTTAGCCTTGGAGGATGGTCCCCCCATATTCAGTCAAGATAACACGTGTCCCGACCTA
>NZ_CM149970.1:4400000-5190000 GCF_056311705.1 Microbulbifer sp. ABM4_008 | reverse complement strand
CGCAATAATAGTTATCGCAATAACTTTATCTGGCGTCCAAGCTGACGCGCTGTTTAGAAGCTGACTTAGAAATCCGGACTACTACCCCCAGCTCAATAAATCCAGCGGGAAAAGGACTGGACTCCATTCCAGGCGGCTTCTGACAGACAAACACACATCAATGAGGACAGGTTAATGCAAACAGTTTACACCGCAGTAGCAACCGCAAATGGCGGCCGTGATGGCGAAGCTCAATCATCAGATGGAAAGTTAAGCGTCAAGCTCAGTATTCCCAAAGAGCTTGGCGGCCCCGGTGGCGATGGCACCAACCCAGAGCAACTGTTTGCTGCGGGTTACTCTGCCTGCTTTATTGGCGCTCTTAAGTTTGTCGCCGGTAAAGAGAAAGTAAAAGTCCCGGAAGAAACCACTGTGCGCGCTGAAGTTGGAATCGGTCCCCAGGGTAAGGGGTTCGGTCTGGATATTGACCTCTACATCGATCTTCCTGGCCTGGATCAGGCGACGGCAGAAAAAATTGCCAACACCGCTCACGATGAGGTTTGCCCTTATTCCAATGCAACCCGAGGCAATGTTGATGTGCGCCTGCACATATCCGCTTAAGCAACCGGTAGAGAATTGAAGGTATCCGTTATGAATGGCTTAAAAATTTCCAAGCTGGCACTACCCCTTTTCTTTACTCTTGGTATGACTTCTGCGTCCGCTTCTATTTCCCCAGGTGTTGAGAGAAATACCCAGGGGTTCCTTCAAGCACTGGCGCAAGGTGGCGGCAAACCCATTGAGCAACTATCACCAAAAGATGCCCGCGCCGTCCTGGTCGGAGCCCAAGAGGGTGCGCAACTGCCGCCCGCTGAAGTCAGCAAGAAAACCATTACGGTTAATGGCGAAAAGCTGGAACTGACTATCGTTAAACCGAAAAACACCCGGGGCCAGATTCCCGCCTTTATGTATTTCCACGGCGGAGGCTGGGTCTTGGGTGACTACTCAACTCACGAACGCTTGATCCGCGATCTGGTTCAACGCTCCGGCGCCGCTGCAGTGTATGTAGATTACACCCCATCTCCAGAGGCCAAGTACCCGACTGCAATTAACCAGGCTTATGCGGCTACCCTGTGGGTCGCGGAGAATGGCGAAAAGATCGGTGTCGACGGCTCCCGTCTTGCCGTGGCCGGTAACAGTGTCGGTGGCAATATGGCAGCCGTGGTTGCCTTGATGGCGAAAGAGAAAGGAACACCGGATCTGCAATTCCAACTGCTGCTCTGGCCGGTTACCGATGCCAACTTCAACAACGCTTCTTATAAGCAGTTCGCCCAGGATCACTTCCTGACACGGGATATGATGAAGTGGTTCTGGGATAACTACACTACCGACCCCAAACAGCGCAACGAGATCTATGCTTCACCTCTGCGCGCAAGCAAATCCCAGTTGGTCGGCTTGCCTCCCGCTCTGGTGCAGACTGCTGAGATGGATGTGCTGAGAGATGAAGGCGAAGCTTACGCCCGCAAACTTAACGAAGCTGGTGTGACCGTAACCGCTGTTCGCTATAACGGCATGATTCACGACTACGGCCTACTAAATGCCCTGAATGATGTGCCCGCAGTGCAGGATGCTCTTGATCAAGCAGGCTCCGAGCTTAGGGAACACCTCAAGTAAAACTTAAAAGCCCTGCAGTGCGGGGCTTTTTTATTCAGGTACTTAAAGCAGCGTTTTAGCCACTGCCTCAATTTCTATCAATGTCTCTGGCGACGCCAAGGATGTGACTCCCACTCCTGTGATTGCCGGGCGAGTAGTGCCCAAATATTTAGATAGCACGGGGACTATTTCCCCCAGATGCTCACTAACTTCTCCAAGCACATAGATACGTAACTGCAAAAGATTCTCTACCGACGATCCGGCCTCATCCAATACTGTCAATAAGTTTTGCATGGCGCTTTCTGCCTGAGCACCAACCCCTATGTTTTTAACTTCACAATTACTATCCCAATCCACCTGACCCGATACAAATACCAAGCCTGTTTTGGTATCGACTCGGGCGTGGGATAGGCAGGAAGAGCTGCCATCGTAAAGTGAAGAAGGATTAATATTCAGAATACTCATAACAGACCTGTACGCTTTCTAGCTTTTGAAAAAATCATAGTAGAAAGGCTGCTTTGCCAAAGCTATGGAGTAAAGCTTGTTACGGATACAATCAGGAAGCCATTGACTTAGAAAACCGTTGGTGCAGATCATTGAGAATCCAACTTACCAATGGATCATTTTCCACTCGGGGATGAAAGGCGGCTACAACTTCGTAGCCAGGTGGATACTTGTCCAAGGTAATTTCAACCAAGCCCTCACAAGGCATCAACCTAGAGGGAATAAAGGCCAGGGTATTCTTCCTTTTCAAGAACTCCTGGGCTATATAAAAAGAGGGCGCCGAAACAACAATCTCTCTTTTTAGACCTTGCCCCTCTAGCCAACGATCGGCTGAACCGCGCAAGCCTCCAACCCCTGGCGATGTAATCACAAAATCAGATTGCATCAACTGATCAATAGGGACCAACTCATCTAAACTATACATAGGATTAGCCGATACACAGACATAACGCTCATTAAAGAGCACCTGTGTATTAATTCCATCAGGCACATACCCCGTTGATGTGAAAGCTAAGTCAATTTCTCCCTGATGCATTTTCTGGGTGAGCGAGACGCTTTCAATATTAGTGACAATAAATTTCACTTTCGGCGCATATTGCCTGACCCTTTGGATCAACTCGGCAACAACCACTTTTTGCGCGTAATCTGTAGCAGAGATCACCAGGGTCCGGGAAGTCTGGCTTGAATCAAGAGAACCCGGAGCGGGAATTTCACTGAGTAACATCAGCACCTGTCGAATCTGTGGCTCTATAAATTTTGCATAACTGGTGGGAGCCATCCCATGCCCAGTGCGCACAAATAGATCATCCCCAACTATTTTTCTAATCTTCTTCAGCTGCAAACTGACAGCTTGCTGCGAAACCTGCAGATGCTCTGCGGCAAGGGAGATACTTTCAACCCTGAATAGTATTTCCAGGGTTTTTAAGTGATTAATTTCAAGATCTTTGATCATATCAACTACAAACGCGGAGCTTTCTGCCAGTCACTTACGGCTGTAGATAAAGATTAAAATAGTGGTTTCTAATACTGAAGTTAACGCGACCTCCAAAGCCATAGTGGCCGCGCTGTATTATTAAAAATACTCAGGGGATTTTTCTGGCCGCACGATTTGCAATTTGAAATCCCAGGCGGGCCGCGGTACGCGCACCATGATCCTCAATATCAAAATAGGGATTAAATTCAGCGATATCCGCCAAACAAACTTTATTGGATTCCAAAACGGTATCCAGCAAGACTTCCAGAAACTCCATGGAAACCCCCCTGCCAGAGGGGGCACTCACCGCTGGCATAACTGCTGCCGGCAATACATCCAGACATACCGTCAGATAGACAAAATCCACCTTCTCAATAAAGTCGCGGATTCGCGCCTGAACCGTATTCAGATTCCAGCTACTGATTTCACGATCCCGAATAACCTGGGCACCCAGCTCATCAGCTCTCTGGTAGAGAGCAGGTGTGTTGGCGTTATCCGCCGCACCCACACAGAGATAATTAAATTCGCGACCATTTATCCTGCACTGCTCCGCAATCTGGAAAAATGGCGTACCCGATGACCCCTTTGGCGCAGGTGTGCGTAAATCCAAATGCGCATCAAAATTGATAATACCCAGGCTGCTCTCGCGGTGATGCTCGCGCATCCAGCGGGCAATCCCCTGATAACTGCCAAAAGCAATTTCATGGCCGCCTCCCAATACCAGTGGAAAGTGACCGGCACCGAGCAACTCATTGATACGGGCACCCAATAGCGATTGGGCAGACTCCAAGTCTTCCCGCTCTACTCTGACATTGCCCGCATCGTATAAGGGCGCATCGAAAGTGGCCGGCAGGTTAGCCATGGCCAAACGCAATATTCTCGGTCCCTTGGCCGCGCCAATTCGCCCTTTATTTCGACGCACACCCTCATCAGAAGCGAAGCCTAGAATAGTCAGGCCGGGAGGGTCATCCAATTGCAAAGGAGAAATCCGCTGGTGCCAGCGCTCACCTGCACGTCCATCCTCAGAGTCGGTGCGACCACTCCATAACTGCATATCAGCAAGTTGTAACATCAATACCTCCGAGGAAGATCTTTATTGGCTTCAAGCCCCCACTTTGTAGGCAAGTTGAACCGGAATATCCATTGGCCGTGCGCAATATGCGCGCGCAAACCTTCGCACAGTGGGCTGTGGGAACTGTAAAGCCCCAACGCGAGAGCTGCCGATACTTTTGGAAGTAGACGATCAAGCAATGCCCTCTGCGAGTACCTTAAAATATGTCACGAAAAAGAAGCATTTAAGTTGCGCTTCTACAACACTAACGTGCCGCATTTTTCAACAGCACGTGTTGCATGTCGGTACTATACCGCAGACGCTGCAGGCTGCTCCATAGCTTTCCCTTTATGGGAACGGAAATTAACCCAAGCTCGAGTCCCAAAATGAGAAAGCAGGAGTACGATAAACATTGCTATTAACGTACTGGCCATACCAAGCTGCTGGGAACCAACTAACATTAATCCCCATCCAATTATCAACCACTGAGCGATATAGAACGGAGTTATGTTTTTACCCCAAAACACCATTACGTCAATGAGCCTTCTGTTCTTTACTTTGTTTAAGAGGAAATTACTAATCCAAAGCCAAAGGAAAGTATAGCCAATAAGCAGAATAATTAGACCTGGGCCACCTCTCATGTTTTCGGCAAAAAAGTATTGCGTATTCAACATGATTAAAAGGCCACCTATGCTCATTAGGGCTAAGCCAATCCATATGCTGTGTGAGAACAATGCATCTATATTTTTTGTATTTTTAAACCAGCAGCCAACTGCCATGCCTGCGAGGGGATAGGCAAGCCAGGAAAATAACGGGAACATTACCCCTTCGCGCTTATTGCCAAAAAACAACTGTAAAATTTCGTCAATAACAACGGAGTTACTGCCGATATCCCAGACGAGTGAGGAGCCGAATGCTACGATAGCTGCCGCAGCTAGCCAGTATATAGGATGAGGCAAGAAGTGCCTGACTAGTGCACAAATAGCGAGCGCAAGGCCAGCAAACTGAAAAATATCTACCATAAGAAATTCACTCAGCGGTGTGTATTCTCCCAGTTGTTCTTGTGTGACAAGCCCAAACTGTAAAGAAAGCCACATAGGCACTGTGCCACGGGCAAAATTAAGTAAATACCCTATTGCAAAAAGACCAGCAGCACGAAACAAATCCTGTTTCAGGCTCGGCTTCGAACTATAGCCAATGAAAATACCCATAATCAGCATAAATGCTGAAGCAGCCGGAGTTCCCGCAGATACCTGGATAGCAATACCAATAGCACTGTCTGCCACGTCTGTTCGTCCATAATGATATAAGACGTGAATAGCAATCATAAATAGTACGGCAATGCCTCGGGTCAGATCAAAGGCCAAAATACGAGGATTTTCTTGCGGGAGCACCACTGCTCCTGAAAGACTGGAATTACTCATTTTCAAGAGTTCCTAGCTTTAGAGTAATGAATTTAGTGTGCATTAACTGATATAGAGATATTGCAAAGGCAAGATGCACTTCCTGTGAAAATGTAAGGTATACAAAAATCCTTATTACTTATTTATCGGTTACAGCCCCCTGATCATTAATATTAAGAGGGGACCGTTTATTTATTCCGATTGTAAATACAAAGCGGCACTCATGAACTAAAAATAAAGCCCACGATAGATGCTAAACAAAGATCAACATTCCAATTCTCAGATAATAATGGGCGCAAAAACCTTATAAAAATTGTTGATAATATTGTTGCTCATTTAGCACCAACTTATCCTTATTTCCGATGTACATCCACCCTAAGAATCAACTTACCCGATTCTCAGTTGCATATCAGCAAGCTGTAACATCGCGCCCCTCCAGGAAAATTCTTGCAGGCTTTAAAGCGCCAACTTCATAAGCGAGCTGATCCGGGGTATCCAGCGGCCAAAGAACAATATCTGCTCGCAGCCCCTCGCGCAGTACACCGCGAGAACAGCACAAACCCAATGCCCGAGCGGCTGCACGGGTAACACCTGCGAGAGCTTCTGCCGGAGTTAAGCCAAACAGCTGACAACCCATATTCATCATCAAACGTAGGGAAGCGATTGGACAACTCCCGGGATTAAGGTCTGTAGCCAATGCCATACAAACCCCCACCTCGCGTAATTTTTCAATGGGCGGAACCTGGGTTTCGTGCAGCGTATAAAAAGCACCCGGCAGGAGGACGGCCACGGTGCCGCTTTCCGCCATGACCCGGACATCCGCATCGCTGATGTATTCAATATGATCTACCGATAATGCCCCGGACTTTGCCGCCATTTCAGTAGCTCCTGTACGCGCCAACTGCTCGGCGTGCACTTTTACTGGCAGGTCCAGTTTTTTCGCTGCATCGATAACTCTCTGGCACTGATCGACAGTAAATCCAATCGTCTCGCAAAACATATCCACGGCATCGGCCAACTGCTCGCGGGCTACAGCGGGCAATATCTGCTCGCAGATAAGGTCGATATATTCATCGGCACGACCGTCGTATTCCGGTGGCAGAGCGTGAGCTGCCAGACAGGTCGTTACTATTTCCACTGAGTTGTGTTGCGCCAGGCGTCTCGCGGTGCGCAGTTGCTTTAGTTCAGTATCCAGGTCCAGGCCATAACCGGATTTAATTTCCACGGTTGTAACGCCTTCGGCCATCAGGGCATGCAGACGGGGCTCAGCCAACTTATACAGGTTCTCGGCACTGGCACCCCGTGTCGCCCGCACGGTAGAAATAATACCCCCGCCAGAGCGAGCCACTTCTTCGTAACTCTCTCCCCCCAGGCGACGGGCAAACTCCCCTGCGCGATGGCCTCCATATACGAGATGCGTGTGGCAATCGATCAGGCCCGGAGTTGCCCATTGACCTTCGCCATCAACAATGCGGTCTGGGGTGCACTCGGGCAGATCCCGGCGGGGACCAATCCAAACGATCCGACCTTTGGTTACCGCAATTGCAGCATCCTCGATAACACCGTAACCACCGGCAATGGATGGGTCCATTGTGGCGGCATTCAAATTGGTAATCAGCAAATCACAGCGTTCTGACATAAGCTTTTAGCGGCACGCTTTTCCTTTTAAACCATAGATGCTCGGCCCGATGACCGACAAACCAGTAACGGGCAGGATACAGCTCCCCTCTTCGACTTGACAGCCCGCAGCAGGGAAACCATAGTAGCCGTAACTACTCTTGTATATACAACAATATACAAGCCACGGAAGCACTGTACCTGAGTCTATGAATACTGCAAGTGAACCCCGATACGCGGCCATCAAGCGCCATATCCGCCAACAAATTGAGTCTGGCGAGTGGCCAATTCACTCCCAGGTGCCCTCGGAGAACCAACTGGCACAGCAATTCAGTGTGAGCCGGATGACCGCGAGGCGGGCACTCACCGAGTTAACCGATGAACGCGTTCTGATGCGCTCCCAGGGGCTGGGTACTTTTGTCGCCGAGCCGGTGCCCGCCAGCTCACTGTTGGAAGTGCGCAATATCGCCGACGAGATCTCGGCCCGGGGGCACAGTTACAGCAACCGCATTCTGTTAGCTCAGCCCTGTGTCGCCAGCGCCGATGTAGCCCTGGCACTGGAAGTGCCCGAACAGGCAAAAGTGTTTCACTCCATTATTGTGCACTGTGACAACGGCTTGCCGGTGCAGTGGGAAGAGCGGTTTACCAATCCAGCCTTGGCTCCAGATTACCTGGACCAGGACTTCGCCCACACCACCCCCAACGCCTATCTTTCCAAAGTCGCACCGCTGACCGAGGCCGATACAACCGTCGAGGCCATAGCTGCGGAAGCCGCTATCGCCCACGCTCTGGAAATTGCCCCCGGAGATGCGTGCCTCCAGGTTTGGCGGCGCACTAAATGCAGTGCCGGCACCGTGAGCTTCGCGCGCCTGGTTCACCCAGGCAATCGATACCGCCTCGGTGCACAACTGAGATTCTAGTTATTGATTTATCCCGCGCGCCCTGGGAAAAGAAACAATCAAATCCGGGACGTGTGAATTTTTTTACGAGAAAAATTGACGAGGAAGCTATGTCTACCGACAAACGCCACGATCCCAGCCGCAAAATCCGCGCGCCTCGCGGCAGTGAGCTCAATGCCAAAAGCTGGCTCACCGAAGCTCCCCTGCGCATGTTGATGAACAACCTGGACGCCGAGGTAGCTGAACGCCCGGAGGACCTGGTAGTGTACGGTGGTATCGGCCGCGCCGCGCGGGATTGGGAGTGCTACGACAAGATTGTCGAGGTACTGAAGCGCCTGGAAGACGACGAAACCCTGCTGGTGCAGTCCGGCAAGCCTGTCGGAGTCTTTAAAACCCACGCCGATGCACCCCGGGTATTAATTGCCAACTCCAACCTGGTACCCCACTGGGCCAACTGGGAACACTTTAACGAGCTGGATAAAAAAGGCCTGGCCATGTACGGCCAGATGACTGCCGGCTCTTGGATTTATATCGGCTCCCAAGGCATCGTCCAGGGTACCTATGAAACCTTTGCCGCCGTCGCACGCAAACACTTTAATGGCGAAGCGAAAGGCAAATGGATTCTTACCGGTGGCCTCGGCGGCATGGGTGGGGCTCAGCCACTGGCGGCGACCATGGCCGGTTTCAGCATGATCGCAGTAGAGTGCGACGAAACCCGTATCGATTTCCGTCTGCGCACTGGCTATGTAGACAAAAAAGCCACCAGCCTCGACGAAGCCCTGCAAATGATTGAAGCCGCAATGGAAAAAGGCGAAGCCATTTCCGTTGGCCTGCTGGGCAACGCAGCAGATATTTTCCCGGAAATTGTAAAACGCAATATTCTGCCAGATTCGGTTACCGACCAGACTTCCGCTCACGATCCTTTAAATGGCTACCTGCCCCAGGGCTGGACCATGGAATACGCAGCGGAGATGCGCAAGAAAGATGAAGCCGCAGTAGTAAAGGCAGCCAAACAGTCTATGGCGGTTCAGGTTGAAGCCATGCTGGAGCTGCAAAAGCGCGGAGCCGCAACCCTCGACTACGGCAACAATATTCGTCAGATGGCTCTCGAGGAAGGTGTGGAAAATGCCTTCGATTTCCCCGGCTTTGTACCCGCTTATATTCGCCCGCTGTTCTGCGAAGGTGTCGGTCCTTTCCGCTGGGCGGCCCTGTCCGGCAACCCGGAAGATATCTACAAGACCGATGCCAAGGTTAAGGAACTGATTCCCGACAATCCGCAGCTGCACAACTGGCTCGATATGGCCCGCGAGCGGATTCACTTCCAGGGACTGCCCGCACGTATCTGCTGGGTGGGCCTGAAAGATCGCGCGCGTCTGGCACTGGCATTTAACGAAATGGTAGCCAACGGTGAATTGGAAGCACCGGTAGTGATCGGCCGCGACCACCTCGACAGCGGCTCTGTAGCCAGCCCCAACCGCGAAACTGAAGCCATGATAGATGGTTCCGACGCTGTCTCCGACTGGCCGCTGATGAATGCCCTGCTGAACACTGCCTCCGGCGCTACCTGGGTATCCCTGCATCACGGTGGTGGCGTAGGCATGGGCTTCTCCCAGCACTCTGGTGTGGTCATTGTCTGTGACGGTACCGAAGCTGCGCGCAAACGTATTGAGCGGGTTCTCTGGAATGATCCCGCCACCGGCGTAATGCGCCACGCCGATGCCGGTTACGAGATTGCAAAAAAATGTGCAAAAGAGCAGGGCCTGGACCTGCCCATGCTGAACGACTGATTTTTTACCGCAATAAAAATACCGCCGGCGGAAATCTTTTACAGCCCGAATAACTTTGATCGGGCTGCGCCGCCGGCGCCTAACAGGGTGTTGAAAAAGCCAACAAGCAACTTTTTCAAGCCACCTTTGCGGCAGGCGCTTTCGCACCGCCCGCGCAGGCTGTTTTTCAACAGCCTGCTAAGCAGTAAATATTTTTTGGTGAATGAATTTATGTATCAATTGGAAATCGATCCCGGTCAATTGAGCCTTGCGCAACTGCGCCGCGTAGCCCGCGAGTCGGTGCAGCTGTCCCTGGCGAAAAGCGCCTATCCCGCTATTGAAGCCTCTGCCCACACCGTTGCCCAAGTTATTACCGAAGGGCGAACGGTATACGGAATTAATACCGGTTTTGGTTTATTGGCCAACACCCGTATTGAAAAGCACGACCTGGAAAACCTGCAACGCGCTATCGTACTGAGCCATGCCGCCGGTACCGGCAACTTTATGAGTGAAGCCACCGTGCGTCTGCTGATGGTGTTGAAAATCAACTCGCTCGCGCGCGGCTTCTCCGGCGTGCGCCCGCAGGTTATCGAAGCTTTAATGCAACTGGTCAATGCCGGTGTCTACCCCGCTATCCCTGAGAAAGGCTCTGTCGGCGCTTCTGGCGATTTGGCGCCGCTGGCTCATATGAGCGTGGTACTTCTCGGTGAAGGGGAAGTATTTATCAAGGGCGAGCGCAAGAGTGCTCACGAAGGCCTCAAAGCTGCGGGGCTAGAGCCCATTACCCTGGCCCCCAAAGAGGGCCTCGCCCTGCTAAATGGCACCCAGGCTTCTACCGCCTTTGCCCTGCTCGGCCTGTTCGCCAGTGAAGACCTGTTCGCTGGCGCCCTGGTAACCGGTGCCATTACCCTGGAAGCCGCCAAGGGCTCACGCCGCCCCTTCGATGATCGTATTCACAACGCCCGCGGCCAACAGGCTCAGCGCGACGTAGCGGCAATTTATCGGGACCTGCTCGGTGAAACCAGCCAGATCGGTGATTCCCACCAGTTCTGTGAAAAAGTGCAGGACCCCTACTCCCTGCGCTGTCAGCCCCAGGTCATGGGTGCCTGTTTGCAGCAGATGCGCTTCGCTGCCGAAGTATTGTTGGCCGAGGCAAATGGTGTTTCCGATAACCCGCTGGTATTTACCGATGAGGAAAATCCGGATAACTCCGACATTATTTCCGGTGGTAACTTCCACGCAGAGCCTGTTGCTATGGTCGCCGACAACCTGGCGCTGGCATTGGCAGAAATCGGCTCTCTATCCGAGCGTCGCATGGCGCTGCTGATCGACAGTAACCTATCGGGCCTGCCTCCCTTCCTGGTGGAAAATGGCGGGGTGAACTCCGGCTTTATGATCGCCCAGGTCACCTCAGCGGCGCTTGCCAGTGAGAACAAATCCATGGCGCACCCAGCCTGCGTGGACTCACTGCCCACCTCCGCCAATCAGGAAGACCATGTATCCATGGCCACCTTTGCCGGCCGTCGCCTGCGGGATATGGCCGACAATACCTGTGGCATCCTGGCGGTGGAGATACTCGCTGCCTGCCAGGGACTGGATTTCCGCGCGCCATTAAAATCCACGGAAAAACTGGAGGCCGCCAAGGCAAAACTGCGCGCCCGAGTACCTTTCTATGACAAGGACCGCTACTTTGCCCCGGATATTGAAGAGGCGAAACAATTACTGAGCAGCGGCGCCTACTTAGAGTCAATAAACCCCAATCTCCTGCCCAGCAGTCACTAGGTTAAAAAACCTTCATGGCTTGATTCGCGCATTGCGAGAGAACCATTTTTCTCACAATGTGCGAATTTTTAGTGGTTTCACCCGCCTGCCGACCTTACCTTTTTTGACTCCGAACAAGTGGGTCTATCAAATTGAAACTGAAGAGTTTCCATCAACCAACACAGACCTGCCTCGGTATTCAGCTTTGCTAGAACATTTACTCTGCCCCGTGATGATTCACGCGCCAAAAATGCTAGGCTGAATGTAGAAGTGTTACCCGCCAATAGGTGTGGAGGTCTTGATGAAACCGCTGCCCACTAGATTGCTGCGAGGCTCAGGTTGTGCGCTCGCCATCGCAGCAGGACTGGCTCTATCGGCCTGTAATGGAACATCCGGCTATCCCTGCGGAGGCAACGATTGTTCCGCCAGTTATTACGGATACAGCCCTTATTACAACAAGACGTATTACAACCTGCGTGGCCGCTATGCCCACTGCCACCCGGATGGCACCTGTCACAATATGCAGCACTGTAACTTCTACTGGGACGGCAACTTTTATCGCCTGAGACCGCCTGCGGTTGTAAATACCCAGTATCAAATTGTCGATCCACCGCCGCGCGCAAGACCTTACTAAACCTGAGATTCTGTGCTCGCCTAGTTGGCGCGCCTAGGGGCTTGGCCCCTGCCGGGCCTCTCCGGGGGGAAATTCCACTTACCGGAGAAAGCACTATGAATAGAGCTGTTAAAACGGTGATTCTCACCGCCACGGTGTGCACAGCCCTAGCCCTGGGTGCCTGTGCCACCGATGGTTACTACACCACCTACACCAGTTACGGTGGCCCAAGTGGAGGGCAAGTCGCTTACACCTCCTCCTACGCTTATCCCTATGCCACGCCCAACTATTACGCTTCGAGTAATGTCTATTTAACTTCCTACAGGACACCGGTTTACCAAACCGTTGGTTTCACACCGGTGAATACCTATTATTACCGCGGTGGCTACGCCAGTTACCGATCCGCATCATTCCGCGGCCACCCTCGCTACCGGGCTCGCTATTACTATCGCGGAATGCCCTACTACAACCGTTTCTATTACCCTCGGTCGCCCCATGCCCGCTACCGGGCCCATCACCGAGGCTATAGAAGTTATCACCGCGGCGGTTATCGCGGCTACCGGGGCCATAGAGGCCACTATCGTGTTCGCGGTGGACACCATCGCGGTAGACGCTAACTCCAAGCTTTATTAGGTAACTAACCCCGCTGTAGCAAACCATCAAAAGACGCAGCGGGGTAAGTTAATCGCCAACCTCAGTGCAACCGCCCACTTAAATAGCCTCACCATCCAAGCTCACTGTCGCCACTTTTAACAAATTGGCGCGTTATACATCTCAATGACAGCTATTACCTCTACCCTGAATAAACAAGTTATTCGGGGATGCGTCACTCACACTACTCAAAGAGGTAACTGCGGTGCAGAAAATACTACTTATTCTGCTTGCCGTGGCCCTGGCGACAGGAGTTGCCGGTTGTTCGACAACCGCGCCCCAGGGAAGCCCAAAGTCATTAACCCTTGACGGTCAGAAGTTTCGCTGTGTTGAGCAGGAATTGGAGACCAAGGTACTGGTTAGATGTGTTCGTGCGGGGTAAGTTATTTGCACTGTGAGAATTTGTAATTTAATCGTTTGTATCAGGGCACGCGGACAATACGCAGGGTATCGGTGTGACCACCAATATCCTGTTGATAGCCCCGGGATATCAAAACGAAGTCCCCTGAAATTAGCAGTTCCTGATCCAGCAAATAAGAAATTGCTTTTTGATCTCGCCGCGGGCCGTCCATATTGGAGACATCCATTAATACAGGGTCAACGCCACTGTAGAGGGCTACACGATTGCAGCACTTCTGGTGCCGACAAAAAGCGTAAATAGGAATTAATGCACATACTCTCGACATCAATAACGCAGTATTTCCAGTTTCAGTCTGGCAAATAATGGCTTTAATTTCTCGGCAATGATTCGCGATGATCATGGCGGCCATGGCGATACACGCATCACCCGCAGGGTAATCGCCGCGAAGGCTTTCCGGCGTGGAATAAATTTTACGGTGTTTTTCTGCCCCAAGAATCACTTCAGCCATATGCTTAACGGTTTCAATAGGATATTCACCTGCCGCTGTCTCAGCAGATAACATTACCGCATCAGTACCATCCAGTACTGCATTGGCCACATCGCAGACTTCTGCTCGAGTAGGTACCGGACTCGAAATCATCGACTCCATCATTTGTGTCGCAGTAATAACGACCCGATTGAGATAGCGGGCATAGCTGATTAAATGTTTTTGTACTCCCATTAATTCTGCATCACCAATCTCCACGGCGAGATCACCGCGCGCTACCATAATGGCATCACTGGCCAAGATGAGCTTCTCAAGGCGAGCATCATTGGATACCGCCTCAGCCCTTTCGATTTTGGCAATAATATGTGCGGTGCCACCCGCCTCTCTGAGTAACTTTCTCGCTTTGTGAATATCGCGAGCATCGCGAGGGAAAGAAACGGCTAAATAATCTACCTGTAACTCGGCGGCAACTTTGATATCCCGATGGTCTTTTTCTGTCAGTGCCGGCGCAGTCAGGCCACCTCCCTGCTTATTTATTCCCTTTCTATCAGATAACCAGCCACCATTTTCAACCTCGGTTTTTAATGACAGACCAATAATTTTTTTGATGCGCAAACTCAATCGGCCGTCATCCAGTAACAGGCAGTCTCCCTCATTACAGTCTTCTGCGAGTGCTTCATAATCAACCCAAACACCTTCAGGACTGCCACTTTCTTTATCCCAATCAGGGTCCAAAATAAATTCTTCACCTTTGCGCAGATATATACGCCCATCAGTGAATTTTCCGACACGAATTTTGGGCCCCTGTAAATCTCCCAGCAGGGCAATATGTCTGCACTGACGCTCGGCTTCTTCACGGACAAATTTTGCCCGGCGCCGGTGATCATCAATTTTTCCATGAGAGAAGTTAAGGCGAACCATATCCACACCGGCCTTGATTAATTGCCGAAGTGTTTCTTCTTTATCGGTAGCTGGACCCAGGGTGGCAACAATTTTGGTGCGCCTGATCATATCGACGACCGTCCTTTAATCGATGGCCAAGTACTATTTTTTTACATCAGTGCAAGCATAGCTTGTCACTGCTGTCGTCTCGTCACGGCAGCCAACAACTAAGCTTTTGTGAAAGCCGAAAAGTGGCTGGCTTGGGTGTGGGCTGGAGAAGGGTTTGTGTTTGGGAGTTATTCGTCGATGAGTAGGTTGGTACAAATATGGCTTCTGGGAGCCCTATTAGTTGTCGGCGGATGTCTAACAAACCGAATAGAAGAAGCCCAAGTTGTTCAATCCTCAGGCAGTATGGGAGCAGTCTGTGGTAAGAAGTGGCAGCTGGTGCGCCTGCGCGTCAATGGTGGGGTGGTCGACATCCAGAGGCCTGCGGACTTTACCTTTGTCTGTAATCTCCAAGGCAATGTCATGGGGAGAAGTGGCATAAACACCTATCGGGGAGAGGTGCAGGTAACCGATAACGGGCAGTTACTTTGGGATACCTCCAGCTTTGTCTCTACCAAGATGGGCGGCCCCGAACCCTTGCTGCGGCAAGAGCATGCCTACCTCGGTGCCCTCGCCGCCACTCGCCAGGCATTTACCAAATCGCGCGGGAATCGTTTGATACTTCGTGACCCCTCCGGTGATATCTATATAGAATACGTAAAGGCCGGACCTTGAACGCCGCCACAGAAGACCTGTAAATTTTTAGGTTAAATGTCGCAAAATCAATGAGAACGACATCATGCCACGTCGTGCTTTTTACTTACTACTGACTATTATCGTATGCAACCTGGTGCTTGCAGGCTGCAGCACCCCCAGTCCCCCTATTCCCCAACTCCAACGATCGGCTTGGTCTGCCTGCGAGCACGAGTGGGTGCTATCGAGCTTGTATTACTCCGGGCGCACTTATGACTCAACCCTGAGCTGGAGCAGGTTTTGGCGGGATAGACCCTTTTTCAAATGCGATCAATTTGGTTACGTTAGGGGCAACAGTGGCACCAATCCGTACCTGGGGCGATTTTCTCTCACTAGCAGCGGTGCTTTCACCTGGGAGCGGATTCCCGCTATTGCGCGCATGGGGGGAGCACACCCCAGCGATGAACTGGAGATCGATTACCTCAATGCCCTGAGAAAGTCTGATTTGATTGTTATCGTGGGTAACAAGATGATGATCAGCAATACCGATGGCAGTGCCTATATTGAGTTTGAACAAGTAGACCGCAGCTACCGCCAGGCCCAACCCTATAAAAAAGGCGACCCATTGGGTCGCCAGAATGACAATCAAGAAGAATCAAAAAGATGAGCTTTAGGAGTCTAAAAAAGCACTCTTGAGGGGAAAGCCTCAGCGGCGCATCTTAATTTGCATAAGTGACAGAAAAGTTACAAAAGAACCTTAACGGCGTCTTTGATGTATCTCCAGATTCTCCTGCCGCTTGCGTTCACTCTTTCTCAGCAGCAGATAAGTCGCTCCCAAGCCCCCGTGTTGGGGTTGCGCACTGTGAAAAGCCAGTACTTCATGCAGCTGCGGCAACCAGTGATTGATACAGCTTTTCAATAACGCCGGCTGCTTACGCCCCTCACCCTTACCGTGGGTAATCAGGGCACAGCGCACATCCGCTTCAACACAATCACGGATAAATTCCATCACGGCCCTGCGCGCCATCTCCACAGAGTGGCGATGTAAATCCAGGCGCGCATCTATGCTGTATTTGCCCAGGCGCAAATTGCGATAGACCCCGTTTTGCACACCATCGCGCTTGAATTCCAACGGATCCCATGGCTCTACCAGATCAATATATTCACCGGACAGGGGGTTCATTTCCCGCTCTGTCAGGCGCGTGGCAGCGGCGCGGCGCTCCCGCAACATAGACTCAGATTGCTTCGGCTCCTTGCGCAAATTGACGCGGCGCTCCTGCGCCAGCGGTTTAACGTCTCCCATTTCACCGAGAGCGTCTTTAAATAATTTGCTGTCGCTGCTCACAAATACCCCCTGCCAGCGTCAGTCGAGAAATAAATCCTTGGTTAAATTGTCTGCATTGGCTGGATTGTGGGCATAACCGGTGAAATCCTTCACACCGCGCTCTGCCAACAGCTCTTCATCGATTAGCTGGCGACCGCTCAAGGCGACATCTTTAGTCGTCAGTATCTCGTAGGCCGCATCGGCCATAATTGAGGGCTTGCGGCTCTGCTCAAACATATCACGACTACCCACCGCAAACTCAATCGCAGCGGTGGCCACCAGCGTGCGCGGCCACAAGGTGTTCACGCTGATCCCCGCCTCACGCAGCTCTTCCGCCAAGCCCAGGCTGAGAATGGTCATACCAAATTTTGACAGGGCGTAAGGAGCGAAGGGCCCCAACCACTTGGGCTGGATATTCAGCGGTGGGCACAGGCTGAGGATATGGGCGTTGTCAGCTTTTTTCAGGTAGGGAGTCGCCAAGTGGGCGGTGAGATACACCGCGCGACTGTTGATACTCTGCATCAGGTCGTAGCGCTTGGGTGGTGTCGACTCAACATTGGTCAGGTTGATCGCGCCCGCATTATTAATCACAGCGTCGATGCCGCCAAATTTTTCGGCAGCCTCCGACATAGCCTGCTCTACTCGCTGCTCATCGCGCACATCCACCTGTAGGGCCAGGGCATTGCCGCCGGCTTTCTCCACTTCCTCCGCCACCGAGAAGATGGTTCCCGGAAGCTTGGGATGTGGTTCTGCCGACTTAGCGGCAATCACAATATTGGCACCATCCGCCGCGCATTTGAGGGCAATCGCCCGGCCGATGCCACGACTGGCACCAGTGATAAAGATAGTCTTGTCCTTAAGCGCCCCTGAATTGTTGGTCAGGGATACAAACTCTTCACTCATTTTTTTCAGCCTCCGGGGCAGTCACTGCCGGACTGTAAATTTCCTTGAAGATCGCCGGCATACGTTTTGGCTTGCCAGTGGAAAGCTCAATGCACACCATCCGCCATTCGGCCCGCAATACCAATGCCTTATCGGCGGCGCGAAACACCTGAAAGCGGCGAGTCATATTCAGACGCCCGTCCACCTCAGTGAGCCAGGTGCCAAACAGCAATTCCTCCCCCTCTCTGGCCGCCAGTATATAGTCATACTCGCCATGACGAATTGCCATTCCCCGGTCAAGCTGCTGATAATTCGTGACATCCAAACCCAGGGCTGCGCTGTGCGCCCAGGCGGTGGCCTCACACCAGCGCACATATTCCGCATTGTTGGCATGACTCAGACCATCCACATGTTCGGCGCCAACCGTCACTTTGGTGATAAATGGGTTTGGCAGATCCCACTGCATAAGCGGCTCCAGGTTTGTGCTGCGGTTGCGGAGGGATAGTCAGTAAAATGGACGCTATCCCCGGGGAGATTACAGATATAAAAAAAGGCCCCGCTAAGGGACCTTTTTATCGTGCCAGCTGGGCTAAAACGAATTAAGCGTTCGCTTGAGCGCCCTCTGCTTCTTTCTGTGCCTTATCGAGGGCAGCAGCGAACAGAGCGTCGAAGTTCACCGGCGGCAACATCAGTGCCGGGAAAGAACCTTTAACTACAGCGTTATCGATCACTTCGCGAGCGTAGGGGAACAGAATTTGCGGGCAGGCAGTATTCAGGGCCTGGGCCAGCTGTTGACCTTCAAGGCCTTTGATACCGAACAGGCCAGCTTGTTTTACTTCCACCAGGAAAGCGGTGTCTTCTTCCAGCTTTACGGTGATAGTCAGGGTCAGAGCCACTTCGTACAGATCGTCCTCGATCTTCGCAGTCTTGGTGTTCAGCTCCTGATTAACCTGGGGCTTCCACTGCTTTTTGAAGACCTCGGCACCCATCGGGGTTTCGAAGGAGAGGTCTTTCAGGTAGATGCGTTGCATCGCAAATTGTACTTGTGGAGCCTCTGCGTTTGCCGCTGCGCCATTTAATTCTTCAGCCATGTTACAGCCTGTTCATTATAAAAAGTTTATTGATGCCTTCCGTGAGAAAGACTCCGGTAATAACTCAACAGTTGGGGCCTCGATAAAACGTTTCAAGGCCCAGACCGGATAAATAGCAAAAACTGGGGACCGCATGTTGGCGGCCGCGTCAGTTTTCCGCTTATCCCGCTGCTTTCAGCAATTTGTCGAGTCGGCCACCGCGCTCCAACGCCATCAGGTCGTCGCAACCACCTACATGCTTATCGCCAATCCAAATCTGCGGCACAGAGCGGCGCCCCGCCTTGTCAGCCATTTCTGCGCGCAAGCCGGGATTATTGTCCACAGGGATTTCGCGATAAGCGACACCCTTGCTATCCAGTAGCTGCTTGGCGCGAATACAGTAGGGGCAGAAACGGGTGGTATAAATGACAACATTCTGCATGACAAAACTCCGTCAAACTTATACTTCAGGTTAACCTTTGCCTTTAACGACAGGCAGGTTCTGGTTAGCCCACTCGCTCATTCCGCCCTGCAGGCGACGCACTTGGAAACCTTTCTGTTTCAGCATGCGCCCCACCGGACCTGCGTGCTGCCCCATCTTGTCAGCGACAATAATGGTCTTGTCTTTAAACGGTTCCAGCTCGGCAATGCGCTCAGCCACATCCCCGTGGGGAATATGCAGGGAGTCGACAATATGACCGGCAGTGAACTCGCTGCGATCGCGAATATCCAGCACCTTGGCCCCGTCGCTATTGATCAGCTTGGTCACTTCATGAAGTGATGCCGGCTCGCCAGACTTGAATCGCTCAGTCAAAACAAATGCGTAAAGCAATGCCACAAGCAGGCCGACCAACAGCCACTGCTCAGCTAAAAAGTCGAGAAAATCCACTTCGCCCCCAAAATCCTCAAGTGGTAATCAATAGGGCGCTACGGCGCCCAATGCCGGCGGGAGTATACACGATCATGGCGAAATTCTAATCAACCAAATCCCTCCGCCCCAGCCTCTTTGTAATCCGGCTTAAGCTAAATAACATGGTGAAATACCAGCCCCACAGGTTAAAATCCGCGTCCGCAATTTAACCCTTGGAAGAGGAATACTGTCGCTATGGCCGCTACGCAAGCCCCGCAAAAACGCCCCCTGGTCCTGCTGATTCTGGACGGCTTCGGCCACAGCGACAATCCCGAGCACAATGCGATTCACGCAGCCAAGTCTCCGGTTTGGGACAATATCTGGTCGACCCGCCCAAAAACCCTGATCCAGACGTCCGGGATGGCGGTGGGCCTGCCCGATGGACAAATGGGCAACTCGGAAGTCGGCCATATGACACTGGGTGCCGGTCGAGTGGTCTACCAGAACTTTACCCGGATCAACAAAGCCATCCAGGACGGCGACTTCTTCCGCAATACCGCTTACACCACTGCGGTCGATAAGGCTATCGCCAATAACGGCGCCGTCCATATTATGGGACTCCTATCCGAAGGCGGCGTACACAGCCACGAAGACCATATTGTCGCCATGATAACCCTGGCGGCACAGCGCGGCGCCCGCGCTATTTATGTACACGCATTTCTCGATGGCCGCGACACCCCACCGCGCAGTGCCGAACCATCCCTGGCGCGCCTGATGCAGGTGTGTGACTCCGTCGGCAATGCCCATATGGCTACCCTGGCCGGGCGCTACTTCGCCATGGATCGCGACCAGCGCTGGGAGCGCACCGAGTCCGTTTACGACATGCTGACCCTGGGTACAGCAGAGCACAGTGCCAGTGACGCCCTGGCAGGACTGGCCTCGGCCTATGAGCGCGGTGAAAACGATGAATTTGTCGCGCCAACGGTGATTGGCGAGCCCGCTCCGATCCAGGACGGCGATGCCCTTATCTTTATGAATTTCCGCCCGGATCGCGCGCGCCAGTTAACCCGCGCTTTTACCGAGCAGGACTTCAGCGGCTTCGAGCGCAAAGCCAAGCCGCAGCTGGCGGACTTTGTCATGACGACCGAATACGCTGCCGATATCCACGCCAGCTGTGCCTTCCCGCCAGAAAACCTAGTCAACTCCCTCGGCGAGTACTTGTCTGCAGAGGGCAAAACCCAGCTGCGCATCGCCGAGACAGAGAAGTATGCCCACGTTACCTTCTTCTTTAGCGGCGGCCGCGAAGAGCCCTACAACGGCGAAACCCGTGAATTGATCAAGTCACCGGATGTGGCCACCTACGACCTGCAACCGGAAATGAATGCGCCAATCGTCACTGACAAACTGGTAGCGGCGATTGAGAGCGGCGAGTACGACGCCATTATCTGCAACTACGCCAACGGCGATATGGTCGGCCATACCGGTGTTTTCGAGGCGGCGGTAAAAGCCGTCGAAGCCCTGGACCAGTGTGTAGAGCGCGTCGTAAACGCCGCTCTGACTGCCGGCGGCGAGGTGCTGATTACTGCCGACCACGGCAATGTGGAAGAGATGTTCGACGCCAACTCCGGCCAAGTCAGCACCCAGCACTCCACTCTGCCGGTGCCTTTTGTTTATATCGGCGAGCGCAATGTGCAAATGTGTGACGGAGGTAGTCTGGCGGATGTAGCACCAACCATGTTAGCGTTGATGGATCTGCCACAACCGGCGGAAATGACCGGCCAAAGTTTGGTAAAAATGGACTGATGAAAACTCTCGTACTCTTCCTGATCGCCCTGATTTCCCTGCCCGCCTGGAGCCAGGCAGAGGGAGATGAGCAGGCGCGCCTGGCGCAAATCAAGCAACGCATTGAGTCCCTGCAACAGGAACTCAACCAGGTGCGGGGCCAGCGCGACCAATTGCTCAAGGATTTGGAAGAGAACGAGAAAGATATTTCTGGGCTGCACCAGCGCATAGACAAGATCAAACAGGATATGCGCAGCCGCTCGGACAAGCTGCGCGAACTCCAGCAGGAACAACAGCAACTGCAAGAGTCGCGACGAAGTATGCAGCGGCGGGTCGAGCAGGAGATCGCCGCCGCATACCGACTAGGCCGACAGGAGCAGATCAAGCTCCTGCTCAACCAGCAAGATCCACAGAACGTCGCCCGCCATCTCCGCTACCACGATTACTTCCTCCAAGAACGCAGCCGCATCATAGACACTTACCTTGAAACCCTCACCTCACTGGAAACCGTATCCGCCTCCATTGAGCGCGAGCGCGAGACCCTGAAAGCGGAGCGAGAGCAACTGCAGAAACGCCAGAGCAAACTGCGCGTCGCACAGCAGAATCGCAAGGACACGCTGGATAAACTTGCGGCGCGGCTCTCCGATGGCAGCGGTGAACTCAAGCAGCTCCAAGGGGATCGCACACGCCTGCAAAAATTGATCGACGAAGTAGGCCGCGCCATCGCCTCACTGGTAAACCCCAGCGAGCAAAAACCCTTTGCGCGCCAGCGGGGCAAGATGCAGTGGCCTGTTGATGGCCGCCGCGCCAATGCCTATGGACAGCGCCGCGCCAATGGCATCACTTGGAAAGGTGTCACCTTGCGCGCCAATGAAGGGGAGCCGGTGCGGGCGATCCACCGCGGCCGCGTGGTTTTCTCCGATTACCTGCGCGGCCACGGCATGCTGGTTATCCTGGATCATGGAGAGGAGTACATGAGTCTCTACGCCCACAACCAGTCCCTCACCCGCAATATTGGCGAGTGGGTGGAAAGTGGTGACACCATCGCTCGGGTTGGCAATAGCGGTGGACTCAGCCATAGCGGTGTTTACTTCGAAATTCGCCACCGGGGTAAAGCGCAGGACCCTACAGTTTGGTGCCGCTCCTGATCGGAGCTGGCACAGAGGGCATAATACGAGGCGTAAAATCCCGGGCATTTTCCACGCACCCGTTATAGAGCCCCCTCGCAAATCACAGCGATCGGGATTACACACCCGCCTAATGCTCTCCACTTCATCTCACGACTCCCGCCGCTGTGCTAATTAAATGAGAAAGCACCACGACGAAAAGCTGCGGAGTAGCGGCTTTTTTATCGCCAAAAGAGAATAAGAGCGGGAGCCAACCCAGGTGTAAGACCCCTGGGCTTATGACGACTAAGATCGTGACACTGTAGAATTTGGCGTCCGCTTAGAATCCCTGCCAATCTCTGCGGTCTACACTTTCGCAAAGCAGCGAAGAAATAAGGCAGAGGTCACAACAACATGTTTATCCCCAAGGCGCTGACAACCTTGATCGGCGCAGCCGCTCTGACAGCCCTGCCTTTAATGGGTTTGACCGACGGCGATAGCCATTCCCAGGTGGCTGCAGACACTGAAGCCCGCCTGCCGCTGGAAGATCTGCGCAGCTTTGCCAAAGTTTTCGAGCAAATTCGCCAGGGCTATATCGAGGAAGTGGACGACCGCACCCTGCTGGAATACGCCATCAAGGGCATGCTGCAAGGCCTAGACCCGCACTCCTCCTACCTTGATCGCCGATCCTTTGACGATTTACAAGCCAACACCACCGGTGAGTTTGCCGGCCTCGGGATCGAGGTGGGCATCGAAAACGACCATATCACCGTCGTCACCCCCATGGACGACACCCCCGCCTCCCGCGCTGGCCTCAAGGCCGGCGATGTCATACTGCGCTTGTCGGGCAAATCCATGAAGGGCGTGAGCCTGGATGAAGCGGTGGAGTGGATGCGTGGGCCCAAGGGCAGCAGTGTCACCCTGACCATCGCTCGCAAAGGTTTTAAAGAACCTTTCGATGTAACTCTCAAGCGGGACACCGTGCGCGTGCGCAGTGTGCGCAGCAAAGTCCTCGATGATGGCTACGGTTATCTGCGCATCAGCCAGTTCCAGCTGGACACCGGCGCCGATGTGGCCGACGAGCTGATCAAGTTGCAGAAGAAAGGCGCACTGAAAGGGCTAGTTATCGACCTGCGCAACAACCCCGGTGGCGTGCTGCAATCCTCGGTGGAAGTAGCGGATGCATTTTTGGAAGAGGGCCTGGTGGTCTACACCGAAGGTCGCAATGAAGCCGCCAACCTGAGCTATTCCGCCGAGCCGGGCGATTTAACCGAAGGCGCTCCGCTGGTTGTATTAATCAACGCGGGCTCCGCCTCTGCAGCGGAAATTGTCGCCGGCGCCCTACAGGACCACCGCCGCGCAGTGGTGATGGGCACCGACAGCTTCGGCAAGGGCTCGGTCCAAACGGTGATCCCTATCAATAATGAGCGCGCCATCAAGCTGACAACTGCGCTCTACTTCACTCCCAATGGCCGCTCAATACAGGCCCAGGGCATCACACCAGATATCGTGGTAGAGCGGGTGAAAGTTACCCGCTTGGACGACTCTCCCAGACCCACTGAAGCGGATTTGGCCGGGCATCTGGACAACGGTAACGGTGGTGCCGACCGGACTTCTGAAGACCGCTCGAGAGAACAGGAAGAACGGGAAGACTGGATGGATCGCGACAACCAAATCTTCGAAGCCCTCAATGTACTCAAGGGCCTCAATCTCTACGCTCACAGGGACAGGGGTTTGCGCGAGCGCCTTGCCCGCGCAGACGAACAGCAGTAAGCAGAGTGCGGCGGGCCCTGGGCCCGCCGTGCAAGACCTACACCTACCTACAAGCGCATTTCAATCCCTGCGCTGTGCATAAACGCTTTCGCTTCGGCAATGGTGTATTCGCCGAAGTGAAAAATACTCGCAGCCAATACCGCATCCGCACCGCCGTGCAATACGCCATCCGCCAGGTGCTGTAGATCTCCCACACCACCGGAAGCAATGACTGGCACTTGAACCGCCTCAGTAACTGCCCGGGTCAGGGCCAGGTCAAAACCGTTCTTGGTGCCGTCGCGATCCATACTGGTCAGCAGGATTTCGCCGGCACCGTATTCGGCCATCTGCCGGGCCCAGGCCACAGCATCGATGCCAGTGGGCTGGCGCCCGCCATGGGTGAAGATCTCCCAGCGGCCCTCTCCCACCTGCTTGGCATCAATGGCCACCACAATACACTGGCTGCCAAAGCGCTCGGCGGCCTCGCGTACAAACTCGGGATTTTTCACCGCCGCTGAATTGATTGCAGTCTTGTCCGCACCGGCATTCAGCAGATTGCGGATATCTTGCAAGGTGCGCACACCGCCGCCGACAGTGAGGGGGATAAACACCTCATGGGCCATTTTCTCCACCGTGTGCAGGATGGTATCGCGCTGCTCATGGGTGGCGGTGATATCGAGGAAAGTGACTTCATCCGCGCCCGCTTCGTTGTAGCGGCGGGCAATTTCCACCGGGTCGCCGGCATCGCGGATATCGACAAAGTTAACGCCCTTCACCACGCGGCCGTTGTCCACATCCAGACAGGGAATAATACGTTTCGCCAGAGCCATTATTTGTTCCGTTGGTCGCAAAGCTGCTGCGCTTCGCGCAGGTTCAACTTGTCTTCATAGATCGCCCGGCCGGTAATCGCACCGTAGATTTCACCGGCATCCAACAGCTGTTCAATGTCCTCAATGCTGCTGACACCGCCGGAGGCAATAATAGGCACCTGCACTGCGCGGGCCATTTCCAGAGTCGCCTCAATATTGACGCCTTGCATCATCCCGTCGTGGGCAATATCTGTATAAACAATAGAGCTGACGCCACAATCGGCAAAGCGCTTGGCCAGTTCTGTCGCCTTCAGCTCGGAGACCTCAGCCCAGCCCTCAGTAGCCACCAAGCCATCTTTGGCATCGAGCCCGACAATAATATGGCCCTCAAACTCGCGACACGCCTCTTCCACCAGCTTGGGATTTTTTACCGCCGCAGTGCCGATAATCCCCCACTGCACACCGGCATCCAGATAGCGCTCGATAGTGTGCAAATCGCGAATGCCTCCGCCAATTTGCACCGGTAAATCGGGAAACTGTTTGGCGATAGCAGTTACCGCTTCACCGTTCACCGGGTTGCCGGCGAAGGCGCCGTTCAAGTCCACCAGGTGCAGGCGCTTAGCCCCCTCGTTCACCCAGTGCTGGGCTGTCGCCAGGGGATCATCGGAAAATACAGTGGCGTCATCCATCTCGCCCTGGCGCAGGCGCACGCATTGGCCGTCTTTTAAATCTATCGCGGGAATTACAATCATGTCTTTTCTTACGTCGGCAGTAATTTCAGTGTGATCGGTGAGCTGGGTCTATTGAGCCCGGCCGTTCCAGTGGACAAAGTTCTTTAACAGCTGCAAGCCAGCCTCGGCACTCTTCTCCGGGTGGAACTGGGTGGCGAAGATATTCTCCCTGGCAACTGCGGCAGCCAGAGGGACACCGTATTCAGTTTGCCCGGCAATATCCGGGTTTTCAGCAGCCGGCACATAGTAACTGTGGACAAAGTAGAAACGGCTGCCATCGGCAATATCGGCCCACAGGGGGTGCGGCTGCCGCTGCTGAACACTGTTCCAGCCCATATGGGGCACCTTGAGCCGTTCAGCACTCTGCGCCGGGGGAATGTTGTCGCCGAAGAATTTCACCGGCTCCGGGAAAATCCCCAGGCAATCAACGCCATTATTCTCCTCGCTGTGGTGCATCATGATCTGCATACCCACACAGATACCCAGCACCGGGGTACCCACACTGATGGCCTCGCGAAGCAGCGGCGAAAAACCCGCATCGACAAACCCTGCCATACAATCCCGAATGGCACCCACACCGGGCACCACCAGGCGCTCTGCGCCCTCGGCCTGCTCCGGAGTTTGTGCCAGCTCCACCTCGGCCTCCGGCGCCACCTTGTTCAGGGCGCTGGCCACCGAGTGCAGGTTGCCCATACCGTAATCGAGTACCGCAATCTTACCCATCACAAGACTCCTTTGGTGGAGGGCATGGTGCCGGCCATACGGGGGTCCGGGGTCAACGCCATACGCAGGGCGCGGCCAAAGGCTTTAAATACAGTTTCCACCTGATGGTGAGCGTTGTGGCCACGCAGGCAGTCAATATGTACTGTTACCAGCGCGTGATTGACGAAGCCCTGGAAGAACTCAAAAAACAGTTCGGTATCAAAGTTGCCGATCCGCTTCTGGGTGAAAGGCACATCCATAACCAGGCCGGGCCGCCCGGAGAAGTCGATTACGACCCGGGAAAGCGCCTCATCCAATGGGACATAGCTGTGGCCGTAACGGGTCATCCCCTTTTTATCTCCCAGCGCTTCGGTAATGGCTTTGCCCAGGGTAATGCCGATATCTTCCACCGTATGATGGTCATCGATATGAATATCGCCATCGCAGCTAATGTCCATGTCGATCATGCCGTGGCGGGCAATTTGATCGAGCATATGCTCCAGGAAAGGAACCCCAGTCGCGAACTTGCCATGACCTTGGCCGTCCAGGTTAACGCTGACTTGAATCTTGGTTTCCAGGGTGTCACGGGTGACGCTAGCTGTACGCATCGAAAGCGATCCTTATTTGCACGATAAGACAGAGGGCGCAAATTATAGGATGAATGACATCCCCTGTGGCTCTCTAGTGTCAGATGAAACTTGATTCGTAATTGTTTAGCCCTATCATGCTCCGCATGGTTACTCTAAAGCGCCGAAAATCCCATTACTGGGCCAGCCTGTTCCTGTTACTCGCCGTAGTAGCAGCTCAGCCGCTGTGGGCGGAGCACTTTCACCTGGGCAATACCCAGGTAGAGATGTGTGACCTGTGTTGCATGCATTCACCTGCAGCACTCGGCAGCGAGCCATTGCTCGTACAGGCTGAGCCCCAAAGTCACTATGAACGGCCCTCTGCGCCAACCGCGCGCGATCGCCAGCCAGAGCGCCAGAGTGCGCGCGCCCCTCCCTTCTTCCTGTCACTCAGCTAACACCCAAAAACCGATATTTTTTAGTGAATGCCCGCGCTGGAGCGCGTATGGCATTGTCCGCCTGTGACAGGAATTAAAAACAATGACTAAGTTCAATACTTTGGCCCTGGCTATTGCCAGCTTGGCCGTGTCCGCTATTTGCGCCGCAGAAGACAGCAACAAACTGGAAGAAGTTAACGTCACCGTATCTCCCCTGGATAAGCCCGCCGACGCAGTAGCTGCGCCGGTATCGGTGCTCTCCGGCGAGACCCTGCGCAAAGCCGCTTCCGCCACCCTGGGCGAAACCCTGAAGAACCAGCCGGGAGTGGCCAACGCCTCCTTTGGCAGTGGCGTGGGCCTACCGGTTATTCGCGGCCAGAGCGCCAACCGGGTGAAGATCCTGAACGACAATCTGGATGTCTCTGACGCCTCCAACACCAGCGCCGATCACGCCGCCAGTATCGAACCTCTACTGGCGGAGCGCATCGAGATACTGCGCGGACCGGCGGCACTACGCTACGGCAGCGGCGCTATCGGTGGGGTGGTAAATATTATCGACGGTCGCATCCCCACTGACGTACCCGAGAAAGTTGAAGGCGCGGTTGAGATGCGCCACGACACTGCCAACAACCAGGATGCCTCGGTATTCCGCTTTACCGGCGGTGCCGGGCAGCTGGCCTGGTACTTCGACGGTGTCTACCGCGAAAATGACGACACGGAAATTCCCGGCCTCGCTATTGTCGAGCACGAGGAACACGAAGAACACGACGAGGACGAAGGCGAGCACGAGGAAGAATTCAACACCGACGGCTACGTCGGCAACACCAACGCCCGCGCCCACAGCTACAGCGGTGGAGTTTCCTGGATTACTGAAAGTGGCTATATCGGTCTGTCAGTAAACAAGCTTGAGAACAACTACGGCATTCCTCTCGGCACTCACGAGCACCACCACGATGATGAGGAGCACGACGAGGACGATCACGAGGAACACGAAGAGCATGAGGAGGAGAGCGAAGTCGAAGCTGTGCGTATCGATATGGCGCAGACTCGCTACGACCTCAAAGGCGAGCACCGCTTCAACAGCAACTATTGGGACAAGTTACGCCTGCGTATCGGCTATAACGACTACGAGCACGTAGAGTTGGAAGAGGACGCAGCCGGTACCCGCTATGCCAACGAAGCCTGGGAAGGGCGCTTGGAAATCACCCACGACAGCGGTAGCGAGTGGCGTGGCGCCTATGGCCTGCAGTTATCCGATAAAGACTTTACCTCTGACGAAGGGGCATTTATCCAGCCCTCCCGCACCCGCAGCGCCGGCCTCTTCACCATGAAGGAACGCGAATGGGGCAACTGGCACCTGGACCTGGGCGCGCGTATTGAGCGTGTCGATGTCGATCCTGAGTACGAAGAAGACCGTGACTTCAACCTGTTCAGCACCAGCGCTACCCTGCAGTACTTCCTGCAAGAGCACCAGCATATCAGCGTCGGTGCCACCCGCTCCGAACGCGCCCCGGTAGCCGAAGAGCTGTTTGCCGACGGCGAGCACCTAGCCGAGGGCACATACTTAATTGGCAACAGTGAACTGGACAAAGAGCGATCCATTAATCTGGAGTTGGGCTATCACCACCACAACGAAGCGGCCAGTGGCTGGCATGCAGCGCAGATTGAAGCCAGCGTCTTCTACAACCGCATCGGCGATTACATCTACGCGCAAAACACCAATGAGTTGTTTGAAGAAGAGCTGCCCATCTACGCCTATGGCAACCGCGATGCCACCTTCTACGGTGCTGAAGCCTCGGTGAAATTTCCCCTGCGCAGCAACTTCTACCTGACTCTGTTTGGCGATGTTGTGCGCGCGAGCTTCGACGAAGATATCGCCGGTGAGAGTTCCGATGTGCCGCGCATGCCTCCCCTGCGCCTGGGTCTCGCCCTGGGAGCAGAGTACGACCAGTGGGGTTGGGAATGGCGCACAGTCGAAGCTGCGGACCAGGATCGCGCCGGCGCCTACGAAGAAGAAACCGACGGCTATACCCGTATGGACCTGAGTGCCCACTACAACTTCAACATCGGCAGCAGCGACGCGGTGATCTTCGCCAGCGCCCGCAACCTGCTCGACGAAGAAATTCGCAACTCCACCTCACTACTGCGCGACTACGCTCCTGAAGCTGGTCGCAGCGTCGAAGCCGGTGTGCGGTTTATTTTCTAATAAACACCTGCTTCAATGGCCCCGCAGTGCTTTCCCAGCCTCGCGGGGCTGCATCTCCTACAATTCCGGCATAACCTATTTGTAGAAGTGCGCGGGAACATCGAGCCGCGCTGCGGCGTCATATGCGTGACACCACACGACAAATACACAGGGACAATGCTCTCCATGGCCTGGATAAAGCGCACTTTTATCGCACTTTTAATCGTTTTCCTGCTACTCGCTGGCGCCGTCGCCTGGCTGTTAGCAGGACTCGACATCAACCAATACAAACCCCAGTTAGAAAAACTCGCTGCCAAACAGGGCATCTCCCTGCAACTGGAAGGTGATATCGGCTGGCAGCTGTGGCCCAAGCTCGGCCTGCAACTTGAAGATGTACAGCTGGCACCATTAAAGCTGCCAAAACAAACTCTGGTGAAAGCAGAAAAAATTGCCATTGGCGTGGCCCTCAAGCCACTACTGCAACGCAAAGTAGAGGCTGAGGAGATAGTCCTGGTAGCTCCGCAAATTGAGCTCACCGTCGACAAAGAAGGGCGCGGCAACTGGGAGCTGATTAGCGAGGCCCTGGAAGCTCAGAGCAAGCAACCTCCCAAACTCTCTATCCCCAAGGAACAGGAAGAGCCATCACAACAACAGGTCGACCTGAGCCTGCAAAAGCTGCGTATCGAGAAGGGCGTGGTGCTCTACAGCGATGCCCAGACTAACAAAGAGTACAAAGTCCAAGACCTGCAGGTAAGCGTTATTAACCTGGTACCGGGTGGCGAACCGGGCAAACTCACTGCCGCAGCAGACCTTACCGGCAGCGACCTCAAACACCCGCTGAAGCTAAAAATTGATAGTACCCTCGCCCTGGACGAGGGCCTCAATGGGCTGCGCCTGCAACCGCTACAAGTAGACCTCACCTCTGAGAACAGCGCCAAGGCCAGCCTGCATATGCGCGGCTACCTGCGCAGGGACAGCAACACCCAACCCTGGCGTATACAACTAAACGTTAACGCCAATGCCGACCCTCTGCGCCCCTGGTTTGAACTGACGGGCACGGAAATCGATACCCGCGATAAAGCGGCACTGCAAAAGCTGAGTATCGAAGCGAGCGTGGAAGGTACCGAGCAAAAACTCGACCTGACACCACTGCAATTGAAACTGGACGACGTCACCTTTAGCGGCAACGCCCAGTTGCGCAACGCAGAAATGCCCGGGCTGGACCTGAACCTGCGCGGCGGCGCCTTTAACCTGGATAACTACCTGCCCCCTTCGAACGAAGATGAGGCTGGAGCCGCTTCGGCGGAACAAACCGAGGGAGTGGAAGCACAGAGTGCGCAGGCTCCCGCCGCTGAAAGCAAAAAGCAGGGAGAGCAGGCGGCACAGAGCGATCAAACTGAAACCGCAGAAAAACCAAAGAGAACAGTAGCTGCCAAACCGCCCGCAGCAGAACCCCTGCCACTGAGCGACCTGCGCGGCTTCAATGCCAATATCAACCTGGCACTGGACCAACTGCAAGCCGCTGACCTGCAAATGGACAGCCCAGAAATCCAACTCACTGTGGATAACGGCCTCTACCGACTGCAAAAATTGAGCGCCGATATCTATGGTGGCCAGCTGAACACGAATGGCCAGCTCAACGCTCGCGCCCAGTCCGCCGAGGCGCAGATGCGCGGCGGTCTCACCAATGTGGATATCGGCAAGGTCCAAGCTGCCCTCTTCCCCAGTGAAGAAGTCCAGCTGGCTGGGGAAGCCAGCGTTAACTGGAGTGCCAGCACCAAAGGTAAAACATCCACAGCTTTAGAGAAAAACCTGCGCGCCTCCGTTGAGGTTTCCAGCAAGGAAATGTCGATTTCTCCATTCAATCTGGAGAAAAACATGTGCCAGCTGTTCAGCTACGCGGAAAATACCGAAATGCCCACCCGGGACTGGCCCAACAGCACCGGACTGCAGGACCTTCGCGCCACCATCGCGGTGAAAGGCGACCAGGTGGATGTGAGCGAAATTCTCGCCGGTATCGAAAATATCGCCCTGACCGGTGACGGAGAGGTGGACCTGAAGAAACAGGACTTCGACTTCAAGCTCGGCCTGGCCCTGGTGGGCGAGAGCACCTCCGCCGACGGCTGTACCGTGCGCAACAAGCGCTGGCGCAACCGCCCGCTGCCGCTGCGCTGCAAGGGCGACTTCGACGATGTGAACATCAGCACTTGTAAACCCGACAGCCGCCGCCTCGACGACTTGCTGCGGGAAGAACTGAAGCACAAAGCCGAAAAGAAATATGGCGATAAAGTTGAAGAAAAGGTCGACGAACTGAAAGAAAAATTGAAAAATCTCTTCGGCCGCTAAGGCCCCGCTAAAGTGCACCGGGGCCCGCCCGGTGCACAACTCCAGCGTTCAACCACAGATTCCAGCCCGCAGTATCCCCATGACCCCAAAGCAGTTCCAAAATGCCGTCCTGAAATGGTTCGACAAACACGGGCGCAAAGACCTGCCCTGGCAGCAAGACATCAACCCCTATCGGGTTTGGGTGTCCGAAATCATGCTGCAACAGACCCAGGTCACCACGGTTATTCCCTACTTTGAGCGCTTTATGCAGAGCTTCCCCACCCTAGAAAGTCTCGCCCGCGCTCCCCAGGACAAAGTCCTGGCTCACTGGAGCGGCCTCGGCTACTACGCCCGCGCCCGCAACCTGCACAAATGCGCCCAGACGGTGCTGGAGGAATATGGCGGGGAGTTTCCCCAGGACGTAGAGGAACTGACCGAATTGAGTGGCATAGGCCGCTCCACCGCTGGCGCTATTGCCAGTATCAGTATGGGACTCAGGGCGCCGATCCTCGACGGCAACGTCAAACGGGTGCTGGCCCGTTTTCACGCAGTGGAGGGCTGGCCCGGACAGACCGCAGTTGCCAATCAACTGTGGCAACTGGCCGAGACCTATACCCCAAACCAACGCGTTAACAACTACACCCAGGTGATGATGGACCTGGGTGCCACCCTGTGCACCCGCTCGAAACCACGCTGCGAGGAGTGCCCGGTGAAAAAATCCTGTGTGGCTCACTCCCAGGGCAACCCACAGGATTACCCCGGCAAGAAACCGCGCAAGGAAAAGCCGGTGCGCAGTGCCACCCTGCTCTTGCTTGAACACAAAGGTGAAATCTATCTGGAACAGCGTCCGCCCAGCGGTATCTGGGGAGGACTCTGGAGCCCACCTGAAGCCGACAATACCAGCGACTGGCTCAAGGCAAAGCGCTGGCGTGCCAGTGACGTCCAAACCCTGCCGACCCTGCGACACACCTTCACTCACTTTCACCTGGATATTTCCCCGGTGTGGGTACAACTGAGCAAAGTCCCAGCACAGGTGGCGGAGAGCGGCGCTGGCTGGTATAAACTGCGGCGTTTAAACCGCCCTCGTGCGGCCCAGGAACTGGGGCTACCCGCCCCTATCGTCAAGCTGGCAAAACAACTACTGGCGCTGCAGGCTCCCCTGCTCACGCCGACCACTGCCGACTAAAACCAGGAGGAGTCCATGTCCAGAACCGTATTCTGCCGCAAGTACCAAGAGGAATTGGAAGGTCTGGATGCACCGCCCTTTCCCGGCCCCAAAGGCATGGATATCTTCGAGAACGTTTCCAAAAAAGCCTGGCTGGAGTGGATGTCCCACCAGACCATGCTGATTAACGAAAAGCACCTGAACATGATGGAACCCTCAAGCCGCGCCTACTTGAGCGAGCAGATGATGAAGTTCTTGAGCGGCGAGGAATACGACGCAGCCGACGGTTACGTTCCGCCGGAACAGCAGTAACACAAGGCCCCGAAGCTTCCCCGGCAAAGAAAAAAAACTTTTTTATAATCAAGGGGTTGACTCTGACCCGGGGAAGGGCTTTAATACGCGCCTCGCGACGCAGGGGAAGCCCAGCAAGATCGCAAAGCCCGGATAGCTCAGTCGGTAGAGCAGGGGATTGAAAATCCCCGTGTCGGTGGTTCGATTCCGCCTCCGGGCACCATATTAAAAAGCCTCATCCGCAAGGATGGGGCTTTTTTTATGCCTTTAAACTGCCTCCCCATCACCGCCACAGCGGTGCAACTGCCACTAGCAAAGCTCACAGATAAAACTCACGGTAGGGGCCAGCAGAAAAAGTAGGTCAATAATCAGAGCAACTTAAAAACACTAAAAGAAAGCGGTTCCCTGAATACAGTTTTGAATAGTACTTCCCCAGCTAGCGCCCTTGCCTTCAAATCACATTAGCGGCAACTTTCCGGCAATCAATTCCAGACAAATTTATTCTTTGCATTCAAGGATTTTGAGCAACAAAAAACATACCTGGCTTGAGCGGCCCAGGGAGGATCGAGGAGATAACATTGAAAACCCTCCTTTTATCATTTTTAATGAGGACGTTTTTTTTTGAATGATCTGAAAACCTATAATCAAAATGGTTTTCATATCTAAACTTTAGTAGATTAAAGCCGGCCCCCACCAAATAAGAACTTAACTCTTTTTTGGTATATTCGCGAATATGTCCTGGCCTATTATAATTCTCTCGAATCAACTCATATGGATTTCTACCAAATATAACCTGTAGCCTTTTATGTAAAGCTACGGCATTAGGTGTTTGAATTATAATAACCCCTCCCTTATTTAGCCGAGTCTTGAGAAAACTCAAAACCTGACTTGGAGAAGTACATAAATGCTCAATAACCTCAGAAAATATTATTATATCATATTTAGGAATGTCTGTTCTCCATAAAGATCTATCCCTACAATCATTTAAATTAAAATTAAAATGACGGGAAGTAGAGTTGGCATTTTCTCGCTCAAAACCCAATGTATCCACATTTTGAAATTTACTTTTCAGAGCTTCAGTAAAGCCAGACCTACCAATATCTAAGATACGAAATCCATCTTTATGATAATGGCTGACTGTATCAAATAGAATTTCAAACCTGGGAAAATGATACTTAAAATACCCACTATTAGCCCTCTTTTCGAGAAGGCTACTTAATTCTTTAGCCATAAAGATCCATTTTAATTTCAATACAACAATTGACATAGTACCAGATTACTGACATCAAAAAAGCTAACACTTCTTTATTGGTGAGAGTTTTTATTGATTACAAGTGGTGCTATCGTTTCACTTGACGGCATATCCCTACCACTTTCTCTACCCCACGATTGAGGCTTTCTTTAATCTATACTATCGAGCTCAATGCTACTCCATCTTCTATATGATCACAGTCAAACAAAAGCACAGTGGAGAATAACCTACGTCGATTACAGAAGACCTATCCCAGCATTCAAACCAGAAACTGGTAGATATATTTATTCAGATTTAAACGACGAAAATAATATTATACACTCCAAAAAAATAGAACTAATATAAAGTAAATTTTATAGGCTAGTCTTCTTCTGCACCTAATCAATAAAACTAATGGACACATTATTTTCAACTTGGATTTACAATACACCAATCAATCTTGACTCCAAAAATAATAATCACCTACATCTGACAAGTTAAAATTACACATCTATACTTACACACATTAAATATCAAGCCAATTTAAAAAAATGACATATCATAAAGCAATTCTTAACATATTTATTTGAACCAAAATAAAAATTTAAAATAAAGTTACTTACCTAAAAATTTGTTTTTAAGAAAAGTCAGCATCCTCTGGTAAACATTGCCGAATTAGATCCTTAGAATTTCTATTGATCCTCATATCCAAGAGAAGAATGCAGGTGAAAAATTCCAAATTCTAAGATCCGTAAATTTATGCTTACCCAGGACTACCCCCTAAAAGTCAGTATTGCGTTGCAACTCTCAACTGATTGTTGAGGGATGCCGCCCCAACAATTATGTTATTTTTCTGAGAATATTCGGGTTTTTTGAGGTTATAAATTTTGTATTACTAGCTTTACGCAGTTGATAACAGATCCCCCCTTTTGGTCGATAGGAACTCCGGTCCTACCAGCTGTAGTCTTCCCTTACTAATTACGCTTATTAACCAAACTCAAGAAAAACAAATAAATAAATATCTACATCAAGACAGTTGAATTTTTATGTTTCTTACAATTACTGCCAGCCTGTACTTAAAACAGATGCAATACTCAAAGGAACGTCCTTACTCGACATTTTTTTAATTTTTAATACATCCAATGCCTGGCCAACTGGAAGCTGTGAACTTCCCCAAAATTGTCTTGACACATCATTAACATCGAAGGTTTTTAATAATCTATATAAAACCCCATCACGTGCCTCAACATAATAGTGCATCCAAAAATCAAACTTGTTCCCTGTTGGAGCAAATATCCCAATCACATTTACATCCAATTCACATAAATTGCTATTTTCTGGGTCAGCTGAATTTGGCTTGAAATTTCCATAATATATTTTATCCAGTTCCCACAACATACATGCTGTCATAACCGCATTAAATGTATTCACCGTTTCAAATCCAACATAAACTCCACACCAAGGGATTGTGAAGGCACCTTCCGGTTCAATAATGAAGGTAACATCATCATGGAATGTGCTTCTCCATCCATCATGATCTTTAGCGAGCCAAGTCTCGTAGTTCTTCGTCATGACTTGTCGTGCAACTGAGTCGTACTCGGACTTTGTCATCTCATATTTCTCCTTTGAGGTAATTTGCAGAAAATCCATTCATAAACACAAATAGACTTTCCTCAATTACAAATATTTCTTCATTTTACCTTCACTTTCCTTGGAATAAATTAATAGCTGTTTTGTAAAATTATTCCATCAAAAAACTAGGTGCAAAAATATAGACTGAGCACTCTCCAGGTAATGCCACCTTAATAAAGGTACGTTATATTTATAATACTGTTATTACTTATTTTCCTTATAGCACAGAAGTATCCATTGACTTCCGTCGCAATTTTCGTCTGTGTGCTTACTGATCCTGCCCTTGCTGAGATTATGATGAATATCCATTAATTGGTGGAAGTTCAGCCGTCAGGCAGTTCATCCTCTCGCATTCATCCTTATTACTGCTAACCTTGAGCCTGCTAAGGAATAAGAATAAGGAGATTCAAAACATGGCCCAACCATTTCACCTTGAGCGTTTTGTGACGGCGCAAGAAAGCTCTTATGAAAGTGCCCTGAGTGAGTTGCATAGCGGCCTTAAGCGCTCCCACTGGATGTGGTATATATTCCCCCAGATCTCCGGCCTGGGGCACAGCGCGACATCCGAACATTTTGCAATTAAAAACCTGGATGAAGCCCGGGCTTACCTGGAGCACCCTGTGCTCGGCCCCAGGCTCAAAGAGTGCTGCAAGGAGTTATTGCAACTGAATAATTACTCCGCTTACCAGATATTCGGCTCACCGGATGATGTAAAACTTAAGTCATCCATGACGCTATTTTCTATCGCCGATCCCAAAGACAAGCTATTTGAAGAGGTGCTGGAAAAATACTATGAAGGACAGAAGGACCTTCGTACTTTCGAGATACTGAAAGTTCCTGTCCAACATTAGTTACCCGCAAGGGTGGAGCTTTTTTATGATCGGAAGGCTGGATGGCAATCATAATCTGAACCATTATATTGGCGTACAAACTGTAGTATCCATACTCACAGAATCTACCACTCTACCCGTATTAAATTTTCCCCACCATTTTAAGCCAAGCCGATCAGCACCTCTTCCCCCCTCCAAAGAAACTGTAAATCTACAGCCCACCTTAGAACTCTCTCCATTCGATTTCTAATTGTTTTTTAACAAGGCTATTCCTACTCCAGCCTTGGACTCTCAACTTTTCGAAATCAAGATTTGATACTAATGCATACAACTTGGACCTAGTCGATGTCTATAATGGTAACGGTAAATAAAATCCAAAGTTCAGCCAAATTAGTGACTTTCTATGGCACGAAGAGTCCCCAAAAAAATTGTCTTTATTGGCTCCAGTTCTATCTATGGAAAAGGTGATACAGAACTAGGCGGATTTGTTCAACGATTCCGGTTTCGGTTCGAAACTTTAGATCCCCATAATATAGTTTACGCTCTGGGAATATTCGGAGAGAACGCGAACTCTTTAGCCATAAGACTTTCCCGAGAACTGCCTCCAAGAAGGCCACACTTAATCGGGATATATCCTGGTTTCAATGATATTTGCCGTATCGGGGGACCAAAGGCTGAGAACTCTGTATCGCTGGACTCTTTCCGTCAAACAGTGCGACAGCTGTTACAAACGTCTAAAACCATCGCGCCGTCCTTCCTAATGACAGGCATTCCGTTCGATGAGCAACGAACTACTCCCTTTCGGAATAGTGATAGCTATTTCTATCAGGCTGATGCGGACCTTTATAACCAAGCTATGAGAGAATCTGCCACTACCGAAATGATCCCCATACTGGAGTTTGGCAATTTATGGCGAGCTCAGGAATTTATTACCCTTCTCTCAGAGGATGGCCTCCATGCAAATCCCAAGGGACATCAATTACTGTATGAACAGATTTGGGATTTTATCTCTAAAAATTACTTTTAGTATTTATACATATTTTTCAATCAAATATATTATAAAAATATAAAGACTGGAACGATATTAAATAATTTATATTTGTTTTTTCATATTATAAAGATCACCCATACTTTACATATGCCACTTTTTTCTATTTCAAGCTTCCTTTAGATACACTATAAGTAATTAAGATTTTAAGATGCAATCTTCTATGGCCTTATTCCCATTGGTAGAAGAGGGCAGAACTTTATTTGATGCAGTCCTGGAGAAATACTACGAAGGTCAAAAAGACCCTCGTACTCTGGAAATTCTAGTTATGCCGCAATAGAAACCGGGAACCCTCATTCAAGCCATCACTTTGACAGTCAGGCCGTTTGGGCAGCTTCCTCCTCCAGGTTGTCGCTGCCCAACAAGCGGTCCATCACCAGACAGGCTGTCAGATCCCCGGTCACATTGACTGCTGTACGACACATATCGAGAATCCGATCCACCCCCAGAATCAACGCAATACCTTCCGGCGGTACTCCAATACCGGCCAGAATTGTCGCCAGGATTACGATACCGACGCCCGGCGTACTGGGAGAGCCAATTGAAGCGCCAACGGTAGTTACGGTCAGCCCCACTAGCTGCGCGGTTGTCAGGTCAATGCCATATACCTGGGTTAGGAACACCGCAGCGATTACCTGATAGAGCGCCGTGCCATCCATATTCACAGTAGCGCCCAGGGGCACAATAAATTTGGCGATGGGTGGTTTTACTCCCAGGGGACTTTCTGCAACTTTCATTGACAGCGGCATTACCGCGGCAGAGCTGGATGTGGAGAATGCCAGCAGCTGCACTCCGCTAATTCTCTGCAAAAATGTGATCGGGCCGACGGAGGTCACCAGGGAAACAATTATCAGGTAAAAACTGAGAAGAATAAGTAGTCCCAAAATCACGGTGCCCACATACACAGACATTCCCAGAATTGCAGTGAGACCCACGCGAATAGCAATATCTGCCAGGAGGCCAAATACGGCCAGGGGCGCAAACAGCATGGCCCAGCCAACCACTTTAAGTGCCACCTCCTGAATAATGCCAAAAGCGTATACCGCGGTTTCCCGCTGCTTTTGCGGCAACAGCATCACTGCAACACCAATAAAAATCGCGTAGACCACCAGCTGCAACATATTGCGCATGGCGATACTTTCGTTGAGGTTGGCGGGAATCAATTCAGCAATACGCTCGGGAAGCGGTTTGGACTCCATCACCTGGGGGGCGCTCGCAACCTGTAACTCAGTGGCGGCGCTGAGCAGGGACTCATCGATATAGTCACCGGGTTGGATCAACTGGACCAGGATAATGCCGATAATCACCGCAACAGTGGTAGTGCCGACAAAGTAGGGAGCGATGCGCAGTCCGACACGTTTAAGCTGACTGACGTTCCCGCTGCCACTGAGCCCCAGGATGATTGAGGACATAATCAGCGGTATCACCACCATCTGGATCATATTCAGAAAGATGGAGCCCGGCAGCTTAAACCAGCTGGCCAATGCCGTACTGAGATCCTGGCTCACCAGCGCGGCCCCTTCAGGAGATAGCAGCAGGCCGACAGTTAGCCCCAGGATCATGGCGACCACTATCTGCATCCACAGGCGAGTGCGCACCAGCACACCGAGGGATTCCACCATTCGGATCAGATAGAAATTTGTACCATTGCTCATTGTTGGTATTCCGGATTACCTGAAATAGTTAGAGGCATTATCTCCCAGGGCCATTAAGGAAACCTGACGGTCAGATCAAGTCCTGGGCTTATAAGACAGTTATTCGACGCCATTTATTGATATCAATACCAAAAAGAGCGCTGAGGCTCTCTTCGTCTTTCACTATTTGAAGCAGCAATCGGGCCTGAGTTAACGCCTGGGTGGTCCGGGAGGTCCCCGATGGGAGAAATCGCACTGGCTTTGATTGCCGGCCAGGGCACAACCTCTCTCCCCTTTTAGGCAATGCAGAATATCGTTTTCTGCAGCGAGGTTGGCGTGGTAGTGGTAGCCCAGGTCGGCAAACTCATGGCCACGGCATTCGTCCAGGTCATCGGGCTCGCGGCCATCGGCATTCTCCCGCGCATAGATCAGGTAGCCATCTATGGCGACACCGACAATCGCTGCATGGCTTGCGGCAGACGGGTAGGCTTGGCTGCAACCCAGGGCAGCGTGGTAGTGATAGCCCACATGGGGGTTTACATGACCACCACAGGCATCCACTGGCGCTAAGGTGTGTGCACCTAAAATTGCGCCGATAGGCGCGGCGATATCAAATTTAACCCCATTAAAAGCGACTCCATAACCGGAAAAACCATCGGGATTCTGCTTTGACTTGGCCTTCTCAGGCTGTACGGGGATCAGGTAGCGGGTATGAAAATCCGGGCCCATATAGCTGGCCAGGCACTCCACGCAGTAATTGTTGTATTGCGGTGCCACATCAGGCCGCGCGGCCATCTCGCAGGCTTGCTTCGAATCGGTAACCTTTATCGCCCCGGTTTTGGGATCGTATAGGCTCCATTTTGGATCAGAGAAAAAGGTCGCGGCATTTTTAACGAAAGGTCCATCAATCGGCACTATCTGCTGCTTGATAAACATCATGCCGCCAGACGTAATTGGGTCGACAACATTGCGTGGACACCAGGGCCCCATTTTATGTTTGGGTTCTGCCTTTACCACAATCATCCAGCATTGGGTCTTGCGTCCCTCGGAGAGGGTGCAATCCACCTTTTTAATTTCCTCAACCAGTGCGTCCTTGGCAAATAAGTGGGGGATGCCCATTTGCTCGGTAAAATCGGAATGAGCGTAAACAGAAGAGTTCAAAAATATCAGCAGAAAAAATGCTACACGCATGGCGACCACTACCTGAACACTTGGAATGCTCAAGTTTAGCAGCGCTACCTCCCTCGCTAAGGAGCCTCTGAACAACTCCGTAATGCCTCTGCGGGTCTTGAAGGCTGCAGATGTTAGGCGCAGCTTGCTGCGAATGGCTCTAGCCCTTTGCAAGGGCTGCAACGCAGCAGCTGTGGCCTTCAAGGCTCGCCCTTCGGGGCTTGCAGAGCGATTCACACTCCGCGTTGCGACTTCTTGAAAGGTCTAGACATTCCTGCGAAGCCGCGCCTTGATTGTGAACCGCTCTGCATGCCAGAGGTATCACGAAGTTATTCAGAGGCTCCTTAATTACTGGGAAATTGTTGTGCTAACAGGGCGCGAATCCACTTGTGCAAAGGGTCCTGACTGCTGCGGGTATGCCAGGCGGCAATCACATCAAACCCCGGGGGCTGTTCGACAATAGGCAGTGTTTTTAGTCGGGGATCAGGCAACAGTCGCGAGGGCAAAAAGGCAACGGTATTGGTAGAGGCAATGCACTCGGCTGCAGCAGCAAAAGAGGGGACAGACAGCACCACATTGCGCTCCAAACCAAACTGCTCAAACCAACTATCCGCCATGCCCCGCAGATCTCCCCTGGAAGGTGATACCACCAGCTGTGGCAAAGCCGCCAACTCTTCCATTTCCAAAGGCTGATTGGCGCTGTGCAGCATATCGGTGTGCTGACAACATACACAGACGTAGTGCTCTCGATACAACAACATGCTGGGACTGTTATCCGGCACAAATCCCGGCGTGCTAAACACCAGATCCACTTCACCGGTTTGCAGTTGCTGGGCCATGCGATCAATTTCCAGCTTAAGCACCACGACTTTTATATCTGGAGCCTGCTGACGCAATTGCTTGAGGAGAACCGGCAGTACCACCCGCTGCTCAAAGTCCGTTGCACTAATGGTAAAGATGCCCCGATGCTGTGCCGGATCAAATTCATCCGTACGCAGCAGCGCCGCGACATTATTCAGGATCTCATCCAATTTGGGAGCCAGGCGCTCGGCCAGGGGGGTGGGAATAACACCGTTGCTGGTGCGAATAAACAGCCGGTCATCGAAGATTTCCCGCAGGCGTTTCAATTGTTCACTGACCGTTTGCTGGCTCACACCCAGCTGGTCAGCCACCCGGGATAAGTTCAGTTCCCGCAAGATAGCGTTCATTAAGCGAAGTTGACGTAACTCCAGCCTCTCCAGTGGGTTCGCCCGATGATTTCTGCTCAAACCTGTATCACTCACAACTGTTACTTGGTTTTCATTGTATCCACGTAACCCTAGCATTGTGAGTAGATTGGCCCGTATGGCATCCACTTCGGTGGGGGGAGAGTTCACTATGCAAACCGCAGCCCGATCCTCCTTTCAGGATCAATTAGTTACAGCAATTATTCACTACGCTGATCCCAGTAGCGATCTGGTGTACGACAAGCGTTCAGAGGGCCCCGGGCCCGCCAATCTGGTCGAGAATGTTATTTCCCAGCAGGTTCACATCTACGATGGTCGCGCCCTGAAAACCGCCGGGGAGCGTTTTCGTCTCGATACCCAGGGATTTGAGCTTGTACGCCCTATGCTCGGCATAAACCTGCGCCAGCTGGATGATGCGCTACACGCGCTGGACCAACCCTCAGGGAGTAGCCCCAGCCCTGAGGAGCGCGACCAGTTGATTCGCACCCAATGGTATCCAGCTATTGAATCCTGGATAGGCGCTCACCTGGGTGCAGCAAAGGTACTGACCTTTGACCACACGTTACGAGCCCAACCATCGACTGATGCGGCACCGGAGCTGAGTCGCAGTCGCCGATCCCCGGTGAAATTGGTGCACAACGACTACACACCCTGGTCCGCAGAGCGCCAGCTAAAGGAAACCCTGGAGGCCCGGGGGTACAAGCCATCAGATTATCCGCGCTACCAGTTTATTAATCTCTGGCTGCCCCTATTGCGCCCGGTGCAGGAGTCACCGTTGGCAATGGTGGACCTGCGCACTGTCGCCGCCAGTGATTTCCACAATATGCGATTAATTTACCCAGAGCGAAAAGGGCAGATTTCGGTGTTGAGTTTCAACCCGGTTCACCGCTGGATTTGGTTTAGCGATATGCAGCCCGGCGAAGGCATTTTACTGCGGGTCTTCGATAGCCAGCACCGAGGCGATGTAACTGGTGTTCCCCACTGCGCTTTCGACCTGCCGGGAAGTGCAGGGGCACCACGCAGAACCAGCCTGGAAATTCGCACTATTGTCCTGTTTGACCAATAACACCAACGCTTTTAAGAAAACACCCGGCCACTCAATAAAGTGGCCGGATTGAGTGGGACCTCATTATGGAAAATATACTTCAATCGATTGATCCACTAACCGGAGAGGCCATCGGATCGCTACCTGTCAGCAAGCCCCAAGATATTCAGGACATGGTGGAGAAAGCCCACAAAGCGCAGCGAGTGTGGTCGAGTAAATCTCTTCAGGAGCGGGTACAACTACTTCAGCAGGCTTACACAAAACTGAATGCGGAAGAGAGAGAGCTGACACAACTTATCAGCCGTGAAATGGGCAAAGATGCCCGGCGTGCACAGTATGAAGCCGGCGGCGTAGTCCAAGGCGGTGCCTGGTTAGCGGGGGATGCCGGAGAGGCCCTGCGGGCAAAACGCAGTGGCGGTAGCGAAATTCAATATCGACCACTGGGCGTTGTTGCGGTTATCTCCCCCTGGAATTATCCACTTGCCATGGCCAATAACCTGGTTGTTCCCGCCCTGGTCGCCGGCAACGCTGTGATTTTAAAACCTTCAGAAGAATCGCCATTGGTCGCTGACTTATTGGTGAAAACACTCAATCAAACCTTGCCCCAGGACATTTTACAAATTGCTCACGGCGATGGCGCAACCGGTGAAGCCCTGGTGAAATCCCCCATCAATATGGTCGCCTTTACTGGATCGCGAACAACGGGCCAAAAAATTATGGCCAATGCCGCTCCGGCATTGAAACGCCTGGTTATGGAGTTGGGTGGCAATGACCCAATGATCGTGTTGCAGAGCGCCAATATTCCCCAGGCGGCACAATTTGCCGTTGGCTCCAGTTTTGAGAATTCAGGCCAGATGTGTACCTCCACAGAGCGTATTTATGTGGACGAAAAAATTGCCGATAAATTCGAGAATGCCGTGGTGGCATTGGCGAAGCAGTATCGTGTCGGCGGGTGGCAGGAGCCACAGGTGGATATCGGCCCCTTGGTTAATCACCGCCAACATCAAAAGGTAGTGGAGCATATCCACGATGCCCTGAATAAAGGCGCAAAGCTTCTTCTAGGGGAGCACGATCCACAGGTGCCGTTTATTCCGCCCACAGTTATCAGCGGTATTCGACCGGGCATGCTGGTGGAAGATGATGAGACTTTTGGGCCTATCGTAGCCATCGACCGCTTTAGCTCAGTAGACGATGTGGTCGAGCGGGCCAATAACTCTGTTTACGGTCTTGGTGCGGTTGTGTTTGGTGAAAGCAAACAGGCCGAGCAAGTCGCCAGCCAGCTGCAAGCGGGAATGATTGGCATCAACCAGGGCGCCGGCGGCTCACCTTGGGTGGGCGCCAAGCAAAGTGGCTTTGGCTTCCACGGTGGAGCTGAAGGGCACCGGCAGTTTGCCCAAATTACCGTTTTAAACCGCTAAGTTTTTGAAAAATTTTCCAATAGAAGTACAGCAGATGTCCACGACTGAAAGTATTGATACTGTCACCCACTTGGATGACTTCTTTGTTATCGCTCGCGAACCCGGAGCAGAACACCCGGCTCTACCCACCTGGGCTACACGCAGTAAAAACCCGGCGGCCCTGGCCGAACAAGCACCGCAACCGGTTTCACGACGAGATATCGCCGAGGTACCCGGAGCCTTCCAATTGCTCAATGTCTTTTCCAAAGACGAATGCCAAGGGCTGATTGATATCACTGAAGCGGTGGGTTATTTACCGGATGCAGCCGTCTCCCTGCCCCGGGAGGTCCGCCATAACGACAACCTGACCTGGGTGGTTGACGAGGTTACAGAGCGGCAGATCTGGCAGCGATGCCGAGACCTGGCGCAGGACTTAAATGGTTACTTTGGTGGAAGAGAGGCTGTTGGCATAAATCGGCGTTTTCGCTTTTATCGCTATGGTGAGGGAGATTTCTTCCAGTTCCACACCGATGGCGCCTGGCCCGGTAGCCGCATTGACAACAACCAGTTGATCACCAATGGCTACCCCGATCGCTATAGTGAAATGACGTTTTTAGTACTGCTGAGTGAAGATTTTGAAGGTGGTGCAACCCGATTCAGGGTGAATGCAGATGACCCCCTAAAACAACCCAGTCGGGACTCTTTATTAGACATCGATGTCCGCACACCTGCCGGAGCCGTACTGTGCTTCCCCCATGGAATGCATCCCTTACACAGAATTCACAGCTCTACTCCAATCACCCGAGGAATCAAATATATTATTAGAACGGATATTCTCTTCCTGCAGGAATAAATTCTCCAAGACTTGTTAAAAGGGAAAAGATGCTTCGGCTCACATCGAAGTATTAAGTGCTCCAGGCGCTAGAATTCCATTCGATTTCTACCTTGGAGCACATTCAGTGAAATTGCTTAATTATCTGGATAAACACTTCCTGACCAAAGAACAGCTTATTCAGGCTACTCAAATCAGCGAACTACAATTGCAGCGCTACCAGGATGAGGGTGTTATGCCAAAGCCCTCTTATAAGCTTAATATTCAATGGGACTGTGAATCCTTTTTTGGACCCCACTCCGAAAAACAGGCAGTTGAGTACTTTGCAAAAGGCTACGCCAGCTGGATTGGTATCATAGAGGCTAAGCAAGACTTTAACTCTATTTATCAATGCTTTGCTAATCGATATATGGCTAAAATAGCTCAATTGCAAAATTTAAGATACGAATCAAGAAACCCAAAATTTTCATCCGGAATTTCTCAACATATCGAAGAGGAATGGCAACACTTTATTGAGGGGACTTATGGATTATGTACTCGCAGTGGCCTGCCAGAAGATATAGCAGCAAAGGAGCTGGCTAGCACAGAAATCAATGCACTTCTTGCTCAAGATAATTTAAACCAAAAACAAATACATCGGCTTAATCGCTTTGTAGATCTTCTAGATGAAACCAGCGCATATTTTGCACCTCACGAAAGAAGTACAAGCTCAAGAACGAAGCTAATTGATATACCACACCAGGAGTACAATTTAGGTTGTGCAATATAAATTTTTCTATACACCAATATCCCAGGGCAAATAATTATTCAATTACGGGGATAGGGTCCCCGATATACTCCGTAGAAGTTGCCCTCAGCAAAGGATGAGCTGTAAGTATTTTCCCCGAATACTCAACGGACGGTTTCAGGAATGGGCCAAAATCTTCTGTCAACTCCGTACAATTTAACCAGGACTCTACAAAATCTGGGCGATTGGGCGCAATCATGGGAAGTGACTTTTCATGGTAGCGCTTAGTGGCTGGGTGGGAGTCCAAAGTAATGATTGAGCAACTGAGTAAATTTCCCCAGATTTTATACAAACCACAAAAGAAAAAAGGTTCACCATAACTGAATTCTACCGGGTACTTGCCACCTTGGCTTTCCACCCAGGCGGTAGCGGGTATTAAGCAACGGGACTTGCGATATTCCGGTCTGGAGTCCAGTTTCTTCCAATTACTGTTGATGGACCAGTATTTTTTATGGGGCCGCCAAGTATCACCATGCCTTTCAAGATAGAGATGCCAAATGGCATTTTCTATTTCAGCAGAACCCTTCCGAGTAGTTACAATAGACACCTGCTGGGTGGGCCTCCGGCGTCTACCGTAAATCATATGTCCGGCACCCCGAATGTCATAGGTATCGAGAAAACGCTCCATACCCGCATGATCACTGACATCAAAGACACTACACACCCAGAGCCTCCCACTTATCCCGCTGAACTGGTTTTTTCAGTATATTCGGACAGCCACCTTAAATTACTCTCGATCCCTCTCATCTGGCACAAGGTTAACTCCAATTCCTTGCGCAAATCCACTCCCACAGCAACAGAAAACCGACGTACGTACTTTTCATAGTTCAAAATACTAATCGCGTACATAGGGCGATTGTCATAACTGGACCTATAGCGGCAGATACGAATCGGTTCACTATCAAAAACTATAACTCTGGGGCGCATAATTAAACACCTACAATACTGTACAAAAATACAGTATATCTTCATTTGACGTGAACCTGTCAAGGAAACAGAAGACTGAAGTCACTGTCACCATTACACGAACGCAATACTTTCCTTAGGAATTCGACATAAATAATTGGCGCGCCAGCCACCAAACAAAAAAATAAATAAATCTAAAATTCTGATATAAAACAGAAAATAGATTCCAATTATATATTACAAAATTGGGATTAATTCCTATAAATTCGCAATTGGAACATAACGAATGTCATAGGAATACTCTCCACTTAAAAGGTACACATAATGAAAATACGTAACATTTACGCAACAGTTTTATTTTCAGGATTATTGAGTCCATTTTCTGTTTGGGCTATTGACTGTGGAGATATTATTACAACACCAACCACTCTGGATAGGGATTTGCTCTGTGTGATAACGGAACAAAATGAAGTCGCTTTAACCATAGAGGGTCCTAGTGGAAGCCTGAATATGGACGGCTTTCAGCTTACCTGTGATGATGAAGAGGCAACGGGGCAGGCCGGAATACTGTTAACTGGTATTGGAGCCCAGGTATATGGTGGGATCATTGCGGCCTGTCGAGACGGGGTCAATGCGGAAGGGGAAGGCTCACACAGTATTTATTCTATGGAAATCATTGATACGATATTCGATGCCATCTACATAGAATCCAATAACAGTATTGCCAGGGATAATATTATCACCAACAGCGATCGCGGCGATGGCATAGAATTAAATGGTAACACTAATACCGTAACTCGAAATACCATAACGGGTATTGATAACTCGGGCATTGAATTAAGAGGATCCTTTAACAATATTAGTTTTAATGAGATAAGTGGAAGTGGCAATCAGGGAATCGAAGTAAATGGGCAATTTACCAATGTCTTCTCTAATATAGTGACCAACGGATTAAATGATGGTATTGCCGTAGGGGAAGGAGATGAATCTGACAATGCTGATTTTTCTACCATCTCACTAAATAACGTCTCAGGAAATTCTGGTTTAGGTATTCCGATTAGGCTTTCCTCAAATACTCTAGTAACTCAAAATACCGTAGAGAGTAATGGCGAAGGAGGTATCGGTATCTTTGTTGAGGGTAGTGAATTTAACAAGATTGTTCGAAATACCTCTCTCAATAACTCACCTTACGATTTGGAAGATGATACCGATCCGGGCGATTGCAGCGGCACCAATACTTGGGTCTTTAACACGTTTACCGCAGCAGAACCTGCATGCCTGGATTAAAATATCTATTGAAAACAGTGGGTAGCGAAAATGTAAAGTGTCTCGCTACCCATTGCTATCTACCTAACGATCACTAATTGGCCGCTATTTAATCTTAGAAGATCGCTCTTCATCCCTAAGCGTTAACACTTCATAGCCGTCACCGGTTACCAAAATCGTATGCTCCCATTGAGCCGATAGCTTTTTATCCTTAGTTACTACAGTCCAGCCATCTTTCTTAAGTTTAGTTTTACGATTTCCCTGATTGATCATGGGCTCAATGGTAAATGTCATTCCCTCCTGCAAAACTTCACCGGAACCAGGCCGCCCAAAGTGAAGAACCTGCGGGGCCTCGTGCATTTCCCGGCCAATACCATGACCACAATATTCCCGTACGACACTGAATCCGTTGCGCTCGGTATGGCGCTGGATTGCATTGCCGATATCACCAAAAGTAACTCCCGGCTTTACCGTGGCAATACCGGCCCACATAGCTTCATAGCAGGTGGTTACCAGTTTTCTGGCAATAGGGGTCACGGTACCGATGCTATACATTTTGCTGGAATCCGCAATATAGCCAGATTTCTCCAGGGTAATATCCACATTGATGATATCTCCCTCCCGCAGTAGCTGCTTATCGCTCGGCATGCCGTGACAGACTACTTCATTGACTGAGGTGTTCAGGGCGTAGGGATAATCATATTGCCCCTTGCTGGCGGGGCGAGCATTGAGTTCATTGACAATAAATTCTTCTACCCGCTCATTAATTTGCATTGTCGAGACCCCCGGTTCAATAAAGGAGTCCAGCATGGCAAATACACGGCTCAACAATTGACCCGATTGGCGCATTAACTCCTGCTCATCAGGAGTCTTTATTTTTATTTCACTCACGTGTCAGCTCTTCCAGGGTTAATGCCTGATTGCGCAGCAACTTCTTACACAAGTCGCTGTAGCTTAATTCCGGGTTCAGCTCCGCCAGCATCCCAATCTTGATCCAGTACTCCGCCTGGGAATTAATTGAACGGGCCATCACCGTACTGGCCTTGCGAATCTCATCGTGTAGCTCATCGGATATCTTGACGATGCCCATAACTATTACCTTGATATGCTTTATATGCAAATTGTATACGCGATATATAAAGGTGCACAATAGATATACAGAATATTAATATGCAACTTATTGCATAGCTCGATAGGGGGCGCTATGGTTGAGGAATAAAAACAATAGTGGCGAGGCCATCATGACAGAGACCCCTGAGAAGAAGCGCAGTGCCCCAAAACCAAGCCGGCTGCGTATTGGTCGGCGCTATCGCCCGAGCCGCCTAGAAGGCAATTACGACGCCATTATCATTGGCTCAGGCATTGGCGGTCTGACTTGTGCTGCGATGCTCAGTGCCATGGGCAAGAAAGCACTTGTCCTTGAGCAACACTACACTGCCGGGGGATACACCCACGCCTATGACCGCAATGGTTATGAGTGGGATGTCGGCGTCCACTATATCGGCGATGTGGGCGAACACCCCACCATGACCCGCAAGATCTTCGACTTTATTTCCAATAACCAGTTGCACTGGGCGCCAATGGACAGCACCTATGACCGCATCTGTATTGGCGATAAACAATACGACCTGAAAGCCGGCCGCCAGCAATTTATCGATGAGTTGGTCAGCCACTTCCCCGATGAGCGCGCGAATATCGAGGAGTACCTGCAACGGCTGAATGTGGTTGCCAAAGCCATGCAGCGACTGGCAATGGAAAAAATGCTGCCCTCCTGGTGTGGGCCTTTTATTCGCCTGTGGAGAAAGCTGCGCGAACCCGCCTGGCTCAATAAAACCACCCGCGAAGTTCTCAGTGGAATCACCAGCAATGAAAAGCTGATCTCTGTACTGACAGGGCAGTGGGGTGATAATGGCATGACCCCATCCGAGGGCAGCTTTATTATTCACGCCCTGATCGCCAAGCATTATCTCTATGGCGGTTACTATCCTGTCGGCGGCGCCAGCAAAATCTCCGAAACGATTATTCCCCAAATCCAGGCCAGTGGTGGAGATGTATTTACCTATGCCAAGGTGGAAACCATCCTGATGAATGGGGATCAGGTTCGCGGTGTAAGAATGTCCGACGGACATGAAATCGAAGCGCCATTAGTTGTCTCCGGCGCAGGGGTATTTAATACCTTCGAGAAGCTGTTACCGCGCAGCACCAGTGAGCGCATGGGATATATCCGCGACCTGGACACCGTCAACCGCTCCATGTCTCACCTGTGTCTGTATATTGGCTTGGAAAAAACTGCGGAAGAATTAAACCTGCCCAAGACTAATTACTGGATCTATTCCAGCGATCAGTACGAAGAGGATATGCAGGCCTTTATCGACGATCAGGATAAGGAAATACCGTTAGTCTATATTTCGTTCCCGTCTGCGAAAGACCCCACCTTTACCCAGCGCTACCCGGGCCGCGCCACTATCGAAATTGTGGCACCGGCCAACTACGATTGGTTTGCCCAGTGGCACGACAAGCCTTGGGGCAAGCGGGGAGATGATTACGAGGACCTGAAGGAGGCATTTAGCCAGCGCCTGCTGGAGCATTTGTATAAGCACATGCCGCAGTTGCGTGGGGAAATCGATTACTACGAGCTTTCAACCCCGTTATCCACGGATTATTTCTGCTTCTATCCACGGGGAGAGATCTACGGACTGGATCACGATCCCAACCGCTTTGAGCAATCCTGGCTGAGACCCAAAAGCCGGGTCAAAGGGCTCTACCTTACCGGGCAGGATGTGATGAGCTGCGGCGTAGCCGGTGCAATGATCTCCGGTATGCTCACAGCGCAGAGTATTATTGGATTGCGTCAAACTGGAAAATTAATGAAGAAAATATTTTCCAACCAAGCCCCAAAGGCGCCGGTAAATTCCAGTGAGGAATTGGGTAATGCCTCTAGCTGAGACACTATCCTAAGCTAGCTCTTCACCTGCAAGCTGTTCGGGGTTAGCGCCTCGGCAGTTTGCTGGGTACACGATCAAAATTTAGTACCCGGATCATCAGGCGGCGGTTCTCCCGCTTGCCTTTCTCTGTCTCATTATCCGCAATCGGATCGGTATCGCCGTAGCCCTGGGCTTCCATACGGTCAGCGGAGACGCCCCGCTCTATCAGGAAATGCTTTACCCAATCCGCTCTGCGCTGGGACAGGCTGAGATTCTTCTTCGCATCGCCGCCACTGTCTGTATGCCCCTCAATGGAGATTCGCATCTCTGAAAAATCGCGCATGATCACCAGCAAGGCTTCCAGATCGGCAATAGTTTCTATGCGGGGGGCAAAACCGCCGGGATCGAACTCCAGGCGCAGGCGGAACGTGTCTCCGATGGACCGGTTATTTCCCCGTAAAAACCTCACCAGCTCATCGGCAAAGGGGGCCGCTTCTCGGGCAGTCTTCTCACTGTCACCTGACTGTATTCCATCGACAGGCTCGAGCGTATATTTCTTTGGGGATTCGGACTGGTCACAGCCCACCAGAGTAAAGGCCAATAAGAATAGGCAACTGGCAGACAAGAATTTACCCGCCATAGGTACAGCTTCCGGTTTCTCGACGTCAAATTCAGTGTAGAACAGCGAAAGCGCTGATCAACCGGAAGTCTCGGCCACTGAGGCCATTAAATAAAATTTAGAACTGCCATCATGTCAGTGACTACCCGGGCACCCTGCTGTTCCAGCTGGGGGCCCCGCACTGGGTGAGCGCTGTAGCCAACCACGCGCATACCTGCAGAGACCGCCGCAGAGACACCGGCAATGGAGTCCTCCACTACCAGACAGCGCTCCGGCGCCACCCCCATAGCATCTGCCGCGTGCAGGAACAGCTCTGGCCAGGGCTTGCCCCGGGATACATCGTCGGCACTAAAAATCCGCCCGTCGAAATAATCGTACAAACCGGTCTTATTCAGTGTCAGCTGCATTTTCTGGTGAGAGCCCGAGGAGGCCACGCAGCTGCGCAGACCCAGCTGTTGCAGTTGGTCGAGCAGGCCTTCAATACCCACAACCGGCTGTAATTCCTGCTGGAACGCCTCGCGGATACGCCGCTCCGTATTGCCAAAATAATTATCCGGTAGTGGTCCGCCAAAGCGCTTCTCGATTTCCACCAAGCAGTCCCTGGCCGGGCGACCGCTGAATTGCTCGTCCAGTTCCTCGGCGGTGGTCTGCAAGCCCAGGCGATTCATTTCCTCTGCCAATATGCGACAGACGATGCTCTCGCTGTCTACCAGCACACCATCACAGTCAAAAATAATTAAATCGGTAGAAGACATGGGAACCTACATCGTTAACGCGCAGAGAGCAGCATCAGGCCGAGGATGACACCGATGACGCCGCTAATACGCAGGAAATTTTCATTGCCACGGGAAATTTTAACCGCTAATTCTTTGCCCCGCTCAAAACCAATTTGCAGCATATAGGCACCACTCAATAGCACCAGTACGCCGAGGGCATTGAACAAAATATACCAGTGGCGAGTGTCTGCAATTAGTAAAAGGATCAGGCCAATAATAATTCGCGCCCAGGCGGAGAGGGCATAGCCGGTTTCGTTAAGCCGTTCGCTGAGGCTTTGTGCCAGTTTCGGCTTGGCAATAATCGCCAGTGATAACACAACGATGACAATGCCCAACAACCAGATAAATGCTTTTATCATGCTCTTCTCTCCCTGAATACTCTCGAGTCCAATCCTTCAGTGACTTACAAATCACCCCATTGAAATTGCAATACCGACAATGCCGCTATCGGCGCTGTCTCAGTACGCATCACCCTTGGTCCCAAACGCAGAGGCATAAAATCCTGCGCCAGTGCCGCATCGATTTCCACCTGCGATAGCCCGCCTTCTGGACCTACCAGTAGCAGGGCGGATTCCGGTGTACCGCGCTCCGCCTGCCATTGGCGCAGATCCAGCTCGGTGCGGTGATGCAGTACCAACTTGGCTTGGGGCTCAGCTTCAGCAGATTCATTCTGTAAATACTGCGCCAGCTTTATTGGTTCGGCAATCTCCGGCACCCGGTTGCGCTCACACTGCTCACAGGCACTGATAGCAATCTGGCGCCAGTGACCCAGTTTTTTCTGTAAGCGGTCCCCGGACAGCTTCACTTCACAACGTTCGGTAAACAGCGGCTGTATCGCCGCCACTCCCAGCTCAGTAGCTTTCTGTATCACCCAATCGAAGCGATCGCCACGGGAAATACCGATCGCCAGAGTCAGTGCCAACGGTGACTGGCGATCCCCTGCACAGTACTCTCCCGTGTGCGCGCGCGCCCGTTTGCCGGTCTCGATCAACTCCGCCGTGTACTCACCGCCATTGCCGTCAAAAAGAACTAAAGGGTGGCCCGCATTCAAGCGAAGTACTTTTACCAGGTGACGGGAAGCCAGCTCATCCAGGTCTACTTCTTGATCGGAAGCCAGAGGCTGCTTGGAAAAAATACGCGGGATGCGCATGGGAGAATCCTATTCAAACACCATAAAAAAGCCGACAGGAATGTCGGCATTTTGCTGGCAGTTAGTTTAGGCATTTATACCCCAAAGGCGCAATGGTGAAGGCGATCCACCATTGCGCCCGGATACCTGCTCTACACAGTCTCCAATGAGACTGGGGTATCGTCTTCTACTGCAACTTTGTGCTTCGGGCGTAACCTCTCAATAACTTTGTACAGGTTGGGGACCAAGATCAAAGTCACTGCCGTTGCAAACAGAACGCCGAATGCCAGGCTGATTACCATCGGGATCAGGAACTGGGCCTGGATTGAACGCTCGAACATAATCGGTACCAGACCGATAAAGGTAGTAATCGAGGTCAGGATAATCGGGCGGAAACGATCCCGGCCCGCGTGTACTACCGCATCCATCACCGCCATACCCTGAGCGCGCAGCTGATTAATGCGATCCATCAATACCAGGTTGTCGTTCACAACCACACCCGCCGCTGCGAGGAAGCCGAGCATCGACATAATGCTGATGTTGTGCCCCATCAACAGGTGGCCAACTAGGGCACCGAAGAACCCAAACGGCACAGCAGTAAGGATCAGCAACGGCTGAGAGTAGGAGCGGAAAGCAATCGCCAGCAGCGCATAAATGCCGAACAGGGACAATACGAAGAAGGCCAGGATAGCACCGTTAAACTCTTCCTCTTCCTGCATTTCCCCAGCGGTTCTCAGGGAGAAACCGGGGAACTGGCGCTCCAGCTCAGGTACCAGGGTCTCGCGCATATCCTTAAGGATATCCTGCGCGCTGGAAGTATTCGGCGTTATTTCGGCAAATACCCGCACGGTGCGCTCGCGATCGTTGCGGCGAATCGTGGTATAGCCCGGCACGTAAACTGCCTCGGCCACCGCTGAGAAAGGTACTTCCCCGTCGTTGGTGCGAATGCGGATGCGGTCCATCTGCTCTTCGCTGGCGCGCTCCTCCATGGGGTAGCGAACCATTACGCGAACATCCTCACGACCACGTGGGATACGTTGAACCTCCTCACCGTAGAAACCCTGACGAACCTGCCTGGCCACGTCTGCCAAGTTAATACCCATCGTAGTGGCATAGGGTTTCAGCTGGATCTCAATATCGCGACGGGCACTGGTCAGGTTATCCCGCACATCATAAACACCGACATAACTATCCAGTTTTTCCTTAACCAAATCAGCAGCAGCGCGCAGTTCACCCATATCCCCTGAGGCAGTGCTCAGGTTCAGGCTCATACCATTACTGCTATTGTTGATGCTCGCATCAATATTCATGTCCTCGACGCTAGCCGGCAGCTCGCCAATCAATTCGCGCCAACGCAACGCTAAAGACTCGGAGGTGACATCACGCATCTCTCCATCGGTAAGCTGCAAGGTTACATAAATATTGCCACGCCAATTGAAAACCAGGGAGTTCTGCAAGAAAGACTCGCCCTTGTTCTGCTCCAGCATTCCCTCATCGGTTTCCAACTTATCAGCGGCGGTGAGTACCTGCTCCATTACCCGTTCAGCTTCACTGAAGGGTTCACCTGAGGCCATAGAAATTCGCAATTGCAATAAATCGGAGGGGACCTGGGGTGAGAATGAAGAGCCCACATAACCACTCTGGAAAACAGCGATCGACAAACCCAGTGCCAACATAAAGCTCATCACTGTGGTGCGGCTATTGCTAAGGGACTTTTCCAGCAAAGGTAGGTAGTACTTATCTCCGGCCGTCTTCATCGCACCGGCAAAACTTCTACGTACGTTTTGTAATTTAATTCCCAAAGTCGATCTGGCAGGTTTCTCTGGCTTCATGCCCACCAAGTGAGCCGGCAGGATCAACAGGGATTCCACCAGGGAGAAGACCAGACACAGCAGTACCACCACCGGCAAGGCCAGCATCATCTGTGCAGTAATGCCGGGTAGAAACAGCATGGGGATAAAGAACACCATGGTGGAGGTCACGGCGAAAATTACCGGGGAAGCTACCTGCTTCACCCCTTGCTCAGCTGCAGCTAAGCCAGATTCACCTCTATCGTGGGCAGCATGCACTGCCTCCCCCACAATGATGGCATCGTCCACCACAATCCCGAGTATTAACAGGAAGGCGAACAATGACAGCATATTTAGGCTGACGCCGGTCACCGGCAACAGCCAGAAAGCACCCAGGAAAGCGACAACAATGCCCACGGTTACCCACATGGCCAGAGCCGGGCGCAGGAACAGCATCAGCATGACAAACACCATGGCAAAACCGCTCAGGGCATTGGTAGTCAGCAGATTCATGCGGCCTTCAAATGCCTTGGAGAAGTCGAACCAGACATCCAGTTCCATGCCCGGTGGCAATTGCTCGCGAGTCTCCTCCAGGAACGCTTTTATTCGCTCAGCGGTTTTCACCACATCCAGGGGCTCGCCCTGAATAATGCGAAGGTTCATGGCGGGATTGCCATTAAAGCGAATAACGTTGTTGTATTCCTCAAAGCCATCGCGCACTGTCGCTACATCGCGCAGCAACAATACAGAGCCATCGGCACGGCTAACTACGGGGATACGCTCGAAGTCTTCAGCGGTATAGGCCTGGCCACGAGTTTGCACCTGTATATCACCGCGATCCGAGCGCACCATGCCGGCAGGCAAATCCAGGGAGGAGCGGCGCACTGCGTCGGCAACCTGGTTAAAGCTCAAGTTGTAACGGCGTAAATCCAGCTCGGAAACTTCAATGGATAACTCGTCTGGTCGATCACCCCAAACATCAACTCTGCGCACACCGGAAATCAGGTTGAGTTTATCGCGCAAATCCAGGGTGGTTTCCTTGAGCTGACGCTCAGAAACTGGCCCACCAATGGCGATCATCATTAACTCGGCGTTGGCTTCAATCAAGCGAATAACGGGACGCTCAATACCGTCGGGAAAGGTGTTGATACTATCCACCTGAACCTTAATATCGTTGAGCAATCGCAGCTCGTCGTAGCCATCCATCGCCTGGATTTCAATAGAGGCACTACCCCGTCGGGAAGCAGAATTTACCTCCTTAATACCCTTTACTTCGGAGATAGCCTCCTCAACCCGAACGGTTACCTGCTGCTCCACCTCTGCCGGACCGGCGCCGGGGTAAGAGATATTAACCTCTACAATCCCCAGCTGCAGCGTGGGAAACACCTCCCGGTCGATACTCATAAGGCCAAAGATTCCGCCGATGATTATCATAATCATCAGCAGGTTTGCGGCTTTGCTATTGCGCGCAAACCACGGGATGATTCCGCTCATCACTTGCCTCCCTGGGAAGCATTGCTAACACCACCGGCATCACCAGCAGCGGATACTGTAGAGGGATCTGCTGAATCCTCAGGAAGACTCCCCAGGCCCGCTGGCCGCTCATTGAGGGGGTTAGCGGTAAGTACCATACCCTCACGGGAGTAGCCCAAGCTTGAAACAATCACTCGGTCACCCATAGCAATATCCCCGCGGAGCCAGATTCTGTCACCGATGGTTTGTAACAGCTCAACAGTTTTGTAGATCAGCTGGCTCTCGTCATTCAGAACCAACAAGTGATCTCCTTCATGTAGTGCCTGACGGGGCAGCTCCACAACATCATCAAAGGTTCTACCGGCAATATCTGCCTCAACAAACAGGCCATTCATCAGCGGTACATCCCCTGCATAGGGCTTCTGCACCTGGGCAACAGCAAAAATAAAGCGGCTGTTAGGATCAATACTCGCTTCGGTTCGCACCAATTGCGCACGCCACTCGTGTTCACGTCCAGCCACAACAGCTTTCAGACGCACAGCGGGGCCATTCTCAATAGTTTTACCCAGGGGAAGATCGAGCAACGCCAGTTGCTGGTCGGTCAGAGGGAGGCGGACTTCAGCGATACCGGTGCTGTGAATTTTTGCCAGAGGGGTGCCGGGGGTAATGTACTGTCCCAGGTCGACAAAAGTCTCAACTACACGACCTGCAAAGGGGGCTTTGAGTGATGTGCGCTCCAAATCCAGCTTTGCCTGGTCGCGGTCAGCTCTCGCGGCTTCCACTGCAGCCTGGGCAGCTTCGAGATGGGGTTTGCGCAGGAACAGTGCATTGGCCGCTTCAGACCCCAGGTCACGCCACTCGCGCTTAGCTTGCTTGGCATGGCCCTGCTCCTGAGCCAGGGCGGACTTGGCATTTGCCAGTTGCGATTCTGCGCGAGTGACCTGGTAGCGATAGTCTGCTTGCTCAAGCTGTAATAAACGGGCGTCTTTATTGAAGAAGCCACCGGGAACAAATGCCTCATCCACGCTTTCGATCACACCGCCGACTCGCGCGATCACATCAATTTCATGGCGGGCATGAACGGTTCCCTGGCTGGGTACCAATAGTGTCTGGCGACGGGGTTCTATATAGAGAACATCGGCCATTGGCGGTACCACCACCTCTGGCGGTTTTTCCTCCGGCTTCGGTTTCAATACAACCACCGCAGCAATAACAGCCACCCCGACTAACAATACAATGAATAACAGCTTGTTTTTACTCGAGACTTTCACAGGTACCCTCTACCCCGTTCCCTGACCTGAATTGGTCAAATTTTAGTTAGTACGCATTCTACTGGAGTTCGACGCACATAAGAGGCAATTTGGATGCAGACTGCCGCACAAGTTTGTGCCCTGCCGCAAACCTTCCTCGCTGCGCTCGGGTAACGCATAATGCCGACCCAAAATTACTCCTGTAAGGGCCCTCTCGTTTACCCGCCAAATACCACGGAAACTGAAAGGCTACTTACTGGTCCAACATCGCCCTTAACGGTACGAAATTTCCCGGAAAACGGATGTAAACATCAAATGCTGGATATCAACGTTCGCATCGCCGAAGAACTCAATGTCAGACCACAACAGGTTACCGCCGCAGTATCCCTGCTCGATGAAGGAGCCACAGTCCCATTTATTGCGCGCTACCGGAAAGAGGTGACAGGGGCCCTGGACGACACCCAGCTGCGCACCCTGGAAGATCGGCTGCGCTATCTGCGTGAACTGGAAGAGCGCCGCGCTGCCATCCTGAAAAGTATCGATGAGCAGGGCAAGCTTACTCCGGAGTTGTCACAACAAATCAACAGTGCTGACACCAAGAACCGCCTCGAAGACCTCTACCTCCCCTACAAACCCAAGCGCCGCACCAAAGGACAAATCGCCATCGAGGCTGGACTGGAGCCACTGGCCGATGCACTGACCAACAACCCCTCCCTCGACCCTGCAGCTGAAGCAGAGCAATACCTCAATACCGACAACGAAGACGCCTCCCTTCACATCAAAGACATCAAAGCCGCTCTGGATGGAGCCAAATTTATCCTGATGGAACGTTTTGCCGAAGACGCCGAGCTGCTGGGCAAGCTGCGTGAATTCCTCAAGCGCGACGGACAGGTGAAATCCAAACTGCTCGAAGGCAAAGAAGAGGAAGGGGCCAAGTTCCGCGACTATTTTGAATACGCCGAAGACTGGTCCAAGGTGCCCTCCCACCGCGCCCTGGCTATTTTCCGCGGCCGCAACGAAGGCGTACTCGCCATCAGCGTGGGCCTCGCCGAAGAAGAAGGGGCTTCCCCAACCGCCAGCCACCCCTGCGAAGCCATGATTGCCCGCCATGTGGATATCACCGATGAAGGTCGTCCTGCAGACAAATGGCTCGGCGAAGTGGTGCGCTGGACCTGGCGAATCAAGCTGCTGACCGCACTGGAAACTGACCTGATGGGTGAGCTGCGCGAGAAAGCAGAAGAGGAGGCCATCAAGGTATTCTCCCGCAACCTGAAAGACCTGCTGCTAGCAGCTCCGGCCGGGCAAAAAGCCACCATCGGCCTGGACCCGGGCCTGCGCACCGGGGTCAAGGTCGCCGTGGTCGATGCCACTGGCAAGATACTCGATCACACCGCCATATTCCCCAACCCGCCACAGAATCGTCACCAGGAGTCTGCAGCAGTTATTGCCGCCCTGTGTAATAAATACAATGTGGGCCTGATCGCCATCGGTAACGGCACCGCCAGCCGTGAGACCGACAAATTTGTCGGGGAAACCATTAAACAATACAAGCTGACGGCTCAAAAAGTTGTGGTTAACGAAGCCGGTGCTTCCGTTTACTCCGCCTCTGAATTTGCTGCGCGGGAATTCCCAGATCTTGACGTGACTATCCGTGGAGCTATCTCCATCGCCCGCCGTCTGCAGGACCCGTTGGCAGAATTGGTGAAAATCGAGCCCAAATCCATTGGTGTTGGCCAGTATCAGCACGACGTTTCCCAGACTCAACTGGCTCGCTCATTGGATGCCGTGGTTGAGGACTGTGTAAACGGTGTCGGCGCTGAGCTGAACTCCGCCTCTGCACCGCTGCTGGCTCGGGTTTCCGGCCTGACTGCATCTATTGCCAACAATATTGTCAGCTACCGCGACCAGAACGGCGCTTTCAAAAATCGCAAGCAACTGATGGAAGTTCCGCGTTTAGGACCCAAGGCATTTGAACAGGCCGCCGGCTTCCTGCGTATTAATAACGGTGAAAATCCGCTGGACAAATCCGGTGTACACCCCGAGTCCTATATCGTGGTTAAACGCATTGCCGAAAAAAATAGCCGTGAAATTAACAGCCTTATCGGCGACTCCGGCTTTCTGCGCCGGCTGAATCCGGCAGACTATACCGACGAAAAATTCGGTGTACCTACCGTTACCGATATTATCGCCGAACTGGAAAAACCTGGCCGAGACCCGCGCCCGGAATTCCGCACGGCAAAATTTGAAGAGGGCGTAGAAGAAATAAAAGACCTACGCCCAGCAATGGTACTCGAGGGGACTGTCACCAACGTCACCAACTTCGGTGCTTTTGTGGATATCGGTGTTCACCAGGATGGCTTGGTACATATCTCTGCACTTTCAGAGAAGTTCGTTAAAGACCCTCACGAAGTCGTAAAAGCCGGTGATATTGTCAAAGTTAAAGTGATGGAAGTGGACGTTGCCCGCAAACGTATCGGCCTTTCCATGCGTTTATCTGACGAGCCCGGTGAGCAGGGTAGTGGCGGTATTAAAAAGGGTGACCAGCGCGAAAACCGCCAAGCCCAGCGCTACAACAAGCAGCAGGGCAACCGCTCCCAGAAAGGGGGCCAAGGCAATGGCCGTGGCAGCATGGGTGATATTTTGATGGCGGCGATGAAGAATAAAAAATAACCGATAGAAAGGGCGGCCAAATGGCCGCCCTTTTTATATCTCTCTGACAGCCCCTCTTGCCATATTATTCAATTAAAAACTCTCCGGGCAACTCGCTAGTAAAATACAAAGCTTCTCCACTTACAGGGTGAGAAAATTTCAGCTCGCTAGCATGTAACAGTAGCCTCGAAGCCCCCTTCAACGCACCAGGGTGGGCATAAAAGGGGTCCCCCAATATTGGATGTCCTATTGCCTGCATATGCACCCGGAGTTGGTGAGAGCGCCCAGTAACTGGCATAAGTCGAATCAAGCTACTGTTTTCAGAGCTGGAGACTTTCTCCCAGCGGGTTAGAGATGGCTTGCCCTCGGCAAAATCTACTTTTTGCCTCGGCCTATTTGGCCAGTCACAAATAAGCGGCAAATCCACTTCACCACTTACATTTTCAGGCACACCCCATACCCGCGCATAGTAGGCTTTCTCGACTTCACGATTTTGAAATAAAGTACTCAGTGCCTTATGTACCTCAACACTGCGTGCCATTACGATTAGTCCTGAAGTATCCATATCCAATCGATGGACAGTTAATGCATCTGGATATAGTGATTGCGCTCGACCAGCTAAACTGTCTTTATGATCAGCGCTTCTTCCCGGAACACTAAGAAGCCCACTGGGTTTTTCTAAGATGAGTAGTGCTTCATCCTCATATAGTATTGAGAGGAATGGTTTCAGGGGGGGATTATAATTCCGCACTTATACCAACCTACCGGAATTTAAAAATATTTCAGATGGCCCAGAAAAGATACTAAATTTCCAGCCAGTAAACTCTGAACAAACGATATGAAAATTTCAGTCAATGTTTCATAAACAGAAAACTCGAAAGCAATAGCTTTCGAGTTTTCAATTAAAGCTTGAGGTTTTTCAAAATCTTAGTAACGATTGCATCCTGATTCATTGTGTAAAAATGTAAACCTGGTGCCCCCCCTTCTAATAAGGTCTCGCAGAGGTCGGTAACAACCTCTAATCCAAGCTTTCGAACGTCTTCAGGATTACGGAAGCTTTCCATGCGTTTAACCAACCACCTCGGAATTTCTGCACCACAATTGCGAGAGAAACGCACAAGGTTGGCAAAATTAGCTATCGGCATAATGCCTGGATAAATGGGCGCATCGATACCCGCCTTTTCACACTGATCAATAAAGTAGAAATAGGAATCCGGGTTATAGAAATATTGAGTCAGAGCGCTATTAGCACCTGCCTCAAATTTACCTTTTAAATAGCGAATATCATCATCATAGCTGTTCGACTCCGGGTGGATCTCTGGATAAGCAGCTACTTCAAGATGAAATTGATCACCGGTATGTCGGCGAATAAAGGCGACTAATTCATTCGCATAAACCAGTTGCGCCACTGCACCCATGCCCGACGGCATATCACCACGCAGTGCAACTATTCGATTAATTCCCGCCTCTTTATAATCATTTAACAAACCCAGTATTGTCTCTTCATTATCACCACCAAACGACAAATGAGGAGCAATTGAAATACCATCTCGCCGCATATTGGTCACAATACTCGACGTTGTCTCTCTTGTGGTACCACCGGCACCATAAGTTACAGAGAAGAATTCAGGGTTAAATGCCTGCAGCGCTTCACGAGTTTTGTATAGTTTCTCGCGACCCTCTGGCGTTTTGGGAGGGAAAAATTCGAAACTTATGCGAATGGAGTCTTTCATTATATTTCTCCAACCCCGCACAATTCAGGTGCCGGCGATACCGGCACCTTTTAGTTAGGGGTGATTAGTACTTATAACTTTCAGGTTTGAACGGACCTTCAACTGAAACACCGATATAGTTAGCTTGTTGCTCGGTCATACGGGTAATAACACCACTAAAACCCTCAACCATATAGCGTGCAACTTCTTCATCCAGGTGCTTGGGCAGTACTTTTACATACAGCGCTGAAGTTTTTTGATCTGCCGGTAAGTCGGCAAACTTTTCTTTGAACAAATGGATCTGGGCGAGAACCTGGTTGGCAAAAGAGCCATCCATGATGCGACTCGGATGGCCAGTAGCGTTGCCAAGGTTTACCAGGCGGCCTTCAGACAGCAGCAGCAAGTGATCATTGGTTTCGCTATTGCGAACCACCTTATGTACCTGAGGCTTAACTTCCTGCCACTCCCAGTTTTCACGCATAAAGGCGGTGTCGATTTCATTATCGAAGTGACCAATATTACAAACCACCGCACCACTCTTCAGGGCGGAAAGCATGTGGGCATCGCAAACGTTTACGTTGCCAGTTGTAGTAACAATCAGGTCTGTATTGGCCAGCAGCTGCTTGTTAATCCCCTCAGCGGTACCGGTATTAACGCCGTCGATGTAGGGGGAAACCAGCTCAAAGCCGTCCATACAAGCCTGCATTGCACAGATCGGGTCCACTTCAGAAACCCGTACGATCATGCCTTCCTGGCGCAGGGATGCTGCGGAACCTTTACCTACGTCGCCGTAACCAATAACCAGCGCTCGCTTACCAGAGAGCAAGTGGTCAGTGGCGCGCTTGATGGCGTCGTTGAGACTGTGGCGACAGCCATATTTGTTGTCGTTCTTGCTCTTGGTCACAGCGTCATTGACGTTGATCGCAGGAATCTTCAAGGTGCCTTCGCGCAGCATATCCTGCAGGCGGTGTACGCCAGTGGTGGTCTCTTCACTCACACCGTGGCAAGCATCGAGAAGTTGCGGGTATTCGCGGTGCAGCAACTCAGTGAGGTCGCCACCGTCATCCAAAATAATATTGGGTTGCCAGCCGGCAACATCGGCACCAATAGTGCGCTCAAGGCACCACTCATACTCTTCTTCAGTTTCACCTTTCCACGCAAATACGGGGATTCCGCGCGCAGCAATGGCAGCAGCAGCGTGGTCCTGGGTGGAGAAAATATTACAAGAGGACCAGCGAACTTCAGCGCCCAGCGCGACCAGAGTTTCGATCAGCACTGCAGTCTGGATTGTCATGTGGATACAGCCCATGATACGGGCACCCGCCAGCGGCTGCTCTGCGCGGTATTTCTCACGCAGGGTCATCAGTGCCGGCATTTCACCTTCTGCAATTTCAATTTCACGGCGCCCCCACTCGGCCAGGGAAATGTCCGCGATTTTGTAATCTTTAAATTCAGTGCTCATTTGATTCATCGTTTTTGAGTCCAAAAATTATCTGCTTGCCGAGTGGTACCCAGCATATTTTGTGTGCCCGCGCTTTTGGCGCAGGCATGAATATTTATTTCTGAAACTTAGAGGCCGGCTTGGGAGCGAAGCGCATCCGCCTTGTCGGTTTTTTCCCATGGGAAAGCAGTAAAGCTCTCACTGCGTTCCTGGCCATTGCTGTCAATCCAATTGTAAGTGTGGGTAAACGGATCGCGACCAAAGTGACCATAAGCTGCGGTCAACTGATACATCGGGTGCAGCAGGTCGAGGGATTTGGAGATGGCGTAAGGGCGCAGGTCAAAGTTTTCGCGCACCAGCTCTACCAGCTTATCCTCTGCTACCAAACCGGTTCCAAAAGTATTAATTGCTACGGAAGTCGGCTCGGCGACACCGATGGCGTAGGAAACCTGAATCTCACAGCGCTTGGCCAAGCCTGCAGCGACAATGTTCTTAGCCACATAGCGACCTGCGTAAGCGGCAGAGCGGTCAACCTTGGAGGGGTCCTTACCGGAAAACGCACCGCCGCCATGGCGAGCGGAGCCACCGTAAGTATCGACGATAATCTTGCGCCCGGTGAGACCGCAGTCCCCAACTGGCCCGCCAATAACAAAGTTACCCGTCGGGTTGATATGGAACTTGGTGTCTTTATGCAGCCATTCCAGCGGCAAGGTGTTGTGAACAATCAGCTCCATCACTGCATCGCGCAGATCTTTTTGGCTGACATCCGGGTTGTGCTGGGTTGAAAGAACAACCGCATCAATCGCGCAGGGGCGGCCCTGTTCGTCGTAACGGAAGGTCAGCTGGCTTTTTGCATCAGGACGCAACCAAGGGAGCAGACCGGATTTACGCACTTCAGCCTGGCGCTCAACCAGACGGTGGGAATAGTAGATCGGCGCAGGCATAAAGGTGGGGGTTTCGTTGGTCGCATAACCAAACATTAACCCCTGGTCCCCAGCACCCTGGTCTTCCGGCTTAGCGCGGTCTACACCCTGTGCGATATCCACAGATTGTTTACCGATCACATTGATAACACCACAGGTCTCACCGTCATAACCCACGTCAGAGGAGGTGTAGCCGATATCGGTGATAACTTTACGCACCAGCTCTTCCAGGTCTACCCAGGCAGAAGTGGAAATCTCACCGGCAATAACAGCAATACCGGTTTTCACCAGGGTTTCACAGGCAACCCGCGCCTGCTTGTCACGGGCCAGTAGAGCATCCAATACAGCATCGGAAATCTGATCGGCAATTTTATCCGGGTGCCCCTCAGATACGGATTCTGAGGTAAACAGTCTGTATTCACTCATTTTGAGGTCTCCATTGTCCCGCCGCAGCGGTTGAATATCTTTTAACTTCAGGCTGTGCCTGACAAACCCCCGTCAGGGCTTAATAAACTCTCTTATCTGGATCTGAAAGCCATTGCGCAGGGCGCTATAAATACTGCGCCCATCTTGCAAGCCGGCAGTCGCGGCCCAGTCACTCAACTGCTCTGGAGCAAAGCCCAGCCATAAATCTCCGCAGGCCTCTCTGGCCCAGTCCTGGCTGTGTTCTTGCAATTCTGCAATTAAAAGCTGCCCGCCCTTTTTTAGGGCGCCGTGCAAATCGTGAAATATCTGTGCCGGGTCAGGAGTGTGGTGCAGCACCATGTTCACCACGATGGTATCGGCACTGGCCGGCCGTGCCGCAGCAGCGCGAGTATCGCTACAGACAAACTCGATATTTTTAATACCCTGTTCATCGGCAAAAGATTGGGCCCGCTCCAACATTGCAGAAGACAGATCCAGTGCTGTCACTGTCGCGAAACGCTGAGCCAACTCCTGTAGAAATTCACCTTCTCCAGGCCCAACTTCCAAGGCATGGCGACCAGGTTTGAGCAGCTGAGCCACTTGTGGTCCGTATACGTCATAGCTGGCGATCAATTCCTGCTGCTCGCGAAAGCGGTTGCCGTAATCGGCAAAGAAACGTCGCGATGCTTCCGCTCTCTCCTCAGAAATCCGGGATACCGCCTGCACCCGCACATCGGCCAGAGGCAAATGATCCAGGTTTGTAAATAGCTGTGCCAGCAGTGGAGTAGCTGCAGTGCGCCGGTAGAAAAGGTTATTACCTTCGCGGTGCTTGTTTACCAGACCTGCCTGAGCGAGCACTTTCAAGTGATGACTCAGGGCCGGTTGGCGCAAATCAAAGATTCGGCACAGCTCTAACACACTGTAAGAATCCTGGCTAAGCAGGCGCAAAATTTCGAGCCGCAGGGGATCTCCGGCGGCTTTCAGGGTCAAGGCCAGCTGAGGAATTGCCTCGGCTGGGCTCAGTTCGGGTGCTGGCTCATTTTCAGACATGGAGCGAAGTCTAGCAGGGGAGCACATCTATATCAAAATGTTTTGATATAGCTTCATTAAATATTTTTGATATAGATGTTAATGGCGCCGCCTGATGCATAGAATTGGAAGTTTGTTGCTGCACTCAACAACAAATCCCCCACCAAGGCTTTGCGCAGGGCCGCCCTTTACGGGAAAATACGCCACCATTTTCGTTGTTGCGGGAATCTGCCGGCAGAGCAGCGCCGCACCCTAGCTAAGAAACCAGAGAGCTCTTCTTATGTCTTCTACTCCCTCTCGCACTGAAAAGGCCAACGCCATTCGCGCCCTGTCTATGGACGCGGTCCAAAAAGCCAAAAGCGGCCACCCCGGTGCGCCCATGGGTATGGCGGATATCGCCGAGGTGCTGTGGAATGACTACTTAAAGCACAACCCGGCCAACCCCAGCTGGGCCGATCGCGACCGCTTTGTACTGTCCAACGGTCACGGCTCCATGCTGCTTTATTCCCTGCTGCACCTGTCCGGCTATGACCTGCCGATAGAAGAGCTGCAGAACTTCCGCCAACTGCATTCCAAAACTCCGGGCCATCCCGAATACGGTTATGCCCCTGGTGTAGAAACCACCACCGGCCCACTGGGCCAGGGCATCACCAACGCTGTTGGTATGGCAATGGCAGAAAAGATCATGGGTGCCCAGTTCAATCGCCCCGGCTACGAGCTGGTAGACCATCACACCTATGTATTCCTGGGCGATGGCTGCCTGATGGAAGGTATCTCCCACGAAGCCTGCTCCCTGGCCGGCACTCTGGGCCTGGGTAAGCTGGTCGCCTTCTATGACGACAACGGCATCTCCATCGATGGTGAAGTGGAAGGCTGGTTCACCGACGACACGCCCAAGCGCTTTGAATCCTACGGCTGGCACGTAATCCCCAATGTGGATGGCCACGATTCCGCCGCTATCAAAGCCGCTATTGAAGAAGCTCGCTCTGTTACCGATAAGCCCACCATTATTTGCTGCAAAACCGTGATCGGCTTCGGCTCCCCGAACAAACAAGGGCGCGAAGAGTGTCACGGAGCACCGCTGGGTGACGAAGAGATCGCCCTGGTTCGCGAAACCCTCGGTTGGGCCCACGGCCCATTTGAAATCCCCGAAGATATCTACGCTGGCTGGGATGCCAAAGCCAAAGGTGAAGCCCAGGAAGACGAGTGGAAAGATATCCTCGCCGATTACCGCGAAGAATTCCCGGAGCTGGCAGCCGAATTTGAGCGCCGCATGAGCGGTGAACTGCCCGCAGACTTCCTCAGCAAAGCAGATGAGTACATCAAAGCCTGCCAGGAAAGTGCAGAAAAGATTGCCTCTCGTAAAGCCAGCCAAAACGCTCTGAACGCCTACGGCCCGCTGCTGCCGGAATTCCTCGGCGGCTCCGCCGACCTGGCCGGCTCTAACCTCACTATCTGGTCAGGCTCCAAAGGCGTCAGCGCCGAAGATGCCTCCGGCAACTACATCTATTACGGTGTGCGCGAATTCGGTATGAGCGCCATTATGAATGGTATCGCTCTGCACGGTGGTTTCGTGCCCTACGGCGCTACCTTCCTGATGTTTATGGAATACGCCCGCAACGCTGTGCGCATGGCCGCACTGATGAAGCAACGTGTGGTCTTTGTCTATACCCATGACTCTATTGGCCTGGGCGAAGACGGCCCGACTCACCAGCCGGTAGAACAGCTCAGCGCCTTGCGCGCCACTCCGAACCTGCACACTTGGCGCCCCTGTGACGCCACTGAATCCGCAGTGAGCTGGAAAATGGCAATAGCGCGCAAAGAAGGCCCCAGCACCATGGTATTTAGTCGCCAGGGCCTGGCCCCTCAAGATCGCGACAGCGCACAGCTGGCTCAGATTGAGCGCGGTGGGTACGTACTGTCCGACTGCGAGGGTACTCCTGAAGCCATTATTATTGCCACTGGCTCCGAGGTAGAGCTGGCAATGGCGGCCCAGGAAAAACTGGTCGGCAAGAAAGTTCGCGTTGTTTCCATGCCCTGTGCCGAGTTGTTTATGGAGCAGGAAGAAGCTTATCGCGAATCCGTACTGCCTTCTTCTGTACGTGCGCGAGTAGCGGTAGAAGCGAGCCACAAAGACTACTGGTATAAGTTTGTCGGTTTCGATGGCGCTATTATCGGTATGGAAACCTTTGGCGAATCGGCCCCTGCCGGCGACTTGATGCGCTACTTTGGTTTCACTGTGGACAATGTGGCTGAAGCGGTAGAAAAACTGCTGAAATAATACTGTTCTCTCCACTGAATATCATTTAGGTATCAACCCCGCGCGGCACTGCCTCAGCGCCGCGCGGGGACGCTGAGCTGACATTTTTTCTCCTGCCTAAAGTTGTGCTATGACCACTAGAATTGCCATCAATGGCTACGGCCGTATCGGCCGCTCCGTTTTACGCGCACTCTATGAGTCTGGCGCCCGCGATAGCTTACAAATAGTCGCCATCAATGAACTGGCTGACTGCGACACCATTGCACATCTGACAAAGTACGACTCTGTCCACGGCCGCTTCTCAGGCGAAGTTTCCGTGCATGAGGATATCCTTGTAGTTAATGGAGATTCTATTGCCGTTACTCATTGCGAACGGTTAGAAGATCTGAATTGGCGACGGGACCGGGTAGATATCGTACTGGAATGTACCGGTAGCTTTAAGCAGCGACAAGGCGCGGAGTTGCACCTTGCCGCAGGAGCCAAGAAAGTACTATTTTCCCAACCTGCCAGCCGGGATGTCGATGCCACGATTGTTTACGGGGTGAACGACCATATTTTGATGGGCAAGGAACGGGTAATTTCGGCAGCCTCCTGCACAACTAATTGCAGTGTTCCAGTTATCGCCGCCCTGGATAAAGCCTTCGGCATTGAGGCCGGGGTCATTACCACTATTCATTCTGCGATGAACGATCAACCGGTAAGTGATGCCTATCACCATACTGATTTGAGAAAAACGCGTTCGGCGATAACCTCTGTTATCCCGGTTGATACCGCTTTGGCACGCGGTATTGAGAGAATACTACCCAATCTGGCAGGTAAATTTGAAGCCCAGGCCCTACGCGTTCCCACAGTCAATGTTTCTGCTATCGACTTATCAGTCTCACTACAAAGAGAAGTAAGTCGGGAAGATATTAATGCTTTATTAAAATCAGCTTCTGAGTCTGAGTTTAATGGTGTACTTGGCTTCACCCAAGAACCCCTCGCATCCTGTGATTTTAATCACGACCCGCGTTCGGGGATTATTGATGCAGGCCAAACTCGTGTAGCAGGGAATCGCTTAGCCAAGATTTTGATTTGGTTTGATAATGAGTGGGGATTTGCGAATCGGATGCTGGATTTAGTAAAAATAATCTAAAAAACATCTATACCTCATCATCTGGAAAGTTACTGATACAACATTTTAAGCTGGAAATATATTCCGGGAGTAATGTTTATGGCGCAAACTTAACAACTAGATAAATAACGATAAATAACGATAAATAACGATAAATAGTATGGCGTTTGAACTCATACATCAGGTGTCGGCCGCACCTCTAAGCGATTTATAATCTGCGAATTTAAATATCAGTCTAATCTGAGACAATTAAAGCTTATGCTACAGCATAAACTCTGGCAATATCAAAGCAACCTCCTCAAAATAGAATATTCGATAAAAAGATATACAGTAAACTACCTATCTAATTTTTGGATCAACACAAAAAATGGCGACACAAGGTGTCGCCAGAAAATAAAAATTCAGTTAAATCTGGAAACCATATCTTTAGAATTTAAAATGGTCTTTCAGACAATTTAATCAAGCCAGAATGGTAAACTCTATTAGTACCTAAAACATGTTCATCCGCATCTATATCTTCACCATAAAGGCTAAGATAAACATCTTGAAAATATTTTACATTGTATTGAAACCAATACTTATCATCACTGTCTACTTGATGAATATCCCATTCACGCTCCTGGAATAAAGCACACTCTGCATCAACCTCTGGGTCCCAAGAATCTGATATACAGGGCTCAGCCACAGACTCAGACTCAGACCTGTAAAATCTGATAGACAGATTACCATTGGCCTTTAATTCCCATAGCCCAGAAAGCTCCTGACGTTCACTATCTTCAATGGTACCATCATTATCTAAATCATTGAGAGATACCGTTGAAATAGTACCATCTGCAGAAATATCAAAATAGAATCTATGAAGTGGCTCGAAGAAATTTTTTGGATAAATATAAACACCTTCAATTTCGTTATCAGCCCAGCTTTCAATATCCTTTGAAAAAATAGTTGATATTGCAGAGGAGTGCAGCCCATCTGGAGACACTCTTTCTACAAACGAAGTAAGAATTTCTCCATTCTGCAAACTTAAAAGAGAGAAATATAATTTCTCATTATCAGAAAAGCTAACTACGAGGCGATCTAAATCATCGACAATCCAGGTAGCAGAAGCATCACTCTCAATTATCTCTCCATTTCCGGAAGCAACTGGAATTTTAACATTCACATTGCCACCACTCTCGAAATCACCTAAGAAACTCATTTTTAATGAATTAAGTGTAGAAATAGGCTGGAAATTCTCAATATAGTTCACTACCTCTCCATCTCTATCAGGAGTCGGCATACTATATGAATTACCAATAACTAGTATATCTTTCGGACTCAAAAGATCAGATTGGCGAGCACTGTTTGCAGCAATATAATTTGTCTCAAATATATCATCCACCTCAGCCCAATCAGGGAATTTAAGAGTATCGGAAGTTTCTAAAACTACCATTCCTTGATTTTTAGAATCCAACATCCAGAACAATCGGTCGAACTGTCTTTCCCTCACAGCGGAAAGATAATACTCACCAACTTCCATAGGAATACGCTCTACAAGGGGCTCTACAGACTCCAAAGATATCCCTTCAGGCCCTTGAGTCCAAGTCAATTCAACTAACCCACTGCCATTGAGATATTCACCTGTTCCATTTGTATTTAATGTAATTCTTCCGCCTTCAGATGGAAGGTAATATGTTCCCTCAATAGGGTTTAAATTATTGCTAGAAGTGCCTAACAGGCCAGGTTCTTGGGCCATAGCAACCTTAACTTCTTTAAATAAACCCTCCATCTGATTCATAAACATAGATACATATTGAGATGAAAGATCAAAATCTGAAGCAAACTGATAGGTATCTTCTACTTCTTCAGGTATTGATATACCTCTCTCTGAGTAATCTATAAATATTTTTATTGCTGCAGCGACAGAAAAGGCTCTTTCAGCATCAACTTTTTTAAATACCTCATCCCACTCATCAGAAGACTCAATAACTGAGTCACTTTTCGATTCTAATATTGCTGAAATAGCGGTAGATACGCTGCTAATATTTACAGCATGACTTTCCGATTGTTCAAGAACACCATCATCTCCAGCGATTTCGACTAAATAACTAAAAGTTCCTAGAGTGCTCGCAAATTTAATCTTGCTGTCTTCTTGAGAAGTGGCAAAAATTTTAACAACTTCATCTGATTCAGATTCATCCAACTCGATTTCAGCCGTATAGCCACCATCGCTACTGGAAAGTGAGGAAACTAATGAATCACCTATGAATATTTCAATATCAGCGTTTGTAGTTGGCCCATCTATCAAGGTGCCATGAATAGAAAGCGAAACTCCCTCCTCACCACTTCCACCACTTCCACCACTTCCACCACTTCCACCACTTCCACCACTTCCACCACTTCCACCACTGCAGCCTACTATTAAGCTAACAACGCAAGCCCCTAAAAGCTTCGATAATCCGTATCTGTTCATTCTACCAAACTCTTCCTTTACACAACTTAACAAAGAGCAGCACTATAATTTTTCTAGCAGGGAAAATCTATCGACAAAAAGTCAATCCTGACAAAACCTAATCTGTACGAAAGTGCAGCAACATTGGAAGGGAGATTCTTAAGTACTTACTATAAGCATAGATAGTTAATTGGACTGAATGGATAGCCCTAAAAAATAATAACTATGTAAACATCTATTAACCTATCACATCAAATAAGATCAGATAAATATATCCAAAGCTTGAACAAAGACGCTTACAAAAATATAAAAGTGTATAACTTAAAAATATGGAGTGACTCCTTGAAATGATGGCCCGGCAACTAGTGTTATTCTCCAAAGATAAAATTAAACATGGCTATTTTTTTACTAAATAAAGCGTATCGACAATCATGCATTTGCCATTTCGCGACACCCAAAATTCAACATGGAGATAAAAATACAGATTGTTATATAATGGAAATACTCAGCCCCATTTAAGAAATCAATTCCCATTATGAATACAGGCTATTACATCACTATCAATACTCTGCTTTGATATATTATTTTCTCGTTTGTACTCGCTAGCCAGCTGCAACAAACTCTGCTCTCTATCTTCCTTATCGAGCTCACCCAATCTTTCAGCTGCATTATAAAAATCCTCCCAACCATTACTATCAATATAAAGCTGACGAAAAGCTGGAACCAAAGATTCATATTCTGCCGCCAACGCCAAAGTAGCATTATTGGTTTTCTCTATATAAGCCTGGTAGCGCGCGGGGTAAGACCACTCTGCTGCCATACGCCAATAGCAACGCCTCAATCGACTCAGAATTTCCTCCTTTTCTTGGCGCTTTTCCTCGTCTGGCAAGTTGGATTGGTAAACTGGTTGAAGCTCTTTACGCGTCGCTGTCATTAACTGTCGTACCGCCAGTGCCTGAGCCTTAGTCTCCTCAGCAGAACTCGAGAGACCTTGGCTACGAAGCCAATCAGGTAGGGCAATTTCGGACACTGCTGTAGCAAAGCTCTCATTAAAGCGGGTATCACCCGGCACATAAACTCTTCTGTGGGCCAACTCATGAAATAAGAGTCCGGCTAGTCTCTCCGGTGTCCAATTCACAAAGCTTGATAACACAGGGTCATTAAACCAACCCAGGGTGCTGTAGGCCGGCACGGCTCCCAGGTAGACATCGTAACCCTGGTTCCGCAGGCTATTTGCTTTGGCCATAGCCGCTGATTTGCGGAAGTAGCCCCTATAGCTAGCGCAACCAGCTATGGGGTAACACCATCGTTTGGGGCTCAGGGAAAACTCTGGTGCGGCCAATACATTCCATATGGGGTACTCATCATCGAGCTGAACATAGGAGCTATAGGCTTGCCCCACTGGTAGTTTTAACTCCTGTGCTGCATAGGCACGGATTTCCTGAACGAGCTGTAATTGCTTCTGGAGTTGATCACTGGCATTGCCGTCTTGAACCAGCTCTTCAATCGGCTGCCGGGCAGAGAGTATCCGCAATTGACCGCTTGCAGCCTGAAAGTAATAGCCCGCAGTCTCGCACCCGTAGAGCCCTAACAATACTAATACGAGCAGCCAAACTCTGGGGCGCGCTAAAAACCTAAGATCAGAAATACTGATATACACTCTTTTTCCTATTAGTATTTTTCTTAGAGAAACCCACCAGTCAAACGATTCCATGTGCAAAAGGTTATTCCATGTCACCAGTGGCAGCCGTCTTAACAGTATTTGCCCTGGTTTTAGGTGCTGTTGCCTGGTTGCGACTGCTATTTATTGGTTTTAGTCGCGACCCCTTGTCGGGGCTGATAGCACTATTTATGCCACCTTTGGCGCTTTTGCTGCTTCTGCCTGACAGGCGAGAAAATAGCGATCTTTATTCTTTATGTGGCACGTCCTTACTCTGCCTGCTAGCAGCCCTGACCCTGCGTTGACCAACCCGTCGTTCTTACAATAAGTCGATCCAGCTTGATTTAGGTCAAGAGATTTCCATTACAGCTCCCTAGACTGCATAGGTGAAGCATTAGCCTATTTGGAGAGAAAAATGGATGCTTTAATTGACCTGTTTACCAGCTTTTCTGGCCTTCTCAGCTTGGCCGTTATTGCCTTTATATTCCTGATGGCAGCGTTTTTCGTTCGCTTGGTTCGCAACAATGTTGAAAAAGCTGTTGCCGAGCAAGAACGCATCGCAGCACAAGCAACCGGTTCCAATAAATAGCTAGGCTTCCATCGTTGTTGTAGGCAACCAAGCACAAGGTAGTTTAGCGTTTATCTCTCGGTCTGGTATCTAATAGCGGGCTTTCTACAGCCGGTAGGGTGGTCAATCTCCCTGCAGCTGGGAAATAACCGTGTAATCAAGCTTCTTGTCATGGAAGAGGTGGAGTTGATGCTACTGAGAAGAGAGTGCGGCGTTGTGCCTGTATAGCTAGCGCTCTCAGGTGAGTAACCCTATCGAGAGCGCAATTGCAACACCTCAAGCGCTGCGCTTGTGAAGCTAACCGCTGAAAGCCCAGTGGTGACTTTTTTATATCTCAGGTAGCAGGCTTATCTTTGGGTGAAGACTTCATCCAACGCCCAAATAAAATGCCAATCTCAAACAATAGCCACATGGGGAAGGCCAATAAGGATTGGGAAATTATATCCGGCGGTGTCAGTAGCATCCCAATTAAAAAGCATCCCACAATCACATAAGGGCGCTTACTTGCCAGGGTCTTGGCATCCACTACCCCACTCCAGATCAGTAGGACTGTCGCGATAGGGATTTCAAAAGCAAAACCAAAAGCAAAGAAAAGCTTCAGCACCAGATCCAGATAACTGCGCATATCTGGCATTACCTTAATATCTTCTGGAGCAGTTCCAACAAAGAAATCAAACAGAAGGGGAAAGACCACAAAATACGCAAATGCAATGCCGATATAAAAAAGTGCGACGCTACTAATTAATAATGGAATAGCAATACGTTTTTCATTTTTATATAACCCCGGGGCAATAAATGACCAAACTTGGTAAAGCACAAATGGGATTGCAATAAAAAAAGAAACTATAAAAGTCGTTTTGAACGGGGTAAGGAACGTGGAAGTCACCTCTGTAGCGATCATTCCAACATCACCCGCCAAACGCTCCTGTAGTGGGTGGGCAATAAAATTATAAATTTCAGACGCAAACGGCATCAAGCAGACAAATAAGACCAATACGACTAAGAGGATTCGCAATAGGCGATCACGCAGTTCGATCAGGTGGTCGATAAAAGGCTGATGTTTATCTTGGGACTGATCGCTCATGACTGGCTATCTTTTTTCTGTTGCGATGTTTTCTTCTCGCCTTGTTTTTCTTCTTCATCTTCATCGATGTTTTCAGGATGGTCCGGGTTTAAATCCGGGTCCCCAAAGTCATGCCAATGCTCCGGGTATTCCGGATCCTGTAACTCCTCGGCAGTTTCATCCTGTTCTGGCAAATAATCCTCCTGCTCTGCACGAGGATGAGCAGGTTCCTCTATCGCCTTTTCAGGCTTTGGTGCCTCAGGATGGTTGACTCCAGCTGCCTGTTTTTCTACTGGTGTCCCTGCAACTTGTGGTTTTTCAGGCTGATTAAGTGCGTCGTGAACTTCCTTATTGGCTTCGCTAAAGGTTTGCTCCATCTCACGACGACTCTCCTCAATCTCACGCATAATGCGCTCGTTGTGAAGTTCACGCCGTATATCATCGGCTCCAACCTCTCGCTCCAATTCTTCGCGAGCACTATGTAAGGTCCGCTTCAAACCAGACCACCAGCGGGAAGTGGTACGCACCGCATCGGGCAGTCGCTCAGGGCCAACCACCAACAGGGCCACGGCAGCAACTACCAATAGTTCTAAAAAGCCGATATCAAACACAGAGTGACACTCGCCTTAGTCGTTGCCGATTATTTGTCCTGAGACTGTTTATCTTTATTTTTGACAGTACTGTCTTGGCCTGGCTTCTCTTCCTCATCGTGCTTGAGACGCTCGACATCTTTGTCTTCATCAGCATCCTTGGATTTGTCTTCATCCTTAACCGCTTTTCGGAAACCCTTAATTGCGCCACCCAGATCGCCTCCGAGGTTTTTCAAACGCTTGGTTCCGAACAGTAGTAAGACTATGACCAGGACAATCAACAACTGCCAGATACTAATTCCACCGAATCCCATAATTGTCTCCATTACATTCAATAGGATGGCTTGAGTTTCTTACCGGGCACTCCCGCCATCAGGGGTGGTGCCACAAGTGATTCAAATTTTACTTAGTTCGCGCAGCTTTCTCTTCCAGGCCAGAAAGACCAAATCGGCGCCCAAGCTCTCGAACCACGTCCTGAGAATCAGCGCCCAAGTGAGATAGCATGACCAGCGAGTGAAACCATAGGTCCGCTGTCTCGGCAACCAGGTCTCGATTATCGCCACTACTCTGTGCGTCTTTTGCTGCAAGAATAGCTTCAGTGGCTTCTTCACCGACTTTTTCCAAAATCTTGTTCAGGCCTTTGCTATGTAGACTGGCCACATAGGATTCAGAAGCATCACTGCTATTTTTACGGCTTTCCAACACCGCATCGAGCTGTTGCAGCACATCTTTCATAATTGTTTCACTTATAAATGGACTTCGGGTCCTGAATCACCGGCTGATTCACCTGCCACTCTTCATCTTGAAGGAGGTGATAGAAACAACTACTGCGTCCGGTATGACAGGCGATTCCACCTTCCTGCTCGACCAACATTAATACGGTGTCCCCGTCACAATCCAGACGCAATTCACGCACCTTCTGCAGGAAGCCGGAGGTTTCTCCTTTGCGCCACAGGCCCTTGCGGGATCGGGACCAATAGACTGCGTAACCCTCACTGGCAGTGAGCGCCAGCGATTCCCGGTTCATCCAGGCCATCATCAACACCCGCCCGGTTTTGAAATCCTGCGCAATCGCAGGAACCAGGCCATCACTGTTCCAGCTGACTTTATCGAGAAAACCGGCCTTTGCTTGAATTTGAGTCAATGTCTAACAATCCTTGGAAGTTCCAGTGTAGGCCGAAGCGCCCTAGGGCCACAGCAGTAGCACTAGTGCAGCAACGCCCAGTACCCAACCAGTCGGCGGCAACTGAGCCAGCCATTCCGGCTTACTGACAGCGATGGCGCCAATGCCCAACACAACTCCGGCGACCCGCCGAATATATTGGCGCAAGCCTCGGCGTTGCGAGCCCGCCAACTGCTCGCCAATTACCTCTAACTGGGGCGCCAGTTCCCGCGACTGCTCCAGAGCTGAGTACACCAGCTGTGGCATCTGCGGGAATTTCTCAAGCCACTCTGGACCGTAGCGCTTTATCTCACCCACAATTGTTTTGGGGTGGATTCGATCGCGCATCCAACGCTCTAAAAATGGATGAGCAGTCTTCCACAGATCCAGCTGCGGATAAAGCTGTCGACCCAAACCTTCGATATTCAACAGGGTCTTTTGTAACAGTACCAGCTGCGGCTGTACCGCCATATCGAATCGGCGCGCAGTCTGGAACAGACTGATCAACACCCGAGCGAAGGAAATCTCTCCCAGGGGTTTTTCAAAAATGGGCTCACAGACCGAGCGAATAGCGGACTCAAAGGCATTGATCGGCGTGTCGGAGCGAACCCAACCACTTTGCACGTGCAGCTCCGCCACCATACGGTAATCGCGGCGGAACATCGCCAGGAGATTGCGCGCCAAATAGTACTGGTCTTCCCGTGTCAGGCTACCGACGATTGCGGTATCAATCGCAATATATTGCGGGCGTTGCGGGTGCTCCCTGGAAACGAAAATGTTGCCCGGGTGCATATCCGCATGGAAGAAGTTGTACTCGAATACCTGCTTAAAGAAGATCTCAACACCGCGCTCAGCTAGCAGCTGCATATTGGTGTCCTGGGCGCGAAGCTGGGCCAGGTCGGTGACGGGGATACCGTCGATACGCTCCAACACCAGGACATTTTCGCGGGTGTAATCCCAGTGCACTTCGGGGATATACAACAGCGGGGAGTTGGTAAAGTTGCGGCGGAGCTGGGTGCCGTTGGCCGCTTCACGAGTTAGGTCCAATTCACCTTCAATCGTGTGCCGATAGTCCTCAACCACCTCCACCGGGCGCATGCGGCGCCCTTCGGGCACAAAGCGTTCAATTCCACGGGCGATCACCCCCAGGAGTTTCAAATCTTCCTGGATTACCTCATCAATGCCCGGGCGCAGTACTTTGACAACCACTGATTCGCCGCTCTTTAATTCAGCCGCATGCACCTGTGCAACTGAAGCCGCTGCCAGTGGCTGCTGATCAAATTTAGCGAAGACCTCATCCACCTTGGCACCAAGGGCTTCTTCGATCAGAGCCGTGCACTGGTCACTGGGGAAGGGCGGCACCTTGTCCTGTAAATAATCTAATTGCTCGACAATATCTGGTGGTAGCAGGTCGGGACGAGTGGAGAGAAGTTGGCCGAATTTAACGAAAATGGGCCCCAGCTCTTCCAAGGCTCGGCGCAGCCTTTCGCCCCGTGGCATCTTGGACTGCGGCAGCAACTTCACTGGAAGTAGCAACCCCCGCAACCACAGTGGGCGCTCCTCGGCTGGCAATAATTGATCGAGACGATAGCGCAGAAAAACCCGCGCAATTGTGAGACTTCGACGAACTGGCAAAACTACTCGGCCTCCCTGCGGGAAAATTGTTCTTCCAACAAGCGTACGCGCGCCTCGAGCCGTTCAGCAGCTAGAGAGGCCTCGGCCAGGTCTTCGACAAATGCTTCGAACTGGGCCTGGGGTGGAGTCAGCTGCCACTCCTCACTAATAGCCTCCACCGCCACTTCAGGCGCTCGATTCAGGTTGCCTCCCAACCAGCGGGCAACATCGCGCAGGACATTGCCAATTGAGTGGGCGGGAATATCGCCAACCACTTGCGCCAACGGCGCTTCCCAATCGATATCCAGGTCACTCAAGATCCATTGCAGTTCTGCCAGCAGGGCACTTGAGCCGCTCACAGACACCCCCAGTCCGGCAGGAGTTGCATCCGGGTCTTTGATCAGGCGTACAAAAGACAGCGCTGAGCCGCTCAATTGGGTGGTAACTTCCCCCTCCCAGTGCTGGCGCACCCGCACCTGGTCACCCTCGATACACAGGCAAAACTGTAGCTGCGGGGCGGTTAAATCCAGCGCCATGGTCTTTCCATCCAGTGCGGAAAGGCGCTCGCGTGTCGCCGGGTCATACTGGAGGGCAGCATTAATTGTGGTTTCCAGCGCGGCATCAAAGCCCGCGCGAAAAGTGGGGTCGCTCATGGCGGTTTACGGCCTCGTGCCTGCGCTCAGAGAAAAAATAGGCTTATGCAGTTTTTCAGGGCTTGATGCCCCGGTGCAAAGCGACAATTCCGCCGGTCATATTGTGGAATTCACAATCGACAAAACCGGCATCCGCCATCATCCCCTTGAGGGTTTCCTGATCTGGATGCATGCGGATACTCTCCGCCAGGTAGCGATAGCTGTCCGCATCATTGGCAACCAGTTTGCCCATAAATGGCAACAGGCGGAAAGAGTACTGATCGTAGACTTTCTCCAACAGCTTCGACTGGGGCTTGGAAAACTCCAGCACTAACAATCGGCCACCGGGTTTCAACACGCGCAACATGGAGCGCAGTGCCAGGTCCTTATCGGTGACATTGCGCAGGCCGAAAGCGATCGTGATGCAATCAAAGGTATTGTCCGGGAAGGGCAGGTACTGGGCATCCGCCTGCACCGGCACCACGTTGCCGGCGATTCCCCGGTCGAGCAGGCGATCGCGACCCACTCGCAACATCGATTCATTGATGTCCGCCAATACTACCTGGCCGCTGGCACCCACAATACGGGAGAAGCGCGCGGTGAGGTCACCGGTACCCCCGGCGATATCGAGAATACTTTGGCCCCGTCGGGCCCCGGACAATTCGATGGTGAAGCGCTTCCAGAGGCGGTGAACACCTCCAGACATCAAGTCGTTCATTACATCGTAACGGGCTGCTACAGAGTGGAACACTTCTGCCACACGACCGGCCTTTTCTTCCACCGGCACTTCCTGGTAGCCGAAGTGGGTGGTCTTGCGATCCTTCATGCTATGCCTGCTGAGCGAAAACTTTAAAAGGCCATTGTACATTGCCGGAGCCAGTGGGGCACCGCTTGAAATCAAGCAGAGCGGAAACCACTAAAATTTAGTGGGATCACCCGGGACTGTTCTATGAGCTATCAATTCCAATGTGACTCTCCTTTTCCCGAGCAAATCAAATCTATCGCCCAGGCAGAAGTAACGGCGGCAAACGGATACTTGCTCCGCAACGGAGGGGAAACTGCCGTCCACGAACTGCGCAAACGCTGCAAGAAAATTCGCGCGCTACTGCGCCTGGTCCGCCCACAAATCAGTAGCACTTTTCAGCGTGAAAATACCCACTACAGAAAATTGGCAAACACTCTCGCCCACACCCGCGACCTCACAGCACTGCGCATCGCTTTACTGGGATTGGCACCGCCACATCACTTTCACCGGTTACACCATCTCCTCGACGAACTGATCCAGGCAGAGCAAAACCACTCAGCGGTTCAAGCGGCATTGAAACTCCTCGATAAAGGTCAAATAAGAATTCCATCGTGGCCGCTTGAACAGCTCGGCTGGCACGATGCGGAAGCCGGTTACCTGCACGGCTACCGAAAAGCCGCAAGCGCATGGCGTAAAGTGCGCAGGCACAAAAATGCAAACCGCCTGCATCTATTGCGTAAAAGAGCCAAGGATCACTGGTACCAGAGCCGCTTATTGAGGAAGCGTTATCCGCTCACTGTGGGCGAGCGCTGTAAGTCACTAAAGGAGTTGGGAGAAGTTCTGGGTGACTGGCGTGATCTCCATTTGCTGGCACGGCTGGTAATCACTCAGGGAGACAAGCTGCAAAGTGAGTTTGGCACGGTGCTAAAAATTATCCGGCACCGACAAAGCCTACTCATGAAAAAGACCGAAGCACTCTGTGGGGCGCTTTTCTCCAAGCCTCAATTCAAGATCTGACCGGGGAAAGTGTCGGTGTGGATGAACATGTCTTCCACACCGACAGCTGATGGAATTACTGTTCCAATAATCCGCCAGCGCGCGCCATTACGTGAAACAGGAAGTTTTGTTCGTTGGTGCCGCTCACCAGGTGCGCACCCGGTCCGCGCGCCCAAACACCCACATCCTCACCCGCGTGGGATTCACTGCTCATGGGAATCAGGGCATCCTGCTGGTAATCCAGGGCAGCAGTATCTGTGCTGACCAGGCTCGGACGCGCTCCGCTATCACCGGCACTGTAGCCCGGGCCATTGGCATAGCTCAGAGTCGTGTAGGGCAGGCCATCTTCCGCCAGGGCATGAGAGGTTTCCGCTTCGCCATGGCCGTCATTGCCAATCACTTTACCGAGAATCGGGTTACCGCGAGTGGGGTAGCCGGCGATAGTCATCACGTGGCTGTGGTCCGCAGTAACAACAATCAGGGTGTCTTCTGCACTGGTATTCTCCATGGCGTACTGAATCGCCTCGGCAAATTCCACCGCATCGGTCAGGGCGCGATAGGCGTTGCCGGCGTGGTGACCGTGGTCGATACGACCGGATTCCACCATCAGGAAGTAGCCGTCCTCATTTTTCTGCAGCATCTCGAGACCTTTGGCGGTCATCTCTGACAGGGAGGGCTCACCGGCTTTATCGTCCTCGCGAACGGCTTCATATTCCATGTGTGAGGAATTAAACAGACCGAACAGCTTGTCGGTTGCGGAGGCATCTACGGCTTCAAAAGCAGTGGTGTCTTCAACGTAGGCAATATTGTTTACACCATCGTCGTAACGGGCCTTCCATTCATCCACCAGGTTGCGCCCATCTTCACGGCGCCCCGCTTCACCTTCGATATCGGTAATATCACTGGGCAGGAAGTTGCGACGACCTCCGCCCATTACCACATCGATACCATCACCGGCCTCAAACTCAATCAGTTGAGCGGCGATATCGGTGCAGCCATCCGGGGCTGCTTCTTCCCAGCCGCGCTCAGGTACCTTGGCATAAGTAGCCGCCGGAGTGGCGTGGGTGATACGCGCGGTGCTGATAATACCGGTGCTCTTGCCCAGGTCTTCGGCCAGTTCAATAGCCGTCGTCAGCGGGTACTCGAGGCTGGCGGCACAATCGCCGCGCGCAACATTTTCAGCAACACTCAATACACCGGCCTTGGTTTTAACACCGGTTACCAGTGCGGTCATGGTGCCGGCAGAATCCGGGGTCTGCTGGTTGGTGTTGTAGGTTTTGACCAGGCCGGCAAACGGCATTTTCTCAAAGCTCAGCTGGTGTTCCTCACCATCGAGGCCCTGCTGCTGACCTGCCAGGATACGGGCGGCGGTCACTGTGGAGATACCCATACCATCGCCAACGAACAGGATAATGTTCTTGGCGGCACCGGGGGTGTTGTTGATTTCTACAGCGCTCGCTTCTTCGATCGCCTGCTGGGCTTCCTGGAACCAGCTGCTGTTGCTCTGCGCAGAGGAAACACCGACATGCTCCTCTTCGGGTAATTCCACTACGTCGTCAGAGTTTGAGTTGTCGTCGCTACAGGCGGTGGCCAGTAGGGCGACAGAGAAAGCCAGTACTGTTTTCTTAAAATGTCTCATGGTGAATTACCCCCAGTTATTCTTCTGTCAGCGACAGGTCGGTCGCAGCAGTCATCACGTGGAAGACTGCGCTCTGCTCCAGGCTACCTTGTACCCGCTCGGCGCCGGCACCGATAGCGTGCAAGCTGATGTCCTCGCCCGCATGGCTCTCAGACTCCAGGTGCACCATTGCTTCCTGGTGGAAGCCCGGCGCTTCGGTATCCACGCCGGAGAGATCCTTGCGTCCGGTATCGGCGGCGATATCGTAGCGCTCATCCGCGTCGGTATTTTCACCTAAATCGGCATAACCCAGGCCATTGGCATAGCTCAGGGTGGTGTAAGGTTTACCGTCCGCAGCAAGACCTTCTTCCGCTTCTGCGGCACCGCTGCTGTCATTCTCGACCACTTTACCGAGTATCGGGTTACCGCGAGTCGGATAGCCGGCGATAGTCATCACATGGCTGTGGTCGGCGGTCACCAGGATCAAGGTGTCTTCAAGATCCACTTTATCCAAAGCAACCTGTACCGCATCCGCAAAGGCGATGGCATCGTGCAAGGCGTTATAGGCATTACCGGCATGGTGGCCGTGGTCGATACGCCCGGACTCTACCATCAGGAAGTAGCCATCGCTGTCTTTTTCCAACAGCTCGATGGCGGTATCGGTCATCTCGGCAATGCTCGGCTCATCGCTGTCCTTGGCGATGCGGTCCGCATCGTAACTCATGTGGCTGCTGGTGAAGAGCCCCAATAACTTATCGGTGGAGGCAATATCGACGCCTTCCAGCTCGGAGCCACTCTCCACGTACACAGCAGTCTGCTCACCGTCATAGCGCTCCAGCCATTCACTGGTCAGGTCGCGGCCGTCTTCACGCCTACCGTCGTTGTCGGTGGTAACAAAGTTGCGGCGGCCACCACCGAGCATGACATCGATACCGTCGCCGGCAGACACCTCAACCATCTGCGAGGCGATATCGGAACAATCACCCTCGGCGGAATACTCCCAGTTGCGCTCCGGGCTGCGCGAGTAAGTGGCTGCGGGCGTGGCGTGGGTCAGGCGCGCAGTGGAAACAATGCCGGTGGCCTTGCCACGGCTCTCCACCATTTCCAGGAAGGTGTTTAATTCCTTACCCTCAGTGCTGGCGCAATCAGCTCGCAGTGCATCGCCGTCGATATTAATTACACCGGCGCGGGTTTTTACACCGGTCATCATGGCGGTCATGGTACCGGCAGAATCCGGAGTCTGCTGATTGGTGTTGTAGGTTTTGATCAGTGCGGTATACGGAAACTCTTCGAAGGAGAGCGCATTTTCTTCGCCGCTCTCACCGACTAGCTGGCCTTCAAGGATACGGGCGGCGGTTAGTGTGGAAATGCCCATTCCATCGCCGACGAACAGAATTACATTCTTCGCAGTTTTTGCCTCTCGGGAAAGCGAAGCGCGCTCTTCCAATCGGTCAGCACTTTCCGTGTACCAGGCACTATTGGTTTGGTAGTCGGGCAGGGTTGCCGCTGAAACAGCGGAAGCGAGAGGAATCAGACAAAAGGCGCTCAGTGCGCGGACAATTGTTTTTGCCATGGGGGCCTCCGAAACTCGTTAATTTGGCGAGCATTAGAGTTCCAAAATGTGACAAAAGAATTACGCGCCGGTTACGTTGTTAATATCTTTGCTCTGAAAATCAATGAATATCAGAGAATTACGTAAACTTGGTAATATTTGGCAAAGACGTACCAAAAATTAATTATTTCGGTAATAAATTATTGAGAAGAGTGGGGAGATATTGAGAGAGAGAAGGGGGAACCGCCCCCTGGGGAGCGGTTGTCATTACCGATCAATTTGCCACTAGCCGATAAACTTCACCACACTCTCATCCGGGTCGCGGCCCTGGCCGGCATCGCGCAGACGCTGTAGGTAAGCCTCCCAGTTGGACGAATAGTTTTCAGCTAGTTCATGCAAATACTCCCAGGTAAAAATACCGGTGTCGTGGCCATCGTCGAAATCGATTTTTAGCGCATAGCGGCCAGCCGCCTCCACCGTGTCGATACCCACATGCATTTTGCCACTGACCAGCACCGGTTCGCTGGCACCGTGGCCACGCACCTCGGCGCTGGGGGAGTAGACGCGTAGGTACTCTGCCGGCAAGGTAAATTCAGCATCGCCAAATACCAGGTGCAGGCTTTTCTCTACGCGATTTAATCGGATTTTTTGCGGTTTCATTGGCTTACAAAATAAAACGCAACAGGTCTTCGTTCTGGCTCAACTCGCCCAGATGGCTGTCCACATAGGCGGCATCAATGTTCAGCGAAGTATTGCCATCGCCCGCATCAAAGGAAATTTCCTCCAGCAAGCGCTCCAATACCGTATGCAGACGACGTGCACCGATATTCTCGGTGCGCTCATTCACCTCGAAGGCCACTTCCGCGATGCGGCGAATACCGTCTTCACTAAATTGCAGTTCCAGCCCCTCAGTGGCCAGCAATGCTTTTTGCTGCTCGGTAAGGGAAGCGGACGGCTCGGTGAGGATGCGCTCGAAATCTGCGGAGCTCAGCGAATTCAATTCCACGCGAATGGGCAGACGACCCTGCAACTCGGGAATCAGGTCCGAGGGCTTGGACAGGTGGAAGGCGCCAGAGGCTATAAACAGGATGTGATCGGTTTTGATCATGCCGTACTTGGTATTAACCGTGCTGCCTTCAATCAGTGGCAGCAGGTCGCGCTGTACCCCTTCGCGGGAAACATCCGCACCGCCGCTCTCCTGACGCTTGGCGACTTTATCGATCTCATCGATAAATACGATGCCATTCTGTTCGGCAGCGCGGATCGCACGGGTCTTAACATCTTCGTCATTGACCAGCTTGGCCGCTTCCTCGTCGGTGAGCTGCTTGAGGGCCTGTTTCACCGGCAGCTTGCTCTTGCGGGTCTTGCCCTGGGACATATTGGAGAACATGCCCTGGAGCTGGTTGGTCATCTCCTCCATACCGGGAGGAGCCATAATTTCTACGCCCATGGGCGCAGCGGCCAGATCCACCTCAACCTCTTTGTCATCGAGATCACCTTCGCGCAACTTCTTGCGGAACAGCTGGCGAGTACTGGAATCCTTATCGGTGGGCTCGGTGGAGCGCGCCGGCGGCAGCAGGGCATCGAGGATACGCTCTTCTGCGGCGTCCATGGCGCGCTGCTCAACACCAGCCATGGCTTGCTCGCGTTCCTGCTTCACCGCCATCTCAACAAGATCGCGGACAATCGACTCTACATCCCGACCGACATAGCCCACTTCGGTAAATTTAGTCGCCTCTACCTTGATAAAGGGCGCGTTCGCCAGTTTGGCCAGGCGGCGGGCAATTTCCGTCTTGCCCACGCCGGTAGGGCCGATCATCAAAATATTTTTCGGCGTGATCTCGGCGCGCAGGTCTTCACTAACCTGCATACGGCGCCAGCGGTTGCGCAGCGCAATGGCTACCGCACGCTTGGCCTCCTGCTGGCCGACAATATGGCGGTCGAGTTCGTGGACAATTTCTCTGGGTGTCATCTGGGACATACAAATTCCTGCAAAAATTCTTACGGGGGCCTAAACAGCCCGCCAGCCGGTCACTCTAGGGTGTACCCGGTAATCAATAAGCCAGTTCTTCGATGGTGTGGTTCTGGTTGGTGTAAACACAGATATCGCCGGCGATCTTCAGCCCCTGCTCCACAATAGAGCGGGCATCCATATCGGTATTGTCCAGCAGCGCGCGGGCCGCCGACTGGGCGAAGGGGCCACCGGAACCGATAGCAATCAGGTCGTCTTCCGGCTGAATCACGTCGCCATTACCGGTCACAATCAAACTGGCAGTGGAATCAGCAACCGCCAGCAGGGCCTCCAAGCGGCGCAGGGCGCGGTCGGTACGCCAATCTTTGGCCAACTCCACAGCGGCGCGGGTCAGCTGGCCACCGTGGGCCTCAAGCTTGGCTTCAAAACGTTCGAACAGGGTGAAAGCGTCTGCAGTACCACCGGCAAAACCGGCAATAACCTTATCTTTGTACAGGCGACGCACCTTGCGCGCATTGCCTTTCATGACGGTGTTGCCCATGGACACCTGGCCGTCGCCGCCAATCACAACTTTGCCGTTGCGGCGACAGGATAAAATAGTAGTTCCGCGATACTGTTCCAATGGAGACCTCTCGGATTGCGCGTGTACTCTGGCAGCGGGCATCGAAGTGCCCGCGCCGGGGAATTATCTTCAGACTAGGTAAGTGAGGACGGTTCGCGCCGATTTCAATAAGAGAGGTCACAATTACTGAGTGGGGCAACATACCTTAATAAACGGAATTGATGGTCACTGGGTCGCCGGGCGTTTTAGCACCAGCGGCATCAGGCGATGCTCAGCCAGTGTCTGGCGCGCTTTGGCCATCCGAGAGCGATTGCTGTAAGGGCCCACCAATACCCGGTGCCAGGTACCCCGGTTATCGGTGGCCGATTCCACTTTGACATCCAGGTTGGCCAGGGTCAGCTCAACGCGCAGGCGCTCCGCTTCAGAAGCATCGCGAAACGACGCCGCCTGCAGGATATATACCTGTGCCGGGGTGCTGCGATCGGGTTCCGATGAGCTACTGCTCTGGGAATTGTTGGTGGAGTCACTGCGGCGCGCCGGTTGTGCCACTTTGGGCGGGGGTACCGTGACTTCGTTTTCTTTTAATTTTGTATAAAAATCAAAACGCGGTTGAGGCGATGTTTCCTCTCGCTGCTGCACCGCCTTTGGCTTAATGCTGCTTATTCCCCGGCTGTCCTTGTCCATGCCCTGAAGAAACAGTACGGCCACCGCAAAGCCACCGACAAAATTCCCCAGGACAAACCAAACCCATGCGGGTTTGCCTGCGGCTTTTTTACTGCGGCGATTACTGGTGCGACGGCTCATCGAAAATTTCTTCCCTGCAAAGTTTTAGCGGTTTGTGAATTGTACCGCCAATTTAGTGCCGGGCGCGTAACCCAGCGCATATTCACGATAATTCTTGCGCATCCATATCCACAGCCCAGCGCAGGCGGCGATTTTTATTGCCCTCCGCCCAGGCACACACTCGCGCCAGCAGCGGCTGTAAGTGGGCTCGGTTTTGTGCGGTGACCTGAATATAAAATCGGAAGCGCCCGGATTTGCGTTCCAGTAGTGCCGGCACCGGCCCCAGATATTGGATCTGCGGCGAGGGGGGTGCCAGGGACTGCATAAAGAGTCGCGCATTTTGTAGAAACTCTTCGGCCCAACCAGGCTCTTCACACTCCGCTCTCACCAGTGCCATAGCACTCGCGGGAGGCAACTGTGCAACCGTGCGATCCCTCAGCAACTGGCGCGCAAAAGCGCCATAGCCTTTTTCCAGCAGCAATTGTAAAAGCGGGTGCTCGGGGAAGCGGCTCTGAACCAATACCCGCCCACTGAGACTGCCGCGCCCCGCACGACCCGCCACCTGTTCCAATAACTGGCCGGTACGCTCTGGCGCGCGGAAATCTGCGCTGAACAGGCCGCCATCGGCATCTTGGATCACTACCAAAGTGACCTTGGGCAAATGGTGCCCCTTGGCCAGCATCTGGGTTCCTAACAACAGGCAGGGCTCGCCCTCTCGCGCCGGTGCTAACAATTTATCCAGCGCCTGTTTGCTCGCCGTGGTATCCCGGTCCACACGTATCACCGGGTAGTCGGCAAAGCGACGGGCCAACAGTTCCTCGCTGCGTTCCGTGCCGGCACCCAGGGCCGAAATCGAACGGCTGTGACATTGTGGGCAGCTATCAACCAGCGGGCGGCGGTAATCGCAGTGGTGGCAGCGCAACTGGCGTTGCCGCCGGTGCATAGTCAGCTTGCTCGAGCAGTGTGGGCAATCCGCCAGCCAGCCGCAATCATCACAAGTCAGCGCGGGGGCAAAGCCGCGCCGATTGATAAACACCAGGGCCTGCTCACCCCGCGCGAGCGTATCGCCGATATGGCGCAGCACCTGGGAAGAAAACCCCTCTTCCAGAGGCTCCCGCAGTGTCGGCACTACGTGAATTTGCGGTGGCTTGGCATCACCGGCGCGATAGCGCATATGCAGGTGTTGATAGCGCCCATTCAAAGCGTTGTGCAAGGTCTCCAGAGAGGGCGTGGCCGAACCCAAAACCACCGGCACATTATTATTGCGCCCCAAAACCACGGCCAAGTCCCGGGCCGAATAGCGCACCCCGTCCTGCTGTTTAAAAGAGGCATCGTGCTCTTCATCGACAATCACAACGCCGAGCCTGGGCAGGGGGGTCATAATGGCTGAGCGGGTGCCGATCACAATATCTGCCTGCCCACCCGCTGCCGCCAACCAGGATTGAGCGCGCTCGCCGTCAGCCAAGCCTGAGTGCAACGCCGCAATACTGTGCTTGGGAAATCGTGCAGCAATACGCCTCAACGTTTGCGGCGTAAGCCCAATCTCCGGCACCAGTAACAATGCCTGGCGGCCGCTATCCAGGACCCGCTGCATCAGGCGCAGATAAACTTCGGTCTTGCCACTGCCGGTGGTGCCCTCCAGCAGTGAGGCAGAGAAGCGGCTGCAATCGATACTGTCGAGCACCTGTTGCTGTTCGCTATTCAGCTCCGGAGCCGATGTGCTCTCTGCTGCGGGTAGCGGCGCAGGTACGGTAGGGCCTGGAATCCACTCCACCAGGCCGCGATCCTGCAGGGCGCGGATCACGGGGGTATTGTGGCCGAGGGTCTTAAGGTGGGTTCGGCTCTGCTTGCCATCACTCAACAGCAACTGGAACAGAGCCTGCTGCTTGGGGGCGCGCGCCAGTGCAGTTTTCGGCAAGCCCTTTCCCTCTGTCGTGAGCTGAAGCCACTGCTCCGCCCAATGATCAGACGGCTTACCTTTGCGCAGTGCCACGGGCAGGGCAGCGGCGTAGACCTCGCCGAGGGGCGCCTGGTAATAGTCGGCAATCCAGGCCAGCAGCTTGCGGCTGCCATCACCAAACAGAACCTCCGAATCCACCAGTTCCAGCGCTGGCTTCAAACTGCTGTGTGGCGACTCCTGCACGATATCCAACAGTACTGCCACTAACTTGCGCCCGGCAAAGGGCACCCAGAGGCGCTGGCCGGGCCGCAGTGACTCCGGCGACAGCCCCTCTGGCGGCAAATAGTCAAACAAGCGCCTCAGGGGCACGGGCACTGCCAGCCTTAAAATGACTCTTTGTTGGACTGACTCCTGCACCTGGCCCCCACTCACTCAAACAAAAGGCGCTAGTGTAATGGCAGATGTGGCAAGTTGCAGGGCTTCGTCGGGGATAATGACTGTTAAGGCCGAATTGGCGACTTAGGCGTCACAGAGGAATTAATGAGGTCAATTGTTATCAAAGCTGTTGTGCAATGCTAACAAGTGGCCATCCTCAGTTATTTCGCCACCCAATTGTGCTTGAACCGCGACATTAATCTGATAGTATGCGCCGACTTTTTAAACAGCCTGGAACCATACTGGTTCCTGCACCAATGACGATGCCGTGCTCGGCAAAAGATCGAGTGGCGGTTTCGAAAAGAGGCAATCATGAAAGCAGATATCCATCCTAACTACACCGACATCTCCGCTACCTGTTCCTGCGGCAATGTTGTAAAAACCCGTTCCACTCTGGGCAAAGACCTGCAAATCGACGTTTGCTCCCAGTGCCACCCTTTCTACACTGGCAAGCAAAAGCAGGCTACCACTGGTGGTCGTGTTGACCGTTTCAAGAAGCGTTTCGGCAGCCGTATCGGCAAATAATCCGGGCTCTTCGCTCGAGTGGGCCCGCCGCTTGCGGCAGGGTCCATTCCAAAAAGGCACCTCGCACTGCGATGGTGCCTTTTTTGTATCTATTCATTCCCCATCATACCCAACAGCCGTAAGCGTCTGTGTACAAAATCAAAATCGACTTGAATCGCTTAACCTTACCGCTATTGGCGACCATTTTATCCTTATAAATCAAAATATTGCGGCTATTTATCCCGAAAATCGTCGACAAGCACGATAAAAATAGAAGTCCGTACCATATATTGCAGATTTTCACGCTTGTAGCGCCAAGCTTCCCTCGGTTATTCTCTGGCCCCCGCAGTAACCGGGATAACACTTAAGTGTTGTCCACAGTATTCGAGAGAAAAGCCCCCAAATGACGGATTCATTGCGCCAGGCAGCGCTCGATTACCACGCGCTCCCCAGTCCCGGCAAACTTTCAGTAGAACTGACGACCCCTGCCGAAACCCAGGAAGACCTGTCCCTGGCTTACAGTCCCGGCGTCGCCGAACCGGTGCGAGAAATCGCCAAGGACCCAGAAGCAGCCTATCGATACACCGGCAAAGGTAATCTGGTAGCAGTCATTTCCAATGGCAGTGCCATTCTCGGTCTCGGCAATCTGGGCCCGCTGGCCTCAAAACCCGTGATGGAAGGCAAGTCACTGCTGTTTAAACGCTTTGCCGATATCAACTCAGTAGATATCGAAGTTGATGCCAGCAGCCCGGAGCAGTTTATTCAGACCGTGGCCTCAATCGCCAACACCTTCGGCGGTATCAACCTCGAAGATATTAAGGCGCCAGAGTGTTTCCATATTGAAGAGACCCTGATCGAGCGCTGCCCGGTACCGGTTTTTCACGACGATCAGCACGGCACCGCCATTGTGACCGTTGCCGGTATGCTCAATGCTCTGGAGATTCAGGGTAAGAAAATCAGTGAAGTGCATATGGTCTGCCTGGGCGCAGGTGCCGCTGCGACCGCCTGCTGCAAACTGCTGCTGGCTGCCGGAGCGCGCAAAGAGCAGATCACCATGCTCGACAGCCGTGGGGTTATCCACTCGGGTCGAACGGATATCAACGCCTACAAAGGTGAGTGGGCACGGGATACCGATATGCGCACCCTCGACGATGCCATCGCCGGTGCGGATGTATTCCTCGGGGTATCCGGCCCGGACCTGCTCTCCGCCGAGCAGCTACAGCGCATGGCCCCAAAACCGGTGGTCTTCGCCTGCTCTAACCCCACCCCGGAGATTAAGCCCGAGTTGGCTCACAGTGTGCGCGACGACCTGATTATGGCCACAGGCCGTTCCGACTACCCAAACCAGGTTAACAACGTCCTCTGCTTCCCGTTTATTTTCCGGGGTGCCCTGGATGTTCGTGCTGCGCGCATTAATGAAGAGATGAAGCTGGCAGCGATCGAGGCGATCCGCAAAATTGCCCACCTGCCGGTACCGGATTCAGTGCGCGAAGGTTATGGCGGTATCGAACTCAGCTTCGGGCCCAACTATATCCTGCCCAAGCCAACCGACCCGCGTTTACTGCCTGAGGTGGCTTCGGCCGTAGCTCGAGCCGCCGTAGACAGTGGCTGTGCGCGCCTGCCCTACCCGGACAACTATCCCCTGGAAACCCTGTAAAGATCACAGATTTCCTCACTTAACCCGTTAGAGCAGGCATTTACCGCTTTCGCTCTAACGGAGTTCTTGAGCCATAAAGCCCCCGTCGCTAAACTGCCTTTCTGTCACAGCATCAAAGTTGCCCAACATAATGAGTCATGTGTACGTGCTGACCAATCAGCACCAGCAGTTCCTGAGTAAAAGCGGCGAATGGACCGATGGCCGCGAGCCGAACAAACTGTTTCGCAGCGAGCATAAAGACGTCGCTATCAACCAGATGTTCGAGGCTAACACTCGCAATGTGAGCCTACGCATTGAATTGCTACTGTGCGAACTCAGCATTAAGGGGCACCCCCAGATCCCCGAGGAAGCTCTGGCACCGGTATCCAGTGATGTGAGTCAGGGTGACCCTGAAATCACCCCCTCAACACCTGAGGAACTGCCAGAGCAGGCCAACCCGGAGATAGAACCCCAGCCTGCGCCTGAAGCCGCACCGGAAGAAGCGCCTGAGGTTGCCCCGGAACCAGCGCCCGCTGAAACGCCCGCACAGCCTGACGAAAACAAATCTGAATCCGCCGCCTGAGCGCCAGAACATTCAGCACCGGCACAGAGAGTCGCCCGAGATGGCAGCGATAAAGAAGCGTTCCGGTAGTACCAAGGAGATTCGAGTGCCCATTTCCCACCTGGCCGCGCTATCGCAAGCCAAACCAGCCCAACTGCTCAAAGGCATCCTCCGCGGTGTCGAGAAAGAGAGCCTGCGTGTCGCTCCCGATGGCGCCCTTGCGCAAACGCCGCATACCACAGCACTGGGCTCCGCACTTACCCATGAAAGTATTACTACCGACTTCTCTGAGGCCCTACTGGAATTTATTACGCCGCCAGTAGCGACCCCAGAGGAAGCGTTACAGGTCTTGGACCGTATCCACCGCTACACCTACAACCAGATCGGTGACGAGCGCCTGTGGGTTAACAGCATGCCCTGTGCGATTGGCGAAGATAAAGATATTCCCGTTGCCCGCTACGGCAGCTCTCACAGCGGCACAATGAAAACTATTTACCGGCTAGGCCTGGGGTTGCGCTACGGCCGCGCCATGCAGACTATCGCCGGTATCCACTACAACTTTTCGCTTCCTGAAGAGTTCTGGCTGTGGCTGCATGAAATCGAAGGCAGCAGTGAGGATTTAAAAAGTTTTAAAACCCGTCGCTACTTCGATCTAATTCGTAATTTCCGCCGCAATTACTGGTTGCTGATTTACCTGTTTGGCGCCGCACCTGCGGTATGCGCTTCTTTTGTCGATGGCCGCGAGCACAGTCTTGAGCCCTTCAATGGGGATGACCACACTCTGCACGTGCCCCACGCTACGTCCCTGCGTATGGGCGACCTGGGCTACAACAGCAACGTGCAGCAGTCACTGGTGGTTTGCTACAACGACCTGCGCAGCTATTTATCCACGCTCTGTTCAGCGATCAGCAGTTCCTACGGCCCCTACCAGGAAATGGGGGTTAAAAATAAAGGCGGCGACTACCAGCAATTGTCCACAGGCATACTGCAAATCGAGAATGAGTTTTACTCACCGATCCGTCCCAAAAACCCCGCCAAACGCGGCGAAACAGCGCTGTCTGCCCTGGATAATCGCGGTGTTGAATATGTTGAAGTGCGCTGTCTCGACCTGAACCCCTTCGCCCCCCTGGGAATTGACGCCCAGCAGATGCGCTTTCTCGATAGCTTCCTGCTGCACTGCCTGCTCACTGACAGCCCCAAAACCAGTGATGCCGATTACCGCAGTACCCAGGAGAACCAACAGCGTATCGTCTACCGGGGTCACGAACCGGAACTAACACTGCTGGATAACGGTGGCGAGCGTAAACTGAGCGACTGGGCCACCCAATTATTGGAAGAGGTCGACTCAGTGGCAGAACTGCTGGATAACGCCTGGGGCGGCTCGCAATACCGCGGCTCAGTGGGCGTGCAGAAGGCCAAGGTGAAAGGGGATATCCTCACACCGGCACAGCAGATACTGGCAGAGATGCGCGAACAAAACATTACCTTTTCCCAGTGGGCTATGGATAAAGCCGAACAGCACCGCCGCTACTTCCTGGAGCGCCCTCTGGACAGCGACTATCTGCAAGACTTCTTACAACAGGCAGAAACCTCACTGCTCAAGCAAAAAGAAATTGAAGCGCAGGATAGCGGTACTTTTGAAACATTCCTGAGCCGTTACTATGCCCAATACAACTGCTGCCAGGACTAGCGGCTGATACAGTGCCGCAGCCTGAGCGAGGCTTATGAACTATCTGGCACACCTGTTACTGTCCGGGCCCAATCCGCGCTGGCGACTGGGCGGGCTCCTGGGGGACTTTGTTAAAGGTCCCCTGGATGACAGTTGGCCAACGGATATTGAGCATGGTATTCGCCTGCACCGTCGCATCGATGCCATCACCGATGCTCACCCGGCCTACCGGGATGCCCTGTCACAACTGGACCCGCGCTGGCGTCGCTATGCCGGTATCGCACTGGATATATGGTTTGATCACCTGTTGGCAGAAAACTGGCAGCAGTGGCACTCTGAAGCGCTGGATGAGTTTTGCCGGCGCTGTTGGAGAGACTTTCATTTCGACAGCCGGTATATTCCGCCACGCGCAATGGCATTTATTGAGCGCGCCGAGCAAATTAAACTGCTGCAAAGTTACCGCGAGGAGCGGGTAATCGAGCTGACCCTGGAGCGGGTTGGACAGCGGTTGCGCCGCCCGGTAGCACTGCAGGAGCTACTGCCTGAACTTATCGCCGGGCGGAACAAACTGGAAAGCAATTTCAATAAACTATTAACCGACTTGAATCTCGAAGCGAACCGCTTTCGACAGCACTATTCAGGACCCGAATTATCATGACCTTACCCAACCCGCGCATCACTTTTCTTCTGGTCTTCCTAATGGTGGCCTTTTTACTCGGCTCCGCCTTTTATCTCGAGTACGTGCAGGGGCTGGAGCCTTGCAAATTGTGTATTACCCAGCGGGTAATGCTATTGGGTGTTGGTGTAGTTTCGTTGATCGCATTCCTGCACAACCCTGCCACCATTGGCCGTCGTGTCTACGGCCTGCTGGTATCCCTGTGGGCAATGGGCGGTCTCTACTTTGCCGGTCGCCAACTGTGGCTGCAAAGCCTGCCGGAAGACCAAGTGCCGGCCTGTGGTCCAAGCGTCAGCTATATGATTGAAGTTTTCCCGATGGCCGATGTGCTCAAGGCGCTGCTGAGCGGCGATGGCAATTGTGCTGAAGTACAGTGGACCATGATGGGCCTGAGTATCCCCGGTTGGGCCGCTATCGGTTTTGCCGGTCTGATCCTGTTCGGTGGCTGGCAAGCATTCCGCAGAGCTTAACAATCTCCGGCGGCTTTACCGGCCGCCATCTCCTACATGTCAAAATCCACGCTGCACAACATACTCCGCTGGCTGGGGGGAGCTGCCATTCTGGTTGCCTGTACCTGGCTGGGCAATTTCACCAGCTCAAGCCTGTCACTACCCATTCCGGGATCTGTCATAGGGATGCTGATGCTACTGGTGATTCTCGTGTTCAATGGTGGGGCTCCCGCAGGCCTTGCCAAAGTCAGCTCACAACTGCTTTACCTATTGCCGCTGTTATTGCTACCGGCGGCTGTCGGGGTATTTTTTTTCCAGGGCCTGACTCTATCCGACTGGCTAGCCTTAATCGCCGCTATTGTGATTGGCACACTGATCAGTATCGCTATTTGCGCACAGCTACTAAAGAAATTGCTGATTCGCTCTGGGGGTAATAGAGAGTGAATGAATTTCTGGCGAGCCCAATCTTTGTATTGCCCTTGAATGTCATCGCTTTTCTTGCCGGCGTTACCCTTTACCGGCGCTACAAGACTGTTCTGCTGCACCCTATCATCAGCGCTAGCATTTTGACCGCAATAACATTGAGTGTTTTCCATATCCCCTATGAGAGTTACCAGGGCTCCAGTGCATTACTGTACAGCTTGTTAGGGCCAGCAGTTGTTGCCCTGGCTGTCCCTCTCAAACAAAATCTAGTGATTATCCGCAGAGCCGGCTGGCCGCTACTTGTCACTATTTTTGTGGGCGCGATTTTGGCCCCGGTTATAGCGGTATTAATCGCCTTGGTATTCGGCGCGGGCAAGTCAGTACTACTGGCGTTGAGCGGCAAATCTATTACCACACCCATCGCATTGGCCCTGGCGGAAACAATCCACGCTTCTCTCAGCCTCACTGCAGCTATTGTGGTCTTGACCGGGGTGGTCGGTGCTATCGCTGGTCCAGCTCTAATGAGCAGGCTCAATATTCACGATGAGCGCATTGTCGGTATCGTACTCGGCATCAATGCCCACGCGGTGGGGACCGCGCGGGCATTAGAAATCAGCGCCCTGTGCGGCGCCTGTGCAGCGTTGGCGATGGGTACCTGCGGTGCGCTCACAGCGCTGATTTTGCCGCTCATTATCAGTGGATAAAACACCCTAGATTTGCTCCACCGAAGATCGCCGCAGGCATCGTTGTATTCTGGCGTAGATCACACTCTGCGCCTTGCCGTCGGCGGGGGAATCTCCTATCTTCTTAGGGCCTTCGGGATCAGCAATAAAGCTGGCTATCACGGCAACAGTAACCAAAGGATTCTTGGAGATGCTGGAAAATTGTAAATCTGCGCGCGAGCGCTGGGGTGGCGTCAGTGAAATCATTGACCGCTGGCTACAGTCCCGACAAATCCTGCTGGTAAGTTACTACCATCTATCTGAGAAGAAAGAGTTTAACGATGGGGATTCGGAGACCGAGAACGGTGTTCGTCATCTTTGCCAGTTGCTGGTGGACTACGTCTCTGCGGGACACTTTGAGGTATACGAACAGCTCATACTGGAAGGCCAGGCTTTTGATGATAAACAGGGGCTGCAACAAGCGCGGGAACTCTATCGGGATATTGATGTGACCACTGATGTCGCTGTCGATTTCAATGATAAGTACCAGGAAACCGACGATCTATCCAGCCTGAACCCAGATTTGTCACAGCTGGGGGAAGCACTGGAAACCCGCTTTAGTTCCGAGGATCGAATGATCGCACTTTTGCACACAGCCCATAAAAACCAGCTGGTCTAAAAAACTGAATTCATCGCTGTAAAGGCGATGGGAAGCCGGCGCCTTTAATCGAATATTTTTGCTGTTGATTTTTCAAGGTAAAAAATAAAGGCGCCCATTGGGCGCCTTTATTGAATCCAAAGTAGTAAATTTAATTACTCGCTTTTGGGCTCTTCTTTTTTCTCTTCTTTTTTCTCGGCGCCATCTTCCTTGCCAACATTGGCTTTGTGCAGCTCCACTTCAAAAATCAGCGTTGCGTTAGGGCCGATTTTACCGCCTGCACCACCCGGGCCATATGCCAGCTCGGAGGGGATGTAAAGCTCCCACTTGGAGCCCTCTTTCATCAGTTGCAACGCTTCGGTCCAACCCTTGATAACACCATTAACCGGGAACTGGACAGGCTCACCACGGGCGTAAGAGCTATCAAACTCTTCACCATTAATCAGGGTACCCTTGTAGTCCACTTCAACAGTGCTGTTCTCACTGGGCTGGCCGCCGGAACCCTCAGTAATCACTTTGTACTGCAGGCCGGAATCAGTGGTAACAACACCATCTTTCTTGGCATTCTCTTCGAGGAAAGCCTTTCCTTCCTGCAGGTTTTTATCAGCAGTCTCTTTGAATTCTTTCTCTTGCTGAGCCAGCATTTCCTGCTGCTTCTTCTGCATTTGCTCTTGGAAGGCAGCGATAGTTTGCTGCTTTTCTTCTTCAGTCAAACGGGATTCATGGCCGCTGGAAACATCCTTAAGAGCCATCATCACCACTTGGGGATCTAATTTCACATCCTGAGCTTCAAGGCGCTTCGCCATATCTTCGGCAATGATGTAGCTGACCTTCTTCTCCTGGGTGTCCAGGGCAACTTCTTTTTCCTGCTTAGATCCCTGTTCGTTACAGCCGGTCAGCGCCAGGCCAAGGGCAATTGCTGCAGCCAAAGGGTATTTATTCATGGGTGTTGTCTCTTTGTCCGTATTGCGTTGAATGATTCGCGCTTGACCCTGGGTCAATGCCTGCGGCGGCTTATCAAGTAATCCTGATTCGGCCCTTAGCCTCCAGGCGCACCTTTTCCGCCAGTCCGCTCAAGTCTAACCTAAGGCGACTGCAAGTGCATACCGATGACGCGCACACTGTGCAGGACACCACATTCCACCTCAAGGTTCCAGGGACCAGCGAGAAAAAAATACATTTACAGCACTATTTTCGCTGCTTACGGCATACATTTTTTTTAAAAACAGCGCTATTATCGACCAGTCGCCGGTTATTGTTCCGGACTGTTTGAGGTGCTTTTCAGTTTCAGAACAATTTACAGTGTTCAGATCCCCGATTTAAATATGTCTATTTCATATAGATCTGATCCGTACACTGTCCGGATGTTCCAATTGATAATAAACGTCAGGACATTTACTCATGGCTGCCAAACAAAGAGCTGTCAATTCAGTCGCAGAACTGGAAGCACAAATTTCCAAGCTAACCGTCAAGCTGGACAAAGCCCGCAACAAGAAAGTTACCGATGCCGGCAAAAGTGTTTTAAAAGCCGGAAAAGCACTGACTTCCGCAAAAGAAAAATTAGCTAAAGCGAAAACCAAACTAGTAGACGCTAGAACTGCAGCCAAGACACGAAAGACAGCTGCCACACAAAAGCGTGTAGAAACCGCCAAGGCCAATGTAGAAAAGCATAACGAAGTACTCCAGCAAGCAAAGGCATCACACGCCGAAGCAAAGGGTACTGAGTCCCAGGCAAAAGCCGAGCTGAAAGCTGCCGAAGCTGTACGTAAGGCCGGTGTAAAAGCAGAAAAACTGCTGAACAAATCCAAGCCAAAAGCCCGTAAAGCTACCACCTCAAAAAAAGTAGCCGCTCCTAAAGCAACCGCAGCAAAGAGCCGCACTAAAGCAAGCACTACCAGCACCACCAAAACAGCGAAAAAGACAGTGGCAAAAAAAGCCACAGAAAAGAAAACTAGTGCCAAGAAAGCGCCGGCAAAAACCGCCGCTGCCACTAAAGCGGTAAAGAAAACTCCCGCAAAGAAAGCCTCCACTACTGCGAAAAAAGCGCCAGCCAAGAAAGCTTCTACTGCCGAGAAAAAAACTCCAGCGAAGAAAGCTCCAGCTAAAACTGCTGCTGCCAAAAAACCATCGGCGAGCAAACCCTCTACGGAAGCCAAGCCTGCAACAGTCAAGCCAAGCGCAGAAACTCCGAAGGTGAAGACTGCCAGCAAGCCAGAAACCGTAGAGAAGCCCAAAGACGATTCAAAAACCATGGCTCCAGCTGAGCAGCAGAAACCGGTGGATACTCCGCGCCCAGCAGCAACGATTACTCCTAGCACTCCGGCAAACAGCCTGTTTTCTTCAGAGCAACCCAGCGGCGAGTAGTCTTGGGACTCCTCGCAGCCAAATATAGTGCTGCTTAATTGAGCACTGTACTTTTCACGACTGTATTACCGGCGACCCCAGAAAAGTACAGTGCCCAGAGGGGTGTAACAGTGGTTTAACCCGCTGCCCCCCTGTGAGCCAAGTAGCTTTCGATCAGGCCCGCCCAGCGGGCCTGATCTTTTTGCTGCAAACCATATTGCTGGGATGCTAGCTCCAGTGCAGAACGATCCCCCGGCCAGTCCTCAACATAAATTTTCCACAGCGCAGCCAACTGTAACTGCTCCAGCTTCAATTCATAGCGTTTACACAGTGCGTAGGCCCGCTGGGAATGGGGGCGCAAACTCCCCAACCAACGACGCAGGTGTCGCACACTGCGAATCATTCGCCTGCGCGGCGCAACGCCTCGATCTGCGACTCTCCATCCCTCTTCACTGATTTCCTTGCCACAAACGGCTGTATAGCTCGCCCACAGCAGAAGACACACGTCAGCGCCATTTCTGTCTTGGCAGTCGAGTAGGAACTTCTCAACATCCTGATAGGCATAAAAGTCCAAGCTGAACTGCCAGAGGGGGTTTTCCTTGGGGGAAGATGGAGGTGAAGTATTTGTCACGTTAAAATCCCGACCCTTTGCTGATCGGCATAGTGCCCCAGTCTCTGTGGAGTCCGGGTCTGTTCAATAGCCTAGCATTCATCGGCCTATTCATATGAGGTTTTTCCAGTGATCAATTTACAAGGGGTTTCTCTGCACCGAGGTGAGCGCGACTTGCTTGACAGCGCAGATTGCAGAATCTTCCCCGGCCACAAAGTCGGAATTATCGGTGCCAACGGCTGTGGCAAGTCAACTCTGTTCAAACTGCTGCTTGGACAACTGGAAACCGATGCAGGGCGGGTAGACCTCCCCAGCACCTGGCGTATCTCCCATATGGCTCAAGAGGTAGAAGCTAGTGAGCAGTCAGCACTGGATTACGTTTTAGACGGCGATAGCGAGTTGCGGCTATTGCAAAAGCAACTGGCAGAGGCCGAAGCGAGCGGCGATACCGACGGTCACAAACTGGCAGAACTGCACGAGCGCATGGCCAGTATTGATGGCTATAGTGGCCCGGCGCGCGCCGCGCAACTTCTCGACGGGCTCGGCTTTTCCCACGAAGAGCAACAGCGCCCCGTTCGCAGCTTCTCAGGTGGCTGGCGTATTCGCCTCAATTTGGGCCGTGCCCTGATGTGCCCCGCAGATCTTATGCTATTGGACGAGCCCACCAACCACTTGGATCTGGATGCCACCCTTTGGCTGGAACAGTGGCTGCAACGCTTCCCCGGTACCCTGCTGATTATTTCCCACGACCGCGACTTTCTCGATGCAGTGGTCGACGGCATTGTCAGTTTTGAACAGCAAAAACTGGTCTTGTACAGCGGCAATTACAGTGCCTTCGAGCGCGCTCGCGCTGAGCGCCTGGCCCAGCAGCAAATACAGTTTGAAAAACAGCAAGCCGAACGCGCACATATGGAAGACTTTGTGCGGCGCTTTCGCGCCAAAGCGAGCAAGGCCAAGCAGGCACAAAGCCGCCTGAAAGCCCTGGACCGGATGGCTCTGATTGCCCCAGCCCATGTGGATTCCCCTTTTCATTTTACTTTGCCATCCTCAGAGAAAACCTCTAATCCGTTAATCGACCTGCGCGAGGCGGATATTGGCTATGCCGAAAAAATAGTGGTGAAGAACGTTCAGCTGGGCATTCAACCGGGACGCCGTATCGGCCTGCTCGGCCCCAATGGTGCGGGCAAGTCCTCTCTAATCAAAACCCTGGCTGGCACACTCGCCCCCCTCAGAGGCGAGCGCCAATGTGGCGAACACTTGGCCATCGGCTACTTCGCCCAGCATCAGCTGGAAGCACTGGATAGCAACGGTTCCCCGTTGCTGCACCTGCAAAGGCTGAGCCCCGATGCCTCGGAGCAATCGCTGCGGGATTTTCTCGGCGGCTACGGTTTTATCGGCGATCGGGTTTTCGAAACGGTAGGGGGCTTTTCCGGCGGTGAAAAAGCCCGTTTAGCCCTGGCACTACTGGCCTGGCAAAAACCTAACCTGTTGCTTCTCGATGAACCGACAAACCACCTTGATTTGGAAATGCGCCACGCCCTGACCCTGGCGCTGGCGGAGTTTCCCGGTGCCGTCATATTGGTTTCCCACGATCGTCATCTACTGGCCAATACTGCCGACGAATTTATTCTGGTGGCCAATGGCCGCGCCGAACCCTATAGCGGTGACCTTGATGACTACAAACAGTGGCTGCTCGGCTTTAACCGGGAAAAGAAACGCAAAGAAGAGAGCGCCTCCACTGTTACAAGCACAGAGGAAAAAGCCCCTGAGGATAAGAAGGCCCAAAGGCGCGCCGCCGCCGCTCTACGCGAACAACTGAAACCCCTGACCAACAAACTCAAGAATATTGAGCGACAGATGGCTTCGGCAGAAAAGGCATTGGTCGCAGTACAGGAAAAACTTGCCGATGAAGCGCTATATAGCGGTGGCCAGCAGGAGGAAATAGCTCGACTTAATAAAGAGCAGTCGGAGCAGCAGGAATTAATGGAAGAACTGGAAATGGAATGGCTGGAAATTTCTGAGAAGCTCGAAGAAATTCGCAGCGAGTAATTTTATAGAAAATCATTTTAAACAATATCTTCAGCGGGCTTCAGAACTTTTCTGCCGCCCGCTGAAGAAATCGATTTTAGTTGCCCTTAACGAATACAACCGTATTCATTCACTGCAATACCAATCGGTGTATTTGGGCATTGATCGATATAGCTGGGTACACCATCAAAATCTGTATCCAGCGGGCAGCCATCTAATTGCACATCGATTCCCACTGGGGTCTGCGGACATTGATCAGTGGCATCAATAACACCATCGGCATCTTCGTCATACCAAAAATCCGGATATTCAAGCCATTGATAGCCGACCGCCAAGCTGGCAAAACCATCGACACCACCTTCTTCGACCCCCTGGAAAAGACGTATATCTGCGCGGGCCTGCCAACGGGGCCCCAGGTGATATTTAATTCCCATTCCCACATTCACCATATTTTGCCGGTCATGCCAGTCACAATGGTAAGGCGGGTAGGGATAATGGTGGCCGTCTGGCCGATCCTCAGGGACATAGAATTTCTTACGACAATCCCAAGGATAGGGATAGTATGGGTCGTAGGGATGATCCGGATCATAGACATACTTTGGGTCATCTGGATGCCAGTGTTTTTTACGGTAACGCCGGTCGTAATTAATACGCATTTCACCCAGGCCAAACGCGACATAGGGCTGCCAACAAAAATTACCGCAGAACTGCCCTCCAAATTGATATAGGAGATCTATGCGGTAGTTATACACATCTACTTTCTCGGGCGTATCCGCAACACTCACGACGAAATAGTCGACAACCCCTTCCATCGCCCAATGATTTGTCATGTTAAAGCCAAAACCGGCACCGACACCTGAGGTATCTCGCATTTCAAAACCGCGAAATGGTGTGCCTTGTAGGCGGTCGCCATCAAACCAATGCTTACCCCCATTAACATAGAGGTTTAAAGTTCCAACAAAATCAGCACGGACTTCAGAAACTGTAAAGAGTAAGATAAACGGCAGGCTATAGAGAAATGAAAGCAGAGGGTCACGCCTTCTCATTAGAAACACCAAGATTCCTTCCTTGATCAACCCCCCAAATTATTATTAACATCAATATCCACTAATAAAAATAATTCGATTTTGTTTTCGCGATGCTTCCTGAATCCGGTTCTTATTGGAAATAAAATTCGATAATCACAGCACCACTAGAAGCATAGACGGCTAGTGGCGAAAAACAGTAATAAAGACAGGAGAGTTAACCCTTGCTGGCACCCAATATCGATAACTATGTTAGGAACTTGGTTCACCCACAAAACATACAAACCACCTGCTATGTCCCCAAAAGTATCCGTGAGTACGCACAGGACTTCCAAAATAATTCCAATAGCAACAGTAAGTGGTATCACAAGCGCAGTAGTGATGGACTAACCCGGATCGACCAATTAGTAAGCCAGGCAGTACAAATTCAAACAAATGATTATGGAAGGATTACCCGTGTCGCCAAAGTACTAGTGGAAACCCTATATACCTGGCTTACTGGATTTGATCCCTCCACACCCACCAAGCTACTCGATAGCGATGGAATAACACGCCGTAAAGATGCCGTTTTGGCTTTACTCGGTGGAGCCTACTGCTGGTATCGACAAGCCAGTGAAGCTTTCAGCTCTGAGAGGAGAGCAATATCCAACATCGAAGCCCATTTGGACGTCCCTTTCTCACTATTTAATTACCGATTTAGCCGCAGTGGTTTTAATCTACACACAGTGACAACGCTGTTATACCGTGGCGATACCCGTCCACCACAGAAGCTGTGGCAAGCCGGGGGATTCTTTCCCTGGATGAATCAAAATGGCCGCTTTGATCCGCACCTGGGTACCGGAGCATCTAACCAAGTCATCTCAACCACTACCAATGCAAATATTGTTGCGCGCTTTGCCTGGCACAACAAAACTTATTGCCCAAAAAGGTATTATTTTGTGCATGGAACAAATGAGGGTGACTTAGCCACTACCGGTTTTATCTATGAGCTCGATAAAAGAAACCACCAATGCGTAGAGGTTTCCACTGTCACCCAGGGACGTGAAGTTGCCTTTATGGCTATTCCCAACCAATTTATTCGCCGCTTTCGCATGCGTTATTTTGCGGGCACCCAAAATAATATTGAACTGTCGGACTGGATGTCCTATGACAGTAACACCATCCGCAACCTGAATGTTGTCGAAGACAAGCGCCGATGGGAAGCGGCCAAGAAAAACTGGAATGAGTTTTTCTAACAATAGAGGTGGGCTGTTGCATGCCACTGGTGCCATGTTAGCACCGGTGGCAAACATCGATCGTCAGTGCGAATTATTCGCCTTTGGACTCTTCAACAGTTGACGCATCTACGTCAGTGGTAGTTAGCGGCGGCGCTTCACCAGGTAACCTGCGGTATACCAGATCCCAAACACCGTGCCCCAGTCTCTGCCCTCGACGCTCAAACTTGGTCTCTGGGCGCCATTCTGGCCGGGCAACATAATCACCCTCACCGGCGGTATTTTCTAGCAGGTTTTCACCCTGCAATACTTCCAGCATATGCTCGGCATAATTCTCCCAATCTGTCGCCATATGCATAAGGCCGCCGGTTTTTAACTTGCTGCAAATCAGGCGAACAAATTCCGGCTGCACTATCCGGCGCTTGTGGTGCTTCTTCTTGTGCCAGGGGTCAGGGAAGTACAGCTGGAAACGATCCAGGCTCCCATCGGCAATACAATCGTTTAGGACATCGACCGCATCGGCCATGTAAACACGCAGGTTTTTGATACCTGCCTTGCCGGCATTATTGATCAACCGGCCAACCCCCGGCGGGTGTACTTCAATACCAATAAAATCCTTATCTGGTTCGGCTTCAGCCATGGCCAACAGGGAATCCCCCATACCGAAACCGATCTCTAACGCCAGTGGCGCCTCGCGGCCAAAGACCTGTTGGCGATCCAGAGGTCCATCAAATAGGGAGAGTCCATACTGCCCCCAATAATTGTCAAAGGCATTGCGCTGCCCCTCTGTCATTCGCCCCGCGCGAATCACATAGCTGCGGATAGATTTCTTCTTAAATTCTGTGCGGTAGGGAAAATCTTCCGCAGATTCGTCTTGCATTATTCGCGACCTCTTATGCGAAACGGTTTATATCTTGATGTTTTGTTCGGGCTCGGTATCTGAGTGTAAGCCCAGTAAAAGTGGCTACTTAGAGAAATTAAATGCGGCAAAAAACAGGGCTACCCAACCGGCAATCATCATCAGCCCACCGAGAGGAGTGATTGGACCTAACCATCGGGGGCCTCCCAGTGCCAAGACATAGAGACTGCCGGAGAAGAAGATAATACCGAAAGTAAAAAGAGCACCGCTCAGGGTCAGCGATAATCGGTTTCCCCAGTTTTGCATTAGCAGTACCACACCAAACAGCGCCAGGGCATGGATCATCTGGTACTGGACTCCGGTTTTATAGGCCTCTAACAGGTTCTCTGCCACTTTACCGCGCAGGCCGTGAGCCCCAAACGCCCCCAGAGCCACACCACTAGCGCCAAAGAATGCACACAGCAGCAGATAGAGTTTGGCCATTACCTTCCCTTTTTGTTTTACCCAGTGGTGACAGGTATGCCTGTAACAGGCGGGACAAAAAAAACCGCGCTACTGCGCGGTTTTTTACCCGTGTACCAGAATGCCGATTTAGGCTTCCATAGCAGCACGCACTTTCTTCATGGCATTTTTTTCCAGCTGGCGAATTCGCTCAGCGGAAACACCATACTTATCAGCCAACTCATGCAATGTGGATTTCTCCTCACTGAGCCAGCGGGCCTGAATAATATCGCGGCTGCGATCATCCAGTTGTGCCATAGCACTGGCGAGGCTGGTCAAGTTGGTTTCCTGCCAGTTATCCCGCTCAAGCTGGGCGGCCGGATCAAAACTGCGGTCTTCCAGGTAGTGAGCCGGTGCCTGCCAGGCGGTATCGTCATCGTCATCGACACCCGCATCAAAAGCCGCATCGTGTGCAGCCAGGCGGCCTTCCATTTCATGGACCTGGGTAACATCCACATTCAGGTCTTTGGCGACGGCTTTAGCTTCTGCATTGGTCAACCAGGCGAGTTTTTTCTTCTGACCGCGCAGGTTGAAGAATAATTTGCGCTGCGCCTTGGTGGTGGCAATTTTGACAATACGCCAGTTGCGCAGGATAAATTCGTGGATTTCAGCTTTAATCCAATGTACCGCAAAGGATACCAGGCGCACTCCCTTTTCGGGATTGAAGCGTTTGACGGCCTTCATCAAACCGACATTACCTTCCTGAATCAGGTCGGCTTCATTGAGCCCGTAGCCGGAATAAGATTTGGCGATATGCACTACAAAGCGCAGGTGTGACATGACCAGCTGGCGTGCAGCATCGAGATTTTCGCGGTAATAGAGGTCTTCTGCCAGGTGCTTTTCCTGTTCAGCGGTCAGTACGTCAAAACCACTGACGGTCTGGATATAAGCTCCCAGGTTGGCGCCCGGAGACAGCGTATGCACTGGCTGTAGGCTGGTTCCCATTCAGGTCTCTCCTGTCATTATTAGTCGGCCGATCTTACCGGCCGCTGCCGGCGGATACTGTATCCGGCGACAAGCTGGACTCAGTGTAGCACTTGCACGGGCAGATAAGAAAGCCCGCCAACAACTACCGTATTCTGTTGTATTTCGCGGAATTAGAGGGGCTTTTTACGCCTCAGGTTCCCTTTGCCAGAACACTTTACCCTTCTTGATCAGACTCGCTGGTCAGCGGGGTTCTATCTTGCGAGTGTGTCGCGCTACCGCAAGCCAAGCCCCTAATAGGCCCAGCGAGGAGGCCCCCAAAGTTAATTGAAAGAAGTAACTGGCGCCTGGCCCTCTCAGTTCGAAGCTGCTGCCATAACTTGATGACAGACTCTCAACTGGCCCAGACAACATAGCCACACCACCTGCAAGCAACAGCCACGCCAACAGCCCGCCAAATAATCCATAGCAAATGCCACTGTAAAGGAACGGCCGCCGCACAAACGCGTTAGTGCCGCCGACGAGCTTTACTACCAGGATCTCCTCCCGGCGACTTTCGATATGCAGCCGTATCGTATTGGTCACCACCAATACCACCCCCAGCGCCAATAACAGGGCTAGACCTGCGGAGAGACGCTGTCCCAGTTCGGTGATCTGGGCGAGGCGCTGGACCCAGGCAAGATCCAAGACCACTGAATCCGTCAGTGCCTGGGCTCTCAGATTCTCCACCAAAGCCTGAAGTTTATCGCCGTCCTTCGCATCCCTTGGCCGCAGCAACAGCACTGCCGGCAGGGGGTTGGCATCCAGGCCAACCAATACATCCCCAAGCCCCGAGGCCTGTTCAAACTCTGCCAGGGCATCTTCCGGGGAGACATAAGTTACCTCCGCGATAGCGGGGTCACTGCGCAATTTGTCGGCCAGGGAATTAACTGCAGCCTGTCTCGCATCTTTGTGTAGAAAAACAGAAATTTGTGGCTGCCCATCCCAACCGGCCACCGCGCGCTGGAAATTCAACAATCCCAATTGCAATGCCGCCGGCAGGGCCAGGGCAATAGCAATCACCAGCGCCGTCATTGCACTGGCCATGGGTGCGCTAAAAAATCGACTGACTGAGTCGGCAGCCATCTCACGGTGGTGCCCCAACCAGCTATTCCATCGATCGCCCAGCCCTGTTTGCGCAACAACAGCGCCGGTGCTGCGCACACGCTTGTCTGCGACAGGGTTGGCCTGCCGTTGCGCTTTAGCTTGGGTGTACTTCACGGCTCGGAACTCCGTCGTAAATCAATTGGCCAGCCTGTAGGGTCAATACCCGTCGGCGCATCCGTGCAATCAGCTCCAAGTCGTGGCTCGCCACCAGCACCGTAACTCCCACTGCGTTAAAGTCGGCGAATAACTGCATGATTTCCTGCGAGAGTGTTGGGTCCAGGTTGCCGGTGGGCTCATCGGCAACCAATATCGCGGGCTTGTTAACGACTGCGCGGGCAATCCCAACCCGCTGCTGCTCACCACCAGACAACATAATGGGATTTTGCTTTTCCTTGTGCAGCAAGCCGACCTTATCCAGGGCTGCGCGAACCCGACGCCCCACCTCGCGCTTATTGCAACCAGCAACAGACAAGGGCAGGGCAATATTGTCAAAAACGCTGCGGTCAAATAGCAGCTGGTGATTCTGGAAGACAATACCCAGATTGCGGCGGTAGTAGGGGATCTGGCCATTGCGCAGGCGGTTGAGATTCTGTCCGGCGACAAGAATACTGCCCTTAGTAGGGCGCTCAATCGCGGTCAGGAGTCTCAGTAAAGTACTTTTACCCGCACCGGAGTGACCGGTGAGAAATACCATATCGCCACGGGGGATTTCCAGGCTGACTCGCACCAGGGCATCCTGCCCCGATACGTAACGCTTGTTCACATTATCGAAAGTGATCACGGCTTCTGTTGTTCTTGTTATTTCCTAGGCGAATTATCAGGCCTTATCGCGGCCAAACAGGGCGGATACGAACTCACGAGCGCGGAATGGCTGTAGATCTTCCGCCTGCTCACCCACACCGATAAAACGCACCGGGATACCGAAACGACGAGCCAGGGCAAAGATAACGCCGCCTTTGGCAGTACCATCCAATTTGGTCAGCACCAAGCCAGTAACGCCGGCCGCCTCACGGAACTGAGAGGCCTGGTTAATCGCATTTTGGCCAGTGCCAGCATCCAGTACCAACAGCACCTCGTGGGGCGCACTGGGGTCCAATTTGCCCATCACCCGGCGCACCTTGGACAACTCCTCCATCAAGTTGGATTTGGTGTGCAGGCGCCCGGCGGTATCGGCAATTACCACATCGACGCCGCGCGCCTGGGCAGACTGAACCGCATCGAAAATAACTGACGCACTGTCAGCACCGGTATGCTGCGCTACAACCGGTACATCGTGGCGCTGCCCCCAAACCTGCAGCTGCTCAACTGCTGCGGCACGGAATGTATCACCGGCAGCCAACATCACCGACTTGCCTTCACCGAGAAAGCGGTGGGCCAGCTTGCCGATTGTTGTGGTTTTACCCACACCGTTTACGCCCACTACCAGAATGACGTAAGGCTTCTTGCTGATATCGATTTCCAGGGGAGCATCAACACTATCGAGTAAGTCAGCCAGCTCCTGCTGCAGTGCCTTGTAAAGTGCATCGCCATCGGCCAATTCCCGACGGGATACCCGTTCGGTCAGGCGCTCGACGATCTCGCTGGTGGCCTCAACTCCTACATCTGCCATTAACAGCTGTGTTTCAAGTTCTTCCAGCAGATCTTCATCGATTTCCTTGGCCCCGAGGAACAGGTTTCCCATCCCCTCGACAAACTGGTTGCTGGTGCGGCTGAGGCCGCGACGAATACGCGCAAAGAAACCCTCTTTCTTTTTGGCTTCCGGTTTCGGCTGCTCTTTGGCTCTGGGTTTTGGAGCTGGCTCGGGCTGAATCGGGGCTGGCTTTTCGGCTTCCTCTTTTACAGGCTCTGCTGCTACAGCCACCTGGGGGGCTTCGACAACGGCCTCCGGCTCGCCCGCCGCATCAGCATGCTGCGCCCAGCCGGCACTTTCCTCTTGGGGGACAGAAGCTGGGGCAGTGGGTTCATCGATAGGGGCCTTTGCCTCCTCCAGAGCGGAGGTTTCTCCCTGGGCAGACGACTTTTCCTCTATGTCTGAGGGCATTTTGTCCAGCGCCGAGGGCTCTTTATCTAGAGCTGAAGGCTCTTTCTCTAGCGCTGAAGGCTCTGGGCTCTGCGCCGATGATTCCTCTTCAGACGCAGCAGTGACCTCCGCCTGGGATTGCTGGGGCTCACTTTGTTCGGGCTTGCGCTTCTTCTTTTTGCGCAGGAAGTCAAAAATCATTCGTATGTCCGGATGTACCGCTTGCAGAAAGACGCTAATCTTAGCATCGCTAAGCCCCCAGTAGAGAGTTACCTTGGCCAGAAGTTCATCCCGAAAGCAAAGCCCGCAAAACCTTTCACAGTTACGCATCATTGGCGGACAGTGGCGCGGGCGAAAATTACAGTTTGCCCCAGTGGAGGGCTTGAGACCTACCGGCGACCGACTGCGGGAGGTTCTGTTTAACTGGCTGCAGTTCTACCTGCCCGACGCCCGCTGCCTGGACCTCTTTGCCGGTTCAGGAGCCCTGGGTCTGGAGGCGCTATCCCGAGGCGCCGGTTCGGTAGATTTTGTCGAGCTGAATACTCGCGCTGCGCGAACCCTGGCGGAACAGTTAAAACAGTTAAACGCCCGGGAAGCCAAAGTCCATAACTGTAGTGCAGAAGAGTTCCTCGGAAGTAATGGAAGTAAATACGACCTCGTATTTATCGATCCCCCTTTTGCTGACAATCTTTGGCAGGCAACTCTAGGCGCCCTGTCCGGCCATCTTTCGCAGGATGCATTAATCTATGTGGAAACACCGCGAGACACAGTGGTTGCATCCGTACCTGGCTGGGAACAGGAAAAAGAAAAACGTGCAGGACAGGTGTGTATGCGCTTGTTTCGCCGCGCCGGCCCATCGGTTTAGGGAAGAATAAAAAGATTCGGTTTTGACCTTAGCCGTAAATTGTTTACCATTCGCATCCCATTCGGCCCGCATTTAAGCCCTGGCGTATGAAAAAAGTCGTCTATCCCGGAACCTTCGATCCCATCACCAATGGTCACTTGGACTTGGTGGAGCGCGCATGCCGCTTGTTTGACCACGTTATCGTGGCTGTGGCTGCCAGCAACCGCAAAAACCCCCTGTTCACCTTAGAGGAGCGGGTAGAACTTTCACAAAAAGTTCTCGGCCACCTGCCCAATGTCGAAGTCATTGGATTCGATATCCTGCTCGCCGACCTGGTGCGCCAGGTAGATGCTTATGGCGTACTGCGCGGTCTGCGCGCGGTGTCCGACTTTGAATACGAGTTCCAGCTGGCCAATATGAACCGCCAGTTAGCGCCCAATATGGAAAGCCTGTTTCTGACACCGGCAGAACATTTGTCCTACATTTCATCCTCTTTAGTGCGTGAAATTGCCTCCCTGGGCGGCGATGTCACCAAGTTTGTTCCGGCTGCTGTACAGAGCGCGCTGGAAGAGAAATTTCGTTAAGCCGGAATCTGGCTATTTCTGATACACTCGAGCGGATTTATCCACAATCCGCGGAGTGTTACGTGCGCAACTTTCTCGCCGCCTTTGCACTGGTTCTGAGTCCCGCTTTCGCTTTTGCCGATGAACCTCAACCAGAGTTTGATACCGGTCGCACAGCCGTTAAGTCCTCAACGGCCAACTTCTATATGGCAGTCACTGCCAACCCCCACGCCAGCCGGGCTGCCGAGCAGATTCTCGCCCGGGGCGGCAGCGCTGTGGATGCCGCCATTGCCGCTCAGATGGTATTGGGATTGGTAGAACCACAATCCTCCGGGATTGGTGGCGGAGCATTTATGCTCAGCTATGACGCTGCGGCAAAGAAGCTCAAGTACTACGACGGGCGCGAGACAGCCCCCTCTCAGGTAGACGAAAATTACTTTATCCGCGACAACAAGCCGCGTTCATTTTTTGAGTCTGTAATCGGCGGCTACTCGGTCGGCGTTCCCGGTGTTGTGCGAATGCTGGAAATGGCTCACGAGCGCGATGGCAAGTTACCCTGGGAGCAGTTATTTCAGCCGGCCATACACCTGGCCAAATCCGGCTTTCAGATATCACCGCGCCTTCACCAGCTGTTACTGCGCATGCCGAAGGTGGCTGCTCGACCGGAAATTGCCAGCTACTTCTTCAACAGTAACGGCAAGCCCCTTCCGGTGGGTCACAACTTGAAGAATCCAGCTTACGCGGAAACCCTGGAGGCCATTGCCCAGGGCGGTGCGGATGCCTTCTATCACGGCGACATTGCCAAGGCTATCGTCAAAGCTGTGCGCTATGACAGTGCCAACCCAGGGCTCCTGAGCCTCGAAGATATGGTTAGCTACCGGGCCAAGGAGCGCCAGCCCCTGTGTTCGGAGTTTCTCGAATATCGTGTGTGCGGTGCGGATGCCCCGTCGTCCGGAGGTACCACAGTAGGCGGCATTCTGGGCATGCTGCAACAATTTCCACTGGAGCGCTTCGAGCCTGGCAGTGATCTGCTCACCCACTTATTTATCGAAGCTTCGGAACTGGCATTTGCCGATCGCAACACCTACTCCGGTGATTCCGACTTTGTCCAAGTACCCAGTAAATCACTGGTGTCCAGGGATTATTTGGCTCGCCGCGCGCAGTTAATCGACCCGGACTCCGCCACAGCTGCGACTCCGGGTACCCCAGCCGAACTCGGGGTGAAGCGGGTGATGGCCCAGTCGCCAGAGTTGCCCAACACCAGTCATTTAGTGATTGTCGACCGCTACGGTAATGGTGTCAGTATGACGACCAGTATTGAAACCGGCTTCGGGTCGCGCCTGATGGTGAAGGGCTTCCTGCTCAACAACCAGCTCACCGATTTTTCCTTCACTCCAAAAAACAGTAGTGGGGAGCGGGTGGCCAACCGCATTCAAGCGCGCAAGAGACCACGCTCTTCCATGTCCCCCACCATCGTTTTCAACAAAGATGGCAGCATGCGCCTTCTGGTGGGTTCCCCCGGCGGTTCACGAATTATTGACTACACCGCGCGCACCATTCTCTACCATCTGGGCTTGAATATGCCGATTGCCGAAGCGATTTCTGCGGGAAATATCGGCGCTATCGGTAAGAGGGTCGAATTGGAGCCCGGCTTTTTCAGCCCCGATACTATCGAGAAACTCGAAGCCCGTGGACACGAGGTTGTCGAAAGGGGCCTCAACAGTGGTATCCATGCCATCGCTTTGCAAAATAACAAGCTGTATGGGGGAGCCGACCCCCGCCGCGAGGGCAGCGCAGTGGGCCGCTAAATGGCCCACCCTCGTGGTGATTAGCCTGCCCACTCACGCTCTCAAGCAAAAACCATTGATCCCCCGCCATTAACCGAGCTCACCTTAGTCCATACTTCTTTTGGCTTAATCGAGTAAGGGAGCTTGGCAAGTGAAAAAACCAAAAACCGAGTTGGGGGGACTCAGACTCCTACACAACCCGATAACCAACAAAGGCACAGCCTTTACTGCAGCAGAACGACAAAAATTTGGTCTCACAGGCTTAATTCCAGATGCGGTTGAAACCATAGAAACCCAAGTAGAACGGGTAATGATGCAGCTGAGTCACAAGCATTCAGACATTGATCGCTTTGTTTACCTCACTGGGCTATTGGACACCAATGAAACGCTTTTCTACCGCGTGGTTATGTCCGACCCAGAGCGCTTTTTACCTATTATTTATGACCCTACCATCGGTGAAGCTTGCGTTAAATTTAGCCATATCATACGCCGGGTTAGGGGCGTTTACCTTTGCACCAACCACCGGGGCAAAGTCGCCGAATACCTGCACCATTGGCCGGATCAGGAAATCCGTTTTATCTGCGTAACTAACGGTGGACGAATTCTAGGACTGGGCGATATCGGAGCCAATGGCATGGCCATTCCCATTGGAAAATTACAGCTATATACCGTGGCGGCAGCTATACCACCAGAACATTTACTGCCGCTCTTTTTAGATGCGGGGACGAATAACGAGGCTATTCTCAGTGACCCCTTATATATCGGCTTACGAGAAAAACGTCCCACCAGTGAAGTCCTATATCCCTTTGTCGATGAGTTTGTTGCTGCTGTTCAGGAGCAATATCCCAACTGTTGTTTGCACTTCGAGGACTGGACTGGCAGTGATGCTGTACACCTGCTGAAACGCTACCGGGACAAAGCTTGCTGTTATAACGATGATATTCAGGGAACCGCCGGAATAGTTCTCGCAGGCATGCTCAATGCACTGAAAATCAAAGGTAGTACGCTAAAAAATGAGCGAATATTTTTTGCCGGAGCAGGGTCGGCAGGCATAGGTATAGCTGACTTACTCGTCAGTAAAATGATCGAGGATGGGCTAAATGAAAAAGATGCCCGAGCTAGAATTATTATGTTTGACCAAAATGGCCTATTGGTTAAAGGTCGGACAGATTTATATGATTTTCAGCAACCCTATGCCCATGATTTACCCCCTACCAATGACCTGTTTACCGCTGTAAATACACATAAACCAACTACTCTTATCGGCGTCAGTACTGTTGGGCAGCTATTTACGCGACAAGTAGTAGAGACTATGGCAAAACTTAATCAAAAACCAATAATTTTTGCCTTATCCAATCCAACCGAGCACGCTGAATGTACAGCGGAGCAAGCTTATCAGTGGTCTCAAGGCACAGCTATTTACGCTGCTGGAGTTCAGTTTCCAAATTACAACTTTAATGGGAAAAATTATTTACCTGGACAGGCAAATAATTTCTACATCTTCCCTGCAGTTGCTCTTGCAATCTATGCGACCAAAGCAAAAAGAATCCCAGATGAGCTATTTATAGAGGCGGCTATTGGTGTTGCAGAACAGGTCGCAAACGAACTTCTTGATCAAGGCTGCTTATTTCCACCACAAGCGCACATACTTAAAGTGTCATTGCACACTGCTGTCAGGGTAAGTGAAAAAATATTCAAGCTTGGTCTGGCCGAAATACAAGAGCCCAAGAATCTATATAAATTCATTGAAGAGTTAAGTTATAAAGCAGAATATAGGACACTCACATAAGCTTCATATTTTACTCTAAAGTGCAACCACCAATTTATTAATGGATTTTTTAGTATACCAGCCTACCTTTATAGTAGGTATTTAACACTCTAACTTTATCAATTTCGGCTGATTTTATTTTCAATAAATTTCCATCCAGAACGATAAAATCAGCCCACTTTCCCACCTCTAAACTTCCTACTTCATTCTCCAGATGAATAGCATAAGCCCCCCTAATTGTGAGCAACCTTATCATAAGGTCAACTGGAACCTTATGCTTAGCTCCTGTGTGTATAATGGAAATCGGATCTCGTATCACATTTAGGCTATTCATCTGCCCTTCTAGCTTCCCATCACCTGCAAAAAATAAAATTTTACCCCCCATATAAGAACCTGTGCCTTCTGTTAATTTATCGACATTAAAGGTTGGCAACTTACCCTCATAAACAATTGCTGCCGCATTATTTTTCTCCAACAAATCAACCAGTAAGAATTCTGGAATATTTGATACGATATTACGGACCCCCTGATACTCCGCATTAATTAACTTTTCAACTTGGCCCCTTAATATGCCACTTTCATAACTCCCTTCAGGAAGGCTAAAATGCACCTGAAACTTATATAAATTTGCCTGATGAAAAAGATCGACAAGCCATGCAGAAGTATCTTTTACACTTTCTCCCAGCTCGTCTTGAATTAGATAATTATAATTTGAAATAGAGTCTGGAATTACGAAACTAATAGCAATCACTTTAAAATCATCTGAAGAAATTTTATCCGCATAATTCCTAAGGGATATAAATCGATCAGAAGGCATGTTCATAGGAACCGTTAAAAACGCTCTAATACGAACATCACGTTTTTCCAAAGAATTTGATTTTTTAAATTTTTCAGCTTTATTTTCACTTTCAAAAAAAGGAATATGAAATGAATGTAAAGTTGTGACCCCCATGGAAAGGGCTACATCCTTTAGCTCACTGAGATTATGAAACTCTTTGCTCACCTTGCCTTCAGGAATTAGACTACTAAAAACACTTACTGCTCCCCTACCTTGAAATAGGCCAATAGGAATTCCATCATCACTTCTTTTAATAAAATTCTCAGTCGAACTTTTGGTGCTCATATCTATTCCAGCCGCCGCTATAGCTTCAGAATTAGTCCACACATATGAATGATCCGCTGAGAACATAATAATTGGTACTAGATCATTAATCTGATCAAGCATTGCTTTATGGGGCTCGTCGTCACCAAATACTTCCATTTTCCAGCCACGGCCGACGACAATTTGGGCCTCAGGATTATTGAGAATGTAATCTTGAATCTTATTTTGATAGGCTTCAACTGATTGAAACAGAGACAAATCCAGACCGCTATAATCGGTATTGTTTGAAATTGACTGGATGAAACCGGGAAGTACTAACCTTCCTTTCAAATCATTAACCTGAGTGTGAACTCCGACATACCTATTCACTCCATTTTCATTCCCCAAATAGACTATGCGCCCATCGCGAATTGCCATTGCCGAGGCAATACTACGGGCCGGGTCGACGGTATAGATATACGCATTCCTTAAAACGTGCTGGGCGGGTTCAACACCGGCGGCCGGCAAGGGGGATTCAGCTCGTTCACAAGCAATTAACAATAGTGAAATGAGCAGGCAGGCCAGACGCATAGGGACTCCTCACAGTTTTCCGTAATTCCCCGGGACTCGGGTCTTATCAGGAAAAGTGTAGAAAGCTCGGACACATTTGTGTGCCTAACCTCGAGACCACAACCAGTGATACCCAAATGACCCACTGGTGCAGGGACCCAGACCGCACTCGAGGAGAACCGCGACTAAATTGGCCAACACGACAGTGAAGAAAGAGATGGCAATGCACTTTTCAATCAAAGTTAACTCTCTAGTGGCAAAACTTCGTCGCTTAAAGCCAAACATTAATGCAACGCCACAGTAGATCAGTAAGACAAAGAAAATCAGTGCAGACCAAGTGTATAAATGCAAGCCCAAGACTGGGCTGCCAAACCCTGGATCGCCAGGGGTGATATGCAGCAATACCTGCCTTACAGCAGCAGCCAGACCGGCTAGACACGAAAGAATAACAACGCCGTAATGCTCTGCACGAATACTAAAGCGCAGGTTCAACATCAATCCCATGCCAATCATGGCAAAGGCAACACGTTGTAAGAGACAGAGAGGGCAGGGGTGTTGGTGGGATGCCAACTCCATGATCAAGGCAATCCATAGGATTATGCTTACCGCTAACAGCGCCAAGCTATCCAGCCTTCTGACCATAAACACCATCATGGGCACGGCCCCTAGAAAGACAGCGACAGTGCTCGCGTCATATGATATCCACACCACATAATGAAGATCAGCAAGGTCAACAACCACCAGCCCATTGCAGAGCGGCGACGACCATTCCAAACGGCCCAAATCGACAGGGTGACCGTAAGAAAAGGCAATATCATGACCACTAAGCAGCTCCTTATCGACAATACGATGATATTAGTATTGTCTAAAGCTGCCAGAAGGATGCGATTTAACGTTGGCAGCTAGAGCAGAAAAAGGTATTTCTCTGGCCCAAAACCATATCTTTGACTGCTCGGCCGCAAGAGGGACAGGACTCACCCGCACGGCCATAAACATTTAGCTGTTGGGCGAAATAGCCAGGTTTTCCATCACCGCCAATAAAGTCCCGCAAGGTAGTCCCACCTTGGGCGATTGCCTGACTGAGAACCTGCTTTATGGACTCAGCCAAGCGCTGGTGTCGGGCTTTGGAAATAGAACCGGCCTGTCGATCTGGGCGAATGCCCGCCAGAAAAAGAGATTCACTGGCGTAAATATTACCCACCCCCACAACGATACGGCCATCCATGATGAAGGTTTTGACCGATTGCTTACGTTTGCGCGAGGTTTCAAACAGATACTCACCACTAAATTCTTCCGAGAGAGGCTCTGGGCCCAGATGGCTGAGTAAGTCGTGGGCCAGTGGGTCCGCCACTGTCCACAGTAGGGCACCAAAGCGGCGCGGGTCGCGGTAACGCAGTGTGAGACCACTATCCAGGCGCCAGTCGATATGATCATGCTTTTCCGGTGCCTGTGCAGCCTCGACCATACGCAGGCTGCCAGACATTCCCAGGTGCCAAATAGCGCAGCCCTTGTCAGTATGTACCAGTAGGTATTTAGCCCGACGCTCCAGTTTCAGTATCCGGGCATTGCGGACACGGCGCTCAAAGTCTGCTTCCACGGGCCAGCGCAACTGATGCTGGCGCACTTTTGCGGAGCGAATTTTATGCCCCTCCAGGTGAGGTTGCAGGCCTCTGAGAGTGGTTTCTACTTCTGGGAGCTCTGGCATCGTCTGGAGTTACCCTGTGTAAACTGGCTGCTCAATTTCCAATACGCACAAAAAAGCCCGGTTAAAACCGGGCTTTCTGTACAGTAGCGGTAGGCAATTACTTAATTTTGCCTTCCTTGTACATTACATGCTTGCGTACAACGGGATCGTACTTTTTGATCTCCATTTTCTCAGGCATGTTGCGCTTGTTTTTGGTAGTGGTGTAGAAGTGGCCAGTACCGGCGCTGGAATTCAGACGAATCTTCTCACGCATTGCTCTATCTCCAATCTATTAGCTGGGCTACAGCCGTTACACTTTTTCGCCGCGGGCGCGCAGCTCAGTCAGGACAGCGTCGATACCTTTCTTATCGATAACGCGCATGCCTTTCGCGGAAACACGCAGCTTCACAAAACGCTTCTCGGATTCAACCCAGAAACGGTGGCTGTGCAGGTTCGGCACGAAGCGACGCTTGGTGCGGTTCTTAGCGTGGGATACATTGTTTCCGGTGACCGGACGCTTACCGGTTACCTGACATACCTTGGACATCTGTTGGCCTCTTCAAAACGCTTGTGCCCGCATGGCGCCAATCCTGAAGAGGAAAAGGTAGTGCGGGAACATAAAAATCGGGATTCTAATCCGGTTCCTGGATGGCGGCGGAACCTGTGCAGAATCTGGCCCGGCCGCAAAGAGCGGCGTTTTATACCAAAAGAGCCCGTAGGGAGCAAGTTTTGTACAACATTTCAACGCCGGGAACGACACCTTTACATCAATCCCTGCTCTGCAAAGGATAGCGCCTTGCCCTCACCGACGATCAAATGGTCCAGAACCTTGATATCCACCAGCTCTAGTGCCTGGGTCAACCGCTCGGTAATCCAGATATCTGCCTGGCTGGGCTCACTGACACCAGAAGGGTGGTTGTGCGCCAAAATAACCGCCGCAGCCCCCTTCAACAGCGCTTGCTGTACTACTTCGCGCGGGTAGACATTCGCTGCATTCAGAGTCCCCTCGAACAGCTCCTCAAAAGCGATCACCCGGTGTTGATTATCCAGGTAGAGGCAGCAGAACACTTCCCTGCGCCGGTGCCTGAGCTGGATTGCCAGGTAATCCCTGACCGCCCCGGGACTGCACAGTGCGCTGCCGTGCTGTATCGTCTCCGCCAAGTGCCGCTTGGCCATTTCCAGCGCCGCTTGCAACTGAGCAAACTTGGCGTCGCCGAGCCCTCGCGCGCGGCAAAAGTCATCTCGCTCGGCCTCTAATAGGGGGCGCAAGCCACCAAAGTCATTGAGTAGTCCCCTGGCCAGATCCACTGCTGAGAGGCCAGGTAGCCCCACGCGCAGAAAAATTGCCAACAACTCTGCATCCGACAGGGCTTCAGCCCCTCTCTCCAACAGCTTTTCCCGAGGCCTCTCACCTGCCGGCCAGTCCTTTATTTTCATTTGTAGCCCAGTTAGTCAGTGTCTTATCTATCGCACATCTACTGAACACCTTTTCCATGCTGCCCTTGTGAGGCGCTACTGCAGTCTTATAAGAAACGACACAGAAATGCTAATCTTACCGGCTCGCACCAAATCGGAAACAGCATTTATGTCCTCTCTGGCCGACAAACGCATACTTTTAGGTATCAGCGGTGGAATTGCCGCCTATAAGAGTGCCGACCTGGTTCGCCGGCTCAAAGAGCGCGGTGCCGATGTCCGAGTGGTAATGAGCGCCGGAGCACAGGAGTTTGTGCAGCCACTGACCTTTCAGGCGCTATCCGGTAATCCGGTGCATACAGACTTGCTGGATCCCTCGGCAGAAGCCGCCATGGGTCATATCGAACTGGCGAAATGGGCTGACCTTATCCTGATTGCTCCAGCCAGTGCCCAGGTAATGGCAAAGTTGGCTGCCGGTATGGCTGATGACCTCCTAACTACCCTTTGTTTGGCCAGCGAAGCCCCCCTGGCCCTGGCACCAGCCATGAACCAGGCCATGTGGCGCCACGCAGCTACCTCAGCCAATGCTCAGACCCTAAAGGAGCACGGAGTCATATTCTGGGGCCCGGGCGCTGGTAGCCAGGCCTGTGGCGACGTGGGCCCCGGCCGTATGTTGGAACCAGAAAACCTGGCGGAACACACTGAGTCCCTGTTTCGCACAAGCCACTCACTGCAGGGCCGCAAAGTAGTAATCACTGCCGGCCCTACCAGGGAAGCCATCGACCCGGTGAGATTCCTCAGCAACCACAGCTCTGGAAAAATGGGCTTCGCCCTGGCCGCGGCGGCGCAGAGTGCCGGTGCCGAAGTGACGTTGATTGCCGGCCCCGTAAATTTGGATACGCCGCCAAAGGTCAATCGTATCGATGTTATCAGCGCCCAGGATATGTATGAGGCCGCCAAAAGTGCCGCCGATCACTGCGATATCTTTATCAGTGCAGCAGCCGTTGCTGATTTCCGTCCGGCCCAAGTCGCTGAGCAGAAAATCAAAAAGAAAGACGGGCAAGATGATGATGCAATTGCCCTCATCAAAAATCCCGATATTGTTGCAGCCATAGCCACGCGTACTGAGCTGCGGCCGTTCACTATCGGGTTCGCCGCAGAGACAGAACAGGTTCTCGCCCACGCCCAGAGCAAGCTGCAGCGGAAAAACCTCGATATGATCATTGCCAACGATGTGAGCCAACCGGACTCGGGATTTAACAGCGATCACAACGCTGTCACTGTGATAGATGCGGATGGTCAGAGCCGACTGGCTCCCGCATTGAAGACCGACCTAGCCCGACAACTCATTGAACTCATCGCCTCCAAGGCTCAGTGACAAAATTTACGCTCAAATCAGGGATATCTGTGGGCTCCAACAACAAAAAGAAACCAGGCGGTACCATGCAGAAAGGGTTATTTTTACCGTTATTATTAGTAGTTGTCGCTTGGCTGGGCGGTGCCTATCTGTTAATCCAGTATCTTGTAATACCCCACAATTACTCGCAGATTGAGCTAGCCGCCAAGCAAAAAACTGCCGAACTAGCTGAAGTCGTGCAGTCTTACGTCGCAGACTATTCGAAGCGCCTGCAGGCCCTTGGATCAAGGAAGCTCCCTGCAGCAACACTGATTGAATCTACCAAATTACCTGAGCAGGTATCCCTCCAGGCCTTTTCTTCCGAACAGGTTCGAGTGGGCTCAGGGCAAAATCCCTCCCTGAACTTTGCCTTGGTCGATCTCTTAAAGCGCAGTCAGGAAACACCTGAGCAACCGATGGAAGTACTGCGTACAGGTGTGGAAAATAGCTGGCAACTTCATAGTGTTATCAACCTGGAAAATGAACAACTACTGGCTACCCAACCCTTTTCCGTGCTGGAAAACATTTTAAAAAGTCTGGGCGGTGGTCATGGACAAGTTCAGTTAATGCAGAAGTTTCCCGATGCCCACCGACAAACTCTGTGGCGCGCAGGCACAGGAAAAGGCCACAACACTATAGAGCAACTTGAGGACAGCTATTTAAGCCTCCACTTCAGTCCCTCCGAAACCTTTGTCGAACAGCACAGTCTGCCCACATCCTGGATTTATATCGGAGCCGGCATTGGAATATTGGTGAGCCTATTCGCCCTACTGAAATTCCTACCTCGCGATTCGAGAGCCCCATGGGAAAGAAGTAAGGATGCTAGTGGCAGCGAGCTTAATAAGGCGCACCCACAAGCCTCTGATGGAGGAACTACACAGGCTCCCAATACAGATTTTCTGCCGCAGAGCTTGGCCTCAGCACCCAGTATCTCGGACTCTGATTCAGAGAACTCAGAGTCCGAAGAAAAAGAAAATAGTTCAAAGGACTTGCCAGAAAGTGACGATGACAAGCCCGAGCTGCCTCTGACCTCTGAGTATCCCCAGCATGTTTTCCGCGCCTACGATATCCGTGGAATCGCCGGGCAGGAAATCAACGAACCTTTTGCCTATCAACTAGGCAGAGCGCTCGGCACCCTGGCACAGCACGCTGGAGAACATCTCTTACTAGTTGGCCGAGATGGACGCAATAGCAGTGAGACACTTAGCCAGTGCCTGATTGAGGGAATTCTAGATAGTGGCTGCAACTCTATTAATCTCGGCCTGATTCCATCACCACTTCTCTATTACGCTTGTGCGAAAGGAAAAAATACCAGTAGTGGGGTCATTGTTACCGCAAGCCACAACCCTGCGGAATACAACGGCTTTAAGATCGTACTGAAAGGTCGCGCCCTGGCGGAAGACAAACTGCAGGGGCTCTACCAGTTGATGAAAAAAGGCCCATTCAAAAGTGGGGAAGGCGCCAATCGGGAGCAAGAAATCACCGATAAATATATCGATGAAGTTTTCAATAATGTCGCCCTCGCCGGGCAACCGCACTTGGTTATCGATGCTGGCAATGGCGCCACCTCTAACCTGGCTCCCCGCCTCTTTGAGCAGCTCGGCTGTGCTGTAACACCGATCTATTGTGAGGTGGATGGCAACTTCCCCAATCACGCACCGGACCCCTCCAGACCAGAAAACCTCGAAGCCTTGACTGAAAAGGTTCTGGCTACAGGAGCAGATCTGGGCGTGGCCCTGGATGGTGATGGTGATCGTGTTACCCTGATTTCAAGCAGCGGCCGTATCGCTTGGGCAGACCAACTGGTTATGTTGCTGGCAAGGGATATCCTTGCGCGCAATCCAGGAGAAAATATTGTCTTCGACGTTAAGAGCAGTCGCAGTTTATCCCAGCTAATCAGCCAGTATGGGGGCCGCCCCATTATGTGGAAGACCGGACACTCGCCCATGAAAGCCAAGATGTTGGAGACCAAAGCCATTTTGGGCGGCGAGCTTTCTGGACATATCTTTATTAAGGACCGCTGGTTTGGTTTCGACGATGGTATCTACGCTGCTGCGCGGGTACTAGAAATTATGGCACTACGCGAACAAAGTCTTGATGAACTCCTCGACACCTTGCCGAAAATGCACAGCACCCCTGAGATCCTGCTCCCAGTAGAAGAAGCTGAGAAGTTTTCACTGATAGACCAGCTGCGCGATAAGGGAAATTTTGGCAATGCCGATATCAATACTATCGACGGCCTGCGCATAGAGTTTCCCGATGGCTGGGGGCTTGTACGTGCCTCCAATACCACTAGCGCACTAACCCTGCGCTTTGAGGCTGAAAATGAACAGGCCCTGGAGCGCATCCGTAATGAGGTGATGGGACAGCTCAGAAAGATTGCTCCCACAATTACTGTACCCGATTGGCAACTGCTCAATTAAGATAAGATGGCGGAATAGACTGCGCCGCCATCGGGCCACTGCCCCTATTGCTTAGAAAACAATCCACCACATTTGCTTTAAATCGTTGGCGACTCAAATCAGGACCCCAAACCTGATTCCCTTTCGCCCTGTGTAAGGAACTGCCCATGTCCCTAGATCTAAACTCTGCGCTGAAAAGTGCTCAGGTCCTCAATGAAGCACTGCCCTATATCCAGCGCTTTACGGGCAAAACTATTGTGGTCAAGTTCGGTGGCAACGCCATGGTGGATGAGCAACTACAAAACAGTTTCGCGCGAGACATTATCCTGATGAAGCTGGTAGGTATGAACCCAGTGGTGGTGCACGGTGGCGGACCTCAAATCGGGCAGCTGCTAAACAAGCTCAGTATTGAGTCCCGCTTCGTAGACGGAATGAGAGTCACCGATAGCGAAACCATGGATGTTGTGGAGATGGTGTTAGGGGGCACCGTCAACAAACAGATCGTCAATTTGATTAACAAAAATGGGGGCCGCGCGGTAGGTATCACCGGTAAAGACGGATTACTGGTTAAAGCGCGAAAGTTGACCCGAAAAAATGAGAGCGCGGGACTACATGCCTCTGAAATCATTGATATTGGCCAGGTTGGGGAAGTCGAGAAAGTTAATATTGATGTGATCAATATGCTGGTCCACAGTGACTTTATCCCGGTTATCGCGCCGATCGGAGTCGACGGCAATGGGGTTTCTTACAATATTAATGCCGATCTCGTCGCTGGGAAAATCGCCGAAGAATTGAAAGCAGAAAAACTGATGTTACTCACCAATGTCGCCGGCCTGCAGGATAAGGAGGGAGAGGTTCTCACCGGACTGACTACCAATGAAGTAGAGGGCTTAATTCAGGATGGCACCATCTATGGCGGCATGCTGCCAAAAATCACCTGCGCTCTGGACGCTGTTCAGGATGGGGTAAATTCCGCTCACATCATCGACGGCCGTGTGCCCCACGCCATATTGCTCGAAATATTTACAGATCGAGGCGTGGGTACCCTGATTACCAACATCGAAGCGCAAACTGTGGACCACTAGCCCCTTGGCAATTGAAGACAGCCCGGCGAATCGGTAGGATTCCGCCGCCGTCAAAATAAGACGACAAGAGCAAAACTAAATTCCGCCCCCCAAGCGGACCAAAGGCAGTCAATGAGCAGCGAAAAAATCAATCGGCGTCAACAAATCCTGGAAGCTCTAGCACATATGCTGGAAGTCAGTCCCGGCGCACGTATTACAACAGCAGCACTGGCCAAGGAAGTTGGTTTCTCTGAAGCCGCGCTATATCGTCACTTCCCCAGTAAATCCAAGATGTTTGAAGGGCTGATCGAATTTATTGAGGAGACCATTTTCAGCCGTATCGCAATGATCCTGCAGGAGGAGCCCTCGGCTCTCAATCGCTGCCAGAAAATTCTGCAGCTCCTGCTAGCTTTCTGTGAGCGCAACCCAGGAATCACTCGCCTACTCACAGGCGACGCGCTTACCGGTGAAACTGAAAGGCTACATGGACGAATCCTGCAGTTGTTTGATCGACTGGAAACTCAAATTAGACAGATCTTGCGCGAAGCCGAGTTGCGCGAACACCTGCGCCCGACTCTTCCTCTCGGTGGTGCTGCCAACCTGCTTTTGGCGAGCGCGGAGGGGCGTATCGTCCAATACGTGCGCAGCGGTTTTAAGCGTAAGCCTACAGAGTACTGGGCAGAACAGTGGCCCGTATTAACGGCTGGTTTCTTCCGTGAGACAGTGGCTGCAGCCAGATAACCATTTCCTCATGAGGGCTGTTTAGCGGTAGCCCTCCGAAATTATTCAGGCATTGAGAAATTAGCTAGCTCTCAGCATTAAGTTCGGTATAGCGGGCTACCGCCTTATCAAAATCAACCCCTATGGTATCCGCTTCAGCCGCACGCCGGCTGAGGCGCTCCTCAAGCACTTCCATTTCTTTTTGTAGATCTGCAATTCTCTGCAACAATTCGGGAGCCACCTCACGGCCGCCCCGCTGCGTGCGCGCAGCAGAGGCTTCTTCCTGGGCAATTTGCCGGCGTAGACTGCTGATATTTGACCGCATGATAGCCATATCCTGCTCTACGACAGCCAACTTGCGCGACCGAGCACTCTCAATATCCGCAATACTGTTATAGCGCTTGAGCAACTTACGATCCGCCTCACGCTGGGCCTCCAACTTAAGCTGGGCCTGGTACTCTTCAGGACTGAGCTGCGGTGCGATTACTTCAACTACACGACCGGTAAGAGTGAGAATCTCATATCCATTTGGAACAAATTCCGGTGGAATAGCATCGTTGATCACCAGGACTCCCTGGTGATCAGTGTATCGATACAAAACCCGGCTATTGTTACCATAAGCCTCTACAGCCAACATCAAAAGGGTGCTGACCAATAGAGGTACTAAAGGGGCGATTCGCATCGCTCTTCTCTCTGAATTAACCGGCCCACAGCTAGGGGGGGCAATATTTATTGACCCGCGACACCGTAGCGCTGCCGGTAGTCCACAATTTTCTGCAGAGTATCGCTATCATTCGACTCCTGCTCGAGAAAGCTGATCACATCGTCTAACTGCACGATGCCGACCACAGGAATATTGTACTGTCTCTCAACTTGCTGAATAGCGGAGAATTCACAATCTTCACTAGCCTTTTCCTGGCGGTTGAGACCAATCACAACTCCCGCCGCTTCTGCGCCATGAGATTCGATAATTTGCATCACTTCGCGCACGGCTGTGCCCGCAGTAATAACATCATCGATAATCAAAACCTTGCCATTAAGCGGCGCACCCACTAAGGTTCCGCCTTCACCGTGATCCTTGGCTTCTTTTCGGTTGTAACAGAAAGGCTTATCGATCCCCTTTTGGGCTAGAGCCACAGCAGTCACCGCACCCAGCGGGATACCTTTGTAGGCCGGCCCAAAAATGACATCGAACTCCACTCCCGAAGCGATTATCGCCTCGGCATAGGCCTGCCCCAGCGCTGCCAGTGCAGCACCGGTGTGGAAACGGCCGGCATTGAAAAAGTAGGGGCTTTGACGGCCCGACTTCAATGTGAAGTCGCCGAAACACAAAACCTGATGATCCAGGGCAAGTTGGATAAAATCGCGCTGATATTGCTGCATGGAAAATTGTTAACTATTGGCTAAGGTGAAGGGAGACCTCCCCGTAGCATTCCCGGGGGTAGGCATGCATATAATGTTTCTAATGATACACAGTCCGCTGGTAAGGGGCTAATAATGCGAATAGTAAGCTTGTCGGTAGACGGCGTTCATCAGGCCGCCCAACGCGGTCTCTACGATTGGTTGGCGGAGCAGGACGCAGATATTATCTGCCTTCAGGATCTGCGCTCTCTCGAGCCTGAATTGGACCACCCAATATTTCACCCCGACGGTTATTACAGTTACTTTTTCGACTCGGGAACCCCCCACGAAAATGGTGTGGCTATCTACACCCGCAGCCAGCCCAAAGCCATCATATTCGGCATGGGCTTCGCCAATGGTGAAGATATGTACGGCCGCTATCTACAGGCGGATTTCGAGCGACTGAGCGTTGGCTCTCTGCTCGCGCCAGTCGCCTCCGATGAGACGTCGTTAGAGAAAAAAGTCCAATTCTTTGAGGACATGCAGGCGCACTTGCTAAAAATAAGCCGCAAACGCCGCGACTTTATTTTCTGTGGTAACTGGGGCATGGCTCACCGTCGTGCAGACGTACAGAATTGGCAGGATCATCAGGATTCTCCCGGCTTTATGCGTCACGAACAGCGCTGGCTGGACCAACTGTTTAATGATGTTGGCTATGTCGATGCTTTTCGCCGTGTAGTAAAAGATACCGACGAATTTAGCTGGTGGCCCAGCGGTACTGTCGGAGAAGGAGATGGCTGGCGTACTGATATGCAGATCGTCTCTCACGGTCTAAAAAATCGCATTGAGTACGGTGCAATCAATAAGAATGTGAAATTCTCCAGCCACTTGCCGGTCATCATGGACTACGAAATCGAAGTCTGAATCACACGGAGTTCCGGCCCCTTCCCTATTGAGAGAGGGCCGGATACAAACCAAGGGGCGGCAGCTTTACTCGTCCAGCGCCCGCTTTTGCAAAGCGATCAATTCATCGATACCCGCCTTGCCCAACCCCAGCATCTGCGCAAACTGCTTTTCAGTAAATGGCTCACCCTCTGCAGTGCCTTGAACCTCGATCATGCCGCCATCTTCGGCCATCACCAAATTCATATCGGTATCCGCTGAACTGTCTTCCGGGTAATCCAGGTCCAGTAGCGGCTCCCCCTCATAAATTCCCACTGATACCGCTGCTACCATATTCTTGAGCGGATCATCGGCAATGATTTTTTCTCTCTGCATATGACGTAAGGCATCAACCAACGCCACACAGGCACCTGTGATTGCTGCGGTCCGGGTACCGCCATCGGCCTGGATAACATCGCAATCGACGGTGATTTGATTCTCACCTAGCTTCTCCAAGTCTACCGCTGCCCGCAGTGAGCGCCCGATCAAGCGCTGAATTTCCACGGTGCGCCCACTCTGCTTGCCCTTGGCCGCTTCCCTGGGCATACGAGAGCCTGTGGAGCGTGGCAGCATGCCGTACTCTGCAGTAATCCAACCGCTGCCCTGGCCGCGTAAAAACCTTGGGACTTCACTGGAGAGAGAGGCATTACACAAAACCTTAGTATCACCAAACTCCACCAACACAGACCCCTCCGCATGACGGGTATAGTTGCGGGTAATTTTTACCGGGCGCAATTGCGCAGGGGCGCGGCCACTGGGACGCTGCATAGTCCACCTCAAATATTGAATGAAAGCCCCGCATTATATACCCCAGCATGGCGATCCAAACGCTGTGTTATTATGCCGGGCCGATTAATACGCCTGTAGGGGATCAGCTATGGCCAGTCAACGGGAACAGAACAAAGTGCGCAGCATGACAGCCTTTGGACGCGCCGAGGCCAATTACGCAAACGGCACTGCTATCTGGGAACTGCGCTCGGTCAACCATCGCTACCTGGAACCACATTTCCGTTTGCCCGAAGCGGCTCGCGCCATGGAAACACAACTGCGTGATACGCTGCGCAAGACGCTGTCCCGCGGCAAAATTGAACTGACCCTGAGCCTGAAGACCAATAGCGCCGAAGATACTGGGCTGGAAATCAATCAACCCCTCGCCCAGGCGCTGATTCAAGCAGCAAAACAAGTAGCGGGTGGCGAGGATGTTCAACCACTCAATCCCTTGCAAATTCTCCAGTGGCCCGGTGTTATCAGTGAACCTGAAGCAGATACCGATAAACAGACGGCAACGATATTAGAGGCTTTTCGCGAGGCACTGGGACAGCTGCGCGCAAACCGTGAACGCGAAGGCGCTGAGCTAGCCAAGTTTATTGAGGCCCGACTCAAGGGAATCGAAGAGCAGGTAGCCAATGTTCGAGAACTGCTTCCCCAGATTCTTGAAGCACAGCGAGACAAGCTGCGCAGCCGCCTGGAAGAATTGCAAGTGGAGCTGGACAAGGACCGGCTCGAACAGGAGATCGTCCTGTTGGCCCAGAAAGCAGATGTGGATGAAGAGCTCGACCGCCTCAGTGCGCACACTTCTGAAACACGTCGGGTTTTAGCCGGCGGTGGATCAATCGGCCGTCGGCTTGATTTCCTGATGCAGGAATTTAACCGTGAAGCCAACACCCTTTCCTCAAAGTCTGTGGTTACTGACACAACCCAGGCTGCGGTAGAGCTCAAAGTATTGATCGAGCAGATGCGCGAGCAAGTACAAAACATCGAATAACCCTCTGGGGCATTCTCACCGAGACTGTGGATGCCCCTTTGCCACCAGAGAGGGGGATTTGTGATAGCTCACCCTTTAAGGAATATTTATGCGACACAACCTGAAGTGGGTCGGCGCTATTTTTTTAGTGCTTGCTGCAATTGAGATTATTAATATTCTGAGCGGCCGATCGCTTAATTACTTTGGTATTGTTCCCCGCTCAATCAACCACCTCCCCCATATTTTTTCTGCACCATTACTGCATGGAAATAGCTGGCATTTCTTCTCGAACATATTCACTCTGTGCATCTTCAGTTTTTTAGTGTTGCAGTACGGGGTAAAAACTTACCTTAAAGTGACCCTATTCGTTGTGATCACCACCGGACTGGCCGTTTGGCTTTTTGCAGGCAGGGGCAATCATTTGGGAGCTAGCTCAGTTATCTATGGCTATTTCGGCTTTTTGCTTCTTGCGGGATTTATCAGCAGGAAATTTAGCCGTTTATTAATATCTATTGTGGTAGCCATCCTTTATGGAGGGCTTATTTTCGGTGTCTTGCCACGGGGTGGTTTTATCTCCTGGGAGTCCCACCTATTTGGATTTATCTTTGGATTGCTGGCTGCAAAGCTGTGGGCCAAAGTTCCCAGTTATAGCAAGGCCAGATAAACACAAGTCCTAACACCAACCTTTCAACCTCAAACCCCAGTGGTAGCCAGCAAAGGTTTTCATTACTGGGGTACCCTCAGGAAACAGGCCCCAAAGCCAAGCTACGTAAATGCTACGTACACGTCACTAAGAAGCGTTTAGCGATTCATCTTTTCTACGCACGATAATTCTTTTATCTGAAAATATTCGCTTATTATCCAGTTTCCCCCCTGTGAACCCCTCCACATCTCTCCCGTAGATAAATTCTCACTATCAGATTTTTTTCCCAAAATTTATAAATTTGTCGCCAAAAGCCACACAAATTTAAAGGCTTAAGCTGAGGATAATAATTTCACGAACGTTATAAAGAAGTACCATTTTGAAACTTTGGTACCAATTTTGGTCAAACTGACTTACCGACTGTGAGAAAGACAGTTTCAAGGCCTATCCGTTAAGCAAATTTATTTTGTTAGTGCGGAGTTTTTCAGGAGTCTCCGGCCTATCGGAATACTGATAGCCGGATTTAAAATATCTCGGAGATATAACAATAATGAAATCATCATTGAAAAGTCTTTTGCAAAAGACGACTCTGGCGAGTGCGTTTTCGTTACTGTGTGCTACCTCTTTCGCTACTCACGCAGCGGACGCGGAAAAAACACTGCTAACCGACCGCATCATCGTAAAGTACAAGGAGAGCGCTAAAGTTGGGAAGGCGGCCACCATGGCCACAGAGACGGTCGAAAAAGCTTCCCGTCGCGCCGGCCACAAGATGCGCCACCTCCGCCGTATGGCCACTGGCGCCCAGGTAATGCGCCTGGAAGGCCGTAAAAGTAGAGCTGAAGTAAACGCGATCATCGATCGCCTGAAACAGGATCCGGATGTGGAATACGCAGAGCCGGACCTGATTATGAAAGCGATGGCCGAGCCCAATGACCCGAGCTATCTCAGCCAGTGGCATTACTACGAGTCCACCGGCGGCTTGAACCTGCCCTCAGCTTGGGACGTTACCCAGGGCGATGGCGTAGTGGTTGCCGTACTCGATACCGGTTATCTCCCCCACGCCGATCTGGTAGACAATATCCTGCCGGGCTACGATATGATTTCTGACACTTTCGTCTCCGTAGATGGAGATGGACGTGATGACGATCCCACTGACCCAGGGGATTGGTATACAGATAAAGCCTGCGGTGACGATCCGAGCATCCCCTCCGAGAGCGATAGCAGCTGGCACGGCACCCATGTAGCCGGCACCATTGCCGGGGTTACTAACAACAACATGGGTATCGCCGGTGTAGCCTATGATGCGAAGATAGTGCCCGTTCGTGTGCTTGGACGCTGTGGTGGCTATACCTCTGATATTGCCGACGGCATTATCTGGGGTGCCGGTGGTTCTGTCAGCGGATTACCAAGCAACCAAAACCCAGCCCAAGTATTGAACCTGAGCCTCGGCGGTGGCGGTAGCTGTGACACTACCACGCAAAGCGCTATCGACACTGCGCGCAGCCTCGGCGCTACCGTGGTTGTCGCCGCTGGTAACAGTGGTGCCAACGCAAGCCAATACTCGCCTGCCAGCTGTGATGGGGTTATTACCGTTGCGGCAACTGACCGTACCGGCGGCCGCTCTTATTACTCCAACTATGGCAATGTGGTTGATGTCGCTGCACCCGGTGGCGCACAGAGCTTCGCAAACGATTCCGACGGTATCCTTTCCACCTACAACAACGGCTCTACCGATGCGGGCAGCGATAGCTACTATTACAGCCAGGGCACCAGTATGGCAGCCCCCCATGTCGCCGGCGCAGCAGCGCTGATTTATTCGGTTAACCCCGACGTTACTCCGGATGAAGTTGAGTCGATCCTCACCAGCACCGCTCGCAGCTTCCCCTCTTCTTGCAACAACTGCGGCTCCGGTATTGTGGACGCGGCAGCAGCTGTAGCTATGGCGAGCGGCGACGATAGTGGTAATGGCGACGACGATGACGACAGTGGCAGCAATGGTTCAGGTTGGACCGAAACTAACCTTTCTGGCAGCCAGGGCAGCTGGAATGACTTCACCATTGATGTTGAGTCTGGGACTTCCACCCTTACTATAGAGATGTCCGGTGGCTCCGGCGAAGTTGATCTCTACGTGCGCCACGGTAACTATCCTACTCTGCGTCGATATGACTGTCGTCCATACCTCTGGGGTAACGAGGAGAGCTGCACCATTAGTAACCCGGATTCCGGCACCTGGTACATCAGTGTCTATGGGTATGAATCCTACAGCGGTGTGACTTTGGAAGCGGAAGCTAGCGAGTAAATAGCGACCCGTTCAGAGTAAAAAAAGACCGGCATTTGCCGGTCTTTCTATTTATAAACTCCAAAGAAAATCCTTTCACGAAGAAAACCATGACTAAACATCGAAAGTCGCACCTAGCCGTGGTACCAATTCGACGTATCGCATGCTCTTGCCAATCTTTTGGTTAGTGCCAATCAGGCACCACTTTTGTAAACCTGAAAGTTAATTACGTCAAAATCCCTTCAGCGAATACTGACTGATTTCAGAATCCATACATCACTGGCATATGCGGCCCAGTAGCCGTGTGGCAGAGTTCAATAGATACGCTATCTAATAATAAAAATATGGGGTTTCTGTGGACCTGCTTACTTTCTCTATTCCATTTTTTCTGACCGCCATGCTTATGGAGTTCGCCCTGGATCGCTGGAAAGGCTGGGGGCTCTACAGGCTGAATGACACTATTGGCAATCTCAGCACGGGGATTCTCAATCGTATTATCGGGCTTACCTATAAAAGCTTATTCCTCGTTATCTATATCCCGCTGTTTACGTTGCTACAACCCTACTATCAATGGGTTGGTTTCAACTGGTCTATCGACAATGTCTGGCACCTGGCCCTGGCGGTTCTCGCATACGACTTCTGCTACTACTGGAAGCACCGTATCTGTCACGAGGTAAACATCTTTTGGGCAGAACACCTGGTGCACCACCAGAGTGAGGACTACAACCTGAGCACAGCATTGCGCCAGTCTTCGGGGGGGCTACAGCTGGATTGGATATTTTATCTACCACTTCTATTGATTGGTTTGCCGGCAGAAATTGTTATTGTCGCCGGCGCAATTGATCTTATTTACCAGTTTTGGGTTCACACACAAAAAATACCCAAGATCCGCTGGTTGGAGTGGTTTGTCATTACCCCCTCGAATCACCGGGTACACCACGCCCAGAACGCTGTCTACGTAGATAAAAACTACGGCGGAATATTAATACTTTGGGATCGCTTATTTGGCACCTACCAGCAGGAACTCGAAACTGAGCCCTGTCTTTACGGTGTGCGTAAGCCCCTGAATACCTTTGATCCTGTAGCAGCCAATTTACAACACTTAAAGCGCATGGCAATTGATGCCTGGCATACGAAAAGCTGGTGGGACAAGTGCACTCTTTGGTTCCGCCCCACCGGCTACAGGCCCGCAGATGTAGAAAAATCCATGCCAGTAGCCTCTACCGATCTGACAAACTTTAAACGTTTCAACCCTGAAATTAGCCCTGGTTTGCGCAACTACGCATTCGCACAACACCTCTGTTACACCGCCACAACCTTATCTCTCCTCTGGTTCACCAGCGTATTGAGTTTCTGGCAACTTATGGGCTCGGTTATTGCCTTGATTATTTGCCTGGCAATTAATGGTAGGATACTGGATGGTCATCCTATTTCAGGGCGCCTCGAAACTTTGAGACTCGCAGCACTCATCTGCGCTATTCCGCTACTAAACAATACATATGTACCACTCTTCATATCCTACTTGCTCGCAAGCTCTTTGGTATGGTGGTGGTTGGCAACCCGGCGCAAAGAGGATAGAGTCACTTTCGTTAGCGATTAACAACAGGGAGGTCCCCTTAATCACAGGTGGTTGGCGGTGATTGAGAAACTCCCGCGAGGCTATCCCGGCCGGGCCCAGGCGCGCAGGTGGTAACGCGCCCTGAATCTCCCAACAGATACCCCCACTCCGGTCGGGGGCTAGCCTTGTCCCTTCATGACACTCTTTCATCTCCAGACGCAAGCTTCGGTTATAATGGGCTCTTTGCTCGCGAACAGGATCAGTTGTGCAAACAGGAACCCTCTACACCGTCTCCGCTCCCTCCGGTGCAGGAAAAACCAGCTTGGTCAAAGCGCTGGTAGACAGCGACAGCCAGGTTACCGTATCGGTTTCCCATACCACTCGTGCCATGCGCCCAGGCGAAACTCACGGCGTTGACTATCACTTTGTCGAGCGAGAAGAATTTTTGGCAATGTTGGAGCGTGATGCTTTTTTTGAGCACGCCCAAGTTTATGGCGATAATTATTACGGCACCGCCAAAGCTGAGATCGAAGAGACTCTTGCCAGTGGTCGCGATGTTATCCTGGAAATCGATTGGCAGGGGGCCGAACAGGTTCGTCGCCTGCGCCCTGATGCAGTGGGTATTTTTATTTTGCCTCCGTCCCAGGAAGCCCTGCGCGAGCGCCTCACCGGACGCGGTCAGGACGATCAAGCGGTCATTGATCGCCGTATGGACCAGGCCATCGACGAAATGACCCATTATGTCGCCGCAGATTACCTGGTAATCAACGATAACTTCGAGCAAGCGTTAACAGAGCTGCGTGCGATTATCGTTGCCCAGCGACAGCGCTTAGAGCTGCAGCAACTGCGCCACGGCGATCTACTTCAGGCACTGTTGCGCCACTGAACCAATTGATCGAATTGCATACATTTCCCGGTCCGGTAAAATAGCCGGTCCCCTGTACAGAATTTGCCTTCGGGCACAGCAAATGGAAACGAAAGTTTATGGCACGTATTACCGTTGAAGATTGCCTTGAGCATGTGGACAACCGCTTCGAGCTCGTTATCGTCGGCAGCAAACGCGCCCGTCAGATCGCTACAGGCGGCAGGGATCCATTGGTTCCCGAAGAAAACGATAAGCCCACGGTAATTGCCCTGCGCGAAATCGAAGAGGGCCTGGTGGATGCCGCCATCCTCGACGAGCCGGAACGCGAAGAGGCACCTGCTCCTATCGTTGCCCCCAACTACCTAACAGATCAGCAAGTCTGATCAGGTCTCTTACTAGGTACTTTTTGAGTTTTACGAGAGGCGCGCGCGGCATTGCACACCATAGATAGTTTGGCCCACCGCCTCTCCTCATACCTTCCTCCCGACCAGATCCAAATCGTCCGCCGCGCCTATTTTTACGCGGAGCAGGCTCACGATGGTCAGCAGCGCCGTTCCGGCGAGCCCTATGTCACCCACCCGCTGGCAGTTGCAACTATTCTCGCGGGCATGCATATGGATCACGAGAGCCTGGCGGCAGCCATGTTGCACGATGTGATCGAGGATACGGGTATCCCCAAGGCAGCTCTGGCTGAGCAGTTTGGTGGAGAGGTTGCCGACCTGGTCGATGGGGTCTCGAAACTAACCCAGTTCGAGACCGACAGCCCGGCAGAGAAGCAGGCGGAAAACTTCCAGAAGATGGCGCTAGCCATGGCCCGCGATATCCGCGTGATTCTGGTCAAACTGGCCGACCGCCTGCACAACATGCGCACTCTCGGCGCACTGAAACCGCAGAAGCGTGCCCGTATTGCCCGCGAGACGCTGGAGATCTACGCACCCATCGCCCACCGACTGGGTATGAACGACGTTCGTATCGAGTTCGAGGATCGCGCTTTTTTTGCCATCTACCCACTGCGTGCCAGCCGCTTGCGCGCCGCCCTGGTCGCCGCCCGCGGCAATCGCAAAGAGCTGCTGGAACAAATTCAGAATGCTATAGAACTGCGCTTGCAGCGGGAGGGCATCAGCTCTCTGGTGATTGGCCGGGAAAAGCACCTATTTAGCATCTACCAAAAGATGCGCACCAAGAAGAAGTCCTTCAAGGAGATAATGGATGTCTACGCTTTCCGCATCATTGTGGACAGTGTGGATACCTGTTACCGGGTTCTAGGTGTTATGCACAGCCTGTACAAACCGGTAATCTCCGAGTTTAAAGATTACGTCGCTATCCCCAAATCCAATGGCTACCAGTCACTGCACACAGTACTGCTGGGTATGCACGGGGTGCCCATTGAAGTTCAGGTCCGCACCAAGGAAATGGATGAAATGGCCAACAGTGGCATTGCCGCCCACTGGCTGTACAAAGCCTCCGGCGATGAGGTGATCAATACCGGTGGCACCAGCCAAGTGCGTGCACGGCGCTGGGTCCAGGGACTGCTGGAGATGCAGCAGCGCGCCGGCGACTCGTTAGAGTTTATTGAAAACGTAAAAATTGACCTATTCCCGGATGAAGTTTACGTCTTTACCCCTAAAGGGCAGATCGTCGACCTCCCCGCAGGAGCCACTGCCGTGGACTTCGCCTATTCCGTACACACGGATATCGGCAACTCCTGTGTTGCCGTGCGTATCAATCAGCGCCTGGCCCCTTTGTCCCAACCTCTGGAAAGCGGGCAAAAAGTCGAGATTCTCACGCGCAAAACTGCACAGCCAAACCCTAACTGGCTCAATTTTGTAGTAACCGCCAAAGCGCGCAGTGCTATCCGTCACTTCCTCAAGCACCAGCGTCACCACGATTCCATTACCCTGGGCCGGCGCCTACTGGAAAAAGCACTCAGTAAGTTCGACACGAGCCTAGACGCGCTATCACCAGAGCAATTAGAAGCGGGCCTCAAAGAAGCGAAATGCGCAACTTTGGACAAGCTGCTGGAAGAGATAGGTATGGGCAGTAAAGTGGCCTTCTCTGCCGCTAAATTACTCGCGCCCGTCACCAGTGAAGAGACTGAAGCCAGCAATATCTCTTCTCCCTTAACGATCGATGCCCAAGAGGGCATGATGATCAGTTTTGCCCGCTGTTGCCGTCCTATTCCCGGGGATGCCATTATCGGCCATATCAGCTCGGGCAAAGGCGTAGTAGTACACCGCGACACCTGCCGCAATACCGGTGATTTTCGCGAGCATCCGGAAAACATCATGCTGGTGAACTGGTCGCCGGATGTGACAGGGGAGTTCCTTGGTGATGTGCGGGTAGAAGTCGAGTCAGAGAGAGGGATTATTGCCCGACTGGCTACTCGTATTACGGAAGAGGGCGCCAGCATCGAGCAGATCAATGTGGATGAGAAGGATGCTCACAACAGCGTGATCTCCCTGACCCTGGAAGTCAGTGGCCGTGTACATTTGGCACGGGTTATGAAGCGCCTGCGCAACCTCCCTTCTGTCATACGCATCGCCCGCCCTTGAGGAACACAAGGGAATCCCATTGGGAACTGCCATTAGGCTTCAAAGCGCGATATATTTAACCGACTTCTGAAAGCCCCGCAAATAAGTAAGGGATTAATCGGAAGTTCCGTATAGGTCTTCCTTTTCAACAATATTGATAAGTAATGGAGTACCCCATGCCCAATCGAGCCGTTATTAAAACCGACCGGGCACCCGCCGCAGCTGGTACCTATTCCCAGGCAGTAAAAGTGGATAATACTGTTTACCTGTCGGGACAAATCGCTCTGGACCCAGAGACACAACAGATGATTAGCGGAGGTTTTAGCGATGAAGTCCACCAGGTCTTTCGCAACCTCAGCGCAGTCTGTGAGGCCTCTGACGGATCGCTTCAGCATATTGTGAAACTCAATCTCTACATTACCGACAGCAGCAACTTTGCCGCTGTAAATGAGATAATGGCAAAGTTTTTCGAAGAGCCTTATCCCGCCAGGGCAACCGTCGTCGTCAAGGAGTTGCCGCGGGGAGCCCTTTTTGAAGCCGAAGCGATTATGGTGACCTGAGGCAAGAAGTTCTCGCCGATGCTGTGGCAATAATTGAGGAGGGCAGCTCAGCCCTCCGACTCCAACAGAGCGCTATAGCCCACCTTGTAATCTGGATATTTCAATTCGTAACCACTGGACAGCATCAACTGATTGCTGAGCTTTTTCGAGCGGCGCTCGCTCGTTTGCACAATCTCGCGTAGGTGGGCACTGGTATATCCCATCGCTTTTACCAACCACTGTTGCAGCTCGTACATCGGCACAGGCTGGCTATCGGCGCCTATATAAAGAGGCTCCGGGACCCACCCATGTTTGTGCCTTTCAATAAGGTGCAATAAAAAACCAATACAATCATCGACATGGATGCGATTGCTATATTGCGGTGGCTGGGGAGGAGCGCAGCGACCAGCGCGAACCTGCGACAACAAGCGATCTCGACCAGGCCCATAAATTCCCGCAAAGCGCACAATGCAACTGTTGGGAATTGCGTTGCGAATGATCTCTTCAGCTGCCAGCAAACTATCTCCCTGAAAACCACTGGGCAGGGGTAAGGTTTGCTCATCGATAAAGTCATCACCGCTTTGGCCATAAACACGAGTAGATGAAACCCAAATAACCAAGCGCGGTGGGGATGGAAGGTGCGGAACAACTTCAGCGACTGCCTTTGCCGTTTCCACATAAGCGCGGTGATAGCCGGTTGGTGTGTGCTCAGTGGGGGTAAATGTCGCGAGAATGACATCCGCCCCCGTAGACAACAAGCGTTCAATATCCTCTTTCTTAGTGGCATCCCCCCGGCGCCAATTCACCACATCTGCCCTGCGCTTACTCGCCAGAGCTACCAGGGGATTGCGCCGCATTCCATAAACCGCGTATTGCTTTCGGTCTATATGCAGTGCCAGTCTCGCCCCGAGGTCACCACACCCAAGGATCCAAAGCTTTTCTTGTTGTGTCATATAGTTCCCGGTGAACAATCTTTGCTGTCCACCTTATTCCCTTGATTCAGTGCTATTCAGTCCTAAGGTGCTGGGGTCATTTGGGCAAATATCAAATTCGGAATGCTTATAGTTCGCCGCCGAGGCTCTCCCCAAAGGCGGACTAGTTGCCACGCCTTTTGAACATGCGATAGATCGCAAGAAAAATTATTGCACCAATCGTAGCCGTTATTATGTCGCCTATTCCGAAACCAGTCACTGGGCCACCGAACCCGATCAGGGCACCGAGCCAGCCTCCAATAAAGGCACCGACAATGCCGATGACCATAGTGACTATCCAACCACCAGGATCTCTCCCGGGCATAATCCACTTTGCCAAAGCGCCGGCAATCAACCCGAGAATGACCCAGGACAGAACTCCCATGACGTATCTCCGTTCGGTGTGCCCCTTACAGATATAGCAAAATTTTGCGCCTCAATCCCACCTGAATTCCCAAAACTAGTAAATTTTCCCAATATTCGCTCTCAGCTTACAGATTGAGACAGGGTATTGGCTAGCGGCGATTATTTATGAATAATTACTATTACTAATGGCCATCTAATTGCCTCGACCATGACTCTCAATGAACTGCGCTATATCGTAACTCTCGCCCAGGAACAGCATTTTGGCCGTGCCGCCGAGCGCTGTTACGTCAGCCAACCGACACTCTCTATCGCAGTAAAGAAACTGGAGAAAGAGCTCGGTGTCGCCCTGTTTGAGCGCTCAAAAACTCGAGTGCAGGCAACACCATTGGGCGAGAGAATTGTCGCCCAGGCCCAGCTGGTTCTGGAACAATCAGCAGCCATCAAAGACATTGCCAGCGCCGGCAAGGACCAGCTGGCTAGCCCCCTGTCTGTTGGCGCCATCTTTACTATTGGGCCCTACCTGTTCCCACACTTTATTCCCCAACTACAGCATTTGGCACCAGAAATGCCACTCTATGTTGAGGAGGGATATACCGCCACGCTGAGACAGAGGCTGCGCAAGGGCGAGCTGGATGCCATCATTATTGCTCTCCCCTTTACCGAGCCCGACGTTGTCACCCAACCCCTGTACGACGAGCCATTTGTTGTATTGATGCCCGCAGGCCATCCACTTACAAAGCAGGAGGTTATCTCCCCGGATCAACTCACTGAAGACAATGTGCTTCTGCTGGGTGAGGGCCACTGCTTCCGTGATCAGGTACTGGAAGCTTGTCCGCACCTGCAACTAACCATGGAAAAAGAAGCGGGCGGCGGCAGCATACGCACAGCCGCAGATGGCAGCTCACTGGAAACACTCCGCCATATGGTGGCCTCAGGGCTTGGAATTACCGTATTGCCACTCTCAGCCGCCACCGCATCACAGTACGCCAGTGGCCTGCTGGAGACCCGCCCCTTTACCGCACCGGGCCCACGCCGCACCGTAGCACTGGCCTGGCGGGCAAGCTTCCCCCGACACCGCGCAATCGACATACTGCGAGAGGCCATCAGCCAGTGTCACCTGACCGTGGGATAGATAACAACCTGGCCGAGCTGCCCGTTACCACCCTCAAAGGCGTGGGGGATAAATTTGCCCAGGTGTTGGCCAAACTCCATATCAACTCCCTACAGGATTTGGTTTTCCACTTGCCCCTACGCTATCAAGACCGCACCCGGGTGGTGCCTATTGCCGGCCTCACCGCCGGTATGGATGTGGTAATCGAAGGAGAGGTCAGTGCCGCCGATGTCGTATTCGGCCGCCGCCGCAGCCTGGTGGTCAGATTACAGGATGGCAGCGGCACCTTAACCCTGCGCTTTTTTCATTTTTCTGCCGCACAGAAAAGCCGCTTTGCCCGAGGAACCCGAATACGCTGCTTTGGGGAGGCCCGTCGCGGAGCCAACGGCCTGGAGCTCTACCACCCGGAAACGGAAATCGTCGGTATCGAAAACGCGGAGACCGCAGATACCCTTACGCCGGTTTACCCGCTAACAGAAGGTGTGAGCCAGGCCCGCATGCGAGGATTGGTGGAACAGGCACTGGTTCTACTGAAAAACGGCGCTGTTACCGAGTTCTTGCCGGCAGAGCTGTTACCCAAATCTCTGCGCTACCCCCTCAGAGACGCCTTGCTTTATTTGCACGCCCCTCCGGCTGGCACCCAGCTAGATCAACTGGCATCAGGTACTCACCCCGCCCAGCAGCGTCTGGCCCTGGAAGAGTTACTGGCACACCATCTGAGTCTGCTGGAGTTGAGGCGCAATAGCGCTAGGGTAGCGGCACCACCTCTGTCCGTTAACCGATCCCTGGAGCGAGACTTTTTATCGCGCCTGCCATTTTCCCTCACCGGCGCACAGCAGAGAGTTTGCGAGGAAATCGCTGAGGATCTGGCTCAGCAAACCCCGATGATGCGCTTATTGCAGGGAGATGTGGGCGCGGGAAAAACCCTGGTCGCCGCTATGGCTGCCCTAAAGGGCATTGGGACCGGTGCTCAAGTAGCAGTCATGGCACCGACAGAAATCCTGGCAGAGCAGCACCGGATCAATTTTTGTAATTGGCTGGAACCTTTGGGTATTGAAGTTGCTCAGCTAACGGGCAGCTTAAAGGCTGCCGAGCGGCGTAAACAGCTGGGCAAGATCGCCAGTGGCGATGCCCAGTTAGTAGTGGGCACCCACGCACTTTTTCAGGAAGAGGTGGCTTTCCACAACCTGGTGTTAGTGATTATCGACGAGCAACACCGCTTTGGCGTACAGCAACGTCTGGAGCTGCGTGAGAAAGGGGCGGCAAGTGGAGCTACCGGCAGGCTGCAACCCCACCAGCTGATTATGACCGCTACACCGATTCCCCGCACCTTGGCGATGTCCGCCTTCGCTGACCTGGATTGCTCGATCATCGATGAGCTGCCGCCGGGGCGCCAACCCATCAACACCGTTGCCATTGCCAATGATCGGCGCGACCAGGTTATGGAACGGGTGCAAAGCGCCATCGCCGAGGGTCGCCAGGCCTACTGGGTTTGCACCCTTATCGAGGAGTCGGAGAGCCTGCAGGCCCAGGCGGCAGAATCCACCGCCGAAGAGCTCGCCGAAATGCTCGAAGGCGTTCGCGTAGCCTTGGTACACGGCCGCCTGAAGCCAGAGCAAAAAGAGCAGGTGATGAGCGCCTTCAAGGCCGGGGAAGTGGATTTGCTGGTAGCCACCACGGTCATTGAAGTGGGCGTCGACGTGCCCAATGCCAGCCTGATGATTATCGAAAACCCCGAACGCCTGGGCCTGGCCCAATTGCACCAGTTGCGCGGCAGGGTCGGTCGCGGCTCTATTGCCAGCCACTGCGTGCTGCTGTACGGCACACCGCTATCGCAGAATGGCCGCGCCCGCTTGCAAGCGCTGCGTCAACACAGCGATGGTTTTGCTATTGCAGAGGAAAACCTGCGTCTGCGAGGTCCCGGGGAAATCCTCGGCACCCGCCAGACAGGGGAGATCCAGCACCGTATCGCAGACTTGCAGAGGGATGCTGAGCTGCTGCCGCAAGTGCAAAAAATTGCTATTTCCCCTCAATTGACAGAGGGCATGCGACAACAGCTGATTAAACGCTGGTTACAGAACAAGCCCCGATTTGCCGAGGCTTGAGGAAAGCGCCCTAGTGGGCTCCTACTGTGTTGTTGTCGTTAATGCTGACACTTTTGTAATTGGCATCGTAGTAAGTCTCTTCGTCCAGGGCACCTTCACTCTTCGCCACCACACTACTTACTACCGCATCACCGGTAATATTGACCGCCGTGCGCACCATATCTAGCAGGCGGTCTACGCCGATCACAATGGCAATCCCCTCGAGCGGCAGACCCACCTGCTGCAATACCATACCCAACATAATCAGGCCGACGCCGGGCACCCCAGCAGTACCGATAGACGCCAGGGTCGCAGTCAGGATCACTGTCAGAAAGCCAGTCAGGCCGATCTCAATACCAAAGAATTGGGCAATAAAGACCGTAGCCACACCCTGCATAATCGCAGTGCCATCCATATTGATAGTCGCGCCTAAGGGAACTGTGAATGCAGCAATTTTATTATCCACACCCAGGCGCTTCTCTACCGTCGACAAAGTCACCGGGATAGTGGCAGCAGAGGAAGCGGTACTGAAGGCGAAAACCATGGTCGACCACATTTTCTTCAGTAGCTCTAAGGGATTGAGCCCACTCAGCAGCTTCAGAATCACCGAGTAAGTCCCCAATGCATGCAGAAGTAGGGCACAGAGCACGACCAGGAAATACTTTCCGAGTTGTACCAAACCTCCGAACCCAAGGTCGGCAAAGGTTTTCGCCAATAGCGCAAAAACGCCATAGGGGGCAAATACCATCAATACACCAACCATGCGCAATACAACGGAATTGAGGTCATTAAAGAAAGCGGCGATACGCTGGCCCGGTTCGCCACAGCGGGAAATCGCATAGCCCATCAACAGGGCAAATACGATAATCTGCAGCATATTTCCCTCAGCCATAGCGGCTACAGGATTGGTCGGGAATATATTAACCAGCACCTCGGAAAGCGGTGGGGACTCCTTCGGCACAAATGTTGAAGCGGCTTCAGCTGCAGTCTCATTAACACCAACTCCGGGCTGGAAGATCAATGCCAGACACAGTGCCAGAGTAATGGCGATGGCCGTTGTCACCATATAAAGAAGGACGGTTTTACCCGCCAGCGGCCCAATTCGGCTGCCTTCCGACAGGGCACAGGCTCCGCTGATCAGCGATACCAGCACCAGAGGTACCACCATCAACTTCAGCGAAGCGATAAAGATACGGCCGATAACATCGAACAGGCCTTCAGTCAGATAGAGATTAATAGCACTGTTCACACCAGCACCGAACAGCTGGCTCATATTCAAGTAATTAAATAAACACCCCACGGCAATGCCCGCAAGCATTCCCACTAAGATTTTGGTAGTAAGCCCCATAACAAGCTTCTCTTTATGAATCGTTGTTTTCATTGCAGTGAGCACTATATCCATTGCCGTGCTGGGGAGCAAAAATGCAACAGGGAGAGACCTGCTGCACCGGCCGGGATACAATGGGGCCTTTATCCAGACTGCGGAGTTATCGTTGCACCAATCACCATTTGTGCCCTCTGGCGATTGGCAGAGTTTGCCTCTTGAAACCCAGCAGCAACCACCCAAAAATCTGGTGCCCTGGCTGACCTATTCCGGATCACTCACCGCCGCTCTCAAGCAGCAAAGTGACGGGGACTTTTATGTTCGCGTGCTGTATCAGGGTTGGCAGACACCCCGCCCTGAAGAATGCCTTGTACTGGGATTGCACAATGGTAACCGGGCCCTGATTCGGGAAGTTTTGCTCTACGGTTGCGGACAGCCCTGGGTGTATGCCCGCAGCGTTTTACCCGAGCGCAGCCTGCAAGGAAAATCTCGCAATCTGCGCAGCCTGGATACCCGCCCGCTGGGGGAGTTGCTGTTTAGTGAGCCGGGCATTCGCAGGGGGGAGATCGCCCTAAATTTGCTGCAGAAATCCCCTGGCTGCGCCGATCGTGAACTTGGGGAAAAGGATTCTGAAGTCTGGGGTCGCCGCTCGGTATTCTGGCTGCGGGACAAGCCTTTACTGGTGTCAGAGGCTTTTCTTCCCAACTTCACACCGACAGGTGACCCCATAGCGCAAGAAGCAGCCAAAACTATCGCAACTGAGGATTCACTGTGATCAGCCAACAGATCGCACAACGCTGGCCCACCGCGCTGCCCTACTGGCAATTAGCGAGGATGGACAAACCCATAGGTTCACTGCTGTTACTCTGGCCCACTTGGTGCGCACTATGGCTAGCCGCTGAGGGGTGGCCGGGCTTCCACTTGTTTATCGTATTTACACTCGGTGTGATCCTGATGCGAGCGGCTGGCTGCGCAGTCAATGATTTCGCCGATCGCAAAATTGACGCCCATGTAAAGCGCACTGCGGAGCGTCCTCTGGCCACCGGCGCACTGACGCCAAAGTCTGCATTGGCGCTTTTCGCCGGCCTCAGCGCTGCCGCCTTCCTTCTGGTACTCACCACCAACACACTCACGATTCTCCTCTCGTTTTTAGCTCTGGCTCTGGCATTCGGCTATCCCTTTGCAAAGCGCCACACACACCTACCCCAGATGGTCCTGGGCGCCGCCTTTAGTATGGGAATCCCCATGTCTTTTGCAGCGTTTACAGGAGAAGTACCAGCAGAGGCCTGGTTGCTCTATACCGCCAACCTGGTTTGGACCCTGTGCTATGACACTTTCTATGCGATGGTGGACCGCGATGACGATCTTCAGATCGGCGTTAAATCCACCGCCATTTTGTTTGGGGAAATGGACAAGGTGGTCACCGGAACCTTACAACTTTTAGTTCTAATTGCCCTACTGCTTATTGGATCAAGGTTCTCACTCGGTATTTTTTACTACTTGGCGCTATTGCCGGTTTGCAGTTTATTCGTTTATCAGCAGTGGCTAATTCGGGACCGAGGGCGAGAGGGCTGTTTTCAGGCTTTTATCAACAATAATTGGGTAGGGTTTGCCATTTTCGCCGGCATATCGCTGCATTTTCTGCTGAATTGAAAGATGAGTGGGCCCCAGAAGTGGAGCGTCATATATTTGTCATATAAATCCCGTTTAATCCTCGGCCATAACTGGGGAAACCCTGACAACAGAGCGGGTATGGCAGGCAAATGCACAGTAAAACGATCCTGATTGTCGATGACGAATCCGCAGTGCGCGATATGCTGCGGGTCGCACTGGAAATGGCAGATTACCGCTGCCTTGAGGCGGAAAACGCCCAGGAAGCTCACGCCTTGATTATCGACGAGAAGCCCGACTTAGTGCTGCTCGACTGGATGCTGCCGGATGTTTCCGGGGTAGAGCTGGCAAGGCGCCTCAAGCGCGATGAACTCACCACCTCGTTGCCGATCATCATGCTCACGGCAAAAGGTGAAGAAGACAATAAAATCAAAGGGTTAGAGACCGGGGCCGACGATTACATCACCAAGCCTTTCTCCCCCCGGGAGCTGGTTGCTCGCTTAAAGGCCGTACTGCGCCGCGCGGGCCCGGCGACCCCAGAGGAACCCCTCAGCGCCGGCGCACTGATATTGGACCCATTGAGTCACCGGGTCACTATCAAAGGGCAGCCAGTGGATATGGGGCCAACAGAATTTCGCCTGCTCACCTTCTTCCTCTCCCACCAGGAGCGCGCCTATACACGCACCCAACTCCTCGATCATGTATGGGGCGGGAATGTCTATGTGGAGGAACGCACCGTGGATGTCCATATCCGCCGTCTGCGCAAAGCCTTGGCCATTGATGGCCACGACCGCTATATCCAGACAGTTCGCGGCACCGGGTATCGGTTTTCTGTGCAAACCGCAGAAAAAGTGTGACAATCCTCTCTGGATCGGTACCGATCCCTGCAGAATCAAACCTCCGCACTTAACGGGTGCGGGCCTGGTTCCATGAGGTATTGAATGCGGGCGGAAGAGGCTGTGCCACTGCCGCCATCTATCAGGCAACACGGCAACTCTATGTTGGATCGCAGTATTGGCGAGTTCTCGCGTTTCGTAATTATCGCCCTGGGGTGCACCATTCTCGGTGTCACCTCCGGCAGCTGGTCTCTCGCCCTGATTGCGGGATTGGCCAGCTACCTGATCTCAGTGCTGTGGCAACAGCAACGTTTCAACCGCTGGCTGGCAAACGGCAGACGCGGCCCAGCCCCAACCGCCTTTGGTATTTGGGGTGAAATCTACGACGACTTTTACCGTATGCAGCGGCGCCACCGCCGCGAAAAGCAGAAGCTGCACGTGATGTTGCGCCGGGTACAGGACAGTACCAGCGCATTGCGCGAAGGAATTGTTGCCCTGGAAGACGGCGATAACCTGGCCTGGTGGAACCCTGCTGCCGGTGAACTGCTCGGATTACAGGCCAGTGACTCCGGCCAGTCATTAGTCAACTTTGTCCGCGATCCTGGCTTTGTCAGCTATATGCACGGTGACAACAACGGGGAACCCCTCACTCTGCCCGCACCTGGCAATGAAGCCCGTATGTTACAGCTGGAAGTCACCCGCTACGGTAAAGATGAGGCTTTGGTCATTGTTCGCGACATCACCCGTTTACATAATCTCGAGCAGATGCGCCGAGATTTTGTCGCCAATGTTTCCCATGAGCTGCGCACCCCCCTCACGGTAATTGCCGGCTACCTGGAAACACTGCAAAGCAGTGATATGGCACCGCCTCCCTGGAGGAAACCCCTGGCTCAAATGGAGGAGCAGACTGGCCGCATGAGTACGCTGGTCAATGACCTGCTGCTATTGGCTCGCTTGGAGACCTCAGAACGCAAAAGCGGGGATATGGCTGTAGCCGTACCAGAACTGATTGAGAGGGTGGCCCAGGAAGCGCGCAGCTTCAGTGGCGATCGGCATCATCATATCGAAGTTGATTGCAAAGGGGATTGCTACCTCAATGGAGACCCCGGCGAATTACACAGTGCTTTTGCCAACTTAGTTTTAAATGCCGTGAAATACACTCCCGAAGAAGGCGAGATTCAATTGCGCTGGTGGCAGGATGACAAAGGCGGGCACTTTTCCGTAGAGGACAACGGTATCGGTATCGATTCGATCCATATTCCCCGCCTGACTGAGCGCTTCTATCGAGTTGATCCAGGCCGCTCACGGGATAGTGGCGGCACAGGTCTCGGACTGGCGATCGTTAAGCATGTGTTGCTGCGACACAATGGAGAAATGAGTGTAGAAAGTACGCCCGGGCAGGGCAGTCTCTTCACGCTTCACTTTCCGCCAGCAAAGCTGGCTCAAAAACCAGCATCCAGGTTGAGTTCTGAAGCCGCTAATTAAAGCGGCTTTCGATTACTCCAGTTCCTGCAGTTCTACTTCTTTACCGTCTTTGACATAGCTGGCCGTGGCCTCTTTACCCAGAGCGTTTGCTTCCCGGCGCAAAACCAAATGGTGCAACTGCAAATCCCCATCGCGCAGCAGTAGGTGCTCATTGCCCTCATCATCGGTAGGCAGGGCCTTAACACCAATGAGGGCATCTCGCAGAGCGCGCAGCTTGGGCACATCGCGATAGCGATTCAAGTCATTCGACAAACGGGCTTTCATGCGCTCACTCTCATGCAGTGCCGCCGCTGTCTCTCGGTATTTGGCAAAAAAGAATACCGCTCCAATGGCAAAAGCCACGATCACCACTATTTCCAACCACTCGGGCATGGTTACTCCTTATTATCGCTTTTGCGCCAGACCATTAATTGGTTATTGGCTGGCAAGTAATTTAGTTCTACGCGACTGAACCCCGCACTCTCCGCCAGCTGATCGAGCCATTCGAGATCGCGAATCCCCCGCTTGGGGTCACGCTCCTTCAACTCAATATCAAAATCAGCATTAGTAGGGCCAAGAAACTCTCCTGCAATTTTCACGGGACCATAAACGATCAACAAACCTTCCGGCTCCAAAACATCGGCACTATGCAGAAAGAACTTTTGTACCAGTTCAGTCGACATAATATGCAAGGTGTTTGCAGTGAAAATAGCATCAGCCGAAATCTCGGGCCAAGAATCACCAACATCGAGCGCCAGCGGTTGCGGCAGGTTGCTATTGGGTATCTCCGCCAGCCAGGACTTTACTGCCTCCAGCTGTTGCGATCGCTCTGAAGTTTGCCATTCAAGATGCGGTAAATGCGGAGCAAAATATACTGCGTGCTGACCGGTACCACTGCCAACCTCAAGCACTTTACGACTTGAAGCCAGCAGGCGAGTCAGTTGCTGGATAATCGGCTCGCGATTGCGCCCGCAGGAGGGCGCATTGGGCAATTCAGTGCTGCTCACTGCGGCTCATCCCGGGTAAATACCCAATCCCACTCAGTGGACAATCCTGGGTTATAACCATAACCAGCCACATCAAAACCTTTCAGCTCTTCCGCCTTCTTTACCCTCTGATCAATCGCCCAGCGACTCATCATGCCTCTGGCTTTCTTAGCAAAGAAACTAATCATCTTATACTGACCATTTTTCAGGTCCTTAAAATGCGGGGTGATCACCTGAGCATCAAGCTGCTTGGTTTTGACTGATTTGAAATATTCATTGGATGCCAGGTTTACCAACTCGCGATCCTTCACGCCCTGCAACTGCGCATTCAATGCTTCGGTAATCTTATCTCCCCAAAATTCATAGAGATTCTTACCCTTGGCATTTTCAAATTTAGTGCCCATCTCGAGGCGATAGGGTTGCATCAAGTCCAAAGGGCGCAGCAAACCATAAAGGCCAGAGAGCATACGTAAGTGCTTTTGCGCATAGGCAAAGTCCCGCTTACCCATAGTCTCCGCCTCCAATCCAGTATAAACATCACCTTTAAAGGCGAGCAGGGCGGGGCGGGCGTTGTTATCGGTAAACGGGCGCTTCCAAGTGTGGAAGCGATCGTAATTTAAGACTCCCAACTTATCTGAAATCTTCATCAGGCTGGAAACCTGCTGCGGGCTCAGTTCACGCAACTCTTTGATCAGGGCTGCTGACTCTTTCAAAAAGTCCGGCTGGGTGGTTTCCAGTGAGGGAATATCACTTTCATAGTCCAGGGTTTTCGCCGGTGAAATAACTATTAACATCGGGTGCCTTCTCAATTCGCTATCGCCTCAACCACACACTACCAAGCTATTGTGGCTGGCCCAAATATATCGCGGATGTTTACTCCGGCTTTAGGACGTCCTGCCACCAATTGAGTGGGGTCTGCCCGTCTTTAGGGTCATAAACATTGCCGTAATACCAAACGCTATTAGCCCCATCGCAAGCACTGTTGAGGATCTCCTCAATCTTATCGAACCCACAGCTGACATGAATGCTGTAGACCAATACGCGCGGTGCCTCCAGATCCAACTCGCCCCCGAGCTTCTCCAGCTGTGGGGTCAACTTATCAGACAGTTCCGTGCTATCGCCGCGACAAAAAATACGCACTGCCAAATTGCCCGAGCGCTTTACCAACTCAAATTGCTGGGTGTCTTTATCGACCTTAACGTAATCCCCACTGGCGATTCCCTTAATAAAGACAGGGGATCGCACCAATTGGCAGCTATCATCCTCGCTCACACGAACCTGTAGCCGTTCCACCACGGGCTCACCTTCGGGGTTGTTGCCCGCAAATAACTCAATGACTTGAAGTGCCGTCATAAACCTCAGTTCCCGTACTGTGTACAATGAGTAACCATTCTAATGACTCAACATTATACAGGGAGGGAGGCAATGATCTCGCGTACCCAAGCGCTTACGGCATGTGTCGCGTTTTGGACGACCACGATTCTCGGAGGATGCGTTGTCAATCCAGTCACCGGTGAGAAACAGGTTTCGCTGATATCTCCGCAGCAGGAAATTCAACTGGGGCAACAGCACTACACTGCCAACCAACAACAGCAGGGCGGCCAATACACCATTGATCCGGCCCTGCAAAACTACGTCAGCCAGGTTGGCCAAAAGCTGGCACGGGTCTCTGACCGCCCCCAGCTACCTTACGAGTTTGTGGTTCTGAACAACTCGGTTCCCAACGCCTGGGCCCTGCCCGGCGGCAAAATCGCCATCAATCGAGGCCTACTGGTGTTACTCGATGACGAAGCTGAGCTCGCCGCCGTACTGAGCCATGAGATAGTTCACGCCGCTGCGCGCCACTCCGCAACTGCGATGTCCCAACAACAATTATTGGGCGCAGGCCTGGCAATCGTGGGAGCTGCCACCCAAGACTCTGGGTACTCTGACTTGATCGCCACCGGGACTCAACTGGGGGGCTCCGCCTATATTGCCCGCTACAGTCGCGGCAATGAGTTAGAGTCAGATCAGTACGGCATGAAATATATGGCCGCTGCGGGATATGATCCCCAGGGGGCCGTACGCCTACAAAGAAAATTTGTTGAACTGTCGGAGGGGCGGCAAACTGGTGGACTGGAAGCGCTCTTTGCCAGCCATCCCCCTTCCCAATCTCGTGTCAGCGCTAATATCAAGCACAGTCAATCTCTACCCAAAGGGGGAATCACCAACCGGGCCTCTTACCAAAAAGCCATAGCGCAATTAAAGCGCGATGCCGATGCTTACAAGAATTACGACAATGCGGTTGCCGCAGCCAATAATAAAAAGTTTGACTCTGCACTAAAGCTGGTGAGAAAAGCTCAAAAACAGCAACCCAAAGAAGCTGCCTTTTTTGCGCTAGAAGGCGATTTATTCAGTCAAAAGAAACAATATAAAAATGCTCGAAAGGCATACGATAGCGCCATTCAAAAGAATCCGGCGCTATTTTCGTATTGGCTAAAGCGGGGAATCACTAATATCCAATTAAAAAATTATAGCTCTGCAGAGGGCGACCTAACCAGATCACTACGCTATCTGGATACCGCTTACGCTCACTACTACCTCGGCCAGACCTATGAGAGACAGGGAAATAAGCAAAGTGCTTACAAGCACTATCAGGAAGCTGCTGGGGCTGGAGGGGAAATTGGCACCATGGCACAAAACCGAATAAAAGCCATCACCAACAAAGGGTAAATAAATTCGATTTATAAATAAAAAGGGCCGTCTCAGACAGCCCTTTTTTAATTTTGCTTATAACTGAAAAATTACGCTAAGTTCGAACTTCTCTACATCAAGTTCAATAAAGGGAGTCAAAAAGCTAAGCACGGTATCATTTTCAAGATCCGGTATAACATCAAGCGTTGAGGTAGATCCTGCACGATAGGTATCACTACCAAAGCTGCGAATATTAATATTATCATCTGCCTCCATAGTGCTATAAGCAGCTTCTAAGGCAATATTCCGACTAAAGAAGTGGGTGAAAGCCAGCTTCATATCGTCTTTCTCGTCCAGTTTCATACCAAACGAACTGCGTTGGGTAAAGAAATATTCTGCACCGATCTGCCAATAATCGTCATCACCTTCATAGTCGGCATAGGAAAGTTCAGTGGTCAAATACCTTCCCCCTCCCAGGTTTGTGAAATATTTGGAGGAAAAGACAGCCACATCGAATCCATCGTCACTGACAAAATCAAAACCAATATAATCAGCACCGCTCAACAGATGATTGTATCGAAACTCAACATAAGTCTCTTCATCAGACTCAAAATCAGTATGGGAAAGTTCTAATAAAAAGTTCGAGGTGAATAAATAGCCAAGAGCAACCGTGTCAATATTGCGATCATTAACTTCGGTCAAATCTAAACCAAAAATCAAACCATTTTGAGAAAAATATTCTCCGGTCACAGCGTAATTATCGGCATTATTACTATCTACCTCATTGTGGAAAAAGGCAGCCGACACATTGCTTACTTTGTTAATATATTCAAACTCTTTTAAGGGGCCTAGAGTTTCTTTTCCAGAAAAGTAATAAGTAGTTTCAGCCAAAAACTGATTACCATCTAAATCGAACTCACCACCCAAAACATCTAGATCATAATCCAAGCTAGAATAGCCAGCTGTAGTAATTGAATTATATTTCTCAGCGTCAGCTGTTACAGAGAGAAGTAACAGGGGAAGAATAGCGAGACTGAATCTCATTTCCAAAACCTTTCGTTAACGTAATGACGTAAATTGTGGTGCGAATTCTAGCAAGAATTTTTTACTGCGCAACAAATACTATTTGTATGAGATAAAAGCAGAATCCACATATAAATGGACTATTCGGTAAATATGCTATTATCACCAAACCTTGATAATTCAATTCACACAACAGATTCTTTGTGCTTCCAATGCTCATATAGCTCTACCGAACTGACAAGCAACCTTTCGCCTGGAAATATCTATCGATGAAAGTTATTCACCCACAGGTTTTTACGAAACATTCGAATCGACAAGCTTTCATTTAGTAAGCCCGCACAAGAATTAAGCTAAATTTCGGAAGGATTATTTCGCAATAGCAAGAGATTTAGAAAGGTTTCAGACTTATTTAGAGGTCGGATATAAAAAGAAAAATCAGCAAAGTACTCCAACCATTACATAAAACAGCTGGATATAAAAGAAAATTGGCACTAGGGTGCCAAACAGGATTGAAGCAGTGCAGCTAAGTTGCTTTGAACTTAGCTGCGCTTATAAAGTAAAGGGCTATCATTGATAGCCCTTTATTTAAGCTAGCTTACAATTGAACAGTTAAGCCCAGCTGATAGATATCAAGGTCACCCTCAATATCATTGTTAGAGAGATAAGCTGCTTCAACAGCAATATTGCGGTTAAAGAAGTGGGTCATCCCCAGCTTATAATCTTCTTGTTCGTTATAATCAAACTCAACAGAAGTGCGCTGATTGAAGAAAAATTCAGTACCCAGCGTCCAGAAGTCATCGTATTCGTTGATGCTATTGTAAGCTAACTCTGCGGTTAGGTACTGCTCTCCACTCAGATGAACGAAATACTTAGAAGACAGGATGCGATTATCAGACTCCTCATCCACATAAATATTAAAACCAACATAATCAGTTGAATTTAACTGGTGGTTATAGCGAGCTTCAACCGAAAACTCATTATCACTATCGTTATCAACATGGTTCAACTTAACCAGAAAATCTGGAGAAAAGAGATATCCGATAGACTGATAATCTACATTAGACTCCCAAAGGTCATATATACCGGCACCGATAACCAACCCATTGGATGCAAAGTATTCACCACCCAAATTGAAAGTATCTATATCTTCACTACCGAAATTAGAGTGAGAGAAACCGGCAGAAACATTACTTACCTTATTGATATATTCGAACTCTTTCAATGGACCAAGAGTTTCTTTACCACCAAAAAAGTAAGTAGTACCAAGGTCAAAATCATCTTCATCAGAGCTAAAACTAAAACCATCACCCTTATAATCATACTCAGTATTAAAGTATGTAGCATTAGTAAAAGAATTATATTCCTCAGCACCGGCAGTTGCGGCAACGAGCATTAGGGGCAGAGCAGCAAGCTTGAATCTCATTTGATAAATCCTTCGTTAACGTAGCGATCCAAATTGGGCTGCGGATTGTAGCAAAAGTTTTTTGGCGCGCAACAACAGCAAATTACACGATAAGCAATTTGAGCCAAATTTGCGGTAAAGCGAATATTTTTTTTCGATAAAAAAACATATCAACCAGAAAAAACAAACGCTGTAATTAGCTGTAATGCACCAAACAAATAAATTCCAGCTAAAAATAATAAAATAAAAAGTTTTATTTTGTTATTCGCACACATATTTATTCAGGCTGTGTTCAGGTTCAATTGATTAACATCAATCGCTATTAATATTTACAACCCATTGCGGGTCATAAAACTCCCCTATTAGATTAATTTTTACAAAAGGGGCCACACTGGCAATGATTTCATCAATTTCTTTACTGTGCTCAGTTTGCATAGCATCCCGATCTTTTTTACATCGCCAGCTAGCAATGGCTATCAACACATTGGGGTCATCAATTTTTCGATGAAGCTCTGTGCCCATCGCTCCCGGGGAGCGCTGGATAATCTCAGAAGCGCGCATCCAGGCATCGGCATAATCCTCAGCTTTAAACCCATTTTGTAGATGAACTTCGAAGATAAATTTCATGCTCTGTATTACCTAACGACTAACAAATAGTTTTCCGTAAAAAAAAAGGCCGCACTAGGCGACCTTTTTAAGTTAGCAAAGCCCTTTAGGACTTGCGTAGATTTTCCTGGTGTCCGTGCCGGATATCAGCACCCTCCACCAAGTAAACAACCTGCTCACAAATATTCTTCGCATGGTCACCGATCCGCTCCAGTGAGCGCAGGGTCCACAACACATTAATGACCCGGGAAATACTGCGCGGGTCCTCCATCATGTAAGTTACCAGTTCACGTACGGCCGTACGATAATCCATATCAACCTGCTGGTCCTCAGCAAGAGTTTGCAGAGCCGACTGCACATCGAAACGAGTATAGGCATCCAGCGCGTCATTGAGCATTTTGCGCACAGCATTGGCAATATGACGGATTTCGGTATACCCGCGCGGCAACGTACCTTCATCTGTCAGTGCTATGGCCATCTTGGCAATCTTGCTCGCCTCATCCCCAATGCGCTCCAGGTCGCGGGCAATTCGAATGACAGACAGCACCATACGGAGGTCGGATGCTGCCGGTTGGCGCTTGGCAATAATTAGCGTGGCATGCTCATCCAGGGCCATCTCACTTTTATCGATGACTTCTTCAATACGCAGCACTTCCTCGGCCAGCTCACTGTCCGCATTGGCCAGGGCATCAACCGCATCGGCAACCTGGCGGGCGACCATACCGCCCATTTCCAGCATCTCTGTCTTTAAGCTTTCCAGGTCTTCATTAAATTGGCGTGAGATATGTTGATCGAAATGCATTTCCATAGTTTTCCCTCCGAGCAGGAACCTTAGCCGAAGCGGCCGGTGATATAGGCTTCAGTGAGTTCGTGCTCGGGGTTGGTGAACACCGTTTCAGTATCGTTAACTTCCACCAAATGCCCCAAATGGAAGTAAGCCGTACGCTGACTCACCCGCGCAGCCTGCTGCATCGAGTGAGTAACGATTGCGATAGTGTAGTTCTGGCGCAGCTCATCGATCAGCTCTTCGATTCGCGCCGTTGCAATCGGGTCCAGGGCAGAGCAGGGCTCATCCATTAGGATTACTTCCGGACTCACCGCAATAGCGCGGGCGATACACAGACGCTGCTGCTGACCACCGGACAGACCCGTGCCCGGCTTGTCCAAACGATCTTTAACCTCATTCCACAGACCGGCGCGGCGCAGGCTGTTCTCTACGATCTCATCCAGATCGGCACGGCGGCTGGCAATGCCGTGGATTTTTGGGCCGTAGGCCACATTCTCGTATATGGACTTGGGAAAAGGGTTTGGTTTCTGGAATACCATACCGACGCGGGCGCGCAGGGGTACCACATCCACTTTGGGGCCATAGATGGGGTCACCATCCAGACTTAACTCGCCCTCGACGCGACAACCTTCAATGGTGTCATTCATGCGGTTGAGGCAACGCAAAAACGTCGACTTGCCACAGCCCGAAGGGCCGATCATGGCAACCACTTCATTTTTTCCAATATCGAGGCCGACCGAGTGGATCGCCTGGGTTTCACCATAGAAAACATTCACATTGCGCATACGCAACTTGGCGGTGTCACAGAAGGGTTGGCCAACTGTTTCTCTAACATCAGCCCGATCATTCATCATTTGCCTACCCGCAACATCGGATTGCGCCGCATCAGTTTGGCTGGCGGCATCCAGGGTCATGGTACTCATATAATATCCCGCTTTCTGATAATCCGCGCTCTGTTACCAGCGGCGCTCAAGTTTCTTGCGCAGCAATACCGCGCTGGTATTCATCACAATCAACACACTCAGCAACACCATAATGGCTGCGGAGGTGCGCTCGACAAAGGCGCGCTCCGGGCTGTCTGCCCACAGGAAAATCTGCACAGGCAGCACGGTGGCCGGGTCGGTTACCCCAGCAGGTACGTCGACAATAAAAGCGACCATACCAATCATCAATAGGGGCGCCGTCTCACCGAGGGCCTGGGCCATACCGATAATCGCGCCGGTCAACATACCCGGCATCGCCAGGGGCAGCACATGGTGGAAAACCACCTGCATACGCGAAGCCCCCATACCCATTGCCGCCTCGCGAATTGAGGGTGGCACCGCCTTCAAAGCCGCGCGGCTGGAAATAATAATCGTGGGCAAGGTCATCAGTGTCAGTACCAAGCCCCCTACCAGGGGTGCCGAACGCGGCAACTCAAAGAAATTAATAAATATCGCCAGGCCCAAAAGACCGAAAACAATAGAAGGCACTGCCGCGAGGTTGTTTATATTCACCTCAATCAAATCGGTCCAACGGTTTTTGGGCGCATACTCTTCCAAGTAAATCGCCGCCGCCACACCGATAGGGAATGACAGTGCCAGAGTTACCAACAGGGTAAACAGGGAGCCCATCAAGGCTGCGCGGATGCCCGCCTGCTCTGGTTCACGGGAGTCGCCATTGGTAAAGAAGATGGTATTGAATCGCTTCTTCAGTTCACCGCTGTCCAGCAGCTGTTCAATCCAACCGGCCTTCTGGTCCGAGGTGCGACCACGGAATCCCTCTTTGGAGTCCTTCAGGCTTTTGACGAAAGTATCCACATCGTCATCGACTGACAGCCAGACTTTCTCGGATTTACCCAACAGTTCCGGATTCGCAGCTAAGCGATCGCGCAGGGTAAACGGTGCTCCGGAGGAGACCAGGCTGTAGAGCTCGCGCTTGTCACTGCGACCAGTCACAGTGGGAAAGCGTTCGCGCAGGGACTGACGAATAACACCGGTGAAGTTTGCCCAGGTCAGACTTTCATCATCGACCTTATCGATGCCCAGAACCTGCTCGTCGTAGTGCACCTCCAGTTGGATAGCTGTCTGCACAAAGGCACCACTGCCTTTGCTGATAATGTCAGTGAACAAAATCAGTACGGCGAGTACACCAAAGGCAATACTGCCGATACCCAACCCACGAAACAGCTTTTCTTTGCGATGACGGCTGGCGAGGCTTTTTTCTATGCGCTCGCGAACCTGCGCCTGAGTAAGATCAGTCATACTGCTCCCGGTATTTTTTCACTACGTGCAAGGCAATAAAGTTCAGCACCAAAGTGGAGATAAACAACATCAGGCCCAAAGCAAAAGCGGCGAGGGTCTTGGGACTGTCAAATTCCTGGTCGCCAACCAACAGAGTCACAATCTGCACCGTCACAGTCGTGACCGATTCGAGCGGGTTTGCGGTGAGGTTCGCCGCGAGTCCGGCGGCCATCACCACAATCATGGTTTCACCAATTGCGCGGGAAACCGCCAGTAATACACCGCCGACGATGCCAGGCAGTGCCGCAGGAATCACAACTTTGCGCACCGTCTCGGACTGGGTGGAACCCAAACCCAGGGCGCCATCGCGCAGGGACTGGGGCACCGCGTTGATCACGTCATCGGACAGAGAGGAAACAAAGGGAATGATCATGATTCCCATCACCAGGCCAGCGGCCAGTGCACTTTCACTGGAGGCCTGTAGGCCCATAGAAGTGGCCAACTCGCGAATAAATGGAGCAACGGTTAAGGCAGCAAAAAATCCGTATACCACGGTGGGTACACCGGCGAGAATTTCGAGTACCGGCTTGGCCAGAGAACGCACGCGCTTACTGGCGTACTCGGCCAGATAAATAGCCGCCATCAATCCCACAGGTACCGCCACAAACATGGCGATCGCGGACACCATCAGGGTTCCGGTAAACAGCGGGACAGCACCAAAAGCACCGCTCGATCCCACCTGGTCTGCGCGCAGGGCCATCTGTGGGCTCCAGTGCAATCCAAACAGGAATTCACTCACCGGCACGGACTGGAAGAAACGCAGGGATTCAAACAATACCGATAACAAAATACCGACAGTGGTTAGAATCGCGGCGCTGGCACAGGCAATCAGCACCGTGCGCAGCACTTTTTCAACTTTTTCGCGAGCGCGCAGCTTGGGAGAAAAGCGCAGCAGTGCAAAAGCGGCAAGGCCGCTGGCCAACACCAAACTCAGGAAAGCCTGTAAATTATTGGAGCTGGAACGCAACTGACTGAGGTAGTCCGCAGCACTCTGCAATTGTGGCGACTTTTCACCTATCAGGTGGCCCGCCGCGAGATTCTGGATCTGCGCGTAGAGAAGGTTCTGCCCGGAGATGCTCTCCGGCTTATCGGCAATACTATTCATGACCATCGCACGGATGATCGAATCGTCAAACACCAACCAGCCACAGAGTAATATCAGTGCTGGCAAACCACACCAAAGGGCGGTGAGTAATCCGTAGTAACTGGGCAGGGCGGCCAGATTGCGAACGCCGCCAAGACTGCGAGCAGCGTTCACTGCACGGCGAAAGCCAGTGCCGTAGGCCACTAATATCAGGAGCAGCAAAAGTGCGAACAGTGTGGGGGTTTGCATTGAATTACCGTACTAAAAATATCGTCGCTGGCATTATCCAGACTTTATCCCCGCGTTCCATCACAGGGGGGCGACAATTTGTGAGTCTTCTTATAAAGAACGGCCAAGCCCTTTCGAGCTTGGCCGTCAATTCCCTTTGACAGTACAACTCCAGAATTTTTTTACTTGGCTGCGAGATTACTCAGTGCGTTCAGCTTGCGCACATCAGTAGCAATCTTTTGACGCTTCTCGGTGGGCAGAGGAATCATACCTTTGTCAGCCAGGTAGCCATCTTCACCCCAAGCGCGCTCATTGGTGAATTCAGCCAGGAACTGCTTAACACCAGGAACCACGTCAGCGTGCTGCTTCTTGACGTAGATAAACAGCGGACGGGAAACCGGGTAGCTCTGGTCAGCGATGGAGTCGAAAGTAGGGGCCTGATCTTCGATCAGGGAGCCCTGTACCTTGTCAGCATTCTGGTCGAGGAAACTAAAGCCGAAGATACCTAGGGCGTTGGGGTTGGCAACCAGCTTGTTCACGATCAGGTTGTCGTTCTCACCGGCTTCAACATAAGCACCGTCTTCGCGAACGTTGTGACAGATCGCTTTATAAGCGCTTTTGTCTGTTTTCTTCATGGCTTTGATCCAGCCAAACTTCTTACAGCCACCTTCCATTGCCAGCTCGGCAAAAGCATCGCGAGTACCGGAAGTGGGGGGCGGACCCAAAACTTCGATTTTGGTGTTGGGCAGAGCTGGGTTTACGTCCTTCCAGGTCTTGTAGGGGTTGGCTACCAGAGTTTCAGAACCGTCTGGGTTAGGTACTTCCTTAGCCAGGGCCAGGAAGATGTCCTTACGAGTCAGCTTAAAGGGAGCTGCTTTCTTAGCATTCGCAAGAACGATGCCGTCGTAACCGATTTGCACTTCAACAACATCAACACCGTTGCTGTTACACATTTCCAATTCGGATTGCTTGATGCGACGGGAGGCACCGGTGATATCCGCAGTGCTTTCTCCAACACCCTGGCAGAACAACTTCATGCCACCACCAGTACCAGTGGACTCAACGACTGGAGTTTTAAACTGGGTTGCGCGGCTAAAACGCTCCGCCACAGTCGTAGTAAACGGGTAAACAGTAGAGGAACCTACAACACTAATGTAATCGCGCGCTGCCATAGCAACCTGTGAAGTTGCCAGGGTCAGGGCTGCCAGAGAAGTCGCCAGAATTTGCTTGTTCATTGTGTAACTCCGATGAGTGTTTTTATTTCACGCGGCGATGCTAGGAACAACGGGTGACGATTCTATGAATAAAAGATTACAAAAAGGTTACAGCTGTATTTTTACCCTGCTGGCATGAGAGCGGGCAAAGGGTTAACCTTCGAGCAACATAAATAACAATAAGATGTAAAGAGAGAAGCCCCCATGCGTTTTCTGCTGTGCAGCGCGCAGGCACTCGAGCGCCTGACCAGTCATACCGGGCAACTGCTGTCCTGGTTCACCTGGGCCATGGTTCTGTTACAAAGCTGTGTTGTGGTGATGCGCCACGGCTTCAATACCGGTTCTATCGCCCTACAGGAATCCGTGATTTACCTGCACGGTGCCGCCTTTATGCTGGGGCTGGCCTATGCGTTGCAGACCGATGCCCATGTGCGAGTGGATGTCTTCTACCGCAGGATGAGCGCCAGGGCCAAAGCCTGGATCAATGCAATTGGCTATCTGATATTCCTCTTACCGCTTTGCGTCTTTCTATTTGTAAGCAGCTGGCACTTTGTACTGAATAGCTGGTCAGTTTTTGAAGACAGTGCGAACGCCGGCGGCCTGCCTGGGGTATTTTTACTGAAGAGCCTGATTCCTCTGTCTGCGGTCACCTTGGCTCTGGCGGGGCTGGCTCAGTTTATTCGCGCGCTGGTGCAATTGATGCTGCCCCAACAACAATCCATTCCAATGTCGTCGTCAAAAGCAGTACTGAAGCAGGTAGAAGGGGCCGAAGTGTGATTGAGCTAATCCCCTTTCTGATGTTTGCAGCCGTCTGCGCTCTGCTTATGTTCGGCTACCCAGTAGCTTTTACCCTCGCGGGTACCGCCCTGCTATCAGCGGGCCTGGGTATTGTGTATGGCGTATTTGATGCTGAGTTGCTGCGCGCCTTCCCCGATCGCCTCTACGGCATTATGCAAAACGGCACTCTGGTTGCCGTTCCGCTATTTGTGCTGATGGGGGTAATACTGGAGCGAGCCAAGATTGCCGAAGATTTGCTGGTTAATCTGAGCAAAGCCTTTATGGGGGCTCCCTCAGGACTCGCCATTTCCGTGGTAGTAGTGGGCGCGCTGCTCGCCGCCAGCACTGGTATTGTCGGTGCAACTGTAGTCACCATGGGGTTGATGTCACTGCCCACCATGCTAAAAAATGGCTACTCCCCCAAACTGGCCACCGGCACTATCTGCGCCACCGGTACCCTCGGGCAAATTATCCCTCCCTCTATTGCCTTGGTTCTGTTGGGTGACACCCTCTCCAATGCCTATCAACAGGCACAACTATCTGCAGGCATTTTCAATCCCAAGCCAGTCAGCGTAGGGGATCTGTTTGTAGGGGCAATTATTCCCGGCTTACTGCTGGTGGCCGCCTATATCATTTATCTATTATTTATTGCCCGTCGCCCCAAACCCACAGAGAGCAGCGAGCCTCCAGAAGTGGATAAGGCCCAGCTGCTTCGCAGTCTTTTACCCCCGATTGCCTTAATGCTGATTGTGCTCGGATCAATCACCGTTGGCGCTGCCACCCCTACAGAAGCGGCCGCCGTCGGCGCACTGGGGGCGGCGTTACTGGCGTCCAGTCGCGGAGCACTGAGCTTTAAGCGCGCCGGGGAAATAGGCCGCAGTACACTTCAGGTCTCGGCCATGGTTTTCGCCATATTGATTGGCGCCTCATTGTTTTCTCTGGTATTTCGCGGTTACAACGGCGAAGAGCTGGTGACAGGATTTTTCCACAGCCTGCCCGGAGGGGTAATCGGCGCGACCCTGTTGGTGATGCTGGTAATATTCCTGCTGGGCTTTATCCTCGACTTTATCGAGATCACCTTTGTAGTGATACCAATTGTGGGCCCGGTACTGCTGGCAATGGGCGTCGATCCGGTGTGGCTCGGCATTATGATTGCCATCAATTTGCAAACCTCTTTCCTAACGCCTCCTTTTGGGTTTGCCCTCTTTTACCTGCGCGGGGTGGCCCCCAGTTCTGTGGCCACATCGGCCATCTATCGCGGGGTAGCACCTTTTATTGCCATTCAACTTTTACTGCTCTGCCTGCTGGCGATATTGCCGGCCCTGGCCACTTGGTTGCCGGGGGTGGTTCAGCAATAGTGATCTGCGTCATGTAGAGAGCCGTCCAGGCTGAGAGGCATCACCAACGGCCAAAAACGCGTCTACGGTCGACTAAAGGCCGAAATTTATTCTGGTCAATTACTGGCCAAATTGTGCTAGAATGCGCCACCATTCCAGTAGTGGAAACCAATAACTCTAACAATCTGTGAGTACCCGATGTCCGCACTGTCAGCTCTCGATGAAGATCCACAACCCACAGGCACGCTAACTCTGCAAACCCTGGCTATGCCCCGCGATACCAATCCGCAGGGGGATGTTTTTGCCGGTTGGCTGATGTCGCAGATGGACCTCGCTGGCGCCATTCTCGCGCAAACCATGGCGCGCGGCCGTGTCACAACCGTTGCGGTGGGCAGCATGGTTTTCCTGCGCCCGGTTCCGGTTGGCTCAACAGTCAGCTGCTATGCGGAAGCCATTGAAGAAGGGCGCTCCTCAATTCGTACCATGGTTGAGGTTTGGCTGACCCGGGTGGATTCAGGTGAGCAGGTCAAGGTCACCGAGGGTGAGTTTGTATTTGTCGCTATCGACGACGCCGGCCGTACCAGGCCGTTGCCCTGATTGTAGGTTTCGAGTTCGCCGGCTGTAGAGCAACACAGCCGGCAATATCATCGGCCCAGTAGTTGGGCGCTAATCTTCCTTTAACTCTCTCGCCTGGTAGTAAGCCTCTTCACTGATCTCGTGGTAGGGCTTCACATCCCGTTCAAATTCTTTAAAGGCTTTGTAAACACGGGCAAACTCCGGGTCCTGCTGCGCCGTCTCCTGCATAATTTCGTTATTGATCTTCTTCAGGTGAGACAGAACATCCTCCGGCAAGCGCTCCACTTTTACCCCGTGCTCTTCTACCAGCTCCTTGAGGGCCCGGTTATTGCGTGCCGTGTATTCGTCCAGCATATCCTGGTTAGCTTCACGGGCGGCAACTCGCACTATTTCCTGCAAATCAGCAGGCAGTTTTTCGAACGCTTTTTTATTAACGATAAATTCCAGGATAGAGCCCGGCTCATGCCACCCGGGGTAGTAGTAATACTCAGCGACCTGGTGGAAACCAAATGCGAGATCGTTGTAGGGCCCCACCCATTCGGTAGCATCGATCACTCCAGTCTGGAGGGCGGTGTAGAGTTCTCCACCGGGAATGGTCACCGCAGTGCCGCCTGCGCGGTTTAAAACCTCACCACCCAGGCCGGGAATACGCATCTTTAGGCCCTTTAAATCCTTCACCGACTCAATCGGTTTGTTAAACCAGCCCGCCATCTGCACGCCGGTGGAGCCCCCCGCAAGTGGAATCAGGTTAAAGGGCTCGTAGATCTCCTCCCAGAGTTCGAGACCACCGCCGTGATGCAACCAGCCATTCATTTCCTGGGCATTCAAGCCAAAAGGCACCGCAGTAAAAAACTGGGCAGCGGGCACCTTGCCTTTCCAGTAATAGGCAGCACCGTGTCCCATCTGCGCGGCGCCTTCCGATACAGCACCAAATACGCCCAGGGCAGGTACCAACTCACCGGCACCGTACACTTTGATCCTGAGACGCCCGGCTGACATCGCCTCGACTTTCTTGGCAAAACGCTCCGGCGCACTGCCGAGGCCAGGGAAATTCTTGGGCCAGGTAGTAACTAATTTCCACTCGAACAGCTCTTTATTGCCCTCTGTGGAAAAGTGTTGGGCAGGGCCCATTGCTGCACGGGAAGCTACCAGGGCGGCGAAGGTAATGGCGAGCAGGGCTAAGAGCCCGAGAATGATGGCCGGGTACCAATTGAGTTTTTTCATTGCTACTAATTTATCGTTATTTTTGTATTGTACAAATTATCGGCAGACGCTTTGGTCGCCAACTTAGGTCTTCAGGGGAAGTCCTCTGTGATCTGCCCCTGGTATTTTGGATGGATTCCCGCTATCGCTGGAATCCATTCACCACTATCTAACTTTCAATTCTGCATGCCTCGCAGTACCGATATGCTCCGGCACTCAGTATTTAATGCTTAGTCCCAGCTCAAGCCATCACTTAAAGCGGCTGCAACTTGGCCATTGAAAGTATCAGCCTCTTGTCGCCAACATCGTCAAAATTAACCAACACCCGCATTCGAGGACCCGTTCCCTCAAACTCAATGACAGTTCCTTCACCAAACTTGGCATGGTCCACTCGCCCGCCCAGGACCAGCGGGGGCAAATCATCGAAGTCTGGCGCCGGGTCGGAAAACTGGCCTACCTTACCGTAGTCCGCCTGATAGAGAGGACGGGAAATTTCGGTCTTCAGGCGCACTTCTTGCACCAAATTAGGTGGAATTTCGCCGATAAAGCGGGAAGGGCTGTTATAGGTTTCGCTGCCAAACAGACGCCGGTTTTCCGCGTAGGTAATGTATAGCTTGCGCATGGCGCGGGTGATACCCACGTAGCAGAGGCGTCTCTCCTCCTCCATGCGGCCGGGCTCCTGCGCCGACATCTTGTGGGGGAACAGGTTTTCCTCCACACCCGCCATAAATACCAGGGGAAACTCCAAGCCTTTGGCGGAGTGCAGGGTCATCAGCTGGACGGCATCCTCAAACTCATCCGCCTGACCTTCACCGGCATCGAGGGCAGCGCTGTCGAGGAACTGGTTAAGAAGCGGGATTTCCTCCTCATCTTCCTCTCCCTCGGGCAGGCCTGCACCGGTAAAGCCGCGACAGGCAGTGACCAGTTCCTGCAAGTTCTCCACCCGTGTTTGGCCTTTCTCGCCTTTCTCTTTGCCGTGAAACTCCAACAAACCGCTGTTTTCAATCACATCCTCAGCAATAGCATCCAACTCTTTATCTTCTGCATTCGCTGCCAGCTGGTTAATCAGGTCCAGGAAGCTCTGCAGGGCATTGCCGGCGCGAGCAGCCAATACCCGTTGCTGCAACATCAGCTTGGCCGCCTGCCACAGGGAGCAACCCTGCTCCCGGGCATAAGAACGCACCATCTCTACAGTGCGCGCACCGATGCCACGGGTGGGCGTATTCACTACCCGTTCAAACGCGGTGTCATCATCGCGGTTGGTAATCAGGCGTAAATAAGACAGGGCGTTCTTGATTTCCAGGCGCTCGTAGAAGCGCTGGCCGCCATAGATACGGTAGGGAACCAGCTCGCGCAAAAGCCCCTCTTCAAGTACCCGGGATTGGGCATTGGAGCGGTAGAGGATGGCGATGCTGTCGCGGCGATTGCCGTCGCGCACCCAGTCATTGATACGTTCGACAATAAAGCGCGATTCATCCTGTTCGTTGTAGGCCGCGTAGACGGCGATGGGCTCACCCTCTTCACCCTTGGTCCACAACTCCTTACCCAAGCGACCACTGTTATTAGCGATCACCGCATTAGCCGCGTTCAGAATGGTGGAGGTGGATCTGTAGTTCTGCTCCAGTCGCACCGTCTGCACTTCTCGTAAGTCTGTGGAAAAGTGCTGGATATTCTCGATCTTAGCACCCCGCCAACCGTAGATAGACTGGTCATCGTCACCCACGGCGGTGATATGGCACTGCTCACCGGCAAGTAAGCGCAACCAGGCATATTGAATCGTGTTGGTGTCCTGGAACTCATCCACCAGGATATGGGGGAAGCGCCGGCGGTAGTGGGCCAGAATAGCATCGTTATTCAGCCAGAGCTCGTGGGCGCGCAACAGCAGCTCGCCGAAATCAACCAATCCACCGCGCTGACAGGCCTCTTCATAGGCGAAGTCGATTCGCACCATGGTCTGCAACCAGGGATCGGCGCCGGCATTGATATATTGCGGGCGCAGGCCTTCATCTTTCTGCGCGCCAATCCACCACTGGGTTTCACGCGGTGACCACTTTTTATCATCCAGACCCAGATCTGCCTGTACCCGCTTGATTAGGCGAAGCTGGTCGTCGGAATCCAGGATCTGGAAGTTCTGCGGCAACTTGGCTTCTTGCCAGTGAGCCTTGAGCAGGCGGTGAGCCAGGCCGTGGAAGGTGCCCACCCACATGCCAAAAGTGTTCACCCCCAGCAGCTCTTCGATACGGGCGCGCATCTCGCGGGCCGCCTTGTTGGTAAAGGTTACCGCCATAATGGAGTAGGGCGAGGCGCCCTCCACCTGCATCAGCCAGGCGATGCGGTGTACCAGCACCCGGGTCTTGCCCGAGCCGGCACCGGCCAGAACCAATTGATTGCCGGGCGCGGCAGCTACTGCTTCGCGCTGGGCCTCGTTGAGGGGGTCTAAAATCTGAGATACGTCCATGGGCGAAGATTGTACCAGAGCTGATGCACAAGACCTGTGTAAATAAACAGGATTTTGTCCCGCCTGACAATGTAATGTGATGTCGCTCGCCAGCGGAGGGCACAGCGGCTAAACTGCGCCATCTGGCATAGAGAAGGAAGTCCTGTGAAACCGGCGGAAGTAACGCAACGAATCAGTGAACAACTGTCATCCATGCGCAAATCAGAGCGCAAGGTGGCGGAGTATATTCTCGCCAACCCCGATGAAATCATTCATATGCGCATCGTCGACCTGGCCACTGAAGCCCAGGTTAGTGAACCGACCGTGGTACGCTTTTGCCGCGCCGTGGGCTGCTCCGGATTCCAGGAGTTCAAGCTGAACCTGGCGCAGCAGCTGGCATCCAGCCCCAGCTTCGGCCAGATTGCGGTTACGGAAACGGATACCATTGCCGAGTACAAGCGCAAGGTTTTCGACTCCACGGTGGATACCCTGCTGAAAGTCCGCGATAGAATTGACGACCGTGCCCTCGAGGCCGCTGTCACTGCGATGGCCGCTTCCAAGCGGGTGGAATTCTTCGGTTTTGGTGCCTCCGGTGCCGTCGCCGCCGATGCCCAGCACAAGTTCTTCCGCCTACAGTTGGCCACCGCTGCTCACTCAGACCACCACATCCAGAATATGTCGGCCATGTCCATGCAAGCGGGGGATGTAGTAGTAGCTATCTCCCAGAGCGGTCGCACCAAGGCGTTACTTCGCTCCATGAGCATGGCAAAAGAGCAGGGCGCTCTGGTGGTTGGTTTGGCACCCAGCGGCTCGCCGGTGGCACAACAAGCCAGCATCCCACTGGAAGTGGATGTGGAAGAGGATATTGAGATCTATACGCCGCTGTCCTCGCGCATCGCCCACCTGGTGGTAATCGATGTCCTCGCTATCGGCGTAGCCCAGCGCAAAGGTCCTCAGCTACAGGAGCACCTGTTGAAACTGAAACAGGGACTGTACACATTGCGGGAAGACAAGCACTAAACTCCCTGATATCCAAAGCGGGCAAGGGACAATGTGCCCGCCCGTTTCTACCAAAGCCATTTCCCGCCAATTGGGCTTTGCCGGGAAGATCCTTCCAGGCTGTACCTGAGCAACATAATGACATCCATCGCTTCTAACCCGGACGAGAAAGCCCCGCGCTGGCTAGTGGTGTGGCTGGCCGCACTCGTTTCCCTGACACCTTTTTCCATCGACAGCTACCTGCCGGCCATTCCGGCGATGGCGGCGGCCCTGGATACAGAAGTCGAGCGGATGCAGTACTCAGTGTCCAGTTTTCTGCTGGGCTTTGCCCTCGGGCAGCTGTTTGGCGGACCATTATCAGATCGCTGGGGACGGCGCCTTGTAGGAACTATCGGCCTCAGTATCTATATAGCCAGCTCCCTGTTAGTCCTGTTTACCGACCATGTAGACCAACTGATTATCCTGCGCTTCTGCCAGGCAGTTGGCGGCGGCTTTGCCACAGTAATCTGTGCTGCAATTGTGCGCGACCTACACAGTGGCCGTGAGGCGGCAAAAATTATTTCCCTGATTAGCACCATCATGCTGATTGCACCGCTGATCGCCCCGGTGATCGGCTCCGCACTGCTAGCCGTAGGCGGCTGGCAGAGTATTTTCGTCTTTTTGTTACTGTACGCTCTTGCAATGCTCGTACTAGTACAGCTGCTGCTACCGGAGACTGTCTCCCGCTTTACCCGCGCACGCCGCCAGATGATGCCGCTGAAGTCTCTCGTGGGCAGCTACGGCCAGGTTTTGCGCAATCCCCGCGCTATTGGGTTCCTGATTGCACAGGCCTGTGTCAGCGGTTCGATGTTTATCTACATCACCACCGCGCCCTTTGTGTTTATGGATTACTTCGGTGTTAGCGCGAATCAGTTCCCACTGTTTTTTGGTATCTGCGTGCTCGGGCTAATTTGCATGGTTCAGGTGAATATCCGCTTACTGAACTTTTTTGAGCCGCGCAATATCCTGCTGGCGGGTATTGTGTTGCAGCTATTGGGTTGCGGCCTGCTGCTGCTGGGAACTATGACAGGTGTCAAAGAACTGACCCTGTGGATGATTCCCCTGGTACTGGTGATGAGCTGTATCGGTATTACCGGCCCCAATGCCGCCGCCTGTTATTTGGAGTTCTTCCCCAAAATCAGCGGTAGTGCCAACGCGCTATACGGCGCCGCTCTGTTTATTACCGGGGGGATACTGGGTGGACTGGCGAGCAGCCTGCACACCGGAACCCTGACACCTATTGCAGGATCTATGGCGGGCTGTGCTTTTGTGGCACTACTCTCTGCACTATTTGTCGCGAAGGTTCGCCAACCGATCGAGTCCGATATCCCTGCGACCCGGCGCTTTACCCCGCGTTAACGACAGCTCTTTACACCGGCTCTAAACTTTCCTCCTGAAGCGCCCGCTGCACTGCGGGCCTTTCTTCCATTCTCTTTTGGAATGCTTGAAGCCGGGGCCACCGGGGCATATCAAACTGCTGATGTTTCAGCCAGCGAGAGAGAACATACAGGTAGGCATCGGCAACCGTGAAACCGTCTCCCATTAAGTAGTCTTTATCAAGCTGTCCTTCGATATAGTCAAACCAGCGGATAAGCCTAACCCGGGAATCCTCCTGTTCTTCTTCTGTACCATGCCAAAACAGTGGTTTGAATAGCTTGTGGACTTCAGCACTGAGGAAGTTGAGCCATTCGAGAAGCCGGTAATGGGCCAGGGTGCCAACTGGTGGCGCCAGTTGCGCGTCGGGCTTTTGCTCCGCCAAAAACTGGACGATTGCCGGACCTTCTGTCAGTACTTCTCCGCCTTCCAGTTGCAGTGCCGGCACGTACCCCTTTGGGTTAATCCTTGTAAAATCATCGCCGTTTTCCAGCTCGTGGGTTTTCAGATTAACCTTATGCAGGCCCAGGTTGATCCCGGCTTCACAAGCGACAATATGAGGTGAGAGAGAGCAAACACCCGGAGCATAAAAAAGCTTCATGGTAATCCTGTAGAGTCATTACCTATATCCCAGCAGTATAGGCCCGGCTTATTTCTCCCCAATGAAGCACGATTGAAACTGGCTTGAATTCCTCTCTACAACTGTTGCTGAAATCTACTTACCGCGTATCCACTGGTCCAGGCTAAAGCGACCGGCACCGGCACAGGTCAGAATCAGGAAGCCACCGGCAATCGTGATATTTTTCATAAAGCTGGTCATTTCTGTTGCATCACCAGGGGACAGGTGTACCAGGAAGGCCGAAGCGAGACAGAACAGGAAAAGGACAAAAGCAGAAATTCGAGTGAATATCCCCAGTAACACCGCGAGTCCTCCCACCAACTCTATAACGATGACCAGGGGCAAAATGAAGCCGGGTATCCCCATGGAAACCATAAAGGCCTCTGTCATTTCGTAGCCGCCAATTTTATTCCAGCCGGCAAATATAAAGATCAGCGACATCAGCACCCGACCGATCAGCTTTGAGGTGTCGCACAACATCGAATGCTTCACTACTACTTCCTCAATTGCGCATTTATGGGTATGGACTATCTACCAGTGTAGACACTGTCGTGAAAATTCATGAGATAGTCGGTAGCTGCCTTTACTCAAGAGGGATAAAAACCACTAGATTGGCGTGACAATCATCCTTTTTATTTTCAATAGCCAGTAGGAATCTACTAATTGGCAGTTAGAAAGTAATGAAGTAATGTTTAAAAAGCTAAGGCATTAATGAATTTTAGTGGGTAAGGGAAGTCGATCCGTTTGAGCGCAAAACTGAAAAATGCAGTTGTGTGGCGCCCTAGAGCCGCTACAATTGCGCGCCCATATAAAAGGGAGTTGGCCGCTTGTGCCTGCGCGGCCCGCCCCGGTGTAATCCTGTTGCCCTAGATCCACTCCAAGGGAAATCGAGCAGCCTCTGCACGACTACAATAACGGCACACTCACCATCATATAAATTGCCGCCGGGGCGCTCCCCAAAATGGCATTAAACCATCCGAGAATATTTCAGCGCTGGAGTCCACACACGGCATGGAAGTTTATTACACCTTTTGTTTTCTTGCCGCCGTATCAGTTTTTCTGGGCTTCTTGAACCAATACGTATTGCGCGCCCAAACCACAATCGCTATTACCGCCGGTGCCCTGGCTCTATCACTATTGGTCACGGCCCTGGGCAAGTTGGGGGTGGTGGAGTTGCGCACCTGGGCAGATCAGCTTCTGCCGCTGCTCAACCTTGAGGATATTCTGCTCAAGGGAATGCTCGGGTTTCTGCTTTTTGCCGGCAGTTTGCATATCGATCTGTTGGAGCTGCGCAACCAGAAACTGGAGATCGGTCTTCTCGCCATTGTCGGTACCCTCATTTCCACCTTTGTGGTCGGGGCCCTTCTTTACTGGTTCCTGATGCTGATCAATATGCCGGTGGCTTTTGTTTACTGCCTGTTATTTGGTGCATTGATCTCTCCCACCGACCCTATCGCCGTACTGGCAATTATGAAAAACCTGAAGGCCCCGGAGCAGGTTTCCATTCAGGTGGAAGGTGAGTCCCTGTTCAACGATGGCTTCGGTATCGTGATCTTCGCGGTGATTTATGCACTCGCTTTCGAAGGCGGCCAACCTACAGTACCGGCAGTGGCAGAGCTATTCGCCATCGAGGCACTGGGGGGCATATTGCTGGGACTGATCATTGGTGGCGTTTTCCACTGGGCTATTTGTTGTACCAATGATCACAGCCTGGAATTGATGCTAACCATGGTTATTCCCACTGCCGGTTTTTCCCTGGCCAATGTACTCGGGGTCTCCGGCGCCCTGGCAATGGTGGTGAGTGGCATTATTATTGGCAACTTTACCCGAGAGCGCGGCTTTTCCCGGGTGAGCCAACACGAGCTGGATAATTTCTGGAGTATCACCGAGGACTTCCTCAACGGTTTGCTCTTCCTGCTGGTGGGCCTATTCCTGATTACAATCGACCTGCGCCCCTCCGACTACCTGCTGATGGCAGTGGGCATTGTCATTGTTCTTACCGCCCGGGTTTTCGCTGTCGGCATCCCCTTCCTGTATTTAAAAAGTCGTCGCAAGTACCACCCCTATACCAACCGGATTTTGATCTGGGGAGGGCTGAAAGGTGGTCTGGCATTAGCGCTGGCGATGTCTATTCCCGCCGGCAGTGCCTTCGTCCAGGGACAGGACCTTCGCTACCTGTGGGTGGTCATGACCTATGGAGTGGTGCTCTTTTCTATCGTCGTACAGGGCTCTACCATAGCGCCATTGATTCGTCGCAGCCGGGAGTTTTCTGAGCCCGAACGCGACGAGCCCCAGCAACCGACAGCCAAATAGCGATAACGATTAAATGGAACACTCCGGCTTCCTTATTGAGGCAGTAATTTTCATGGCTGCTGCAGTGATTGCGGTACCCATTGCCACCCGCCTGGGCCTGGGCTCAGTCCTCGGTTACTTACTCGCCGGTGTGGCCATTGGCCCAAGTGCCCTAGGCCTGGTCGGCGATGCCAGCGATGAAATGCACGTTGCCGAGTTTGGTGTTGCACTCATGCTGTTCCTGATCGGCCTGGAACTGCAGCCGAAGAAGTTGTGGAAAATGCGCGGTGCTATCCTAGGCACCGGTAGTGCCCAACTACTGTTTTCCGCTGCGGCCATCGCTGGGTTGGTTCTCGCCTTTTCCGAGATGGATTGGCGCTCTTCGGTGGCTATCGGGCTGATCCTGGCACTGTCCTCAACTGCGATCGTATTGCAATCCCTCAGTGAAAAGGGCCTGCTGAAAAGCCAGGGCGGGCGCGCTGCATTTGCGGTACTTTTGTTCCAGGATATCGCTGTTATTCCCATCCTCGCGCTATTGCCACTGCTGGCAGGTACCGCTGCCAGCCCCCATGAAAGTGGCTTGAGTGGTTGGTATTACGCATCGGCGGTTATCGGCACCATGCTGGCTTTTATTTTCGCCGGACGTTACCTGCTCGGTCCCTTACTGCGTCTAATGGCAGGCAGCCAAGTTCGCGAACTGTTTACCGTGAGCGCGCTACTGATCGTATTTGCCGCAGCTGCGGTAATGACCTGGCTGGACCTATCGCCGGCACTGGGTACTTTCCTCGCCGGGGTACTGCTGGCCGAGAGCGAGTTCCGCCATGAGCTGGAAGCGGATATACAGCCTTTTAAGGGCCTGCTGTTGGGTCTCTTCTTTATCGCCGTGGGTGCCAGCCTGAATTTCTCCCTGATCGCGGACAACCCGCTGGTGCTAATCGGATTAGCATTGGCGTTGGTGCTAGTAAAATTTACCGTGCTGTTTGCCCTGGCGCGCACCTTGCGAATGTCAAAGGGCGAGGATTGGTTGTTCGCTCTGTCATTGGCGCAAGCCGGTGAATTCGGTTTTGTATTGGTAGCGTTCTCTACCCAGCTTCAGGTCCTGAGTGCGGACATCGGCAATCTGTTAGTAGCTCAAATTGCTCTGACCATGGCCCTGACACCAGTGCTGCTGCTGATCTACGAACAGTTTATCCAGCCGCGGTTTGTCACCGGCCCAGAGGTTCCCGCCAACATAGATACATCACCGCCTGTGGATTCCGGCTCACCGGTAATCATTATTGGCTACGGGCGCTTCGGGCAGATCGCCGGGCGACTTCTAAATGCCTGCGGTTTCAATACCACTTTACTCGAACGCAATGCAGAACAACTGGATCTGGTGCGCCGCTATGGTATCAAGGCTTACTACGGGGATGCCTCGCGAGAGGATCTGCTGCGCGCCGCCGGAGCCCAAAATGCAAAGCTGGTTATCCTGACCTTGAGCGACCAGGCCGCCTGTTTAGAAATTGTGGCCCAGCTGCAAAAACACTTCCCCAATGTGACCATCCTCGCCCGGGCCCGCAACCGTATGCACCAATATGCTTTGATGGAAGCCGGGGTCCGCTATATCTTCCGCGAGACTGTGGACTCGGCCCTGACCATCGGCGAAAAGGCGCTGGAACTATTGGGACTCAGTCCCATACAGGCGCGCCGCGCCGCCTTGAAATTCAAGCAGCACGACCAACGTATGCTGGAGGCACTTTTCCCCTACTGGCGCGATGAGTCCCAGCATATTGCGCAAAGCCGAATCTATCGCGAGCAGCTTTTGCAGGCGTTACAACAAGACCGCCGCGATAAGGACCTGCATCTGGATCATTACTGGGAAGAAGCCAGGCCCGAGATGGAAAAACAGTAAGCCGGTTATTGGCCCTAGGGGTTGTCATTAAGCACGACAATGGCAGCCCTGCCCGGACTCAGACTCTCGCTGATATGCCCCTCTCCGTGTACATCATTGGCTAATAAGATATCTCCGGGAGCAAAGGTATATTGTTCACCGGAGCTGGTTGTGAGCTTCACCCTGCCTTCAAGATAAAGAATAAACTGCGCCTGCGGGGCACAGTGCCAATCAAAACGCTGCCCCTCGCTAAACTCCCGGAACTGCACCTGCTTAGCGGGATAGGGGATTGAGTAATTACCCAGGGGCTCGCGCTGGGGACTGTCTATTTTTCTTTTCTGAAAAAGGGAAACCCCATTAACTGAACACAGCTCTACAAACTCCATATCAAGTTTTCACCAATTTAAGCGTGTCTATTACAAAAGAAAATTTATTCTTTGTTAATTAAGCTCGCCTCTACCAGATCGACCTCCAAAACCAATTTTCGGTGGAGTTCATCATCAATCTTCCTGGAGACACGCAATTCCAACAGCTGTTCACGCTCAGCAGAAAGTGCGGCAAGGTGGTAATGACGCTCAACCCTGGAACGCATCCAGATAATATCCTCGCTTTCATCTTCTCCTAGGGTTATGCGCCGCCGATAAATAGCCAAAAGGTGATCCACCGCCTCAAAAGCAAGATCGCGATCTTTTTCGCCTCGATCAATATCATGACGCATATTCATTAGCTGATTCACTGCCGCTGTGGCAGCAGATATTCGCGCACCTTTTTCATCACCGATAGCGGCAAAATTGGGGGCTTCGGGTAAACGGCGCAGTAGAACAGGCAATAAAAAACTTGCCAGCAATAAGGAAAGCAAGATAACGCCCATTGCAATAATCAGGGCTAAATCACGGCCGGGCAAAGGCTTTCCATCTGTCATAGCGAGGGGAAGGGAAAAGGCTCCCGCCAATGTAATCGCCCCTCTTACCCCGGCGATGGTCAACACGCTAACCAATAAAAAATGGGTACCAAAAGATTCTACTTTCTGCCCAAAACGTGAGAGATATAGGGAGACCCATACCCACACAAATCTCAGGAGAAGTAGTACAACAAATATTGCCAGGACATAAAAAATAATTGTTAAGTCACCAGTGTGGCGCGCGCCGGAGAAATCCGCTCCGGTAATTCGAACCAATTGCTCTCCCAACAAAACAAAAATAATACCGTCAAGAACGGCTTGTACTGTTTTCCATACTGCACGGCGGTCCATCCGTGTAGTCGACATTTCCGCGCCGTGTAAGGTGGTATAGTGAGTCGCAATTCCAGCACTGGCAGCTGCCAAAATACCCGATACCTGTAAAGTATGGGCAGCGATATATGCCGCAAAGGGCACTAATAAGCTCACTAGAACTTGTACAGTAGTGTCCTCACCGCCAATTCTGACCAGCAGACGCAAAATATATCCACAGGCAAATGCCGCTCCAGCACCAATAACCACACCGCCGATAGCGACCCAGAAAAAACCAGCCAGTGCGTGGGGAAATGAAAAGGTCCCGGTGAGGGCAGCAATCACTGCAAAACGGAAAATATCCAATCCCGAGGCATCATTAAACAGGGACTCTCCGGCGAGGATATGCTCCAGCCGTGGTGGCATAGACGTTCCACCGTGGACCACCGATACCGCCACGGGATCGGTCGGTGCCAAAATTGCCGCTACTGCAAAAGCCACCGCCAGTGGCATGACAGGCACCAACCAGGAAATAAAATATCCCATACCCACAACGGTAAAAAGCACCAAGCCAATAGCCAAGGTAACAATGGCACCGATATCACGAAACAGGGCGCCTTTCGGTATTCGCCAACCGGCAATAAACAATAAGGGCGGAACAAACAGCAGGAAAAAAATTTCTGGCTCGAGGGGTATTTCTATTCCCAAAAAGCTACCCAGTATTGCTCCCGCAGCAATTTGCAATAGAGGCAGTGGAATAGGTAAAGGCAACAGGCGCGCAATAACCAGGGTAATGGCCACAACTAACAACAGCACCAGCGCAATAACCAGATAGTGCATTACTCGCTACAGTTCCCTGTGACGCCTTATTGAAATAGATCTCTATCGAGCAACTATTGCTGCTCACTCAATATCAGGAAGTTTATGCGAGAATAGAAAACAGGGAATAAATTCTGAGAAAAAGTGCCGGCGCTTTGCAGCGCTCCAAAAAATTACTCTGCAAATTTGGCAGAGTTTTTGGAGTTTCTTTACTCAAACATATCCGGCTGTTCTTTTGCAATTACATTGTAAAGAGGCTGAAAGCTAAATAATCCCGCCAGTTCAGTTCCCACAACCGCCCGGGTTCGTATTGCCACCTCTGGATCGATCAAAATAGGCTGCCCAGCTGCTTCCGCCAGTAACTGAGCCTGGCAGCTTTTTTCCATAGTGATATACCACCAGGCAGCTTCATCGACGGATTTACCCACCGTTAGTAATCCGTGATTCTGCAATATCAGTGCTTTGTGGTTACCCAAGGCTTTAGCAAGGGCTGCGCCTTCTCCCATTTCCAATACCACGCCGGAAAAAGTATCCAGCAAACCGTGATCCCGATAAAAGGCACAAGCATCCTGGGTAATGGGATCTAGAAGGCGTCCGAGAGTAGACCAACTTTTCCCATAAAGGGAATGAGCGTGCGCAGCGGCTACCACATCCGGGCGGGTTTTATGGATGTGAGAATGAATAGTAAAGGCTGCGCCATTAAGGTAACCATCCCCCTCAACCACCTCTCCTTGATGATTGACCAGCAATAGTTGTGACATCGTCATCTGTTTAAAGGAAACCCCCATGGGGTTGACCCAAAAATGATCGTCATATTCCGGGTCACGGACAGTGATATGACCGGCTACACCTTCATCAAATCCAAATTTTCCAAACAGGCGAAAAGCCGCCGTCAGCTTCCTCTTGCGCTCTTCACGAACTTGTTCTGGCGGCTGGGTTGGCTCGCCAAGCAACATATTGATGTCGCCATTCATAACAGCAGCATCAATACCGGTTTTTGTTTTATTTTTTTCTGTTGTAGCCACCTAGCGGCCCTCTCATCTTTGGAAAATGCCGAGGCATGGTTATAGCATGACTTTTATTTTCTATGCGAGGATTAATAACTTAATAAAATGGTGACTGTTTAATGCGGAAAAATATAAAAGTGACTTTGATGTCTTTTCTATCAGTTTATTTTCGCCCGGTAGAAATATAAGCAAAAATTTACTGCCAAATAATGAAAAATAAGTATCTTGCACTTAGTTTTTTTTATCAAATAGTTAGGACTGCTTACTCAAAGTAAATTCCCACCCAGATGTCATAGATATGACTCTGAGTAGGAGAGAGTTTACTCTATCAAAAACCTTCCAGAACTATCTTTCCTTTTGCAGCCTGGGATTCGATAAGCTGATGCGCTTTTAAAAGGTTATTTGCATTTATTTTCCCAAAATTCTGCCCCATAGTGGTTTTAATTAATCCCTGGTCAATTAATTCCGCAAGTTCATTCAACAAAACATGCTGGGCAACCATATCCTCGGTAGAAAACAGCGCGCGAGTAAACATAAACTCCCAGTGAAGAGACACACTCTTCTGCTTCAGTGCCATAACATCCAAGGAGGCGGGGTCGTCAATCAAACCAAACTTCCCTTGAGGTCTGATACTTTTGATAATTTCCGCCAAGTGCTCTTCGGTATTAGTGAGGCTAACGACATAGTCGACGCCATCGATGCCTTCGCGGCTTAACTGCTCGCTAAGAGACTCACGATGATTGATCACATGGTGGCTTCCAAGCTCCTCAAGCCAGCTTTTGGTTTCGGGGCGGGAGGCAGTACCTATCACAGTCAAATTGGTCAGACGACGGGCCAACTGGACCATAATCGAACCCACGCCACCAGCGGCACCAATGATCAGCAGTGTCTTGTTGTTTGCCCCTTTACCCACCGCAACTTGCAGGCGGTCGAAAAGCATTTCCCAAGCGGTAATCGCAGTGAGAGGCAGCGCCGCCGCCTCGGCACAGCCAACCGTCTTGGGGGCAGTACCAACGATTCTCTCATCCACCAGCTGGTACTGGGCATTGCTGCCGGAACGGGAGATATCGCCCGCATACCAAACCCGATCGCCAACCTTAAAGAGTCCCGCTTCCGAGCCTACCGCTTTCACTATGCCCACAGCATCCCAGCCAAGTACCTTCCACTGACCGGTATCCGGGCTGGCCCGCTGCCTCACTTTAGTATCTACCGGGTTAACTGAAATGGCCTGTACTTCTACCAGCAGATCCCGGCCGGAGACTTGCGGTATGGGGAGGGTTATATCCTGTAGCGCTTCTTTATCACTGCTTGGCAGAGACTGTTGATAACCGACGGCCTTCATCATCAGTTTTATCCTTTTCCAATGGGGTAACTAGTGTGAAGGTATCTTAAAAAGGAATATCCACAGGAAAAAATGCCTTCTCGCAGAAGCTGTTTCAATTATTTTTTTAAATACCAGTAACTATGAATAACTCTATCCACAGTTATCCACAAAGCTAAACTAGGGCACGGGGAAATGGCTACCTGTGGAAAACTTGAGAAGAAATTTACTCACCAAGGCATTAAATCTTTGCGCTGCTTCCAGAAACAGGAAATGGCTTCCTCCTTCCGCCACATCAAAGATCTCAAGCCTGGAACCCGCAACTTGCTGGTGAATCCACTGCTGGCACTCTATTGGGTGTGGACTGGCACGACCGAAAGCCACTAGCGTCGGCTTATCAATCCTGGGGATAAAATCCCGCCAGTCCTTTGTTACGTTATCCACAAAAAGCTTTGCAGCCCAGCGACGGGGACACTGCAGATTAACCGCAACCAGCTCATCCCGTTGGGTTTTCCCCATTAAAGGCGTGACCATAGACATAAGAATTTGGCGGGTGGCCTCAACACCTTTTTTTCCAACCAAGTTATCCACAAACTGGAAGAGGCTCTCCGGGGTCAGTATGCCTCCAGCGGCCAATCGCTCCGCTTCACTCCAGGCGGGATCAGCCAGTAGACAGGGGGGTTCATCGATTAGCACTAGTGCACTGACCCTATCCCCACCAAACATTTCCAGGTAGCTCCATATCACCGAGCAACCGGCGGAGTGGCCGAGTAAATGAAGGGGTTCCTGTTGCAGACTTGAGATCAGCTCCTGCAAGTCCTTGGCGAGGCGGGAAATTCGATAGCCATGATTGGGCTTGTCAGACTGACCGTGACCACGCATATCCAGCGCGATCACACGAAACTGATCGCTGAGCCCAGCGAGCTGATGTTTATACAACACCGCCCCCTGGGACCAGCCGTGTAGCATCAATAATATGGGGCCATTGCCGGCCTCCAGATAGCGCAGGGTGACGCTATCAGAGGTAGTAAATTCACACAGCTTTGCTCGCTTGTGCATAAACTTTTTGCGTCAGGTAAACGGTTATTCAACCGTGACTGATTTAGCCAGGTTTCTGGGTTGGTCCACATCAGTACCTTTTAGCAGCGCCACATGGTAGCTCAATAGCTGCAGCGGCACGGTGTAGAGAATCGGCGCCAGACTCTCTGGGGAATCTGGAACTTCCACCACGGTAACACCTTCTTCACTGGTAAATCCGGCCTTGGGGCTAGCGAAAACAAACAGTTGCCCACCCCGCGCACGCACTTCCTGTAAATTGGATTTGAGTTTTTCCAGCAGCTCATCATTGGGGGCAACGACAACCACGGGCATATCGCCGTCCACCAGTGCCAGGGGGCCGTGCTTCAATTCACCGGCAGGATAGGCCTCTGCGTGGATATAGGAAATTTCCTTCAATTTTAGAGCGCCTTCCAGAGCAATGGGGAATTCGACACCACGCCCCAAGAAAAGCGCGTGGTTCTTCTCTGCAAAGGCCTTGCTGGTGTTTTTAACCACCTTATCCAGACCGGTAAAACTCTCCATTAGCTCAGGTAACTGGTGCAAGGCGCTGACCAGTTCAGCTTCACGCTCCGCCGACAGGCCGTTGACCTTGGCGAGGGCGATACAGAACAGTTGTAATGCTACCAATTGGGTCGTAAAGGCCTTGGTTGAGGCCACACCAATCTCAGGGCCCGCCTCAGTCATTAGCGATAGCTCAGATTCTCGCACCAATGAGCTATTGGGCACATTGCAGATGGTCATGGAGGCCAGGTAGCCCAGGTCCTTGCCCTGGCGCAGGGCGGCGAGGGTATCGGCCGTTTCCCCGGATTGGGAAATACTCACAAACAGGGTTCCCGGGCGCACCACTTTCTTGCGGTAGCGCAGTTCACTGGCCACCTCCACCGAGCAGGGAATACCGGCCCAGTCCTCCAGCCAATAGCGGGCTACCATTCCCGCATGGTAACTGGTGCCACAGGCTACTATCTGTACCTGCTGCACCTTGGGCAAAATCTCCTGGGCGCGGGCACCAAGGGCCTGGGCCAACACCGAGCGCTCACCGATACGGCCCGCCAGAGTGGCTGCGACCACCTGGGGCTGCTCGAAAATCTCTTTCTGCATAAAGTGGCGGTAGCGCCCTTTATCGGTAGCTTCATGACCGCCGGTCAGCTTGTGCACCGGGCGACTGACTTCCTCTCCCAACTTGTCTCGAACTGCGATGCCACCGCGATGCACTTCCGCCACATCGCCCTCTTCGAGGAATATAAAGCGATCAGTCACCTGGCGCAGGGCCATAGGGTCAGAGGCAATAAAGTTCTCTTCAATACCCACCCCCAGGACCAGGGGACTACCAGAGCGGGCACAGGCCAAAACTTCTGGCTCTTCATGACTAACAACCGCGAGGGCGTAAGCACCTTCCAGAATATGCGTGGCTTCAGTCACAGAGTCGACCAAGCTGCGGCCCTCAGAACTTAATGAGTGAATAAGGTGAACCACAACTTCAGTATCGGTTTCAGACTCAAACTCATAGCCTTTTCCCTGAAGCTCTGAACGCAATTCCTGATGGTTTTCGATAATGCCGTTGTGAACCAGAGCGATATGGCCTGACAGATGGGGATGAGCATTTTCATCGGAGGGAACACCGTGGGTAGCCCAACGGGTATGGGCAATGCCAATATGGCCCTCGGCGCTTTCCTCACTTAATTTGGCTTCCAAATCTGCGACCTTGCCCAGGCTTTTGCGCAATTGCAGCTGGCCATCTCCACTACTTAAGCAGACTCCGGCTGAGTCGTAACCGCGGTACTCCAAGCGGCGCAGCCCTTCCAGAAGAATCCCCGTCACATTGCGCTGTGCCAGCGCACCTACGATTCCGCACATAATTATTTCCTCATTAACCCGGGAGTCTCGCCGCCCATTAACATTTCAGGCTGAGCGCCTCCGCTCCTGTCTTCAGCGGCACAAATGAGCTGGATACCCAGCTGCTCCAGTTTTTGGCCCACGGCGTCCGCCAGGCCATCATCAGTTACCAGGATATCGATCTGCTCCCATGACAATTCCAGATTGGGAATCCGCTTCCCCACTTTACTGGACTCCGCCAGTACAACCACTTCCCGCGCAACTTCCGCCATTACGCGGGAGAGGCCAATTTGCTCATTAAATGTACAGGTACCGCGTTGCAAATCGATTCCATCGGCACCAATAAAAGCGCGATCGAAGTCGTATCCCCTCAGTACCTGTTCTGCAACCTGCCCCTGGAAGGCCTCAAAGTGTGGGTCCCAGGTGCCTCCGGTCATCAACAGCGTCGGTTCGTTTTCAAGTTCGCGCAGTGCATTGGCCACATGCAGCGAGTTAGTCATCACCACTAGGCCGCGCTTGCTTTCAAGCTCAGGAATCATTGCCGCCGTGGTGCGACCGTAATCGATCACAATTCGATGGTGATCCGGTATCAGCTCAGCAGCGGCTCGGCCAATGGCCCGCTTGCTCCCTGAGGGCCCTTCTTCATTGACCAACTCCCTCGGCACTGGGATAGCACCACCGTGGCGACGCAGCAACAAGCCGTGATTTTCCATTGCCGTCAGATCCTTTCGAATCGTAACTTCCGAAGTTCCGAACTGCCGCGCCAATTGCTCGACAGTGGTCTCTCCTACTTCATTTAGCAAGTGGAGAATACCGTGGCGGCGCTGTTGGGTGTTGCGTTTGGACATAGGCAGATAACTTTCATTTCGAAACTTAAAGATAGCAAAACGAAACTAAAGTTCCCACAACTTTTATCAACAACCACTACTCAACAGATTAGATACCGGTATAGGACTCACTCAGACTGTCTGCTAGAGAGACAAAGTTTCCAACATTGTCTGAAGAAAGCGCGCCAACTCTCCACCGGTAACGGCCCGGTGATCGGCACTGATAGAGAGAGGGAGTAGGGGACGAAGTGCCGGCCATCGATTGACCACCACAACTCCCTGGCACACCCGCCCGGCACCGACAATGGCAACAGTGGGCGGCATGACTACCGGAGTGGCATAACGACCGGCTATGGAGCCGAAGTTGGAGAGAAGTATGCTTGCCCCCTGGAGGTCTCGCTGGGCGATCCCGGTCTCGCGGGCCTGGTGTTTAAAGTCCGCCACCTGCTGGAGCAGATCTTCATCAGTACGCTGGGCAACATCCCTGAGTACCGGCACATAGAGCCCTCGCGGAGAGTCCACTGCCAAGCCAATATTGATACTGCCCTGCGGCGCCAGCTTATCATCCTGATACAGGGCATTGAGGGTAGGTTCCGCCTCACAAGCTTCCTGTACTGCACGAATCAATCGCAGCAGCGCCGGAGCACTACCCCACCAGTTGGAAATATCCGCATCGTCACACAGCGTTATCTGCTTTACCTCATCCCGCGCTCGGCTCATGGACAAACCCATTGCGCGACGTGCAGGCGTCATGACTTCAGACTCAGAGTCGAATTGGGGTGCAACGGCTGTAGTTTGTTCGGCAGAAGCGCGGGCAGGTGATGGATGCTGCCCCTTCGCCACAGTTTTGGCCTTTGCTCCCGGCCCCGCCGCAGTGCGTACCTGAGCCTCCGTTACCATTGCACCCGCAGGTGATATTGACTGTAAATCTACCCCCAAACGCCTGGCCAGGGCCCGTACTCTCGGGGTGGCCAGTCGCTTCAAGCCCACCTCCGGCCCCCGCTCAGCCCCCAACACACCTTGCCCTTGCTCTATTTTTCCCACCACCGTGCCGCTGTCAGCCCGAGGACTAATCTCTTGTTCCGATTCTTCAGCTTTAGTGGGCGGGCTTTCAACTGCGACTTCTCCCTCGGCCATAAATCCCACCAGGGGATCGCCAACATTCACAGTCTCATCCACTGCCGCAAATAGCTTCTCAATAGTGCCACCCCAAGGAGCCGGCACTTCCACCAAGGCCTTAGCGGTTTCCACTGTCACCAGAGTTTCATGGGCGGCTATGGTGTCTCCCTCTTTGACATGCCACTCCCGCACTACCGCATCGGGCAGACCTTCGCCGAGATCCGGAAGGGTAAAAGTCTTCATTGTGGCCCTCCGTTGGCGTAGTCCAGCACTTCCTGTACGGCCGACAAAATACGCGGCACTCCGGGTAGATACTCATCCTCCAGTTGATAGTAGGGCATCACCGTATCGAAACCGGTCACCCTCTGTACCGGTGCCTTTAAAAGATCGAAGGCATACTCATTAATCTGTGCGACCAACTCGGCACCCAGGCCACAGAACCTGGCCGCCTCGTGCACAACGACACAGCACCCGGTTTTCTCCAGGGAGTCTATTACCGTGTGGATATCCAGGGGTTTCAGAGTGGCCGGGTCGATAACCTCAGCCTCTACCCCTTCCTCTGCGAGCTGCTCTGCGGCTTGCAGGGTCTCTTTGAGGGAAGCGCCCCAGGCAATAAGCGTAATATCGCAGCCCTCCCGCAACACAAAGGCGCGATCCAGCGGTAGAGCTTCACCAGAGTCGGGCACTTCCTGACGAACTGCTCGGTAAATACGTTTAGGCTCCAGGAAAATTACCGGGTCTGGGTCTCTAATCGCCGCCAATAGTAAACCGTAGGCCCGTGCAGGAGAGGAGGGCACCACAAGGCGCAGACCTGGAATATGGGCGAACAGGGCCTCGGTGCTCTCAGAGTGATGCTCCGGTGCATGGATTCCACCTCCATAGGGGGCCCGGTAGACAATCGGACAGGAGAGGCGGCCGCGAGTGCGATTGCGATAGCGCGAGGCGTGGCTGAGGATCTGATCGAGACCGGGATAGATAAAACCCATAAACTGGAATTCGGCCACCGGTCGCAGGCCCTGCACCGCCATACCGACAGCCATTCCGGCAATCATGGTCTCGGCTAAGGGGGTATCCATCACCCGGTCCCGGCCAAACCTGGCCTGCAACCCCTCGGTAGAGCGAAATACGCCACCGTTCAGACCAACATCTTCACCAAATAGAACCACCATCGGGTCTGCTTGCATCTCGTAAGCCAGAGCCTGGGTGACAGCTTCGACCAAAGTTATCTCAGCCATTAGCTATCTCCCTGCAACTGTTGATACTGCTCCAGAAAAGGCTCCGGCAACTTTGCATAGAGGTGATCGAATATTGCCGTGGCGGCATCTCTGGGGGTTTCCCGGTAGATATGGACCGCTCTCTCCAGCTTCTGGGTCAGCTCCCGTTGCAGCTCTTCTTCCTGCGCATCATCCCAGGCACCGCAGTTTTCCAGGTAGGATCGCAGGCGCCGCAGAGGCTCTCGGGACCAGGCTTCACTGACATCTTTTTTGGGCTGGTAGCGACTGGCATCATCGGCGGTGGTGTGGTCACACAGGCGATAGCTGATCGCTTCGATCAGAGCTGGGCCAGCACCACTGCGCGCCCGCTCCACGGCATCACCCACCGCCTCACGAACGGCAATCACATCGTTGCCGTCTACCTGCAAGCCGGGTATTCCGGCGGCAATAGCCTTCTGTGCCAAGGTCTTACAGGCAGTTTGCTCATCTCGCGGTAGGGAAATAGCCCATTGATTGTTGTTGATAACGATCACCAAAGGCAGGTGCCAATCCCCAGCCAGGTTTATCGCCTCGTAAAAGTCTCCCCGCGAAGTAGATCCATCGCCCCCGGTCGAGACAGCGACGCGCATGGGTTCACCGAAATGCTCATGTTTATATTTCAGGGCAAAGGCTACACCGGCACCGTGCAGCATCTGGGTGGCTATAGGCACACTCAAGGGCAAGTCTTCGCGGCTATGGCGAAAGTTCTGCCCCCGCTCATCGCCCCCCCAGATTGCGTAGATCTCCTCGATAGTGACGCCTCGCTCCAGAAGAGCACCTGTCTCTCGGTAATTGGGGCAGTAGATATCCTCTTTGGCCATGGCGGCTGCGAGACCAACACCAATAGCTTCCTGGCCGAGGCTGGAGGGATAGGTGCCAAGTTGACCGGTACGCTGCATTTTTACCGCGCGATCATCCACCATACGAGCCAACGTCATCTGGCGGTAGTAAGCAATCAGGGTATCCGGGGTGGCAAATTCCGGTAGGGCTTGGGTCGTCTGTCCCTGTTCATCCAAATATTGCAGCGAAGCAATATCAAAACTGGCAAGCAGCTGTAATCTGGGCTTGTGCATCGGGCCATTCCTTTTGTTCCCGAAGCGCAAGTTTAATGGATAGGGTGGCTATCAACAGTTGTAGAGAGGGAATGCCCGCCGGAATTATAGTTTCCGAAGGGCAACCCAATTACGGTAAGGGTTATTTAGCTTTTCTTGGTCGGACGCTGCCAGCCGTTAATATTGCGCTGCTTGCTACGCGCTACCGCCAACTCTTTGCTCCCCACAGCCTGGGTAATGGTGGAGCCAGCACCCACTGTGGCTCCGGCGCCCACAGTTACCGGGGCTACCAGAGCTGTGTTAGAACCTATAAAGGCATTGTCGCCGATCTCGGTCAGGGACTTGTTCACACCGTCGTAATTACAGGTAATGGTGCCAGCACCGATATTGACCGCTTCGCCCACCAGGGCATCACCGACATAAGAGAGATGATTAACCTTACTGCCCTCACCAATTTTGGCTTTTTTGGTTTCGACAAAGTTACCCACCTTGGCACCAGTGGCCAGCTCTGTGCCCGGACGCAAACGTGCAAAGGGACCAATAGTGCAAGCCTCACCAATCTCAGCGCCTTCGATAATGGAATTGGCCTCTACCTTGGTGCCATCTGCCAGGCGACAGTTTTTTAGCAGGCAATTAGGTCCAATTTGTACCCCCTTACCCAGTGAAACTGTCCCTTCGAAAATGCAGTTAATATCGATAGAGACATCGGTATCGCACTCCAGGCTGCCGCGAACATCTATACGCATGGGGTCCAATAAAGTCACCCCCGCATTCATAAGACTGGTCGCATGGTTATGCTGCAAAGCGCGCTCCATCTGTGCCTGCTGCGCACGGCTATTTACTCCCGCCACTTCCAGCGGATCACTGGCAATTACTCCCGTTACAGGAATCCCCTCACTGACCGAACGACCGATAATATCGGTCAGGTAGTATTCACCTTGAGCATTGTCACAGGACAACTCCGGTAACCAGCGAGCCAACAGTGCTCCAGGAGTCGCCAAAATGCCGGTATTGACCTCACGGATAGCCAGGGTATCCGCATCGGCATCCTTTTCCTCAACGATCGACTGCACACAGCCGCTGTTATCCCTCACAATACGCCCGTAACCGGCGGGATTGGCCATTTCAACTGACAGCAGGGCAGGTCCGTGATCCGCTGCCGATAGCAGTGATTGCAAACTGCCGGCCCTGACCAGAGGCACATCACCATAGAGCACCAAAACGGTGGCTCCTTCGCGGAAATAGGGCACCGCCTGGGCCACGGCATGCCCGGTACCCAATTGCTGTTCCTGCTCCACAAACCTGACACCACGATCAGCAAAGCGGTCACGTATCAGGTCTGCGCCATGCCCGATTACCACGGTAATCTGTACCTCTCCCAACAACATGGCGGTATCAATTACCCGCTCAAGCATGGGAATACCGCCAATAGGATGCAGCACTTTAGGTAGGTCAGAGTGCATGCGGGTGCCTTTTCCAGCGGCCAAAATCACAACATCGATAGTCATAACGGGTCGATATTCCAATCGTCTACAAAATTTGAGTGCATTGTGGCCACTAGACCCGGTTTACTCAAGCGAACAACAGTTCGCCCCGGGGCCCTGGTATTCAACGCATTAAGATTGCTGCGCCGCTTTGATCCCGGTAATTTACCCCCTGTGAAATCAACCGGTTACTCAACCCAACAAAACAAATATAGCCGCCAAACACAGAATCGGGCGGAGGGATATTTCAATGAACACCACCAAGCAGAACAAGCCGCGCCACCATTTGTTGGCTCTGGCTGTCCTGGCACTGACCCTGCCGATGGGTGCTGCGGCAGAAGCCGAAAGCGCTCTCGAAGCTACCAAAGAAAAGGAAGTAGAAAAGGCGGAAGCCCAATCCTGGGATATCAACAAGCCACCCTACGAATTCAAACCGATCCAGTTGGACACCCGCGAGACCACCTGGAGCAACCTGGATATCAGCCCAGATGGCAAAACCATCCTGTTCGATATGCTCGGCGATATCTACACAGTGCCGGTAGCAGGCGGCGAGGCGGTAGCCCTGACCAATGAAATCGCCTGGAATATGCAGCCGCGCTTCAGCCCGGATGGCAAGACCATCGTGTTTATCAGCGACCGTGACGGCGCCGACAACATTTGGTTGATGGATCGCAATGGCGACAACCTTCGCCAGCTCACGACAGAGAAGGAAAACTTGCTGCACTCGCCCAACTGGAGCCCCGATGGCCAGTACCTGGTAGCGCGTAAAGGCTTTATGTCTGGCCGCAGTATCCCCGCCGGTGAAATCTGGATGTATCACTACGGTGGGGGTGAAGGTCGCCAACTGAAAGAGCGCATCGGTGGCGATATCGCCCAGAAAAATATTGCCGATCCAGCTTTCTCCCCAGATGGACGCTATGTCTATTACTCCATCGATACCACCCCCGGCACCGTGTGGAAGTACAACAAAAACTCCACCCAGGAAATTTTTGCCATCAACCGCTATGACCTCCAGGATGGTGAAGAGGAGACCTTTGTCTCCGGTCCCGGTGGCGCAGTAGCACCTGTACCCTCCCCGGATGGCAGTAAACTGGCCTTTATTCGCCGCCAGGACAACCAGACCTCCCTGTTCCTGAAAGATTTGGATACAGGACTGGAAACACCGGTTTACTCCGGCCTCGAACGCGACCTGCAGGAAATCTTTGGCCCTCATGGCAACTACGTTCAATACGACTGGATGCCCGATGGCGAGTCATTGGTCGTTTGGACTGGCGGTAAATTCCTGCGCATCTCCATCAACGGCGACAGCGTCGCACCGATTGCGGCCCATGTGAAAGTTGAGAAACAGGTAGCGGATGCGGTGCGCTTCCCGGTAGACGTAGCGCCGGAAACCTTCGATGTGAAGATGATTCGCTGGGCGCAGAAATCCCCCAACGGCAAACAGGTCGCTTTCCAGGCATTGGGCAAGATTTATATTCAGGATATCGCCAGTGGTGAGCGCCGTCGTCTGACCCGCCAGGACGACTACTTTGAGTTCTATCCCAGCTGGTCCCGCGATGGTCGCGAGATCACCTATGTCTCTTGGGACGACCAAAACCTGGGCCATGTGAGGGTAGTTTCCGCTCGCAACGGTCGCGGTAAAAACATCACCAAGCAGCCGGGCCTATACGTTGAGCCAAGCTTTTCTCCAAGCGGTGACACAGTAGCCTACCGCCGCTTTACCGGCGGCTATCTGCTCAGCCCCGAGTACTCCCTGGAACCGGGCATTTACCTGGCAGACGCCGACGGCGACTGGCAGCGCCGGGTCGTGAAGTCTGGCTATGAGCCTCATTTCGGCGCCAGCGAAGATCGTATCTACTTCTCCGAGTACCAAAACGCAGACGGCGGAAAGCGCGTGCTGAAGAGCACCAACCTGGAAGGCAAAGATGAGCGCGAGCACCTGCACGGCGCTGAGATTACTTCCTTCCGCCTGTCTCCAGACGGCAAGTGGGTTGCCTTCACCCAGGACTTCAAAGCCTTTGTCGCGCCCTTTATGCATACTGGCAAATCCGAGGTTATCGGCCCCGATAGCAAAGCAGTCAAAGTCACCCAGGTATCCAAGCGCGCCGGTGAAAACCTGCATTGGTCTGCCGATAGCAATACTTTGGGCTGGGCACACGGCCCCAAACTGTTCGAGCGTGAACTGAAGGACGCCTTCGAATTTGTCGCCGGTGCTCCGGAGGAACTGCCAGAGCCAGTTTCTGAAGGCATCGACCTCAGCTTTGAACAGTCCTTCGACAATCGTGCAGGTCTCGTTGCCCTCACCGGCGGCAAGGTTGTCACTATGCGCGATGCGGAAAACACCCGTGAAATTATCGACAATGGTGTGGTTCTGTTCCGGGGCAACCGCATTGTCGCCGTGGGACCCGCAGCGGAAGTGGAGATTCCCACCGAAGCGAAGCGTATCGATATCACCGGCAAAACCGTTTTACCGGGGCTTATTGACGCTCATGCCCACGGTGCTCAGGGTCGCGAAGAAATTATCCCGCAGCAGAACTGGAACCTGTTCTCCAGCCTGGCATTTGGAGTGACTACTATTCACGACCCCTCCAATGACAGCAGCGAGATCTTCTCCGCCGCTGAAATGCAAAAGGCCGGCCTGATTACTGGGCCGCGTATTTTCTCCACCGGCACCATCCTCTATGGCGCCAAAGGTCCAGGCTACAAAGCCAAGATCAACTCCCTGGAGGACGCTCAGTTCCACGTGAACCGCCTCAAGGAAATGGGGGCCATCTCGGTGAAGAGCTACAACCAGCCCCGCCGCGACCAGCGCCAGCAAGTGCTACAGGCAGCCCGCGAAGCCGGCATTATGGTAGTACCCGAGGGCGGCGGTAAGTACCAGCACAATATGAACATGATTGTGGACGGGCACACCGGTATCGAACACTCACTGCCGATCGCCAATGTCTACGGCGATGTGGAGCAACTGTGGAGCCAAACCCAAGTGGGTTATACACCGACCTTCGTCGTGGCCTACGGCGGTCTATGGGGTGAAGAGTACTGGTATGACCGCACCGAGGTATGGAAGAACGAGCGCCTGACCCGCTTTACCCCCGATTTTATCGTTAACCCCCGCTCTATCCGTCGCCCCACTGCGCCGGATGCCCACTACAACCACTTTAATGTGGCCCGTCAGGCCAAGCAGCTGCGCGACGAAGGTGTCACCGTACATATCGGCGCCCACGGCCAGCGCGAAGGGCTTGGAGCCCACTGGGAAATGTGGATGATGGAGCAGGGCGGCTTTACTCCCTGGGAAGCCTTCCGCGCCGGTACCATCGATGGTGCCCGCTACCTGGGTATGGACGGTGATATCGGCAGCATTGAGGCTGGTAAGCTGGCTGACCTGATCGTGGTTGACGGCAACCCCTTGGATAACCTGCGCCTGTCAGAGAACATTACCTACACGGTAATTAATGGCCGTGTGTTTGAGGCGGAAACCATGAACGAAGTAGGGGCTGGCGAACGCTTGGCATTCTTCCACGAACGCCTGCCTATCAGTGCTATGCCCGCTCCTACGGCGGAAGCGGTACAGGAGAAGATGGAACGACACCACTGGGTACACTAACCTCAGGCACAAACTGAGATGCAAACAAAAGGCCGGGGACAAACCTCCCCGGCCTTTTTTGTATAAAGCCCTACCTGGTCCGGCGACGTCCTCCCAGCTTATGCCAGAGAATGGCGCGATAGATTGCGACAGGCAGTCTAAAGATTCCCGTAACCAGCCACCAAAATGACTCATAGATGGCAATCGTCTGATCCACTAATGGATGATCCTGGTCGAGCCTTTCTGGATAGTGATCGTGTCGCAATATGCCCCGATGAAACAGAAATCTGCGTAAAGGCCGGCTCAGTCGCCAACTAAAAGACTTGGTTATACGGTTTAAGTTATCGGCGAGAAAGCTCTCCGAGGCTATCTTTTGCTGTGTGAGCAGTTCGAAATAGTGGCTTTTGGACTTATTTTCATTCTGCCAATCAGTATCAAAATCCATCTTTGTTAGCCAATCGCTTTCCCCGAATCCATCTATCTTGCGCAGATCCGATGTGTATTGCGGGATAGTTATCTGATTTTTAATGATGGCCTTGGAAATGCGATATACATCAGCATTCATCCGGTCAGGGTTCTGCAATTCCCGACTAAGCCTTTGCTGAAAGCCGGACCGGAATTTGAAATGGAGAAGATGAGCGCAATTTTTACTGAGAGGAACCGGCGTACATGAGTGGGTTGAACGTAAATATTGAAAACCCGTCCGCCAATAAACCAACGGAATTTTATAAGATTTAACAAAATAATCAGAAATGCCAGATATTTGCGCTCTGGCTTTGGAGCGAATTTCAAAAAAAGGAAAAGCTAATATGCTTTTTTTCTTAAAGTTTTTATAAGATACATAGTTAGGCGTTGATTCCATTAACTCAGAAAGATTTCTTATGTCATATGCATTCCCTTGAAGGTTGTCACTAAAGAAATCTATTAGTGGAGTATATAGAGCAAAAGCTAATTCACTCTGCATAAGTTGAGTCGTAACCTTCAGTGAAGCTTTACCTAAAATTTCAGGTAACCAGAGAAATTCATCAGCATCTACCACAAGAGTCCATTTTCCCTGACAGTAGTCCCGGGCAACTCTGTTAACCCAATCTACACCTGCGTTTGCCTGGGGGTAGCCACAATCAACTTCGTATAGCTGGACATCATTCTGCTTCAGTAGATAGCTTACCGAGTTATCGCTACTTCCCGTATCCACCAGGTGGAAACATGTCACACCTAAAGACCGGTAGTGGTCGAGAAAAGCCGGGAGAATATCCAATTCATCACGGAAGATACAAATAAGGGGGAAGCGTGTTTCACTAGCACTTTCAATGTACTTAACTACTTTCAAACTTTCACCCTAGCGAATTTACGCAGCTTTCGAATCGTTCGCTTTAAAAACCCTGGCTTATATTTTTCCCCTTTATTTTTTTTGGCATCTTTTTGCTGTTTTCTTAGTAGTAGAAGGCTTTTCTCTTCCGAGTCGAGCCCTTCAAGGTAAGGACTTATTTGCCTGAAATCCCCTTCTTCTTGAAGGTGATTTCTGGATTTCATAGAGTTGTCACCGGTGCGATAGTAATATAAAGGATCAGGATAATAGGATACATTTTCCTTTGCTAAAATTAGCTTGCTATAGAATTCAATATCATCCTTACCTGTTCTATATCTCTCTGTATAACCTCCGTGATCTCTAAACTTAGAAGCTTTTATCAGACACGTCGCATCACCGACTATATTTACTTTCGTTGCCCAAGCTCTAGCTGGCCCCATAAAACGAATTTGAGTTCCGAGCTTACCTTCTGGAGTATTAGGTGCCCCCTTGCCGCTGAATCGGATAGAGCTACAAGTCAGGCAATCAATATCTGCAAAAGTTGCCGCGCTTACCAACTTATCTACCATTTCCGGCATCATGACATTGTCATCGTCAAAAAAAAGTAGATAATCTCCACTTGCATTTTGTGCTGCAGTATTTCTAGCAGCCCCTACATATCGGTTTTCCTGGTATACAAACTGCCATCCATTCTTCTGATAGTGACTTTCTATAATTTCCAGCGCGTGTAGCGCTTCTTGTGAATGGCTACCATCATCAACCACAATAACTTCTATGTTCTTATAAGTCTGATCTTTAATGCTTTTTAACGCTTGATAGAGAAAGTCTGGACGCTCAAAATGAGTTACGCATATAGAAACCAAGGGATCATGTCTATTGGAAGATCGGGCGTTTTTAATAATTGAATGCTCTTGGCCATGCCATTTATTCCATACATCTAACGACTTCTTAAGCCTCTGGTGTTTTATACCCGGCGCAGGCAGTTTCTTTGCATGTAATTCTAACTTTCTCGCTAAAGCAATATGATTTGGCTTAAAGAGGATTTTTTTTCCATTTTCGTCATCAAGTAACTCTCGAGTACCACCAGTATCAGCAGCAATAAATGGTACTTTAGTTGCAAGGCATTCGTAGACAGAAATCGGGGAATTCTCTAACAAAGCTGGGATCACAGCCAAACGTCCTTCTCCACTCAAATACTCTACAGCCTGTATAGCATTACAATCACTTATAAATGAGACTTCTGTACTCCAATGCTTCTGGTTTTCCTCTATGAATTTTCGCGCATCAAATCGATAAGAGTGTCCTCCCAAAAAAGTAATCGATGGTAATCTAACCCCTCTTTTAGCAAGAGTGTTTAATGCATTCACAAAAAGAATAATCCCCTTACGAGGTTCAAGACGCCCGAAAAACACCCATTCTTTTGTCTCTAAGTTACTATTTTTTATGGCTTCATTATCAGGTAATAGATCGTCCAAAAATACATTTGGCCAATAGTAACTGCGCTCAGGCAGGCGGTATTTATTATTTTTCATCCAGCAGACTAAATGCTGACTCCCACAGATCAGAGTATCTGCCATCTCAGCACTTCTACGCTCCATAAATACCCACCCCAATTGCCGTTCCTCTTTAAGGAATTGTTGATTACCTTCGGCAGACCAGAGTGTTGGGGAAGAACCTTTAACAGCAAAATGTATATCTTGGAATGCAATACCAAGACTCTTGGCAAGTAATGCTATATAACCCATTCCACGCCATTCTGAAACATGGACAATATCAAAGCGATCATTTCTCTTGAGCCACTCATAGGCTGCATAGGGCATTGCCATAGTGCGAGCCATTGTCGTTTTAGCTAGTGCCTGCGGTGCAACACCATGAAATTCAACATTAAGTTTTGCAAAAAAATTTTTTGTGATTTTCATTTTCACAGGATTTTTTGCTAGACCATTAACGAAACAGATGGTGACTTTGTGACCAGATCTCTGTAGAAAAACAGCCAAATGAAAGTAAGCCGTTCCAATGCCACCATTTTTTATTGGACCAAACATATCCTCCGTTAGGATGCATATACGTTTAGGTTTCTGAACAGCTTCAAGGCGTAAATCCTCGTGAAGCTCTTTCATTATTCAAGCCACCTTAGATCGCAACTAGCATTTGTTTAAGATAACGCAATCGACCATTTCGTAAGACAAGTCCATTTTCCTTAACACGTACGGTAATCTCTGAGTTTTCCTGCTTTATTTCAGGTGTTAATGAGAACCGGAATCCATACCAAGCTAGTTTCGGGTTTCGAGTACCGAAACGTTCCACATAACGATTCGCCGTGGCTTCAGCTACAATGTTTCCGTTTACCTCTAAGACAATCACTAAATTTTTAGCTATATTGCTTCTATCCCATGCCCATCCCTCAAGAACCCGTGGATCGAGTGCAAAAAGCTCTCGTGGTGGAATTGACCCCTTAATAGGTGAGCCAGTATATCCCTTAAATATACGTTGCAAGGTAGTACCTGATTTTTGAATCACAGCCTGAAAACTAAACTTGGGTTTAAATTCAGTTTCATTGATTTTTCCCTGCTCATGGATAATTTTTGAAATATCATGTTCAGGCTCATCCTTACCTTCTACTGTATAATCCTTGTCTACAAACTCTCCTACCTCTGCGTGATCTTGCCCATATAAAGTGGTATCTTCGGTATCTATCCCTTGAATGTTTTCAGGTGTGTTATTTTCTGTTTTAGAGAAGAAACTCCAGGTATATTTTTGGTTAAATATCTCCTCAACAGCTACCTCATTAAGTATTGGACTTCCAGAGATAGCTGCAAATACATTTTTAGATAGTTTTATAACCCGTATAAAACGGGTGTAAGTAATTTCTTGATCTTCTAACAGAAACTTAATATTAAATTTTTCACCTTCTTCCCATTTATCTGGAATTGGGAATCTATGTAAAGTAAGTTCATTATCTTGTAGCTCCAAAGAAATTGATTGGGGCTCGCCATTAACAATTAATTGCCTATTTCCCGGACCTTTGGCTACACAGAGCAAATGGGAATTTCTCTCGTCCAAACCAACAACTACCCTCGGATTACGATTTTTCATTTTACGAGGCCGGTCGGCATGTAAAAGCCACACAGGTTCCTCATCCAAACGATTCTTATCCCGATAAAGTGCTGGTCTTAATTTAGCTCCAATAGGCTGAGCTGAAGGAAGAAGGGCTAGTTTACGATAGGCAATATTATCATTTTCAATCAACGACATTGAGCGAAGGTAGACAGAGTTAGCGTTATTTCGAGATTCTTCCAATTCCTCTAAATAGTAATCACTACGAAGATGGCACTCAGGAATAACCATCAATTCAAACCCAAATTCTTTGTTCGCCCTTAAAATATATTCTTGTACCAAACCGTAGCGAATATCATAAGGGAGTATTGACCCCACCTTGCTTGATACCAGTTTTGGGATACAAATAATATTTGTGCCTATTGCATTTCCAAAGCTGATCTCAGAGACGATATCTCCACCTATCGGCATTACCACCTTGTTTTCAGGTAGAGATAAAAAGCTAGTGATTATGAATTCATGATTTATTTGAAGAGTTTTGCGTAACTCACCACAAAATTTTCCACCTAATCGAGAGGATGTACCATCACAGAGAATGCAAGCATCTAGAGTACTTTCAGAAAGACTTTTTGCCAGTGCAATCCCTGCTGGAAATCCAATAAAATCCACCAAACTACAATCGAGACCGGCTTCCAATAGAAAGTTAGAAGCTCTCTCAGCAATATTTTCAAGATAGGGATCAATTAATAAAAATTTGATGGAGTCGGGTCTATCAACTAAAAGTGCCTCAGAAAACTCCATAACACTCTCAGTATCCCGCAATAGAACAACCACTTCTAGGGTCGGTAGCTCCATCTCATTAGAAGCTGTTAAGGTGGGAGAGCCTGTAATCTTGGTGATCGCTTCAGCGCCACTATACTGCTTAAAAAGATCTGCTAAGTAGGCATGAAAACCATACCAAACTTGAAGGTTATAATTGTTATCAAAACTGGAATGCGCAATCTTATGCCCATTCTTCAGTACCTCTGCTAGCCTTTTCGCAAGCTCAAATGCGTAGGGTGCGATAAGACAACTTTCATGGTCTTCTTTTGCGATAAGCTCTGGAGTTCCCCCTACTCGCGTTGCAATAAAAGGAATATTATTCTCTAGTGTTTCATATACTGCCATGGTGGAGTTTTCAATCAGGGAGGGCATTACCGCTATCATATCCCTGGAACATAAAAACGAGAGAGCTTCCGGCTGGTTATAATCTGTGATGCAATTGACTTCAAAACTCCAAGTAGATGCTTTTCGCTCAATATAGTCCGCAACCTTCTCATTGTTTTGATTAGGTAAGGCTTCACCATATTTACCTAGGAAATTAACTCTGGTAGGACAAGTCCCCGTCCGCTCAAGTAAATCCAGAGCGGTACAAAAGAGCTCCAATCCCTTCCGCATTTCCAAACGACCAAAGAAGGTCAATTCGTTAGTGCGAACTACATCACCAGGCTGTCGATTAATGCGTTTATCATCAACGGGAACTTCAGAAAAATCGAGAATATTTGGCTGAACATAAGTTGATGTTGGCAGCTTATAGCCGACATAGCGCATAAAGCAAAGTAGATGTGCGCTACCACCAATTACCATATCGGCAAATTCAACACATTTCTGCTCAGCAAAACTCGCTGGTAACAGCTCCCTTTTTACCAATGGCTGCATTTGATAATGGCGATTCCAGAGGTGCGGGGACGATGTCTTTACAATAAATAATGTATCTTTAAACGCCAATCCCAACTTCTTAACCATCAACGCATAAATTAATCCACCTCGCCATTCGGAAGTGTGGATAACATCAAAACGTCTCTGTTCAATTAACCAGCGGTATGCCGCACTATATCGTCGCTGCCAACCCTGTGAGGGGCCAATTATTGTTTCATCCGTGTGCACCAAATAGTGCAGTGAAACACCAAAATTGGAATATTCCTCAACCCAATACTCAGGTGTTTCATTCTCAACTGTTTCACCTTTTAAGTAGAGCACATGTACTTCATGCCCATGTGCTGCCAGTCCTTTCGCTAGGTGATAGTAGGTTGAAGCAATCCCTCCATTTCTCACCGGACCTAGGATTTCTTCTGTGGCTATACAAACTCTGAGCTTCTGGTCCGACTCAAAACCTGCATAAGCATTTAAATCAGGGAATGATTCTACTGAAAATTTGTCAATCTGCATTCTGTAGGGCCCTCTGCGAGAGGCTAGGCTTCAGAACATCCTCCTTATTGACAAAGTAATCCCATGTAATTTGAATACCGTCCCTTAATGATACCTCCGGCCTAAAGCCCAAGTACTGTTTTGCTTTAGTAATATCCGTATAGTTATGGCGCACTTCACCTGCCCTGAAAGGGTGGTTAGCTATTTCAAGATCTTCATGGCAGCCCGAGACATCCCTTAGTAAACTAATTACTTCGTTAATTGACGTCGGCTGGCCGCTACCCAGCTGAAATACCCCATTTTCTCTCTTTTCCAGAGCCCTAATTATTCCCTGGCAGAGATCGCCTACAAAAATAAAGTCTCTAGTCTGATAGCCATCTCCGTAGACATCACAGACCTGTCCTTTCAGAATATTTTTAATAAAGGCTGTTATCACACTTCCTTTGTGAAAGGAAAGCGGACCATAAACATTAGAGAATCGTAAAGAAGTTATTGATAATCCATAACTTTGAGAATATGCAGAACAGTAGGCCTCTGCTGCAGCCTTAGACGCACCATAAGCCGATGCGGGATTCACTGGCATTAATTCGTGTACTGGTGGATCAGCTTCTCCAATGATCGCCCCACCTGTAGAAGCATTAATGAGATGTTTAACCTCATACCTTCGCATCGCTTCCAGAAGATTGACTGTCCCTTGTACATTTACTTCAAAGTTATAGACTGGATTATTTATTGAATTAATAACACGTGTATCTGCAGCTAAGTGTATAACAGCATCAGCATGCTTTACTGCCTCATCTACATCCCGCTGATTTCTAACATCTCCTCTGATAAATTGATGAGGTATTCCGGCTAATGCTGCAGTAGTGCCAGTGACCTCATTATCTAAAACTAAAATTTCGTCATATAAACTCAAAGCATTGAGATATTTGACTAAATTTGAACCTATAAATCCACATCCACCAGTAATAAGGATTCGCGTAGACATAGCTAAAGCTACCCACTAAGAAATGGTTTCTGTAACTTCACTAGTTTTTTCCCGATAGGAAATATCGGCTAGTTTATTACCTTGTGTCCAATAGGAAACGCAAGGTATTTTTGTATGATCAGCCCGATCTTGATATTGCATTGTTATATCTGTAATTTCTTGCAGAAGGCTATCTTTAATAAGAATCGGCTGCCATCCAAATGAACGAAGTAAATCATTTTTTACATTGAGATCATTTCTCTCTGCCTCCTTCCTAGGGTTTGGCAGATAACTTATTTCACAGTCTGTCAGTGATTGAACTAATTGTGCAAGATCGGAAAGTGTTTGCGTTTCCGCCATCTGATTGAGAATCAGTGGCCGTTCACCGAGTTCCGGTGGATGTAAAAGTGCCCGCTCAATACATTTGCAAGTATCAGAGATATGGATAAATGCACGAGTTTGACCACCTGTGCCATGAACAGTCAGTGGGAAACCGACAGTCGCTTGCATTAGAAATCTATTTAGGACTGTGCCGTAGTCCCCGTCATAATCAAAACGATTTATCAGACGCTCATCCAGACTAGAGAGTTCAGTCTGCGTTCCCCAAACAATCCCCTGGTGAAGATCGGTAATACGAAGCCTGTCATTTTTCGCATAATACTGGAACATCTGCGAATCCATCGTCTTGGTCATATGGTAAATGGAGCCGGGATTAGGCGGGTAAACGATGGAGTCTGAAATTTGACGATTATCAACTGTCTCTATTTTTACATCCAAGTAACCTTCAGGTATTGGTATGGGCTCCTCATGGCCGTAACCATACACTCCCATTGTACCGAGGTGAACCAAGTGAATATCAAGCTGCGTCTCTACAATCGCATTGAGAATATTATGAGTACCACAAATATTATTAGCGATCGTATAATTTTTAGTAGCGCTGCTTTTCATCGAATAGGGCGCAGCGCGCTGCTCACCAAAATGAACTATACTATCTGGCTTTTCCTCCTCTAGGAGATTTACAAGATCGTTAAATTTCTGGGAAACATCCAACTCGACAAAGCGAATAGCCTTTCCCGTTAATTCAAACCAGGTATCAATACGCTCTTTCAGTTCTCGAATCGGTGTCAATGATTCTACATTGAGCTCACTATCAATTTTTCTTCTAGAAAAATTGTCAATAATAATAATTTCATGACCTAAATTACTCAGATGTAATGAGGTTGGCCATCCACAAAAGCCATCGCCACCGACTATTATCAGTTTCAAAGAGCCACCTCCACAAGTTTTGCCAACCAGGCCGTTGGCAGATCAATTTATTCAGGATTGAGGTGTTATCGTCTGCTGCTTAATTGGATAACGTGAATCTTACAAAATCCAATTTATAACACAGGCTTTCCAGCTTTACCGATTATACGAGTTAGCATCCGCGCCAACTTTTATAGATTGCACCTTGAATAGTTTTCTCAGAGAAAATAAATTTATTATTTGACAGCTCCAACTTTCACATTTATGAATATTTTCATAGCTTAAGAAAATCAGTGCTAGCTGCGAGCATGTACTCAATAATAAGCAATCTTATTATATTTGATTTAAATCGAGCGCAACTGCACCTATTTGCAGCATGCAAGTCAATATCCACGCCAAAAAACCTGGTTACCATTACTTGGAAAATTAAATGTCTACTTTAGAAATCAATCAGCTGGATAACTTTGAACAAGGGAAGCAAGCTGCATTAGCTGGAGAAATAGACCTGGCGAGAGAGTTATTGCGTCCAATTGCCGATCTCAACCCTTTTCATCCGGCTACTTATTTTCTGTGCTATGCCGAATCAAAAAATGGTTCGATTCTAAATTGTGATAAGTATGCGCTGACCTTCATCTCAAGACATCCACACCATGTAGGCATGAGAATAATCTCCGCTATGCTAAATATAGCTAAAGGAGACATAGATCAAGCTGAAAAAGATATTAAAATAGCAATCAAGTGCAACCCAGAACATAAACGAGCTCTGAAAGTCTTTGACCAAGTCAAACTGATACGAATCGAAAATAACGCCAGGGAAGCGATTGAAATTTTAGACACTTCCCGTTCTCACCCTGCATTTTCAAAACTTTCCCGCTCAAAGGCAGCAAAACAACTGAAGAAAATAGAACCTTTAGAAGATTGGGACAATCATGAATTACAGGCTAAAATCGCATTTTTCCACAACTGCACTAATATACGCCACGCACTGAAGAATTTTGATTCGGATCTCATCACTAGTGCCGTTGAACTCGGCTACTGCTCATGGCCAAGAAAATTACATAAATATGTACAAGGGTGCAATGTTTTAGATGTCGGTTGTGGTTTTGGCGGCTATGCCATGGGCTACCTCTGTGCTGGAGCAAACAGTTATACCGGTGTAGACCCAGCAATGTCTTTAGACTCCAGGAGGGTTCGCAATAAAAGGATAAGAAAGTGGGTTAACGCTCCAATGTCCGGCCAGGACATCATGGATTTGATCCCGGATATTGATCTACGCCAGTGCTCTACCCGCGATCTCGTCGGTATAAAGACCTTTGATACGGTTTGCCTTCACAATGTCACTGAGCACCTATTGGAAATTGAGGGTGTATTCGAGGATATTGCGGGGCTGTTAACCAAAGGAGGGAAAATTATATTTCTGCATCACAACTTTTATGGCTGGAGTGGGCACCATATGCCTCCTCATAATCCATCAGTTTTGGATGAAGGGAATCCAGATCATCTTAAGTTTTGTGATTGGAACCATATTAATATTGTCCGCCATTTGCCACATGACCACTATTTACACACACATCTAAATCGCATTCGAATCGATGAATTACGCGCATTAACACGTAAGTATTTTAATATCGAAACCTGGGAACTACAGCCTTCCCATAGTAATGTTTTAGAGCGTTTAACTCCGGAAATAGAGACCAGGGTAAGAGAAGAAATTCCTGATATTACACTGGATGAAATGAAGACAAATGTTGTTTTTTGTGTAGCTTACGCTAAGTAATCAATTATTTCCGGAGCAAAATAATGTACGAAATTGATGATGCGGAAATTGCAAGGGGTTGTTATGTACACCCAGAAATTTCATTCTCTAAAACTGAAGTCCCCCAGAGCGTATTTGAGACACCAGGGATGGTTTCGATTGCGGAACGTAAATTACTCTATTCATTGGCGTCAAAAAACTTTCAGCAAAAAGGGTATATTGTTGATGCCGGAAGCTTTATGGGAGCATCTGTGGTTTCTCTCGCACATGGGTTGATGAGTAACTCAGATTTTTCAAACAACAGAAACTCAAATATATTGGATAGTAAACCTATTAGTAGTTATGAATTGGGTTTTCTACCTAAACCTGCAAATGGTTCGGATCGTGTTTGGGAGTGTGACTCACTAACCTATAAGTTTGGTGAATCTTTTGTTCCAATACTAGAAAATAGTATTTCTCCATTTCAATCATTGATTGAACTAAATATCGGTGATTTTAATGAGTTTTCCTGGCCTGATAATCCAATTGAAATTTGTTTTATTGATGTATGTAAAACTCAGGACCTAAATAAACATGTTTCAGCAGAGTTTATGCCAAAGCTTATTGAGGGCGAATCATTTTTCATTAATCAAGATTTTTTCTTTGATCGTTTACCATGGATTAAAGTAACCATGGGATATCTTGAAGATTATTTCGACTGGTATGGGCAAGTATTCTCAAGTTCAATCTATAAGTGTAAAAAACCAATTCCTAAGGAAGTAGCTGAATACGACCCATTCACCGAAGCTAGCCTAGAGGAATGCTTGAAGCTCCACGATAATCATCCTAAAGAACATCTAACAGATGCTCACAAATTAAGAATGTGCTTGTCTCGCTCATATCTTATTGCAATGAAGGGGGATAAAGATGAAGCACTAGATTATCTCAAAGTAGTTGAAAGTGATTATGAGCATATGATGGATGAAAATACTTCTATAGACAGAAATGATCGTTTTCGATTCAACAGAGCTGTTCGGCAAATAAAAAGCGGAATTTTTAGTTGAAAACTAGTATTTGGGATAAATTAGAAAGGTCAGAAGTATAATTTCTGACCTTTTAGTTCAAACTATACTTAAATTTAAGCGGGACTTATATTCATGTCTTTTTCCAAAGCTGCATCAAGTTCATGAGCTCGTTGAAATGCTTTACGCTGAGATAAACGAGTTACATACTCCTGATACTCTTCACGCTTATCTATAGTTCCAAACTGTAACCCCCACCCCAGCTGTGCACCAATATATACATCTGCTGCTGTAAAACGTTCTCCAACAATATACGGGTTTGATTTAATTGCACTAGAAAGCGTATCTAGTGCCAATTTATAATTACCGTAACCCAACATTTTCTGTTTATCTTTAGCCACATCTTCATCAAAGATATATTTATTCACAATGGCGGACTCCAGAGGTCCAGCCGAATAAAACATCCATCGGTAATAATTGGCACGCTCTTCGTTATTTATCGGAGACAAACCTGAATCGGAAAATACATCTGCCAAGTAGACACATATTGCTGCTGCTTCAGTTATTATTTTGTTGTCGTGCACTAGTGTTGGAACTTTCCCCATGGGATTCAAAGCAAGATACTCTTGCGATTTCATGTCTTCGCCATATTCAAGTACTTTGGTTTGATAGGGTACTGATATCTCCTCTAACATCCATCGAACAATACAGCCTCTCGACTGAGGATTCGTATAAAAGATGATTTCATTTGCCATGTCAATATCTCGAAATTATGTGGAGACATAAATTTTAGCTAGGCAAGTATCATTTCTTCGAGAGATTTACATGTCAAGTTATTAAGTAAAAGTACTATCTATTTACTTGGATAATTCACTCGGCTAATTCAACAGTTATATTCTCAGGCCCCAAGAGAAAAGCTAATTTTTTATCTTGATACTCCAATATTCCGCTTCTTGTACTAATTCCTTGCTTCGATAAATACTCTAAAGCTTCATTCAAATTATCTACCTTTAAACACAGATGGTTATAACCGGGCCTTGCCAAGTCAATTAGTGATGGATTAGTTTTAACCACTGGATTTCGGTAGTGAAGTAGCTGTATCTCAAATTTCGGAGATGACTGCTTTAGTACCATCGTAAAGTGATCTGCTTCTACATTATCCACCTGGAGATACCGTGACGCTTTCTCGCCAGTTAGATAATTTTTGAGTAGAAGCTCAAAACCCAGCAATTCAAAAAAACTGACACTTTCCTCTAATTTCGTAACAACTACTGTTACGTGATCTGGATGTTTAAACATGGATTGAGAGCCTTCAATCTGGATTTAAGTACAAGTTTAGATGTAATTACTTAAGTTTTTTCCAAATACAAAATATACAAATCAAATTTTTGTATTTTCAAGCAGGTTATTACTCAATATATAAGTTAATTTGTTGTTTTGTATTCCAGTTCTTCTAGAGAGTACCGAAATAAATTTGTCACATTATCTTTCAAATGCTAAATATATAGGTTTGCTTATTGTTTTAACGGAGTGAAATGGTGGTCGAAACTTTATCCCTAAGCAGCAGTATAAAGTCCAACATAGTTAAATTATTTTTATTACTCTCAGCTTCTAGCAACTTTGTTTATGCAGAGACAACTATATTTCAAGGTGACATACTTCATTTTACAGCCGACCCGGCGAAGACCAATAAAGCTTATGAATATATTGAGGATGGCGGATTAATTGTCAAAGATGGAATAATTGCAGGGATAATTTCTGAACAACAAATTTCGGAAAAACAAAAAGAAGCAGAGATTGTAGATTATCGCGGCAAGTTAATACTTCCCGGTTTTATTGATTCTCATATTCACTATCCACAGACGGGGATGATTGCGGCTCATGGCGAGCAATTATTAGAGTGGCTTAAAGAATACACCTTTCCAACTGAAAGTAAATTTTCCGACAAAGAACACGCGAAGGAAGTTGCAGAGTTCTTTATTAGTCAGTTACTAAAGAATGGCACAACATCAGCACTTGTCTTTGGTACCGTTCATCCAGAGTCTGTAGATGCTCTCTTTGAAGTTGCTCAACGGGAGAACATGCGACTAATTGCAGGTAAGGTGCTGATGGATCGCAATGCGCCAGAATACCTGCAAGATACACCTGAAAGTGCCTATTCCGATAGCAAGAAGCTGATCGAACGTTGGCATAATAAGGATCGATTGAGCTATGCCATTACTCCAAGATTTGCCCCAACAAGTACTCCAGAACAGCTTAAGCAGGCAGCTAAGTTACTAGATGAATATCCCGATGTGTATATGCATACCCATGTTTCCGAAAATAAGGATGAAATTAATTGGGTAAAATCATTGTTTCCAGAAGCAAATAGTTATCTTGATGTTTATAACATATATGGATTAAATCGCGACCACTCAGTGTTTGCTCATGGTATATACCTGGATGACCAAGAGATGGAAAGTATGGCTTCAGTCGGCAGCGCTATTGCTTTTTGCCCAACGTCTAATCTTTTTCTGGGGAGCGGATTATTCCCGCTTAATAGAGCTGAAGAAATCAATGTTAGCCTCGGCCTGGGAACTGATGTGGGAGCCGGCACCAGTTTCTCGATGTTAGAGACTATGGATGAGGCCTATAAGGTAGTTCAGCTACAGAAGTCGATTGAAGATGCCAGTGGTATAAAGACACTCTCTCCACTTAAAGCTTTCTATCTTGCGACCTTAGGATCTGCACAAGCACTGGATATCGATGAAAGAGTTGGAAATTTTGAAAAAGGAAAGGAGGCAGATTTTATTGTTATTGATTTAGAGTCAACTGATTTAATGAAGTTTAGAATGAAGTCTGTAAAGACACTTGAAGAAAAGCTATTTGCTCTTCAGGTTCTTGGTGATGACAGATCTATATACAGCACTTATATAATGGGTGATAAAAAATAGTTTATCTGGAATTTGATATCGCATGACCTATTTTTCGATATTCATCTTGCACTCGATTTAAGTTATCAACCCCAAGGTAGTACTCTTCACCATCGCCAAACATACTTTCCCAAACAAAAGGATAAATAGCGATAACCTTGGGGTTTGCTATCGCAAAATTGTAGGCTTGCTTTGCCTGATTAATTAATTGTGATTCTGAAATGCTACCGAAAGCTCTATTCGATGTTTTAAATGCCCTTGGTATTAAGTAATATTCAACATCTAAATGTGATGTTTTGGCCATTAGCTTTTCTACCAGTTGTCGTTGAAAACTCTCTCCTACATAGTAATTTACAGCAAACAAATTATATTTTTTTGGGATGATTTTTTTGAAGCTTGACTTCCTAACTGTTTCATTCATAAATGTAATTGCTCTTTTTGCTTTAGGAAAGCTTTCTTTTACTAATTGAGCAATCTCTTCAAGATATAGCTTTAGCGTTTGATTAGTTAATTTTGATCGATGGAAGGGTTCATCTAATGGGTCAAACGCTATAATTATATCACTAAATGGTTCTAATCGTTTCTTTGCTAGCTCCCACCGCTCCAAATAATCAGCTCGCTTCCTATAGGTCGGATAACCATCAAAAAATATCGGAGCTATTTGTATCCATACCTTTAGTCCATGGCTCCTTGCAGCCTTCATAATATCTATTTCATTGTAATAGACGTCAACAAAAGTTGTAAATTGCGACACCTCACTGATTTCATCTATGGTCCACCCAGAGTGAAAGAACCCAAATTCTGTTAAATGCTCTGGAACTTTAATGTCATTATATATTAACGAGGGAGTAACAATATTTCCATGTAAGAAAACGTGTCTCGGATGTTTTAAATCTTCAGCTAATGTGGCTTTACTACTGGATTTTATAATACCAATGGCGTAAGAGTTTTCAGGCAAGAAAATTAGAGTAATAAAAAAGGAGATCAATACGCCAGCCACTAAACACTTCATCGTATAAAACTTCTTAAACAAAGAAATAAGTCATCTCTAGTGATTATTGTAGCAACCGCCATTATTAAGTAGTAACTTATTCAATTGTCTAAAATAGATTCATGGCAGTGAAGTTGCCAATTCATACAATTAGGTATCGGCTTTCAAGGCCGATACCTAATTGAGATATTACTGTGATATCATCAAATATTGTTTTGTTTCGACATCAAAAATAGCTACACCACGATTGGGCATCGATATATAGAGAAGATCATTAGCCTGATCCACTGCAGGCGTAAGGGCCATCTGTTCATACTCCTGCTCAAATAAACTCAAGAGCTGGATCCTATTACCCGTTTCTATGTCTACAACCAACAGCTCAACGTTAATTGGATCATCTTCATTAGCTCTATCATTATAATCCTCTACAAAAAGTCGATTATTTTTTCTATCGACCGCAATATGGGTAGGTTCGTTTAGCTCTGGTCCACTACCCACTTCATCGCTGGATACAATTCTCGCTACTTCTGTCTCTAAATCAAACTCTACGATGCCTTTAAAAAGGTCGACAATGTAGACTTTTGAAGATTCGTTATTTATTGTGGTATAAGTAGCTAATGATAAAGATCCAATATCTGGGAATGAAGTAATTGTATTTCGGTCTCCAGACTGTAAATTTACTGAGATTAACGAACTACTAGAGATAGCTAGTATCCTATCTTTCATGGTATCTACAGAGAGTCCACTTAAGCCGTTAAAATCATCTCCTGTGCCCGTACAATCACCAGACACAATAGTTCTATTTCCCGTTATAGGGTCAATTCTAATTATCGTATCCGATTCAAGCTCTTTAACATAGATATGTCCATCACGGTTATCAATCGCCATATAGCGCAAGTACCCTTGCACTATACCCCCTCCGTTATTGGGCCCGGATATAATTTCTCGATCTCCACTTACTGGATCTATTGCTATTATTTGATGGACTTTATCAAACTCAGAGTTATAGTCTCTAGAATCTGTATAGATATCATTAAGTATAACTGTTTGTTTGCGGAATTCATCATATACTAATTCGGAAGTGGTCGAGAGTAGGGGACCTTTTCCTCTTGTTTTCTTTGATATTAGTGCTCGACTACCATCTCTTTTATTGATTAATAATGTATGCCCAGTTAAAAAAGACGAGTTCACAATTAGCGACTCACCCACGTCGATAATTCCACTTAGTGCAGTGGAAAAAATCAAATTTTCATTATCGGATTCTAATCCTGACGATATTGATTTTCGATCACCACTTACCAAGTTGATCTCAAACACCTTACTATGAATATCAGTGGTATAAGCTAAATTATTAATTAAATCGATACTCAGCCCCGCTAAGCGTATAAAATCATCTCCTGAGCCGATGTTACTTCCCGATATTTCTGTTGCAAGCCATGTGTCTGGATTTAACTCGAGTAATCCGTCATCACTTACTAGAAAAAAGCGCCCATCAACAATTTCAATTCCTCCAATAAAATTCCCTACGGAACTTCCATCTTCATAGGTAATTGAGGATATTTTTTCTCGTTCTCCAGTAGCGGGATCGACCTTAATCAGATAATTTTTGTAGTAGCTTTGAACATAGATATCTCTCGTCCCATAATCTATCGAAATATGGGGTCGACGTCCAAAAGAAAGGGATTGATCCTCTGTTGCGGAAATTACCTCTATGGTATTAAATTCACGATCTACTGAGAGTAATTCATCATTTTTGATTAAATAAAAATTACCAGAACCCTGATCAAATTTAGCTCCTTCCACGTCGGATAGTTCAGAATCTACATGACGTTCCTGCATCGTCTCAAGATTTAACTCTCTGGTGGGATTAAAGGTGTAGGCCAAGTTTCTGTCGGAATCGAATGCCAACGGAGTGTAGAGTCTATAACTATAGAAATCGTCATAGCTGTTAACGCCGATTGAGGCTGCATTTGCAGACGTATTTCCATTTACATCAGTAACCTCAACATTTATTGCGGTCGTGCTACCCTCCTCAAGGGTAATTTTAGCCTGCCATGTTTCGAAATCGTTGTCCGACGACGCCTCAATCCCATTAACCCGGACACTTACAACCTTAATATTGTCACTTGCGCTACCGCGTACAGTGAGCTGCTCTTTGTCGCTCCATAGCCCGTTACTCGAAGGAAAGGTTATATTTGCGGTGGGAAATTCATTATCGATTTCCTCCTCAGTTGTTGGAGCATCATCGCTCCCTGAAGATGCCCCACCTCCACATCCGGTCAGTAAACACAGCAGGATAAGTAGTAATAAATAGTTTCTAGATGGGGTTTTCAATGTAATTACCTCTTACACGGGATGGGGTGGGCTGTACTGATATGCTCGTAAGACGTTTTCAACTATATGGGTAAGGGCGGCTTTAGAAATGGTATAAAAAAAGCAGCCGAAGCTGCTTTTTTGTCGCCTGGAAACAGGCCTTACGAAGGCAAGAACTGTTTACTTACCGGCCGCCTTACGAATTGCCTGCAGGGTACGCAGGCGCGCTTCGGCTTCGGCCAGCTGGGCTGAGATGCGCGCGTAGTCGACTTCAGACGGTGCCTTGTGCAGGGCGTGTTCCGCTTCTTCGCGGGCCTTCTGCGCGGCGTCTTCATCGATCTCACGTTCGGCTACATCAGCGAGGATAGTCACCATATTAGGTTGTACCTCGGCGTAGCCACCGCTGACGAACAGTACTTCCTCTTCACCACCGGGCTTGATGATGCGCACCGGACCGGCTTTCAGAGCGGTGAGCAACTGGGCGTGACCGTAGGAGAGCCCCAGCTCACCTTCGATACCGCTCACAATCACCATCTCTACCAGCCCGGAGAAGAGAGACTGCTCGGCGCTGACAATGTCACAATGTACTGTCATGGCCATAGTATATGCCTCTCTCGATTAGCCCTTGGCTTTGTTGGCTTTTTCCACAGCTTCGTCGATGGTTCCCACCATGTAGAAGGCCTGTTCCGGCATGTGGTCATATTCACCGTTCAGGATGCCCTGGAAGCCACGGATGGTTTCTTTCAGGGAAACGTATTTACCTGGTGCACCGGTGAAGATTTCCGCAACGTGGAACGGCTGGGACAGGAAGCGCTCGATCTTACGGGCGCGGGCTACGGTCTGCTTGTCTTCTTCAGACAGCTCGTCCATACCCAGGATCGCGATGATGTCCTTCAGCTCTTTGTAGCGCTGCAGTACAGACTGTACGCCGCGAGCCACTTCGTAGTGCTCCTGACCAATCACCTGTGGGTCCAGCTGACGAGAGGTGGAGTCCAGCGGATCAACAGCCGGGTAGATACCTTTAGCGGCGATATCACGGCTCAGTACTACAGTGGAGTCCAAGTGCGCGAAGGTGGTCGCCGGAGATGGGTCAGTCAAGTCATCCGCCGGTACGTATACCGCCTGGATAGAGGTGATAGAGCCAGTCTTGGTGGAGGTAATACGCTCCTGCAGAACGCCCATCTCTTCCGCCAGGGTCGGCTGGTAACCTACCGCAGAAGGCATACGGCCCAGCAGTGCGGATACTTCGGTACCGGCCAGGGTGTAGCGGTAGATGTTGTCGACGAACAACAGTACGTCTTTGCCTTCATCACGGAATTTCTCCGCCATGGTCAGACCGGTCAGGGCTACACGCAGACGGTTGCCGGGCGGCTCATTCATCTGGCCGTAAACCATCGCCACTTTGGAGTTGGCTTTGTTTTCCAGGTCAACAACGCCGGATTCAGCCATCTCGTAGTAGAAGTCGTTACCTTCACGGGTACGCTCACCAACACCTGCGAACACGGACAGACCGGAGTGCTCGGTAGCGATGTTGTTGATCAGTTCCATCATGTTTACGGTTTTACCTACACCGGCACCACCGAACAGACCAACCTTACCACCCTTGGCGAACGGGCAAACCAGGTCGATTACCTTGATGCCGGTTTCCAGCAGCTCGGTAGAGCTGGACTGCTCTTCGTAGGTCGGTGCAGCGCGGTGGATAGAGGAGCGCTCTTTCTCACCGATAGGGCCACACTCGTCAATCGGGTTGCCGAGCACGTCCATGATGCGACCGAGGGTTTCCAGGCCAACCGGTACAGAAACCGGAGCGCCGGTATTGCGCACGGACAGACCGCGGCTGACACCTTCGGATGAACCCATGGCAATAGCGCGTACCACGCCGTCACCCAACTGCTGCTGCACTTCCATGGTGAGGTTCTTGTCCTCAACCACCAGTGCGTCGTATACATTCGGAACAGAATCGCGTGGGAATTCCACGTCGATGACCGCTCCGATCACTTGCACAATTTGCCCGTTACTCATTTCCGGATCCTCAGCTTTAAATTCTTTCTAGGCTGACCATTACTGGCAGCGGATTAAACCGCCGCCGCACCGCCGACAATTTCGGACAGTTCCTGGGTAATGGCCGCCTGGCGCGCCTTGTTGTAGACAAGCTGCAACTGATCGATCAGCTCACCGGCGTTATCGGTGGCGCTCTTCATCGCGATCATACGCGCTGCCTGTTCACAGGCTTTGTTTTCAACTACTGCCTGGTATACCTGGGACTCGATGTAGCGAGCCAGCAATCCATCCAGCAATTCAACCGGATCCGGCTCGTAGAGGTAGTCCCACTCGTGCATGAGTTTTTCATCTTCGTCCTTCGGCAGCGGCAGCAATTGCTCAACCTGCGGCTTCTGGGACATGGTGTTGATAAACTCATTGGATACCAGGAACAGGCGATCGATATCGCCTTCTGCGTAACGGTCCAGCATTACCTTAACTGAGCCAATCAGCTGGTTGGCCTGGGGCGCATCGCCCAGATCGCGTACCGCTGCGACAACCTTGCTGCCGATGGCATTAAAGAAACTGGCCGCCTTGTTACCTACCGCACAGACTTCGACGTCGACACCCTTCTCGGACCACGCCTGCATCTCGCGAATAGCGGCTTTGAACATATTGACGTTCAAGCCACCACAGAGTCCGCGGTCAGTGGATACCAGGATAAAACCGACCCGCTTGGCCTCGCGCTCTTGCAGGTAAATATGCTGGTACTCGGCCGAAGCGTTGGCGACGTGGCCGATCACTGCGCGTATGCGCTGGGCGTAGGGACGCCCCAGTGCCATGCGATCCTGAGCTCTGCGCATCTTACTGGCTGCAACCATTTCCATTGCGGCAGTAATTTTCTGCGTGCTCTTGATGCTGGCAATTTTTGTGCGTACTTCTTTTCCGCCTGCCATAGTGATTTACCTTGTTCGCTGGAAGTTAGATTCCGAAAGAGCGGACACGCCGCTCTCTCGCGCTCTCCAGGGAGTTCTTACCAGCTGCTAGTAGCGACGAACTTCTCGATAGCGGCTTTGAAAGCTGCGTCGATTTCGTCGTTGTAGTTACCAGTGCTGTTCACTTTCTCCATCAGCTCTGCGTGTTCGCTGTTCATATAAGCGAGCAGGGCGGCTTCGAAATCGAGAACCTTGGCAACTTCTACTTCTTTCAGGTAACCCTTGTCGGCGGCATAAACGGAAACAGCCATGTCCGCAATAGACAGCGGAGAGTACTGTTTCTGCTTCATCAGCTCGGTTACGCGCTCACCGTGATCCAGCTGGGCTTTGGTAGCTTCGTCCAGGTCAGAGGCAAACTGGGAGAATGCCGCCAGTTCGCGGTACTGAGCCAGAGCGGTACGGATACCACCGGACAGCTTCTTGATCACCTTGGTCTGCGCCGCACCACCTACACGGGATACAGAGATACCCGGGTTGATCGCTGGGCGGATACCGGAGTTGAACAGATCCGTCTCGAGGAAGATCTGGCCGTCGGTAATGGAAATCACATTGGTCGGTACGAACGCGGATACGTCACCGGCCTGGGTTTCGATGATCGGCAGGGCGGTCAGAGAGCCGGTCTTGCCTTTCACTTCACCATTGGTGAACTTCTCTACGTAGTCGGCGTTAACACGCGCGGCGCGCTCCAGCAGACGGGAGTGCAAGTAGAAAACGTCACCGGGGTAGGCTTCACGTCCAGGCGGACGCTTCAGCAACAGGGAGATCTGACGGTAGGCCCAAGCCTGCTTGGTCAGGTCATCGTATACGATCAGGGCGTCTTCACCGCGGTCGCGGAAGTACTCACCCATGGTACAGCCGACGTAGGGAGCCAGGAACTGCATCGCTGCCGGATCGGCGGCGCCAGCGGCTACTACGATGGTGTGATCCATAGCGCCGTGCTCTTCGAGCTTGCGCACTACGTTGGCAATAGAGGACTGCTTCTGGCCCACGGCAACGTAGACACACTTAACGCCGGTGCCTTTCTGGTTGATGATGGCGTCGATCGCCACAGCAGTCTTACCGATCTGACGGTCACCGATGATCAGCTCGCGCTGGCCACGGCCAATCGGGATCATGGTATCAACCGCTTTCAAACCGGTTTGTACAGGCTGGTCAACGGACTGACGAGCAATAACGCCAGGCGCTACTTTTTCTACCGCGTCGGTCAGCTTGTTGTTCAGCGGGCCCTTGCCGTCAATCGGGTTACCCAGCGCGTCTACAACGCGGCCGAGCAGTTCCGGACCAACCGGGGTTTCCAGGATACGGCCGGTGCAACGGCACTTCTGGCCTTCAGCCAGCGCCTTGTAGTCGCCCAGGATTACAGCACCAACGGAGTCGCGCTCCAGGTTCAGCGCCATACCGTAAACGCCGCCTTCGAACTCGATCATCTCGCCGTACATCACATCGGCCAGGCCGTGGATGCGGATGATGCCGTCGGATACGGAAACAATGGTGCCCTCATTTTGGGCTTCAGTGCTCACATCGAGATTTTCGATGCGGCTCTTGATGATTTCACTGATCTCAGAGGGATTCAGTTGCTGCATGCTCTGTTCCTCAAGTCCCCGCCGGCTAACGCCAACGGGGAGAGTAATTTAGGAGTTCATCGCCTCGGCGAGCTTGGCCAGACGGCCGCGTACGGTACCGTCGATGACTGTATCACCGGCGCGGATGATCGCGCCGCCCAGCAGGCTCTCGTCCACCGAGCTGTGCAGATGTATTTCGCGTTCAAACTTCGCGCTGAGCTTTTGGCCCAGTGCTTGCGCCTGTGCATCGCTCAAGGCGTGCGCGGAAACAACTTCCACCTCAAGGGTGGCTTCCGCTTGCGCTTTCAGCTCTTCGAACAGTTCGGAAATTTCCGGCAGCAGCTGCAGGCGGTTGTTTTCCGCCAGCAACCGGATGAAGTTCCTTCCGTGCTCGCCGAGTTCGTCTGAACAGATCGACAGGAATTTATCTGCGCGCTCTTCACTGGTGAGCTGGGGATTATCCAGCAGCTCACGCACTTTTTCGTTCTGGCTGACCGCTGCCGCAGTGCTCAGCGCAGTGCTCCAACCACCTAAGTGGGAGGCTTCCTGCGCATAAGAGAATGCAGCTTTAGCGTAGGGCCGGGCCAGTGTGCTGAGTTCCGCCATTGGGTTCCTCGCTTACAGCTCGGCTGCCAGTTTATCGATCAGGTCGTCGTGCGCCTTAGCGTCGATATTGACCGCGAGAATCTTCTCCGCACCCAGGACAGACAGGTCTGCCACACGGCTGCGCAGTTGCTCTTTAGCGCGATTCACTTCCTGGTCGATCTCAGCTTTGGCCGCAGTTTTCAGGCGATCGCCTTCAGACTGAGCCGCTTGCTTGGCTTCATCGAGAATCTGGTTGGCGCGCTTGTTGGCACCATCAATAATCTCGTTAGCCTGATCTTTGGCTTCCTTCAACTGCTCGGCAGCTTTGCGCTTGGCCAGTTCCAGATCTTTCTGTGCGTGTTCAGCGTCAGCGAGACCATCTGCGATCTTCTGCTCACGCTCTTTCATCACGCCCAAAAGCGGCGGCCAAACAAACTTCCAGCAAAACCAGACGAAAAACAGGAAAGTAATCGACTGGCCGATTAGAGTCAGGTTGATATTCACTCCGACACCTCTTGCTCTTTAAATAGGGTTAAGGGCAATTGGAACGGCGTAATTAAACCAGACCAGGAGCTACGGCGAAGATCAGGTACATAGCGATACCAACACCGATCATCGGAACCGCGTCAAGCAGACCAGCCATCAGGAACATCTTGCCCTGCAGAGCCGGAGCCTGTTCAGGCTGACGAGCGGAACCTTCCAGCAGCTTGCCACCCAGAGTACCGAAACCGATTGCGGTGCCCAGGGCGCCCAGACCGATCAGCAGTGCACTTGCGATGTAAACCAGACCTAATGCTTCCATTGTGTTCTCCAAATCAAAGTTAAAGAGTTGTTGTAAAGGTCGAAAAAAGGGTTAAAAACTTATTGATCGTGCTCGTGCTCATCGTCGCGATGGTGTGCCATCGCCATGTACACGGTGCTCAATACCATAAATACGAACGCCTGCAGCACGATTACCAGTACGTGGAAGATCGCCCAGCCCATGTGCAGGAGGCCCGCACCAATAAAGCCGAGAACGCCAACGCCAAAGACAATTGCGATCAGGATAAAGATCATTTCACCGGCGTAGAGGTTTCCGAACAGACGCAGGCCCAGGGAGATCGGCTTGGCGATCAGGGATACTGCTTCCAGCAGGAAGTTCACCGGGATCAGCAGGATGTCAAAGAACAACTTGCCGGTATGGAAAGGGTGCAGAGTCAGCTCTTTAAGGAAGCCGATGGCACCTTTTTCGCGAATACTGAAGAAAATCATCAGCGCAAACACCGCCAGGGCCATACCCAGAGTGGCGTTCGGGTCGGTGGTTGGGACCACTTTAAAGAAGAGGTGATCGTTGCCGGAGATCTTGGCGGCAGCCATCGGCAGCCAGTCCACCGGTACCAGGTCCATCAGGTTCATCAGGAACACCCACACAAAGATGGTCAGAGCCATCGGGGCAACCATAGTGTTGCGGTGGGGGAAGGTTTCCTTAACCAGCTTGTCGATAAAGTCGGTAACCAGCTCCACAAAGCTCTGGAAGCCTGTGGGCTTGTCCACACTGGCCTTCTTGGCTGCGCGGGCAAACAGGAAGCAAAAAATCAGACCGAGGCCGATAGACCAGCCCAGGGTATCTACGTGCAGGGCCCAAAAGCCCATATCCGCAGCTTCCTGGGAGGAATGCGCCATAGTCCAAGTAGACTCATTCAGCACAGTACCGTCGGCGCGGGTATACCCGGCCGGCAGCTTGCCATAAGTCATGTTTTGCAGGTGGTGTTGGATATACCCCGTCGCGGTTTGAGCTTCGCCTGCCATAGTTCCTCAACAATCGTAAAAGTAAGAATTCTTTTTTCTTATCCACCGGCTAGCGGACCATGCGCGCTACCAAGATCCACTGCACGATTACACAGAGGACGTAGCTGATAAAAAGCGCCGCGGCATTCAGTGGCTTGACGGTGGCAAACACCGCTGCAAAACCTGCCATGGTCAATATAAATTTGCCGGTTTCCGCGCGGTAGAAATTGCCTACCACGCGATGGGCCGCGCGCGCACCGCTATCGCGAAAGGCGCGCCTGCCAAAATATGCTCCGGGCAGTGCACACAGGGCACCGCCGATAAATACGGAGAGCGCAGTCACCGGTTTACCGCTCAAGTGCAGTGCCGCACTGGCCACCGATATCAGCAGAAGCTGTACCGCGGCTATTCGTAATACCGGGGGTTTTGTCATAGACGGGATAAGCCGACTTTTTTTGCGCTGTCCGCCCAAAATTTGGGCGTGCGAATTATGCGGCAACAGCATCGCCGATTCAACCGGCAAATGTCGTCAACTTATTTGATTTTCAGGAGGTTTTGCACGGAATTACTCGCCGCAGTGAGTATTTGCCAACAGTTATTGCGCGCGCCACTAGGACGCGCATTTCCCTGTGGCCTCAGTCCTCGGCGTAACCCAGGTGGGCCAGGATTCCATCCAGCTCTTCCAGAGTGGTGTATTTGAGTACCAGGCGGCCATTGCCTTTATCGTTGTGATCGATAGATACGGGCACTCCGACTTTTTCTGCCAGGCGCTCAGTCAGGCGACGGATATTGGGGTCGAGCTTCGGTTTTTCCGGTGCGGGGGCAGCCGGCTGTTGTAAACGGCGCACCAGCGCCTCTGTCTGGCGCACGGTAAGGCTGCGCTCGACCACTTGGCGCGCAGCAGAGCGCTGGGTGGCACCGGATAGACCGAGTAGGGCTTTGGCGTGCCCCAACTCCAGATCGCCACGCTCCAGGAAAGTCCGTACCTCTTCACTCAGACTCAACAGTCGCAAAAGGTTGGTTACTGCGGTACGGGATTTGCCCACCGCATCGGCCACTTCCTGCTGGGTCAGCTTGAACTCATCCTGTAAACGCTTGAGGGCTACAGCTTCCTCTACCGGATTCAGGTCTTCACGCTGGATATTTTCAATCAGCGCCATAGCGATGGCAGCTTCATCGGAAACGCTGCGCACCAGTGCCGGCACTTTCTCCAGTCCCGCCAATTGGGCCGCGCGCCAGCGCCGTTCACCGGCGATGATTTCATAGCTCTGCTCACCGATACCGCGCACGACGATCGGCTGCATAATGCCCTGGGCGCGTATCGAGTCCGCCAGCTCCTGCAAGGATTCCTGTGGAAAATCCCGGCGTGGCTGGTAGCGGCCGCGCTGCAAAAACTCTATCGGCAACTCCTTCAGCTCACCGTCGACCACGGCGGTTTCGGTTTCAGCTTCACCGGTAGCCTCGGCGATCGCGGTGCTGCTTTTATTGCTGATCAGGTGGGATAAACCCCGGCCCAGTCCTTTGCGTTTGGCGGCCATAGTAATTACCCCTTATACGGCTTCCGCCACAGGGCGGCTTTTCTTATTGGAAGATTGATTGGCGGGATGGCGGCGATTGATTTCGCAAGCCAGTGCCAGATAGGCAATAGCCCCTTTCGAATGGCGGTCGTAATCCAGCGCCGGCTTGCCGAAGCTGGGAGCCTCTGCCAAACGGACATTGCGCGGGATACAGGTTCGATACAGGCGATCGCCGAAAAACTCCTGCAACTGCGCCGACACTTCGCTGGTGAGGCTGTTGCGCGGATCGTACATGGTGCGCAAGATACCCTCGATTTTCAGGTCCGGATTGGCGGCCTGCTGGATCTGGGTGATGGTGTCCACCAGTGCTGACAACCCCTCCAGGGCATAGTATTCACACTGCATGGGAATCAATACGCCGTGAGCTGCACAGAGGGCGTTTACGGTCAGCATATTCAACGATGGCGGACAGTCGATAATCACGTAGTCGTAACGATTACTCACCGCAGCCAGGGCGCGGCGCAGGCGGGATTCGCGGCCCTCCAGATTCAGCAACTCCACCTCTGCCGCAGACAGGTCACCGTTGCCCGGGATCAAATCAAAACCGCTCTCTGTGGATACAATGGCCTGCTCAACGGGTAATTCAGCGGCCAGCACATCGTAACCGGACACCTCAAGGTCACTTTTATCCACACCGCTGCCCATGGTGGCATTGCCCTGGGGGTCCAGATCGATCAGCAATACGCGCCGCTTGTTGGCAACCAAAGATGCGGCCAGGTTGACGCAGGTAGTGGTCTTGCCAACCCCGCCTTTCTGGTTGGCCACAGCAAATATCTTGCTCAAGATTCTTGTCCTTTGTTGTTTCCGGGTGCGTTTGCCCCGACGCCGGCTCGGCTTCGGGCGGCGGCTGTTGTGCCCCACGATAGGGGAGCAGGATTGGGCGGGCGACAAACCCGCCAAACTATCATCTTACTCTGTGCGACAGAGCTGAATCATATGTCGCTCACCGTCGCAGCCGGGCACCGACAACCGGTGCACCTGCTCGACCTTAATGCCTTTTGGCAGAGCGCTCAACTCATCCTCAGGCAGCTTGCCCTTCATGGCATAAAAACGACCCCAGGGTGCCAACATGTGCTCACTGCCATTGACCATATCTTCGATGGAGGCAAAGGCGCGGGACACCACACCGGCAAAAGGCTGTTCTGGCACAAAGGCTTCTACCCGCTCATTGACTACCGTGATATTGGGCAGGGGCAGGGTGCTGGCGACTTGGAACAGGAAGCGGGTCTTCTTGCCATTGCTGTCGAGCAGGGTGATGGCGCGCTCCGGATGCACAATTGCCAGGGGAATCCCTGGCAGGCCGCCACCGCTACCCACATCGATTAAAGAACCTTCGCCACAGAGATTTACCACACTGAGGCTGTCGATAATATGGCGCTCCAGCATCTGCTCCGGGTCGCGTATGGCGGACAGGTTGTAGGCACTGTTCCAGCGGGCGAAAAGCGCCAGGTATTCCAGTAGCTGATCCTGCTGCCGGTCACTGAGTACCACCGACATCTGTGCCGCCGCCTCTAACAGGCGCGGACGAAACTGTTCCATTGAGTGAGAAATGGGTCTATCCCCCAGTAGTCCCGCGAAATTCAAACCCCGCAGGGCCTCGCGGGATACCCTGTGGAAAACCGATTTATACCGCTTTTTTGCGCTTCAGCAGCCCGCGCTTTTTCAACTGGATCAACAGCAGGGATATGGATGCGGGCGTCACGCCCGGTATTCGCGAGGCCCGCGCCAGGGTATCTGGGCGGGTCTCTCCCAGCTTTTGCTTAACCTCATTGGACAGACCAGAAATATCGCTGTAGTCGAAGTCCGCCGGGATCGGGGTATCTTCGTAGGCCTGCAAACGCTCAATTTCCTCGCGCTGGCGATCGATATAACCGGCGTACTTGGCCGAAATTTCCACCTGTTCGGCAACCTGCTCGTCGGTTACCGCTTCCCCTTTGAGGCCCGCCACATCCTGATAGCCCAGTTCCGGACGGCGCAACAGGTCCATCAGGCTATATTCCCGCGCCAATGGCTGCGGCAATTTGGTTTCTACAGAGGCGGCCTGGGGCGTCTTTGGGTGCACCCAGGTATCTTGTAGTCGCTGGGTCTCCCGAGCGATCTCCTCGCGCTTTTCACTGAACGCTGCCCAGCGGGTATCGTCGACCAGGCCCAATTCGCGACCTTTTTCGGTCAGGCGCAGGTCAGCATTGTCCTCACGGAGCAGCAAGCGATATTCCGCGCGGCTGGTAAACATGCGGTAGGGCTCTTTAGTGCCGCTGGTGATCAAATCATCCACAAGCACGCCCAGGTAGGCTTCATCCCGACGCGGGGCCCAGGCTTCGCGCTCCTGGGCCTGTAGGGCGGCATTGGCGCCAGCCAGGAGTCCCTGGGCAGCCGCTTCCTCGTAGCCGGTGGTGCCATTGATCTGGCCGGCAAAGTAGAGCCCCTGGATAAATTTGGTTTGCAGGGACGGCAAAAGGTCGCGCGGGTCGAAGAAATCGTACTCAATTGCATAGCCAGGGCGGGTGATATGCGCCTTTTCAAAGCCTTTGATGGAGTGCACCAGCTCAATCTGTACATCGAAGGGCAGGCTGGTGGAAATACCATTGGGGTACAGCTCGTTGGTGGTCAACCCTTCAGGCTCGATAAACACCTGGTGGCTATCTTTGTCCGCAAAGCGGTGCACCTTGTCTTCGATGGAGGGACAGTAGCGCGGGCCAATCCCTTCAATCACGCCGGAATACATGGGCGAGCGATCGAGCCCCCCCTGGATAATTTCATGGGTGCGGGCATTGGTGTGGGTAATCCAGCAGCAGACCTGGCGCGGGTGCTGATCGCGGCTGCCCAAATAGGACATCACCGGTGTGGGGCTATCTCCCCACTGTTCCTCCAGCTCGCTGAAATCTACCGAGCGGGCATCAATACGGGGAGGGGTGCCAGTTTTGAGGCGATCGACGCGGAAAGGCAGTTCGCGCAGACGATCTGCAAGGGCAATCGAGGGCGGGTCTCCAGCGCGGCCGCCGGCGTGGTTATCCAAGCCGATATGTATACGCCCACCGAGGAAAGTCCCGGCGGTCAGTACCACTGTCTTGGCGCGAAAGCGCACCCCCGCATTGGTGACAACGCCCACAACCTGTTCACCTTCGACAATCAGGTCATCCGCCGCTTGTTGGAAGATCTCCAGGTTTTCCTGTGCTTCCAGGATTGAACGGATAGCGGCGCGATACAGGGCTCTATCGGCCTGGGCACGAGTTGCCCTTACTGCGGGGCCTTTGCGGGCATTGAGGACCCGGAACTGAATTCCGCCCAAGTCTGTTGCCGTTGCCATAGCGCCACCGAGGGCATCGACTTCCTTCACGAGATGACTCTTGCCGATACCGCCGATCGCCGGGTTGCAGGACATTTGTCCAAGGGTCTCGATATTGTGGGTCAGCAGCAGAGTGGAAGCTCCCATACGTGCCGCTGCCAGTGAGGCTTCGGTACCTGCGTGGCCTCCGCCGATCACGATCACATCATAGGTCTTAGGGAATTCCATAGTGGCTGCTACTGGTTACAACTGGGGGCGCACATTTTATAGGCAGTAGGTGTGAGTCAGCAATTGGCTACAAGCATATTCCTGCACTCTAGTTGGTAGACGCTTGTAGAGCTGTAAAAACTGAGACTATCCAGTTCCATGCTATTGGGACTCTCTCTCCAATGAAACTTTCTAGAGCTAGCTTTAGAGCAAATTATTTTTTGGCTCTCTTAAGTTTATATAAATGAATAAATGTATTTCTTAGAGGGAGGTTTTTGATTTAGTTGTTTTTATTAGTGTCCGGCAAATCATGTATAAGCAAAAAAAAGTCTTATAAATCAACAGGTTACACTGATGAAAACATGGGCAATAACCCCTTGGCTGAAGGGGGAGCAACCCCGGTAGACGATTGTGGAAAGCCGGGACAACTTTGCGCGCCTCGTGCTGGCGGGAAAGTTATCATCATAGCATTCGTTGCTTACGCAGGTGTTTATCCCCTTTTTTACTCACACCTGGCAATTTCAGGTTTTAGCTTGTGCGTAGAGGGTGATAAGACTTGGGGGTTAATTGTGCGTAAGAGTGAATATTGTATAAGTCTGTGAGTTTTGTTGCTGTATCTATGTGATTTATAGGTGATTGAAGCAAGTGAAAAGATATCCACGGGAAATCCCCGTGGACATGTATAACTCGATCGGCGCCATATCTTATTTTGCAGAGTTTTTTGCCAGATTTTTTCGCGAATCTATTTAATAAGATCGGGAAAAATTGGGGATTTAATTTACCCGCCCTGAAAGTCGGGGTTAAGCCTGTGTAAAAGAAGTGAGAAATATGTTGGGAAGCTGGAAGTAGAGAAGCGGGGGAGGATAAAGTAGCCTCCCCCTTGGGATAACTTGGAAGTTGGGATGGGGCGTTTACTTACCGATACAAAAACTGCCGAAGATCTTGCCGAGTAATTCATCGGCACTGACGGTGCCAGTAATTTCTCCCAGAGCCTGCTGGGCTTGGCGTAAGTCTTCGGCGAGCAGTTCGCCTGCACCGCTAGTGTGAAGTTGCCGCTGGCCCTGATGTATAAAAGCTTGTGCCCGGCCCAGTGCGTCCAGGTGTCGGCGCCTGGCACTGAATGTTCCCTCTCCAGCGCCGCTGAAACCAATACTCTGTTTTAAATGTTCTTTTAACGCATCGAGCCCGGCACCTGTTTTTGCACTGATGGCAATCACTGGCACGCCTTCAGTGTGTGCCTGAAGGCCAGCGCTGTAGTCGGTGAGGTCAATCTTATTCAGTACTAATGTCAGTTTGTTGAGATCTTTTAGCTGACTGGTAAATTCTGGCCAAACTTGTGTGGGGTCCAGGGAGTGGAGCTGCTCTGCATCCATGACAAGAAGTACCCTATCTGCGCCGTGGATTTCCTCCCAGGCGCGTTCGATACCAATTTGCTCGACTCTATCCGGGGCATCCCTTAATCCCGCAGTATCGGCAAACTGGAGGGGCATACCGTCGATATGAATATGTTCGCGCAGGATATCCCGAGTGGTACCGGCGATATCGGTGACAATAGCGGCGTCGTGTCCGGCCAGTGTGTTGAGCAGGCTGGATTTCCCTGCATTGGGGCGTCCTGCGATAGCAACTCGCATTCCTTCGCGCATTATCGCGCCCTGACGCGCCTGGGTTTCCACACCCACCATTTGTGCCAGTAGGGTTTCTATATCAGCTGCCACTTTGCCATCGGCGAGGAAGTCGATTTCCTCTTCGGGGAAATCAATGGCGGCCTCCACGTAGATACGCAGATGGGTAAGGTTTTCCACCAAGTCTTCGATTTTCTCGGAAAACGCGCCCTGCAGTGAACGCATGGCATTACGCGCTGCCTGGGCACTGCCGGCGTCGATTAAATCGGCGATCGCTTCGGCCTGAGTTAAATCCATTTTGTCGTTGAGGAAAGCCCTCTCGGAAAATTCTCCGGGTCGGGCTTGTCGAGCGCCCAACTCGATAGTTGCTTGAAGTAACTGATCGAGAATCACTGGGCCGCCGTGTCCCTGGAGTTCCACCACATCCTCCCCGGTAAAGGAGTTGGGGGCGGGGAAAAAGAGTGCCAATCCCTGATCGATTAACTGCTCTTTGTGGGTAAAGTTCCGGTAGTGGGCAGAACGGGGCTGGAGGGAATTTTCCCCGCAGATTTGTTGGGCAATTTGCAGGGCTCTTGCGCCCGACAGTCGGATAACGCCGATGCCGCCGCGCCCGGGCGCGGTGGCAACAGCGGCAATAGTGTCGCGATTGAGGCTTTCTTGTGTCATCGGCTGAGTTTACTCGACAGAACGGAAAAGGGCCGCATTAGCGGCCCTTGTTTATTGTGTTGCTGCAGATCGGTACTGGTTAGTACTTACCGGCATCCACCTGTTTATTGATATACCAGGTTTGCGCAATGGTAATCAGGTTGTTGGCGATCCAGTACAGAACCAGACCCGCTGGGAACCACAGGAAGAACACTGTCATCATTACCGGCATCAGCTGCATGATGCGGGCTTGGGTTGGATCGGTGGGAGCCGGGTTAAGCTTTTGCATAAACCACATAGACAGGCCCATCAGTACCGGCAGGATAAAGTAGGGGTCCTTCGCCGACAGATCGTGAATCCAGAAGATCCAGGGCGCGTGGCGCAGCTCAACGGTTTCGGTGAGCATCCAGTAGAGCGCGATAAATACCGGCATCTGCAGCAGGATCGGCAGGCAGCCACCCATCGGATTGATCTTCTCGCGGCGGTAGAGCTTCATGGTCTCTTCCGCCAGCTTTTGCCGGTTATCCTTGTACTGCTCCTGCAGCTTTTTCATCTGCGGCGCAAACTTGCGCATACGCGCCATGGACTTGGTGCCAGCGGCGGACAGTGGCAGAAGCAGCGTCTTGATAAATACGGTGAGCAGGATGATCGCCCAGCCCCAGTTGCTGACAATATGCTCCTGGATAAAGTGCAGGACACCGAACAGCGGTTTGGCGATCCACCAGAGCCAGCCGTAGTCGACGGTCAGGTCGAGGCCGGGGGAGATTTCTTCCAGACGGTAGACATCTTTCGGGCCAGCGTAGAAAGATGCGCTCAGCTCGCCTTGGGTGGCAGCGGGGATTTGCACTTGAGGTGCGGTAAAGCCCATACGGAAGAGGCCGTTGGATAGCTCCTTCAATTCAAAAGTATTGCGCTCGTTCTGGGGGGGAATCCAGGCACTGATAAAGTAGTGCTGAACCATAGCTACCCAACCACCTTCGATGGTTTCGCGGGTGGGGCTTTCAGCAATCTCCTCGAAGTCCTGCTTGAAGTAGTTCTTTTCGTTGGTGCGGATGGCAGCGCCGAGGAAAGGCGACATGCCGAAACCGGTGTCGGTTGCGGGTTCACTAGCATCGCGCTTAATCTGACCAAACATGGCCGCGGACCAGGGTTTGTCACTGGTGTTATCCACCAGGTAGGCCACTTGGATCAGGTAGTCTCCACGCTTGAAGGTGAAGCGCTTGGTGATATTGGCGCCTTCCTGTTGCAGAGTCAGGTCTACTATCAGGGTATCGTCGCCCTCAACCATCGCATATTCGGTTTTTGCCACCTTGAAAACCGGGCGGCCAGCGGCGCTGTCGGTCCCGTTTTTACCGATAAGGCCACTTTGGGCAATATAGGTATGGTTGCGGGTCTGGTTCAACAGGATCAGGGGTTGGTCCGGGGTATCCAACTTCTCTTGTTGTTTGCGCAGCGCCACTTTGACGATATCGCCGCCACGAGGATTGATGAGCAGATCAAAAACGTCGGTGGTGACACTGATCAGCTTGCTCTCAGTACTGCTGCCCTCATCGGAAGCGGGCACCTGGGAGCGAAGTTGGGGAACATCACTGTCGCCGGTGCTCGCGGGTGTTTCGGCGGGTATTTGGCTGACAGTGTCGCCGCCAGTCTGCACGACGGTTTCGCGGTCGAGTTCAGGAGTGTGTTGCTCTTGAAATGCGTTCCACTGGAAGATAAGTGCCAGGAGAACCGCGAGAATTCCGCCGAGCAGCGTATAGCGTTGCCAATCCATCTTGTTACCTAGAGCGTGTTCTTGTGTCTGGTGGGGGGAACCGGGTCCAATCCACCAGGGTGCCAGGGGTGGCATTTTATAAGGCGGCGCAGAGTTAAATAACCCCCTTTTATCGCTCCATGAGTTTCAATGGCCTCTTCAGAGTACCGGGAGCAGGTTGGGTAGAAGCGACATTGGTTGCCTACCCAGGGGCTGGCCAGGTAGCGGTATACATGGATCAGCTTGATCAGTATCCACTTCATGGTCGGGGTTGCGGCTGTCGAGCCCGCTTGGCCAGTTTACGCCAGAGTTTATTCAGTAGTTTCGCCAACTCGGCCTTATCCAGATCTGCGACCCCAGGGCGCGCGAGCACCACGGCATCCAGCGGCGGCAAATCGTATTGCTGCAGACGGAAGGTTTCCCGGGTTATACGCTTGATTTGGTTGCGGTCGGAGGCGTTGCGTACATGCTTTTTAGCAATAACAAGACCGAGACGCGGGTGTTCCAAGGAGTTTGGACGGGCGAGGATCAACAGATGAGGGTGTGCGGCGCGCACCTGGTTTTCATTGAATACCAAGCGATACTGCGCCGCATTGAGCAGGCGCAGCGTCTTGGCAAATCCGAAGCTGCTGCGCACCTGCTGCATAAAGAGATATCTCTAAAAGGGAAGAGATCTTATGCAGACAGTACTTTGCGGCCTTTAGCGCGACGGCGGGCCAGAATCTTACGGCCGTTTTTGGTTGCCATGCGAGCGCGGAAACCGTGAGTGCGCTTGCGCTTCAAGTTGCTTGGTTGAAATGTGCGTTTCATAGTCTTGCTACCTGAGACTTTGTGTTCAAAATTTCTCGGGACCTTTCCCGGCCGCGGCCTGGACTCCGGTCCGGCACAAAGCCGGTGCAGACGGAGCTACGCGCTGCGAAGGCCGCGGATTGTATAGAAAGCCAGCAGCGAAAGCAACGCGCTAATCAGGGAAATTCTTTTTATTGGTGCGCGAGTTTACTGTAATTTTTTACGCCAACTAGACAAGTCGTTGAGTCATCAGGGGTATCTCTGAATGCCCACTGATTGACCCCAAGATACCCACAGCCTTCTGTGGATAACTTTCGAAGGGTTTCCACATCAATTGTCTAATTGTTGTGCAAATCCTTGATTGTGTGGATCTTTTTGCGCAGTTTTTTCAACAGATGCAGTCTTTCTTGTGGATAACCTAAAGGTGGAAAGGTATACTGCGCCGATCTTATTTGATGGCCCCGGGTGATTCCTAATCCGGCCTTGCCGTCTCTCCTTGGTCTTACCATTTTGGGGTTTTTTGGGGGGTTTCTTGACTGAATCCGTATGGAAGCAGTGCGCGAGCTGTTTACAGGACGAGCTGCCGTCTCAGCAGTTCAATACCTGGATCAGACCGTTGCGCGTCAATCCCGTCAGTGCGGAGGGCGAGTTGCGCCTGATCGCACCGAACCGCTTTGTACTGGACTGGGTTGGCAATAAATTCCTGAACCGCATTCGCGAGTTGGTGCAACAGTTTGCACCGGGACGCCCTCTGCAAGTGGCGCTCGAGATTACCGCTCGCCGGCCGGCTCGCTTCCAGCGCGGCCATGTAACAAATAATGCCCCTCCGACACCGGTACCGACACCCGCGCCATCGGCGCCAACTCCGCCACCACCTCCAGTCCAGCCGGCAGTAGTACCGCCACAGGTATCTGTACCACCTGTTGCCACTGCGCCACCTCCGGTGACTTCACCGCTGGGGTCTGGGTTTGGTGCCAGCAGGCCGGTGCCTCATCCCGCGATGGCTGAGGAGGTTACTGCCGAGCAAATGACGACAGGCGAACTGGCCCTGACAGATCTGCGACCACCGGCTATGAATGGTATGGCTCGCCCCGTACCGGAGCAGCCGGCCAGGCAGGTTGAGGTGGAGGGGGCCATCAAGCACGGTAGCTCACTCAATCGCAACTTTACTTTCAAATCCTTTGTTGAAGGTAAGTCCAACCAGCTGGGCCTCGCTGCGGCACAACAGATTTCTGACAATCCGGGCGGCGCCTACAATCCCCTCTTTATATATGGGGGCGTGGGTCTGGGGAAAACTCACTTGATGCACGCGGTTGGCAACGCACTGCTGGAGCGCAACCCCAATGCTAAGGTGGTGTATTTGCACTCCGAGCGCTTTGTTGCAGATATGGTGAAAGCGCTACAGCTGAATGCCATCAGCGACTTTAAGCGCTATTACCGGTCTGTTGACGCCCTTTTGATTGATGATATCCAGTTTTTTGCCGGTAAGGAGCGCTCTCAGGAGGAGTTTTTCCATACCTTCAATGCCCTGCTGGAGGGTGGTCAACAGATTATCCTAACCTGTGATCGCTATCCGAAAGAGATCGACGGCTTGGAAGAGCGCTTGAAATCCCGCTTTGGCTGGGGATTAACGGTGGCTGTAGAGCCTCCGGAGCTCGAGACCCGGGTAGCTATTTTGATGAAGAAGGCCGAGCAGGTGGGTGTGGATTTACCTCACGACTCCGCTTTCTTTATTGCGCAGCGTATTCGCTCCAATGTGCGGGAGCTCGAGGGTGCACTGCGCCGCGTAATTGCCAATTCGCAATTTACCGGCCGCGCTATTGACGATGTCCTTGTGCGCGAAGCACTAAAAGACCTGTTGGCCCTACAGGATCGACTGGTCAGTGTGGATAATATCCAGCGGGTTGTCGCTGAATATTACAAAATTAAGGTGGCGGATTTGCTCTCCAAGCGGCGCAGTCGCTCGGTGGCCCGTCCCCGCCAAGTCGCTATGTCCCTGGCCAAGGAGCTGACCAATCACAGCTTGCCGGAGATCGGCGATGCCTTCGGTGGTCGCGACCACACAACAGTACTGCATGCCTGCCGCAAAATACGTGAGTTGCAGGAGTCCGACGCGGATATTCGCGAGGACGTTAAGTTGCTGACACGGTCGCTGACCACTTAATCGAATAACTGACAAAACAAGGCGAAACTACCGATGAAATTCAATGTGAGCCGGGACGCCCTTCTGAAGCCGTTACAACTGGTGGCCGGTGTTGTTGAGAAACGCCAAACACTGCCAGTCCTGGCCAATGTGTTGATGCAGTTACAGGGCCAGGAACTCTCCCTGACCGGTACTGACCTGGAAGTGGAAATTGTCGGCCGTCTCGGTGTAGACGGTGTAGAAATGGAAGGTGAGGTGACCGTTCCCGCACGCAAGCTGCTGGATATCTGTCGCTCTCTGCCCGATGGTGCTGAACTAAAGTTTGAGCGCGATGGTGAGCGCCTGATACTGCGCAGTGGCCGCAGCCGTTTTCAGCTGTCGACTCTGCCCGCAGCGGACTTCCCGAATCAGGAAGAGGCCAGTGCACAGACCCGTTTCGATATCTCCCAGCGCGAGATCCGCCGCCTGATAGAAGCCACTAGTTTTGCTATGGCTCAGCAGGATGTGCGCTATTACCTGAATGGTTTACTGCTTGAATGCCGCCCGCAGCAGCTGCGCGCGGTTGCTACTGATGGCCACCGCTTGGCACTCTGCGATCGCGATGCCCCCGGCCTGGATGTCTCCACGCCTATCCAGGCTATTGTGCCGCGCAAAGGCGTACTCGAGCTGGGTCGTTTGCTTGAGGACAGCGATGCACAGGCACAGGTGGTGCTGGGTAACAACCATATTCGTGTGGTTAGTGGTCAGTTTACTTTCACCTCTAAATTGGTAGACGGCAAATTCCCTGACTATGAGCGCGTGTTGCCGCGAGGCGCGGGCAATGTGGTTTATGCGGATCGCCAGGGATTGCGCCAGGCCTTCTCCCGAGCGGCGATTCTCTCCAACGAGAAATACCGCGGGGTGCGTCTTCAGGTTTCTGAGGGGCTGCTGCAGATTGTTGCCAACAACCCGGAGCAAGAAGAGGCGGAAGAGCAGATGATGGTGGATTACGTGGGTGAGCCAATGGAGATTGGCTTTAACGTTTCCTATCTGCTGGATGTCACTGGTGCTATTCACAGTGACCAGATCCGTATCAGTCTGGCGGATGCCAATAGCAGTGCTCTGCTGCAGCAACCTGAAGAAGGTGATGCACTGTACGTGATTATGCCTATGCGCCTGTAAGGCAGCCCACCCATTGCTCTTTTCTGAATGGATTGAGGCTACCTCCCCGCTCGGTGGGGTAGCCGATAAACAAACCGATGCCTGTGCATCGCGCTCTTCACTCTGGGGGAGGTGTCTGTGGCGCTGACACGTCTTCTGTTATCTAATTTTCGAAATATCTGCTCTGCGGATCTCAAGCTGGGTCCTGGCGTTAATGTGTTTTGTGGTGCGAATGGCAGTGGCAAGACTTCACTGTTAGAGGCGGTACATATGCTGGCAACCGGTCGTTCCTTTCGCTCTCGCCTGCATAAGTCGGTTATTCAGCATGATACTGGTGGGCTTACGGTTTTTGCCCAGCTCGATACAGGTTTTAACTTGGGGGTAGAGCGCCTCGCAGATGGCTCTGGCAGAATCAGGGTAAACCAGGCTCCAGCGGAATCCAGCTCACAGCTTGCTAGTTGCCTGCCCCTTCAACTGATAAACAGTGAAAGTTTTTCTGCACTTGATGGTGGCCCCGGCGTTCGGCGTCGGTTACTGGATTGGACAGTGTTCCACGTGGAACATTTATTTGCCCAAGAGTGGAAAAATTATCAAATCGCACTGCGGCAGCGAAATGCTCTCCTGCGTCGTGGTAAAATCGATGAGGCCAGCATCGGCGTATGGGAAGAGCAGTTGGCCCTTAGTGGCGAGCGTGTAAACGATCTGCGATTAGCTCAGTTTTCTCAATTACAGACCGCTGTTTCACAACTTCTCGATGAGTTACCACAGAGCTTATTGAGCCGTGTTGATATGAGTTACCGTCGTGGCTGGCGTAAAGAAGTTGACCTGCGTGGTGCTCTATCTGAATCACGGGAATCAGATGTTTCACAGGGGCATACGCGTATTGGTCCCCATAGGGCGGATATTCGTTTTACCGTAGCCGGTGAGTCGGCCCACAATATCCTATCTCGAGGCCAACAGAAGATGTTGGTGTGTGCGGTGCGCACGGCCATGGCGGAGGTAGTCTGTAGGCAGGGGGATATGCCAGTATTCCTGGTAGATGACTTGCCGGCAGAGCTGGATGACAGTAACCAACAGATTTTTGCGCATTGGGTTGGGCGTTGTGCCAGCCAGGTGCTTGTAACCGGAATTGAGGAGGGCACTACAAGCCGCCCCTGGCGGCAACTAGATGCCCCTTGGAATTGCCCGAAAGTGTTCCACGTGGAACATGGGAAGATCAGTGCCGAAGCTTCGGCCGCACAATAAGTTTAATGGAGCGAATAAATGTCAGAGCAGCAAAGCTATGACTCAAGCAGTATCAAGGTATTAAAAGGCCTGGATGCGGTGCGCAAGCGCCCCGGAATGTATATTGGTGATACCGACGATGGCACCGGTCTGCACCACATGGTATTCGAGGTGGTCGACAACTCCATCGATGAAGCGCTGGCCGGCCACTGTGATGAGATCCGTGTAACCATCCACCCGGATGAGTCCATTTCCGTATCGGACAATGGCCGTGGTATCCCTACAGAGATTCACCCGGAAGAGGGGGTTTCTGCAGCAGAAGTGATTATGACCGTCCTTCACGCGGGCGGTAAATTTGATGACAACACCTACAAGGTCTCCGGCGGTCTGCACGGGGTAGGGGTATCGGTGGTAAACGCTCTGTCCAAGGAGCTGAAGCTGACTATCCGTCGCGGTGGCAAGATCCACGAGCAGACCTACCACCACGGTGTGCCCCAGGCACCCCTGGAAGTTGTGGGTGACAGCGATACCACCGGCACCACAGTGCACTTCAAACCCTCAGAGGACACCTTCAACAATATCGAATTCCATTTCGATGTGCTGGCCAAGCGCCTGCGCGAGCTGTCCTTCCTGAACTCCGGTGTGCGTATTGTCTTGAAGGACGAGCGCAGTGGTAAAGAAGAGGTCTATGAATACGAAGGTGGTTTGAGTGCCTTTGTGGAGTTCCTCAACCAGAACAAAACCCCGATTAATAAGGTTCTGCACTTCCAGAGCCAGCGCGAAGATGGCATTGCAGTAGAGGTGGCATTACAGTGGAACGATAGCTTCCAGGAAAGCATCTTCTGCTACACCAACAATATTCCCCAGCGCGACGGCGGCACCCACCTGGCGGGCTTCCGTGCAGCCCTGACCCGTGGCCTGAACAGCTATATCGAACGGGAAGGCCTGGGCAAGAAAGATAAGGTGAACACCACTGGCGATGACGCCAGGGAAGGTCTCACCGCGATTATCTCTGTGAAGGTTCCGGACCCGAAATTCTCTTCCCAGACCAAGGACAAGCTGGTTTCATCCGAAGTGAAACCAGCTGTAGAGCAGGAGATGGGCCACCACTTCACAGACTATCTGATGGAGAACCCACAGGAAGCCAAATCTGTCGTCACCAAGATGATCGACGCGGCCAAAGCTCGTGAGGCAGCCCGCAAAGCCCGTGAAATGACTCGCCGCAAGGGTGCACTGGATATTGCCGGCCTGCCTGGAAAACTAGCTGATTGCCAGCAAAAAGATCCGGCGCTATCTGAAATTTACCTAGTGGAGGGTGACTCCGCCGGTGGTTCTGCCAAGCAGGGACGTGATCGCCGCACCCAGGCGATCCTGCCGTTGAAAGGTAAGATCCTCAATGTGGAAAAAGCGCGCTTCGACAAAATGCTCTCCAGTGCCGAAGTGGGTACCCTGATTACCGCACTGGGCTGTGGCATCGGCAAGAGCGAGTTCAACCCGGACAAACTGCGTTACCACAGCATCATCATCATGACCGATGCTGACGTGGATGGAGCCCATATCCGTACCCTGTTGCTCACCTTCTTCTTCCGTCAGATGCCGGAGCTGATCGAGCGGGGTCACATCTACATCGCCCAGCCGCCGCTGTATAAGATCTCCAAAGGCAAACAGGAACAGTACCTGAAGGATGAGGGCGCTCTAACCCAGTTTCTCACCAACGCCGCCCTGGAAGGCGCCACTCTGTTTGTGAACCCGGATGCCCCTGGGCTTTCTGGTGCCTCCCTGGAGAGCCTGGTAGGCGAATACCGCAGCGTACTGGCGACAATCGACCGCCTTTCGCGTCTGTACCCCGAGGAAGTGCTGCGCAGCATGATCTACCTGCCCAACTTGTCTCAGGAAGACCTGCAGTCCCAGGAGAAAGTCGCAGCTTGGAGTGAGAAGCTTCAGGAGAAACTCGGTGACGAAGAGAGTGGTGGAACCCGTCGCCACGAAGTGACGGTTCAGGAGAACACCGAGCGCGGCCTATTCCTGCCCCATATCCATATCGTGGCCCACGGTGTCGGCAGTGACTACCTGATTAACCACGAGTTCTTCGACTCTGCGGAGTATGCGTCTATCTGCGCTCTGGGCGAGAAGATGGTGGGTTTGTTAGAAGAGGGCGCCTTTATTCAGCGCGGTGAGAAGCAGCACCCTGTTGGCAGCTTCCCTGAAGTGATGGACTGGCTGATGGGCGAGAGCCGCAGAGGCTACGGTATCCAGCGCTATAAAGGACTGGGAGAAATGAACCCTGAGCAGCTTTGGGAAACCACCATGGACCCGGAGAGTCGCCGTATGCTGCAGGTAACCGTTGAAGATGCCATTGCCGCGGACCAGATCTTTACAACTCTGATGGGTGATCAGGTAGAGCCACGCCGTGACTTTATCGAGAGCAACGCCTTGGCAGTAGAAAACCTCGACGTCTAATTGCCATTTTTCTGAAAATCCCACAGTAATTCCCCAAAAGGGGAATTACTGTGGATATTTTTTCCGCTTAAAAATAACTTGCAACAAATTCGGTCTTTTTTCTCCCCTATCAAAAGCGTCACGCCGATTGGGCACCTACCCTTCCTTTAAAGCTTAAAATTACTGACAAACCATTAAAGTAAACAGTAAAATTTTTAGTAAATTCTGGCCAAGCAATAATTTTGTTGTATTTTTAAAAAGAAAAAAATTATAGGTAACCTTTCTACTTATCTATTTCTACGAAAAAATAAAACTAAACGGACCATAAGGCTTATGGGGAACCTAATCTCTTCTATTCTCGGCGATGCTCGTCGTTTGATAGTTACTAGTGGTGTGATTGCACTGGCTTTATACGGTTGCACAAGCACGCAGAAATTAGTGAATTCCGAATGGTATGAGATCGAAACCGAGCATTTTCGGATCGTTACCAATGACAACCCCAAGCAAGTTGAAAAGCTGGCAATAGACTTGGAACGATTTCGAATTTTCGCAAAACGATACATCAGGTATTCAGCAGATCAACAAAAGTTGACGATATACGCCCTGGATGATCGGCTCAGCTTTAAAGGAGTCAGCGGTAGTGAGTCGTCTAGAACTGTCATTGGACAATTCCATAATACTGCGTATGGGAGTTTTGCATTATTAAACCTAAACGGAAATCGCGTCCTTCCTGATAACCCGGCCCGTCAGACGTTGTTTCATGAATATACGCATTTTCTGACCTACAGCGGAAGCCAGCATCTCTACCCCTACTGGTTTAGTGAAGGTATTGCTGAAGTATTTTCTACGGTAGATTTTGAGGAAAATAAAAAGTACAGCTTCGGAAAAATACCTGTTGATCGAGCGATTAGTCTTACTCGAGCGAGAGAGTTACCACTGGATAAGCTGCTTTCAGCCACTCCTGGTTCACTGAATTCAAGGGATACCGGGGCACTTTATGCCAGTGGATGGATGTTAGCTCACTGGATGATTTTCGATAAAGGTAGAAATAAAGCCTTAAATGAATATTTGGAGGCTTTCAACGCCGGCGATGATCCAATTGCGGGCCTACCTGAAGCTCTGGGAATGACTTTTGACGAGCTCAATGAGCAGTATAAGAAATTGCCGAAAAGTCATTTCAATTATTACGAGGGAGAGCTTTCCGGTAATGGTGTTGTTGAGTCCCCCACCGTTAACCTGATGGAAAGTAGTACCGCAGTCGCAGAACTGGCCTACTTTATGGCAATTTCAGAGCAGGGTTCCGAAGCACTAGAGAGATATATTGCCTATGCAGATAAAAAGCAGGCTTCTAGCCCACCGTTAAAGTCCGCACTGGCCATTGCTTTGACAGGTGAAGGAAACTATTCCCGCGCTGAGGAAGTCTTGAACTCTATTCCGGCGCAGTACCAGGGAGAAACCTGGTATCTTGAAGCCCAGGCAAAAAATGATTTATCGGCAGCCTTGGCGGAGGAGGGACACCCCAGTCCCAGAAACATGAAACGTATCCGGGATAAATATGTTCAATTGGTAAATGCCAATGGGGAAGTACCGGCGTACTGGCATGAACTGGCGATCACAATGCAAGTTTTGGGGTATCCCCGCCAGAAGTATACGGAAATGTTGGAGCAGGCGTATCTACGCGCACCGAGAGAAACAGGAATTGCTTGGTGGTATGTGCTGGAGCTTTATCTGGACCGAAATAAAGATCTTTTCGCAAAAGTCTCCCAACCGCTATTCATGCAAATTGCAGAAGAGGGCTCGCGGGCACAGTTGCAGTCGATGCTGAATGAGTTGGAGGAGGAAGAGGGATTGGAGTTCGAGCCTGAGATCAGTGGTTTGGGCCAACTAATGTCAACTTACAGGAAGTACTCAGGAAACAAGGCCCTGGCAATGGCTGTGGACTATCGTGGCGCATTTGTGGCCGGTTTTAACGAAGATGGTGGAAGCACCCAAGCTGAGGCGAGTCAAAGTGCTCTTCAGGCCTGTGAGGAACAGCGAAAGCAGTACCAGATAAGGGATCGCTGTGAACTCTACGCGGAAGGTGAAGTATTGGTGAATTCAACTACGAGGATGTAATTATCCAGTGGGCGTTAGGTAAGGCGCAAAGTAGGCTGTAATAGAGCTTGCTTTGCGACAATATTAAGCTTGGTGATGAGAGTGGATGAGCCGATTACCCCATTACCCCATTACCCCATTACCCCATTACCCCATTACCCCATTACCAAGTATCCACTCTGACAATCAGCTCCCAGAAAATTGGGTATTGGTCGGCAAAAATTATGGCCAAAAAGCGTGTAAATCAGTATTGAGTTATCACTAAAGTCACAATACATCCCATCACTTTTAGAAAAATATCAGTCGATGCAGTTAAGCCTTGCCTATTAACTTATCATTCAGGCGGCTAAACAACTCCACGATAAACTCCCTAAAAACCTTAAAACGCAAAACATTGCGGTGCTCTGGGTTGGAGACTAGCCACAGTTCATGCAGGCTGGATGGGGCTGCCCCAGGGACCCGAATGACTCCTTCAGCACCATCTGCAAGAAAGCAGGGCAGCCTGGCCAGCCCCAGTCCACTCTTAACTGCCTCTAGCTGTATCAAGCCGTGATTAATCTGGTGCTGATAAGGCATCTGTGGATAGGGCGTGTCTTTGGCCCAATTCAATGTGGCGTCATCGCCACTCCAGCCGAGCCAGTGGCCATCGTCAGGTACAGATTTCTCGATATACCTCAGAGAACCGTAACAGCAACTGGGTAGGTCGGCGAGCTTGCGAGCAACAAGTCGATCCGAAATATCGACGTCGCCTTTGGGGAGAATACGAAGTGCTATGTCGGCTTGGTGACTTTCCAAATCGAGAACGTGGCTAGTAACCAGTAGCTGTACGTTGATCTCTGGATACGTACGTGAGAAGTCATTTAGGTAGGGGATAATTAAGTGCGATGCGACTACATCCGGCATAGTGATGCGAACTTCCCCGGACAGCTGGTTACTCCCCCCCTGTAAATGCTTCTGCGCGGCATTTAGATACTGCTCTGCCGATTGGGCGTAGTCGAGCATCGCCTTGCCATCCTCCGTCAGCTGATAGCCTTTGGAGCTGCGATAAAACAGCTTGGCCTGGAGTTTTTCCTCCAGGGCATCAATACGGCGAGAAACTGTGGAATGGCTGACTTTAAAGTCGTCAGCAACGCTGCGAGCGCTCTTACTCCTGGCTACCGCGATAAAGAACTGGATATCTCCCCAATCGATGGACTCTTTATGCAACACATTGTCCTATTTTGCTGTATTCCGTTGCATATAGTGTCCAGTTAATCTGTCTCCCGTCAATAGTACTCCGTAGAGAAACCCAGGAGATCAGAGATGAAAGAAGCCCAAGTAAACCGAGAAATCGCAATTAACCGCCCAATTGATGAGGTCTGGAAAGTCCTCGCCGTTGATTTTGATACAGCTTACGAGTGGATGACGTTAATCCCTCACTCCTTCGCTAAGGAGGGAAAACCTGTTGAAAATGCGAGTGTAGAAGGCCGGGTTTGTGTGCTGACAAATAAGGGACCGTCGGGTCTTGTCGCAGATGAAACTATTACAAGGTTTGATGAGAAAAACTATGAACTGGATGTCTCGGTTGAAACAAAAAATTCGCCACCGGGATTCCCCGTTAAAAAGAGTTTATCTCAATTTAAATTAAGCCCCTCTGTTGGTGGAGGCACAACAGTGAATTTCACTGCAAATATGGAGTTAAATGCTTTAGGAGGCGTGTTGAGTCCTGTGGTGAAGAAGATGACTGGCTCTCAATTTGAGCAAATGCTGAAGGACCTGAAAATTTACATGGAAAAAGGAGGTCATCTTGCAAAAGGGGCAGTTGCCTAGCCTATCGCATGATAAGTAATTTAAAGACTCTTCTGGATTTACGCGGAAGTAAATAGAAGAGTCTCCTTTTTGAAAAAATACAGCGAGTCGAGGCTCGCCTTTTGTAATAGATTTTATTATTCGGTAAATACGCAAAAAATATTCACTTTATAAACGGCTGGGATAGAAGGCCTTGTTAAAGAAATAGGCGAAGTACGCTAGTCCTCGCCGAGTATTCCACTCTATTTTTCCAACAGCAATCCGCACTCCCGGTGCTCCTCACCTTTAGTTGGATCAAAGTAAATATCGTTATCGGGGAGGTCATTCTCATAAACATACTCTTCCACATCGATTTCCTTGAGGTGGAACATCGGTGCCACTCGAATAGTACCGTGGTTGCCCTGGGTGAAAATATCCAGGTTTTTGCGGTGCGAATTCTGATCGTGGCGGATACCGTTTAGCCATACATCCGGTTGCAATTCCTGCATAGCGCGGTTAAACGGCTCCAATTTAACGGTCCTGGAGAAGAAGTCATGCTCAGGGGTATCCAGCTGTGGGATTCCCCCGTATACAGCGTTGTAGTGGGCCGCGGACATCTTCGGTGAGTAGGTGCGCAGGTTCAAATCGAGAGATTTGACCACGTTTTCAATATGGCGATAGGTTTCCGGGGTGTTATAGCCGTGATCCACCCAAATTACCGGGATATCCGGTTTGGCGCGCGTAACCAAGTGAAGAAAAGCTATCGCCAATGGGCGGAAATTAGTAAAAACCACCGGGTTCTGAGCGTGTTCCATGGTGAACTGCATAATTTCGCTTGGCTTGGCGCCAGCGAAACGCAGGTTCATGGACTCCAGATCCGCATCGTGATGAAAGGTGCGTTTTGGAATAGGCTGTAAAGTTTGGCTGGAAGCGTTGCGTCCCATAAAAATTCAGCGCTCAGGAAAATTATGATGGGAGGCATGCTACCCGGTTCAAGAGTCGCGTAGAAACAATAAAAAGAAGTGATTCAATAAGCTTCAGTTATAAGGGAAAGACTATTCAATGGGCATAGTGCGGCAAATTTTATCTTGCAGATGCCCTGGGGCACTGCATGGAGATTGAATGCTGGCCATACTCCACGTTATAGCTGCGCTCCACCTCCACAAAACCATGCTTTTGTAGAAAGTATCGAGTGCGAAGATTCTCACGAAGTACTTCAGCCTTTAGTGGGTAACGCCGGTCACGAATTGAAGAAATGAGGTTAGTGCCGATTCCACAACCGCTAAATAAAGGACTGACACAGAGGTGGGTGACGATACCGTCACCAAGCAGTGTGATAAAGGCTTCCGCGACAGCATTGTTGCGATCGGTATAAACCAGGCATTGAGTGGCATTACGGCAGTCTCTACGAAATTGAGCTATACGGTCCACCCAAAACTGGCGGGGTATGGAGGGGTGGGAGTTCGCTGATGCATGTAGCCAAAGTTGCTCCAACCTGTCCAGCTCTTTGAGTTTTGCCTTTCTAATCATGGGCACACCCGAAGCGGATACGTGAGCCCAATGCTAGTCAGATCGAAGAGTAGATCCTAGAAAACATCTGCTTATAAGCAAAACCTTAAAGTTGCAGGCACACCAGCGAAGTTCGTGACGCTAAACAGCAAAAAGAAGAGTGTAAATAAAGTGTAATGGGAATGTTAAAATACAATCATTCGTATTTATAAAAACAATGACTCAAGGTTACTAATAATCCTTGGAGGGTTCATGAAGCACATTCCATTTACACCCCTGGCCTTTACGATAGCCACTCTTATTGCTGCGCCGGCTTTAGCCGAGCAACAGCTGGAGAGCGTAACAGTAATCGGCGACTCCTCATCTATTTCCAAATTGCCTGGCTCTGCACACTTGGTTGATGCTGATGAGTTAGCCGAGTTCGAGTTTGTAGATATCAATCGTATGATGCGCTCAGTTCCTGGGGTCTACATTCTTGAAGAAGATGGCTACGGATTGCGTCCGAATATCGGGATTCGCGGTGCCCAAGGGGGACGCTCCGCCAAAATTTCCTTGATGGAAGATGGAGTGTTAGTGGCTCCGGCTCCTTACTCTGCACCAGAAGCTTATTATTTCCCCAGTGCGGGCCGTATGAATGCAATTGAGGTGTTGAAAGGCCCCGGATCTCTGCAATATGGCCCATTCACCGTGGGTGGTGCAGTCAATATGTTGAGCACACCTATTCCCACTGCCAGTGAAGGTATGGTGCAACTAGAGGCTGGAGAATTCGGTGAGACCCGTTTGCATGCTCATTATGGCGCCAGTACAGAAAATACTGGCTGGTTGTTGGAAACACAGCAGCAGTATGCAGATGGATTCAGACAAATCGATAGTGCCGGCAGCGCAGATATTGCTAAAGAAGACTATCTATTAAAGGGTCGTATCAGTTCCGATAGAGACGCAACTAATCGCCAGCAGTTGGATATCAAGCTTCAGTACTCCGAAGAGGAGTCTGGCATGAGTTATCTGGGCCTAACGGATGCCGACTTTAAGAAAGATCCGAACCGTCGATACGGTATCAGCGCCCTGGATGAAATGCAGAATCGCCACAGCACTATCCAGCTGAACCACAGTATCGAACTGAGTGACAGTTTTACCCTGCACACCCAGGTTTACTACAACAAGTTTAAACGCGACTGGTTTAAGGTCAGCGAGGGTGACTTGATAGATGCTGTTAATACCGGCGGCAGTGTTGATGGAGTTTTAGACCCTCAAGCGGTTTTGGATGGCACTGAAGATTACACCTTCGGTGTTAAGCACAACAATCGTGAGTACGAGGCTAAGGGCCTGCAGATCAGTGCCGATTGGCGCTTTAATACTGCTTCTGTTAGTCATGAGCTGTCCTTTGGAGTGCGCCAGCATCAAGACGAAGTGGATAGATTCCAGCCTGTGGAAAACTATGAGCAGGTTGATGGCAAATTGGTGTATCTGAGCACAGATATTCCCGATACCGCTGAAGAAAGCAGCAATAACCGTGTTGAAGAAGCGGATGCAACTTCGTTCTTTATCTACGACGATATCCAGCTGAACGATAAGCTGACTCTCACCGCTGTTCTTCGCTACGAGGATATAGAGACCGAGCAGCAGCGTTATAACGACGCTGAGCGTACAGAGAAGGGCAGCTATCGCTCCAATCAGGTGGATGAATGGCTGCCAGGCTTGGGACTTGTTTACCAGGCAAGCGAACAGTGGAGCCTGCTGGCAGGTGTGCACCGTGGCTTCGCCCCTCCCGGCGCAGGTGCAGCCGATGGCCAGGGGCCGGAGTTATCCACAAACTATGAATGGGGTGCTCGCTTCGATAACGGAAGCCTGAATGCTGAATTGATCGCCTTCTACAGTGACTATGAAAATGCTGTGCAAAACTGCTCGGTGGCGGTGAAATGTCCCAATGGTGCCGAGAGTGGTACCTACCAGTTGGGTGAAGCAGAAATCAAAGGGCTGGAAGCTACGCTTGTAAGTGAGTGGGTGCTCACAAACGGTTGGATACTACCGGTGCGGGCAACCTATACCTTTACTGATGCAGAAATCAGTGAAGATAGTGATGGTAATGACCTGCTTGCCGGCGACAACCTCGAATACCTCCCAGAAAATGTCTTTGCGATATCTGCGGGTCTGGATAGCGGCGCTGCTTGGCGTTTGAACCTGACTGCAGCCTATCAGGACGAGATGTGTGTTAATACCCAATGCAACCGGGGAGATACCGACCAATTTGATTATACCGAGTCACTTTGGGTTGTAGATGCTGCTGCGCATTATGATTTCATGGCTGACCTGACCGGTTACCTGAAAGTGGATAATCTGTTGGATGAGCAGGTTATTATTAGTCGCAGTCCAGATGGCGCCCGAGCAAACAGACCCCGCACTGCCACTTTAGGCATGAAGTATGTCTTTTGACCTGAAGTAGGCTCATCGATCTGAGAACAAGGCCCCGGTCATTACCGGGGCCTTGTGGGGTTCATGAGCACCTACTTATTGGTGTTTCCCCCGAGATGTACAAAATGAGCTTTTAGGTAGTTGGTTTCCGGAATTGCTGGATGCACAGGGTGATCAGCCCCTTGACCACCACTGGCCAGAATTGAGGCTGGGCGCCCCAAGCGGTGAGCGGCGCCACGGATACAGTCGAGAAGCTCATCAGATTGCAGATGCATAGAGCAGGAAGCGCTTACTAACAGCCCATCCTTCGCCAACAAACGCATTGCGAGTTCATTGATATGGCGATAGGCCGCCAAGCCGGCTTTATGATCTTTCCTCCGCTTAATAAAAGCGGGTGGGTCGAGCACAATCGCATCAAACCTCTCCCCCTCTGCGACCAACCCTTTGAGGACATCCAGTGCTTTACCCTGGATGGTTTTGAGCTTGTCGGCGAATCCATTGTGATCCGCATTGAGCAAACACCAGTCCAAGGCCTGCTGAGAGGCGTCTACGCACACTACCTCTGCCGCACCATTGGCCAGTGCCTGAATACCCCAACCGCCCGCGCAGGAAAACAGATCTAATACTTTTTTGCCGTTGACCCAGCGATTCAACAGCCTGCGGTTTTCCCGGTGATCGTAAAACCAACCGGTTTTCTGCCCCTGGTGTACCGGGGCCAGAAGTGGAACGCCGTTCTCCTCGAACGGGACCATCTCGGGTACATCTCCAAAGGCTACGGTGTGTACCAGCGGCATATCTTCAACTGCGCGACCCTGATGATCATTGCGCAGCAGGATGCCTTTGGGGTTAACCATCTCCACCAACTTATCCACAATCGTTTGTTGGTAGCGCTCCATTCCCCAATTGCTGACCTGGACTACTAAATAATCCCCAAACCTATCCACTACCAAGCCCGGAAGCCAGTCAGAGTCCCCGTATACCATCCGGTAGCTGGGGTGGGAAAAGTACCGTTGGCGCTGTTCAAATGCAGTTTGTATGCGCTCACAAACAGTATCTGTGGAAAAGTCAGAATTACGGCTGACTATTCGTCCACAAATAAGTTGGCTCGGATTTACAAAGGCTGTGCCGAGCAGCTTGCCCTGGCTATCGTGAACTTGGCACTGACTACCCGCATCAATTCCCTTTAATGGAGAGCGCTTAGTGTCCACCTCATTGCTGTAAATCCATAGGTGGCCACGCTTGAGTCGGCGCTCTGCGCCTCGATTCAGTATTAACTCCACCAAAAGGGGATCTCCGTTGATGTGTACAAATTAGGGGCCAATTGTGCGGACAGCTAAGTGAAGGTCAAGCCTCAAGCTGATGTATGGCTCGTTCGGAGCTTTAAGAACCAATAGTCACCCGAGGGTTACTCATATCCGTCAAAGTTTATACGTCAGTACCGGAGAAAATGACTATCAATTTGGGGTAACAGGGTGTCTAAGCTGGTTATAACTGGCAGAATCTGGCGCCTGTAAATCATTCTTATCCCCAGCCGTTGTGGAAAACTGCCGAGATGAATAAGCACCAACAAACACAAAATGGAGCTAGGAAAGTCGCCATGGTGGTCTGCCCGGGTGCAACTAGCCTGGATATCACAGGTCCCCTAGAGGTTTTTGCCTTGGCAAATGATCAGTTGCGCAAACAAGGGCGTTCCAACCAGGATTTCTATGATATTCAGTTGGTGGGACTTGAGTCTGGTCCGGTTACGACTTCGACAGGGGTTAAGGTTTTTATAGACCTCCCGTTTCATGAAGCTGAGGGGATTCATACCCTGTTAGTGAGCGGCATGCCACCGGACTCCTGTCAGCGAGCTTGTGCCAATAGTTCTGTTCTGGAGTGGCTGGCTGAGCAGCAGAAAAAAGTTGCTCGTATTGGTTCAATCTGTAGTGGGGCCTTGATGCTCGCCAACGCAGGCATTCTCAATGGGCGGCGTGCTACGACGCATTGGGCGGATGTTCCTGAGTTGCAGGGATTCTCCCAGGTAGAAGTGGATCCGGATGCCATCTTTGTCCGCGACGGTAATGTTTATACGTCGGCCGGAATTACTGCTGGAATTGATTTGGCTCTATCGATGATTGAGGAGGACCATGGGAGGGGCTTGGCACTCAACCTGGCTCGAATTCTTGTTCTCTACTTAAAGAGAGATGGAGGACAGCAGCAATTTAGTGTGCGATTGGAAAATCAGATAAACAGCGATCGTTTTGCAACTTTAATTGAATGGATGTACCAGAATATTAGGAAACCTTTAACGGTGGAGAGGCTGGCTCAGGAAGCCGCTATGAGCCCACGGAATTTTGCCCGGAGCTTTGTGCGAGAACTTGGTGTAACACCTGCTCGTTTTCTAGAGCAGATAAGAGTGGAACGAGCTTGCCAATTATTTTCCGAACAAAATCAGTCACAGGATAAAGTGGCAAAACTCTGTGGCTTTCAATCCCAAGAGCAATTGAGAAGAGCCTTTAAAAAGCACAAGGGTATTTTGCCGAGTGAATATCGAAAGCGTTTTCACTAAAAATATAATTATTAATTACTTGCAGCCAATTGTTAATATTTAAATTGGAAGATTTATATTTAGCCTAGTTAAAAAGTAAATGATTCTTTAAATCTCTCCCAAACGGCATTTTTAATAATTGTTTATTGAAGGTTAGTTTTCAACTTTAGAGAAAATTTACTGAGTTGGAGGTAAACCTATGAATACCCTAATGGCGCTAGAGTTTATTAGTTTGCGAATAAAATACTTCTTTATGGAAAAATCTAAAAATAAATTTCGATATTGTTCACCGCTTAGGAAACGTGGGAATAGAATAAAACTTGAGACCTAGGGCCGATCTAAAATCGTGTCGGAATTGGTCGTAAATGTGTCTCCTGCGACACTTTTAATTGTGTCAAGCTTGCTTTTAAATCGGGCAACAGACCTAAAGCTTAATTCGGAGGGGGTATGAGACGTAAGCTCATATTGATGAGCGTGGCCACACTTCTGTGTGGTTTTACTTATATGTTGTGGCCAGTTTATCAATTCTATGCCTGGTCACTAAATACAGTGCCGTTAAGTCCATTGGGGTGGCAGGCTCTACCTACAAAGGCGCCGTCCACTCAAGAGCTCTCCGATAGTGGATTGCAGCTTGCCGCAGGGCAATCGCTTAAAGCAATTGAAAATCATCGTGAGAAAATCGGTGCTCCGGCAATTTCTGCGGCAGTATCTGCTTGTGGTGCAGTAGTTTGGGCTGGGGCTGCCGGCTGGGCTGATTTAGAGGAGCAAGTACCTGTTTCTACAGAGACACGCTTTCGTATTGGTAGCACCTCTAAGGCTTTAACAGGAACTGCATTGGCGCGTTTGGTACAGAGGGGGGCTATTGATCTGGATAAACCTATCTCAAATTATCTGGAACCCTTACCAAACCCCGATTGGGCGTCAATGACCCCGCGCCAATTGGCTTCCCATATGTCTGGCTTGCCACATTATAAAAAGAACTCCGATTGGCTGGGGTTGTATCAAACTCTGGCACTGGATGTTCATTACGAGGATATGTATCGGGCTCTGGGAATTTTTGATGCTAGTGAATTACTTTTCGAACCGGGTACCGATTTTTATTACAGTACTTTGGGCACAGTTCTTCTGGGAGCCGTTTTGGCTGGTGCTGAGGACAAACCTTATCTGGAAGTGATGCATGATGAGGTATTTACGCTTAGCGGAATGAACAGCACAGAGGTATCGCCACTGAATGGTGATATAGAACGTAATATTGCTCGTTTCTACAAAAGTAATGGCTTGTCTGGCAGTGCCCTTCGCCTGCGGGAATGGCGTCCAGTGGATTTAAGTCATCGCCTGCCGGGGGGAGGCTTTATTTCCACACCCAGTGACTTGGTGAGACTGGGTGCTCAGTTCCTGAAAGCAGACTACTTGTCCCCAGGAGTCCGGGAGATATTTTGGGCGCCACAAAAATTGGCCAATGGTGAAGTGAATGAACAAAACTATGCCTTGGGTTGGCGGGTGACTGAAGTAGAAATCCCTGAGGTAGGATTAACAAAAGTGGCCAATCACGGCGGAGTTAGTCGTGGCAGTCAGAGTTGGTTAATGATATTACCGGAATATCAGCTTTCTGTTGCTGTGAATATCAATCGAAAGACAAAAGATTTTTGGGACTTTGGTCGAGTATCCCTAGACATAGCGAGCGCTTTTATTCATCAGCAGAATACACTCAATTGCGAATAAAAAACCGGCCAAACTCCGGCCGGTTTTGACTTTCACTTCTTACCATCAATTATTAGCGTGTGAGGCCTATTGAGTATTAATCATGACCTGAGTTTCGGAAAATTCTTTTTCTCCGTCACCATGAGCCAAAATACCAAGATGGCGGGTATTGGGAGTAATGTTCATCCACTCCAAAGAAACTACCCCAGTTCCGCCAATCTGTGCTTGAGCCGGCGCATCCACTGCGGTATTTCCATTGTCCCCGTTCAGATTAAAATTGAATAAGCTGAAATTGGTGGGGCCGGCGGATGTCGCATAATCGACAACAACGGCTGCATATTGACCGGGAGAGGGGTTAGCCAGGGAAACTGACTCTGCGGAAGTGGCGCTGCCGCTGGTACCGACTTCGGGGTAGTTTGGCGCTGGGCCATAAACTTCCAGGTCCAGGTCGTCACTTCCGCTACCGTCGCCCACATCGGCATCATACATAGCGATATGCGCAAGCTCTGTTCCTTCAGGTATATCAAAGAAAATTACTTGAACATCGCCATCTTCAACAGTGGTTGTAGTGGCCTCACCCTCCGCTAGGCCAGTGACATTCACCTGGAAATCACCGTTGTAGCCGAAGCCCACATTGAGTTCGAGGTTGCCATCGGTGCCGCTGCCAGTTAATTGCTGTGGTGCAGCTAGAGGAACAGGCCGAATAGCAATTGGGCTGCGCACACTGATCTGGGAGCCTACGGATTGCCAGGTGAGGTCACCAAAGACCCAAGTATTCATTTCGGCGGACTCTGTGGCGGTGAAGGTCACCTCAAACTCAGCACTCTCTCCCTCCCTGAGGCGTAGCACTTTCGGGTTGATATCTACATCGATACCGAGTGGCGCGTTGATGGATGCCCAATACCAACGCTGGCCGGGGGCGACGCTAGTAACCCGGCGTTTGATGGTCTGGCTGCCGAGGAGGTCGGCGACCCCCATAGAAGCGAGGTTCAGGTCGCTGGAATCGCTAGAGTATCCCAGGGACGTCAAAGCATCACAGGTTGTGCTATCGACCATCTCGGGCTGGAGTTCAGCGCCACATAGGAAGGCGAGATAATCATTGAAGCCCGCATCGTAAACCAGCCCCGGTTTAAAGGCGTCACGGGGCACTATGGCACCGGCACCAATATCAAATGGTGTTGCATCCGCTAGTCCGTAAGACTTGCGCAGGTCATTGCGTGCACTCGTCATCAATGCGGACTTGGCCATTGCCGGGCTCCAGTGGGGGTTGGCCTGTTTCAGCATGGCCATTACACCGGCGACATGAGGACTGGCCATAGAAGTTCCACTGAGGGCTCCGAATAGTTCTCCTCCGCTTAACACTGGAGAAATCCCCGCGATAATGCCAACCCCCGGGGCACTGATATCCGGCTTGATAATATCCGGAGCTCCGCCGTTCTGGCCGCGAGATGAAAAGTTTGCGACGCGGTCTTCCCTGGGGATCAATTGAGATGGATCGATAACCCCAGAAACTTCGCTACTGGCTGCGAGAGTTTCGCCCTCGTAGTACGAGATCATCATTCCGGGGATACGGGTATCAGGGGCTGACATGGAAATCGGGTTGATGCGATCGTCTGCAGTACCATCGTTGTAAACGACGATAGCCAAGGCTCCGGCATCGGCAGCATTGTTATATTTATCGGTAAAGGAGCAACCCCCACGTCTTACCAGAGCAATACCGCCCTCCAAAGACTCGCTATTAGTGACTTCGCTACAAGCTTCTAACGGCTCGCTGAGAACAACCTCAGCAGAGACTGCACCAACCTCTTCCAGACTTACTGTGCCGTTACCCTCGCGCCCTTCGTATGTGCCGGAAACCGACTCCGGTGAGGATACTTGTAGGGCTAAGCCGAAACTCTGGTCATCTTCAGAGGCGCCGACCGCAGTTATCCAAGGAACCCCTGAAGGGGTTCCCATGGTCTCTGGGCCTGGCCCGTTATTACCGGCAGATGTGGCGACGAAAACGCCGGCATCGGCGGCAAATAAAAATGCGATGTCATCGGCACCACTAAAGGTGGTGCTGGCGCCACCTATCGAGAAGTTAATAACATCCACACCATCGGCCACGGCTTCATCAATAGCCGCCATGGAGTCGGCGGACGAGCAACCACTATCATCGGGGTCTGGAGCATCCCAGCACACTTTATACACCGCGATGCGGGCTCGTGGCGCCATGCCGGTAAGGGTTTTTCCATCCGGGGTGGTAACGCCATAGTTACCGGCGGCAGTAGTCGCCGTGTGGGTACCGTGCCCGTCTGCATCCCTGGCTGACAGGAATTCGTAATCTGCCAATTCGTTGTTGGTCAGGAAGGCATCGGAAAATGACTTGGCCTTAATCAGCTTATTGTTACAAGTAAACGCAGCGTCGTTGGGGTTGTGGTCGCTGTTGCCGAAATCACAGCCGTCGCCGGTAAAGGATTCTGGAATAGAGCCGTAGGGCACATGGGGTCCCAGGTTGCCCTGAAAAGGTGTAGCTATGTCGGCGACACTCTGGTGCTCTGGATGGATTCCCGAGTCGATAATGCCCACCACTATATCCTCACCGGTAATTCCCCAGAGCCAAGGGCTGGGCATATCTGTGATGCCGAGGAAGTTCGCTGTGGAATCGGTATGGGGCTTCAGTAATTCATCTTCCCAAACACCTTTAACGTCGGCGCGACCGCGCAGAGCAGCCGCCTCTTTTTCGCTCATTACGGCCGCGAAGCCATTAAAAGCGGTGTCGTATTCATGAACTGCGCGTGCGCTGGGAACTGTGGATAGAACTTGTTCACGACGCGACCTAAGGAAATCGGAGTAGTGACGATAGCTGCTGCTTTGGGGATCAAGTTTGCCACGGCTGGTCGGTTTGGTGGCTGACAAGCCGGGGATGGTACCGCTGTAGGAAGACAGAGGTTCGCTATCTAATTGAACAATATAAACTTTCTTTTGTTTTTCTTGACTGGGGGCGAACTTTTCCGCTGCTGACGCAGAAAATACGATGCTCGATAGCAACACTCCCGCTGTCAGGGCAGAAAAAATTTTTCTTTTCATTGGAATATCCCTTTTGTTATTTTGCGCAGGCGGCAACAAAAGGCCTAAAAGAGCTCGTCTCTCAGGGGCAATACTCCGTTTCCCCAGTAGAACTTCTCAGAGCTTCATTCAAGTCTTACCCATCCATGGCCTAGCACGAATCATTAATACAACAATGGGCTCACCTTCCCGCTAGTTGCTTTTATAGGAATGTGTCGTGCAACTCAATAACTTGGCGTGTAGCTAAACGTGTTGTGTCGAATATAGTGCGTGAAGCTCGGGATATGACGTCTTTTTGATTTTGTGGGGCTACATCTAAGAGTTGACTACTGGGTGAGAAAAAAATTAGAAAAGTGTGCCAGATCTGTGAAAACTGAAGTGGCGGTTAGGCGAGGATCCGGCTGCTCGATTAGGTGCTGCAAAGTCTGATCACCTGCACCAGTTTTTACTAGAACGGGTTTACACCCCTTCTCCAACGCCAGATAAAGGTCTGCCAGCTTGTCTCCGACCAAATAACAGTCGTGCAGGCTGGTATCAAATTCAGCCTCGATGGCATCCAGCAGACCCGCCAGGGGTTTGCGGCAGCGGCAATTATCTTCAGGGCCGTGGGGACAGTAGAAAATAGCGGCGATTTCGCCACCGGCATCTTCCACCTGAGCACGCATTTTAGCGTGCATTTCTTCCAGGTCATCCAGATCAAATTGGCCCAGCGCCAGGCCGCTCTGATTGGTGGCTATCACCAGTTGATGGCCGGCCTGACTGAGCGCTGCCAGCGCTTCAATACTGCCGGGCAGGGGTTGCCATTCGTCGGCGGATTTGACGAATTTATCGGGATTTTCGTTGATCACCCCGTCGCGGCCGAGAATGATAATTGCCATATTCGTATCTCCCTGATTTGCGAGGCGGGGGTTTAACACCCCGCCTCTGCAAGTCATTACTTGGCAGGAACCAGCAGGGAAATATCGGCAACTTCGAGGAACAGTGCGCGCAGCTGGGCTAATAGGGCCAGGCGGTTGTTGCGCAGTTGCTCGTCGTCACTCATTACCATTACATGGTCGAAGAAGCTGTCTACGGTTTCACGCAGGCCAGCCAGACCGGCGAGGCCCTCGGCGAAGAGCGCATCGCTATACAGGGGCTCGACTTCTGTGCGGGCAACCTGTACTGCGACGAAGAGAGCCTTTTCCGCCTCTTCCTGCAACAGAGCTTCATCAACACTGCTGGGTACAGCACTGTCTAACTTGGCGAGGATATTGGAAACGCGCTTGTTGGCGGCGGCCAAAGCACCGGACTCCGGCAGCTGGCTAAACGCGTTGACCGCGTGCACGCGGTTGTCGATATCCAGCGGGCGCGACAGCTTGCGCGCGGCAACGGACATAAATACTTCGGTGGCGATACCCTGATCTTCGTAACGGGCGCGGAAGCGCTCCAGTACATACTGCAGAGTTTGCTCCACCACCTTGTCATATTCACCCAGGGCGGTGCGCGGGTAGTTGTCGCGGGCCAATTCCAGCAATTCGCGCAGGTCCAGGTCGAGACGCTTCTCTACGAGAATACGGATGATCCCCAGGCTGGCGCGGCGCAGGGCGAAGGGGTCGCGAGAGCCGCTGGGGGGTTGGCCTATGCCGAAGATGCCGACCAAAGTATCCAGGCGATCCGCCAGGGCGATTACAGTGCCGGTGTCGCTGGCGGGCAGCTCGTCACCGGCAAACTTGGGCATATACTGCTCGTACATGGCCTTGGCCACATCCAACGGCTCGCCGTCATTTTCGGCGTAGTAGTAGCCGGCGATGCCCTGCATATCGGCAAACTCGAACACCATCTCGGTAACCAGGTCCGACTTGCACAGGCGGCCGGCGCGCTCGGCCCAGTCGCCGTTGCTTCCGGTTTTCTCAGCGATGGTGCGGGCGAGGGCGGCTACCCGTTCAGTCTTGTCGTAGACGCTACCCAGGTGCTGCTGGAACACGATTTGGCGCAGTTTCTCGCGGCGTGATTCCAGGCTGGTCTTTTTGTCGGTCTCAAAGAAGAAGGCGGCATCCGCCAGGCGCGGACGGATTACGCGCTCATTGCCGTGGATAACCTGAGCGGCATCCTGGCTCTCGATATTGGACACGGTGATAAAGAAAGGCAGCAATTGGCCATCTTCATCTACCACATGGAAATATTTCTGGTGCTCCTTCATGGAGGAGATCAGGGCTTCAGCGGGTACTTCCAGGAAGCGCTCTTCGAAGCGACCGGTGAGGGCTACAGGCCATTCAACCAGTGCAGTCACTTCGTCGAGCAGATCGTCATCGATGACCGCTTCACCATTGACGTTGTTGGCTTCGGCGATCACCTGGGCGCGAATAGCTTCGCGGCGCTCGGCGAAGTCAGCCATTACGTATCCGGGTTCGCGCAGAACCTGTGCATAGTCGTAGGCGGAGTGGATCTCCAGCTCGCGATTGCAGTGGAAGCGATGACCACGGCTGGTGTTACCGGCTTTTAAGCCGAGTACTTCACCGTTGACTACCTTGTTGCCAAACAGCATGACGAGCCAGTGCACCGGGCGCACGAACTCCTCGCGGCGTGCCCCCCAGCGCATACGCTTGGGAATTGGCAGTTGAGCCAATGCTTTCTCGACAATGCCCGCTAACAGGGATTCGGTTTCAGCGCCTTTTTGCTCGCTGATAAAGGCCAGGCGCTCACCTTTGTCGGTCTCTTTGCGTCCCAGCTCTTCAACAGTTACACCGTTGCTGCGGGCGAACCCCTCAGCGGCTTTACTGGGCTTACCCTCTTTATCAAAAGCGGCTTTGACAGCCGGGCCCAGCTTTTCAATTTGTTTGTCTTGCTGCTTATCTGCCAAACCGAATACTGCTACGGCCAGGCGACGGGGGGCTGCGTAGGCTTTAACTTCGCCAAAAGACAACTCGGCGCCTTTGAGGCCCTGGGTAATACCATCGGCGAAAGCGCTCATTAATTTGTGTAACGCCTTGGGCGGCAGCTCTTCGGTGCCCAGCTCTACCAGAAAATCCTGAGCCATTACTGCTTCTCCTCTTGCTCGATGTCTTCCGCCAAAATATCTGCCCGCAGTGCTTCATCTGCCATGGGGAAGCCTAAGGCGCGGCGCGCATCGTAGTAAGCCTGTGCCACGGCGCGGGCCAGGGTTCGTACGCGCAGGATATAGCGCTGGCGCTCAGTCACTGAGATGGCGTGGCGCGCATCCAGAAGGTTGAAGGCGTGGGAGGCCTTCATAACTTGCTCGTAAGCGGGGAGCGGCAGGCCCAGCTCAATCAGGCGTGTGCTCTCGCGCTCGCAGTGATCGAAGGTCGCGAACAGGAACTCCACATCGGCGTGTTCAAAGTTGTAGTGGGACATTTCCACTTCGTTCTGATGGAAAACGTCGCCGTAGGTGACGGGGCTGCCATCCGGGTTGCGGGTCCACACTAAATCGTAGATAGACTCGACACCTTGCAGATACATGGCGATACGCTCAAGACCGTAGGTGATCTCGCCGGTAACTGGGTAGCACTCGAGGCCGCCAACCTGCTGGAAGTAGGTGAACTGGGTAACTTCCATACCATTCAGCCAAACTTCCCAGCCGAGGCCCCAGGCGCCCAGGGTTGGGGATTCCCAGTTGTCCTCAACAAAGCGAATATCGTGGACAGCGGGATCTACGCCCATGGCGCGAAGGCTATCGAGGTACAATTCCTGGATATTGTCCGGGGATGGTTTCATTACTACCTGGTATTGGTAGTAGTGCTGAAGGCGGTTGGGGTTCTCACCGTAGCGGCCATCGGTAGGGCGGCGGCAGGGCTGTACATAGGCCGCATTCCAGTTTTCCGGGCCTATGGCACGGAGGAAGGTCGCTGGATGAAAGGTGCCGGCGCCCACTTCCATATCCAGAGGCTGTAGAATGACGCACCCTTGGCGCGCCCAATAATCCTGCAGGGCAAAAATGAGTCCCTGAAAGGTACTGAGATCGTATTGCTTGGACACCGCTATCTCCGGATCAGTATCTGCTGTGGGCAAAGGGACGCAATTATAGCGGCAGCGGCTCCTGTGCTTAAAGCGCTATAGCCGCTTCGGAGGTGTCAATGTTCATTCTCGAACTAGATAGCCGTCTCAAAATGGCTTTTGTGGATAGGAAGTAATTCAGTGGATATTAAAGGGCGCCTTGCAGTAGGGGCACTGAAAATCATTGGCAAACTGCCGTTGTCTTGGTCGCGACGCCTCGGTTTACTCGTTGGCAAAATTGCTGTGTGGACGCGCTCTGAGGGGCTGCGTCTGAGCCGTATAAACCTGGAGTTGTGCTATCCGGCCATGGACCCAAAGCAGCGCGAACGGCTCGCCAGAGAGAGCGTGATCAGTACTGCAATGACCGGCTTTGAGATGGCGGCCCTATGGAACACCCCCTGGGCCAAAAGTAAGAATGCGATTGTGGGAGTGCGCAACCAGCACTTGCTCGACGGGAGTGAAGAAGGCAGGACCGGCACAATTGTACTGATGCCGCATACGGGCAATTGGGAAATTTTTGGCTTGCATGTAGGCACCCTGGCTCCCTGCACAGTGCTATACCAGCCTCCCAAAATTGAAGCCTTGGACCCGGTTATTCGCAATGGGCGGGAAGTGACCGGTGGCAAGATGGTTCCCACCAACGTACATGGGGTTCGCTCGCTACTTAAGGCTCTCAAAGCCGGTAATTTTGCCCTGATACTTCCCGATCAGGAGCCGGATATGGGCGGTGATTTTGCTCCTTTCTTTGGCCGCCCGGCCCTGACGATGACCCTCGCCCACAACTTGATTCAGCGCACCAACTGCCATGTGGTGTTTGGTTTCGGCAAGCGCGTTGAAGGTGGATTTGAGCTGGTATTTGTTCCTGCGGAAAAGGCCATTTATAGCGATGAGCAGAAAGTTTCCCTGGCGGCGATGAATCGGGGAGTGGAGGCCTGTATTGCCCAGGCACCAGAGCAGTATCAGTGGGAATACAAGCGCTTCAGGAAACAGCCGGAAGGCAAGAGTAAAATTTACCGCAAGAAAAAGTAGGGGCTCTTCATAGAAGCCCCCCCATAAAATTATTTAAGTCGCGTGCCGGAAAGCGACCACAACCGGCATGCGTGCCGCGCGCCAGGCTGGGAAGAAGCCGCTGATAAAACCGATCACCAGCGCCAATACGGCGCCCTGCACAAACAGGTCTGGGGACATCTCAAAACTGAACACCACCTGGGTAAAACTGCCTCCCAGAGTTGAGGTGTTGAGACCGTCGAAAAACAGGTAAGCAGCTAGGGAACCCAAAAGCCCGCCGGCAACGGCTAAAACCATTGCCTCAGCAATAGTGCCGCAGAACGCGGAGAAGTTGCTGAATCCCAACGCGCGCAGCGTGGCGATTTCACGAGCCCGGTCCGCTACCGAGGTATACATGGTGTTGAGAGCTCCGGCCAGTGCGCCTAGCGCCATCACAGAGCTGATGATCCAGCCAAAAGTAGCGATATATTGCAGCTGTTTACCCTGGCTGGCGAAGTACTCCTGTTCGGTTTGCGCTTCCAGGTTTAGGCGGGGCTCGCGTTTGATGGTTTCCTGAATGGGCTTGAGATCGCCGTCATTCTCCAATTGCAAACGGATTGACTGGTAGCTGTTGCCGCGGTTGTAGTGACTTTGGATAATTTTGATATCTGCCCACAGCTCGCTCTCAAATATATTACCCCCTGTGGAAAAGACCCCAACAACTGTCCACAGGTTTTTGCCAAAGCGCACTTCTTTACCGATTTCGAAACCATTAAATTCACGCAATACCCCTTCACCAACAATCATTTCGTTAGTGCCGGGAGTAAACATACGCCCCTCCACCATACGCATGTTATTGCGCATGGCCATGCCGGTTTCATTGAGGCCGCGCAAGGGGATATTGGCTTCGGTGCCGGTGGATTTCTTCAGGCCATCGACAATAACGTAGAGCTCCGGTGATACCAGCGGGCCGTTCGTATCCCTGGCAACACCGGCCGATTCCGCAATCAGGTTGACCTGGTCCTGCAGGATTACAGAGTTGATTTCACTGGCAGACCCCTCTCGCATCAGGATTGCGATCTGGCTGGAGCCGGCCCCACTCATGGTCGCCTCAAATCCCTTGGCCATAGCGAGAAACGCCAGCAGGATTGCGACGACAACTGCCGAGGCAAATACCATGGCCAGTGACATCCACAGGCGCCGGCGCAGGCTGCCCAGATTCATCAGGGTTACCGAAACAATTTGTGCAATAAGAGAACCCATAATTTCTTCTCCTTTAAGGTTTCCCCAGTGAAAACCATTGTGTAGTTTCAGTGGGGCACCAGTTTATTGTTGTCGGTTAAATGCAGTTACTATGTTAAGTCGCAGAGCCTGAAAGGCTGGCATCAGCCCGGTAATCAGACCCAACAACAACATAAATAGAATGGCTTGCAGGGCGATATCCCCATCCAAAATCAAGTTGGGCAAAAAGCGGGCAAGGAAGGTTTTTACCCCTTCGACCAGCAGCCAGGCTGCGGCCAGGCCGGAAAGGCCGCCGACAAAGGCAATTAACAGGGACTCCGACAGCACCATTCGGAAAATACGAGTGCTGGAAAAACCCAAGGTTTTTAATACGGCGATCTCCCCGGTGCGCTCGCGAATAGCCAGTGCCATAGTGTTGCCAACCACTACCAATATGGTGAAAAAGGCAGTAAACACCACAGAAAAAATAATTAAGCCAATATTTCCGATTTGTTCAATAAAGGCTTTATTAAAGGCTTTCTCGGTACTGGTATCGGTTTCATTTTGCGAGTTGGCAAAATTGTCATCGATAGTTTTTGCGACGTTTTCATTGATGGCAGGGTCATCGGTTGTTAGTGCCATCCAGCCAATCCAGTCACCACCGAAAGTCTGTGTCTCCATAAAATATTTATAATGAAACAATAATTGGCGTGTATCGTACTGTTCCGTATCCCCTTTAAAAATCCCGGAAATCACAAATTCCCAGGTGTAGCCACCATCTTTATGCGAAAAAATATTGGAGGATAAAGGAATCCTATCGCCCACTTTCCAGCCGTAAATCTGCGCGAGTTTTTCCCCAACCAAGGCCCCTTGCCTATTGTTAAACCAAGCCTGCTTTTGTTCCTCGGGAATAACAATTTCTTCATAGACTTTTAAATAGGATTCTGGATCTACAGCCATTGAAACGACCTGCCGGCTGGGTTCCTGAAAATAACCGCCAAACCAGTTGAGATGAGTTACATGTTTCACTCCCTCGACGGCTGCAACCTTTTGCACATAGGCAATGGGTAGTGACTGGGTAAAGTTAATTCTATTGAATACCACCAGACGATTATCAGCGGATAATTCCACGCTGGAATTTAATGCGGACTTGAGGCTGGTAACCGAACCGAAAATCAAGAAGGCGATAAAAATAGCAAAGCAGGTAAGGAATAGCCGCAAGGGCTTCCTTGTCATATTTTTAAAAACCAAATAAAAATCACTCATGCCACTATTTCCCTCTGCACAAATTGTCCTTTATCCAGATGTAGGGTGCGCTTGGCGTATCTTGCAGCCGCGGGATCATGGGTAACCATCACGATGGTTTTGCCGTGGTCGCGGTTTAACAATTGCAGCATTTCCAGTATTTCATCTGCTGTGGCCCGATCCAGGTCACCAGTGGGCTCATCACACAGAATCAGTTTTGGATCGGAAACGATGGCGCGAGCGATGGCAACACGCTGTTGTTGCCCGCCGGACATTTCACTGGGCATATGTTTTGCCCGATCACTTAATCCTACCAGGGCCAGTGCGGTTTCCACATTGTGGCGGCGTTGAGATTTGGAGAGATTTGTCAGCAGTAGCGGCAGCTCTACATTGCGCTGGGCATTGAGCATCGGCATTAAATTGTAAAATTGGAAAATGAAACCAATATTTCTCGCTCGCCAGCGGGTTAGGGCGCCTTCATTGAGGGAGTCAATGCGCTCGCTGTCAAACCATATCTCTCCACCGCTGGGTTGATCGACGCCGCCCAACATATTTAACAGCGTTGTTTTACCGGAGCCCGAAGGCCCCATAATGGCAACGAAATCACCGCGATCAATTTCCATATTCAGGGATTCAAAAATGGAAATGGTCTCTTTGCCCTTGGTAAAACTTTTGCTGACATCCTTCAGCTGAAACAACACTTCCTCTGACATCTCAAATTCCCTCTTATAAATACTGTTGTGTTTTTATTGGTGTTTGCTAAGGAGCTGCGGCCTCGCCTGCGAGGAAGCCCACCTTAACGCCCATATCCGGCAGGATTCGAGCATCTTTGTCGTCGATAGCTATTCGCACTCGAACAGTTGCCTTGGCTCGATCGGCCGTTGGAATGATAGCGATAACGGTAGCTGGAATGTCCCAGTTCGGGTAGGCATCCAGGTTGGCGTTAACTTTCTGTCCCTTGGCAACCCGGCCGATAAAGGCTTCGTTCACATCCACTTCGATTTCGAGTGAATTCATATCCACGATGGTACAGATTCCAGTGCGGGTAAAACCTCCGCCGGCAGAGCTCGGGGCAACTATCTCGCCAGGTTGTGCATTTTTTGTCGTGACTACGCCGGCAAAAGGCGCGCGGATAATATGATCTGCCAGGCGTTCTCGCTGCCTCTCAGCTTCAAGAATGGCGACTTGAATATTGGCGCGGGCACTTTTTAAGTCTGCCCGTAACCCCTCTACCGAGGATTCACTTTGGGTGAGCTGCGCTTTGCTGGAATAATTTTTGTCTCGAAGTCCGGCAAAACGCCGATATTGGCGTTCAGCCTCTTTTAACTTCGCGTGAATACTCGCTTCCTTGGCTTGAAGCACTTGAATTTGTGCCTGGGCAAAATCCAGCGCGACCCGCGCTTTGGCATCATCCAAGCGGGCCAGAACCTGTCCCTCCTCGACCTGCATTCCCTCTTCGACATCCACACTACTGATCAGGCCCATTACTTCAGCAGAGACTGTAGCCATGCGCCTCGGTGTGATATAGCCGGAAGCATTAAGAATGGTCTCGTGAAATTTTTCCTCCCTGGGAATCAAGCTGAGAGTCTTGGCTTGAGGTTCGCTACTTTGGGGGAGCACTGGTGTACTGTCTTCTGCAAATAGAGAAGCGCCGGCAAGGCCTATAACTATGCCAGTAACTAGGCCGACAGATGCCGCCAATATAACTTTGCGCGATGGGGAACTGGGTTCGGGCGCTGTTTCCCGATCAATTTTGAGTTGACCGAGCAGCGCACTAGTATCTCTGCTCATACAGCCTGTTTTTATTAGTTACTTCCTGTAAACAGCAACTGTGGCAGAAATTAAAAAATATTGCCACGCGTTAGCGTGGCCATGACATTTTGTGTCGTTAGTGGCGCCAAAAAGCTGGGGTAAGTAGTACTAGCAGGGTAAATATTTCCAAGCGTCCCATCAGCATCGCCAGGATAAGAAACCATTTGGCGACTTCATTAACCGCGCCATAGTGGGCAGCGGCTTCGCCGAGGGCGGGGCCGATATTACTCAGGCAGGAGGCTACTGTCGTAACGGAGGTGACAAAGTCCTCACCGGTGGCGATGACGATAATGGCGAGGATAAAAAAGGATGAAACATAGACCGCAAAGAAGCCCCACACAGCGTCGGTAACTCGATCGGGGACAATTTTGCGGTTGATCTTGATAGGGATAACTGCATTGGGGTGTACCAGGCGATTCAGCTCGCGCATACCGGACTTCATAATCAGCATACCGCGCACCGCCTTAATGCCCCCCGAGGTTGAGCCGGCGCAGGCACCGAGAATACCTAACAGCAAGAGGACGTAGGGTAAGAATACTGGCCAGGCTGAGAAATTTTCCGAGGCGAAGCCGGCAGTGGTGCTGATCGAGACCACCTGGAAGAAACCGTGTAGCAGGCTGTTACCGGGGGAGAAGATATTCAATATCCACAGGTAACAGCTGATCAACAGGCCGGCACCGAGAATCAGCATAACGTAGAAGCGGAATTCTGAGTCGCGCCAATAGTGGCTGAGGGTCCTGTTGCGAAATGCGAAGAAATGCAGACCGAAGTTAATGGCAGCAGTAAACATAAACACGATACAAATAATCATGATCGCGCGGTTGTGGGCGTAGAACCCCATACTGGCATCGTGGGTGGAGAAGCCTCCATTGGCCACAGTGGAAAACGCATGGCCAACGGCGTCGAATACCGTCATGCCGGCCCACCAATAGCCGATGCCGCAGAGGATTGTAAGAATTACATAAATAACAATTAGTGCCCGCGCTGTCTCGGCAATACGCGGAGTCAATTTGGTATCTTTTACCGGGCCGGGAATTTCTGCTTTATACAGCTGCATACCACCGATACCCAGCATCGGCAGGATGGCCAGGGCGATAACAATTACGCCGATACCGCCAAACCACTGCAACTGCTGGCGGTAGTAGAGAATGGCAGGAGGCAGTGAGTCCAACCCGGTAATCACCGTGGCGCCGGTGGTTGTTAGCCCTGAGATGGATTCAAAAATAGAGTCGGTGATACTCAAGTCAGGCTGTGGGCTGATAATAAAGGGCAGGGCACCGAAGCTGCCCAGTACCAGCCAGAACAAAGATGTCACTACGAACCCGTCCCGGGTGCGCAGGTCTTCGCGCAAATCGTGCACTGGCAGCCACATGAACAGGCCGGTGATCAGAGTGATGATGAAAGCTGCGACAAATGCGCTGTGAGTACCATCTTCATACCAAAGGGATACGCCAATCGGCGGCAGCAGAGTCAGGCTGAACACCGTCAAGAGAATTCCAAAAACTCGCGCAATTACCGCAATTCGCATTGGCGCCTATCAGCCTATCGTTATTTGTTGCAATGTTATCTGGACGGCGGAGACCGTTATCGCCGGAAAACGAAAATATTATTTGCTCAGAAAAAGCCAAAACCAACTTGGAACAGTTGTTCAACATGGCGAGTCTGGCGGCGGTCGATAAGGAAGACAATCACGTGGTCATCGCTCTGCACAATGACATCATCGTGTGCCATCAAAACTTCGCTGCCATTTTCCGTTTCCCGTACTATGGCGCCAATCGAGGCGCCCTCGGGTAAGTCGATATCTTCGATCTTGCGCCCCACCACCTTGGAAGTGCGCTCGTCACCGTGGGCGATAACTTCAATGGCTTCAGCTGCACCTCGACGCAGGGAGTGGACGTTGACCATATCTCCTCGGCGCACATGGGTGAGCAGGCTGCCAATCGTATTTTGCTGCGGTGAAATAGCAATATCGATTTCACCGCCCTGTACTAGGTCCACATAAGCGCGGTTATTGATCAGGGTCATCACTTTGCGTGCGCCCAGACGTTTGGCCAATAGTGACGACATGATATTAGCCTCGTCGTCATTGGTAAGGGCAAGAAAAACATCGGTATCTTCGATGCTCTCTTCCAGCAGCAACTCCTGATCGGAGGCGCTGCCGTGCAGGATAATGGTGTGAGACAGCTCCTCGGATAAAAATACACAGCGCTCGTGGCTCTGCTCAATAATTTTTACCGAATAGCGATTCTCAAGCCGAGTGGCCAGGCGCAAACCAATATTGCCACCGCCGGCGATCACTACTCGTTTATAACCGTGTTCCAGTCGACGCAGTTCGCTCATTACCGCGCGAATATCTGCTCGCGCGGCGATAAAGAACACTTCATCGCCGGCTTCAATCACCGTATCACCCTGGGGAATAATTGGCCGGTTGCGACGATAAATCGCAGCAACCCGGGTATCTACCTTGGGCATATGCTCGCGCAAATAGCGCAGTTGGTGCCCAACAAGAGGCCCGCCCTGAACGGCTAAAACCGTTACCAGCTGTACGCGACCGCCGGCAAAATCTAACACCTGCAAGGCACCGGGATGTTCCATCAGGCGGGAGATATACTCTGAAACCAGTTGCTCCGGGCTGATCAGTACATCGATAGGGATGGCCTGGGTATCGAATAATTCCGGGTATTGCAGGTAGGAGGAGGCCCGTACCCGGGCGATTTTGGTGGGTACGCGAAACAGAGAGTGCGCAATTTGGCAGGCCGCCATATTGGTCTCATCGTTATTGGTGACTGCAACCAGGATATCCGCATCCTCAATCCCGGCTTCCATCAGAATATCCGGGTGAGAGGCGTGGCCCAGTACCACGCCGATATCGATGCGGTCGCGCAGTTCGCGCAGGGTTTTCTCGTCGCTGTCCACCAGGACAATATCATTGCGCTCGGAGGCCAGGGCCTCCGCCAGAGAGCCGCCCACCTGGCCGGCGCCGAGAATGACAATTTTCATATCGGATGAGACTCGCGACTAGCGACGCCGTTATTCAGCTTTGCTCAGCAGAGCGTAGTAGAAACCGTCACCGCCGCCGGTTTGGGGTAGAAGCTGCATACCGGCAACTTGTTTCTCACCCCAGGGCTTATCGTTTAGCAGTTCGGGGGTATTGTCGCTCGCATCCTCAGTCTCCGCAATGAACGCTGCGACGACTTCACTGTTTTCCGCCGGAAGGCTGGAACAGGTGGCGTAGAGCAACTGCCCGCCCGGTTTAACCAGGGGCCACAGAGCGCGCAGGATCTTGCCCTGCAAAGCGACTAACTCGGCAATGTCTTCTTCCCGGCGCAATAGTTTGATATCTGGGTTGCGGCGAATGACCCCGGTTGCCGAACAGGGGGCGTCCAGAAGTATCTGGTCGTACTGCTGCCCGTCCCACCACTCATTCGGAGACGTGGCATCGGCACAGATAAGCTCGGCACTCTGCCCGTTGCGCTCGAGGTTTTCCTCGACCCGCACCAGGCGGTCCTCCTCAATATCCAGCGCGCTCAACTGAATGCTGGGTTCCTGCTCCAATAAATGGCAACTCTTGCCGCCGGGTGCCGCACACGCGTCCAACACCCGGGCATTTTCCTGTGGCTGTAACAGCAGAGCCGCTAGTTGCGCGGATTCATCTTGCACACTGGCCAAGCCCTCGGCAAAGCCCGGGAGCACTGTGACTGAAACCGGCTCAACCAGGGTGATACCGACCGGGGAAATAGTACAGGGCTCGGCGGAGAGGCCGGTTTCATCGAGCTGTTGTAAATAGTCCGCGCGCGAGGTCTTGGCAGTATTTACCCGCAAGGTCATGGGTGGGTTGGCATTGTTGGCGCGGAAGATGTCTGACGCCTTCTCAGGCCAGGCGGCTTTAATCCGCTGCTGTAACCAGGCCGGGTGTATAGAGCTGAACTGTGGATTGCCGGACAGTTTGCGCTGGAGCTGCTCACTGTTGCGCAGGGCATTGCGCAGCACCCCGTTGATCAGCCCGGTCGCTCTGTCCAGACCGAGGCTGCGCGCGGCATTGACGGTTGCAGATATGGCGGCATGATCGGGGATGCGAGTGTACTCGAGCTGGTAGATGCCCAGCAGGATTAGTGCATTGATCTCAATATCCGAGACTTTTTTACGCAGTAACTTAGCGGCGATCAATTGCAGGCGCGGTGCCGTGCGGGCACTGCCGTAACAGAGCTCCCGTAACAGGGGGCGGTCACGCTCCTCGACTTTGTCCTCGGCGGCAGGCAGAAGTCTTGCCAACGAGCCACGTTCTTCCAGCAGTGAGGCGATAACTCGGGCGGCCTCGGCGCGTACATCTCTGCTCATAATTATCCCAGTTTGGTACCCGGGGCGAACTGCTCCCGGTAGCCTTTCAAAATTTCTGCTGCGGGAAGCGCTTTTTTACCCGGTAGCTGTATTAATTGGAGGCGCAGGGCCTCGCGGCCGCAGGCCACTAAAATACCTTCGTCGTCACTGGAGAGAATGGTACCGGGCTGATTACTGTGGCAGCCCTGTTCGATGGCGGCGCTATAGATGCGCAGGCGCTGCTCGCCCTTCTTGTCCTGATAAGTGCTCCAGCACACCGGGAAGGGGTTAAAAGCGCGTATCAATCGATGCAGTTCAGCAGCGGTGCGCTGCCAGTCGATCTGCGCCTCTTCCTTGGTGATTTTGTTGGCGTAGTTAGCCTGGGTATCGTCTTGTACCTGAGGGTTGGCACTGCCACTTTCCAGTAGAGCCAAGGCCTGGAGGAGGGATGGGCCGCCGAGTTCCACCAGCTTGTCGTGCAAACTGCCACCGGTATCGGATTCGGTAATGGCACAGCGGTTTTCCACCAAAACTGGGCCGGTATCCAGGCCCGCCTCCATTTGCATAATGGCGACGCCACTTTCATTGTCACCCGCTTCCACCGCGCGTTGGATCGGTGCGGCACCGCGCCAGCGCGGCAACAGGGAGGCGTGCACATTGATACAGCCCAAACGTGGGGTATCCAGCACCACTTGCGGCAGTATCAGGCCGTAGGCCACCACCACCATAATGTCCGCTTCAAGAGCTGCGAGCTCTGCCTGGGCCGTCTCATCGCGCAGGCTCAGGGGTTGGTACACCGGGATATTGTGGGAGAGTGCCAGCTGTTTCACCGGGCTGGCGAGCAATCTCTTACCGCGCCCAGCCGGCCTGTCCGGTTGGGTGTAAACGGCAATGACATTGTGCTCGCTGTCGAGCAGCGCTTGCAGGTGCACAGTGGCAAAGTCCGGCGTGCCGGCAAAAATAATATTCACTGACTTGCTCTCAGGTAATGGGGGTGGGAGAGCTGCCGTAAGGCGGCAGCTCCAGGCTCCTGCGGCTGGCGCAGATCAGGCGCGGCGGCGCTGGGATTTTTCCAGCTTGGAGCGGATGCGGTTGCGCTTCAGCGGGGAGATATAATCCACGAACAGCTTACCATCCAAATGATCGACTTCATGTTGGATACAGACCGCCAGCAATCCCTCGGCCTCCAGGGCAAAAGGTTCGCCATTGCGGTCTAGGGCCTTTACACGCACTTTGCGCGGGCGCTCCACCGTTTCGTAGAAACCGGGCACTGACAAGCAGCCCTCGTCGTACTGGTGGATCTCCGGGTCCAGCACTTCGATTTCGGGATTGATAAACCCGTAAGGTTCATTGCCGTCTTCGGATATATCCACTACCACAATACGCTCTTGCGCATTGACTTGGATAGCGGCGAGGCCGATACCGGGCGCGGCGTACATGGTTTCAAACATGTCGTCGAGCAATTGGCGGTGGGCGTCGGTCACTTCAGCGACGGGTTTAGCGATCTCGCGCAGGCGCGGATCGGGAAATTCCAGTATCTCGAGTTTAGCCATAACACCTGTGACAAACTTCTAGTATTCGTTGAACGTGCGCTGATAACATTATGATCGCGCTCAAAATTTACCGAGTGGACCCCTGTTTTTGCTGGCGCTATGCGCCCGGGTCCGGTATCGCTCCCTTCACGGGAGTGGCCCGGCGCTGAGAATTATAGCGATAAAGAGCATAGGAATGCTTCCATGAAAAAAATTATCCTGGCCGCGATCTCGATGTTAGCGGTTGCCCTTGGTGTCGAAGCACAGGACCAGGTTCGCCTGAACCCCAGTCACCCCGACGCTTATGTGGTGCAAAAGGGCGATACGCTCTGGGATATTTCCAGTCAGTTCCTGGTGCAACCCTGGTACTGGCCGGAGATTTGGCAAGTGAACCCACAGGTGGAAAACCCCCACTTGATTTATCCGGGAGATAGCCTGCGCCTCGTTTATGTCGACGGTCAACCACAGCTACAGCTGCAACGCGGCCCTCGAGCCTATCAACTGTCCCCGGGCGTTGATGGCAACCGCCTGTCGCCCTCGATCCGCCGCCAGGCAGTTGAGGATGCAATTCCGGCGATTCCGCTGGATGCAATTAATGCCTTTTTATCGCGTACTCGTATAGTCGAGCCCGTTGCTTTTGAAGGTACTCCTTATGTGGTTTCTGGCTCAGATAATCACATCTTGATGGGAGCTGGGGACATTCTCTACGCTCGCGGTGACTTTGCTGCGCCATTACCTTCGTACGGGCTTTATCGTCCCGGCCCCGTTTATACCGACCCAGTATCTGGTGAAATCCTTGGGCGCCAGGCACTTGGCATAGGTACTCTAGATCTGTTACAGCTGGACCCAGATAGCAACCCGGATAACAACTTAAACTTGTCTATAGCGACAATGGGCGTGCGTAACACTTCCCGTGAGATTCGCCTTGAAGACCGCTTGATGCCCGTAGAAGAGCGCTCAATTGATGCGCTGTTTCATCCCAGCGCACCGAGTGTCACGGTTGATGGGTTGATAGTAGGTGTTGATGAAGGGGTAAGCCAAATTGGTAAATTTGACGTTGTAATCTTGAACTCAGGAGATAGAGACGGTTTACAGCCCGGTAATGTACTGGCGATATACAAAACTGGTTCAGCAGTACGCGACCGTATTGCCGGTGACGTGGTGAAGCTTCCAAATACTCGCGCTGGTGAGTTGATGGTATTCCGCACCTTTGAAAAAATGAGCCTCGCTCTGGTACTGGACGCCCGTCGTCCGCTGGCAGTGATGGATATGGTGCGCAACCCCTAAGCCGCTCCAGGAAATCTCGCGGCAGGTGTTGCTGTTTGCCCTGCTGCACAACCTTCAAAACAGAAAATGGTAAGTCGCATGGATGCATTGACCGCTACTATGGCGTTGCTGCGTCTCGAGGGAATTGGCCCGGCTCGCTACTGGCAATTACTGGAGCACTTTGCCACTGCCGAAGAGGCTCTCCAGCAGTTTCCTCAATCTCTTCTGCAAAAGTTATCACCGCGGGCCCAAAACCAGTGGCGGGAATTTTCCAGCCGATCTGCCGCCAGTGAGCTCGCTGATTGGGTTGAGCGGGAGCGAGTCCGCTGCGCAGACCTGGGCGTGCAGCTGATTTGTCATAGCGATCCCGGTTATCCCGCCCTGTTATCGGAGACTTCACGCCCCCCGCCTGTGCTCTATATTCGTGGTGAAAGAAGCGCTTTGAATCTACCGCAGGTAGCGATGGTGGGTGCCCGTCGGGCCACTGTGGCGGGCCTGGATAATGCCCGGGCCTTCGCCGCGGAATTGGCAGGTTCCGGATTTGCTATCACTTCCGGGCTGGCTCTGGGCGTAGATGCCGCAGCTCACCGAGGGGCGCTGCAGGGAGCCGGCTCCACGATCGCAGTTTTGGGTAGTGGAGTTGACCGTATTTATCCAAAACACAATCGCCCCCTAGCGGAGGACATTCTCTCTGCAGGCGGTGCTCTAATAAGCGAATTGCCTCTTGGCAGCAGTGCTGAGGCAAAGAATTTTCCTCGGAGGAACCGGATTATCAGTGGCCTTTCAATGGGGGTATTACTGGTAGAAGCAGCGATGCGCTCAGGTTCTCTGATTACGGCGCGTTTGGCACTGGAGCAGAATCGTGAGGTTTTTGCGATTCCAGGTTCTATCCACAACCCAATGGCCAGGGGTTGCCACCACTTGATTAAGGAAGGTGCGACACTGGTCGAAACCAGTGCAGATGTAGCTAGCCAGCTTGGCGGTTTACTGGCAGAGCCCACACCCACTGATCTTCCTCCCGCTAAACCACTGCCAGAGCTTCAGCAACAAGTCATCAGGGCGCTTGCCGGTGGGCCTCGAAGTATCGAACTTTTGTCGCGGGATACCGGAGTTGAGCCGGGTGATTTAATGGCTGTATTGATGGAATTGGAGTTAGAGGACTTGGTGGAGCAACTCACAGGGTCTTACCAGCTAACTCTGAAGGGCAGCCGTTACACGAATGGGGAAAAACTGGCTAAAACTTGTGAGGAGTTAGTGAGTCTCTAAAGGTCTTACTGGGAAGTTACGAAGAGAATTAATCAGAAACTCCTTGTTGATGGTGTAGCCGCCGATCAATTCGCGCAGTTCCGGGGCAGCGTTAATACTCAGTGGATTCCAAAAGTGGAGTCTTATTATGGCGGATAAACCCAAACTCACCACTGATGCCGGCGCTCCGGTTCCCGATAATCAAAACAGCCTTACAGCGGGGCCAGATGGCCCACTATTGATTCAAGATTATCAGCTTATCGAAAAACTGGCGCATCAAAATCGTGAGCGTATACCCGAGCGGGCGGTACATGCCAAAGGTTGGGGCGCCTATGGGGTTTTGAGGGTAACCGGTGATATTTCTAACTACACCTGTGCCCGGGTGCTGCAGCCTGGAGCAGAGACCCCACTGTTGGCTCGATTTTCAACTGTGGCCGGCGAGTTAGGTGCAGCTGATGCGGAACGGGATGTTCGTGGTTTTGCACTGAAGTTTTATACGGAGGAGGGCAATTGGGATTTGGTCGGCAACAATACGCCGGTCTTTTTTGTACGAGACCCCTACAAGTTCCCGGATTTTATCCACACACAAAAACGCCACCCCCGCACTCACTTGCGCTCCCCTACGGCCATGTGGGATTTCTGGTCGCTGAGCCCCGAGAGTCTTCACCAGGTGACCATACTGTTCTCCGATCGCGGTTTGCCCATATCCCCGTTGCATATGAATGGTTATGGCTCCCATACCTTCTCACTGTGGAATCACAATGGAGAGCGCTTCTGGGTCAAATTTCATTTTAAGACTCAGCAGGGACATAGGTACTTCACCAATACGGAAGCTGAAGCTGTGATTGGATGCTCGAGGGAGAGTTACCAGGAGGCGATGTACAGCGCGATAGAAAATGGGGAATGTCCGAAGTGGACATTCCAAATTCAGGTCATGCCCGAGGCAGACCTTGGCAAAACAAGCTACAACCCCTTTGACCTCACCAAGGTTTGGCCCCACGGTGATTACCCACCTATCGAGGTGGGAACCATGGAGTTGAATCGCAACCCGCAAGACTATTTTGCAGAAATCGAGCAGGCAGCTTTCTCTCCATCCAATATCGTACCGGGTATCAGTTTCTCGCCGGATAAGATGCTGCAGGCGCGTATATTCTCTTATGCCGATGCACATCGTCACCGCTTGGGAACTCACTATGAGAGTCTTCCAGTGAATGCACCGCGTTGTCCTGTCCATAATTATTATCGGGATGGTGAAATGAATAGTACGGGTATCCGCAGTGGCAATCCGGATGCCTTTTATGAGCCCAATAGTTTTTCTGGGCCAGAGGAGGACCCAAAAGCGAAAGAACCCCCGTTACCAATATCCGATGCTGCAGATAGATATGACCACCGCAAAGGTAATGACGATTACAGTCAGGTTCGAGCGCTCTTTGATTTGTTCGACGATGAACAAAAACAGCGCTTATATAACAATATTGCAGAAGCGATGGCGGGTGTACCGGATGAAATAATTCAGCGACAATTGGCACACTTTTCCAAGGTGCACCCGGACTATGCCGCGGGCGTCAAGTTAGCGATGGTCAGCAACTGAATCTGGTGTTTTGATACGTAATTCATTTGCTTGCCTTTTGTGTTAAAAATATATCCTGCTGGATTGGTATTTAATACTGTATTAAAGGCATGCTTATGAAAAAGATCAAAGTAGCTTTATTCCTTATTTTTCTAGTTTTGGGAGGCTGCTCTACACAAATAAAAAAAACAGATATATCTATTTCTCAAGAATTTTCAGATGAACAGTTGCTTAGTGGTATATATTTTTGGAGTTCCCCTATAAATAACTCTGATTTGCCTGATATTGATATCCTGGCATTGAATAATGATATGAGGTTGTTTTTAAAATCGATAAGTACCAGAAAAAAAAGTGATAGGTTGGATGCTCTGATAAATAAATTGCAGAGCCAATATTTTTCAATTCTTTACGATGCAGATGCCACTCTTAATGCTGCGCAGGTATTTGAACAGCATAGAGGGAATTGTATGGCCTTTAGTGCCTTTTTAGTTGCAATGAGCCGTGAACTTGGGGTCGATGCCAAGTTTAATGAGGTTTTTGTTCCAGAAATAAGGTATTTGGAGAACCAGCAGACATTTGTTTATCAACACATTAATGTTGTTGCTGATATTGGCAGTGGACAGCGTATATTGGATTTTAATTTCATTGATTACATCCCTGAATATCGACAGGAAGTACTAGAAGATAACGAGGCTTTTGCAAAATTCTATAGTAACTTGGCAATGGATTTTCTTGCAGATCGAAATTTTAAGAAGGCATTTCTTTATATTCGAAAGTCGCTATTGCTGGCTCCGAAGGACGCAGATCTTTGGAATAATTTAGGGGCTATTTATCGTTCAGCTGGTTTTGTGAAACAAGCAATTAGTACTTACGCTATTGCACTGAAGCTTGATGGAACAAACTTAGTTACATTGAGCAATTTGGAGAAAGTTCTTCGAGCCCATGGAGATGTTCAAATGGCAGATGCTCTGTCAGCGCAACTACATGATTACAGAGAGAAAGATCCTTACTACTGGTACGGCCAGGCGCTTACGGCTTACGAAGGTGAACTCTATGAGCTGGCGGCTAATAGGGTTGAAGATGCAATTTCTATAAAGAAAGAAGATCACCGTTTTCATTTTTTACTGGGGATGGCGCTTCTAAAGTCTGGGGCTAAAAGTTATCAGCGTAGTTTTCAGAGGGCTTTGGCGCTATCTGAGAATAGTCGCGATCAAGCCCAATACCAGAAGAAGCTAAAATCTTTAGGTATACCTCAGTTGGAGAGGGCACGACTCCCAGAGCGACGGCCTTTAATCATGCAGGGAAACTGGTGGTGGTCGAACTGAAGATTAAGCGTCAATACCCCATTAAGAGCAATGAAATGCTTACACTTAGAATCGGCCGTTTGGAGATTTTTTGAGCAATTTGTCTAGGTCATGGGGCAATATCTTGTGCCCGGCTGTGCAATCCGCTAGATTGCCGCGTTCCCCGCTTTAAGAGCAATGAGAGTTGAAATGAGTAAGCCTTTTAGCGACTCTGATGGGCTCCGACTCCGGCCCGTCAGTAATGGAAGCCGCAGACTCTCAGTTGCAGCGAGACCTGCAACAGTGTAAAGCTCAATAAGGTCAGTGTTGCAATGAAGTACTCACCGCTTTCCGTAAGACAGGCTGCCCGCGCCCTGGCAGCGGGTGGTGTTATTGCCCATCCCACTGAATCTGTATGGGGCCTGGCTTGCGACCCCAATAACCTGCAGGCTGTCAGGCGCCTGCTACAACTCAAGCATCGCCCGCTTGAGAAGGGTTTGATCCTGGTCTCTGGTGATAGAAAGCATTTTGACCCGCTCCTTAGAAACCTTAGTGATCAGCAGCAGGAACAGCTGGATTGCAGCTGGCCGGGACCGGTGACATGGCTCGTACCCCATCGGGGCTTAATTCCTGCCTGGGTCTGTGGAGTACATAAATCTGTGGCCCTGCGCTGCACCGATCACCCGTTTACAGCTGCGTTAACACGCGCCTTTGGCGGTGCTATCGTATCCACGTCAGCAAACCCGGCCGGGTCTCAGCCCGCCCGTAATAAATACCAGGTACTGCGCTATTTCGGCCGCGATCTCGACTTTGTCGGCGGCGGCTCGACCGGCGGCCGCAGCGCCCCCAGTGAAATTCGCGATCTGCAAAGCGGCCGTGTGCTGAGGGCGGGTGCCTAACCTCAAACAGAGACGTAGTTTTCGCCTATGAGTGATATCGATACCAAGGAAGTAAAGGCCTATCTACTCGGCCTACAAGACCGTATTTGCAATGCCCTGAGCGAAGAAGACGGCCAGTCATTTCGTGAGGACAACTGGGACAGGCCCGGTGGTGGCGGTGGTCGAACTCGAGTGCTGGAAGAGGGGAATCTGATCGAAAAAGGCGGAGTGAACTTTTCCCATGTTTATGGGGATGGACTCCCGCCTTCGGCCACGGCTAATCGCCCCGAACTGGCCGGTTGTTCTTTTGAAGCAATGGGCGTCTCCTTGGTCATTCACCCGCGCAACCCTTACGTACCCACTAGCCATGCAAACGTGCGTCTATTTGTGGCGAAAAAGCCAGGAGCTGAGCCCATCTGGTGGTTTGGTGGTGGCTATGATTTGACCCCGTATTACGGCTATCACGAGGATGTCGTACATTGGCACCAAACGGCCAAGCAGGCCTGTGAGCCCTTTGGCAGGGAGGTATACCCTCGCTTTAAGCAGTGGTGTGACAAATATTTCTACTTGAAGCATCGGGATGAAGCTCGGGGAGTCGGCGGACTCTTTTTCGATGATTTTAACGAAGGTGGCTACGACAATGCTTTTGCGCTTATGCGCGCTGTTGGCGATAGTTACTTGGAGGCTTATCTACCCATTGTGCAGAAGCGCAAAGAGGCTGCTTACGGTGAGCGCGAGCGTGAATTCCAACTCTACCGCCGTGGGCGCTATGTGGAATTCAACCTGGTCTTTGATCGTGGCACTCTGTTCGGATTGCAAAGTGGTGGGCGTACAGAATCCATTCTGATGTCCTTGCCGTCACTGGTGAGCTGGAAGTATGACTGGCAACCAGAGCCGGGATCTGCAGAAGAGAAGCTATACACTGATTTTCTGCCACACAGAGACTGGGTATAGCCAAGCAATTTGTCACAATGGAGGTTTGTTGTGCACCCATCGCGATTGGAAGGAATCAACTCCCTGTTTCTCGATTACAGGCGGCATTTTGAAACGGGAGATGTTGAGCAGATTGCTGACTTTTATCGTTTCCCACTGCACTACTACCGGGAAGATGGCGTAAAGCTCACCGTAGAACGGGATGAGTTTATCCAGCAGGTGGTTAAGCTCCTCAATGCTTATCGACGCCTTGGTGTCTGTCAGATTCTCGGCACTGTTACCGAGGTGATAGAGCTGAATAATTACAGCACCCTTGCGAGCTTGCGCTGGACCTTGTTACACCCGCAGGGGGAAGAAAAGGCGGTAGAGCTGTACAGCTCACAAACCCGCTATTTAGTCACCGAAGCTGCCGACGGCCTCAAAATTGACGGTTTAATAATTGTCGATGAAAGTGCCAAGATTCGTGAGGCAGCGAGAGAGCGCAAAAGGGCGGAATCATGAGTGACCGCTATGCGGTGGTGGGTAACCCTATAGAGCACTCCCTCTCACCGGAGATACACCGAGCCTTTGTCACGCAAACAGGCGAGGATATCGATTATAGTAAACTGCTTGCCCCCCTGGATGGCTTTGTTAATTACGCGCGAACTTTTTTTGCTGAGGGTGGTTGTGGCCTTAATGTGACGGTGCCCTTCAAGCTGCAAGCATTTGAGATGGCGGATAACCTGACCGAGCGGGCTGCGTCAGTGGGAGCGGTGAATACCTTGGCACTGACTGAAGGTGGAAAGATTCTCGGCGATAACACCGACGGGGCCGGCCTAGTATTTGATATTTGCACCAACTTGGGCTGGAAAATCAAGGATCGGAAAGTTCTCTTGCTGGGAGCTGGCGGAGCCGCCCGGGGAGCATTGCTGCCAATCCTTGCGGAAAAACCAGCACATTTACATATTGCCAACCGCACCGCAGAAAAAGCGGTACAGCTTGCGGCAGAATTTTCCCAGTTGGGAGAATTAAGTGGTGGCGGCCTGGAGGAATTGAGAGGCTGCTACGACCTGATTATCAATGCGAGTTCCGCAAGCCTTGGCGGTGTGCTGCCGCCGCTTCCTGAAGGCTGTGTCGCCAGTCATGGTAAAGCTTACGACATGATGTACGCCGCTGAGCCAACGCCTTTTTTACAATGGGCGCGTGGACAGGGCGCAGAGAGTGCTGATGGCCTTGGGATGTTGGTAGAGCAGGCCGCTGAGTCATTTTTACTGTGGCGCGGTGTACGTCCTGAAACAGCGCCGATCATGGCCAAGTTGCGCAGGAACCTCAATCAGACAACCGAAAATTAAAAGAGAGAAAGCGTTGTGCGTGACATTGTGCGAAACCTGTCGATTTGTTTTGCTGTGGGGTGTTTCGGTGGGCTCTGCTATGCCGTGGGGCTATGGGCCATGGGGCGGTATGGCTTCACCCAGTTTCTAGGGGTAGATTTGGCGCCATCCCTGAGCAATGCCTACCTGTACCAGCGCGTAGTTTGGGGTGGAGTTTTCGGGTTGCTGTTTTTGTTGCCTTTGCGCAACGCCTGGTTAATACGGGGCTTCCTCTTATCCCTGGTGCCGGCAGGGTTGATGTTGTTGTATCTTCTGCCGCAGAGAGGTTATGACTACGGTGCTCTGGTACTGGGACAAATGACGCCCCTGGTTATCGTTTTGGCTTGTGCCATTGGCGGCATAGGTGCATCGGCACTGCTGCGTCTACAGGGTAAATAGTGAGGAGGCCTTGGTTGCCAAGGCCTACCACATCACTGTTTAAATTCGATCTCAACCAAGCTGCAGCTTTGGGTATATCCCATAGCCCGCTTGATCGTGGGGAAGACCGACGCGGTAGCGACGCTGACCCCCAGCTCGATTCTCTGTCGGTTATCCAGTTGTGCACCTATCCGTTCATTGAGAACAGGATCGATCGTTTTGTAGCTGGCCACGGCTGTTGCAAAATCAAAAATGTCCTGCAAGTTCTCAGGCAGGCCGCTGCCGCCTTGGATACAAGCTTTCACCAAGTGGGGTTCAACACCAGCCTCTAGGGCCATACGCACATTCAGTTGCAGGCACATGCCGCAATCAGCTACTTGCATTGCCGCTATCTTACTCACCCAAAAAACATCAATAGGTAAAAACTCCCTGTGCATGGCTAGGGGCTGAAAATTTCTAAATTTTTCAAAGCCTTCAGGGGAGCCCTGAAGAAACTCGCGCAAGTAGTCCATGTCATAGCGGTACTTTTGGGAGAAGGCCTCCATTTCTTGGAGATATTGCTGTTTGGACATAGTTTGGCTCCTAATCAAGTCGGATTGAGTCACAGACCATCGGCCTACAACGCCAAGTCTTATGTAAAAGCCTGATAGGTAAAAATTAGTTTCTATCGGATATTTCGATAGGTGGGCTGTAAAAGTTACCGTAGAGTCGCCGGGCCTCTCGGGCAAACCATTGCGCAGCTAAGCCTTGTGGCGTCTGCTTGGACCAGAGCAGATCCACACCGAGGCTCCAGGTATTGAGAGAACCGGTTAAGTTGAGCTCAACCAACCTGCCGCTTTTTAAAAAGGGCCGGGCCAGTTCGTAGGGCGCATTGACCCACCCAACCCCCTTACATGCCAGATCCAGGGCCTGTAGCAGAGAATCACTCCGCCAAGTCTGTGCAGAGAGCTGCCAACGGTACCTTTGGGATTCTGGTGCTGTGGTGATCTGTCGGTGCTGGGCCGCTTCATTCAATGAGGATTGTTTTTTCTGGGCAAGGGGATGTTCCGGGCAGGCCAGGCTAAGTACCCGCTGTTGTCCCAGGTTACTGGTATCCAGCGAGCTGGGATAGGAATCCCTTGAGGTGACAAAGGCAAAATCGGCTTCACCCAGTGTCACCTGCTGGACTGCTTCCTCCCCAGTAACACTGCCGAGCTGAAGCTCAGTATGCGGAAAGCGCTCGCTGAAAGTTACCAGCATATCGTTGAGTCGATCTGGCATTACCAGCTCTTCAAATAATATATTGAGCTGGGGCTCCTCTCCCCGCTGGAAGGAAATTGCCGCCTGTTGGAAGCGCTGCAACTGCCCCAACGATTGACGTGCTAATGGTAGTAATGCCAAAGCGGCGGCGGTGGGTTGGGGATATTTCCCTTCGCGGTTAAAGAGAGTCAGCCCCAGGTCGAGTTCAAGATTTTGAATCAAGCTGCTTACAGAAGACTGAGCCCGGCCCACTTCGCGAGCAACCGCCGAAAAAGATCCGACTTCACAGGAGCGCACAAAAATATGCAGCTGGTCCATATTCAGGTTAAGCATAGCGGGGAGCCGGCTGTGACTATGGTTGCTGCTTAAGGAGATACTGATCTTTCAGTTTCACGTAGTTTTCAGCGGAATACTTAAAGAAAGCCTTTTCCTTGTCAGACAGGGGGCGCGCCTTTTTGCAGGGGGCGCCTACGTAGAGATAACCACTCTCCAGGGTTTTACCGGGCGGAACCAGTGCTCCGGCTGCCAGTACGACATAGTCCTCAATAATGGCTCCGTCGAGAACAATAGATCCGATACCAATTAAGATCCGGTTGCCGATGGTACAACCGTGCAGGCAGGCTTTATGACCGATAGTGACATCTTCGCCAATGGTCAGCGGCCAACCGTCGGCGTTGAATGGTCCCGCATGGGTGATATGGAGAACAGCCCCATCCTGTACACTGGTTCGCGCGCCGATGCGGATCTTATGCATATCACCGCGCACAACGGCCATGGGCCATACGGAGCAATCATCCCCCAGGGTAACGTCACCAATGACTGCGGATTGCGGATCGATATATACGCTGTCGCCAAGTTCTGGAAACTTCTCGCCGTGGGAATCATCGTGGCTGCGCAGTGGGGACATAAATAAGCTCCTGTACAATGAATCCTCTATCATAGCTTTATCCTAATTCGAGCACAGAGTCTTATATGTCCAATCCACTGTTGAATATCCCGCTGCTGCCGCCTTTTGATAATCTCGAGCCCGAGCAGGTGGAACCCGCCATCGCCGAACTGATTAAAACGTGTGAGCAAACCCTTCAACAGGGATTGGAGACCCCCAGCTGGGATAATACGCTGGTGCCTCTGGAGCAGGCGGAAGACCAGCTAAATCGAGCCTTCTCCCCAGTCAGTCACCTGAATAGCGTTCTAAGTGGCCCCTGGCGGGCGCCCTATGAGGCCGCTTTAGCCAAAGTGACGGCTTACTGGACAAAGCAGGGGCAAAATCGTGAACTTTACGACCTATACCTCCAATTAATGCAGTCGCCCGAGTTTGTAAACTGGCCACAGGCACGCAAGAAGTCTTTGGAGCTGGGAGTCAGAGACTTTGAACTCGGTGGTGTAGGCCTTGAAGGAGAGGCCCGTGAAAAGTTTGCCGTTAACAGTCAGCGTTTGGCGGAGTTATCCAGCCAATTTGCCAACAATGTCCTCGATGCAACCAATGCCTGGACCTGGCATACAAATGATGAAGCTCAGCTTCAGGGGCTTCCTCAAACTGCTCTCGCCGCTGCACGGAATGCAGCTGAGGCAAAAGGCCTCGATGGGTGGCTGATTACCTTAGAGGGGCCCAGCTTTCTCGCTGTTATGACCCACGCTGAAAATAGATCTCTGCGTCGGGATGTCCATTTGGCTTTTGTTAGTCGCGCATCCGAAGTTGGTCCCCAGGCAGGCGAATACGATAACTCCGAAGTGATGGAGGCAATTCTCGCATTGCGCGCTGAACAGGCCAGTTTACTGGGAATGAACAGCTATGCGGAGTTGTCATTGGCCAGCAAAATGGCTCCAAATACAGAGCGGGTTTTGGAATTTCTACAGGATCTGGCAGAACGAGCCAGGCCAGCTGCCCAACGAGAAATGGCTGAGCTGAAAGCGTTTGCTGCAGACCAACTCAGTATTGAAGAGTTGCAACCATGGGATGTGGCCTGGGCCGCAGAAAAGCTCAAACAGCAGCGATACGCCATCAGCCAAGAGGAATTGAGGCCCTATTTCCCTTACGCCAAAGTCGTTGACGGCCTCTTTACTGTGGTGGATAAATTATTCGGAATCACAGTTGAAGAAGATACCAGCGTTGCTACTTGGCATGCCGACGTGCAGTTCTTTTGGCTGCTGAGAGATGGCGAAAAGATAGCTGGTTTCTATTTGGATGCGTTCGCGCGTGAGAAAAAGCGTGGCGGGGCCTGGATGGATACAGTAAGTAGTCGTCGCCACACGCTCAACGGACTCCAGTTGCCTATAGCTTATCTAGTATGTAATTTCAGTCCGGCTGCAGGTGATATCCCCTCACTTTTAACCCACACGGAAGTAACCACTTTATTCCATGAATTCGGCCATGGCCTCCACCATATGCTGACACAGATTGATGTGGCAGCAGTTTCTGGTATTAATGGTGTTGCTTGGGATGCGGTGGAAATGCCCAGCCAATTTCTGGAAAATTGGTGTTGGCAACCCCAGGCTATTTCCATAATTTCTGCACATTTCGAAACTGGAGAGGCCCTTCCCGAAGCTTTACTGAATAAAATGCTGGCAGCGAAAAATTTCCAGTCTGCCATGTTTACAGTACGCCAGTTGGAGTTTGCACTTTTTGATTTTCGCCTCCATGCCAGCGAAGAGGCATTGACCGCCGATAAAGTTCAGGTTTTACTGGATCAGGTACGAGCAGAGATTGCTGTTGTGCCTATCGCCGCAGAAAACCGCTTCCAAAATGCTTTTAGCCATATTTTTGCTGGTGGTTATGCCGCAGGATATTACAGCTATAAATGGGCAGAAGTGCTTTCGGCAGATGCTTTTTCTCTATTTGAGGAAGATGGTATCTTTAATAGAGAGACGGGAAATAAATTTCTGCACAGTATTTTGGAACAGGGTGGTAGCCGTGATGCGTTGGAGCTGTTTGTTCAATTCCGTGGACGAGAGCCGCAAATTGATGCCCTATTGCGTCACTCTGGTATCGAGCAGCAAGAGCTGAATATCAGTCCTGTGTAACGGATAAGTCAGTCATGAAATATTGAGTAGTAGTCATGATGAAGAAAGAAGATTCGGCTGAGTCTGGTAAGATCGTTAAAAAACGCTTTATTGCAGGGGCTGTGTGCCCCCGCTGTAGCGAAATGGATAAAATTATTAACTATCACAAGGATGGGAAAAATTATAGGGAATGTGTTGCCTGTGGGTTTAAGGATGAAATTCGATTGCAGTCAGCGCCAACAGAACTGTCTACTCGTGTTAACCAAGATACAGAGAAAGATATTCACGAGGAGCCAGTGAAACTTATCCAACCCACAAGTAGCCGTAAAAAGTGAAAAAAATATTTTTTATACTGGTGGTTTTTATTACGGTTGCGATCATAGGTCTCTATGGCCTTGATCGCCATCGAAAAAATACAGAACGGCAGAGAGAACAAGTTGCCTATCTACTAACGAGCTGTGTGAATCAGGGGATACTTACGTTATTCCGTTTACAGGCTAATGACTGGAAAGCCCATCCAGATTTTTACATTGAAGAGGAAAATAGGTTGGGAGTGGCTGTAAAAGCTTTACCTGATCAAATCCTTAAAGGAGAATCTTTTGAAAAGTGGAGACATGCAATAAAGATTTGTGACAAGCTCACAAGGAATAGCAATTTGCAACATGTCACTATTTTTCGCCCCCTGGGCGATTTCTCCGAAAAGGAAATCTCCAATATATATACCTTGAAAGATCGCGGTGCTCTGCGGAAGCGGGAAAAGACTATTCACGCACTATATGAATCAGCAGAAGCTGCTGCTCGCTATATGAAAGACCTAAAGCGTGATATCAACACGCAATTAAAAGCCTTTCGTTTTTCAGATAAAGAGCGCGAATTAACTCTTCAAAGAATCAGTTCTCAGGTTTTAGATAATTACCAACAAGGTAATTTTTCCAAAAAGCAGGCAGATACCTATCTGGAAAGGGTATCCCTTTTTTACAAAACCATGGCCGAGAACCCAAAGTCCTACAGTGTCCGAAACGGCAGCCTATATTTTTATAGCCAAGAATTAAAGCAGAAGGTTGAAGACTTATATAATGCTGTCATCCAGGGAGAAGGAGCGTTTTATGGAAATTTTAAGCAAATTTTAGTGCAAAAACAGGTGCGGTCTTCAAGCTATTAAAAATGTGAGCGGGCTTTATTATTTGTTGCTTTGCCCGCTCATTATTTACCAACCTGAGATTATAGCTTTAAATGTGTTTGTAGCATCATAAGAGATTTACTATTTTGATAGTGAGTAATCCTGACTGAAATAGTTAATTTCTCAATCTCAAAATTTGTCATATTCTGTTATTTATACATTAAAAAATAACTCTAAATATCCTGCCACAGTTTTACTGTAATTTACGTATCCAGGAATTGGTTACAGTGTAGTATTGAAAATATACTATGAGTCCTAAAGATCGTGCTCCGATCCACAAAAACAAGCTGAACCATATGCCTGTATTCCCCCAATCCCTTGTAAACCACCAGGCGGGAAAGAAAACCAGTACTGAGGCTATAAACATAGTATTACGCATATCGCGACTTTTCCCAGCACCGATAAAAACACCATCGAGCTGATAACTCCAAACCGCTAATAAAGGTAGTGCACAGAGCCACCAATATACCTGTTCCGCTTGGTGGATTACTGGTTTGATATCTGTAAATAAGGATAGAATCAAGGGTTTCCCTGAAACTAGTACCAGCGTAATCAGGACAGCGCTTCCCAGGGCCCACAAACCTGCACTGCGAACGGTATTTCTGAATAGAGCCGTTGATCTCTTTGCCATGGATTCCCCAACCAAGGCCTCGGTAGCATGAGCAAAACCATCCAGGGCATAGGAAGTCATCATTAATAACTGTATAAGAATAGCATTTGCAGCAAGTACATTATCACCTTGGGCTGCCCCTTGTGCAGTAAAAAAAGTGAGTGTTAGCAAGAGCAAACAGGTTCTTATAAATAAGTCTGTATTTATCTTTAAAAGATTGATCCATGGGGATGAATCGATCCAGGGGAGAAGTTTCTTCTGCCCAATTTCTTTGTGTACATAAGACCAGATATCAACATGAACCCTGGTAAGAAGATATAGACCCAGTAGAAATGCAAAAATATCAGCGAGTACGGTTGCCGCTGCTGCACCTTTTGCCCCTAGGCCCAGGCCAAGAATAAATAGGAAATCGAGGGCTATGTTCAGTAGATTGGCAGCGAAAAGTATATATAGAGGCGCACGGCTATCTTGTCGACCAATAAAAAAACCCAGAATGGCAAAGTTTGCCAGAGCCAGTGGGGCAGATAACAGACGTATTTGTAGGTAGGCCAGTGCGTGGGGTTGTGCTTCCTGACTGGCATTCATCCACTCAACGATATAGTAGATTAAAGGAGAGGCAACAATAAACAGAATGATTCCCAACCCCATGGCTAATACTAGTGCACGTACTAACCATTGAATCCCAAGATCTGTACTCCGAGCCACCAGTCCGGTAGTACCCATGCGCAGAAACCCAAATGCCCATAAAAGCATCGACATTACGCTAGCCCCGATAGCTACACCGGATAGGTACTCTGCAGATGGGAGGTGACCAAGAATTGCGGTATCTACTATCCCGAGTAAGGGCACTGAAATATTACTCAGTATCATTGGCCAAGCCAGATTCCAGACGCGAGACATGGGTTGGGATTCAAGTTTTGTAGAAGAAGGCATAAGTCATAACAACTAACGGATAGATTGGCTTCTAGCCGAAATCGGAAAAAGAAAAGCTGTGCAGGCGGATTCTACCAATGGTAACAGTACAGAGCTGATAAGATCCTTTTCCTAAATCGGTCTCCAAATACTGCTATTAGCAATTCATTTGGTAACGCTTACAAAATCGAAACGAAATATTTGGCGGAAAAATCATTTTGATTGAGTGTAGATAGTACAGGATTCTGTATTGATCTGCCTGATAATCCTCAAGCTTATTGAAACTAATCTGCCTTGGTTGTGTGAAGCAGTCAGAATTTAGTATTAGAGATTAAAAATCGTTGTCAACCTGTGTAAAAGCAATCAGGGGCACTTGAACCCGAGGATTTATACTTCTCTTGGCAGCATTATTAATGCTTGATTAGTTGTCATCTTTCACCAAATAAATTGCCATGTCTCTATTTGGAGCGACTTTTTTCTGCTTGTGAAAAAGTATCCTATCAAAGTGGTTAAATTTATTTGTTAATCACCGAATTTTTTCACAAAGCGACAACGTTATTCAAAAATGATCCCGATTGACTTTTTCGTGTCGATGTGTTCCTTTTGTACCTGCAGTAGTTGCGACAAATAAAGAAACTGGTTGTTGGTTGTACCTTTCCGGACGACGGCATCTGGAGTAAAAAATCTTTTACTAAGAATAACAAGTTGCACTGACGGCAGTAACGCGAGGTGGTCTCCTCGCCCAGTGTATGTAGTCTTGTGTTACTACAGTATGTCCACAAATTTTGTGTGGAATTAATCCTGTTAGGCAGTTGATACAGGTAAAATTCGCTTATCCGTGAAGGCCAGTGGCCAAAATAAAAATTACGGGTTTCCCTGAGAGACCCGCAACCACGGAGATCTGTAGGCGATGTTGAAAGGCTTTGATCGGCTGTTCGCCTTGCTGGCTACTTCGCTATCTGCACAAGCGGTGTTAGCGAATGAGCAGGACGTTGAGCGCTGGGGGGTTAATATGCCCCAGGGGGTGACAGAAGTCGCCCAGACCACCTACGAGTTACACATGCTGATCTTTTGGATTTGTGTGGCTATAGGGGCATTGGTGTTCAGCATCATGTTCTACAGCATGTGGCGTCACCGCAAAAGTAAGGGATACCAAGCGGCCCAATTTCATGAGAGCACGGTTGTGGAATTGGTGTGGACTATTATTCCCACCGTCATCCTGATTCTGATGGCGATACCGGCCACCAAAACGCTCTATGATATTTACGATACTGAGGAAGAAGATCTCAATATCGTAATCACCGGTTATCAGTGGAAGTGGAAATATGAATATCGGGGCACTGATGTTTCATTCTTTTCCAGCTTGTCCACTCCCAAAGCTCAAATTGATAACCTCCAGCCTAAGGGTGCTAACTACCTCCTAGAAGTCGATGAGCCCCTGGTTGTTCCTATCAAGAAAAAAATCCGCTTCCTGATTACTGCCAATGATGTGATACATGCGTGGTGGGTCCCAGATCTAGCCGTTAAAAAAGATGCTATCCCCGGTTTTATCAATGATGCCTGGACGCGTATTGAGGAGCCGGGAATATATCGCGGGCAGTGTGCTGAATTGTGCGGAAAAGACCATGGATTTATGCCTATTGTTGTGAAAGCAGTACCACAGGCTGAATACGATGCCTGGTTGAGTTCTCGTGCAGCAGAAGCCATAAAAATGCGTGAACTTACAGCGAAGACATTTACCTTCGAAGAGCTTTTTGCTCAGGGTGAAAAAGTCTATACACGCACATGTGCCGCCTGCCACCAGCCGAACGGGCAGGGAGTACCCGGAGTATTCCCGGCAATTGCTGGCTCAAAAATTGCTACCGGTCCCCTCAATGGCCACTTAGATATCGTTATCGATGGTTCTACGGTAAACCCCGCAATGCAGGCTTTTGGTGAGCAGCTATCAGAAGTGGATCTGGCTGCGGTAATTACTTACCAGCGAAACGCTTTCGGCAATGAGATGGGTGATACCGTCCAACCCGTAGATATCCTCAACTTTAAGAATAAGCAGTAAGCGCCCGGAGGAATTTAAGAATGGCACATGGTCCTCAGCCCGGTATAAAGCGTTGGCTCTATACGACCAACCACAAAGATATAGGCTCTATGTATTTGTGGTTTAGTTTTGCGATGTTCCTGCTCGGCGGATGTATGGCATTGGTTATACGCGCTGAATTATTCGAGCCCGGTTTGCAAATTGTACAGCCGGAATTTTTCAATCAAATGACCACTATGCATGGTCTGATCATGGTATTTGGTGCCGTAATGCCGGCTTTTGTGGGGTTGGCTAATTGGATGATACCAATGATGATTGGTGCGCCAGATATGGCACTGCCAAGAATGAATAACTGGAGTTTTTGGATTTTGCCCTTTGCTTTCGCAATGTTGGCATCGACCTTATTTATGGAAGGGGGAGCGCCTAATTTCGGTTGGACATTTTATGCACCACTTTCAACGGAATATGCGCCACCCAGCGTAACCTTCTTCATTTTTGCCATTCATATTATGGGTGCCTCGTCCATCATGGGTGCGATCAACATTATCGCTACCATTTTGAATATGCGTGCTCCTGGTATGACCTTGATGAAAATGCCGTTGTTTGTATGGACCTGGCTGATCACTGCTTACCTTTTGATTGCTGTAATGCCGGTGTTAGCCGGAGTAGTGACCATGATGTTGATGGACATTCATTTTGGCACAAGTTTCTTCAGTGCAGCCGGTGGCGGTGATCCGGTGCTATTCCAGCATGTGTTCTGGTTCTTCGGACACCCGGAAGTTTACATCATGATTTTGCCGGCCTTTGGCATTATCTCTGCAATTATCCCCACCTTCGCTCGTAAGCCTCTTTTTGGATACAGCTCCATGGTATATGCCACCGCAGCAATTGCATTCCTGAGCTTTATCGTATGGGCGCACCATATGTTTACTGTGGGAATGCCGATTGCAGGTGAACTGTTCTTTATGTACGCCACAATGCTGATCGCTGTACCTACAGGAGTGAAAATCTTTAACTGGGTTTCCACCATGTTCCGGGGATCCATGACATTTGAAACCCCGATGCTTTTTGCAATTGCATTCATCATCCTTTTCGCCATCGGTGGATTCTCTGGTCTGATGCTAGCGATTGCGCCTGCAGACTTCCAATATCACGATACATACTTTGTGGTTGCCCATTTCCACTATGTGCTGGTTCCTGGTGCAATCTTCTCAATTACTGCTGGTGTTTACTATTGGTTGCCCAAATGGACTGGCCATATGTATAGCGAAGTTATGGGCAAGGTACATTTCTGGCTGGCATTTATTGGTCTCAATGTAACTTTCTTCCCAATGCACTTTGTTGGCCTGGCTGGTATGCCACGTCGGATACCTGATTACGCACTGCAATTTGCGGATTTCAATCAAATATCCAGTATCGGTGCCTTCCTGTTTGGCGCCGCACAAATAGTATTTTTGTTTAATGTGGTACGAACTGTAATGGGCGGGAAACAAGCATCCGATCAGGTTTGGGATGATCCTGAGGGACTGGAATGGACGGTTGCTTCCCCGGCCCCATATCACACGTTTAGTACGCCACCGGTTGTACGTTGACCTATGAAAGTTGGAGCAAATGCAAAGGTAACTATCAAGCTGCTGGCCGTGGCGACCAGCATGCTGGTATTTGCAATCTTCATTATGCCGCCTATTTACGATGTCTTCTGTGAAATCACAGGACTTAATGGTAAAACCGGTGGTCGTTATGAAGCTGTGCCAGCTGCGGTTGATAAAAATAGGCTGGTCACGGTGCAATTTGTGGCAAACAATAATGAAAATATGCCATGGGAATTTCGCCCGAGTGTAATGTCTTTGAAAGTACACCCTGGAGAAATTAAAGATACTGTTTTTATTGCAGAAAATAAGACATCTAGGGATATGGTTGGTCAGGCAATTCCCAGTATGGTTCCTTTCAAGGCTGCTGAGTACTTTCATAAAACAGAGTGTTTTTGCTTCAACCAGCAAGAATTAAAAGCGGGAGAGAGTGCAGAATTACCACTACGTTTTATTGTGGATCCAGATCTTCCCGCAAGTGTGAATACTGTAACGCTTTCCTATACGTTGTTTGATGTAACGGAAAGGTTTGCCAATAAAACCGATAAGAATGATATCGACCCCGAGCGAGAGGGATAAAAATTATGGCTAGTGAAAGCAGTTATTACGTGCCCGAACAATCCAGGCTGCCAATTTTTGCGACGATAGGTCTATTCCTAATAGCGTTCGGCGCAGCAAATTGGATTAATGGAGGAGGCTCCTATATTTTCTTCACCGGTGCGTTAGCGATGGCCGCAGTTTTGTGGTTTTGGTTTGCTGCCGTAATCAAGGAGAATATGGCAGGGCTCAATAGTGAACAGTTAAAGAGATCATATGTTTGGGGGATGGGCTGGTTTATATTTTCTGAGGTGATGTTTTTTGCTGCATTCTTTGGAGCACTATATTACATACGCAATTTTACAGTTCCCTGGCTAGGTGGTGAAGGTGATCGTGGAATTTCCAATATGCTTTGGGAGGGATTCGAAAGTAGCTGGCCCCTATATGTGACTCCTGACGCGGCAGCAAACGGAGAAACGGCAAAATTTATGGGGCCTAAAGATGTAATAGACCCATGGCACTTGCCACTATGGAACACCATCATACTTCTCACTTCCAGTGTAACTGTACACTTCGCACATGTTTTCCTGAAAAAGAATCAAAGAAAAAATTTCAATATATTACTGGCAATCACTGTGGCATTGGGTGGGGCGTTTATTTTTTTACAAGGTAAAGAATACTACGAAGCCTATCAACACTTGGGGTTAACACTTGAGTCAGGAATCTATGGTACAACATTCTTTATGCTGACCGGATTTCATGGTGCCCATGTCACACTCGGTACAATTATGTTGTTGATCATGTTGTTAAGGTCTGTGATAGCCAATCATTTTAGACCTGATGATCATTTTGGCTTTGAAGCAGCAAGTTGGTATTGGCATTTTGTCGATGTAGTTTGGGTCGGGCTGTTTATATTTGTATATGTTCTAGGTGCTTAATGTGGGCAAGGCTTTCTATCGTATTAATAGAAAGCCTTTGTTTTCTTAATATTTATCAGCCCAAGGTGCCGTTTTTGCCAAAATGCCACTTTCAAAGCCGTACCAAATGGCAAGAAGTAAGAGTGACGCTAGGAGTATTCTAATACCTAATGCGTAGAGTGTGCGCTTGGATTGAGGTGTTCCCATATCTCTAAGTAGAAAAAAAAGTGCACTTGAAAGACTTGCAAGTACGGAAAGGAATAGGACAACAATAACAATCTTTAGCCACATTTTATTATTTTCCATTATTTATGTAGTTGCGCATGATAGTAGATATTCCATCAGCTTCTGCGAAAGATATCAGTTTACCACTGATTCGCAATTGGCCCATCACGATATTTTCTCTGGGTGCATTCATCCTTTTTATCTTTTTAGGATTGTGGCAGCTTGATAGGGCAAAGCAGAAAGTCGAACTTATACAAAAGGTAGAGAGTAGGCTCTCTCTGCAACCGCAGGAAATCTCAAATCTAAGTTCTTATCAAGAGTATGCGTCTGTAACTTTAGTGGGAGTTTTCCAGAAGGAAATATATTTTCTGGATAACAGAACAAGAAACGGTCGTGTTGGCTATGAAGTACTACAAGTATTCTCAACAGAAAGTACTGATTGGCTTATCAATAGAGGTTGGATTCCCTCTACTGGCGACCGAGATAGCTTACCTGAAGTAACAGCTTCACTTGATGTGAAATCACTTCAGGGCTACTTATACCCTATCGATACTGAAACCTCCTCGAGTGTTAGTCTAGACCCGGTTTTTAATAATAGAATTCAACAAATAAATTCAAATTTCATTGAGACTATAGGCTTAGTTAACAATGGATGGTCGATCCGTTTGTTTGCAGATTCAGGTGCAGCTTTAATTACTGATTGGAATTTTTTCAATAGTGGCCCTGAAAAACATCAAGCGTATGCTTTCCAGTGGTTCACGATGGCAATAGCTGTCTGGCTTTTATGGGCTTATTCAGCCACAAATATTATTTTTAGATTACGTCGTAGATTGAGTAGAAGTTTGAAAAAGGAGTTTTAAAATGAAATCAAATAGTCAGCCAGTTTCACCTGAAAGAAATATGAGCAAAAGGAAGCCAGCGAATAAAATCATTCAAGGACTCTCAGTGCTAGCATCCGTCGTACTCCCAATTACAGCTGCCTATGTCGTTTACTATACGGGCTTAGGCATGCCTAAAGAGACAATTAATCAAGGTGAATTATTGCAGCCCCCATTTGATATCACTGAAATAAAAATCACCTTTCAAGGACAACAGCAATCCCTGGCACAAGAGGGAGAATCAAAATGGCGCTATCTAATATTAAGTGACAGTGATTGTGGTAAAGATTGTGAAGATCTCTTGTATATAAGTAGGCAGGTTCATATTCGGCTGGGGGAAAAAGCTCATAGGGTTGAGAGGCTACTGGTGGTTGGTGATAGTTTGGATGAAAAACGACAAGAACAAATACAAACTGAGCATCCGAAACTAAAAATAGTTAATTTGGATGATGAAAACTTTAAGCAGTTGGTACAGAAAACTGATCATGACGGTGTGACTTCAACCAAGGCATTGCTGGTTGATCAGGAGGGTTATGCAATGATGGCCTATGATCGGCAGCATAGCGGAAACCAATTACTTAAAGATATAAAAAGATTATTGAAGTACTCCTACGAGCAATAAGATTAGTATTCGGAGATTTTCAGTAGTGTCTAAACAAGAAACCCCTAAGAATTGGCGACATATCATTACCTGGGCGGCCTGTATTCTAGCTGTCGTAGTTGTTGTTCTAGGTGCATTTACTAGGTTGGTGGATGCCGGTTTGGGCTGTCCAGACTGGCCTGGTTGTTATGGTCATCTCACCTGGCCGAATGATATAAAAGAAATTAAAACGGCCAATATGATTTTTCCGGACTCTCCGGTAGATGTTAGTAAAACTTGGCCGGAAATGGTTCATCGATACTTTGCAGGAACTTTACTTTTATTCGTTGTATTACTCACTTATCTTGCTTGGAGAGATCGGCAAGCCCCAACCTTTAAGCAAACACATATTCTTTTAATTATTATTATACTGCAAGCTGCTTTTGGGATGTGGACGGTAACCTTGAAGCTTTGGCCGCAGGTAGTTACTGCTCATCTATTAGGTGGAATGGCAACATTATCTATGTTGTGGATTCTCTGTGAAAGGTTGGCTGATAAACCTAGACAATTACATGGGAGGTATTTGCCGGGAATAAGGCGATTACGGCTACTTGCTCTGACTGCAGTTGCAATAGTAATTCTACAGATTGGACTCGGTGGTTGGACCAGCTCTAATTACGCAGCTTTAGCTTGTCCAGATTTTCCAACTTGTCATAACCAATGGTGGCCACAGGCAAACTTTGTAGAAGGCTTTAATATTTTTCAACAAATTGGCCCAAATTATTTAGGTGGTGCATTAGAGAGTGATGCACGTACGGCAATACATCTTGCCCATCGTATTGGAGCACTGATTACAACAGCAATTGTACTCATTCTTTCAGTTTTAGCTTGGAGGTCTGGGTTGAGAGGTTGGTCATTATGGCTTAACGGGGTACTACTTCTTCAAGTCAGCTTGGGAATAGCAAATGTTGTTATGTCTCTACCATTAGGGATTGCTGTGGCACACAATGCTGGTGCAGCTCTTCTACTTCTTAGTCTGCTAACTTTTTGTTACCGAATATACACAATGAATGCTGTCATTATAAATAAACAAGAGGTAGTCGATGTGGAAGTAATAGAGCGGGGAGAAGGTTTAACTACCGTATCCAATCTTAATTAGATATTAAGCGTATATAAATATAAAAATAGGTGCGAATATGGCCATAAATTCCACGGGAATGCATCAAATTCAATGGCGGGACTACTATGAGCTTACTAAGCCTCGAGTAGTTATGCTTATGCTGTTAACTTCTGTTATTGGAATGTTTTTAGCTGTTCCAGGAATGGTGCCGCTAGATATTTTAGTATTTGGTAATTTGGGAATTGCATTTTGTGCGGGTAGTGCTGCGGCAGTAAATCATTTAGTTGATCGTCATATTGATACAAAAATGACTCGTACTAGCAATCGCCCGATTGCGAAAGGACGGGTTGAGCCAACTAAAGCTATTGCTTTTGCTCTTAGCTTGGGCGTGACGGGGATGTTTATCCTATTGGTTTTTGTAAATGCCCTTACCGCTTGGCTAACCTTAATATCTCTTCTCGGATATGCGGTGATTTACACCATGTTTCTGAAACGCGCCACACCACAAAACATTGTTATAGGTGGGCTTGCAGGAGCCGCTCCGCCCTTACTGGGATGGACTGCGGTTACTGGGGAAGTGCATGGGCATGCATTGTTGTTAGTATTGATTATTTTTGCTTGGACTCCTCCACATTTTTGGGCCCTTGCCGTACATAGAAAAGAAGAGTATGCAAAAGCTGATATTCCTATGTTGCCGGTTACGCATGGAATACCCTATACAAACCTAAATATAGTTTTGTATACCTTTATTTTACTGGCCGTTAGCCTATTGCCCTTTGCTACCGCGATGTTTGGGTGGTTATATTTACTGGGTGCTGTCGTACTTGGGTTTGGTTTTGTTTATTGGAGCTTTGTAATGCTCATTGGAAAAAACCCCAATGCTGGTATGGAGACTTTCAAATATTCGATAATTTATTTAATGGCACTATTTTTTATCATGCTATTAGATCATTATTTAATTGAAGTGTGAGGGAAAAGTGGAAAATCAATATTCTGCCATCGATAAACAGAAACGTGGAATTAGAATTACCGTTATTGTTCTTTTAGTATTGATTCTTGCTGTGCTTGCAGGATTCATACATAAGCTCGGACAGCCTCGTATTATTACTGATGAGGAGCTTAGAATTAATGGCACTGTAAAACTGCAGAGACCAAGAATCATAGAAGATATACAATTATTGTCTGATGACAGTAGAGATTTCTATACCAAAGACTTTCAAGGTAAGTGGACTCTGATATTTTTTGGGTTTACCCACTGTCCAGATATCTGTCCAACAACTCTATCTACACTTAATAATTTTTATAAAACTTTAGACGAAAGTACCAGAGCATCTACAGACGTAGTACTCGTATCGGTTGACCCAAGCAGGGACAAGCCGGAGCAGTTAGGGCAGTATGTCCGTTATTTTAATTCTGAATTCCGTGGTATTACCGGTGATTTTTTTAAGCTGAAGAAATTTGCCACTCAGCTAAATGTACCTTTTAATAAAGTTTCTCTTGCTGAGGGCGGTTATACTATCGATCATGGGTCTCAAGTTGTATTAATTAATCCTAGAGGGCATTATCACGCTTTTTTTAAGGCACCTTTAGATCCTGCAAAAATGAAGTTGACCTATCGTTCAATACGAGCGACCTTTAATGGATAGTGAAGGAATCGCATGAGCTATTGTTATCAAATAATATATTAATTCTGGGTCAATCGATGCAAAATGAAGTTGCTGCCTTAAGGAGAAGAGGAGATCAGACACCATCTGGTATGGTGAGTCCTTGGGCTGCACCTATCTTGCTATCACTTTGTATAATTCCTTTTGGCTGGAGTGGGCTTATAGCCCCTTTAATCTGGATTTTCCTGCGAGCAATTGAGTCTACCAGCAGTTGGCCGAGAGCGCTGTCTTTTCTTTCTGTAGCAGTTTTAATGCTGGTATCGGGGTTAAATTTGCTTCCCGGTAGTGAACATATCCAGGTGTTGCCACCCTATACAGATGCAAGTGGTAATCTTATCTATGCCAGCATAAACAGCGGTAAAGCAGTTATTGCTATTGCTTTATTGGCTTTTATGTTGCGCATGAAGCAGACCTTCCGTTTTACGGACTTACCCTATCTTTTATTGGCTATATTTACTCCCGTTGCATTGGGTCTACTCCTATGTACGCCTTCGATAAAATTTACTGGCACTATCGCCGTTGCGGTAATGATAAACTTAGTAATTGTTTGCATTTCTGAAGAGGGGTTCTTCCGGTGGATATTACAGCGGGGTACCGAAGAACTATTAGGGCGCTGGCGCTGGTTATCCGTACCAGTTGTAGCTACGGTGTTTGTGCTTCTACATGGAGGGTGGTCAACAGATATCTCCGCAGTTCTATTATTGATAGTTGCCTCAATCTGTTATGCATTGATTTGGACATTGCGGCAGAATTTTTGGATATGCGTAATGACGCATTGGGGGGTAAATCTTTTGCATATGATCTTGTTGCCTTACCCGTTACCCGGCTAGGCCATATATCAACTGCTTTGGATCATTGTTTTATTGTTACCCCTAAGATTCAGCCAATCTGCAGTTAAAAGAAAGACAACGATTTAATCTTTGTAGATTAACAAATCAAAGTAATGTATTTAAGAAATGTGGTTCTAGATGAGCACCATCTACGGTAAATTTTCTAGATTTATTCATATAAATAGGGAGATTGTCATTTGAAAAATTATTTTTTAGTTGGGACATTATGTGCACTAACTTGCACCCCTGTATTTGCAGATGAAGGTAAAAGTCTGGCCCAAGAGCTGGTTCAAGAGTATTTGATTGTTGATGGACATGTAGATGTTCCCTATCGTCTCGAACAAGGTGAAGAAGATGTTGGACTTAGCACGGATAAGGGAGACTTTGATTACCCTCGAGCTAAAGCAGGTGGACTAAATGCGCCCTTTATGTCTATTTATGTCCCTGCAGAAAAGGAGGACCAGGGTATTGCCAAATCGTATGCAGATACTTTGATTGATAAAGTGGAGGCAATGGTCAAACAGCACCCGGATAAATTTGCAATACCTAAGTCAATAAATGATCTACAAAAGCAAGTCGATGCCGGCTTAATTTCCTTACCTTTGGGTATAGAGAACGGAGCTCCTATTGAGGGAGATCTTGCCAATTTAAAGTATTTCTCTGATAGAGGGGTGAAGTACATTACCTTAGCCCACTCAAAGAGCAATCATATCTCTGATTCCTCGTATGATAAAAACAGGCCCTGGGAAGGCTTGAGTGCATTCGGAAAGCGCTTGGTACGAGAGATGAATCGGATGGGAATAATGATCGATATTTCCCACGTATCAGATGCAGCTTTTTGGCAAGTTGTTGATTTATCTGCTGTTCCTGTTATCGCTTCACATTCTTCGGCAAGGCATTTTACGCCGGGATTTGAACGAAATATGAATGATGAAATGATAAATGCGTTGGCTGACAATGGCGGCATTATCATGGTGAATTTTGGCTCTACTTTTATTAGTGGTGAATCACTGAATTCATATCGTGAAATAACTGATCAGGTTGAGAAATTTGCTAAAAAAAAGGATTTACCCAAAGATAGTAAGGAAGTTGAGGAGTACTCCGATAAGCTTTCAACTGAGAAGTTCATTTTTGCAGATTTGGAAGATGTTCTTGATCATTTCGACCATATTCGTGATTTAGTGGGAGTGGATCATATAGGCATTGGATCGGATTTTGACGGTGTCGGAGATAGCTTGCCCGTCGGCTTAAAAGACGTCTCTCAATATCCTAATTTGGTTGAAGGCCTGCTGAAGCGTGGGTATAGCAAGCAGGATATTAAAAAAATTCTAGGCGGAAATTTAGTTAGAGTTTGGCAAGCTAATGAAGATTACGCCAAGCGCAATAAAGGATGAGACTCACACTCCTCTAACCATCTGAGGCTGCACTATTCTGTCAATAATGTTAAAACGGGCAAAGCCCGTTTGTTTTGTATTATTAATGCAGAAAATACTTTTGGCCGGTTATTTTCGATCTAAGAAAGTACGATTGATAGTGGGTTGGACTGGACTGTCGATTGCCGGTATTTTCTTTTTATGGGGAATTTTAGGATTTCTTTCATTTATTCCCTCAATGCTGGACGTTTTTGGCGTATTGTGGATGCGGATTCCAGCTGGTATTACAGTTTTTGGTTTGCTGATGGCGGCAATTGGATTCTGGGAATTTGATGAAGATTAGAGGATATGGTGCGTGCTCAAAGTATCAGATTTCTTTATCTTACTGGCAGTTTTAATCTCTTTGATATTATCCGCGAGTTTGTGGTTTAGCGGTTATAAGGAGCAAGGAATTTTTACCGCACTTTGGGTTCCCACTATTCTGACACTGGGCATCTATTTCAAAGTGACGGCTTTGCTAGCTCGCAGGAGATAGTTGTGCCTGAAATTTATCTGTTATTGATTGGAGTGGCGGTTTCGCTTTTTGAGTTAATAGGAATTCTACTGGGCATTCGTGAGTTTCGAAAGGCAGGGCAAGAATTGACTAAACAGCGTATTTCTTTGGAGTCGGCAGCAATAAGAGTGCGGAAGAATGGCGTAGAAAAATGATTGTCGTCCTTAACTACTCTTAGTTAGGAATTACAAAGGGGAAGCCTAATGCTTCCCCTTTGTAATTTTTATGGTTTACAAAAAACTTAGAAGCTATAAGTCATCTTGCCGTAGATAAAGCGACCACGGGGATCGTGTTGTGACTGTACATAACCATAGAGGTCTCCGTCGCCATCCCCGATAGCGAAGGGCGGTTCTTCATCGAAGACATTATCCGCACCCAGGCTCAACACCATATTCTCGAAGCCGGTATAACGGGCCTGCATATTCATGGTCAGGAAAGAGTCTACGGTGCGGGAGTTATTGCTGTCATAGTCGAGTGTCCCGTCGAAATCGATATCCGGAGTATCCTCGAACTCACCAATGTAGCTGAGCCCGGCACTAAATCCGAAGGTGTCAAAGGTCCAGTCAGCGGTAGCGTTCCAACGGTGTTGTGGATACTCATATTCACCGGCCAGATCGCGGGTGATAAATGCGTCGCCGCTGGAATTCAGTTCAACACGCTCAAATTCTGCCAGGTAAGAGTAATCCAGGCGCAGGCCAAGCTCTCCGCCCACTAGCTCAAATCCGCTGTAGACAATACTTAGGTCGACGCCCGATACGTCCTGTTCACCAATATTGGTGAAGCTGCTGTCGATAGATTGCAGGGCGCCAAGGGTTTCACCATCAATCGGGGTATCGCGGCGGCACACGGTGCTGTCTTGATCCCAGCAATAGAGACTGTAGATATAGCCGAAGGGGACCTCGTCAATCTTACCTTCCTGGGTGATATTCCAATAATCCAGAGATAGTCGCAGGTCTTCTATGGGCTCGTAAACAGCGCCGATGTTGAAGGATTCTGACTCCTCTGCATCCAGATCCGGGTTGCCGGAGAAGACAATGGTGTAGTCGGTCTTTGCACAGTAGGCATCGTTAACTTCACAGCCATAGGTATCAGCGAAGAATAAGGACTCTTGTGACGGGCCTAAGCCGACCTGCGCCAGGGAAGGCGCGCGGAAACCGGTACCCCAAGAGGTTCGGAAGGATAGCTGGTCGGTTACTGTCCACAGCAGATTTGCCATTGGATTGGTGGTGCTGCCAAAGTCGCTGTAATCATCGTAACGGGCGGCCACAGTCAGATCGAACCTGGCAGGAAGGGGGATAGCAACTTCCACATAAGCTGAGGAGATATCCCGGCTGGCACTGGCGGATACGGATTCGGTACCGAAGATCAAACCGCGCTGGAACTGGTCATCAGGGATATCGGAAGCCTTTTCCTCCCGGTATTCCAGGCCTGCGGCCATAGCGATGGTGCCACTGGCGGTATCGACTAAATCTCCATTGACTGAGAAGTTATAGCTGGTGAGGTCGGACTTACCTTGGCGGACCAGGCTGGTGGTGATGGCATCAATGACCGAGTCCGGGTTCTGAACCCCGCCAAACGGATTGTAGTTACCGGCATTAATCTGCTCCTGTAACAGGTCCGTACGCACCCAGCCCTGGGAGCGGTCACCGGTCTGGGTGGTTTCACTGCGGGAGCGCTGCACAGAAGCCTCCCAGTCCCAGTCGGCGACAGAGCCGCGCAGGCCGAAGACACCGCGCAAGTTATCGGTTTCGATATCCCACTGGCGGGCGCCTGCATCCACGGTGCGATAGCGGTAAATATCCACATCTTCGCCGAATGGGTTATTTGGATGATCTGCCAGTACATAGAGACCCGCGTCGCCATCGAGGGGGGTGGGTGCACCCTGGGCTACGGAGGTATTGTGCTGAACAGCGACCTCGCTAAAGAACTCCACGCCTTCGGCCAACTGGGTATGGCCAAGCATTAATAGGCCAGTGCGTTCGGCTTCGGGTGTGATCAAAGTCCAGGGGCCGTAATCATAGACACAGACTTCACCGGTATCGCGCTCTTCGGGACAGTTGGGGTCGGAAACAAAGGTACCGCCCACATTGAAGCTACCGGGATAGCCCCTGGAGGAGCGGAAGTCCATACCGCCACGGCTGGATTGGTTAGCGGTATCCAAACCACTGCGTTCGGTGCTGGATAGGCGGCTGTTTTTATGGTGGTCAAAAATAACAGTCAGGTTTGAGTCATCCCCATTGATGCCCCAGACGGCGGACATGGATTGCTCGTCATAGCCATCGGCACCGCCGTAATCTACGGATACCTCAGTACCTTCAAAGTCTCTACGCAATACCAGATTGACTACACCAGCAACGGCATCGGAACCGTAAATTGCGGAGGCGCCATCCTTTAGGACTTCGACCCGCTCAATCGCCGCAAGGGGCACACTGTTGATATCCACAAAGTTGGTAGTAATGCTCTCGGCAAATGCGCTGATAGCCACCCGGCGACCATTTACCAATACTAGAGTGGCGTCGGCACCCATACCGCGCAGGCTCACAGCGGCAGCCCCGTTTGCGGTAGAGTCCTGGTTGTTACCCCGGGTTGAGAAGGTGCCATTACCTGCGGCGGGGTTTTTCTCAAAAAGTTGCTGCAGATTGGTGTAACCGGACTTTTCGATGGCATCGCGATCCATTACCTGGATCGGGGTAGCTGTTTCAAATTCAGCGTTTCGACTAATACGGGAACCCACAACTGCAACTTCTTCCATCGCCTGATCCTCGGCGGCAAAGAGTGTTTGTGGGCTAGTGGCAGCGGTTGCCGCCACTATGGCTGTAGTTAATACCTTGCGACGAAGAGAGAACTTTTCCATATCGTTGTGAGTCCATTTTTTTGTCATTATTGGTGACCGGCCTAATACGGCTGGTCGTCGGGCAACACTAGCAACGACGGAAAATTGACACAATTAGCTAGCGGCTAACCATCTGCTTATTGCGATAAACGGTGACAGGTATCTCACCAATGGGTAGATTTAGGCGACAATGTGCGACAAATAACGAAATAAAATAAGAAATTAGGATGAGATTAACCGGCAGGCCACCTTTAGCTGGCTCGCAGTTGTGAAGTGAGGAAAAACAGTGCTGCGGCCAGAACAATGGAGGGGCCCGCCGGTGTATTCCACAGGATGGAGGCAAGAAGGCCGAGTACTACAGCTAAGCATCCCATCAATGAGGCCAGCACCGCCATACGCTCTGGAGTGTGCGACAGTTTTCGCGCGGTAGCTGCGGGAATAATCAGCAGGGCGGTAATTAACAGAACCCCGACAACTTTCATTGCGATCGCGATCAGTATTGCCAGCATCAACATCAGAGCGATTCGCAATCGCTCGATGGGGACACCTTCTACTGAAGCCAATTCCTCGTGCAGGGTGAAAGCCAGTAACTGTTCCCACAGGAAATAAAGCAGTCCCAGGATTGTGGCGGCGGCAATGGCCATTAGTACCAGATCCTGGCCACTGACTGCGAGTAAATCTCCCAGCAACAGAGATAAGAGGTCCACCTTTATCTTGAAGAAACTGACGGTGACAATCCCCAGTGCCAGCATGGAGTGGGACAATATGCCCAGCAGGGTATCTACGGCGAGCTTTTGGCGTTGCTGTAAATACATCAGTAGCAGTGCCAGTACACAGCAAGTAATGCCGACGGCCACCGTTGGCATAATTTGAAGTACAAAACCCAGCGTCACTCCGAGAAGGGCTGAGTGAGCCAGGGTGTCGCCGAAATAGGCCATACGTCTCCACACGGCGAAGCAGCCCAAAGGACCGCTGACAACAGCGACCATAAGGCCGGCGGCGAGGGCGTACCAGAGAAATTGGCTATGCAGTAATTCGCCGAAATCGACCACTTATTTTTGCTCTTTGTTTTTTGTATTTGTGTGAGTGTGTTGATGATTGCAGCTGCTTGCGGGCGCAATATCTCCACTTAATTTATGTTGGTGGTTATGTTGATGGGTATAGGGGGCGACCTTGTCCCCAAATAATTCCAGATAGGCAGGGTGGCGACTTACTTGCTCCGGATGTCCGTGACAGCAGATATGCTGGTTCAAACAAAGGACCCGGTCGGTTGCAGCCATAACTAAATGAAGGTCGTGGGAAACCAGTAACACACCGCAGCCGAGCTCGTCGCGCAGAGTGGCAATTAACTGGTACAACTCACTTTGACCACCGATATCGACTCCCTGCGTGGGTTCATCCAGGACAAGCAGCTGAGGTTTGCGCGATGCGGCACGGGCGAGTAAGACCCGCTGCATTTCTCCACCGGATAGATTTGCCAGAGAGGCGCCTCTAAGCTGCCCTGCGCCCACCCTGTCCAATGCCGACTGCGCTTGCTCGGGCTTCATGGCCGGTTGGCCAAGCTGCAAGAAGCGTTCAACTGACATGGGCATTGAGCTATCGATATGAAGCCGTTGGGGCATATAGCCAATACGCAACCCAGTTTGTCGCCACACGCGGCCCTGGGTCGGCTGGCTGAGCCCCAGCAGAAGGCGAAGGAGAGTGGTTTTGCCGGCTCCATTAGGGCCTATTAAGGTGACAATCTCCCCCTGGGACAATTCGACTGTAATATCTTTAAGTAACTGCCTGCCGCCCACTTGAAGGGCGATATTGTCAGCTGTGATAAGCGGCTGGGGTGGATTCAGAATTCAATCTCCGCAGGGAAGTCTTTAAGATGTTTGCTTCCATACCTTCTTTACCGGATATGGACAACCAGGCTGGCAGCTTGGCGCTGGTTGTGATTATATCGCAATTTTTCGCCGCCTAATGTCTCTGATGTATCCCTTCAAACGTCTTTTTACAATCTCCACGGTGCTTCTATTCGGGCTCTTTCTCCCGGCTTGTAGCAAACCGGAATCCGACAGTGGTGGAGAGCTGGTCGTCAGCGTGCGCCCTTTAGCCCTGATCGCCCGGGAAATAACCGGTGAGGATATTCCTGTTCGGGTGCTGGTTGAGGGAGCAGATCCTCACCATTATGCCCCTACGGTTTCCGATCGGGCTGCACTTGAGCGCGCCTTACTATTGGTGTGGCTGGGGCCGCAAATGGAGGGGGTGTTGGCAAAACAGGCAGCGCTGTTACCAGCGGGCCGGCAAATGCAGCTGCTGGATATAGAGACCCTTGAATATGAGGGAGCCAGTGCTACCGACCCCCACCTCTGGTTGCGTCCCCGCAATGCGGCAATAGCTGCGGCGCAGATCGCTGAGCGCCTGGCGCAATTACAGCCACAGCAGGCGGAATTGTTTATGGGGCGTGCACGGCAGTTTTCCAGTTCGATGGCCAACTTGCAGAAAGTGCTCGATCGGGCCTTGTACGGGTATCGTGAAGTTCCCATCGTTGTTACGCACGATGCCTATGGTCACTTTTTTGGTTCTGCAGGAGTTAAAACCCACGCCCTGGGCGACGGCAGTGGCGGGGGCTATGGTGCCAAGGCAATGCTGGATTTGTCACAGATTGGCGACGGCTGTCTATTTGGAGATATGCCGGCTAATGAACGAGATCAACAGTTGGCAGAAAATTTGGGGTTGCGTTACGCCGCTTTGGATCTGCTGGGAGATCAGTTGAATGAAAATGCTGATTACAGGGAATTAATAGAGTCCCTCTTGTCTCAAGCCCGCACTTGCTTGAGTCAGGTTCCCGACCGCAGCAAGGATAAATCAGAGGCTCCTTGAGGGCACCAAGTATCCCGCCTTCCCAGGGAGGGCGGCGGGACTTGGTAGGGTGGTTTCTAGGAACGATTGGTTATTTGCTGTAGTTTCTCTACCCGGGCAGCATCTCTTTCCGCTTGTTTTTGCAGTTTCTCCAGCTGCTGTTTTTGTCTCTCCAGCAAATCATTTTCTCTCTCTCGGATAGCCTGCCTGAGTATTAACTCATGGCCTTCTACCTCAGACTGCTGTGAGTGTATTTCATCAGTCGCCTCGGCTTCAGCGGTATGCTCTCCACTGCAATCCGAGCCGGCACTTGCCGAAATGGCAAAAATACTTGCGGCAAACAACAGGGTGGCACGCATCACTCCTCTCATCTTTCGAATCCTTCCTTCAACATCGGGTGGCACAGTTTTTTGGAAATAAAAGATCCCTGACTGCCTGGGGGCAGCCTGTGACAATTTGATTTCCGGGGAGTAGCGAACGCATAAGGTCGCTACCGGCAAGACTAGCCAAGCCTGGAGATTTGGTGAGATCGATGCGCCGATAGTTTTAATCGGCGGGGTAAGTCGAGTGGGCTTTTGTGCAGAGGTTACCTACGGTGTCTGGCGGGAAAGAATCAGTAAGCGGAAAAACAGAGCGAAGGGCGTTATCCTATCGGCCTGCCGCGCGTCCTGAACGCCAAACTAAGCAAGCAAGAATTCATCGTCTATGAGTAAACAAAACACCTCAGCCGCCCCGTTGATTTTGGTGGATGGTTCCTCCTACCTTTATCGCGCTTTTCACGCGCTGCCGCCATTGACCACCAGCCAGGGTAAGCCTACTGGTGCGGTGCGCGGTGTAATCAGTATGCTGCGTCGCCACCTCAAGGAGCACCCAGGCAGTCCTGTAGTGGTTGTTTTTGATGCCAAGGGCAAGACTTTTCGCGATGAGATGTTTGCCGAATACAAATCCCATCGCCCTCCTATGCCAGATGACTTGCGTGAGCAGATTCAGCCCATTCACGACATCATCGACGCTATGGGATTGCCGCGCTTGGTGGTCGACGGTGTTGAAGCTGATGATGTGATTGGCACCCTGGCGCTGGAGGCCCAGAGTCAGGGGCAGCAAGTCATAATCTCCACCGGCGACAAAGACATGGCACAGCTGGTGCGTCCGGGCGTTACCTTGGTTAACACCATGTCCAATACCGAAATGGACAGCGAGGGCGTGACTAAGAAATTTGGTGTAGGTCCAGAACTGATTATCGATTTTCTCGCCCTGATGGGAGATAAATCAGACAATATCCCCGGAGTTCCTGGTGTGGGCGAGAAAACCGCTCTGGCACTGTTACAGAATCTGGGAGGCTTGGAGACCATTTATTCCGACCTGGATGCCATTGCACCGCTGGGGTTCCGTGGCTCAAAAACCCTCGGCAAAAAGATGGCTGAGCACCGCGAGGCGGCAGAACTCTCCTATAAGCTCGCCACTATCAAAACCGACGTGGAGATGCCTTATCACCCCCAGGAACTGCACAATTCAGAGCCCAATACAGAGGCACTGGTTGAGCTATTCACGCAGAATGAATTTCGCGGCTGGTTAGAAGAGCTAACCAGTGAAGAGGCTGAAGAAGCCATGGCGGAAGCCGTTGAGCGCGATTACGTCATCGTCACAGAAATGGCGGAGTTCGATGCCTGGCTGGAACAACTGAAGAGTTCAGACATCTTTGCCTTCGACACGGAAACCACCAGCCTCAATTATATGCAGGCAAAATTAGTGGGGGTGTCCTTCGCGGTGGAGCTCTATCGTGCAGCCTATGTTCCCCTGGCCCACGACTATATGGGTGCACCAGAGCAGCTGCCGTTTGACGAGGTGCTGGCCAAACTCAAACCCCTGCTGGAAGATCCACAGCACAAGAAGGTGGGGCAGAACCTAAAGTACGACAGTCATATCCTGGCCAACTACGATATTGAATTGCGCGGCATCGCACGGGATACCATGTTGGAGTCCTATGTTCTGGACAGCACTGGCAGCCGTCACGATATGGACAGTCTCGCACTCAAGTACCTGGGGGAGAACACGGTTCACTTCGAGGATATTGCCGGTAAAGGCGCCAAACAGCTGACGTTTAACCAGATCGAGCTGGACAAAGCGGGCCCCTATGCGGCTGAAGATGCAGATATCACCCTGCGTCTTCACAATGAGTTGAGTGCGCGTCTGGAGCGAGAGCCAACTCTGGTAAAGGTACTCGATGAAATTGAGATGCCCCTGCTACCAGTTTTGGCACGTATGGAGCGTAACGGTGCTTATATCGATGCCAAGATGTTGGCGGAGCAGAGTGCTGAACTTGAGCAGCGAATGCGAGAGCTGGAACAGCAGGCTTACGAAGTAGCCGGCGAAGAGTTCAATCTGGGCTCCACCAAACAGCTGGGAGTGATCCTATTTGAAAAGCTGCAGATTCCAGTGATCAAGAAGACCCCCAAAGGTGCGCCCTCTACCGCTGAAGCTGTATTGCAGGAATTGGCCCACAACCACGAGCTGCCCGCACTGATAATGCAGTATCGCGGCCTGGCCAAACTGAAGAATACCTACACCGATAAACTGCCAAAGATGATCGACCCGGGGAGCGGTCGTGTACATACTTCTTATCACCAGGCAGTAGCGGCTACCGGGCGCCTGTCCTCCAGTGACCCTAACTTACAGAACATTCCGATTCGTACAGAGGAGGGGCGCCGTATTCGTCGGGCCTTCACCGTTGACCCAAGAATCAATGGTGGCAGTGAGATCATCGCTGCGGACTACTCCCAAATTGAGCTGCGTATTATGGCTCACCTGTCTGGGGACAAAGGGTTGGTGGATGCATTTGCTCAAGGCGCAGATATTCACCGCGCGACGGCGGCAGAAGTCTTTGAAGTAGCTCAGGATAAGGTGACTGATGAGCAGCGCCGGCGGGCCAAAGCGATCAACTTTGGTTTGATTTACGGCATGTCGGCTTTTGGCCTGGCCAAGCAGCTGGATATCCCCCGGGCTGACGCCCAAACTTATATCGACCGTTACTTTGAGCGCTACCCGGGTGTATTGCGCTATATGGAAGATACCCGTGCACAGGCCGCAGAAAAGGGCTATGTGGAAACCCTGTTTGGACGCCGTCTCTATCTGCCGGAAATTAACTCACGCAATGGCATGCAGCGCCAAGCAGCAGAGCGGACCGCAATTAATGCGCCAATGCAGGGTACTGCCGCCGATATTATCAAGCGGGCCATGATCGCTGTAGACAGCTGGCTCAGGGAGAAGAAGCTGGCGACCCGGATGATTATGCAAGTACACGATGAATTGGTTCTTGAAGTACCCAAGGATGAGGTCGAAGTTGTGGCCGATGGCATTATTGAATTGATGCAAGGCGCGGCAGAACTCCACGTTCCCCTGATTGTGGATCTGGGACAGGGCCGAGATTGGGATCAGGCGCACTAATTTGACTGAAGAAACCATCTAAGAATTGAGGGTAGGGCGCGCTGCTCGGAATGATTTGGCGCGCTCTTGTTGGTATGGATGAATAAAATGCCAATTTTTGTGTTTTGTTAGGCGTTTTTACAATCTTTTTGAAATTCCGTGGAACTGTTCCGGCGACAGCCCCTCTAAAAAGGCAAGATCGTTGGAATGCGTCATCATCCCCCAAGGAAGTCAGATGTTTGCCCCGGTACTCCCCCAAGTCCGGGGCATTTTTTTGCCTGTTTTTTAGCCCTGACTCTCCCTATCTACGCAAGCCGCAACAACTGCAACACCCGCAATACTCCAGATCCTAAATTCCACTGTCCATACTTCAATTAAAACGTGGGCAAGGCGCCTAGCGAGTGAGAGGCGCCAGGCAGGGTACTGAGCTTATGAGCCGCATTAAGTTATTCAGTCTCGATGTGGGAGCAGACTTCGCTGGACGTGTCGCCGCGAGTCTCGGTGAACCGGTATCTCGCCATGAAGAGCGTCAATTCGATGATGGCGAACACAAAGTTCGGCCACTGGATGATGTGGAAGGGGCGGATGTTTTTCTGGTCCAATCCCTTTACACCGATACCAGCAGCTGTGTTGACCAGAAACTTATGCGCTGCCTGTTTTTCATTGGGGCGCTTCGCGATGCCGGTGCCGCGAGAGTGACTGCGGTCATCCCCTACCTTTGCTATGCACGAAAAGAGCGGCGAACCAAATTGCGCGACCCCCTGCCGAGTCGCTATCTGGCCAGTTTTCTGGAAGCCGCCGGAGTGGATGTAGTCGTGACTATGGATGTTCACTCCCTGGCGGCCTTTGAGAACGCATTCCGCTGTCGCACCGTTCACCTGGTTTCCAACCCCCTGTTGATTGAAGTGGCGCGAATGCGTCTGTCCGGAGACCCCGGTCCCCTGGTTGTTTTGTCTCCAGATGAAGGAGGGATAAAGCGTGCGGAAAAATTCCGTTTGGCCCTTGGGGATCAGTTGGGGGTGCCGGTGTCTAGCGCATTTGTGGAGAAGTATCGCAGCGGTGCTCTGTTGAGTGGGGGAACTTTGATTGGGGAAGTTAAGGATGCCACGGTCATTATCGTCGATGACTTACTTGCTACTGGCCACACAGTTACACGGGCAGTGGACGCGGTGATAAAAGCGGGAGCGAGGCGGATTTTGGTGTTTTGTGTCCACGGACAATTTAGTCGCGATGCCCATACAGCAATGGCGCGCTTGCCGGTGGAATCAATTGTGGTGACTAATTCTCTTCCCCAGTCGCAGCTGCGAGGAAACTGTGAGTGGATAGATTGTGCGCCGTTGATTGCAGATTGTATTCGCCGCCTGCACAGCAATGGGCCAGTGGCTGAGTTATCAATTTGATAAAAATTGACCGCCTTTACTTAGAAGAACGTATGAGGCGCCAAAACACGTATTTTGTTTACACTTATTTACCAAAGGAGCGGGAACCATCGGGCTTGAGAGCCTATCCAAGTAATCAGTTCATTGTTGCTCCCTAACCCCAAAGCGTTTAGCTTTTTCTACCCCGGATGGTCCCCAACTCCGGGGTTTTTTTATGTCTTTCGTGAATTTCTGTAATTTCATTCATCGGGGCACCTGTCCTTTCCTTTTTGAATTAAGCGCTTAAATCGTTTGGTGAGCCGCTCAGCCACTTTTAGTTTTCGTATGTGGCGAGCAGGCCCTTAGATTGGCTTTCCCCAAGACTCCCGCAGAGGTTTTTCACAGTTACCTCTAGGTCCCACGGTTACATTGCCTGTTATCCACTTCCGGCATAATCGATTTTGGGGGCATGGCGTAGGGCTAACCCAAAGGCTCAAACATGCGCTTGGGAAGCATGAAATTTCAGCCTAATATCGAAATAGGTAAAGAAATATTGGGATGAAAAGAACCCTCAGGCGTACCCGTCCCCCTGGGTGCGTCTGACAAGTGCCCCACCCCAAGGGCACTGTCCCCTAGCCGGCAGCCCCCATCTGCCGGCTTTTTTTATTTCAGTAAATGACGCCATCACAGCAGAAAGCAAAAGTTGCTCGTGAATGCGCTTGCAAATGATAATAGTTCGCATTATCTTTAAGTTAAATCAAATATGGGGGGTTATCGGTGAATTTACGTTACTTGTGTGCCAACCATCGCCAATGGTTGACCGCTGACACGGATCGTGCGGAAAAGGCGTGGCTCGATTGGATCGAGCGCGGCAAGCTTTTGCTCGAAGAGTGCAATTACGCCGAAGCAATCCCTTATTTGGGATGCGCCTTCGATCTGGCCAGCTTTCTTCTGGAAAAGCAGTGGCCAACTTATGCCATTTCGGCAACGCGTTTTAGTGAAAGCGCTATCTGGTTAATGGCTGCCTACCGGGAGCTGGGTGATGAAAAACTTCGAAACTACATACTTGCCGGCGCCAGCTCAGTACTCGCCCGCGAGTTGGGCGATAGCCATAAGCAAAGGGTTGCGGCGGATTGCATCAGCTCACTCTACCCCGGAGAGACACAGCAGCAGGTACGCGAGTTCTCCACAGCCAGAATATCCGCCTGTATCAATGGCGGAAACAGAGTGCACTGAGGGGAATGAAAAGATGAATGCCGATGGCAATTCCCGTCTGCTGACGATTGCCATACACGAAGAAACCCTTGCCGCTCTTCTCGCGCAGAGGTACTTACATGCAGAGGAATTGCATTGTTTAACTCCGGGGGCACGCCGACGGCTGCACCGGGTACTGCTTCGCTCCCTGATCCCCGAACAGAAGCGCAAAGCAGCGGCAACTGGTGTGCCCGGAGTTCACTTTTAGGAATTTTCTCCGGTGTGAGATAAATTGAAGTGCTTGTGTTGCTCGGGGGGCGCTGCCCCCGGGCTCCCAGCTCGTTCAATCTTCAGTGGGGGCGGCTTCCTCTGGGATTTCCAGCCACTCATTGAGCTTGCGCTCGAGTTTGTCCAGGCCTGTTTTTTTGGTTGATGAGAAGATCTGCAGAGTGACCCCGTGATTGAGTCCCTGCTCCTTGAGGGTCTTCTCTACTGCAAAGCGAGTGTTGTTGGCTGGACCGTTCTTCAACTTGTCGGCCTTGGTTAGCAGGATGTGCACTGGGAGCTCGGCCTCTACTGCCCAGGTGAGCATATGCAGATCGAACTCCTTGAGGGGTTGGCGAATGTCCATTAGTAATACGAGTCCACGCAGGCAATCTCGCTTCTCAAGGTAGGTGGCCAGATGGCGCTGCCACTCATCTTTCATACTTCGGGCGACCTTGGCAAAGCCATAGCCGGGCAGATCCACCAGGCGCTGCTGGTCGGAGAGGCGAAAGAAGTTGATCAACTGGGTGCGTCCCGGTGTTTTAGAGGTACGCGCCAACTTGTTGTTTTCCGTGAGCGCATTGATGGCACTGGACTTCCCCGCATTGGAGCGACCGGCAAAGGCCACCTCGGCACCAAAGTCCTCCGGACACTCAGTCAGGGTGGGGGCACTGGTGAGAAATTGTATGGAACGGTAGTTCAGTTTTGGTGGTTGGGCTTTAAATTCTGAATTTGACATCGTATAAGTCTGTTTATTCGGTACACTCGCTTGGCGCGCAAGTATATAATGCCGCCGTTTTCGCGTCGCAGGACTATCGGGGGCGGTGCGAAACGCCATCTCTCAGCGCGCAACGGGACGACGTATGAACAGCATTATCAAGAACACTGCTCTGGCACTCGGTTTAGTTTTCGGCTTGGGCGCCGTGCCCTTGGCGCTGGCTGCGGGTGACGCTGCTGCGGGCAAGGCAAAGGCCGCTCAATGTGCAGCCTGCCACGGTGCAGACGGTAACAGTATTGCTCCGGCTTTTCCAAAGATTGCCGGACTCGGTGAAAAATACCTGTTTAAGCAGTTACAGGATATCCAAAGCAAAACCCGCGATGTGCCGCAAATGATCGGTCAGTTGGACAGCTTCAACGATCAGGACCTGCAGGATATCGCCGCTTACTTTGCCTCGCAGCCAATGCAGCTGACCGGATCTGAGGCTATTTCCGTGATGCTAAACAACGGTGAGAACGTCGACGGCCTGAAGCTTGGACGTAAAATCTACCGTGGTGGCAATATGGAGACTGGTGTTCCCGCATGTATGGGATGCCACTCACCTGCTGGACTGGGCAATGCACCGGCCGGTTACCCTCGTCTGGGCGGTCAGTATCCAGAGTATATCGAAGCCCAGCTGAAAGCATTCCGTGCGGGTACCCGCAACAATGACGGTGAAGTTCGCACTATGCGCACCGTGGCCAAGCAACTCTCCGATGCAGAGATCAAGGCGCTGGCCAACTATATCGCAGGCCTGACTGACTAATAGTCACAGGGTTTGAGTACACTGAGGCCGGTCTGCAACCGGCCTTTTTTGTGCCTGTCGCCTGAGCATAAAGCCGCTTTCCATAGACGTACTAGGCAGTTTTTGCAGTGTTTCCTTGCACGAGGGTCCGGGAACTTAAATAATCTGCGTTGTCTATTGTGTCCTCAGTGGCTCGACAGCCCGCCGCTAGATGGCGTTCGCACCACTAAATAAAAGTTGGAGAAGACTTATGAGAGCATTTCTCGCCCCGATCACGATGGTTTTTGCTGTAATGTTCAGCCTCGTTGCCTGCGCCCAGGAAAGTGGCGAGTTCAAAGCGGGCCAGCACTATGAAGTATTGCCGCAGGCTGTACCACAAAAGAGCAACGACAAGATCGAAGTGACTGAGATGTTCTGGTACGGCTGTGCCCACTGCTTCACTTTTGAGCCAACTCTGGAGCGCTGGAAAGAAAAGATGCCCAGCGATGTTGCGCTGCTGAAATTGCCAGCAATTTGGCAGCCGGTTATGGATGTACACGCTCGTCTTTACTACGTAGCAGATTCCATGGGTGTTCTGGAAAAGATGCACACGCCTATCTTTAACACCATCTACACTCAGCGCCAGATGCTGGCTGTCCGCGAAGGTCGCAACTGGGTGCCTGACTTAAAGGCTATCGAGGCTCTGTTTAACAAGCATGGTGAAGATGGTGCCAAAGCTGCGAAGCTGATGAATTCCTTCGCTATCAACAGCAAAGTTAAGCAAGGTATGGCCAATCAGCGCGCTTACAAAATGACTGGTACCCCGGAAGTTGTTGTTGCGGGCAAATACCGCATCAGTTCCTCTTTCCCCGGATATAAAGGTAAGAGCAATGGCCAGGAGCTGATGCTGCAAGTGGCGGATTACCTGATTGCCAAAGAGCGAGCGGATCGCGGCTAAGCTTTCCGATTGAAGAAACCCCGCCTCGAGCGGGGTTTTTTATTTCTACCCTAAGAAAGGTGCCCCGCAATCTGTCGAGAGGCTCCTAACATCGATCAACCTTGCCCGATCCGGAAGCCACTAATGGGATTCAAATGGATTTTACTGTTTACCCTCCTAGCTGGCTTAATCGCACCTGTTTCAGCCCAGGATACTTCAAGCAGCAATACTGTGGCCGCTCAGGCCAGCAATCTTCTCTCCTATATAGCGGTAGACTACGACGATGCTGTAGAGAACGGGCAGCGACTGGACACTCCTCTGTATGAACTACAGAAGCAACAGGTAGAAGAAGTACTGCGCCTGGTCACTCAGCTCCCCGATCGGCCTGGTCGGCAGGGGTTGCAGAAAAGCCTCTCGGACTTGCGTAAGGCGATTGAGAATAAGGATTCCGGCGCAGAGGTGCGCCGTCGAGCCAATGCAATCGCCGACCGCCTTGCTGCTTTGTATCAGCTGCAGCGGTCACCCAGTTACTCTTTGCCCTCGCCGGGTTTTATGATGCCTGTTTATCAGCAGCGGTGTGCCATCTGCCACGGTGTCGACGGTGAGGGTAGTAATGAAGGCCCAGCCCTCAATGATCTCGAGAGAATGGCGGGGTTCAGTCTCTATGATCTTCATAACACCCTGGACCCAGAAACTGACTCTATTCACACAGTCGACATTGATGGAGACTTGACCGGCCTACAGCGCTGGGCATTAGCGGTGACTGTCGCTGCTTTTCCAGTGGCAAATCAGTTGCCACCCTCTTCCGACTTGGCGACCCGTTACCCCGGCTTACTGGGACTGCCGGGAATGGCGACCACTAAACCGGCGGAACTTGATCCAACTCTGCAACAAGCATTGATGTGGTGGCGCGGAAACCCCCACCTTGTACGCACTCTGATCCCCCCTCTTATCAGCGCAATTGGCTTGCTGCAGCTGGCGGAGACGGACTATCGAGGAGGAGATATAACAGCGGCATACGGTAAGTTAATGCTGGCTTATCGTGATGGGTATAGGCCGTTACGACAGGAGCTGCTGATTCGTGACAGGGTACTGGTGGAGCAGCTTCAGGTCCAATGGCAGCAATTACGGGGTGGCTTGATTGGTGGTGCCAGTTCTACAGAAGTTATTGCCGCGTTTCAAAATCTGCGGGCGGATCTCAATCTGGCCCACTCCAAGTTGGAGCCACCTGCGATGGGGGAGGAGCGATACCTATGGACTGCCGCTCTGTTTGCTTTGGCAATTGGTTTGGGGGCGCTGCTCTGGTGGGGACTGCGAAGACAAAAGCGAACTAGACTTTAAAAAGTTTTGTCCGCCATTTCCCGGCGCAGTAGTGAGGCCATACCATGTCAAAATTAGTTGCCACTGCCTTCATGTTGTTACTGGCCCTGGATTGCCACGGTTCTGAGCCTCTGGATGCATTTCCAGAGGAGGTTGATGGCAAGTTACGTCACGTTATCAAGCTGCCCAAGGTTGTCGATGAAAGTCGCTTTAGGGTTGAGTTGATACCGGGAAAAAGCCAAGTCGCGGAATGCAACTTGCAAAGCTTTAGCGCCCCATTGCGTAAGGACATACTCCCAGGCTGGGGTTACCCCTTCTATGTCCTGTCCGACTTGACCCCGACCACAGATACGCAAAAGGTCTGTGCCCAAGGCAGTGAATCCCGGCGATTTATCACCGTGCGCGGTGATGGCTTGATGCTGCCTTATAGCAGTAAGTTGCCAATGGTTATATATCTGCCACAGGGCGTGCAGTTAAAGTATCGGGTGTGGAGAGCAGACAAGAATTTTTCCGAAGCAAAATCCAGATAGTTGGACTACCGGTAAAAATGACTTGGCATTCTTTTTGTGAATTTGTCGTAAATTTGAATATTTTTAACGTTTAACCTGCCACCGTTGTAAATTGCGTCTAGCCTTACTTTTCGAGGGATGTGAAAAATAGCGCCGAAGCGTTTTTTCATGCCGATAAGTGAGGCTTTAGCCCCGTAATCGGAAAGGAAAATTGGCGACTTCCCCAGTCGTCTTTTGAATAACCCGCCCCCTGTAATGCACTGGGGCCGATACCGTAGGGCAGCGCATGAAGTTTTTGCGTCTTTTACCAAAGCGGCATTTTATCAAGCCGGTTGTTCCATTTGTCACAGCAATTTTCCTAGCGATACCAATGTGGGCCTCGGCGGAGTCCGCCCAGCAAAAGTGGGCGGGAAATTGGCTGGTTGTGAGTGAAGGCGATGATCAATTAGTGTGGCAACTGCATGCCGATGGCTCCGGATATGCCTATGGATTTAATGCCAAAGGCCTATTGACCCATGGTTTTGCCATTAACTGGCAATTGGATGGTGACCGGGTGCGAGTTAAAACTGGAACCTCGGTGCGCTGTAAGGGCGGGGTTGTATCTGTCGCATTTCGAGATTGGAGCCGTGCCACCCTCCTATTTGCAGTGATTGATGGCCGTCATTGGCTGCAGGCGGGCGGCGGACTTCTGAGCTTTCAGCGTCGGTTAGCTGATTGGCGAACCCCCAAGGCCGGTGCAAGTTGCCCGGATATTGTCAGTCGCTAGCAGCTTACTTCCGTGCGAACGCTATTTAATCCGTGCGTGGAAAAGATGAGTAGTGGGTGGGAATGGATAAAATTCTATCTCTTCCTGCCACTGCTAATTTTTGTCGTAAGTGCAAATGCCAGTGAAGGGAAACGAAAAACACTCAATGAAGGCTGGCATGCAAAATCACGCTACGATGCCAGTCAATGGGTTGGGGCCTGGCTGATTTCCCGCGATGGTGAAGCGCGGCATGTCTGGAGTCTCAAGCCCGATGGCACTGGGAGATCCTACGCTTTTTTAAGGCAAAATGGAGAGATGCAATTCGTATTTGGATACGATATTAATTGGTATTTTGATCCATTTACTCAAATGGCCAATATAAAGACCGGACGCAGAATTATTTGTAAGCGAGGGAAGATTTATCCTTATTTTCTCACTTTAAAATCCTACGAAAGCGACTATGCGGTGAGGGGAAAGTTTGCCTGGCAAACAACATGGACAGAAGTGAGTATTGGACGAAATCGCCTGCATAAATCCTATGTAGTTTTTGTAGCCCCCCTATCTGCATGGCATGATCCAGATAGAGATTCACCCTGCCCCAAATTTCCCCGTGTGCGCCTGGAAAAGGATATTGACGCGGTGCTGAAGAGCTGGGAGGTTGAACAGGATTCGTCGGAAGTGGATACAACTCCCGCGCCCAATGAACCGGAATTTGATGGTGAAGAGCTGAGAAATCCGTAACTTCTCACAGTCATTGGGTCAACTTCTCTCAATAAGAATTAACCCCATCAATATATTTTTAACTTTCCACCAGCTAAAACCCGACTTCTCGAAGCTTCAGGAAAATTCTTAAAAATATTTAGTTATTAAACTGCCAGCTCTGTTAGGAAAATAATTCTAAAAAAATGCGTGATCTTATTTTTTCCAAATTAAAATATGCTGCCGGGTAATAGAGAGCCCACAAAAAGTAGTTTTAGAGTTGGACTATTTTCACCTGAAGACAGGTATTAATCAGAAAGATTGATCCAAAAGCAGTGCGACCGTGTAGAAACCGGTCGTATTAATCAGGTTGGAGAAAACTTCCAGACGGCAAAGAAAGCATGAAAGCTGATCTATCCGTAGTGAGAGCATTGAGAACTTTGTATCCCAAGCTGCACGATGAAATCTATGTGTTTTGTCAGGTTTCAGATAGTCGGTTTACAGATATTTTGTCAGAGAGTTTGTGTTTCTTCCGAGAAGGTGAGGGAATGAGTGTGATACTGCCTCAACGTTCGGCTCGGCAATTAGATATTGCCGCAAGCGCCCCCTTTCGCCAAATCACTTTGCAGATCCTGGCTGGTCTTGATGCGGTGCGGGTTATTCCTGTGGTCGCCCAGGAATTAATGGAGGCTGGAATAGATACCAGCGTGGTATCCACACTACACCGTGACCACATTTTTGTCCCTGATGAGCGCGCGGAATTTGCAGTAAAAATTCTGCGCGGTATTCGAAATCGAGTTCAATATAGCTGATATGTAGCCTGCCAGTGCGTATCAACTATCCCCCCACAGAGCCCCACGGCGAGATTCGCCAACTGTTGCCTAATTTTTTTTATGTTCCCGGAACTATCAAACTAGCGCCGGGGGTCACTATCAATCGCAATATGGGAATCGCTCGCTGGCAGGATCACCTTACCTTGATTAATCCCATCAGATTGCGTCCACAGCAGGAGGAAAAGTTAAAAGATCTCGGGCGTGTGAGTCACGCGATACGGCTCGGCTATCACCATGGGCGTGATGATCTCTACTACAGAGACCACTTTGATCTTACCTTTTGGACACAGCGCGGCTCCGATTTTTATCCGCCAAAAGCAGATAAGGTGTTGCGACAGGAGGATGTTTGTCCAATACCGGGGGGGCGCTTTATTGTCTTTTCCCAAAGTCAGTTTCCAGAGGCCGTATTGTGGCTCCCGTTTAGTGGCGGACTACTGGTCAGTTGTGATGCCCTGCAGTACTGGCAGTCATGGAATGGATGTACCTGGTTTGGGAAAAACCTGCTGAGGTTTTCTGGTATCCGCCGAGGTATGCAGATTGCTCCCTCCTGGAGGGCAAGGGTGACACCAAGTGATAAAAATCCCGGGCTGTGGTTGAAGTACGACTTCGAACAAATCCTAAGGCAGCCGTTTTTGCACTTTCTTGCGGCTCATGGAGATTTTTGTGCGGATAATGCCTACGAGAAAGTAGCTTATGCGGTTGGACAAGCGTTCCCCGGTTTGGGGAAGGCTGCATAGATGAGTTTAGCGAGCACAGTCAGGGCGCAGCTCACTGGGCCTCAGCTTAGATTGCCCTAAATCGTGGTAAGATGGGCAATTGCTCGACGGTCCACAAGCACCTGTAGTGGTGCGATTTCAAATGACCTGTCCGTATCAACAATCACGCTTTGTATTCCTGAGAAGTAGCACTCCCCATGAGAGTTAAAAGTCTATTGGGTGCCCTGGCTATGGCACTATTGGTGGCTTGTACCACCTCCAGCATTAACAGCACTGGCCCCATTGCAGATAGTGATTACATCCGTAGAGATATCAATTTCCTCGCATCAGCGGAACTAGAGGGTCGCGATACCGGTAGCGAGGGTTATCGCCAAGCGGCACAGTATGTGGCTGGCCAATTTAAAAAGATGGGGCTGATTCCAGCAGGGGAGCAAGGTTACTTCCAGGAAGTGCCTTTTCGCAGTGCCAGTTGGGATGGGAGTGATCCTGAATTTGTCTTAGAGGGCCAGAACGATGAAATCGCCATGCAATTTGGCGAGGACTTTCTAGCATCGCCCTCCGCACTGAGTGAGCGCTCGCAGATCAATGCCGAGTTGGTATTTGTCGGTTACGGTATTGAGGCTCCGGATTTTGGCATTAATGACTATCACGGCCTGGATGTACAGGGAAAGATTGTCGTTGTGTTAGCAGGCCGGCCGCAGAGCTTGCCCAGTGAAGTGGGGGCTCACCACTCCTCTCCTCGCACCAAACGCCAGGTTGCCGCAAAACATGGCGCTGTGGGTTTTGTTCGCCTGTATACGCCTGAGCGGGAGAAACGCCGCCCATTTGACTACTATGCGAAGCACCGTTTTGACGACACTTTTGACTGGGTGAAAAAGACTGGTATGCCCGGTAGTGCAATCCCGGGGATGCACCCGGGAGTTATGTTGAGCATCACTGCAGGCGGCAAGCTGTTTGATGGCGCTGAGCGCAGTCTTGAAAGTATTTTTGCCGATATCGAGCAGGGAAAAACTCCAGAAGGCTTCCCCCTTAGTTACCGTGCAAAAATGAGCAGCAGCTCTAACCACAAGCGCGTAACCAGCCCGAATGTAGTGGCCGTTTTACCGGGAAGTGATCCACTCCTGAAAGCTGAATATGTTGTTTTTTCCGCACACCTGGATCATGTTGGAAAGAAAGAGGACGGCGAGATTTACTACGGAGCCCAGGATAACGCTGCCGGTATCGCGGTGATGTTGGAAACCGCACGTCTTTTTGTTGAATCTGGGCAAAATCCTCGAAGATCACTGCTGTTCGTTGCTGTTACCGCAGAGGAAAAAGGTTTGCTGGGATCGGATTATTTTGCCGAGTACCCCACGGTGCCACTGGAATCGATCGTAGCCAATATCAACCTTGATATGCCCATGCTGCTCTATCCATTCCGCGATATTATTGCTTTCGGTGCTGAACATTCATCTTTGGGGCGAGTTGCGGAGGAGGCTGCAAACCGTTCCGGGCTTAAACTCAGTCCCGATCCTATGCCGGAGGAAGTTATCTTCGTGCGCAGTGACCACTACAATTTTGTCCGTCGCGGAGTGCCCTCAATCTACTTGATTACCGGAAGGGAGGCAAAAGACCCCAGTGTGGATGGTACTGCTGCACAGATGGCTTTCTTCCGCGAGCGCTACCACAAGCCAGGGGATGCTGCGGACGAGCAGATTAATTATGAGGCGGCTGAGCAATTTACCCAGGTAAATTACCTGATTGCCCGGCAAGTTGCCGATGCCGACAGTCAACCATATTGGTACGAAGGTGATTTCTTTGGGGATTTATTTTCCAGGGATTGAGCGGTTTGAACACCCTGGGAGCAACCCTAACTGAAACCATTGATTGGCTTCAGGATAGTACTATCGCTTGTTCTCCCGCAGTGGCTAGCTCTAAATGTGCCTATTGGGTTTACGACAGAGGTGGCTTGATTGTGTTTAACCGCAAGGCTTAGGTAGGCTCCAGGCTTCGGCTGTCCTGTCCACAATAGGTAATTCTTGTACGGATGGTTCAATTGCTGAGGTCGGTTAATTACAGGAGCTGAGGCCAGCAGCTGCCCCAAATCGACACCAGAACATTTAGCTAATGCTTCTTTGGCGGTCCATTTAGTGAGGAAACAAGCAGCTACTTGCGATGTTGGGAGCGAGTTTAGTTCGGTTATCTCCGCCTTGTGGAAGTATTGCTTAGCCATGGCCAACCAATTCCTTTGGTGGGACTCATTTTCGCAATCAATACCTACTGGAGTTTCCGCTATTGCTACGGCAACAAAGTCATCGGAATGGCTTATGGAAATATGACAAAGGGGTTTTCCTCTAACCATAGCAATGGTCGGTGCTTCAGCCTCAACTGTAATTTCCCAAGGTGAATACTCGTATTGCTCCGCAATTAAAGTGCGCAGTAATATTCGCCCGGCCAGGAACTGGGCTCGGCGTTTAATACTGTGTATTTTCTCCAGCCGTGAGAGCTCAGTGCTTCCCAGCAGGTGAATGGAATCTCCCTGCCAGTTTCCTGACCAGCTATTGAAGGAAGAGCAGGTAAAGTAAGGCATTTGATAACCCCTAAGAATTTGTTCCCTTTGGAAGCGATGGAATCTGGTCGACTTAAAAAACCTTCACTTTAACGGCTGGGGGGCTGTGCAATACAAGTTTCCCATGGCAAATGTGTACCATAGTACGAGAGAATAAGTGGCCGGAAAAGCCCGTGTATTTCACTGTAATCTAAGGCCGCGCATCGACCTATAATTCAGCGCTTTTACTGGCGGCTATTGGTCATTTTGTGTACCATTCCCGCCCTGTCTCTGGTCGCGCAATACCTATTAGCCAACTAAAAATAATGGTGGGAAAGGCCAGCTTCAGCTTTTTGATTTTGGGGGATGGAGCTCTGCTCCAGAATTAATGTTTGGTTATGGAATTTGTTGTCAGTAATTGGCGAGCATGGTGCTCGGGAATATCAGATCAATCGGATTGGCAGGGTTGGCGTAGAGGAGAAAAGCAGCTTGGTGGAAATAGCCAGGCGGATGTGTCTTTTCTTCCTGCAATGCAGCGCCGTCGGTTGAGTCCGCTGGCTAAAGCCGTTTTTAATACCGCTTTTCCGCTATTAGAGCAGGAAGATATTCCTTTACTGCTTTGCTCAGTGCATGGCGAAGCAATGAGGACTTATTCCTTGTTACAAGGCGTTGCAGCAAGTGAAGACCTATCGCCAACTGCATTTGGACTTTCTGTACACAACGCAATTGCAGGACAGTTCTCTATTGCCTGTAAAACCAGGTCTCCAGCACTTGCTTTAGCTGGGGGGGATTTTCCTATGCAGTCGGGTTTTATAGAGGCTGCTGGTCTACTCCAAGAGGGTGCTGAGGAATTGCTTTTAGTGTTCTGTGAAGAAACACTACCTGAGATTTACTATCCCAGCGCTGAGAGCTCAACATATATTTGCGCAACGGCTATGCGCTTGGCGAAACATAAATCTAGTGATACAGATATAAAACTATCGTTAACTGCCAGTGAATGTGCGGGAGCTGAGTCAGTATTTGCAGAGCCTGATTACCAGCTTCCGTTGATTAGATCTTTGATTGATCGCGAGGGGCGTATACCTGTTTCAGAGAGATGGGAGCTACAGATCAATGCCAGTTAACTTATTGCCGGCAAAGAAAAAAGACAAGTATTGGCTAAGGTTGGTCGCTACGGCGATAGCATTTAGCCTGTTCGGTATCGGTGGATTGATACTGCGGTTTGTTCTGTTCCCACCATTAAAGGTGATCTATCGGGACGCAGAAGTTCGAAAATGCAAGGCTCGTTTGTGTATCCACAACGCTTTTCGATTGTTTATTGGCTTTATGCATATCACGGGAATCTACACCTATCAATTTCGTGATGAACAAAAGTTAGCTAAACCAGGCCAATTGATATTGGCAAATCATCCATCGCTTATTGATGTGGTATTTCTAATATCCCGAATACCGAATGCCAACTGTATTGTAAAAGCCAGTTTATTTAGAAACCCGTTTATGCGCGGCGCAGTAATGACTGCAGGCTATATACCTAATGATGACCCGGAACAGATTATCGAACTGGCTTCGAAATCACTACAAAAAGGGGAATCAGTAGTTCTCTTTCCAGAGGGAACTCGCTCTGTACCAGGACAACCGTTTAGGTTTCAGCGTGGGGCAGCCTACATGGCGTTACGCTCCGGGGTGACCCCAACTCTGGTAACAATACGGTGTAATCCACCGATGCTGATGAAAAATATTCCTTGGTACAGTATTCCTCTGAGTCGACCACATTTTCAATTCGATGTGAATGAATCAGAGAGTTTTATTCAAGTAAAAGAAAAAGATGAAACACCACAAGTAGCCCGAGAGGTTACTCAAGAATTAAAAGCATTTTTTACCGAGGAGTGTGCTGCGTGAAAGAGTTAGTTGAAGAGCTTAAAGTTCTGATTATTGATGTATTAAATCTGGAAGATATTACTCCAGAAGAAATCGTAGCAGATGAGCCCCTTTTTGGAGAGGGCTTGGGGCTGGATTCTATTGATGCACTAGAGTTAGGTCTTGCTCTGCAAAAAAAATACAACATATCAATAGATGCAGAAAGCGAAGATACAAAATCGCATTTTGCTAATGTGAATAGCCTGGCAAATTTTGTCAGCAGCCGCCGCGCATAATAGAGGTATTTATGTTGAATAGCAGAGAAGAAATTTTACCAAAATTGACCGAAATTCTGGTTGAGATGTTTGAGGTCGATGAGGCAGATGTAAAAGAAGAAGCCCACCTCTCTGATGATCTTGATATAGATAGTATTGATGCTGTGGACCTAATTGTTCGCTTGAAAGAAGTAACAGGAAAGAAAATTGCACCTGAAGAGTTCAAAAGTGTAAGAACTGTTGGAGATGTAGTTGGTGCAATTGAAAAGGTAATGGCAGAGAAGTGAGTCGATTCGCGCAGCTAATATTGGTCATTATTCTGACACTGTACCCTATGGCAATTTACTTTGGCATAGAATACTTGTCTTTAAGTAGTATTCTGTTACTGCTGTTGATAGTTGCGGTTTTAAGGGTATTGTTTGGCGGCGCGAATAAGGCGATTGGCACCAAGTTAATGGCTGTGGCCTTGGCTTTTGTTGTTGGGGTTTCCTGGTTAAGGGGCGACTCAAACGGACTTCTTTGGTATCCAGTACTTTGTAATCTGATTCTATTTTCACTGTTTTTTTACAGTTTGAGTCAACCGCAAACATTAGTAGAACGGCTTGCTCGCCTTACGACTCCAGATTTACCAGCTGAAGGTGTCCTATATACACGAAAGGTTACCAAGGCATGGTGTCTATTCTTTTTAATTAATGGAAGCCTCGCACTGGCAACTGTTTTAAACGGCGATATGAAAGTCTGGACTCTTTACAATGGCCTTGTTTCATATGTGCTAATGGGAATTATGATGGGTGGTGAATGGCTACTGCGTCGTCGCGTCCAAAATAAGGTGTGAGTTAAGGTCGTGGACAAAGTACAGTTTGAACAGGTATTTGGTTACTCGAATGACCAAGCAGTAGTTAGCTATTCAAGTCGTGGGGAAATTTCATTCGCACAATTTAAGCGTGAATTGGCATTTGTTGAGCGAAAGCTAAAAAAATCCCTAAACGAAGCTGGGATCAAAAAAGCTGCCATTTTCTGTGAAGATAGTTACGAGTTTAGTTTACTTTTTTTTGCCGCTATGTCTTGTTGTGAAGTTGTTGTTATTCCGGCAAATAACAAGCGATTTACTCAGCAAAAACTGGGTGAGCAAACCCTATTACTGGGCAGCTGGGAAGACAGCTCGGCATTTACTATAAATATTCCGGATCAATATAGCGAAGAGCTATCTGTTCCCAGTTATTTTGATGCTGGTATTCAATTATTCACATCAGGAACCAGTGGTGAACCACAAACCGTTGATAAAACCTTATATCAATTGCTCAATGAGGTTAAGGCCCATAATCTGAAGTGGTCATCCCGGGTGGTTAATACAACTACTTTGGCAACAGTAAGCCACCAGCATATATATGGCTTACTGTTTAAATTACTGTGGCCGCTAGCCAGCGGGCGTCGATTCGTTAGTAAGACTTATGTGGATATTGTGGGATTACTCCAAGACGCCCAGAAATGGGGGCCTGCCGTGTGGGTTGCAAGCCCTGCACAGTTAAGCCGCCGTATTTCTTCCTGGCCATGGGAGTTAGGAAAGTCCTTAGTGGATATCTTTTCTTCTGGGGGGCCTTTACTGGAAGGAGATGCAAAGGCGATTGATCAGTTGTGTGGAATCCAGCCCATAGAGGTCTATGGAAGCACTGAAACCGGGGGGATTGCCTGGCGTAATCAATTGCGTCAGAAAAGTTGGAGTCCACTAAAAGGAGTGAACATTGCAAAAAACAGCGATGGGTTACTCAAAGTCTCTTCTCCGTGGTTACCCAAGGAGTTTATTTGTCAGGACAAAGTACAAATAAATACAAACGGTATGTTCGAACTTAAGGGGCGGGCTGATCGCATTATTAAGATTGAAGAGAAAAGAATTTCTCTTACACAAGTTGAGTCCCTACTAGTTGGTAGCTCATATATTGTAAAAGCCAATGCACTTGTCCTGGAGCGTAAAAGAAAAATAGTTGCCGCTGTTGCCACACTAACGGAATCCGGGAAAGAACTATTGCAAAAGAAAGGAAAGGCTTCTCTTGTTCGTAAACTTAGAGAAACCCTGGCCAAGGATCTTGATGGCGTGGCTGTGCCACGTTCTTGGCGTTTTGTTGATGAAATTCCCACTAACTTACAGGGAAAAATAACGAGAGACCTGCTAATGCAACTTTTTGATGAAATTCCGGCAGCAATGGTGCCACAGATTATTAGCAGCGAAATATTAGATAATACTTGTCAAGTGAATTTTACGGTTAATGACGATTTGCCTTGCTTGGATGGTCATTTTGAAGGCTCACCGGTAGTGCCGGGGGTGGTACAGCTGGATTGGGCTATGCATTTTGGCCGCCCACTTGTAAAAGCCGGCAGTACGTTTACCCAAATGGAAGTGATTAAATTTAAGCAGTTAATGATGCCCGGTGATGCTGTCACTTTATCTTTGGAGTTCAGCCAGGAAAAGAACAAATTAAATTATTCTTTTCGGAACACTCAAGATGGCAATATAGAATATAGCAGTGGTAGGTTGTGCTTCAGCCATGTCTAACTTTTGTTTTGTAATACCCGTTTATAATCATGAGGGGGCGATCGCAGAGACGCTGGCATCTCTGGATGACTTTAACCTGCCTTACATTCTGGTAGATGATGGCTGTGATGAACCCTGTAGAAATGAACTACAACGCTTAGAGCAGAGCTACGGTTCCCGGGTTCACTTGGTTGTTCGCCAGGCTAATGGTGGAAAAGGTGCCGCGGTAAAAAGTGGTCTGCGAGCTGCGAAAGAGCTTGGATATAGTCATGGAATTCAAGTCGATGCCGATGGTCAACACAGCCCCGCTGACATACCTCAATTCCTAGAGAAAAGCAGAAAGTGCCCTGATTCACTGATTTGTGGCTATCCGCAATACGATAAATCAGTACCTAAAGTTCGTTTGTGGGGACGCTATCTAACTCATGTATGGATCTGGATTAATACTCTTTCTCTGGAGATTAAGGATTCCATGTGTGGGCTGCGTTGTTATCCCTTATCTCGAACTGTAGATTTGTTAGATAACGAATATACCGGTGATCGTATGGATTTTGATCCAGAGATCTTGGTACGGTGGTATTGGAGCAAAGGCGGTCTCTGCCAGGTACCTGTTAATGTGAGCTACCCAATAGATGGCGTTTCCCATTTCCGGGGATTTGAGGATAACTTCCTTATATCGGCAATGCACACCCGTCTATTTTTTGGCATGTTAGCCAGAACTCTGCGTATTTCGACAGTAGGGCGAAAAGCGTGAGTAATTTACACTGGTCAAAATACCGGGAACAAGGCTTTTTCCTGGGTATCAAGTTCTTATTCTGGTTGCATCACTGGTTGGGTCCGATTGCCTTTAAAGTTGCGGTATACCCGGTAGTTTTATGCTATTACCTAAAAAATCAGAGTGGCCGCAATTCGATCCGTGAGTACTTGGAATTATTCGCCAAACGCTACCCATCTAGCGGTATAGAACCGAATTGGAAAACCGGATTTAGAATTTTCCTTAATTTTGCTAACAGCGCTAGAGAAAAGCTTGAAGCCTGGTTTGTGGGTATCCCGGATAGTCAGGTAAATTTCCCAAAAAGAGCGGGTCTTCACCAGTTGGCGGCTAGTGGCCAAGGTGGATTAATAATTGGCTCTCATCTCGGGAACCTGGAGGTTTGCAGAGCGCTTGGCAGCCTGACAAAGGTACGGGTAAACGTGTTAGTGCATACAAAGCATGCGGTGAAATTTAATCGCATGATGAAGATGCTCAATCCCTTGAGTCAAGTACGGCTTATCCAGGTAACAGAAGTGACTCCCGCTCTAGCGATGCGACTCTCCGAGGCTGTTGAGGCTGGGGAGCTGGTTGTTATTGTCGGTGATAGAACACCTATTAACTCTATGGGGCGCACCTGCGAGGCAGAATTCCTAGGGCGAAAAGCGCCTTTTCCCCAGGGGCCATATATTCTTGCTGCGCTGCTCAAATGCCCGGTGTACACGCTTTTCTGTCTGCGCAGTACTTCCGGATACGATATTTATATGGAAAAACTCTGCGATCGCGTTGTGATGAAACGCGGTGACAGAGAGGGGCATATTCGCTCTCTTGTCGAGGAGTTTGCACGACGGTTGGAACGCTATTGTCATATAGCACCCTTGCAATGGTATAACTTTTACCCGTTCTGGGATCAGCAAAAATGAATTCAGCAGTACTACAACGAACCCAAATAGTCTTTGATGGCACAGATCTATCTATTGATCAGGTAAACACCATTGCAGCTGGCCGTGGCGATATCTCTCTATCTGATGAAGACGGCTTTGTCGCAAGGATAAATCGCGGTGCCGAGTTCCTGGATAGCCTTTGGCAGAAGGAAGGTGTGATCTACGGAGTAACCACTGGATATGGTGATTCCTGTACCGAAAGTATTCCAGCAGACCTGGTGGAAGAGTTACCTCATCGATTATTTACCTTCCATGGTTGTGGAATGGGGGAAGTCTTTACTCTTGAGCAGAGTAGAGCGATTGTTGCTGCCCGGATTGCCAGCCTCGCAAAGGGCAGTTCAGGGGTCCGATATCGGCTGTTGCAGCAATTGGTTCTGTTACTTCAGAAAGACATTATTCCGGTAATTCCCCAAGAGGGTTCTGTGGGAGCCAGTGGCGACTTGACCCCACTGTCTTATGTTGCTGCGGTTTTGTGCGGGGAGCGCAAAGTTTGGTACCGAGGCCACCAGAGAGATACTGCTGAGGTATTCGATGAATTGCAGATTGAGCCATTAAAGCTATACCCAAAAGAGGGTTTGGCGATAATGAATGGCACCGCCGCAATGACTGGCTTGGCGTGCTTAGCCTACAAACGGGCAGAGTATCTAGCACAGCTGAGTGCTCGTATTACCTCCATGATGAGCGTTGCGTTGGATGGCAATGCCTATCATTTTGATAGCGCGCTTTTTGCTGTGAAGCCTCACCCCGGTCAAAACCAGATTGCAAAGTGGATTCATGACGATCTCAATGTTGGTGCCGCTCCAAGACAAAATAGCCGATTGCAGGATCGCTATTCACTTCGGTGCGCTCCCCATGTAGTGGGTGTATTACAGGACTCTCTGCCCTGGCTCCAGCAGTTTATTCATAGCGAACTAAACAGTGCCAATGATAACCCGATCATCGATGGTGAAAACGAGAGGGTACTTCATGGTGGGCACTTCTATGGTGGGCATATAGCCTTCGCCATGGATAGCCTGAAGAATGCGGTAGCAAACCTCTCTGACTTACTGGATCGACAAATAGCCCAACTGGTAGACGTTAAGTTCAATAATGGACTCCCGGCAAACCTATCAGGTGTAACCGGGCCTCGAAGATCGATTAACCATGGCTTTAAGGCTGTTCAAATTGGTGCGAGTGCCTGGACTGCTGAAGCACTAAAGCAGACCATGCCCGCAAGTGTTTTTTCCAGATCAACGGAGTGTCATAACCAGGATAAGGTCAGTATGGGCACCATTGCTGCCAGGGACTGTATTAGGGTATTACAGTTAACGGAGCAAACAACCGCAGCGGCACTGATGGTTGCTTGGCAGGGTATTCAGCTTCGAGTTCGTAGTGGAGGAGTGGATTTGGAAAAATTATCTACCGCTCTTAATACCACAATCAGGCAGATAGGAGATGAATTTTCTTTTCTGGAGGAAGATAGAGAGCTTGAACAGCCATTGAGAAAATTCGTTTCGTTAATTCAGCAAAGACATTGGCGCTTATATGAAAACTAATAAACCTATGCGCCCTGAAAAATGGACGGCACAAGTTGAACTACAAATTCCTTTCCACGATGTGGATATGATGGAGATAGCTTGGCATGGGCATTATGCAAAGTACTTTGAAATAGCCCGATGTGCATTGTTTGATCAGTTGGAATATAACTTCCAACAAATGAAGGAATCAGGTTTTGCCTGGCCGGTCATAGATTTGCGCGTACGATATGCAAAGCCTTTACGATTTCAGCAGTGGATTGTTATTCGCGCTGAGGTTTCAGAATATGAAAATCGATTTAAGATCAATTATACAATAACAGATAGAGATACCGGTGTACGCTTAACAAAAGGACATACCGTACAGGTAGCTGTCGAAATAAGCAGTGCCGAAATGCTGTTTGCATCGCCTCCAATTTTGCTGGAAAAATTGGGGGTAAATTAGTGATGACTGCCAAGCGTTTGGTTTTATTTTTTATTTGCTTTCTATTTTCCACAGTAACTTCTGCTTTGACTTCAGAGCAGCAGGCAGTTTTGCGGGAGATAGAGAAAAATATTGTGTCATCTCCACAGATGCTTGGCACTTTTTCCCAGACAAAGAGGCTGCCCCAGTTGCCCAGGCCTCTGGTTTCTTCAGGCATCCTGGCTATTTCTGAAGAGTTAGGATTAAGCTGGCGAATAGAGAATCCAATAGAATCCCATCGAATATTTAAGCTAGATGATGCTGATTCTGGGAATCGGGTCAATAGCAATATTGTAGGAAATCATGTGGCTGATCCTCTATTAAAGATTATCAGTGGTGATTTTAGCGAACTGGATCAGACTTTTACGGTGGGACCACAGATTGTAGAAGAGCAATGGAGAATTAACTTAATTCCCAAGCAAGAGGCTTTTAGAAAGGTTATTGAATCGATAGAGGTCGTGGGAGACAAAAAGATTCGGAAAATAGTACTAGCTGAAGCCAACATGGCAATTACTGAAATAGATATTTTAAATTTACATTCAGTTGAAGCTAATAACAGTCAACTGCTGAGTGAATTCTCAGAAGATAACCAGAAATAATCTCATGTCACGTCGAGTTGTTATTTGGCTTTCCTTTGTTAGTGTAATTATTGGGATAACTGTATTACGCTATCAATCCAGCTGGCTACAAACAGATATTTTGTTATTAGCTGATAATAACTCCGACTCGGTAAGTAGTGCTGGCATCCAGAAAAAAGTCAGTCAGCAATTACAGGGAAGTTTAATTTGGGTTTTAGTTTCTGAAGGAAAAGAATCACAACGTCTGGCCATGCATACCCAAGAGTTGGCGCAGAAACTAAAGGCCGCTAAATCTTTAGAGTCTGTTGAATATCGTTGGGCCGATTCTGAAAGCTATAAAGAGGAGTGGGAGCTGCTCTTTCCTCTGCGCCAACAGCTACTCAGCCCTGAAGATAGGGCGTTATTAGACGTTACGCCAGAGGAACTTATACAGCGTCAATTGAGTAAATTATACGGGCCTGACGGCGCTGGAATTGATTTGGAGAAAGATACTTTCTCAACTTTTCGCAATTACTTTACCGCAGATATTGGAATTACTCCACAAGTCTTTGATGGAATTCCGGTACATACAGAAGGACATAAAGTTTTTACCCTGCTTTATACGCTGGCCGCACCAGTTGATTTGACTGGAGAGAGCGATATATCACTTCTTTCTTTACAGTCAGAATTAAAGCAATGGGCTCAAAAAAATGGTTATTCGCTGCTGGTAGCTGGAGCCCCCCTGCATACAGAGTATGCTGCTGCTATGGCACAGGATGAAATACGCCTGATTGGCTCCCTTTCGATCCTTGCTATTTGCTGTCTATGTATTGTTGTCTTTCGCTCATTAAAACCTCTACTAGCCTGTACATTCGCAATTCTATGTGGCGTGGCCAGTGGTATATCTGGTGTTATTATTATTTTGGGCCAAATTCATATACTGGCTTTTGTATTTGGTACAACGGTTTCTGGATTGGCGATTGACTACGCATTTCACTTTATTTGTAATAGATTGAGGCTGGGCAAGCCAAAAGATAAGGATATATTACCTGGGCTATTGCTGGGCTTGATATCAAGCTGCTTGGCATTTTTCTCTCTTGCATTAACACCTTTTCCGCTTTTACAACAAATAGGGGTTTTTGTCGGCTGTGGTTTAATAGGGGCTTGGTTGACTGTGATCCTGCTATTCCCACGCTGGATTAATATTAAGCATAGGCCTTTATCGTTTTCCAGTCAGTTTCCTAAACTCAATATTAGGTACTACCTGTTTCCATTGGTTGGGCTGTTGATGTTTGGATCTGCGGCGCTTCAGAAAATTCAATTTAATGATGACCTAAAACTGTTTTACCAGCCTCCAGAATTTCTTACACAAGATGAAATAGAGCTAAATTCTCTGATTAAATCCCGGCCAGACTCCCGTTATTTTTTGGTTTTTGGTGAAGATGAACAACAGGTATTAACACGAGAATGGGAACTTAGAAATCAACTAGGCTATTTAGTAGAAAAGGAAATTATTAGTGGTTTTCAGGGGGTAACTAACCGGATACCTCCAAAAGAGGTTCAAGAAGCTGACTGGAAGTTATTGTCGAAGTTTTACAGTGGGGATGCTGTCAGGTCTTTTTATCAGCAATTGGGTTATCCTGAACAAGATATTAACCAGCAGTTAAGTTCTAAAATACAGCCATTCAATACCTTTAATTTCTCTGAATGGTTGCCAGTTGCAGGTCGGCAATATAAAGGATTATGGCTGGGTTGTGAAAATAATCACTGCTATTCTGTGGTACGTATTTATGGCTTAAAAGAAGATTTGTCATCTTTAGAGTTACTGCCTGGAGTAACCTATGTTGATACTACCAGAAGTATCTCTAATGTTATGTCACAACAGCGTGATCTGTTGCTGCAATTACTGCCATTAATATTCATTGTTGTATTTCTGGTAACTGCAACTAAAACAGGAATAAAACAAGCCTTAAGTATAGTTGCACTTCCATCCAGCGCAGTACTAGGCACCCTGGCGATAGTGATTTTACAGGGATCAGCAATTAATTTATTTCATGTTGCGGCTTTATTACTTGTCTTTGGTATTGGTATAGATTACGCAATATTTAGCCATACAAGCAGGAAAGCTGAGCAGCATTATACCCTGCTGGCGATAGCTATGGCTGGGTTAACAACTTTTTTAGGGTTTGGTTTGTTAGCATTGTCTGGCACACCGGCGATAGCAAATTTTGGGTTAGTCCTGGCTGTGGGCACAGTATTAACTTTGTTGTTGGCATTTTTATTTTTTTGTACACGGGGTAAGGGATATTAGCCAATGAAAGAAATTAAGTCTGACGTTGTTATTATTGGTGCCGGTCCTGCCGGAGCTATCGCAGGTGCGTTATTGGCTAAAAAAGGTTGGCAAGTTTCGATAGTTGAGCGGGAAGAATTTCCTCGCTTTTCTATTGGTGAAAGCCTACTGGCTCAATGTATCGAGTATCTTGAAAAAGCAGATATGTTAGAAGCTGTGAAATCAGCGGGCTTTCAATATAAAAATGGTGCTGCTTTTGAGTGGGATGGTGCTCGTACATCATTTGATTTCCGGGAGAAGTTCTCCCCTGGGCATGGCACCACCTTCCAGGTACAGCGAGCTAAGTTTGATAAAATCCTGGCTGATGAAGCAGAGCGCCAGGGTGTTAAGGTCTATTATCGCCATTCTGTAGTGTCAGTTGATATTGCTGAGAATAACGCAAAGTTAATTGCCGAGAATGACGGCGAAAACCTGGTTTTCCAGGCGCGCTTTGTATTGGATGCCAGTGGCTTTGGCAGAGTTTTACCGCGATTACTTGATCTCGATCGTCCGTCAGAGTTTCCTGTTCGAGAATCCGTATTTACACATGTTGAAGACAATATTGATGATAGCCATTTTGACCGGGATAAAATCTTAATCACTGTGCATCCCAGTGAGCGGGATATTTGGTACTGGTTGATTCCCTTTGCAGATGGAAGAGCTTCTATTGGGGTTGTAGGTGAGAAAGAAAAGATTTCGACCTGGGGGCAGGATCCGGAACAGATATTGAAAGGGGCTATTGCCTCCGCCCCCGAGTTGGCAAAAACTCTGCGCAATGCCAAATTCGATACAGAAATACAACGTATTCGCGGATATTCCAGTGATGTGACCAAACTGGCCGGCCCTGGTTTTGCGCTTTTGGGGAATGCCGGTGAATTTCTAGACCCGGTATTTTCATCCGGTGTTACCATTGCAATGAAATCTTCAGAGTTAGCAGTTGAGTGCCTGCATCGCCAGCTCTCAGGGGAAGCGGTTGATTGGGATGAAGAGTTTATTGAACCCCTGAAGCACGGTGTGGAAGTTTTTAAAACCTATGTCAAAGCTTGGTATGACGGTCGTTTCCAGGATGTAATTTTTTATCAAACCGACCAAAAAGAAATAAAAGGCATGATTTGCTCAATCTTGGCTGGTTATGCATGGGATAAAAAAAATCCGTTTGTTGCCGCTGCTGAGCGTCGATTGAATACGCTGGTAGAAATATGTTCCGCCAAGTAATACTGTTTTTGAGCTTTCTTACTCTGGTGGGGTGTATGTCCACAGGGGGGAGGAAAGAAGAGCTGCAAAGTTGGCCTTTGGCCCCGTTATTGAGCGAGGGACCGCGCCAGCTCAATCAACATTTACGCATTGTCTATCAAGGCGATGAGTATGAATTGATGGCGGCTACTTTCCACACTATGGAGAGTTTAAAGCTATCTCTTCTCAGCCCTGAAGGGATAAGCCTGCTGGATGTTACATACGATGGTAATGAGGTCAGCACCCATTACCACATGAGTAGAGCAGAGAGAGTGCCACCAGAGAAATTGCTGGCAGATATCCAGTTTGTATACTGGCCAATTGCCCAGCTTCGTGAAGTATTGCCCGTAGGCTGGAATTTGGACGAGGCTATTGTCGAGGGAATTTACACGCGAAAACTCTCACGCAATGGTGAAGTGAATTCAGTGGCTCGCTATAGCAGTAAAGATATTTGGAGGGCCCAAATTGAGCTGGAGCACAAACTACTGGGTTATAGGTTAAGCATTAGGAATTTCTAAGTATGAAAAATTTCTATCTTAATCATATGGGGATCATCTGCACCCTGGGAAATACTGCTGAGGCAGTAGCTAATTCCTTGTTCGGTGATGAGAGTTCTCATATGCAGGTCGATGAAACCTATTTGCCACAATACAGAGGGAATCTGGGTATTGTACAGGGGAAGCTGCCTGATTTACCGAGTTCGTTGCAAGATTACCACTGCCGCAATAACCAGCTGGCTATGGCTGTGCTGACTCAAATTGAAAGTGCAGTCGCTGAACTAATAGAAAAACATGGTGCGGGCCGAATTGGCGTTGTGATGGGAACCTCAACCTCGGGAATAGACTCAGGTGAGGCCTACTTAAGTGGTGAGAAAGAGACCGGATATAATTATCGGCTTCAACAGCAAATGGCTGGTTTAAGTACCTTTGTTGCGAAGTACCTGGGAATCCAAGGCGTTCAGCTCACCGTCTCCACAGCTTGCTCGTCCAGTGCCAATGCTTTTGCCTGTGCCCGGCGCCTTATCTCAACCGGTACTTGTGATGCCGTTGTTGTTGGCGGTGTGGACTCCCTCTGTGGCATGACAGTCCGGGGTTTTCATAGCCTGGGGGCACTTAGTGCCGGCCAGACCAATCCTTTCAGCGTTAATCGGGATGGTATTAACCTCGGTGAAGCTGGAGCAATGTTTGTGCTTAGCAAAGAGCCTGGTCCTGTGGTTCTATCCGGTGTTGCTGCCACGTCTGATGCCCACCATATGTCGGCCCCAGACCCAGAAGGACGTGGTGCGGAAGCCTGTATGCGCGGGGCTCTGGAGAATGCTGGCTTGGATACCGCCGACATTGATTACCTGAATCTTCATGGTACGGGAACGCCACATAACGACTCTATGGAGGCTCTAGCCGTTGAAAGAGTGTTTGGAAGCAAGCTACCGTGTTCTTCCACAAAACCTCTCACCGGGCACACACTCGGTGCTGCAGGCGCTCTTGAAGCGGCTTTTTGTTGGCTTGCCTTACAATATGATCAATTTCCCCGCCATCAGTATGATGGCCACTATGATCCGGAGATAGTGCGACTGAACCTGTATCAAGGCCACGAGGCTCCTGGAAAATTGCGCTATGTAATGAGTAACTCTTTTGCCTTTGGTGGGAGTAATTGCTCGGTAATCTTGGGCAGTCAGAGGTAAAATAGATGCACAAATATACTGCTGAAGAACTGGTTCCACACAGTGGAAATATGTCACTCCTCGATGAAGTGATCTCTGTAGGCGAGGAGCAGCTACAGGCAAAGTTGCGAGTTCGTGATGATGGAATATTTTCCCGCAACGGTCGTGTTCCCGCTTACGTGGGCATTGAATATATGGCCCAATCCATCGCAGCCTTCTCCGGATATCATGCAAAAGAACAGGGTAAAGACGTTCGCCTGGGTTTTTTACTGGGTACTCGCAAGTTCCTGTCAAATATCGAGAGTTATCGCTGCGGGGAAGAATTAACAATTGATGTCCAGCGCATTCTCCAGGCTGAAAATGGCATGGCGACATTTGAGTGTGTGATAACCGGCTCATCTATCGAGCAGAGCGCGCGGCTTAATGTTTATCAGCCGGATAACGTAGAACAGTATTTGAAGGAAAGAAACTAAATGTCAGAGTGGGTTTTAGTTACCGGTTCCAGTCGTGGTATTGGCCGGGCGATTGCACTTCAGTTAGCTGAAGATGGCTACGATATTGTTTTACATTGCCGCAGCCGCCGTGATCAAGCAGAGGAAACAGCAGAAGAGATTGCTAAGTTAGGGCGAAAAAGCAGAATTTTGCAGTTTGATATTGCCGACCGGGAGCAAGCACGGGATGTCTTATTGGAAGATGTCGAGAGTAATGGCTGCTACTACGGCATTGTGTGCAATGCTGGTGTTACTGCTGACAATGCTTTCCCTGCGATGCCTGCAGAAGATTGGGATTCTGTTGTACACACCAATCTGGATGGTTTCTACAATGTTTTACACCCCTTAACCATGCCAATGGTCAGGCGCCGTGCGCCCGGCCGTATTGTCGTGATGACTTCTGTATCCGGCATTGCTGGAAATCGCGGCCAGGTAAATTACTCCGCATCCAAAGCGGGTTTGATCGGTGCGAGTAAGGCATTGGCGTTGGAGTTAGCCAAGCGAAAGATTACCGTGAATTGTGTTGCTCCGGGCCTCATTGACACCGATATGTTGGATGAAGACTTGCCCGTTGAAGAAATTTTAAAAATGGTGCCTGCCCGCAGAATGGGTAAACCAGAAGAAGTGGCGGCAACTGTAGCGTTCCTGATGCACGAACGTGCCGCTTACATCACCCGTCAAGTTATCTCAGTAAATGGTGGTCTCTGCTAATGAAGCGCGTGGTTGTTACAGGAATGGCCGGAATATCCCCTATCGGCCAGGGTTGGGACTCGGTTAGTCAGGCTTTACAGAGCGGTCTTTCAGGCATTTCCTACATGGAAGACTGGGATAAGTATGAGGGGCTTGAAACCCGACTGGGCGCGCCGGTAAAGGACTTCGAAAAACCGGCGCACTACAACCGTAAACGTGTGCGTAGCATGGGGCGCGTTTCATTAATGGCGGTTCGCGCCAGTGAGATTGCGCTTGAGGATGCGGGATTGTTGGATGACCCCATTCTCAAAAGTGGTGCTGTCGGAGTCTCCTATGGCTCGTCAGCAGGCACTCCGTCAGCAGTGGCTGATTTCGGCAATATGTTGATAAATCACCGCACCGACGGCCTCAATGCGACCAGTTATATAAAAATGATGTCCCATACGGCGGCGGTCAATATTGGGGTATTTTTCGGTTTGTGTGGACGGGTTTATACCACAAGTTCCGCTTGTACCTCTGGAAGCCAGGGGATTGGGTATGCCTATGAGGCAATTCGCAATGGTAGCCAAACCATTATGGTGGCCGGTGGTGCAGAGGAGTTGTGTGCAACTGAGGCTGCGGTCTTTGACACCTTATATGCGACTTCAACAAAGAACGACACCCCTGAATTGTCTCCTCGTCCCTTCGACCGCAACCGGGATGGATTAGTTATCGGCGAGGGCGCCGGTACACTTATCTTGGAAGAGTATGAGCACGCGATTGCCCGTGGAGCCAGGATTTATGCAGAGGTCGTAGGGTTTGGAACCAACTCTGATGGCAGCCACGTTACCCAACCTCAATCGGCAACTATGCAGGTGGCATTGCAGCAGGCAATAGCACAGGCTGGGGTAGAGACTAGCGAAATAGGTTATGTCAGTGCGCATGGCACAGCTACGGACCGAGGCGATATTGCGGAAAGCCACGCAACCCGTAATGCATTTGGGCGTGCAGTACCCATAAGCTCACTTAAGAGCTATACCGGTCATACATTGGGTGCCTGTGGCGCATTGGAGGCTTGGATAAGCATTCAGATGATGCGTAACGGTTGGTTCCATCCCACGATTAATTTGGCAGAGGTTGATTCTGACTGTGCGGAATTGGATTATATCCAGGGCAGTGGAAAGCACATCGATACTGAGTATGTGATGAGTAATAATTTTGCCTTTGGCGGAATCAATACATCTTTAATATTTAAAAGACGTATTTAATTTTTCTCTTAGAGAGCTTTAACCTAGGGATAGCATATGAAGTGGGTACTGGCTGTAGTTTCGACAATTCTTTTGGCTCAGCCAGTTACTGCTGATGAACTCTTAGTGAGTTTTGGCGGTGGCCCGCAACCTGATTCAAGTCAGAATAATAAAACCTACGGGATAGATTATTCCTTTAAAACATTTAAAAAGAGTTACCGTCAGCATATTGATATAGGTGTTAGCTATACTGAGCTAACTACTGATGCTGATGAAAATAAACGTATAAGAGCGTTTTCCATCTATCCTCAATTGAATCTATATCCCAGGCAAAGAAGTTGGGGGCAACCTTATTTCTTTGTTAGAGCGTTGGGTCCTAGCTATATTTCCAGCAACCAATTGGGAAACCGTCGTCAGGATAATAACTTTTCTTTCCAGGCACAGGTTGGATATGCTGCGCGAATTAACTGGAGAGGGAAAGAAGATCTGGTGCTAATGGTTTCCTGGAAACACTTCTCCAACGCCAACCTGTTCAGTGACAATGATGGAATAGATATTCCGTTTGTTATTAATTTGGGCATGAAAATCTGATTTCCAGTTAAGATAGTTCCCCAGTAGTCACAGCTACTGGGGATATAAAAGCTATCAAATGGACAGTTCTTTTATAATTGCGTCATTCAAATTTCTAACCCAGCGATTGTAGTTTCTGTGAATGGTGTAATATTTTTCACTATAGTCAAGCATATCGCTGTCTTTATAGGTGATACTATAACTATTAAGGTTATATATAATATCTGCTTCAGCATGATGCTTGCGAACGTTAATGGTGGCTAATATTTTCCCAGGAGCAACTTGTTGACAAGTCCAGTTTCTCGCGATACATCCTGCAATAATTGATGTTTTAATTGAATCTTGAGTTTGAGCTGACCCGTCAAGACGATCGGGAATTAATCTACTTTCAATATTCATAACCGGATTACTTGTACAGCCAGATACTATTAATGCAAAGGCTGCAATAGATATAAATTTAATAATATAATTCATGAAATTTCCTTATTGGGGTGAAGCTAAATTTTATGGTTTCTAGAGATCCACTTGGCTACATCATTACCAAGGGTGTGAACACAACGTTCGAGAACACTGCAGGAGCTTTTGAATTTATAAAATAAACCTCCACTTGAATTTCTGGTGGTCTTGAGAGTATCTATTAAGTCGCCGTTTTTGTAGAGTTCAGCCTCAATTGAGACTGATTTTTGATGGCTACCTGAAATATATCTTCCGCTATATGCATTGAGAATTGTTAATTTAAGACTGTATCCCTCTGATTGAATATCCAACTCTGGGTCTAGTGAACTGGCAACTCCATGTTTACCAAGAAATTTCTTGGTTGAGCTAGAAAATTGATAACCAAGGTTATTACACTCTTTAACTATATTGGATGCAATTAATTCTTCGTCGTGATATTCGGCTTTTTTATTGATGGAAATCAGGCCATTTCCGTAAGCGGATAGTGAGAGGCCGAAAACAGCACCAAACAATAAAATTCCTTTAATCTTCATATAATCTCTTTGTAAGTAAGGAGCAGACCACTTAAATAATCATAGATAAAACTATAAGTTGGGGAGGTCGTCTTAGGTTGCGTAATTTACCAAAATAAGTAGATGGGTAGTAGATCTTGAATTGATGATGGACATGGATGAGAACTCATCATATGCAAAATTCAGGGTTAGCCCATATGGCTTATAGGCTGAAATGGTGTAATTCTACTGATTTTAAGCAAGCTAGATAACTCTATGATTTAAATACAAATTTTCTCAAATAATTAATCTTTTTTTATCCTGCTGAGTCACATAATTCCATCCATCGCTTAATTCCCGCGCTTCTGTATTTTTGTCGATGCAGGACAAAATAAAACTCTCGATGAAAGTCTCTATGTGGTACGGGTAGCTCAATAAGTGAGCCGCGCTTTAAAGCATCAGTTAATGAAACACGGGAAAGGCAGCTGATTCCCAATCCCGCTTCTACGGCTCGCTTGATCGCTTCTGTATGCTGCAATTCCAATAGGATATGTAGTTGTGGCAATAGCCCTGCCATGGCTCTTTCAAAAGTCTGTCGCGTTCCAGAGCCCGATTCCCGGGTGATCCAGGTCGCACCGATCAGGTCTTTATCGGCGAGGCGCTTGCGGCCTGCCAAAGGGTGGTTTGGTGCACAGAAAACAACCAGCTCATCATGGCGCCAGGGGATGATTTCCAGATCCGGGTGATTGATCTCTCCTTCAATTAATCCCAGGTCCAATTCAAAATTGAGCACCCTCTCGGCAATCGCTGCGGTATTGGCAACTTCCAGTTGTACTTGAGTACCGGGCTGCTCTTCCATATAACGAGCCATCACGCTGGCAGTCAGGTAGTTGCCAATGGTCAGGGTGGCTCCGATCTTCAGGCTTCCCAGTTCCCGGTGAGTAGCCAGTGTCTGCTCAAGTTCCTGGGCTCGCTCCAGGAGTTCTTCCGCCCTTGGCCACAATTGCCGTCCCAGTTCATTGAGGCGCAATCGCTTACCGGTGCGCTCGAACAGGCGCAACTCAAACTGCTGTTCAAACTCTTTCAGCGCTGTGGAGGCTGCGGACTGGGACATACTCAGGCTCTCCGCAGCACGACTGACATTTTCGTGATGGGCACAGGCAAGGAACACCTCTAACTGGCGGAGCGTGTAGCGCAAAGGGATATCTCCAGTTGATCGTTAAAATAGATAAGGAATATCGAAATATCCCACTTTGCCAATAGATCTTCTAGGGCTAAAATTCAACTATCAAGAGACTCGTGGAATAACCGGTTTTAAGTTTATGTCCAAATTGAATATAGAGAAGGTGTTGGAAGTCCATCACTGGAACGACACACTGTTTAGCTTCAAGACCACCCGGGATTCGGGTTTTCGCTTTGAGAACGGACATTTCACGATGATCGGTTTGCAGCAGGACAATGGCCGTCCACTGCTGCGCGCCTACTCTATTGCTAGTGCCAACTACGAAGACGAGTTGGAATTCTTCAGTATCAAGGTTCCCGATGGCCCCCTGACCTCCCGCCTGCAGAAGATTGTGCCGGGCGATGAGATCTACGTGAGCCAAAAACCCACCGGTACTCTGGTGGCGGACCACCTGCTGCCGGGCAAACGCCTGTGGTTGCTGTCCACGGGTACTGGCTTGGCACCTTTCATGAGCATCATCAAAGATCCCACGGTCTACGAGCGTTTTGACCAGGTAATCCTTACTCACGGTGTTCGCTATGTTTCTGAGCTGGCTTACCAGGAGCAGATCGAGAACGAATTGCCGGAACACGAGTACTTTGGCGAGATGGTACGCGAGCAACTGCTTTACTACCCAACCGTCACCCGTGAGCCCTATCGGAATACTGGCCGCCTGACTGATCTCATGCTGTCCGGAAAGCTTTTCACCGATCTGGGTGTGCCCAAGCCGAGTGTTGAGGAAGATCGCTTTATGCTGTGCGGCAGCCCGGCAATGCTGAAGGATCTCACCAATATCCTCGATGACTGGGGATTCAAGGAGACCCGCGCAGGTGTACCTCACGAGTATGTGATTGAGCGCGCTTTCGTCGAAAAATAAGTTGGCCAGTCCAGCGATAAAAAAACCACCCTCGCGGTGGTTTTTTTATGGGTGAAATACAGATTCCCGAAACTATCCTGATCTTGTGAAACCCCTGCCTTCTATTCTGACTTGAGGGGAGCTTGCTGGGAGTGGCTAGATGAAGCTGTTTTCACTGGGTGTATTACTGATTTCCTTTTTCTGGCTGGGTGCCTGTACCCGGGTGCCGGAGGGGGTTGAGCCTGTCCAAAACTTCCAGCTTCAGCGATATTTAGGTCACTGGTATGAGATTGCTCGATTGGATCACTCATTCGAGCGCGGCCTGACCCAGGTAACTGCCGACTACAGTCTCAACCATGATGGTTCTGTCGCGGTGATTAATACCGGCTATTCAAAAGCGCGTGATGCCTGGCAAATGGCGGAGGGGAGGGCCGAGTTTGTCGGCCCGAAAAATGTGGGCCATTTGAAAGTCTCTTTTCTTGGCCCCTTTTACTCATCCTATATCGTGATTGCTCTATCGGATGACTACCAATACGCGATGGTATCTGGCTACGATAAATCCTATCTGTGGATATTGTCCCGCACCCCAACCATGCCCAAGGATGTGTTGGAGCAGTTTTTACAGAAGGCCAAAGCTTTGGGGTATCCCGTCGACCAGATGATATTTCCCAAGCAAGAGGCTAAGCCCGGAAATAAGCCCTCGGTGCAGCCCTCAGGGTCGTGATCTGTTCAAAAGCCTGCGTTCCCGCCACCAGCTTATACACACTAGCAACAGCAATATAAGGGCCGGCCATTGGCGCCCCAACAAAACCCTGTTTGCCTGATTATTTGCTTCTGGCCCCAAACGTGCGGCAGCCATTAGTTGGGTTTCCCTGGCATTCAGGGACTGCTGCCATAGAGGCCAGTCCTCTTTGGCAAAGATATAGAAGTCTAGTACCGACTCCCCTTCCAATTCAGTCCAAAGCTGGTGCCAACCTGAATTTTGGGGCCAGAAGCTGTAGCACTGACCCTGGGAACTTCTGCTTGCGGCGATTCCTTTGGTAGAGCGGGAGCTATCTTGAAACTCTGATAAGAATGGACTCTGATCAGAAAAAAGTGGGCTGCATAGGGTGATGCGTTCTTGTGTACGCGGTAACTCATTGGAGAGGATTACTGGCTGCTGACTACCCAAATGCTTGAGTTGGTAATCAATAATGGACTTCCACAGGCTGGCGAATTCAGTAGTAAAGCCACTGGTTAGCCAGCGATGGCTGTCACTAAATAGGATAAACCCCAGGTGTTGTGTCTCAGTCGAACGCCCCCAGAAATGTGGGGACTCTCCATTGCCCAGTAAAAAGTCGTAGGAGCCGGGCTGTGTGACTTTGAAGCCAAGATTACGCAGTGGGGGAATCTCTGGATTGTCCGCTTTTTGGTAGCCAAAGCCGGAATGTAAGTGGGTGGCTTCTTCCTTTTGTAGAGGCATGGATTGGGCAGCAGCGTACTGGAGAAACTCTTCAGAGCTATCGCTAGTGACTAACCACAACAGTGACTTTGTAGTGGCCAGCTCGTTGAGCTGACGCTTTTGCAGAGCAGAAAATTGTGGCCACAAACTGCTGTCGAGTATCACTAAATCGAAGGGACTTTCATTCGTGAATAAATCTGCAGACCCGGTAAGTGGAAGGCCGTTGAGAGTTTCTTTTCTTATGATTTCAGGTGCCAACTGGGTCATCACTTGTGCTGTTACACCGGATTGGCGCAGCCAGCGAGAGAGGGCTGCCGTCTCAAAAGAGGGGCGTGCCAGCCACAGTAATAATTTGGGTTGGAGCGGTTCTCGCACCAGGATGGGTAAAGGATCTGTATGGGTTTCGCCGGCTTCGCTTTCCGTCCGTACCCGGTATAGCTGGGGGCCCGCGAGTTTTGGAGTGGCAGTGAGTTGTGCCTGAATTGTTTCTCCCACTTTCAGCTCAAGACTGTCTTCAATATGGCCGTAGGGATTGAGCAGGCTAATTTTTACGTTTTCAGTCAGTGGCTGGTTGTTGTGAACCTTTAACTTTAAAGAATCACCAAAGGTAATTTGCCGCTGCCAGTCCAATTCCCAGCGGCCATCAGATTCCAGGATCTTCGATAACTCCAGACGCACCGGTGCCAGGTCCCGAAGTTTGTCGCGGCCGAGTGGCTCCCCATTGAGAGAGATATTTTCCACACCATTGAGATTTATTGGATGTGAGCTCGCCAGCTGTTTGCTGTTGATAGAGATATTGCGCTCGGTGGGAATGATCGCCGGCGGCTGCCAGAGCATCCAGGCACTCAGCCAAATCGCCAATTGCAAGCCATAGTCGAACGGCTTGGTACCTCGGCGGCGCAACAGTACGAGTGATGTTAAACAGGCCAACAGGCACAGGCCGGGTATCAAGAAATCAATCACAATGATTTCTCCCCTTGCTGGTGTAGCCAACGGCTGAAATGGCCGTCGGCCTCAGTTTGCAAAGGCAGTGAAGGCGCAGACTCCGGTGCTGGCAGTAGCTGATAGAGCAGCTGATTCAGGGAGTTCGTGCAATCGATGCAATTCGGTTGCTGGTGGCGCTGCTGGTATAAACGCAGCTGTTTGGACAGTTCCAGGCCGAGATCTATTGATTGCTCTGCAGCTAGCTCATTTATCTGCACCAGCAGATCGGTATCGAGTTCGGCGCCAGAGTCTACTTGGGCCATTAGGGCGAGTACCTGTGCTCTTTGTTTTTGTTCAAAGGCACTGTCGACAGTTCCTGGCGTTACGTCTTCCCGTTCACCGCTAAGCCGGCGGCTTTCGTCTATGGGGGGCGCCTCGAACCCGACTCTTTGTAAGTAAATACGCGAAGCCTGCTGTACCTCCTTGATAAAGCGCAGAGCCCGGTGCTGGTGGGGCAGGGAGGCTTGGGGCTCTATAACCGACAGGTCGCGCCAGGAACTCCACATGGCATTCAGCGCGTTGCGCAGTAGCTCCTTGGTTTGGGGATCGAACAGGGTGGCATGCTCTGAGCTGTCATGCCGGTGTCCGGCAGAAGCAGCTATGCGCTCTGCCTGTTGGAAATGGGAGTCTCGCTGTGCAAAGGGAGTGGCATTTTCTTCGCCATGTGATTGGTGCTCACCTTGTTCTGTATGATCGTGGCTATGGCCGTGTTCGGATTCTTCTTTATCATCGTGCTTCTCGCTCTCTGCGCCAGAATGCTCCGCTTCCGAATCCTCTTTGCCGAGAAAGCGGCCGTAGCGCATGCGCAGCAAATTCTGTTCATAGGCTAAACCCTCGGAGCGTTTGCGAAACTCCTGTGGATGCAGCTGCTCTCGCTCGGCTAGTAGGGCCTCGGTGTCAATAATCAGCTGGCGTTGGCTGCGGAAGTACTCCGGTAATATCTTAATCGCCATCCCCTCGCTGTCACTCAGCCCGAAAATCTCTTCTTGCGGCCAGCGCAAGATAAAGTGTTGGCTCTTGGCAACGTTGGCGCTGGGCTCGCGGTTATCCCTGGCCTCCAAATACCAGTAAAGTTCATCTCCCGCTTCCATGGAAAACTGGTGGATGGGCAGGAGGAAATCGTAGCGAGCTGCTTTCTTATCTTCCGAGGAGTTTGTTAATAAAGCAGTGGGTTGCAAACTGGTGAGAGCAATACGCTCTTCGCGAAAGCGTAAATTTTCCCCGGTGCCGCTGGCGAGGGTGACCAATAAATCCGCAGAACTCACCTGGTAATCATCATTAATGATTACTTTCACGGGAATACTTTGAGCGCTGCCTTGAATCGTATCGACGCGCAAGCTGGGTGCCTCAAAGGTAAACTCCGGAGCATTGTCTTTTTGCACCCGAATATTATGAATTTCCGGCAATAGCATTTGGCTCTCCGCGAGTTGCACTGAGAGCTGGTAAAAGTCTGCTTTAGCGATTGTGCGTTGTAATTGCCATTTTTTACTGGGTAGATCACCTAGTGGAGAAAAGGCGAAGCGCTCAGTTTCGGCCAGCATTTCCAGCCCTTGCACCGGTTGATTCAATTCAAGTTGCCACTCGACCGCAGACTGCTCCGGCACGTCGACTTGTAGGGATTGGCTGTCGGCTGCGAGCCCAGTGTAGGCGGGCGGCTGGATATGGGTTGCCGCGCGGGTTATGGCGAGCTTTTCGGCAACGGGAATAGCCGTATTTTGTTGCGTGGTCTCAGTTTTATCCCCGGTGAAGTGAGAATCGCTCAGTACAAATAACAATAGTCCCAGGCAGGCACCAAAAGCATTTGTCAGGGTACTGCGGAGTTTTTTTGGACCGAAAAACGACCGGTCGCCACTTTCCAGCAGTTGTTGCAGCTCTGTTTCGATACGCGTGCGCTGTAATTGCTGCAATGGACTTAGGTTGGTTTTCTGTTGGCTAAGCAACTGGCTGCTGTCTTGCAGCTGTGGATATTGTCCATCCAATTGTCGACATAGGCTTTCAGGGCTTGGGCGCCAGCTGCGATCCAATAGAATTGCTACAACAATAATTCCGAGCCAGGCGAGCAATAGCCACTGTGGCCAGCCGAATACAAAAATGCCCAAGCCCGCCAGAAGGCTGAGGCCAGTGGCAAGCCAGAGATAGGGCCACAGGGCTGTCAGTTGCCAGCGCCTGCGCACAGCGTTAAGGGTGGACTGGTGCTTATGCATGGTCGGCCTCCCTATTACTATCGATTGCCATGATGGCTGGGGGACGAGATAGGGCAATTAGGCGTTCAAAAGCCAGAAGTAACAGTAGGGCGGCTATTAACCAGGGTTGCAGTTGTTCAATACGGCGGTTTTCTACCTCGCTGTCTTCTACAGGAAGGCCTGCCCCAGCTATGTCTGCCACTACTTTATTGGCAGACCAGTGGCCACGATTTTGGTGTTGCAGAGCCCAGTCTTGCCCAGACCAGTGCTGCCATAAATGTTCAGGTAAATCTGCGCGGCGATAAAAGGCCTCGCTGTACCAGTCACTTTCGTAGCGCAGCCAACTTCCCCGTCCCACTGAGGCCGCTTGAGCTGACTGGCTGTTATCCACAGCAACGAAGTTGAGATTATCGGCAGGGGGGATGCTGTTGTCGGTGATTAACAGGCTGCCATCTGAAACAAATTCCAGCACGGCTTGTGGCAGGGGAGCGGGGCCCGTGTAGATCAACCAATCTGCCTGCTCGGCATTGGGTGTCTCTTCTTGTTTCTGAATATGCACCGATAGTCCCGGCATATTGCTTTGCCAGTCTTCCAGCACTGGCGCCCACCAGCTGGGTGGTTTGCCCATTAAAGCGATACTCGGTAATGCCGGGCTCGGAGCTGTGGATATTTTGTCGAGGCCGTGCCACTGCCAATGGGGGCTGACTCTTAGTGCCTGGTGGGATGCTGGAACCCCGTTGTTTATCAACAGGATATGAGCCCTGAGCAAATCCGCCCGGCGTGATAGTACTGATAGAGTTTTCCACAGGTCCACATTTTGTGGTGGGGGTGAGGTTACGGAAGGTGTTTCTGGGGATAACCACAGTACTTTATAACCTTCCCCGACAACCTGCGGCAGTGAATTGTGGATAAATGTATTCGCTTCGCCCGCCCCAATTCTGGGGTCTACCAGTATCACGTCCTCTTGGGGATAAATTTCCGGTTTAATCAGCGGCTGTGCCAATAAACCTGCCAGCAGGGCGACGATTAGCAGGCGCAATAGCAGCAACCACTTGTTATCCACAATAGGGCGGCGCGCGCGACTCTGTGAATATCTTTGTACCCATTGCAGCGCAGCAAAGGAGATCTGCTGTGGATTACTTCGGCGCAGCAAATGAATGGCGACAGGGATAATCAGGGCTGTGAATAGCCATAGCCATTGTGGGGATTGAAATAAGTTATTTATCCACAACATCTCAGCACAACCTGCCGTGCAGACGAATAAATTGCCGCAGTGACTTTTCCACAGGCTGCTCGATAAGGTCGGTCTGTAGTGAACACTCCTGTGTGGCAAAGCGTGCTTTTAACTCCCTCTGTGCTTGAGCAAAAGCATCCAGGTAAGACTGGCGTTGCCGCTCGGCGTCCACTTCTAAAGTAGCGGGAGTACTGGCGCTTACTTCTGGATTGAGCAGCTTTAGCTCTCCGACAAAAGGAAAAGTCTGCTCGGCTTCAACTAACAACTGCAGTGGCAGGCAGGGGCGGCCGGCGGCATGCAAGCGTGCGGCAAAATCGCCGATCTCATTGCCCTGTTGAAAAAAATCACTCAGCAACACCACCTGACAAGGGCGTTCAAAGTATTGCCACAGCGGCGCCAGTAGAGTGTGACCTGGCCAGTGGTCGCTGGCGTCGAGTTGTTGTAACTGAAGAGCGATTTGACGCTGGTGGCTCTCGCCCTGGCCTTCGGGCACATAAACCGTTCTGCTACTGTTAAACGCCAATAGGGAAAAGCTGTCTCCCTGGGCGTTGAGCAGCCAGCACAGGCTGGCGATCCAGCACTTGGCGTAATGCAGTTTATTCAGGCTGGGCTCGATAAAACTTGCCTGGCCCAGGGAGGCGCTGCTATCGAGTACAAAGCACACGTGCATACGGCTCTCCTGCTCGGTCTCGCGCACATAGTAGCGATCGCTGCGGGCGAACAGTTTCCAGTCGATATGGCGGATGGAATCACCCGCTTGATAACCTCGGTATTGGTGAAATTCCAGGCCGGTGCCACGGCGCTGGCTGTGTTGCACACCGAGCATTACGCCCTCGGCGATATGCCGCGACAGCCATACCAGATCGCGACAACTGGCCAGGGTTTTGGGGGACAGGTATTCCACGCTGATCAGTCCCGGCCCGGTTCCGGCACCGCCGTCAGTAATTCATCAATCAGCTGTGGCATCTGCACGCCATCGGCCTGGGCCTGGAAGCTGAGCAGCACCCGGTGGCGCAGCACTGGCAGTAACAGGCTGCGGATATCCTCGCGGGTGATGGCGAGGCGTCGTTGCAAAAGGGCGCGGGCCTTGGCGGCGAGAATCAGAGCCTGCCCCGCGCGGGGGCCGGCGCCCCACTTGATCCACTGTTGCAGGGTATCGCTGCCGCTGGTTTCCATACGGGTAGCGCGCACTAGTGCCGCCACGTAGCAGTACAAATCGTCGCTAACATGAATTTCCCGCACCAGTTGCTGCATTTCGCGCAATTGCTCTGCATCCAGGCTGGGGCTGGGTTTGACCCTGCTGGCACCGGTGGTGGAGCGCAGGATTTCAACTTCATCCCGCTCATCGGGATAGTCGATATGAATATTTAACAGAAAGCGGTCCAGCTGAGCTTCCGGCAGTGGATAGGTACCAGCCTGCTCGATGGGATTTTGTGTGGCCAGTACGAAATAGGGATCGGGCAACTTCAATGTTTTACCGCCCACCGTTACCGAGCCTTCCTGCATGGACTCCAATAGGGCTGCCTGGGTTTTCGGCGGCGTGCGGTTAATTTCATCGGCGAGCAGGATATTGGTGAAAACCGGGCCCTGCTGGAATTTAAAAAAGCGCTTGCCGGTGCTGTGATCCTCCTCGAGGATCTCACTGCCGAGAATATCTCCGGGCATTAAATCCGGGGTGAACTGTACCCGCTTAAAATCCAGCGCACTGGCATCGGCGAGGGTTTTTACCAGCAGGGTCTTACCCAGCCCCGGCACCCCTTCGAGTAGGGCGTGGCCGCCGGCCAATAGGCAGATCAACATCTGCTCCACCACGGGTTTCTGGCCGACAATCACTCGCGCAATCTCTTGTTGGAGATTGTCGAGGCTGTGCAGTTGTTCTTCGATACTATTTTCCAGGGTGGTCAGCATAATCAGCTCGTCAGTGCGTAAATAACAATGTTCACCGCAAATTTTGTGTTATCGATGGCGAGCCAGCGTTTGTTGCGGTAGTCGTAGTCCCATTCGCAGCCGAAATCTTTGTTGCTGTAGAGCACGGCGATACGGCCGTTTACAACAATGGCTTTCAGGTAGTCGTGTACCAGATCATCACCCCAGCCATTTAATTCAAAGCTGGTTACCGGCAATTCATCGAATTGAAAGAAACAGCGGTAGAGGTCGTGATTGTCCGGGAGTTTTTGCAGGCAGTCTTCGCCAAACAGCTCGGCCATTTGCGCTTCGAAGGATTTGGCAAAGAGACCGTCGATATCGTGGTTGCAGTCGTCGACAAATACAAAGCCACCGCGATTGACGTAATCGCGAAAATTCTTTGCCTCTTCCGTAGTGAATTGCACCAGCTTGTGTCCGGCCAGGTAGCAGAAAGGCGCCAGCAGCATTTTCTTATCGGCCAGCGGCACTATGTGCTCTTTGGGATCAACCCTGAGATTGGTGTATTCCACCAGTGAATTGAGCAGGTTGGAAGGCATGCGCTGATCCACATCCCAGTCACCGGATTCGTACATCAAGCGGGTGAAATAAAAATCGTAGTGCTCCTGTGCACTACCCGGTGCTGTATTTTGTGCGCGTGTGCCCAGAGGCAGCGCTGCGGCGCAGCTACCCAGGATCAGGCGCTGAAGAAAAGCCTTGCGGGTGAGGGACACGAGATAACTCTGTTACTGCGTTGGTTTTTATTGTTGAGAGCAAAGGAAAGAAGGTGCTCCGTTCGAGACATGCTGTAAATACATCCCTGTACGCTCGTAATCGGCATCCATGCCTCATTCGGTCTCGAACGGAGCACCTTCTTTCCTTCTACCCATTTATTTTCAATGCTGGGAGCTGACTGGTTTGCTGGCCAGCTCCCGCCTGGATCAATGGCTAGCCCAGCTTGCGCTTGGTGTTAATCACATTGATACCGTCGAAGCGCGCAGTGGAACTACCGTGGGATACCGCACTGGTTTGCATCGGCTGTCCCTTACCGTCAAAGAAGGAACCACCCAGGCGGTAATCATTCTGGTCGCAGACCTGCGAACAGGCATTCCAGAATTCCTGGGTGTTGGACTGGTAGGCGACATCCTCCACCATGCCGGTAATCTTGCCGTCTTCAATCTCGTAGAACAGCTGTCCACCAAACTGGAAGTTGTAGCGCTGCTGGTCGATGGAGAAGGAACCGGCACCCACAATATAAATGCCTTTCTCCACATCCTTGATCATATCGTCGACGCTCAGCTCCTCCTTGCCAGGCAACAGCGAAACGTTGGACATGCGCTGGAATTGCACGCTGGACCAGCTGTCGGCGTAGCAGCAGCCGTGGGATTCCTTTTGCCCCAGCATATGTACCTGGTCGCGGGTGGCCTGGTAGTTCACCAGCACACCGTCTTTTACCAGATCCCAGTTGCGGGTCTTCACGCCTTCATCGTCGTAGCCGACGGCGCCGAGAGAGCCGGGCTGTACCTTATCGGCAAACAGGTTGACCTTGTCGCTGCCGTATTGGAATTTGCCGCTGCGCCATTTATCGATAGTGGCGAAAGAGGTACCGGCAAAATTGGCCTCGTAGCCGAGCACGCGGTCCAGCTCCAGTGGGTGGCCGACGGATTCGTGGATGGTGAGCCAGAGGTGGCTTGGGTCCAGCACCAGGTCGTACTTGCCCGGTTTGACCGATTTAGCCGTGAGCTTTTCCTTGGCTTGTTGCGCCGCCAGGCGTGCGTCTTCGGCCATATCGTAGGAGTCGCGGTAGAGCACTGTCTGCGCTTGGATCTTGTCTTCGGCGCGGCCATCCAGGTATTCAAAGCCGCGTCCTACCGGCTGGCTGAGGCCCTGGCGGGTACGGAAGCCGCCAGTTTTCTTGTCCACTGCGGTGACCGAGAAGGGCGCCCACAAACGGTGGACATCCTGGTCGATATAGGAGCCGTCGGTAGAGGCAAAATACTTTTGTTCATTCACCAGGTACAACATGGAATTGATATAGCTGGCGCCGGCATCCATAGCGGACTTGTTCACGTCCATTAACAGGTCCACCTTGTCGGCCAGGGGGATCTGCATAGCGTTTTTCTGGATCGGTGTCTGCCAGCTCACCTCGCCGTGGCCTTTTACCGGAGCCAGCTGTACTGGCTCCTGCTGGTACTTGGAGTTGGCCTTGGCGGTAGCTACTGCCTGGCGGGTGGCGCGAGCGACGCCATCGGCTGTCAGGTCATTGGTGGCAGCAAAGCCCCAGGTGCCGTTGGCAATAACCCGAATCCCCATGCCGATAGATTCGGTGTTCACCACGTCCTGCACTTTCATCTCGCGGGTGATCACGTATTGGTTCAGGTAGCGACCAATACGCACATCGGCATAAGTGGCGCCGAGTTTAGTGGCGGTATTCAGGGCGACATCGACAAATTCTTTTTTTACAGAGAGATCAATACCGCTTTGTGTCAGTTTGCTCTCGGCGACCAGATTGCCGGACAGCGGCAACATGGAAACACCCAGGCCGGCACCGCTGAGCTGGAGAAATTTTCTTCTTTCCATTTCGTTATCCTCGATGGGTGCTGGCTGTTATACGGCGTCGGAAAGGCTGCTGAAGGTGAAGTCGCGCACTTTCAACGCGGGAATCATGGCGGACATGCCCCACATACCCACTCGCTGGGGGACGCCCATATCTTCGATATTGTTGAGCATGATTACCGGGCTCTCGTTGAAGCGGAAGTTCTTCACCGGGTATTTGATCTTGCCGTTTTCGATATAGAAGGTGCCGTCGCGGGTGAGGCCGGTGAGCAGCATGGACTGTGGATCGACCATACGGATATACCAGGTGCGGGATACCAAAATACCGCGGCGGGTATTTTTGATCAGTTCTTCGGTGGTTTTATCGCCGCCGATCATAATCAGGTTGTTGGGCTCGGGGACCACTTCGCCTTTGCTTTGCTCGGCCCAGTAGCGGCTGCGCGCCAGGTTTTTCACTACGCCGTCTTTCACCCATTCGGTGCGTCCCAGCTGCATAAAGTCACCGTCGGTCCAGGGTTGAGCCGGCACATCGAGACTGGTGGGGTCGGAGTAGAAATTTACGCGCTTGTCGAACATCTTCTCGCCGGTCCGGTTGCCGCCGCCCTTTTTGCTCATAAAGCTGCGGCCCTCGTCGGCACTGCGCGCATCGAAGCCGCTCATCATGTAACCCACCAGGCCGGACACCGCATTGGGCTCCAGGATCACGGTGTACTTGCCCGGTTCCAGGGCACGGGCTTCCTGGGACAGGACCGCTTTGTCGATGGCGACAGAGGAGGTGCTGCCGGTATTCATTGCACCGAAATCGGTAACGTCACTTTCGGCCCAACCAGAACCCAGGCCATTCTCGGTGCGCATAGTTACAGTGAAATTGGCAGAGGTAGAAGCGTGGTAGCCGAACAAGCGTTTACTGGTGGCGACTGCAGCAAAAGAGCGCTGGTCTTCCAGGTAACCTGCGGCAACCACTTTCTTTTCCTTGGCTGCAATAATGGAATCTGCCGCAGCCTTGGCGCGCTGGTCTGGAGTGATATCTGCAGTGGACTTGGCGAAGCCGTCTACGCTGACATATTTCTGCGGTCCCAGCATCGGCATGGCTTCCGGGTTTTCCGGAGATAGCTTGGCCAACTCTTCGGCGCGACGCATCACTTTTTCCAGGGAGGCATCACTGAATTCATTGATAGTGGCCACACCGGATTTCTTGCCGAAACGGGCTTCTACGGCCAGCTCGATATCATTGACGATACCACTGGTGGAAACGCTGTTGCGCGCGTAGCGAATATTGCCGGTTTCGCTGCCGGCCAGCTGCGCGCTGGCTTCATCAGCGCGGCTGTATTTTAAAACCTTGTCGAGAATACGCTTTGCTTCACTTCTACTCAGAATGGCCATTGCCTTTTCTCCAATTACTTATTCTTGTGCGCCGCTCAGGAAATCTTGCGCTTGGTATTGATTACATTAATTTGGTCAAAACGAGTGGTGGAACAGCCGTGGGAGACTGCACTCACCTGGCTCGGCTGGCCCTTGCCATCGAAGAAGGTTCCGCCCAAGCGGTAATCGCTGCTGTCGCAAATCGCCGAGCAGGAATTCCAGAATTCCTGGGTATTGGACTGGTAGGCGACGTCCTCAACCTGGCCGACGATCTCGCCGTTTTTGATCTCGTAGAACAGCTGCCCGCCGAATTGGAAGTTGTAGCGCTGCTGATCGATGGAATAAGAGCCGCGTCCGACAATGTAAATGCCTTTTTCCACATCGCGGATCATGGATTTTGCCGAGTATTCTTTTTCGCTTGGCGCCAAAGAGACATTGGGCATGCGCTGGAACTGCACACTGGACCAGCTATCGCCATAGCTACAACCGTGGGATTCCTTTTGGTCGATCATATGCACCTGATCGCGGGTAGCCTGGTAGTTCACCAGGATGCCATCTTTTACCAAGTCCCAACGCTTGGTTTTTACCCCCTCGTCGTCATAGGCGACGGCACCGAGGGAGCCCGGTTGCACCTTGTCGGCAAACAGGGTGACCTTATCGCTGCCGTACTGGAATTTACCGCTGCGCCACTTATCCAGGGTGGCGAAGGAAGTTCCCGCATAGTTGGCCTCGTAACCCAGCACGCGGTCCAGCTCAAGAGGATGGCCCACAGATTCGTGGATGGTCAGGCACAGATGTGAGGGTTCCAGTACCAAATCGTACTTGCCCGGATCGATGGACTTGGCTGACAGCTTGGCTTGGGCTTGCTCGGCTGCGAGCACTGCATCCTCGGCCATATCATAGGAAGCTTTGTAGAGCGTGGTCTGACCGCGAATCTTGTCTTTGTCGTGACCGGCCAGGTATTCATAGCCTCTCCCCACTGGGTCACTGAGACCGTTGCGAGTCTTGAAAGCACCGCTCTGCTTATCAACAGCGGTCACCTGCATAGGTGCCCATAGGCGATGGACATCCTGGTCAATATAGGAGCCGTCGCTAGAAGCAAAGTACTTTTGCTCATTCACCAAATACAGGGAAGAGCGGATATAGCTGGCCCCAGCTTTGAGTGCCCCATTGTTAACATCCATCAGGAAATCGACTTTTTCACTGATGGGGACCTGCAGGGCATTTTGTTCGATGGGTGTCTGCCAGGAAACCTCGCCCACGCCTTTTACCGGTGCCAAACGCACGGGCTCGGTTTGGTACTTGGCATTGGCCTTAGCTACGGCAACTGCTTGGCGCGCGGCAAGGGCGACGCCATCCGCTGTAAGGTCGTTGGTGGCGGCGAAGCCCCAGGTACCATTGGCGATCACACGAATACCAGCGCCAAGGGATTCTGTGTTGACGATATTCTCCACGTTGGTTTCGCGGGTCATAACGTACTGGTTCAGATAGCGGCCGATACGCACATCGGTATAACTGGCCCCGGCTTTGCGCGCGGTATTCAGGACTACATCAGCCAGGTGTCTTTTATGGGAGCTGTGCATGCCCTCATTGAGCAGCTGCTCCGCGCTGACCTGAATGCCCTGTAGAGGCAACAAAATACCACTGGAGCCGACGCCGGCGATCTTGAGGAATTTTCTTCTTTCCATTGGCTACCTTTACCCCACGAGAGCACGAGCACTCTCTCGGGTACTTATTGTTATTACGACTGACGCTGGAGGCCTTGTGTGCACGGAGGTCAGACTTTGGATACGCACAACTAACAGGACCAACCTAAAGTTGTAAAGTACTCGCTCGGTAAAGTGAAGTTTCGTAGGGGTAAGACGTTGTGAGGGTGGAACGGGAATCAGAGGGCAGCATTTCTTCGAACTTTGTCGAAAGTAATGTCCTTAAGCAGAATACCGTTGCGGTAAACCGGCCTCAGCAGGTTAGCTTCTGATTTTAGATCGCTCTGTGCAATAGTTCGAAGTGCACCATCATCGCCGCGAATCAAGGCAAGGCGGCCACCCTTGGACCTTTTCTCGGGCCCGGTTCTCGGATTCTTAAAAATATCGTACCAACTGCCATTGATACAGATAGCGCTGGCCTTCATTGCAAACCCCATCATATCGCGGTCAACTTTTTGTAGTAATCCTCCACCCATACCAAAGGTCAGATTTTCTGTGCTTTGATTGTTTTCTTTCATTGCTTGGAGAATTTTCGGGATTACAAAGCGGGTGATACCATCTCCTTGTATAACTCGAATAAAGGGGGGTAGTAATCGATACCCTTTTTTATTCTTCTGCGAGCCAAATATTCGCATCAACCTTTCTATTGCTTCTATCACGACTTTCTCTGGGTTGCCGGAGTCAGGCCTTATTACTAATGTGCCGCCACTTTGAGTAACTTTATCCTTTAATTTTTTCCCCCAGATATTCTCTATAGCATTCCACAAATCGTAGCTATCGCTGACAACAGCCACAGTTTTTCCTTCCCCAGAAAATTGCTCAAGTATATTACGGTAAGCATCTTCCTCATGCTGCTGTCCCCAAGCGATAATTGTGCTGTGTTCAGCGGCGGGAATGGAAGCTCCAGGTACAGCGGCGTTGTAAAATCTTTTTGCGGCTAATATTCCGGATATCGTATCAGTCCCCTTAAAATTAACTAAGTGAGCCATGCCTCCCAGCATGGCTGTTTCGAGACTGCTGGCTCCCCGAGCCCCGAAATCATGTAAACGAAATTCCAGCGTATCCAGATTTTCCGCTGTTTCAAATAAATACTGTGAGATAATTTTCTTTATTTCGCGGCTCTGGGTAGCTACGGTTGATGGATACCAGATACTCCGTAAAAGTGCAGTTTCAATATAAGTGGTGAGCCAAAAGCAGGAGGGGCAGGTATTAACAACCTGAGCTAAAACATTGGTTACTGGAATAACTTGTCCTTCTTCTATCGCTGTAATTTCAAGGGGCATTAAACCATTGTGGTCGTTTAAAATATGATTCCATCCATCACGGTTAAATGGCAGTCCATGGGGTTTTAAAATATTTTCAGCTTCATTAATTTGATGAAAACTGATGGGGGTGTTTAGGTATTGCTTGATAAACGCCTGCAAGCCAAAGAATACCGTCGACGCAAATTCACCGCCACGACACTCTACATAACTACTAATATGTGATGTTCCTGGGGGGTACTGCAGATAATGACTAGTTTTATAGCTATCGACATTGAGAATAGGATTTCCCAAGCACTTAAAGGATGAATTAGAGCCGGGCGCGTTCATATTTTCAAAACCATAAGTTGGCGTTGATTTTATGTCACTATTTGCCTGCTGTTATAGCGTGTAATTGATTTTTGAATTGTATACCAACCACAATGTTCAGTTTTACAGCGCTAATAGCTGCTACTTAAGCAAAGCATAAAAGCAAGCGACCCACGTTTAAAAACTTGTCATCCACTCATTTTACCTCCTATTGATTGACCTACTCTATTGGTATGTGTACATTTATATGCATGTGAGGCAAAGGAACGTCATGCTCAATGAACTCCAGTAAATTTCGGCGTGTTTACCGGCGGATGACTATGCCTACCATGGTGTCGATCGATCACAGTAGCGCTGTCACACAAAGTAAAAAATGCGTAAATTGGTTGCTGTAGAGAGAGGTTCGGCAGAGCAAAAAAATCTGCCCGGTCATAACTTTCCTGTGTAGAAGCGTTCCTTCCATTAATGACTTATTGTTTGGGAAAAAGTCATCGCAGTTTACTAATTTGAATGATATTGGAATTGCTCGTAGAGAATACGGCATTGATATAATTTAGTATTGATTCCAATCCTATTGCGCTACTTATAAAAACTCTGCTGCAGACTCGTAATACTTTGCGGAAAAATTGTCTTGCCATCATAGCAGGAAAGCATAAACAGTATCTTTGGTGAGAGATTGGACACTGTTTCGACATCATTTGAAGTTTGTAGCCAATAATAAGGTGGATTTTTCTATTTGGGAGCAGGAGATAAGTTATGAGTGAAGGGTTTATAAAGCGCATATCACGTTTAATCTCCGTGTCCGCCAATGCCGTCGTGGACTCGGTTGAAGCCGCTGCACCAGAGTCAGTGATGGAGCAGGCAATTCGGGAGGTGGATGATGCAATTGCAGATGTGCGAGATCAGCTAGGGAAGGTGGAGGCATCCAAGTATCTAAACAGTAGAGCGTTAAGCGATGAAAATGCTCGTCATAAGCGTTTAGCTGAACAAATTGATATTGCTATAAATGAAGGTCGTGATGATTTGGCTGAAGTCGCCATTGCCAAACAAATGGATATTGAGGCGCAACTTCCAATTTTAGAAAAAGCGATCAATGAAAATGAGATAGAAATAAAGGAACTAGGTTCCTATATTCTTGCCCTGCAAGGTAAGAAACGTGAAATGCGTGAACAGTTACAAGATTTTATTGCAGTCAATAAAAAGGTAAGTAGTAGAGTTACTGCGGATGAATATGGCAGGGATAGAAAGCCAAAAGCCCAGGTAGAACAAGCTACCGATGCATTTAATCGAGCAGTAGGTAATACAGCTATATCGACATTTGACTCTGGGATAGATGCCAGCAAATTAGCAGAACTTGAGGAGTTCGCGCGAAATAATCGTGTGAAAGAACGTTTAGCCAAGATTAAATCGGGGGGCTGATGATATTTTTATTGCAAGACCAAAACCTGATCTTTACCGGTGCGCTGATTTTAATGTTTATGATAGCGCTTCTTGAAGGCATCATGACATTGATTGGTGTTGGTATTTCAGATTTACTGGATAATTTATTACCAGATTTTGATGTTGACGTGCCAGATACAGGGTTGTCTGGGGGGATGACTAAGCTGCTTGGGTGGTTGCGCTTCGGTGAAGTTCCTGCACTTATACTGTTAGTAACTTTTCTGGTTAGCTTTGGAGTGACCGGCCTAGTAGCCCAAATGCTCATAGAGTCTCTTGTTGGATATTTATTGCCAGGCGGTTTACTTGCTGTGGCAGTCTTTTTTCTTGCGCTACCTCAGGTACGTTTTGTTGGCAACATTATGCGGCGCTTTGCTGTGGGTGATGAATCCGAGGCAGTTGAGAGAAATTCCTTTATTGGCCGTGTAGCTATTATTACGATCGGTAAAGCAGAAATCGGTTCACCAGCAGAAGCACGTTTTAGTGATGAATACGGAACCACACACTATGTAATGGTGGAACCGGATGAAAGTGAAACATTTAATCAGGGGGATAAGGTGTTACTGGTTGAAGAGCTGGGAGCACATTTTCGAGTAACACGCCCCAGCAGTATACATCTTATGGAGAATAACTAAATGGAGAATCTAGAAGTGATAGGAAACCTACCGGTTATGGTATTTATTGCCGGGGCTGTACTAGTGGCCTTAATTGTTATTGGAACTATTTTTGCGCGCCTGTATACAAGAGCCTCAAAAGAGCGCTCATTTGTGCGTACTGGTATGGGTGGTCAAAAAGTCATAATGAATGGAGGTGCATTGGTACTACCGGTTCTACATGAAATTATTCCTGTAAACATGAATACTTTGCGCCTGGCGGTTTCCCGTAAAGAGCACCAAGCACTTATTACCAAGGATCGTATGCGTGTTGATGTACTTGCTGAATTTTATCTGCGTGTAAAACCGGATGTAGATGCGATAGCCAATGCTGCACAGACTTTGGGGCTGCGTACTTTAGACCCCGAAGCATTAAAAGAAATGATCGAGGGTAAATTTGTTGATGCGTTACGCTCGGTAGCAGCTGAAATGGAAATGGCTGAATTGCATGAGCAGCGCAGTCAATTTGTACAAAAAGTTCAGCAGGTAGTTTCCGAAGATCTATTAAAAAATGGATTGGAACTCGAGGCTGTATCTTTGACCGGTTTGGATCAAACCCATAAAGAATTCTTCAATCAGGATAATGTGTTTGATGCTGAGGGCCTCGCCAGCATGACCCGCTCTATTGAGACGCGTCGTAAAGAGGTCAATGATGTCGAGCAAGAAACTATGGTACAGATCGAGAAGAAAAACCTCGAAGCTGAACGCCAAAAGTTAGAAATTGATAAAGAAAAACGTTACGCACATCTGGAGCAGCAGCGCGAGCTGGAAAATCGTGAAGCTGCTCAGAAGGCGGATATTGCCCGTGAACAAGCAGAGCAGGAACGCGCAGCACGCAAGGCTGAAATTGAAGCCCAGCGTGAAGTGAGTCAATCCCAAATTGCTGCGGAACAGGCAACTAAGTTGCTGGAAATCGAGAAAGAGCGTCGCTTGAAAGAACAAGAGATTGAAGGTGAGCGTATTCTTGATGAGCAGCGTATTTCCAAAGAGAAATCAGTGGAAATTGCCAAGCAGGAACGTGCAATTGCTGTTGCAGAAAAGTCCAAAGAGCAATCTCTTGCGGACCAACAGGCCAACGTAGCTCGAGCTGAAGCAGTAAAAGCCGAAGAGCAAGTTCGCACGGCTCAGGATGTTGAAGTTGCAGAGCGTGATAAGCGCATTGAAATTATCGAAGCTCAAAAAGTAGCGGAGCGTCAGGCCACGGGTATTAAGGTAATGGCCGATGCAGAGAAAGCAGCTGCAGAGGATAAGGCTGAAGCATTGCGCTTGCAGGCTGCAGCTGAAGCTGAGGCTATTCGTATTAAAGTTGAAGCTGATCGTGAAAAATATGCGGTGGATGCTGAGGGGCAGCGCCTGATGAATGAGGCTTTCAATAGCCTTAATGAGGCCCAGATCGCACTTAAGAAGGTGCTCAGTCTGCACGAAAATCTTCCCAATATTATCCGTGAAAGCGTTAAGCCGATGGAAAGTATTGAGGGAATGAAAATTATCTCTGTTGAAGGCTTAAATGGTGTTGATGGTAGAGCAAGCAGCGGCATTTTAGATGGCGAGACTGAATCCAAAGGACAAAGCTTGCCTGAGGCTCTGGTGGGTAGTGCTCTAAAACATCGGGCTATGGCGCCACTAGTCGATTCGTTGTTAAAAGAAGCTGGTGTAGCTGATTTCAGTGCTTCAAGAGAGATAGAAGCTTAATAACTTGGTCAATCTTTAATTAAATAATAAAGAGAGAGTATTCTCTCTTTATTATTCTAAGTATTAGCTAAATTGTGATTAGCCTTTGAGCCACATTTTTGTGACATAGTTATCATCACTGTCCTTTATCCTATCTATTAATAAAAACTCTTTTTATAATTATACCTTGCATAGATTTTAATTGCGGAAACTATAGGTACATTTATGAAAAGGAAGTTATATATTATTCTTTCTGTTCTTTATTTTTTTTCATGTTCTGTAAATATTTCAGCCAATGATTTTTCTGATAATAGAACTAAAGTACTTGATGTATCCCTCGCAAGGGTAGATTATTTTGAAGCAGAAATTACTCTGGATATATGGGTAAGTGAAAATATAGGGCATGCAAATTTAGGCTACGACATCTCTGAAATAACTGGGGGGTATGCGCCTCTGAGAGTTAATCCAGGATTTAATAGATTAAAGTTGTATATACAGCGACAAAGGAATAAGTTTTCTGCTATAAAAACCGCTCAAATCGAATTGCATATATATAGTCAAGAGGAAACTTTTTTGAAGGAAATTGCTCCTCTGCAGATTACGTGGCCTGGTCCAGAATATGCTGACAAGATTCTAAAATCTAGAATTGTCAATAAGTTAGAATATGCAGGCGTGGAAAAATTAAATGTAAATAGAAACCTCTCATATTCTGAAAGTTTAATAGATAATTTGTTGCTTAACGGGTTCCCAATTGAAAAACTTTATACATTTAGGCCTGCACATAATTTTTCTAAAAATAATTTAACATTAAGCCGTTTTTTGGATGTCAATACGATTAAAAACATAAGTAGAGTTTTTGCGATATCTACAAACGGTACACCTTTAATTAAAGTGAAAAATAATGAGGTGAAAGCTGGGGAAGTTTATATAGGGTCTGGCGAGTATATATCAGACGATAACTTAATTAAAACTGAAGAATTAACCGCGCTAAAGCAAAATAATTTAACTGTCGATAGTCTTTCTCGAATTCTTAATTTTGACGTTCCAAACGGTAGTGACGTCGAAGATAGAATGTACAAGGAAGCATATAATTTAATTAATACAGGTTATAGGGATAACATATATAGAGCTAAAGCAATTTTGGATGAATTATTAAGTTTGAATTCAGAGTACTATAGGGCGTACTTAGAGTTGGCTAGATTTCATATGAAAACGAACTGGCCAGCTGGTGTAAAAAAAGCTGAAAAATTAATTCTTATTGCCAATGATCTTGAACCTGAATTTGCTGATACTCATGTCCTATTGGGATATGTATATACACATCAGGGAAAATATTCTGCTGCAAATGATGAATATATCCTTGCTGAAAAACTTGGAACTGATAATTTATGGTTGTATGCAAATTGGGGTTTGAACTATGAAATGCAAGGCGAAAAAACTAAATCTATTAATCAATATTTGATGGCAATTGATAAGTCTTCAGATGTATCTCGTAATCAGAGGCCAATTTATTGGATTCTAAGAAATAGCAAGTTATTTGAATTCTTAATTTCCGAAGGTGAATTAAAAAAAGCTGATGATTTGTACTCATTTTCTGCTGATAAAATTCACTCTGAAAAATGTTTTTTACAGCAGCAGGCAAAGCTAAGGCTTCATTATATGCAATGGTATGATGGGGCAATAGATAGTTCCATTAAAGCTAAAAAAGCCGGCTGTAAAGTGAATAGTCCAGTTCTGGCTGTTTCGTATTATATGAAGTGGGTACATCAGCTAGACAATAATTTTAACAGAAAACAAGCAGAATCAAATTTAAGACGGGCGGAGGCTGCTGCTGATTCAGACGGCTATCTATTTTTTGAACTTTCTGATAGTGATCAAGCATCAAAAATAATTCCTAAGATAATTGATTTAGGGAAAGATATAGATCATGAACTTGATGGTGGTAAAACAGCTTTATTGTTGGCGATAGAGAGCGGTGATATAAATAGGGTAAGTCGCCTTTTAACTAATGGTGCCAATGTAAACAAGAGCACTATAAATAATTATTATCGCCCGTTAACATACGCGGTTTACTTAAAAGATTTTGAAATGGTTAGCCTGTTGTTAAGTTTTGGAGCAAATGCAAATTTCTATGTAGAAGAAGGCATTTCCCTTTATGACTTCTCTAAGGAAGTAGGGGGGGAGAAAATTTCTAATATGTTAAGTGCTGATTTGAAAACCTAAAACAACATCTATTGAACTTGAAAGGGCCGTCCTGGCGGCCTTCCTTATAAAGCACATAGAAGCTGAGTATTAAATAGGAAGTTAAATTAAGTGTGTTTAATCTCAGTTGATTAAATTGTCTGTAAGATGGTTTAGTTTGTGTGATATTTATTCTTAATTAGGAAATTATATTTTAGAGTTTAATATGCATAATTGTACCAGCTGTAAAGATGGCGTTCTTAAACCAGGATCTATCGAAGAGTTATTTCGTGGATATACTTGTTCTTCCTGTGAGGGTAACTGGATTCTTATTGAAGATTACTTAAGCTGGAAAAGACAAAATCCTGAATACAAATTTCCAGAAGATATTAGTAATCTGAATGATGTGGTCGCCGAAGATACTAAACGAGCTATCTTGTGCCCGGTGTCTGGCTCCATAATGCAAAAGATAAAAATTATTGCTAGTAGTGAGCACCGTATTGATTACAGCACTGTTGTCGGTGGAGTTTGGTTAGATAAAGGCGAGTGGGATTTACTAAAAGCTGAAGGGCTTGCTGGGTCACTTAACTTTTTAGTTACTCATGAATGGCAGAAAAAGATCAGGGAAAACAAGGCCCAAGAGACTTTTTCTGAAATGTATCGGAGTAAATTTGGCGATGACTTATATGATCAAGCTAAAGAAGTTCGCAAGTGGCTGAATTCAACCGAACAGAAAGCAGATGTTTTGGCCTATTTAAATGCGGAAGATCCCTACTCTGCTGAACGTTAACGCCATAATCAATATGGCCTGTTTCAGGGGGCTGACTAACGAGGCTTCCCTGAAATATTAGCTCCATTGTACTCTCATGTAAAAACAGATTTATTTTCAATCGATCATATCCGTAAAAATTACAGATTTAATTTGATTACATTGCTTTTTTGAATTAATGAAATTTAATTGTCTTGATTTGATAACTGGTTAGCTTATTTTTCTGGCGTATTTTTGGGGTCGTATAGGAAGCCCAACTATTCAATGATAACCTCAATTTCGTTGTTTACTTAAAAAAATAATAGAGACATTTAAATTTAAGGTTAGGTATATGGATATCAAAAAATTATTACTGGCAAGTTTACTATTAGTGGGTGCATCTATTTCTTTGCCTGCGCTATCTGCTAATCTTGTGTGTCAGCTCAATGTAAAGTCTGGAGGTCAAGTTTTTGGCAATGGCACCTCTAGCTGCACGGGGATAGACTTTAGTTTTGGAAATTCCACCTCTGGTAAATGGACTATTACGAATATAACCAAGTCTATTGATCGAATAAATTGGATAAAAGGTTGTAGTTCAGGCCTTTCATGCAATGTGACAGTAAGAGCCTATTCAACAAATCAAGGCCAAGCATATATTCACTATGTTGATGGCAGTATTGAGTATGTGAGTGCTGATATGTGGTATGAAACAGGTCATTAATCTGTGGTATTTGGCGCCGAATTTAATTCGGCGTCAAATATAATATATGTATTGCGGTATGCCTGCTGGACTTAAAGTATAAATGCGCCATATTGAAGTTTAATAATTATCCTCAGTGTCTTCACCTAAATGCTGTTTGTTCCGCATCCTAATAACTCTTAAATTAGGTTGGCAGATTCACTCATCACTGACATATTCTTCTGCTAATTAATTAAATTATGCATGGCAAAATGCACTATCTTTGGCTTTTATTAAAGCCATGGAATACAAGGACTATTACAAAATACTCGGCCTGGATCGAAGTGCGGATCAGGCACAGATTAAGCGTGCCTATCGAAAATTAGCACGTAAATATCATCCGGATGTCAGTAAAGAGGAGGGCGCCGAAGAACACTTTAAGGAAGTAAATGAGGCCTATGAAGTATTGAAGGACCCAGAGAAGCGAGCTGCTTACGATCAGCTCGGCAGTGGTTTTCAGTCTGGCCAGGATTTCCGACCACCCCCCAATTGGGACCAGGGTTTTGAGTTTCACGGTGGTGGATATACCGAAGCTGATCCTGAAGCTTTTAGTGACTTCTTTGAAAGCTTGTTTGGCCGCGACGGGTTTCGTCAGGCTTATGGGCAAGGGCAGCGCCGCTCTTACAGTGCCCAGGGTGAAAATACCTATGCCCGCATCACAGTAGATCTCGAAGATAGTTATCGTGGCGGTACACGCCAAGTAACCTTAAAGCACTCGGTATTGGGTGCAGATGGGCGACCGCAACTGCGTGAGCGCACTCTTAATATAAAAATTCCCAAGGGGATCACTGAAGGGCAACAGATTCGCTTGGCTGGACAGGGTGAGCCTGGCATTGGAGAAGGTAAGCCTGGTGATCTCTACCTGGAAATTGCTTTCAACTCTCATCCCCTTTTCCATACAGAAGGTAAAACGGTTTACCTGGATTTGCCTTTGGCTCCCTGGGAGATAACGCTTGGAGCCAAGGTTCAGGTACCCACTCCCGATGGTCACATTAAAGTGACCATTCCAGCAAACAGCACCAATGGTAAAAAACTGCGCCTCAAGGGCCGCGGTATCCCGGCAAAGCAGCCGGGGGATATGTATATAGTGATGCAAACTGTTACGCCGCCAGCCACTACTGATAATGAACGCGAGGCATACCGTCAGTTTGGCGACGCATTCAACTTCAATCCCCGCCAGTCCATGGGAGGATAATTGTGATGCCTAAAAAGGTTGAGCAGCTTAGCGGTGTTCTCCTGGATGAAGAGAGTGAGTTAACTTTGAGTGAACTGTGTCGGGCTTGTGGTGTACCGGCGGAGCGCATTATTGCCTTGGTTGAGGAGGGAATTATTGAGCCGCGTAGCAGGGAAGTGCAGTGGCGCTTTAGCGGAATTTGTGTGCGCCGTGTGCGCCGGGTTTACAGCCTGGAGCGAGATCTGGGGGTAAATCTTGCCGGCGCTGCATTAGCGATAGAGCTGCTGGAAGAAATAGAGCGTCTTCAGGCGCATCTGGCACGGCTGGAGAAAGGTCGAAAACGCTAAGGTTATCTATTGTCTTGATTTTAGATATGGGCCAATCAGCTCGATCTTCTCAATCCAAATAGCTCCGCTATATCCCTCGGGTAGAAAACTGAGCTCTTCCGGTGTGTAAATACCGGGCAAGCCCCGCTTGCCATTTTTATGGTCCACTGCCATCACCAAGCTATTGGCTTTAGCCACTCGTTCAAAGTAGCGATTGGGCCAACCCCACAAAGCCCATCGCCAGGTATTGGGTGCAACAACAATACTGTTCCGGCAAGACTCGGGAAAGTAGCCACTCCAACCGAACAGTGCATATTGCAAAGCACATTGTTTGGCGCTTGTCTTGCTGAAGGCCAATGCATTTGACCGCAACTGCCGTATCCTTTTAATTGGGCGATCGCCACCGTAGACCATGAGCCGGGAATTAATAGGCAATTGGTGTTGCCGAAGATAGTTATCCAATCGTTCTGCTTCTGTTGGATCATTACTCTTAATATTGATCAGAAACTGCTTGCCGGGAAAGTGCAGCAAGACCTCTTTTAAAGTGGGAAGTAAACCCACCCCCTGGCCACGAAAGGGAAATGTCTTGCCGCCATCAAAGGTATAGCCGTAACCAATATCCAGCTTCTTTAAGCCCTTTATGGACTGTTCCCGGGTGACACCTGTTCCATCCGTGCGGCAGTCTATGGTCCAGTCGTGAAATACCGCGAAGTCGCCATCAGTGGTGGGATGGATATCGATTTCGACAATGTCCGCGCCATGAGAAAAGGCAGCTTCCATAGAGGGAATAGTGTTTTCCAGATAGCGGTGTTCCGGGGTATAGATACGGACTGCGGTGCATTCGTCACGGGTCAAATTATCCCGGTTGTAAGTTTGGTAGACGCCGCGATGGGCAATCAGGATCGGTTCCCCTTGCTGGGCTGTCGCCAGCCAAGAGGCATTGAGTAGGTAAATTGCACCGAGTCCAAATAGGGCTGTTAGCGCTACGGTTTTGCCAATGGTGCTTCTCTTCATCAAGCTGCTCTGCACTTTTCCTTGGTAGGTGTTGCAGATATTAGTCAGTTTTTGGGAAGAGAAATGGGCGCAGAGGTGGCGAATTATGGTGAATTCAGGCAGTAACTATGGGGTGGTGCGGCACCACCCCGAATATTATCAGAGTGCAGCTTTGGTAATGGTTCCTACCAGGTAGCCGGTATATACGAGGTAAGCCATTAGCAGCGCGGAGCCTTCCCAGCGATTGATCCGGCCCTGGCCTTTGAAGCCGTAGGCAAAAATAAACAGGGCAATTGTGAGGCCGAGAACCATCGGCCAGTCCCGGGACAGCACCTCGTGGGGTACGTTGTTCATGGGAGCAATGGTGCCGGCAATGCCAACCACCGCCAGCAGATTGAACATATTGGAGCCGACAACGTTACCGATGGCGATATCGTGCTCACCTTTTCGTGCGGCCACTAAAGTTGCGGCCAGTTCCGGCAGTGAGGTTCCCAGGGCAACAATAGTCAGGCCTATCACCAGGTCACTGACCCCCAAAGATTCGGCAATGGTTACTGCTCCCCATACGAGGATTCGGGAACTGACAATCAATAGCACCAGTCCTGCTACCAACCAAAATATGGCAGTTCCGAGTGGCATAGGGTTGTCTTCCAGCTCAGTTTCTACTTCTCCCTCAAGCTGGTCACCTTTATTGCGCATGGCAGAAAAGATACTCCAGCCGATCAAGGCGAAGAAACCGAATAACAGAACAATACCCTCCCAGCGCTCCAAGCGATCATTCCACAGGAAGGCACCACTGAGCAGGGTGATTGCCAGCAGCAGTGGCAGCTCTTTACGCACAATCTTTGAGTGTACCGATAGTGGGATCAGCAGGGCACTGAAGCCGAGAATCAAACCGGTATTGGCAATATTGGAACCGTAGGCATTACCCAGGGCGAGTCCGGGGTTGCCATTCAAGGCGGCAATGGCTGAGACCACCATCTCCGGAGCGGAAGTACCGAAGCCGACAATCACCATGCCTATTAACAGTGTGGGCATGCCGCAATGTTTAGCAGTGGCGGCAGCTCCATCCACAAAACGATCGGCACTCCAGACCAGCACAATAAAGCCAGCAATGATGGCAGCAGCGGCGAGAAGCATAGGGGGTCCTCAATAAATACATTCAGGCGGGGTTTTTACCCGACAAACGGGGGCCGATTGTACCGGCTCTGGCAAATACAAAAAGGTATTCAGTTATTTGGATGGGCTGTCAGGGGCAAATTAACGTAAATGTCCTGTCAGTCAGATGGTTTCGCTGCCAGTGTGGGCTACAGTCAATGCATGGCCCGGTAAATCTGCAGGGTAATAATGGGATGGCGCGCCTAATCGCAAAATCCCTGAGCTGGTGGAGATGTCGGGTAAATCTACGCGGGTCGCACAAAGCAATGCGCGGCAGATTCCGCGATATCCATGTCACCGGCCGCTAAGCCGGGTATTTAGGAGGCCTTTATGAGACTCAAAGCTTCAATTGGGATACTGGCCGCGGCGATGGTTTTGACCCTGTCTGCCTGCGAACAGCGCAAGAAAGATGAAGGGATGGACGGCAATAAAGGAATGGGCACCGCTGAAACCGGTTGCTGCCAGCATGCCGAAAATGCCTGTGCTGGAGATGTGAGCAAATCCCAGTGCGACCAGATGACCGGCAAGTTTCACAAGGATCATATGTGTCGTACCGATACCGGTAAATGCACGCGTAAGTAAGGTCGGCTGTGCACGGGTGTGGCGCAACCACTGTGTCGCACCCGGCTCCCGATTACTCTCCCGATCCTGTCCAAGGACCCGTTGCCAGCTGGTTATTCTCCCAGGCGCTAGCTTTGGAGGCTGGTGACTAAAAACACTCTTCTAGTACTCATTTTTTAGCTGATCCAGAGTTCCTTGACATTAGTTACATCTGCAACTAACTTCGTTTGCGCTTTAAATCCACAATCCGCAGCCCCGCTTTGAAGTGCTGCGATGATAAGAAATGGAGGACCGCATGGCCGACTTATTTGAAAACCCGATGGGACTTAACGGCTTCGAATTCGTAGAGTTTACAGCGCCGGAAAAAGGCATCCTTGAAACCGTTTTTACCGCCATGGGCTTTGAGAAAATCGCCCGTCACCGCTCCAAGGCAGTGGAGTTGTGGCGCCAGGGTGATATCAACTTCATCACCAACTACGAGCCCGACAGCCACGCCTATTACTACGCCCAGGAGCACGGTCCCTCCGCTTGTGGCCTTGCCTTCCGCGTAAAAGATGCCAAGTTCGCCTACGAAGAGGCCCTGCGCAAAGGTGCACAGCCTATTCATGTGAATACTGGCCCGATGGAACTGCACCTGCCGGCAATCAAAGGTATTGGCGGTGCGACCCTGTACATGATTGATCGCTACGAAGATGGTGAGTCCATCTACGATATCGACTTTATCTGGGAAGAGGGCGTAGAGCGTCGCCCTGAAGGTTGTGGTTTCCACACTCTGGATCATCTTACCCACAACGTGTATCGCGGCCGTATGGATTACTGGGCCAAGTATTACGAAGACCTGTTCAACTTCCGCGAGATTCGTTACTTCGATATCAAAGGCGAATACACCGGCCTGCTGTCCAAGGCGATGACTGCACCGGATGGCAAGATCCGTATTCCGCTGAACGAAGAAGCAGCTGGTGGCGGCGGCCAGATCGAAGAGTTCCTGATGAAGTACAACGGCGAAGGTATCCAGCATATCGCCTTTGCTTGTGATGACTTAATTGCCTGTTGGGATCGCCTGAAAGAGCGCGGCATGGAGTTTATGACCCCGCCGCCGGACACCTACTACGAAATGCTGGAAGAGCGCCTGCCTGGGCACGGTGAACCTACTGAAGAATTCCAGAGCCGTGGCATCCTGCTGGATGGCACCACCGAGGGCGGCCAACCGCGCCTGCTGTTGCAGATTTTCTCCGCTAATATGCTCGGCCCGGTATTCTTTGAGTTTATCCAGCGCAAGGAAGATGAAGGGTTTGGTGAGGGTAACTTTAAGGCCCTGTTCGAATCCATTGAGCGCGACCAGCTCAAGCGTGGCGTCATTAAAGAAAAGGAATAATAACGGAGGCTTCAATGGGCATTAAGCGCATTCACCACGTGGCGTATCGCTGTAGGGACGCCAAGGAGACAGTGGAATTCTACCGCGATCTTCTCGGCATGGACTTCCAGCTGGCCATTGCCGAAAACGAGGTACCCTCAACCGGTGAGCCGGACCCTTACATGCACGTCTTTATGGATGCGGGTATGGGGAATGTGCTTGCCTTCTTCGAAATCCCCAACTCCCCGGAGATGGGGCGCGATGAGAACACACCCAAATGGGTACAGCATATCGCTTTCGAAGTGGAGTCCATGGAAGAAATGCTTGAGACCAAAGCGCGACTGGAAGCGGCCGGGGTCGACGTACTCGGCCCTACCAATCACACTATCTTCCAGTCGATCTACTTCTTCGACCCCAACGGCCATCGTATCGAGCTGGCTGCCAATACCGCCAAGCCCGGTATGCATAAAGAGCTGAAGCGGGTTGCTGAGGATATGTTGGAAGAGTGGTCACGTACTAAAAAAGCCCCAAGGCACGCCGCCTGGATGCATGGGGAAGAAGAATTTGTGGAAAAAACTGAAGGGGAGGCACAGTGAAGTTAGCCAGCCTTAAATCCGGCCGCGATGGCCAATTGGTTGTTGTTAGCGACGATCTTACCCGTATGGTGCCAGCTGGGGATATTGCCCCCACCATGCAGAGTGCGTTGGACAATTGGGCATCGGTCAGCAGCGAGTTGGAGAAGCTACACGAGCGCCTGCAAAATGGTGAGATTCAAGGGGAAGCCTTTGACCAAACTCTGTGTGCTTCGCCTTTACCGCGCGCATATCACTGGGCCGACGGTAGTGCTTACGTGAATCATGTTGAGCTGGTGCGCAAAGCCCGCGGTGCTGAGGTGCCGGAGAGCTTCTACAGCGATCCGCTCATGTATCAAGGTGGTTCCGATACCTTCCTGGATCCACGCGAGCCGGTAAAGATGCCGCAAAGCAATGGCTTTGGCATCGACTTCGAGGCAGAAATTGCCGTGATCACCGACGATGTTCCTATGGGGGTGTCCGCTGAGGATGCACTGTCCCATATCAAGTTGGTAATGTTGGTCAATGATGTATCCCTGCGCGGATTGATACCTGCGGAACTGGCCAAAGGATTTGGTTTCTACCAGTCCAAACCCTCTAGTGCTTTCTCCCCTGTTTGCGTAACCCCTGAACAATTGGGTGAAAACTGGAGCGAGGGTAAATTGCATCTGCCACTGGTTTCCCATTTGAATGGTGAGAAGTTTGGAGAGCCCAATGCCGGTGTGGATATGACCTTCCACTTCGGGCAACTGGTCGCCCACGCGGCCAGAACTCGTCCACTTTGCGCAGGCACCATTATTGGCTCTGGAACGGTGTCCAATAAGTTGGATGGCGGCCCCGGTAAGCCTGTAGCTGAAGGCGGTGTTGGTTACAGCTGTATTGCCGAGATTCGCATGATTGAGACCATCCAGAATGGCTCTGCAAGCACGCCATTTATGGACTTTGGAAATACCATTTCCATTGAAATGCTCGATGATCAAGGGCAATCTATCTTTGGACGTATTGAGCAGACTGTAGAGCAGGTTTAACACCGTTTAGCCAAACCTCGACCGAATTTTATCCCCTGGAGTTAACGACCTAGGGACAGAATTTGGTCGAGGCATCTTACTTACCACTTTGCTGTTGAATCATTCCTGCCTAAATATTTCACAACCAACTTAGTAGTGCTGTATTGAGTGGCTAAAAGTGTGCTGGCAAAGAGACCTGCACAGGCGTTGTTGCTTAGTTTTTTATGCAATTTATTGCATAGCTTTTTACTTGCACACCTACTCTAGCAGTTTGATGTTACAAGCCACTTTTTTAAACTGATGAGTTTTGTAAAAGTGTACTTTCTATAAATTGCTATGTGTCCTATTTGAGATTAAGAATGATAAATATTTATAAGTAAAAATATCTTCTTATCTCTATTTTGTCTTCGTAGTTAGAAACGTCTAAATATTGTCTGTTGCCAGATTATTTTTGGCTAATAGATTTCAGCAAAGTAGGATTCAGGCAAGATTAACGCTAGATGAAAAAATAGTGCCAGAGTCGATTTAAAAAGCGCTTTTATACTCTGTTGGCCCTGGAACTTTTCTGGTTCAATGCCCGCCCAATTCACAGGCGCTACAAATTTTCAGTTTTTAAAAAAGGATTTGTGCAGCGTTTTTATCTCATAAAATGAGGGATCGAATATGCCTATTTGGGTCGATAAAACCGTTCTCGCTGTAACTGGAACACGCGTAAACCCCGTACAACAATCTGTAGCCAATCATCGGGGTCAACTGACATACAACTTCAGCCAGTGTAAGGATCCGGTAAAAGCACAAATCACTATTCACGAAGATACTTCCGGTGGTGTTTGTGAAGCGCTTTCCGCTTTTTGGATCAAGTATCACTCTGATGGAGGGAGCTTGTGGGATTGGTTAATGCCGGCGGGTGCACTGGATGAACAGCACTTATTTCACGTAATGACCCTGCAACAGGCGGGCACACAGAATAACCAAGACGCAACTACAGAAGCCTGGCTCAGCACACAGAATATTTTTCCCACCAGTCAAAATGTATTTGGTGGTGCTTTCCCGAATGGCCGGGGAGGAAATACTATTCGGGGTATTCATCATTCCCGTAGAGCGCAAGGCCAGAGTGGCGTTTTCTCTCCCAATGCTTTGGCAAGGGAGATTATTTTGGATCAGACGGGCGGTGCTGGTTGCTATAAGAAGATAGGTCTTGATGGCACTTTTGCAGGTCATGCAATGGCTGCCTGGGTTGCGCAGGACATTACTTTTTTTGACCCCAACTTTGGTGAATTCTGGTTCGAATCCAGAAATTCATTCTTCAATTGGTTTACCCAATCATTTTGGCATAACTCTATGTATTCAGTAGGGCTAAGCGGTGGCTATGAAGTTCGCTCTTACGCTCGCCGCACATAAATTGGGAGTAACTGTTTTAAGTGGTTCCATTAGTAGTAGCAATCCACTACCAATTTTTTCCTCTTAGCCCTTCCCCCATGGGCGCTCGGCAGCCGGGTTCACCCGGCTGCCTTTTTTAGTTATTACCACTTCTACCTATTTCACTTCTTATCATTGACTCATTTTCAAGTCGTAATTATCTGGAGGTAATAAGCTCTATCTCTGGAAAGATAAAATCAATTGTCGCCAACTACAAAAAAATATTTCCATTTAGATAGTTTCCATGTCATAGGTCAATTTTTTTGCACCAAAAATAGTACCAGAGTCGAATTAAAGGACCTGTGTAATCTGACTGGCAAGTGTAGTTGGGTCTGTTCTAGCATGGAATTAATCGTAAATAGCCGTGATATTCTTACCCATAAAAAATAGTGCCAGAGTCAAATAAATACTTGCGCCTCAATCTATTTCGAACTGCTATCTTTGGCCTGAGAAAAGAGTGCCAGAGTCGATTTTAAAAAAAAATGGACACCTATCTGCCCTGTAATTTTTCTGTTTCAATCTAATGCATATACCGGAAAGCACTTCTCAGAAGTAGTTAACTAATCGCTGAATAAGTGTTTCTACATTGTGAATACAGGGGAGATGGACATGCCGATTTGGTTTGATAAAACAGTACTTGCACTTACCGGGACAAGGGTTGGTCCTGTTCAGAGATCTGTGGCCCAGCACGGTGGCACACTTCAATATAATTTCAGTCAATGTTTGGATCCGGTGAAGGCACAGATCACCATACACCAGGATACTGCTGGCGGAGTCTGTGAATCCCTGAGTGCCCACTGGATCAAATTTCACGCAGAGGATGGAAGCCTTTGGAATTGGCTCTTCCCCAATAATACATTGAGTGAGCAGCATCTTTTCCATGTGATGACCTTGCACCAGATTGGTGGAAATGCACCAAACCAGGATCAGGTCTCAGAGACGTGGCTGCAATCTCACAATATTCTGCCTCTTCAGAATAATGGCGGTGTGGGTATCGCTGGGCCAAATGGTCAGCGCCAAATTCACGTGGTCACAGGCCCTCGGTTAGATCGTGGACAAACTACTATGCGCAACTCTGCAGCGCTTGCTGATGAAATTATTAGGGAGCCGACGAGAAGCGCCGGCTCTTACAAGAAAATCGGTATTTCAGGTAAGGTGGGTGCCCACGCCATGGCAGCTTGGGTTGCGGAAGATGTGTTGTTTTTCGACCCAAATTTTGGAGAATTCTGGTTCCCAACCAAGAACGCATTCCGCAACTGGTTTGTAAACTCTTTCTGGAATACATCTATGTATGCCATTGGTCTGAGTGGGAGCTATGACGTGCGCTGTTATGCGCATGCCACCTAAGTTACCAGCCAACTGTTTGACCACTTGGTGGAGGAAATTATACTCCTCCACCTCACTTGTGGCGGTATGTTTATTCCGCTGAGTCACTATTATCCATCCTTCGTGTATAGTGCTGGTACAAGCTTGCCACGCCTACTCTGTAGGGTAACTAAAAGAGCAAGCTCTGTTGTTCTTTTTAGATACCAACAGCACTACGGAGCCAAGGGTGAAATTCAAGAAATCACTTACTTACTACCTCAAGTCCCTAACAGGACCGCTTATTGCCACTAGCCTATTGATGCCCTCAGCCTGGGCAGCAACTGCTACAGAAGAACTTCAAAGTGTTCTTAAGGATCACTGGCAATACACGCTGAGGGAAGACCCGATTACTGCAGGGCGAGTTGGCGTTTCCGATTACAATCGAGAATTGCCCGGGGTGACTGCAGAGGATCGTCAACGTCGGATAAAGGCTGAGCAGGCCTTTATCCGGCGCCTTGAGGCTATCGATCAAAGTAAGTTAAGTGCTTCAGACCGCGTCAATAGTGAGCTTCTCTCTTGGGTTCTTGCCAGCTCAGTTGAGGAAGAGGAACTGTTTCTCGACCGAATTCCCCTAAACACCTTCTCAAGTTTTTACGCAAGTGCGCTTGAGGCAAATAGTGGTTTGGCGATGAGGGATATCGCCGATTACGAGGACTATATTGCCCGTATCGGTGAATTTGGTCGCTACTTCGATGAGAACATTGCCAATATGCGCGAAGGTATTCGCTCTGGCTTTGTGTTGCCCAAAATCGTTGTAGAAGGTATAGCGCCAACGGTACGCGCTCAAGTATATAAAGATCCCAGTAAAAGCAGCTTGTATAAGCCTTTTGCTGAGATGCCGCAAACCATCGCGCCCGATGAGCAGAAGCGTCTGCGAGAGCAGGGTTTAGCTGTGATTAAGCAAGTAGCTATTCCCGCATTTGGACGGGTAGCGGATTTCCTTGAGGGCGACTACCTAAAGGCGGCCACAAAGACTTTGGGTGCTGAACAGATGCCTGGTGGTAGCGACTACTATCGCCACAACATTCGCTACTACGTGACCCTGGATCTGGACCCTGCGGAGATTCATCGCACGGGCCTTGCCGAAGTGAAGAGAATCCGCGCGGAAATGAAAGCTCTGATCAAGGAGTCAGGCTTTAAGGGCAGCTTTACAGAATTCACCCAATTCCTGCGCACAGACCCACAGTTTTACGCTAAAACGCCGGAACAGCTGCTCAAGGAAACGGCCTATATATCCAAGCGGATTGACTATGTATTGCCGGAGTTCTTTAATTTATTGCCGCGTACTCCCTATGGCGTGGTACCAGTTCCCAGTGAAATAGCTCCTAACTACACTACGGCCTCCTATAATCCAGCCGCCATTGGCGGTACTCGCGGTGGTGCCTACTGGTTGAATACTCACGGGCTGGACCAGCGTCCCTTGTATGAGCTACCTGCTCTTACCTTGCATGAAGCAGTACCGGGGCATCATTTACAAAATGCTCTCTCGCAAGAGCTTGAGAATGTACCGGACTTTCGTCGCAACCTTTACTTGAGCGCTTATGGAGAAGGTTGGGCCCTTTATTCTGAACGACTGGGTAAAGAGATGGGACTGTACACCACTCCCTACGAACACTTTGGGCGACTCAGCTATGAAATGTGGCGTGCCGCACGCCTTGTGATTGATACTGGAATTCATTCTCAGGGGTGGTCACGACAGCAAGCATTAAACTTTCTTTCCAATAATACATCCCTCTCTCCGGCTAATGTACGTGCAGAAGTAGATCGCTATATATCCTGGCCGGGGCAGGCGCTATCTTACAAGATGGGGGAAATTAAAATTCGACAGCTGCGAGCTCTTGCGGAAAAAGAGCTTGGCGATAAGTTTGATTTGCGATCGTTTCACGATGCACTGCTAAGTAATGGTGCTTTGCCTCTTTCGATGCTGGAAGAGCAGATGCAGCGGTTTATTGAAGAGCAGAAGTCTGCCTAAGTCTACCTGAATCCCATTCACAACCTGTGGGTGGGATTTAATCTTTTTAAGATATCCTCTGTCGTAAGCAAAACTTTCTTTTAGACAGCTGAAAACACAAGTCGCTTTGTTGGCATAAAATGCATTGTTTTTGTCTCATATTCGGAGTGGAGGTTGTGTAGGTAATAAAGGTCTAATAATCACACAATAAGCATTCTTTTTAGATTAAATACCTGATTATTCTTTTCTTTTACATTTTTGCGAGAGGTAAGATGAATATCTTTAAGTGGGTGATTTTTTTAGGCTTGTCATTGATAAGCCTTACGGCTTTTTCCTCAGCGAAAGTAACAGATAAAATAACAATTGATTTTGAGAGTGCTGATAGATTGGTTGATATTTTATCTGGAGACAAAGTATCTGATGATCAATTAGATAAGCTGATGAGTTTGCAGGGTATACAAGCAACGATCCATCAAACCTCAAGATTTGACAATACAGCCAATGCAGAGTCATTTCGGTCTAGTTTGATCGATGTTGTTGAAGGTAATCCAGTTAAAAATGATCCATTTAGGTTTCAACAATTAAATGAACGGTTGTCCGAAGTTGAAGATATACTCAAGATAATAAAGAGCAATCCTCAGCAATACTTAAATAGTGTAAAGAGGGGAATTGGTGATTATTCTCCTAAAGATATTTTCTTTGATACCAATATTTTTATGGTAGTCGGGGGAACTTCTGACGGTTGGGCCAAAGATGATAACTTTTATATTGCGCTGCAGTATTTTAAAGGAGATTATGAAGGTTTACTGACACTTTCAACGCATGAGTTATATCATGTTGCTCAGTCCAATTTTTATGGAAAGGGAGAAAATCCAGATTCTAATTGTGAGAAAATCTTAAATCAAACCCGTCTGGAGGGGATAGCCTCTATTGTGGGTTCTCCATTAAGTGTTACAGAGGGAAAAGAGTACACAGAATGGTTTAAGAAAAAATTTAAAAGAAATTTACAACGAATAGATAGTAACTTTGTATTATTTGAAGCAATGCTTTTTCGTGCATGCCGTGATTCAAGTTTAGACTTCGACAAAATCTATCATTTGGGTTTTTCTGCAGTATGGGATAGTCCGTTGTATTTTGTAGGTTTCTATATCGGCAATAGAATCGAAGAGTTAAAGGGTAGGGATTATCTGATTTCACTTTTGCAGGAATCACCTTCAGCTATGTATAAAGCTTATATCAAGCTTTATAAGGATGAGAAAAATAAAGATTTAATAAAATTTGATAAGCCGATTGAAGACATTATTCTTGCCATATAGCACCTAATCAAAACTCTAAGAATTGGTTCTGGTAAATCTAGGCGCCTTGAGTAGGCGTCTAATTCTTTTACTGTATACCTTAGCCTTCCCGAAATCATCTAGCTTAAGCAAATCATCGATCAATAAGTTTGAAAAAAGGTGTATAGCTGTCTACTTTAAGTGGTACAGCCTTTATCAGACTTGATTATATTCAAATTAATTTACTTATTGAATTTACATTTAACTCTGCTGCTTTGGGATAATTGAGAGAATTATAAAGAGAATTTGTATGCCTAACAGTAAAGTTGGGGTGGTGATACCAACATATAATGAAAACAATAATATTGTTAATACGTTGAACTCTATTGTTCATAATAATTCGACTGATGTAAAAATTTATTTATCTGACGATAATTCCTCAGATACCACGGTTGGGTTGGCCGCTGATTTTCTTCAGAAAAATAGAATTCCATATAAAATTATTTTAAACGATGGTAACAATGGGGCAGGCTATTGTAGGAATAGTGCTCTCGATCAAATAGCTGAGCCACTGACTTTATTTTTTGATGCCGATGATTTAATCCTCCCAAATATGTTGGATCGAGCTGTTTCAATTGCTACAAAAGTTAATAGTGATATTTTGTTGATGGCCTATCAGTGTAGATTTCCAGGAAGCACTATTAATCTTGGTATGGCAGGTGATGACAATTCCATTTTCTACAGAGCGCTTAGAGCCTTTGGTAACAGGACTTTCTCCGCTTTTGATCTTGATAGCATTCTATGTTTAACACCCTTTCCTTGGAATAGATTGATTAAAACCAGTTATGCTAAAAGAGTTTCCCTTAGATTTTCACAAACGCCTGTACATAATGATGTATTAGCACATTGGAATTTGCTCACAAATGCTAAAGATATTGCATTATTTGAATCCCCTTTCTGTATTCATAATGTCGACTCCACAGGAAATAGGTTGTCAAATATATCAGATGCACGGCGTATATCTGTATTACAGGTTTTTGATGAGATTGAAGACTTCTTTAATAAGAATATTAATCTTAGAGATAGGTTTTACCACTTGTATGTCAAAAGCAAGTTAGCATTGTTTAACTGGTGCTGGCGTAATCTTGACGAAGAGTATAGGGGGAGCTTTCAATCTCAGTTTACAAGATCTTTTCTATCATTGAGTAATGCGGATTTGAGAATACTCTTTGATAAAGATCCAGATACTGCTAATTCAGTATTAGATTACCGAACTTCAGTGGTATGCGCATGATTTCGATTGTCGTTATTTCAAAGTCTAGCGGTGTCTATCTCAATACCTGTCTGCAGAGTATTATTCGACAGCAATACAAGGACATAGAGATTCTTGTTCTTCATTTTTGCGAAAATGATGAGCGCAATCGAATTAATAAATTTACAGGTTCAATGCCCAGAATTCGAAGTATTCATATTCCGAGTACTTCACAGATTGATGACCAGCTAATTTTTGAATTTGGGATAAAAAATACTTTTGGCGAGTATGTTGGATTTATCGATGAGGGAGATTGTTGGTACCCTACCTTGATCCCTAAATTACAGGATATAGTCAATAGCGATAATCCGGATATAGTATTTTTTAGCCATAATAAACCCTTACAAAAATTTTCAGAATCAATTGATGATAAATTCAGGTTTGTTTTAAAAATAAATTCTATAAATGTCAGGAGGTTTTATCGCAGGGACTTTGTTTGTGGAAATAAAATATCCGAATTTATTTTGGGTTCCTGCGTTAATGGTCACTCTCTACATTGGATAACAACCGTCAAGGCTAAATCAATATTAGTTTTGCCAGAAATTGGGTCGTATAGTTTAGTCAATATGGATGAAAAGGAAAGTGATCTAATGGTTCAGCGATTGTTAAATCAATATCATTTTGTATTTGACTACTTAGCAAAAAATTCTAGTGATACGGATTATAAGAATGATCTTCTTGGGTGTTGGTTGCTGCATTTGATAGAATTACGACCGCTTTATGGTGATAAAAAAGTAATTTCTCTATTAATTAAGTCAAAATTAATAGAGAAATATACAGAAAGAGAATTTAATGAAGCTTTAGGCGCTCTGAAGTTAGACAGAGATAAGCAGAGTTTGGTGAGAGAGTGGTATTCCGATTGCAATAAGTTGGATAAATATTTAAATCTATTTTATAGGTTACTACCATCAAAGCTATCTAGCTATATACGACATAATGGTATTAGATACTCCATAAGCAGAGGGTTTCAAAATACTTATTATCGACTGCCTGACTGGGTAAAGTCACTGATAAAATTTACCAGGAAAAGAGCCAAGAGAAGAGTTTCCAATGATGAATTACTAGAGAGATTAGAATATCTAATAAAACAGAGCCGGTTTGAGCAGTATATGTCGATAATCAATGAAGATTTTGAGAGCAAGCTATCGAATCAAATCACCGAGATCAAGAAGGAGTTGATGGAGCTTAAAAAAGAAGTTCATTAAAGATCTTTTTAGATACTCCATAAAACAATCCAAAGTCTTAATATTTAATCTGATTTTTCTGAGTTCCAGCCACCTCCATACCTTTCAGAAGATATAATCTATCCATCCCATAGAGTGGATATATTTTATTAACATTCCACCACACATAAGAACTACCATTCCCCGTAAATAACCAGGATTAATTTTAAATAGAAAATGAGATCCCAGCCAGGCACCTATAACTTGTCCAATCATCATTAAGATTCCAGCAGCCCATAAAATTTGACCGGCAAATAAGAATACGATTAAAGATGCGATATTAGTGGAAAAATTGAGAGGTTTTGCATTGGCCGTGGAGGTTAGTAAATCCTGTCCCCTACAGGCAACGCCTGATAAGGCAAAAAATGATCCAGTTCCGGGGCCAAACATACCATCATAGTAACCAATAAATGGGATTACGCCATATTGGTATTTCTTTCTTGAGACCTTGGGTTTAGTACTACTATGAGTAAGGGATGGAGAAACTATAAAATAAATAGCGATAAATAAAAGAATAGCAGGAATAATAAATGACAAAACATCAGTATTGATGAACTGTACTGCTATTGTGCCCATGGCTGCGCCAATAAAGGCAAATAGCATTAGATTTTTAATCCCATCCCAACTGATCCTGTTATTTCTAAGCATCATGTAGGTAGCAGTTGCAGTACCAATACTGCCTTGTAGTTTATTGGTGCCCAAGGCAGCTAGTGGTGGGACGCCACTAAGAATAAGGGCCGGTACAGTTATCAGGCCGCCCCCACCTGCTAGTGTATCAAGTAGGCCCGCAATAACGGCGACGAAAAACAAAATAAACAATAACTCTACAGAGAGGCTAGCGAACTCCAAGAAGGTATCTCCTTTCGCTTGGTATTATGGTAGATAGTGATTAGTACCAAAAATAATTTTTTAGTCGGTTTGTACCGGAATTCCAAAATTAATAAATCGATTTTTTTCCATGCCACCACATTAGGAAATTCTCTCCCACTGAATATTGGGGCAGGGAGTGGCGGCTTCTTTTAATCCCCTGTTCCTGTTCCATCTCGGTTACTTTTAACTTGGCGGCTTCAAACCATGTCTCAGGATTATTCACTCCCTGATTGAGGGCTTCACCGTAAAGTGCGGAACTAAACCAGGTGCGCTCGGAATCATCGCTACATCCAAAGGAGCTGCGATCCGCAGCGGCCGAAGTAAAGATGACCCGATTGGGGCTATGTAGGGCTTCTACCCATTGACCGGAAAAGCAGGCTGAAACAACGATCCACTGGTACTGGGCGTTAATATTGTCCAGCAATCGTTGCCCATCTTTCAGTGAGAAGTCATTTAGGGGAATCTCCCCCTCGGCAATTTTGAAATCTCCATTTCGAGCACCATGGCTGACCAGGTGTATGAGAAGTAAATCTTCTTTGGGGTCCATTAATTGATCAATAGCATTGAGGCTTTCCTGGATACTGGTGCGGGTAGCCAGGGGGAAACCATATCCACCGCCGTTACTGAGGCGCAGCATACGTTGGTCAATGTTAAAGGCTTCGTCGAGGCGCTCTGCCACCCAGTCCAGCTCCCTTGCGAATACCGGAGAGGTGCCATCACCACCTATCAGTAGGGCGTAAGTATCGCGTACGCCAGGTCTCTGTGAGGGGAGGGCTTCTATAGCATTATGTAAACGCTCACTTTCGCTATAGAGGCGGGTTTCTGCCTGGGCACCGGGAATATCCGTCTGTGCGCGCCAGGCGTCTTCGCTGGGGTAATAGGTACCCCCGGAGAAATAGGCAGACTCCTCGACAGTGTTTCCTTCAGCATTCGTACTTATTCGTACGCCTTCTCCTTCTGCTTCTCCATAGCGAAAAGTGGCACGGATAATCGTGCCGTCAGGCTGGGTGAGTTCACCTTCGCCGGAATAGGAGCCGTACTCGAAGCTGCCGGTATAGCGATAGCCATCGCTATCCGAGTAGCTACCTTGTATTAAAAAACCGTTTTCAAAGCTGCCATGATAAAAGCTGCCATCTTCTGCAGTGAGTTTGCCTTCGCCGTGGGGATCAAAGTTTAAAAACTCACCATGATAACTCCCACCTTCATCCCAATTTAAAGTACCGCTTTGCAGCTCCCCTTTATGGAATTCTCCCGCCCACTCAGTTTCATCGCAGCTATAGCGACCTTTGCCGTGGGGCTCTCCGTTGAGGAATTCCCCTTCATAGCTACAGCCATCACTTCCAGTTAACTCACCTTCACCTGTCATGCGACCTTTTCGAAAGTCGCCACGATAAAGGCTGCCATTGGGCCATTCGAGCTGACCCTGCCCATGAAACAGACCGTTAAGCATCTCGCCTTTGTAAACAGAGCCATCTGGCAAGGCGGTACCACCTGCGAACTGGGTTGGCTCACAGGCGCTGAGTAAGAAAATAAACGGCGTTAAATAGGTGTATCTCATTCCATGATCCAGTGTCCGGCTTTTGGAATCAGACTAACAAAAAAAGCTGCCAGAGGGCCTCTATGTTTTATTCAACTGGTCGAATTTAAGACCGTATTTATCTAAAAGTTGGCGTACCCGGTGTGAGTCGTTGTTGGATTTTTTTGAGGTGCGGCTCACTTGAAATAATTTGCGTCCGGCCTCTGCCATCGAATTGGACTCTGCACAAACCTGAATTAGCCCAGCTAGTTTGATTTGCTCGTAGTAATCCATCTGCTCGATGTGGTCTAGCGCCAACAGTGTTTCGATACGGGCAAGGGGTAGCGATGAATCTGTTAGTGGGTTTTGCCATTTAATTCGCAACCTATGGATTTCCTCTTCCACTACCTGAGTCGTGATACGCCCACCGTCGGCGAGGGTACCCATACGCAGGATACTGGCGTTAAGGTCGCGAAAGTTCGCAGACCAGCTGGCCTCGCGGGAGCGCCCAAAACTCAGGTACTTTTCCCGTGCTGATCTATTAAAGCTGACAAGATGCCCGGATTTCCTGGAGAAAGCCTCCAGCTCAAAATCTATATTGGGTTCCAGGTCTTCAATACGCTCTCGTAGAGAGGGCAGTCGGTAGGTCCACAGATCGATACGGGCGAGCAGGTCCGCGCGAAATTTACCTTCTTGGCAGAGCTGTACGAGATCCCGGTTGGTACCGGCGATCAGCTGGAAGTGACTGCTTACCTCCTTATCAGAGCCGAAAGGCATAAAGCGTTTGTGCTCAATCGCACGCAATAACATGGCCTGCTCATCCAATCCCAACTCACCGATTTCATCGAGAAACAGCAGGCCCTTATCTGCTTCCATTAGCAAGCCTGGCCGGTGGGTGGTGGCACCGGTATAGGCGCCTTTACGGTGGCCGAACAGGGCGGACATGGCATTCTCGCCGCGCAGGGTGGCGCAGTTAACGGCTACCAGGCCACCCTCCAGCTTGCCCCGCTGCTTGCGTAGTTCAAAGACACGCTGGGCCAGCTGGGATTTACCTGCCCCTGTGGGACCGGTAATTAGTATGGGGGCGTCGGAGCGAATCGATACCTGCTCCAGCTGCTCGATCATCTGGTTAAAAGCGAGATTGTTGGTCTCGATTCCCCCCTTCAGATAGGTGGTGCCCTCCTGGTGTTCCCTCTGGAAGCGCGAGGCAATCTGGTCGTATTTGGACAGGTCCAAATCGATGATTTGGTATTCGCCCGGCAAGCTACTGTTCTTTCGCGCCGGGGAAGTTTGCAGCAGACGTCCGGGGAAATACCCCGCCTCTGTTAACAGGTACAAGCAGATCTGCGCTACATGAGTACCGGTGGTGATATGCACCAGGTACTGCTCGTCATCCGGCTTGAAGCTATAGGCGCGGGCGAAATCCAGCAGATTGCTATACACGCTCTCGAAATCCCAAGGGTCATTGAAGTTCACCCGGTGGTGGACCACTTCGGTCTCTGGAGACACCCGCGCAATATCTTCTGTGACCTGGTCAGCCAGGTTTTTTGAGTGGTTGTCGAAAAGGAGCTCCAGCCTATCGATCAATAAGTCATCGTGCTGGCACATGGAAATGTTTGGGCGCCACTTATCCCAGCGCTTGTCGCCTTTGCCGCGCCGGTCCTTACTAGTACCGAGAATACTGATAGCGATTGTCTTCATGCTATCTAAAATATGATTTAACTATCAAAAAAGATAGATATTTATGAATCCCTTGTCTCAAGAAATCTAGTAAAAAACCCTGAGATAAAAAATAAATCGTTAAAAAACAATAGGTTACAAGTATTTTTCAGTTGTCTGCAAAAGTTGGCACCCAATTCGCTATATCAATAACTAAATGAAATACATGAATACCAAGCGCGGTTTCAAAAGGAGTGGAAGATGAAACCAATGCCATATGAAGTAATGCAGGCAGGTGGGGTACCGATTAAGTCCTGGACCCTGGGTGTGCCTTTTGAAGATGAAGCCAAAGCGCAGCTCAAAAATATCTCGCAGATGCCATTCATCCATAAATGGGTCGCGGCGATGCCTGATGTACATCTGGGCAAAGGCGCCACTATTGGAAGTGTGGTCCCAACTCTGGGGGCAGTAATTCCCGCTGCCGTAGGGGTGGATATTGGTTGCGGCATGATGGCGGTTCGCACCAGCCTGACGGCGGCGCAACTGCCGGACAACCTGGCTGGAGTGCGCAGCGCCATCGAACGCGCCGTGCCCCACGGCCGTACTGGCCGGCACCGGGGGAGAGGGCGGGACAAGGGGGCCTGGGAGAATCCACCGGACGATGCACTTGCCGGTTGGGCGCCTCTAGCCGCCCAGTTTGAACTGCTCAAAGAGAGGCATCCGGTATTAAAGAATACTAATAATATCAATCACTTGGGAACACTTGGTACAGGCAATCACTTTATCGAGATGTGCCTGGATGAACAGGGTAGCGTGTGGTTGATGTTGCATAGTGGCTCTCGGGGAGTGGGAAATCGAATAGGCACTTACTTTATTGAGAAAGCCAAGCGGGATATGGAGCGCTGGCATATCCACTTACCGGACAGTGACCTGGCCTATTTCCCGGAAGGTACAGAGCACTTTGATGACTATGTGCAGGCGGTGGAGTGGGCGCAGGAGTTTGCCCGTATCAATCGTGAAGTAATGATGGTGCGAACTATTAGCGCGGTGAAGCAGGCCCTGGGGATGGATTTTGAGGCACGGATGGAAGCGGTGAATTGTCACCACAATTACGTTTCCCGCGAGCATCATTACGGCAAAGATGTATTGGTGACCCGGAAAGGCGCTGTAAGAGCGCGTGCCGGCGAAATGGGCATTATTCCCGGTAGTATGGGGGCCAAGTCTTTTATTGTGCGGGGGCTGGGTAATGAAGAAAGCTTCTGTAGCTGTAGCCATGGGGCCGGACGAGTGATGTCCCGTACCAAGGCCAAAAAGCTGGTCTCCCTGGAAGAGCATCGCGCGGCCACCGCCGATGTGGAATGTCGAAAAGACGAGGGCGTGATCGATGAAACCCCATCGGCCTACAAACCTATAGAAAAGGTTATGGCAGCACAGAAAGACCTGGTGGAAATCGTCTACACCCTCAAGCAAGTGGTTTGCGTCAAAGGCTGACGCGTTTTAGGCCAGGGATCGGCCGAACTAAGGCAATTGCTAAAGTATGCAGGCCGCCGGGCGAATTCGCCGGGTTGCCGCAACCGAGTTTGAGGCCTTTAGCCCGTCAGCGGAGCCGGTTCTGAATCCCGGCCCGGCACCACCGCCTATGGCGGCAGGTGTACCTACGGGATAGAAGTTCAAACGCCTACTTTGTAGCTCATTTGGTAGAGCAGTCGATAACTTATCGATTTGTAGCAGGTTCGATTCCTGCCAAAGTCCTATCGTTATCCAAACGACCTGGAAAGAGGCGAGAGCCTGGGGTTCGACTCCCCATTAAAAATCTACCTGGGGTCCGATAGCCTCTCGATACGGTAAATAGGGTTTAGCGATTTACTGCGGAGGCACTCTGGCAACCGTGTCGTTAATTGTGGGTCTGCCCTGTGCGATCCAGCGGCAAGATTTACGGTTGTGTCTCCTGGCCAAGGATTTTGGCTGCAGGCTCAGGGGGAGCCATGTGGGGAAAATCGTAATTCCTCTGCCGCTGGGCCCCGCTCGGCACAAACGGTTTACCACCTGTCGCTGGACGGGCCCCACCCTTGCGGCCCATTGGGGTAGCGCAGTATGAAAATGGAATAAAAGATAAGAACCATGATATCTCTGTTCAAAATATGGAAGAACGTGGATGTTGCGGATAGCGAGCGAGTGTTGCTATTTCGCCGCAACCGTTTTGAAGGGGTGCTGCCACCTGGCAGCCATCGTATATCCCTATTGTCCGGTGATGTACGGGCAGAAACTTATGATATTACCGATGTGGTATTCGGTGAAATCAAAGCCAAATTTTTGTTAAACACCTATGGTGAGATCCTTGGTGAATACCTGCAATCCTATGAATTGTCAGACCATCAGGTGGGATTGTTTTACCGGGATAATCATTTGATCGATATTTTGCCACCGGGTACTTTTCGCGCTGTGTGGAAGGGCGGTGAATCCGTGCGGGTGGAAATCGTGGATATCTCTGAGGAATACGCCATCGATAAAAAAGTCCTGGGCTTACTGGGGCGAGGTGTACGTGCTGGTCAAATGCGCACCGCCCTTCAGGCGGTAAGCTACAACGAAATTCCCGATGAGCACGTGGGCCTGTTAATGGTCAACGGTAAGTTGGAAAAGGTGTTACAGCCCGGCTGTTATGGCTACTGGAAATACAACCGCTCTATCGAGGTTAAGGTACTGGACTTGCGGTTGAAAACCATCGAAGTCAGTGGTCAGGAAATTCTGACCAAGGATAGGGTCAGCCTGCGTATCAACTTGACTGGTGCTTACAAAATTGCCGATGCAAAAAAAGTAGCGCTAAAGCTCAGCGATAGTACAGGCTTTATTTATCGCGAATTGCAGCTGCACTTGCGCGAGGCCGTGGGTACTCAAACCCTGGATAGCCTTCTGGCTGATAAGGACAGGTTGAATATTGTGATTGCGACCGGCATCCGCGACAAGCTGGCGAAATATGGTATCGAGCTTACCAGTGTCGGGGTCAAGGATATTATTTTGCCCGGCGATATGAAGATGATCCTCAATCAGGTTGTAGAAGCGCAGAAGGAATCTGAGGCAAACCTGATTAAGCGCCGGGAAGAAACCCAAGCTATGCGATCTCTGCACAATACCGCCAAGCTGATGGATAACAACCCGGTACTGTTGCGCTTGAAAGAACTGGAAGCTTTGGAGCGGGTCAGCACCCGCATCGATAAGATTTCCGTATATGGCGGTCTCGATGGGGTGATGAACGAGTTGGTGAAGTTGCGCCCTACGGCTTAAAGACGCCACTCACCAAAAAAAGATGTAAATTTTAAGGAATTAAACAGTGATTGAGATAGACGGCGCCCAGGGGGAGGGCGGCGGACAGATTTTGCGGACATCCCTCACCTTGTCTGTTTGTTTGGGAGTACCGGTTCGAATTAAGAATATTCGAGCAGGTCGTAAAAAACCCGGTTTGTTGCGTCAGCACCTAGCCTGCTTGCGAGCAGCTAAAGCGATTAGCCATGCCGAAGTCAGCGGCGAACAATTGGGTGCTTCGGAAATAACTTTTGCACCGGGAAAAGTGCGTCCCGGTAAATACCACTTTCCTATTGGCTCGGCCGGTAGTACCAGTTTGGTGTTTCAAACCGTGTTGCTACCGCTGTTATTGGCCGATGGGGACAGTCAGCTGTGCTTTGAAGGCGGCACTCACAATACAAGTGCTCCCAGTTTTGATTTTATTGCTCAGGCCTATTTGCCTCTATTGGCTCGTATGGGCGCCGGTATAGAGTTGGCTCTGGATAATCATGGCTTCTATCCAGCCGGAGGCGGCTCCTGGAGGGCTAGAGTTCAGCCCGCCTCGCAATTGTCAAAACTGGAGCTGACAGAGCGTGGTGAAATAGTGGATTGCGAAGCAGTGGCTACCTTTGCCCATATTCCCGCCCATGTAGCCCAGCGGGAGTTAGCGCAGGTGCGCAAGAAGTGCGATTGGCAACCGGATCGCCTGTACCAAAAGCGGGTGAAATCTCAGGGGCCGGGTAATTTATTGTCGTTGCGGTTGCAATTTGAAAATGTCACAGAAGTTTTTGAGTCTGTGGGGGAGCTTGGGCTGAGTGCCGAGCGGGTTGCTCAGCGCGGAATCTCACAGATGCAGGGATATTTAAATTCTGGTGTGCCGGTTGGTGAATATCTGGCTGATCAGTTGTTGCTACCGATGGTCCTCGGGGCGGGTGGCCGTTTTCGAACATTAAATCCTAGCCAACACCTGCTGACCAATATTCAGGTAATCCGAAATATCACCGGTACGGAAATACAAATAATGGAATTTGGTGACAATGACTGGGAGGTTTTAGTTGATTGTAATTAAGGGGTTTCAAAGAAAAAATTAAGTTATCAAATAAAAATATACTTAGGTTATTATAGCCCCCCTTCATAGAAGCTTTTGCTTACTCATATTACAAGGAAAATAAAGGAGATTTCTGCAAGTTGTAGTGGTGCTTCGGTACTAACTTTGGCGTCAATACTCAGGCTTGCGAATATCTTTTTTGATTTCTCTTTCTGCAACATTTTTTCTTGATGAACTTTTAATAAACTTATAAAAGGAATTTATAGGAATGAGTACTAATCTCCTAAAGCTAGCAGTTCCACTGCTAGCCCTGATAACAACGGCATGTGGTGGTGGCGGATCATCAACATCTGAAGCGAATCAGGCACCAGTAGCCAGCTTTACTTTATCTCCTGAGTCTGGGCTCTCGCCGGCGGTTGTTACATTTGATGCGTCTGCGTCCAGTGATAATGATGGCAGTATTAATAGCTACCACTGGGATTTTGGCGATGGCAGTAGCGCGAGCGGGAAGGATGTCGAGCATACTTTCTATGCAGATGACGATACCGATCAGGAGTACACAATTAAGCTGACTGTAACTGATAATGATGGAGCTACGGATTCAGCCGAGAAAACGTTTACAGCACTAAAAAATTCACGGCCTGTTGCAAAGTTTTCGTACAGTCAACCAGATGCAAAATCTCGTTCAATTAAGTTTGACGCATCAGATAGTACAGATGTGGAAAGTAGCGAATTACTTTACACGTGGGATTTTGGTGATGGTAACACAGGTGAGGGTGTACAGGCCGAGCATGAATATCAGGAAAACGGAGAATATGAAGTTCATCTTCTGGTGGACGATCAAACAGGATTGACTGATGAACAGTCTATTAGCGTAATCGTCAGCAATGGAGAATTTCTTATCTCAGGCCAGCTGTCGCTTTTGCAGGGTGTATTTGTTGATAGCGATACCAATGATTCAAACACCGAGCACGTGTCTAATAACTACATGAAAGATGCACAGGCGATTTCAAGTATTAGCGAAGTGTCTGGTTTTGTAAGCCGATTAGATAGTAGCTCCGAGGAAAATCGATACGATTTTTATCTCGCTACCCTAAAACAGAATCAGGAAGTATTCCTCCACATGCAGGAGTGGGATGACGGTAGAGCAGATATTGACCTGTCTCTCATCGATGAATCTGGAAATTGGGTAGATGGTTCATATGGTGTTGAAGATGAGGAGTCTGTGCTGGTACCTGAAGACGGTACTTATTACGTAGTTGCGTATGCTTTCGGGGGTGCCTCAGCATACCGAATGCGATTGTCTTCAGTTCCGACGGTTGCCGGTGCAAGAAAAGGAATCCGGGCTAGTGACAATTTTGTGGCCAATCAGCTAGTAGCTCGTCTTAAGCCCAGTGTTAAAGCTGCTGGTATTCAAGCGCTGGACTCAGTGGGTGCGATTAAGGGAAGTTCTGGAGCGCATCGACCGATGCTATTAGATGCTAATCAGGCTGCAATCGGGTTTGGTAAGGCTAAGGCAACTGGCACTGTTACAGATTTAAGCCGCACTGGAATAAAAGTTCCTAGTGAAGTGCAGTTCAAGTTGGAGACCATTGATGCACTTAAGGGCCTTCATGCCAGCGGTCAGTTTGAGTATGTGGAATTAAACCGTATTCGCAAAAATCAGTCAGTTGACGACCCACTTTACCCCAGAATGTGGCACTACTCGCAAATTGCTGTATCAGATGCATGGACAACTTCTACGGGTGAAGGGGCAATTGTCGCGGTATTGGATACGGGTATTTTATCCGGGCACCCGGATATGCAGGGGCAACTGGTTGCTGGTTACGATATGATCAGTGACAGTAATATGGCGGTGGACGGGGATGGTATTGACCCTAATCCAGAAGATCCGGGAGATGATCCATATGGTACTTCTGACTCCTGGCATGGGACCCATGTGGCGGGCACTATCGCAGCAGCGACCAATAACGGCGTCGGTATTGCAGGGGTTGCTTATAACGCCAAGATTATGCCTGTGCGGGTACTCGGCTACGGCGGCGGGAGTGATTATGATATCGCACAAGGCATATATTTTGCGGCTGGCATTGCGAATGATTCCGGTACAGTCCCTGATCGCAAAGCAGATGTCATCAATATGAGCCTCGGTGGGTGGGGCTATTCCCAGACTATGCAGGATGCGGTAAGTGCAGCTCGTGCAGCTGGTGTCATAGTGGTTGCGGCAGCGGGAAATGCTGGGTCTGATGCCACTAACTATTCTCCAGCTGGTCTGGACGGGGTTGTGACGGTAGCTGCGACTCGAGAGGGGGGCGAGTCTGCGTGGTACTCCAATTACGGGTCCGTTGTTGATTTGACTGCGCCGGGGGGAGAAACAGGACAGTTCAATGCCGACGGTGGTGTGATTAGCACGGTCGGGCAAGAAACCGAAAGTGGGGAAATAGAATTTACCTATACAGGGATGCAGGGCACTTCCATGGCCGCACCTCATGTGGCTGGTGTTATTGCTCTTATGAAAGAGGAGTGGGAGTCAATGACTCCCGACGACTTTGATGGGTTAGTCACAGACTTCAAGGTTTCATACGGCGAGACACCGGATGCCTTTTACGGATATGGTGAAATTGATGCGGAGCTCGCTGTTGCCTCGGCAAGAGCCCAGGCCACTGGCTCGGCTATGGCTGGTCGCCTTTATGTCGAGAATGGCCACCAGCGAGAGTTGTGGACCCAGACCGAGCTGGATATTGAGCTGCTCGCCGATACATCGGGAGTTTCGGTGGCTGAAGTTAGCGTGTCAGACTCTTGGTTAAGTGCCACTTACCTGGATGAGGAATCAAGCGGACTTGGTAGTTATCGAGTTACTGTAGATACCGATTCCATGCAAGCCGGACGCTATACCGGCACCGTGAGTTTTACAGCATCTACAGATACCCGATTTGATCTGTGGGTGTCGGTACAGGTTGTCAGTGAGGAGGTTGCTTCAGATTCATATGCTGGTGCTATATATGTGGAGTTTGTAGATGTTGAAACGGGCGAAGCTGTTGGTCGGGTGATGGCAACTTATGATCCTGAACTGGGAAGCTATAGCTACACGTCGCCACCATTAGATGCGACCTCGGAATCTGGCTTTGGAGTGATGGCTGGTACTGATGTCGATAATGATGGTGTTATTTGTGAGATAGATGAACTCTGCCAGCGATTAGAAGGTGAGGATGGCTGGGATCCGGTGATTGCGGGACCATCTCATATGGACGTGAAAAACGTAGATATGGAGTTGGGTGTGCTGTCGGAAACCCTTGAGGAGTTATAAGCTCAGGTATGCTTGATTAAGTTTGGCAATCCCCATCCTTGATGGGGATTGCTGCAAGTTTAAGCACTTATCTACTTAATAATGCATAGCATGGATTTGTAAATACCGTTTAAGTTGTCAAATCCGTGTAAAATTCCATAGTTTTTACAATTGTCAAAATCAATAACTGACTATTGGATTTCGTAGTTATTGATCTCTTCTTTTGTTACGGTCAGGTTAGCTCAGATATCAATACGTAAACGGCGTCACGTATTCAGCCCCGCAATATCAATAACTATTTGGCCTGCCATCACCACTTTCCAGGAAGTCCCTCAAGCTGCCGAGTAGATAGTGGTCCCAACCACTCTTACACATATCCCAGCATTTAATGTCAGGGGATAGGCCAATGTGAGTGAATATGATTTCGGTTCCATTGTTGGCACTGCTAAATTCAAAACGTAGTGTGGTTCCTTCCCACTCTTTGGGATCATCAACATATTCTGAGATCATAAAAGACTGTATACATTCGAGCTCTATCAGCTGCATAGGTATTAATCTTTTGGCGCGAAATATCCAATATGATTTCCCTTTAAACCCAGTTTTGGCGACATCATCAACGGCCAAGAATGGAGCGCTTGTGGGAGTCCACCACTTGGGCATTTGTTCAGTTACTGCCAGATAAGCTCTTTCTTGTGTAACTGGGCTTAAGAAAGATACGGTGTAGTCAGACATAACTCTCTCCCACTTGGGTTTTTTCTTTGGATAGATTTTCAATATTAGTTTTAGCTTTGAATACTATTCTTGCAAGTGCTCAAGTTGAAATTATTTGGTTTATTGAGTCGGCCTAATGGTATTACTCTTTTATTTTACTCATAGTAAATGTCGTTTATTATGATTTTTTAATGCCTATATTAGTTAAATTTATTCAAAATGTTCCATTAAGCTGTTTTTTCCTGTTTTATTTAGCTATGGAAAATCTTATTTCAAGTGGTTGATGTGTCTCAGTTAAATTAAATTTTAAAAGAGCTGAATATATTTAGAAGAAGACAATTTCACTGATTTATATCAATAGCTAAGTTGCTACTTGAACTGCATAATGCCCTCGCACCTGGGATGGCTGCTGAATATTGGAATTATTTTATGGAATGAATCCTGTTTCAGCGGTTGCCTTCTACTTAATCTTTTGCAAAGGAACGGCGAATGAAACAACAGAAATTATCCACCGTAATCGCGGCCATCATCCTTGGCATTTCCGGCTCTCAGGGAATTGCAGCAGAGAATGAAAGCGCCACACTCACTGATGCCCTGACTTCAGGGCAGGCGGGGGTAAATCTTCGCTACCGGATAGAAAATGTTGATCAGGACAATATGGACGATGTTGCTATCGCCTCAACCTTGAGAACCCGCCTGAATTGGACCAGTGGCAGTTACCGTGGTTTTGATGCGTTTTTTGAAGTGGATAACATTAGTGAAATTGGCAACGACAATTACAATTCCACCGTGAATGGCAATACCGAGCACCCCGTGGTTGCCGACCCCCAGGGCACAGAGGTTAATCAAGCTTACTTAAAGTACAGTGGTTTTAACTCTATGGTGATTGCTGGTCGACAGCGAATTAACCTGGATGATCAGCGCTTTATCGGTGGCGTGGGTTGGCGCCAGAATGAACAGACGTATGACGGCCTGCGTTACCAATTTGGCGGGGAAGGGGAGTTACAGCTGGATTACAGCTATATCTACAACGTAAACCGTATTTTTGGTGAAGACAGTGACTTATCGGACCTGGATGGGGATATTCAACTGTTTCATGCCAGCTATCCATTGGTAGAAGCGCATAAGTTAACTGCCTTCTTCTACAACTTGGACCTGGATAACGCTGAGAGCTTCTCATCCCGTACTTTCGGTGCCGCTTACCGGGGAGATTTTGGCCTGTTTGAAACTCAGCTGAGTTATGCCCGCCAGGAGGATATCGGCAATAATCCCAGTAATTTTGCAGCCGACTATTACCTTGCTGAAGTTGCCGCTCCATTAGGGCCAGTAAAAGGCAAATTGGGTTATGAAGTTCTGGGTTCTGACGACGGTGTGGGTTTTAGCACACCACTGGCGACACTACACAAATTCCAAGGCTACACAGATAGGTTCATTGAAACTCCAGCAGATGGTGTTGAAGATTTATATCTCGGTGCCAGCCTGGCGCTTTCCGGGGGAGATTTGGGAATTACTTACCACAGTTTTGAGGCCAATGAAGGTTCAGCAGATTACGGGACTGAATGGAATATCAGTTATGGTCATGAGTTTAATGAATATTTCTCAGCGTTAATAAAATACGCCGCTTACGATGCAGATGACTACAGTGAGGATACCGATAAGCTCTGGTTGATGCTTACAGCAAAATTCTGATTTTTGTTAATTAACAATTTTCAGGTAGATATAAAAAAGCTGGGTTCCATAAATAAGGAAGCCCAGCTTTTTCTTGTCTCAGCAGTAAATTTGCAATCTACTTATCCATTGTTAGCAGGCCGGAAACCTCACCTTTGGGGTCCAGCTGGGTATGCAAGTTAACAAAGACCTTCCCATCCATTAGCGCCTTGCGATAGGGCTCCTCCACCATCCACTTGCCCATGATATATCCACTGGTGCCTTCAGCACATTTTTTTGCCAGGCCGTGCTTGCCCTTGTCAGTTTTAGTCTCGGGCCAGTCGGGAACCATTCCCGGGTGATTGGGCATTCCGCAGATAGTTTGAATAATTGGGCCACTGGGTTTACCCGGCTTGCAAATAGGAGGCTCTTTGCCATCGCCTGCACATTGCATATGGAAGTGCGACATTGCCACCCCGCCCTTTGATAGATCGCTGTAGCCCACCATAAAGTGCAGCATATGTGACTGTTTGTCGTAGGCGCCAATAAAGAAGCCATCGGCATCTTTGGGGGTTTGCGGATTCACCTTCTTGCCGAGCATATTCTCATTAGCGGTGGTTAAGTCAGATTTAAAGATGGTGAACATCTTGTCATTGCCCGCTTTGGACCAGGCTTTCTCACCACCAGCCCCATGCTTGGCAGCTGATGGATCTTTCTCTTTTTTGTTATGGCTATCGGAAACCGTGAATGCAGAATAAGCCAGCAGAAATACTGCCAACATTAAGAAAGTGGCTCTGGGCAATGAACTCAGTTTCATAAACCTCTCCTCTCTATTAAATCGATATAGTCATTGCTTAATGGAATGGTTGGGTGCCAGGCCATCGAGGGGGCTGATATTCACCAATGTAATTGGTGTGAATCACGGGATAGGCTAGCGATAAGTACTTGTAGCATATGGGCTCGCTATTGGCCCTTGGGGGTCAATTTAAGAGTCAGTATTTTTGACGATAGCTACTTGGGTGTCGGAGAAGCTTCAGGATGGGAGAGCGCTTGGATAGGTAATAAGGTCGTTGAAGATAGTTACTACTGGGGTGGAAGGAAAGAATACACCGCACTCGAGACACGCAGTGAATACATCCCTGCAAGCTCCTAATCGGCATCCCTGCAAGCTCCTAATCGGCATCCATGCCTCATAGGGTCCCGAGCGCGGTGTATTCTCTCCTTCTCCCTTTTTAGTAATAAAGATACTGGCGGATTTCGAATGATAGGGGCGGCACTAATGTGTTCGTTCCGAGTGACCTTTCATAAAGGTAGAGAGTTATCACCCCACGTCTTTCCACACCAATTCCCGCTCGCGGGCGTAGAGGGGAATAAAGTTGAAGCGCACTTCGGTGCCCCCTTCGTCGCGGCGGCGGATATTCAGATTGCCATTCAGGTTGCTGGCGCGCTCTTGCATGATCGACATACCGAAGTGATTGCGTTTCTCCGGCGCGTTGCTGATACCGATGCCGTTGTCGAGGATGCGTACATTGAGGGAGTGGTTGTCGGCTTGGGTCAGGCTGATCTGCACCATATCGCCCTGGGAGTGGTACACAGCATTTTGCGAGGCCTCGCGCACCAGTTGTAACAGGTGAATTTCCTCGTGGGGAGTTAGGGGTACCTCGTCCAGATGGTAGTCCAGCAGGACGTTAATCTGCGGGTGCTGCTCCCGGTAAGCGAGGATAGATTGCTCCAGGATACTGCGCAGGCCGCCGGGACCTATTTGCAGTCGGAAGGTGGTGAGCAGTTCGCGCAGCTGGCGGTAAGAGGAATCCAGGCCCTCTTTCAGCTCGGTAATAATCTCCTCTACCTTGGACTTGTCCACCTGCTCACTGCGATTGGCGCGGTTGAGTCGGGTAACCTGAATTTTCAGATAGGACAGGGATTGGGCCAGGGAATCGTGTAGCTCCCGGGCGATGATCGCGCGCTCGTCCAGTAGGGCAACACGGCGCTCCTGAGCCTCTCGCTCATTAATGGCGATGGCCGCAGTGACACTGTCGGCAAAGGTAGCCAAGCGTTGCTGCTGTTCTTCATCAAGGCTCTCACCTCGGGGTAGGGTGCAGGTGAGTACACCGTAATTGCGTTTGTCCACTTCCAGTGGGAATCGGTACACGCGCTGTTGGTCTTCATCAGAGGGGCCGCAGGTGTTTACGCAGATATGGCATTCACTGCCTGTGCACTGGGCATTACCGAGTCCTTGAACCAAATGTTCATAGGGCGCCTCCCCCTCCGGTGTCATCAGACATAGGTCGAGGTTATTCAAGCTGGCGACATTGGCGAACTCTCCCAGCCACTGGCCCAATTCTGCTCCCGAGAGCGGCCCCTCGCTTATCCGTCGAGCCAGGCGGTACTGGAAGTCCAATGCCTCATGGCTCTTCTGTAACTGTGAGGTTTTCAACTCCACGCGATGGGCAAGATCCCGGTGAGTCGCGTGAATTTCATCGCTCATATAATTAATGGTGCGCGCTAAAACCCCCAGCTCGTCCTCGCTGTTAATCTCCAGGCGGTTTTGGTTGAAGTCTCCCTGGGCGATGCTCAGGGAGCGGTTGGTCAGCTGCTTGAGAGGCTGCTCCACAGAGCGGTGAAGAATGCACAAAGAGAGATAAACCAGGGTCACAATGGCAAATAGTGACCCCACCTGCACCAAACGCAGCAGGCTTATTTTTTCCTCGGCGATGGTCTGATAATCAAACACCAGTGTGTCCACATCACTGATAAAGGGCTCCAGACGGTTGGCTAACTGCAAGGAGTCCATAGAAGTGCGCCCGGCGGCAATGGACTCCAGCAGTGGGCGGATTTCTCCCTCCCAGCTTTCGATTACCTTGCGGTAATTGCGCGCTGCGGGCAGGTTATCGCTGGCAGTGAAGTCGGAGATGCTGAGCACCCGGGTCAGGCGTGCGGTCACCTCGTCTGCCAACTCAGCTGTGGCCTCGACATCCCCAGAGGGTGCGGTGGCCGCAAGTCGGTAGCTCATAGCCCGCAATGAGCCGGCCAGGTTAACGGCGGCGGCATCGTTTTCGGCGGCATCGGAGATAATATAGGACGCCACCATAGAGCTCAGTGCTACTAGCACAGTGAGCAGCATCAGGGTCCCGATGCGGTAGACGATGGACTGTCGAATTCGGTTCAGCATATCGGATTCACTTCGCCCTGGGGCGGTTGTGGATGGCTGATCTCTATTGTGCCGTCCATTGGCGCACAAAGTTGTGGGTACCACTAAAGATCGCCAGTTTTGCACATAATTTAACCTGGCGCCTGTTTTTTACACAGAGGCCCTGTTATTGCTGGGATAGGGCTCCACCATAACGGCCCACTGATGCCGTTTCCCTACCTATTCGGGGGTATTTCGTCCCTTTTCTACCCCTTTTTGGTCAGGTGATCCTGCCGTCCCTCCCTTTTATATTCCCGTTAAACCGATGCTTTAACCGCATGCCGATGCCCTGGGAGTACCGCATGAGCCATTTCCTGGACCGACTGAAATATCTGAAGAAACAAAAAGAGCCCTTTTCCGGAGGACACGGGGAAAAGACGAATGACGACCGCAGCTGGGAAGATGGCTACCGTCGTCGCTGGCAGTTCGACAAGATTGTGCGCTCCACCCACGGGGTGAACTGTACCGGCTCTTGCAGCTGGAAGATCTACGTCAAAGACGGCCTGGTCACATGGGAAACCCAGCAGACCGACTACCCGCGCACCCGCCCGGACCTGCCCAACCACGAGCCTCGTGGCTGCCCCCGTGGTGCCAGCTACTCCTGGTATATGTACTCGGCTAACCGCCTCAAGTACCCGAAAATCCGCAAACGTCTGGTAAAACTCTGGCGCGAAGCCAAGTTGAGACACAGTGATCCGGTGGAGGCCTGGGCCAGTATTGTCGAAGACCCGGCCAAGGCGCAGTCCTACAAAGAGCGTCGCGGTATGGGCGGCTTTGTGCGGATCAAGTGGGATGAAGTTAACGAGCTGATTGCCGCTTCCAACGTCTACACCACCAAGAAATACGGTCCCGACCGGGTGACCGGCTTCTCGCCGATTCCCGCCATGTCCATGGTTTCCTACGCCGCTGGTGCTCGTTATCTGTCTCTGATCGGCGGCAACTGTCTGAGTTTCTACGATTGGTATTGTGACCTGCCGCCCGCCTCACCGCAGGTCTGGGGTGAGCAAACCGACGTGCCGGAGTCCGCCGACTGGTACAACTCCAACTACCTGATCGTATGGGGCTCCAATGTGCCTCAAACCCGTACTCCGGATGCGCATTTCCTCAGTGAAGTGCGTTACAAGGGCGCCAAAACCTGTGTGGTCACCCCTGATTACTCAGAGTGCTCCAAGTTTGGCGACACCTGGCTGGCACCGCGCCAGGGTACCGATGCGGCCCTGGCGATGGCCTTTGGCCATGTGATCCTGAAAGAATTCCACGTCGACAAACCCAGCGCCTACTTCACCGAGTATGTGCGCACCACCACCGATATGCCGATGTTGGTGACCCTGGAAGAGCGCGACGGCAAGCTGGTACAGGGCCGATTCCTTCGCGCTTCTGACCTGGCGGACAACCTCGGCCAGGATAACAACCCGGAATGGAAAACTATCGGTGTTAATCACGATGGCCAGCTGGTTTCCCCTCAAGGCTCCATGGGTTATCGCTGGGGAGAGCCCTCAGCGAAAGAAGGCCGTGGCAAGTGGAATATTGAACAGCGCGATGGTCGCAGTGGCGAAGAGTTGGAGCTGAAGCTCAGCCTCAAAGACTGCGCCGATGAAATCGCCCAGGTCGCCTTCCCCTATTTCGGTGGCCAGACCCACGAGCACAACTACTTCCAGCATACCGAACACGATGAAGTGATCGACTACAAGGTGCCGGTGAAGCTTGTTCAAAACAAAGATGGCGAGATTCTAAAAGTAGCCAGCGTCTACGACCTGACCCTGGCGAACTACGGTGTCGAGCACGGCCTCGACGACCCCAACTGTGCTCAGAGCTACGACGAAGACAAGCCCTACACACCCGCCTGGCAGGAAAAGGTGACCGGTTGTCGTCGTGAGAATGTCATCCAGGTTGCCCGTGAGTTTGCCAACACCGCCGACAAGACCCGTGGACGCTCCATGGTAATTCTGGGTGCCGGACTCAACCACTGGTACCACATGGATATGAACTACCGCGGGATCATCAATATGCTGATGATGTGCGGTTGTATCGGCCAGAGCGGCGGTGGTTGGGCCCACTATGTGGGGCAGGAAAAACTGCGTCCGCAGACCGGCTGGACCCCACTCGCGTTCGGTCTCGACTGGCAGCGTCCACCGCGCCATATGAACGGTACCTCCTTCTTCTATAACCACGCCAGCCAATGGCGCTATGAGAAGCTGGAGATGGATGAAGTGGTTTCGCCGCTGGCCGACAAGAGCAAGTGGCAGGCTTCCATCATCGACTACAACAGCCGCGCCGAGCGCATGGGCTGGTTGCCCTCCGCGCCGCAGCTGGGGATCAACCCCCTGCAACTGACTAAAGATGCCGCCGCCGCCGGTATGTCTGCCAAAGACTACACGGTGCAGCAGCTCAAGCGCGGTGCGCTCAAATTCGCCAACCAGGACCCGGATAACCCGCAGAACTTCCCGCGCAATATGTTTATCTGGCGCTCCAACCTGCTCGGCTCCTCAGGTAAGGGCCACGAGTACATGTTGCGCCATCTGCTCGGTACCAAGCATGGTTTGATGGGCAAAGACCTGGGTGAAGAAGGCGGCAAAAAACCAGAAGACGTGGCCTGGCATGACGCCCCCAGCGAGGGCAAAGTGGATCTGCTGGTGACACTGGACTTCCGTATGTCTACCACCTGTCTTTACTCCGACATCGTATTGCCGACGGCCACCTGGTATGAGAAGGACGACCTCAACACCTCAGACATGCACCCCTTTATTCACCCGCTCACCAAGGCGGTGGACCCGGCCTGGGAAGCGCGAAGTGACTGGGAAATTTTCAAAGGCATAGCGAAGGAATTCTCCAACCTGACCGATGGCCACCTGGGGGTGGAAAAGGATCTGGTGACTCTGCCGATCCACCATGATACCCCCGGAGAAATCGCCCAGCCGTTCGGTGTACAGGCTTGGTGGAAAGGCGAGTGCGACCTGATCCCCGGCGTTACCGCGCCGAGCATGATTGAGGTGGAGCGCGACTACCCCAATACCTACAACCGCTTTACCTCTATCGGCCCATTGCTGGAAAAACTCGGCAACGGCGGTAAGGGCATCAGCTGGAATACTGATGACGAGGTGGACTTCCTCAAAAAGCTCAATCGCACTTGGAAGGACGAAACTGCTCGCGATGGCCGCGCTCGTATCGACAGTGCGGTAGATGCTGCGGAGATGATCCTGTCACTGGCCCCTGAAACCAACGGCCAGGTAGCCGTGAAGGCCTGGGAAGCCCTCGGTGAGATTACCGGTCGCGATCACACCCATTTGGCCAAGCCCAAGGAAGACGAAAAAATTCGCTTCGCCGATATCGTGGCGCAGCCCCGCAAGATTATCTCCTCGCCCACCTGGTCTGGCCTGGAAGATGAGCATGTGAGCTACAACGCCGGCTACACCAATGTGCACGAGTTGATCCCCTGGCGCACCATCACCGGCCGCCAGCAGTTCTACCAGGATCACGAGTGGATGCGTGACTTCGGCGAGAACATGTGTGTGTACAAGCCGCCCATCAACCTGAAAACCGTGCAACCGGTGTTGAACCAGAAGCCGAACGGTAACAAGGAGATCCTGCTGAACTGGATCACCCCGCACCAAAAGTGGGGCATTCACAGCACCTACTCCGACAACCTGCTGATGCTCACCCTGTCCCGTGGTGGACCCATCGTGTGGATGAGTGAGTACGACGCCAAGTTGGCAGGTATTGAAGACAACGACTGGATCGAAATCTTCAACGTCAACGGCGCCATTGCTGCCCGCGCAGTGGTATCTCAACGAGTGCCCGACGGTATGGCCATGATGTATCACGCCCAGGAGCGCATCGTGAATACACCGGGAGCGGAAACTACCGGCACCCGGGGCGGTATCCACAACTCCGTAACCCGCGCGGTGATGAAACCCACCCATATGATCGGTGGCTACGCCCAGCAGTCCTACGGCTTCAACTACTACGGCACTGTGGGCTGTAACCGGGATGAATTTGTGGTGGTCAGGAAAATGAACAAGGTCGATTGGCTGGATGGCGAAGACGTCAAAGAGCCGACGCGAGAGGAGGTGTAGCAATGAAAGTTAGAGCCCAGATAGGCATGGTGCTGAACCTCGATAAATGTATCGGCTGTCACACCTGCTCGGTGACCTGTAAAAATGTGTGGACCTCCCGCGAGGGGGTTGAATACGCCTGGTTCAATAACGTCGAAACCAAACCCGGTGTTGGCTACCCCAAAGAGTGGGAGAACCAGGACAAATGGAACGGCGGCTGGACCCGCAAGAAGAACGGTAAATTGCAGCCGAAGATTGGTGGCAAGCACCGCGTACTAGCCAACCTGTTTGGCAACCCGGATATGCCGGAGATCGACGACTACTACGAGCCGTTCGACTTCGACTATCAGAACCTGCACAAGGCACCGGAGCAGAAACACCAACCGGTAGCCCGTCCGCGCTCGCTGATTACTGGCGAGCGCATGGAAAAAATCGAATGGGGCCCCAACTGGGAAGAGATTCTCGGCACCGAATTCGAGAAGCGTAAAAAGGACAAAAACTTCGAGCAGGTGCAGGCCGACATTTACGGTGAATTTGAAAACACCTTCATGATGTACCTGCCGCGCCTGTGCGAACACTGCCTCAACCCGGCCTGTGTTTCTGCATGCCCCAGCGGCGCCATCTACAAGCGCGAAGAGGACGGCATTGTTCTGATCGATCAGGATAAATGTCGCGGCTGGCGCATGTGCGTATCCGCCTGCCCCTACAAGAAGATTTACTACAACTGGAAAACCGGTAAATCTGAGAAGTGTATCTTCTGTTACCCACGTATCGAGGCGGGTCAGCCAACCATCTGCTCCGAGACCTGTGTGGGCCGTATCCGCTACCTGGGCGTACTGCTCTATGACGCAGACCGTATCGAGGAAGCCGCTTCTGTAGAAGACGAAAAAGCGCTCTACCAGGCCCAGTGCGATATCTTCCTCGACCCCAGCGATCCCAAGGTCCAGGAAGCTGCCCGCGCCGAAGGTATCCCCGAAGCCTGGCTCGAAGCTGCGCAGAAATCCCCGGTGTACAAGATGGCTATCGACTGGCAGATCGCACTGCCGCTGCACCCGGAATACCGCACCTTGCCCATGGTTTGGTACGTGCCACCCCTGTCTCCGATCCAGAACGCAGTACAGGCCGGCCAAGTGGAAACTGTCACCGTGGGTCGCGGCGCCGAGATCCCCGATCTCTCCACCCTGCGTATCCCGCTGCAATACCTGGCCAACCTGCTCACCGCCGGCGACGAGAAGCCAGTGGCCCGTGCCCTGGAACGCATGATTGTGATGCGCGCCTATATGCGTGGCATCCATGTGGACGGCATTCAGGAGCGCGAATTGCTGGAAGAGGCTGGCCTGACCGTAGCCCAGGTAGAAGAGATGTATCGCTACATGGCACTGGCCAATTACGAGGATCGCTTCGTGGTTCCCTCAAGCCATAAGGCCTACGCCGAAAACGCCTACGACATGAAGTCCTCTTGTGGTTTCAGCTTCGGCAACGGCTGTAGCACCGGCAACGACAGCACCAATATTTTCGGTGGCAAGCAACAAGCGGTGCGCGAAGTAATACCCGCCAAAGTAGTCGACTAAGGTCGAGCGGAGAATACCGATGAAAGTACTAAACCTGATCGCCCGCCTGCTGGATTACCCGTCCGATGAGCTGGTGGCGCACCTGGATGAGCTGACCAGCTGGTTGGCTGAATCCGAGGATCTGGATGCTCCGTTGCGCGACAAGCTGCTGGCATTTATCTCCCATTACGAGCGTATGGATGCGCTCGATTGGCAGAGCGAATACGACGGTCTGTTCGAGCGCGGCCGCGCTGTATCCCTGCATATCTTCGAGCATATCCACGGCGAATCCCGTGATCGTGGCCAAGCCATGGTAGACCTGACCGCGCGCTATCGCAGCGCCGGCCTTGAGCTGAATGAGCGCGAACTACCGGATTACCTGCCCACCTACTTAGAGTTCTGTGCCACCCAGGGGGAAGCAGCCTACGGCTGGGTTCACGATATTACCCATGTGATTGCCCTGTTGAGCGCGCGCCTGTCCAAGCGTGAGAGTCCCTACCACCTGTTGATGGATGCGCTCTTGCAGATGGCAGGGGTATATGTCGATCTGACAGCACTCAAGGAAGAAGTCGCCAACGAAGAACGTGACGATACCCCCGAGGCGCTGGACAAGATCTGGGAGGAAGAGGCCGTTAGCTTTAGCGGCGCCAACAATTGCGACCAGTCAATAACGCGGCCCAGCAATGCGCAGCTGCGCGACGGCCAGCCCCTCAACTGGGCCAACGCCGCGCAGAATTCTGCCCAGCCCGCACCACAGGAGTAACAAGATGAACTATCTGAATACGCTGCTCTTCGCCATTTATCCCTTTGTCGCCCTCACGGTATTTCTGGTGGGTAGCCTGATCCGCTACGACCGGGATCAGTACACCTGGCGTACCGGCTCCAGTCAGTTGTTGGAGCGCAAGCAATTGCGCATCGGCAGTTACCTGTTCCATATCGGGGTGATCGCCATTCTCGCGGGCCACTTTGTCGGCCTACTCACACCCAAAGCGGTGTGGCACTTCCTCGGCATTGAAGCTTCCACCAAGCAGATGATGGCAATGGGGATCGGTGGTTTCTTCGGGGTGATCTGTTTTATCGGTCTCACTATTCTGGTTAAGCGCCGCCTCACCAACAAGCGCGTACGCGCCACCACTTCCAAAATGGACTTGGCCATACTGCTGATGCTCTACGCGCAATTGATCCTCGGCCTGATCAGTATTGTGGTATCTGCTGGCCATATGGACGGTGCTGAAATGCTCAAACTGATGGCTTGGGCTCAGTCCATTGTCACGCTAGATGGTGCCGGTGCAGCTGCTGCAATCAGCGGAGTGAACATCATTTACAAGCTGCATATTTTCCTCGGCATGACCCTGTTCCTGCTGTTCCCCTTCAGCCGCCTGGTACACGTATGGAGTGTTCCGGTGCAGTACTTCCGCCGCAATTACCAGGTAGTTCGCGCCAAAGCCGCGCGCTAATCCCTGTAACTATTAAATGGCCCGCCATGAGCGGGCCCAGTGTGGAGTTGAGTCATGAATACATTACTGGCCACTGATGCTGCAGGCGGCGAATTTGAGATGGCCGAGGTAGTGGCCGTTAACGGAACTGAAATCCCCGCCGACCTGATCTACCAAGAAATGCAGTACCAGCCTGCCGATTCTCCGCGTCAGGCGATCTACTGCGCCGCACGTGCTCTGGTTATCGGCTGGCTGTTACGAGATCGAGCTGCAGAGCAGGGTCTCTGCGCTGCCGACGAAGACTTGCACAGTGAGGCTTTCGATCGCGCAGTCTCAGATCTATTAAAAGGCGAGCTACAGGTGAACCCGGCAACCGACGCTGAGTGCCGCGCTTACTTCGAAGCCCACCCGTATAAGTTCCGCTCCGATCCCCTCGCAGAAGTACGCCATATCCTGATCCCGGCCGCACCGGATGACTCCGAGGCCTGCGCCAAGGCTCGCACCGCTGCCGAGAATATGCTGGAACAGATTCGCGCCGACTCCAATCCGCTGCAATCTTTCGCTCGTTTGGCCCAATCCCACTCAGCCTGCTCCTCCTCCGAAGCCGGTGGTAGCCTCGGCCAAGTAGGGCGCGGTGATACCGTCGCCTCCTTTGAGCGCGCAGTGTTCGAGCAGGGCACCGGATTGGTAGCGGAACCCGTGGAGACTCCATACGGTGTGCACCTGATTTATGTGGAGCAATGCGAACCGGGCCGCCCACTGGAATACGAATATGTCTCGGAGCGTATCGAGGAATACCTGACCGAAAAACGCCGCCGCCAAATGACCAGCGACTACCTGCAAAAAATGGTGCAGGCCGCGCAAATATCCGGTCTGGACTTATCGGGGGAGGCCCACTGAGGTGGCAGAGATTCGCCAACTGTTCGCGCATAATCGCGCTTGGGCGGAAGATAGGACGGCACAGGACCCGGAGTTTTTCCAACGCCTGAGCCGCCTGCAAGTACCCAAGTATTTATGGATCGGCTGCTCCGATTCCCGCGTGCCCGCCAACGAGATTGTGGGCATGGCACCGGGGGAGCTGTTCGTTCACCGCAGTATCGCCAACGTGGTGGTACACACAGACTTTAATTGCCTCTCGGTACTGCAATACGCCGTAGAAGTACTCAAGGTGGAACACGTGGTGGTGTGTGGCCATTACGGTTGTGGCGGCGTACAGGCCGCCATGGGCCACAGCGAATGTGGCCTGGTGGATAACTGGTTGCGCCATATCAAGGATGTCTACGCCCGCCACAGGCAAGAGCTGGAATCCCTCGATAAAGAATCACGCTCAGCGCGCCTTTGTGAATTAAATGTGATGGCACAGGTACAAAACCTGGCCATGACCAAAATAGTCCAGCATGCCTGGGACCGGGGCCAGCGCCTCAGCTTGCATGGCTGGATATACGATATTCGTGACGGTCTGATTCGGGACCTGGGTATGCGGATGGATGATCGAGGCCAGGTGCCGGAGATTTATCATGTTTATGGTGAGGTTCAGGAGGAGGGATAAGGTTATAGTTTTTGCTTCATCCCATTAACTTTAAAGAGGTTTCAAGTTTAACGACTCCCCCGGTAAGTTATTTCTCCCTCGTTTATACCTAGATCTGTGCGCATTGCATTCAACAGTTTGTCTGCCATGTTGCGCATTCCGGCCCAGTTCAAGTCATTAAGCTTACCTTCATACACAATTGGCATTAGGTAGTCGACTAACTCATTGTACTTATCCATTACTTCTTGATTGGATACAAGAGAAAGATATCCATATGCTTTATGTCTATTTGTTGAGAAACAACGTTCAGCATCATTGTTGACTGATTTTTGTATCCCCAATGCAACTCCTTCGAGTTCTTTCAAAATTTCAGAAACTATCTGTATCACCTCTCGATAGACATTCAATTTGTCATTATGGCGAGTTACTCCCTTGTGTTTTATTAACTCAAGTTCTGACTTTATGCTTTCTAGTTTTTCCGAATGAAGTGCTCTCTCATCTTGCAGCATCCGAGTGGCCCAGATACCACCTAACCAACTTGAAAACTTAGCGACAATCAATGCTCCGCCGCCTATAGAGCCTATTACTGAGGCAGCAAATACAGCAATTTCAGAGTAATTCATAAAGCTCCATGCAAAAAAATAAACCTATATAGAAGCCTTTTCTATAAAAAGCCGCTTCAGGATCTCATATTTCTATTGAGGATATAAAGTAATTTTCCTCAAAATTTTTCGGTAGGGCAGAATAGTTGCAACCTATAACTTATGAAAGAAAGAGTTCCTGATAAATATAATCAAGTTAGTGTCCAGTTTGGTTGAGCTTGTTATCCGTTAAAGCAGTGTCGAAATTAAATGTGGTTGTTTATACAACGGTATTTAAAATCCCAAACTTTATTAGATTAGTGGGCTAGCAGTGAGTATGGTCTTGTCTAAAGTAAATAGATAATGTCGAAATAACACTAACACTCTAATAATTAAAACTTTTTGAGTTTAAATTCTGGCGTTTGTTTTTACTCTGACAGATATTTTTCCAGGTAATCTTGTTCTATAAAAAAGCATATCGGTCTATTTGGTGAATTTTAATACATGTTCTATATGGCTGTATGTATTGCTCATTAAATAATTTTTTGGGGAAATTATATCTGCTTAATTGTTTAGCGCCATTCAGGTTTTGGATTCTTATGCTCTGATTTGGTGCATATTTTCATTACTTATTCATCATTAAGGTATTAATCTAATCTTTTTAAGGAAATTTAATACAGTAATTTCTTGACTCCTGGAGGATTAATCTGAATTAAAAGTACTTTTATACCATCGTCAACCAATAGAGACAGAACAATGAAATTTATCACCACATTAATTGCTGCGGTAATTTATATATTACAGGCAACTATCCAAGATTATAAAATCAGAGAGCGAGAGTATTCCGTCCCACTTTCAACTATGCCAGATAACGTACAGGCACTTGCAGATGAAATGTTTGAAGAAGCAACTAAAGATAAGCAGCTTACTGCAGAGCAAGCTCAACAGATTGAAGCTGGTATTTGGAAGATGTTAGGTGAGGGCGCTGTACTTCAGAGAAATCATGAGCTGAAAAAAACAAGAGAAAAAATATCTTACTTAGGGCAGCTCTTATCTTGGTTTATGAAGGCAAAAGGGCTGACCTATGCACAGATTGAAGAAAAATATAGAAGCGAATTTACTGAATCTGAAAAGGAGCTACATAGAGCAATTGTAGAATCTGCCTCTCGTTCCAATCAGGATCTAGTCGGCAAACTTTGGAAGTCAATCTGCAAAACCTTTTGGGGGCAGGCAAAGCTATAATCAGAAATTTGCCATGTAAATTTACTTAACTGACAATCTTATTAAGTCCCTAAAATATTAGGGGCTTTACCGGTCAAGCACTTTTAATCTGACTAAACTATGGCTCTTATAAAGAGCGACAATACCAGAGAAATTAGATTCTTATTCTATTTGGTAATTGCGAGCCAAAATGTTGACCTCTTTCGGTGCGCTGAACGGTACGCACACTGAGCCATGTAATCTGTGCTAATCGCTCCTGAGTCATGTCATGTTGCAACCTTAACTTTCGTATCAGCAATACATTGTACTTTTATCTCAAGTGCTCTGTAGAACCGTATGACATAAAAAATTCAGTGTACTTGAGGGCCATTAATGAAGTGTTGATGAATTTATCTATAACAATTAGATCTCTCTATCTATGGATAGAGGATACCGGCCTTTTATAAAAAAGACCGTAACCTAAACCGCTAGTGGTTCCAAAAAGGAGGCCTACTGTAAGTACATGCTTTAGGTAAATTAACCAACCCCAAAGCGTTGGATAGCCATTAATTGCTTTGATCACATCTATGCCCATTAAAGTATCTTCAACCTTACCAATGTAACTTCCATCAGGATACGGCCAAGCATTAACTCCAGGGTATAGTGAGCCAACAATTAGGCCTAGACAAATACATTTGAATAGATTTAACCCAAAGTATCTTTCTATGATTAATGCAAGTGGTACATAAATAATCATGTGTGCTAGTGATATAGAGATTGAAAAAATAAAAATAAATGCTGGGCCGGCTGAATTTATTTTAGAAAATCCTAACGTTCCGGCCATTAACAAAAGTACTATCGAAGGAATAAGAATTGCAGCAATTATTGATGGTATATGTCGCACAGGAATTAAATTTTAAATAAATTATAAACTACTATTGTGTGCTGAAGCTATGTCGTTTATTGGTGCACTATATCCATATAACATTTTCGTGCCAATGGGTCGAATGATACCTATATGCGTTAGTGTGACTGTCTTCGCAAAGACCACAGAGAAGCAATTATTACTAATCCACAAAAACCCAAATATATTATTTTACCGCTTAAATCTTCAACATTAACACATTTCCAGTTTTCACACTGACGGACTATGAAAACATTTCTCTGATCAATCCAGAAAATTATACTTGCCGTTAGTGCGGAAAATATAACTGGATAGGATCTTACTTTGGGGATAACTTCTACCAAGAAGGCCGCAAGCCAAAAAGCGAAGAGTGTGGCTAAGTATAGCTTTAAGTAGCTCTCACCAGAGAAAATCAAGCTGGCGATTGTACTGAAAAAAGTACATAGCCCGATAAAGAAGCGGAGTCCACTCAATCTAGATAGCCCGCCATCATCTTTGGCGAATTTGTAGCCGTATCTTTTCATAATTTATATAACTTACTTGTAAGTGACTTAATCATAAAATGGTCAGCCACTAAATACGAAGCTAATCTTAGTCTTATACTTACACCAGCTACCCGACCAGTCGAACTTCCAACTTCTTACAGCTTTTAAAACAGATCTATCAAAAAAATTATCTGGCACTGATTCTACAATGTCGATCTCTTCTAACCCCCCATCCGGATTAAGGCGAGCGGTTAGAACTACCCAGCCATCTACAGGTTGTCGGCTCTCTCGGATTGGATAACTCGGGTCATATCCTTCAATTCGTTGAAGTTGTGGGGGGCAATTGGTAATCTCTTCAGAATAGCTAAATGTAGCGAAAAAAAGCAATATAAATAATGTGGCTATTCTCATAACGTATTGATTCCTTCTTGCCTTATCGGAATGAAACCGTCCTGCTTCAGTATGGCGAAAAGAGTGTACACAATCGGATACAGGAACTCGCTATGCTACCGAACTTCGAAAATATATGGTTTTTTAGGCTCGCCTTCAATTGGGACCCAAATTTCTTTCACGCCCTTAAAATCCAATACTAAATCTGCTTCTTCTAGAATCTTTTGAGCATATAGGGAATCGTCCCAGTAAACTCCACCGCATGCATAGTAATTGGGTGCTTCTTTTTCCGGTATATTTACGCTGAATTCGCCACTATTTGGCCTGCTAATTTCTAATTCATACTCTTTAAATACATTTGCAGAAATGAAATTTTTACCTTCAATATTCATGATCTTCGGTAACAAAATTTCTCTCGGCTCTTGAGAAGCACAGCCGCAAATGGTAAGAAAGATAAGAATCAGGAGTAGATATTTCAATTTTCTTCTTCTTTAGTTTAAGGCTGATGTTACTAATTGATTAATATCGCCACGTTCAGCTGCGGACAGTTTTGGACGCTTTATGCACGATAATGGGAGCGCAGCGACTGGGTAAAAATGCACAAAATTGGCCTTTGCTATACAGCGCATTGTTATGCATTAGAGCCTGCTATATAGATAACTGCTGGGGTATATGTTGCCACTGTAAGAACCCAAAAAATCAAAAAATTGGTTTTACTAACCCTATTGGGAGTTTCTACGCGATAGCATGTATACGTGATATACCAGTAGGCCATAGGACAAATCATCATCAAGCCAATCAATGTAAACCCTACTGTATTAGAAACATTATCAGCTGACACAATAAAGTTAAAAGGAATGACTAAGAATATCAGCACCGACCACAAGAACGTATGAACAGATAGGCGGTACCAAATACTTAAAATGTATTCAAAACCACAATCTGGGCAGCGCGACTTAGAAAAACTAAAGGGGAATACTTCATCTACATTTTTCGACTTGCACTCAGGGCATTTTATTGCCATTCATTTCTTCCTACTTGATACATAACTAGCTGTTCAATAGTGCCAGTTTTTTGGAATTTCTATTAATCGCGTTCATTGAAGTCCCACCATGTCACTTTAGTGCCGGCGACAACAACAAACTTTATGTGTTGATTGTCTGATCTATAAAGAAAACTTGCTTGGCAACTGTTATCAGGATTATCCATTGGAATCAGATATTTTATTGGCCAACCTTTAGATTCAATATGTTTTACAACAAGGGACTTTTGAAACTCGTAATCTGTGCTGCAAGCTATGGGGGGTGAAAAGAGAAACGCCCCTCCAGCTGACAAAACTGTAAAGCAACTAACAAACGTTGATATTTTAAGCAGCTTTTTCATTGATACATATGACCTTTTACTTGCCTGCCCCTAGTAAGGAGCAACTCTCTTATAGCTTAGCGAAAAGGGCAAAGCAAGCAGGAATGTAAACTGTCAGATATCAGATCAGCATGCTACCTACGAACTAGCGTATTAAGCTGGATAGCAAACTAGAAAAGATATTGTGCTCCAAGAGCGGCTGAGTAGGATGAATCAGCGGGGTCATTTAGAAGTCCTTTTATCATAAATCGTGTAGAAGTATTTTTGCTGAGATTGTATTATCGATTTATAAACTGTAAGTAAATTAACAATATTTTTACCTTGGTGATCTTATTCATCTCCCTGTGATATTCAAAATCATCTCTCCTACTTACTGTGATATAAATTTTGTATTTCTTCTATTTCTGACCAAATTTTGTCACAGAGGTTTGGCCGATAGGCTGATCGACGAAAGACTTCATATTCTCCTCGATACATATTAAGAAAAGCTTTATCACCTGATCGAAGACAAGCTCTCATGTTGGCTAGGCGGTCAGCGGCCTTTACTAGTAAAGCAAGCTCTTCTGATCCCGATACCTTGGCCATTTTTTGATATGTTGCAGATTTTCTTATTTTCCTGGTTTCTCCCGGCTCATCACTGAGTATGCACACACACCTGGATACCAGCTCGCCAAATATATCTTCAATCTCTTTAGCTGTTACATCGGTATCCTCAATTACATCGTGAAGATATGCTACCACTTCGGCCTCTTCACCATACTCGCTAGCGATTTTAGCTACTTCATCAAGGTGAACCGAGTATGGGAAGCTACCATACCGCTGGTCCCCATGTGCCTGAATAGCAAAACTACGCGCTTTATTTCTCATATTCACCTTATCGCTCAATGAAATATATCTCCTAAAACTGGTTACGTTAAAATCAAATTTACAGAAGATTCTGATGATTCTGTCTTATCTCTTGGATAATGTACCCAACCATTAGAAACTTGTGATGGTCTAGAAATAGAGCTGATCTTAAATCGGAGGAATATAGTCTGGCTATGACGAATAGAGTAGCTATCCAAATTCCATAGAAAGTAGTAATGCAAACGACAAATCTATGGGGCTCTGGGTTGCTACTCTAAATTATATAGCTATTTATTTTCATTGCTTAGGTCGATAACTTCTATTCTTACCCCTTTATCAACCATCTCGGATAAATGGAATTTGCCATTAGGTTGTTTCACTATGGATTTTTCAATATCACCAGATACAAATTCCCATAGCTCAGGGTTCAGTGCATTTGGCTTTGGTTTGTAAACTTCCGCAGTGAAACCACGTTTTGGCTCATTTTCACGTAAAATAACGATATCACCCTTGTAATCTGGAGCTGTTATTATCGTTAATGTAGTTGTTTCAATCTTATCGCCGAATCCTTTTTTGTTCCACTCTCGTAAAACAACATCAACCTGAGCTTTGTCCAGTTTAACATAATCCGTTTCCGTGCTGGCACAGGTGAAGGATGATAATGTCATTAAAAATAGTAGTAGGATTTTTATAGGTTTTAGCATAAATATAATTACTTACAGTTGGTGGAAGTAATAGTTAAAAGGTTGTGCGTGTCTGGCGGTACGACAATAATTCCTGAGAGCCAGGGAAACATTTTTAATTGTGTCTTAGTATATAATCCATCGCCAGCTTCTTTTTCCCAGTGTGATTCGTACACAAACTCCTTTGAATAAAGCCATACATGCCTACCGCCACTTGACATTCCCAGTCCAAATGGAATATTTGAAAATGTGTTGTAATCTGCGTCTTGTTTCTTGGTTAAATCCAAATAGGTGGTCACTTTATTTTTGCTCGGCTTATAGTTTATAACAGTATTGCTGATCGGCACACGACCAACACTATAAGTACAGTTTTTCTTTACCTGATTGTAGTAGCTCGCAATATGTTCACCAAGACCATCACTAGGGTGCTTAACGTCAGGATTATAATATACGCCTTTCCAGTTATGAGTATTAATCAAGTATTTTGCTAACTCGGTACCTTTTTCTCCAAGTCCACCCACTCGCTTGCTGGAATTAAGCTTTCCAAGCTTCTCAAAACTATATTTAAGAACCCAAATTGCCATTGTTATACAATCGCTAGAAATATGATTTTTATATTTTGTGGGGTTACCTATTTTAAGCTGGCTACCAACATGATTGCTGTGATCATTCATAATAGAATTAATCTTTTCTACAGCATGCTGTGAAAATGTCTTTGCCATATATAACTTCCCAGTTGTTATTATTGTGGAATTTCCTTATCGAGAACGATTTGATTAGATGACAATAGCCAATTAGGGTCAAGGAAGTGAAAATAGAGATCCTGTACTTCTGAGTTTGTTATAGTGTATTTTTGGCTGATAATATCGCTCTAAAAACGGAGCTATTTCACATCTTCTATTTTTGATATTTATCAATCACAGACATAAATCATTAAGAATCAGAAAGTTAGTACGGTGTATAGTAGGTATGCACTTGGAAGCCTTTGAACCTTGATGCTACTAACGCAAGAAATAACATAGCATTACACTGAGTATAAGAAATAAAAAAATGGGGTGTGATAGATAATCTTCGCCCAAAGTTTTCTGTTAAATCAGAGCGCGTTATCCATATTTGGAGCTTCATTTCAGAAAAGCGGACTATCGTACCGGGTATGCCTGGTATTAAGTGTTGGAGTAAACAGTCCTGCTATCTAAACCTTGTAATATAATCTTGATGGCTTGCTGGATACTTAGATAATTAAATAATCTATGGGTGTTGTGTTGAAGAGAATTGTTCCGTAATTGCAGGGGCTTTAATACCTTCAGACTCCAATCTTATGCTCAATAATTTCTTTGCTAATGGATGTAAACTTGCTGTATCAATCTCTTTGAGTCTGCGCTTACCTAAACGCTTATCCAGTGTGGCTAGGGATTGAATCAATGGGTTCTCGGAGTTTAGAGCTTCATCAATTTTGAGGGTATGAACGAATTCCCAGCAGGCTTGATAGGCATCTTGCCGAGATAACTCTCCATATTCCATCTCACCATAGGATAGTTTCTGCTTTTCACTTATATGCTCAGGTACATTGGAATCAGTAACCCAGCGATTATCTTTTCTATAGCAATTACCACTCGCTCTATTCCAAAAGGCCCTTGTACAGAAGTTTGCTATGACCTCCCTATCAAAAGTCAACCAGGCATGTCCACATGAACAGTTTCCATAACTGGTACTGTTGATAGAGATACGGCCATCCAAGGATGGAGAAAATTTTTCTTCAACTAGAGATTTAAGCTTGCTCCATTTCATTGAGGGGTATTCCTAATTACACATAATTCTATTAGTTCACTGTATTTATTTTTGCTGTAAACAATATTCAAAGTTAAAAATACTTATTATACAAGGTAGGTTATAGCCTTGGTAAATCGTCTTCACCCCACGCCTCGCCAGTCGGATCACCAGCACCTCCACCTTCAGAAGTAAGGTGGTCATAAGGGAGCTCGTCTCCCGTGCCCCTCTCTTAAGCATCATTGGCCATGTGCATGAAACCCTCGGCTTCGGAGCCTTATATTTTTGGATACCACTAACACTTAAATTAGTAACTATCCTTAGTCCTTCAGCTTATGAGGATCAAAGATTACATCAGATTCTCCGTATACCCCATTTTAATTTTAAAATTACTTCTCACATGATAAAGCAGGTCAGACATTAAAAATCTCTATGAAAGCAGGGGTAGAGGTTGATTTATTTTCTAATAAAACCTATGAAGTATTAAGTCAAAACCTTTTATTGAAAATTTTGCTCTTTCCATGTCCTCTGTATATTTGCCGAGGTTATTTCCATCAAGATCCCAGACATTTTCTTTAGCTAACCACGTATTTAATTCGTGGTCATGACATCTGAACTGGCTTTGTGGGACTACCTTACCGTTTTTCATGGTCGGCCCAAAATTCCTACATTCTGTGCCCCACCTCCACCACTTTATATCTGGCATATTTACCATGCCTTCTCTGAGGGGAACACTAAAAACTGTGATTTCGGATTCATAGTTTTTATAAATTATGTATCTATAGCCCCACTTCCCTCCCCCCTCATAATTTACATCCTGAGTAAGTAATTCACCCGGCTCTAGATCAGCTATATCAATACTAGAAGATTGCTCACCAGCATTTGCTGGAGGCTTAAGAGCGCTGCCAAACATACCAAGTATGAATCCGACTCCAATTAAAGAGACAGTAAGAAGGCTGAACCAAAGTAATTTCTTGCGCTTTTTCATTTGAAGTTCACAGAGTATTCAAACTAAGCATATCATATCACTTACTAGCAAATATCAAGAGTTTAGAAGCTGCCTGAATAGTGCGATATTGATTGTCATACTAGATAATTTGTACCAAATATAAGAGGTATTCATGTAGCTAAGCATTTACTGGTATATGGTTATCCAGTAATGTTTCCATACTTGGAAGATATTTGTATAATCGAGCAGTCTATGAGTGTACTAGATTGTTCTCAAATCTGTGTGCTAACTTACTTCTTGAAATTTTAAACCTGTAAAAGAGTTCGCCTCATATGCAGTTTTAAATTCTTCAGTTACAAAACTAAAAGTCAGTTTATTTGTATAAGATTTAAATATACAGTGCCCCTCTAATTCTGAGTCAATGAACTTAACAGAATCTTGCCCCATGTGAATTCCTGAGTTCACTACTTCATTAGTATTAGTTGAGTCAACATACTTCTCTGGAATCACATATAGTGTATTAAATATGTAATATGTTTCATCACCAATTAGAAGTGGTAAGAACTCACCAGATGAATTTAGAATATCTTTTAGGGCTGAAAATGCTCTGGGGTTTAGAACTATATTTCCTAAAGCCCATGTAGTAATGTCTGGTATAGATTCTTCTTTACCTGTGTAATTATCACTAGCGTAGAAGTGCGCTTTGGGAGCTATCCATTTATCTAGCCTCGGTTTTGCACGAAATCGCTGACTATAGGATGGCATTTTCTCTGCAAGGTCTGAGACATCTAGCGCAAGTGAATAATACTTTTCAAAATCACTATCAACTAAATGACTCATAACTCATAACTCATAACTCATAACTCATAACTCATAACTCATAACTCATAACTCATAACTCATAACTCATAACTCATAACTCATAACTCATAACTAATGACTAATGACTAATGACTCCATTTTGAAAGTGTATTATCTATGCGGTACAAGCGTGCAAGAATCAGCCTGATTTTTTCACCGAATTCTATACATATCTGATACTTCTAGTTTCACACTATTCTAATAATGATATTTTTGATAATTGGGTCTCATATCGAGCTTACTAAGCTATTAAGTCCCTGGAATCACTTGTCGTGTCCATCGACAATTTAGCCATAGTTAAAACCACCTTACCGAGAAGACTGATGGAATACGACCACGGTAGACGTGTGACTCCCCATGTTTGGGAGCTCTCCCCACTAGACCTTTGCATTCAACAATATGAGAATCGTTGTAAGAACTATCACTATCGTAAGCTGAAAGTGGCGGGTGAAACCGAAGAGCAGCGGAGGGAGCGCTTGGCAAGTCTCAAGGTGGAAATGGAACAATTAAAGCATGAACGCCGAACCATCATGTCAATGGTTTCGGTTCAGAGTCAGCTTCAGCAGTACCGAGACGAGTTTCGGGGTATAGAGGACGATGAAGAGCGTATAGAAGCCTATGAGCAGGAGAGGCACCACCCTACTGAAGTTCTTGAAACAAACCTACGTCTAGTTGGTAGGGCCAAGCCTAGTAAAGAGTACACAGCTCACCATATTGTTGAAGGGAAAGGCAAGCTACCTGCTACCGCCGATGTCCGACTGACACTTTTCATGCACGATGTTAGGATAAATGATCCTGATAACGGTGTGTGGATGCCGCGCTCAAGCGAGCAGAACGGTCATTGGGCAATGCCTAAAGCAACTCCTCATAGTAAGATCCACACGCACAATTATGAACGTTGGGTTACGGCCAAATCAATAACCTTAATAGTGAATCTGAAATACGCGCTAAGTTGACCATTATTCGTACACACCTGAAGAATGGTACTCAACCGGAGAAGGTGACAGCGCCTTCTGATAAGAATTGGAATGGGCAATGACTTATAGGATCAGTTTTAACCACGAAGACTTTTTGAATCTCAGTATTGACCTCAAGAAGCTAATGTTCACCGTGGGTAAACGTATGGGCGGTATGAAAGCCTTTAAGAATTATCCTTGGGACAATAAGTCTATCAAGGATATTTGGGAGGATCATGGAGGGGCTTTTATCCAGGTAGAAGGTTTAGATCAGAGCGTTAAACCTGATATCACTACTTGGAATGGAGCACACTTGGTGCTCTCATCCAAAGCCCACTCGGTGCTTTCTAAAGAGCTTGCGCCGTACGGGGAGTTCCTGCCTATTACCCTGGATGGTGAGCCCTATGTAATCTTTAACTGCTTGAATGCGGTTTCCGCCGACAAGTCCGTAAGTGAGGCTGATATTCAAGATGATCTTTGGATGGGAATTAAAAATATCGGCTTCACCGATGAAGATGTTGCTTCAAATTTAATTTTCAAGACTCGATTTGACCGCTGTGCGAATCTCTATTGTGGAGACCGCTTCAAGTCTCTTGTAGAAGAGGCTGAGCTGAAAGGGTTGAACTTCTCGGAGAATCTCGTAGCAGCATTCTAACTTAGGTTAAAACGACGTTTCTCTTTTATAGCAATATAACCTAGTGGGGCTAATAAGAAGCCCCACAATATCTTTGGTTACAGGGAGTCTCCTAAATTTGGGAAGTCTTATAATTAACGCTTTATCCCGAAGGTGTTTCTATTAGAATAGAAGAGTGCTAAATAAGTGTTAGTAAATACTAGTTTTTGGAGCTAAAATTTGGCTTCATACTTTTATTAAGTTTTTGTGATTTCAATGTTAAACGAACCATTATCATAATCCAGCCATTGCCCATTTATAAACCTAATTGACCACTCAGGATACTTCTTATCTGTCATAAATGTCAGTAACCAAAGGTCTTTGCTCAAGGATATTTCTAACTCGGGTATTCGGCCAAAGAGTTTAATCGTTTCTATCTTTCTCCCGACTAATAATGCTGGAAGCTGGTTAATTTCAGTCTGATCACTCCAACTCCCCAGTACTATTGATTGCTTGTCTTCTAGTCTCCATGACCATTCGATCATTATTGTTTGTTCACCGGAAGGGTTATTCCCTCGTTTCGGTGGTGTGAGCTCTCCCAATTCTAAAAAGATCGCACTTCCATGTCCTATCCAGGCATGAGATATCTTTGCTTCCTGAAGTTCTGCTAACCTTGCTTTTGCTTGCTGTTCAGATATCGGGATGATTTTCTTCATTTAATTACTTCTATGGTTGATTCGAGAGGATCATGCTTACCCTACAACCAATTCAGTTGAAGCTTGTTACAGAAAGGGAGATTGGGTAGTGAAGCGCCCCATTTATAAGTCTTGTATGCGTTTGGTTTAAACCTTTTTGTATGAATTGCATATTTCGTATACTAATTCAGGCTCAACAGGTGTGTTGGGGTGCCTTAACTTTTTCCAGTCACTTATGCCAAACACTGGATTATCATAGTAGCGTGTAGTAACTACCTTTCCAGTATCTTTTTCACAGTTAATCCATAGCTCGTTTATTTGGCCATAAAACCCATTTTGGTCGGGATCAACAAAAATTACTTTCAACCAGGTGGAAATTTGAGGCCAGTTAATGTTGCTGTGCTGAAAACTTATACTTGTTGTACTGTCTTGGACTAGGCTTTCTATAGCTTCCCACTTAATTTCATCTTCTTTTGTCTCAAACAAGTTCAGAATCAATTCCAATATACCGTTTGATTCTAGTGAGTCGGTATAATAGTAATCATGAAATGATACCGTGTAGAATTTACTGCCCAGATGTATTCCTTTGCTATATAGCCTCATTTCATTCTTTAGGTCTATACCATCAAGCTCGTAATAAGCATTGCCGTTTTTTTCATAACTCTGCTCTTTTTGAAAGTCAAAAAGATACCCCGGCCTTGAATATTTTCCAGACTTAAGATGCTTAATCTCTTCGTTGCCCCAGGTTATGCCGGGTGCAGATGCTGAGGCGGTATAAACCGTGATATAGAGCGCATATTGACCTTCTGGAGATGTGGCGATGATCATCCCCTCACTATCCTCATGGCTCCACTTGCCTGGCAGTGAGACGCTCCAGTATTCATGATCAAGGTGTGTTCTTGCTTCTAAACCACTTAATTTTTCTACCGGTATATTTGTAGCGCAGGCAGATACAAATATTAACGCTAATAACCCGAAGTACTTATACACTTTTACACCCTACCGAAGGTAAATCAGAATACTCAAAAGAAATTGCATCATATCATTTGGTCCACTGATTCCAAAAATCGGAAGCTTTTCTATCCAGAAAAAACTATCTACCGAAAGGATCGTCCGGGTTGGAAAAATTACTTATGAGTAGAAAGGGACTAACTTACCGGGTATTCAGCCTTGAAGTACTTAATGGATAGGGCATCGCCATTAAAAATATAGGCACAAAAATGATCTTATTGGATTTTATTCAGTTTGTTTTAGTGTCAAAGCTGCGTAAAATCGATTGATATTTATTGGTATTTTGGCCGGAATTGAGTGGCCTTATGAAGGCCGATGACCAAGGGCCAAAGGGATTCGAGAGAATCAAGACCTCTAAGAGTTTTCTAAAGAACCATCTTTTCACAGGAGAACGGTAGCGTGACGTAAGAGACATTAAAAGGCGCTGACCCAAGGTGCAGCAACACCAGGGGCCAGCTAACCAAATTGATACACAGACTATCAAAGTGGCTACATGCATAGTACGCTAGAAACCCGCTCGTCTTCAATAAACTGGAGAACATTCAGCGGCTTGGAGCGATTCCCCAAGCTCCGGGAGCGTTGTGCCTGCCTTTTCTTCTTCTATGCCTACCGTTCCCGCGCACCTCCCCGTATTTACTCAAAGCGTTACTTTCTCAGTCTTCCATCAAGGAAGGTCTAACTATGGTTTGAGTATCAGTAGGAATTTATTATGTTGATCTTAAAGCGCCGGACTGGTGAAAACTTAAGGATTGGGGCTAATGTTTCAGTCACTGTATTGGAAGTTAAGGGAAATCAGGTGAAGATCGGAATACGTGCCCCAAAATCTCTATCGATCCACCGTGAAGAAATATATATACGTATTAAAAAAGAACGGACCACTGGAAAGTAGACGCCTTTGAGATAAGTTTCAAATTTAAAATTTTTAAAATAGCGACGCGTGTCAGCGCGTCCAGTCTGGAGGAAAGAACTGCGTTTATTTACTGACAGATTAACTTCGTAAAGTTACTAATGGCAATTGGTTAGTTTTAAGTCTAGATCACATAATTTAACTTTTTCCTATATCTTTTGTATCCACATTCTGGGTTGATTGCCACGCAATAAACAAGTTTGCCTTGTGTGCCAGTTGCCCTACATGTAATACTTTCCACTGTGCTTTAGCATCTATCTCCAAAATTAAGGAAATAGTCAATTCTTTTTCCGAATTGATGGGCTACGACTAATAAAGACAGCTTTCGCAAGTATTAAAAAGTTCACTATTGGCGATTAAATAACTTATAAATACTGAATTAATGACTGTAGGAGCTATACATATTGCAATGTCCAATAATATTTCTATCGACTGAAACGTGGGATCAGTTCAGTTCCTAAGAAACTGAGATTAGAATGGCTAAACATAAATACAAAAGAAATTTATTAATAAGGCCTGATAGAATGTAACTAAGTTTAGTGACTTGCTAGCTATTACTCGACTACTGCGAGAGAGTCTATTCTTTCTCGGATTTTTTCGCAGCAATTGTCAATCGCATTTAGAATTTTTTCATTATTCTCTCTACTATTCTCCCAATATTCCTTGCTCCAGTTTGGGTCTTTATACTGATATTCAATAGACTCTTCATAACATAGGCCAAAAACACAGTTAAGAGCTTCATAAACAACATGGGTATAAAATGGTTTGTTATTTTCGATGCTGTCCCGAAATGCATAAAATGATACACCGAACTCTTTAAGACGCCGCTTAATTCTTTCATCTTCACTTTCATTTGGATCAAAACTATCCATAACAGGACGAAGTGATAAGGTTTTGGATCGCAACTCTACAAGTAAAATCCATATTTCTTGATAAATAGTAAATTCTTTGTCAAATTGTATTTTTGATATATGAGCAGATGTATCTGTGAGGCTTTTTATTATTGTATTTGCCGACTGTAAGTCAGACTTATATTTCTCTAATCTCAAGTTTCCAAAATATGCAAAAAGTCCAGTTAAGACTGCAGATACACCTCCCAGTGACCCCATTATTACTGCGAAAACTTCCATATATTTTCCTTTATAGTTTTATTAAAGTGGTTATCACTGCTTATTGGTGGCAGTTTTTGCTAAATATCTATTTCAACAAATAAGAACACCAGTCTATAATGGTTTAAAATTATTGAATAAACAATTCGTGGAAAAAGGTTAGGTTTTAAGCGAATATAATTGATAGAAATATTGCGAACTTAAATTTTTCCTCTAAATCGATTATATCATTTAACTCATTAAAAACTTGCGCAGCTTTGCTGCGCTAGAGTAATTTACTTGTCAATATTCTTTTTGCAAAGAAGATAACCTGTTAATAAACCTATCTAATGCCTCTTTGCGAACACCACGTAATTCTAATTTTGCCAATGATATAGCCTTGCCGCAATCACCTGACATGGCGATATATATTGATTTAAATCTAATATAGCTTCTATATGTTTGCGAATTTTTAGATTCTTGAGCATCTAGCAGAGAAATCGCCTGTTTAAGCCTATCAATATTCTTAAATTGTATAGCCAGACTTGCTAAGGTCAAGATAGGGTAAGTCACTTCTGGAAAGTTATGTATTGTTTTTTCAAGAAGCTCATATGCACCGTCAACATTATGATCAAAATGAGCAAGTATTTTTGCTCGCGCACTGTTATACATTTCCTGAGCCCTATCTGAAGGATCTGATTCCAGCCTTCCTACAATCTCTTCTATTAAGGATCTTTCAGCTTGGGCTTTATCTTTATGTAAAATACATGAAAGGTAATTATTTGCATTTATTGGGTTGTTAGGAGCTCGTTTATAGATTTGCTTTGCCAGTTCATAAGCTAGTTCATGATCGTCGCTTTGCATATAAATAAGAACTAATTCACTTTTAGCTCTCAAATCATTTGGTCGCTTTTTTAGTACTCGGTTGTAGCTACTAATAGCTCTTTCTTGGTCACCTTGAATTCGATAGTAAAACCCGTGTAAGAATGAGCTTTCCGGCTCAGAAACCAGCTTCACAACACCAAAAAAATCTGGGTTTCTGAGGCGGGCAAGTGCCTGGCATTTTAAGAAGTAAATATTTGCGAGAACATTCTCATGTAAATACGCGGAATTAAGCAAAACTCTATCGGAAAGTCTTAATACTTCCTTGTAGTTAGTATTACCTCCTTTTTCATATATAGTTCTTATTGTTTTAATAAAATACGAAGGTATTAAAAGCCTATCTGAAATATCCTCTCCTGAAATTAAGGCCTGCTGAATAGAGAAGATATAATCAGAAATGTCTCTATTGTCATCTGACCCGCTGTTAATAAATTCCTTTACGTGGCTTTTAAGCTTTTCTTTAAATACCATAGGAAGGCCAAAGCGGCTTCGATCAATATAATCCTTTATAACCTCGTTAACTCTAATATAGTCTCCGGTTGCACCTAGTCGCTCACAAACTGAACGTAATAAAAAGTCACTTAATATAGGAAAATATGTGTTCTCATCTACTAGCTGAAATAGAAAGTCAAAACTTATAAACTCAAATTTTGATAAAAAGTATAGAAAATTAAGTGATTTTTGATCATCTTTTAACGAGTCAACAACTAGTTTTGCTTTATCAGTTGCATATTCCTGAATAAGATGAGAATTTTTTTTAACTTCAAAAACGCTACTTTCAGCAATCATATCCACAGCATGAATAACTTGCTCAGGATAACCGGTAAGGATATCTGAAAAAAAACTGAGTTCGTCACGAGATAGATCTAAATTGCGAAATTTGGAGTATCGAGATAATAGCCCATTACGTTCGGATCTTTCTAGTTCAGGGATTTCTTCCATATAGAATGCTGGATTTTGGTATTTTATATATCTTTTGGCTCTAAATTTACTAGAAATGCAGAATGTTAGGTGCTCTCTATCTTTTATTTTACTTATGATATTTGAAAACCAATCAACTATTTCACCATCGAATTGAATAATTGAGCCTTTATCTTCTATTAGTACACGTTCTTTCTCAGATACCATGTCGTTAACAAGGGTTGATGCGATTGCAACCTTTTCTTCCAAGCTGGTTTTAAGGAAGTCTTCGGTTTGTATTTCATCTGTAAATCCAAGATCATTTATTTTTAAAATAAAGTCCTCTATGCTATCGCTTTCTTCCATCGATATCTGAGGGAATTCATATGAATCTCTAATTATGTTTGATTTCTTAAGTGAATGTTTGATGAATGACTTTCTTCCTATCGAATTGAGGCCTGACGCAATAAATACTATCGGGCTATCATTTTCGTAATCATCAAATCTTTCTTCCACTTGTTGGATTTTTGCATTTCTTCCTACAAATATTTTTTCTCTTTCTCTTAATGTCGGATGATTTTTCCAGGCTAGCTCACGTAATCGAGAATTTATCTTTCGTGCAGCAACTTTTGGCTGGCGAATATGCTGAATATTAAATCCTTCTCTCATCCAGTTAGGTATTCTGCTATCTTCGAAAGTTATCCCTTCATCTATAATTATTGGATATATTCTGTCAATTTTGCCTTCGTCAACCTTCTCTTTTGCCATTAACACTTCATTTTTGACCCACTTCGATTCTAAGGCTGATTCAGATATAAAAATCACAAAAAGAGAGGTTTTATCCAATCCATTTATAATTTCTTCACTTGGAGACATGCCGGCTTCGAAGGTATCTTCGTCATAGATTGTCGATTCCTTTCTAAGCAAGTTTCTAACAATTGCCACATATTGTTTTTTATCGCTAGAGCTATGAGATAAAAAGCATTTAATCATCTAATTCCCTTTAACTTGTTATTTTGACACTGGCAATCTATTTAAAAGAATTTTGCATCATGTCAATTATAAACTTGCAAGCCGCTTAATCAACAAAAGCATTCAGCATGTTATGCAATATCAGAAAAATATTTTTATGTAGATATTGCGGTTGCTCATAATTTTCGGTTATGACAGCATAAGTAATTATCAAATGCCGCTTTGTATATGAAATAGAAAGAAAGTATTGTAAATAATATCGGCCAAACACTCAGTAAAGCCAGAGGTTTTATAAATATTTTAGGTCTGATTATTAGTAAATGAACACTACCGTTCCAGGTGGATTAAATCTTAGGCGCTAGACGAAAACAACGCCGCCACCGCCAACAAAGTAGCCACCCAAATCCCACAAAGAATCTTCCAAAAAAGGGAAGCATCCCCTTTCTCAGTAGGATCTTCCCTTAGGTAATCCGGGTTAGGGTTGGCCAGGTCGCGCATAAATTCCGTTAGGGTGGAGTAGCGCTGTTCCAGGTCGATACTACATCCGCGCTCCAGGGCGCGGTCGAACCAGATGGGGACTACCGGGTTGAACTGGCTGGCGGTGCGGTAGCGCAGGCGTTCGAAGTCGGCGTGGGAGCGGCAGTTTTCAATTTCCTCGCCGTAGGGCAGTTCTCCGGTAAACATTTCGTAGGCAATGGTGGCGAGAGCATAGACATCGCCGCGAATACCGCTGTTGTGCCCGAGGATATAGTGGGGGTCGGAGTAGCTGGCGGTGCCCAGCGCTTCCGGGTGCTCCAGGGGGCGGAAAATCTCGGCACTGCCGGCTACATACACTGAACCGAAGTCGATAATTTTTACCCGCCCGTTGCCGTCGATCATGATATTGGCTGGGCGCAAATCCTGATGGATGGTTTCCTGATCGTGGAAGGCCTGTAGTCCGATGGCAATCTCCTTCAGGATACGAAACGCTTCCGTCGGTTTGGGAAAGCGGTTGTTGGTGATCCACTGCTCCAGGGTGCTGCCCTGCACATACTCCATCAGGTAATAGAGCGCGGTGCGCGGGCGGGTCTGGCGGTGCAGGCGCACTACTTGGGGGCTGCGAATACGCAGGCCTATCCACTCCTCTTGAATAAAGCGGTCGATATAGTGGATATCGTCCTCGTAATTTACCGAGGGAGTTTTCATTACCAGGATTTCCCCGGTGGCACTGTCGCGCACCAGGTACAGCTGGCTGCGCTGGGAGGAGAACAGCTCCCGCTCCACCTGGTAACCATCCAATACCATGCCCGGTTCCAACTCCGGCGGGAAGGGCAGGCGGGTAAGCTGGCGGCTGTAGTCGTCCAGGGTGGTTTGTGGCAATGCTTTTACCTTTACCACTAATGCGGAGAGGTTATCGTCACTGCCGTTTTCCTCGGCGAGGCGCACCAGGGTTTCTGCTGTTTCCTGTTCGCTTGTTTGGGTATCTGCCAGCAGCTCCCGCAGCAGATCCTGATTGATAAAGTCGTGCACGCCGTCGCTGGTAATCAGCAGCACATCGTCTTTAGCCAGGCTGAGCTGGCCGTAATCCACTTGCAGGCCGGTATCCATGCCCAGCGCGCGGGATAGCATCTGCTGGCGGTGGGCCAGGGTGATGTTGTGGTCCCGGGTGAGGCATTTAAGGTTGTCACCGCGCAGGTGATAGATACGGCTGTCGCCAATATGGAAATAGTGGGCAGTGCGGGATTTAAAAATCAGGGCAGAGAAGGTGCAGAGGAAGCCCTTTTCCTGTTGGGGAAAGTCGTGGCTCTTGCGGTATAGCTTGCTGTTAATGGAGGCGAGGATTTTCTGTCCGGCGTGGGCCACAGACCAGGTATCCGGCACCTTGTAATAGTCCCGCACAAACTGCTCGGTGGCGGTGTGGCTGGCTTGGGCGCCAGCTTCGGCAGAGCTGACTCCATCGGCCAGTGCGGCGACTGCGCCCAGGTATTCCTGTAAGTGCGGGCTGGCTGGCCAGTGATAGATTGCCGCGTCTTCGTTCTGCGGTTTGATGCCGGCACTGGTGCAGAGGCCGTGGCTCAATCGCGGTGTCTGGGCTTCGGGGTTTGCCTCGGTTTCTGTTTGCACCCCGGAATTGGTTTCGCTCACAGCTTTCTCCTATCTCGTTTCGTCCCCTCAGACCAACGGCGAAAAACAAAGAAGGGCCATTGGCCCTCCTTTGCGTTTGTTGCTGGATAATTGCTTTCCGATCACTCCACGCTGATCAGCTGCACTGTGCCATCCGGTAGCACTTCGGCGATATTGCCTTTGGGCTCTTCCAGGAACAGGCAGGCGAAGAAGATCACCGCTGCTGCGCCGCAGATAATCAGGAAGAACTGGCTGTAGCTGACATAAGACAGGGCGGTAAGGAAAGTAACCGCACCCACGTTGCCGTAGGCTCCGGCCATACCGGCGATCTGCCCGGTCATGCGACGCTTCACCAGGGGTACGACGGCGAATACGGCACCCTCACCGGCCTGCACGAAGAAAGAGCAGCACATGGTGGCAACTACCGCAGCGGGTATCCACCAGCCGCCGTTGATCTGGCTCAGTACAAAGTAACCCACTGCGAGGCCGCCGATCAGGAACATCAGGCTGCGGCGGCGTCCCAGTTTGTCAGAGAAGTATCCACCGGTTGGGCGGGCCACCAGGTTCATAAAGGCGAAGCCAGAGGCGAGCAGGCCGGCCTTCACCGGGCTCAATCCTTCAAAGGTTTCCAGGAAGAACAGCGGCAGCATAGAAACCACGGCCAGCTCTGAGCCGAAGGTGACGAAGTAGGCCAGGTCGAGGATGGCTACCTGCTTGAAGTTGTATTTCTCCAGCTCGGGCACGCCTTCGCGCAGGTGGTCTTTGTTTACATTCCAGATCATGCGGGTCTGGAAGGCAAACAGTACTACCAGTAGTCCCCACATCACGTAGGTGGCATTCTGGCTCAGTAGGGCTACGCCGCTGGGAGACAGTTTGTAAGCCAGCGCTGCCAGTGCCAGGTACATGGGCACATTCATCAGCAGGTAGAAGTAGAAATCCCGCTTGCTGGTCACTTCCAGGCCGCCGCTCTTTTTCGGTTTGAAGTAAGTGGAACCTTTAGGAGTGTTCCGGGCAACGCGGTAGTAGATGATGCCGTACAGGCCGGCGATGATGCCGGTGAGGCCCAGGGCATAGCGCCAGCCGTCTTCACCGCCGAACAGCAGGGCGATGGTGGGTAGGGTCATGGCACCGGCAGCAGAACCGAAATTCCCCCAGCCGCCGTAAACACCTTCTGCCAGGCCAACTTGTTTGGCTGGGAACCATTCACCCACCATGCGGATACCAATTACAAAGCCGGCACCCACAAATCCCAGCAGGAAGCGGAACAGGGCCAGGGATTCATAACTGTCTGCGGTGGCGAAGCCCAAACAGATTAAAGATGAGGTCATCAGCAGCCCGCTATACACCAGGCGCGGCCCCAATTTATCCACCAGCATACCGATAATGATACGGGCGGGGATGGTGAGTGCCACGTTGAGGATTAACAGGGCTTTTACTTGCTGGCTGGTGAGGTCGAACGCTTCCTTGATAAAGACCATCAGCGGAGCGTGGGAGAACCACACCACGAAAGTCAGGAAAAACGCAAACCAAGTAACGTGCAGCGTCTTTATTTTGGGATCGCCCCAATTAAATAAATTGAGGCCGCTGGATTGACTCATGACTATTTTCTCCGGCTTCTCAGAAATTTTTAGAGGTGGATAGGGTCATGACCGATAGTATTTGAGCAGCGCCAGAGGGAAAGCGCGCAAAAGGGGTAAGTGGAAGGGAAATGGATTTGTATATGGAAGGGAGTAACCCCTTGGGGTTAGTAGCTCGGAGTGGGTAGGGGCGGTTTTTAGTGCGTTTCTACCCCAGTGGGGGTAGTTGGCGGAAATTGATAATGATTAAAGAGGGTTTTTGGGAGTAATTGTCGCTAGCCGATTTTTTGTGCATCTTGCCAATAGCTTGCCTCTGTAGATTTCTCGCCCCCGCTGTAATTCTGTGATCACTTTTCTGGGGAGGGGGCTCAATGCGGTGAATAACCGGGGTGGCAATTAATTTTCGACAGCCAATATTTTGGAGATGCCTGCCGTGCAATATACACAGCAACTCGCCGGGCGCGCGCTGATATTTGCCTCGGCCATGTTCGCCGCTAACTTTTCTGTTTGGACGCTCTATGCAGTATTGGGGGTAGAGATACGCGGGCAGTTGGATCTGTCTGCAACTGAATACGGGGTTCTACTGGCTGCGCCGATTCTGAGCGGGGCGCTGCTGCGTTTTCCGGCGGGATTTCTGGTGGAATATTTTTCTGCGAAAAAGCTGATTTTATTGCAGATGCTGTTGTTGCTGCCGGTGCTATTTTTGTTGCCCTTTATCGATAGCTATGGGGCCCACTTGTTGGCGGGGTTGTGGCTGGGTATTTCCGGGGTGTCTTTTGTTTTGGGGATTCGCTATATCAGCCCGTGGTTCGAAAGAGGGCGGCAGGGTACTGCGATGGGCATTTTTGGTGCAGGAAATGCCGGAGCTGCAATTACCCTGGCATTGGCTCCGGCCATTCAAAATTGGTTTGGGCGCGAGTGGATAGGGCCGGCTTATGGAGCCGGGATTATCCTGATGATGGTTTTATTCGAATTTTTTGCACCAGAGGAAACCCGCTATATGCGCAGCCGGGGAAAACCGGATCTGCGCAGTCATTTAAAGCCGCTAACGCAAATCCGGGTTTGGCGTTATGGGCTCTACTATTACTTTGTTTTTGGCAGTTTTCTCGCGCTTTTATTGTGGTTGCCGAATTACTATCTGTCGGTGTACCAAGTCAGCACGCCGGTGGCAATGGCACTTACCCTGTTGTTTGTGGCCCTTTCCAGTTCACTGCGCGCTTTGGGGGGCTGGTTTGCCGATCGCTATGGTGCGCGCACCGTCAATTGGAGTGTTTTCTGGACCTGCCTGGTCTGTCTTTTCTTCCTCAGTTACCCGCCCACCAGCATGACAATTCACGGGGTGGAACGGGATGTGCATTTAAATATTGAAGTGGGTATTGAGCTGTTCACTTTACTGCTACTGGTTATCGGTATCGCCCAGGGATTTGGCCGCGCTTCTGTTTACAAAGCGCTGCACGATAATTTCCCCGCGCATATGGGGAGTGTTGGCGGTACCGTAGCCACTATTGGTGCCCTCGGTGGTTTTACCCTGCCTGTTCTTTTTGGTATCGCTCAGGACTTAGTAGGTATCCACAGTGCGGCCTTTATGCTGCTCTACGGTGTGCTCGCTATTTGTATGTTGGTTATGTATTTGGCGATTCAAAGAGAAAATTATATGCAGCGTTTACAGTACGCACAGCAAAATAATTTCCTGCTTGAGGAAACCAGCGAAACCGAGGCTTTGCCGGATAGGTAGTGCCCACTACCAATAAGGGATTACGCCTGAGTAAAGGCTAGGGAGTAAAGATTAATTAGGCAGGAAAAAATCTATGGTTTCAGTCGAGTCTGAAAAATTGTAATTTGTCACTGTTCACTCCGTTGTTGCAAAGGAAAAGCGTCATGACCGTTTCCAAATTCCCAAAAATTCTCGGTGCCTTACTGTTGGGGGCATGCAGCACTGTTGCATTGCAGGCCGCTGCGCAGGAAAGTGAAAATGCCACTCTGGTGGATGCGTTGAAATCCGGTGAAGTCGGATTGAATCTGCGTTACCGCGTAGAGACTGTTGATCAGGATGGTATTGATGATGAAGCAGTTGCATCCACTTTAAGAACCCGCCTTAACTGGCGCAGTGGCAGCTACCGTGGCTTTACCAGCTTCCTGGAAATGGATGATGTTACGGCGGTTGGCAATGACAGCTACAACTCCACCATTAATGGTAAAACTGACTACCCGACTGTAGTTGATCCGGAAGGAACTGAAATTAACCAGGCCTACATTCGCTACAATGGTGACAACTCCATAATTACCGCCGGTCGCCAGCGCATTAACCTGGACGGGCAGCGATTTGTCGGCGGTGTTGGCTGGAGACAAAACGAGCAGACCTACGATGGTGTTCGTTATCAGTACGGCAGTGCCGATAGCTTCCAGCTGGATTACAGCTACGTCTACAACGTTAATCGTATTTTCGGTGAAGACAGTGCTGGTTCCGATATGGGCGGCGATATCCAACTGCTACACGCGATTTATCCAGTAGCTGAAAACCATAAAATCAGCGCTTTTGTTTACAATCTGGATCTGGAAGATCTCACCGATAATGCCAGCCGCACTTATGGGGTAGATTACAAAGGTAAATTTGGTCCGGTAAAAGCTAACCTGAGTTATGCGCACCAGTCAGATATTGGTGACAACCAGTATGACTATAGTGCTAATTATTACCTGGCAGAGCTTGGTGCTGATCTGGGTCCAGTTGCGGCAAAACTCGGTTATGAAGTTTTGGGTTCCGACAATGACGTTGGTTTTAAAACCCCGCTGGCAACCTTGCATAAATTCCAGGGCTTCACCGATAAATTCCTGGGAACTCCCGCTGACGGTGTCGAAGATCTGTATGTTGGCGGTTCTATGAAAGTGGCCGGTGGCAAGCTGGGCTTGACCTATCACAACTTTGAAGCGGCCGAGGGCTCCGTTAGTTACGGTGATGAGTGGAACCTGAGCTACGGGCACAAAATCACCGATGACATTTCTGCACTCGTTAAGTACGCAACTTATCGTGCTGATGAGTACAGCACTGACACCGACAAGCTTTGGATCATGGTAACCGCTAATTTCTAAGCGGCTGAAAGAACTCCTTAGCGAGGCCCCCGGCTTCGGCCGGGGTTTTCCCCGCACCTTGAAGCTGTTTTTATAATTTATAAATTTTAATCGACTGAAGCTCCACGTTTTGATGTCTCCCCGAGGAGCATCAGTTCGAGCACCAAGGGAGTACCACCTTTGCCCCAAGCATAAATTAACCAGCTTGATACACTGACATCAGTTTAAACACCGAGTCCCGCTACCTAAACCGCGTCGTTTTTTATTGACGTTGCAAGGTGCCGGGACCGTGGCCGTACCGGCCACCAGGGTCTAGCGGGAAACTGCGCGGCCTCCCGAAATTGGAAAGGCGTTTAATGTTACAAGACAATTTTGGCCGTAGGTTTTACTACCTGCGCCTGTCCGTGACGGACATCTGCAACTACCGCTGCAACTACTGCCTGCCCGAGGGCATCGGTTGCGGACGTTCCCTGGAAGGGGAAAATCCTCTCTCAGTCGCTGAGGTGGGCACATTAGTGCGCGCTTTCGCTTCACTGGGTACGGAAAAGGTACGCCTTACTGGCGGAGAGCCCTCCCTGCGCAAAGACCTGGTGCCGCTGCTCGAAGCCGTGCGCGCTAGCGATAAGATTCGCCGCTTAGCCATTACCACCAACGGTTACCGCCTGCCCAGTCAGATAGACGACTGGCACCGCGCGGGCTTGGATCAGGTGAATGTTAGTATCGACAGCCTCGACCCGGCTCAATTCCACCATATCACCGGCCACAACCGCCTGGATAAAGCCTTAGCAGGCCTGGATCGCGCCCTGGCTTTGGGTATCGATACCAAGGTCAACGCAGTGCTGATGCGCCAGTACAACCTGGCCGAACTGGATAATTTCCTCGCCTGGGTTCGCGAGACTCCGGTGACCCTGCGCTTTATTGAATTGATGCGCACCGGCGATAACCGCGAGTTCTTCGCCAGCAACCATGTCTCCGGTGGCGATATAGAAACCCTGCTGCTGCGGGAAGGCTGGGAGCAGGTTATTCGCACCCGCGATGCCGGTCCGGCGCGGGAGTATTTCCACCCGGATTACGCCGGTCGTATCGGCCTGATTACCCCTTACGGCAAAGACTTTTGTGCAAGCTGCAACCGCCTGCGGGTATCGGCCCAGGGCAAGCTGCACCTGTGCCTGTTCGCCGACCAGGGCTTTGATATGCGCGAAATCATCGCCGATGGCGATAGCGAGGCGCTGGCGGCCCATATCCGCGAGTTGATTGTGGATAAGACCGCAGGCCACCAGCTGCATGAAGGTTTCACCGGCGCTACCCGCAACCTGGCGATGCTGGGGGGCTAGGGTTATGGCCAGAGCTCTTGTTAGTAAATCGACAATCGGCGTGGTGCTGGCCGGCGGCCGCTCCAGCCGGATGGGCCGAGATAAGGCCTTGCTGGCCCACCCCCAACGGGGCAATTTTTTACAGCATGCTGAGGCATTGCTGAGTGAGCTTCCGCTGGAAAAAGTCGTCACCAGCGGCGCCCGCCCCGGAGCGATTGAAGACCTGGTGCCGGAGCGGGGTCCACTGGGCGGCCTTTATTCGGTAGCCCTGGCAACCGGTGCTGATGCGGCCCTGGTGATCCCGGTAGATATGCCCTTGCTCGGGCGGAAGCACCTCGCAGAGTTATTGGCAGAGGGGCAGGCAAGTGGCCGGCCCTGTTATTTTGAAAACTTCTTTTTTCCCCTGTGGTTGCCTTTAAATGGCGATTGCCTGGATTATTTGCGCCGTGCCGTCGAAGGCAGTGCGCGCAATTCTGTCGGCGCGCTGCTGCGTCACCTGGGGGCCAAATCCATACCCATAAAAAGTGCTGGCGATTGGCATCGTAATATCAATACGCCGGCAGATTATCTCGGCTTGAGTACGCCGGATAAAACCCCAGAAAACAGTTTTTTGAGAGACCACTGATTATGTCCGCACACGCTAGCAAAGAATTTGTACCGCTCAATATCGCGGTACTTACCGTATCCGATACCCGCAACGAGCAGACTGATACCTCTGGCCAGTACCTGGTGGAAGCCCTCAAAACTGCCGGCCATCAGCTCGCAGATAAACGCATTACCCCGGACGATGTTTACCAGATGCGCGCGGTGGTCTCCGCCTGGATTGCCGATCCCAAAGTACAGGTGGTATTGGTGACCGGCGGTACTGGTTTTACCGATCGCGACTCCACGCCGGAGGCCCTGAGCCCGCTGTTCGACAAAACCGTCGACGGCTTTGGCGAGCTGTTTCGCCATATTTCCCTGGGGGATATCGGCAGCTCCACCGTGCAATCCCGCGCGCTTGCCGGCCTCGCGAATCGTACACTGATATGTTGTATGCCCGGTTCCACCGGAGCCTGTCGCACAGCTTGGGAAGGCATATTGCTGGAGCAGCTGGATGCCCGCCACAAGCCCTGTAACTTTATTCCCCATGTGCGCTTTGCCAGCGCGCCCTGCGAGAGCCGGGGGTAATTTGTGAGCCAATTAACCCATTTAAACCAGCGCGGCGAAGCCAGCATGGTGGATGTTACCGAGAAGGACATCACTGACCGCAGTGCCCTGGCCGAGAGTAGTATCAGTATGAGTGCAGAGGCTTTTGCACTGCTGAGCCAAGGGGCGCACAAAAAAGGCAATGTGCTTTCTGTAGCTCGTATCGCCGGCATCCAGGCCGCGAAGAAAACCTCGGATTTAATTCCCCTGTGCCATCCGCTGGCGTTGACCAAAGTAGCGGTGGATTTCGAATTACAGCCGGAAAAGCACAGTGTGCATATCACCGCTTTCTGCCGCCTGGCCGGGCGCACCGGAGTAGAGATGGAAGCGTTAACCGCAGCTTCGGTAGCGGCGCTGACCATTTACGATATGTGCAAAGCCGTGGACCCGGCGATGGAAATCGGTCCGACCCGCCTGCTGCAAAAAACCGGCGGTAAGCGCGGCCACTGGCGCGGCGATGCTGCGGACAAGGCGTAAAAATTTCAGAGGTGTAAAGCGATGGTAAAGGTTCTGTTTTTCGCGCGTCTGCGCCAGCAATTGGGCATGGGCGAGATTACCCTGAAGGATTTTTCCGGCAGTCTCAGCGAGTTGCGCAAAACCCTATGTGAACAGCACCCGGATTGGAGCTCGCATCTGCAAAGAGGCGATATTCGTATGGCCCTGAACCAGGAGCTGGCAGAAACCGGAGCCCAGGTGAAGGCTGGGGATGAAGTTGCATTTTTCCCGCCGGTTACCGGCGGTTAGTGGTGCCAATATGACAGCTGTTGATCGTATTGAAGTCTGTAAAACGCCCCTCGACGTAGCGGCTGAATATACTGCGCTGCAAGGCAACAGTGGTGATGGTGCCTGCGCCCTGTTTGTGGGTTCGGTGCGGGACTTCAATGCCGGTAGTGATGTCTGCGGCCTGGCCCTGGAACACTATCCGGGCATGACTGAAAAAAGCCTGCAACGGATTATCAATGATGCCCGCGATCGCTGGTCCCTGGGGCGTGTGACTATCGTCCACCGGGTTGGCCCCATGCAGATCAACGATGAAATTGTTTTTGTCGGTGTTACCAGCCCCCACCGTCAAGCTGCCTTTGCTGCCTGCCAATACATCATGGATCGCCTCAAAACGGAGGCGCCTTTCTGGAAGCGCGAAGCGGTTGCGGATGAGTCCGGTAAGCCTTCAGAGCGCTGGGTCGAAGCCCGGGCCAGTGATGCTGCGGAGATGGAAAAGTGGTCCGCCGGCTGAGCCTGCTGCTATCCGCTTTACTGGTGGCCATCGCGCTGCCGGTTAACGCGGATAACTGCACCTTGCGGGTGGCGGTAGCGGCCAGCTTCCGCCCGGCACTGGAAGAGGTACTGCCGGAATTTGAGCGTCGCCATGCTTGTGTGGTGCAAATCAGCAGTGGCAGCTCCGGGGTGCTTTACCAACAAATAGCGCACCGCGCGCCCTTCGATTTATTCCTGTCTGCCGATCGCGAGCGACCCGAACTGTTGGAAAAGCAGGGTGGGGCACTGGCCAACAGTCGTCAGACTTACGCCCTGGGTTTACTGGCCCTCTGGCACCCAAAATCGGAATCGAATATCGAGCAGTTACTGCAAACCTGGCCCGATAAAATTGTATTAGCCGATCCGAAAGTAGCGCCGTTCGGCAGTGCCGCCCGGCAAGCGCTGCAAAGCCTGGGTTTGTGGAAGAAAAAACAAACTCAATTGGCCCGGGCCCACAATGCAGGCCAAGCCTACTTAATGTTGGATTCCGGCAATGCGCAGTTGGGCTTTGTCGCCGCCAGCCAGATGCAAGCAGCCGGCCGCGATAACTACTGGTTGCTGCCGCAGCATTTGTATAAACCCATTGAACAGCAGCTGCTGATTCCCACCCAGAGTCGCCGACCTAAAGAGGCACAATCCCTCGCTAACTATTTGCGTTCAGGGGAAGTGCAGGCGCAGTTATACCACTTGGGTTACGGTGTTTTGCCAACTCAAGATCGAAGTAGAGATGGAGGGAGTGGCTTATGAATATCGCCACTGCCGACTGGCAGGCCTTGTGGCTAACTTTAAAATTGGCCGGATTAACCACCTTACTCCTGTTTATTATCGGTGTTCCCCTGGCCTGGAAATTGAGCCAATGGCAGAGTCGCTGGCGCCACGGTATCGAGGTATTAATTACCCTGCCGCTGGTACTGCCACCCACGGTGTTGGGTTTTTATTTACTGCTTTTATTTTCCCCCAACTATGCCCCCGGGCAGTGGCTGTCACAACTTTTTGATGGCCCTTTGGTGTTTTCCTTTACCGGCCTGGTGTTTGCGTCAGTGATTTATTCTCTGCCGTTTATGGTGCAGCCGCTGCTAGCCGCGTTTAATGCCAATGGTCAGCGTTTGACCCAGGCTGCCGCAGCGCTGGGTATACCGCCCTGGGCGGCACTGTTAAAAGTTCTTTTGCCGGCGAGTCGCGCCGCTATTGTGAGTGCCTGCGCTTTAACGTTTGCCCATACCCTGGGTGAGTTCGGGGTAGTGCTGATGATTGGTGGCTCTATTCCCGGTGAGACCCAGGTGGTTTCTATCGCTCTTTATCAACATGTGGAGGCGATGGAATACGGTGCGGCGCACCGGCTGGCTTTGATGTTGATGGGAATTACTACGGTACTGCTACTCGCTGCCCGTTGGCTGGGGCATAGTTTGGCCCCGCGCGGATCAAACAACGAACAGGCTAAACCGGTAATGGGGGTGCTGGGCTAATGGAAATCACCTTACCCCTTTTCGGTACTGCGTCTACCACTTCTGATTCCAGCGGATTGAGTGTTACAGGGCTGGTGACTCCGCTTAACGCTACGACTCCCTGGCAATTAGAGCTGCCTGCCTCTGGAGTTTTTGGCCTTACCGGCCCCTCCGGCAGCGGCAAGAGCACATTACTGGCTGCTTTGGCTGGCCAGCGCCATTGCCGTGGCAATATCACTTTTGCCAATACGGTTTGGCAGCGCGGACGCCGCGCCCTGGCTACCCACAAAAGAACGCTTTCTTTGGGCTTTCAGGATAGCCGCTTGTTTGCCGGCCAGTCGGTGGCGGATAACCTGGCACTGGCCCGCCGTTACAGCCGCAGGCCACTGTCCGAGGAAGAGTGTGGTCGGCTGCTAGAGGCTTTTGGTATTGAACCGCTACTCCATCAGCCGGTGGAGCTATTGTCTGGTGGAGAAGCCCAGCGAGTGGCTGTATTACGCCAGCTTTATAACAACGCGCCGCTGCAATTATTTGATGAGCCGCTTTCAGCGGTTGACCGCGCCCAGGTACTGCGGCGCCTATTGCCGACCCTACGGGATTTCTGGGCCCGATATCCGGCGCTGGTAATCTGGACCAGTCACGACTTTGATGAAATCCAGCTGCTGGCCCAGCGTTGTTTATGGATGGATTCTGCCAACTTGTCAGCACCACTTCCTTTACCTGAAGTTGCCCAGCGCCTGGATAACCACGGCGTAGGGGATAGCTGCCGCAGCCGGATTGAAGCGCGAGTGGAATCCCTAAACAATGGTCTGCTGACTTTGGATTTAGGGGGGGGTTCTATCTTTGCAGATAGGGTGGCAGGCCATTATCGCAAAGGCGATACCGCAGCTTTTCTGCTGGAAGCTGGAGATATTAGCCTCAGTGTAGAGAAGCCGGGCTTGTCCAGTATCCTCAATTGCCTGCCGGTAACTTTAGTTGCTAAGCAGAACCTTACCGACGGCCGCATTCGTTTACAGTTAGCCGCTGCTGATCAGGTGTTCTACGCAGATATTTCCCGTCTCTCCTGCGAGCGCCTAGAACTGCGTGAAGGCACTACCTACTTTGCCCAGTTTAAGGCCGGTAGTCTTGCCGGTTTGTAGGTAGTTCCAGGGCAATTTCTGAAAGTGCATTGCTTCGATCCCTAAAACCCCAGCAATTTTTTTGCTAAGTTTGAACATCAGCTAACTTAGTGGTGCTCCTATGGGCGTTGTGTTGGGAATTTCTCTCTTTAACGAGGGCGATAAGTTTTACCGGGAAAAAGCACAGGTCGAGGGCTTACCTGTAGCGAAAGCCGTGACCATTGAGGATCTACACCCAGTACTTACTCGTTGCATAGAAGAAGGCGGGCACAACTATCGAGTAAGCCGCCTGGAATCGGGTGAGCTGGAAATTGCCGAGCTACTTGAGGATTGTGAGCCCTACCGGATCGATACTTTCCGCTATCAGCTTCGCCGAAAGGGCGACGCTATCGTTATCCGCTCTACTTACAAAGACGATGCCTTGTACTTTCATTTGGCTTGCCGCGCAGCCAGTGGGCAGAGAGTTAAGATAGATTTCCACGGCAAGCACCCGTTTTATAACTATGACTCCATAGCGGAATACCAGGGTGGTGGTAACTATCATCTGGCTAATCTCTTCGACCTTCAATATCTGCCCGGTTATATCGAAGAGCACTGCCGGCGATTTATTCACTGCCCGGAGTACTGGTCCTTTACCTTTTTTATCCCGTATTTGGGCAAGGTAGAGCTGAATAACCACACTTCCGATCCAGAACAGCCTCTCTACCACCTCGATTTCTATTGCCCGGAGCGCAAGCTAAAAATCTTCCAGTCGGCGCTTGAGAGAGAAGGCTCTTACTATTTTCGCGACGCTATCTCGGCAGAAAAGCTGGTGCAATTGCTAGAAGATATGGCGACAGAACTGCTGCCAGAGCTGCAAGAAGCGGGTGTTAAGTCTTGCTTGAGCTGCTTTGAAGCTATCCATCAAGCCTACAGTGAAATTGAGAGCACCATTGAGACGGATGACAGTCTTGCCTCAGTTGCGGAGGATCTTGTTGGGTACCAACAGAGTATCTGCGGCAGACCTGTCCAATACGAAGTCACTGAAAATGCAGATGGGTCTATTACTGTGCAGGCCTACTATTTTCAGCCGCCCATAGGTTACAACTATACGATTAGTGCTGAAGATATCGCAGGGTGCCATATCTATCTGGATAAGCTGCACGATTTAGATTTTTATGAGCAGATGTGTATGGCTATTGCCAGGCATCTATGCCCGACGATGCCAACCGTTGAAGACTTGGATGAAGTGACGATCTACTATCGCAGGGATACCGATAGACAGCTGATTTCCAGCCTGCTTGAAGGTTCGGATATAACGCCGATATTGATTCAGGTGAAATAAAAAAGGGGAGGTTAAACCTCCCCGCAACAGCGGTTCCCCGCCCGTGAGACCAAATTATGGATTGTAGAATTCACCGTTTTTACGCAGGTAGAACCAGTAGTTAACTACCAGGCAAACCGCGTAGAAGATAGCAATGCCTGCCAGAGCGTACTCCGGAGTGGTGGCTTTGATCTGCTCGCCGAAGACCTTGGGGATATAGAAGGCACCGTAGGCGGCAACTGCTGAGGTCCATCCCAATACCGGGCCTGCCTGTTCTTTCGGGAACACCATGGCGATGGTGCGGAAGGTAGAGCCATTGCCGATACCGGTAGCGGCGAACAGCACCAGGAACAGCAGGAAGAAGGGCAGGAAGAACTCTTCCGGAGTGGCTGAGCCGTAGGCGGCCTTCATGTAGTAAGCCACACCCAGGGCACTACCCACCATGATTGCTGCACAGATTTGGGTAACCAGGGCTCCGCCGATGCGGTCGGAGATCCAACCACCTACCGGGCGAATCAGGGCGCCGATAAACGGACCCATCCAGGCGTACATCAGGGCGCTGGGGCCATTGTTGTTGATGGTATCGTGAGTCATAACCCCGTCCACCATCACGTGGCTGTATCCGAAGATCACCTTGATAGCCAGGGGGAAGGCCGCTGCGAAACCGATAAAGCTGCCGAAGGTCATGGTGTAAATGACACTCATCACCCAGGTGTGCTTGTTGTTGAAGATACGGTACTGACGCTGCAAGCTGGTTTTAATCTCACCGGGCAGCAGCTTCAAGCCGAACACGGTAGCGGCGATTACCAGTACCAGAACGATTTCCTTGGGCACACCCCAGCCTGAACCGTTAGCCGCTTCGGGAAGCAACAGCCACAAACCTGTGATTGCGGTGAAGAGGCCGATTCCCAACATCATGGTCATCTTCAACATCGCGCCGATAGAGCTGCCCACATCCGGGGTGACTTCGTCGGTGCGCAGGTTGTTCATACCGAACCAACCTACAAAGGCCAGTGGAATCAGGAACAGCAGCCATACAAAACCAGCATTTTGAATCCACGCTTCAGAACCGGCTGGTACTTTGCCAATCAGGGAGCCAGAGCTGCTCACCAGGGTCATGGGATCGCCGCCGGCAGCGCCGAAGGCACCGAAGGTCATAAACAGCGGTACCAGGATCTGCATGGTGGTAACACCGAAGTTACCCAGGCCCGCATTCAGGCCAAGTGCCAACCCTTGTTTTTCCTTGGGGAAAAAGAAGCTGATATTGGACATGGAAGAGGCGAAGTTACCACCGCCAATACCTGACAGCAGAGCCAGCAACTGGAATACCCACAATGGGGTCTCAGGATTTTGCAAGGCGATACCCGTGCCTAGGGCAGGTATCATCAATAGGGCCGTGGTAAAGACAATGGTGTTGCGCCCACCGAACAATCGAATAAAGAAACTACTGGGTATTCGAAGGGTGGCGCCGGTGAGGCCGGCAATTGCCATCAGGGTAAACAGATCGGCTTTGGCAATGGGGAAGCCAAGGTTGAGCATTTGAACGGTAATAATGCCCCAGTAGAGCCACACGGCGAAGCCGCACAGCAAACTGGGAATGGATATCCACAAATTCCGGTTTGCGATTTTTTTGCCCTTGGACTGCCAGAACTTGCTGTCCTCTGGGGCCCACTCGTAGATGTCAGACACGGCGGCCACTCCTCCTCGAAATGATTCGTCCGGCCACTATGGGCCGGGGCTTATCCCTGCTCAATTACCAACAGTAAGTAACCCCTTTGCCCCCGCGCGTAATAGCTACCCATTTGGGGGTAAGCGCAGGCACTGAGCCCTGTGTTAAAGTCACTGTTCAGAATTAGTACAACTTACAGCAATGAAGCAGGACACCCCATGACTTCTTCTGCCACGGTAATGATGGTTGATGACCATCCTCTGTTTCGTAAAGGTCTCAAGCAATTGTTTGCTATGGAGCCCAGCCTGGAGTTGGTAGCCGAGGCCAGTAGCGGGGAGGAAGCGCTGGAGCTGGCCAAACAGCACGAGCCGGACCTTATTCTGTTGGACCTGAATATGCGCGGTATGGACGGGCTGGATACCCTGCGGGCAATGCGTGCAGCCGATGTAGCCTCACGTATCGTGATACTCACGGTTTCCGATAACAACGCGGACGTAGTTTCCTGTATCCGCGCCGGTGCCGATGGTTACCTGCTCAAGGATATGGAGCCGGAAGATATTCTCGATCAGGTTATCCAGGCCACACACGGCAAGCTCGCTATCAGCCAGCGCCTTACCGAGATCCTCGCTTCCGCTCTGCGCAAGCCTGACAATTCCGGTGCGGATACCCTGTCGACGCTCACCAGTCGCGAATACCAGATCTTGCAATTGATCGCCGATGGCCTCAGTAACAAGTTAATCGCCCGTGAATTGGATATCAGTGATGCCACTGTAAAGGTTCACGTTAAACACTTATTGAAAAAGTTGGGCATGCGCTCCCGGGTGGAAGCTGCCGTGTGGATGGTTAATCAGAAGCGACCGGAATCCCAAAACCGCAGCCACTAGTTTGTCCCAACCGCAAAGGAATGAAGTAAGAGATATTGTCCATGCCCACTATCGACTGCTGTAGCCAACCGGGCCTGATGCCCATCGAAAGCGCCCGCGAAAAACTTCTTGAGGCACTGAGCCCAATCAGTGGCACTGAGACTTTGCCCCTGGCACAAGCCGCCGGTCGGGTATTGGCTGAGGATGTTATCTCCACAGTAAACTTACCGCCCTGCGACAACTCCGCAATGGACGGTTACGCCCTGCGCTTTGAAGACCTGGCCAGTGGCTTGCCGCTGGAACTGATCGGCAAATCTTTTGCCGGTGCACCTTTTGACGGTGTGGTGAACCCCGGCACCTGCGTGCGCATTATGACAGGAGCCGCAGTACCCGCCGGTGCAGATACGGTAGTGATGCAGGAAAATGTCGATGCCCAGGGGGAGTCAATACGAATAAATTGTGAAGTTCGCGCTGGCGACCATGTTCGCCGCTGTGGTGAAGACGTGGCTGAAGGAGCTAGCCTGCTTAAGGCCGGAGAGCGCATCAGCGTTCCACATATTGCCCTGCTCGCTGCTGCCGGTGTGGGCACAGTGACTGTAGTGCGTAAACCGGTAATCGCACTTTTCTCCACCGGCGATGAATTGCGCCAGCCTGGCGAAGCCCTGGGTAAGGGCGATATCTACGATAGCAATCGCATTGCCCTGTTATCCGCCCTGGAACAGCTGGACCTGGACGTTTTGGATTTGGGTATATTGCCCGATAACAAACAGGCTATTACCAATGCCTTGCAGCGCGCTTCCGAAGAGGCCGATGCTATTATCACCTCCGGTGGAGTCTCCGTTGGCGAAGCGGATTACACCCGTGAAGTGTTGGAAGAGCTGGGAGAGATCGGCTTCTGGAAAGTGGCGATGAAGCCCGGCAAACCTTTTGCATTTGGTTTCCTACAGGGAACGCCCTTCTTCGGCCTACCCGGCAACCCGGTTTCCGCCCTGGTAACTTTCTACCAGCTGGCCGTCCCCGCCCTGAGTGTGATGAAAGGCGATCAGTGGACTGGCCCGCAGACCTTACAGGCAAAACTGTTAAAACCGTTGAATAAAAAGCCCGGCCGTACCGATTTCCAGCGGGGTGTATATCGCAGTGATGAAAACGGGATGTTGGTAGTAGAACCGGTTGGTACCCAGGGGAGCCATATTCTTTCCGGTCTGGCTGCTGCTAACTGCTTTATCGTTTTGGCGCGAGAGAGTGGCAGTGTAGAGGCTGGGGAGCAGGTGGTGATTGAGCCTTTGAGAGTGCCGTTGGGGTAGGGTTTTTTATAGCTGCTTTCGTATTGGCTATGGGCTCGTATAAGTTATATCCAAATTAATTTGATTGAAGTTAATAAAGGCGGGGAGGGTTTGCTTCGCCCTTTGGGGTGCTGCTCTGCGGCAGCTTTGCTGCCTCCGAGTCGAACCTGAGTTCGAACAAAACCCTGGGAGTTAGCCATATACAAAAAAGCCCGCTTATGCGGGCTTTTTTGTATATGGCCCGCCCGAGAGGATTCGAACCTCTGACCTTCGCCTCCGGAGGGCGACGCTCTATCCAGCTGAGCTACGGGCGGTTTAATTGGCTATCTGTGCCAATGGGAGGCGGATTATACAGAAGCTGGGGGGTGGGTTAAAGGACATTCTGTTGGCTTATATAGTCTTTGGCAGGTGGCGGCGCAGTGCTTATAATGCGCGGCGTAGGAGTTTGCGACGATATTTTGAACGTTTGTGGGCCAACTCACTTCGGTCCTTTTGGGGGAATATGATGAAGCGTATTTTGGGTATTGTGGCGGCATTGGCCGTCAGTGCGGCTACGGCAGTGGCCCAGCAGTCTGTTGATGAAGAAATCGCAGAGCGAATTGCTCCGGCAGGTGAAACCTGCATGAAAGGTGAAGAGTGCGCAGCAGCAGTAGCGGCAGCTCCTGAGGGCGCTAGCGGCGGCGCTGCTCGCAGTGGTCAGGATATCTACAACGCAAGCTGCCAGACCTGTCACGCAATGGGTGTTGCAGGTGCGCCAAAATTTGGTGATGCCGCAGCTTGGGCGCCCCGTATTGCCAAGGGCATGGACACTCTTTATAACAATGCCATTAACGGTATCAATGCCATGCCGGCCAAAGGCCTGTGTATGGACTGTAGCGATGACGAGATCAAAGCTGCTGTGAATTACATGGTGGATAACAGCAAGTAAGCTGTTTCACTATTGGAAAAAGGCCGCTCATTGAGCGGCCTTTTTTGTTTCTCTTCGGTAAAAGTACATTTTCAATCAATTGATTATACGGTTTGGGATTTTAATTAATTCCAGAGTTTTTCTTTTGTATTGAGTGTCATGCAAGGGCAAATTACTTTTCTGCCTAAACTGACTATATGTAAAACTTTTTACTGGATATCTTCTAATCAAATACGTAATAAGCCGTAATCAGGCATTACATCCCTCCTACTTTGAAAATTCTGTATTATCCGCGCTTGCTCGAAAAATAGATTTATATGACAACACAAGGATATTGGGCATGAAGTTGGGGAAGCTTCTTTCATTTATCATTATTTCATCTTTTTTGACTGCCTGTGGTGGAGGTGGGGGAAGTGGTGACTCAGACACTAAGATTGAAGTCTCCGACACGACACCTGATGCATTCTCCTTTGTAGATGTTGCTAATGCTAAAACAAATACGCTTGTTGTTTCAGAGGCGATCGTTGTTGAGGGTATTAATAGCGAAACTTCAATTGAAATAGAGGGCGGGGAGTATTCAATTAATAATGGAGGGTTTACGGCTGCAGCAGGAAAAATCTCCCCTGAAGATGAATTTCGGGTTCGTATTTTATCATCGTCTGATTTGAGCGCAGAGACGTCCGCAGAGCTAACAATAGGTGGTGTCAGTGATAGTTTTGAGGTCACTACCCGAGCGGATGAGGTTGCCCCTAGTGCAAAAATTGAATTTCCAAAATTACAAGATACATGGGTATATGAGCCATTATTAATAATTCGTGGAACTGCTACAGATAATCGGGGTGTTGAGGCTGTATATGTAAATGGAGTACTTGCGGAAACATCTGATGACTTTCAAAATTGGCAATTACCAGTATCTATCACTGAAAAAAATACAGAATTTTCAGTGACAGTAGTTGATGTTGATGGCAATGAAACAGAGTTGGACTCTCTAGTTGTTAATGCACATCAGGGGAATTCTCAGCGAGCATTTCGTGCTTTATCTATTGATATAAACGGTGGCAATTTATTCGCAGGGCCAAGGCTTACCAAAATAGATAACACTGAATTTGAATTTGAATTGTATCCTAATTTAGATTTGGTGATTACTCACTTGGTATTTGATCCGGAGAGGGGGAGATTATATGGAATGGCTAACGATAATTTAGTTGAATTTTCCCCGCAGACTGGAGAGGTAGTGCAACAGTTTGATGCTGGAGGACCCTCTACATATGCTCTTGATGTTGATCAGCAATCTGGAAAGCTTTACTGGGCAGATGGTCGTATAAACTCGTTTGATCCAAGTACAGGAATTTCAGAAACTGTATCTAGCTTCGACAGAGGTACTGGCCCTGATTTAAACCCTGATGCATTGGTTGTGGTAAGTGATCAGGCAATTTATGCAGTTTCGGGTTCTGACTTAATTCAAGTAAATGAGGATACTGGAAACCGTACGGTGATTGCAGACTTGTACGAGTCTGATGAGAAGATCACGGAGATTATAACGGTTGACTCCGATCCTAGAGAATCAAGATTGTACCTAATAGCTAAGTCAGAACTATCTTCTGAGGGAGCTGAAAATCTATATAGCTTTGATTTATCTCGCCAGGAAATCGAGAAAGTTTTTGACCTAGTAGAAGCAGAAGATGTTTCCGCAGATTTCCTATTTTCTAGCTTGCAAGTTGATCAAGATAATGGTTTTGCATATGTGCTATCCCATAGTTCTAGCCATTTGTATCGTATTGACTTAGAGGAAAAGTCACTTGAGCAAGTGTCTTCTGGATTTCGTGGCCAGGGACCAGCTATTTCGGGTAGTAGTGTTGATAAAAATATTAAATACGATACAAATTTAAACCGCTTGGTTGTTCTTGCCTCTTCGGTTTGGTCTGATTTTGGTGGGAAATTACTTTCTATTGATGTTGATAGTGGAGATCGAGAAATACTTTCTGGGCCGAACACGGGGTCTGGTCCTGAATTTTCTAACTTGAGGGATATATCTATCACAGATGGTGGCAGAATTTTTGTGGCTGATTACGGCGATGATTCGTTCAAAGAAGTTGATGCTACAACTGGGGATAGAAAAATTTTTATTAGTTCAGACGTTGGATGTTGCAATGTAATTGAGTTATCAAATGCGATTGATGTTGATCCTGCAGGCGTAACGGCTGTCGTTATTAATGATATGGATTATTTGCTCAAAGTTGATGTTAATACTGGCACAAAATCTATCTTATCTAGTGAATTTCTGGGTGCAGGTTCTGGTCCTGGTTGGAATGGGCTAAGTGATATTGAAACAGATTTTGAAGCGGGAATTGTTTATGCTTTAGGATACCAAACTGGAGCAATTACAACTTTATATGGAGTTGACTTAAGTACAGGTGATAGGGAAATTCTAACCAGTGAGGATCAGTGGTCAGATGTTCCATCTATCAATCGTATTTTCTTAGATAAAGACACAGAGCGGTTATTGCTTATCCCTAGAGATGAATATTCGGGGTATTTTGAATTTAACTTGAGCACTAAGCAGCTAGTGAAGAAGCCATATGCCGGAACTGATGCATCGATTAGGATATTAGGTTTCGCTAAGTATGAAGACCGTTTGTTTGGAATAACAACTATTCCGAATAGTGTAGTGGAAATCGATGAACAAACGGGCTCAATGGTGATTATTTCCCAATAGTACTTTGAGCCATCGAAATTGAGGCTGCATTTGCAGCCTCAATCAAACATACTCAGCAAAGACCCTAAAGTTTCCTCTCCCTTCGCCTGATTCTGCTCCGGCGTCGCCTTACCAAATCCTTCCAACAACACATCTTCTTCCGGCAATTCGTCAATAAAGCGGCTGGGTGTTGTGTCCTGGGTTTCGCCGAACTGTTTGCGCTTGCCTGCCAAAGTCATGGTGAGGGTGCGCTGGGCGCGAGTGATACCCACGTAGGTGAGGCGGCGCTCCTCTTCGATGTTGTCGTCTTCAATACTGTTGCGGTGGGGAAGTAAGTTCTCTTCCATACCGATCATAAACACGTGGGGGAATTCCAGGCCCTTGGCGGCGTGCAGGGTCATAAGGCTGACCTTATCGGTGGCTTCCTCTTCTTCCTGGCGCTCCAGCATATCCCGCAGGATCAGTTTGGAGATGGCCTGTTCCAGGCGAATATCCTGCTCCAGCTCGTCGTCGGTGCCCTCCATAATTTTGTTGAGGCTTTCCAACAGCCAATACACATTCTCCATGCGCTTCTCGGCCACTTTCTCGCTGCTGGCGTTTTGCGATAGCCAGCCGGCGTAGTCGATATCTTCCAGCATCTCGCGCAGGGCGCCATTGGCAGTGGTATCGCGACAGTTGCGCTGTACCCCTTCGAGCCACAGGGCAAAGCGATTCAGGCGTTCGTAGCCCTGCTCGTTGATATGCTCCTTAAAGCCCAATTCCGAGCAGGCTTTGAACATGGAGATCTCGCGGCCCTTGGCGTAGTTGCCCAAGGCTTCCAGGCTGCTGGTACCTATTTGGCGACGCGGGGTATTGATAATGCGCAGGAATGCGTTGTCATCATCCGGGTTTACCAACAGGCGCAGATAGGCCATCACGTCCTTGATTTCGGCGCGGGCGAAGAAGGAAGTACCGCCGGACATCTGGTAGGGAACCTGGTGCTCCTGCAATTTCATTTCGATCAGGCGCGCTTGGTGGTTGCCGCGATAGAGCACGGCAAAATCCATAAACTTGCAGCCGCGACGGCTCTTTTGCAGAAAAATCTCGTTGGCGACCCGCTCCGCTTCCTCGTTTTCATTGGCCACTTTGAGCACGCGGATCTCCTCACCCAGACCGCGATCGGACCATAATGCTTTGTCGAATTCGTGAGGATTGTGGGCGATCAGGTGGTTGGCCACTTTGAGGATGCGGCTGGTGGAGCGGTAGTTCTGCTCCAGTTTGATCAGACGCAGATTGGGGAAGTCGGTCTTCAGCGCACTCATATTCTCCGGGCGCGCGCCGCGCCAGGCGTAGATAGACTGGTCATCGTCTCCCACCACTGTGAGGCCGCCACGCCCGCCCACCAGCAGCTTCACCAGCAGGTACTGGGAGTTGTTGGTGTCCTGATATTCGTCCACCAGCAGGTAGCGAATCTTTTTGCGCCAGCGTTGCAGCAACTCTGGATCTTTGTCGAACAACTGCACCGGCAGCAGGATCAGGTCGTCGAAGTCGACGGCATTGTAGGCCTTGAGGGCTTCACAGTAGCGATCGTAGGCAACCGCGATGGCCTGCTCACCGGGGCTCTGTGCCTGCTCCAGGGCACGGCGCGGGGTGAGCATATCGTTCTTCCAATTGGAGATCTGGTTCTGTACTCGATCCAACAGGTCTGTATCCAGGTCGCCATCCCTGAGCATCAGCTCCTTGATCAGGGCGCGGGCGTCTTCCGCATCGAAGATGGAGAAACCGGGCTTAAAGCCGGCGGCGCGGTATTCCTTACGCAGGATATTCAGCCCAAGGTTGTGAAAGGTGGATACAGTGAGACCGTGACTCGCCTTGGACCGCTTGCCATCCGGGCCTGCCAGCAGTTTGCTGACCCGCTCTTTCATCTCCCGTGCCGCCTTGTTGGTGAAGGTGAGGGCGGCGATATTGCGTGCGGCGTAGCCACACTGCTCGATCAGGTAGGCGATCTTGCGGGTGATTACGCTGGTCTTGCCGGAGCCGGCGCCGGCCAGTACCAGGCAGGGGCCATCGACATACTTCACGGCTTCGGATTGGCGGGGGTTGAGCTGGGTCATAGATGGGGCTGCATCTTCGCGTCGCGGAAAAGCGGGAGATTCTAGCAGTCTTGGCTCGAATCATCCCAGTACCAGTGCGAACCACCGGCCACACGTATACTTTGCCCTTGGGATTGGCTATAACTGCGCCTTATTCCCTGCTTGTGTAACCCCATGCAACAACCCATCGCCGGCTACCACCTGGATGAAGAGAATCACTGGGTGGCGGAGCTCGCCTGTGGCCACTTCCAACATGTACGCCACAATCCTCCTTGGACCAACCGGCCCTGGGTGATCACTGAACAAGGGCGCGAGTCTATGCTGGGTTTCCAACTCAATTGCAAGAAATGCGATGAGGGCGCACCGCCCGATACGCTCGATAAGGTTGTATAGCCATGACAAAACTCTGGGTCGATGCCGACGCCTGCCCGGTCGCCATCAAGGAAATCCTGTTTCGCGCTGCTGAGCGCACAGCCACAGAACTGACTTTGGTGGCCAACCAAGCGGTGCGGGTGCCGCCGTCGCGCTATATTCGCTCCGTGCAAGTGACAGCGGGTTTTGATGTGGCGGATAACGAGATAGTGCAGCGCTGCGAGGCGGGGGATCTGATTATTACCAGCGATATCCCCCTGGCAGCAGAGGTGATCGACAAGGGTGCTGAAGCCCTTAATCCCCGTGGGGAGCGCTATACCAAAGCCAATATCCGCGCGCGTCTGAATATGCGGGACTTTATGGATACTCTGCGCTCCAGCGGCGTGCATACCGGCGGACCACCGGCCCTTAGCCAGGCGGACCGCAAAGCTTTTGCCGATCAGTTAGATAGATGGCTGGCAAAGAGTCGCAAGTAACTTTAAGGAGAATTGCCGTGGAGAACTTGAGACTGAAGCCAATGGAAGAGTGGCAATTCCCAACATTGATGTCCTGGCTACCTGATAGGGAGCAGTGCCAACAGTGGGGTGGTCCTGATTTCAGGTTTCCGTTCGAGGGGAGGTCCTTCTTGGAGGATTGTCGTTGGCCGGAGTTGCCCAGCTACGCGCTTCAGGATAGCAGCGGTGACGTGCTGGCTTTTGGACAGTATTACCAACACCTGGGCCGCTGCCACCTAAGTCGCTTAATTGTCTCGCCTAATCATCGCGGAGCCGGATTAGGGCGTTCGCTGGTAGTACAGCTTGCGCAAACAGGAGCCAGAGCCCTGGATGCAATCGAGTGCTCTTTATTTGTCCTGCGTACTAATCTAGCGGCACGGACTCTCTACCAGAAATTGGGCTTTGAGGAAGCGGCTTACCCAGGGCAGCGAAAATGGCTGGATCAGTGCGATTTTATGGTCGCACCGTCTGTAGATCTTCAGCAGAAACAAAATATTGAATAGCGCGAATATTTCATGCCTGAATTAATACAACCCACGACCGAACGCTTGCAGCTACGTCAGTGGCGAGAGGAAGATAAGCCTGTATTTGCCGAAATGAATGCCGACACAAGAGTGATGGAGTTCTTCCCCTCATTGCTGACGCGACAGCAGAGTGATGCCGGTGTGGATCGCAGTATTGCGCATATTGAGAAATACGGCTGGGGCTTTTGGGCCTTGGAGCTGAGAGACACCAACGAGTTTCTCGGATTTGTCGGTATGAAAAATGTGACCGAAGATTTGCCCTTCACTCCAGCGGTAGAGATTGGCTGGCGCTTGGCCTTTCCCCACTGGGGAAAAGGCTATGCCAGTGAAGCTGCACAAGCATCTTTGGATGTAGCTTTTAATACCCTGAATCTCAGCGAAGTCGTTTCCTTTACTGCACTACAAAACCTTCGTTCCCAGCGGGTGATGGAGCGGCTGGGTATGCGGCGGGATTCTCTCGTCTTTGAACATCCACTTGTCCCCAGCGAAAGCCATCTGCAGCGGCACTGCCTTTATCGCTTAAGTGCTGATGATTGGAAAAAATCTTGATGTGATTAGCTTCAGTTAGCTCGGGAACCATTACTTTTTCTTGGGTTCGGAGAGGGGGTGAATATGAGGTTCACCCCCCCTCTTCAACAATAACCAAGCAAATATAGCCCCACCATTAATTTCAGATGAGGGCAGGGAGTTCTCGCTATGGGTTGTGTTAAATCGGCGTTTATAACGGCAACAGGTTTTCTGCTAGCGACTTTGCATATCGGCGTGTCCGCCGAACCTCTACTTAAAGTCAGTAAACGCCCAGATGGATCAACGCTTTACTGGTCTTTAGAGCAACCATCGGCTAACCGGAAGTATGGCTTGTTTTTGATAGCCCAGGGGTCTGGCTGCTTACCTGCTGTTAAAAATACTACTATCCAACAGGCTAAAGAGTTAGCGACAGGATATGCTGTTTTGCTGGTAGAAAAATATGGTGTAACTCACTCTGACAGCCCGGAAGAGCAATTTAAAGATTGCTCAAAAGCGTATGTAGCTAACCATACAGTTGAGCAGCGTGCGGTAGATGTAGAGCAAATTGTCGACGAACTGCGCGGGGCTGATTGGTGGAATGGTAAACTGGTTTTGTTCGGCGGTTCCGAGGGTGGTGATCTTGTTGCACGACTGGCGCCGAGGCTAAATCCCGATGCGGCAGTGGTCTTTTCAAGTGGATTGGGGGAATCCTTTGCTCAAGTGCTAAAGAGTTTGGTTCCGCCCCACGTAGCTAAAGAGGTAGATGCCAAACTCGCCTATGCCGGAGCTAACCCAGAAAGCGCGGAAGTCTGGGGTGGAAACTCTATGCGTTGGTGGGCCGATGTCGTCGATCGGGTACCGGTCAACGATTTATTGAACAGCCATGCCCCCGTATTATTGATCCAGGGTACAGAAGATAAATCTGCCCCGGTCAGTTCCGGCCGAGCAGCACGAGATGCCTACGCATCAGCCGGACGTTGTGAGCTGACTTATTGGGAGTACCCCGGTTACGATCACTATATGATAGATAGGGACGGCGTAAATCACCGGAGAGAAGTCTTTAAAAGAATTGCTGGATGGATTAATAATGCTGCACTAAATGGAGCTCCCGGGTGTATTCCTGATGCCGGTAAAAGTTGAGACTGATCAATGAATGTAAGAATCCAATTAGCCGCAATAGTGATGGCCGCTTATTCCAGTTTTTCGGCAGCGGAAAACTATGCTGTCTTACCACAACTGGAAACCTACAAGGTACCAGAATCCTGGCGTCAGCCAGTAGCGCCTCTAAAGATTGCAGGTAACACGTGGCAAATAGGTACCGAGGGAATTACCTCACTGTTATTAAAAGGCAAAGAGGGATCGATTCTAATTGATGGTGGCATGGAGCAGACGGCTGAGCATTTATTGGAGAATATGCGCAGGTTGGGAGTCGCCCCCTCGGATCTCAAATTAATCTTGCATAGTCAGGCCCATGCAGACCACATAGGTTCCTTAGCGGAGCTAAAACGCGTAACTGGTGCACAGGTGGTAACTAATGCCGAGTCAGCGGTGTTAATGGCTCGCGGTGGTGCCAATGATATTCATTTTGCCGACGAACTTTTATATCCTCCAATAAAGGCGGATCGTATCCTGCACGATGGCGAGCAAGTGGTTCTAGGGGATTTGCGTCTACGCGTACATTTTATCCCAGGCCATACACCAGGCAGTATGGCCTGGACCTGGGAAGACAAAGTTGATGGTAAAACTAAAGATATAGCTTATGTGGATAGCCTTACAGCGCCCGGTTATCAACTGATTGATAACCGCCGCTACCCCAATATCGTAGAGGACTTCCGCACAAGCTTTGCCCGTGTGCGGGATTTACCTTGTGATTTACTACTTACCCCTCATGCACCTGCCAGCGGCTGGGAGTTTAAAAACAAAGCTATACAGAAAAAATCAGTAAGCTGTCATCAATATGCAGAGAAAGCGGAAGAAAAATTAAGTGAAAAGCTGGAAGCTGAGAAAGATCCAGCTGACTAGATATTTGCGCTACAAAACATGGCTCGACATATTAATGCCGGGCTCAAAATTGATGCACCTTTGGCACAAGATAGAAATACATTAGTGGGACCAGAATAGCGGTCATTATTAGCGCTTTTAAACCAATTGCAATTTGCAATTCCAGTGCCTGCATCCCTAGAAGTAATAGAGTAACAATAGGGCAAACCAATGCCCAGATGCACAGAGCATTTAGTATCGGTTTCTTCATTTGTTCAATTCCTCCATAAATTTAGAAATTGTCTTAAAATATCCGGGCAAGATTTTCTGTAGAAATTGTTTTCCATTCTCAGTAAGTGCTACACATTTTGCCCTGCCATCGCTGGAGTCTGCTTCCATAACGATGAGCTCATCTTCCACCATGCTTTTCAGGGTTCGTGTCATTACCGGGCGAGAAACATCGATGCGCTCTGCGATTTCTGAAGCGAGTAAACTATCTCTTTGAGGCTCCCGGTCGATAACGATCATTACCAGGAAGCGCAGCTGGGAGGTTCCGTGTTCAGAAAAGTAACCCTCCAGCTCCCGCAATAGGAGGCTCGCATCCCGCATCATGGTGAGGGCGCCCTGAATGGCAGTGGGGTCTTTTACAGAAAATCGCTTGGAATATCCCTCAACCATCTGTTGTGAGGGAAGTTCTTTGAGAAAAAACATAAGGATATTAAGCTAACCTCTCCAGTTTATTGATCTCCACAGGCTCTTTTAGCCACTCTTTATAGGCTTCGAATATCGGGGTGATGTAGGGCATAGTGTAATGCTTATCGAGATCTTCCTGACTGCGCCACTCCTCGTATAAAAACAAGTTTTCCCCGTCCTCGTGTACTGCAAACTTCAGGCAGCCCTCTTCCTCCAATGTATTAGCCACTATGGACAGGATGGCCTGCTTGGCTTGTATGAAGAATTCAGCCTTGGGGGAAATCTTGGCAATAATGAATAGATGCTTGTTCATACATATAGTGCCTTTACATAGCGATGATTACCATGGTAACTATTTGGGTGATTATGTCAACTGATCGCCATGTCAATAATTGCAATGATTAATGGGAATGAATACAGGCCTATTTTAAGCGGGCTGGGTTTATAAAATACTGAAATCACTAGGGGGAGAAGTAGCAAGAAAAATCAAAAATACAGTAAAGCCTCACTGTAGGATGAAGGTTAATTATTCATGTACATGCAATCGGACGAAAAGTTGTCGACAAATTGGGTTGTAACAATTTGTTGAATGATGATCGAAGCTTTTACTGGGTGAGGATAAATATGCCTTTATGGATGAATAGAACTGCAAGAGATACTCGCAGAATTATAGAAAGAGTTATCTTAGCAGCAAGAGCTCGGGGTTGTATTAGAGTTGTTGAGTTTTCACAATCCCCTGGAAGTAAAATTCACACTGTGCTCACTAAAAGGGGAGTTGGAGATGGTATATGTATAGCACTAGCACTTTATTGGCTTGAGGGGCAAATTAAAAACAGGGACTATCTAGGCCCTATGGTCGGGCAGAATAAGAGAGTTATTGCTGATGCTCTTTCACCGGCAATAGAATTATTTAATGCCACAAAAGCTGCGAATACTCAGATGAAGGATGCCCATTTGTGGATGAATACTCACGGTTTCGTAGGAAATATGCCCCGAAAAGAATATGTCAATAGACTTAGAAATTGGGTTGGTGATTACTGCTGTCAGGGGCCAGATATAAATCAATTTCGAATAATTTCCACTCGAAGTTTTCATTCGCATACTATGGCCTTGGATCTTGAAAATTTGATATTTTTTGATCCAAATATTGGGACTTTCCAATTTAATTATCTGGCGCACCTGAGGAATTTTTTAAGCGATGTGATCTTTCCTTATGGGGTTGGGGGACGTGAACAAGGTGCACAATATTTGGGGCGTAAAGTGCTCCATGTTTTGGAAATGGGGTCTTATAGTCGGGATCCTAATTTAAATTACTTCATGAGCTGATATTGAGTATCCACCTCAGCTTACGAATAAAGGTATCGAGACCGGTATAGATTCCTCGGGATGTGTAAGTGTTCATATAGGCAAGTTATGCCGTAGCCGTTTGGCGCCTGTCCAGATTGCGGTACGCCAAAGCTTCAGCAATTTGAGTTGTGCTTATACGTTCAGAATTAGCAAGGTCTGCCAAGGTTCGGGCTACTTTAAGGACCCGATGGTAACTACGCGCGGATAGCCCCAGTTTTTCCACCGACTGTCGTAAGAGGTGCTTTTCCTTTTCCCCCAAGGCACAGTGCTTTTCCAGCTCTGCGCCTTTTAACAGGTTATTTGTCTTACCTTGCCGCTGTATTTGTTGCTGGCGTGCGGCACAAACTCTCTCTCTCACGGCATCGGAAGTTTCTCCGGGAGCTGAGTCCTGTAATTGCACAGCATTCATAGCGCCCACCTCTACCTGCATATCGATACGATCCAGCAGAGGGCCAGAGAGTTTGTTGCGATATCGATCTATCTGGTCTGGGGTACAGCGACAGCGGGGTTCGCCTAAATAGCCACAAGGGCAAGGGTTCATAGCCCCGACCAGCTGAAAGTGGGCGGGGTAGGTGACTTGGGCTCGGGCGCGGGAGATTCGCACTTCACCATTCTCCAGAGGTTCCCGCAGTATCTCCAGAGCGTGCCTGGGAAATTCGGGCATCTCATCAAGGAATAGGACTCCCCGGTGCGCGAGGGATATCTCACCGGGCCGTGGAGTACTGCCCCCACCGACCAGCGCTGTTGGGGAGGCGCTGTGGTGTGGGGCCCTGAAAGGGCGCAGGCTCTGGTGAGGTAGGCCTGCGCTGGAGTAAACGCTCGCTACCTCTAGTGACTCTTCAGTTGTCAGCGGGGGCAATATTCCTGGCAGGCGGCTGGCCAGCATGGTTTTGCCGGTGCCGGGCGGACCGTAAAAAAGCAGATTGTGGCTCCCGGCTGCTGCCACTTCGAGAGCGCGGCGGGCTTTTAGTTGGCCGCGCACATCGGCCAAGTCTGCGCACAGGTGCGCTTCGGCAATAGGCTCTGCAACAGCTTTGGGCATAGATTCACGCCCATGAAGTTCGGCGCAAACTTCCAGTAGGGAGTTGGCAATGCTGACTTCGCCGGTTGCCAGCGCGGCTTCCGCACCGTTCTCGGTAGGCACAACGAGTTTACGGTCTTCATTGGTGCAGGCCACGGCTGCCGGTAAGCTACCACTTACTTCCCGCAAGGCGCCGGTGAGTGCTAGCTCGCCAATAAATTCATAGCGTTCCAGAGCTTCGGTGGGAACCTGTCCCGAGGCACTGAGAATACCGATGGCGATGGCCAGATCGTAGCGGCCACCTTCCTTGGGTAAGTCGGCGGGGGCGAGGTTGACGGTAATACGGCGCTGGGGGAAGTCGAAATGGCTGTTGATTAGGGCGCTGCGCACACGGTCGCGGCTCTCCCGCACCGCCGCTTCCGGTAAACCCACAATATGAAAAGCAGGGAGTCCATTTGCCAGGTGGGTTTCTACGGTAACCAGAGGTGCAGAGACCCCGAGCTGAGCTCGGGAGTAGGTGACTGAGAGGCTCACGATTTCATCCTTGAAGTGGCTCCCTGGGCTTAGTCCTTGGCGGCGCTGTCTCTCTGCGCCAGGGCCTGCTCCAGCATTTCGACCTTATCCTCGAGTCGTGCCAGCTTTTCCCGGGTCCGGCGCAGTATCTCCACCTGAGTGTCGAACTCACGCTGGGAGACCAATGGCAATTTATCCAGTGATACTTCCAGAGCACTGCGCAAGTCACTGGTCACCACGGCGCCCTGTTGTTGTAGCTCTTTCAGCAGCTGTTGCAGTTTATCTGCTGCCACGGGCATTTCCTCGCTAAATAAGATGGATATGAATAGCACGGGATTGTAACCCAGTGCATTTTTTGGAAAAAGCAGCCTAACAGCGCACCGTTCTGAGCGCACCTTAATCTTTACCTCCCCACTTCAGTGCAAAGGAAGAAAGGCAGTTCCATGTTGGTGCAGCACTTTGCCTCCGAGTTTCTATTCGTACGAATTTTACTAATTCAATTACTCCTAACTTATTGATTTTGCTTGCGGTTGCAGTGTTGGCATCAAGTCTGCAAACAATCTGTGCAGGTGTCCCATTAACGATCATTGGGAGTCTGGGAAAGTAGCAGTTCACGAGACGCAAGCGACCCTCTGTCACACCCGACAGTGAAGGACTGATTGCAGGCGGCGCCATAAAAGCACTCGAAAAAACAGCTTCAAAAGCCTTGGAGGATTAAAGTGGAAAATAAAATGTATAAAGTTGCCACTCTCGTCACCGGTGCCGTTCTCGCACTGGGCGCTGCAAATTTATCGATGGCTGCCGAGGGCGGTCCCAGCATTAGTGCCAATGTGGGTCTTGTTTCTGACTATAGATTCCGTGGTATTAGCCAGACTGATGGAGGCCCCGCATTACAGGGTGGTGTCGATGTCGATTTTGGAAACGGCATTTATATTGGTACCTGGGCATCCCAAGTGGATTTTGATTACGACACTGATCAAACCGACTACGAACAGGATTTTTACGGCGGTTACAGTGCGGATATCAATGACAGCGTTAGCTTTGATGTTGGCTACATTTATTACGCCTATCACGGCGGAAGTGAAGATGAAGATTATCAGGAAATATACGGCAGCCTGAGTTTTTCAGATTTAACGTTGGGGTTTGCCTATTCCGATGATTATTGGGCGGATACCGGTGAGTTTTATTACCCTTATGCGGAATATAGTTTCGCTCTTCCCTCAGATCTTTCTCTCGATCTACACCTGGGATTAAACCTTTTTGAAGAAGAAGGTTTTCTCGATGGATCTGATTCCTATATCGATTACTCCGTTTCCCTCAGTAAAGAATTTGGTGGCTTGAGCCTGAGCGCTTCTTTCGTGGGCACTGATGTCAGCGATAAAGAGTGCTACGAGACCGACTGGTGCGAACCTACATTGCTCGCTGGCGCGACTTATACCTGGTAATACAAAAGGGCCTTCGCTAATACGAGGGCCCGTTTTTCTTTAGGGGAATACCATGAAATTAATCACTGCAATCATTAAACCCTTCAAGCTGGATGCTGTGAGAGATGCCCTGCGGGAGTCGGGGGTTAATGGTGTAACGGTTACTGAAGTGAAGGGCTTTGGTCGCCAAAAAGGGCATACGGAATTGTATCGTGGTGCAGAGTATGTGGTGGATTTTCTTCCGAAAACCATGCTGCAAATAGCGGTGGCAGATTCGCAACTGGATGCGGTTATCGAAGCAATTGGTTCCAGCGCGCAGAGTGGCAAGATCGGTGACGGAAAAATATTTGTCGCAGAGCTTGAGCAGGTCGTGCGCATACGTACCGGAGAAACCGGTAATGCAGCAATTTAATTAAAAACCGAAAACATAATTTTAATAAATATCCAGATTTGAACGGAGAGGAATATGGAGAACCAAATTTTTCAATTGCAGTATGCAATTGATACTTTTTACTTTCTGATGTGCGGCGCCTTGGTAATGTGGATGGCCGCCGGCTTTTCTATGCTGGAAGCCGGCTTGGTGCGTTCCAAAAACACTACGGAAATTCTCACCAAGAATGTGGCCCTGTTTGCGATTGCCTGCATTATGTATCTGCTGACTGGCTACGCCATTATGTACGATGGTGGCTGGGCATTGTCCGGTATTGAGGCGTTTAGTCTGGAAGGCGTCCTCAGCGATTCTGCAGAAAATGGTTTTGAAGGTGACTCCGTTTATTCCGGAGCTTCAGACTTTTTCTTCCAGGTGGTTTTTGTAGCTACCGCCATGTCCATTGTGTCCGGTGCGGTTGCCGAGCGTATGAAGCTGTGGAGCTTCCTGGCCTTTGCAGTAGTTTTGACCGGTTTCATCTATCCACTGGAAGGTGCCTGGACTTGGGGCGGCAAAGAGGTTTTCGGCCTGTACAACTTGGGCGATCTCGGTTTCTCTGATTTTGCCGGTTCCGGTATCGTGCATATGGCGGGTGCAGCGGCTGCGCTTGCTGGTGTTCTGCTACTGGGCGCGCGCAAAGGCAAATACGGCCCCAACGGCCAAGTGTATGCCATTCCCGGTGCTAACTTGCCGTTGGCAACCCTGGGTACCTTTATCCTGTGGATGGGCTGGTTTGGCTTCAATGGCGGCTCCGTACTGAAGCTGGGCGATGCTGCCAGTGCGCACTCCGTCGCCATGGTCTTTGTGAATACCAATACCGCTGCTGCCGGTGGTGCTATTGCTGCACTGATCACCGCCCGTATCCTGTTCGGTAAAGCTGATCTGACCATGCTGCTCAATGGCGCCCTGGCTGGTCTGGTAGCAATTACTGCGGAGCCATCGACCCCGACTGCATTGCAGGCAACCCTCTTCGGTATGATCGCCGGTGTGTTGGTGGTCTTCTCTATCATCACCCTGGATAAGCTGAAAATTGATGATCCGGTGGGCGCTATCTCTGTACACGGTGTTGTCGGCTTGCTCGGTTTGCTATTGGTACCTGTGACTAACAATGATTCCAGTTTCAGCGGGCAATTGATTGGTGCACTGACCATCTTTGGATGGGTATTCGTCAGTTCATTTGCAGTGTGGTACCTGCTCAAGCTCGTCACTGGTATCCGTGTGAGCGAAGATGAGGAGCAAGAGGGTGTTGACTTGACCGAATGCGGAATGGAAGCTTACCCGGAATTTATGAACAAGTAAGTTAACAGTGTCGGTGCTGCCCCATAGGCGGGGCAGTGGCCTGGGTAAGGTTCTCTCGACGAGGACGAATCAGGGGAAATACTCAAGATGAAATTGATTACGGCTGTAGTAAAGCCCTTCAAATTGGATGATGTACGCACTGCCCTGTCTGAAGTGGGCGTGCAAGGAATGACCGTCACCGAGGTAAAAGGTTTTGGGCGTCAAAAGGGCCATACAGAACTTTATCGTGGCGCTGAATATGTGGTGGACTTCCTACCGAAAGTAAAATTGGAACTCGCTGTTGATGATGAGATGGTGGACTCCGCTGTTGAGGCAATCACCAAGGCGGCGCAAACCGGCAAAATCGGTGACGGCAAAATCTTTATCATGGCTCTCGAAGAAGTCATTCGTATCCGTACCGGTGAAACCGGTAGCGAAGCTGTGTAACCTGTTTGATAACTCTTTCATAACGTAGCGATTGAGTATCATAAGCCCCGCAAGGGGCTTTATATGCACTTCTGATAAGTCCCGCTATCTCGCCTTCGACCTTTGTTATCTATTTTGCTTGAAATACCTGCTACCGGTGCAGGCGCAAAAATCTGCATAACTAACTGAAATATTCCCATTTCATTTCCCAACAAAAAACTCTACAGCCTCCTCCTTGTGTTACTGGCACGGGGGTGGGGAACTGCCTATAAATTAATCGCCGCTATTGACGCGGTAGGGGATCGCCACTGGAAAGTGGTTGTCAGTTTTGTAGATGCCGCGGGAAAGGGGCGGCACAGAGGTACTCCCTCTGTAACAGGAGTAAAGGTTACAGGGTTTTAGCTATGAAAGATGGTTATGAAGATCAGGGTAAGAACTCTCGCAGCAAGGACTCCGAGGAATTTGCAGAAGAACGCAGTATCACCTCTCGCCAGCGTGCCAGAAGCCAGTTAAGTTCCGATGTAGAGGAGTTTCTCGCCGGTGGCGGCGCGATTAGTGAAGTTGATCCAGAAGTTACCGCCGACCCCCCGCGCAAACCGCAGCCAAAATACGGCAGCCGCCCTATCTAATCTCTCTGGTCGCTGTTGCTCCTCCAGCAGGAGGAGTGACAGTTGGCCAAACCCCTCTCAGAGCTTTTATCGATTGAGCAGTTTCGGTAGCAGGCGCTCCAGGACTTCGCCGATATAGGATAGGAATAAAGTACCCAGGCTAGACCGGTAGTACTGGGGATCAGCAGAGCCTACCGCTAGAGTGCCAAGTTGATTGCCCAAAGGAACTACGGCAGCTGAAGCGATATATTGCGCTTTTTCTGCAAATAGGAATTCTTTTTCCCGCTGGCGCAAAACACCACAGATGGGGCGGCCGTTACGAATTATTCCGCCAATTGCCGTCTCGGCATCGGAAAATGTGCTGGTCTGAACTTGTCCCAGGCTTTGGCGGGGAGCAGATAATGGCTCGAACAGAGTCAGGCTGGTGAACTCAACATTGAAGTCAGCGGCGAAACTGGCATAGAGAGCTTCTGTGACTTCACCGATATTTTCAGCTTCCAGCAGTGCCAGGATAAGTCGGCGGCTATTGAAAAATAACTGGTCGTTGTCCCGGGCGTTGTGCAAGAGCTGGTCGAGGCGCTGGCGCATTTCGATATTGCGCTCACGCAGCAAATTCGTTTGGTGGGTCATCAGCGACACGGTCTTGCCATTTTCCCGCGGCAACTTGATGGTTTCCAGCAGTTCCATGCGCTCTTCAAAGAACTCCGGGTTTTGAATCAGGTAGCGAGCTACCTGCCGTGCCAGCAGTTTATCGTCACGCTGGGTTTCCTTGTGAGTGTCGCCGGCAATCTCTTCGGGGGGCTGATTGGCGTCTGTGTGTTCCATTGTGTTTGCTTTTTCTGGCACGGGGATGGGGCATCGGACAACTGATGTGGCGAAGCGTTCTGCTCTCTGAGTTATCCCGTACCCGCTTGTGGCGGGTTTACTGCCAAATACCCGGACAATTGTTTAGAGAATAATCTGCCCGTGAAAAACCGTGGTTGCGGGCCCGGTCATAGTAACTGGCTGGCCGGGTCCGCTCCAGTGAATTGTCAGTGTGCCGCCGGGGAGCTGAATTTGGACTTTGTCATCCACCAGGTTTCGCAGGCGAGCGTATACCATGGCAGCACAGGCGCCGGTACCACAGGCACGAGTTTCGCCAACGCCGCGCTCAAATACCCTGAGCCGGGCTTCGGTGCGTGTATCCACTTGCAGAAAGCCAGCGTTGACCTTTTGTGGGAACCGCGGGTGGCGTTCAATTAGGGGCCCGAGTCTTTCTACCGGTGCGGAAGCGATATCTTCCACCAGCAGAACCGCGTGGGGGTTTCCCATGGATACAGCACCAATGGTGAAGGTCTCCCCGTCCACTTCCAGGGGATAGGACTCTGCACGGCGATCGGCGGAAAAAGGTACTTTTTGGGGCTCAAGGACTGGTGCTCCCATATCGACACTAACCTGATCCCCGTCCAGCACTCTAAGGTGCAGTAAACCGGCGGCAGTTTCTACTTGGATATTTTTCTTACCGGTAAGGCGGCGTTCACGTACAAAGCGGGCAAAGCAGCGGGCGCCATTGCCGCAATTTTCCACTTCGCTGCCATCGGCGTTAAATATGCGATAGCGAAAATCCGCCTCGGGTGTGCGGGGCGGCTCCACCAGCAGTACCTGGTCGCAGCCCACGCCGAGGCAGCGGTCTGCCAGGCGACGAGTTTTTTCCGGGGTCAGTTTAATTTTTTGGCTGACGCCGTCGAGCATCACGAAATCGTTGCCGAGCCCATGCATCTTGCTGAATTTAACGCGCATTCCATTTCTCTGTTCGTACTGATTTTCCGCGGCGTTAGCTGCGGTTTGGGGCCCGGGCTGAAAAATGGACCCCACTGCGATGCAAGTAGCTGATCAGGCTTTTTTGGGGACAGTGGTCTCACCGCGAACCAAGTCGGCAAAAGTCTCCCGCTCACGCACCAGGTAAGTTTTGTCGCCATCCACAAGTACTTCAGCAGCGCGACAGCGGCTGTTGTAATTGGAACTCATGGTGAAACCGTAAGCACCGGTCGACAACATGGCTAACAGTTGCCCCTCTCGCAGAGATTGGGAGCGGTTTTTACCCAGGAAGTCGCCCGTTTCGCATACCGGACCAACAATATCCCACAGGGTACTTTCACTCTCGTCCGGTGTCACTGGCACAATATCCTGCCATGCCTGGTAAAGGGCCGGACGCAGGTTGTCATTCATGGCGGCATCGACGATAGCAAAGTTGTGCTCTTCGGTACGCTTCAGGTATTCGACCCGGGTCAGCAGGGCGCCGCCGTTGGCGGCAATGGAGCGGCCGGGTTCGAGAATCAGGGATAAATTGCGTTCGCCGATACGCTTGTGGACCTCCGCCAGGTAATCCCCGACAGGGGGTGGTTCCTCACCCCGATAGCGCACTCCGAGGCCTCCGCCCAGATCCAGGTGTTCCAGAGTAATTCCCAGCTCGGCGAGCTGATCGATAAGGACCAGCAGGCGATCGAGTGCATCCAGGAAGGGGGCGACTTCGGTGAGCTGGGAACCGATATGGCAATCCACACCGGTAATTTTCAGGTGCTCGGAATCCGCCGCGTGCTGATAAACCTCGATCGCCTTGTCTATGGCGATGCCAAATTTATTTTCTTTGAGACCGGTAGAAATATAGGGGTGGGTTTGTGCATCCACATCGGGATTGACCCTGATGGAAATTGGGGCGGTCTTGCCACACTCTGCGGCCACGCGCTCAAGGCGGTCAATTTCCGCTTCTGATTCAATATTGAAGCAGTGCACTCCAACCTCCAGAGCGCGCCGCATTTCCTCTGAGGTTTTACCCACTCCGGAAAATACGATTCGCGATGGGTTGCCGCCGGCGAGCAGCACTCGCTCAAGTTCCCCGCCGGAAACAATATCAAAGCCCGCCCCCAGCTGTGCCAGCACTGACAGAATGCCCAGGTTACTGTTGGCTTTCACTGCGTAGCAGATTAGGCCGGGACGATTGCCGAGGGCCTCGGCGTAATCCCGATATTGCCGTTCAAAGTGCGCGCGGCTGTAGACATAAGTGGGGGTGCCGAAATTCTCAGCTATTTGTTCCAGTGAAACCTGCTCAGCCCACAGGCTACCGTCGCGATAACTAAACTCTCTCATATGACCGGTTCTTACTCTTCTAAATCTTCCTCGACATTGGAGTCATCCGCTGTGCCCGATTCGTCGTCGACTTCGATAGTCGGGCCGGTCTCAATGGTGTCATCGATATCAAAGTCGGGCCCATAGCCGTCTTCAGATTCAATTTCATCAACGGTTTCCACCGCTTGCTCTGCTGCAGAGCCGGGCTCGCCGGGTTGTGCTGCACCACTGGTGGGTACTGTCTCCGGCGGGCCACCTGGAATATTGGAGGCGGGCATGGCGGGGTCCTGTGGAAGATAGAGAGGACCTTTTTGGCCACAGCCCAGTAACAGTGCGGTGGCACCGATGGTGATGGTTAATAGAGAGAGTCGTTTTTTGAGCATCGATAACATCCTGAGAGTCGGAGATTCGCAGCGGCAACCGGCAAAAGCCTGATAGTATAGCGGCCCACCTGATTCAACACATTACACGGTAACAGAAGTAACCAAAGATGAGCCAAGCGGAATATGATGCGGCTGTGGAGCAGACTCTAATCGGTATTGAGGATGCACTCGATCACTGCGATTGGGATATTGACTACGAACGCAGTGATGCGGTACTGACCCTGACCCTGGAAGACAATGGCAGCCAGGTAATTCTCTCGCGCCAGTCCGCCAACCGGGAGTTGTGGGTCGCGGCCAAATCCGGTGGCTACCACCTTTCTTTTGAAAACCCCGGTTGGAAGTGCACCACGACCGGTGAGGACCTGCCGACTTTACTCGACCGCGTATTGAGCGAGCAGCAAGGCGAACAGGTTTCCCTCGAATTATCCGCTTAAACAGCAGCGCTTAAGCGCGCTGCGAAATCTCTTCCCGTGCGCGCTTACAGGCCGCGCGCACTTGGTTTGGTGCGGTACCGCCAATATGATCGCGAGCTGCAACCGAGCCCTCTAAAGTCAGTACCTCAAATACATCTTCGCCAATTTCTGTTGAGAACTGTTGTAGTTGGGCCAGGCTGAGCTCGGATAAGTCTTTATCCTGTTCAATAGCAAAGGATACGGACTGCCCGACAATCTCGTGAGCATCGCGGAAGGCCACTCCTTTGCGTACCAGGTAATCGGCCAGATCCGTTGCGGTGGAGAAGCCCTTGGCCGCAGCTTCCAGCATATTTTCTTTTTTTGCCTTCAGTGCTGGCGCCATATCGGCAAACGCGCGCAGACAATCCAGTGCGGTATCGGCGGCATCGAATAGCGGCTCTTTATCTTCCTGGTTGTCCTTGTTGTAGGCCAGCGGTTGGCTCTTCATCAGTGTGAGCAGCGCAATCAGGTGGCCGTTAACCCGGCCGGTTTTTCCGCGCACCAGCTCCGGAACATCGGGGTTTTTCTTTTGCGGCATAATTGAGGAGCCGGTGCAGAAGCGATCGGGCAGGTCAATAAAGTCGAACTGGCTGGAAGTCCACAGCACCAGTTCCTCACTGGCCCGGGATAGATGGGTGAGCAGCAGCGCGGCGAAAGCACAAAATTCGATAGCGAAATCCCGGTCGCTGACGGAGTCGAGGGAGTTTTCTGTGGGGGCATCGAAGCCCAGCAACTCCGCTGTGCGTGCGCGATTGATCGGATAGCTGGTGCCGGCCAGTGCTGCGGCTCCCAACGGCGAGCGGTTAACCCGTTTGCGGCAATCCATGAGGCGCTCGAAATCCCGGCTCAGCATGGCATTCCAGGCCAGTAAGTGGTGGCCAAAGGTCACTGGTTGCGCGCTCTGTAAGTGAGTAAAGCCGGGCATAATGGTATCGGCTTCGCGCTCGGCTAAATCGACCAAGCCATTTTGCAGGCGGGTCAGTTCGGCAGCAATCAGATCGATGCGCCCACGCAGCCACAGGCGGATGTCGGTCGCCACCTGGTCGTTGCGCGAGCGGCCGGTATGCAGTTTCTTTCCAGTGGCACCAATGCGTTGGGTCAGGCGCGCTTCGATATTCATATGGACATCTTCGAGCTGCACAGACCAGGGAAATTCTCCCGCTTTTATCTCTTCGGCGATGCCTTTCAGGCCGTCGGCTATCTTGTGATATTCATCAGCACTTAATACCCCCACTTCTGACAACATCTGCGCGTGGGCAAGTGATCCCTGGATGTCTTCCATGGCCATGCGCTGGTCAAAAGTCACCGAGGCGGTAAATCGCTCGACAAAGGCATCGGTGGCTTCACTAAAGCGGCCGCCCCAGAGTTTGGCGGCAGGATTGTTGGCGGACTCGGAGGGGGATTTTTCGTTACTCATGGTTTTCCTGGCTGCAGTGAGATGAAAGGCTGGGGAGCTTGGTGATATCTTGCGCTTGGAACTTTGGGACAATCAAGAATAACAACTGCATGTCATTCCCCTGGCCGTCGGGCATTATAACGCAGAAAATTCGAAAATATCGCACAGGAAATAAGGATTCTGCGCTATCTGGGCAGCTTCCGTTTCTGCCAGACCTCTGTAGTGTCACCTCTCTAGCGGTACTGGTGTTGATGGGGGAATTGCTGGCATTGGTGCTGGTCCTGGCCCTGGACGGTTTACCGGGATTCAGTTGGCAGCGCCTGGGGCTGATCTCTCTGGTGATCCAATGGGTGATATTGCCCTCGGCCGCGCTACTTTGCCGGCTTCGGCCGAGCCTGGCGAAAATGCCCCACAAACTCGCTGGCGGCTTGAGTTTTATTGCAGTGCTGTCGGTGCTCATATTGGTGATGGCAGTGCAGCGCTCCCTGCGCGCGGTGTTGTTGCAGACCAGCTTTGATAGCTGGGGGTTTGCGGGCGACTGCCTGCTTGGGGCTATTTGTGCGGGGGTGGTATTGCGCTACGCCTATCTTCAGCAGCAACTCTACAACCAGCAGCAGGCGGAACTCGGTGCCCGAATCGAGGCACTTCAATCCCGGATTCGCCCCCACTTCCTTTTCAACAGTATGAACAGCCTGGCTAGTTTGATCGCTGTTGATCCTGATCGCGCGGAGCGGTTGGTAGAGGATTTATGTGCATTATTTCGTGCAAGCCTCGCCGATCCAAAGCTGGTGTCTTTAGCGCAAGAGATTACTCTAGCCCAACGCTATTTGGAGATTGAAGCCCTGCGTCTGGGGGAGCGTTTGCGCCAGAGTTGGCGGCTAGACACGGGCCTGGATAAGGTTCAGCTGCCCAGTATGTTGCTTCAACCCCTATTGGAGAATGCGGTGTTACACGGTGTGGCACAGTTGCGGGCAGGCGGAGAGATCAGTGTACAACTCTCGCAAGAGGGGGGCATGTTCAAAGTTGTTATTGAAAACCCATTGCCACAGGATAGTGCAGTTCCTGCGAAGACTGGTAATGGCATGGCGACAGAGAATATTCGCCAGCGTCTCACCGCCTACTACGGCGATCGCTTCAAATTTACCGCCCGTCGGGAGGAGGGCCGGTACCGGGTCATACTACAGCTACCCTTATCTCCCCGGGAAGTGGACCGGCGGGAAACAGAGACCACCATAAAATCCAAGAAAACTATCGAGGTGATGGAGTGACCCAATTGCGCGTACTGATTATTGATGACGAGCCTTTGGCTCGTGCCCGTCTGCACCGGCAGTTGGAGAAGATTGATAATTGTATTGCTGTGGGAGAAGTGGCAGATATTGAAGTTGGATTATCACAGATCCGCGAACTCGACCCGGACCTTGTGCTATTGGATATTGAAATGCCCGGTGGTAGCGGCCTGGAATTGGCTCAGCAGTTATCCAGCTTCGTGTGTCCGCCGGCAATAATTTTCTGCACTGCTCACGATGAGTTTGCTTTGCCCGCTTTTGCCACCTCAGCGGTTGGTTATCTATTAAAACCTGTGAATGTCGAACAGCTGCGCGAGGCAGTTTCCAAAGCGCAGCGTCTGAGTAAGCTGCAGCAGCAGTTGTTAACCAAGCAGGATCTGGAGGAGCCCAGTGGCCGCAGCCGCATTAAGGCGATAAGCCGCCTGGGGGTGGAGCTGCTGGATGTAGATTCTATCCGCTGTCTGGTTGCGGACAGCAAGTATGTTGTAGCCCATCACTCCGCTGGAGAGACCATTCTGGATGAGTCTCTAAAAGAGCTTGAAAGTGAGTTTGGACAGCGTTTCGTGCGTATTCACCGCAGCGCACTGGTGGCTGTGCAATATATTGTTGGGTTGCGCAGGGACGGTACAAATTACCGGGTAGAGCTGGATGGCGTAACAGCAGCGCCGCTGGTGAGCCGGCGCATGCTGCATTCGGTAAAAGGATTGATTGCAGAGATGTGTTAGAGCTTAAATGCTTCCGCGGATAAAAACAGCGAGTACGGCTGCCACCATTAATACCGCAAAACATACCCTGATTATTCGCGCCTGCCTGGGTTTATGAAAAACCGGCCGCAGGCTTCCTCCTAAGCACAACCAGATAAAATCCACCGCAGTGGCTACCAGTAAACAGACCAACCCTGTGGCTAAATAGCTCAGGCCACTCTCTTCAATCGGTAGTAAGAATTGGGAGAATATGGCAAGGAAGGCGGCATAAGCCTTGGGGTTCAATAAGTTAAAAATAAACCCATCCAACAGCGACGGAGGCTGAGCTTCCGCCGATGCGCCCTGCTCCAGTACCGGGGCCGTGGCAATTTTGATCGCGATATAGCCAATATATAAGGCACCGCAAAGCTGAACCGCCAAGCGCGCTTCTGGCCAGGCTGCCAGCAGTGCGGCGATGCCGGCGGTTGCCCCGACAATGGCGACACTCAGGCCGAGCAGGATGCCGATAAGGAAACCGCCGCTTTTTCTCACTCCAAATGTCGCTCCCGATGCGGCCAGGGCAAGTGGTGCTGGACCAGGGGAGCCGAGCAATAGAGCGGTTGCTGCAATTAGTGAAAAGAGTGCTTCTAACATATTTTTTGGTCCTACTTCCCGCCTGCAACGTCAATAAATGAACCGGTAGTAAAGGTGGATTCATCACCGAGTAGCCAAGCCACAGCTTTAGCCACTTCCTCTGCTCGTCCCCCACGCTTGAGTGGAATCGCAGACTTTACTCGCTCAATTCTGTCTGCTTCGCCACCATCAGCGTGCATTTCTGTATAAATAAAGCCAGGCCTAACACCATTTACGCGAATCCCTTCATCGGCAACTTCCTGGCTGAGCCCGATGGTCAGCGTATCGACAGCGCCCTTACTCGCTGCATAGTCGATGTACTCGTTAGGTGATCCCGAACGGCTGGCAGCAGAGGAAATATTCACGATGGTTCCTCCAGTGCCCCCATTTTTGATAGACATTCTTTTGATTGCTTCCCGGCAGCAGAGCAGGGTGCCGGTGATGTTGGTACGCAGGATTTCATTGATGCGCTCAGCGTCCATCGTTTCGACGCGCATTTGCGGTTTAATGATTGCCGCGTTGTTAACCAGGCAGCTAATTGGGCCTAGTTGCTCGTAGACCGTATTGAATAGCTGAACAATATCTTTCTCTGAGGAGACATCGGCGTGAACGGCTATTGCTAAAACACCAAAAGATCGAAGTTCGACGATCAGTTCTTCCGCTTGCTGCTTGCGCTGCCGGTAGCTAATGGCAATCTGGTACCCCCTGTGGGCAAGTAATTTGGCTGTCGCGGCACCAATGCCCCGGTTGCCACCAGTGATCAAGGCGACTTTTTAATTCATATTGATTGGTCACTCTTTTAACGGGATATTGCGCAGGAGAATAGAGGATTATTGAAAGGCTATTTTCTTCCAATAAAAATGCTGCAGAAAAGAGCCCGCGAGATCATTCAATCATTGGGCGGGATCAGCTTTTGCATCGCGGAAATATCCGCAGCGGATTATACCGGGGGAAAACCGTTTACAGGCTGGGGACCTTTGATATGTCTGTAAACGGTTTTGATCTGGCTGGATCGGGGGCTAGTAGAGCTGAGGACCACCGTCTCCGTACTCTGAATCATTTTGTAGACTCAACTCGCCAGCGGCACTATTTAAGTACTCGGCATCGGATTCGGATTTGAGCTTAATCATCAGGCGCAAATCATTGGCGGAGTCGGCGTGGGAGAGGGCATCCTCATAGGTAATTTCTCCCCCATCGTAGAGCTCGTAGAGTGCCTGGTCGAAGGTCTGCATTCCCTGCTCACCAGAGCGCTTCATCAACTCCTTGATCTTATCCACTTCGCCTTTGCGGATCAGGTCCGACATCAGCGGGGTATTGATCATGATCTCAAGGCAGGCACGGCGGCCATCGCCATCGGGGGTCGGTACCAGCTGCTGGGCCACCATCGCCTTCAGGTTGAGGGACAGGTCCATAAACAACTGTTTGTGGCGGTCTGCCGGGAAGAAATGAATGATCCGATCGAGGGCCTGGTTAGCATTGTTGGCGTGGAGGGTGCACAGACACAAATGGCCGGTCTCGGCGAAAGCGATGGCGTGGTCCATGGTTTCGCGGGAGCGGACCTCACCGATCAGAATAACATCTGGTGCCTGACGCAGAGTGTTTTTCAGGGCTACATCAAAAGACTCGGTATCCAGGCCCACTTCGCGCTGGGTCACAATACAGCCGCGATGCTGGTGGATAAATTCGATCGGGTCCTCAATGGTGATGATATGGCCCTTGGTGTTCTCATTGCGGTGGCCGATCATGGAGGCGAGGGATGTGGACTTACCGGTACCGGTGGCGCCCACAAAAATAATCAGCCCGCGTTTGGTCATGGCCAGGTCTTTGAGTACGTCGGGTAGTCCGAGTCCATCGATAGTGGGGATTTTGGTTTCGATGCGACGCAGCACCATACCCACCAGATTGCGCTGGAAGAAGGCCGATACCCGGAAACGCCCCACGTTGCGCACTGCAATCGCGAAGTTCAATTCCTTTTGCTCGGCAAACTCGCGCCGCTGTTTCTCGTTCATGGTTCCCACCACCAGCTCGCGCGCTTTCTCTGGCGTGAGCGCGGTGCTGCTACAGGGCACAACTCGGCCGTGCAGTTTGATGGAGGGCGGGACGCCCGCCGTGATAAATAAATCCGAAGCGCCCTTCTCTACAACCAGTTGTAGAAGTCTTTCAATATCCATGGTGATTACCGCGTTTTATCTCGACTTTTCTTCCCCAGATTGGGGGCGGGTTTTGGCCGTTTAGAAGTTCTCCGGCATCTTGGCTTTTTCGCGAGCCACTTCGCGGCTGATGATGCGGCGTGCCACCAGGTCTTCCAGGCATTGGTCCATGGTCTGCATGCCGACGCTGGCTCCGGTCTGGATGGCCGAGTACATCTGCGCGATTTTGTCTTCGCGGATCAGGTTACGGATGGCTGGGGTACCGCGCATAATTTCGTGGGCAGCGACCCGGCCACCGCCGTTTTTCTTCATTAGCGTCTGGGAGATAACGGCCTGCAGGGATTCCGACAGCATTGAACGCACCATGGCTTTCTCCTGCGCCGGGAATACATCCACCACACGGTCAATGGTTTTGGCGGCGGAAGTGGTGTGCAGGGTGCCGAATACCAAGTGACCGGTCTCTGCCGCAGTCAGCGCCAGGCGAATGGTCTCCAGGTCCCGCATCTCACCCACGAGAATGATATCCGGGTCTTCACGCAGTGCAGAGCGCAGCGCTTCGGCAAAGCCGTGGGTATCCCGGTGCACCTCACGCTGGTTCACCAGGCACTTCTTGGATTCGTGCACAAATTCGATCGGGTCCTCGATGGTGAGGATATGCTCGTATTTATTGTCGTTGATGTAGTCCATCATCGCCGCCAGGGTGGTGGACTTACCGGAACCCGTGGGCCCGGTCACCAGTACCAAGCCACGGGGAGTATCTGAGATCTGTTTAAACACCTGACCCATTCCCAGGTCTTCCATAGTGAGAACCTTGGAGGGAATGGTCCGGAATACGGCGCCGGCACCCCGGTTGTGGTTAAAGGCGTTTACACGAAAGCGGGCGACACCGGGGACTTCAAAAGAGAAGTCTGTTTCCAGTAGTTCTTCGTAATCCTTGCGCTGCTTATCGTTCATGATCTCGTAGATCAGGCCGTGTACCTGCTTGTGCTCCATTGAGGGCAGGTTGATACGGCGCACGTCGCCGTCGACACGGATCATCGGCGGCAGGCCCGCCGAGAGGTGTAAGTCCGAGGCGTTTTGCTTGGCGCTAAAGGCGAGGAGTTCAGTGATATCCATACTGCTACCTTATGGTTCTTGTTTGGGCTCAGGTAAAATCGCCGCTCAAATCGGTAAGGGCATCAGTATATGCGCAAAGAGACAATCGTCGAAAACCTGAATGCAGTAGGTGAGCGGATTGTGACATGCTGCAACAACTGCGATCGCAACCCCGCAGAAATTACCTTGTTGGCGGTTTCCAAAACACGACCGGCGGAAGACCTGCGGATTGCTTTTGCTGCTGGCCAGCATCACTTTGGCGAAAATTATTTACAGGAAGCCCTGCAAAAACAGGATGCCCTGTCCGACCTGGATATTCACTGGCATTTTATTGGACCGCTTCAATCGAACAAAAGCCGCGCTGTGGCAGAGCGATTCCAATGGATGCACACGGTGGATCGCTTAAAAATCGCCCAACGTCTGTCGGCACAGCGTCCCAGTAATATGGCACCACTCAATATCTGCTTGCAGGTGAATATCGATGGCGAGCAGAGCAAGTCTGGCATAGCTCCACAGGATTTGGTGGCTCTGGCGCGTGAAGTGATGACATTGCCGGGGCTATGCCTGCGTGGCTTGATGGCGATTCCCGCTGCTCGTGACAATGTATTTGAGCAGGAAAAACCATTTATCCAGTTGGCAGGGTTGCTGCAAAGTCTTCGTGAAGAATTTCCTGAGCAGACCTTCGATACTCTATCCATGGGGATGTCTAAAGATATGGAGGCTGCTATTGCCTGCGGCGCCACTATTGTGCGTATCGGCACAGATATTTTTGGGGCACGAAACTATTCTGCATGACAGAATTAGTACGCAAGTAGATTTTTTTGGGATACGGGATGACAAAATCTGGGACTGTAGATGTATTGCTGCTGCTTTTGTCAGTGAGCGCGGTGCTATCTCTGTCTGTAACAAATAGTGTACTGGTGACTTGGGTGGCGCTTGAGTGGTTGGCTTTTATCTGCCTGATTGCATTTGTTTCTCCCAAAATCTCATTGGTTACCGGTTTTTTGAATTCGGCAGTTATTGGGATATTCGGAGATAAGAGCCGCTACTGGCTTTGGATATTGGCGATTGTTCTGAACTTGATCGCGATTGTGGAAACATTTCCTTTTTTGTTTAGTTAATCAGGGGCTCCTTACATAGTTAAGTTCTAAAAAGAAAACGGCCCTAAAGGCCGTTTTCTTTCTCTGGGAACAAATAATTATTGTTCATTCAAGCTGAGCTGCTTTTTTTGATCTTCACTCAGCAGGTGTTGGGCAAAAAAGAGCGCTGTTGCCTGGGTAAAGGCATCACTGTTCTCTTTCTTGCGGTAACCGTGCCCTTCATTGAGTGCGTTCATATACCAGACTCGATTGCCATTCTCGCGAAGTGCAGCCACGATTTGCTCAGCTTCGGTGACAGGTACCCGAGGGTCATTTTGTCCCTGCACTACGAGCATTGGCACCTGGATCTTGTCTACATTGTTGTTGGGGCTGATTTTTTCCAGGAAAGCGCGCATCTGCGGATCCCGCTCATCACCGTATTCGACTCGACGAAGGTCGCGACGATAGCTCTTGGTATTGGTGAGGAAGGTGACAAAGTTAGAGATGCCGACGATATCCACTGCTGCTTTTAAACGATCTGAGTAGTAAACACTACTGGCCAGCACCATATAACCACCGTAGCTGCCGCCAAACACAGCAACGCGTTCCGGATCCAGATCAGGCTGGGTAGCAATCCAATCCAGAAGAGCACCGATATCCCTAACTGAGTCCTCGCGCTTGTAGCCGTTATCCATGGCTAGGTAGCTCTTACCATAACCAGCGGACCCGCGTACATTTGGAGCAATTACAGCAACGCCAAGTTTTTCTAGCCACAGCTGGTATGTGCTGGAAAACATGGGACGGTACTGTCCTTCAGGGCCACCGTGGATTGAAATAACCACAGGTACGGGGCCTTTGGCATTGCGCGGCTTATAGACGAATGCGGGAATTTCACGCGGCTTTCCATCCACCTCGTCGAAAGTGGGATAGTGCACCAGTTCGGGTTCGACAAAGCTTTCGCTGTCGAGACCACCGACTTCACTAAATGTCCATCGGGTAAGGTCACCACTGGATAGCGGGCGGCGGCCAAGGTCCATTACAAAGGAATCGGAGGGAGTTTTAGGCGTGTTTAGGGTTAGGGCCAGCTTATCACCTTCGGGGTTAAATTCTATTCCACCGATAAGACCGATCGGCAGCGAGTCGACCTTGCGGTAGCGGTCATTGCGTGGATCGTATAGATAGAGGGAGGACATACCATTTTCGTTGGCGACAAAAGCGCCGCGGCGACCGTCTTTACTGAGGATAAAGCTGCTGATATCCCAGGGGATATCGGAGGTAATTATCTTTTCATCGCCACTCTCCAGGTCTTTGCGGATCAGTTGGGTAAATTCGCGCCCTTTGTCAGAGATGATATAAACCGAGCGATTGTCATAACTGAAACCCGCTGGGAAATTGCGGGAATCAGCCTCTTCATCGCCCGTACCGGCGAGTAGTGAGACTTCGCCGCTGTCGAGATCCAGCAAATGGACATTAGATCGAGTGGAGGAGATATATTGCATGACCAAAATTTGGCTGCCGGATTGTGAGAAATCACTGGGACCCCACCAACTGCCATCCTCAGACTTAAGGATCAAGCGGTCTTCTTTTTTGTCACCGTCGAAAGTGGTTAGCCATATATCATTGGCCCTGCCATCTCGGCGAGTACTCTGGTAAGAGATAGCGGAGCCCTGCTTATTCCAGAGAATACTGCCATTGCGAGACTCACCATCGGTAATCATCTCGCTAGTGCCATTTTCTGTATCAAACAGGAAAATCTGGGCGTATTCATTGCCGCCGGCATCCATGGTGAATGCCAGTTGGCGGTGCTCCGGGCGGGTAGAGATGCCACCTATAGGTTCTTCGAAAAAGGTTAGCTGTCGGCGAGCGCCACCTGCATTCTCTACCTTGTGTAATTGAGAAACTTCGCCGAAGCGGGTACTGACATAGATACCGTTACCGTCAAGGTCCCAGCCCCGGAAGCTAGCTGAGCGTACGTTCTGATAACGATTGAGCTCATTGATGATAGTTTGGGGAATGTTTGGCACATCTTCGAGTACCAATTGGCCGTTGTTTAGCGTACGAGTTTCTACTGCACCAGCGGCACTGGTCGCAGTGATCAGTGTCGCTATAAGCAGTGAACGCCATCCTTTTTGCATACTGTCCTCCGTTAGGAGCCACTTGGTATGGCTCTCTTGTTATTTGAATCTGGCGGCCACATATTAACGGAGTGCCCCGAACGGGGAAAAGCAACAAAATTTTTGTAACCGCCCAAGGTGATATGAGTGAGTACAGCGATCCCTAAGATGGTTTTTATTGGTGGCGCCGGCAATATGGCGGGGGCAGTGATCGGTGGTTTGGTGGTCTCCGGTTATCCGGCGGACCGGATCACTGCTACAGGCCGTGATCGGGACAAACTTAATGCTTTTGCCGAGAGCCATGGGGTAGCTATTAGTGACGATAATGTTGCCGCTATTGTTGATGCCGATGTAATTGTACTGTCGGTGAAACCGCAAGTTATGCGAGAACTTTGTGAGGGACTGAAACCTCATTTGGTGGATCGCTCGCCCTTGATTATCACTTTTGCTGCGGGAATTCCGCTCGCGGCTTACCACCGTTGGATGGGAATGCACCTCCCTATTGTCAGGGCTATGCCTAATACCCCGGCCCTGGTGCAAACCGGAGTTACCGGTCTTTATGCCGATAGCAAGGTTACGGGCGAACAGAAGGAACTTGCCGGGCGCATCGTCGATGCGGTAGGTATCTCATATTGGGTTGAGGAAGAGCGCGGCATCGATCAGGTGATTGCGGTAGCGGGATCGGCACCGGCTTACTTTTTCCAGTTTATGGAGGCCATGATTGATGCGGCTTCCGCCGGTGGCCTTGCCCGTGCGGATGCGGAGCGCCTTGTGTTGCAAACTGCCCTGGGCGCCGCCAAACTGGCGGTCGCCAGCGATGTTGACGTCGCCCAGTTGAAGCGCAATGTGATGTCACCAGGTGGAACCACTGAGCGCGCTGTTCAACGGTTCGAGAAGGGTGGGTTGCCGCAGTTAGTGGCCGATGCCATGCGCGATTGCGAGGAGCGGGCGACGGAAATGGCAAAGGAATTGGATCGGTAACAGGTTCCGGTCCAATTGGGTAGGTGCAGCGGTGGCTGCTGAAAATCTTTTTGTTTAGGGTTTATCCATGGTCAATACCTTCAGCGATATCGGCGTTTATGTCGTGGGCATACTGGGCATTTTGTTCCTTTTCGCCGTGTTATTGCGTTTCCTATTGCAGTTGGGCCGTGCGGATTTTTACAACCCCATATCTCAGGGCGTTGTGAAGGTTACCAACCCTTTGTTGCTGCCGCTGCGCAAAGTGGTGCCAGGACTTTTTGGCGTCGATATGGCCTCAGTAGTACTGGCGTTGATAGTCGGTTGGGCGATGATTATGGCTTGCGCCATGATCGCAGGTTACGGCCTGGTTAACCCCCTCAGTGCCCTGCTGTGGTCGTTGATCGGCTGTGTCTCCACTGTGATAGCGATGGTGTTTGTCGGCTTATTGGTCTCCATCGTTGCCAGTTGGATTGCGCCGAATAGCGGCCATCCAATTCTAATTTTACTGCACCAACTCCTGGAGCCATTTTGCGGGCCTGTGCGACGCTTGATCCCGCCGTTGGGGGTGATTGATATCAGCCCGATATTTGTCTTTATCCTGCTCACTGTGATTAACAGGCTGCTTATTGGTTTTGCCCAAATGGCCAACATGCCGGCTTTCGTGTACAGCCTGTTTTGGCATATCCCCGGCTTTTAACCGGACTCTGATCACCCCAAAATATCCCCTGCACCTTTCAAGCCCCGCCCTCTGGGGCTTGCGCAGTTGTTCGAAGGTTTCTTAAATTGTGACCGGCTGAACATTTCTTCACCTGTGCGCACTAGATCGTATTTGGCGCGGTGTTAGACTCTTATACTATCGACTGACGGCTCTTTCTCTTGTCTTAGTAGGGGCCGGTAGTTCCGGGTCTCAATAACAAGAACACCGTGAAATGGAAGACGCACTTTTACGCCAGCATATTTCTGACTACGACCGTTGGAAAAAGAATCTCGATCGCCAGTTTGCCCACTTCAGCCAATGGCTTGAACAGCACTTCTCTAATTCTGCTGGTGCCTGCCAGGTTGTACAGCAGGCCCGCGCCCTACTTGCAGATGATCAGTTCACCCTGGTTTTAGTTGGGGAGTTTTCACGGGGGAAAACTGAACTGCTCAATGCCCTGTTGTCGCAAACTTACGGACAGCGTCTACTGCCCTCAAGACCGGGGCGCACCACTATGTGTCCCACGGAAATTTTCAGTGATGGCGGCGAGCGCGCCAGTTTGCGGCTGCTTCCGATTGAGACCCTGGCGACGAATACCAGCCTGGAGAGCTTCCGTCGAATTCCGCAAAAGTGGGTAACTCACGAGTTTGATGCCAATGATCCCGAGGCGACCCGAGAGACTTTATTGAAGGTTGCCTCGACCAAGTCAGTAATGCCGGAAGAGGCCGCTCGCTATGGCTTCGATCGGCGCCACTTGGATGGCAAAGGGAATCTAGTTGAGATCCCCGCCTGGCGTTTTGCTTTGATTTGTCTGCCGCACCCATTGCTGGATCAGGGGTTGCGTATTATTGATACCCCGGGACTGAACGCCCTCGGCAATGAGCCGGAGCTCACATTGAGTACACTGCCCGGGGCCCAGGCGGTTGCCTTTCTGCTGGCTGCCGATGCTGGGGTAAGTGGTACCGATATGAGCATGTGGGAGACTCACCTGGCGCCACTGCAAGAGCATCGCGGAACATCCGTGATGGCCCTGCTCAACAAGATGGATGTGCTTTGGGATGATCCGGAGGAGGATGCTGAGCTGCTGTTGCGACGCATGCGCAGCGAAGTGGCCGGTCTCTTGTCTCTGCCTCAGGAAAATGTTGCCGGAGTCTCTGCAAAAATGGCTCTGTTGGGGCGCCAGCAGCGGGATGCGGATTTGGTGCGAAGCAGCCGCTTCGGTGAGTTTGAAAGGATGCTGGTTCAGCGCCTGTTGGAGCACCGGCATAAAATGGCCGAGCACCGCTCACTGCATCAAGCTCTCACCCTGATGGCTGATACCCGCGATCTACTCAAGCGTCGTTTGAATAGTGGCCGGGCAGCGTTGGCTCACCTGCAGCGCAATAGTGGCAACACCTCAGAGCAATTGGCAGAGTTGGAACAGTTGCAGACGACCGTGCGCGAGCAGCATAAGATTTGTCATCAGGAATTGCTGACGCTCAAATCCAGCCAGAGAATGCTTACACGACAAAGCACTTCTCTGTTGGCGCCGATATCCAGACAGCAGTTGCAGGCGCTGATTGACGATACCCTGGCTACTCTCAATCGCCGTTGGACGCCCATGGGCATGGCCAGGGCTATCGATACTTTTATGGAAGGGGTAGACCATCAGATGTCTAACCTCGAGCGGGAAGTGGATCAGGCTAATCGCTTGCTCGACGCTGTATTTGAGCGCTCCAGCTTGAAGAAAGTCGATGATGCTGAGCAGTATTTTACTATCCGCAAATTTCGCTTCGCGTTGCGTGGACTGCATCGCCAGGCCGCTCAGCTGAGGCGATCCCCGCAGCTGTTATTGGCGCGCCGCAGCCGTCTCAGCGAGCGCTTTATTACCACGCTTGCCAGTGAAGTGGGTCGGCTTTACGACGATATGGGTAACAAAGCGGAAAATTGGTTAGAGCAGGCTCTTGAGCCTCTTAAACAGCATGCGCAGTATCAGAAACAATTACTCAATCGCCATTTGATTAAGCTCACCGAGTTGAAACAGAAAACTCGCAGTCGTCGCACGGATCTTCGAACTCTCGAGGATGAGGTTCAGCGCAATGATAAGGCGCTGGTGGCGTTAGAGGATTTACTGCGGCACAACAGCTCTGCACCACAGCCGGTTGCGCCGGCGCCGCGCGCGCACAACGTAACCCCCTTGAAGGCCTCGCATACCACCTGAATTGGGTGCTAATTGATATTGGTTCTGACTGGCATTTGTTATAAGTTGCAGTGATCTTATTCACTGACTGCTTCGGCAATTTGCCAGGCAGCACCTATCAACCTGACAGATACAGTGCCTTGTCAACGGAAAATCCTATCGCTTCTGCGGAAGCCCAAACTGCAACTACCGGTGACCCAGGCTCCGTGGGCCTTGTTGAGCCTAAAAGTCATAACTTTAGTGAACCGCTGGAATTGGCCTGTGGCCGAGTGCTGAAAAATTACACTCTGGTTTATGAGACTTACGGTGAACTCAATAGGGAAAAGACTAACGCAGTTCTGATCTGTCATGCTCTGTCTGGGCATCATCACGCTGCGGGGCGACACAGTATCGATGATAAGCGCCCGGGGTGGTGGGACCACTATATCGGTCCGGGTAAGCCGATAGATACTAATCATTTCTATGTGGTGTCCGTTAATAATCTCGGCGGTTGCCACGGATCTACCGGCCCCGTATCCATCAACCCGGATACCGGCACTACCTGGGGGCCGGATTTTCCATCACTGCGTGTCCGCGACTGGGTCCACAGTCAAGCGCGTCTGGCGGATATGCTAGGTATTCGACAATGGGCGGCGGTTGTTGGCGGCAGTCTCGGTGGAATGCAGGCGATGCGCTGGTCACTGGAATACCCTGAGCGCCTGCGTAATTGTGTGGTGATTGCCTCTGCCATGAAGTTATCTGCACAGAATATCGCGTTTAATGAGACCGCACGCCAAGCGATAACATCCGATCCAGACTTTTGTGATGGGCACTACCTCCAACAGGATAAGTTACCCCGTAGAGGCCTGGCCGTTGCGCGTATGATCGGGCACATCACTTATCTGTCTGACGATGGATTGGGGCGCAAGTTTGGTCGAGAATTGCGCAGTGGCAGCTTTCAACAAGGATCGGATGAAGAAGTGGAGTTTCAGATACAAAGTTATCTGCGCTACCAGGGAGCCAGTTTTTCCACCACCTTCGATCCCAATACTTACATTCTGATGACTCGAGCGCTGGATTTCTTCGACTTAGCTCGGGAATACGGGGATGACCCGGTAGAGGCCTTCTCCCATGCCAAGTGCCGGTTTTTATTGGTGTCATTTACTTCTGATTGGCGCTTTGCGCCGGAGCGCTCGAGGGAAATCGCCGATGCCCTGATGCACGCGGATATTCCAGTCAGCTATGCCGAAGTAGAGTCAGTAATGGGACACGATGCCTTCCTGCTGCCCAATGGTCGTTATGAAGGTGTATTTCGTGCCTATATGCAGAGAGTTGCGGCAGAAATTGCTGAGGAGGTGTACTGATGCGGATAGATTTGGATGTGATCCAGGAATGGATCGCTCCCAACAGCCGGGTTCTCGACCTCGGCTGTGGCGATGGTGCACTGCTCGATCAGCTGGGGAGAAATAAAAATGTGAAAGGCTATGGCCTGGAGATTGATCCCGAGCAAATAGAGCGATGTGTGGCTCGTGGGGTCAATGTTGTCGAGCAAAATCTGAATACAGGGCTGGGAAATTTTGCTGATGGTAGCTTTGATGCTGTGGTGATGACCCAGGCACTGCAAACCTTGAGTCAGCCTCATTTAGTGGTAGAGGAAATGCTCCGGGTTGGGCGGGATTGCATTATTACGTTTCCCAATTTTGGGCAGTGGAAGGCCCGCTGGCACCTCGCATTCTCCGGGCGCATGCCAGTATCCGACTTATTGCCATACGAATGGTATGACACTCCCAATATTCACTTTTGTACTTTTACAGACTTTGAGGTGTTATGCCGAGAAAATGGCTGGGCGATTCTGCATCGGCAAGTGGTTTCTGAGTCCACGGTTGGGCGGGCATTCAAAGACTTTTTACCAAATTTGTTTGGTGAGACAGCCATCTATCATCTAACTCGCTAAACTAAGATTTGCGCCAGCTCTTTTGTGGAGGACTTTGGCGCGATAAATAGATCGAGAGAGGCACTCCTGAGGGGGCCTGACTGGAATTGACCACCAAACCTACCGGGAGAGGTGGCGCCTATAACAACTGGAGGTGGAGCGTGAAACGCATCCTTACCCTGGCTGCTTCTGTGGCCTTGCTATTTTTATCTGTCGGCGCTGCCGCGCAAGAAGCGCGTACGATTAAGAACTACGCTGATTTTGGCGACTATCGAGTAGTCTATTCAGTGTTCAATAGCGATTTTATCCAGCCGGATATCGCCCGTCAGTACCAGTTGGCTCGAGCAAAAGATCGGGCGTATGTAAATGTCTCTGTCGTCAAGAAAGAGGGCGGAACCCATGGCCTCAGCGCTGAGATGTCTGGCACAGCTACCAACCTGATCCAGCAGTCAAGACCACTTAAGTTCAAAGAAATTCGGGAAGGAGATGCTGTTTACTATCTCGCACCCCTGCGCTTTGAGGATGAGGAGACCCTTACCTTTAACGTAGATATCAAGCTGCCCAATGGTAAAAGTGAGACGATCACTTTCCGTCGCAGATTGAACCGATAGACATCTGCCAAGGTTCCGCTGGCTGAGAGCTGGTCGAAACCCCTTCTTTAAGATTCACCGCGGGCCGAGGCCCGCTTTTTGTTTGAAGCAATATGGTAAATAAAATTGTTCTTGCCAGCGGTAATGCCGGCAAACTTCGCGAATTTTCACAGCTGTTCGCCTCATGGGATATACAGGTTCTTCCTCAGTCTGACTTTGGGGTAAGTGACGCTGATGAGACCGGATTGAGCTTTATTGAGAATGCTTTGATTAAGGCCCGCCACGCCAGCCGTATCAGTGGCCTGCCTGCATTAGCCGATGACTCCGGGCTGTCGGTAGATGCATTGAGTGGTGCGCCGGGAATTTACTCTGCACGCTACTCAGGTGCCGGGGCGACTGATGAAAAAAACAATGCGAAGTTATTGGAGGCCATGGTTGATGTTGAATCTAAGCATCGCACTGCCAGTTTCCACTGCGCACTGGCTTTTGTGCGGCAATGGGATGACCCGGTGCCTTTGGTATCTAGTGCAAAGTGGAGTGGGACAATTTTGCGGGAGCCGGCGGGAGAGCAGGGTTTTGGTTATGACCCGCTGTTCTTTGTTGAATCTGAGGGAATGACCTCCGCTGAACTGCCGAGAGACTTGAAGAATCGACTGAGCCACAGGGCCCAGGCTATGTCTCAATTTGAGCTTTTATGGCAGCAAAATATGCAGGGTGCCGACCTTGCCTGATCAGATTGCTGAATTACAGCTGCCACCGCTGAGCCTGTATATCCATATCCCCTGGTGTGTGCGCAAATGTCCCTACTGTGATTTCAACTCCCACCAGGCTGATAGAGACCGGGCTAATTCGGACTACGCCCTACCGGAATCCGAGTATGTGGCGCAGTTGCGCCTGGATCTTATCAGCCAGTTGCCCTGGGTGCAGGGGCGAAAATTGCAGTCCATCTTTTTTGGTGGCGGCACGCCGAGTCTGTTCTCCCCCCAAGCAATTGGGCAGATCCTGGAGGCTGCTGAGCAGGTGGTGGGTTTTGCTGAGGGGGTCGAGATAACCCTGGAGGCCAACCCCGGCACTTTTGAACAAGCCAAGTTCACTGGCTATCGATCTGCTGGAGTTAATCGTCTTTCTATTGGAGTGCAAAGCTTCGATTCCAATCAGCTACAACAGTTGGGACGTATTCACAGCGGAGAAGAGGCCGAAGGTGCCCTGGCAATGGCGCGTCGCGCGGGCTTTGACAATATTAACCTCGACCTGATGCACGGATTGCCCAATCAGACCGAGGTGGAAGCCCTTGGCGATTTGCGCCGAGCAATTTCCTTGGCTCCAGAGCATATTTCCTGGTACCAATTAACGATTGAGCCAAATACTGCATTCTACAGTGCGCCACCAGTCACCCCCGGCTCCCAGCTGATCGCCAGTATGCAGGGCAGCGGACGCGAACTACTGGCGTCCGAGGGCTATCGTCGTTACGAGGTGTCGGCTTATAGCAAACCCGAACTTGAATCCCGCCATAATATTAATTATTGGTCATTCGGAGATTATCTGGGGATTGGTGCCGGTGCTCATGGCAAGGTAACCCTAGCTGAAACTGGGCAAATTCTGCGCAGTCGTCGCACACGCACTCCGAGGGACTACTTATCTATCGCCAGGCAAGATCCCGAGCTGCTGCATAGTGCCTTGTCTGAACCCCATACTGACAGGGTTGAGAATGAGGATTTGCCACTGGAGTTTCTTATGAATGCCCTTCGCCTGGCGGATGGTGTTCCCAGTGATACTTTTACCCGCTACACCGGGCTGCCGATGTCCGAGCTGCAAAAACAATGGCCTACCCTGATGGCAATGGAGCTTGTAGAGTGTCTCGATAAGCGGATTGCTGCCACGGCTTTTGGCTTTGACTATATCGATGAGATTTTGCAGCGCTTCCTGGAGCAGGCGTAAGTCTGTGGCAGGAAAGACTTGAAATCCCATTTTGCGCCCCAATTTTGAGGGCAATGGTGCATCGCAGCTGTATAACCACTGCTGTGACCGTGAGAAGATGCGTTGGCGGTGCCCACGCATCGAGTAACTAAAGAACAGGAATGCAATATGAGCGAGCACTCAATCGTCAACGTATCTGACGCTGAATTCGAAGCAGAAGTTCTCAAAGCTGAAGGCCCGGTGTTGGTAGATTTTTGGGCACAGTGGTGCGGTCCGTGCAAGATGATCGCTCCAGTGCTGGAAGACCTGGCAGGCCACTACGGCGATAAGTTGAAGATCGTAAAAGTAGACGTTGATGCGAATAAAGAGAGCCCGGCCAAATACAATGTCCGTGGTATCCCCACGCTGCTGCTGTTCAAAGGCGGCAATGTCGAAGGTACTAAAGTCGGCGCACTGTCCCGCGCGCAGCTGACTGAGTTTATCGACGGTCAGCTGTAAGACTGTCGTTTCCATCCTGCAAAGGGGGTAAATTTCTTTGCAGGATTGGAAACACCCGTTATACTGGCTGTAATTCTGAAATAGTTCAGCGGTCTTGAATTAAATGAGACGAGCTGACAAAACGCCCCTCCACAGGGTCCCTGACCATCCCCGGCGCGTATACTCCTCGAGTTGAACTTGTTCTGATAATGCTCCATAAATTGATTATGGAGAGCAAAAGTTTACTGAGTACTGTGGTCTTGGTAGGAAAAGGTACCTAGGTGTATCGGGTAAATAAACGAGCTAATCTCTAATATCAAACCCCTCCTCAAAATTTCAGGCGTGTCCGCGCCATATGACAACAGAAACATTAATAAGCAATTGGTATGAATCTCTCCGAATTAAAAACCAAACCCATTGAAGAGTTGATTGAAATAGCCAAAGGCATGGGCCTTGAAAACCTGGCCCGTTCGCGCAAGCAGGATATTATTTTCAATATCCTCAAGCGCCACGCCAAAAGCGGTGAAGATATTTATGGCGACGGCGTATTAGAAATCCTTCAAGATGGTTTTGGATTTTTGCGTTCTGCTGACTCCTCTTATCTTGCGGGACCGGATGATATATATGTATCTCCAAGTCAGATTCGCCGATTTAATTTACGTACGGGTGACTCAATTTCCGGAAAGATTCGCCCACCGAAAGAAGGTGAAAGATATTTTGCCTTATTAAAAGTTAACGAAATTAATTTTGACAAACCGGAAAACGCACGTAACAAAATTCTTTTCGAAAACCTCACTCCTCTTTTCCCCAACGATCGCCTCACCCTCGAGTGCGGAAACGGCTCCTCCGAAGACCTGATTGGTCGTATTATTGATCTTGTAGCTCCAATCGGGAAAGGCCAGCGCGGCTTGATTGTTGCGCCGCCGAAGGCCGGTAAAACGATTATGTTGCAAAATATGGCACAGGCCATTACGCGCAATAATCCAGAGTGCCATTTGATCGTACTGCTGATAGACGAGCGTCCTGAGGAAGTGACAGAAATGCAGCGCTCCGTGCGCGGTGAAGTTGTTGCCTCTACTTTTGATGAGCCGCCGGCACGTCACGTACAAGTTGCGGAAATGGTAATTGAAAAAGCCAAGCGCCTGGTTGAGCACAAGAAAGATGTGGTGATCTTGCTCGACTCTATCACCCGCCTGGCTCGCGCTTACAACACAACAGTTCCTAGCTCCGGTAAAGTATTAACCGGTGGTGTTGATGCTCACGCCTTAGAGCGCCCGAAGCGCTTCTTTGGGGCAGCGCGAAATATTGAAGAAGGCGGAAGTCTGTCTATTATTGCTACTGCACTTATCGATACCGGCTCGAAAATGGACGAAGTGATTTTCGAGGAATTTAAAGGTACCGGTAATATGGAATTGCAGCTGGATCGCAAAATTGCTGAAAAACGCGTATATCCGGCCATTAATGTGCGCAGATCCGGCACTCGCCGGGAAGAGCTGTTAATGCCTGAGGGCGAGCTGCAGCGAGTGTGGATTTTGCGTAAGCTGTTACACGATATGGAAGATGTTGCATCGACTGAATTCCTAGTGGATAAATTGAAAGATTTCAAGACAAATGACGAATTCTTCCTATCCATGAAACGGAAATAATTTTTGTATATAAAGTAGCGCCTAAAAAGGCGCTCTTTATTTATTAGGAGCAGAATAAGACGATTAATTGCGTCTATTACTGTTGAAAAGGCGAGCCATTAGGCATATAAAGTTCCACATTGTGGCGCTTGATATGGATTTTAGGCAACGCGCCTTACTGAATTGGCCCAGGGGTTTATTTCTCCGCAAAGGGCCAATCTCAAATGGTTAATCTGGTGGAGCTGGTTATCCATTTGTGACTGCACGACAGCCCACACACCTAGTGAGAACCTTTTGTGAATATCTATATTGGAAATCTGGCCTACGCGGTAACCTCTGACGACCTGCACGAAGCTTTTGGTGCATTCGGAGAGATCTCTCGGGCTACTGTTATCACCGACCGTGAGACTGGCCGCTCTAAAGGCTTCGGTTTCGTAGAAATGCCTAACGACGATGAAGCGCGCAAAGCTATCGAAGAGATGAACGACCAACCGCTGTCTGGCCGTAACATCCGCGTTAACGAAGCTAAGCCTCGCGAAGATCGTCCGCGTCGCCCCCGCTTCTAAGCTGTAAAAAGCTTATTATTTCCGCGGCTCGCAGCCTAGGCTTGCGAGCCGCGACTCCCTCCCGCCTCTCTCTTCATTCCAATTGGTGTGTTGTTACCCATCCTGCGCCTTCTGTTTTACACTGCGCTCTGGTTTATAGTCACGCCTTGTTAGCCCATGAAATATAAAGATCTACGCGACTTTATTAAGTTGCTGGAAAAGCGCGGTCTACTAAAACGAATCAAGCACCCTGTTGACCCCATTTTGGAAATGACAGAAATTTCCGATCGCGTATTGCGAGCTGAGGGGCCTGCATTGTTGTTTGAGAACCCGGTAGGCTTTGAGACCCCAGTTCTTGCCAATCTTTTCGGAACACCAGAGCGAGTCGCCCTGGGGATGGGAAGAGAGAGTGTTGCCGAACTGCGTGAAGTGGGAGAACTGCTGGCTTTCCTCAAGGAGCCGCAGCCACCGGAAAATCTCCGCGATGCCTGGGAGAAGTTGCCGGTCTTTAAGCAGGTCCTGAATATGGGGCCAAAAGTCGTAAAGGGTGCAGTTTGCCAACAGATAGTCCTTGAGAGGGATCAGGTTGATCTGCATCAGCTGCCAATCCAAACCTGCTGGCCGGGAGATGCCGCTCCGCTGGTCACTTGGCCCTTAGTAATTACCCGAGGGCCTGAGAAGAAACGGCAAAATCTGGGCATATACCGGATGCAATTAATCGGAAAGAACCGCCTAATTATGCGTTGGCTCAGTCATCGCGGGGGGGCGCTGGATTATCGGGACTGGTGCAAGAAGCATCCCGGTGAACCCTATCCGGTAGCTGTTGCCCTGGGTGCCGATCCCGCCACAATTCTGGGGGCCGTTACCCCAGTGCCGGATACTTTGTCTGAGTATGCCTTTGCCGGCCTGCTGCGGGGGGATAAGACAGAAGTGACCGATGCCTTACTCAGTGATCTTCAGGTGCCTGCCAGTGCCGAATATGTTCTGGAAGGGTTTATCTATCCCAATGATATGGCTGATGAGGGTCCCTATGGGGACCACACCGGTTACTATAACGAAGTGGACAGCTTCCCTGTGTTTACGGTAGAGAAGGTTACGCACCGTAAAAACCCCATTTACCACAGCACCTATACCGGGCGCCCACCGGATGAACCTGCGATTTTAGGCGAGGCTTTAAACGAGGTTTTTGTGCCAATCCTACAAAAGCAATTTCCTGAAATTGTCGACTTCTATTTGCCGCCGGAGGGATGCTCTTACCGTCTCGCTGTGGTCACTATGAAGAAGCAGTATGCGGGTCATGCCAAGCGGGTAATGATGGGTGTCTGGTCTTTCCTGCGTCAGTTTATGTACACCAAGTTTGTTATTGTCGCTGACGAAGACGTCAATGCCAGGGATTGGAAAGATGTAATCTGGGCGATGACCACGCGTATGGACCCGGCGCGGGATACGGTGATGGTAGAAAATACTCCGATTGATTATTTGGATTTTGCTTCTCCGGTCTCCGGTTTAGGCTCAAAAATAGGTTTTGATGCGACAAATAAATGGGAAGGTGAAACTAGTCGTGAGTGGGGTGTACCTATTGAGCGCGACCCGAATGTGGTTAAAAAGATTGATGAAATATGGTCTAAATTGGGTCTCGAATAAGCACGGCGTTATATTCTCAGTACTCCCGTCCGAATAAGCGCCTCTGGTGGCGCTCAGTACAGTGACCGCTTAGCGGTCACTCTTTATTTTTCCTCTTTCTCTACATATATAATTTTTATTGCTGGCGTCGCAGTTAGGTATGGGCTCGACCGTGGCTCTGAATTAACTATAAGGAATGCTTTAATGAGGAGAATTTATTTAGTACGCATGATAGAGATAGTTGTTTTCGTATTTTGGTATTAGTACCAAGTGAGCAGGAATAAAATACTGGAAATAATAATATCGAAGAGTTTATATCTGTAGTTATTTGGTATGCAGCCATACCTTGAATAGCCATTGCCAGAATAAAAGTGTGGGGGCTAATCCGAGCGTATTTGTCGCCATTTATTTTTGAATTGGAAATTAAATATAATTTATCTTCTTGATGAGCAGAGATATGGATATTATGTCGGCCAATGCGATGAAGCGTATTGCTATTCGTATCATGAAAATATAAAAAAACAACTGTGGAATAACCACTCCTGAAATTTCTATTTTGAGGGGGCTTGTTGTGTATTTTTCTAAGGTTGGACGGGAATATGATAGGAAATTTATCAAAACTAGTAGTTCTATTTTTGGGGATAGCAATATTTCAGCCTGTGATTGCCAGCCAGGATAATGATGCAGAGGCAATTTTTGAGAAGATCAAAGGGCTAGCTGGAGAGTGGAGAGAGGAAGGGACGGAAAATGACGATTTTGTTATTAGTTTTACTGATACAGCTGGGGGAAGTGTGGTACTGGAAAGTTGGCTCTATAACGGGCACCAACATTCCCTGACGGCCTACCACTTGGATAACGACAATTTAATAGTGACGCACTATTGCCCCCAGGGTAATCAGCCCAGGTTAAGCTGGCAAAAAAATAGTGCTGAAGATACTTTGGCATTCTCTTTCAAGGATGTAACTAATTTTACTTTGGACAGTAAGAGTCGTCTGGATAGCCTCACTTTTACTTGGTTAGGTAACGGCAAGTTACAACGGGAAGAGACTTACTTGAAGAACGGGGAGCAGTTACCCTCATCCTTGACTCTGGTACGTAAATAAGCTGCCAAATCGTTATTAACTGATAGTTTAGATGTATTATTTCTCAAAGCTGGAGAGAAATTCGCGCCAGCTTTTTTATTTGTGAACTTTATTGTGGTTTTGGTTTATATAAGTATGATTCGCGACTGGATTTGCATGCTGCTGCCAGTTTATTGGCATGGGGTGACAGTGCAGGCTGTGCCCGGGTTGTGTTTTTGCTTATGGCGACATGCTGCATTGAAAACAAGTGGATATCTAATTCCTGGGGTTGGGAAACGGTAGAAGTTGGAAGTGAGTAAATAACTAAAATTAAATGGAGAGGTAACAAATGGAATTAATTATTTTTGTAATTATTATGGTGGCAGTTCTTGTTCTGCCTCTGAAGTTGGCAGCTGCTATGTTGGGGGCGAAAAATACGGGTGTTTTTTATTGTCTTTTCGCTTTGCTGTTGGCCCTAATTATTCAAAGAATTGTTGGCGGCATGTTGCCGGGGGTGACGGATAGCGCTGGGATTTTAATGACAATTCCCCTGGCTGCTATTGCCTATATGCTGGTACTTGGTACGGGTTTTTTAAAGGCTATTCTAATCGCCCTTTTACAAGGGGTAATTACTTATTTTGCCATGCTACTCTTTGTGGGATTGCCCTGGGCTGTTTAAAAACGAAATAAATTCTCGTAGAAAATCTGCAAGCGGCGACTTATTGAATGTTAAATCGCCATTTGCACTATCATTGATTACTAATAGTTTCCTTGCGTACAAGCTATAACTTTCTGAAAAATGGACGCTCTACACATCAGTCTCTGTGCCAATGATGTGTTTCCTAGATAGGGTTTCTACTGGGCAGTCTGTAGGTCCTACTTTCCAATAGGAGCCGCAAGAAATTTACTTAAAACATCAATATAAGTTGGAAAGGCTTCGAACTGGGGTAAATGTCCAACCCCCTCCATCTCAACTAATTCGGCTTTGGGGATTTCTGCTGCTGTACGCTTGCCTAATTGATCGTACCGGCCTAATTTTTCTTGTACAGCTTCAGGCGCACGGGCGCGGCCAATAGCTGTTCGATCTCGGGTACCTATAATCAGTAGGGTGGGCACCTTGATATTGGCAAACTCATAAAGTACCGGTTGAGTGAATACCATTTCGGAGGTTAGGGCATCCACGGTTGCCATATGAGCCGCATCGGGTCCCAGGGTCCAGCCAGCTTGAATATCCAGTAGCGGGTTATATTCTTCGCGCCACTGCTCAGAAAAGTAGGCTTTACTCATGTAGCGTTTGATAGATTCTGGAGTTTGTTTTTTCTCGCGAGCAATGGCTTTGTCCAAAGGTTCATAGGGAACCCATCGCTTCCAGTCTTCAAGGCCTATAGGATTTACAAGTGCTAACTTTTTGACTCGCTCCGGGTACATCAGGGTAAACCGGGTAGCCAGCATACCTCCCATAGAGTGCCCAACTACAATAACCTCTCTTATTTTCAATTTATCCAATAAAACCTTGGTATTGTTGCTAAGCCCCTGAAAAGTATATTGGGTAAGCGGTTTACTGGATTTTCCGAAACCGATCTGGTCAGGTGCTATAACCCGGTACCCTAGCTGACTGAGTTGGGAGATAGTCTCCTTCCAGTAGGCCGCCGAAAAATTCTTTCCGTGCAACAGGAGTACCGTTCCTCTTGCATTTTTACCCTCTACAGGCGGTACATCCATAAAGGTCATTGCCAGTGGCTGCCCCTGTTGTTCGAAATGAAAGTGATGAACTGGATAGGGATATTCGTAATCAGTTAAGGCTTTATCTTGAGGCGTTATTGAATATTCAGCAGATGCATGGCCGGTAAAAAACACACTGGCGGTAAAAAGTAAGGCAACTATGTAGCGCACAAAGAGGGTCACAGCCGTGTCCTTATTGGTAAACGGGAGTTCACTATAGGCGCAATTGGGGGGTAGCTGAAAGGCCCGTCGGCCTTTCAGGGGGGATGACTCAGGCGTGTGCGCCCAGTAGGGGAGTGCCTTGGCTGGGCATAGGCAACTGGGGCAAGTCCTTGACTGCTTGTAGCAAACCTTCCTCATAGAGTTTTGCTGCTTTGTCTTTTTCCCCAAGGGATTGAAATAGGCGAGCCAGTTCAGCGGAGGTAGCGGGGTCTTGGCGCAACAACAGGCTTTTCTCAAAATATTGCTGAGCTTTGCCCCAAAGTTCATTGCGCATTGAGAGGCGCCCGAGACAGGTTAGCAATGCAGCACTTTCCCCATACTCTTTCAGCCAGCCTTCAGCTGCAGATATTTGTGCCGCAGGGGCGGCCCCCACCAGGCAGCCGTAGAGTTCGGCAAGCTTGGGGTCCCAAGCTCGATTGAGTAGCCAGCGCAAATGCTTCTCTGCCTCTGTATCTTCGCCAATCCGATGCAGTTGCTGCGCATAGAGACTGCGCAGGGCTTCGTTGCGTTGCCAGCGGCCACTCAGGCTTTGCCAGGTATCGTGTAATTTATCGATATCTTTGCGATTAGCTGCTTCGGTCAGCTGATGTTGATACACCTTGAGTTCAAGCTGGTGCAGCTCAGCTTCGGGCATGTTCGCATGTTTCTCCAGCTCGGGCAGTAATGCGCGAAGACGGCTCCAGTCACCCAGAAGGTAATAAGCCTGCTTGAGAAGTTGTAACAGGGCAGGATGTTTCGGCTCGAGCTGCTTGGCGCGCTCCAGGCTGGCAATACACTGCTCGTAATGTTTATCGAGGAGCTGCATACGAGCTTGGCTTAGGGCTACAGCCAGGCGGGTATCTTCACCACAGGCCTCCGCCTTGGCGAGTAATTCATTGGCCTCCTCACGAAAGCCCAGCTCAAAGGCGCTGCGCGCTGCCGCCAAATAATTGATCAGCGGGGCTTCAGATCGAGGGGCGCTCTTCAGCAGCTGACGACGGGCCCGGGACCAGTTGCCCTCCATAAATTCCACCAAGCCGCTGGTCAGGCGTCGGCGCGCTACACGCTGGCGACCAAATCTCAGCCGGTCGACACTACCTCGGAATCCGCGAAAGATACTGCGAGCCAGCCAAATGGCAAAGAAGAGGATAATTAGAGCTGCTGCCAGCGAGAAAATTGCGAACCAGAGGTTCATCTCGTAGCCTTTATTCAGCTCACCGCCAATACCGATTACCAGGTAGCCGGGATAATTGTTAATAGCCTCCGGTAGAAAAGCGCCGAGCAGCAGTAGTACCAGAGCGGTGAAGAACAGTTTTTTCACTGGCTCTCCTCCTGTTGCGAGGCAGTTGGTGTGGTGGTGCCGGATGTTTTGTGTAAACGCTCAATATAATTGCGCAGGGCAAGCTGGGAGGCGCTGAGGTCAGGCATTTCGACCTGGATACGTTGTTTGCTAAGTTCCGTTAGTTGTTGGGCCAGCGCATCGCGCTGCGGACTGGCAGTGCCATAACTGAGTAGTAGCGACCGCGCACTATCCAGAGCGTCCCTGTAAACCGTGGTATCGCCGCGAAGCAATGCCAGTTGGGCCTGCTCCATATAAAGGCGCAGAGTCTGGCGAAAGCGAGCTTCACTCTGAGGGGACAGCATTACCGGGTTGATGTCTCCATCAATGGGGCGCACCGATTCGCGCATGAAGCGGGTGAAGTTGTGCCACTCCCGCTTCCACAGGGGGGCACTCTCCTCAATGCTGGGCTGCTCTTCACTGGGTTGTTCTGCCGAAGCCATATCGAATTGTGGTTGGATATTTGTGCGGATTAGCTGTTCTTCCAAGGCGCTGAGACGGAGGTATAAACCCTGGCGATCGATGTTTTGGACCAGCTTCAGTGAGGTGATGTCACGGGCAAGCTGTTGGCGTACCCCGTACAGATCCGGTAAGTCCACATTGCGCAATATCTCGTCCACGCGTTCGACCAGCCCCAGCGCAGCGCGACTATCGTCTTCGAGAAGCAGGCGCTGGTTGGCTAGACGCAACAGATAATCTGCCTCAGCCAATTGCCAATCGTCGCGGCTTACATTTCCCAGCTGACCCAAGCGGTTTCCCTGTGCGGTGACACTGCGCTGCATGGAAGCCAGTTGCTGCTGCAGTTGGGCGATAGTGCGATTTTGTCGCTCCAGTTGATTACGTAAATTGGCATCGGCCTGCTCCAGCTGATTGAACTCCCCGGAATAATCGGGGGTTTGGGGTTCAGTTGGGGCAGGGGTAGCAGCTGGGGTTTCCGAAGTGGTATTGGAGGTCGGCGCTTGGGTGGTGTTTTCAGCGGCAACCGGCACTTCCGTTGCAGGGGTAATAGTGGTGGTGCTCTCCGGGGCTGCCGTTTTTCCGGGTAGATAGTTGAGGTAAGCGCCAAGGTGTTCGCGCAGCTGAGGAGAGTTGAACCAGGCCAGTGAGGCCACAGCAATCAAAATGAGGATGAACAGTAGCCACCACCACAGCCCATTGGATCTACTGGCCGCAGCACCGCCGCTGGCTTTACCAGTAGAGGCTTTTTCCTCTGAGGCTTTGGCGAAATTACTTTTGCCTTTTACAGGCTTTGTGTTTTCCGGGGGCTCATTGGTCGCGGCTATATTTTGATCTTTTTTATCGGTCATGGGTATGGCGGCGCAGGTGGAAAATGTCGTCAGATTATAACGAGTGGCGCGAGCCTTAATAGCGGGCTAAACGCCGTTTTAAGATTTTTAGCGCAAAGCGGTCGAGAATTCGATAGCAAATCAGCCGAGGGCTTTACGCAGTGTTTCCAGCATAGCGTTATCGCCGGCATTTAGCGCGCTATAGCAATGGGCAAAACCAAGCTCATTTGCCCGAGTGGCAACTCGTATACTCGGGCAGATAAGAGCGGTTTCAAAGAGTGTATTGCGGTTTATCTGGCGGATACAGGTAACCAGGTTATCGAGTGTTTCACCGCTGTGCACACTGATAATATCGGGTTGGAATTTATACTCAGCCAGGGAGGTTGCAGCCTCCGGTGGCAGCACTCTCCGATAGAGTTCGCAATAAGTTACTCGCGCACCCCTATCACTCAAGGTGTCGCCGATAAGAGGGCGGCCACCGGAGCCGCGAAAAATAAGGACTCTTTTCCCGTCCAACTGCTGTAACCAGGGTAGGCGCAGCAACTCCTCGGAGTTCATTGTATTGCCACTTTGCTCACAGGGTATACCGCGCTTCTCCAGGGCGCTTGCGGTTGCTGCGCCGATCGCCAAAAAGCGAGGACCCTGGGGAAACTGTGGCCAATAATCTTCAAGCCAGTCTACGCCGTAGTGCACGGCGTTCTGGGAAACAAAGATCGCGACATCCGTTTGATCGAAGTCGAGGATTGAGTTTTTTAAGGCCTGTATGGCAGCTTGATCCTCAATTAGCTCTATGCCGAGCATGGGGATGTTATCTACTTGGGCCCCCAGGCTGCGCAGTAGCGCACACCAGTTATCAGCCTGCTGCGTTGGCCGCGTACTGAGAATACGTTTGCCCTGCAGCAGGTTGGAGGTGAGATCGCTCATATCAGAAAGCGGCGAGGATTTTATCGGCACCATCGGCCAGTAACTGTTCCGCGAGCTCAGTACCCAGGCGCTCTCCCTCAGCGGCAGGGCCACGATTGTCGGCATGTATTATGGTTTTGCCATCGGGACTGCCAACGAGTCCGCGCAACCACAGGGTGTCACCATCCAGCTCGGCGTAGCAGCCGATAGGCACTTGGCAGCCGCCGTTGAGGCGCTTAACCAGGGCGCGCTCCGCACTGAGTCGGGCTGCAGTTTCCGGACAGTGGAGCGGTTGGATCAAGGCTTCCAGTTCGCTATCGCGGCGCGACTCGATACCCACTGCGCCCTGTCCACCAGCGGGGAGCAGGATGTCTGTTGCCAGGAAGCTGCGGATGCGTTCCGGCATCTCAAGTCGCAGCAGTCCGGCCGCAGCGAGGATGATTGCATCGTAATCGCCGGCATCCAGCTTGGCCAGTCGGGTATTCACATTGCCCCGTAAAAAGGTGACTTTGAGGTCCGGGCGACGGGTAAGTAATTGGCACTGTCGGCGCAAGCTGGAAGTGCCGACTACTGCGCCCTGGGGCAGGTCATCAAGGCTGTCATAAAGATTACTGACAAAGGCATCGCGGGGATCTTCACGCTCACAAATAATCGGCAGGTGAAGTCCTTCGGGGAATTCCATGGGGACATCTTTCATCGAGTGAACTGCGATGTCCGCACGGCCTTCGAGCATCGCCACTTCCAGTTCTTTAACGAACAGGCCTTTGCCGCCCACTTTGGTTAGTGGGATGTCCAAAACCTGGTCACCCCGGCTGGTGAGGGGCAGTAACTCGATAAGAAGTTCGGGATGCGCCTGTTGCAGGCGGTCTTTGACATAGTTGGCCTGCCACAGGGCCAAAGCACTCTGTCGGGTGGCAATGCGAATACGATCTATAGACATGCGGCTCAATCACTTATTGGTTGAAGCGGCCATTCTAACAGAGTCGCAATGCAGTGAGGCTCTCTGTAGCCGAGGGGCTAGCCCCTGGTGCGCAGCCAGTCTTCGAGAATTATCCGTGCGGCTATTGAGTCCACTGGGTCTTGTGCGTAGTTGCCACGATGTCCGCGTTCGTTGGCCTCTTCCTTGGCGGCTCGAGTGCTTAAACGCTCGTCGATCAGCTCTACCGGTAGTCCATAGCGACCGTGCAGGCGCTGGCTGAATTTTCGCGCACGCACGCCAAATTCACTTTCGCTGCCATCCATATTGAGGGGGAGGCCAACCAGTAAAAGGTGGGGCTGCCACTCTTTGATCAGGCCTTCGACGGAGTCCCAATTGGGCTTGCCATCTTTGGCGGGTAGTGGGGCCAGTTCCCGTGCTCCACCGGTAAGGCTCTGGCCGTAAGCTACGCCAATAGAGCGGGTTCCAAAGTCAAAAGCTAGCGCTGTGACGGGTTTATTCATAGGGGTCAGTAATTTTTCTGTTAGGCGTGGCCAGCTTGGGAGCCGAGGCCGGAAAGATCGATGCCGTGGCGGGCGGCGGCGCTTTGCCAGCGTTTTTCGACCGGTGTGGCGAATAGGGTTTCGGGCTCTGCCGGCAGTGTCAGCCAGGCGTTTTCTGTCAGCTCCTGCTCCAACTGACCGGGCCCCCAGCCCGCGTAGCCGAGGGCGAGTAGTACATCGTCAGGGCCGCGCCCTGCGGCGAGGGATTCGAGGATGTCCTTGGAGGCAGTCAGGCTGATATCTGAATTGATTTCGGTGGTAGAGTCGAAGTGCATGCCGGTGCCGTGCAGTACAAATCCCTGCTCTGGTGACATGGGACCGCCCAGTAGAACTGGTTCGTCACCGCGCAAGCTGAGATCCTCCAGAGACAGCTGCTCGAATACCTCGTGCCAGTGCACTTTACTGGGCATATTGATCACTATGCCCATGGCACCGTCGCTATTGTGCTCAACAATCAGTGCGATAGCGTGTTTGAAGCGCGGGTCCTCCATACCGGGCATAGCCAGAAGGAACTGGCCGCGCAGGTTTCCGTGAGTCAGGTCGCTATCGATATTCGAATTAGGCATAGATCAGTAATAAACCGCCAGTTGAAAGCCCATTTTAGCCTCGGCTGGGCAGATCCCCCGCAGAAGTAGTAAGTCCCCCGGTTCTTTCGAATTGCCAGGTACGGATAATTTCTAGTCGATCAACCTCGTTCTTGATCTCTACTGGGAAGGGAGCGAAGGGAGCAGCCAGACGCACAATTTGTTGGGCCGCATCATCGAGAATGCGCTCCCCGGAGGATTGAAGAATAACAACCTTCTCGACGGCTCCGGTGGGAAGCAACCGCACCATCATGCGTAACTCGCCACTAATTTGTTTTTCCAAGGCCTCTTCGGGAAAGTTATCACTGCCAACAGCTTCTATCTTCTGGCGCCATTCATGTAAATAAGCGGCATCGGCTGAGGCTCTGGTAGCTACAGATGTCAATCTGCGTACTCGGGGGCGCTCGGCAATAGTTTGGCGAATTTTATCGAGACGCGCCTCTAGGCTAGCTATTTTAGGGTTGCTCAATGGCAGGTCATTGGGTGCGTCGCCGCGCTTTTCCTCGGATAACTTATCTTCTGCCGAAAGTTCAGGAGCCTGAACCGGGCTCTCACCAACTGTGGTAATTAACAGGCGGCGCTGCTCTGCTGGCCGCGCAGATTGTTGTTGTGGCAAAGGCGTCACGCGATGAATTTGCGTATCGGCAAACTCGGCACGGCGCTTAGTGGATAACTCTTTCCGAGAGTCTGCGGTACCACTGGCTAATTGGTTGTGCTGTGCAAAGTAGTCAGCATCCTCTGGGGCCTGAGCGGAATTTTGCAAAGAAAGTGTGACTTCAAGTGTCGGTGGCGCCTGTGCACCTTTCGGAGCAGCAAAAGCCACTCCGAAAACAATTAGCGCATGTAACGCGGCGGCTAGAAATAATGAGAACACAAAGCGTTCACGCTGCATTGCATGAAACTGTGTTGCGTTGGCAGAGGAATTCATTATCTATTATCAACTACTACTTATTCGGGCGTGCGTTTCACACAGCCTTGTTCTCAGTGGTAAACCGCCCTGAGAGTTATCAAACGCCCAGTTTACCTTTTTTGTGCCAGCAGGTGTGTGATGCCGCTCATTAGTCGCGCGCCTATGTCCGTATTGTAAGCGGCATCAATTTCCCGTACACAAGTGGGACTGGTAACGTTAATTTCTGTTAGGTAGTCACCAATAACGTCCAGCCCGACAAATAACAGACCTTTTTCCTTCAAAGTGGGAGCGACTTGCTCAACGATCCAACGATCTCTATCGGTCAGGGGGCGTGCTTCGCCGCGCCCGCCGGCTGCAAGATTGCCGCGAGTCTCGCCCGCTTCCGGAATTCGCGCCAAGCAATAGGGAATCGCTTCACCGTTAACGACCAGGATACGCTTGTCACCGTCTTTGATTTCGGGGATGTAACGCTGCGCCATAATCTGCTGGCGGCCGTGGTCGGTAAGCATTTCCAGAATTGCTCCCAAGTTGGCGCCGTCCGGTTTGCAATGAAAGATGCCCGCACCGCCCATACCGTCTAGAGGTTTAAAAATGACATCTTGATGAGTTCGGTGAAATTCCCGCAGCTTGGCCATATCGCGACTGACTAGAACCGGTGGGCAGCACTGGGGGAAACTTGTCGCAAAAATTTTCTCATTACAGTCGCGTAGTGCCTGGGGCTTGTTGACTACCGTCGCACCTTCGCGCTCTGCGGCTTCGAGAATATAAGTGGAATAAATATATTCATTATCAAAGGGGGGATCGACGCGCATCAGGATTACATCCAGCTCGCCGAGTGGCATTTCTCTGGATTCTTCCAGAGAAAACCAACGATTTGCATCGTCAAAAACCTGCATAGGGCAGCCGCGCCCAGTTGCGCGTCCATTCTCCAGGTAAAGATGGCTCTGCTCGAAATAAAATAGCTGGAAACCACAATCTTGTGCGGCTTGTAACAGTGCAAGCGTCGTATCTTTTTTAAAATTGATCTGGGCGATGGGGTCCATCACCACACCGAGGGAATAATTCATACGGGTTTCCAAATCGTTGGGTATTTCTATCCCAGTTATCACTGGTTCTGCTCCCAAATTTGTGGCCGCTACCAGCGTTGTTGGATAGATAAGGTAAGAGCAGCTTTGCGAAGGTGCAACCTTCTTAACGCAATACCTTCAATGAATGTATAAGTGGTGATAATTTGAACTGCGTCGCCTGCAGTGTGTCGACTCAGCTAGATTCGCCTGGGGTTCTGTGATAAAAGTTCGTCTCAGCGTGCGACCTTCGCCAGGCTAGGCGCCCGGACCCCGCAAGCGGTTTGAAAAAAGGGCGCAACTAAAGTTTTCGCGTGCCCGAAAATAAGTAAACAGGGGATTCAAAAAAGACTATGGAGCTTAACTGGGAAAGTCTGACTGTCATGGTGATCGACGACAGTAAGACAATTCGCCGCACTGCGGAGACGTTGCTGCAAAAGGCGGGCTGTACCGTGGTCACCGCGACAGACGGTTTTGATGCGTTAGCAAAAATCGCGGACTCCCGTCCGGATGTCATTTTTGTCGATATTATGATGCCGCGCCTGGATGGCTATCAAACATGTGCGTTAATAAAAAATAACAGCGAATTCCGCTCCACCCCTGTTGTAATGTTGTCGAGTAAGGACGGTTTGTTCGATAAGGCAAAAGGGCGTGTTGTTGGTTGCGATCAATATCTGACCAAACCTTTTAGTAAGAGCGAGCTGCTGGGTGCTATTTCCGCTCATGCCAAGCCGCACCATGCCGCATAAGTGGCCTACAGAAAAAGAAAATATAGATAACGGACTCCATTGTGGGCATTGTGCCCACAAGCTCGGTACCAAAATTTAATTTGAGTACAGATTTTCCGGTTGTTACATACCGGTTGATTTTTGTACCCACACTATCGGTAGTCATAGTGCATCTCGGCACATGCTAGCGAGGATAATCACAACAAAAACCGCCGAGCGCAGTAGTTGTTGCCGAAAAGATGTCATGGGGGAAATGATGGCAAGAGTACTAATAGTTGATGACTCTCCTACAGAAACACATAAGCTGACAACCATTCTTGAAAAAAATGGCCACGCAGTAATCACCGCTCCCAACGGTGAAAGCGGAGTTGAAGTAGCCCGCGCCGAACGCCCCGATCTGATCCTGATGGATATTGTGATGCCGGGTCTCAACGGTTTCCAGGCCACCCGCCAATTGAGCAAAGACAGCAATACCGGTGAAATTCCGATCATTATGGTAACTACCAAAGATCAGGATACAGACCGTGTCTGGGGTATGCGCCAGGGAGCCAGGGCTTACCTGACCAAACCTGTCGATGAGAGCAAATTGCTGGATGCGATCGGGGAGGTGTTGGCCTAATAGCCAGCTGCGAAAAGTGCAGTCACAAACACCTTATTTAGCTCTGGTTGATATTGCACGGCGCGCCAAAGCGCAGGCCACTGGCCTGCCTGGCCGCCGGGAAATCAAACCCTACTGGACCGGTATCGGTTTCTCTCTTCTGGATAACCACTTTGTCGCCTCCATGGATGACGTTGTGGAATTGCTCGAAGTGCCACAGCACACCTTTATTCCGGGCGTTCAGCCTTGGGTAAAAGGCGTCTCTAATGTTCGTGGTCGCCTGCTTCCCCTTATTGATCTCGCAGCTTTTTATGGCGGCTACCTCTCAGGTCCGCGCCAGCAACGTCGTGTTTTGGTGCTCGAGAGGGATAAGACCTACGTGGGGCTTATCGTGGATAAATTGTTTGGGATGCAGCACTTGGCGTTTGAGTATGCCCGTGAGGCACCGACAGATTTGAGTGAACCATTTGCGCCAATGGTGCACGGCCAGTTTGTTTTACAGCAGCATCGTTGGCTCGTTCTCGATATGCGGGCACTGATCAAGGATGCGCGTTTTATGGATGCAGCTTTACGCTGACTAATCCAGTTCTTTCTTTCCGGTAGCCGAGGGTGGTCGACCGGATGGCCCGCAATTAGTGCAGGGATGTACAGCACTGACTGAGGGGTCTTGTCATTAAAGCGTTAAAACTAAAGTGGTATTAAACCGGCCTAATGCAATGGCCCGCTAGGAGTAAATTATGAAACCAGGCTCCCAGAGTTCCTTTTCCGCGCTGCGCAGTAACCCTGCCGCGCTGGTATTAGGTCTACTGGTACTCGCCACGCTGGCGGGGCTTATTGTCAGTATTTATTTGGTACAGACTCGAGACGAGCAGGATAAAGAGTACCTGCAGCAAGTCGCCGAGTTGCGGGCCCTTTCCTATCAGGTAGTTTCCTATGCGCCGGCGGCAACCGCAGGCGATAGTGAGGCCTTTACCGAGCTGGAAAATGTTACCGAAGAAATGGCTAATGCCTGGAACCAGCTTCAGCGAATGGATGACAATAGTCGCCGCGCCCTGGGTGCTCAGCTGTCTGCTTACGATCAGGTTTGGCGCAGCTTGCGCGAGCAGGTCGATACGATTATCGGCAACCAGGAAACCATCGTATTTCTTAACGATATCGCTTCAACGCTGAGTGACTCGCTTCCGGAATTACAGGCTGAGCACAACAATATTGTAGAAATTCTGCTGGCTAACAACGCCCCGGCAAATCAGGTGGAACAGGCCCAGTTGCAGGTTTGGCGTGCGGAGCGTATTGGTCGAAATATCGATAAAATGCTCCAAGGTGGCGATGATGCCGAAGCCGCCGCTGACCAGTTTAATACCGACGCCAGTCTTTTCGGTAAGGTGGTTGACGGTATGAAGAGCGGCGATGTGGTGATGGGGATTTCCCGTATCACCGATGAAGAGGCTCGCCACTCATTGGATGAAATTACTGAGCTGTTCGGCTTTGTAAGCACCTCCGTACGAGATATCTTCGAAGCAACTCCAGCCCTGTTTGCTACCCGCCAGGCCTCTGACGGCATTATCGCGTCATCTCCCCAGCTGATCGAAGCATTGAGTACGCTGAATGACCGAATCGTAAACCTTTCAGATGATCGCCAGCCCAACAACTTGACCATTGCTGCACTGGCTTTGGTCTTCGTTTTGTTGATCTTCGGTATGATGGCGATGGCATTCTCCGGTACCCGCCGAAACCTGAAAAAAGAGGAAGATACCAACGAGCGTAACCAGCACGCGATTATGCAGTTGCTGGACGAGCTGGCCGACCTCGCCGACGGTGACTTGACCACCTCTGCAACGGTAACCGAAGCCTTTACTGGTGCGATTGCCGACTCCATTAACTTTACTATTGACCAGCTGCGTGTGCTGGTATCGCGGATTAATGGCGCTGCACAGGAAGTATCTGGCTTGTCCCAGGAAACTCAGCAGACTGCACTGCACTTGGCCGAGGCCTCTGAGCACCAGGCACAGGAAATTGCCGGAGCTTCTGCCGCGGTTAACGAAATGGCGGTCACCATTGACCAGGTATCTGCCAACGCCTCCGAATCTGCCCAGGTAGCCGAGCGCTCAGTACATATCGCAAGTAATGGCGCCAAGGTGGTACAGAACACCATTAAAGGCATGGATAACATCCGCGAGCAGATTCAGGATACCTCCAAGCGAATTAAGCGCCTGGGTGAATCCTCCCAGGAAATTGGCGATATCGTAAGTTTGATTAACGACATTGCCGACCAGACCAACATTCTTGCATTGAATGCCGCGATCCAGGCGAGCATGGCCGGTGATGCCGGTCGAGGCTTCGCGGTGGTTGCGGATGAGGTACAGCGACTTGCGGAGCGCTCTGCAGCTGCAACCAAGCAGATCGAAGGTCTGGTAAAAGCGATTCAGTCCGATACCAACGAGGCGGTAATCTCCATGGAACAAACCACCAGTGAGGTGGTACGTGGAGCTCGTCTGGCCCAGGATGCGGGTGTTGCACTGGAAGAAATTGAAAGTGTATCCAACAACCTGGCATCGTTGATTCAGAACATTTCTAACGCTGCCCGTCAGCAGGCTTCGTCTGCAGGCCACATTTCCAACACGATGAACGTGATTCAGGAAATTACCTCGCAGACTTCTGCGGGTACCCAAGCTACCGCCCAGTCCATTGGTAACCTGGCGCAGACCGCGAGTGCACTGCGCGAATCCGTTGCCGGCTTCAAACTTCCGCAAGAGGAAAGTGTTGAAAGCAACAGCGAGCTGTATGACGTGGAGTTGCCGGAAATGGATACAGATACTTTCGCTATTGAAGGTGAAGATACTCATTCATTGGAGTCCCGCGAAGACCGGGCCCTGGCCTAACCCACACAATAATGCCCGGCCATTATGAAAGTTGGCCGGGCGCAAAAGGGGCGCACGGAATTGCTTCCGATAAATCCGCGAGTTTTTCTCGCAGAAAACTGTAGCGCTTGAGTACTGAATAAATTATTGGGGACTTGGCGTGAGTCACGACAATCCGAACTTCATGGCCTTGGATTGGCTGATCGGTGAAATTAACGAGACTTTGGCACAAGCGCGCCAATTTCTTGAGACGTTCGCTGTAGAACCCGATGCGGGTGCCTCTCTTCTGCAAAACAGCTTGTCGCTGGTGCACCAGGTGCACGGTAGCTTACATATGGCACAGCTAAGTGGTGCCGCGATGTTAGCAGAAGAGATGGAGCAACTTATCCAGGCCCTCGCCACTGGTGCGGTTGAAAATACCGACGAGACGCGCGAATTTTTGATGCGCGCATTGCTGGAGTTGCCCCTTTACCTCGAAAAGGTTTCTTTTCAGCGTCGTGACAATGCCGTTCTCTTACTTCCCCTGATGAATGACTTGCGCGCAGTGCGCCGCGAGCGATTGATCAGTGAAGGAGCGCTTTTCTCGCCAGAACTGTCTTCATTGGCAACGGTGATTGGAAAGCGCCAGCCCCTCGTCGCCGATAGCGCCCGCTTAAATGACCTGGTCACCAAGTTGCGCAAGATGTATCACGTAGCGGCTGCGGGTCTGATCCGGGATGTAAACAGCGGCGAAAGCCTGGCTTACCTCACCAAGATTATTGAAAAAATGCAGCTGCTTTACAGTGGTAGCTGCCGCCAATCCCTGTGGGAAGTACTGTTCGGTATTTTGGAGGCGCTCGGCGAACACCGTATTAATGTGCAGCCCGCACTGCGCCATTTACTGCGCAAGGTGGATATTGAATTCAGGTTGTTGCAGGGGCGTGGCGCAAAGGTATTGGACGCGCGCCTGGATCAGGACTTTCTGCGCAACCTACTTTTTTATGTCTACCTCGCCGGTCCGAATGGGCCGCACTGCGAGAAACTCTACCAGCGCTTCGCACTAGATAAGGCGGTTCCCGGTACGCCTCGCCCGGATACTGAAGATGTATTGGCGATGGGGCCAGAAGCCCTGGGCAGTGCAATTGCTGCAGTGCGCGATGAACTGCAATTGGTGCGTGAAGCACTGGAGCCCAGTACAACCGATACAGAGCAACCCTCGCTGTCAGATACGGCCGCTGTGGCCAAGCGCCTCGCGGATACACTCGGTATTTTGGGATTGGAAGCGCAGCGGGTTCGCGCTCGCAGTGTCTACGAAGACCTTCGCGATGCTTCCCGTGGTACTGACGTTGAAGAGTACCTGATGCGTGCCGCCGGGGAATTGGTTCAGCTTGATTCAGCGCTTGCCGCCACCGTCGATCGCAATAAAAAAGTCGACGATGAGCAGCCCATTATGGGCGACGCCACTGACTCTGTATTACGCGAGGCCAGACTCGGTCTGGAAGCGGTAAAAGAAGCGGTCATGGAGTATGTGGCCAGCCATTGGGATATCAGTTACCTGAGTCGTGTGCCACAGCGTTTACAGGAAGTCTGTGGTGGTCTCGAAATGGTGGGTTACCAGCGAGCGGGTGAAATCATCTCCGCTTGCAACCGCTATATTGGCAGCTCCCTGATTGAGGCTGGAGAACAGCCCGAATGGACAATGCTGGATACTCTGGCAGATGCCATTACCAGTGTTGAATACTACCTGGAGCGTCGTGCGGAAGGTCTGGCTGATGCAGAAATGCTTTTGGCACTGGCTGAAGATAGCGTAGAGGCTTTGGGCGTTTCGCTGAAGATCGTCGACGAGAGTGAGGCCGACGCCAGTCTGGAAGCGCCCCCGATATCAGAACCCGAACTGCCAGATCTTATTGATTACGATTTAATCCCCGATGACGAAGCCACTGCGGTTTCTGACGAATCTCTGGACTCTCAAGCTGAAATAAATGCGGAAGAGTCATCTGCCATAACTTTGCAGCTGCCTGTCGATGAAGCAGATTCTGTTGTGGAGTCCGAGCTGGAAATCGATGGAGAGTCTGTTCCGGAGGAGTCTTGGTTCTCTGATGGGGCTCCTCAGGTTGAAGCTGCTCCGGTACTTGAAGTTGAAACTGGGATAGAGGCTCCTGAAGCTGAGGAAGCGCCTGCTGAGATTGCTGACTTCATTGAAGCTGCACCGATGGTAGAGTCTGCTGAGGTTGAGCCGGTTGCTGCGGTTGCAGAGGTCGCGGATACGACGGAGGAACTCGGTGATGACACTGAGAGCCTGATTGACGATGAAATTATCGAGATCTTCCTGGAAGAAGCCGGGGAAGTTCTTGCGCATATCAGTTGTTACTTCCCGGAGTGGGCTGCCAATTTTGCCAATCAGGATGCCTTGGTAGAGTTTCGTCGGGGCTTCCATACCCTGAAGGGGTCGGGCCGTATGGTCGAGGCCCTGGATATTGGTGAACTGGCCTGGTCTGTGGAGAATATGCTCAACCGGGTTATCGATGGCAGCGTGAAACCCGGGCCTGCCCATGTATACCTGATTGAGCAGGTGTATCAGAAGTTCCCCTCAATGATTGAGGCGTTTAAACACGGACAGAGCGACCCCGATCAGCAGCTTACCCTGCAGTTACAAGCTTGGGCTGAGCAGCTGAGTGCGGGAGAGATGCCCGCTGATCTGGAAGCCCAAAGTGCAGGCGGTGTCGCGGCAGTTGACGTTGTTGAGGACACCGGAGAAGACCTGGCTCAACTCTGGGAAATTTTTGCCCAGGAGGCAGAGACGCACCTCAATGTCGTAGATGAGTATTTGCAGGATATGCAGGCTGCCGCGCCTTTGTATGGTGTTCCCAGCGATCCAATGCACCGGGCACTCCACACACTTAAAGGCTCCGCACATATGGCGGAAGTCAAAGTGGTTGCCGAAATTATGGCGCCACTGGAGCGCTTCGCTAAAGAGCTGCGTATTTATCAGGTGCCTATCGATGCGGATATTTTTGATCTGATCAATGATAGCGCCACCTATGTGCGTGACGTGCTGGAACAGATTCGCTCTTCAGAGCCTCTCGCAATAGAGAAATCGGAACAGTTCCTTGCTCGCGTTGCTGAATTGCAGGAGCGCTCTGTAGGCCACTTGATTCGCGAGCGTGAGGCGAATGAACCTCGCGCGGTCGATCCCCAGCTTCTCGAAGTCTTGATGGCTGATGGCATGCGGGTGCTGCTTGATGCAGACCAAATGCTGACTGAGTGGCGTGCCGACCCGGCAGATAAAAGTCGTGTTGTATTGGTCGCTGATGAGCTCAATGTTCTGCAGGAGGCGGCCAGCCGAGCGCAGTTGCCGATCCTGGCTGAGCTCGCTGAGCTGTTGCTGAATGTTTATCGCAAAGTCCTTGCTGGTGACCTTGAGCAGGAGCCCGCACTATGGGCCTCTCTTGAGCAGGGACACAACGAGTTGCTCGATTTAATCGATGCAGTAGCAGCAGCACAAGACCTCCCTGAAGTCAGCGAAGCTGTGGAAGAGGCGCTTCGCTACCTGGCTCAGGGTGAGGAAACCAGTTCTTCAGCAGAAGATGACTACGACCTCGATGAACTGGGAATCGATAGCGAAGCACTGGCTATTGCCGAGCCTGAAGAGCAGGCGCCGGAGCCCACGGGAGTAACCGAGCTCCTGGTTTCAGAAGCATCCCCTGATGAGTGGATTGAGCCACCTGTATTACAGGTGTCGCACGATGGGGGATCTCTCGATGGCGAGGCTGAGGATTCGGAAATTCCTCAATTGCAGGCCATAGAAGTTGAGGCCGCCGTTGAGGACGTTTCTCAATTTGAAGAACCCTTCTCTGCACCTGAAGTTGAACCTGCTGGCGACCTGGCTATCGAGCAACCGGGTAGCGAGGTGTCATCACAGGATTCCGCTCAATCAGTCGATTTACAGAAGTTGTTGGCAGACATTGACCCGGATGTTGTCGATGTCTTTATGGAGGAGGCGGGAGATCTTACCGATGAGCTGGAGGAACTGATCCAGAGTTGGGAAGAGGAGCCGGAAGGCCGCGAGCAAGGTGAGGCCCTGAAGCGTGTATTGCACACCTTTAAAGGTGGTGCACGTATGGCTGGCCTAATGGGGTTGGGTGAAGTAGCTCACCGTTTTGAAACGGTGATCGAAGGCATGCGCGACAACGATCGGCCCTCCGCAGATTTCTTCGCCAATGCCCATGGTATCCACGATCGTCTCGCCGATGGAGTAGAGACAGTTCACGCCTGGATGGCTGGTGAACAGCTTGATGCTTTTGTACAGCTGGTCAGCACCGATTGGGCGGATCAGAAGCCGGCTAACTCGGCAGCTGCAGAAGCAGTTATTGAATCTGAAGTTTCAGACGAACAACCTCAAGAAACTGTTCTCGTAGCGGATGCGGAACAAGGTGATGAAGTCATTGCGGCCGAGAGTACTCAGCCGGATGCTGATGTAGTTGCTACGCAGCTGCCCGAGATCGCTGTAGGTCAGGAAGGCGATAACGTTTTGCCGTTTATCCGCAAGGCCGGTAATGCAGAGCAGGAGGTAGCGGCACCGACCCGGAACCAGCCCCAGGAGATGGTGCGTGTAGCTGCTGAACTTCTGGAGGAGTTGGTAAACCTCGCCGGTGAGACTGCAATTTCCCGTGGTCGTCTTGAAGAGCAGATGAGTGAGTTCGGTCTCGCCCTAGACGAGATGGATGTGACGCTGGTGCGTCTCAACGAACAGCTGCGCCGCCTGGACCGCGAGACCGAGGCTCAGATCCTGTTCCGCCAGGAGCAGTTGGCAGAACAGGACGGCGACTTCGATCCGCTGGAAATGGACCGTTACTCGTCTATTCAGCAGTTATCCCGCTCCCTGCTGGAGTCCACATCTGACTTGATGGAGCTGCGCTCCACTCTGAATAACAAGGCGCGGGATACAGAGACCCTGTTGCTCCAGCAGTCCCGAGTAAATACCGAATTGCAGGAAGGTCTGATGCGCAGCCGCATGGTACCTTTCTCCCGTCTGGTACCGCGCCTGCGTCGCATCGTGCGCCAAGTAAGTGCTGAGCTGGGCAAGCAGGTCGAGTTGGGATTCTCCAACGTTGAAGGCGAGCTGGACCGGTCCATGTTGGAGCGTATGGTTGCGCCACTGGAGCATATGCTGCGCAACGCTGTGGACCACGGCATTGAAATGCCAGAGGAGCGTTTGGCTGCCGGCAAGTCTGAGCGTGGGCGTATCGATGTGGCGCTGAAAAGGGAGGGCAGTGAAGTTGTCCTCACCATCCGCGATGATGGTGCCGGTGTCAATTTGATCCGAGTACGTGAAAAGGCCGTGGAAAATGGCCTGATGAGGCCGGATGCTGAGCTCTCGAATAATGAGATTCTTCAGTTCATTCTGCAGGCTGGTTTTACCACTGCAGAAAAAGTTACCCAGATCTCTGGCCGGGGTGTGGGCATGGACGTTGTATCCGCCGAGCTGAAGCAGATCGGTGGCAGCGTCCATATCAACTCAGAGGCAGGCGCAGGAACAGAATTTGTCGTTCGTCTGCCGTTCACAGTTTCGGTTAACCGCGCTTTGATGGTGCGAATTGGCGATGACCTGTTTGCACTGCCGCTGAATACTATCGAAGGTATTGTGCGCCTCAGCCCATTTGAGCTGGAGCACTACTATCGCTCAGATGATGCGCGTTTCGAATACGCCGGAGAACTCTATCAGGTTAGCTATTTCGGTACTCTGCTGAAGTCTGGTGCTCAACCCAAGCTCAGTGTCGATGATATGCAACTGCCCGTTTTGTTGGTGCGCTCTGAAGGGCACGCTATGGCATTACAGGTGGATGCCATTAAGGGCAGCCGCGAGATTGTAGTGAAAAGCCTCGGCCCGCAGTTCTCCGGGGTTCAAGGGGTATCAGGTGCAACGGTAACTGGTGATGGTAGCGTCGTGGTGATTCTCGACGCTCACGCCCTGCTGCGCCGCCAGGCCACCCAGCTGGCAAGGCCGGAAGTGCCACAGCTTCAAATTCAGGAAGAGCCTGAAGTGCAGTCCGAGCAGGAGGCGCGCCAGCAGACCGTTATGGTTGTGGACGACTCGGTTACGGTACGCAAGGTAACGACGCGCTTCCTGGAGCGAGAGGGCTATCTGGTTAGCACTGCAAAGGATGGTCAGGATGCGGTTATCCAGCTGCAGGATAAGATCCCGGATCTGATCTTGCTGGATATTGAGATGCCGCGTATGGATGGCTTCGAGGTTGCCCGCCATATTCGCTCCAGCAGCCGCCTGCGCGATATTCCTATCGTAATGATTACTTCGCGTACCGGTAATAAGCACCGCGATCACGCTATGTCCCTGGGAGTTAACCACTACCTGGGTAAGCCTTACCAGGAAGATGTACTGCTGGCGGCTATTCGTGAGTACGCGGATGCCGAAGCTGTCGGAAGCTGAGACGGCAAATATCAGGAATAATATAGAGATAGGCAATGAGTGAAGTTGAAGCGCTGCCGGTAGATGTCCCCCAGGAAGTGAGTAGCCTGTTATTGCCCCTTGAGCAGGGGCAGCTGCTGGTGCCGGTGGACAGCCTCTCAGAGGTTGTTGCAATGCAGACGCCGATGGCAGTTCAAGATGTACCCGAGTGGTATTTGGGAGATCTGATCTGGCGGGAACAGCGCCTGCCGGTGGTATCTTTTGAAGTGATGCGTGGTGGTGCCTTGGGAGCAGTTGCAGAAGAGGGGCGTATTGCGGTGCTGAGTACGGGAAATCCCGATGGTGAGCTGCCGTATTTTGCATTGCTCTTGCGCGGCACTCCGCGCCTGGTACGGGTTACCCCTGAGGAGTTGGCACTGCGAGAGCAGCCGCTAAGCCCTGGAGAGTTAATGCATGTGGCGCTTTCTGGTGAGGAGGCGGTTATTCCCGACCTGCAGGGATTAGAGCGGGCCTGCCTGCGCTATCGCAGTGACTGAGTTGTTTTGCGATGTATCACCAAAAAAGGGGCCTGAGGCCCCTTTTTTGATTGGGCTGTTCGCTTAGAACAGCTCTTCCGGTAAAGAATCCTCCCGGCCATCCTGGCTGGGCATATCCATATCTTCATCGGTGTAGCGATTGCGATATGGGTTATACACTTCGCGGCCGGGCACCCGGTTGGTCCTGAATATCTCAAACATGCCCCCGTAAGAGGTGCGCAAGCCATTTTGAGGGTTGATGCGTACCGTAACTATGCCATCTGGTTGAGCCAGGTGGCGCTCGGGAAGACCTTCGAGGGCACTGCTCATAAAATCGATCCAGATAGGTAGAGCGGCCGAGCCACCGTATTCATTTTTACCCAGTTCGCCATAGGAATCGAAGCCAACCCAGGCACTGGTAGCCAGGTAGGGGCTGTAACCTGAGAACCACGCATCCCGTGGACCATTGGTGGTACCGGTCTTTCCGGCAATATCACCGCGTTTCATCGCCAGAGCGCGGCGCCCGGTACCCTTTTTGATAACATCTTTAAGCATCGAATCCATTATGTATGCCGTCTCTGCGGACATGGCTCGCGGAGCGCGAGGACGCGCTTGGCTCTTGCTCGGGTCGAGGGGGCCAACGGGCAGTACGTGTAGTTCCGCTGGCTCTTCACCTTGATCGACCCCTTGTCCTTCCAGCTGTAATTCCGCGAGATCGACGGGTTCAGCGGACAGAGTTTCAGAGCCTGTGCCCGGCTCAGGACAGTTATCGCATACAGTGAGAGGCAGTGCCTGATACAGGACTTCGCCATTAACATCCAATACCCGGTCAACCAGGTAGGGCTCCACTCGGTAGCCACCATTGGCGAAGGCGGCATAGCCGCGCACCATCTCCAGGGGCGTGAGAGCGGAGCTACCCAGAGCAATGGTCAGGTTGCGGGCGAGCTTGCTGCGCTCAAACCCAAAGCCTTCGACAAAGCCCAGGGCGTAGTCCAGTCCTAGGGATTGCAGCAACCGGATTGAGACCATATTGCGGGACTTGTACAACGCCATACGCAGGCGGGTTGGGCCGAGGAAGGTCCCCCCGTCATTTTCAGGCCGCCATACATCTTGCAGGTTGGTTTCCTCAAAGATAATCGGGGCATCATTGATAATGCTGGCCGCTGTATATCCGCGCTCGATCGCCGAGGCGTAAATAAAGGGCTTGAAACTGGAGCCGGGTTGCCGGGCGGCCTGAGTGGCCCGATTGAAATGGCTCTGGCGGAAGTCGTAACCACCGACAAGGGCGCGGATAGCCCCATCTTCGGGCTCAATAGATACCAGGGCGCCCTGTGCTTCCGGGACCTGGGCTAGAACCCACTCTTCAGTCACCTGGGGTTCAGCAGGCTTGGTATCACCGCTCTCGGGATCCGCAAACGGATCGGCCTGAAGGGGCTCATCTACAGCGGTGGCGATCATCTCGCTACTGGAGTTGCTCTCTTTCTTTTCCTTAACGACCTTGCGTAATCGAATAACATCTCCGGGAGCAAACATTTTTTCAGCGGACTGAAGGCGTGCGCCCCGGGCGCTCTCAGAAATATAGGGCCTGATAGAACTGAGTCCATTGCTCCAAGGCAATTCAATTACGCGCCGATCTCTCAGTTGAACCTGAAGTTTCTTGGGTTCTACTGCGGTGACAACGCCGGGTTCCAAACCGCCGAGAATCGGAATCTCGTTGAGTAAATCGATAAGTTGGTCGCTATCTTGCAGCAATTCCGGTGCAAGACGCTGTTCTGGGCCGCGATAGCCGTGGCGCGCATCATAGGTTTCCAGACCGTGCTGAAGCGCATTGCGAGCCGACTCCTGCAGGCGACTGTCTACCGTTGTTATGACCTGGTAGCCGTCGGTATAAGCGTTGTCGCCAAAGAGGTCTACTGCCTCCTTCCGTGCCATCTCGGCGATATAGGGTGCATCCAGGTCGAGATCGCGGCTGTGATAGCTGGCTGTTACCGGCGCAGTAATAGACTGGTTATATTGATCCTGGTTGATATAGCCAAGGTCGAGCATCCGCATCAGGATCCAGTTGCGGCGTACCAGGGCTCGGGAGGGGTTCGCGAGAGGGTTGAAGGTTGATGGCGCTTTGGGGAGTCCCGCCATCATAGCCCACTGGGCCAGATTCAGATCCTTGATATCTTTGCCGTAATAGACCTGAGCTGCAGCCTGGAAACCGTAGGCGCGGTTTCCGAGGAAGATCTTATTGATGTATAGGGCGAGGATCTCGTCCTTGGTCAGCTCTTGCTCAATTTGCAGTGATAGCAAAATTTCATTGAACTTGCGCACAAAACGCTGTTCCCGGCTGAGAAAGAAGTTGCGCGCCACCTGCATTGTCAGTGTACTACCACCAGACTGGATAGAACCGGTCTTAATCAGCTGCGAGGCGGCCCGCATCAAACCTTTGATGGAGACACCATTGTGGGAGTAAAAGCTGGCATCCTCAGCGGCAAGTATCGCTTTGATAAAGGGTTCTGGCGTTTGCTCGATCGTGATAGGGTTGCGCCGCTTTTCACCGAACTCACCGATCAGTTTCATATCCCGTGAGTAGACCCTAAGAGGGGTCTGTAAGCGGATATCGCGGAGGCTCTCCACTGAGGGCAACCCCGGTTTGAGGTAGAGGTAGATACTGGCTAGGGCCATTGCTGTAGCGGCCACACCGGCAAGGCCGAGCCAAAGCAGTGCGAGCAGACGATTGCGGGCTTTTACGGTCATGAAACTGCTTCTGTGTACTTCATCAAAGTGATTAGGTGAATAATTATACGAATATTGTGCGCTATTACCTATGCAAATGCAGGTTGAAGCGTTAATTTAAAGTGCTATAACATCAAACCCTCATAACCCACGGAAAAGATAAGAAAAAATGGGAATTTTCCCTTTTCTGAGCAAAGGCCCCAAGGCCATGTTGGGACTCGATATTAGCTCTACTGCGGTCAAGTTGCTGGAGCTAAGTCGCAACGGCGACAAATATCGTGTCGAAAGTTACGCCGTGGAACCTCTCCCACCCAATGCCGTAGTTGATAAGAATATCAATGATGTGGGGGCGACGGCTGAGGCTATCCGCAAAGTTGTGCGACGCTCCAAAACCCGCCTGCGGGACGCTGCCGTTGCCGTGTCTGGATCAGCGGTGATCACCAAGACGCTCGAAATGCCAGCGGACCTTACTGACGAGGCATTGGAAGCCCAGATCGCAATCGAGGCTGACCAGTATATTCCCTATCCGCTTGAAGAAGTCAGCCTGGACTTTGAGGTGCAGGGGCCCTCTGAAAAGGGGGATGGGCAAGTGGAAGTCCTGCTTGCAGCCTGCCGAACGGAGAATATTGAGCAGCGGATTTCTGCACTCGGAGAAGCAGATCTTGTGCCCGGTATCGTTGATGTAGAAGCGTACGCTGTAGAGAGAGCTTACTCACTGTTAACAGGCCAACTACCCCCACAAGAGCAATTGGTCGTCGCTGTTATCGATATTGGTGCGACAATGAGTGCTCTGTCCGTTCTTGTAGATGGCAAGACGGTGTACACACGTGAACAGCTTTTTGGGGGGCGTCAGCTCACCGATGAAATCCAGCGCCGCTATGGCCTTTCCGCTGAAGAGGCCGGTTTAGCTAAGCGTCAGGGCGGGAGTGGATTGCCAGATGACTATTTTGCTGAAGTTCTGGAACCCTTCCGGGATGCTGTTGTGCAACAGGTAACCCGATCACTGCAATTCTTCTACTCCTCCACATCCTACAGTGATGTTGATTTTATCCTGCTCGGTGGCGGGGTTGCCGCTATGGAAGGAATCGGTGATTTGATTGGCGAAAAGTTGGGTAGGCCCACTCTAACTGCGAATCCATTTTTACGGATGAGTGTTTCCTCAAAGGTAAATCAGCAGGCTCTAGCTAGTGAAGCTCCATCCTTGATGATCGCCACTGGTTTGGCTATGAGGGAAAAGGACTACTGAGATGGCAAAAATAAACCTCCTTCCCTGGCGCCAGGAGTATCGTGCACAAAAACAAAAAGAATTCCAGCAATTGGCTCTGGTAGTCTTTGTTGCTGCAGCGCTAGCGGCGTTTTTGTGGATGAAAACGGTTGATCAACAGGTTATTAGTCAAAGCGAAAAAAACCAGATCCTTCAAGTTAAAATCAATGAGCTTGACGTTCAGGTGCGGGAAATAAAAGACCTAAAAAAGCGTCGCCAAGAGCTCATTGACCGCATGCGTGTTATTCAAGAGTTACAAGGTAACCGTCCTCTGGCGGTGCGTTATTTTGATGAAATAGTACAGGCAACTCCTGAAGGATTATGGCTGAATGAAGTGAAAAGGGAAGGCGATCAGCTAGACCTGTTTGGAGTGGCCGAGTCTAATAACCGCGTTTCTTCTTTTATGCGAAATCTGGATCAGTCAGATTGGTATGAGGCCCCCCAATTAACAGGTGTAACAGCAACCCCCCAGTACGGAGAACAAGCCAGTGAGTTTCAGCTTACTGTGAAGGTCAGTGGGCGCAACCAAGAAGATGATGAAGAAAGCGCGAAATAGTAAAGGATTTCAGTCATGTCACTGGCAGATACTGTAAGACAGCTCAACGAGCTCGATATCAATGATATCGATTTATCCCGGATAGGTGTTTGGCCCTTATCTGGGCGAATAGCTGTGCTCATACTTATTGCGGCACTAATTATTGGCGCTGGCTATTATTTTCAGATTAAAGATATTTACTCCAGGCTTGATTTAGCACAAAAACAAGAAAACGAACTTTTTATCCAATTCGAAGCAAAGCAGTTTGAGGCTGCGAACCTTCAGGCTTATCGGGATCAGTTAGCTGAGATGGAAGAAACTTTTGGCACCTTGTTGAAGCAACTGCCAAAAGACACTGAAGTACCGGGCTTACTTGATGATATCGACGAATACGGCCGGGGAAGTGGCCTCATCATTAATAAGGTTGATTTGGAGCAAGAGCGTATAGGTGAATTTTATGTAGAGCTACCTATCCGAATAGAAGTTCAAGGTGGCTATCATGAGTTTGGATCATTCGTCAGTGGAATTGCGGGTATGCCTAGGATTGTAACGCTCCATGACTTTGAAATCTCTACTGAGCGTGACGATGGGGGGGTGCTTAATATGACCATTAATGCAAAAACCTACCGATATAAGGATCAGAGTGAAGAGGGATGATTAAATACCTGCCTTTTTTGTTTGCTCTGGGTTTCCTGTCCGGTTGCGATTTGAACGACGATCATAGTGATTTACGTAAAAGGATGGCTGAAATTGAGCGTAAGCCGAAAGGACAAATAGAGCCTATCCCAACTTTTACACCTTATAGTCCTTATGTATACACTGCCGCTGCGAGACGCAGTCCCTTCACTCGCCCAGTATTGGAGTCAGAGCAGCGAATAGTTGGGCGAAAATTAGATATTGCTCCAGACATGACTAGACAGCGTGAAATACTGGAAGGGATTAATATAGATCTCTTATCGATGGTAGGAAGCTTGGCTCGCGATGGTCAGATTTGGGCACTGATTAATGATGGTGCAGGTGGGATTCACCGAATTACTGTGGGCAATTACCTGGGTAAAAATCATGGCCGTGTCGTGAATGCAACAAGCACCCAGCTAGATATTCTTGAAATTATACCGGATGGTACCGGTGGCTGGATTGAAAGGCCTCGGGCACTGGCGTTGGAAGAGAGGGACAACGGATAATGAACAATAAATGGTTCGCCTTTTTTATGGCTCGGTTCCAACTGTTGCTACTTGGTCTATTACTGCTTCCTGTAAATTCCAGTGCCCAGGTAAACCAGCTAAATGATATACAGTTTGCCGAGTTGCCCGGCAGTCGAGTACAGCTGCGTTTAACTTTCAGTGATGTACCTCCAGAGCCTACTGGATACACGATAGAGCAACCGGCCAGAATTGTTTTGGACTTTGCTGGTGTAGAAAGCGTGCTGCCACAGAAAAAATATTCCTTAGGTATTGGCACAGCCAGAAGTGCTGTGATCGTTTCTAGTGAAGACCGTACACGCCTTATTGTAAATCTTGATCAGCTTCCTGTTTACTCCAGTGAGCGGCAAGGCAACCAATTGGTGATGGAAATAGGCTCTGAGTCTTCTGATAGCGCCTCTCCAGCTCTAAATACTGTCGAGCACGATGGGGGTTTAAATCTTGGTGGTGAAAAGCAATTTCAGACTTCTGGAAACATTGCAGTAAATAATGTGGATTTTCGCCGAGGAGATGAAGGCGAGGGTAAGGTCATTGTTAGCCTAACTGACCCAGCAGTGAACATCGATGTTGAGCGTACCAATGGTAAAATATATTTAACTTTTCTTGGGGCTGAATTACCTGAAGCGTTGCGCCAAAGGCTGGATGTCACTGATTTCGCAACACCGGTAAATAATATCACTGTGGATTATGATGGACGTAATACTGTTATTGCTGTAGATCCAAGTGATGTTGAATATGATTACTTGGCTTATCAAGCAGATACCGAGTATGTACTAAGTGTTAAGCCCTTATCAGCACAAGAGATTCGTGAGAAAGAGAAAGAATTTCAATTCAATGGGAAGAAATTATCGCTGAATTTCCAGGATATTGAAGTCCGATCTGTTTTACAGGTGATTGCTGACTTTACTGATCTTAATTTGGTGGCAAGTGATACCGTACAAGGTCGAATAACATTGCGCCTTGATGGAGTTCCGTGGGACCAGGCTTTGGCCCTTATTTTAAAGGCGAAAGGGCTGGATAAGCGCCAAGAAGGCAGTGTAATTATGGTTGCGCCAGCAGCCGAGATTGCAGAAAGAGAGCGGCAGGAACTTGAAACTCGTAAGCAGTTGGAAGAATTGGCTCCTTTGCGTACAGAGTTTATTAGTGTTCGTTACGCAGATGCTGGCGAGCTTTTTAACCTTTTTTCTGGGCAAGGGGGAGCGGATGGAATTGCTGGAGGTAGTGGCGGCACGGCTAATCAGCAGATGAGCATCCTTTCTCCTCGCGGCAGCGCTATTGTTGATGAGAGAACTAACACCATTATTCTTACTGATACAGAAGACAAGATTGCTCAGTTTAGGGAATTAATAGAAGTTATTGATATTCCAATTCGCCAAGTGATGATCGAGGCGCGAATTGTTACGGCTAACAGCGATTTCCAGCGTGAGCTTGGTGTGCAATGGGATTTTGTTGACGGTACAGAGATCAATGACAGTACCTATGGTGTTGGCTCAGGTGATGTTTCTCTAGATGATGGCACTGCTCTTGGTAATCTAACCGGGGATTTTGATCCACTTCTGGTTGACCTTGGGGTCAGTAACCCTGCGGGTAGCCTCGCTTACGCTATTTTAAAAGATGATTTTTACCTGAGCCTTGAGTTGTCAGCACTTGAGGATGTGGGGATAGCTGAAATTGTTTCACAACCAAAAGTTGTTACCGGCGATAAACAGGAAGCTATGATCCAATCGGGTATTGAAATCCCCTACCAAGAGGCGACCTCTTCGGGGGCTACCTCTATTACATTCCGAGAAGCAGTTTTGGAGTTGAATGTAACCCCTCAGATCACTCCAGATAACAATATTATTATGTCTCTGAATATTGAGCAGAATAGTGTTGGTGAGTATGTCACTGTGGGGGGCGGCCAAGTCCCTTCTATTAACGTAAATACACTGGAAACTAAGGTTCTGGTTCGTAATGGTGAGACAATCGTTCTAGGCGGTGTTTTTGAAAGCAGTGTACTTGAGGGGGAAACAAAAATTCCCCTTCTAGGGGACATTCCATATATTGGCAACCTATTCAAAAAGACTATACGCACGGACGATAAACGTGAGATCCTGATGTTTATCACACCGCGTATTCTTGAAGATGAGGCTTTTTACTCTAAGTGATCACCCGCTCTATTTTCCTGGTCGGCCCCATGGGGGCCGGCAAGTCTACTATCGGCAGGTTGTTGGCAGCTCAATTGCAGCTGCCTTTTGCCGATACCGACAAAGTGCTCGAAGAGCGCACTGGTGCGGATATTCCCTGGATTTTTGATGTGGAAGGCGAAGCGGGATTTCGCCGTCGTGAGACTGAAATATTGGAAGAGCTCTGCCAGGGTGAGTGCCAGGTTATTGGTACCGGTGGCGGAATAGTTTTGCTCGAGGAGAATCGACGCCAGCTACAAAAATATGGCCATGTAGTTTATTTGCAGGCCAATATCGATCAGCTTCTGGAGCGCACTTCAAAGAATACCAATCGCCCGTTGCTTCGTGTACCCAACCCCCGTCAGCGTATTGCGGAAATTTTGCAGGAACGCGAGCCTCTGTATCGTGAGGTTGCAGATATTATTTGCGACACCAATGACCTCTCCCCCAAACAAGCATCCCTCCTGGTCGCAGAACACTTAGGCAGCCTGCTGTCCGATTAGTCCCAAGCGTCTGTGCTAAAGTGCGTCTCACTTCTGTTGAGATAAGCACTAGGGGATTGAGAGCAGTATGCAAAGCCTTAACGTAGAACTCGGCGAGCGTAGTTATCCGATAATTATTGGTTCAGGTTTGCTCGGTGACCCGCAATATATCCTCCCTTACATTAAAGGCCGGCAAGTTTGCATTGTTACCAATGAAACTATTGCTCCTCTTTATTTGGCGACATTATTGGAAGGGCTAAAAGGGCTCGATAAAGTGGATGTTGTCGAGCTCCCCGATGGTGAAGCTTTCAAATCACTCGACACAGTGAATCGAATTTTTGATGTGCTGTTGGAAAAGCGTCACAACCGCACTACGACACTAATCGCGTTGGGCGGTGGTGTCGTTGGAGATATGTGCGGTTTTGCTGCAGCCTGTTATCAGCGCGGGGTTAACTTTATCCAGGTACCGACTACCCTGCTGTCTTTGGTTGACTCCTCTGTTGGGGGAAAGACCGGCGTTAACCATCCCCTTGGTAAAAATATGATTGGCGCCTTCCACCAGCCCCGCCTTGTCCTTGCGGATACCGGTACCCTTGCCACATTGCCTGCACGTGAATTTTCAGCAGGCCTCGCCGAGGTCATTAAATACGGATTGATCTGTGACAGCCCATTCTTCGAATGGATCGAGGAGAATTTACAAAAGTTATTAACGAGGGAGCCCGCAGCACTGGCTTACGCTATTGAGCGCTGTTGCGCCGACAAGGCGGATGTTGTTGCCAGTGATGAGCGCGAGAGTGGTCGTAGGGCGATACTGAATCTTGGCCATACCTTCGGCCACGCTATTGAGGCAGTCCAGGGGTATGGCAGTTGGTTACATGGTGAGGCCGTTGCCGCCGGCATGGTTATGGCGCTGGAGTTATCCAGGTTGCGCGGAGATATCAATGCAGAGCTGGTGGAGCGGTTGCGAGCGATGCTAGAGGCGGCTGATTTGCCGCAGCAGGCACCGCAGGGCATGACAACCGATGAATTCCTCCAAGTAATGCAGGTGGATAAGAAGGTGCTGGACGGAAAATTGCGTTTGGTGCTGCTAAAGGCACTGGGAGAAGCAATTATTGTCGATGATACCCCCAGAAAAATGATTATAAATGCACTGAAAAACTGTGGTGCTGAGTGATAACCCTGCTCTTATTGTCTTAAAAATAGGACTGAGTACCAGAAAGGGTAGCTGCTAGAAGATAAGTTTGGTTTTGTTTGATTTGACAGACTAATACACTGCTAAAAGTTGAAAATGTAGTGTTGGGCAAGTAATATTGCGCCCCCCCGAAAGGAAAGGCGGGGCAAAAAACCGCCAATAACAACAAAAAAAGCCCCAGCAGAGGGCTTTTTTTATCTCGGGATTTTTTTCCAAGGGACCGCAGGAGAGCGTAGCGCGAAGCTTAAAGTGACATTCGCCCATAACAGGCACTTATTTTTTTTAAGCGCCAGTGGTCCCCCAATCGATAGCGACGAGGAATTCTATGGGTAGCAGTCTGTATCAGTTGGATGAGTTTAAGGACAACTGCGGTTTTGGTCTGATCGCTCATTTGCACGGTGTGGCAAGTCACAAGTTAGTGCAGACGGCCATTGAATCCCTCACTTGCATGACCCACCGGGGTGGTATTGCCGCCGATGGTAAAACCGGTGATGGTTGCGGTCTTTTGCTGCAAAAGCCGGATGCTTTCCTCCGCGCAGAAGCCAAGACCCTGTTTGGTGCTGAGCTGACAGCATCCTACGCAGTGGGATCAATCATGCTCCCACTGGATCAAGCCGAAGCCGATAAAGCCCGCAAAATTCTCGAAACTGAGTTGCAAGCTCAGGGCCTAAAGACCGTCGGCTGGCGCACCGTACCGACTAACCCGGAATGCCTGGGCCCTATTGCCCGGGATTGCCTGCCACACTTTGAGCAGTTGCTGATCAACAATGCAGACGAGCCCCTCGGCGAGGCGAAATTCAATGCCCGTCTCTATGTGGCCCGTCGCAAAGCCGAGTTGCGCTTAAGTAGCGAAGTCTATATTGCCAGCCTTTCAACCAGTGTCCTCTCCTACAAAGGCCTGATGATTCCGGCTGATCTGCCCAAGTTTTTCCCAGAACTGGCCGACCCGCGCCTGGAAACCGCGATCTGTGTTTTCCACCAGCGCTTCTCTACCAACACCATGCCCCGCTGGCCCCTGGCTCAGCCATTCCGCTTGCTGGCGCACAATGGTGAGATCAACACTATTACCGGCAACCGTAACTGGTCTGTTGCTCGCACCAGTAAATTTGCCACTGACCTGATTCCAGAGCTGAATGAGCTGGTGCCCCTGGTTAACCGTGAGGGTTCCGACTCCTCCAGCCTGGACAACATGCTGGAGATGCTGTTGGCGGGCGGCATGGAGCTGCACCGGGCCGTGCGCATGCTAGTGCCGCCGGCCTGGCAAAATGTTGAAGGAATGGATGCAGACCTGCGAGCCTTTTACGAATATATCTCCATGCATATGGAGCCCTGGGATGGGCCGGCTGGATTGGTGATGACGGATGGCCGCTATGCGGTATGTACCCTGGACCGCAACGGCTTGCGCCCCTCGCGCTGGGTGATTACCAAGGATGACCTGATCACTGTGGCCTCCGAAGTGGGCGTGTATGATTACGCCCCTGAAGATGTTGTGGCTAAGGGCCGCCTCGGACCGGGGCAGATGCTGTCGGTGGACACCCAGGAGGGTAAGCTCTACCACACCGCTGACATCGATAATATGCTCAAGCGGGCACAGCCCTATAAGCGTTGGCTCAAGGATAAAGCGCGCCGTATCCGCTCTACTCTGGTTACCGCGCCGGTGGATAACAACTTCTCCCACCAGCAATTCAAGGTTTACCAAAAACTGTTCAGCTCCTCCCTGGAAGAGCGCGATAAAGTCGTCCGGCCTATGGCTGAGGCGGGCCAGGAAGCGGTCGGTTCAATGGGCGATGATACGCCGATGGCGGTTTTGTCCCGCTACAATCGCTCGCTCTACGACTACTTCCGCCAGCAGTTTGCCCAGGTAACCAACCCGCCAATTGACCCCCTGCGGGAAACCGTGGTGATGTCTCTGGAGACCTGCCTGGGTCGAGAGAAATCCGTGTTTGAGGAAACCCCCGAGCACGCGGATCGGGTGATCCTGTCTTCGCCAGTACTTTCCCATATGAAGTACACGGCACTGTTATCACTTGATCGCCCGGGCTTCGAAGCGGAGATCTTCGACCTGAACTACGATCCCGCTGAACAGGATCTCAAGTCGGCGATTGAACAGCTCTGCGTCAAAGTTGAGGCCTCAGTGAGGGCGGGGGCTGTGATTGTAGTGCTGTCCGATCGCGATATTCGCGAGGGGCACCTGCCCATCGATGCTTTGCTGGCGACAGGCGCGGTGCACCACCACCTGGTACATGCGGGCTTGCGCTGTGATTCCAATGTTGTGGTGGATACCGCCAGCGCCCGCGATGCACATCAGTTGGCCTGTTTGGTCGGCGTCGGTGCCACTGCAGTACACCCGTATTTCTCCTACAGCATTATCAATCACCTGATCGATACCGGTGAATTGCTGCTGGATGCCGCTGAGGCGCAGAAAAATTACCGTAACGGCATTATCAAGGGCCTGTTAAAGATCCTGTCCAAGATGGGCATTTCCACCGTTGCCTCTTATCGCGGCGCACTGCTATTCGAGCTGGTGGGTATTTCCAAGGATGTGGTGGACCTGTGTTTCCCCGGAGCGCCCACTCGCATTGAAGGTGCCGGCTTCCCTGAGCTGCAAGCCGATATGGCGGCCCGCTCTGAAATTGCCTGGAAAGCCCGCAAACCGGTTTCCCCCGGCGGTCTGCACAAGTTTGTTTACGGCCAGGAGTATCACGCTTTTAACCCGGATGTGGTGACTACCCTGCGGCGCGCTGCCAGCACCGGTGATTATGCCGCGTGGCGGGACTATGCGGAGCTGGTTAACCAGCGCCCCGTGGCGACATTGCGGGATATGCTGGACTTCAAGGAGAACATCGAACCGGTAGCTCTGGAAGATGTGGAGCCGGCAGAGCAGATTTTGCGTCGCTTTGATACGGCGGCCATGTCACTGGGGGCCCTGTCCCCCGAAGCCCATGAGTCTTTGGCCCAAGCGATGAATCGCCTGGGTGGGCGTTCAAACAGTGGCGAGGGCGGTGAAGATCCAGCCCGTTTTGGCACTGATAAAGTCTCCAAGATTAAGCAAATTGCCTCCGGTCGTTTTGGCGTAACACCGCACTACCTGGTAAATGCCGAGGTATTGCAAATTAAGGTAGCCCAGGGCGCCAAGCCCGGTGAAGGCGGTCAGCTGCCCGGTGGCAAGGTCAACGAACTGATCGCGCGGCTGCGCTATTCGGTGCCCGGTGTGACCCTGATTTCCCCGCCGCCGCATCACGATATCTATTCCATCGAAGACTTGGCGCAGCTGATCTACGACCTCAAACAGGTCAATCCCGATGCCTTGGTCTCGGTAAAACTGGTATCGCGGCCCGGGGTTGGCACCATTGCTGCGGGTGTTGCCAAAGCCTATGCGGATTTGATCACCATCTCCGGCTACGACGGCGGCACAGCAGCCAGCCCAATTACCTCGATTCGCTATGCCGGGTCGCCCTGGGAGCTGGGATTGGCGGAAACCCACCAGACCCTGCGTGCCAATGATCTGCGCGGCAAGGTTCGGGTACAAACCGATGGGGGGCTGAAAACCGGCCTCGATGTGATCAAGGCGGCAATTCTCGGTGCAGAGAGCTTCGGCTTTGGAACTGCACCCATGGTGGCGATCGGCTGTAAGTATCTGCGCATCTGTCATCTGAATAACTGTGCCACCGGTATCGCCACCCAGAAGAAGGACCTGCGTGACGAGCACTATATCGGCACCGCAGAAATGGCGATGAACTTCTTCCGTTTTGTCGCCGAGGAGACCCGCGAGTGGATGGCCAAGCTCGGGGTGCGCAGCCTGGAAGAGTTGGTGGGGCGTGTGGACTTGCTGCGCGTACTGGATGGCGAAACTGACAAACAGAAAAAGCTGGATCTCGCGCCTCTATTACATACGGATGAGCTGTTGGACAGCAAGCCGCAAACCTGTCAGTCCGCGACGAATGATCCGTGGGATAAGGGCGAACTGGCGGAGCGGATGGTGGCGGATATCCTGCCTACCATCGAAGGCTTTAAAGGTGGCGAGTTCAGCTACGACGTGACCAACTGTGACCGATCCTTAGGTGCGCGTCTGTCTGGTGAGATCGCCAAGCGCTACGGTAACCAGGGCATGGTTGAAGCTCCGGTGAAACTGCGCCTCAAAGGGGTCGCCGGCCAGTCATTCGGCGTGTGGAATGCCGGTGGTCTGGAAATGTACCTGGATGGCGATGCCAACGACTATGTGGGTAAAGGTATGGCTGGCGGCAAGCTGGTTATACGACCGCCGCAAGGTAGCTCGTTCGCCTCCCAGGAAACCAGTATTGTCGGCAATACCTGTCTCTACGGCGCCACGGGTGGCAAGTTATTTGCGGCGGGCTGTGCCGGTGAGCGCTTCGCTGTGCGCAACTCCGGTGCCTTTGCGGTAGTCGAAGGGGCGGGAGATCACTGCTGTGAATATATGACCGGGGGTATGGTCGCGGTTCTCGGGCGCACCGGATTTAACTTCGGCGCCGGTATGACCGGTGGCTTCGCCTATGTCCTGGATATGGAGCGGGATTTCTTTGATCGCTGCAACCATGAGTTGATCGAGCTGCGCCGAATCAGCAGCGAAATTCTCGAGCCACACCAGAGTCACCTGCGCGAAGTTATCGAAGAGTATGCGGCGGAGACCCAGAGCACCTGGGGCGCCGAGTTATTGGATAACTTCGATGATTACTTGAGCCGTTTCTGGCTGGTTAAACCAAAGGCGGCGAGCCTTGCAGATCTTCTTTCCGACGTGCGCAAGCGCGGCGAATAAAGGCGGGGTGGAGAAACAGTATGAAAGACAGACTGAACAATGACTTCCAGTTTATCGACGTAAGTCGCATCGATCCGCCGAAGAAGGACATCATCACCCGCACCGGCGAGTTTGTTGAAATTTATGAGCCGTTCAGTGAGCGGCAGGTGGCCAGCCAGGCGCACCGCTGCCTGGATTGTGGCAACCCCTATTGCGAATGGAAGTGCCCGGTACACAACTACATTCCCAACTGGTTGAAGCTGATCAGCGAGGGCAATGTTATTGAGGCAGCCGAACTCTGCCACGAAACCAATACCCTGCCGGAAGTCTGTGGCCGGGTTTGTCCTCAGGACCGTCTCTGTGAGGGCGCATGTACCCTCAATGATGGCTTTGGTGCGGTCACCATCGGCAATGCGGAAAAGTACATTACTGATACAGCCTTCGCCCTGGGTTGGCGTCCAGACTTAAGTCATGTTGAGAAAACGGGCAAGCGAGTGGCGGTGATTGGTGCCGGCCCGGCGGGTCTGGGCTGCGCTGATATTTTGGTGCGCAACGGCGTGCAGCCGGTGGTGTTCGACAAGCACCCGGAAATTGGCGGCCTGATTACCTTTGGTATTCCCGAGTTCAAGCTGGAGAAGTCGGTAATGCAGCAGCGCCGGGAAGTGTTTACTGAGATGGGCGTTGAGTTCTGTCTCAATACTGAGGTGGGTAAGGACATCAGTTTTGAGCAGCTGCTCAATGACTACGATGCTGTCTTTATGGGGATGGGCACTTACAACTACATGAGAGGTGGCTTCCCCGGTGAAGATTTGCCCGGTGTTCACGATGCTTTGCCATTCCTGATTGCCAACGTAAATCGCAATATGGGCTGGGAGCGCGATGCTTCCGAATTTGTTTCGGTTGAGGGCAAGCGCGTGGTGGTTCTCGGTGGTGGTGATACCGCCATGGACTGTAACCGTAGCTCGATTCGATTGGGCGCTAAGAGCGTAACCTGTGCCTACCGCCGCGATGAGGAAAATATGCCTGGCTCGCGTCGGGAAGTGGCCAATGCAAAGGAAGAGGGCGTACAGTTCCTGTTCAATCGCCAGCCGGTTGAGATCGTTGGGGATGGCAAGGTGGCCGGGGTTAAAGTGGTCACTACGGAGCTCGGTGAGCCCGATGAAAACGGCCGCCGTCGCCCTCAGGTGGTGCCCGGTTCTGAAGAAATTATCCCGGCGGATATCGTTCTGGTGGCCTTTGGCTTCCGTCCCAGCCCGGCAGAGTGGTTTCCGCAGCACAATATTGAAGTTGCCGACTGGGGTGGTGTCGTCGCTCCAGAAAAACAAAAATACAAATTCCAGACCTCCAATGAGAAGGTTTTTGCCGGCGGCGATATGGTGCGCGGCTCGGACCTGGTAGTGACAGCTATCTGGGAAGGGCGCCAAGCCGGTGAAGGTATTCTCGATTACCTGGATATTTAGTCGTTTCTGATTTGCAGTGGGGGCAGGGTCCCTCACTGCCCAATTATTCCGTGCACATTTGTGCCAGTCCCAATAGGCACCTCGCAATATCTTTGCCACCCTGTGTATAGCGGCCAAGCCCCTGTACAATGCCCGTTTTTTTAGCCCGCTCGGTGTGCCTATGTCTGATACCAAACCGTCCGAATTGAAAAACGACCGCTTTCTTCGCGCCCTGCTGCGCCAGCCAGTGGATCGAACGCCTGTGTGGATGATGCGACAGGCGGGGCGCTACCTGCCGGAATATCGAGCCAGCCGCGCCGAAGCGGGCAGCTTTATGGATTTGTGCCGCAATACCGAACTGGCCTGTGAGGTAACGCTGCAACCCCTGGAGCGCTACCCGCTAGACGCCGCCATTCTGTTTTCCGATATCCTGACTATTCCCGATGCCATGGGCCTGGGCCTCTACTTCTCTGAAGGAGAGGGCCCGAAGTTCCACAAGCCCCTGCGCACGGCGGCCGATATCGAAGCCCTGGAAGTGGTGAACAGCGAAAAGGATTTGGACTATGTGATGAATGCCGTGTCCACCATCCGCCGCGAGTTGAATGGTCGCGTGCCGCTAATCGGCTTCTCCGGCAGCCCCTGGACGCTGGCGACTTATATGGTTGAAGGTGGCTCCAGCAAGGATTTTGCCCGCTGTAAGGAAATGCTTTACAACCGCCCTGAGCTGATGCACCAGTTACTCACGGTGCTGGCCGACTCTGTTACCGATTACCTGAACGCCCAGATTCGCGCTGGAGCCCAGGCCGTACAGATCTTTGATACCTGGGGCGGGGCACTCAGCCACAGTGCTTACCGTGAATTCTCCCTGAAATATATGCAGAGAATTCTCCAGGGGCTAATTAAAGAAGTCGACGGTCGTCGAGTGCCGGCCATCCTGTTCACTAAGGGAGGCGGTCAGTGGTTGGAAGCAATGGCTGATACTGGCGCTGACGCCCTGGGCTTGGATTGGACGACAGACATTGGCAGCGCCCGCGCCCGAGTGGGAGACAAGGTGGCCCTGCAAGGCAACTTGGACCCGGCTGTTCTCTATGCGAGTCCCGAACGAATTCGCACAGAAGTGGCGGCTGTTTTGAAGTCTTTTGGTCAGGGTAGTGGCCACGTTTTCAATTTAGGTCACGGAATTACCCCGAAGGTAGACCCCAAACATGCCGGAGCCATGATTGAAGCTGTGGTAGAACTGTCAGCCCAATATCACGCCTAAACTGGCCACTGATCTCTGAGTCTGTGAATACAGTCTCACTTTGGGCGGGTGAACCTTAATATCTCTCCATGATATAAAGGTGAGCTTGCCCAGAGGACCGAGGATCTTACGCCACGGGGTCTTTCTGGGCAGCGTTTTAGCGTTAACTACAGTTGTCGGCACCTTCCCCAGTGGCAATCGAACAAGCAAAAATTTCTGTCGGTGATTTACAGCGCGGCATGTTTGTCTCCAAGCTTGACCGGCCTTGGACGCGAACCCCATTTGCGCTGCAGGGTTTTTATATCCGCGATTTGGAAGAAATCCGTCAACTACAGAAATACTGCCGGTTTGTTTATGTCGATATCCACAAAACTGTCGGTAGTGCCGGTGTTACCCTGCGCCGATTGCTCGGAGGCAGCGACACTTCCGCAAGAGGTCGTTCTTCTGGCCGCACAGCGGTCACTATCCCTTGTAAGCCTGTCACTGTTTCCCATAAAAAATACCCCCCTCCGCAGCCGGCGCAGCGAGAAGCCAGTAATGCGCGTAAGCTTCACGGCCAGATCCTCTATGGTATGAGTGAAGTGATGGGGCTTGTCGCTAACAACAGGCCCATACCGGTACAGCAGGTCAACCAAGTCGTTGAGGATTTAGTAGAAAGTGTGCTGCGCAGTCCCGATGCGTTTGCCTGGCTGGCTCGTGTACGAGATAAGGATGAGCACACTTATAGTCACTCGGTACGTGCCAGTATTTGGGCGGTGCTATTCGGCCGCCATATCGGTCTTTCACGAAGTGATTTACTAAAGCTCGGGGTGGCTACCCTGCTGAAGGATGTAGGCAAGCTGGCTATCGACGGGGAAGTGCTGCAGATGAAGCAGCGCGACCCGCGCAGTGAATTGGAGTATCGAAAGTTTGTGCAGCACAGCGTCAAGATGCTGTCGGCAGACCCACAAATAGATCCCAAGGTTATCGAAGTCATTAGTGCCCACTGCGAGCGCCACGATGGTAGTGGTTACCCTGAGGGCTTGCGCGGTGACAGGATTTCAGTGTTGGCGCGCATGTGCGGCATAGTGACTTTCTATGATGAAGCCACTAACCCTAGAGGTTCCAGTGAGCCGGTGGCGCCATCCCGGGCAGTTGCCAAGTTATATGACCTGCGGGGTATTGCCTACCAAGAACAGTTGGTAGTGGAGTTCATTCAGGCTATTGGCCTCTATCCCACAGGTACCCAGGTAGAGTTGTCCACCGGAGAAGTCGGCGTGGTGGTGGAACAGACCTACGACCGGCGCTTGCGACCAAAGATAATGATCGTTCTCGATGGGCAAAAACAGACGCTCAGCAAGCCTCGCCTGTGTGACTTAGCTGAAGTTGAGGATCGAGAACAGAAGCTTATTGAGCGTGGCAAGATGAGCGTCGAGGAAAAGGTCAGTATCCTCAGGGATATAGAACCTGGAGCTTACCCCCAGGTGGATGCGGCGAATATTCGCGACAATTATTTATTCCGCGGTGGCCGACTGGGGCAGCTGCTGACGCGCCTGACAAAATAAACGTTCTCTTTTTCAGAGGCGGCAGTTAAAACTGCCGCTGTCCCTTACTAATATCAGTCCTTGCTGGATAGTAAATTACCGAAATGCTCACCCATGCGCACGGGCAACTCGGCTTCAAGTTGGTCGAGCCAGCTCACCTGGTCTGCGCCAAATAGCATTATGACGGTAGAGCCCAGCTTAAAGCGTCCCATCTCCTCACCTTTCTCCAGGTAGATGGGTGCCTTATCCAGATAATCTGTATTGATGACTTTGCGCTGGATAGGAGCGACTTGTCCGGCCCATACGGTTTCGATACCGGCGACGATCATTGCACCCACCAGGATCATTGCCATAGGGCCGGCTTCCGTATCGAATACGCAGACCAGACGCTCGTTGCGCGCGAACAGGCGCGGCACGTTTTCTGCAGTTACCGTATTTACAGAGAAGAGTTGTCCGGGCACATAGGTCATGCTGCGCAGGGTGCCGGCCATGGGCATATGCACACGGTGATAATCCTTCGGTGACAGATACACAGTAGCGAAGTGTCCGTCATTAAATTGCGCCGCTACCTTGGGATCACCGCCCACCAGTTCAACCAGGCTGTAGTCGTGACCTTTAGCCTGGAAAATACGGCCGTTATGGATCTGGCCCAGCTGGCTGATGGCGCCGTCGGCAGGGCTGGCGAGGGCGTGTTGCCCTTCGACAATGGGGCGGGCTCCGTCCACCAGTTCGCGGGTAAAGAATTCATTGAAGGTGCGGTAGGCAGTGCAGTCGCTCTCTTTGGCCTCCTGCATATCTACACCGTACTTATCCACAAACCAGCGGGTGAAAGGATCTTTGATCCACTTGAGTTCTGTATTCGCCAACCAGCCGGCAGCGCGGGAGAGTGCGTGTTGCGGCGTTAGGTATTGCAGGGCGGCAAAAAGTTTAGGGTTCATAAATCTACGTCTTTTCTCAATGTATCTACTGCTGTACCGGCGTATTGGGCAAATTGCCCCACTCACTCCAGGAGCCTGGATAAGCGCGAATATCCAATCCCAGGGACTTGCCCACTAACCAGGTAAAAGCGGAGCGGTGATGGCTCTGGCAGTGGGTGACAATTTTGTGTGAGCTATCAATTCCCAGTGCAGCGAGGAATTCGCGGGCATCCGCACGAATACGCAAGTCTTTTTGCGGGTCCATCAATTGGGTCCACTCGCAATTGATTGCTCCCGGGATATGACCGCCCTTCATGGCCAGGACCCGCTCACCGCGATATTCCTGGGGTGAGCGAGCATCCCAAACAAGGAATTCATCATTGCCCAGTTGATCTTGGATTTGCTGGGCGTCCATCGCAGCTGTGCTGTTGACGGTGATTTGAATATCACTCGGCTCGATATCCGGTGCCTCGGTAGTGAGAGGAAGGCCGGCGCCTCGCCAGGCCAACATGCCACCATTCAAGTAGCTGTAATTGCGGTGGCCTATCATTTCCAAGGTCCACAAAAAGCGCCCAGCCCAACCACCGCCTTCGTCGTCACAGGCGACCACATGTTGTTCCGGCTTTAAGCCGATAGCTTGAAACACCTGGGTCAGCTGTTCGATGCCGGGCAGTTTGCCCGGTGCGGGCGCGGTGCCAGCCATCAGCGCCTGGAACGGCAGGTGAACGGCCCCTGGGATATGGCCGTTGAGGTAATTGTGGGGTGAGCTGAGGTCTACAATCAGCAGTTCTTCGCGCTCAAGCTGAGTCGCGAGCTCATCCGCTTCGATGATCAGTTTCAAAACTTGTTCTCCGATTCCAGGCTGTTGCGCAAGTGCAGAAAACTATTCATGCGACGCTCGCTAATTTTTCCATCGGTCAGTGCCTTCTGGATAGCGCAACCGGGTTCGCCCTGGTGGCGGCAGTCGCGAAAGCGGCAGTGCCCTATAAACGGTCGGAATTCGACAAAACCTTCCAATAGGGCGGACTCCTCCATATGCCAGAGTCCAAACTCCCGAATCCCGGGGGAGTCTATCAGATCACCCCCACTGGGCAGGTGAAACAGTTCCGCCGCAGTGGTGGTGTGAGTCCCCTTTTGGGTGGCCTCTGACAGAGCACCGGTGCGGGCGCCCGCACTGGGAAGCAGTGCGTTGACCAGGGATGACTTGCCCACCCCGGACTGCCCTACAAAAACGCTACATCCCTGCGCAAGGGTTTCCAGCAGTTCCGGCAGGCCCTCGCCAGTTTTGGTGGATAACCGTAAAACCGGGTAGCCGAGCTCCGGGTAGGGGGCGAGTAGCTCCTCCAGTGAATCGCGATTGCGCTCATCGATCAGGTCGGTTTTATTGAGCAGCAGCATGGGTGCTATGCCGGTGGTCTCTGCGGCTACCAGGTAGCGGTCTATGGCATTGGCAAAAGGTTCGGGGTAAGGGGCGATAACGATCAATATGCGATCGATATTGGCTGCAACAGTTTTCAGGTCGCCGTAGCGATCGGGTCTTTGCAGCTCGGAATTGCGCGGCAGGCGCGCGCCGATAACACCAATGCCCCCATCGCTGTCTTCGCTGGCAGGGTGCCAGGCAACGCGATCGCCGGTCACCAGGGTTTCGATATTGGCGCGCAAATGGCAGCGCTGGCGCAGGCTCGGATCACTCTCGCTCTCCACTAAAACCTGTGTGCCATAGTTGGCGATAACCAGGCCGATCTGTTCCTGCCCCAGTTGCCCCTCTTCCAGGGCCTCTTCGGCAGATTGCTCGCGCTTGCGGGCGCGGGCTTCGCGTTCCTGCTGGATTTTGTTGATACGCCACTGTTGGCGGCGATTTAATTTGCGTTTACTCATGCACTAGCACCTGGAGACTAGCGGCGGATTATAGCTATTGCAGGGTAGTTGCGGTAACTTGCGCGGAAAGTTTGAGGAGACCCGTTGTGGATCAGAACAACCTGATCTGGATTGACCTGGAGATGACAGGCCTGAATCCGGACAAAGAGCGCATTATTGAAATTGCCACAATCGTGACGGATTCACGCCTGGAGATTCTCGCCGAGGGTCCCTCAATGGTCATCCACCAGAGCGATGCCTTGCTAGATGCAATGGATGAATGGAATACCGAACAGCACGGTGGTTCCGGGCTGGTAACGCGGGTTAAAGAGTCCAGTATTTCCGAAAGGGACGCGGAAAGGGAGACCCTGGAGTTCTTGCGACACTGGGTCCCTGAGGGAGCATCTCCCATGTGTGGCAACTCTATCGGCCAGGACCGCCGCTTCCTGGTGAAATATATGCCGGAGTTGGAATCCTATTTCCACTACCGAAACCTGGATGTCAGCTCGGTGAAGGAATTGGCTCGCCGCTGGCGCCCAGAGGTTTTGGACGGGGTTAAAAAACACAGCAGCCATTTGGCGCTCGACGATATCCGCGATTCTATCGAGGAATTACGCCACTACCGCGAGACTTTTTTCCGCCTCTGACGACCACCCCTGATTAGCCAGCGGGCTTGCGTTTGATTTTACGCTTGCGCCTGCGCCCGCTGCGCAACCGCTCCAGCGCCCAATCGATATGCTCCAGAACCAGGGGCGTGGCGTCGGCGCGGGCACTCTCCAGGGTATCGATGACTTCGGGCGTGGCCTCCCCATTGCCTAAGGCAACAGCCAGGTTGCGCAGCCAGCGCTCGTGGCCGATTCGGCGAATCGCCGAACCCTCAGTCTTGCGCAGGAACTCCTCTTCGCTCCAGGTAAACAACTTCAGCAGCTCGCCATTGTCCAGTCCATGTCGTGGATGAAAATCTTTTTCCTTGGTGGGTTTGGCGAATTTATTCCAAGGGCACACTATTTGGCAGTCGTCGCAGCCGTATATCCGGTTGCCGATGGGCTCGCGAAATTCCTCAGGGATTGGGCCTTTGTTTTCAATAGTGAGGTAGGAGATGCAGCGCCGCGCATCCAGGGTGCGGTCATCGATAAAGGCATCGGTGGGGCAAACCCTGAGGCAGGCGACACAGTCGCCACACTGATCATGCTCCTCGCTGATATCTATGGGGAGTGGCAGGTTGGTGTAGATTTCGCCGAGGAAAAAGTAAGAGCCGGCGGTCGAATTCAGTACCAGCGTATTTTTACCAATCCAGCCCAGGCCGGCCTTGGCTGCCAGGGCCTTCTCCATTACCGGGGCGCTGTCGGTAAAAGCCCGACCTTTCGATTCAATGCCCCGCTCGGCGCAATAGGTATCAATTTGCTTTGATAGATTGGCCAGGCGTTTGCGGATCAACTTATGGTAATCGCGGCCATTCGCATAGCGGGATACATAGGCCTTACTCGAATCCTTCAACACTTTAATCGGCTGGGTGTCCGGCGGCAGGTAGTCCAGACGCACGCTGATTACCCGCAGTGTTCCCGGCTCCAATAATTCGGGGCGCCAGCGTTTCTCACCGTGAGCGCCCATCCAGTCCATATCAGCGTGATAGCCCGCATCAATCCAGGCGCGCAGGCGTTCCCCTTCCTCCTCCAGCTGGCAATCGGTAATACCCACTTGTTGGAAGCCCAGTTCTCTGCCCCAAATTTTGATCTGTTGGGCTAAGTCGGCGAGCAGTGATTCGGTCATAGATAAAGCGGCTCGATATTCCCTGCAAGCACAATGCCTGGCCGGGGCGGTATACTTTGCGGTTGGCGCAAACGATGGCGATGTAATTGCCTATTTTGCCACAGATGAATTCTTGACCACATCGCGGGAGCTGCATGGACACGCCTCAACCTCTATACAGTGCCGAGTCGGTACGTGAGCTGGATCGACAGACGATTGCTGCACTGGAAATCCCCTCCATTCAACTGATGAAGCGCGCCGGTCGCGCGGCTTTTTCACATCTACGCAGGCACTGGCCGGAGATCGGCCGCCTCCAGGTTTTCTGCGGTGGTGGGAACAACGGTGGGGATGGCTATGTGATTGCCGCCCTCGCCGCGCAAAAGAAAATCCCGGTCACCGTCTATGCGTGTACCGATCCTCAGCACCTGAGGGGCGATGCCCGGGAGGCCTATCAGTACGCCTGCAGGGAAGGTGTCCAGGTGGTGAACTCTCTCGCAGAACTGGATACGGCGGATGCCAATACACTGATTGTGGATGCATTGCTGGGAACGGGCTTTAGCGGTGAGCTGCGCTCCGGCGTGGCGCATGCGGTTGAGCGAATCCGCAAAAGCCCTGGCCCGGTGTTGGCTGTGGATATCCCCTCCGGTCTGAGTGCCGATACCGGCAGTGCCGGCGAGGCGGTCAGTGCCGATATAACGGTGACTTTTATCGGCCGCAAAATGGGGCTCTACTGCGGTCGCGGCCCGGCGCTCTGCGGAGAGGTAATTTTCGAAGGCTTGGGGGCACCTGAGGCTGCCTACCGAGCAGTTGAGCCTTTGGCTATGCGTTACGAGGCTGATGCCATCCGTCGCCTGCCAGCGCGTGCCGCCGATAGCTTTAAAAACCAGTTTGGCCATATTTTGGTTGTCGGCGGTGATACCGGATTTGGCGGTGCTGCATTGATGGCTGCGCAATCCTCAGCGCGCTGTGGAGCCGGGCTGATTTCCCTGGCGACCCGCCCTGAGCATTTGTCCGCAGCGTTAACTCGCAGTCCAGAAGTGATGGCCCATCCGGTGATTTCCGGGCAGGAGCTGGAACCGCTGCTCGAAGGCCCCAGCGTAATTGCAGTGGGCCCCGGTTTGGGACGCTCCCCCTGGAGTGAGCAGCTGCTGGCGCGAGCCGGCCGAGCTGAGGCGCCCTTGGTCGTAGATGCCGATGCATTGAATATTCTCGCCGAGGGCCGGGTTCTGGCCGGGGTCCGGCGGGATGACTGGGTGTTGACCCCACATGTGGGGGAGGCGGCCCGCCTCCTGGGTTGTGATACCGCCGAGGTGCTCGCCGATCCGCGCGCAGCTGCTATTGCAGTTCAGCAAAAATTCAGTGGCGTGGTGATATTAAAAGGCGCCGGCACCCTGATTGCACATGATGATGGTGTTGACCTTATCAACAGCGGTAACCCGGGTATGGCTTCCGGTGGTATGGGAGACCTTCTCACCGGTATTGTTGCAGCATTGATTGGCCAGCACTTGCCGCTGGTGGAGGCTGCCCGACTGGCGGTGTGGTTACATGGAGAGGCGGGTAATCGCGCTGCCGAAGAGGGTATGCGGGGATTACTCGCTACGGATTTATTGCCCTGGATTAGACGTTTGGTAGATTGATGGCGAGTGAATTGAAATTACATTTGGCCGATGAAGCAGCCACCGTATCCGGCGGCAGCTCGCTCGGGCAGGCCTGTCTTGCGGCGGGCCTGCAACAGGGGCTGACGCTGTATTTAAATGGCCAGCTGGGCGCGGGAAAGACAACTTTTTGTCGGGGGGTACTGAGGGCCTTTGGGCACGAGGGTGCGGTAAAGAGCCCCACCTACACCTTGGTGGAACCCTACGAACTCGAGGCTCACCGGGTTTACCACTTCGATCTTTATCGTCTGGGTGACCCGGAAGAGTTGGAGTTTATGGGGGTGCGGGATTATTTCTCTGCGCAGAGCTTGAGCCTTGTAGAGTGGCCTGAGCGGGGCGAGGGCATATTGCCCGCTCCAGACTTGGAAGTTGAGTTGGAAGTGCCGGAAAGTGGTCGCCAGCTCAGGTTAATTGCGCACTCGCCCCAGGGGGAGCGCGTAATAGACCTGCTGCAAAAGCTGCTGCGAGCATCCTGAAAACGCCTGAACACAGGGAAATACTGATACCAATAAGCAAAGGGGCTGGGAAGTAATGAGTTTTATGTGGCGGTCTCTGTTCGTTGTCGCGCTGTGGCTGGCAGTTTTCCTGCCAGCTTCTGCGACGCAAGTGGAAGGTGTGCGCGTCTGGCGAGCACCCGACCATACGCGTCTGGTTTTAGATTTGAGCGGCCCGGCAGAGCACAAGTTATTCACCCTCAAGAGTCCCCACCGGGTGGTTGTCGACCTCTCTGATACCGAGTTGAAGGCCGAGCTGGACAAGTTGGACCTGGAGAAGACGCCGATCGCCCGGGTGCGCCACGCCCGTCAGAATAAAAAAGATCTACGGGTTGTATTGGACCTTAAGCAGCAGGCCAATCCGCGCAGCTTTGCTTTGCGGCGCCATGAAAACCTGCCGGATCGATTGGTGATCGATCTTTACGACGAGGTTAAAGGCAGCGAGAAGACGCTGGAGCAGGTCAGTAGTGAACGCAATATCATTGTCGCTATTGATGCAGGGCACGGCGGGGAAGACCCCGGGGCTTCCGGTCCCGGTCGCTTGCGGGAAAAGGATGTGGTGCTGGCGATTGCCAAACAGCTGCACAAAAAGATAAACGGTGAGAAGGGCTTTACCGCCAAACTGGTGCGCACCGGGGATTACTATATTCCTCTGCGGGAACGGGTAAAAATTGGGCGCAATATGCGTGCGGACCTTTTTGTGTCGATCCACGCCGATGCCTTTACCCGTAAAGATGCCCGTGGCGCTGGGGTCTATGCGGTCTCTTCCCGAGGCGCAACCAGTGAAACCGCCCGCTTTTTGGCCGCGCGGGAAAACGAATCCGATCTTATCGGTGGTGCCGGCAGTTTGAGCCTGGGCGATAAGGATGACACCCTTGCCGGCGTATTGCTCGACCTCTCCATGACTGCCACCATGAATGCCAGCCTGGATATCGGCGCCAGTGTGCTGTCACAGATTGGCACCGTCACTCACCTGCATAAAAAACAGGTGGAGCAGGCCAATTTCTCGGTGCTGCGTTCGCCGGATGTGCCTTCAATTTTGGTGGAGACGGGTTTTATTACTAATCCCCAGGAAGCGAAACGCCTGCGCGATCCCAGTTTCCAGCGCAAGCTGGCGCAAAAGCTCAGTGACGGTATAGTGGCGCACTTTAAGAGTCGCCCCCCGGCGGATACCTGGCTCGCCGCCAACCAGAGCGATAAGTCTCGCAACCACGTTATCGCCCGCGGGGAGACCCTTTCGGGTATCGCGGCGCGATATAATATTTCCGTCGCCGCCCTGATGAGAGCGAATGGCATCAAGAACTCCGTGATTCGAGTGGGGCAGACCCTGAGCATTCCTTCCGGCTGAGACCTCAGTGTCGAGCGGTCCTTGCAGCATTAACAGGCCAGATTCATGCACGATAAAATCCAGCAACTCTCTCCCCGCCTTGCCAACCAGATCGCGGCTGGTGAAGTCGTTGAGCGCCCGGCATCAGTAATCAAGGAGTTGCTGGAAAACAGCCTTGATGCGGGCGCTACACGACTTGAGGTCGATGTGGACGGCGGGGGTAGCAAGCGCATGAAAGTGCGCGATAACGGCAAGGGCATAGAGCGGGAAGACCTGCCAATGGCCCTGGCCCGCCATGCGACTTCCAAGATTCACGCTTTGGAGGATCTGGAGGCGGTGGCCACCCTGGGCTTTCGCGGTGAGGCCCTCGCCAGTATTTCCTCGGTGGCGCGTCTGGCACTGACCAGCAGCCGCGATGAAAGCGGCAAGGGGTGGCAGGTAAGTGCGGAGGGCCGCGACATGCAGGCACAGCTCGCGCCCTCGGCTCACCCCCGTGGCACCACGGTGGATGTGCGCGACCTGTTCTTCAATACGCCCGCTCGGCGGAAATTCCTGCGCACAGAAAAAACAGAATTCAATCGCATTGACGAGACGATTAAGCGCTTGGCGCTGTCCCGATTTGATGTCTCTATCAGCCTGCGCCACAACGGCAAGGGTGTGCATAATCTGCGCGCGGGCACCGGGCGGGTGGAAATGGAGCGCCGTGTCGCCCAGGTGTGTGGGCCGGCGTTTATGCAGAATGCGCTGCATATCGACGTGGAGCGCAGCGGCCTGCGCCTGTGGGGGTGGGTTGCGGAGCCCGCATTCTCGCGCTCCCAGGCCGACTTACAATTCTTTTATGTCAATGGCCGGGCTATTCGCGACAAAGTGGTCAGCCACGCGGTGCGCCGGGCGTTCGCCGATGTTTTGTACCACGGTCGACATCCGGCATTTGTACTTTACCTGGAGCTGGACCCGGCTTCCGTCGATGTGAATGTGCACCCGACCAAACACGAAGTGCGTTTTCGCGATAGTCGCCTGGTACACGACTTCCTGTTTGGCAGTTTGCATCGGGCCCTGGCGGATGTGCGCCCGGGGCAGAAAGAGGAAACAGAAAGCGAGCCGGAGCAGGAACGCCAGGAACAGGTCACGGGTTTGCAGGCCGGTGAATTTGCCGGGCAGCATAAAATGCCACTCAGCAATCGCCCCTCGCCCTCAAATTTGCGCGAGCAGATGAATGCTTACGGCGCTCTGCACCAACCGTATGAGGACTCATCTCCGGCGACACAACAGCTGCAGGATGCCCCTAGCAGCCGGCCAGTGTCTGTGCCCCAAGCGTCTTCCGGGGCTACCATAGGGGCCGGTGCGAGCATTGAAAGCGAATCAGAAGTGCCGCCGCTGGGCTTTGCCCTGGCGCAGTTGCACGGAATCTATATTCTCGCGCAAAACGAGCACGGGATGGTTGTTGTCGATATGCACGCTGCCCATGAGCGCATTGTCTATGAGCAGATGAAAGTGGCTTATGCGGCCGGTGGAATCCAGGCTCAGCCCCTTCTGGTTCCTGTAAGCCTGGCCGTCAGCCAGCGGGAAGCGGACTGCTTCGAGGAGCGCAGCGAGGTGTTTACCGCGCTTGGTTTCGTATTGCAGCGGGCCGGCCCGGAGACTTTGCTGGTGCGCCAGGTACCCACAATGCTACACGGCGCGGAAGTGGAACAGCTGGTGCGCGATGTACTCTCGGACCTGCTCGGCGAAGGCGACAGCGCCCGTATTGGTGAGCGTATCAACGAAGTGCTGGGGACAATGGCTTGTCACGGTTCTGTTCGCGCAAATCGACGCCTGACAATCCCGGAAATGAATGCTCTGTTGCGGGACATGGAACGCACGGAGCGCAGTGGCCAGTGTAACCACGGTCGCCCGACCTGGACCCAGGTTAAACTGGCAGATATGGATAAGTGGTTTATGCGCGGCCAATAGGTACGCGGCAGAAGTGGGTGGTAGTTTGAATAACAGCTTGCCGGGTGATAAGCCCCGTGTAATTTTCTTGATGGGTCCAACGGCCTCCGGCAAAACGGATCTGGCCATGGCGCTCGCCGATCGTTTGCCCGTGGAATTAATCAGTGTTGATTCCGCTCTCGTATATCGAGGCCTTGATATCGGCTCGGCCAAGCCCTCAGTAGAAGAGCTAGCAGCATACCCTCACCGTTTGATCGATATCTGTGACCCGTCTGAGTCCTATTCGGCAGGTCGTTTCCGCAAAGATGCGCTGGAAGCTATGGCAGAAATTAGCGCTGCTGGTAAAGTGCCATTACTGGTTGGCGGAACTATGTTGTATTTCCGTGCTCTGTTGGAAGGCATGGCAAAATTGCCTGAGGCGGACGCAGCGGTGAGAGCAGAAATAGAAGCTCGCGCAGAGCGTGAAGGGTGGCCCGCATTGCATGCAGAGCTGGCCCAGGTGGACCCGCAGTTGGCGGCAGAGCTACATCCCAACCATTCGGTGCGTATCGAAAGGGGGCTGGAAGTTTACCGCCTCACCGGTGTTCCGCTTTCGCAGTTGCGTCGCGAGCAGGAAGCTGGGGGAATACAGGAGCAGTACCAGGTGTGCCAGATGGCCATTATGCCCCGCGATCGCTCCCTGCTTCACCAGCGCATCGAACTGCGTTTTCGCAAGATGCTAGCGGCGGGCTTTATTGATGAAGTCAAGGGTCTGCTGGACCGAGGAGACCTGCACGAGGACTTACCGGCAATTCGCGCGGTGGGATATCGACAAGTTTGGCAACACTTGCAAGGCCAAACCGATTACGATGATATGGTGGCCGCTGGAATTGCGGCGACGAGGCAGCTTGCCAAGCGCCAGTTAACCTGGCTGCGGCGCTGGCCAGACCTGCTAACTTTGTACACTCAGGATGAGCAAGGTGGGGTGCGTGAGAATGACGAAATATTGGCTGAAGCCTTGAAATTTCTCGCTTAAGCATCCATAACGTGGTTGGGCTATTAAACGACAAGCCCGTTCAGTCAGTTTTCACAGAGTCCGGCCTTTTCCGGCTCGCTACTACACTACTTATACGCGTATTCAACCTCAGTCGTTTTTTGATCCGCGCTCTTCGCGGGTGCGATTGCGGCCTGCATACCGCATTCAGCTTTTTGACAAGGAGAAAAAAGATGTCAAAAGGGCACAGCTTACAAGACCCTTACCTCAACGTATTGCGCAAAGAGCGTATTCCGGTTTCTATCTATCTGGTAAACGGCATCAAGCTCCAAGGGCAAATTGAATCCTTCGACCAGTTCGTGGTGTTACTCAAAAATACTGTGAGCCAAATGGTGTATAAGCACGCCATTTCTACGGTTGTTCCGTCGCGTGCAGTGCGCGTACCGCTATTGAATCCCGCAGCCCAGCACGGCGGCGAGGGTAATGGTGAAGGCGGTGAGCGCGAATCCTTTAGCTAAAAGATCCGTATCAATTTCACCTGCACCCCGTTTTGCCGGGGCGCCAGCAGCTCGGTGAGCCCCTTGCAGGGCTTGCCGGTTGTCACCTCAGTCAGGGCTTATCGCGCCCTTTTCGCAATAGAGAATTCCCATTGTTTTTCGATCGACCGGAATCCGGTGAGCTCGCAGTACTGGTACACCTAGAACTCTCCGCCATCGACAGTCCCGACGACCCTCGTGAATTTGAGGAGTTGGCCCTATCTGCCGGAGCAGATCCTGTCAGTTTTATTTTCGGCCAGCGCGCCACTCCAGACCCAAAGACCTTTGTTGGCCGAGGTAAGTTGGAGGAGATTCGCCAGGTGGTCAAAGATCAGGAAGCCGCCTTGGTTATCTTTGATCACATCCTGTCTCCGAGTCAGGAGCGCAATATTGAGCGCGAATTAAAGTGCCGGGTGCTGGATCGCACAGGACTTATTCTGGATATTTTTGCCCAGCGTGCGCGAACTCACGAGGGTAAGCTTCAGGTGGAATTGGCCCAGCTGCGCCATATGGCAACGCGGCTGGTGCGAGGTTGGACCCACCTGGAGAGGCAAAAGGGTGGTATCGGCTTGCGTGGGCCCGGAGAAACCCAGTTGGAGACAGACCGGCGATTGCTGCGCGCGCGCATAGACTCCATCGAGAAGCGGCTGGAAAAGGTACGCCGCCAGCGGGAGCAGGGGCGCCGCGCGCGTTCCCGGGCAGAAATGGCCACCGTATCTCTGGTTGGCTACACCAATGCGGGCAAGTCGACCCTGTTTAATCGCCTGACCGATGCAGATGTCTATGTCAGGGACCAATTGTTTGCCACCCTCAACCCGACCATGCGCAGGGTTGAATTACCCAATGTTGGCGCCATGGTATTGGCTGATACGGTGGGATTTGTCTCTCACTTGCCGCATAAACTGGTAGAGGCATTCCGGGCAACCCTGGAAGAAGCCGCCAGTGCAACGTTGCTTCTACATGTGGTGGACGCTGCGGCAGATGATCGGTTACACCTGATGGAAGAGGTGCAAACGGTTCTGGAGGAAATTGATGCTTCAGAACTGCCGCAACTGGTGGTTTATAACAAAATTGACCTGCTGGCAGATTTTGAACCGCGTATAGACCGGGATGATCAGGGTGTACCCCGGGCAGTTTGGCTCTCTGCGGTAACAGGCGCGGGTTGTGAACTTTTAATTGAGGCTATTGCCGAGCGCCTGGGCGAGCAAATGGTGCGCGGGCAACTGGTAGTGAAGCCTCATCAGTCCAGACTGCGAGCGCAGCTATTTGAAATTAATGCGGTACAGTCGGAAGTCTATCGCGACAATGGTGACTGCGAATTGCAAATATTATTGCCGCGTAGTGATTTCCAGCGTCTGCTGGCGCCACATATTGCTGGCAATGACGCGCCGGAATGGGTTTTGGAAGAACCCATTGCTGAGTAGTTGTCGTATAAACATTGATTTTAAAATTCAGGTCATATTGCGACCTTTAGTCGAACTTGTTCGGGGTTGGTCTCCGCAGACTGCCCACTTGCCTCAGGCTAGGGCCTGTCGGCAATATTTTGTCGGCAATGGATGCTAGAATCCGCCGAAGTAAAAGATTAAGTGATCATAGTTGGAGTAAGTTAAATGGCCTGGAATGAGCCGGGTGGTAACAATAAAGACCCCTGGGGTGGTGGCGGTAACCGCAATAACGGAGGCCCGCCCGATCTCGATGAACTACTGCGAAAAATTCAGCAGAAACTAGGTGGCCTGTTTGGTGGTGGTGGCAGCCCAAGTGGCGACTCTGTCAAATTTCCCTGGGTACTGGTTATTGGTCTCGCCGTATTGATTTATGGCGGCCTGGGGATTTACCAGGTCAACGCCAACGAACAGGCGGTTGTTTTGCGCCTGGGCAAATACCACTCCACGGAATCTGCTGGCCTGCACTGGAATCCGCCGCTTATCGATAACGTCACCAAGGTCAATATGACTGAGGTGCGTACCGAGCGCACTACCGGTCAGATGCTGACCGAAGACGCCAATATCGTAGAAGTGGTACTCACTGTGCAGTGGCAGGTTGGGGATGCTGAGTCTTTTGTACTGCGTGTTCGCGATCCGGTGAAGAGCTTGCAGGAAGCCACCGACAGCGCCCTTCGTCACGTGGTGGGCTCTCTCACTTTAAACGGTGTGATTTCCCAGAACCGGACCCAAGTATCTGCCGATACGCAGGAACGATTACAGGAATATCTGGACCTGTACCAGACCGGTATACGCATTGATGTGGTTAACCTGACTGATGCTAAGGCGCCGCGCGAAGTGCAGGATGCGTTTGACGATGTAACCAAAGCCCGTGAGGACGAGGTGCGTCTGCAAAATGAAGCTCAGGCTGATGCTAACCAGATAATCCCGGTTGCCCGCGGTCAGGCTCAGCGCATTATCGAAGAGGCCGAGGCATACAAAGCCCGCGTCATCGAGAGTGCCCGAGGTGAAGCTGTGCGCTTTGAGAAACTGCTGGCTGAATATGAGCGTGCCCCGGAAGTTACCCGCGAGCGTCTCTACCTGGATGCGGTACAGGACGTGATGGCCAACACCTCCAAGGTGATGGTGGATGTCGAGGGCGGCAATAACATGATGTACCTGCCACTAGATAAATTGGCACAAGGCGGCGCTGGAGCAGCGCGAGCAGCCCAAAGCCAGGACACCTCGCCTGTAATGATTGAGGAAGTCTATCAGCGTGTTATTGAGCGCCTTCGTCGGGATGACGCCAGCACCCGTCGCAGTCAGACTATTCGCTAGGAGGGGATGATATGAATAACAAAACACTGGGTATCATTGTTGTCATCCTGGTTGGAGTACTGGTACTTTCTTCCAGCGCCTTTGTAGTGAAAGAGACTGAAAAAGCCGTGTTACTGCGCTTTGGTGAGCTGGTGCGCACCTACACCGAGCCGGGTCTCTACTTCAAAATCCCTTTTGCGGAAAGGTTGCGCAAGTTTGATGCGCGTATTCAGACGGTGGATTCCAGCCCCGTTCGTATGCTCAACAGTGAAAACAAATTCATGATGGTTGATTCGTATGCCAAATATCGAATCTCTGATGTGGATAAGTTTTATATCGCCACTCGTGGTGACGATCGCAATGCGGTGCGCCTGCTGTCGGAGCGGATCAATGATCAGCTCCGGAACGAGTTTGGTGTGCGCGATCTGCATGAGGTAGTCAGTGGCGAGCGCGATGAGTTGATGGCGGAGATCACCAAGAACCTGAATAAGGTGGCTCAGGATGACCTGGGAGTGCATGTGATTGATGTGCGCGTCAAGCGGATTGACCTGCCACCGGAAGTCTCCGAGTCTGTGTTCCAGCGTATGCGCGCTGGCCGTGAGCTGGAGGCGCGGGATCATCGCGCCAAGGGTCAGGAGGCCAGTGAGCGTATCAAGGCTAATGCCAATCGCCAAAGAGTGGTGATTGAGTCTGAGGCCTACCGCCAGGCGGAAGAGTTACGCGGTGCGGGTGATGCAGAGGCGGCAGCTATTTACGCTGCGGCCTACAGCAAGAATCCGGAGTTTTACCGCTTTACCCGCAGTCTGCAGGCTTATAAGGAGTCCTTCCGGAGCAAGTCAGATATGCTGCTGGTCGATCCAGATAGCGAATTCTTCCGCTACCTGAAAGACCCGAAAGGAGAGTAGGGCTGAAAATGCTGTGTAGCACTGGGCAACTGGTGCTATAGGCGCCGGGTTAGATTCGATAACCCTACCTTCCTGTTAGCACTTGATGCTAAAATCACGCAAACCGGGCCCAGCCCGGTTTTTTTGTGGGAAGTGCTGCGGCTCGTTTGTGGCAAGCGCTGTGGCACCGCAATTTCTTCGCTGACGAATTCATTTCATCATGACTCAAGCCGATCGCTGGATGTTACCGGATGGCATTGCAGAAATTCTGCCTGCGGATGCCGTGCAATTGGAGACTCTGCGCCGCCAACTACTGGACCTCTACCACTGTTGGGGGTACGAGTTGGTGATACCGCCGATGTTGGAATTCACCGAGTCCCTCCTGATTGGGATGGGCCATGATGTAGATCTGAGCACCTTTAAGGTCACCGACCAGATATCTGGTCGCACTTTGGGTATACGCGCGGATATGACTCCGCAGACTGCCCGGATCGATGCCCACAGCTTTCCCCGCAGAGGCGCTAACCGCCTCTGCTATGCCGGTCAGGTGGTGTACACCAAGCCGCGAACCCCGATGGGTTCGCGAGCGCCGATACAGGTTGGTGCCGAACTGTTTGGTGTGGACAACCTCGGTGCAGACCTCGAGGTGATCTCGCTGATGCTGCAAAGCCTTCAGGTAGCGGGTGTCAGCCAAGTGCACCTGGACCTGGGCCACGTCGCGATTTACCAGAGTCTGGTTGAAGCGGCGGGCCTCAATGACGAGCAGCGCAGCGCCCTGTTGGCAATGTTACAGAGCAAGGCGACTGCTGATCTGTGCGAGTGGGTCGAGGAGAATGTTGGCGACCAGAAGGCTGCCGAGTGGCTGAAGGCACTCCCGGGGCTGGTTGGGGGACGGGAATGCCTGGATAAGGCTCGTGAACTCTTTTCTGGAGCCCCGCAAAATTTGTTGGCGGCAGTCTCCGATTTGAGGCAGGTAGCTGAGGCTCTGAATGAGCGTTATCCAGAGGTGACACTGTTCTTCGATTTGAGTGAAGTACGCGGCTACGACTATGAAACAGGTCTGGTATTCGCCGCCTACACACCGGGCCACGGCCAGGCATTGGCCAACGGTGGACGCTACAACGGTATCGGAGCCGTGTTTGGGCGCGATCGCCCAGCAACAGGCTTCAGTAGTGACCTGGTGGCATTGAGTAATCTGGGCAGCGCCGCCGTTGAAGAGGGCGCTGCGATACTGGCGCCAGATGTCAGAGGCTCCCAGGGCGCTGAACTGTGGAAGGCGATTCACGAGCTGCGGGCTCAAGGCGAAGTGGTCATCACAGCTCTCGCTGGTGGTGCCGATAGTGAACTGGATTCCCGCTGTGACCGCGAGTTGGTTGCTGAGGGTGATTCGTGGGTAGTAAAACCACGAGACTGATTTTTCGGGCGCAGTGGATGTGCCTATTATCGCGCGGGCCTACCCGCAGACATCCATTTATGTGGGGCCCCGGCTCCCGCAGAGAAAAACCTGAGTTTAGAGATTTATACAGATGGGCAAGAACGTAGTAGTACTGGGTACCCAGTGGGGCGATGAGGGCAAGGGCAAGATTGTCGATTTGCTAACCGAGAAGGTCTCGCTAGTAGTGCGTTTCCAGGGTGGTCACAATGCGGGCCACACCCTGGTTATCGATGGCGAAAAAACCGTACTGCACCTGATTCCCTCCGGTATCCTGCGCCCCAGCGTAACCTGCTTGATCGGTAATGGTGTGGTGCTCTCCCCGGAGGCGCTGCTGAAAGAGATGGCTGAGCTGGAAGAGCGCGAAGTTCCTGTGCGCGAGCGCCTGCGTCTTTCCCCGGCGTGTCCGCTGATCTTGCCTGTGCATGTTGCCCTCGACCAGGCCCGTGAAAAAGCACGCGGCGCCAAAGCGATCGGTACTACAGGTCGCGGTATTGGTCCCGCTTACGAAGATAAAGTTGCTCGTCGCGGTCTTCGTCTGGGTGATCTGTGCAACTGGGATAACTTCTGCCACCAGCTGAAAGAGCTGATTGATTACCACAACTTCGCCCTGACTGAATACTACAAAGTTGACCCGGTCAGTTATGAGGACACCGTTGAGCAGGCCAAGATCTGGCGTGAGCAACTGGTGCCGATGATCACCGACGTTGCCGACCACCTGCACAAAGCGCGCGAGAACGGAGAGCATATCCTGTTCGAAGGCGCCCAGGGTTCCCTGCTGGATATTGACCACGGTACCTACCCGTTCGTAACCTCCTCTAATACCACTGCTGGCGGTACCGCTACTGGTTCTGGTTTTGGTCCTCTGTACCTGGATTATGTATTGGGCATTACCAAGGCCTACACCACCCGCGTTGGCGGTGGCCCATTCCCTACCGAGCTGGACTGCGAAGTTGGTCGTCACCTGGGTGAAAAAGGTCACGAGTTTGGCGCTACTACTGGCCGCCAGCGCCGCACCGGTTGGTTTGACGCTGTTGCTGTGCGCCACGCGATCCGAATCAACAGTATTTCTGGCCTGTGCCTGACCAAACTGGATGTTCTCGATGGCCTCAAGGAGGTAAAGGTTTGTGTGGGCTACCGCAACAGCGCTGGTGAAGAAGTCCCAGTACCATTTGATGCGGCAGGTTGGGAAGGTGTCGAGCCGGTTTATGAGTCTATGCCCGGTTGGACAGAGAACACTGTCGGTGTGCGTCGTGAAGCGGATTTGCCGGCCAATGCACGCGCCTATATTGCTCGAATCGAAGAGCTGGTGGGCGCTCCGGTAGACATTGTTTCTACAGGCCCCGATCGCAACGAAACTATTGTTCGCGAATCTTCCGCTTTGTGCGAAATGGGTATTCACAACGCTAGCGTTTAAGCCCTGACCGCCCGGTTGTGAATGTGCAGTCTGGTGATGGCCTTGCTATTTTAAGTGAGGCCTCTGATCATTAGACCTGTTCCAAGTTATTGGTCGTGCACTACACGCAGGCTTATGACCTGAATTTAACCGGGCTAATTTATGTCATCTTCCGTTTCCGTTGCCAGTCGTTACAGTTTTGCTGAAGAGATCGCCAATAGTGTGACACATGGTGTTGGAGCTCTTCTGGCGATTGCCGGTCTGGGTGTATTGACCGGATTTGCTGCCCTGCGCGGGGACGCCTGGCATATTGTCAGCTCCAGCGTCTATGCCTCCACCCTGATACTCTGTTTCCTAGCCTCCACGCTGTACCACGCAGTCAGCCATATCGGCGCCAAAGCGATACTGCGGACCCTGGACCACTCGTCAATCTTTCTATTGATTGCTGGAACCTATACTCCCTTCACCCTGGTTACCCTGAGGGGCCCTTGGGGTTGGTGGCTGTTCGGTATTATTTGGGGGCTCGCGCTGATCGGATTGATTATTCAGTTCACTCCGCTGAAGAAGATTCGAGCTCTGTCTATCACTCTCAGTGCCTTGATGGGATGGGTCGTGGTGGCTGCTATCAAGCCGCTGTCGGATAGCCTAGAAACTGGCGGTTTGTGGCTGTTAGTTCTCGGTGGTCTCTGCTACACCGGCGGAATCGCTTTTTACCTCTGGCGCAGCCTGCGCTTCCACCATGCAATTTGGCATCTCTTTGTGCTGGCGGGCGGTATATTGCACTTCTTTGCGGTGCTGTTTTACGTCATTCCCTAATCTTCCCGTTTTGCGGCGGAGCTCACCCTAAAGGTGAGCAGCACGAACTTCCCTCTCATGTGACTGTCCAGTTTAATAGTGGGTGGGAAGTTCAACGGTTACCGGCCAATCCACCTTTCGGATAAGAGTGGCTCGTTCTACCCTTGAGCGAGCAAAAGTTGTGTCGAAGGTAACTCCATGCCCAAATTGCAATGGTTTCAATATCTGTCTGCCATCCTCGTGATAAGCGCAGTTCTCCTGGCTTCCAATACCCATGCACAAGAGAAAGCCGATCCGGCCTTCGAACAATGGGTAAAGGAGTTCCGCAAAACCGCGATTAAGAGTGGAATCTCTGCGGAGGTTTACGACCAAGCTTTTAAAGGAATCACTTCTCCAGACCAATGGGTTCTGGATCGTGCAGCCTATCAGCCTGAATTCAAAGCGCCGGTGTGGCAATACTTTGATAACCGGGTGCAAAAGAGAGCGATTGAGCGAGGCAAGCGGGAAAAGGAGAAAATGAAGCCCTGGCTGGATAAGATCCAGAAACGCTTTGGGGTGGACCCCAATATCCTGCTGGCGATCTGGTCTGTGGAGTCCAGCTTTGGAGGCATCCTCGGCAACGATAAGGTAATGCGCAGTGTCATTCGCTCCCTGGCAACACTGGCCTATGCGGATCCCCAGCGCAAAAAGTTTGGCCGACAGCAGTTGCTGGCTGCACTAAAAATCTTGCAGGCCGGTGATATTGAGGGCCAGCACCTATTGGGCTCGTGGGCCGGAGCTATGGGGCATACTCAATTTATCCCTACCAGCTACCAAGCCTATGCGGTGGATATCGATGGTGATGGTAAACGGGATATTTGGAATTCTATTCCGGATGCACTCGCTACCGCTGCCAATTTGCTATCCAGTAATGGCTGGCAGCGAGGTAAACCCTGGGGGTATGAGGTCAATATACCCGCTCGTAAAATGCCTGCAGGGAAAATGTCGGTAGCCGAATGGGAGAAGCTCGGTGTCACACGCGCCAATGGGGAGCCCTTTCCCAGCAAGAAAGCCATTGCCGAATTAAAGTTACCAGACGGCCGCAATGGCCCGGCATTTTTAGTGTTCAAGAACTTCTTTGTTCTCAAGCGTTACAACAATTCAGATCGCTATGCGATAGCTATAGGCCTGTTGGCAGACCGGATTGGCGGCGGTGCGCCTTTGGTAAATGATTGGAAGCGCCCATTTACTCCACTGGATAGTGTTCAAGTGGAAGAGTTGCAGAAGTTTCTCAAACAAAAAGGGTTTTACACCGGAGAAATTGATGGCAAGGCAGGTCCGGGTACCCGCAAAGCGGTGAGTGAATTTGAAAAGAGTGCCGGCGTTGAAGTTCAGGGTTACCCGAGCAAGGAAGTCCTGGAGTTGTTGAAGAAACAATAGAGACTCCCTAAAAGTTCTCATCCGGTAGGAGCGTATCCTGGAGTAGCTCCAGATTCTCGACAACACCCTCGGGTTCACGGAAGTAGGCGATGTGATACATCGCCTCGCCTTCCTGGACCAGAGGGATATTCTGTCGCCCAATAATGATTCCATCCTCATTGCAGATCAGTTGGTCCAGTTCCTGGCCGTATGGATCTGCAATGGTCGCCAATAGGTCGCCCCGGTAGACCTGATCCCCGAGTGCCTTAAGATGATTGGCGATGCCGCTATCCCCCGCGCGAAGCCAACCGCTGCGTCGAGCAACAAATGGCTCTATCACATTTGTCTTCCGGGTTTGCGGCAACATCTCCAAGTGCTTCATCATATTGATCACACCTTTAACACCGGCGCGGATACTGAGTTCATCAAAGCGCAGGGCTTCACCAGCTTCATAAAGTAATACTCTTACCCCGAGATCCGCGGCTGCTTGGCGCAGGGATCCATCGCGAATAGAAGCGTTGAGTAGCACGGGAACACCAAAGGCCTTGGCGAGTTTTCGGGTTTGCTCATCGTCCAAGTTAGCGCGAATTTGGGGGAGGTTACTGCGATGTACGGCTCCTGTGTGTAAGTCGATGCCATAGTCGCATTTGGTGACTATTTCCTTGAGGAAGACGTGAGCCATACGTGCGGCGAGAGACCCCTTTGCCGAACCTGGGAATGAGCGGTTTAGGTCGCGCCTGTCAGGTAGATAGCGGGTGTGCTGCAGTACCCCGTAAACATTAACCATTGGAACTGCAACCAGGGTCCCGCGCAATGACTTCAGGCGGCCGCTTTGGATAAGCCGGCTTATTATTTCAATACCGTTGAGTTCGTCACCGTGTATGGCGGCACAAACGAACATCTTGGGACCATCTTTTTTACCGCGCTGCACATAAACTGGGATTGCCATTTCTGTGCTTGTGTAAAGCCGCACAACGGGCAGATCAATATGGCAGGACTCGCCCCTGGCGACATGGACCCCGCCGATCTCAAAATCCGAGCGCTCTTCCATAACACTCATAGGCAAATAGATATACCCATAGTGTATAGGCAGATAAGAGTTGACCCGGGCAGCAAATGTTGATGCAGCTGCCCGAGTACTTCGCTACAGCTGCCCGATTGATTGGGCAGAAGTCGCCAGGTTATGAGAGCGGTCCCCATTTAGCCAGATACCGAGGGCAGGGCTCCAGTAGCCTGAGGGGTGGTACCACAGCCCAGTCTCTACATCCGCGAGCAAGTTAGTTCCCCGCCAGGCACTCGGCCCTTGATTGTGGGGGTCTTTTCCTTTCTCTCCAGCCTCCCCACCTTGTGACCACTGAGCGGCACCTTGGGTATCAAAAATCGCGAGTGGCTTGCCGTCGGGGTTGGAAAGGTAATGCTCGATATTGTCGGCAGTCCATTGGCAGAGAATGGCATTGGTTTGAGGTTGGTGAATCCAATGGCTTAAACCTCGGGACTTGCCGTCAATATTGTGAATTTCCCCCCAGATACCCAGGCTGCTCCAAATAGTGACAACGCGGCGCTGGCGGGTTGATTTTCGGTGGGTACATGTCTTGCTTAACCGCCGACCGAAGGGGTCGTAGCGGAAATAGGTTTTAAATTCCCCGCACTCCGCGTGGCTCATCAGGCCCCAGCCGTCGTACTGGTATTGATAATCCTTGCGGCCTGGTATGTTGCTTTCACTAATAATATTGCCGCGCTTGTCACTTTCTGTTTGAGGTTGAGTCGGACTTTGCTGTGCCCGCAGCGGGTTGGTCATTTGCAGGGGAGGGGATTTATCGAAGTGCCAGGAAAGTGCTTGACCTGACTCCATACCTACCAGGCGCCCAAATAAATATTTGTGATTACTGCGAACCTCCCCTTGAACCTGAAGGATATCTTGGCCTTTGGATTCGGTGCGAACAATGGCTTCACCATTGGCATCGATACCATACAGGGCTCCACAAGGGGCGAATGTATAAGACAAGTCGAGATTGTCGGAGCTGGCACTCTTTAACCAGCCGCGTTTGTCATATTGATACTGAAGGCTGAAATCCCGGATATCGGCGCTGTCGTGATGCTCTGCGGTTACCCGACCGCGGCTGTCGTATTTAAAGCGCACTGAGGAAAGGGCATTATCTGCCTGTACCAGCCTGTTGTGTTGGTCGTAGTGGAACTCACTATTTTGGCCACTGTTATTGCGAATACCGGTTAATACACCGCTGTTGTTATAATTGAAGTACCAGCGAGAGTCATTATCACAATATTCATGCAGGCTGCCGTCTATATTGTAATGCCAACGCCAAGTTCGATCCTGTGGTGCCTTGTGGCTGACTAATTGCCCGTAGTGATCATATTCCCAGTAGTAATTCCCTACGGGGCTCTCCAGGCAGGTGAGTTCATCCCTTGGGCTGTAGATTAATTCCCAGTTGTTACCATCAGCGAAATTGATATGGCACGGGCGGCCCGCGTTGTCATAATCACAAAGAATACTCTGTCCACTGTCTCCGTGGATGGCATTGGGCAGGCCGCGTTCAGAGTAGTCCAGACCGTACTGGTGAATACCCAGGTGGGCTTCACGCAATTCACCCGCATTGCCATAACTCCACTCACGCCATACTTCGCCATTCATCTTAAGCGAAGTGATTCGTTGCCAGTGGTCGTACTCAAAGCTCAGGACTTTATCGTCTCTACGAACGGACTGCAGCTGGCCTTGCCCATCCCAGCTGAAGTCCACTTTGCCTCCCTCTGGGTCCTGAATCTGTGTGATCTGCCCCCTATCTGTATAGAGAAACAGCCAAACATGTTTTGCCGGGTCGACAATACGTTCTGGGCGTCCCTTCTCGTTAAACTTGTATTGCCATAGGGTCTCTCCATTGATAACTGCCGCTTGTAAATAGCCGCGATCGTCATAGAGATATCGATTACTAATATTGTGAGAGGTGGATCGGACAAGCCGGCCGAATTCATCGTGACGGAAGAAAAGCCTATGGCCGTTGGCCTGAATTTCTTCACTGAGATTACCGTAGGAATCAAAAAGCCAGCTAAGGCTACGAGATTGCTGCTGTTCAGAAATTCTCTGGCCGAACTTGTTAAAGCGTATATAAATGGGACCGGACAGCTCTGACTCGATCGTGCAGGTATTATGACTTGCGTGCCAGTTAAGACTGGTGATTAATTCATTGGACTGTATTAGCTGGCACCGGTCGTGTGTATCGTAGGTAAATTGATGAATTCCAGATTGGCTATTATTTAACTGTACCAACTGTGTATTGTTATATTGGTATCTTTCTCTTTTAAGGCCGCTACAACTTTCGAGTAGTTGACCATCTTGATAATTGTAGTTGCAGAGGTCGCTTTGACCTTCGGCAGCGTGGCTATTTATTAAATTATGGATATGACCGTTCTGGCAGTTAAATTCAACAACACGACCCCAGGAGCTGACCATTTTCTTAGGCAGGCCCTCCTGATAGTCGATTGTTAAGGCGTTACCAAATTGATCCCTGATTTCTACAAGTGGTAGAGCGCTATTTACACCATCAGCGCGAAATATTTTGTGATGCTGATTGAATGTCGTCAATCGATAACTGTGCAGGCTTTGCCTGAATAACATCAACCGCTCAAAGCGGTTATAGCACCCGTGACCAATGGCGGGTAATTTGAATTTTACAGACCTCCCTTCGGCAGTAACCAGCTTTACAACGTTATCGTGTACAACAAGCTTTTCACTGAGAGAGTGCCGCCAGCCAACACCAATGCCAGTATCCTCATTGAGAGAGGAGCGAAAATATCGTTTCCATTCAAACGGTAGCGGTCCAGGAATAAGTACGTCTGTTCGCTCGAAAGCGACTTCCCCTGTTGCGGTAACGACGTGCCCGTTAATTCGATGGCAACGATCTAAAGCTGGTATCACCTCGTTCTCGGGGTTAATACCAGGGGTATTGGTGAATTGCGTGGGGTTGTCTTCAGCTTCATACAGGAGGGGTAATATTGGTGCTGAATCGATACTAAAGCGATTAGACGTGATACTTGGCAGCTTTGGCCAAAAGCCCTCACTCACTGGAGTGGATGATATGTTTTTTAAAGTATGTTCGACCTGAGAGAGCCAGTGTACAGCCGATGCAGGGCTCTCATGAGAAAGAGTAATTGTCGGAGGGGTAAGCGTATTGAGTAAGTTAGGTATTAGCTGGGTTAGACGTTCCGGTGTCATATTACAGTATCCGGTAAATCAAATTAGCGGTGTAACTTTCTAATTGTTACGTCAGGAGAACTGGGACGTTCGGTAACACTTTGTTCGTGGGGGAGTATTTGACGCAATGATTGTGAAGAATATTCCAATATTCCTGCAGTAATATTGTCGCGCCCACCTAGGCGATTAGCATCGTCAATAAAACGATATACACACTCTAATGCCGGACGATGAGTGGCCAGTACGCGCTCTATCGCATGATCATCAAGATATTCAGTGAGCCCGTCGCTACATAACAAAAGGAGTGCGTTTTGCGTGAGTTTCCAGCTATTTATATCCGCCTCTACACTGCTGGAAACCCCCAAGGCACGGGTAATATGGTTGCGGACATTGGACTCTTTGGCTTGCTCGGGGGTTAATTGACCTGAGTCAATCATCTCCTGTACAACGCTGTGATCTCGTGTAAGGCGCTGCAATCCATAATTGTTCCACAGGTATGCGCGAGAATCGCCAATATGTGCAACGATTAAAAAGTCGCGCCACATGACCGCGGCAACCAAAGTTGTTCCCATATTGGAAAACTGGGGGTTCAGGTTTTTGGTATTGATTAGAGCTGTATTTGCGCTGTTGACTGCGTCGATAAGGGTGGCGCGCAATATAAGCTGTTGCTGTTCAGACGTGCAGGAGAAAAAAGTGTGTTTCAGCAGGTCATCGAGATGGGCTTGAACCGTCTCAGCTGCAATTTTACTGGCGGTGGCGCCACCGGTGTAACCGCCCATCCCGTCGGCTACCACAATATAGGCAAAAGGCTGCTCCGCCGACGCGTACCAGCGAATGCTATCTTCGTTTTCCTCACGAACCTGACCAATGTCAGTGCGCCCGTTGACCGCCAGACTAATTTGATCCATGTCTGGTGCAACTCCCCTTTAATAAAAAGCAATACAATGCGGCGTAATATTATTACAACCGATCACCGAGGCTAATGTTAACTTGCTCGCATACCAAGTTTGAAATACTTTTCACTGATTTGCGATAATAAGAGCCTTACCTCTCTACAGAAAAGGCTTTAAGCCAGCTAAAAAAGGACCCATAGGCAAAATGCCCCGTTTGCCCAGGCTCAATTTGATAAATGTTCCCCAGCATATTGTGCAGGTAGGCCACAACAATCTGCCCTGCTTCTTTGATGAGGAGGATTATCAATATTATTTGATTAGTTTGCGTAACGCGTCAGACCAATATGGCGTTGATGTTCACGCATATGTTTTATTGCCCAATATGATCCAGATCATAGCTACGCCCACGATACCGGATGGGATATCATCTATGATGCAATCCCTTGGGCGTCGCTATGTGCAGTTTGTCAATCACCGTTACAAGCGCTCCGGAACACTATGGCGAGGACGCTATAAGTCCAGCTTGATTGATTCTGATGCGTATTTGTTGACCTGTTACAGATACGTAGAGTTGCGCCCACTGTATTTGGGATTGTCAGACTCCCTTGAGGATTACGAGTGGTCAAGTTTTAACCATCACGCAAACATTAAGAAAGATAATTTGATCAAGGATCACCGCTTGTATCTATCTCTTGGGGATACAGTGGTGGAGAGAGCGCAATCTTACAGGAAGTTATTTCAGTATAGCTTTGATCGAAAGTTGCTCGACTATATCGCTGAAACGATTAAGTTAGGTCATGTGCTCGGCGGGGATGCGTTTAAAGAGAAAATTGAGCAGATTGTTAACCAAAGAGTACGACCGCTTAAGCGTGGTCGTCCTAAAAAAGCAAATAAAGTCGAAAAAGAACCAAAAGAAACTGCCTAGCTAAAACCTAATGTCGGGTTGAGGGCATTAAAAGGCCATAAGAAGTAGGGTAATTAAGCCCTGTCAGCAGGTGACAAATTGTGAGTAGGCCCAGCATTTCAACGGGATTTCAGATCCTTGGCGATAACAATAAGGAAAAACCAGTTATGGATTTTGGCACTGATAGATTGAAAGTTGCGATCCTGGGTGATTTCAGCGGGAGAGCGAGTCGCCGCCAGTGTGAACCCGAAACGATTTCCAGTCGAAGGGTATACCTGTTGAACCGCGATACTTTTGAGGGCGTTTTTGCTGATCTAGGTGTGAGTTTGCAGTTGCCCGTACTGGATCGCCCTCTGGGATTACCATGCTTTGATGATTTACACCCAGATTACCTTTATAGCCGTTTGCCACTGTTTAAGAAGTTTATTGAGCTGGAGCGCAGGCTGCTCGATCCACGTCAGTTCCAGCAGGCTGCTGAGGAAATTCAACAGTGGAAACCAGAGTTAGCCACTCAGCAGGGCTTGGGTCAGCGCGATAGCGAGCAGTCGATATTGGATGAAATCCTGGCTGCAGGTCGAGAGCGTAATGCAAAGGAAGGTCAAAATACTTTCCAGGTTGACCAGCTAATCAAAGATATTGTCGCTCCTTACGTGCAGAAAAGTGAGGACCCTCGCCAGGGTGAATATCTAAATGCCCTGGCTGAAGCTACGTCTGATGCGATGCGTAAACTGATGCATCACAGTGATTTTCGTCAGTTAGAGGCTAGTTGGCTGAGTCTGCAACTTTTGCTGAGACGTGTCGAAGAGCACGGGAACCTGGATTTTTACTTAATAGACGTTAGTAAGGAAGAGCTTCTAGCTGATTTTGCTGAAGCCGAAAGCGACTTGGAAAAGTCGCAGACATTTAAGTTACTGGTTGAGCGTGAAACAGCTTCTGGGAATATGCCCTATAACCTGGTCATAGGGGATTACTTTGTTACTGATGAGGAGCGAGATCTTCACCTGCTGATAGATTTATCCACGATTGCAGAGGCTGCGGGAAGTGCACTTTTATTGGGTGGGGATCCAAAATTAGCAGGCTGTCCAAACTTGTCAGGTTCAGTAGATCCTGATGATTGGTACTATCCGTTGAGCGATCAGTTTGCGGAAAGTTGGCAGGCGGTCCGTGAATACTCTGCTAGTGAGCATGTTGCGTTGGCAGCTCCCAGATTTATGCTGAGACTCCCCTTTGGGAAAAATACTTCTACAACAGAGTATTTTAATTTTGAAGAATTAACCCCAGAGCAGGGTCATGAATATTATCTTTGGGGGAATAGTGTTTATTTATTGGGGTTAGCGGTTTGCCAAGGTTTTTCTCAAACTGGCAAATTACAGCCCCCTTCGTCTGCAAGCTATGAAGACTTACCCCTTCATTTACGCAAGTTACCTAATGGCGAATTATTGACGCCTTGTGCAGAAGCGCTCCTGACAGATAGGGCAGCTGCAAAATTTATGCAGGCTGGTATTAGTACTATGCGTTCGGTGCAAGGGCGGGATCAAGTCATTCTTCCGAGCTTTAGCTCTCTGGGTGGCGGTACCCTCAAAGGCCCTTGGGTGTAAGTGTAGGGATTGGATCTTTACAGGTATACGCAGGCAAAAATCTACCTGAAGACTATGAATAAACCACTATTGTGAGTCAGGAATAAATGGATCTAATTCTATCAGTATTGGCCGACCCTTCTGGCGCCAATATGCTTAAACATACAAAACTGTTCACGAAAGCTGGTGGCAGTTTGGGTCGCTCTGCCGATAATTATTGGGTTTTACCCGATCCAGATCGAGTGGTTTCCTCAAAACACGCACAGATTTCCTTTACCGATAATCAGTTTTTTCTGATAGATACTAGTACTAATGGAACCTATTACAATGATTCAGAAAATCCGTTAGGAAAGGGAAATCAAGTCCCATTAAAAGAGGGCGACATGATCGTTCTCGGGGAATATAAATTGAAAGTTTCACTGCGACAGCCTAAGGAAGAGGGAGATCTTCCCAAAGGTCTGGGAAGTGCAGATTTTCTCGATACCTCGGATCGAACAACATTCAGCGCGGATGCCATGGCAAAAATGCAAAGCCAGGCAGAAGCGAAAGAATTGGATAGTTGGCTTGAGCCGGGTTCCAGCCCGCAGTCAGATGTGGCTCAAACTGGGGAGTGGGGCTCGATTGGGCTGGGTAATCAGGCTAATACCCCAACTAGCGATAGTCTTCTCACCTCGGAATCGGGCCCTCTGGACCCACTTGCTGCCTTTGGCCAATCTGACCCGTCTGGTCTTGTTGGTGGTGTTCCTGAGATGTCACCCGTCGGTGGCTTAGTGGGGTCTACGGGTCAGCAGCAATCCAGTAATCAATGGTCTGATGATGAGTGGTGGAAAGATGGTAGTGACGATGATCATGTGCCAGCTGACCAGCACTCAATGCAAATAAATCCCCAGCCGGTACCGGAACCCGTCGTTGAGACGGTTGCGGTGCCTGAATCTCAAGTGGTATCTCCGCAGCCGCAAGTTCCTATGGGTGGTTTCCAGGGGATTTCACAGCAACCTGTCGCAACTCCGATACCACAACCTCAGGCTATGCAGCCACAGCCACAGCCACAGGCAATGCAATCTCAGCCCTTAGGGCAGCCCCAAGGGTTTAATCAGCAGCCAATTTCTCCGCCTGCTCAAGATAACCCCTTTGCAGACTCTTTCGCTGCTATGCAGGGGCAACAAGTTGATGGCGCTCCAGGGTTTGGTTCCGGGCAATCGTCCTCGCAACCGCAACCGCAACCGCAACCGCAACCGCAACCGCAACCGCAACCGCAACCGCAACCGCAACCGCAACCGCAACCGCAACCGCAACCGCAACTACAGCCAAAACCAAATCCACAGCCGGATTTGGCTGCCCAAGCTCAGCAGTTTTCGCATTTACAGCAATCCCCAGTAACTCAGCCCACAGGTTCTTCAGGGGGGAGCGTTTTTGCATCTACTCTCGGCCTGAATATGAACCCGGTCCAGTTGCAACAGGCGGACCAGCAAGCAGCTGAAATTGTCCGGGAAACAGTAGCTCGTCTTATTGACCTTTTGCGCGCAAGAAACAGCATTAAGAATGAGCTGCGTGTGCAGCGAACCATGATTCAAACGGAAGCTAATAATCCGCTGAAATTTAGTGCTACGGAACGGGATGCATTGGAAGCCATGTTTGCGGGTACCGGTGCTTTTATGAACCCCGCTGAGGCAGTGAAGGATAGTTTTGATGATTTGTCGGATCATCAAGTTGCGGTTTTGGCTGGAATGAGAGCAGGTTACAACGCCATGCTCAAATTCTTTAGCCCGGAAAATATTGAGCGCAGACTGGGGAATACTTCCGGCGTTTTTGGAAACAAAAATGCAAAAAAGTGGGAAGGATTTACTGCAATTTACAGGGAGCTAGTTGGTGATCCGGATAATTGCTATCGCAAGTTGTTTGGTGATGAATTTGCAGTTACTTATGAAAATCAATTATCAGAGTTAAAAAATGCGCGAAGCATTAAAAATTAATAAGTTGACGGAAAAGAGGGAATTGCTTGTGTCGATAAAAAAATTATTTCAGGTCAGTTTAATCGCTGTTTTGGCAGTTGCAGTTGTTGGTTGCCAAACAACGAGGCGGACTCTAAATCTGGATACTAGTCTCGAGTTGGTTGTAGAGACACAGAATGACGTGAACCCAGATGATGATGGCCGAGCTTCTCCCGTTGTTATACGAGTGTTTATGCTCGCGGACGAGCGCCAGTTTGCCCGTGAAGATTTTCTTAACCTTTACGAGAATGCTCAATCCCGCCTCGGCAAGGATTTGATTGATACTGTAATCCTTAAAGAGTTTGCTCCAGGGGAACAGCGTATAGAAGAGCTGGCTTTAACGCCGGACGTAAAATATATCGGGCTTCTAGCTGAGTTTGTACAGTATCAGGATGCAGAGGCACTAATGGTGCTGCCAATTACAGACCACAAAAAAAATGAATATGAAGTATCGCTGGCTGATGTACGAATTGGTTCGCCAGATGATATTGCCAAGCGTCGTCGAGCAAAATTGACTACTCGTGGCAGTGAAGATGATAGTGGGGAAACAGTAACAATCTCCAAAGAAGATTATGAAAGAATGAAAAAAACGCTCCCTGATATGCAGCGGTCTCAATAGGGCAGAAATTATTGCCCGGGCAATAAAAATTGCTGCCCTGGAAATATTACGAGAGCTTTTTAAGGAACATTTATGTCGGCAAACAATAAAGTGATCTGGAGCGAGGGCATGTTTTTACGCCCTCAGCATTTTCAACAGCAGGATCGCTATCTCGAACAGCTTGTCGAAGCGCGCACAGCTCCGCTCGGGCCTTATACCTGGGGGATTGTAGAGCTGGCGATCGATAGTGAGCCATTATCGATGGGAAAAATTTCTCTATCGAGAGTGAAAGCTGTTTTTCCCGATGGTACCCCGATACTTGCCCCTGAAAATGAGCATTTGCCGGATGTTCTGGATGTTCCGGTTAATACTCGTGATGAAATAGTCTACTTATGTGTGCCGATGAAGCGCCCAGGTAGTCAGGAGTCGATTCGAGATCAAGAGGACTTCCCGCAGGCACGTTATCAGGCTTCGAACTTTGATGCCCGTAATAGTGCGGCGTCTTCTGGTGAGTCCGCGCGTATCCAAGTCGGAAAGTTAAGAGCTTGTCTCAAATTAGGTAGTGATGATCTGAGTGGCTATGCTGCGGTTGGGGTTGCCCGAATTAAAGAGCGCCAACCAGAAAAGCCGGTAGAGCTTGATTCTGACTATATCCCACCGCTGTTAAATGCGGAGACTTCTGCGGTTATCAATGCATATATTGAAGAAGTAAAAGGATTGCTCGACCATCGAGGCTCGGCTCTGGGTCATCGTTTGAGCGACAGTGGAAGAAGCGGATCTGCAGAAATTGCTGATTATTTGTTGCTGCAGGTTATTAACCGCTTTGAACCCTTATTAAAGCAGATAACGGCTCAGCCCCGATTACATCCGCACAACTTATTTCTTGAATTATTGCAGTTGGCAGGCGAACTTTCGACGTTTACTGCTCCGTCTAAGCGCCCTCCAGAAATTCCAGTGTATGCACATGAAGATCTGCAAGTAAGCTTTGCCGGGCTGTTTTCAGCACTTAGGCAGTCGCTCTCCACAGTACTGGAGCAAACTGCAATTGCTATGGAATTGGTGCAGCGCAAATTTGGGATATATGTTGCGCCGGTTACTGATCCTTCATTATTAAAATCAGCCAGTTTTATTATGGCCGCAAAAGCGGATATGCCTGGCGATCTATTGCGCAGCCGCTTCCCCACGCAGGCAAAAGTTGCCCCTGTCGAGGCGATTAGAGAACTTATCTCAGCGCAGTTACCCGGCTTGACTCTGCGCCCTCTTCCCGTGGCTCCTCGACAAATTCCCTATCACGCAGGGTTCACTTACTTTGAGGTGGAGCGCAGTGGAGAGTTATGGCAGGCCATGACTCGCTCGGGTGGTTTTGCAGTGCATCTGGGCGCAGAGTTCCCTGGATTAAGTATGGAACTCTGGGCCATAAGGAATAATTAATATGAGTAATGACAGCTTTACTCCTCCACGGGCCCCTAATGCTGGGGATAGAACGGTTTTGATACCGACACCCGGAGCCGCAGCGGCACCGGCAGCAGCTCAGGCTCAGCCACAATTCTTTGCCAGCCAAGATGCCCCGGTCGAGGCTCAGGTCCGCAACAGTCTTAATCCATTGGTGTCTGCGGCTTCAAAATTGTTAGGCGTAATTATCAAATTGCGCACAACGATGAACCACGCCAACGTACCAGATCTGCACAAGCGACTTACTACGGAAATCCAAAGCTTCGAGCGTGAGGCAAAGCAGCTGGCTTTAACACCTGAATCAGTGCTAACAGCCCGTTACTTGCTATGTACTGTCGTGGACGAGGTTGTTTTGACCACGCCTTGGGGTACAGCTAGCGGTTGGAGCCAGCACTCTCTACTTAGCCTATTTCACAAAGAGACTTTTGGAGGGGAGAAGTGTTTTGTCATTTTGCAGCGCATGCTGGAAACTCCCGCAAGTCATTTGGAACTCCTTGAGCTTTTTTATCTGTGTTTGAGCTTGGGCTTTCAGGGTAAATATCGGCTCGTACAGCGTGGACACGAACAAATAGAACAGATTCGTGATGAGCTCTACAGAACAATTGAACAGCATAAGCAGCCAATGGACCGAGATCTTTCGCCGCGTTGGCAAGGATGCGTAGAGCGAAAATCCCGGCTGATTCACTATATACCCCTCTGGGTGATTATGAGTGTTGTCCTGGGATTGCTACTTGCAACTTATAGTGGTTATCGCTGGTGGCTCTATGAAACGACGACACCGGTCGCAGACCAGATTTTAGATTTGTCCAAAAGTGATGATGAGTCTCCGCAAGGAGAAGGGTAACACTCGGGCTGATATTGATCCTGGGTATGGTCGATACCCTGGAAGACGGAGCAATTCATGAAACGCTTGCGTAACTTTTTTACCAATAAGTGGGTGTTGGGGCTCATAGGGCTCTCAGCTCTTTCCCTCCTCATTTGGTTTGTGGCTGATTACATTAAGTTTGGTAGTGATAATGCCACGCTTTCTCACTCTGTCCGACTAACTATTATTGTTTTTATTTTTGCTATTTGGCTTGTGTGGAATATCAGCCAATGGTTGGTAGAGAGACGCCAAAACCAGGCTTTAATAAAAGGCATTGAGGAATCACAAGAAGCCGATTCTACAGATCCAGACGAAGAACGCTCGCTGGAAGAGTTGAATGCTCTTTCTGGTCGCTTCCGTGAAGCGATGGGTGTATTACGTAGTGCTCGGTTTAAATCTGACAAGGGACAAGTTTCCCTTTATCAGCTTCCCTGGTACATCATTATTGGGCCTCCCGGTTGTGGTAAAACAACAGCCCTGGTGAACTCCGGGTTGGAATTTCCTCTGGCGCAGAGTCATGGGAAGGAAGCCCTGGGTGGGGTAGGGGGCACCCGTAACTGTGATTGGTGGTTTACCAATGATGCAGTTTTAATTGATACCGCAGGGCGTTATACGACTCAGGACAGTCACCGGGTTTACGATAATAGCGCTTGGAAAGCTTTTCTGAGCTTATTGAAAAGATACCGCCGCCGCCGCCCGATCAATGGTGCTCTGGTTGCAATTAGCTTGCAAGATTTAATGGTGCAAACTGAAGAGCAGCGCCAACACCAGGCAAAAATTATCCGCCAGCGTGTAAATGAACTGCAACAAGAGTTGGGTATTCGCTTCCCGATTTATCTCACTTTCACAAAATGTGACTTAGTTGCAGGGTTTACAGAGTTTTTCGACAACCTCTCTCAAGCTGAGCGTGAGCAAGTTTGGGGAATGAGTTTTCCCCGTGAAGCTAACGCCACTGTAGGGGCCCCCCTCGATAATTTCAAAGCAGAATTTGAGCAGCTGATAGAGCGTTTGAACCAACGCGTATTGTGGCGTGTTCATCAGGAGAGGAATGTAGAGAAGCGGGCGTTGTTGCAAGGTTTTCCTGCCCGAATGGAAAGCCTTACAGATATTTTGACAGATTTTGTAAAGCAGACTTTCGGTCCAAATCGTTACGAAACCGTCCCTATGGTCAGAGGGGTCTACTTTACTAGTGGCACTCAGGAGGGCAGTCCTGTTGACCGTATGATGTCCTCCGTAACTGCTGATTTTGGACTAGAGCGTAGCGTCGGGCCAAAATTCCAGGGTGTTGGTAAGAGCTTTTTCTTGCATCGACTATTGAAGGATGTCGTTTTCCCCGAGGCTGAATTAGTGGGCGTTAATCGCCGGATTGAGTCAGCTAACCTTTGGTTACGCCGGGGAGTTTTTGCTACTTTGGCGGGAGGCTTTGTCGGAGCTATTTTCTTATGGAGTGGCAGTCTCGCACAGAATAAATTATCCATGGGAGAGGTTAGCGATAATCTCAGCGCGTACCAAGGTGCAGAGAGTGAGCTGAAAGGCAAAAATATTACGCCCATCAGTGCCTTAAATTTGTTAGAGCCTTTGAAGCGGGCTAGTGCGGTCTACGATCGTGAGGAACATCCGTGGATTGGCAATTTGGGACTTTATGACACCAGAATTGATACCGCGGCAAATGATCTCTATCGCCATAAATTAGAAACTATTTATCTTCCCGCTTTACTTCGCGATATAGAGAGTGACTTAAGTCGTCTCGGAAGTAATGATCCCGCTTTGGTAAGTACTCTCAAAACCTATTTGATGTTTTTTAATCCAGATAAAATGGATTTGAAAACCATAGAGGCTTACTACACTGCTCGCTGGGAGCGTCAGCTACCCGGTGAAGCTGGGAGGCAGGAAGAACTGCGCTACCACCTGGATCAACTATTTATTCAGCCTCTACCCAATTCAATTGAAGAGAATGAGAGGGTGGTAGCTCGCGCGCGACAACAACTGCGTCGTATCCCTGTGCCTCAGCGGTTATTTGCTCAACTACAAAATAGTGACTTCGGATTGACCCCTGTAGATCTCTACCAGGAAATTGGTGGAGACACTCAGCAAATTTTTGGTATGGGAGCCAATAATCCAAACTTCACGATTCCCTTCCTCTATACAAAGGCGGGTTATAAAGAACTGGACTTTGGAGCAGACTCTCAGCTGATGACAAATATGGCTGAAGAACGCTGGATTTATGGAGGAGATCTGAGTGGTGAGGACTTTACCGAAGCCGACCGTGAAAAGCTTGGTGAGGAAGTAAAACGAATCTATCTTGGGGAGTACTTACAGCGTTGGCAGGGCTTCCTTGGCGGGTTCAAAATACAGAGGTTTGGTAGCACTTCACAGGCATTGGATGTGTTGTCAAAGTTGTCTGATCCTATTTATTCACCCCTGCTTGCGATTACCGAGATAACTTCAGATAACACTCGTCTGACCCTTCGTCCTGAAGTGCCAGTCGATGCTTCTGGGGTACCGCTACCTGTATCCAGTACTACTCGAAAGCTGGGACAAGCCGCACTGGGTAGTGCAACCAGTGCCTTGCAGGATCATTACAAGCCAAACATTGTTGATGTTAGGTTTGAGGAGGTCCAGCGAATCACTCAGAGTGAGAAGGGGCGGCCAGCGCGTATCCAAGAATACCTGGATACTATTAATAAAATTCAGGAATACCTCACTGAGATCGACAGCGCTCCCGATTCGAATCAAGCGGCCTTTGGACGTGCCAAAGCGCGTTTTGCCGGCGGTAGCGATGCGATTAAACAGTTAAGGGTTAAGGCTGCCAATGCGCCAGCACCTTTTGACCAGTGGCTGACAGATATTGCTGATAGCGCTTGGGGGCTGGTAATGGCCAAGACTAAGGCGCATATCAACCGTGTCTGGCGTGAAGAGGTGTATCAAAGCTATAGCAATAGCCTGGCAAACCGGTACCCACTGCGTAGCGACCGTGATCAGGAAGTGCCGGTGATGGAGTTTAACCAGTACTTCAAGCCAGGTGGTATTGAGGAGAAATTTGTCAATCAGTATCTGAAGCCATTTGTGGATACCAGAAACTGGAAAATCAAATACGTTGAAGGGCAGGGTATTAGCCTTTCAAGGGAAGCCCTTTCCCAGTTGCGTCGAGCTGAACGTATTCGAAAAACTTTCTTCAGTGCCGGCGAAGGAGCTTCTTACTCTTTCCGTATTGAGCCCACGAAACTGGATTCCAGTGTTCGTTTGTTTGAACTTGAACTTGGAGAGCAACGAGTTCCTTACTCCCATGGCCCTAAAACCACTAAAAAGCTGACTTGGCGTGGTGGTGAAAGTAATCGCGTCCGCATTATCTTTGAAGATCTGAATGAGACTGTTCATCGCAAGCATTTTGAAGGGGACTGGGCATGGTACAGGCTGTTAGCGAGCTCAGATTTGGAAGCCGGGCGAAGTAACGCAGAACACTTTGTTACTTTCTCTGAGGAAGGGCGAAAGGCTCAATTTAAATTGATTGCATCTAATGTAAACAATCCGTTCGACCGCAGTTTACTGCGCGGATATCGATGCCCTGAGACCCTGTAGACGGAGTAGATGATTTGCAAAATACAGTTGGTATTTTTGGTAAGTTGCCGGGTCACGGGGACTTTGTTCAGCGGCAGCTGCCGGGTAGTTTTGTCACTGTATGGGATGGCTGGTTACAACGAGCGGTATTTGGATCTCGTGAACTCGTTGGTCAAGAGTGGTTGGACTACTACTTGACCAGTCCTGTTTGGAGGTTTGTCCACAGCAAAGGCATCATTGATGCCAATGCGTGGGCCGGAATTTTAGTACCTAGTGTGGATAGTGTTGGGCGCTATTTTCCGTTGACATTTGCTGCTCCGCTATCCCCGGTAGTGGATGCATTTGCTTTTATGTCTGATGCTAAGAGCTGGTTCCAGAGCTTGTCTGAATTAGCAATTACATCGCTGCAAAATATGCTACATGCAGACCAGTTATGTGAGGCATTTAGTGCTCCCCCTGACAGGGCGGGCATTATCTCTCTGCCTCCAGCACAGGGAGACTTTGTCGTCTCCACAGGTCAATCGAATACTCTGGAAAGAGGTTTTGCAGGTCTATTAGGGCAGATGAGCAAAAGTAGCTACTCCGCATATAGTCTGTGGTGGAGTGAGGGGTCTCAACACTTGGCCCCGACAACCTTGCTGTGCCCATCATTGCCAAGCCCTGAGCTCTATAGCTCAATGCTTGGTGTGCAGTTACAGAAGAATATAAGTTAGGATTGAGGGCACAGCGTGAGACAGCTGGTTATCTTGGATAAGAAGAAGCATTGCAATTGCAAATTAATCAAAAGTGATCTTTCCCACAGTAAGAATTCGCATATTTGTCCAATCTTATTGCCTGAATTCATACCGGTGGCGCGTGCCTGTCCTATTATATTTGCTCGATCAAAAGAGACGGGAAAGCTTGAGAGCTGTGCATTACTTGGCGTAACACCTGGAGAAAACCTTTTTTGGCAAGAGGGACAATGGCAGGGTGATTATATTCCCGCATCTATTCGCTCTTATCCCTTCTATTTAAAATATAAAGAAGGTGACTCTTCCAATGCATTTGTTTGCGTTGAATCGTCTCTATTATCTGAAGACGGAAATAGTTCTTTAGGTGTTAGGTTGTTTGAAGAGAATGGGAATCCAAGTGGTCACTTATTGGAAGCGCAGCGCCGCTTAGAGGATATCCATCTTAAAAAGACGCAGGTTTGGAAGTTTGTCGGTATTTTGCAGCGGAATAATTTGCTGGTAGAAAAAGAAATAAATATAGACTTGCCAGGTGATGTTAAGCATAAATTAACAGGTGTTTATTGTATTTCAGAGAAGAGATTGGGAGAGCTTGATTCTGCAGCTTTCCTGGAATTGCGTGAATCAGGTTGTTTACCTTTTATTTATGCACATCTTTTCTCCTTGCAGAAGTCGACAGCTTTAAGTGCGCTGCATAAAAAATTTCATGCGAAAATTCTTCACTGATATTAAGAGTGGATTTTTGCTTTTTACCTATGGATTTGTTGATCAGAACGTTAATTTAAGAAAACCTATAAAGTTTGATTGAATTGAGATAATTGTATTAGAGGTTCTGGTTGTAAAGTGAGTATCAGAGCAGGAAGCTAAGGTTACTGATATGTCTTACAGAATAATTTTTACTGGGGAGATAAGAGGTTCTGTAGAGCGGCGCTATGCAATTGCTGCATTGGGGCGTGAATTTGGTTTGGGCTTTAGTCAGATAAAAGGACTGCTGACCGGGGCAAAATCTCAAATCAAAGCTACGGAAGATAGAAGGGAAGCCTGCCAGCTAATGAAAAAGTTCTGGGAGGCGGGATGGCACACACAGCTCTGTTTGGGTGATCAATTAATACACTGTACTGAAAAGTCTAGTAATTGTGGTGACCCTCCGTTACCTCCCGCCCTGGAGTTTTTGGAAAGTACTGATGGAACAGCTTCTATTGGTATTCCAGCCGGTTGGCAGGGGTTTGACAATCTGAATAAGGAAGCTGTGATTCAGGCCGGAAGTTCAGAGTTAAGTCGCTATTTGATAGTACTAAAGCAAGATCGATCCCTGCTTCCCCACGATTTGTCGATTGAGCATTTTGGTAAAGCACAAATACAGCAGTGTCTGACTAGAGTGGAAAATGGCGTTATTATATCTGGGCCTGAACCACTGATAAGTAACAGTCAAAATAGCCATATTTATGAAATGTCTGCTGAGGTTGTAAAAACACCAGTTCGCTATTTGGTCACTTTCTTTCAGAGCCCGGATAGTTTCTATTCTGTGTTTTTGTGGTCATCTCTTGAGAACTTTGAAAAGAGTAGGTCTGAGTTTTTGCATATTTTTGCCACATTTAAACTTGTGACTAGTATGGGGAGTTGCGATTCAACAGCAGTTCCTATGTAATGGCTTGGAATAAGAAGCCAAAATCTAACAAAAATAAATAGCGTAAAATTGTCAACTGAACATGTTTTTTAAAGTAATAGGTACCAAGCGCATTATTTGCCTTGATTAGATATCTACAACGTGTACTCTTCTCAGAATTCTGATTAAAGGATTTGATTCGGTATAAGGGCCTTTTTTGATGGCATTCCCAAACACGATAAATATCGATGAATTAGTTGCTCCAATCTCAGAGGATAATCCCGTAGGGGAAGATATCCGAGAAGATCGTTCGCCAACTTCTGATTATTACTCGATCAAAGATGCTCGCAACAGTGCAAGAGCTGCTGAACGCTCCGCAATGTTCGATGATGCAGACACAGACCTACTCGCACCTTGGAGGGATGTAGCAAAAGCTGCAGAAAATATCCTAGGGAAAAAGAGTAAGGACTTGGAGGTTGCCAGCTGGTATACCGAGGCCTTGATTCGCTTACATGGCTTTATTGGCTTGAGAGATGGCTTGCAGGTGATCGACTCGTTAGTAGAGCAATATTGGGAAGGTCTGTATCCCTTACCAGACGAAGATGGCCTTGAGACAAAAGTAGCACCCCTGACAGGTTTGAATGGTGATGGTGGTGATGGCACCTTGCTAATGCCTATTCGCAGTGCCGGTATTACTCCCGAAGGGGATTATGGGGACTATTCATTCTTCCAATTCCAACAGGCTCGGGATGCTGACAGAATTGCAGATGACGATGCCAAGGCTGCTCGAATAGAAACGCTGGGTTACAACCTTGAGCAGATTGATCAATGTGTAAACAGTGCGAGCGGTGAATGGGCTCAAAACCTCGTTCAGACAATCGAGGCAGCGCTGGGGCACTTTAAGACAATAAATGATAGCCTGCGACAAAGCTGCGGTCATGATGCCCCCCCATCCACGAATATTTCATCTCTATTGGATGAGGTGTTGCGGACAAGCCGTTTTATTTATAAGACGCACTTGGAGTCTATGGAGCAGACTCAAGAAGATGTGGCGCCTGAATCGTCAGAAGAGCCTGCTGGGGAAGTTCAGGCTGGAAACGCAGCTGTAGCAGCGGTTACTTCTGTGGCTGCCTCTGCTGTAGCTGTCCCTACCGGTCCGGTAGTGTCCAGAGAAGATGCTTTAAAATTGCTTGAGCAGGCGGCAAAGTATTTTCGTACCTATGAGCCGCATACGCCGCTGGCGCCCGGCCTGGAGAGGCTGATAGGCTGGGGACGAATGACCGTTTCACAATTGATGTCTGAATTGCTACCTGATGACCAGTCGAAAGCGCTTTACTCCCAGTTGACGGGAGTTCGTCTCGATGGCACGGATACACAAAAATATATAACCCCACCAGTGACTACAAGTGGCACGTCATCAGCTCCTGCGGTTGCCGCAGATACGCCTACTGAAAGTGTATCCGCGCCAGTCTCTGATGAAGGTTGGGGTGAGCAACCGCAAGAAGAAGCCAGCACTGGTTGGTAATTAACTGAGAACAGCAGTCCCTAAAGTCGGAAAGGAGACCTTAGATGTCTGAAAGCATCCACAACAAACTTAAGCGCGTGCGTAAGCCGCGTGTACATATCACTTACGATGTTGAAACTAACGGAGCCGAAGTCAAAAAGGAGCTTCCTTTTGTGGCGGGTGTTATGGGTGATTACTCTGGTGATAATGCCGAGAATCGCAAGGCACTGAAAGATCGTAAGTTTATCCAAATTGACCGCGATAACTTCAACGACGTAATGGGTAAAGTAAACCCAAAGTTGAACTTGCAGGTGGAAAACACCCTGACTGGTGACGGTAGCAAGATGGCTGTTGATCTCGACTTCAACAACATGGACGCCTTCTCGCCGGAGCAGATTGTTGAGCAGGTTGAGCCACTAAAGCAATTGCTTGAAGCCCGTAGCAAGCTGCGTGATCTGCTGAGTAAAGCTGATCGCTCTGAGGAGCTTGAAAAAGTACTTGAGGATATTCTCAAGAGCACAGAAAACGTCAGCGCTATCTCTGACCAGTTGGGCTTGAATGAGGATAAAGGAGAGGACTCAGAATGAGCACTGAAGTAGAAAATGTTGCAGGTAGTGAAGCCGAAGAGCAATCGGCGAGTCTCCTAGACCAGGCGATTGCGGCAACTAAACAAACTGAGCCTCAAGAAGCACAAGACTTGCTTGCGAATTTGACAGAGCAAGTAATGAAAGGAACGGTCACCTGGGATCGTAACCTGACCCAGACCATCAAGAAAGCTGTTAGCGCGATTGATAAGGCCATGTCCCAGCAGCTGTCTGCGATTTTACATGACGAGAAATTTCAGAAGCTGGAAGGATCCTGGCGCGGTCTGAATCACCTGGTTATGAACTCGGAAACTGGCGCTACCATGAAAATCCGCATGCTCAATCTGAGCAAGCGCGAGCTCTTCCGCGACCTGGATAAGGCAGTTGAGTTCGACCAGAGCCAGACCTTCAAAAAGATCTATGAAGAAGAGTTTGGTACTGCGGGTGGTGAGCCATACGGCGTAATGATTGGGGATTTCGAGTTCACCAGTCACCCTGAGGATATCGAACTGCTGAGCAAGATGTCTAATGTTGCTGCAGCTGGCTTCTGTCCGTTTGTTGCAGCAGCCGGTGCTGGCATGTTCGGTTTTGATGACTACACGGAGCTTTCCAAGCCGAGAGATCTGGGTGGTATTTTTGAATCCGCCGAGTACATCAAGTGGCGCAGTTTCCGTGATAGTGACGACTCCCGTTTTGTTACCTTGGTAATGCCGCGTACCCTGGCCCGTACCCCTTATGGTGCTAACACCAAGCCAATTGAAGCTTTTGACTTTGAAGAGTTTGAAGTGGATGAAGACGGCGTTTCCCGTCCAGCAGAGCACGATCAATACTGCTGGATGAATGCTTCTTATGTTATGGGTACCACCATGACAAAAGCATTCGCTGAGAACTCCTGGTGTACTGCAATTCGCGGTGCTGAGGGTGGTGGTAAAGTAGAAGGGTTGCCATCTCACGTGTTCAAGAGTGACGATGGAGATCTCGATCAGAAATGCCCCACAGAGATTGGTATTACCGATCGCCGTGAAGCTGAGTTAAGCGCTCAAGGCTTCTTGCCTCTATGTCACTACAAGAATACGGATTACTCTGTATTCTTTGGTGCTCAAAGTGCGCAAAAGGCAAAGGCATACGATGACCCTGACGCCACTGCTAACGCAGCCATATCTGCTCGCTTGCCTTATTTGATGGCGACCTCTCGTATTGCACATTACCTCAAGGTAATGGCGCGCGATAAAGTAGGCTCCTTTATGGAAGCCGGTGATTGTGAGCGCTGGTTGAACAAGTGGATCTCCCAGTACACTAACTCCAACCCCGACGCGAGCCCTGAAATGAAAGCGAAGTACCCGCTTTCTGAGGCGCGTGTAGAAGTAAAAGAGATTCCGGGTCAGCCTGGATGTTACAGTGCGATTGCCTATCTGAGACCCTGGTTACAGATGGAAGAATTGACGACGTCCTTGCGTATGGTGGCAAATATCCCATCTGCGGGATAAGGCTCCGGGCCCGCCCTTAGGGGCGGGTTCTCTCTTCACATGGCCTTGTTCAAGGCCTGCGTTTTACCATTATTTATTCAAATAATAATTCTTGTTGGAGTATACCGGTGCCCCGTGCAGCACATGACCAAATATCGGAAGATCAACCAGATGTTCTACCGGAGAAATTGGCGAGAGGGCAGCAGAGAGAGCTACAAAAATTTCTGCAGGAACCGGATGACCTTTTTGCATTTGAATATTGGCTCACAGAATTATGCCCTTGTACAAATAGGGATAATTATTCCGTTCGCCATTATCTGAGTCGAATTATCGCCGAGTTGGATGAGCTGATCTGTGACCAGTTGAATTGTATAATTCATCACCAGAAGTTTCAGAGACTTGAAGCGAGCTGGCGGGGGATATCCTTATTGGTGTTTGATACACCCCACGCTGAAAATATTAAAATCAAACTCTTGGATGCCAGCTGGAAAGACCTCGCGAAGGATATAGAGCGGGCCCCGGATTTTGACCAATCTGGGCTGTTTCATCTTATATATAATGAAGAGTTTGGTACTCCAGGCGGCGAGCCATTTGGTTTGTTACTTGGAGATTACTATGTATCCCATCGGCCGCTGCCTGACCACCCTTATGATGATGTATTTACTTTGCAGGGCATCGCGCATACTGCAGCCGCAGCCTTTGCCCCGTTTGTTTGTGCATCAGCACCGCAACTTTTTGGTGTAGACAACTTTTCGGATCTAGCAAAGCCTATCAATTTTTCAGAAGTGTTCCGTCAAAAAGAATACATTCGGTGGAATGGCCTTCGGGATCTGGAAGACAGCCGATTTATCGCTTTGACACTTCCTCAAGTTTTGATGAGAGAACCTTATAATCAGGAATTTTCATCCTATCGTGGTTTGAGGTTTCAGGAGCAGGTACGGGCATCCCATAACCAGAATTATTTATGGGGGAATGCCTGCTTTGCATTGGGTGCCGTACTGTTAAGAGAGTTTAGTGAAGTTGGCTGGTTTTCACATATTAGAGGGGTTGCACGTGACCATCTGGGCGGAGGGCTGGTAACCCAGCTTCCAATGGTGCCTTATAGGCCAGATAGTACTCCTGGCATGATCCGAATGGCCACTTCAATTTTGGTAACTGATTTTGCTGAGCGGGATTTAAGTGACTTAGGGTATGTATGCTTGAGTCATTGTTACGATACTCCTTACAGCGCCTTTAATAGTGTTCCATCACTTCAAAGGCCGAAGCAATACACATCTAAAGCAGCCACGGCTAATGCGCGTATTAGCTCTATGTTACAACAAATACTTTGCGCATCCCGATTTGCTCATTATATCAAGGTAATGATAAGGGATAAGGTGGGTGCCTATATGAATGCTGCAGATTGCGAACGGCAGTTGCAGCATTGGTTGGATGAATACACAACGGGAAGGGATGACCTTTCCTGGGAAATGCAGGCTCGATACCCTCTACGGGAGTCTCGGGTGCAAGTAACGGATGAACCAGGCAAGGCGGGTAGCTATCAAAGTGTGATTCATCTCAAGAGTCATTACACCGTTGACCATCTTGTATCCGAGCTAAAACTTACAACCGCATTGGCAACAATCGGCGTCGGAGCTACCTAATTAATATGGTTAGAGAGAAGCGATTATTGGCCCCGGTATTGGATCGATTATTACAATCATCTAGTAAATTGGATGTACATCAATCCCATCAAGTGTTGAGGCAGTTGCGTGAAGGGGTGCGTCGTGATTTGGAATACTTGTTCAATACAAGATTTAAATGTATTTCCGCACCTTCAACTCATGAAAGTTTAGAGCAGTCAAATATTAACTACGGGTTACCAGACCTATCAACAGTCAATCTTTCCTCTGCCGCTAGCCGAAAACAGTTTTGTCGAGATATTGAAAAAACAATTTTAAATTTTGAGCCCAGAATACGTTCGGTAAAAGTAACCACCCAAGACAAAGTGGATGTCGAAGATCCTAGTATACGCTTTCGTGTTGAAGCTGTATTACATGTAAATCCAGCGTCGGAAGTTATTGTATTTGATTCGGCACTCAACCCAGTTACCCAGCTGGTGGATGTCTCTGAGATTATGTGATGAGTGAAAAATTAATAGATCTCTACGAGCGAGAGCTCGCATTCATTCAGCAAACTTCTGCTGAATTTGCAAAGATGCACCCAGCTGCCGCATCCCGACTTCAGCTGGATGCAGACACAGTTGATGATCCTTTAGTAGGGCGACTGTTGTCCGGCTTCGCTTACATGAATGCTCGGGTGCAGCAAAAGCTGAGTGATGATTTTCCGGAGTTAACGGATGCAATGCTGGAAACTCTGTATCCTCATTATCTTCGTCCAATTCCTTCTTGTGCCATTGTTCAGTTTGAACCGGAAAAGGATTTGGATGCGATAACCCGGGTAGAAACGAAGACGTTACTCGAAAGTGACAGCTTTCAAGGGCAAACCTGCCGCTTTACAACTTGTTATCCAGCAGAAATTTGCCCATTTCAGGCGGTGAGTGCCACCCTGATGCCAAGGCCATTTATCGCTCCGGGCTGTAATGACATTCAGGGCGCTAATGCAGTTTTAAAATTATCCCTTAAAACTTTTAGCCCAAGCATAAAATTTTCTGAGCTAAACCCTGAGAGTCTCCGCTTTTTCCTTCGTGGCCAACCATCTCATATCTATAGTTTATATGACTTGCTACTAAGTAAGTGTGTAAGGTTGGTTGTTGCCAATGGGGAGAGTGATCCAAAGCCAACTTTTCTCTCTCCGGATGAAATATGTCAAGTGGGGCTAAGTCCAGATGAGGGTTTATTGCCATATCCTGATACCGCATTCGTAGGATATCGACTCCTAACTGAATATTTTGCTTTTCCAGAAAAGTTCCTTTTCTTGGATATGTTGAACATTGGTGAGGCGTTAAACGAGAGCTTTGACGACACGTTAAATCTGTATTTTTATTTATCCGAAACTCATGAGGAGTTGGAAAAACAGATTTCTCCAAGCATGTTTGCTTTGGGCTGTGCTCCGGTTGTTAATTTATTTAAACAAAGTGCAGATCCTATTCCACTTAATCACTCGCAGTATAGTTACCATGTGGTCCCTGATGCCCGCAGGAGTGATGGCTTAGAAATATACTCAGTGGATGAAGTTGCGGCAACTAATGGTGATGGAGAGACAACCAGTTACCGGCCTTTCTATGGAATTCGACACAGTCAACATCATGCTGATCAATCTGCATTTTGGTTTAGTCGTCGCAGAGATGTGATCGAAGGAGAGCATCGGAATGAACAAGCATCTGAGATTGATATAAGCTTAGTCGATCTGGACTTTAATCCGCATAGAATTAGTGATCAGACATTAGATATTAAGTTAACCTGCTGTAATCGAAATCTAGCCAAAAAATTACCTAGTGGTAGCGCCCAGCCTTATTTAGAGGTTGTTGACGGTGATTTGCCAGTTAGCCGAATTAGTTGTGTGGTTTCCCCAACGGCAACTATACGACCGCCTCGACGAGAGCGAGGGTATTGGAGGTTAATTTCTCACCTTAACTTAAATCATCTTTCTCTATCAGGTGCAGAGGGATGTAATGCGTTAAAAGAAATTTTTAGGCTTTATGACTTCCGTGACTCTGCTAGTACGCGTAATTTAATCGAGTCATTGTTAAAGCTTAATACTAAACCGGTTACTGCTCCGATTCAGATTGATCAAAGTGTAGTTTTATGTCGCGGCACAGAAGTTGAGATTGAACTTGATTCCATGATGTTAACAGGAACAAGTCCATTGTTATTTGCTAGCATCATAGAGCGTTTCCTGGGCTTATACTGTTCAATTAATTCATTTACAAAACTGATTGCCACTATGAGTGGTCGAGATGGGGAGTTGAAGCGATGGCCACCTCGCGCCGGCGAAAAAGCTTTACTGTAATTGAGCGTTTACGCCGAGAGCCTTATAACTTTGATTTTTTTCAAGCGGTAAGGCTGGTAGAGCGTGCAGTACATCTGGCAGGTACAGGTTTCAGTAAAGAACCTATAGCTAGCGCTGCCCCTCCGACTAAAGAGCTGATTCGGTTTAGTGCTCAATCTGGGTTGTCTTTTGTCAGCTCAGATGTTTTACGTCTAGAGAAGAAAAGCGTTGAACATGAAGAGCCCGATGAAAATGAGACTCATCAGTGGCATATGGAGGTGGGTTTTACAGGGTTAATCGGTAGTCAGGGGGTGATGCCCTATTACCTGACAGAGTTAGTGCAGAGGGAGCTTAGGGAGAACAATACGGCGCTGCGTGATTTTCTGGATATGTTTAATCACCGAAGTATTTCCCTTTTTTATCAAGCTTGGCATAAATACCAGTTGCCTGTGAATTATGAGCGGCAACGCCTGCAGAATTCTCGAGAGCCAGACAAGTTTACCCAGGCTCTTGCGTCCCTTGCAGGGCTTGGTACAAATGAAATGCGCTATCGAATGCCGATACCGGATGAAGCACTAGTTGGAATGGGAGGACACCTTTCCAGTGGACGTTGTTCCGCTACCGCTTTATCCAGCATGATCAAGCATTATTTTGATTTAACGGTAAGTATTGAACAATTCCAGGGACAGTGGGATGAGTTACCGGATGATATCTTGTGCCGACTGCCCAGTGCTCAGGTGCCGAAGGGTATTAATAATTGCTTGGGAGTAAATACCATTCTGGGTACGCACTGCTTCCAAGCCCAGAATAAATTTCAGGTAATTATTGAGTCAATGCCTTATGAGCAATTTATGACTATTGCTCCGGGTACGAAAAAGTTGGAATCGCTTAAGGAGTTTATTCGCTTTAGTGCTGGTATCGAATTGGATTTTGAGTTGTCGGTGACACTTTCAACCAGCCAGGTGGCACCTATCCAGCTAAATAGAAAAGCTGAGAATGAACCTTTACTGGGATGGAATACTCACATGGCTAGTGAACAAGATGGTGAAAGGTTAGTACAAATAACCTTAAGTGCAGACAATATTTCACCTGATGAAGCTTTACCTGCTGCATAAGTAAAATTAACAACATTATTATTTAGGAAAGGATATTCAACGTGATCAATATCGATTTGAAGCGATTGGTTGATACCATGACTCCGCATATGCGTGACTCACTAGAGGGCGCTGCTGGGCTTTGTCTGTCACAGAACCAGTACAATGTTGAATTAGAGCATTGGTTACTGAAACTTTTGGATCAGTCTGATACTGACCTTTACCATCTGTTGGAAAAACACGACTGTAATCCAGCAAATTTTGCCAAGCAGCTGGCTACAGCGATTGCTGGATTTCGGGCCGGCAGCAGCCGTCCACCAGCCCTGTCCCCAACTATCGTAGAAGCAGCGAAGAATGCTTGGATGCTGGCTTCTATTGATTATGGACATAGAGCAATCAGTTCCGGACACTTTTTGGCTGCGCTTTTACTGGAAGAAACTTCTCGTCGCCAGATTTTAGAATCCTGCCCAGAACTGAAAGAGATAGCTCCAGAATCGATTCGCGAAACCGCTCGTGCAATGTTTGGACAAAGTGGAGAGTCTAGCCATATTAGCGCTACGGCGGATATGGATGATGGCGCAGCTGCAGTTGCTGCAGCTGCTTCTAAAGCTCCAGCTTTGGACAAATATACAATCAACCTAACTGAAAGAGCGAAGAAGGGAGAGATTGACCCTGTACTTGGTCGTGATGAGGAAATACGCCAATGTATCGATATCTTAACTCGCCGGCGTCAAAATAATCCGATCCTGACTGGTGAAGCAGGTGTTGGTAAAACTGCCGTCGTTGAAGGCTTTGCTCTTCGAATAGCTAGTGGTGATGTACCTGAGCCATTGCGCGGTGTAGCCGTACGCACGCTTGACTTGGGACTTCTTCAGGCTGGCGCCAGTGTAAAAGGTGAGTTTGAAAACCGCTTGAAGTCTGTAATTTCAGAAGTGCGAGCATCTGCAACGCCAATTATTCTATTTATTGATGAAGCGCACACCATGATTGGCGCGGGCGGTAAAGAGGGGCAGGGGGATGCGGCTAATCTCCTGAAACCTGCACTGGCTCGTGGTGAATTGCGTACTTTAGCTGCCACAACCTGGGCGGAATATAAGAAGTATTTTGAACGCGATCCTGCTTTGACCCGTAGATTCCAGGTAGTAAAAGTGGAAGAGCCTGATGAGAGCAACGCGATTGATATGATGCGTGGTATCGCAACCTCGCTGGAGGAGCACCATAAAGTACGCATTCTGGATGAAGCTATCATAGCTTCGGTCAAGTTATCTCATCGTTATATTCCCGGGCGCCAATTGCCAGATAAGTCTGTTAGCTTACTGGATACGGCCTGCGCGCGCGTCGCTCTTAGCCAGTCTGCTACTCCTGGGGCGATTGAAGATGCTCGTATCAATATTGATCGCACTAATACTACCCTGGCTAAACTTGAGCGTGAAAACGCAGCAATGGGTGAGCATGAGGAGCAACTGGCAGAGCTAAAAGAGTTTAAAGCTTCCGAAGAAAAGCGTTTGGAAGTGCTCGAACAGCAATTACTTAAAGAAAATGAACTAATCGGACAGATTCAACAACTCCGCGATCAGATCGATGTAGAGTTTATGAAGGCCCAAGGTGGTGAAGGTGAAGATACACCCGACGAGGCCTTATTAGCCGACTATCAGCAACAGCTCAAAACATTAACTGCGGACTTGGAGGTTATCCAGGGGGATACCCCGTTAATGCAGCCAGCTGTTGATGAACAGGCTATTGCCGCAGTAGTTGCCAACTGGACTGGAATTCCTGTCGGCAAGATGGTTAGCGATGAAATTATTGCTGTGAAAACTTTGTCAGAGCGCCTGAATAAACGTGTTATTGGTCAGCCCCATGCTATCGAGGCTGTAGCTCAGGCAATTCGCACTTCTCGAGCAGGCTTGACAGACCCGCGTAAACCGGTGGGTGTGTTTATGTTCTGTGGTACTAGCGGTGTAGGTAAAACAGAGACTGCCCTTGCCTTGGCTGATGAGCTGTTTGGTGGTGAGCAAAATATCACGACCATCAATATGGCTGAATTCAAGGAAGAGCATAAAGTATCTATGCTGTTGGGCTCTCCTCCCGGCTATGTAGGCTACGGAGAGGGCGGTGTTCTTACCGAAGCTGCACGCCGTAAGCCTTATTCGGTAATCTTATTGGATGAGATGGAAAAAGCTCACCCAGGTGTACAAGATGTTTTCTATAACCTGTTTGACAAGGGGACCATTAAAGACGGTGAAGGAAGGGATATCGACTTCAAGAACACCGTAATAATTATGACCTCCAATGCAGGGGAGGATGCAATTAGAGCTATCTTCAGTCAGGTAGAAGAAAAGCCTGAGCCAGACGTATTGATGGATAATATCCGCCCACATCTGCTACAAAAATTCAAGCCTGCTTTCCTCGGTCGAGCAAATGTGATTGCTTATTACCCTCTCGATGATGAGAATCTGGTAGAGATTTGCAGAATCAATATGCGTAAGATTGAAAAGCGCGTTCACGAGCATTACGGAGCTTCCTTTAGCTATGACGAGGATGTTTTGATTAACATCGTTGCTCGTTGTCACGAAGCTGATACAGGTGCTCGTAATATTGAAGTTATTCTGAACAAAACATTATTGCCGGAGTTGGCTAGTGAATGTTTGGATAAAATGGCGCGCGGTGAAGAAGTGAAAGCAATTAAAGTATCCGCAACGGAAGAAGGGGACTTTAGTTACACTGTAGAATAGAGAATTGTATATAAGCCCGGCAGTGATATTAATAAAAAATCATTGCTGGGCTTGGTACCACTAATAACCATATAGATACAACTGGTTTTAAGAAATAATTACTGGTTTGGTCTTCCTGCCCTCATTACTAAGTCAGAAACAGCGCGGTGCATACGTAGAAATACCATGCGAATAAAGGAAACCGTGATATCCGTACCTTCGACAATAGCCAATCCGATCAGTTGTGCCAGCCTACGGATAAGTCGCAAAATCCAAAAAGAGATATCTTTACTAATCTGATACGCTTTGTGCAGGAATATCGCAAGTCTGTCGAGAAGTGTAAAAGTCGTGCCACCGGCAACCACCAAAGAAATTCCTGCAAGGTGAGTGATTTTCTTAAGCACCCAGAGCAGTGCCTCTCCAGCGATCCATGCTGTATTCATGGTAAGGGAAAGTACACCGTCAGATCTTAACCATGCCTCGACGCTCTTTTCTAAATTTCCTTTAGGTTTTTGTAATTTAACGGTATCCCAATCTAAGCTGGTTCCATTAGGGGATACAGATTTAACATAGGTTTGACTGCTATGGCTTATTTTTGGGTTAAGACTCGGTGTAGGTAGCTCAAAGTCTCCAGTTCCACCATTCGGGACATGAATAAATGGCCACGTAGGTACCATAGGAACAGGATCTGCACGATGATATACGCGATAAATATTTTCAGATTTAAGTTTACGTTTACAGCTGTTAGCGAAGTGATCAAGCCCAACTCTTGGGCTGCCAAACGTATATAGTTTTATAGATTTTCCTGTGTTTGAGGAAAGCCAATCAGCAGCAAGCGTGGCTAACGCCCCACCAAGGCTGTGGCCAAGGCAGTGAATAGTATGAACATCATTGGGTAGGTTTTGCGCAAACTGTTCAAGTTGAGGTAGTAGAGACTCAAAAGTATAATAAAAACCTTGATGTACTGCTCCGCCAGTATGAAATCGCTTAACTCCAGCATTTAGGTCTGTTAACACATCATATAGGCTATCAGTTCCCAAAATACTAAAAAAAGCGCTACCTTTGTGTTGCCCTTTCCCTAAAGTTGCTATTCCTCTTGTGTCTGTACTTTTTAGGAAAATAAGAGCACCGGCTTCCGCATCTACTTTGTCTGTGATTTTTTCGTCAATATCAAAGTCATCTTTATACATTTCATAAAATATTTTCCTTGTCCTACTTTCTTTTACTAAGTAAGTGTCCGCAGCAAGTTTAGCGGTGTATTTAGGACTTAGCATAATTGATCTTTCCTTTTATTTTAGTGTTAATTAAATTGGCATGATGTTAATAAGGCTGAATCGAATATTTCTTCTAACCTGGTTTCATCTGTTAGCTCACATGTGAGGTTAAGCGGCTTTCCCATTTCGGAGTTCTCACCCGGGCTTCTTTTAGCGTAAACCCAAACTTCATAGTTTTTATTTTCGTAACTAACATCGATGGCCTGGGAGACTACAAACTCAACTGGTAATACCTGTGTTAAAGAGTTTGAAAATTTAGCTGGGAGGACTGCGATTCCGTCTTCATCAGATGTAAATGTATCGATCCATTCCTTTTGCCATTGTATTGAGCGTGTGATCTTAGCCCCTGATACAGGCTCGCCATTTAGTGTTAACTTGATTTTCATTTCTGAAAATGTACAAGCTTTAAAGGGGTTGAATGAGGCCATAGCGTTAGTCCCTCCAGGTGATATGGCAATTAATAAAAAAGATATTAGAAATAATTTAAATTTATATTTCTTGTGCATGCTAAACATCCTCCGGCCGTTTTGGCTAAAGTGATTGTCTCTGGTTGGTTGTACTCTTTAGTTAAATTTTGGCCTTAGACTATGTTGTCTAGTAAAGGCTTTCTGAAAATATTCAAATATCTTTAGTTAATATTTGCTGTATGAAATATTTTAATTATTTGGTTGTGGGTTATACAAACATATTATTTATATTTGGGTGGTAAATTTGTGCTATTTTTAGCTGAATAAAATCGTTTAATATTCCCGGATTTTAGGTTGGTTTTTCTAGGTTCGTGCAAGTCACGCGTTAATATGCGAGTAACGATTTTTGGATTTAAAATAATTGTGCTAGATAGCTAGCTTTACCATTGCGGTCGGCTAAATATCCTAATAAAAGAGGGCGTCACTTTTAGTACACAGAAATATTGTCTTGTGTACTAGGGCCTATATTTTAAGCCGTTATCTTTATTCAGCAGATATGGTGTGGCAGAGAGATGCCCACTCGATAAGAGGGGACTTGTGTGAGTACTCTTAAGCATAGATATGGGATGATCTTAATTGGATAACACCAGTTTCCAATTTTATCTATGCCGACACACCGTACTTAGTTAGTACGCGGGATGGACCTATTTTATCCGCCTATCAATACTGTAGGGCAACCAATAACTATTTTTCCACCATGCCCTGTGGTGTCTCCCATTCTTGCCGCAGGTTTCTTTTGCAGCATTACCGTTGTACTTCCCATGGCGACCGTATCGGGCGGTCCAACACAGGTACAAGTGCTACCAACGGTTGCTGAAGGCATCCCACCGATGATAACGGTGGGTGCTCCTGGGCTTACTACTGGGCCACCCACATGAGGTACTGTGCCGGTGACCATTGGGCATACGTGCATATCACCAATACGGGAAGCTGGCTTACCCATAGTTTATCCCTCAACCCTACCGTTTCCGCCTCGTGCTAGATCGAGACCTTGCTCCATATAGTGCATGAACCTTTTGTTTGGATCGACTGGGTCAGATAGCACGGCAGCAAGGGTAACACTGCCTGCGACTGCATGAGCATAAAGGTGTTCTGGCGGCTCTACTACCGGCTCACCTTCGGCTGCTAAGCTGCCATGACACCAACTCGCTGCAGTAGCCGCCCAGCTCGCTGGAGTTTTATGTTTTGTTTTATCGCCGAATAGTTTGCAGCGTAAGCGGGCTTCTTCACTGGGCTTTTTGGCCCAAGTCTCTGCTGCATTAAGCGCATTCACATTGTCATCGTCAGTTTGAGGGCCTTGGATATCTCGGGCCGCGAGGCAAGCCCACCACACGGCTTCCCGCTTTGGTAGGCCATGAGCAAGCAACTTGATCGCGTCTGGAAATAGGCCGGCTTCCACAAGGCGGTTTATGCTGACTTCTGGTGCTGTATCCGGTACCAGATGATCTTCTGCCTCGTCACTAACTTCAAAATTCTTAAGTAGCTCATCTGCGGTGAGAGCTTCTACTTTAATGAGGTCTGTCATTGGTATATCCCCATCAGTTAATCATGGTTACGCCGCCTTTCAGGGTCAGCATCCCGCCACCTTTAACTTCTGCAGTAGCGTCGCCCTTACAGGAAAGCATTGTTCCTTTGATGGTGATACCAGCTGGAGTCAGTTTAATACTGCTACCGCCGACTTTTAATTCAATGGATGCTTTGGAGGAAATCTTAATTGCACCCATTGCATCAGTAGTTTGAGAACCTTTACTGACCTTGAGTGTGTGATTTCCTGACCCGATAGTTACAACTTGATTGCCTTTACTGACATTGAGTTTCTGATCACCTTTTGAGATGGTGACAACTTCACTGCCATCGGTAACCGTAATAGTCCGGTCTTGCTTAACCTCAAGGGTTTGTTTGTTCTCTATCTTACCTGTTTGGTCATTATGGACGACAAAGTTATGGTCTTTGCCGGCTTCCATATAAAGCTCTTCGCTTCCGCCTTTGTCATCAAACCGAAGTTCGTTAAAGGCGCTACCTTCATACTCAGTTTTCCAGCCACTTTGGGTCGCAGTATAATTGGGGCCCGGATTATCACCGTTATATACGGCTCCGGTTATAAGCGGTCTGTCTGGATCACCATTAATATAAGTAACAATAACTTCTTGATTGACTCTGGGGACAAAGTTGGCGCCCCAGTTTTTTCCGGCAAATGACTGCATCACCCGTACCCAACAGCTGTTCTGCTGTGAATTCCATGGGAACTTGACTTTGATTTGGGTGTAGGGGTCTTGTGAACTGTCAGAAGTGGTGGCCTTAACTTCAAGAACGCGTGCGACTTGCGGAGAGTGTACTTTCTTCGCAAAAATATTTGGCTCAGGTCTTGGAGTTACTGATGACGGAATACAACTGAAAGTATTGTGGAAATGTGTTTCCGCACTATTGCCGTCTGTAGCAGAGATATGGACGGAAGTAATCAGGTACTTCCCTTTCTCTGACGATATTGTGTGGTCAAAATTAAAACGGCCGCCCGCTGTGAATGAGGGGCAGTCACTGCGCCCATGGCTCACATCAAATAAAGCTTCTTGCGCTTCCATTGAACGCTCGGCGAGCGCCTTATGGTAGCTATCTGTGAATTTGTGCTTATTTTCACCGTCAGCCTGGAAATGGTTTAGCCCATAAAGGCCGCGCATGTAATTACTGACATCATTCAGTTGGCTGGTAGTTTTAACTTGCTGTTTATTATCTTTTGTTGCGGTGAACTCACAATAATCTTTCAGTTCAAATCCGCCACCATGATAATTGAAATTTCGCTGCCAGCTACTTACAGTATTTTTTGTCGGATGACTGCCGCTCCCATCGTACTCTATCTGTTCGCTTTCACAGTCATAGAAATCCTGGCTATCATCACAAAGTACAAGTTCGTGTTGCCCATTTGAGTGCTTGAAGTAATAGGAGATACCCTCTTCAGCCATAAGGCGATTGATGAATTCAAAATCGCTTTCATCAAACTGCACGCAATATTCACGAGTTATGTATTCAGCATTTAATTTAACGCTTAGCTTTATAACTTTGCTGTACTCGCCCAAAACTTCTTCAAGAATCTGTTTAGCAGATTTCTTTTCAAAAATTCTGTTGGAGCCCCCAAGGCTGGTAAACCAAAGGCCAGGTTGAATTGTGGCGCTATAACTTCGCACTCCCTCAGCGTTAACATCGCGCAGAGACAGTTGAGTAACGTAACCATTGATATAGCGAGGAGTTTCTGAGTGGTGCACAGAAACGGTAACAGCCTTGCCGACGATATCTTTCTGGCTTATTGCATGGTCATCGGATAGGAGCTGAAGTTCATAGCGGAAGAGTTTGGATATATGCTCTTCGCCTTGCAGGCTGGTAGCGATTACCGCATCCGTGCCGAGCGGGCTGTCGACTTTAATCAGTCTTCTATCTTGATTTAATGTAGTCATGGGCAGCCCCTACTATCCCTACGGTGCCTTGGAGAATAGTACTAGTTATTATACATTCAGTTATTTAGCTGAAAACTCAATAAGCGCTCAGCTAAATAACTGCTAAATAATGGTCTGCAGAATTTCCTGCAGACCATTGTATATGCAGATCAGATTCTGCTGGCTTACAGCGGCTTGGCTGTTTCCAGGTCGTATCCAACACGCATATTCTTGGGGTTCTTGTTGGTCTTGTCTGCGTGGTTGAGGTCCGCTTCGATTTTAGCGTAGCTCAGGGATACAGACTCAGCCGGAGCGCCACCAGCGGAAGCACCGATGCTATAGGAGGAAATCAGGGTGTTTTCCAGTTTGTAAACAGCGTACTTCTCTACAGAGTTAGCACCGGTTTGTACTACGTGGATCTCAACGGTAACACCTTCGTCACCAGTTACAGAAGATTTGAACAGACCGCCGGAAGCAGCGTCGATGCGCTTGGTGAAGCTTACTTCGCTCAGGCTTGGGCGAGAAGCTTCGCGGTTTGACATGGCGCCAGCTTCCATGGTAATGCCGCGGCCAACACCGAAGTTGAAGCTGTCAATTTCGATCCAGTCCTCGTAGCCGGAAGCAGTAACATTGCCTTTGATGGCTTTGTTGTTGTAGTTCATGTAGATAGCCATGGGATGTCCCTCATTAGTTGGCGTGTGATGTTGGTGGTTAATCCCTTACCACCGCGATTCGCAGTAGTTCAGGTGGTCGTCGCGGTGGCAACTGTGATGATTTAAACAAAGAGAAAGCTAAAAACAAACTAATTTTCGAGTTATTTAATCGACTCTGGCACTAATTTCGAGAGGCAATTTTATGCTGTTACGATTTATGCCCGTTTGCCCTAATTGACTCTGACACTAATTTAATATTGCTAAAAAGTAACAAACCTCTAATGGGGATAAATAAGTGGTTTGAGTCATGGATATTGATTGACAGTCAAATATCTATTTGAAAGCATTTACTGGTATTTTTTTGATAAGCTTGCTTTGTAATAATATGTAATTCAGCCATATAGCGAAGTGATACTCAGTGTTTTCGGGGGCTGGATCAAAATAATAGTTTGATGGCGTGTTAAGGCAAATTTATTTGAATATTGATTCATTGTTGCCACATAGGCTGTTCGATATACTTCGCACCCTACTTTATTGCCTTGCCCATTAGATCAATAACAAAGTTTTTGCGGATTTGGATGTGTCGTAATGGTTTCCCATGGAGGCGGAATTGAACGATAAGACGCGTATTGTTCGGCCGAGTGACACTCCGCCGGGCTCAGGCCAATCAACCAGCGGGCTGACAGAAGATGGTGATATCACCGTTGTTGTGCAGCAGGATAAGACTGGAGCAAATGATCACCCCCCGGTTAAAGGTGCCCAACCGGTAATCCCTTCGGCTGCTGCCAGCTTTAGCTCAGATGCTACTGTCTTTGCGCCTTCCCCTAATCCTAATCGGATGGGAAGTGGGGCTGGGGCCAATGAAGTTTTGGGTGGGGTTTCTGCCGATTCGGCAGTAATACCTGAACCCTTTGAAGCTTCCGGCTCAAATGCAGTGACCAAAACTGTAATCAAAGGTCGATTTGAGCTTGACAAACTCCTGGGTGTTGGGGGAATGGGGGCAGTTTACAAAGCCCTTGACCGCCGTAAATTAGAAGCCAGTGACAGCGAGCCCTATGTCGCTATCAAGCTGCTTAATGATGATTTCCAAAAGCACCCCGATGCTTTTATTTCCCTCCAGCGGGAAGCGCGCAAGTCACAAACGCTTGCACACCCTAATATCGTAACGGTATACGATTTTGACCGCGATGGAGATCGCGTATTTATGACAATGGAGTTCCTTGAGGGTGCTCCATTGGACAAGTTGTTGCGTGACCATGCCGATGTTGGGTTGGAGCCCGAGCGTGCCCGCTCGGTATTTTGGGATATCTCCCAAGCCCTGATATATGCCCACTCCCATAAAATTGTTCACTCGGACTTTAAGCCAGGCAATATTTTTGTCACCAATAAGAAAGGTGCAAAAGTATTTGACTTCGGTATTGCCCGAGCTGTTTCTGAAGGGGGAATCGCAAATAAAGCTGGCGAAACGACAGTATTTGACGCTGGCACTCTTGGAGCCCTAACTCCGGCATATGCGAGCCTTGAGATGCTCAAGGGAGCTGAACCGGCACCGAGTGATGATGTATTTGCGTTGGGTTGTGTTGCCTACGAACTATTCTGCGGGCGCCACCCTTATGACAAGACACCTGCCGATAAGGCCATGGAGCAGGGCCTGCGGCCCAAGCGGATCAAAGGGCTTAATCGCAGGCAGTGGCGCGCACTTGAGTCAGCACTCGAACTAAAGCGCGAAAACCGCACTAGTACCGTAGAGAAGTTTGTACAGGCGTTCTTTGTTAGCCATGCCTGGAAGTGGGTACTAGGCAGTGCGTTTGTCATGGTGTTGGGCGGTGCTGTAGTGGGTTATGGCCATCTGCAGCAGCAAAATGCTGTAGAGCAAGAGCGAGTCAGAATCGAGCTCGAACGCAAGCACGAACAGGAGCTATTGGCCAGGCGTATTGCTGATAAGAAAGAGGCCATCACTCGCTTGATTGGCCTGAGTATTTTGACCCCAGCCTGGGAGCGAGACCTTCAGCTGGAGTTAGAGGAGTACTCTGAGCTGAACCCTGCGGATAAAGAGTTCCTGGATTCTTCTCGTCGCCAGGTATCAGAGCTTTTCCTGGCTGCTGCAACCGGTCAGTTAAACCTGGGTAACCTCGATCAGGCCGATGTCATGCTGGCGGGGGTTGCCAACTGGTATGGTGAGTCTAAAGAAGCTGAGGCTATCAAAACTCAACTGGCGAATGATAGAGAGAATCTGCGCGCTCGCCTTGAAGCGGAGCGGATTGCTGAAGAGCGTGAAGCCGAGCGTATCCGCCTGGCGGAAGAGCGGGCAGAGCGTCGCCGCCTGGCTGCGCAAAAGCAGCAGCAGATTGATGTTGTGCTCGATGATATGGAAGTAGCACTCACCTGCAGCTTTTCCATGAGTGCCACTGCAATAGGTTCACAGTTGTCCAGCCTGGCAAGGCTGGACAGTGCAAAAGCCTTGAAGATCCGTCCAGTGGTAGGCGAAGAGTTGGTAAATTGCGCATCCAATCTCGGAACCAAGGATCCGATTCAGACGGAAGCCCTGGTTGATCAATTCAGGGCTCTACTGCCCGCATACCAACCATTGAAAGACTTTAAGCTCGATTTTTGTGGGCACCTGGTTCCGGGCAGCGGTCGGCGTGGTGATCGTTACACCTGTCGTGATCGTCTTGCGGATGGCAGCAAGGGGCCTGCAATGGTGGTGATTAAAGGTTTGAGTGGCCGGCCACTGGCTGTGGGTAAATATGAGGTTAGCAGCACTGAGTTGGCTCAATTCTGCCGTATTGCTGGTCAGTGCGGAGAGCAGACTCCAGAAGCAACGGACTTGCCGGTAAATAACTTATCCCTGGCAATTGCAGAGGCTTATTTAAGCTGGCTCAGTGATGAGACCGGCTATCGCTACCGCCTACCTTCTGAGCAGGAGTGGTTTGCTGCTGCAAGTGCCAGGGGGGAAGATGAAGTAGCAGATCGAAACTGTCATTTGAAGTATGGCGGTATTGAAAAAGGTGCTGAGTTGGTACCTGCCCGGGCTGGCTCCTCTAATGGGTTTGGGTTGCTTAATGCTGTAGGTAATGTCCAGGAGTGGGGATTAGGCACAGAGGGCGAATTGCTCGCTTTGGGAGGTAGCCGCATTGATCCAATGAGCCGTTGTCTGGCAACAACCAAGAAGCTTCATAATGGCCAGCCCGATGAGTTTACCGGTTTTCGTGTCGTTAGAGATGTTAACTAGATTAAACAATTACCAGCGAATATCGATACGATAGTTGAGTTGGTTAGATTAAAGATTAAGAGATTAAAACTGGGGGAAATATGCTTGGGCTAGGAAAAAGTAAGTTGGCATTATTTATAGGTGCTGGCTTTCTTGTATCGCAAGTGCCGGCTTTTGCCCAGGAAGATGGATCTAATTTTCGCAACCGAGTGCGGGAAGCCTTTAATCAGGATACGTCTACTATTAATGAAGTGGATGTAACCCAAGACTTTCTCCAGCGTACTTATGAAGCTGAAGACCCCAACTTAAATACAGAAATTCCTGAAATCTCCCAGAGAAATCAGGGGCCGCGGATTACTGTAAAAGAATTTAAGTTTCATCGTTTAGAAGAATATCCCGAGTTTGGTATTTCCCGAGAAACCGTAGAGGAAATGGCAGAGGAACTTCGGGCAAAATTCATGAAAGAGGATCAAATCCTCGCTAGCGGTTATACCGTAGACAACCTGGAAGAGCTGGCAATATTACTGGGTAATATGAATGCTCAATTTAATCCTGGTGGCTTGGGGCCTGCTGAGCTTAAGAAGCTGGTAAGTGTAATTGAAAAACAAAATAAAGAGAGGGGCTTAAGTTATGGCGATCTCGAAGAGATTGCTGCTGAACTGACAAGCTTCTATCGTCGCCAAGGGCTGTTTTTGGCCCAAGTGCAAATTCCCGCTCAAGATGTGGAAAATGGAGTGGTCACTCTTACGGTACAAGAGGGGCTTCTCGGGCAGGTTGTTGCTGAAGATAATGAAGAGTACACAGACGAAAAACTGGCAGAACCCTTTGAAGACCAGCGTGGCCATCTGGTAAATCATGAGAATATCGAGGAAGGATTATATTTACTTAATGACCTGCCAGGCTTAAACGTTACAGGCTACTTTAGTGCGGGTGACAACCCCGGTGAAACCAAGCTTAATTTAAAAGTACGTGAGTCGGATTCCTGGCGTGCTTCATTTAGAGCTGATAATCACGGTTCTCTCTATACCGGTAGTGAAAGGATTTATGCGACTGTTGACTGGTTGAACCCCCTGGGGATCGGTGATGCTTTAACGCTGGGTTATTTGAAATCCAACCCTGAATCAGATGAGGATTATGGTTCTGATCTCGGGCAGTTCAGATACAGCTTCCCTCTATTTGGCCCTCGCACCCGTCTGGAAATATCAGCAGATCACAATGAATTTAGTCTCTTTAACGAAGAAGATGATGGTGACGTAGTTAATTTGCTGGAAATTTCAGGCGTAAACAAAAGTTACGCGCTGTCTATAGATCATAAGTTCCGACGCTCAAGGGATTTCAACCTCACCGGATCCTTCGGCCTGACAGAAAAAAAATCAGACCTGGATGGCATCATCGAGTTTACCAGTGACCACGTTTATGGCGGGGAAGTTGGTATCTATATGGATAGCCTTTCTAACGGCTTCCTTTCAATGCTGAATATAGTAAGTGCTACCGCACAGTACGGTGAGCATCAAAATACGGTTGAAGAGGGTAGGGGAGATGACTTCAATAAGCTGGCCATTAGCACCAGTTCTCTGATCTTCCTGCCTATGCCTTTTACCGATGACCACTCAAGGCTGATAGTAAAAGGAAGAGCCCAATATAGTGAGAGCAACCTGCCTGGATTTGAGCAGTTGTCACTGGGTGGAGCCAATGGTGTGCGTGCTTTCTCTGCGAGAGATTTTTCTGCAGATATGGGTGCAGTTGTTTCCGCAGAGTGGTATGTAAACTTCCCCGAATTTATGAACCCCATCCTGTTTAATCAGCGTTTAAATGACATTTTCCAAGTAGCACTGATTGCCGATGTTGGATATGGCTATGTGAATAACTATGAGGATACCGTAGAGGACGATTGGGCCCGATTCTCCGGTGGCGGAATGCTGTTTAAGATGAATTGGAGTGACAGTTTCTCGAGTAAAGTCTCTGTTGCCTGGCCAATTATGTCGAGCTCCTCGATAGTAAATACAGGAGTTGGTGAAGACGAGCCCACCGTCTACGCTGACTTTTCGATTTTTTATAACTGAATAATTACTGTTTCCTGAATACTTAAAAGTAGCAAGGTTCCTCTTCGCAAGGTGCTGGTATGAAAGCCAAAAATAAAAAGCTTGAGTTAAGAAAATTAGCAAGTGCCATTAAAGTGTCAAGTTTTGCCTATGCCGGCCTGTTTGCAGGGCTGATTAGTCCCATGGTTCATGCTGGACCTGAAGGCGGAGTGGTAACCGGCGGTAGCGGCACTATTGATGTTGACGGGGCTACAACCACAGTCGACCAGGTAACAGACCTGTTATCAATCGACTGGGATTCTTTTAATTTAAGTGAAGAAGAGCTGGTCCAATTCCTGCAGCCAGACTCGTCTTCTATCGTGCTTAACCGAATCCTGGACCAGGATGTCACCACCATCCAAGGTGCGATAGAGGCCAATGGCCACGTTATCCTGGTGAACCCGCGAGGAGTTCTTTTTACTGAGACAGCCACGGTTAATGTCGGCGCCATAACAGCGTCCGGGCTCGATATGAGTCCAGAAGACTTTATGAATGGTGATTTTGCCTTTAAGGGTGAGTCGGGTTCTTCTGGTGTTGTTGTTAACCGAGGTGTGATTAATGCATCCAGCGCGGTTCTGGTAGGTAAGCAGGTTACAAATGCTTCTACCGGTTTAATCAGTGCTGAACTCGTCAGCCTGGCAGCAGCCGATGAAGCCTTATTAACTTTTGATGCCGATGGAATGATTGGTGTCAAGGTCACTAAAGAGGTTATGGAAAATGACCTCGGCCTAGATAGTGCTGTGCTAAATGAAGGGGCCATCGAAGGCGCTCAGGTTTTAATGGAAGCCAGCGTTTCCGGTGACTTGTTTACTGCCGCAGTAAATAATGAAGGCACAGTAACCGCACGTGGTATTGATACCAGCGGGGGCAAAATCCGCCTGTTTGGCTCGGGCTCCGGAGTTGTGAATAGCGGAACTCTGGATGCATCCGGCAGTGCCGGTGGTGAGGTTGTCCTGGAGGGCGATTTTGCCAAGCACAGCGGAGATATTTCAGTAGCAGCTGACTCTGGCAGTGGCGGTTACGTTGCTGTTTTGGGTGATGAAGTTGTTGTCAGCGGGAATATTGATGCCCGTGGCACTTCCTCCGGTGGTGAAGTCCTTATTGGCGGCGACTACCAGGGGAATAACGAAGATGTTCGCAATGCCGAAACCACCACGGTTACGGCGGAATCTACAATCGATGCCAGTGGTGTCGGCGATTCTGATGGCGGTACTGTTATTGTTTGGGCCGATGACACCACCAATTTTGGCGGTACGATTTTCGCCGAGTCAGGGGAAGACGGCGGTGATGGCGGCCTGGTAGAAACCTCCGGCAAGATTTACCTGAATCTGGATGAAGACAATATGTTTGTCTCTACCCTGAGCCATGGGGATGGGGAGACGGGCCTTTGGCTGTTGGACCCGGGTTGGATGGAGATTTTCGATAGCTGTGATGATAGTGCTGGTAATTGTGTTTCAACAGGATCTATTGAAGCTGCTCTTGGTTTTAACTCCGTAACTATCCAAGTAACGGATGCTGGTAATGGGTTATTCGATGATGGTGATCCTCTAACTGATGATAGAGCTCTAGAACCAGGCTCCGGTGACGATTCGGATGCTTTTTCCTATGGGATTAGAGTTGCTAGTAACCTTGATTGGAATACTGGTCACACTCTTTTATTACAGTCATTTGCCGATGTTTCTATCGCTGATGGTGTCAGTATTACAGCCACAGGTGGAAATTTTAATATTGAAGCCGGTGGATCGTTTGCCAACGCTGGAAGTATCAACGTTAATAATTTTAACCTCGCTGTTGGTTTCGGCACAGCATCTGATACCACTAATACATTGGGTGATATTACGGCTAACACAGCTACTGTCACCGGTGGAAGCGGCACTGATATTTTCATCTTGTCAGATAATGATGATGCAATCACTATCGATGACGATAATGATTTTACACTGGTCACCACTCCTTCTGGTGCTACCGATTCTAGTGCCACCATTTCCTTCACGGGTATAGAAGAGGTCGATCTTGGAGGTGGGGATAATAGCATTGCAGCTCTGGCTCTTGGCACAACGATCTTAAACGGAATCGATAACGAAGCTGAAACCAGTTCAATTGAATTTAGTAATATCACTAGCGTTGCAGGCGGTAGTCTGGAAGGTTCCGATAATGCAGATACGTTTGAGGTGATTAGTGGTACCAGTGTAACGGCCAACGGCATTAACTTTAGCAGCCTCACCGGTGATATTGATGCGAAAGGTGGTACAGATACTGTCACCGGGGCTGATGGTCAGGATTGGACACTTACCGGAAATGATTACGAAGCTGAAAATAGTGGCATTACTTTTAGTAATGTAGATGTACTCACAGCGGTTAATGCGAATCTGGTTGGTACGACCGGTGATGATTCTTTCGAGTTGTTGTCCGATGCAGATGTCAAAGTTAACGAAATAACCTTCTCCGGTTTGTCAGCGGTGGATGGCAATGGCAGTGATATTGGCAGTGGGGGTACAGGCGACCATCTAAATGCCAGTGCCTATAGCGATGGTTTGGCCCTTACTGGAACAGATAATCAAGTTACCGCAGAATCTGGCGCCCTGACTTTTAATAATATTGATACTGCAGAAAGTACTGAGGTAACTGGTAGTACCGGTGACGATACCTTTACCGTAACTGATACCGGGGATGTCACTAGTTACGATATCGATTTTACAAGTGTAACCACAATTAGTGATGCTGGTGGAAGTGATACTGTCAATGGCGAGAGCGGTGAAGACTGGGAATTAACTACCAATAGTAATGAAGTTGAAAGCAGCGGCATTACGTTTACCGATATAGAGAATATTAATATAAGTAGTGCCGATCTTTTAGGTACCACTAGTACAGAGAGTTTCAAATTACTTTCTAGTGGTGATGTCGACGTTAATGGCATGATCTTTTCTGGCATGAACCGGGTCCTTGGTGATGGTGGGGGCAGCACTATGACTGGGGGCGATAGCCTGGACGCCAGTGAATATACGGATGGTTTGACACTTACTAATACGACGGGAAAAGTTGAAACCGATTCGCTGGTTTTCAGAAATATCGCTACTGCGAAAGCCGCTAAATTAACCGGGCGCAGTAACACAGATACCTTCACAATTACCGGCACGAAAGCTCTAGATCACGCTGAGTCGGGTATCAGTTTTAGTGAGGTGGACACAGTAATCGCAGACTCTGGTGATGATACTGTATCCGTTATTGATAGTGTGACTCTAACCGGTACTGATTACGAAGCAACTTCTTCTGATATTAATTTCAGTGAAATTGAAATTATCAATTATGCCGGCAGTGGCGGCGGCAAATTTAGCCTTGTAGGTTCTGCGGTTGATGATAATTTTACGGTAGTTTCGGGTACCGAACTTACCGCCAATGGCATCAGTGTTACAGGGTTTAGCAGCAATATTGATGCCGGAGGTAGCGACGATACGGATAGCGTTACTGGTGCCGATGATGAAGATTGGACCTTAACCGGCAACAACAACGAAGCTGAAAATTACGGTATTACTTTTAGCAATGTAGAAGAGCTTACAGCCGTTAATGCGAACCTGGTTGGTACGTCCAGTGATGATTCTTTTGAGTTGTTGTCCGATGCGGATGTCAAAGTCTATGAGATGACTTTCTCCGGCATGTCCGCTGTTAAAGGCAGTGGCGGCACTGACAGCCTGGATGCCAGCGCTTACGGCGATGGCCTGGCCCTGACAGGAATCGATAATCAGGTGACCGCTGAATCTGGCAACCTGACCTTCGATGATATTGCCAGCGCAGTAACCTCCACTTTAGCTGGTACCAGCAGTGCGGATAGCTTTACCGTTAATGGTGATAACGAAGTTACCAGTTATGAGATTGCTTTCACCGGTGTTAGTACGGTCGATGCAGGTAACGGTGAAGATAGCGTTACCGGTGCTAGCGGCGCAGATTGGACCCTGACCGGAACTAACGAAGAAGCGACCAGTAGCGGTATTACTTTTAGTGCGGTCGAAGAGATCACTGTAGTGAGTGGCGACTTGGTTGGTACAACCGGTGACGATGACTTCGTACTGCACGCCGATGCAGATGTTGAAGTCTATGACATGATCATTTCCGGGATGTCTGCAGTCGATGGCAATGGCGGAGTTGACAGCTTGGATGCCAGCGCCTACGGCGATGGCCTGGCCCTGACAGGTACTAACAACCAAGTGACGGCTGAATCCGGTACTTTGACGTTTGACGGTATTGTGAGCGCGGTAACCTCCGCGCTGACCGGTAGTAGCGGTGCGGATAGCTTTGTTGTGAATGGTGACAACGCCGTAACCAGCTATGACATTGCCTTTACCAGTGTGAGTACTGTCGACGGTGACGGCGATAGTGACAGTGTTACCGGTGCTAATGGCGAAGACTGGACCCTGACCGGCACGGATTACCAAGCCACCGCCAGCGGTATGACCTTTAACCGTGTTGAGGCTCTGACTGCCACCAACGCCGACTTGATCGGCACAACAGGTAATGATGCCTTTGTACTGCAATCTGACGCAGACGTTGCCATCTACAACATGACCATCTCCGGCATGTCTGCTGTTGAAGGCAACGGCGGCACTGACAGCCTGGATGCCAGCGCTTACAGCGATGGCCTGGCCCTGACAGGAACCGATAATCAGGTGACCGCTGAATCTGGCAACCTGACCTTCAACGATATTACCAGCGCCATAACCTCCGTTCTTACCGGTACCAGCAGTGCGGATAGCTTCACGGTTAATGGTGATAATGAAGTTACCAGTTATGAGATTGCCTTCACCGGTGTGAATACAGTGGATGCAGGTTCTGGCGGTGGCAGTGTTGCTGCACAGAGTGTTGTGACCTTGACCGGTACGGATAACGAAGCCACAACCAACTCAATCGCCTTCAGTAATATCGATAGCGTGACCGGCGGCAGTCTGGAAGGCTCTGATAATACAGACACCTTTGTGGTAACCAGCAGTACCAGTGTGACTGCCAACAGCATCAACTTCAGCGGTTTTTCCGGTGATATCGACGCTAAAGGTGGTACGGATAGCGTCACTGGTGCCGATGGTGAAGATTGGGCTTTAACCGGCACTAATTACGAAGCCACGAACAATGGCATCACTTTTAGCAATGTAGAATTCCTAACCGCAGTTAATGCAGATTTGATCGGCACGACCGGTGCGGACGCCTTTGTACTGCAATCTGACGCAGACATTGCCATCTACAACATGACCATCGCTGGCATGTCTGCTGTTGAAGGCAACGGTGGTACTGACAGCCTGGATGCCAGGGCTTACGGCGATGGCCTGGCTTTGACAGGAACCGACAACCAGGTAACGGCTGAATCCGGCGATTTGACCTTTAACGATATTGCCAGCGCCATAACCTCCGTTCTTACCGGTACCAGCGGCGCGGATAGCTTCACGGTGAATGGTGATAACGAAGTTACCAGTTATGACATTGCCTTCACCGGTGTTAGTACGGTCGATGGCGGTAACGGCACCGACAGCGTAACGGCCCTTAGTGTTGTCACCCTCACCGGCGTAGATAACCAAGCCTCAACGAACTCAATTCTGTTTAGCAATATCGATAGTGTCAGTGGGGGCAGCCTGCAAGCTTCCTCCGGTAATGATTCGTTTGAAGTTACCGGTGCCAATGCACTGACAGCGAATGAAATCGCATTTAACAGCATCAGCAGTGTGGATGCGTTGGGTGGTGACGACAGTGTTACCGGTGCCGATGGGGAAGACTGGACCTTAACCGGCAACAATTACGAAGCCACGAACAATGGCATTACCTTTAACAATGTAGAATTCCTAACCGCAGTTAATGCAGATTTGATCGGCACGACCGGTGCAGACGCCTTTGTACTGGAGTCTGATGCCGACGTTGCCATCTACAACATGACCATCTCCGGCATGTCAGCGGTAGAAGGTAATGGCGGTACTGACAGCCTGGATGCCAGTGCTTACAGTGCTGGCCTGGCCCTAACGGGAACCGATAATCAGGTGACCGCTGAATCTGGCAATCTGACCTTCAACGATATTACCAGTGCCATAACCTCCGTTCTAACTGGTACCAGTAGTGCGGATAGCTTTACCGTTAATGGTGATAACGAAGTTACCAGTTATGAGATTGCTTTCACCGGTGTGAATACAGTGGATGCAGGTTCTGGCGGTGGCAGTGTTGCTGCACAGAGTGTTGTGACCTTGACCGGTACGGATAACGAAGCCACAACCAACTCAATTGCCTTCAGTAATATCGATAGCGTGACCGGCGGCAGTCTGGAAGGCTCTGATAATACAGACACCTTTTTGGTAACCAGCAGCACCAGTGTGACTGCCAACAGCATCGGCTTCAGCGGTTTTTCCGGTGATATCGATGCTAAAGGTGGTACGGATAGCGTCACTGGTGCCGATGGTGAAGATTGGGCTTTAACCGGCACTAATTACGAAGCTACGAACAATGGCATCACTTTTAGCAATGTAGAAACCCTAGCGGCGGTCAATGCAGATTTGATCGGCACGACTGGTGCGGACGCCTTTGTACTGGAGTCTGACGCCGATGTTGCCATCTACAACATGACCATCTCCGGCATGTCGGCGGTAGAAGGCAACGGCGGTACTGACAGCCTGGATGCCAGCGCTTACGGCGATGGCCTGGCCCTGACAGGAACTGACAACCAGGTAACGGCTGAATCCGGCGATTTGACCTTTAACGATATTACCAGCGCCATAACCTCCGTTCTTACTGGTACCAGCAGTGCGGATAGCTTTACGGTTGATGGTGATAACGAAGTTACCAGTTATGAAATTGCTTTCACCGGTATTAGTACGGTCGATGGCGGTAACGGTGCAGATAGCGTTACCGGTGCCACCGGCGCAGATTGGACCCTGACTGGAACTAGCGAAGAAGCGACCAGCAGCAGTATTACGTTTAGTGAGATCGAGGCGATCACCGTAGTGAGTGGCGACTTGGTCGGTACAACCGGTGACGATGACTTCGTACTGCAAGCCGATGCAGATGTTGAAGTCTATGACATGACCATTTCCGGAATGTCTGCAGTCGATGGCAATGGCGGAGATGACAGCTTGGATGCCAGCGCCTACGGCGATGGCCTGGCCCTGACAGGTACTGACAACCAAGTGACGGCTGAATCCAGTACTTTGACGTTTGACGGTATTGTGAGCGCGGTAACCTCGGCGCTGACCGGTAGTAGCGGTGCGGATAGCTTTGTTGTGAATGGTGACAATGCTGTAACCAGCTATGACATCGCCTTTACCAATGTGAACACTGTCGACGGTGACGGCGATAGTGACAGTGTTACCGGTGCTAATGGCGAAGACTGGACCCTGACCGGCACAGATTACCAAGCCACCGCCAGCGGTATGACCTTTAGCAGCGTTGAGGCTCTGACTGCCACCAACGCCGACTTGATTGGCACAACGGGTAACGATGCCTTTGTACTGCAATCTGACGCAGACGTTGCCATCTACAACATGACCGTCTCCGGCATGTCTGCTGTTGAAGGCAACGGCGGCACTGACAGCCTGGATGCCAGCGCTTACAGCGATGGCCTGGCCCTAACGGGAACCGATAATCAGGTGACCGCTGAAACCGGCAGCCTGACCTTCAACGACATTACCAGCGCCATAACCTCCGTTCTTACCGGTACCAGCAGTGCGGATAGCTTCACGGTTAATGGTGATAATGAAGTTACCAGTTATGACATTGCCTTCACCGGTGTTAGTACGGTCGATGGCGGTAACGGCACCGACAGCGTAACGGCCCTTAGTGTTGTCACCCTCACCGGCGTAGATAACCAAGCCTCAACGAACTCAATTCTGTTTAGCAATATCGATAGTGTCAGTGGGGGCAGCCTGCAAGCTTCCTCCGGTAATGATTCGTTTGAAGTTACCGGTGCCAATGCACTGACAGCGAATGAAATCGCATTTAGCAGCATCAGCAGCGTGGATGCGCGGGGCGGTGACGACAGCGTTACCGGTGCCGATGGAGAAGACTGGACCTTAACCGGCACTAATTACGAAGCCACGAACAATGGCATCACTTTTAGCAATGTAGAATTCCTAACCGCAGTTAATGCAGATTTGATCGGCACGACCGGTGCAGACGCCTTTGTACTGGAGTCTGATGCCGACGTTGCCATCTACAACATGACCATCTCCGGCATGTCAGCGGTAGAAGGTAATGGCGGTACTGACAGCCTGGATGCCAGTGCTTACAGTGCTGGCCTGGCCCTAACGGGAACCGATAATCAGGTGACCGCTGAATCTGGCAGCCTGACCTTCAACGATATTGCCAGCGCCATAACCTCCGTTCTAACTGGTACCAGCAGTGCGGATAGCTTTACCGTTAATGGTGATAACGAAGTTACCAGTTATGAGATTGCCTTCACCGGTGTGAATACAGTGGATGCAGGTTCTGGCGGTGGCAGTGTTGCTGCACAGAGTGTTGTGACCTTGACCGGTACGGATAACGAAGCCACAACCAACTCAATTGCCTTCAGTAATATCGATAGCGTGACCGGCGGCAGTCTGGAAGGCTCTGATAATACAGACACCTTTGTGGTAACCAGCAGCACCAGTGTGATTGCCAACAGCATCAGCTTCAGCGGCTTTTCCGGCGATATCGATGCTAAAGGTGGTACGGATAGCGTCACTGGTGCCGATGGTGAAGATTGGGCTTTAACCGGCACTAATTACGAAGCCACGAATAATGGCATCACTTTTAGTAATGTAGAAACCCTAGCGGCGGTCAATGCAGATCTGATCGGCACCAGTGGTAACGATACCTTTGTACTGGAGTCTGATGCCGATGTTGCCATCTACAACATGACCATCTCCGGCATGTCGGCGGTCGAAGGCAACGGTGGTACTGACAGCCTGGATGCCAGTGCTTACAGTGCTGGCCTGGCCCTGACGGGAACCGATAATCAGGTGACCGCTGAATCTGGCAGCCTGACCTTCAACGATATTACCAGCGCCATAACCTCCGTTCTTACTGGTACCAGCAGTGCGGATAGCTTCACGGTAAATGGTGATAACGAAGTTACCAGTTATGAGATTGCTTTCACCGGTGTTAGTACGGTCGATGGCGGCAACGGCACCGACAGCGTAACGGCCCTTAGTGTTGTCACGCTCACCGGCGTAGATAACCAAGCCTCAACGAACTCGATTCTATTTAGCAATATCGATAACGTCAGTGGGGGCAGCCTGCAAGCTTCCTCCGGTAATGACTCGTTTGAAGTTACCGGTGCCAATGCACTGACAGCGAATGAAATCGCATTTAGCAGTATCAGCAGCGTGGATGCGCGGGGCGGTGACGACAGCGTTACCGGTGCCGATGGAGAAGACTGGACCTTAACCGGCACTAATTACGAAGCCACAAACAATGGCATCACTTTTAGCAATGTAGAATTCCTAACCGCAGTTAATGCAGATTTGATCGGCACGACCGGTGCAGACGCCTTTGTACTGGAGTCTGACGCCGATGTTGCCATCTATAACATGACCATCTCCGGCATGTCTGCTGTTGAAGGCAACGGTGGTACTGACAGCCTGGATGCCAGTGCTTACAGTGCTGGCCTGTCCCTGACAGGAACCGATAATCAGGTGACAGCAGAATCTGGCAGCCTGACCTTCAACGATATTACCAGCGCCATAACCTCCGTTCTAACCGGTACCAGCAGTGCGGATAGCTTCACGGTAAATGGTGATAACGAAGTTACCAGTTATGAAATTGCTTTCACCGGTGTTAGTACGGTCGATGCAGGTAGCGGTGCAGATAGTGTTACCGGTGCCAGCGGCGCAGATTGGACCCTGACTGGAACTAGCGAAGAAGCGACCAGCAGCAGTATTACGTTTAGTGAGATCGAGGCGATCACCGTAGTGAGTGGCGACTTGGTCGGTACAACCGGTGACGATGACTTCGTATTGCAAGCCGATGCAGGTGTTGAAGTCTATGACATGACCATTTCCGGAATGTCTGCAGTCGATGGCAATGGCGGAGATGACAGCTTGGATGCCAGCGCCTACGGCGATGGCCTGGCCCTGACAGGTACTGACAACCAAGTGACGGCTGAATCCGGTACTTTGACGTTTGACGGTATTGTGAGCGCGGTAACCTCCACGCTGACCGGTAGTAGCGGTGCGGATAGCTTTGTTGTGAATGGCGACAACGCCGTAACCAGCTATGATATCGCCTTTACCAGTGTGAGTACTGTCGACGGTGACGGGGATAGTGACAGTGTTACCGGTGCCAATGGCGAAGACTGGACCCTGACCGGCACGGATTACCAAGCCACCGCCAGCGGTATGACCTTTAACCGTGTTGAGGCTCTGACTGCCACCAACGCCGACTTGATTGGCACAACGGGTAACGATGCCTTTGTACTGCAATCTGACGCAGACGTTGCCATCTACAACATGACCGTCTCCGGCATGTCAGCGGTCGAAGGTAATGGCGGTACTGACAGCCTGGATGCCAGCGCTTACAGCGATGGTTTGGCCCTAACGGGAACCGACAATCAGGTGGCCGCTGAAACCGGCAACCTGACCTTCAATGATATTGCCAGCGCAGTAGCCTCCACTTTAACTGGTACCACTGGCGCGGATAGCTTCACGGTGAATGGTGATAACGCAGTTACCAGTTATGACATTGCCTTCACCGGTGTTAGTACGGTCGATGGCGGTAACGGCACCGACAGCGTAACGGCCCTTAGTGTTGTCACGCTCACCGGCGTAGATAACCAAGCCTCAACGAACTCAATTCTGTTTAGCAATATCGATAACGTCAGTGGGGGCAGCCTGCAAGCTTCCTCCGGCAATGACTCGTTTGAAGTTACCGGTGCCAATGCACTGACAGCGAATGAAATCGCATTTAGCAGTATCAGCAGCGTGGATGCGCGGGGCGGTGACGACAGCGTTACCGGTGCCGATGGAGAAGACTGGACCTTAACCGGCACTAATTACGAAGCCACGAACAATGGCATCACTTTTAGCAATGTAGAATTCCTAACCGCAGTTAATGCAGATTTGATCGGCACGACCGGTGCAGACGCCTTTGTACTGGAGTCTGATGCTGATGTTGCCATCTACAACATGACCATCTCCGGCATGTCAGCGGTCGAAGGCAACGGTGGTACTGACAGCTTGGATGCCAGTGCTTACAGTGCTGGTTTGGCCCTGACAGGAACCGATAATCAGGTGACCGCTGAATCTGGCAGCCTGACCTTCAACGATATTGCCAGCGCCATAACCTCCGTTCTAACCGGTACCAGCAGTGCGGATAGCTTCACGGTAAATGGTGATAACGAAGTTACCAGTTATGAGATTGCTTTCACCGGTGTTAGTACGGTCGATGCAGGTAACGGTGCAGATAGCGTTACCGGTGCCAGCGGCGCAGATTGGACCCTGACTGGAACTAGCGAAGAAGCGACCAGCAGCAGTATTACGTTTAGTGAGATCGAGACGATCACCGTAGTGAATGGCGACTTGGTCGGTACAACCGGTGACGATGACTTCGTACTGCAAGCCGATGCAGATGTTGAAGTCTATGACATGACCATTTCCGGAATGTCTGCAGTCGATGGCAATGGCGGAGATGACAGCTTGGATGCCAGCGCCTACGGCGATGGCCTGGCCCTGACAGGTACTGACAACCAAGTGACGGCTGAATCCGGTACTTTGACGTTTGACGGTATTGTGAGCGCGGTAACCTCCACGCTGACCGGTAGTAGCGGTGCGGATAGCTTTGTTGTGAATGGTGACAACGCCGTAACCAGCTATGACATCGCCTTTACCAGTGTGAGTACTATCGACGGTGACGGCGATAGTGACAGTGTCACCGGTGCCAATGGCGAAGACTGGACCCTGACCGGCACGGATTACCAAGCCACCGCTAGCGGTATGACCTTTAACCGTGTTGAGGCTCTGACTGCCACCAACGCCGACTTGATCGGCACAACAGGTAATGATGCCTTTGTACTGCAATCTGATGCCGATGTTGCCATCTACAACATGACCATTTCCGGCATGTCAGCTGTTGAAGGTAATGGCGGCACTGACAGCCTGGATGCCAGCGCTTACAGCGATGGCTTGGCCCTAACGGGAACCGACAATCAGGTGACAGCAGAATCTGGAAGCCTGACCTTCAACGATATTACCAGCGCCATCACCTCCGTTCTTACCGGTACCAGCAGTGCGGATAGCTTCACGGTGAATGGTGATAACGCAGTTACCAGTTATGACATTGCCTTCACCGGTGTTAGCACAGTTGATGCTGGAAATAGCACTGATAGCGTAACTGGCGCAGATGGTGCTAGCTGGACCCTGACCGGTACAGATAATGAGGCAACTAATAGCAGTATTACTTTCAATAACGTGGATGTCATTGTTGCTACCAATGCAGACCTTTTAGGTAGCACCGGTGCAGATGAATTTGTATTGCAGTCTGATGCCGATATTGAAGTCTATAGCATGACAATTTCCGGTATGTCGTCGGTAGACGGCAATGGCGGTACTGACAGCCTGGACGCCAGCGCTTACAGCGATGGCCTGGCCCTAACGGGGACAGATAACCAGGTAACGGCCGAATCCGGCAGTCTGACATTTAATGATATTGCCAGCGCAATAACCTCCACTTTAACTGGTACTAGCGGTGCGGACAGCTTTACCGTCGATGGTGATAACGAAGTTACCAGTTATGACATTGCCTTCACCGGCGTTAGTACGGTCGATGCGGGTAATGGCACTGACAGCGTAACGGCTATTGATGTTGTTACCCTCACCGGCATAGATAACCAAGCCTCAACCAGCTCAATTCTGTTCAGCAATATCGACAGCGCGAGTGGAGGTCGCCTTCGAGCTTCTGCCGGTGATGACTCGTTTGAAGTTACCGGTGCCAATGAGCTGACTGCGAATGAAATTGAATTTAGCAGAATCAGCAGTGTGGATGGGCGAGGTGGTGATGACAGTGTTACTGGAGCCGATGGTGAAGACTGGACCTTAACCGGCAATGATTACGAAGCCACGAATAACGGCATTACTTTTAGCAGTGTAGAAATCCTAACGGCGGTCAATGCAGACCTGGTCGGCACGAGCGGTAACGATGCCTTTGTGCTGCAATCTGACGCCGATGTTGCTATCTACAACATGACCATCTCTGGCATGTCTGCTGTTGAAGGCAACGGCGGCACTGACAGCCTGGATGCCAGTGCTTACAGTGCTGGCCTGGCCCTGACGGGAACCGATAATCAGGTGACCGCTGAATCCGGCAATCTGACCTTCAACGATATTACCAGCGCCATAACCTCCGTTCTAACCGGTACCAGCAGTGCGGATAGCTTTACCGTTGATGGTGATAACGAAGTTACCAGTTATGAGATTGCTTTCACCGGTGTTAGTACGGTCGATGCAGGTGATGATACAGACAGTGTTATTGGTGCTGACGGAGAAGACTGGACTCTGACTGGCGCGGATTATGAAGCGACAGGCAGCGGTATTACATTCAGTAGTGTGGAGGCTCTAACTGCTACCAATGCAGGTTTGATCGGGACGAGCGGTGCCGACGCCTTTATTCTGCAATCTGATGCCGATGTTGAAATCTACAGTATGACCATATCCGGCATGTCTTCTGTTGATGGCAATGGCGGTACTGACAGCCTGGATGCCAGCGCCTACAGCGATGGCTTGGCTCTAACAGGTGCAAATAATCAAGTCTCTGTAGAGTCTGGCACCCTGACCTTTGATGGCATCAGTAGTGCTGTTACTTCAGCATTAACAGGCACCAGCAGTGCTGATAGCTTTGTAGTGAATGGAGACAATGCGCTCTCCAGCTACAGCATTGCCTTCACTGGGGTTAGCACTGTCGATGCAGCTAATGGCACAGATGACATTACCGGTGCAAGCGGTTCTGACTGGACTCTAACCGGTAATAACAATGAAGTAATTGGCAGCGGAATCACCTTTAGTGATGCAGAAACTCTTGTCACCGTAAGTGCGAATCTGGTGGGTACTACCGGTGACGATGATTTTGTTTTGCAGTCTGATGCAGATGTCGAAGTTTATGGCATGACGGTTTCCGGCATGTCTGCTGTGGAAGGCAATGGTGGTGATGACAGTTTGGATGCCAGCGCTTATAGCGATGGATTAACCCTAACGGGTACCAGCAAACAGGTTACCGCAGAGTCTGGCGCTCTTACCTTCGACGGTATTGTCAGCGCCGTTACTGCAACGCTTACTGCCACTAGTGGCTCAGATAGCTTTACGGTAGATGGCGCTAATGCCGCCACAGTTTATGACATCGCCTTTACGGGCCTGAGCACCATCGATGCGGGAGAGGGGGCAGACAATGTTACTGGTGCAAGTGGTGCTGATTGGACTTTAACTGGCAATGATTATGAGGCCACTAACAGCAGTATTACTTTCAGCAGTGTAGAAACTATTACTGCTGTAAATGCCGACCTCGTGGGCACGGCTAATGCTGATGCCTTTGTGTTGCAGTCCGCTGGCGATATCGAAGTTTACGGTATGACCGTCTCCGGTATGTCTGCCGTGGATGGCAGCGGGGGTGATGACAGCTTGGATGCCAGTGCCTATAGCGACGGGCTGGCACTGACAGGCAGCGACGGCCAGGTAACCGCCGGCTCTCTGCTCTTCAGCGGTCTTGCGAGTGCTGCAACATCATCGCTAACCGGTACCAGTGGTGCCGATAGCTTCACGGTGGATGGCGATAATGCTGTCTCTAGCTACGATATTGCCTTTACCGGTGTAAGCACCTTAGATGCAGATGGCGGCACAGACAGTGTGACAGGCGCAGATGGTGCCGACTGGACCTTGAGCGGCACCGACAATCAGTCTTCGAGCAGTGGAATCACCTTTAGCAATGTAGAAAGTCTGACTATTGTGAATGCGGACTTGGTCGGTACGACAAGTGCAGATGCCTTCGTGTTGCAGTCCGGTGGTGATATCGAAGTTTACGATATGACTTTCTCTGGCATGTCCGCAGTTGACGGTAATGGCGGCGGGGATAGTTTAGACGCCAGCTCCTACAGTGATGGATTGACACTCACTGGTACCTCTAATCAAGTAGCGGCAGGCTCCCTGACTTTTGATGGCATTGTAAGCGCGGTAACTTCGATACTGACCGGTACGAGCGGTGCAGATAGTATTACTGTGGATGGTGACAATGCCGTCACCAGTTACGACATTGCCTTTACCGGAGTAAGCACCATTGATGCCGGTACTGGTACCGACAGTGTTACCGGTGTTGATGGTGAAGATTGGACTCTAACGGGCTCGGATAACCAGGCCACTGGCAGCGGTATCACCTTTAGCAATGTGGATAGCCTCACCACCGTGAATGCAGATCTGATCGGCACTACAGGTGCTGATGACTTTGTTCTGCAATCAGATGCCGATGTTGAAGCTTATGGCATAACAGTTTCTGGCATGTCTTCGGTCGAGGGCAATGGCGGTAATGACAGCCTGGATGCCAGTGCTTACAGTGATGGCTTAGCCCTGACAGGAACAGATAACCAGGTTACCGCAGAATCTGGCGCCCTGACCTTCAACGGCATCTACAGTGCAGTGAGTTCAACCTTAACTGCGACTAGTGGCTCGGATAATTTCACCGTAGATAGCGATAACGCCACTACCATCTATGACATCGCCTTCACTGGCGTGAGCAGCATTGATGCAGCTGGTGGTACAGATACTGTGACAGGAGCTGATGGTGCCGATTGGACCCTGACCGGTAATGATTATGAGGCAACGAATAGTGGAATTACTTTTAGCAGCGTAGATACACTTATTGCTACCAATGCCGACCTGCTGGGAAGCAGCGGTGCTGATGCCTTTGCTCTGCAATCGACTGGAGATATTGACGTCTACAGTATGACGGTCTCAGGTATGTCGGCAGTCTATGGCCAGGGTGGTAATGATAGCCTGGATGCCAGCGCTTATAGTGATGGCCTGACGCTCACTGGCACTGACAATCAAGTGACGGCGGGTAGCCTGACTTTTGATGGCATCGTCAGCGCTGTAACTTCGGCGTTAACAGGCACTAGTGGAGCGGATAGCTTTACTATAGACGGGGATAATGCAGCGACCAGCTACGATATCGCCTTTACCGGATTGAGCACTATTAATGCTCTAGATGGTAACGATACTGCTACCGGTGCAGATGGTGCTGATTGGAGCCTGACGGGATCTGACAACGAAGCTGCTAACAGCAGTATCACTTTTAGCAATATCGAGAACCTTACTGCCGTAAATGCCGATTTGGTTGCTACAACTGGCGATGACGCATTTGTGCTGCAGTCTGATGCAGATGTGGAAGTTTACGGCATGACCGTATCCGGCATGTCTGCAGTCGATGGTAATGGCGGTGACGACAGCTTGGATGCCAGTGCCTACAGCAATGGGCTTTCTTTAACTGGTGCTGATAATCAAGTAGATGCCGGCTCACTGTCTTTCTATAGCATTTTCAGTGCGGCCACTTCTATCCTGACAAACACCCATGATTCTGCTCAGTTCGAATTGCAGGGTGACCAGGCATTAGCAACGGCAGGTATCAGTTTTACTGGCCTTGAAGAAGTGAATACTTCGGGCAGTAATGACACCTTGGTGGCTACAGACAGTGACGATAACTTTACCCTCAACTCCGATGGCGATATCAGCGTTGCAGGCATCGACTTCAGTGGGCTGGAAACTGTGGATGGCGCAGGTGGTAGCGACACGGTTAGTGCAGATGGAGCTACCTGGACCTCCACCAGCTCCGGTAACTCCCTTGTTGAAGGCAGTGTGGAGGCTGAAGTTAATGGCCTGACCGTCTACTTTGATAACCTCGAACTCGTAGAGGGGGCGGGAAGTTATACTGGCCAGGATATCGATGGTGAATATGAGTTTAGTGCTCTGGATACCATGACGATTGGCGGAGTCACCTTTGCCGACCTGGATAGTGTTACTGCGGGTTCTGGCACAGATACCGTTTATGGTGCAGATATTGATGCTGTCTGGGATATCAATGACTCTGAACACACTGTTTCCAGTGGTGGAGCATCACTCACGATTACTGGTATCGAGTCTATTACTGCCGGTTCAGGTGCTGACGAGTTTAATTTAAATGGTGGTGAGCTCGCAGGGATTGATACTGGAGCTGGCAGCGATACCGTCACCTTCTCCGGCACTGTGATTGACAGTATTTCCCTTGGTGCTGGCAATGATTTCTTGACGGTAGAAACTGATATTGGCCAGGAGGTAGAGCTTGCTGGTGGTGGCGGATCTGATGATTTCCAATACAACTTGTCCGGTGCGACCTGGGAGCTTTATAGCAGTGGCAATCAGGTAGGTAACTTCAGTTTTGCTGGTTTCGAATACCTGGACAACACCTCTGACAGTATTACCGTCCTGACCGATCTGGCATTTGATTTTGAAGATGGTGGAAGTAGATCTGAAAGCTTCAATAAAAATGGTGCCGGGCTCCAGTTCAGCGATATGCGGCTGGGCTACGATGGCGAGGGCGATATTTATGTTACCAGCAGCTCAACAGATACTATCGGTGGCAGCCTGACCGCTGATCGTGCCGAACTGGTTGTTGGTGGCGATGTAGATATTGAGACAGATGTGAGTGTCCTGGCTGTTGCCACCTCGGGTGCGGATATCAATATCAGTGTGCAGGCTGCAGGGGATCTCGTTATCGATGAGATCGATGCAGGGCGGGGCACAGTTTCCCTGGCCAGCTCCAGCTTTGGCACCCTGACTGCTGAAACTTATGGAGATACCCATATCACAGCATCCGCTGTGACCTTGGGAACGGAAACTGAGTTGTGGACCATCATTGGTGAGGCGACTAACCCTCTCCGCATGGATGTCACCAATACAGTGGATATCTATTCCGTCAGTTACTATGAGCCTGACTTTATTGGCCAGATCCCGACGGTTACCAGCACTGGTGACGAGCTGCAGTCAGTTGCCGGTGCCCAGGCATCCCAGGGCCTCAAGTCAGCAGTTCAAAATGCAGTAGAAGACTTCAGTCATGTAGACCCTGCGATCTTTAGCGCTGTGAAGCCCTACAGTAGTGGTGTCGATGCGGTGAACTCCCCTGAGATGCGTCTCAGGTCCGGGGAATTGAGTCCGGCTGTAGCTTCTGCTGCTGAGGAGGTCGAAACTGCACCTAAGTTTGACGCTGAACTCGAACTGGGCACCAGCGACGCGCCCAGCGACATTACTGTAGATTTTGGGGAGTTTAATGGAGGTAGTGCAGGGCACTAAAGTAAACACCCCTCTGCAAAAAAGCCGGTCTTTAGTGGCCGGCTTTTTTTATGTCTGAAATTTTTCTGGCTGAGTTTTAGAAGGGAGGAGTTAAAAGCGAAGGTTGGAAAATTAAATCGCCCAAACGAAAAAAGGCCGACTCTTTCGAGTCAGCCTTTTTGGAATTGGTGCCCAGGAGAGGACTTGAACCTCCACGACCGTTAGGTCACTAGCACCTGAAGCTAGCGCGTCTACCAATTCCGCCACCTGGGCAAATCAACGTGTGCTCCGTTGAGGACGCGAACTATAGAGATCTGCCCCCCCTGTGTCAACGGCTGCGTTGCGCTTTTTTCATCATTTTTTTCTTAGGTCGGGAAAATTGGCGAAATCGCTTATAATGCGTGCAATAGCGGCGAATTATTGACCAGGAATCCACCACCAACGCCGCCTTTCTTTATGGCCGGATAATCTCCGGAGGTTGCCAAACCCAGGCAACTGCCCAACAACGGATGCTGTTTTGACTCAAAAAAATACCTCAGACCCCTTCAATATTGACCCTCATGCCCAGCGCGAGGCGGAGAAATATGAAAAGCCCGTGCCCAGTCGGGAGTACTTGTTACAAGTTCTTGAGAATCAGGCGGAACCTGTGCCCTGGGAAGCGGTGGCCGATTTACTGGAAATAACCGATGAGGATCGTCGCGAAGGGGTAAGGCGCCGTTTGATCGCCATGTCCCGGGATGGGCAGATTGCAAGCAACCGCGCCGGTGATTTTGGTGTACTGGATAAAATGAGCCTGATACGCGGCCGGGTTATGGGGCACCGGGATGGCTTTGGTTTTGTTATCCCCAGTGATGGTGGCACCGATCTATTTTTATCCCATCGACAGATGCGTAAAGTCTTTGATGGTGACGAGGTATTAGTGCGGGAAACCCCCGGAGGTTTTCGCGGTAAACGCGAGGGCGCTGTTGTTAGGGTGATCAAGCACAATACCGAGCAGCTGGCCGGGCGTTTGTACCGGGAAAACGGCATTTGTTTTGTGCGCCCGGATAATCCGCGCATTAACCTGGATATTATGGTGGCCTCTGAGGATACCGCCGGAGCTGATCACGGCCAGTATGTTGTAGTAAAAATAGTTACCCAACCGGGCCGGGATAAAGTGCCGCAAGGTAAGGTCAGCGAAATTCTCGGTGACCACCTTGCTCCGGGTATGGAGATCGATGTTGCTATTCGCAACTACGGAATTCCCCACACTTGGCCCAGTGCACTGACGGCGGAGGTCAATGAAATCGCCGATGAAGTGCTTGAGGATCACAAAAAATCCCGGGTGGATCTTCGCCAGCTGCCGCTGGTTACTATTGATGGTGAAGACGCGCGGGATTTTGATGATGCGGTCTACTGCGAACTTTTACCCGATGGCAATTGGAAATTGCTGGTAGCCATTGCCGACGTTTCCCACTATGTACGCCCGGGCAGTGCGTTGGATGAGGAAGCGCACGGCCGTGGAAACTCGGTTTATTTTCCGGATTTTGTTGTACCCATGCTGCCGGAGAAATTGTCCAACGGCCTTTGCTCCCTAAACCCCGATGTCGATCGGCTGTGTATGGTGTGCGAAATGCACATCAACCGAAGCGGTGAAATTCAGGATTACCGTTTCTTTGAGGCGGTTATGCGCAGCCACGCGCGCCTGACTTACACCCAGGTAGGGCAAATACTCGATGAGCGGGATAACCGCGATAGTGGTGCCCGCAAGCAATTTGCGACCCTGACTCCGCACCTGGATAACCTGCACGATCTTTACCTGGCGTTGCGCGAAGCGCGGGAGCGCCGGGGTGCTATTGACTTTGAGACGACTGAGACCCGGATAATATTTGACGCCCAGCGAAAAATTGAGCGAATTATTCCGGTGGTGCGCAACGATGCTCACAAGCTGATCGAAGAGTGTATGCTCGCGGCCAATGTCTGCGCGGCGAGTCTGATGGAGCTATCGGAACTACCCGCACTCTACCGGGTACACGATGCGCCCAAAGAGGAAAAACTCAGTAATTTGCGCGAGTACCTGGGTGAATTGGGATTGCGCCTTCCCGGTGGTGGTGAGCCCCAGCCCAAAGACTTCCAGGACCTGATGGAGCAGATTGAGGGCCGTGCAGATGCGCATATTATTCAGGTGATGCTGCTGCGCTCTATGAACCAAGCGGTTTACCAGCCGGAGAATCGCGGACACTTCGGTTTGGATTACCCGGCCTATGCCCATTTCACCTCCCCGATTCGCCGCTATCCGGATTTGCTCCTGCACCGGGCGCTGCGCTGGTTGATACGCAACGGCAGCGCCAACCAAGCTGCGGTGGCAAAAAAAGTTTACTCGGTGCCCGGCGCCAAACCGATTGCTCGCGAGCAGATTTTGCCCTACGACATGCCGGCCATGTTGCAACTTGGGGAGCAGTGTTCCCTGACCGAGCGGCGCGCCGACGATGCGACCCGGGATGTGCTCAGCTGGCTTAAATGTGAATACCTGCAGGATCATGTGGGCGAAACCTATTCCGGCGTTATCAGTGCGGTCACAGGCTTTGGATTATTTGTGGAGTTGGATGATCTCTACGTGGAGGGACTGATTCATGTCACCGCCCTACCCAAAGACTATTATCGCTTTGAGCAGGCGCACCAGCGTCTTATCGGGGAGCGCAGTGGCAAACGTTACCATTTGGGCGACTCTGTCACCGTGCAGGTTGCACGGGTAGATCTCGAAGAGCGCAAGGTGGATTTCACCTTGAATGAACTGGTCCCACGCGCCAAGCGTGAGTCGAAGAAAAAGAAAGAGAGTACGCGGGTGAGTGCCCGCGCTATGGAAATGGCAGTAGAACATCAGTTGGAACGCGAGCGCCGGGGCCGCGATAAAAAAGAAAAGCCCAGCAATACCAGTGCTAACCCCTGGGCCAAGCATACCGAGACCACAGCCAAGCCCTCGCCTTTCCGCAAGCGCAAGGTAGGCTCAGATGAGGCTGTGCCAGTAGAGGCCAGTGTTGAAGCCCCTGTAGCAAAGCCGGAAAAAGAGCCTGCCAATAGGAGAGGGGAAGGCGGGCAAAGTGATGATGCCCAACCCAAGCGCAAGATTAAAAAACGTACCCCGACACGCAAGGGTGGAAAGCGACCTGCAGTGGCGGCTCGTAAAGCCGCGCAAAAGGCTGAAAACGCCAAAACCCGTTCGGGTAAATTAAAAAAGAAGAAAAAGGTTTCTTCTAGCAGTAAAAAGAAAAAGTGATCGAGGAATAAATTGAGTCAGGAAGTTATCTATGGCCTGCACGCAGTGCAGGCCCTTCTAAAAGGTTCTCCGCAGAATGTATCGGAGCTTCTGTTACTGCGTGGCCGCAAGGATCAGCGCCTGCAAAAAATAATCCAGCAGGCGGAAAAAAATGATATTGCCGTGCGCTTTATTGACCGGAGAGCGCTGGATGAAAAGGTTGAGGATGGTGCTAACCACCAGGGTGTTGTTGCCATCTGTTCTGGCAAAACAAAGGTACACGATGAAAAATTCCTGTTCGACCTGCTAAAACAACTGGATCAGCGCGGGGAAGTGCCTTTCTTATTGGTGCTGGATGGCGTGACGGACCCCCACAATCTGGGAGCCTGCCTGCGCTCGGCAGAGGCTGCCGGAGTCCATGCAGTAATTGCACCAAAAGACAAATCTGCCGGGCTGACGCCAACAGCTCGCAAAGTGGCCTGTGGTGCAGCTGAAGTATTGCCCTTTGTTACCGTGACTAACCTGGCTCGCGCATTACAGCAGCTGCAACAGGCGGGAGTGTGGATATATGGCGCAGCCGGTGAGGCGACACAGGATGTATACCAAAGCCAATTAACCGGCCCTCTGGCGTTGGTTATGGGGGCTGAGGGCAGCGGCTTGCGGCGCCTGACTAGGGAACATTGCGATCATTTGATCAAGATTCCTATGGCGGGAGAGGTAAGCAGCTTGAATGTTTCTGTTGCCACGGGTGTTTGCCTGTTTGAGGCCGTGCGTCAGCGCAACGGCTAAGGGGCCTGTATGACCTGTACTGGCTGGGGAGAATTTATCTCTGGGCGTACAGGTCGGTGCTTATAATATCCATAACGTTATTTCCAGATAGCCTCTGGTGATCTATCGATAAATTCCCCTAATTCTTCCTGTCACTAAATCGAATTGCAAAAAGCAAGGTTTTTGCAACGTTGCTGCGATAATAGCTTCCGCTATATTTTTAATCTGCAGTAATAATATGGTTTTAGTGTGGATCATCGGGTTTTGGTTTATTCTCATATTCGATGGCTTTGTTTAATCAAAGCAACCATAAAGCCAGTCGCAGTTAACTTGTTGCCGTTAAAGTGCGGTAAATCATTGGGCCTAAAGCCCACTTGATCTGCTGGCGCGAATGATCATTTAAGTTTTATCGGTTTTGTAAAGTAACCGCTCTTTTGTAGTGTTTAGAACGATGAGAATTTAAATATAAGTAATTGGAAATGTTGCAGTTGTTGATGATAAAAATCCCTAGCAGAGCTATAAATTCAAAAGTGGATTTAAGGGTGTCTGCTGAGTGCAAAGATAAGTATAGCTTCACCGAGTTTTAGGTCTGGTTCCTTTTAATTAGTACTCATGTATCTAAATATTTTGTTCGTTTTTATTTGAATAATAATATTAGGTCTTATTCGTTGGTGAATCGTATTTTAATACCTTTATAGATTTGGAGTCGGCTGAAATATTTGTAATTTGAAGGCCATTTGAATTGCTATATGGCACTTGGCTTTTTATTATGTCGGCTTTACTGGAGGGGGTTTATATGAACGGAGTTACGGGCCAATATCAATCTTGGCATTTGCACATTTTGCACATTTTACGTTTCGGGTTATTCACACTCACTATTGGCCTGCTCAGTGCTTGTGGCGGAGGGGGTAGCAGTAGTAATAACAGCAACAGTGATGGCGATGGGAGCGGTGATGGCAGTGGTAGTGGTGGGACAGATACCGTAACGCTGGAAAGTGTAGGGCTGGAACAAGATAGCAACAATGAATACCAGTATTTCCTAACGGCCTATTACAGTGATGACTCTTCTGTCGATGTTACTGGGGATGCGGACTGGTCTGTGAGTGACGATAGCCTGGCAACGGTTGAGGCAGGACTGCTCACGCCTTTGCACAGTGGTTCATTCACTTTGAGTGCCTCTTATGAGGGGGTTGATGCGCAGGTTGATGTTGAGTTGGCTCCAATGCTGCAGGGGCTGCAGTTGGATAGGGATGCCTCTAATTTTGATCAATACTACCTCACGGCTAACTATGATGATGACACCTCAGTGGATGTTACTGAAGAGGCCGAGTGGTCGATCAGTGATACCAGTTTGGCAACCGTAGAGCTTGGCCTTATCACCGCCCTGCAGAGTGGCTCAGCGACTCTGAGCGCTTCCTTTGAAGGTGAGACTGCGGATCTGGAGATTGAGCACCTTGTCTATGTACGTGAGATTGTTGGCAGCTACAAGGAATTTGCCGCATTAAAAAATAATGGTTCGGTTGTTTCATGGCCTGATGCTGATTACTTTGGAGTAAATATTCAGTTTAGTGAAGTCAGTGCCAGCCTAACCAGTAATGTAGTGGAGATCTATGCTACAGATTCTGCTTTTGCAGCATTAAAGTCCGATGGTTCTGTTATTACCTGGGGGGAGGACAGATATGGTGGTATTAGCAGTGATGTGAGTGCAAGCTTGGCTGACAATGTGGTTCAGATTTATCCAGCGAAATATGCCTTTGCAGCATTAAAGTCCGACGGTTCCGTTGTGACTTGGGGGCAAGATAGTACTGGTGGTGATAGCAGTGACGTTAGTGATGAGTTGAGCAGCGGCGTTGAGGAAGTTTATACAAAAAATGGGGAGTCTTTTGCCGCCCACAAAGCGGATGGCTCCGTAGTAACCTGGGGGAGAGATCTTACAGGTGGTGATAGCAGCGCGGTAAGTGATGAAATCGCCAGTGATGTAGTGACGATTTTTCCATCAAGAAGTGCTTTTGCTGCGCTTAAATCCGATGGCTCCCTTGTAACGTGGGGATATGTCGATGGGGGTGGCGATAGCAGTGCGGTGAGCACAGAGATTTCCAGCGATATAGTCACTGTTTTTTCAACATATGAAGCTTTTGCTGCGCTCAAGTCAGACGGTTCTGTTGTGACTTGGGGGCATGCTGGTTTTGGTGGCGATAGCAGTGCGGTAAGCGCAGAACTTTCCAGTGATGTAGTCACTGTTTTTTCGACAGGTTATGCGTTTGCCGCACTCAAGTCAGATGGCTCTGTTGTTACATGGGGATACGTTGACCGCGGTGGTGATAGTAGCAGTGTGAGTGATCAGCTGTTGGGCGATGTCGTAACAATCTCGGCATCCATTAATGCTTTTGCTGCTCTTAAATCCAATGGCTCAGTTGTCACTTGGGGGCATAGTAATGCTGGAGGTGATAGCAGTGAAGTCAGCTCTGAGTTGACTGGAGCAGTGGAAGAGATTCAGGCCTCTCCGAATGGTTTTGCGGCAATAGCGGGTAATGGGGCTGCAACTATCTGGGGTTCTTGTCTCACTGATAGCAGTAGTATTAGTGACCAACTGGCGAATGGTGTAATGACATTTGTCGCAACTAGTTATGGCGGGTGCGCGGTGCTAAAAGACGATAAATCTGTTGTGATCTGGGGGGATACTACTTACGGTGGTGATAGCAGTGCTATCGACTTTTATTAAGTGGTAAGTATATCGACAAGAGCGAAAATATTTATCCATCGCTGATGGAAATACCACTTGTTGTCCTGGTGGATACTGCAGCGTAGGTAAATCTTGAGCCGACAATCAAAGCTAGTCTTGGTTGTCGGCTCTTACCTTAATAAATGCGTGGATTTTCCAATACTCACCTTTTGTATGAAGTACACTCCAGCACTACTACTTTACAATTTAACGCCCATGTAATTGTTTTATGTTTCTTTATTGGATATTCCAGTGTTAGCTATTTAAGTAATAGTGGTTTTTCCTTGTTTTTTTATAAGAGTCACTCAAAAGGTTTGCCTGCGGAACTTTCGTAGATGGCAATAAATCGAACATCGATATGCCCCGGCTATATTGCCTCTCTCTACGCCTCTTTAATAAAGGCAGAGTTCAGTGTGCCGTAGTCCAACGCCTTGCTAAACAAATTAGCGTCACTTTTAACCGCTGCCAGCTGTTTTAAAGATTCGCTTAAATGGCCATAGACAGATTGGAATAAAGCTGGCCCGGTACTAAAGCGTTTTATACCTGCGGCAGAAAATTCCGATAGAGGGGCCATATCCGGAAGCAGCATAATATTGATTGGCAGGTCGATACCCGCTGCCAAACTCCTTGCCTCCTCAATTGAAGAGAGCCCAGGCACAAAGCTGCAGTCAGCACCGGCACTCTTATAAAGCTCTAACCTCTCTATGCACATATTTACCGCTTTATCACCGCTTGCGAGTGCATTGAGATAAACATCGGTACGGGCATTAATAAAAAGTGGGCGGCCGTTCAGTGCTTGGCGAATAGCGCTGATTTTTTCGCCGAGACATTCGGGGGTGTCGTTACCATCTTCAATATTGATGCCTGCGACTCCCAGCGCAACCATTTTACAGGCCAGCTCAGCTACCTGTTTGGGGTTTTGGGAATATCCATCTTCAATATCCACACTCAGAGGTAATGAGGTCACCCGGGCAATCCGCGCGATAGCATTTAGGTGTTCCTCAACCGGCAGGGCACCACCATCGGCATAACCCAACGACCAGGCGACGGCGGCACTGCTGGTACCTACCGCTTGGGCGCCTGTGTTTTGGCAGATTAAAGCGCTGGCAGCATCCCAGGCATTTGGCAGGATCAGTGGGGCGTCAGTTTGGTGCAACTTGGTGAAGGTATTGAATGGGCTGTTGTTCATGGGGATAACCTACTTGAGCGATGTCGTTTGAGTGGTGAATTTACCGCTCAAGAGATTGATTCACTGGCCACAATCGGAACTGAACCGTGAAAACCGGAAAGACAATTAAGATTGTTGGCTGCGATGTGTGAGGGAGGTGGAGCGGGCAGTTTTTATTAATACATGGCCAAGAAAGCTGTGAATTGCTTTCTTGGCCATGCAGGAAAGACAGAAAAAGGAAAATCAGTTGAGAGCGGGATCTTTATGTAGCCACTGCTGTACCGCCTCAACTACGGGGGCGGGATTCTTGATCCAGCTGAGGTGAGGGTTGCCCTTGGGATAAGTGGGTTTCATCTCCCGGGTTTCACCGCCGACGATCGCCGCTAATTTACGGGCGGCCTGAATAGGGGCGAAGGGGTCGCCGTCCAGCGCAATATGCAGGGTGGGCTGTCTTGTCTTTTCCATTTGCCCAAAGCGATCCTCCGGTGCAAAGCGGCCACTAAATATGGATCGGGCCCAGTCTTTCATTAGCCTGCGCGCTTCGCGCCAGCCGAATCCCATGCGCGCACCGGGGAAATAACCCAGCAGGCTTGAGGTCACACTGGCAATTGAGGCGAAGAGCAGGATGGCGTACTTGTGCAGGCCACTCCAGCTGCGGTGGTCCACATGGCCGGAGGCGATGCTGACAACCTTGGCGTTACCGGTGAGGCCGGCGCGGGCTGCCAGGGTGCTGGTTTGGCCGCCGATACTGTGGCCGAGAATCAGTGCTGGCCCCTGGGGGAATTGCTGTTCCAGCAGTTGGATTAACTGTGGAATAAACGAAAATACCAGATCGTTGTAGCCGTAGTCGGCATTTCGGTGGGGGCGCGGCAGGCTCTCCCCGGTGCCGGGCAATTCGCTGATGGCGGTGCTGTAACCGAGCTTTTGCAGTTCTTCCAAGAGCAGGCGGTAGCGGTTGGCCGGTACGCCCATCGCGGGAAGCACCAATACCAGGGGGCCTTCGCCGTTGTGTACTGTGGTTACTGGTACCTGGAAGGCGCCAAATTCTAATTGGTGGGTTTGTTGGGGCATGGTACTTCTCCCTTTAACAGTCCGGCATCATAGGCGAAGCCAGCTTGCCAAACCCATGACCAGACCGCGCAGTGCTGTGTCCCAATCCGCCAATCCCAGAGACAAGGCGAGTGGCAGGGTAGTCATTTTGATCAGCTTGCAACCGGGTGGGCGAAGGCACAGGGCATGATGCAACTGGTTAACTTGCAACCGGGTTAGCGAAGGCATTGGGCTGAAGTAATTGATCAACTTGCAACCAACCCCACAACTGCCTAGAATACGCCGCCCGCAATGGGCCCGGTTTATCCGTGCCCGTTGTACTCCTTGCCTCATCGGACTGTCCGAGAGGCTGATTAACCCGTAAGGAGCTAAAATGCGTCATTACGAAATTGTATTCCTGGTTCACCCGGACCAGAGCGAGCAGGTACCTGGCATGGTGGAGCGCTACACTGCGTCCATCAAGGAGAGCGGTGGACAGGTTCACCGTCTGGAAGACTGGGGCCGTCGCCGTCTGGCTTACCCGATCAACAAGATCCACAAGGCTCACTACATTCTGATGAACGTAGAATGTTCTGAAGAAGCCCTTGAGGAACTGACTACCAACTTCCGTTACAACGATGCGGTTATCCGTAATCTGGTAATTCGTGAAGACGAGGCGATCACTGAAGAGAGCCCGATCATGAAAGCGGAAAAAGAAAGCCGTGAGCGCAAAGCTGCCCGTGCAGAGCGCACCGAGCGTCGCGAGCGCGCCGGAGAAGAGAAAGCTTCTTCCGACGCTGCAGAAGCTTCTTCCGATAACGCTGAAAGCGAAGAGTAAGGGGATTATCAGATGGCACGTTTTTTCCGTCGTCGCAAGTTCTGCCGTTTCACCGCTGAAGGTGTTAAGCGTATCGACTACAAAGATCTCGATACCCTGAAAGCCTACATCTCCGAGACTGGCAAAATTGTTCCTAGCCGTATTACCGGTACCAAAGCCAAGTATCAGCGTCAGCTGGCCTCTGCGGTCAAGCGCGCTCGCTACCTGGCCCTGCTGCCGTACACGGACAGCCACGAAGCCTAAGCCGCAGTTTGCTTAGACTCATTAATAGAGAAGCTATCTAGATATGCGCGCCGTAGCTGAATTTATTATGCGCGGACGCGTCAGGGCGGTAATCCTCACCATGTTGGGGATTCCGCTGATAAGCCCGGCAATTCTCGCTCTGGTGAGTTTGCGCCGAGGCAGCAGTGACGGCCTGATGGTTTTGGCCTGGGCTCTGTTGCCGATTGTCGTTATGGGTATGAGTGGTCATGTACCACCACTGGTGACTGGTATATCCGCAGGCCATTTTGTTGCAGTTTTTTGCGGCGCCATGGCATTGCGCAGCAGTCGCTCCTGGGCCGCTGGCCTGGTGGCTGTAACGGCGGTATCGGCAGCAGGCATATTGCTGACCTCTCTCTTCAGTGGAGGACTGATGCAAGGGTTCTTGCAGGCAGTCGAGAATGCAGCGGAACAGCCCAATACTGTTCCAATGGATGAACTGAAGCAGATATTTTCGGGTGAATTGCAAATTACCGGTTACCTGGGCCTGATATCGGCGATGAGCGCCACACTGGCTCTGGTACTGGGGCGTTACTGGCAGGCCCTGCTGTACAACCCCGGCGGTTTCCGCCAGGAGTTCCACCAGCTGCGCCTGCCCCTGTGGCTGTCAGCGACAAGCATGTTGTTGTGGGTAGTCAGCTTGGTAACCCCAGGCTACGCATTTTGGGGAGCGGTGATTGCGTTCCCGATGGTGGTAGCTGGTATTGCCCTGGTCCACTGGCTGGTTGCCAGTCGCGGTTGGGGGGTAGGTCCCCTGGTGGCGATGTACATCATGCTGGTGATTGGAGGGCTGCCCCTGGCGGGCTTCCTCTGCGGCCTGGCCCTGGTAGATAGCTGGATAGATATTCGCGGACGCTCTTCCAAATAAGCGCGTCCGCACAATACAGAAATTGAGGAAACCGAGATGGAAGTTATTCTGCTCGATAAAGTAGGCAAACTGGGCAACGTGGGTGACCGCGTTGATGTTAAAGCCGGTTTTGGCCGCAATTTCCTGCTGCCGACTGGTAAGGCAATTGCTGCTACCGCCGCTAACATTGCTGAGTTCGAAGCTAAGCGCGCTGAACTGGAAGCCGCTGCTGCCGCTAAGCTGGCTGAAGCTGAGAGCCGCGCTACCAAGCTGGCCGACCTGGTTGTTACCATCGCTGCTAACGCTGGCGACGAAGGCAAGCTGTTCGGTTCTATCGGCACTCGCGACATCGCTGAAGCGATCTCTGCTGGTGGCGTTGAAGTAGCTAAAGCTGAAGTTAAGCTGCCGGAAGGCGCGCTGCGCGAAGTGGGCGAGTACGACGTAGACGTACAGCTGCACTCCGACGTAATTGCTGCAGTTAAAGTCGTTATCGAAGCCGAGTAAGGTTTTGTTGACGAACGGTTGGTGCTTCGGGCGCCAGCCGCGCTACAATCGGGCGCTGCACCCTATCGGGTCCAGCGCCTGTTTTGTTTTTACTATCCAGTAAAGTTCCATGATCGACGAATACGCCGCCCCTGAAGAAGAGATCCACAGCGAAGAGAGTTCACCCCTGCCGCATTCGGTAGAGGCGGAGCAGTCTGTGCTCGGCGGCCTGATGCTGGACCCGGGCCGTATTGATGCCGTTGCCGAACAGCTGAGTGAAGAGGATTTCTTCAGCGCCTGTCACCGCAAGATCTTTGCGGTTATGGGCGAGCTGAGTAATGGCGAACAGCCCCTGGATATCGTTACCCTCGCCGAAGGCCTCGCCAGTCGCGACCTGCTCGGTGAAGTGGGTGGCCCCGCCTACCTGGCGGAATTGGCCGAAAACACTCCCTCCGCAGCGAATATCGTCGCCTACGCCAAGATCGTGCGTGAGCGCTCCATGCTGCGCCAGTTGATCGCCGCCGCCGGTGAGATCAGCCGCACCAGTTTTAATCCCGGCGGCCTTGCCTCCGCCGACCTGCTGCAGATGGCCGAGCGCCGCGTGGCGGAAATCGCCGAGGGGCGCGCCAAAGAGGGCGGCTTTGTCGGCGTGGATACCCTGCTGAAAAAGACCGTCGAGCGCATCGATGAGCTGTTCAAGACCGAGGGTGATATCACCGGTATCAGCACCGGTCTTACCGAGCTGGACCAGCGCACCTCCGGCTGGCAGCCGGGCGAACTGGTTATTCTCGCCGCGCGTCCCTCCATGGGTAAGACCGCACTGGCATTGAATTTTATCGAGAGCGCCATGCTCTGCCAGGAGAGCCCGACGCTGGTCTTCAGTATGGAGATGCCCTCGGACAGCCTGGTGATGCGGATGTTGTCCTCTATTGGTCGTATCGACCAGGGGCGCATCAGGAACGGCAAACTGCAGGAAGAGGATTGGCCCAAGCTGTCCAGCGCCGTGCAGAAGATGAAAGGCAAGTCCCTGTATATCGACGATACGCCGGCACTGAGTCCCAGCGAGGTGCGCGCCCGTACCAAGCGCACGGTGCGCGATCACATCAACAAATTGATGCGCGAGAACCCCAAGTTAAGCCGCGAAGACGCCGAGGCCAAGAGTATGCCCGCCATGATTATGGTGGACTACCTGCAGCTGATGCAGGTGAAGGGGTCTACCGAGGGCCGTACCCAGGAGATCTCCGAAATCTCCCGCTCTCTCAAGGCGCTGGCGAAAGAATACGAATGCCCGGTGATTGCCCTGTCGCAGCTCAACCGGGGAGTAGAGCAGCGCCCCAACAAACGGCCGATGAACTCGGACCTGCGGGAATCCGGGGCGATCGAGCAGGACGCTGACGTGATTCTGTTTATCTACCGCGATGAATACTACAACGAGGACAGCCCGGATAAAGGGATGGCCGAGTTGATTATCGGCAAGCAGCGTAACGGTGAGATCGGCACCTGCCGCGCAGCCTTTGTGGGCAAATACACTCGCTTCGATAATCTGGCGCCGGAATACTACCAGGGCGAATAAGCCTTTCTGCTAGGTTTGCGGCTGTCGAATATCCGAGCCTAGGGGAGCCACTTCTTGTTATCCGAGCAAAAGATCCGCGTACTGGTGCTGCAACGCCAATTTATCCACAGCTCTTGGACTGAAGGATTGTCGGGGTTGTTGCAACATCTTGGCGCCCTACAGTTGGATGCCATCCAGCGAATTACCCGGGCCCACCACCACCAGCTCTACAATCGCCTGCCCCGTTACCGCGAGTCACACCTGGCTGAAGCTGAAGAGCGCCGCGAAATTTTCGAGTACTGGTCCCACGCCGCTGCCTACCTGCCAATGGCCCACTACCCCTATGCGCGGGTGCGTATGGATCGTATCCGCGCCGGTCAGCGCCACTGGTTTGAAAAGAATGCCAAGCTGTGTCGCTATGTTCTCGATCGTGTGCGAGAGGAGGGCGCCCTGCGGGCCAGTGATTTTGTGCGCACCAAGAGTGGATGGTGGGAGTGGTCCGATGAAAAGAAAGCCCTGGAGCAATTGTTTCATGAAGGTGAGCTGATGGTCAGCCACCGGGAGGGCTTTCAAAAAGTCTTCGATCTCCCGGAGCGGATACTGCCAGCAAAAATCTCGACCAATGCCGCCTCGGAAATTGAGTATGGTAGCCATCTGGTGCGCACTTTTCTGGGGTGCCAGGGGATCGGCCGAGCGGAGGAAATTGCTTACCTGCGCAGGGACGACAAACCCCTTATCCAGCTGGCAATTAAGCGCATGTTGGCAGCCGGTGAGCTTACTCCGTGGGGGAAAGAGCTGATGCTCACCGAGCATCTGGACTGGGAGCCGGTACGACCATCGCGCAAAGTGCGCCTGTTATCCCCATTCGACCCAGTGATATTACAGCGCAAACGCCTGCGCCGGCTGTTTGATTTTGAATATCAATTGGAGTGCTATGTACCGGCGGCCAAGCGCCGCTATGGCTATTTTTGCCTGCCGATTTTATATGGCGATCAATTCGTGGGGCAGGTGGATTTGAAGGCTGATCGGGATGCGGGTGTATTGCGGGTAGAGGCCCTGCACTGGGACAAGAAACCCGGTGTCTCGCTGGAGGCGAGTTACCACCGGGCTCTGGGGCAGTTTGCCCGCTTTCACGGGCTGGAAAGCGAAGCCGCGCTTACAGCTTGACGACTACGTAGACTTCCTGGCCATCGCGCTGGGTCGGCATAAAGTAATTGCCGCCATAGCGGTAGTACTGGATGCCATTGATAATTTCAGCGGCATAGCCATTGGGTAGGGTTTCCACCACTTGTCCGGGCTGGAAGCCCTGCGGGCCAGGGTCCGGGGTTGCAGGCACAGTAGCGGGAGCTGCTGCCGTTGCAACAGGAACGGCTACAGCCGGCGCAGGCGCTGGAACAACGGCTACGGGTGCTGGAGCTACAGCCACTGCAGGTGGTGCTACCACGACATAAGTTCGGGTAGCCGGGTGCCACTGATAGTAGGCATCGGCGTACTGGTAATAAGTAATTCCGCCCACATGGACTCTGACAGCACTAGTTGGCAGGGTGACTACCGAGGCGCCCAGAGGGGCAGCGACAACGACGTAACCACGGGGACCGTGGCGGTAGAAGTGCCCGCCATGGTAGTAAAAAGGACGTCCGCCAACTGCCACACGCACATGGCCAACGGGTAGTACGGGCGCAACAAATCCGATCGAAACACGTGGTCCGCGATAAACACCGCCACGGTGGTGGTGGCGATGATCTCCCCCGCGCTCATAACCGCGCGCATCGGCCGGTGGGCTAAAGGCAAAAGCGGCCAGCGCCAGGAACGCACTGGCGCCAATTACGACATTCAGTTTATTCACAGTCTCTCCAGCGAAGTGATTACTCACATTTGACATACTAACCCTTATCCTGACATTAAAGACAGGTTAATTGGTTAAGAATTGTCAAAGTGCCGGAGGCTGGATCAGTGGTCAGCGGTTGCGCTGGATGATTCCCATCAGCTTGTACATCAGCTGTGCGGCGGCAAAGTCATAGGCGTGAAAGCCCTCGATCGGCGCAAATTCCAGCAGATCGAAGCCAATTATCTCTCTTTGTCGCGCAACAGATTCGAATAAGTTGAGGGTCTGGTACCAACCGAGACCGCCGGGTACCGGGGTGCCGGTGGAAGGGAAGACCGATGGATCCATACCGTCCACATCCAGTGTAAAGAAGACTTTCTTGGGGAAATTCTCCGGTAACTGGAATTCCTGCACGTTGTTGGGCACCAGTTGGTGGGCATCCAGATAGCCCACGTTGTGGTCCTTGCGGGCCTGCACTTCCTCTTCGCAATAGGCGCGGATACCCAGCTGGAACAGGGGGACACCGGCTTCTACCACTAGACGCATCACGCTGGCGTGGCTGTGTTTGTGGCCCTCATAGCGATCGCGAAGGTCGGCGTGGGCATCGATCTGCACCACGCCAAAATCGGTTTCACCGGCGTCCAGTAGCCCTTTGATAATACCCCAGGTCACCGAATGCTCACCGCCGATACCCACCGGCATCTTGCCAAGCGCCAACACTTCTTTGGTGGCGGCGGCGATATTCTCCATCACCTGTTCTGCAGGGCCGGAAACCGAGACCGGCGAGCGGGTGTAGATGCCCAGGTCACAGGGGTTGGAGAAGTTGTCAAAAGTTTCCAGTTGCCAGGATGCTTCCAGGATGGAGGCCGGGCCCTTGCCGGTGCCGCCACCGTAGGAGACGGTTTCCTCATAGGGGATGGGGATAATGTGAAAGAGGGCGTCTTCCGGCTTCGGCTGCTCGATTTCGGAGCCGAGAAAAATGGGGTATTCGTTTTCTGACAACATCTACTGGTCCTCTGGCGGAGGCAATAACTCATTGCCTGCCGCATCTATCTCTATCGGCACTGTTTAGGAGAGGCGTTCCTTAAAATCTTCGTAGCCGAAAGTTTTGATCATCTTCAGGTCGTCGGTATCCGAATTCCACAGGGCGATAGCCGGTAGGGGGATACCGTTAAAAGTATTGGTTTTCACCATGGTGTAGTAGGCCATTTCCTCAAATACCAGTCGCTCGCCAATCCGCAGTGGTTGACTGAAGCTGTATTCGCCGATGCTGTCGCCGGCCAGGCAACTCTGTCCGCCCAGGCGATAGGTGTGGGGTAAGTCACCGGGGCGAGCGGCACCGGTAATTTCCGGTCGGTAGGGCATTTCCAGCACATCGGGCATATGGCAGGTGGCAGAGGCGTCGAGGATGGCTTGGTTTTCACCATTCCAGGCGATATCCACTACCTCAGCCACAAGGACTCCGGCGAACAGGGAGATGGCCTCACCGGGTTCCAGGTAGACCTGTACATTGTGCTTGTCGGAAAAGCTGCGCACCGCTTCGACCAGCTCATCCACCTGGTAATCCCGGCGAGTAATATGGTGGCCGCCGCCGAAATTAATCCACTCCATTTGTGGTATCAGATCGCCAAACTTCTCCTCCACGGCAGCGATTGTGCGCTGCAGAGGTTTGAAATCCTGTTCGCATAACGTGTGGAAGTGCAGGCCGCTGATGCCCTCGAGGGACTCCCCTTCAAACAGCGAGCGCACGATGCCCAGGCGCGAACAAGGGGCGCAGGGGTCGTAGAGATCGGTGTGGCCCTCGGAGTGCTCGGGGTTGATACGCAGGCCAAAACGCAGCTCTGGCCGCTGCTGTTGCATATCCAGGCACAACTCCCGAAAACGCTTCCACTGGGAGAAGGAATTGAAAATTACATGGTGGGCAAATTGCAGTATTTTCCGCAGTTCCTCATCCTTGTAAGCCGCACTGAAGACATGAACTTCCTTGCCTTTGTCGCGACCGCCGTACTCTTCGAACCCCAGTTTGGCTTCGTGCAGGCCACTGGCACAGGTCCCGGATAGATATTCAGCCACGATGGGCCCGGTGCTGAACATGGAAAAGGCCTTGAGCGCTGCCAGTACCTTGGCACCGCTGCGTTCCTGTACATCGGCGAGCAATGCCAAATTATTGCGCAGGGCAATTTCATCGATCACAAAACAGGGAGAGGGAACGCGGTAGGGATCGAAGCTGCCGAAATAGTCAACGGGGGGAGTGAGGTCCATGGTGCGTTATATCCTGGTGCGGCGGGGCGGGCACTGGAGTCCGCCCCGCTAGGTCGGGAAAGAAGCGATTTACTGGAAGGGCTTATCCAACCAGGTTTCCTGCCAGGGCAGGCCGTACTTGTTCAGGTCATCCATAAAGGGATCTGGATCCATCTGCTCCATATTCCAAACGCCGGGCTTCATCCACTTGCCTTCCAGCATCATCTTGGCACCGATCATGGCCGGGACACCGGTGGTGTAGGAGATCGCCTGGGATTGAACTTCCTGGTAGCAGTCCTGGTGGTCGCAGGTGTTGTAGACGTAGTAGATTTTCTCTTCGCCGTCTTTGGTGCCACGGATAATGTTGCCGATGCAGGTCTTGCCCTTGGTCAGCGGGCCGAGGCTGGCGGGGTCTGGCAGCAGCTCTTTAAGGAACTGGATAGGTACAATTTGCTGGCCCTGGAATTCCACCGGCTCAATGCCAGTCATGCCGACGTTCTGCAGAACTTCCAGGTGTTTCAGGTAGCTCTCGCCAAAGGTCATCCAGAAACGCGCGCGCTCAATTTCCGGGAAGTGCTTGGACAGGGATTCCAACTCTTCGTGGTAGAGCAGGTAGATATCCTTATCGCCAATGCCTTCGGGGAAGTTGAACACGCGTTTCTCTTCCATCGGCTTGGTGGTAACCCACTGGCCATCTTCCCAGTAGCGACCGTTGGCGGTGATCTCGCGGATATTAATTTCCGGGTTGAAGTTGGTGGCGAACGGCAGGCCGTGGTCGCCGGCATTACAGTCGAGGATATCCAGGGTGTGGATACGATCGAAGTGGTGCTTCTTGGCGTAGGCGGTAAATACGCTGGTGACGCCGGGATCGAAGCCGCTGCCCAGCAGTGCCATCAGGCCGGCTTTCTCAAATTTCTCCTGGTAAGCCCATTGCCACTTGTACTCGAACTTGGCCTCTTCCGGCGGCTCGTAATTGGCAGTATCCAGGTAGTGCACGCCGGTTTCCAGGCAGGCATCCATAATGTGCAGATCCTGGTAGGGCAGGGCCACATTGATGACCAGGTCAGGCTTCACTTTTTCGATCAGCTTTACCAATTCAGGCACATTGTCCGCATCTACTTCAGCGGTGTCGATTTTGCGCGGCAGCATAGCGGCAATCTTGTCGCACTTGCTTTTGGTGCGGCTTGCCAGGGTGATATTTTCAAATACCTCAGCAACCTGTGCGCACTTGTGCGCAACCACCTGGCCGACACCGCCGGCGCCGATGATCAGTACGTTGGCCATAAAGATCTCCTTAAATCTGCGGCTAATGTTACCGCTATATTCTCAAAGGCGTTGGCGCCTCATTTTTAAAATTTATTTTTCAAAGTAGGTGTAACCGCTCATGCTGGCGGTATAGGTTTGCAAAATCTGTTTGCGTTGGGCAGCGGTAATCAACCCTTGCTTGACGGCGCGTTCTGCCAGGCGGCGGAAGCGCTCAAACAGCGCCTTGGGCTGGTATTCCACGTAGCTTAACACGTCAGAAATACTGTCACCGTGAATCTCGTGGCTGAAGTCTATGCTGCCGTCTTCCTGGATGCGCACACTCACGACATTGGTGTCCCCAAACAGGTTGTGCAGGTCACCCAGGGTTTCCTGGTAGGCGCCAATTAAGAAGGTGCCGAGAATATAGTCCTCGCCATCCTTTAGCTCGTGTAAAGGCAGGGTTTTCTGCTCTTTTTCCCGGCCAATAAAGCGGTCGATCTTACCATCACAGTCACAGGTGATGTCGGCGATGATGGCGGAGCGCGTCGGGGCTTCGTCCAGGCGGTGGATCGGCAGCAGTGGGAATACCTGATCGATAGCCCAGATGTCCGGTACCGATTGGAATACGCTCACATTGGCGTAGTAGATATCCGACAGTACCTCCGGCAGAGCTTGCAGATCTGCGGGAATCTCTTCGGCCTCATCGAGTAATTTGCGAATATCCTGGGCGCTCTGCAGGAACAGGTTTTCCGCATTGGCGCGTTCGCGCAGGCTCACCTGGCCGTGCAGATACAGAGAGCGCACTTCATCGCGGTAGTAGAGCGCGTCGTTGTAACTCTCTTGCAGGTTTTTGGGGGTGATACTGCGCACTGCGTCCTGCAGGTTGAGCAGCATCTGATGGTCGCCTTCGCTGATCTTGGTGTGCTCCAGCTCCACCGGCTCGAAACGGGTAGTGTCGAGAATATCGAATAGCAGTACAGAGGAGTAGGCTACAGTGGCGCGGCCGGATTCGGTGATAATCACCGGATGTTCGACTCCCTCGCTATCGAGGGTGCCCATAATGGCTTCCACTACATCGACACAGTACTCGTCCAGGGAGTAATTCTTTGAGTGGGTGTAATTGGTCTTGCTGCCATCGTAATCCACCGCCAAGCCACCGCCCAGATCCAGGTAGCCCATGGGTGCGCCTTCTTCTACCAGATCGGCGTAGTAGCGGCAGGCTTCCAAAACTCCGGTGCGGATGTCGCGGATATTCGGTACCTGCGAGCCCAGGTGATAATGCAGCAACTTGAGACAGTCGAGCATATCGTGGTTGCGCAGTTGATCGACCATGGCGATCAGGTCGTTACTGCCCAGACCGAAAATACTGCGGTCGCCACTGGTCGCATTCCAGTAGCCGCCCACCTTGGAGGCGAGTTTTACCCGTGCGCCGATATTGGGGCGCACCTGCTCGCGCTCGGCGCAGCGGATAATGGTCTCCACTTCCGAGGGCGTTTCCACGACGAAGAAAACCTGTACGCCCAGGCGTTGGGCCTGCAGTCCGAGGTTGATAAATTCCTCGTCCTTATAGCCGTTGCAAACGATCAGGGATTCGGTGTTATCCAGAATGGACAGGGCAGCGATAAGTTCTGCTTTACTGCCCGCCTCCAGGCCGTGGTTAAAGCGGCGGCCGGCATTGGCAATTTCTTCAATGACCTGACACTGCTGGTTCACCTTAATGGGGAACACGCCGCGAAAAACGTTGCCGTAGCCGCAATCGTCGATAGCGCGGGCAAAGGATTCGTTAATCCGGGCGATCTGCGCTTCGAGTAAATTCTCAATACGCAATAGCAGGGGCATACCCAGGCCGCGCTCAGTGGCACCTCGGGCAATGTCCATCAGCGAAACACTGTGTGTTACCCCATTGGGGCCGTCGACTTGCAGTGAAATTTCACCATTTTCGTTCAAATCGAAATATCCGGCGCCCCAATTGCGGATGCCGTAGAGCTCGGCCGAATCTTCGCAAGTCCAGTCTTTTACTTGTTGCTTTTTCATGGCGCCTTTCTGTTGATATTGGCGGGCGCGAATCTTGGGCCCAGCAGGGCCGGAAAGCAATAACTATAGATAAAAAAACGCTAATTTTTGCGCACTGAAAAGTAAATGGGGAGCGAGTGGGTGGCCAGCTCTTTTGCACTCTGCGACAGGGGGCTGAAGAAGGTGATTGATCTGCGCAAATTTGAGTAAAAAAAGGCGGCCCGAGGGCCGCAGGGAGGGGGGGATTGGGTAATCAGTAATAGGTCGGCTTGGGGACAACCCGGTAGCCGCGGTGGCTATGGTCCCACAGGTAGTAGGTGTCATAAGCCACGTAGTAATTGTGTCCACCGGCTACCACGGTCAGTGCTGATGCTGGCAGGCTGTGCACGATGGCGCCGTGGGGGGCCTGGGCTACTACGTAGCCGTGAGAAGCCGGGCGATAAAAAATTCCATCGCTATAGTAGAAGCCCGCTGTACCGATACTGATACTGACGAAATTACGCGGCAGGTGGCGCCAGCGGTAGCCATAACCGTAGTGCGAGGGGCGGTAGTGGGGGCGGTGGCCGCGATAACCGTGGCGGTAAACCGGTCTGTGTGCCGCGCGGTATTCGTGGCGGTGGCCCTGCTTGTGGCCTTTTCTATGCCCTTTGTTATAGCCTTTGTTGTAGCCCTCTTTATAGGCGTGGCGAACTTCGCGGCGGTGCTGGCGCTCCTCTCTGCGTTCACGTCTGCGCTCTTCTTTCTTGCGCTCTTGTCTGCGGCGTTTCTTTTCCTGCTGGCGGTCGTGATGCTTGTCGTGCTGTTTCTTTAAGTGGCGCTGCTCGCGTTCGGCTCTTCCATATTTGTGGTGGTCGTCCATGGCGCGCTGGTGCCCGCGATGTGACTCGGATAGGGCGGGTGCTGCGATCAGCAGCAGACTTAGGGTGGCGATGGCAGTAGTGAGGTGTTTCATAACATCTCTCCCGAGCGTGGGGCTCTTTTCTTTCAGATCAGGTCTTTTGTGTATCTTGGCGTGAAGTTTGCCCTGGCGGGTCTGAACACTTCCTGAACTGAATGGGGTAAAATTCGGCGGCAATCGACGGCGTAGATTGTGACTAATAGTTCAGATATGGGCAGAGATTGTCTGGCGGGGCCACAGGCTGGATTCTGCGGCGAAATCTTATTGAGAGCGGCAATTTTGCTATGTTGAGACACCTGGTCTCAGCGAGTATGATGCCGCGCTGATTCATAGTGAGCGGTAGCAAGATGCAAGTCTTCCACCACGTAGCAAGTCTGCGCGAGGCGCTGGCCCAGGCCCGCAAAGACGGCAAGACCGTCGGCTTTGTGCCAACCATGGGCAATCTGCACGATGCCCATATAGAACTGGTCAAAATCGCCCAGCAACACTGCGATCTGGTTGTGGTATCCATCTTCGTCAACCGACTGCAATTCGGTTTGAATGAGGATTGGGATAAGTATCCGCGCACTATGGAGCGGGATATGGCCAGCCTGCGAGAAGCGGACTGTGACTTCCTGTTCCATCCGGATGAGAGTGAGATTTACCCCAACGGCATGGACCAGCAGACCCGCGTGGTTTGTCCGGCGATGACCGATGTCCTGTGCGGCGCCAGCCGACCGGGTCACTTTGAAGGGGTCACCACCGTAGTTTCGAAGCTTTTCAACATTGTGCAGCCGGATAAGGCTATTTTCGGGATTAAGGATTTCCAGCAGTTAGCAGTGATCCGCCGTATGGTGGAAGACCTGTGTATGCCGGTGGAAATTGTGGCGGCGCCGGTGCACCGTGAGGAAGATGGCTTGGCAATGAGCTCTCGCAATGGTTATATCACTGCGGAAGAGCGACCGAAGGTTGCTGTACTCAACCAGTTACTTAACTGGGCTAAGGATGAAATTGTGGCTGGACGCCGGGATTTCGCCGACCTCGAGACAGAGGCGCGCAAGCGAATTGAAGAGAGTGGCTTTCGAGTTGACTACTTCTCCATCTGTTACAGCAAGGATTTACAGCCAGCGGCAGATGACGATAAAGAAATCACGATCCTGGGAGCTATGTACACCAGTGCAGCGCGCCTGATCGACAATGTTTCCCTGGAACTCTGAGGGGCATCCAACTATGCAAATTGAAATGTTGAAGTGCAAGTTGCACATGGCCGCAGTGACTCAGGCCGAACTCTGGTATGACGGTTCCTGTGCAATTGATGAGGACCTGGTAGAACTGGCTGGCCTGCGCGAATTCGAGAAGATCGATATTTACAATGTGAGCAATGGTGAGCGCTTCCACACCTATGTGATCCTCGCCGAGCGCGGTTCCGGTATTATCTCCATGAACGGCGCCGCTGCACGCAGAGTGCAGGTGGGTGACCGCATTATTATCGCTTCCTATGCGCAGATGACAGAGGGCGAAGCCGATAACCACAAGCCCAAGTTGGTCTACCTGGATGAGAATAACAAGGTAGAGCGCAGCACTAATACTATTCCGGTTCAGCTAGCCGAAGCCTGATTCTTTTCGCTACAGGGCGTTGTGCCCTGTAGCATCCCCGCCGCTTATTGATCAGACATTAATAACACTTCCTGATTAAACCTCTTTTCCAGGTAGGACTCGTCCAGGGTGTAATGCCAGAGATTTTTCTTTTGTCCTTTAGCTAGAGCGATTTCGCCGATTCTTCCAGGGTTATATTTAATCGGTTGGGCGTGTTGGTATTTGGCGATAGGGTCCCGATAGGCCTCCTCTAAAGGAATTATCTCCCAGCCTTCCTTCCTCAGTCTTTCAGCCAGATCACCAATAAACAGGGCTGAAATATCCATTTCATGCAACAGTATGACGTGCTTTGGGGAGCGCCCGAGATATTTAATTGCCATATCGTCGTAGTACTTAATGCTCGCCATAAGAACGTCGACATAAAAGTTGGAGAGTCTTTCCATATCAACTGCTTTCCCATCTTTTACTGCCGTTTGGAAAAGTTCTTCGATATGCCAGTCGTAGTTATTTAAGGTGATATAGGCGTTTTGATAGTTATTTTTCTGTAGTAGATCCCGGATACCATCGCGCTTTTCGACAGTTTCGCCCTCGCGCAGATAGGGAAAGCGAAAATAGGTTTTAAAGTTGTCAAATTGCTGAAGCAGCTGGTGGGCCTGCAAAAAATCCGCTTGATAAGTGGATAGCCCTGTTTCCAGAAAATTGGGATGGCTGTGGGTGTGATTGCCAATAATATGCCCAGCCCTATCGTAGCGGTGCATCCGCTCCAACCCTTCCTTATCGAAGGATTGAGTATTGGAAAAGAAGGCTACTTTGCCAACTTTATATTCTTCTATGTTTTCAATTAATGTTTTGGCCCGGGTTGGTCCATCAAAATAACCATCGGCTTTACGGGGGGCATCATCGAAAGTAATTGCCAGTTGTTTGGCGTTAGCGACTGGGATTGCCAACAAGTAAATTATCAATAATATGAATGAACGCTGCATGGTTTATTACTCTAATGAGTTTATTTACGAGCTGTTCGTCAGGCTAGGATTTAGTTGTCCTTCTATTCAGGTTTTCTGTCTTAATTTACTTGTCAGATAACCTGCGTTGTCCAGTAGCCTAGGCTCAGTTGCGGTAGAGTACGGTTTCCTATTGTGTCCACTATAGCTTCAGATGTATATGGCCAAAATACTTGTTAGCTCCTGCCTTTTGAACTGCGCCGTGCGCTATGACGGTAGTAGTGTTGAGGCCAATAGCGATGATTTTGAGTGGCTTGTGGATACTCAGGAAATTGTTTCCTTGTGTCCGGAAGTGGCAGCGGGATTGCCTATTCCGAGGGTGCCGGCTGAGATCTGTGGCGCAAATGGAACAGAGGTATTAGATGGAACTGCCTGGGTTATAGGTAGCGATAGTACAGATCTAACTGAGCAATTTATGCTGGGGGCCAAACTGGCTCTGGAATTATGCAGGAAACACAATATCCAGTATGCAGTAATTACGGAAAATAGTCCCTCTTGCGGAAGTAATTATATTTACAATGGCAGTTTTTCAGGAACAAAGATAATGGGTTCTGGTGTTGTATCTGCGCTTCTTCAACGGGCGGGAATAATAGTTTTTAGTCAACATACTGTTGGGCAACTTAGAGAATTGATAAGTGCATCCAGAGCTAACTAAGTTGTTAGCATCAATAAAATTAGATCGGTAAAAAGGGCATTGGTCATAGTTAGGCCCTGTAGGTTGATTAATGCCGGCGAAGCCGGTGGTTCCCAGGTGTCAGTACGATTAGCGCAATGTCCCTGAAAATTCTCCTTTTGTGACGCAGCACCCAGCCTGTTAGGTTTTGTCATTTTTAGGGTCCAGATTGGCAGTGACTGCTGTGGCAATAAACAGGTAAGACTGAATACCCTGTCGGCTATTTAAATGGCTGCAGGAGGCAGTGGTGGAAGGCAAGTTTTTTAAAGCCGATAGCAAGTTTATCAAAGCCGCATTGGTACTGGCGATCAGTTTCGCGTTTTATGGCTGCAGCGGTGGCAGCGGTGGTGGTGAAGATCCTGCGCCTGTGGATACCACTCCGCCGAGCCTGACACTGACTCCCGCCAGCGGGGCCTCTATTGCAGCAACCGACACCCTACTGCTGGATTTTAGCGAAGCGGTGGCATTGGAGGATGTGTCCTTAAGTGGCGCCATGCAGGAAATGGGAGAGCTCTCTCAAGTCGATCAGGACACCCTGATCTTAACCCCGATAGCGGAGTGGGCAAAGGGGCTAGAACTCTCCCTGACAATTGCCGCGCAGGATGCGGCCGGCAACCAGATGGCAGAGGTTGATGCTCACTATACCGTGGATGAAATTGCCCCTTCCGTAGTCAGTGTATCCCCAGCACAGGAGCGTTTGGAGAAGGATGGCGCAATCACGATACAGTTTTCCGAGTCGATAGATCGCGACAGCCTGCAAATTAGCGGTTCCTTGCTGGATGATGAATACACTCTGACCTGGTCCCAGTCGCGCTTTAATGACGACACCTTGGTGATAGCTCCCAAGAGCCGCTGGCTGTCCGGGCAGGATCGCAGCCTGCACCTTGAAGCCAAAGACCCCGCTGGTCTGGATCTCCCCGCTGAACAGCACAATTTTACTGTGCCATTGTACTTTGAGAATTTTGACAGCGCGCAGGTCGTGATCGGCCAGGATGATTTTTCCAGTGCTTTGACCGCCATCAATGCAAAGAGTCTTGGCGAGGGCCCCCGGGGTTCCGCTGCCGTTACTGATGAGGTGAAGTTGTTCGTACCCGATTTTACAAATAATCGGGTGTTAATTTTTAATTCGATCCCCGCAAGTAATGGAGCACCGGCCAATGCAGCGCTCAATGAAGATAGTCTCGACGAAAGCAGCGTGGGAGATTTTGGTCGCGGGCCCACAAATATCAGTTTTGATAGCGGAAAACTTTTAATAAATTATTTTTTGGGTCCCGAATACCACAGTATTTATGTTTACGATACTATTCCCGAAGATGGTCGGGCACTGCCTAGTGCCAAACTATCGAAGGATAACTGCCAGGGTAACCACTCCATATATACCAGTGCGATGATTGCGGAGGGGCGCGTATTCGCGGCCTCGTGGTCTAAGGCTCGAGTGGTGGTATGGGATGACTTGCCCTCAATGGAAGATGCGGCACCGGATTGGCTGCTGGGCCAGTCCACACTGGATAATTGCACCCCTAACGACCATGAGCAAGATGGCTCGATTGAGCAGGTCAGTGCTCGCACATTGGCTGCGCCCGGAGATGTGTGGAGCGATGGAGAAAAGTTAGCCATCATCGACTCGGGTAATAACCGGATACTCCTGTGGAACTCAATGCCTACTAGTAGCTTTGCTCAGGCGGATATAGTTCTGGGGCAAGCAGATTTTGTCAGCAATGAAAGTCTGCCCCCGAGTCGACAAACCCTGAGTTTATTCAGACGGGGTATCTGGTCGAACGGTATTCAGCTATTTGTGGCGGACAGTGATAATAACCGAGTGTTGATCTGGAACCAGTGGCCACAGGAAAATTTCGCTCCGGCAGATATTGTCTTGGGGCAGGAAGATTTTGATCGCAGTGCCTTCAACGACAGCAACCAAAATGGGGTTGCTGACGAGGGGGAGTTGCCAAGTGCAGCTACGCTGAAATGGCCCGACGGTATTACCGCTTATGAAGATAAGTTGATTATCAACGACTCGGGTAATAACCGCTTTCTTATTTTCCAATCTCGTTAGTTTTCTCTGTTAAATGTACCGGGCTGGTAACCCGGTACAGGCAAACTTAAGTTGATTTGTTTTCTGAGGTTGCAGCCGGACTGCCTGTTCCCAGGGTTCCGGCTGAGATTAGCGGCGGTAGAGGTGCAGAGGTTTTAGCGGGCTCAGCCAAAGTTTTAGGGATAAATAAAGAAGACTTAACTGAGCAATTTATACGGGGAGCTAAACGGGCATTACAGCTATGTCTGCAGCACAATATTAAATACGCAGTACTTACGGAAAATAGCCCATCATGTGGTAGTGATTATATTTACGATGGTAGTTTTTCTGGTGCGAAAATAGTTGGTTCTAGCGTTGTGTCTGCACTACTTAGGAGGGAGGGTATACAGGTATTTAACCAGAATATTGTGGGCAGGCTTAGGAAGCTTTTGGAAGTATCCAGAGATAACTGAGCTTTCCAGATATATAGTCATATTAAAGGTAGGTATAAAAGTGAATTCTAAAGTTATCAATTTTAAAGAAAAATTGAACCTGTTCTCGGAGCACTGGTCCCCTAAAGTGATTGCCGAGATGAACGATTACCAGTTTAAATTGGTTAAGATCCAGGGTGAATTTACCTGGCATGATCATCCCGATACCGATGAGGTGTTTGTTGTAGTTTCCGGGCATATGCAGATCGAGTTTCGCGATAGTGTCATATCCCTTGGACCTGGTGAGATGACGGTAGTACCAAAGGGTGTGGAGCATAAACCCAGAGCTGAACAGGAATGTGAAGTACTATTGATTGAGCCTAAAGGGGTCGTTAATACGGGCGATGCCGGTGGAGATCTAACTGCGAAAAATGATGTCTGGATTTAAGTGATTGAGCTATTAATCAACTTTCTTTTACTGTTTGCTTGTCTGATTAACTTGCGCCTTTCAGGGCCTGCGTTGGATTGTCTTCGCCCCATGCCAAATTTTGAGATGAGGGACTGTTTCGCAGCGGCTATGTTATAAAGTGACAAGAATAAAGCTCTAATAAACTCAGATTTCTCTAGGCTAGCCATGCCACGCTAATAATAAAGGAGAAGATGATGTCTGAAGTACATACCCGCCCAGTCTCCCCCGGTTTTGCTGCCAATGCGCTTATTAGCGCTGAAGACTACGAGACAATGTACCGCCAGTCGGTGGAAAGCCCAGAGGCGTTTTGGGCACAACAGGCCAAGGACTTTTTGCAGTGGGACAAGCCGTTCACTCAGGTTCTTGAGGAGGATCTGCACAAAGGTCATACCGCCTGGTTCTCCGATGGCCAGTTGAACGTAACCGTAAACTGCATCGATCGGCACCTGGCAAGCCGTGGCGAGCAGACTGCGATTCTGTGGGAGGGAGATGATCCCGCTGATAGTAAGGCAATCAGCTATCAGAGCCTTTATGAAAATGTGTGCCGCTTGGCCAACCTGCTGAAATCCCGGGGAGTTAAAAAGGGAGATCGGGTGTGTATTTATATGCCGATGATCCCGGAGGCGGCCTACGCCATGCTCGCCTGTGCCCGTATCGGCGCTGTGCACTCGGTAGTATTTGGTGGTTTCTCCCCGGTGTCCCTGAAAGACCGTATTCTCGATTCCGATTGTCGTCTGGTGATCACTGCTGATGAAGCAGTTCGCGGCGGTAAGCGAGTACCGCTAAAAGCCAATGTGGATAAAGCACTGGTGGACTGCCCCAATGTGCATACGACAATTGTGGTTAAACACACGGGCACACCGGTAGACTGGGATAGCAAGCGGGATATCTGGTATGGCGAATCCATAGGTGAGATGGAGCCGGACTGCGCGCCTGAAGTGATGGGAGCGGAGGACCCGCTGTTTATCCTTTATACCTCGGGCTCTACCGGTAAACCCAAAGGGGTCCTGCATACCACTGCCGGCTATCTGCTGATGGCCACCATGACCTTCAAATATACCTTTGATTATCGCGAGGGAGAGATTTTCTGGTGTACTGCCGATGTGGGCTGGATCACTGGGCACAGCTATATCGTCTATGGGCCATTGTGTGCCGGGGCCACCAGCCTGATGTTTGAGGGAGTGCCCACTTACCCGGATGCTTCACGCTTTTGGCAGGTTGTGGATAAGCACCAGGTCAATATTTTCTACACTGCGCCGACAGCGATTCGGGCGTTGATGGGAGCGGGTGACAAGTTTGTAAAAGCCGCCGAGCGCAGCTCCCTGCGACTTTTAGGCACCGTGGGTGAGCCCATAAACCCGGAGGCCTGGGAGTGGTATTACAGCGTAGTGGGCGATGAGCGCTGCCCGATTGTGGACACCTGGTGGCAGACTGAAACCGGTGCGCAGATGATCACGCCACTGCCCGGTGCCATGGCTCTGAAACCCGGGTCGGCAACCCGGCCCTTCTTTGGGGTACAGCCCGCGCTGCTGGATAGTGAAGGCCGGGAGATTGAAGGGGAGGGCGAGGGCTCTCTGGTGATTAAAAAGAGTTGGCCCTCGATGATTCGGGATGTGTACGGCAATCGCCAGAGAATGCTGGATACTTATTTTTCTGCATTCCCCGGTTATTACTTTACCGGCGATGGCGCCCGCCGCGATAGTGACGGTTATTACTGGATTACTGGGCGCATTGACGATGTGTTAAATGTCTCTGGACACCGCCTGGGAACAGCGGAGATTGAGAGCGCCCTGGTACTGCACAATGATACGGCGGAGGCAGCGGTGGTAGGTTATCCCCACGATATCAAAGGGCAGGGGATTTATGCCTTTGTAATGCTCAAATCTGGCCATAAGCCCAGTGATGAGCTGAAGGCTGAATTAATTGAGCTCTGCCGCAAGGAGATAGGGCCAATTGCCAAGCCTGACTTTATCCAATGGGCGCCTGCACTGCCAAAAACCCGTTCCGGCAAAATCATGCGGCGTATCCTGAGGAAGATTGCCTGCAATGAGCTGGATAATCTGGGAGATGTTTCCACTCTTGCCGATCCCACTGTGGTTGACGCATTGATTGATCACCGCGAAAATCGCTGACCATAGGTGTGGCGCGTGAAGGTTTTATTGGCCGGGCATAGCCCGGCCTTTTCATTGGGGCAAGAGGTTAAATTCCTCCCCGATTTTTGCGCCATTTTCAGCTAAATAGACAAGTAAATGCCTGCTGCTTTGCACAGTTAGTAACCCTCTAACTCCGGATATTGTTTTAAGGGTATTTACAGTTAAGGAGATTCCGTTTGGAACAGGGACAGTACCTCTGCGATCACTACCGCTTCGCCGCCGATCAGCGCCTCAAGGTTTTTAATTTTTTTGTTGTGTTAACCATGTTTGTTGAGGGCGGGATTTTCACTGCCATGGAGAAAGACTTCCACCCTCTAATCCTGGCGTTGCTGGGAGGGTTTGTGGTCATACTGGTCACTGTATTTTGGCTGATGGACATTCGCAGCCGCCAGCTTCTCAAGCTTGCAGTTCCGGCACTGAAAACCCTGGAAATGGGATTCCCGGAGGAAGCGAGAATTTTTTCCAACGATGCCATTCGCCGAGGTGACTTGGCCCGTTACACTTTCGCTTTCAGGGTTTTGTTGGTGGGGCAGCTGTTCTTTGGTCTGGGCGTCGCTTCTTACGGTATTTATCACTGGTATATCTCCCCCTAATCCCAACCTTGCAGTGGCGGGTATGATTGCATGAAGTGAACCACCTGCCACAACCTCCTCTTTGTCTCGTACGTTTTAAAGTCGGCGCTGCCGGCCTCTCTAGGCTATCTTGCAGAAGTATCCGCTTCTCTCCCGAGGTTTATACGATGCTTGATCATATTCGCCTTTATGTGCACAGCTATGAACGCAGTAAGGACTTCTATCAGCAGGCGCTGATGCCACTGGGATACCAGTTGGTGATGGAGTTTGACGATTGGGCGGGCTTTGGCTGGGCAGATAAAGCGGAATTCTGGATTCGTGGCGGGACCAGCACCACTCCACAATTGCATATTGCCTTTCGCGCTGAAGAGCGGCAAGTGGTCAGGGAGTTCTATTGCTTGGCCCTGGAGGCCGGGGGTAAAGACAATGGCGCACCGGCTGTCTACGAACAATATCACCCGGATTATTATGCCGCCTACGTGCTTGATCCCGATGGGCATAACCTGGAAGTGGTGTGTCATTTACCGGGGGACTTACAGGAATAAGTCGATCGAGATTTGGGAGTAAATTATGAATGAGACAGCCCGGGCGAAATGCCTGCCAATAGCGTTGGTCGTTGTAGGAGTGCTTTTTATTCTGGCGATTTACCCGATGATGATGTGGATTTGGCCGGAAGGGTGGGGCTGGACCCCACGGCAGCCTGAGTATGAGCAAATGATTGTCGGTATTTATGTCACCTTGGGGGTGTTTTTAATACGCGCTGCAAAAAATCCCGCCGCAAATGCCAGTTTAATTTGGTTCACTATATGGTCCAGCCTTGTACACGCCGTCATTATGTTGGTGCAGGCATTGGTGGATAAAACAGAGCGAATCAATTTGATGGGAGATATTCCCGCACTTTTTTTGATTGCCGCTGTGCTTTGGTACCTTATGCCCAGGCGAAAAAAATCTGATTGAGCATTTACTTTATTTTGATTCGCTAAAAAATCTGAATTGCTCTTTCTGACTCACCGTTATTGATCCCTGCTATAAGAGCGATAACAAGGTCTAATTTCCCGCTTATTGTTCTCCCCTATAAGCTCTACTCCTGTAATAGAGATGGCAGTAGAGATAAATAATCCTATGAAATACTTACCCTTATTTGCATTAACTATCGGTCTGATAGGCGGTGCCAATGCAGAGACATTGACTCGCGATAATGGCGCCCCTGTCGGAGACAACCAAAACGCACAAACCGCCGGAGAAAATGGCGGTAATTTGCTGCAAGATGTTCAACTGATTCAAAAATTGCAGCGTTTTGCCCGTGAACGTATTCCCGAGCGTGTAGTTCATGCTCGTGGAACTGGTGTTCACGGTGAATTTGTTGCGACGGCTGACCTCAGTGATTTAACCCGCGCAGCGGTGTTTGAGCGCGGTAGTAAAACGCCAGTGTTTGTGCGTTTTTCAACAGTAATCCACTCAAAAGGTTCCCCGGAAACCCTGCGCGATCCCCGTGGATTTGCCACCAAGTTTTATACGGAAGAAGGCAACTGGGATTTAGTGGGTAACAACCTGCCGGTATTTTTTATCCGCGACGCGATTAAATTCCCGGATATGGTTCACTCCCTAAAGCCCTCCCCGGTGACTAATCAACAGGACCCCAACCGTTTCTTTGATTTCTTTAGCCATGTGCCGGAATCCACCCATATGCTGAGCTGGGTCTATTCCGATTACGGTACACCGGCTAACCTGCGCCAGATGGATGGCTGGGGTGTTCACGCCTATAAATTTATCAATGACAAGGGTGAAGTGAACTATGTGAAATTCCACTGGAAAACCCGTCAGGGAATCAAGAACCTGACTGCGGAAGAGGCAGCAGAAATTCAGAGCAAGGACTTCAGCCACGCAACTCGCGATATGTATGCCGCGATTGAAAAAGGCGAGTACCCCCAGTGGGATCTGTTTATTAAAGTACTGAAGCCCTCCCAGCTTAACAGCTTTAATTACAACCCCTTGGACGCCACCAAAATGTGGTTGGACGTGAAGGAAACTAAAGTGGGCACCATGACACTTAACCGTGTACCCACTAACTTCTTCCAGGAAACTGAGCAATCCGCGTTTGCGCCGGCCAATATTGTTCCGGGTATTGAGCCTTCGGAAGACCGCTTATTACAGGGCCGCGTATTCTCATACTCCGATACGCAAATGTATCGCCTGGGGGCCAACCACCAGCAATTGCCTATCAACCGTCCCCGTGTTGCAGTAAGTAACTGGAACCAGGATGGGGCGGGTAATTACGGCCAACAGACTTCAGGTGTGAACTATCAGCCGAGCCGTATCGATGCGCGCACCGAGGACCCCAAAGGTCTTTATAGCAACAAGGCGTTGAATGGCAGCACCCAGCAAAAGGCCATTGAAAAGAAACTGCCTTTTGCCCAGGCGGGTGCTTTCTACCGCAGCCTGAGTCCTGAAGAGCGCCAGAATCTGATTGAAAACCTCGCTGGTGATCTGGGTAAAGTGAGTGATGAAAACACTAAGCACATTATGCTGAGCCACTTCTATCAAGCGGACAAGGACTACGGACAGCGCTTAACCAAAGCGGTTGGTGGCGATCTGGATCGCGTGAAAAAACTGGCCCGGTAATTTTTACCCAAGTGCGGGCGACCTCTGTCGCCCGCTAAATTTATACAGGTGAAATTATGAGATCATTTTTATTCGCACTACTGTTTCTCACCTTGGGGGTTCAGGCAGGGGAGCCGGAAAAAACGGAATCTGATTTTACCGAACTCTCTCAGTATTATTTTGCCGCAGCCAGGATTGGTGATACCGAGGTGCTGCGTGAATTTTCGCAAGCGGGTTTCCCCCTGGATGTACGCAACCCGAAAGGTTACACCGCACTGATGATTGCCACTTACAACGGCAAGGGGGAAGCTGTGGATTACCTGTTGCAGAGAGGTGCAGATGCCTGTGCCCAGGATCGCCGTGGCAATACTGCCCTGATGGCAGCGATTTTTCGCGGTGAGTTCGTCCTTGCACGAACCCTGCTAAAGCAGGATTGCGATTCGCAGCAGGTGAATAAGGCCGGCCACTCCGCAGAGGATTTTGCCGAAGTTTTTGGTCGTGACCAAATGGTTCAGCTATTGCAGCAACAGCGGGCAAATGGCGACTAAGACAGTTTTTTGTGCGGTTGGCATTGGGTGGTGTCACCGCTCCTGTCCTGCGTGAACTCCTCTTGAGTTGGCCGCTTTAGCTTGCGGCACATTTCTCAGTTTGTCCCGGCCCCCGCGACCGCGTTAGCATAGCCAGCTGCAATCCAGTTGGTACCCACTATGACCTCGAATCATCATCCCTATGAAGCCCTCACGCCGGACGTGGTGATCGACTGTGTCGAGACTACCGGACTGATTTCCGATGCGCGTATTTTCCCTCTAAACAGTTATGAAAACCGCGTCTATCAGGTGGGTATTGAGGATGCCGAGCCGTTGATTGCCAAGTTCTATCGCCCGGGGCGCTGGAGTGATGAGCAGATATTAGAGGAGCACCAGTTCACCCTGGAGCTGGCAGAGGCCGAAATTCCTGTGGTGGCACCGATACAGTTTGATGGGCGCACCCTGATGGAGTCCGCTGGATTCCGTTTTGCGCTTTTCCCCCGACGGGGCGGTCGCCAGTTGGAGCTGGATAACTTTGATCACCTGGAGCAGGTGGGGACCATGTTGGGTCGCATTCATGCGGCCGGCAGCGCCAAACCTTTCAGCTATCGCCCATCCCTCACTTTGCAGCGATTCGCAATTGATAGCCGGGAATTTATCCTGAATGGAGATTTCCTGCCACGTGAGAACCGCGAGGCCTACGCTTCAGTCACGGGCCACATTATCGAACAGATAGCCCCGCTGTTTGAGCGGGACTGGGATATGCTGCGCTTGCACGGTGATTGTCACAGTGGCAACTTCCTGTGGCGGGATGAGACTCCCTGGTTTGTGGACTTGGACGACTGCCTGATGGGGCCGGCGATCCAGGATATCTGGATGTTGATTTCCGGCAATCGCGCAGAGCAAACCGCTTACCTGGATGCAGTGTTGGAAGGCTATGAAACCTTCTATAGTTTTGATCCCCAGCAGTTGCAGCTGGTGGAGCCTCTGCGCTGCCTGCGGCAGATGCACCACGCCGCCTGGTTGGCGCGACGCTGGCAGGACCCGGCTTTTCCCCAGGCATTTCCCTGGTTTAATACTGCCCGTTACTGGGCAGAGCATATACTGGCATTGCGCGAGCAGCAGTCTGCGCTGCTAGAGCCCCCGTTGACCCTGGGGGCTGTGTAACATGGAGAAAGCAATAATGGATGCGACATGCACCGAGGCTGAGGCGGATCTGATCTGGGAGAAGATTCGTATAGAGGTGGCGCAGCAGGTAGAGCGGGAGCCGATCCTGGCCAGCTTTCTACACGCGACCATCCTGAACCACAATTCCCTGGAGGCGGCGCTCAGCTTTCACCTGGCCAACAAGCTGGACAATGCGGTGGCACCGGCGCTGTTAATTCGCGAGGTTATCGATGAGGCGCTACAAGCTGACCCTTCCATAGGGCATGCGGCGCGAGCGGATTTGAACGCAATTTACCTGCGGGATTCCGCCTGCCACTCCCTGCACGAGCCCTTCCTGTACTTTAAGGGCTTTCACGCCTTGCAGGTTCACCGTGTGGCCCACTGGCTGTGGCAGCAGCAGCGCCGCTCCCTGGCTATGTTCTTACAGCACCGTGTCTCTGTCGTATTCAGTGTGGATATCCACCCGGCTGCGCGTATGGGTGACGGTATATTGCTGGATCACGCGACCGGTATCGTTATAGGCGAGACCGCTGTGGTGGAAAACAATGTTTCCATCATGCAGTCCGTTACACTGGGCGGCACTGGCAAAGAGAGCGGGGACCGCCACCCGAAAATCCGCCACGGGGTTTTAATCGGTGCGGGCAGCAAGGTGCTGGGCAATATTGAAATTGGCGAGTGCGCCCAAATTGCTTCCGGAAGTGTGGTTCTTAAAACGGTACCGGCAAAGGTGTTAGTGGCCGGAGTGCCGGCAAAAGTTGTCGGGGCAGCCACCTGTGCTGAACCGGCATTATCCATGGATCAGTGTGCCCTGTCGCAAGTACAGAAATAAGGCTTGTCGCCCCGTAGCGAACACCGGCTGCGGGGCTGGGATCACTGGGGAAATGATGCAACGGCACTGTTCTTGGCACTATCCTTTGACCCATGAAATATAGTCTCAGCGCGAAAAATCTTACCTGCCGAAATTTGGAGGCTTATGCGGACTACCGCGCGAGCCAGGTAACTCCAGATTGCACCAAGGAAATTACGGGCATTGTCCGCAGTGATAGCGGCCTGCCTTCCATTGGGCTCAATCAGGTGATTTCCAATATGGTAATGCCGCCGCGCATTATTCAGCGTTTTGCGCTGGATTATTTTGCCGAGCGGCACAGCCCCTTCACCCTTTGGCACAGTGCCTCCAAACCCCTGGACAATGACGCTTTGGATGAGCTTGGGCTAAAGCGGCGCCAGTCCCTGGTAGCTATGGCCGCCGAGATACCCCGACTCAGCGTTGCCGAGGTTTCGGTAGTGGAACAGCTGACTATTAGTGCGGTGAAAAAGGAGGCCTTGCCTGATTACGGCGCGGTGCAGGCAGCGGCGGCAGGGGAGCAGGAGGGGGCGCAGTTGGCGCACTTCTATCAGGGCCTGCAAGAAATCCCCGAGCAGCGACGCGGGCGACTGAAATTATTTCTCGGTAAGTTGGATGGTGTGCCGGTGGCCGCCGGTTGCCTGTTTGCGGCAGCGGATGCACTGGGGCTCTATGACCTGGTGACACTTCCGGATTACCGGGGTCGCGGGATTGGTCGGGCCCTGTTCAAGCATCTGCTAACCGCTGCCCAGGGTAGCCACCATAAAAATCTTGTAGCTTTAGTGCCGGCGGATCGTCAGCAGCTACTGCTCGATAGTGGCTTTTTTGCAGTTGGCGAGGTTGCCCGCTATCAATACACTCCGGCGCCGGCGGCCGCTAAGCCCGACTGAAAGGGAAGGCGATAACTTCATCAATCGATTGGTAACCGGCTTTTAACATCAGCAGTCGGTCGACTCCCAGCGCGACCCCGGCGCACTCGGGCATGCCTTGATCCAGGGCCGCAACCAGACGTTCTTCAAAGGGGTGTGCAGGGCGCTGGTTAGCACGGCGGTATTCCAGATCCTTTTCAAAGCGGCGCTGCTGTTCCACGCTGTCGGTCAGCTCCCAATAGCCATTGGCCAGTTCCAATCCACCGACATAGGCTTCGAAGCGCCTGGCGACGGGGGTCCCCTGTTCGTCCGCTACGACTTTTGCCAGTGCCGCTTGCTCTGCGGGGAAGTCGTAGAGCAGGGTGATGCCCTCCCTCATGGTGGGTTCCAGGCGGTGGCTCATCAGCAGGTCCAGGCACTCACTGCGTTCACGGGGTACAAAAGACAATTCCATTTCCCGCTTAACGCAGGAAATCAGCTCGGCTTCGCTGGCACTGTGGGGGTCCAGTTGCAGCTCTTGTAAAAACAATTCCCGGTAACTGAGGGACTGAACCTGGTCCGTCGCCAAAATACCGCAGAGCAGCTTGGCGACCTCCTCCATCAGTTGGTGATCGTCCCAACCGCAGCGGTACCACTCCAACATGGTGAACTCGGGGTTGTGTCGACCGCCGGATTCGCCCTGGCGAAAAGCCTTACCCAAGTAGTAGCAATCTCCGAGTCCTGCGGCGAGCAAACGCTTTAAACCAAATTCCGGGCTGGTGGCCAGGTAGGCGCTTTCGCCCCGGCATTCGGTGGTGATGGACTCGATATGGGGGTCGCTGGTGGCGCGCTGGGATAGCACCGGAACTTCGGCTTCTACAACATTTCGCTCAGCAAAAAATGTGCGTATTTCAGCGAGTAGCGCAGCGCGTTGGCGCAGGGCTGCAATAGTGGCGGTGGGACGCCAGGTATCTGTGCTCATGGGGGGTAGCTCTGGAGGTGAGCGGCCGTAGGCCGCTCGAGGAGAGGAGGTGCTCAGTCTTCCTTGGCACGGCCCAGGTATTCGGCGGTGCGGGTGTCTACCTTGATGGTTTCACCGATTTCCAGGAACAGAGGAACCTTCACAACAGCGCCGGTAGCCAAAGTGGCCGGCTTGGTGCCGCCCTGGGCGGTGTCTCCGCGCAGGCCCGGATCGGTATCGGTAATTTCCAGGATAACGTGGTTGGGCGGAGTAACTGCCAGCGGAGAGCCGTTGTACAGGGTTACAGTGCAGATATCCTGCTCTTTGAGCCATTTTGAAGCATCGCCCACAGCATCGCTGCTGGCTTGGTGCTGCTCAAAAGTCTCGGGCTCCATGAAATGGTAAAACTCGCCATCGTTGTACAAGTATTCCATTTCGCGATCCATCACATCCGCAGCTTCCAGGCTTTCACCGGAGCGGAAGGTGCGTTCCCATACGCGACCGGTTTTCAGGTTGCGAAGCTTCACGCGGTTGAACGCCTGGCCCTTACCAGGTTTGACGAATTCGTTTTCCACGATTGAGCAGGGGTCGCCGTCCAGCATCACCTTGAGGCCGCCCTTGAATTCGTTAGTGGAGTAACTAGCCATAGCAAATAGAGCCCTTTAAGTCATTTATCTATATGATTTTTAACGAGTTTTTTGTTTCTAGCCGATTCCGGCCAAGGCTGGGCTAACGCCCTCCGCTTCCGCCACAAATGGTAGCCGCAGGTAACTCGTCTGGCTGGGGAAAAGAGACTTCACCGCCAGCCCTGCATGATGGAGCGGGATTATACAGGAGGGTGGGAGCTTGAACGAATAGCCAGAGAGAAATGGAGGGGAGGCGCTTCGGTTGTTATAGCCAAGCTGCAATTATTGGGGCAGCCGGCAGTGCAATGGGCCTTGGCCCATTGCACAAAAGCACTTAACTTAATGGGTCGTCCCCGCCGCCATAACCTTTTCTCTGCATGCGGCGCACAAAGTAAGCAAAAGTCGCTTGCGTGCGTTTTTCCTGGAGAATCCAGTCGTGGGCTTCGCGGCCCAGTTCGGGATCAATATCCTGGATGGTGCCGGCGGATTCAGCCAGTATTTGCAGTTTGGCAGCGCGCTCGCACTGAACCGCCATTACACAGGCTTCCTCTACAGAGCGACAGGCCATAATCAGGCCGTGGTGTCCCAGTAGGATTGCGCGCTTGTCCCCAATAGCGGCGGAAATCAGCTCGCCCTCGCTGTTACCCACGGGTACACCCGGCCAGTCTTTGAGGAAGGCAATATCCTCATACAACATGCAGGCGTCCATATGGGAAATCTTTAGCGGGCGTTCCAGCATGGAAAGTGCACATACGTGCATGGGGTGGGTATGCACAATACAGTTCACATCGGGGCGCGCCCGGTAGATCCAGGAGTGAAAGCGGTTGGCCGGATTGGCCATGCCCTCTCCGGACAGTACTTCGAGGTCTTCGTTGACCTCCAATAAGTTGGATGAGGTAATTTCATCGAAGCCGAGGCCCAGGCGTTGGGTGTAATAAGTACCGGGTTTTTCCGCGCGGGCGGTAATTTGCCCAGCCAGGCCGGAGTCGTGACCATCGTTAAATAAAATTCGGCAAGTCAGCGCAAGCTTTTCTCTCAGAGACCACTCGGGGGTGCTGAGGTGCTGTTTCATTGCTTCACTGGCTCGTTCAACCAGTTCGTTTTTTGCCAGTGATAGTGTTTCAGCCATTGTTATCTCCAATTCTCACAGCAAGTCATATTAATTCTGCGATATTTAATAAATTTTCCTTTTTTATTTTCTTATCGCAGAATAATTTTTAAAAACCTAACTCAAAATGATTCGATCTCTGTCGAATTTATGTTGGTGGCATTTCCCTATGCCCGTGCTTTCTCCAACAACACCTGTGAGTGGGTTGATAAGTGCTTGCTCATTAAGCTGTAACAGCTTCAACTTTTTTATGTTTAGTGGAGTGGTAGGCGGTTTCAATAGAATCGAAGAATTGTAAGCGGGCCTCTACAAGGTGGCGCCCGGCTTCAAGCATTATGTCCAGTTGGCTGGGATCCTTGGAGCCAATATCTACCATAATATCGCGAATGGTTTCTGCATGGCCGTCATCACATTCAATATGCAGCAGGAAAAATTGCATTTCTTCATCGGTTACGCCGCAAGAGCGGAATCCGGCAACAATATCTGTATATAAATCGGGTACCAGGGCTTCGGCTCCCAGGCATAGGGCGCCCAATCCTGCACTGGCCCTGAGGTCCCGGCAGTTTTTGAACATGGTATCGATCAGGTGCTGAGTGCCTGGTAAAACTTCTGCGTTTTCCAGGGTCAAACCAAAATGCTCGAGGGTTTCGCGATAGATTTCTGCGTGGGGTTTGGGGCTGTCTGGTTCCAGGCCCAGCTCTTCCATTAGATTTTCGGCAAGCTCCAGGACTTCGTGGTTACTCGGGAGGTTTGCCATCATTGCACAGAGATATCTAACAAAAAATCCACTGTAAATACCTTGTTGAACCAAAAATATTTTTAATTCGTCCAGCGTAATGGAGCCTTCACGGCAACGCTTCAAGAAAGGATGTGCGCGAGTTTGCTCAATCAGTAGGTCTTTATTGGCTTCAAGCAATTCAAGCTGCATTTCCATTGGGTAATTCCTTTTTGTAATTCTAAACTTACTGTTTGAACACCTTTTAGGTGTTTTATTTATTTCTTGATAGTGTCCGCCTTTGGCGGGGTCGGCAAAATGGTTTTTCTTTGCCGGCGTTTAAATTAACACCGAATTATCCCTATTGTGAATAAGGGAATTATGAATTTTTTGATATTTGTTGATGGTTTTTGGAAGATGTTTTTTCTAGTGATAAAAATTTTATTAATAAATAATTTTTGCTTTGCTTTATCCTTGCCGAATTTTTCAAGGAAAATGTTTTTTGCTTCCTGAATTCACTGTGGAAATGTCGACTGTGTAGGTTTTCTTTATTGCAGTGGAGTGTTTTGTAGGGTAGGGGTTTTTATTGGTAGGTAGAGTGAATACTTGCTTCGCCGATAATGAGTCTACTCCTAAATTCAGGTAAAGAAGAGTTAAGGAGCCTCTAAATAACTCCATGATACCTCTGGCATGCAGAGCGGTTCACAATCAAGGCGCGGCTTTGCAGGAATGTCTAGACCTTTCAAGAAGTCGCAACGCGGAGTGTGAATCGCTCTGCAAGCCCCGAAGGGCGAGCCTTGAAGGCCACAGCTGCTGCGTTGCAGCTCTTGCAAAGGGCTACGGCCATTCGCGGCGAGCTGCGCCTAACATCTGCAGCCTTCAAGACCCGCAGAGGCATTACGGAGTTATTTAGAGGCTCCTTAAGGCTCTGGCTGCTTAAAGATACAGTCCAACTATCCGATATTTTTCCACAGAAGATTGGTGAATATTTTTTGATTATGTATATGGGTTTCTGCAAAAATAAATTCAGTTTATGTAATTACCCTAGGGAATCGATTTGAGGGTTCAACTAACTCACTAGATAGGATCTGAAACAGATGCCATTTCTCTAATGGGTTTGTGCGAATTCCCATGTCTACCTGGTCACGGCACCCTTTGTGGGGCATCACTGTCAGTGGTGGCGGGAGATTGCAGTGGGAGATCTGATACAATCTCTTATTTTGTAGTGTATCTCCATGATGGCGTCATCATCGGCCCCCGGTATAGAGCTTATCGACACACAGGAATCCCGCTGCTGGCGGGATGAGTTGTCTGATCTGGTAACTGATCCGGCAGAGTTGATTCAATTACTACAGCTAGACCCGCGTAAGCTCCCCAAGGCCTTGCAAGCAGCTTCTGGCTTTTCCCTGCGCGTGCCGCGCCCCTTTGTCCGGCGCATGCGTTGCGGCGATCCCGAAGACCCATTGTTGTTACAGGTTTTACCCGGTGCGGATGAGTTGAAGAAAGTGCCGGGATTTAGTGCAGACCCCCTTGAAGAGGCAGAAGCTAACCCTCTGCCTGGAGTCGTTCACAAATACCACGGGCGTCTACTGCTGATCACTGCGGGCCAGTGTGCGGTTAATTGTCGTTACTGTTTCCGACGTGAATTCCCCTACGGCGACAACCACCTAACTCGCAGACAGAGCCTGGCAGCTCTAGACTACATTCGCGCGCGCACTGAGCTGCGCGAAGTGATTTTGAGCGGCGGTGATCCTTTGGTAATGAGTGACCGTCAACTGGCCTGGCTCACCGAAGAGCTGGCCGAGATTCCCCATGTGGATAAGCTGCGAATTCACAGCCGCCTCCCGATAGTTGCTCCCAGCCGGGTAAACCAGAAAATGTTGGATTGGTTTACCGGTTCCCGCTTGAAGCCCGTGCTGGTGTTGCACTGCAACCACGCCAATGAAATTGATAGTGAGGTGCGAGAGTCTCTGCAAAAGTTGCGAAGCGCAGGGGTCACCCTGCTCAACCAAGCGGTGCTATTAAAAGGCGTCAATGATAGTCGCGAGGCGCTGGGTGCGTTGAGCGAATCCCTCTTTGCAGCAGGAGTACTTCCGTACTATTTGCATCAGCTGGACCGAGTAAATGGTGCCGCACATTTTGAAGTCTCTGACGCGAAAGCGCTGGAGCTAATCGAACATCTCCGCCAGCAGTTACCCGGTTATCTGGTACCAAAACTGGTGCGTGAAATCCCCGGCGTCCCATCAAAATCCCCGATAGTTGCTGAACATAGCTAAACCTCAGCTGATAGCTGTATGGGTTATCTTTGTGTATTCGACAGGGATTTTCATAAAGAGAGATAGGTTGGACGAATAAATACCGCCAAATTGATCTAGGCTAACCCCGTAACGCCAGTGCCAGATATAGTTGTCCGGTCGACCTATTCAGCAGCTGCTATTTCGCTTTATAGCGCTGTATCCAGGGGCTTCTTAGGTTGGGAAAGTTTGATTAGCGGCTGTGGTTTCGCAAATGGGAAAGGTGGAAGCTTTTGTAGGGGGTGTTGTGTGATTTAGATCACAGGTACCAGTTTGATCTACCCTTGTATGCCATCCTTGACGCCCCCTAAAATTACCGCCAGCGGTAGCTGTGTGCCGCCATTAAAAAAATAGAGCAAATAATGAGTAGCAACGACACAATACGACTTCTCCTGATTCACGATACCCCGTCGGAAGCCCAGCGCCTTGTGAGTATGCTGCACAACGCAGGCCGTCCCAACCGAGCACAGCATGTGGCCAGCGAGGCTGTGTTTAACCGCCTGCTCCAGGATAAAACCTGGGATTTAGTGATCGCGGCTGAAAGCAGTACTCAGGTGCCCCCCTCAGTGGCGTTGCGCACCATCAGCAAGCTGCAAAAAGATGTTCCGGTAATTATGCTGACCGAGCGCACCGGTGCCCAACCCGTGGTGGAAGGTTTGAAGCTCGGAGCCCGCGATGTTGTAGTGGTGGATGAAGACCAACACCTTCTCTTTGTGATACAGCGGGAGCTAGGGGCGCTCGCCAATCGCCGTCAGGCTCGCCTACACGACCGCCGCTATCACGCGACCCTTAACCGTGCCAAGGAGCTACTCGATAGCTCCAAAGATGCCATCGCTTATATATCTGATGGCTTGATCGTCTACGCCAATGACTCCCTTGCAGAGCGCTTTGGTTACGACTCTGGCGAGGACATCGAATACCAGCCACTGATTGATATGCTGGCTGAAAATGAGCAGGAAGCGGGGCGTGAATTCCTCAAAAGCTGCGCTATCGACAACAATGAGCTGGAGGCGAAAGAGTGGAAATTTACCGCTAAGACCGCCTCTGGCGAATCTCTGCCCACTCGCGCAGAAGTACTCAGTACCACCTACGACGATGAGCGCTGTCTGCAGGTGCGTATTGCCTCGCGCCGGGGTGATACGGAGCAATTGGAAGCGCAGCTCAGCGATATCAAGAATCGCGATCCGCTGACCGGGCTTTTCAACCGTCAGCACTTCCTGCAGGTACTGGATTCCAGCATCAAATCTGCAGCGGACTCCCACAATACTGGCGGTCTGATGCTGATAGAAGTGGATCGCTTTGAAGATGAAGTGTTGAAAGTTGTTGGAGTGGCAGGTGCCGACGCCCTGCAAAAAGGCATGGCGGAATTACTCAAGTCCTGCCAACGCAGTGGCGATACCCTGGCCCGGTACAGTGAAGATGCCTTCTGCCTGCTCAGCCCGAATACAACTCCGGACAGCATCGAGCAACGCGCGCAGGATATATTGAAGAAGATTTCCGATACCATCTTCGATGCAGATGGCAAAACCCTGCAAATTACTGCCTCTATCGGTATTTCCCTGATGAGTGAGGCCTCCAGCGGTGCGCAACAGGTGCTGGACCAAGCGCTATCTGCTCACAAGCAGGCCTTGGGTGAAGAGAAGAAAGGTGGGAATTTTGCGCTCTACGAGCCGGATACTGAAGGTGGTGCCGACGCCGATACCTACCACCGTGCACGGGTGGTACAAGCGCTGGAAGCTGGCAGTCTGAAGTTGCTCTACCAGCCAATCCTCAGTTTGCAGGGAACTGGCGAGCAGCTGTACGAAGTATTGGTGCGTATGCTCGATGATAAGGAAGAGCTGGCGCCGCTGGCCTTCCTGCAGGAACTCGGCGATGCGGGACTGTCGGCGAAAATGGATCGCTGGGTAATTATTACCGCGATCAAGGCCGCCGCAGCCGCCAGGGCTGAGGGTAAGAATATTTCTTTGATGCTGCATATCACCACTGCTTCACTGGTGGACAGCAGCTTACCCGGTTGGCTGGGGGTTGCCTTCAAAGCTGCCAAGGTTGCGCCGGGAACGGTGATCTTCCAGTTGCGTCAGGAGGATATCAACAGCAACCTGCACGCGGCCCGGGACTTTACCACTCAGGTCCAGCAATTGGGTTGTCGCGTTTCGGTCTGTCATTTCGGCACCGGGCTCAATCCGTTCAAGGCTCTTGAGCATGTGAAAGTGGATATCGCCAAGATCGATCCCTCCTTCGTGCGCGAGGTCCAGGATGAAGGCGAGAGCAGTGACTCCCTGGCAGGATTGGTACAGCGCTTGGGTGAGGCGGATACCAAGGTGATAGTGCCCCATATTGAGCAGGCCAGTATGCTGCCGACTTTGTGGCAGACCGGTACTGATTATATTCAGGGGTACTATGTGCAGGCGCCGGCGGAGGATATGAACTTCGATTTCAGTCTCGAATAATTTCTCTCTGTAAGCTTTTAAAAAAACCGCACCGCCTTAACAGGGGTGCGGTTTTTTATTGCCTGCAAATCAGACGTTGTAGCGGCTGCGTAGGGCGGCGATGGTATTGCGCGCCAGGGCGCCGTACTGCGGTGCCGGTGCCGGTACCAACTCATCAGCTGTGCTTTCACTCCAGGCACGCTGGATATGGTTCTGCCCCGTTTCCTGCTTATAAATCCTTGCCAGGCTGGCGTTGTAATTCTGACTGGTGACTGTATCCACGTGATACCAGTGGGCCTTGGCGCGGGAGTGGGAAACATCCATCAATAGGTAACCGCGCTGGGTGATCTCCACCCACTTGAGGTGTGGTATTAACCCGTCCATAGCAATCGCTGCAACATCCGTCAGGTGGGATTTGTCCAGGAAGCTGGAGGTTACTCCGGGGGTGACAAATTCTCCGCCGAGGGCTCCGCGCCCGGTCAGGCGCCCGTATTTCAAAATACTGAAAGGATTGCTGGCCAGGTCCCAGGCCCAGGAGCTGTGGATATCTCCAGTGAGGACGACAAAATTGTCGATATTATTGTCGGCAATGTGGTCGAACAGGCGCTCGCGGGATGCGGTGTAACCATCCCACTGGTCCATATTCACAGACAAATCCCGAGCCAGGGTGAGTTGCGCCATCATTACTTGTTGCCCTAATACCCGCCAGCGTACGCCATCCGACTGGGACTGGGTCAGGCTACTGTGCAGCCATTGTTCCTGCTGGGTACCGAGGATGCTGCGCTCCGGGTCGTCGGCGGTCTGCTGATCGAACCAGTTGGCCTGCTCGGAGCGCGCGGCGATGCGGGTATCCAGCATCATCAGGTCCATCAGATTGCCGAAGCGGAAGCTGCGGTAGATGGCCCTGTCACCAAATAGATCAAAGATGCCGTTATCGCGGATGGGCATCCACTCGAAGTAGGCCTGGTTGGCTACCGAGCGGCGTACAAACCAGTCGCCCTCGCCATCTTGGACATTGTGGTTCTCAGCACCGCCAGCCCATGCGTTGTTAGTGGTTTCATGGTCGTCCCAGACACAGATAAACGGGTGTTGGCGGTGTACTTCCTGTAAATCCGGGTCGGAGCGGTATTGGGCGTAGCGCAGGCGGTAATCCTGGATATCCACCATTTCCTTGGCGGGGATTGGCTCTCGCCCCAGGCCCGTGCCGGTACCGTAGCCACCGGGTCCGTACTCGTAAATGTAATCCCCCAGGTGCAGCACCACATCCAGGTCTGCACGCAGGGCAATTTCCCGGTAAACATTGAAATAACCCATGGGATAGTTGGAGCAGCTGGTCACCGCAAAGCGCAGCTTATCCACATGGCCGATGGGCAGTGTGCGGGTGCGGCCTATGGGCGAGTCGATACCGTTAGAGTAGAAGCGGTAATAGTAACTGGTGCCGGGTTGCAGACCGCTGGCATCCACTTTGATGGTGTAGTCCACATCGGGCCCGGTAATACCGCTGCCGCTATTGACCACCATGGCCATTTCCGGGTCTAGAGCGACCTGCCAGGTGTAGGGCACCATGGACTGGAATTCTGGATCTGCAGACGGAGTGATACGAGTCCAGAGAATTACGCGATCTGCCAGGGGGTCACCGCTGGCTACGCCGTGCTGGAAGGGCTCCTGGCCGGAACCGTAGGCTTTCAGTAGGGGCAGGGCCGCCAGGCTTGCGCCGGAAAATTGTAAAAACCGCCTCCGGGACAGAGACATGGGGTTCTCCTTATAGTGCTTGTTATAAAAGAACCGCAGTCTGAATCTTGAAAGTGAACGATGTATTAATTCACGGTCAGTATTTTTCTTCCCTTGCTGCTATTAGTCATGAAATTCGTCCTAAGGCGAGGAAACTGAGACATTAATCTGGTTTATTGGCAAAACGCGGCATGACCGTCGGTACCCGTGGCTCGAGCGGGTAATCGGTGTGTCCCCTTACGGCGAGTGCAGAGTCCCCTGTCGTTTCTCATCTGCGCTCTGTCAGGTATCCTGTGGCGCAAATTGAAAAGCTGAACTCAGGGAGTAGACCCATGTTGCCCCGTTTACTGTGTACCAGTCTGATCGTTGGCGGCCTTGCCGTTGCCGGTGGCTGTTCCAAGTCGGAGCCTTCCAAGGCCGAATTAGACAGTGCGAGCGCGCCGATGAAGGCGTCCGCTGTGATCGAGAAGAAGCCGGGTGTTGAAAAAGCGCCCCAGTCCGGAGTGGATTACCACTCTTTTGCCAACAGCAATGATTACCAGGTTCAGCACCTGGATCTGGACCTGACTGTCGACTTCTCCCGCAAGGTTCTTGAAGGTGAAGCCAAGTTGGACTTCAAGCGTCTCAACGACAAGAACCTGCCGATGGTACTGGATACCCGCGAACTGGAAGTGGTTTCTGTATCCGCTAATGGCGCGCCAGTAAAATTCTCCATGGGCGAGAAAGACAGTCACCTGGGTACTCCGCTGAACATTGAGCTGCCGGAAGATGCCGATAGCATTACTATCCGCTACCGTACAGCGCCGGGCGCCTCCGGCGTTCAGTGGCTGGAGCCCCAGCAGACTGCGGGTAAAAAGCATCCGTTCCTGTTTACCCAGGCCCAGGCGATTCACGCGCGCAGCTTTATTCCACTGCAGGACTCCCCGAAAGTTCGCATCACTTACAACGCCACTGTACGCACTCCGAAAGAACTGCGCGCAGTCATGAGTGCGAACAATGACCCGCAGGCGGCCAAAGATGGCGTCTACGAGTTTGAAATGCCCCAGCGCATTCCCTCCTACCTGATTGCCCTGGCGGTTGGTGACCTGAAGTTCAAGCCCATGGGCGAGCGCACTGGTGTCTATGCCGAGCCTTCCATGCTGGAATCTGCAGCGGCGGAGTTTGCCGATACCGAATCCATGCTGGAAGTGACTGAAAAGGCTTATGGCCCCTACCACTGGGATCGTTATGACCTGCTAATTCTGCCTCCCAGCTTCCCCTTCGGTGGTATGGAAAACCCGCGCCTTAGCTTTATCACTCCGACGGTGATCGCCGGCGATAAGAGCCTGGTAGCCCTGATTGCCCACGAACTGGCCCACTCCTGGTCCGGCAACCTGGTGACCAATGCCAGCTGGCGCGACCTTTGGCTGAATGAAGGTTTCACTACCTACCTGACTAACCGCATTATGCAGTTCGTCTACGGTGATGAGCGCTACCAGATGGAAATGGCCCTGGGCTATGACGACCTGCAAGCGGATCTGGCTGATAAAGAGCCCCGCGATGAGATTATGGCGATCGACCTACGCGGACGTGACCCCGATGAAGTCTTCTCCAATATTCCCTACGAGAAAGGCTCCCTATTCCTGTATGAGCTGGAGCAGAAAGTAGGTCGCGAAGCGTTTGACCGCTTCCTGATGGAGTACTTCAACCACTTCTCCTTCCAGAGCATCACCACCGAGGACTTCGTTAAGTATCTAGACAAAACCCTGTTGGTTGAGCACGCCGATAAGCTGGACCGCGATCGCATCCTTCAGTGGATCTTCGATCCGGGTATTCCCGAAGGTGCGCCGCATCCGAAGTCCGATGCCTTCACTAAATTGGATCCAGTACGTCAACAGTGGCTGGACGGCAAATTGGTGGCGAAGGATATCGATACCAAAGGCTGGACTTTCCACCAGTGGAAGTACTTCCTCGATGGTATGCCGGAGAAACTGACGGAAGCGCAGTTGAAGGAATTGGACGGCGCCTTTGGCCTGACCGAATCCCGCAATAACGAAGTGGCTTTCAGCTGGCTGATGATCGCAGTGCGCAACGACTATGAGCCGGCCTTCGAGCGCCTTGAGAATTTCCTCACCAGTATCGGCCGCAACAAGTTCCTGCGCCCGCTATATCGCAATATGGTTGAGACTGGTAAAAAAGACGTGGCTGCACGCATTTTTGAGCGCGCCAAGGTGGGTTATCACCCGCTGACGGTAAAAGTAAATAGCCTGGTTATTTACGGTAAAAAAGAGAGTTAATCGCTCTCTTTTCCCAGTTGTCGCAATTCCCATAGATTAATATGAGAGTTGCGGCAACTCTCCCCTTTCTTTTTCCCTTCCACTTTGGCTAATGCTAAAGTTTGCTCCACAAAATATTTTTTATGGGCATTCTTTCAGTTTGTTTTTATAGCTAAGTGAACTGGTACGATAGCGTGATTAATACGCCAGATTTCTGGCATAAAAATCATTAAACGGCTGTTCAAATGGATTGCCTTTGCGTACTCTGCTGCCCAGAGATTTTACTCAGGAAGGGAGGCACCTATGTATAAACGGGCTTTACTAATAGTCGTCCTGGGGCTTTTTCTTGCCAGTTGTGGGCAGAAACCCGGGCCCAGTGCTTGCACGGATCACAACAAGCGGCCGAGTTTCCCTTTTCCTCACGCGATGCTTTAAGAGCTAAGCCGGGTTATCCCCCGAGCTTGGCAATTTGTTGGTCATTGAGACCAAATAAGTAGAGGGCGGCGTCCAGGCCAAACAGATTGATGGCCTGGGGGGCCTGTAGCCTAACCTTGGGCTTGGGGTGAATGGCGATACCCATTTCCCCTAAATTCAACATGGGAATATCGTTGGCGCCGTCACCCATAGCGACCACACTTTCCAGCGCCAAATCTAAGCTTCCGGCAATTTCCTGCAGTAACTTGCGTTTGCGATCGCCATCAATAATGGGTTCCACTACTTCGCCGGTGAGGGCCCCTTCGGCAAATGTCAGTTGATTGGCATGGATATAATCCAGGGGCAGGCGCTCTCGCTGCAGGAATTTCGCGAAGTAGGTAAAGCCGCCAGAAAGCAGTGCCGTTTTGCAGCCCAGTGCGCGCAAGGCTGCCAGCAATTCATAGGCCCCTTCTTTTAACGGCAATTCCTGGGCAATTTCTGCCAAACGCTGCTCGGAAAAACCTTTTAGCAGGGCCATTCGCCGTTTAAAACTCTCGCAGAAATCTATGTCCCCGGCCATGGCAGATTGGGTGATGGCGGCAACCTGATCACCGATACCAGTAATTTTTGCCAGCTCGTCAATGACTTCAGCATCAATCAGGGTTGAATCCATATCAAAGCCCGCCAGCTTTGGCACTCTCTGGGTAACAGAAGCCTGGATTGTTAGGTCTACTCCCAACTCATCGGCCACTCCAAGGCAGGCTAGGCGCGCGCTGTCAAAATCTAGATCGCCATCAATTTGGAAGCGGATAACGGTGCGATCGCGTCTTTGTGCCAAAGTATCAGCGGCGAATAGGCTCCACTGTTGTTCATCAAAAAATCGCAGAAGGTATTGGAGTTGGGCCAGGGAGACAGAGGGGCTTAGCAGGGTGACACACCAAATGGCTTCAAGTGCACTCGGTTCTTCGGGGGACGAGGTAAAGTCCGTAGCCTCACCGGGAAAAGGGGCTGCACCGGAATACTCCAGGCCGAGCTTGGCGACTTGATCTCGGAAGCTCAGGTAGCGCAGGGTGCCACTTCCTGAAGCCTGGGAAATCTGTTTCAGGGAGAGGTGGAATTCCTGTGAATTTATTTGATCACCCATAAGCTCTGTCCCGATTGAATTAAATGTCCGGCGCATTATAGCTCTTATGAGATTCTTCGCTAAAATTGCCGGGCTTTAATTTCATTGATTGCCGGTCAGCAGGGTTTTAATGGGCTCAGTTCGAATGGTGAGTAAAATTCCTTTTCGAATTGTGCGAGTTGAATTGAACTATTTCGTCGTCTGCTTTACCAATCGCTCAGGAATTAATTGGGTATGCACAATTTTGGTGCCTACCGTTAAAATGCTCGCTGCTCCAAAACAGCTGGGGCAATAGTAAAAAAACAATACGCAAGATGTCTGCCGCCGTTTATGTCAGTTTCCATTGTATCTATTCTTCGCAAAATACCGGCTCAATTAGCACAGTTGTCCAAACGCGCCCGCCAGCGTTTATTGGCACTGGTTATCTGGCTAACACTGGCAATATTCTGTGCGGCGGCACTGGGGCATTTTTATGGTCAGCAGCGCACCGGCCAGATAGAGCGGGACAGAGTTACCGCGAAGGCGGCTGCGACTATTCTCGCGGGGCAGAGCCTGGAGAGTATTGTGGCCGGGGATCGTATCAGCTTACAGCTGATCGCTCGCCAGCTGCTGGAGCTTCCAGTGGTTTCCGGCATTTTAATTGAGGATGTGGAATCGAATTCCCTGGCCGAAGTGGGTGACCTGAAAGAGGGGGAGACGATCACCGAGCCAGTGGTCCTGCACGATAGTATTGCCGGCAATATTACCGTAGCGTTTGAGCCTGGTAATTCCGTTGCCTTCCCTTGGGCCAGCTTGTTGCTGACCCTCGTTTTTGCCCTGCCATTTAGTGCAGCTGCGGCCCTGCTTACCGGTAGCTTGTCCCGGGAGCGCAAATTGCCCGCACAAGTTACTGAGTCTGCTCAAGCTGTAGCTGAAGTTACCGAGCCCAGCGTTGGGCTTTATCTTCGCCCCCTTAACTGGGCGCAGTTGGGCAACCAGTTAAGTCGCAGCGCCCTGGAGGGTTTGCAGCGGGAGCTAGATGGACGTATGCGTTTGCTGCAGCGCATATACGGTGCCACCCCCCTGGGTTGCGCCGGGCCACAGATCGGCCTGGATTTCTCTGGAACTGATGCGGCCTTCCGCGCAGTCTGCTGTGGTTTATTGCTGCGGGAGATGCAGAGCGTTAGCCGTGCGACCGGTTTGAAGCTGGCTCTGGCGGTAGTCCCATCCCAGCCACAGAGTCCGGATTTCTGTGCCGATCAGCTACTCAACCAGTCCCGCGGCTTGTTTTTGCACCCAGAGCTTCTTGAAGACAGTTCCCTGGTGGGGCGAATTGAGCACCACGGTGCCGGTTGGGCATTGGAGGTGACTGGCCTAACCCCTTCCTATCAAAAACTTCTCAACAATCAGCTACAACAGCTGCTCGGCGCTGAGGCTACTCCCCACAGGACCCCCGTGGGCTAAGTGACTAGAAGTGCCTTAGGGTTCTTTTTTGGCGCGTGCTTTACGTTTACGTTAACGTAAACTCTTGCTAGGCTTGATGGCATCTTGAGGAAGTCGTTATGAAAGCAGAAGCAAGCCAAATGGAGCCCCATAGTTACAGCATTTCCGAGCTGGCGCGGGAGTTCGATATCACTACTCGCGCCATCCGCTTCTATGAGGACAAGGGCCTGCTCAATCCGGAGCGTCGCGGCCAGACCCGCGTCTATAGTCCCGAAGAGCGTGTGCGCCTAAAGCTGATCCTGCGCGGAAAGCGGCTGGGATTCTCCCTGGATGAGAGCCGCGAAATTATCGATATGTACGACCCGGCCCACGGCAATGTAGAGCAGTTGCACCGTCTATTGGAGCGCATCGCGCAAAAGCGACTGCAGTTACAACAGCAACTGCGGGATATCGAAAGCCTGATGGAAGAGTTGGATGAAGCTGAATCCAGGGCCCGTGAGTCCCTGGCGCAAAGCGATGACAGCAGCGTTTCCTAAACAGATTTCGGCACTGTGCCAAGAGTGGCGCAGTTGCCTCATGTGGTATTGAACAGCCGCCAAGGCGGTTATTTGAATTAAAGACATTTTTAAATATCAGTGGAGCCGTTATGAACACCTCCTACCCAACCCTGAATTTCGGTCTCGGTGAAGACATCGATATGCTCCGTGACATGGTTTACAAGTTCTGCCAGGCGGAGCTGGCCCCGCGCGCGGCGCAGATTGATGAAGAGAACCTGTTTCCTGCGGATATGTGGAAAAAGTTTGGCGAGCTGGGTCTGCTGGGCATGACCGTGGAAGAGGAGTTCGGCGGTTCCAATATGGGTTACCTGGCACACGCTGTGGCCATGGAAGAGATTTCCCGCGCCTCTGCTTCTGTGGGCTTGTCCTACGGTGCCCACTCCAACCTGTGCGTAAACCAGATCCGTAAAAATGGTACCCGCGAGCAGAAGTTCAAATACCTGCCCAAGCTGTGTTCCGGTGAACATGTAGGCGCCTTGGCCATGAGTGAACCCAACTCCGGTTCCGACGTGGTAAGTCTGCAACTGCGCGCCGAGAAGCGCGGTGATCGCTTTATTTTGAACGGCAATAAAATGTGGATCACCAACGGTCCCGATGCCGATACCTATGTGATCTACGCTCGCACTGAGCCGGGCATCAGCTCCGGTGGTATCACTGCATTTATCGTTGAGCGCGGTTTCGCCGGCTTCTCCCAGGCGCAAAAGCTCGACAAGCTGGGCATGCGCGGTTCCAACACCTGTGAGCTGGTGTTCGAAGACTGTGAAGTGCCGGAAGAAAATATCCTCGGTGAACTGAACGGCGGTGTACGCGTATTGATGAGCGGTCTCGACTACGAGCGCACGATTCTCTCTGGAGGCCCTGTCGGAATTATGCAGGCCTGCCTGGATGTGGTGGTTCCCTATATTCACGAGCGCAAGCAGTTTGGCAAGGCCATCGGTGAGTTCCAGCTGATGCAGGGCAAGATCGCCGATATGTACGCTGACCTGAATGCCAGCCGCTCTTACCTGTACGCTGTGGCCCGGGCTTGTGATCGCGGTGAGGACTCGCGCAAGGACGCCGCCGCTGTAATCCTGTTTACTGCGGAGCGCGCAACACAGATGGCCCTGCAGGCTATCCAGACACTGGGCGGCAATGGCTACATCAACGAGTACGCCACTGGTCGTCTGCTGCGCGATGCCAAGCTCTACGAAATCGGCGCGGGCACTTCTGAAGTGCGCCGTATGCTGATTGGTCGCGAGCTGTTTAAAGAGACCCGCTAAGGCTGGGCATTTCTTCTCGCCGCCGGCGCCTGCCGGCGGCAGCTGTCTCCAGCCGGGCACTGCGGCAATAAGCTGCGCCCTGTGGAGGTCTTTTCTCCGGGAAAGTGAATCGGACTTTATGAATCAGTTGCAGAGCAAAATAAACACGCGCGATACCGCCTTTGGCGAAAACCGCGAGCAGATGCAGGCGCTGGTGGCAGACCTGCGCGAGAAAGTGGAAGCCATCGCCCAGGGCGGCGGCGAGCGCGCAAGGGAAAAACACCTGGCGCGAGGAAAATTATTGCCACGGGACCGTATCGATGCGCTGCTCGATCCGGGTAGCCCTTTTATGGAATTTTCCCAGCTGGCCGCTCACGAGGTTTACGGTGAGGATGTTCCGGCCGCGGGTATTATTACCGGCATCGGCACCGTTTCCGGTCAGCCCTGTGTGATAGTGGCTAACGATGCCACTGTAAAAGGTGGAACCTATTATCCCCTCACAGTAAAAAAACACCTGCGCGCGCAGACCATCGCCGAGCAGAACAATCTGCCGTGCATTTACCTGGTGGATTCCGGTGGTGCCAATTTGCCGCGCCAAGATGACGTTTTCCCAGACCGTGAGCACTTCGGTCGCATCTTCTTTAACCAAGCCAATCTCTCTGCACAGAATATTCCGCAGATCGCGGTGGTTATGGGTAGCTGCACCGCCGGTGGAGCCTATGTGCCGGCCATGGCAGACGAATCCATTATGGTGAAAGAGCAGGCCACCATCTTCCTGGCGGGCCCGCCCCTGGTGAAAGCAGCCACCGGTGAAGAAGTTTCCGCCGAGGAACTCGGCGGTGCCGAGGTGCACTGTCGCACTTCCGGGGTTTCCGATCACTACGCCAATAACGACGTACATGCGTTGCAGTTAGCGCGCCGCTCTGTAGCTCGCCTGAACCGTATCAAAAATCCAGGCCTGGATATCCAAAAGCCTGTGGAGCCGATTTATCCACCGGAAGACATTTACGGCGTGGTGCCCAAAGATTCGCGCCAGCCGTTTGACGTGCGCGAGATTATCGCGCGGGTTGTGGACGGATCTGAGTTCGATGAATTTAAAGCGTTGTACGGCACCACCCTGGTAACCGGTTTTGCCCGTATTCAGGGCTACCCGGTGGGAATTGTTGCCAATAACGGCATCCTGTTTGCGGAGAGTGCGCAGAAGGGCGCGCACTTTATTGAGTTGTGCGCGCAGCGCAAGATTCCATTGGTTTTCCTGCAAAATATCACTGGTTTCATGGTGGGCAAACAGTACGAGGCGGGCGGCATCGCCAAACACGGCGCCAAGATGGTGACCGCTGTCGCTACCGCCAAGGTGCCCAAAATTACCATCCTTATCGGCGGCTCTTTCGGCGCCGGTAACTACGGTATGTGTGGCCGCGCCTACGATCCCAACTTCCTGTTTATGTGGCCCAATGCGCGCATCTCGGTTATGGGAGGGGAACAGGCTGCTGGCGTATTGGCCCAGGTGAAGCGCGACCAGATGGCCACCCGGGGTGAATCCTGGAGCGAAGAGGAAGAGCGCCAGTTTAAGCAGCCGATTGTGGATAACTACGAACACCAGGGGCACCCTTACTACGCCTCCGCGCGCTTGTGGGATGACGGCGTTATCGATCCGGCGGATACCCGCTGCGTGCTCGGTCTGTGCCTGGCGGCGGCCAGCCACAAGGAACCGGAAGAGACCAAGTTCGGCGTGTTCCGCATGTAAGGAACCGTGGTTGCGGCGCCAGCGAAATATTCCGGTGCCGCTTTTGATAGACGCCCCAATCGAGGAATTACAATGAGCGATAAATTGCTGTGCGAAGTGGATAGCGAGGGCGTGGCCACGGTCACCCTGAACCGGCCGGAAATCCACAACGCTTTTGATGATGAACTGATCCACGAGCTGGCCACCACCTTTGACACCCTGGCGCAAAACCCCGCTGTACGTGTGTTGGTACTGGCCTCCAATGGCAAGAGCTTTTCTGCCGGAGCCGACCTCAACTGGATGAAGCGCATGGCGACTTATTCAGAAGAGGAAAACCGCCGCGACGCAGCTGCGCTCGCCGCCATGCTGTACAAGCTCGACACTTTTCCTGCGCCCACTATTGCGCGAGTACAGGGCGCCGCTTTTGGCGGGGCCGTGGGCCTGGTGAGCTGCTGCGATATGGCCGTGGCCTCTGAGCGTGCCAGCTTCTGTTTGTCCGAAGTCAAAATCGGGTTGCTGCCCGCCACCATCAGTCCCTATGTCATCAATGCTATCGGCACTCGCCATGCGCGTCGTTACTTTGTCACAGCGGAACGTTTCCCCGCTGAACGCGCGGAACAGATCGGTTTGGTATCCGAAGTCTGTGCCGAGGCTGATCTGGACCTGCATGTGCAGAAATTAGTGAATGCCATTGCCGACAATGGCCCCAAGGCAGTCGCCATGGCCAAGCAACTGGCTATGTCCATGTCCAACCGGGTTATCAACGATGAATTGCAGGGCCAGACCAGCGCGCTGATCGCTGCCGTGCGTGTGTCGCCGGAAGGACAGGAAGGGTTGAGTGCGTTTTTGGAAAAGCGTGCACCCAGTTGGATGAATGGTAGCGAAGGGTAATTTTTATGATTCGCAAACTGTTAATAGCTAATCGCGGCGAAATTGCCTGTCGCATTATCAAGACCGCGCGCCGCCTGGGGGTGGCCACTGTCGCCGTTTATTCCGATGCGGATGCCGACGCCCTGCATGTGCAGATGGCGGACGAAGCGGTGCACCTGGGTCCGGCCCCGGCCAGGGATTCGTATCTGGATATCGACAAAGTATTGGGTGCTGCCAAGCAGACTGGTGCTGATGCCATCCATCCGGGTTATGGCTTCCTGTCGGAAAACGCAGAGTTTTGCCGCGCCTGCGATAGCGCCGGCATTATTTTTGTCGGCCCACCCACCGGCGCGATTGAGGCGATGGGCTCCAAGTCCGCAGCCAAGCGTATTATGGAAGAGGCCAATGTGCCCCTGGTGCCCGGTTACCACGGCACCAATCAAAATGAAGAGCTGTTGGAAGGCCATGCCAATCGCATCGGTTACCCGGTATTGCTGAAAGCTGCTGCCGGCGGCGGTGGTAAGGGCATGCGCCGTGTCGACAGTGCCGATGAATTCCACGAAGCTCTGGCCGCTGCCAAGCGTGAGGCCATGAATGCCTTTGGCGACGACATTATGTTGCTAGAGCGCTATGTGGTGAGTCCCCGCCATGTGGAAATCCAGGTGTTCTGTGATCAGCAGGGCAATGGCGTCTACCTGTTTGAACGGGATTGCTCGGTGCAGCGCCGCCACCAAAAAGTAGTGGAAGAAGCTCCCGCACCGGGCATGACTCCGGAGCTGCGCGCCCGCATGGGTGAAGCGGCCCTGCGCGCGGCCCACGCGATTGGTTACGTGGGGGCCGGCACGGTGGAATTCCTGCTAGATGCCAGCGGCGCCTTCTACTTTATGGAAATGAATACCCGCCTGCAGGTGGAGCACCCGGTGACGGAAATGATCACTGACCAGGACCTGGTGGCCTGGCAGCTGTCAGTTGCCGCCGGCGATACCCTGCCCATGAGCCAGGATGAGCTGCAGATCAACGGCCACGCCATGGAAGTGCGGATCTACGCCGAAGACCCGGACAATGATTTCCTGCCGGCAACGGGCGTGTTGGTGCGCCACCAGCCCCCGGCGGAAGGCGAGGGTGTGCGAGTGGATACCGGTGTGCAGACCGACGATGAAATCAGCGTGCATTACGACCCGATGATCGCCAAATTAATCTGCCACGGCCGCACCCGCAAAGAAGCCCTGGCCAAATTGGATCGCGCACTGCGTGATTATCAAATTGCCGGTGTGCGCCACAATATCGAATTCCTGCGCCGAGTGATCAATCACCAGGCATTTGCCAGCGGTTGTATTTCGACGCACTTTATCGAGGACTACGAGGCGGAAGTACTGCACCAGGAGCAGACACTGACGCGGCTGAAATGTGCTGCTATTGCCGGTTATTTGCAGCAGCGTGAAGAGCGCGATCTGCGCAATAGCGCACCTCCGCGGGATCCTTTTTCCCCTTGGCACAATGGCGATAACTGGCGCAATGCTCTGGCTGGCAGTCGCACCCAGACGGTGGACTACCGTGGCCAGCACGCTCAAATTCGCTTTGTTGCGGAGGGCGATAGCCTGCGCTGGACTTGCGATGCCTTGCCTGAGGAACAAAACAGCGGTGAGATTCGCCTGCTCCCGGGACGTGACTTGATGTTGGTGGATGGCCGCCGCATGAGTTTCTCCGCCGTGGATACCCGCGATGGCGGTGCTGTATTTATCGATGGCACTCAGGTGGAATTCAAGCTGTTGCCACCGGATATCGGTGAGAGCAATGACCAGGCCCACGGCCTCGATGCCCCCATGAACGGCACCATAATTTCGCTGCTGGTTGAGCCCGGCTCTACGGTGGAAAAAGACCAGCCGCTACTGGTAATGGAAGCCATGAAAATGGAACACACCCTGCGGGCTCCAGCCGCCGGCACCGTACAGCAGTTCTTCTGTGCCGAAGGTGAATTAGTGGATGGCGGTAGTCTGCTGGTGGATTTTGCCGGGGAGGAGCAATAATGACTTTGCCCAAACAGGTCAAAATCGTTGAAGTGGGCCCCCGCGATGGGCTGCAAAATGAAAAGCAGCCTATCTCTGTGGAGACCCGAATCGCTCTGGTGGACAAGCTCAGCGCCAGTGGGCTGTCGGTTATTGAAGCCGGCAGTTTTGTCAGCCCCAAGTGGGTACCGCAAATGGCCGCCAGCGAGGAAGTGCTGGCGGGTATCCAGCGCAAAGACGGAGTTATCTACAGCGCGCTCACGCCAAACTTAAAAGGCTATGAGCGTGCAGTGGAAGCCAAAGCGGATGAGGTCGCCGTATTCGGCGCGGCCTCAGAAGCCTTCACCCAGAAAAATATTAATTGCAGTATTGCTGAGAGTCTTGAGCGCTTCCGTCCACTGGTGGAAAAAGCGAAGCAAGACGGTATACCCGTGCGCGGATACGTATCCTGCGTACTTGGTTGCCCCTATGAAGGCGATATTGATCCGGCCAAAGTGGCAGAAGTTAGTGCCGCTCTATTGGAAATGGGTTGCTACGAAATTTCCCTCGGCGACACCATCGGTGTCGGCACCCCGGAATCCGCCAAGCATATGCTGGAGCAGGTAATGACCCGCGTGCCTGTGGAAAAACTTGCGGTGCATTTCCACGATACCTACGGCCAGGCACTGGCCAATATCTACGCGGCCTTACAAATTGGTGTCGCAGTAGTAGATTCCGCCGTAGCCGGCCTGGGCGGCTGCCCCTATGCCCGTGGCGCTTCCGGTAATGTTGCCAGTGAGGATGTACTTTATATGCTCAATGGCATGGGTATTGAAACCGGCGTGGATTTACAGTTGCTGGCAGAGGCTGGGAACTTTATTTCTGAACAGCTGGGGCGGGAGACGAATTCTCGGGTGGCTAAGGCTTTGGTGCCCTGCTGAGTGAGTAGTGGGGTCTCTCCAGAGAGTGTTTTTTCTGGAGAGAACCTTTTAGATAATTTTAGAATCATTTTTGTCAGAGCTAAAATAAACAGGGTTGCCTGTTCTAAGATATTTTGCCTCACCCCTTCTCAGTTAATTCTTAAATTTCAATCCTTAAGCGTCTGCTCAGCTTCCCGCTTAGAGAAATAATATCCCCTCTTGGTTGTTGATTTTTATTGACAGAAATTAACGACATGTAGAGTGATAGATTGAGAGACATGTATAGAGCTCTATAATCAAACATTTCATTAAATTCCTATTTCCAGTATTCAATAATCCTAGAAATCTGATCACCCTCAAATTCAAATACTGTTAAGTGGTTAGAGGTAACGCCTTGATAGGTTTGTTGCCGCTCAAGTGAGACTGCTTTGTAACCAGCGATGATTGATATAATTTTATATCTAGCGCCAGTCATTTGATATTCTCCCTCCTTTAAATACTTTATGGAGTTGTTGTATAGGTGCTCTCTGGTGTAGGTGCCGCCATAAACTTCATGGATATAGATAAAGTCGTCTGTGTAGTGAGAAAATAGTTTGTCGATATCTTCGACTGTCGATCCCTTCATCAGCATTTTGTTTTGTAGCTCATTGATAAGGACAGCTTTTTTCTTCAATTTTTCCTTTGTTAATTCCGGTATTTCAGTGGCAATTGCCCCTGATGCCAGTGTAAAAAATAATAATATTATTAGTTTTTTCATCGTAATTACTTATTTTGTACAGATCAATTCCGAGTTATTGTTGGTTTTCTTGGATGATTGTAACCATTGATAATGTTGTTTGGTTCTATTCTTTTTCTTGCTGTCTTATTTATTGTTCGGCTTATCGATTAGTTTTTAGGTGTTTACTCTTTATCTGAGATTAGAGGTTAATAGATTACTGGTTGTTTATTGGCTTTGGCGCCAACACCCTAAACGGCCTCATCATATCGTAATCCTCATGGGAGAGTAGATGGCAGTGCCATACATAGAGACCTTCGCGGTCAAAGCGCGCAATTACCCGGGTTACTTGGCCGGGTAGGGCAATCACCGTATCCTTAGGGCCGCTTTCTTCTGGCTGTGGTGGCAGGGGTTTTCCCAGTAGGGATTCAATTTCCAGTCGTGCTCCCTGAAATGTCTTATTGGTATGCATGAATTTCTGCGGCTTGGGGATCAGTTTGCCTCTAAACGGCTGGCGGTCAAGCACCTGGAATTCAACCAGATGAATATGGATAGGGTGAGCCGATACTGTAGGGTTGTATATCTCCCATATTTCCACGGCGTTATGTTGGATTATTTCTGTAGTAGGGTCTTCAAAAAATAGGGAGCCCTCCTTTACTGGACCTAACATGAGCAGATTGCGGCCGTAGGGATCGTCCAACCGGTAGGTGGCAAGTTGTCGTGTACGGCTGGCTTGGTTAAGCCTATTAAGTGGGGCGCGCAAGGGAGTATTTAGGCTGAGTTTTAAATCTCCAATGGAATTTTTAATCTCTGATTTCTGCTTATTAGAAGGGGTCTTTATCGGTGTTGAAGCAATATGGAATTGTAGGATCTGGCCTGTAGTATTTGGATCGGTAGCTGGTGTGATGCCGCCGCGCCCATCGCTTAATACGTGTTTACCATCCGGGTTATAGACAAGTGGAATTGAACTCTTTGGATCATTGGCCTCTACAAATCCTTTAAAAGGGACATCCGGCCCAAAGTTCCGCAGTGTCAGTTCACGCTCTTCATAACCACTGAAATCTACTAAAACATCTGCTCGCTCTGCGGGTGCCAATATCAACTCGTTCAATTTTACAGGGTAATCGAGAAATCCGCCGTCACCGCCGACTTGTACAAAGGGTGTATTTTCATCGATCCTGAGTATCAGTGTGCGGGTATCAGATGCGTTGAGTAACCGAAATCGATAGACGTGTGGAGTGACACTGACTTTGGGCCAGGTCATGCCGTTTACCAGAATAATATTGCCAAAAGATTCGTCGAGATGGGACGGATTGGGCCAATTGGCCTTAACCACCTCATGGGAAACCGGTGATGGAGGCTGGTCCCTCCAGCCAGGAAAATACAGCTGCCCATCGGAGCTAAACAAGCTGTCTGTAATAGCGGCTACAAAAGTGCGCTCTTCTGCAGGGAGCAGCTTCTCCTGTATCAGGCGGTCTTCATTGTCATCGCCAACCAGGTAAAAACCGAATAGACCTGCATAAACATTAAGGCGCGTCATGCCCAGGGTGTGGTCGTGATACCAGATAGTGGCGGCATCCTGGGAGTTGTCGTATTCGTAAATCCTTTTCTCAAATAATGGTCCCGTCTCACGATAATTGCGGGTGTACCAAGCGAGGGGATTGCCGTCACTTTTCCACTCTGTATGCCCGCCGTGAAGGTGGATAACCATAGGTACAGCTTTTGGATCTTTTACGTCGGCGAGGTGAATGGATCGATCCACAGGAAATAGATGCGGACCCGGTAGCTCATTGGCCCAGTTTACAAATACCGGTTGGCCTTCTCGGGCGCGAATAGTAGGGCCAGGAGAGTGGATGCGACCTGCATATTCAAAACCCCAGGCGTTAGTCATTATGCGTTTGCCATCCTTATCCTGTAGCCCCATCCAAATTTGAGTGGGGCGGGCGGGTAGCTTAATCGGGGCTGAGCCCTGGGGGCGGATTTCTACGGGTATCGGCAGTTCATTGACGAACTTATCCACAGTTGCTGGATCCAGCAGCCGCAGGGGAGTGGCTTTAGCTACATCTTCAGCAGCAGTCAGGGCAAGGGGAATTAACAACAGCAGGGAAAAGATTACCCGAAACATTGGCTGTTTTTAGCAGTAAGTAGTTAACAGTCAAGTATAGGTAAACAAGCGGTATCGGTGGCGTTAACTTGGGGGCAGGGAAGGGTGTACAGGGCCCTTCCCTGATGCGACCCTTCATTAGATAAAGCGATTGATCGCCGTTTTGGCATTGTCTTGATAGGTAGGATTGTCCAGGTCCGGGAAAAGCTTCCACTGTTCACCAAGAGGTCCAGTCAATCCGCGTTCACTGCCGTAAAAAATACCTGTGCGGAAGGATCTTGTATCCAGTAGGGCATCGATATAGCGCTTGGCTCCTATTTCTACTTTGTGGACTTTGCCAAGTAGCAGCATAATCTGCATCATGCCTTTCATCATATATTGCTTGAATAACGACAGTGTATTGAAGCCCTCTGTGCCTACCGTAGCCCCGGGACTCATGGTTACGAAGCGGATATGGGGGAATTCCCGCGCCATGGAAGACATCCATAGGGCGCCCATATACTTTATCGGACCATAGGGTACCGTAGCGTCTTTGGTACTGGCATAGAGCTTTCCTTCACAGATCTGCATAAATTCCTCCACAGAGGCGCTTTTCAGGTCTGGTCGCTTCATACCCATCTCTTCTACGCCGCGAGCGGCCTCGGAGCCGGCATAGATAGCAGTCTGGGTTAATTTATTGGCTTTCAGTAACTCGTTAGTCAGTAGAGCATGCCCAAGCAGGTTGACGGCGAAAATTTGTGTGACTCCTTCGGGGGTCTTGTTGTAAAACTCTTTCCCCCCGGTACCGCCAGCATTCATAACCAGCGCATCAACTGGGGAGCCTAGGTTGTTAACTGCCTCTTTCACGGATTGTTGATCCGCGACATCGATCAGCAATACTTCGAAGATATTCCTGCCTGTTTCCGACACCAGCTCGGCCTGGGCTTCCTTGGCTTTGTGCAGATTGCGGCAGCCGAGATAGATCTTGTTAATCTGCTGGTATTCCGCCAGTTGCTTGGCGCATTCCCTGCCTAAGCCTGCATTCGCTCCGGTAATCAAAACACTCTTAATCATCTTTCTGTCTCTGTGGATATTGGGAACTGGTGCCCGGATATGGATATACCCGGCTGTTGGAGAGAAAGATAAGCGGTTAATCGCCTCGTCTTTTGACATTTCTTGCCGTCTTAGTGGGATACCAAGACCGCAAGAAATATCAAAAATAGGGCCTTACTGGCCAATATGATTAGGTCATCACTCCAAATACGGCAAACTAAGGTGACACTATGAATCAGGCGAGTTCTATAGAAAGAAAAATTTTCCAATTGTTAGTGGTAGCGCTAGCGGTGATCTGTTTTGTACCCGGTGGTATCAGTGCATTTGGAGGGCTGAATGGCAGTGCTGCTCTGAGTGGTGGTGCTATGATTTTTGGCCCGGATAGCCCCTTGAGAGGATTTGGGGATAATCAATATCGATTTGCCTTTGGTGTTTTCTTTGCCCAGGGGTTGGTTCTACTGTATTTCCTGAGCAATATCGAAAAACATAAAGCATTGTTTTACTTCGTGGCTTTATCCCTCTTTATTGGCGGTCTGGGCCGCTTAAGCAATATTCTGGAATTTGGATTGGTGGATGATCAGGTCTTACCCCCTACGATTATTGAGCTTGCGATAGTTCCACTTCTGGTTTTTTGGCATAGGCGAGTAGCCTCTCAAGGTTAGTCATTAGAAGCTATTAGTTAAGCAACTAAAAGTTATTTACGCTTAAGAGGTTATTGCTTTGTTACCAGTATTTTTACATATAGAGTCTTCACCAAACCTGAAAGAATCGCAGGCATTTGATCAGTATATAGGTCTGGCACCGCAATTAATGCAACAGTATGGAGGAGTGCCTATTGCCTCTTATGATGTGGAAGAGGTCTTGGACGGAGGTCGGTCACCAAAGGCATTTGTTGTGGTATCTTTTCCGGATCGGGAGGCGATCTATGCATTCTTTAATGATCCAGCCTACCAGGCAATTATTCCTTTGAGGCACAAGGCATTTACCCATTTACGCTTTTTTATCACTAGTGAGCGAATTTGATTTAAAGGCAAGCTAATGCGGGAAGGTGTTGCTCGAAAATCTCACCGTCCCAACGTAAACAGGCAGTAAAGGAGCCTCTCATGCAGCGATTTTTTAAAAGTATCAACTTCGTAGAGCAGCATCTATACGACAAAATTTCTGTTCATGAAATTGCCGCGGCCTCTCATTACTCAACCTATCACTTCAGTCGTATTTTTAAAGCATTAGTGGGGGACTCACCGAAAGAGTACTTGCGTAAGCGCCGATTGACCGTCGCCGCAAAGAGGTTGTTGAGTGAAGATATTGGTATTCTTGAGCTTGCCATGGAGTGCCAATTTGATTCCCAAGAAGCCTTCACTCGCGCGTTTAAAGCTTTATTTAATGTAACCCCGGCGCAGTATCGAAAGCAGCAGGATCCTTTCCGGTTGCTATATAAAGATCAATTTAGCCCTCATATGCTGCACTTTTTGCAAAATGAGCTATCCATGGAGCCACAAATTATTTCTCGGCCTGCGATGCAATTGGTGGGGGTAGCGCAGGAATATGATCATGAAAATCTCAGCTTGCCAAAGCTCTGGTCTGCATTTCGGCCCTACAGGGATAAAATCCCCAATCGTATCAGCGATGAATCTTTTGGTATTTATGAGTGTTATGAGGAAGCGGGTGATGAAATTCAGTTTAAGTATGTCTGCTGTGCGCCGGTTGCCGACCTGACTCAGGTACCCGAGGGTATGGTGGCGCGGGAACTACCGGAGCAGCTATATGCAAAATTTGTTCACCGTGGATCTATTACGACCCTGGAACAGACATTGAAGTATATTTGGGGAAGCTGGTTGCCAAAGTCCAATTACGACTATATTGAGAGGCCAGACTTTGAGCTGTACCCACCCAGATATCAGGTTACCAGCCCGACAGCGGAAATGTTTCTCCATATCCCGGTCAAAGAAAGGCCGTAATCGCTTGGCAATAGCGTAGTTTTTTCGCTACTCAATCTTTTCGGTTGCTTGGCCGGCGTTGTATCGGTAATGCCCGGTAATTTTAAAGGAAAACAACATATCTTCCAGCACGGGTCCAGCCCCGATATTGTGTGCGACCAAGTACCGGTTGGTTTTTTGAGAGCGTTTCGCAGTCACAATACCGATATGCGGTAAATTACCGGGCAGCATCCAGGTAACGATGTCCCCCGGTAGATAATCCTCTGCCTTGTCACTTATTGAGAGTGATTGCCCTTTGCGAGTAAAAAAAGCCTGTAGATTGGGTACTCGCCGGTGATCAATATTTTTATCTGGCCTGGAAAGTCCCCATATGCGTTTAGACGGGTAGGCTTGAAAATGGCCCGATATATCCTCGTGAACTTCTTTTTGCAAATCGATCCCCAGCTTCCTATATGATCGAATCACTACATCGGTACAAACACCGGTATCAGCCGGCACATCTCCATTTGGATAGGGAATAGACACATAAGCAGGATCGTAGCGTACCTTATGATAGGTTCGCTCCAGAGCAGCTTCGGCCAAAGTTATATTTTGTGCATAACTAGTGGCAGAAATCAGGGTACCCAAAAATAGAAATATCCGTTTCACTAGGGCTCCAGTTTTTTTGAGTCTAGGCTGAAATCCTATACTATCGTTTATTTACCCTGCAACACATCAATAACTATTTTACCTTTGGCTCTTCCCTTATTTAGGTAGTCGATTGCGGCTTGAGTTTCATGTATGGGGTAGACCCGATCAATAACAGGTTTCAAAAATCCTTTCTCAAGTAATGAAGCAAGTTCTGCGAGAGTAGTGCCACTTGGCCATGAATAGACTAGTTGGAGGCGCTGCCTCATCTTTTCAATTAAGGTATCTGACCCTTTAGCTTTGACGGAGACTGATACTAATAGACCATGTTTGTTAAGAACTTTGGCAGACCTTTCTAATACTTCTCCGCCTAAAGAGTCGAGTACAAGGTCATAATCCTTGAGTAATTCCTCAAATTTTTCGGTTTTATAATTGATAACAGTGTCGGCACCGAGTCGTTTGACTAATGTAAAGTTGGCATCACTGGTGGTTGTGGCTACGAAGGCGCCAATATATTTGGCTATTTGTATAGCGATAGTACCGACTCCGCCGGAGCCGGCGTGGATAAGAACTCTTTGCCCTTTCTGTAATTTTCCCACTTCAATGAGAGATTGCCAGGCTGTTAAACCCACGAGAGGGAAAGCGGCACACTCATTGTTGGAAAGATTGCAGGGGCGGATAGCTGCGTCCATTGCTTTGATTGAAGTGTATTCGGCAATCGTACCCGCTTGATTTGTATCGGGGCGTGCAAATATCAGATCGCCAATTTTAAAATTTCTGACAGCGCTGCCAATTTCTACTACTTTCCCAGCAACATCGTACCCGACAATATGCGGCATTTTTACAGGCATTACATTTTGTAAAGCCCCCGATATTGCCCAGTTATCGAGGGGGTTGATACTGGCCGATTGTACCTTTACTAAAATACTATTTTTATCCGGTGAAGGTTTAGGCATCTCTGCAATTTCGATGGGGCTGCCATAAGACCTGATAATAGCGGCTTGCATATTTCACAGCTCTAAAATTAGAGGATTGATAGCTTTAGTGTGTTGAAAGACTTGTTAGTTTAGTAACTGTACAAAAATAACGATTGAAAAAAGGGGCCCGAAGGCCCCTTGTAGCAGTAAATATAGCCACAATGGCTAGCGCAAGTTACTGATACAGCGGTTATATTCGCGAATATAAATCTTACCACCTACCGCAGGGTTAGCATTTGCCATATCTGCAGCGGCATTCATACAGCCTTCTACCTGGTCTCTAGTCAGACCCCAAGTTTGGGGGCGAGGTTGTGAGCCGCGGATATACATATCCCGGGGATTCTCATAACTACGAATAGAGGTGGGGGGCTGTACTCTGTAGAAATAACGGCCCTGCTCATTAAAGGCATAGAAAGTATTACCACTTTGATAATAAGTCTTGCCGAGAATTTGCACGGGTTCAGCGTTGGATGGGAGGCGCGTCATGCGGTCATCTGCATAACTGAAACCTGCGAGAGAACACAAGAGCACCATTGAAACAAGATATCGCATAACGTCTTCTCCTTCTCCTAGTTTGGCCACAAGTCTACTCAAACTGGGGGAGTGTCCCAACGTGCGGTAATGGAAGTTTCGGTTGTTGTAAAGGTATCTTTTAAGATCCGATCGAGATAACGGTTATGAATTCAATAATTATTTTTTACATGAATAGGTAAAAAACAAAAAATTTCCTAGATAGCGGTTTTCTTATAGTAATCAGGACCTTTATTTTGTTGAGGTATTTGTAAGAAAGCTAAATCGTGGAGATAAGAATCTGGGTTAGATTGAAATACAAGAAAAATAGATTGTTACCTACCATTTTAAATTGCTCTGATTAAGGGGAAGTTAAAGGGTGGTTTAAAAAATTACATTGTTGTTTAAAACTGTCAACGAGCCATAAAGTTACTCAGGCGTGCCACAGGAGATCAAGAGACTTGTGAGCTGATCTCCAGCATAATGGTCAATTTCAATTTATGGCCGCTTACAAACCCCTCTTCTTAGGCTTGATCAGAGCTTTTGAAATATAGATTTACTAATTTACAAGCCGAGATTCTGCTCTTTAGAAATGGGTCGTAGGTCCTTATGCCGTGGTTGATGAATGTTCAGCACTCGTACCAAGTAACGAGGCTCTTGTCGCACTAATAGCTGCATAATCTGATACCATCGGCGCAAACCCCTTCGCTAGATGATTTTTTATGAAACTACTGCGTTCACTTCTATTTATTGTGCTTGCCCTAATGGTGATATCTGCGCTGGCTGCGCCGGGTTTTATCGGCCCCAAAGTAGAGGAAATTTGGAAGCAGCAGTTGGGCCGCTTGCAGGGGGGGAATTCCACGGGTTACGAACGCGGATGGTTTGGTGCTGAAACCAATACTGAAGTGGCATTGCCGGATGGCACTACCCAGCTCAATACAGAGATCCATCATGGGCCGGTGTTGCTTACCTCTAAGGGGCCGCGCCTGGGTGTGGTTTATACCGAGACCCGGCTGGAGCTGGATCAACTACAGCCTGAATTGCGCGCTCAATTGGAGTCCATTTATGGCGCTTTACAGGCGAGTCCGGTAGTTCTGGAGACCCTGGTTACCGCCGACAACCGGGTGCTGAATACCCTCCGCTTAGACCCTTTCAAAAATACTGGCCCACTCGGGGAGCTGGAGTTTGACGGTGGGGAGATTGCCGTATCTACGGATTACACCGGAGCTGTGCTGAACGGTGTCGTGGAGCTGGGAAGCTTGCGCCATATTCGCGAAGGTATCGAAGTACTGTTTACCGAGCCCCTTGAAGGCGAGTTTGAATATATGCCCGGCGAGGGCGGTAATGCGGAGCTGCGCTTGTCGTTGCTGAGGGCAGAATCAGATTCCGGGCCGGTTCAATTGCGCGATGTTACCCTGGACCTGACCTTGGAAGAATTGGCGGCACAGACCCTGAAAGTTATCAGTGACCTGAAGCTCCCCACCGTGGACTCGGCAACACCGATTACCTCTGTGCGCCAGCAGATGACTTTGCCGAGAATTAAGACTGCGGATCTGGGGCACTACCTGCGCGTATTGTTGCCGGCCCCTGAGCGGAATTGGGCCCGTGAAATGAGCCGCCCGCTGCGCCTGGAGCAACAGCTGGCGATTCAATCTCGCAATGGCCCGGTGTTAGTAGATGCTGATATCGATTGGCGGGGTATGCGCAAATCCTCCCGCCGAGGTGCCAGTGAGATCGATCAGTGGCTCAAACCGCTGGTAGGTAGTATGACCGTTAGCGCTGCAGAGCAGGCGCTCTTGCAGTCCCCCCTGGTAGGTCAGGCAATGCTTCTGCGAGATTATGGCCTGCTGATCGAAGACAAGGGTGAGCTGCAAATGTACCTCAAGGTCAATCGTGGCCAGTTGGAGGTGAATGGAGAGCAGTTGCCGGCAGACCTGTTCGTGATGGCACTTACCGGCAGGTTCTGATTGCTTGGGGGCCTGCTATTGTGAAAAGAGCAGGCCTCAAATCCCTGTATCAGGGTCTTTTAACCCGTATTGCGCATGCCCGCTGCAATCCCCGCGATAGTGACCATCAGCGCACTTTCCAATACTGCATCACTTTCCCGTTCGCGCAAACGTGCCATCAGCTCGGCCTGCAATAGGTGCAAGGGGTCAGTGTAGGGATCGCGCACGCGGATGGACCAGCGCATTACGGGATTGTTGTCCAACAAGCTCTCCCGCCCGGTAAGCTGTTTTAGGGCCTCTACGGTGTGAGCCAGTCGCTCTCTCAAACTGACACCCAGTTGGATTAGGTCTGCATCCTGGGTGAGTCGTTCTTCGTACCAGGAGGCAACGCGGGGATCGGCCTTGGCCAGTACCATTTCTAGCATATCCACAACGCCTTGGAAAAAGGGCCACTGACGGCTCATATCCCGCAGAATATCGGTTTCATCTGCGTGCTTAAGGGCATTCTCCAAGGCGGCGCCAGTGCCCAGCCAGGCCGGTAACATCAGTCGTATCTGGGTCCAGGCAAACACCCACGGAATCGCCCGCAGTGATTCGACACCGCCACCGGGTTTACGCCTTGCCGGGCGACTGCCCAGGGCCAGGCGGCTCAGCTCGGTTTCCGGGGTGACAGTGCGCAAGTAAGCCACCAGGGCTGGGTCATCCTGCACGACTTCCCGATAGTTGCCGACGGAGACTTCCGTGAGCCGGTCCATCTCCGCGCGCCACTCCGAACGCGGCTCTGCCGGGGGCATCAGTGTCGCCTCCAGAGTTGCGGCGACATACTGCTCCAGGTTGTAGGCGGCTACAGAGGGACGGCCGTATTTGAAGCGAATCATTTCTCCCTGTTCGGTAACGCGAATACGCCCGGCTATTGATCCCGGTGGTTGCGACAGCAGGGCCATACGAGTAGGCGAGCCGCCCCGGGATATGGAGCCGCCCCGGCCGTGAAACAGAGTTAGGGGGATACCGTGGTTGCGGAATATTCCGGTGAGAGCTTCCTGTGTGCGGTACTGTGCCCAGGCGGCGCCCAGGAAGCCAGCATCCTTGGCGGAGTCCGAGTAGCCGATCATCACTTCCTGGCCATCGAGCACACGCTGCTTGTAGAGGGGGATATTCAGCAGGGTACTCATAGTGGTAGCTGCACCATCAAGATCGTCGAGGGTTTCAAACAGGGGAACCACTCGCATTGGCACCAGCACCCCGGCAATTTTTTGCAGCAGCATTACAGCGAGAACATCGGAAGGTGTGGTCGCCATTGAGATAACGTAGGCACCTAATCCCTCGGGACCCTGTTCGGCAATGACCTTGCAGGTCTGTAAGACTTCACTTACCTCTTCGTCACAGAAATCACTGCGGTAAAAGCTCTCGTCCACCAGTGGGCGGCGGCTGTCCAGCTCAGAGACCAGGAACTCCTGCTTCTCCTCTTCGCTCCAACTGCTGTAATTGCCCATACCCAGGTAGCGGGTAATGGCATCCAGGGTGTCAGCGTGGCGGGTGGATTCCTGTCGTATATCCAAACGCAATAGAGTGATGCCGAAGCAGTTGAGTCGCCTCAGGGTATCTTTAAGTTGGCCATCGGCGATGGCTGAGAGGCCCACAGCGCGCAGGGAGCGGTCGATCAGTCGCAGCTCGTCGGCCAGCTGCTCGCTGCTGGTAAACGCGAGGCCAGAAGGCTCTGCGCGTCGACCAATGCGGGCCTCCATTTTTTCCCGGGTTATTTTGAGACGGTCGCGAACCTGGCGCAGCACCAGGCGATAGGGCTCGTGGCTGGGGCCAGTGCGCTGTAATAGTTCTTCGCTGGCGCGATGCATGGACAAATCTGCGAGCAGGTTTTCCACATCGCGCAGATAGAGGTCGGCGGCCATCCAGCGGGCTAGGTGCAGGACTTCCCGGGTGACGCTGGCGGTGACATTGGGGTTGCCGTCCCGATCTCCCCCCATCCAAGAGGCAAAGTGGATGGGAACCCAATCAACCGGTAATGGGGGCAGCTTGGCCAGGGCCAATTCACTGTCTATTTCCCGCATGCTTCTGGGAACTGCCTGCCACAGGGATTGTTCGATGGTGGCAAAGCCCCACCTGGCTTCATCAACCGGGGTGGGCCTGGAGCGGCGGATCTCGTCGGTGCTCCAGGCAGAAAGAATCTGCTCTTGAAGGTGGCGACGTAAATCCTGGGATTCTTCTGGGGTCAGGTCGGGCCTGTCCAGTGTGTTGAGTAGGTCTGCAACTCGATCGTATTTGCGAATTAGGGTACGGCGTGTCACTTCGGTGGGATGAGCGGTTAGGACCAGTTCTACGGATAACTCTTTAAGTGTCCCGTGGATTTCCTCGGGAGACTTACCCGCTTTGCTTAGCTCTGCCAGTACCTGTCGCAGGCCGCGGTCTGTATCGGGATCTCCGGGAAAGCGCTGGTGCTGGCGGTGCAGTCTCTCGCGATGGCGCTGTTCGGCAATATTGGCAAGGTTTAGAAACTGGCTGAATGCCCGGGCAACTTCCAATAGGGTCGCATCATCCAGGGGGTCGAGTAGCTCTCGCAAGTGATCGGCCTGCATCGCCCCTTTGCTGCGGCTTTCAACGGCCGCCTGACGAATATTCTCAACGGTATCAAATAGTGGCTCGCCAACTTGGTTTCGCAATACTGCGCCGAGCTCTTCACCCAGCAGGCGTACATCTTCCCGCAAGGGGGCATTCTGGTCCTGGTTCACGAATCTATTTCTCCCTGTTAACAACGCGGTGAAAGTCAATCGGATAGGCATATTCGCACACTTTGTGATGAAGCATGCAATGTTGCAGCTGCAACTTCTGGCGAATAAGGGCTTGAGAAAGTAAATGAGGAAAAGTTGGTACAGCCTTTTGGCTAGTCAATCTGCTTTTGTCTTTTACGAGGTGTGAAAGTCGGTAATTTCAGTCAGGGAATCTTGGATTCATTTCTTACTGAGAAGTAGATGGGTCCAAGATACTGGGCCCATCTAATAGAATATTTGCCATTAATAAGCTGGGCGCCGGTCAACAAGTGTCAGCCAGCCGCGAATAACCCGATAGATTACCCATACCCAGTTAATTGCCAGAATCAGGTAGCCCAGCCCCAGTACCCAAATGGTTAGGGAGCCAACAATGGTCCACAGCAGCCAAAACCAGAAGGTGCGAATCTGCCAGCGGAAATGGGACTCGGCCAGGGTGCCGCGAACATCGCTGCGCTTAAAGTAGTTGATTAATACCCCGATAAAAAATGGTACTGCGGTAAATAAGCTGATCGCCTGGATCAGGTAAACCATGATGGCCAGGTCGCGCCCACTTTGTTCTCGGGCTTCCTGACTGCGTTCGGGATACTGCTCTGACATAACTTGTTCTCTCTACTATTCACTCCAATATAGTGTGGTGCAAATAGTGCATTTCAACTTAGCTGCGCTGGGATGTGTTATTTGCGCGGTGGATTGCAGACGCCTTTTCCGCCCCATTATTTCCCAGTAAGAGTACTGTGGCTCGAAATCGGAGCACAGTAGGGTAGTCTATTTTAATGCCCACTCAGTGTGAACATTGCGCTCGCGCCAGGCCTTTAGCTGGCGCACAGATTCGCGCATAAGCTGTAAAAGCTCTGTGCGCTGTTGGCGACAATGTTCTCTTTCACTATCGATAGAGAGGTTTGCGGCCAGGGTACGCAAGCGAGAAGCTATTGTTTCGAGGCCGACCTCAATAGCTGAGCGAGCCAGTCTTTGTGCCTGCTGTTCTGCATCAAGCCAGTGGCGTCCAGTAATAGCGCTGGTTAATGACGTTATTTGTTTTGGCAGGGTAGCGGTGCGCTCGCTGAGTAATTCGGCAAACGTATGGTGGTCCAATGTATCCCGCAGGCGAAATAGGGTATTGGTATTCAGCAGTCGAGTGGGCTTTGCTCCCTGGGGGCCTGCAATGCCCTGGCTTCGGCGAACAGCCCAGCTCAATAATTGCATCAGCTGTCGGTCGCCGATCGGGTGGGTCAATACCCCGGTAAAGCCTCTGGCCTGGTAGCGCTCCTTATCGCCAGAGCTGGCATTTTGTAAAAGGGCAAAAATAGGTAGTTCAGCACCTCTCTCCCTGCGGATTTCCCGCACTGCTTCAACGCCATCCATCAACGGAAGATGGGTATCTGCCAAAATAAGATCGAAGTTTTTTTGCAGTGCAGCGCTGCTACCATCGATCCCATTGCACTCCCGCTGTACGTTATGGCCCATGGTTTCCAGGGTGGGTTGAAGGGAGTCATGCTTACTGTTTTCAACGAGTAAAACAGAGAGCTGTTTGCCGGGCGCACGATGGCTTTCAGTGGGGAGTTTTAATTCTACTGTCTCAACATTACCGCACTGATGTAAGTTCTCCAGGGATTTAAGGGCGCTGTTTAATTGTCTTTTCCCGATTTCTACCAGGGCGCGCGTATTGTTGTCTTCGCTGCGAGCTAATAAATTCAAAGTGCCGAGAAGTGTATCCAGCGGATGCTGTAAATGGTGCCGGGTTATGGTGAGGAGATCAGATTTCTCCTGGCGCAATTGTTCCAGCTCACTGAGAGCATCAGCAAGTTGTTTTTCCAGTGCGATAAATTCGCTGTTACGACTGTGTACCTGTTGGAAAAGATTGCTATTTTCCTTGCTCAAATTTTTAAGCCGGGCATTGGTATCGAGGGTTAATTGGCGTAATTTAACTTGCCTATTTATTGCAAACGCACAAATTAGCAGTAGAAGCACAGCAGGTATTCCCATCCAAAAGAGCGGGACCTGACTTTTTAGTGTGGTAATAACATCGGCCTGTGCAGTACTCGATAAAAATACCGAACCCGAGACCAATAGGCCGAGGCATATGGCACGCAAGAATACGCGACGAGAGGGAATTCCCCCAGACAAAGTGGTTTCTATCATCCTTGTAACCAACGTTATTTAAATTGGACTAAATCCTGCAGTCCAAAAAGGTTTTAATACGACTTGTTGTAATGGATACCCAGGCACATCGGAGATTTTTGATACTGCAATAAGCCCGCTTTTGGTACAAGAAAAATTTTACTTCTGCTGTGGGGGCAGCAGAGGCGCTTCAGTGAACGTACCAATAGAGAAGTAGCCCGCCAGCCCCGTCTGCCCTGCCCTTGGATCGGGTAGCCGGGTTGTTGGCAGGGAGTTAATCCACAGATTGCATCTGATTACATAGAGGGATCTAGCAGCAATTTACTAGGTTGAATGGGTAGTTTAGCGACAGCTTCAGAACAAATTACGCCGGAGCTGTCGCGAGGAAATAGTATTCAGGCAGCCTGGGGAATGCGCTCTTGCAGCAATTGCAACATACGCTCTGAGGGAAGGAAAAGGCGAATGCCATCGCAGTGTGCGAGCAGTTCCCGATAAAAATAATCGAAATGGGTGCAGCCCAAAATCAGGATCTGTACGCCGCTTTTCACCAGTGCCGCGACCAAGTCATCAAGGGCATGTTGGCGAACAATCATTTCTGCGGCGAGGCCGTCCTCGATATCTTCCACAATTTGCAAGTTGCCAATACCGATGACTTTGGCGGTTGTATTGCGCTCGAGTATTTCCCGCTCGATATTGGCGCAGCTCTGGCAGTTGGCGGCCAGCAGTCCAAAGTTGCGATAGCGCTGGGTAAGCTCAGCGTAGACCTCGAGAGGGGATACCACCTCAATGGGGGAGGCAGCTTTTACCGCCGTCATATCCACAGCACCGGAAAGTGAGTTGCAATAGATCATGGCCGCTTCTGCACCGGCCTGGTACAGCTGCTCAATGGCTTCGATCAATTGTTGGGTAAGGGCGTCGCGCTCCAGCGCCTGCAATTGAGTCTGGGCCTGGGGAGAGGAAGATAGGGACAGGCCCACGCCACGAAGTTGGCGCGCGGCGAGGAAGTTCAATCCGAAGCGGGTATCTGTGGGGGTGCCGGCGACCACGCCAACGGTCATGGAACTGTTTTCAATGGCGTTATCGGTCAACACAGTCATGTTCCTCTCTCGTAATGCCTAATCGAGTATCGGTGACCCCTCAGGCAGCGCGTTTGCTCCACAGGGGGACAAGCGTATTAATCCACACTCGGCGCACCCAGTCGAGATAAATTCCGTAGGGGCGGCCAAGAGCTCCCGCGATGAGCATAAAAGTAATACTGGCGGTGGCAATTTCGTCCCAGCTGGCCCCACCGAGGCGCATATTGGCCATATATAGCGGGAACTGGAAGCTGAGGAATACAAAGGTGTCTACCAGATAGGCATTGATAAAGCCGCCACCCCCAAAACGGTTCACAATCCAGTTGCGATACATACTGAATGGACGGGCGATAAGGGTATTGAATACCAGGGCCATCAGGCGAACTTTCAGGTGTTCGTTCCAACTCATACCCGCCAGAATCAGCTCGATGGGGATCGCTACAGCCCAAGAGAAGCTATTCATGGCGAAGATGTCCAGCATAAAGTCCCAGCGGCGCGCACCAGATGCCTTTTCATCTGGGGCATCTGGACTGGATGGGGATAGTGCGGGCGCGGACATTGGGCAAACAACCTCGTAGACAGTGGCCGCCTAAACGACTTTGGCGACAGACCGGCGATTATATCTACAATTTGCATAAAAGCTAGCCTTACATCTCGACTGATAGTTTCTAACGATACATTTGTCCTATTTTTTAATTATTTATTAATCTAATTATCTTGTTGTGAAAATCTGGCAGCTGGTCACGAATGGCTGGCACCGGTTAATATGCAACTCTTTGCATAAGATGAGTTGGAGTTTTCATGTCCCTGCGCTTTGCCGTTCTCACCTTGCTGGATATTGAGCCCGGCAGTGGTTATGACCTTAAGCGGCGCTTTGAGCGCAGCGTCTCCCACTTCTGGAGTGCCAGCCATCAACAAATGTATCGCGAGCTGCACAAGTTACATGAGGAGGGCCTGCTGGACTGTGAGGAGCAAGCCCAAGAAGGCAAGCCGGACAAGAAGGTCTATAGCCTCACGGATCTAGGTCGCGCCGAGCTGCGTGACTGGGTTACTCAGCCCAGTGCGCCGCAGAAGATTCGCGAGCCTTTCCTGGTGCGTATGTTCGCCGGTCACAACCTGAGCAAGGATGAAATGCGAGATGCTCTGGAGGCCCAACTGCGCCAACATCGCAGCTCTCTGGAAAGTTACCAGGAGCAAAATGAGCGGGTATTAAAGAGTGATACAGCGCTCCAGGAGCGCTACTGGTTGGCACATCAAACCCTGCTTTTGGGGATTGAGGCGGAAAAGACCTGGATTAGTTGGGCGGAAGGTCTGCTGAGTGAGCTTGAAGAGTCCGTAAAAAAATAACCGCTACTCGCTTGGAATGACGTGCCCGAATCTGGCCAGCGATGCCGTTTGGTGTTCAGTAACCTCGCTCTTTTAGCAAGTGGGGTGACCTTAGCCATGACTTTTACCGTAACACCTATCCGCGAAGATTTTTTAGAAAAGGTTCGTCAAGCAGGTCTAGATGATCTAGGGCAGCCGGTACGGCAGCTGAGCGCCAAGGGCGGTGAGCCATGTCGTGATGTGCGACGGCGCGCACGGCCGGGGGAGAAAATCCTCCTGGCGAGCTACTGCCCTTTCTCTTTTGCCGGTCCTTATCGGGAATACGGGCCTGTATTTGTACTGGCGCAGCCGGGGCCGGAACAAGACTTCAGAGCACAGAACAGCTTCCCCCCGCTAAATAATAATGCGGAAGATTATTTCAAGAGTGGTGTGCCACTAGTGCTTCGCGCCTATAGCGCTGAAGAGCATATCGTGTCTGCGAAATTGGTGGGTCCCGAACAAATAAAAACAGAAGTGAGTGAATATTTTATGCAGGGTGAGATTGATTTCGCTCTGCTGCGCTTCGCTGCTTATGGTTGCTACGCGCTGCGGCTGGATCGCGCATAGTTTTAATAGATATTTGTGAAGGCCAGGTCGCCGGTTAATAAAATCCTGATGTCAGTGGTAGTGAGAACCACGGGTCTTTTTGGTGGTTGTTTCGGAGTTCAGTATTTATTCCCGAACTCCGAAAATATTTCAAAATTAAATGGAGATTTTTTCCAATACCAAGCTGCCAATAGAATAGCCTGCGCCAAAGGAACAGATAATTCCCCGGTCGCCGACCTGCAAGTCATCGCTGTGCAAATTAAACGCGATAACTGAACCGGCACTTGCCGTGTTGGCGTAGCGGTCCAGAACGATGGGCGCGCGTTCAACGCTTGCATTGTCACCCATTAGCTTCTTGGCGATCAGGTTGTTCATATTGATATTGGCCTGATGGAGCCAGTAGCGGCGCACGCTGTGAGGATCGGTGTCCGTCTCTTGCAGATGGGCTTCAATATGAGATGCCGCCATGGGGCAAACTTCTTTAAATACCTTTCGGCCATTCTGGCGGAACAACTTACCGGGACCAAAAGGGTCCACATCGGCGGCGCGAGCGGTGTAGCCAAAGTTCGAACGGATATTGTTGGAGAAAACGGTTTTCGCTTTGGTGCCGAGAATTTCCCAGGCGCTTTCGACAGTACAGGTTTCTCTGCGCTCGATAATGCTGGCTACGGCTACATCGCCAAAGATAAAGTGGCTGTCTCGGTCGGTGTAATCCACTTGTGGTGAGGCCAGCTCGGCATTGATGACCAGTACAGTTTTGGCTGAGCCTGAGCAGATCGCATCCACCGCACGCTGAAGTGAGAAGGTAGCTGAGGAGCAGGCTACTTCCATATCAAAGGCAAAACCATCGATACCCAGTGCACCTTGGATTTCAATAGCAATAGCGGGGTAGGCGCGCTGCATATAGGAGGCACCGACAATGACCAAATCAATGTCAGACGCCTGCTTATCGGCTTTCTCCAGGGCTAGTCTGGCGGCCTTTAAGCCCATTTCGGCTTGAACACTTAGCTCGTCATCTGCACGCTCGGGAATAAGGGGGCGCATGCGCTTCGGATCAAGGATGCCATCGCGAGTCACCACATAGCGGCTCTTGATGCCCGAGGCCTTCTCGATAAATTCTGCAGAAGAGAAAGGTTTTGCCGCGCGCTCACCGGCCTCAATCTCTTGAGCATGCTCAAGATTGTACTGCTCGGCATGGGTGTTATAGGCATCTACCAACTCTTCATTGCTAATAGATTCCGGTGGGGTCCACAGGCCTGTGCCGCTGATGACAATGCCCCGTGGCAACTTGTATTCACTCATCGCTGAATTCCTGGCCCGCGACAACAGAAATGCGGGCAATTTAGTCGCTGTTAGAACCTTAGCAGTGCTGGCAGATGAGGGACTGAGGCGCCAGAACGGCAAGGTAAGCTATTGTGACGTTGGGGTGACTATGGGTCTATTTGTAGTCGCGCCGAACAGTCATGGCGTTCTGGCCAAAACGAAGGCGCTGACCTGTTTTGCCCCGGCTGTGAGTAGCTGGCGAGTGATGATTTCAAGGGTCGCTCCCGTGGTTACAACATCGTCTACCAGGCCGATATGGGCACCCGATATTTCTCCGCGCACGGCAAAGCTGTCAGACAGGTTTTTCAGCCGTTGGTTGCGGCTGAGTTGAGACTGGGTTTTGGTGGATGTTGTTTTGCGCAGTAGTTGCAGATCTACTGGCAGGCACCAGTATTGCCCCAGCCCACTGGCAATAAGTTGAGCCTGGTTGTAACCGCGTTGCCAATAGCGACGCCAGTGCAGAGGAACCGGGGTAAGTATGTCAGGCATATCCTCTGGAGGCCCCAATTGGCGGGCAGCTAGCTGTATAAGGCTGTGTCCGGCGGCCAGGTCCCGGTGGTATTTGAAATGTTGGATTAAGTGGTTGATCGGGTAAGCGTATTGCCAGGCAGCGCTGATCTTCTTTAAGGCGGGTGGCCTCTGTAAACAGGCCGCGCAAATATTATCTTTTGCCGCCGCCAAGGGTAGGGCGCAGTAGCGGCAGCTACGGCCTAGCGCCGGTAGTTCCTGAGTGCAGGCAGAACAGATTCCAACCTCTCCCGATGCTCCGCCGCACAGCAGGCAGCGGGCCAGACTTTGGGCAAGTTTTCTACTGAAAAGCTTGTAAACCATATCGTCTCTTCCGAGTTGACAGCGGTTTGGCCGTGGCTAAACTGGCCAGTCTGGTGGATTGAACGGCAGGCGCTGAATTAGAGCTCGCTGATCGATGCCGCTAGAGCCTGCTAACAGGCTGTGAGTATCCGATTTTAATAAGCAACAGAGAGAGTACGCCCTGTGACTGCCGCCCAGCAAATGCCCGCCGCAGAGATCCGCCACGACTGGACCCGCCAGCAGGTACTGGACCTCTTCGCCATGCCGTTTAGCGACTTGATGTTTACCGCGCAGCAAGTGCACAGAGCTTATTTTGACGCCAATCGGGTACAGGTCAGTACCCTTTGCTCTATCAAGACCGGTGCTTGCCCTGAGGACTGTGCCTACTGTCCCCAAAGTGCCCGCTATGACACCGGGCTGGAGCGGGAAAAACTGATGAAGGTTGAAAAGGTGTTGCAGGAGGCAAGGGCAGCTAAGGCCGGCGGTGCTACCCGCTTCTGTATGGGGGCCGCCTGGCGCTCCCCCAAGAAAAAAGACATGCCTTACGTGACCCAGATGGTACGTGAAGTAAAGGCGTTGGGTATGGAAACCTGTATGACCCTGGGCATGTTAAATGATGATCAGGCCCAGGAGTTGGCGGATGCAGGCCTCGATTACTACAACCACAATTTGGATACTTCGCCGGAATATTACGGTGAGATTATTACCACTCGCACTTACCAGGATCGCCTGGAAACCTTGGGGCGAGTGCGCTCAGCGGGAATGAAGGTCTGTGCTGGTGGCATTGTGGGAATGGGTGAAGGCGATAAAGATCGCGCCGGGTTATTGATGCAATTGGCGAACCTGCCGGAGCACCCCGAATCAGTGCCCATCAATATGCTGGTAAAAGTCGCAGGTACCCCGCTGGAAGAACAAAAGGACCTGGACCCCTTCGAATTTATTCGCTGTATTGCTGTGGCCCGTATCATGATGCCGAAATCCCATGTGCGCCTATCCGCCGGTCGCGAGCAGATGAGCGATGAGATGCAGGCAATGGCTTTCCTCGCCGGCGCCAACTCTATTTTCTACGGTGAAAAACTGCTGACGACCGCGAATCCGGAAGCTAACGAAGATATGCAGTTGTTCAGTCGCCTGGGTATTAAGCCAGAAGAGTATCAGCAGTACGCCGATGAGGCTGAAGTGGAAGCGGAATTGAACGCGCAGATCACCGAACAGCAAAATGATGCCCTCTTCTACGACGCGGCCAAATGACCCTGAATGAAGTCCTGCAACAGCGCCTCGCCGAGCGCCGCCAGCAGAATCTGTACCGGGAGCTAAAAACCCTCGATCGTGCACCCGGGCCGCGAGCCCGGGTCGATGGGCGGGAGCTACTGGTATTTAGCAGTAACGACTACTTGGGGCTTGCCAGCCGCGAGGAAGTCATCGCAGCACAGAAGGCGGGAGCGGAGTGTGGTGCAGGCGCCACAGCCTCTCACCTGGTTAATGGTCACCTGGATATTCATCACCGCTTGCAGCAGTGCATCGCCGAGGTAACCGGGCGAGAAGCGGCGCTGATATTCTCGAGTGGCTACATGGCGAATATCGGCACTATTTGTGCCCTGCTGGGGCGAGCCGACAATATTGTTTCGGACAGGCTTAATCACGCCTCACTGATTGACGGTGCCCGTTTGAGTGGCGCCAACAGTCTGCGCTTTGCCCATAACGATCTCGCTGGCCTTGAACGCCAATTGCAGCGCGCTACTAGCCGGGGTGGCGCTACTTTAGTAGCGGTGGATGGCGTTTACAGCATGGATGGTGATTTGGCCCCTCTGGCTGAGATTGCCACTCTGTGTAAGCAATACAACGCCTGGTTAATGGTTGATGAGGCCCACGGCTTTGGCGTAATGGGTAGCGAAGCATACCCACTGGCGGGCAGCTGTGCCCTGGCGGGGCTGTCCCAGGAACAAGCCCCGGTTGTGATGGGTACCCTGGGGAAAGCGGTTGGCAATGCCGGTGCCTTTATTGCGGGCTCTCGGTCACTGATAGATTTCCTCACCCAGTTTGCGCGGCCCTATATCTATACCACCGGAATGACGCCAGCAGTGGCTGCCGGCGCCTTGGCTGCTATCGCATTGATTCGCGATGAGCCTCAGTTACAAGGGCGCTTGCGGGTAAATATCGCTTATTTCCGCCGGGGGGCACTACAGCTCGGTCTACCTCTTCAGGCGTCAGCCAGTGCGATACAGCCGCTGGTGTTGGGCTGTGAAAACACTGTGATGGCGGTTGCCAGAGAATTGCAGGAGCGCGGGTTCCTGGTGGGTGCCATTCGCCCGCCTACAGTGCCGCCGGGCACTGCGCGCTTGCGCATTACCCTGAGCGCGGCTCACCGGGCCGAGGATATTGATGAGCTACTAGGCGCGCTGCAGCAGATTTTGCAGGACGCAGGGGTACTGGATAAGTGACACGGGTTGAACACTTGGTTTTCCTGCATGGGTGGGGCGGGAGTGCAGACCTTTGGCGGCCGCTTATAGAATCCCTGGCGCGTCGTCCAGAAGTGCAACTCCACTGTATTGAGTTACCTGGATTTACTACACAAGGTGCTGAGGACTGGCCCCCACTAGAAGCTTTGCTGCAGAAGCTTTACCAGCAACTTCCCCCTCGCTGTATCCTGGTTGGCCACTCCCTCGGCGGTATGCTTGCTGTTCGCCTGGCTTCTATAGCGAAGCAGGACAAAGTTCTGGGGTTAATGACCATAGCTGCCAATGCCTGCTTTGTGGAGCGAGATGGCTGGCCGGGCATGGCCGAGAGCACTTTCAAGGCATTTTTCGATGCTTTTACATCATCTCCGGAGAGTACCTGGGAGCGATTTTGCTCACTACAGGCAAGGGGTGATAGCGCCATGCGCTCTTTGCTTAAAGACCTTAAGGCACAAAAACCTCAAATAAATAGTGATGCCTGGCGGGGAGCATTGTGCTGTCTGGCAGAGTTGGATAACCGCCAATACCTGGAACGTCTGTCCGTGCCCGCACGGCACCTGTTTGGTGACAGGGATGCCCTGGTTCCCATTGAGGCTGCTCGGTCCATTGAGGCGTGTGGGGGCACTATTAAAGTCATACCCGAGACGGGCCATTTACCCCATTGCACCAAGGCTGATATCGTCGCTGAATATCTATTCGAGTTTCTGGGGCCTATTGGCCCCCCCCCGGCTGAGCCGTTTGATAAGGCTGCGGTAGCTCGCTCTTTTACCCGGGCAGCACAGGGCTACGATGATTGCGCCCATCTGCAGCGGGCAGTCTGCCGGCAACTGTTGGCCCAAGCCGATGACAGCTGGGCACCCCGCACAATCCTCGATTTGGGCAGTGGCACCGGATTCGGTACTGAACTGTTGCGGCGGCATTTTCCTAAGGCGCAAATTATTGCCCTGGATCTGGCGGAGGGGATGCTGAAATTTGCCCGGACGCAAAGACCCGAAGCTGATGGTTACGTTGCGGCCGATGCCGAGCAGTTACCCCTGGCGGCGGGTAGTATTGATTTGGTGTTTTCAAGTATGGCGCTGCAATGGTGCTACCGCCTGCCGCAATTGTTTGCTGAGTTGCAGCGAATACTGGCCCCTGAAGGGCGGTGCCTGGTTGCCACCCTTGGCCCTAAAACCCTGGTGGAATTGAAACAGAGTTGGGCTCAAGTGGATGGGGGTGTACATGTCAATCAGTTCCTGCCCGCCGAGCAATGGCGTGAAGCGGCACTGCACAGTGACCTCAGCGGATTGGTTACGGATGAATTGCGCCTACTGCACTTTGATAGCCTGCGCCAGTTGATGCGGGAGCTTAAGGGAGTGGGTGCACACAATATTAACCGGGCGGCGGATAAAGGTATGACAGGTCGCCGCAAACTGCAGCACTTGTCCGTGGCCTATGAGAATAAGCGGGAAGAGCGTGGATTGCCGGTAACTTACGAGGTGATCTATATGAATCTCACCGCTTGCAGGGCAAAAAAATCCGGCTGACCTGCGCCTATCGCAACGCAGGGAGCCGGGTGCAAGATTGAAGAGATCAGGGGTAGATGTCGATAGGGATTGGCGTCTTCACCAGAGCCCAGATTTCGTCCATTTCGCGATTGGAGGCCACGGCGATACAGCCATCGGTCCAGTTGGTGCGGCGCAGGTGTTTTTCCATATAGGACCACTGGGGCTTGATACCGTGGATCATAATGTCACCGCCGGGACTGACCCCCATTTTGGCTGCCCGTGCACGGTCCTGCTTGTTGGGATAGGACACGTGGATTGAACGGTAAAAACGGCTGTTGGGATTCTTCCAGTCCAGTGTGTAGCGGCCTTCAGGGGTGCGCTCGTCCCCCTGGCGAACCTTGTGTCCCCTGGGGTTATCGCCAAAAGACACGGTATAGCTTTTCACGACACGGCCGTCCCGTATCAGCTGCATGAGTTTCTTGGACTTATAAACTACGACGTGGTCAACGGGATCAACTTTCGCTGAAGCAAAGATTGGCACCAGCAGGAGCAGGGCAAAGGTCAGGTATCGCATGGTCTTTAAGCAGTTCGGGTAGTTGTCGGTTATTTCGCAATGACACCGCATCCCTGCTGTCTGTCCCCTTTAAAAGGGGGTTATTGTGTGAGCGCAACCCCGTGCCTTCTTATCGATGTACGGCCTGATTTGTTCAAAATTTGCGCTACCGGGTTAATTTATCACCATCTGAGTGGCGTGAAAAGTCACGTTATGAAAAAAGTTAACTTTTATTGGAGGAGGGGGTTAGGCCTTGGCAAAAACCTATTTTATCGCCGGTACTGACACCGAGGTCGGCAAGACATATGTGAGCGCCGCACTGCTATCGGCAGCGGCGGAGGCAGGCTTGCAAACGGCGGCAGTGAAGCCTGTGGCATCTGGATGTGAGCACACGGATGATGGCCTGCGCAATGAAGATGCCCTTTTGCTCCAGGAAGCGATGACTCTGAAGCTGCCTTACCAGCAAGTAAACCCCTTTGCCCTGGAGCCCGCTATTGCTCCGCATATAGCGGCCGCAGAGGTGGGTAAGCAGTTAAATGTTGCGCGGATGGCTGGCGTCTGTCGGGGAGTGATGTCTGCAGGGGCCGACCTGGTTTTGATCGAAGGTGCTGGTGGCTGGCGCACCCCGTTGGGCCCAAGAAGCTTTCTGTCCCAGTTGCCCCGGGAACTAAACCTACCGGTCATACTCGTGGTGGGCATGCAACTTGGCTGTATCAACCATGCATTACTCACAGTAGAGGCAATCCGCCGTGATGGGCTTCCGTTAGTGGGTTGGGTAGCCAACTTTGTACGTGGTGAGGGTATGGCTCGCGCAGAGGAGAATCTGCATACCCTTAAGGCTCTACTGCCGGCTCCTCTTCTAGGCTCTCTTCCATTCGATAGCGCCGCGAACTATCGCAATGCTGCCCAGTACCTGGATATCGATGGGTTAATTGCCCAAGCCGATCACTGATGGGGCGGTAGGATAAGGAGAAGGCGCAAAATGCTGTCCTTACAAGGTGATATTACTAGGCCTGATTATATCTGATTTAAAAAGCTAGTTCGTAGGGCGATATCATTTTCCAGAAGTTGGGCGATATTTCGTGTGTCATCGATACCGGAATGCAGTCGCCCACTAAATGTAAGCCCCGATAGTTTAATAGCCTTGGCTAGGTTGACGCGGTGTCCTTTATTGTCAGCGAATATTTGCTTCACATTAATGTGAGGCAGGTACTGTAAGGGGTTTGCTATTTCCTTTCTGCCTGTTTCCATGCGCAATTGCCATGCATCAAAATTTCCCCAGCTGCCCCATGCGGCTAATTCATAGTTGGAAAGCCAATCTTTGAATTTATCCAGTACCCCGGGTAACAACGAGGCCTTATCAACCTGCTCCTGAGTAATACCCGTTAATTCGGTACAAAATAGTGTCAATTTCCTGTGAAGAAAGGGTTTTACGTATAGCTGCCTTTCATCTAATTGAACAAAAGCTTTTTGTGTCAAACTTCCCACTATCGCACCCAACTCTATGGTTTCGGCTTCTTCTGGAGGGAGGGGCGGCTCGTTATCACAAGTACATTCGAGATCAACCAAAAGGATACAGGTTTGATTCTTCATCGTTAATTGAGAAGCTTTTTGCAAGAATATTCATGACAATGTTTAATTTATAGTCTATGTAGTTATTCGGATAAAGCTGGCGTGATTTTCTCTAATTTTTCATTATTTCCTAACTCGGTTATTGCAGTTATTGGATTTGCGTTATTGATTTATTAAAGGGGGAAACAAAACGCGCACCAAAAATTTGTATCGTCCAGCAGTAAAAAGTAGATGGATATATTCTTATGGGGATATCTCTTTGATTGGGGTTGGGAAATTGACTACGAATGAGCATACAAATGGCTGGCAACCACCGATTCTTGAAGATCCCAGCAGATACTTGAAACTAGCAAATAATTCTTGGTTTAACTTGCTGGTAGATTTGCAAGACATACTTACTCGAGAGACAGCAATGTTCTGGCGAGGCCAGGGAATTGGAACCGTTCACTTACCTGTTACGACTGGTAGTATTTCGAGCCCAGTTGGGCTGGGCAGTGATTCAATTCCTGTGAGTATTCAATTAAATGGTCAGGAAACATATCTAGCCGACTCCATGCAGTTTCAGCTTGAGTTGTGTTGTCGAATGAAGCCTCGGGGCGCTTATTATCTAATGCCGTCATTTCGTGGGGAGGACTGGGACGCTACACATCTCTGTCAGTTTATGCACAGCGAGGTAGAAATTAGTGGCGACTTGGATGAGGCTATGTCTTTGGCTGAAGGATATATCCGTGTGCTTTGCGAAGCGATACTTAGGGAGCAAGCTGAGTCAATTACACGAGCAATCGGCAGCTTAAGTCACTTAGAGTCAGTGGCAAACGGAGATTTAACTTTTAATTCTGTTACTTTTGATGAAGCCGCCAAGCTTCTTCAGGACAAGCCGGAGTTTATCGATAAAACGGATTACGGGCGAAATCTTACTAGAGCGGGAGAGCGAGAGCTTATCAGAACTATTGGCCCCTTTGTTTGGGTTACCAAGTGGGACCATGGAATTGTTCCTTTTTATCAAGCCATGGATAAAAACGGCTATAGCGCATTAAATAGTGATCTCTTATTTGGATGTGGCGAAGTGGTTGGTTGTGGTGAGAGACATGTTGACGATCTGGCCGTTCTCACAGCTATGAAGGTACATGGGGTAAATCCAGAATCCTATAAGTGGTATACGAATATGAAGCGGGTTTACCCATTGAGAACGGCTGGATTTGGCATGGGTGTTGAGCGATTTTTGATGTGGGTGCTCCAACACGATGATATTCGGGATCTCCAGATATTACCTCGTAGAAATGGATTTGAATTGTCACCATGAGTTCTTTCGATAGGGACCCTTCAAGTTACAATATTTCTAATCAGGTAAGAATTAGCTCACTGGGATTAGCTGAAGATAGAGTACCTCAGCACTTACACCCCATACTTTCATTTATCAATTCATGGGCAAATCAACAAGATGCACCAGTGACTATAACTATAGGTGGAAGCATCGCATCTGGTGAAGCCGATGCTTTTAGTGATTTGGATATCACGGCAGTCTATGAGTCGACTAATCCACTCAATAGGGCCAGAGCTGAATTTGAGCAGATGTTCACCCGGTATTTTAATATTTGCGTGACATTCTCTGCTGTGCATGCGGGAATCCCAAATTTACTTGTTTTCTATACTCGACAAGATGACTGGATTGTAAAGTTAGATATAAGTTTTTTGTATTGTGCAGATCCTCCCTGCTGTATCCAAGAACCATTCATCGTCTTGCGTAAAGATATTCCTATCAACCAAAACACCATGCCTGATACGGAATCAATGTCAGTGCAGGATATTATTCCTCGTTATTGTGGATGGCTTTGGTATACATTTGCAAAAATTAAAAGAGGTGAGAGTCTGGCTGCTTGTGACTCTCTCGCCTTTACACGTAAACATGCCATTATCCCACTTATTCAACAGGCTACAGGTGTTAAATTACAGGGGGATCGGCGATTAGAGCAGCGATTGCCGACCGACTGGGTAGAACAACTTCATAACACTCACCCTCGTACTTTGAAGCCTGAGGATCTTTATTTGAGTCAAGCTAGCCTTCATCAAATTTTCCTGCGAGCGGTTAATGAAATAGGAAAGTCTGATTTGTTACTAGAGGAGCAAAAATATAATCAGCTTGTTGATGTGTTACGACGGCAGGGGCTAACCATTGACTGGCCTGAATAATGATGCAATGTCGGTAAACTTTGGGCGCTCTGGGCATAAGCCCAGAGAAACAATGTTCGAAATGAAAAGTTCACGCTATCAATATGAATAACAGGTTTTATCCTAAGTTAATACCGGGAAAGGCGATAGCAATATATTCACCCTCTTCAAATGTAGCAAGTGAATATCCTGACCGATTAATTCGGAGCGTCAAAGCCTTGGAGCGAACCTTGAATACAAAGGTTGTACTGCCGGAGCAGGTGTGCTTTTCAAGAGGATTTACGGCAGGGACTGCATTGGAGCGGGCTCAGGCGTTTGAGAGTTTATTACTCGATCACTCGATTGCGGGAATCATGTGTTCAATTGGAGGATTCAACTCAGCTGAAATATTAGAACACTTGAATCGAGATATTGTTTGCCGATACCCCAAAGTGTTAATTGGCAACAGCGATGCGACAGCCTTGATTTTAGGTATTTTTAGTTTGAGTGGATGGACTACTTATTTTGGCCCCACGCTGTTACCCCAGTTTGGCGAATACCCTCAGCCTTTTGCTTTTACGATCGAGAACCTTTTTTCTGCCATCGGTAATAATGAGACCTTGACAGAGCTAAGAGATCCTGCTGCATGGACTCGTGAATTTACTGACTGGGGTGAAAGTCCGCAACGGCGTCGTTTGATGGGAAAAGACAGTCACCGAATAGTTTATCGAGAAGGGCTGGGTGAGGGGATATTGTTTGGAGGGAATATAGAGACGCTAAATATGCTTGTGGGTACGCCATATCTTAATATCCCCTCAGATATTATTTTTTTCTGGGAGGCCCATGCTGAAGAAGCGCGACTAGAGAGGGTTCGTCGTGCCCTTACCCATCTGCGTCAATCAGGGATACTCTCTCACGTTAGAGGTATGCTTATTGGACGCTCTCCATATTGCACTGATATAGCCGGCGTCACGCTAAAAGATACGGTTCTTGAGGCTTGTGCGGATTTCGACTTTCCAATAGTGGCGAATCTAAGCTTTGGGCACACAGATCCCATGTTGACTTTGCCAATCGGTGTTTTGGCTAATGTTTGTGTAATGAAAGGTAGTGAGGCCCGTATCACAATTGTCTAACTTACTTTTATCAAAACAGGGATGCCCATGCGGTTATTGCTTGAGTACCCCGGGGGAGAGGTCGCAATTTATTGTCTGCCAAAATGATGTTGCGACCGCACTAATACCGATACGGCCGAGAATTAGGGGGAATGTGGTGGTGGTGCCTCACGTCTATCATACGGATTTTTCCACATTCAATCAGAGTGAGTTCCGCGATCTATTTAAGTGTGTCAGGGAGTCTACTTTTGCAGTAGAAAACCTCTATGATCCGGATGGCACCAATGTCTGGTGTGATTGGGGGGAAATTACGGGGCGATCCTATCTTCACTTAGTTTGGGAGATTGTCCCCAGGAGTGACAGGAAAGCGGGTAGAAAATATCGCTATACGGATATTTTTTCGTGTCCGCAATGGAGTTCGCCGGAGAGGGCGAAGGAAGCTGCACGTCTACGCGGTGCTCTCAATTGCTCGAAATAGCCCCTATTATAAAACGATCATAACTTGTATTGAGTTTGCTGTGCCTTATACGTTTCGAGTTCGAAGGCCGTGCCCGCTATGTACACTGATGCATTCGAATGTTCCGCTGGTAAAGGAGATGAAGCACGCTTGCCTGGCGGTAAATCCGAGGCAGCGCAGTAAAGGCGCATTGTTAGTAATCCCTTCTTTGCACACGAATCATTTTACCGCTTGTGACTCGGTAGTTTTATCAGATGTCAGCAATTTGATCCTAACGGGTGTTGATATTCTGCGAGAGGCATTTCAGCCAGATGGTATTCATACATTCTGCAATTCCGGAGTGTCCGCAGGCCAGTCTGAAGATCACATGCATGTGCAAATCATCCCGCGATATGCAGATGAGCCCTATTCATTTGTACCCAGTGATGAGATTCCACTATTAGCTGAGGATAAGTTAGCCGAACTCGTCAGCGTTCTACTGCGAAGGAGCGCCAATGTAGACTAGCAGCAGTTTTTTCAGCCGGCTCTAGTGAGCGGTACAGCACCCATTCAACAGATTGTTCCCACTCTTTAGAACTGAGTGCTTGTCAGGTTCCTCAAAGCCCGAGACTGTTGACATTAGGGCGCTTCGGCCCTAGATTCAAACGAGCGTTTGAAACACTTGAATGAGGACCGGGAGCATGGCCGACTATAAGGCGCCACTAAGGGAGATGAACTTCCTACTTCACGAGGTATTTGCTGCGGAAAAACTCTGGGCGGAATTGCCCGGGTTGGCTGGAGCGGTAGATCGTGAGACCGCAGATGCGATTCTCGAAGAGATGGCCAAGCTGGCTGCCAACACCCTGGATCCGATCAATCGCACTGGCGACGAAGAGGGTTGCCAGTGGAATGACGGTGTGGTGACCACGCCGAAAGGCTTTAAAGAAGCCTATGCCACCTTCTGTGAAGGTGGTTGGGGTGGACTGCTGGGCAACCCGGAATACGGCGGCATGGGTATGCCGAAAATGCTGGGCGCTCAGGTTGAGGAGATGATCAATGCTTCAAATATCTCTTTTGCACTCTACCCGGTTCTGACTAACGGCGCCTGCCTGGCAATTGATGCCCACGCCAGTGGTGCGCTGAAAGAAAAATACCTGCCCAAGATGTATGAGGGAACCTGGGCTGGTGCCATGGGCCTTACCGAGCCTCACGCCGGTACAGACCTGGGTATTATCCGCACCAAGGCCGAGCCCCGTGGCGATGGCAGCTTTAGCATTAGCGGCAGCAAGATCTTTATCACCGGCGGTGACCAGGATCTGTCCGAAAATATTATCCACCTGGTATTAGCAAAATTGCCGGACGCACCCAAGGGGCCGAGAGGCATTTCGCTGTTCTTGGTGCCCAAATACAAGGTGAACGAAGACAACAGCATCGGCGAACACAACGATGTGAACTGTGGCTCAATCGAGCACAAAATGGGTATCAAGGCCTCGGCTACCTGTGCGATGAACTTCGACGGCGCGCAGGGCTGGCTGGTCGGCGAGGAGAACAAAGGACTCGCGGCCATGTTTACCATGATGAACTACGAGCGTCTGGGTGTCGGTATCCAGGGCCTCGGCGCCTCAGATCGCTCCTATCAAAATGCTGTTGAATACGCTCGCGACCGTATCCAAAGCCGTTCTCCAGCGGGCGCCAAGCAGCCGGAGAAAGCCGCAGACCCCATCATTGTGCACCCGGATGTGCGCCGTATGCTGCTCACCCAAAAAGCCTTGGTGAACGGCGGCCGCGCTCTGTCCACTTACGTGGCCAAGTGGTTGGATATTTCCAAGTTCGGCGAGGGTGAAGAGAAAAAGAACGCGGAGAATATGGTTGCCTTGCTGACCCCGGTAGCCAAAGCCTTTACTACCGATATGGGATTGGATTGCACCATCCTCGGTCAGCAGGTCTTCGGTGGCCACGGTTATATCCGCGAATGGGGCCAGGAACAGTTGGTGCGCGATGTGCGTATTACCCAGATCTATGAAGGAACCAATGGTATCCAGGCTCTGGATCTGGTGGGCCGCAAGACTGTAGCCACTGGCGGTGCTCTATTCGAATTGTTTGCTGCAGATGTACAGGGCTTTATCGATGCCCAGATTGATCGAGAGGAAATGGCAGAGTTTATCCAGCCGCTTATCGCAGAGATGCAACGCCTGCGTGAAGCAACTGAGAATATGGTTGCCGCCACTCAGCAAGACCCCCACGCACCGGGTGCTGCCTCTGTAGAGTACCTGCACCTGTTCGGCTACGTCGCTTACGCCTTTATGTGGGCGAAAATTGTGTCTGCGGCGCTGCCGAAAGCGGAAGCGGATAGCTTCTACAGCGGCCAGATAAAGACAGCGCGCTTCTACTTTGCTCGCCTGTTGCCACGCACCCAGGCATTGGCCGGCAGTGTCAATGCAGGTAGCGCTAGCTTGATGGACTTGGAGGAAGAGCTGTTCTAACAGCTCCCTGCGAAAGTGTTAAAAAGCCCCGCTATGCGGGGCTTTTTTGTGGAGCTGTAGAAAGCTTTCTCCTAAACTCAGGGCACAAAAATAACGAGCGAAAGTGCCCATGTTAGATCCCTCCGAAAAGAAACTCTCCGATGAAGACCAAGCCAAGGTCGATAAATACCTGCAGTCCGGCATCAACAGTGTCGAACGCAAGCCTTTCCGCCCCTGGGTACTATTACTCGGCTTGTTAGCGTTATTGACCTTGCTATCGTTGCTGAGCCTGTATATCGCCCAGACAAAAGGTATCGTTTAGCGCGGCGTGGAGCTTCCCAAGTGCTGGAGTAGCTGCCATTCGTCACCGGAAACTGGCTGGATAGACAGGCGCCCCTGTTTTACCAGCACCATCTCAGCCAATTGGGGGATGCCCTTGATTTCTGCGAGGGGCACCGGCCGTTGGAACTCACTTCGCCAGCGAATATCCACGCAGTACCAGCGCGGTTTATCCTCGCTGGCCTTGGGGTCAAAGTACTTGCTTTCCGGGTCGAACTGGGCCGGATCGGGGTAGGCAGAGCGAACCACTACAGCGGTGCCCACAACTGCCGGCACCTTACAGGCACTGTGATAAAACAGCACGCCATCTCCTTCCTTCACCTTATCGCGCAAAAAATTGCGTGCCTGATAATTGCGGATACCATCCCAGCTACCGCAACCGCTGGATTCGGCAGCGAGGTCCTGGAGGCTGTATTCATCGGGCTCAGATTTAAATAACCAGTAGGTCATGCGGCAGTTTGTCTCTTTGCTGCGCCGGTTGGTGTTTCGCCGGCTTTCGACGCCATTTAGTATGAAGCTGCCGATTAGTGTCAAATCGGCGCATAGATTTTTACCCAATAAGCGGGAGATTATGGGAAGCAAAACACTTCAGTGGCTCTCACAGAAGCTGGCCAGTCGTCGCTCACAGTACTGGGCCCTGCAGCTCTCTGGTTGGGGGGGCTATACGCTGTTGACCTTTGTAGGCAGTTTTTTCTGGGTGAATGATCACTGGATTCACTCTGGCTACATCATAGTTGCCACTACAGCGGGGGTTGTTCTCAGCGAGAGCATGCGCTTGGGTTTTCACCGCTTGTGGAGTAAGCCTCCGGCACTGAGATTGCTAGGCTCTTTACTGCTGGTGGTAATGGCGGCAGTGATTTGGGCAGCAATTAAATTCGCCGGCTCCCTGTGGCTTTATGGTCACGACGGTGATGAGCACCCGGCACTCCTGGCTATCTACTGGTTCACCTATTCATTTCTGATCCTGATGACCTGGGCGGCGCTCTATTACGGCATCAAATATTACCGCTCCTCTCAGGCCCAGCAGGAGAAGGCGCTGCGGGCGGAATCAATGGCGCACCAGGCTCAATTGAAAATGCTGCGCTACCAGTTAAATCCGCACTTCCTGTTTAATACGCTCAACGCAATTTCTACTTTGATCCTCGATAATGACGGGCGTACGGCCAACAATATGGTGACGCGCCTGTCCCAATTCTTGCGCCACTCTCTGGATAATGACCCTATGCAGAAGGTCACCTTGGCGAAGGAAGTTGAGGCGCTGATGTTGTATCTGGACATTGAGAAGGTACGCTTCGCCGATCGTTTAGGGGTGAACCTGGATTTACAGGGGGAGTCGCCCCAGGCTCTGGTGCCGAGCCTGCTACTGCAACCGCTGGTTGAAAACGCGATCAAATACGGGATTTCACAGCTGGAGTGGGGCGGTGAGATTGGCATCAAGTCACGGGTTTTCGCCGGCGAATTGTTATTGGAGGTCAGCGATAACGGCCCCGGCATGTCGGAAGAGGAGCTGCGCCTGATTGGCAAAGGCTACGGAGTGGGTATTCGCAATACCTGTGAGCGCCTTAAGGCCCTTTATGGCGATGACCAGAGAGTGCGTTTCCGCAACCGCCCAGAAGGGGGCTTGTCGGTAAATATTCGTATTCCCTTTGAACAGGAATAAAGAGATGAGTGGAGTAGAGACCCTGAGGGCGATCGTTGTCGATGATGAACCCCTGGCTCGTCGCGGTTTGCGGCTGCGCCTGGAGCAGATGGCTAATATCGAGGTGGTTGCAGAGAGCGGCAATGGTCGCGATGCGTTAGACAAAATACTGGAGCTGAAGCCCGATGTAGCATTTGTGGATATCCAGATGCCTGGCGTAAACGGTTTGCAACTGGTTCAGTTGATTCCGGTGGACTCTCTACCTCATGTCGTTTTTGTCACGGCCTACGACCAGTATGCGGTAGAGGCTTTTGAAATCAATGCGGTGGACTACGTATTAAAACCCATCGAAGAAGAGCGCTTGGAGTTGGCTCTTACCCGAGTCAGGGAACAGAGAGCTAACGCTGATATCGCTAACCAACGAGAGCAATTACTTGAAGCTGTTGCCGATTTGACCAAGGAATCCCCTGAGGTGCTGGAGCAGAAGCTGGTTAGCGGGCAATTTGCCGGCAGTGCCTATCCGGACAAAATTGCAGTGAAAGATGCGGGCAAAATAACTTTGGTGCCCTCCAGTGAAATCGACTGGATCGATGCTGCCGGTGATTATATGTGCGTTCACGCTCGGGGTGAGACCCATGTGATGCGTATCACCATGAAAGAACTGGAGCAGCAGTTGGACCCGAAACTTTTCCAGCGCATACACCGTTCAACCATCGTCAATTTAAGTCGGGTAAGGGAAATACGTGCCCATATTAATGGCGAATACCATCTGGTGTTAGATAGCGGTGAATGTTTAAAAATGAGCCGCAGCTATAAAAATAAAGTCCAGCACTTCCTCTGATTCATAACTTTTATATGGCTCTCGGTTGAGGCAGCAAAGCAGCTGGGTTTTTCAGCTATAGCGCTGCCTCTAAATACATGGATTTCATTTTGTGAATTTGTATTTTATTTCCGGCGAATAAACGGGCTCTTCATGGCCTGATCGAATTTTCCTGGCAACTAGTCGCAATTGCCTTGTAAGGAATTCATATTCCGCTAGCCTTCAGTCCCAATAAAAAACTGGGGCTGAAGTAATGGCATTAACACGCGCCGCTTTAAAAAATCCCGCTGCTGCGGGGGTCGCAGTGGTTATGGCTGTTCTGCTTGGAGCTTTCCTCGCCAGCCAGCTGCCGGTTCAACTTTTCCCCGATATCGACAATCCTCGTATCGCTATCCAGGCAGGCTGGAGAGCGGCTGCACCGAAAGAGGTGGAGGCGGAAATTGTCGAGCCGATCGAATCCGTATTACAGGGCCTCACCGGTCTGGAAATGATGCAAGTCAACGCCGGTCGCGGTGGCGCCTGGGCAAATCTGGAATTTGCCATGGGCACCGATATGAACAAGGTGCTGATTGATGTTATCAGTCGTATGAGCAGCCTGCCGCCATTGCCCCGGGATGCGGAGCCACCGCGAGTAATGCTGGGTGGCTGGGGTGGCGATGCCACAGCACTGACCTATTTCTTTCTGCAAAAATTACCTGATAACCAGAATAACCTGGATGACTACGCTGGCCTGATCGAAGATGTACTGCGCCCGGAGTTGGAGTCGGTGCCCGGGGTTGCCAGTGTCCAGGCCCAGTCTGGGAGTGCGGCACAGGAAGAGTTACAGATTGTTTTTGATCCCTGGAAAGCAGCCGAACTGGGAGTAGAGTTGCCGGCGGTGAGTCGGCAGCTGGCGTCTGCCAGGGATGTCTCCGGCGGATTTACCGACGTGGGGCGGCGTCGCTATACCCTGCGCTTTGTCGGCGAGTATGAACCGAAAGACTTATCCGAATTAGTGTTGGAATGGCGCAATGGGCAGCCGGTGCGCCTGGGCGATATTGCCGAGGTCAAGGTGGGGCCTTCCGAGTCCCGCGGTGTCACCACGCAGAATGGCAACCCGGCAGTTTCTCTCCGTATTAACCGTACCAACAATGCTAATATGCTGGCTACTTTGGAGCGGGTTAAGCAAAAAGTTGCTGAGCTGAATGAAACTAAATTGAAAGCTGAGCAGCTTGTGCTGGTGCAATCATTCGATGCATCGGTGTTTGTTTACCGGGCTTTAAACTTGCTCGGCGGTAATATGATTTTAGGTATCGTATTAGCTGTCGGAGTGCTCTGGTGGTTTATGCGGCGCATGCGTGCGACCTTGATCGTTGCCGCAGCGATTCCAATTTCATTACTTTCGACCTTTGTGGTGCTGTCAGCTGCAGGCCGCAGCGTGAATGTAATTTCTCTGGCGGGACTGGCCTTTGCTACCGGTATGGTGCTCGATGCTGCGATAGTAGTGTTGGAAAATATTGTGCGCCTGAGAGAAAAAGGTCGGGGGGCAGAGGAGGCTGCGGAGCAGGGTGCGGGCCAGGTGTGGGGTGCACTGTTGGCCAGTACTGCGACAACCGTTGCGATATTCCTACCGGTATTTTTCCTTAACAGCGTCGAAGGGCAGGTCTTCGGTGACCTGGCCCTGACTATTGCTGTGGCTGTGGTGTTTTCCCTGTTGGTTGCGGTGGCCGTGGTTCCCCTGGCTGCGCGTCTGTGGCTACCCTCTATCTCTACTGAAGACCGCCTCTCCCGAGTGTGGGAAAAAATAACTGCGCGGGTAATGGCTTTGACGAGTACCAGGGCCCGCCGTTGGCAGGTGATCGGGGGGCTTTTATTAATGCCCATGGCTGCGACTTATTTATTCTTACCAAACCTGGATTATTTACCGCCGGTAAAAAGGGATGCAGTCGATGTGTGGATGAATTTCCCTGCATCCACTAATACCAAAACTTTAGAAACAGAAATCGTCAACGAGTTGGATAAGCGCATGGCACCCTACATGAGTGGTGAGCGCGAACCAGCCCTGAAGAACTACTACGTGATCACCTGGCCCAATGGCGGCACTATGGGAGTGCGGGTTAAGGATATGGATCAAGCCAAGGAGATGGAGAGAATCCTGCGGGAAGAAATCCTGGTGGATATTCCTGATTTCCAGGGATTCGCCGCGCGGGGTAATCTGTTTGGCCAATTCGGTGGTGACCGCAACATTGCTTTACATCTGCAATCCCGTGATGCCGAAGCATTGATGCGTGCGGCTGCCCTTGGGGTTGAGGTTGTTGAAGAGGTGATGCCGGGAACGCCGGTGCAGACCAACCCAGGCTTATCTTTATCAGAACCTGAATTGACAGTGCGCCCCAATGATCGCGCAATGCTGGAGCAGGGTTGGAATCGCCAGGATATGGGAGGACTGGTTCGAACGCTGGGCAATGGTCTCTATGTTGGCGAGTATTTTGACGGTGAAAAGCGCCTGGATATTATTTTTAAAGCGCAGCCCTGGAGTACTCCCGAACAACTGCAAAATACGCCGTTGGTAACGCCCCGTGGGGAAGTGGTGCCGCTCAGTCAGCTGGCCAGTGTGGAGCGGACTGTGGGGCCGGGCAGTTTGCGCCGGGTCGATGGTCGGCGCACTATTACACTGAATATAGTACCGCCGGAAGATGTGTCCCTCGAAGAGGTGCGCGCACAGCTGGAGGCGGATGTATTGCCGAAGATTCGCGAAGCTCTGCCCGCTGACGGGAGTATTTTGGTGGGAGGAAATGCCAGTGACCTGGATAAGGCGTTGGCCTCGCTTTCCAAGAATTTCCTGTTAGCGCTGCTAATTTTATTCCTGCTGATGAGCGCACTGTTCCGCTCCTTGCGGGATGCCTCTCTGGTACTGCTCACCGTGCCCCTGGCGACAGTGGGCGGCGTGTTGGCGCTACAAATTTTAAACTTGATCGATTTCCAGCCACTGGATCTGCTCACCATGATTGGCTTTGTGATATTGCTAGGCCTGGTGGTGAATAATGCTATTTTGCTGGTACACCAGACGCGAGCGGCAGAAATGGCGGGTAGCACTCGGGTGGACGCTGTAGAGCAGGCCCTGCGCCTGCGTTTGCGCCCTATTTTTATGAGTACCCTGACCAGTGTATTTGGCATGTTGCCACTATTGGTTGCTCCCGGTGAGGGCAGTGTTATTTACCGCGGCCTGGCCGCAGTGATTGTGGGCGGCATGGCAGTGAGCACGCTCTTTACCCTGGTTTTATTGCCGGCACTACTGCAAACCGGCAGCCTGCCACTACCCAAATTTACGGCTATGCGCGAAAGGTTTGCCCTGAGGAGTTCACAATGAAGAAATTGCTCGCAGGTATCGTTTTATCTCTGGGCGCCAGTGGCGTTTGGGCGCAGGGCGATCCTATTGCGGTATTGGTGGATCGGGCCCAAGTTCGGGAAATTGCTCCGAGCCAGTGGTCTGCAGGTGAGGTGGTGAGCCGACGAGATATCCTGGTTTCTTCTGAACTGGATGGTGTGTTGGAATTTGTCGCTGAACCCGGCAGCTTTATTAAAAAGGGTGAGCGCCTAGCCGAGTTGGACAGTACTCATTGGCGATTACAGCTGCGCAATAGTGACAGCCGTATTGCACAATTGCGTGCGCGGTTGACCTATATGGATGCTCAGTTAAATCGACTGAGTAAGTTGGCGGAAACCAATAGTACCTCCCGAGCCGCATTGGAAGAGCAACAGGCTGAGCGCGAGGCAATGGCTCAGGACCTGATTGCAGCTCAAATTGAGCGCGACCGACGGGCCTATGAATTATCTAAAACAGCCATTGATGCACCCTTTGATACTTTAGTGGTGAGCCGCGAATTACAGGCGGGAGAATATGTGCGCACCGGTTCGGAATTACTGCGAGCCCTGGATATGTCACAGATGGAAGTGGAGGCGGATATTCCCCTGACGGCCCTGCCGCTGATTCGCATCGGTGACACAGTGGCGCTGCGCAGTGATTCTGTCTCTCTGCCGGGAGAGGCTCGGGTGGATGATCAATTATTTAGCGGACGGGTACGCCAATTTGTGCCTGTGGCAAGCGATCGCTCCCGGCGAGTTAAGCTGATGGTAACTTTGCCACAGAGTGCGCCGGAGCAGTGGGACTGGATTGTCGGTATGCCGGTACAGGTCTCTGTGCCCATTGCGCAGGCGCAGGCCACCATGTCTGTGCCAAGGGATGCCTTGGTTTTAAGAAATGGCGATACCTTCGTATATCGAGTGGGCGAGGAGGATAAGGCTGAGCGATTATCTGTGCGTATCGGCAGTGGCGATGGTGAATGGGTGTCGGTAAGCGGTGATCTCACCAAGGGCGATCGTGTGATAGTGCGTGGTGCTGAGCGCTTGCAGCCTGGACAGGAAGTTAAAGTGCTGTCGGAAGTGGTGCGAGATAAAGAGCCATTACAGGCGGGCAGTGGCTAATTCCTGATTTTCCCTGAAGGCCTTCTGATCAAATACAGGGTGACTCGCTGCTTGTGATCGCCCTGGCCCTCCTGATCTTTCGCCAAGCAATGATGTTCCCTCCCCATCCAAACTATTTGTGGGTACATCAATTAAATAATAATCATTCTCATTGACTGACGTATATTTCTTCAAATATCATCCGCTCCGTTTATGGTGCCCCTGCACCGTTCACTGGTTTGGAATGAGGTTTTAGCCGATGAAAATTAACGGCTTAATGAAGAAAAAAGCGCTGTCAGCCTGGGTTGCTGCCGCCGTGCTCGCCCCGCTGGGAAGTTCTGCTTGGTCTGCTGAAACCATGGAAGAAGTCAGTGTCTACGGAGAGCAGGAGGAGACCAGTACTGCCTCTCGCCTAAGCCTATCTGTTTACGATACTCCGCAAACGGTAACAACTGTATCCCAGGCTCAAATCCAGGACTTTGCCCTACAGGATATTAATGAGCTGCTGAAATATACCCCTGGGGTAACCGTAGAGAACGTAGAGACGGATCGTACTTATTACACTGCTCGTGGCTTTGATATTGTGAACTTCCAATACGATGGTATCGGTGTTCCCTTTTCCTCTGGTTTATCCCATGGGCATCAAGACACAGCGATATTTGATCAGGTTGAAGTGGTGAAGGGCGCAGCAGCTCTGACCACAGGTCTGGCTAACCCCTCCGCGACGGTTAACTTTATCCGCAAGCGTCCGACAGAAGAGTTCAAGGCGGGTGTAGACCTGGTTGTCGGTGAAGAGGGACGTTTGCGCACCCAGGGAGATATCTCAGGTTCTATCAGCGATAACGTCCGAGGACGGTTGGTGGTTGCAGAGGATCAGGCTGACTCTTATCTTGACCGCTACGAAACTGACGGCAGTGTCTACTACGGTATTGTGGAAGTAGATTTGACTGATTTCACCATCCTGACCTTAGGCCACAGCCAAAATCGCAGTGAAGCCGATGGCAGCATGTCTGGTGCCCTGCCACTTTTCTATACCAATGGCAGCGCTACCGATTACGATGTTTCCACAAGTACGGCACCAGACTGGGCTTTCCGCAATGTAGACAGAATCCAGACTTTTGTTGAACTGAAGCAGGATCTTTCCGCAAACTGGTCCGTCACTGCATTACTGACCCAGAATGAAATCGATATGGATGTCAAGGAGATGTATGTCTACGGTACTCCAGACAGAGAGACCGAACTGGGTTTATATGGATATGCATTTGGCTACAAGTTGGATGAAAAGCAGAAGATTGCGGATGTATTCCTGTCAGGAACCTACAATTTGTTCGGCCGCGATCACGAATTGGTGGTGGGTGCCAACTATGCAGATATCGAACTAACCGGCCAGTCTTTCTACAGCTACTCCGACGGTTATCCGGTTCTTGGCAGTGACTGGGCTAATGGCACAACGGCGCGGCCAGACTTTGTCGATACCGATGCTTATTACACTGGCCACTACGACGATCAAGAGCACAAGTCTTTATACTTTGCTACTCGCCTGAACGTTACTGATAGCCTGTCCCTGTTGGCCGGTGCGCGCAAAATGGAAGTGGAACAATCCGGCTACAATTATGGTGTTGATGCTGACACTTCGGCGGATGAAACTGTTCCCTATGTAGGGGCCACTTTTGATTTGAACGATAGTTTCTCATTCTACGGTAGCTATACTGAAGTTTTTACCCCGCAGTCTTGGGTTAACCCTGAATTTAAACCACTGGGCGCCGCAGAGGGAGATAGTTCCGAGGTGGGGTTTAAGTACACCCTTGCGGGTGGACAAGCAACGGCTAGTGTTGGGCTATTTGAATCCAACCTGAATAATCTCGGTGAATACCTAGATAAGGTTGATGGAAAGAATGTTTACGAGAGTGGTGATTTCACTACAAAGGGCGTTGAGCTGGAGCTAATCGGTTCAATTACCGAGAATTTCAATGTTAGTTTTGGCCTTACTCACTTAAGTGAAGTAGTCAATAAAGACGGTGAGGAAGATCGCACTTATATTCCGCGCAACACCCTGAAGGTGGCCGTAGCTTACGATTTACCTCAAGTCCAAGGCTTGAAGTTCGGCGGCGGTATTAATTGGCAGGATGATATATACATTGAGCCTGTCGAGGGTGTTCGTGTAGAGCAGGATAGCTATGCGTTGCTCAGCGCCTTTGCCAAGTACGATATTTCTGATGCTTTAACGGTTGGCCTCAATATTGATAACCTGACCAACGAGAAATATATCAATAGCCTCTATTGGACCCAGGGCTATTACGGCGCTCCGCGTCAGGCACAGTTGAGTGTGAGCTGGCGCTACTAAGGCGCTTAGTTAACTCCGTTGCAGTTTAACCCGGTACTTGTGCCGGGTTTTCTGTTTTTTAGTTTTAGGTAAATGTTATGCGTCAAACCCTGGTTCTTTTACATCGTTACCTGGGGCTTGCTACTGCGGTCTTCCTGATAGTCACCGGGCTAACCGGCGCTATTATCTCCTGGGATCACGAACTGGATGAGTGGCTTAATCCCCACTTATATAAAACTACTTCCAGCGGCGAACCCTTAGCCTCTATCGAGTTGGCAGAACGGCTTGAAGAGTCCTTGCCACAAGTCCAAATATCCTATTTTGAATTGGTACAGGAGCCTGGGCACACCCAGTATTTCTGGGTAGAGCCTCGAATTGACCCGGCTACCGGTAAATTCTTTGCGGTGGATTACAACCAGGTATTTGTCGATCCGACCAATGGGGAAATTATTGGTAAGCGCGAGTGGGGACGTGTCTGGCCAATAACAACTGAAACCCTGATGTCGTTTTTGTACAAGCTGCATTACAGTTTTCATATACCCGAATTTTGGGGCACTGATCACTGGGGGATTTGGCTGCTGGGCGTTATTGCACTGGTATGGACAATCGATTGCTTTGTGGGGCTAGCGGTGACTTTACCTCGTCGCAAGAAATCCACCCGAAAGCCATCTCGGACTTGGTGGCAGCGATGGAAGCCCGCATGGATGATTAAGGCCGGCGCTGGGCGTGCCAGGCTCACATTTGATTTACATCGTGCGTTCAGTCTGTGGACCTGGACGCTGCTGCTGACAATTGCATTTACGGCCTTCTCACTGAATCTCTATCGAGAAGTGTTTTTTCCTCTGATGTCGCTGGTATCAGATGTGACTCCGTCGCCCTTGGAAGAGCGCACACCTAACGATCACAGCAATCCAATTACCCCGTCGTTGTCTTTTCGGGATATAGCCGCGATTGGAGAAAACCAAGCTGCGCAGATTGGCTGGCAACAACCGCTGAACTCCCTGTGGTATGCCCGGGAGTGGGGGATATATCGGGCTGAATTTTTTGATGTCAGCGCAGGGCATGGCGCCGGAGGTGTTGGTCACAAGGCTCTATTTTTTGATGGCCACAGCGGCGAATATCTCGGAGACTTTATTCCCTGGGAAGGGACGGCAGCAGACTTATTTGTACAGGCGCAATTCCCAGTGCATTCCGGTAGGATCCTCGGTCTCCCTGGTCGCATACTGATTTCAATTATGGGGGTGGTGATTGCGATGTTGAGTGTGACTGGAGTTTTAATCTGGTTACGTAAACGTCGTGTGGCAGTCAGTAGTCGGGTGGAGAGCAGGTCTCCCTTGCCGAGTACAGCTGTATAATTCTATTGGTTAGACCAGTGGTAACTGGAGCAATTTAATGGCGCTCTAGTTACCGCTTGGGATAGCCTTGGGGATGACTTGTTCGCACCATACCCTTAGCGGATTGCAATTTGCTGATGACATTAGCCATGCGATCCCTGCTTACCCTATTTCTTGTACTGTTCTGTTCTGTTTCGGAGTCTCAGGTTCGATCGGACCACCTGCCTCCCGGAGCTGAGCCTATCGAAGTGAATAACCAGACAGTTTTTTATAAAAATGGTTATTTCTACCGCAAAGGCCCCGACGCCTATACCCGGATTGAGCCGCCTCTGGGAGCTCGGGTCTCCCGAGTACCTTTTGGAACCCCCATTAACTTGGGTAACAAGCATTATATGCTTGCGGGTAATGGTACCTTTTTCTTATTAGACCCCAGGGACAATCAATATGTGGTGGTCACGCCCCCTCCCAATTGGCAGCATGTTAATCGTAATCCCCTGGCTCCGAAAAAGAAAATATACCCCCGAGCGTATCCGCCCCGCCATTTGCGGCACCGCTCAGAGGGTAAACGAGTCGATCGTAAGGATTGGGATATTTACTGTGAAGCCCGGGCGGCAAATTTGCTGCGCAGTACGGGTGAGCCTGGTAAAACAACCAGGCGGGCTATGCGTGAATATCGCAGGGTATACAGAAAATGTTTGCGTCAAAGTCGCCGCTTCAGGTAAATGCATGGGGCAGGGAAGTCCCTGGGCTACACTGAACAATATGGCCCAGTAGGCGCCTATTTTATTAGTGCCGGATTTTTTCACGGATAGAAGTATTTTATGCCGGGTGCCAGCCTTTTTATCCCTCGTTGTAGTGCCGGCAAAGAATTTTCTTTTCTTCACCTCGCCCTTTCATTTCTCCTTTTCTTTAGTGTCGCCTGTGTCTCTGTTTCCAGTGTCGCCCAGCTTCCCGGTAGTAAACCCAAGGAGTTTAAGCCGGAGGTTCCGGATTTTGCTGACCCCTCTGCAGATTGGTGGACTGGATGGACCAGTGCCTCTCCCGAAGAGCGACGAGAATGGCTTAGCTTGGTCACAAAGAGCTGGGAGGGGTGGAAAAAGGATTTGCCGGAGGATGAGGCCTTACAGGACGGTGCAGAAAAGATTAGCCAAAGTTTACAAGGGATCGCAATTACCTGGAAAAAACGAGAGGAGTACCTGAAAGTTCCTTTAATGCCGGATGTGGATTTTCCAGAAAACCCAACGGTATTGAACTGGGCCAAGGCTGATTCTGCCATCAGCCGTGGCCGACGTAGGTTGAAAGGCGTAGAACTGGAGGCTCGCCAACTTAAATCAACCCAGTCCCAGTCTCTATCTTTACTGCGTAAACAAGTGATTGTACTGCGGGATTCCAGTGGACGAGAGGAGGATGAGGCGGCGCAGGCCCTACTTTTAGCTCAAATAAATCACCTAAATATTATTGAGCAGCTGAGTACCGTTAATACTTTCTTGGGAACCTGGCGGGAAAAGATTAACAGCGCAGAAATTAAATTGCGGAGACTTCTGGATACCCTCGTCTACTCCAGTAAAGATGCAGAGGAAATAGATAAGGATATTGCCGCGAACGAAAAGAAAATCGAACGTATTTCTGCGACCCGTACCAGTATTCAAAGCACTACAGAACCCTCCACTGACCCCACCATCAATATGCAGAAAGACCTCACCCTGATGCAGCTTGAAGTGGACTTGTTGGAGGAGCAGCTGGAAAAACGCAAAAGTGAGTTGCTGCAATCCATCAATGAGGTCCTGAATGAAGAGGGCGAAGAGCGCCCCCTGATTATCAGTCGGGATTTATTGGAAAATGCCAACTCTGTGATTGAAAGTGCGTTGCGGGAGCTGGCAGTGCGCCAGCGTCAAGTGGTGGCCTGGCGCGAAGATGAAGAGAATGAAGACCTGAGTCGCTGGTGGTCTTACTTTGAGCGTATTGGCAGTGGCCTGGCCCGCGCCAATGACCTCGAGCAGGATATTCAGCGCTATGAAAAGGCCCAGCTGGAGGTTTACAAGGAGCGCCAGGGTTGGTGGGCAACAGTGCGCGAACGAGTGGCACTGGGCGCAAGACAAGCTTATAACCGCTGGCGTAAGTTGGCGGATTATCAGCTATTTACCGTTGCCCAGAATCCGATAACCCTGCGGTTGATCGCCAAGATGATCGTGGTCCTGGTGGGGGCCTGGCTATTGTCTGGACTCACCCAGGCCTTCCTGCGCCGGCTTGTACGCAGGGAGCATGCCAGTGAATCCTCCATGTACAATCTTGGGCGGGTGCTGCATTACATCTTTATTTCCGCGGCCCTGATTGTGGTGCTCAGCATGTTGGGCCTGGATACCTCCAAGTTGGCCCTGGTCGCTGGAGCCCTGTCGGTCGGTATTGGCTTTGGGCTTCAGGCGATCTTCTCGAATTTTATCTCCGGTTTGATTTTGCTGTTTGAGCGCCCTCTCAAAGTGGGTGATCTGGTGGAGCTGGAGTCGGGCGTATTTGGCCGCATCCGCGATATCAGCGTGCGCTCAACCCGTATTACCACGCGGGATAATGTGGATATCTTGGTGCCCAACACGGAGTTTGTTGCGGGCCGGGTTATTAACCACACACTGGATGATCCTGTGCGCCGTATTCACGTACCCTTTGGTGTGTCTTATGCCTCGGACCCAGACTTGGTGCGGGAAGCCGCTCTGGAAGCTGCCGCTCGAGTCAATATCACCCATACCGACTGGAAGCGAAAAACCGAGGTGTGGCTGATGGGGTTTGGGGATAATGCCCTCGACTTCAAGTTGGTGGTGTGGGTCAACAGCAATATGGTGACTTCCCTGGGAGACTCCTATGCCCTGTACAACTTGGAGTTGTTGCGGGAATTTCGCGATAAGGGTATTGAGGTACCTTTCCCTCAGAGAGATCTGCATCTGCGCAGTTGGGATGTTCCGGCGATCATTGGCCGTACCGCCAGGAAGTAAGTGAGGTCCGGCTGGCATGACACCTCCGGGATTTCATAGTATTTTCAGTCTACTGGCCTTTGTGTTGGTGCAAGTTCATTTACCGGTGTTACTGCGTTTTCTCTCAGGGCGCTGATGAAATCACAATAAGGGAAGCCCGTGCTGATCATCCCCATCCAAAACAAACCCGACTGGCGCCGGCCGCCATTAATGTGTTTTGCGTTGATTGCCCTTAACTTACTGATGTTTGTTTTCTATCAAGGGGGGGATGAAGCTCGCTGGCAGGAAGCTGAAGATTACTATTTTGAGAGCGACTTACCGGACCTCGAAGAGCAACGCTTTCTTGTGTATGTCAATGAAATGCACCCAGAGTGGAGAGCGCAGATGGGTGTGGAAGGGGAGGAGTTTTTTTACCGGGAATCCCTCGGTAACCCTGAATTCCACCACTGGTTGTTGCCGAAGCTCGAAGCAGAGGGTGAGACCGAATGGTTAAGACAGAGGCAGGAGTTTGCCCAACTGCGGGATAGGGTCAGTAGCAACGCACTGGGGCTGATACCGGCAGACCCGAGTATTGCTGGAGCCTTTGGCCATATGTTTCTACACGGAAGCTGGGATCACCTTATCGGCAATATGGTGTTTCTGCTGTTGTTTGGCTTGTCTGTTGAGTTGGCCCTGGGAGGGTTGTGGTTTATAGGGCTCTACCTGGTGGGAGGATTGGCGGCAGCAGGTCTGCATGTGCTGGTGGAATCCGGCAGCCATGTACCGATGGTGGGTGCCTCCGGTGCGGTCTCGGCAATTATGGGCATGTTCGTCGCGGTTTACGGTGTGCGCCGGCTACGTTTCTTTTACACCATTGGTTTTATGTTTGGCGAATTCAGTGCACCGGCGCTGCTGGTGTTACCGCTGTGGTTGGGTAAGGAGATTTTCGGTTATTTGTATGGAGATGCCAGCATTGCCTACTGGGCCCATACTGGTGGTTTACTTGCGGGTTTTGCCCTGACTTTGGCGGTGTTGTATTGGCGCCCGATGGTGGAACCTATGCCGGAGGAAGAGGAGGCCCCGTCCCCCCAAAGGGTAGCCTTGGCACGGATTGATCGTTTTTTAGAAGAGGGAAAAATCCTGGAAGCCACTGAAGCGGCAGCCTCAGCGGTGCGGCAATATCCACAGGCGTTGACACTGATTGAGCGCTATATAGAACTGACCTCAGCGGCGCCAGAGAGTGAAGGTTACCACCGGGCCAATCTCGCTTTATTTGCCCAGGCAGGAAATCTGGAGATCGATGGCCATACCCTGGCAAGTGGCTATCGCCGCTACTTGGCGGCAACAAAAAGTCCAAAGGCGCTCACCGGAAAGGCAAACTTACTGATGGCACGGCGTGCAGCGGAAGAAAAGGACTGGCCGTGGCTAGAGGAATTACTGCGCCACTTGAAACAGCAGCGAGTGAATCACCCCTTGATTCCCAAGCTGGGAATGGTCCTGGTCAATTACTATCGTCGCCTGGGTGAGGAAGGCCGCGCGCGCGAGGTGAAAGAGATGACCCAAGATATGGCTGCCTCAGGTTGAAGAACATAATTTGGTATGTCTTATAAATAATTAAGTAATGTATTGGGGGCAGAGTGAGTCGCTATATTTTGACCGGGACCGAAATTGCAGGGCTGGAGGGGGAGCGCAAGGTACATTTCCTCAATGCCAATGCGGTGCGTAAAAACAAGTCCCTGGGTGATCTTACCGGCATATCCGGCTTTGGTTTTCATATGATCGAAATCGAGCCAGGTTATGAATCCACAGAATTCCATTGTCACTATTTTGAAGACGAATGTGTTTATATCCTGGAGGGTAGGGCCGAGGTGCGTATTGGTGACGATCACCATCAGGTTTCTGCAGGGGATTTTATTGGCTACCCCGCTGGAGGCCCAGCTCATGTGATGCAGAATGTGGGGGAAATGACCTTGCGCTGCATAGTTGTAGGCCAGCGATTGCAACATGATGTTGCCGACTACCCAGAAAAAAATCAGCGGATCTACCGAAATAGTGGTTTACCTTGGGAGTTGGTGAACCGCGATGATATTGACCACCCGAAGTAGTTTTAGCCTGTAGAAAAAGAATGGATTTTTAGCATATGCCTGAAAAGATTCGGGTCTTTTATAATTCCGCTTGTCCAGTTTGTAACGCAGGAATTTCAGCACAAAAGAAAAAATCCGTCACCTGCCAAGTGGATTGGGAGGATGTTCATATTGATGAAGATAAAGCCAAGGAACTGAATACAGATTTAGAGTTCGTCCGTGAGCGGCTGCATGTATTGGATGCGGATGGAAATCTGAAAGTGGGCTACGAGGCTTTTATTACGATTTGGGAGAACTCTCCCAAGGAGCAATGGAAGGCTAGGGTGTCGAAGCTAGCCGGCCTTAGGTGGTTTTTGAATAAAGGTTACAACGTTTTTGCGCGAGGTTTGTATCTATGGAATCGGGCGCTAAAGCATTGGTAGCGAATGTCGGGCTAGGTTTAGGGAAGCCACCATAGATGGCTACCCATATTTTGCTATTTAGTGAATTTCGGCAGTACTGTTAAGTACTTTCCACAGGGTATCGATTTCAGAACGCAAAGCACTCTCTGGAAATTTCTGTCGGACAAAGTGCAGTAGTTTTTTTGCTAAGTCTTCTCTACCCAATCCATCCATATACACTTGTGCCAATAACAGATAGGCAGCATCGAGTTGTGGAAAGGCCTCTTTATGTAAATTATTGAGCAGCTGTGCTGCCAATTGGTACTTATGCTGTTGGTATAGCACCTTGGCTAGTGCATGGCGTATCTCGGGCTTAGCCACAAGCGGGCTGGGCTCTGTGGCCATATACAGTTCAGCTGCCTTATGTGGGCGATTTATCTGTACAAATTTTTCTAATAGATGTGGCCCCAGCTCCTGAAGGGCTTTTTTATCATCAGTAGCAAGTAAAAGGCGGTAGTAGCGCTCATTAAGAGTTTCGTCGTTAGGGAAGCGGCGCAACCCTTCAACCAAAGCCTGGCGAGCGCCCTTGAAGTCCCCTTCGCGTAAAAATATTTGCGCTTCAGCCCGAGCGCGCTTACACAGGAATTCATTTTCCTCTAAGTAATTTTCATCATCTTCTTGTATTGAGGCTATTCCCAGTTTTTGCTGTCGAGTTAAGCAGATATACCCCATCACAGCACTTGAGACGATGGAAAAGTAAGAGACAATGGCTGCTGTGGTCGGGAAAATTGCCCAAGCCGGCAGTTTATCGCTGACCACGGCCATTAGTATATTGGGTGCGAAAGAAATGATATTGGTAATAATTAACAGCAACCAATATGGCCAGCCAATGATTAGGGTAAATTCCAATAATTTGAGTGGGTTGATTGCGGACCTCAAACTATGGGTAAGCGCTAAGGCAATCATTGCAGCCGGCGCTAAAAATGACAGGGCGGCCGCATAAATCATTATGACATTGAGGCTTCCAGTAAATTGTACAAGCTTGTAGCCAACAAAACCGGCGATCAATGTCATTCCAATGACTTTCAGAAATAACATTGCACCATTGCCATCAAGTGCATCTGCCAGTGGGGGGGCTTCCAGTTGGCCTCCTGCGAGTCTTTCGATGACCAAGAGATTGTAGCGGGATACAACAGCTACAATGGCTACCAAAGCGACAAGAGCCAGAAGACCCATTGACGTTATTGCCATACTGCCCGCTGCTGCAACAGCCATGATTGTTAGAGGGCCAGGCTTAAAAGCATAGAGAAAGTAAAATAGCCCCATTTGCCAAAAAGGCTTGGCGTTGTTACTGGCTCCAATATATTCCAGGCTATCGCGGCAGAGCGGGCATTCGGGACCCTGCCCATGGTAATTGGTACTCGAACCCGGAATACACTCGCCACAGAACTGACGGTTGCAGGGCTGGCACTGCCAGGATGCAGTCTTGCTAGTGTGATAGTGGCAGGAATCAGCCATTTATTCTTCCCTAACGAATTTCTCTACTTAATAGTTATTTTGTCTTGGTTCACAGTTTATCTGTCGACTCGGTGGCGGTGCAATCATCAAGTATTTTTAATGTCCTGTTAGAATGCAGGAGAAATACCGATAAAATTGGTACACAAGTTTCAAAATAGGTGTTGTATGACAAAGGCTATGCATATTCATTTGGTTGAGGGCTTTGCGCCGGAACCCTGGGGAGAATCAGCACTGCTGAGCTTTGATGGTAGCGCTGCCAATATTCATATTAGCGCTGCGAAAGGCGCTGTGTTGGTTGCAGCGCAGCGAGCTGCCCGAAAGCTCGATGGTATGGGGGTCAACGATGTTGTCCTCAAAGGAGAAAGCTGGAGTATTGAAAGCCGCTGGGCATTTTGGGCAGGTTTTTTTAACCCGCGTAAATCCAACAAAATTGACTGGGGGACTGATGACAGCGCCGAGTTAAAAGAACTCGCCGCCCGTGAAAATGCCAGTCGCTGGGTTCGTGAAATTACTAATGGTACTCCTGATGATGTGTCTCCGCGTGTATTGGCGGAGAGCGCTGCAGAAATGCTGCAAAAGCTGGCTCCCAGTGCGGTAACTTACCGTATAGTTGCCGGGGATGACCTGCTGCGTGAAGGGTTTGTCGGTATCCATAACGTTGGGCGTGGTAGTGTACGTGAGCCCGTGATGTTACAAGTGGACTTCAACCCGACGGGTGATGACCAGGCGCCGGTTGATATGTGTTTGGTGGGTAAAGGAATTACTTTTGACTCCGGCGGCTACAGCATTAAGCCGTCCAACAACATGGCCACAATGAAATCCGATATGGGTGGCGCGGCCATGGTAACTGGAGGCTTGGCTCTTGCAATAGCCAGAGGTCTCAACAAGCGGGTTAAACTTTATCTCTGCTGCGCAGAAAATCTGATCTCCGGTCATGCCTTTAAATTGGGCGATATTATTAAATATAAAAACGGAGTGAGTGTAGAAATACTGAATACCGATGCTGAAGGGCGCCTGGTGCTGGCTGATGGTTTAATTGCAGCTTCGGAAGAAGAGCCTCGCTGGTTATTAGATGCCGCTACTCTGACCGGTGCAGCAAAGATGGCTGTAGGTCGGGATTTCAACTCTGTCTTTAGTTTTGAAGATGAAGCAGCCCAAAAGGTATTGTCTGCAGCTTCTGAGGAAAATGAAAAGGCGTGGAGACTGCCTTTAGAGCCTTTCCACCTTGAGCAAACCCCGTCCAACTTTGCCGATATCGCCAATGTTGGTATTGAGGGAAGTCCTGGTGCATCTACGGCAGCCTCCTTCCTGGCTCGCTTTGTACGGGATGAAGGTCGCAATTGGGTGCATATGGACCTTTCCGGCTCTTACCAGCCCAGTGGCAATGATCAGTGGGCGCCAGGTGCTAAAGGGCACGGCCTGCGTACAATTGCACGCTTCCTTTTGGATAATTAGCAACCGGCAATTTATGCCAAATTTCCTTCGAAACGCGCCTAATAGTCGGCGCGTTTCTTTTACCTCTCTCTTAATACCTATAAGTCATAAAAAAATTGTACTCCAGCTGATATTCGGGATATTAGTAGAGTTCTGCTAATTGAGGTATTTCGGTTCTGGTTCGTTAGCAGATACTTGGGCCTGGAAGCTTTTGCCAGGTGAATAAGATAATCAGTGATTCGGTGAGCGGTAATGAGCACTGCAACCTCTACAAATAATTCGGATTATAATCCAAACCATTGTGCCAATTGTCATGCAGAGCTATTGGGGCCCCATTGCTATGCCTGTGGTCAGCCGGTTAAAGGCATGGTTCGTCATTTCTCCTCAGTAATTGGAGACTTTTTTGATACCCTGCTTGCTTTTGATTCCCGCACATGGAAAACAATACCCTCTCTGTTTTTTAGACCTGGATTTTTAACCGCTGAGTATTTCTCTGGTAGACGGGTCCGTTATGTCAGCCCTGTACGCTTATTTATCTTTCTATGTATCACCAGCTTCTTTGTAACCCAGATAAATAGTGATTGGGCTATTAATTTTGGAAATGTAGACGTTGAGTCAGTCGATGTTGAAAAAGCGAGCCAAGGTTATAACGACGCCATCGAAGATATTCGAAAAGGCAAAGAAAAGCACGTTAACAATAGTTATGCTGTCGCTGTTTTGGAAGATGTTGAGAAAAATCTGATTAGCGGACAAGAGAAGCTTACCGGTGATTTGCATAAACTCAATGAAGATTTAAGTGAAATTGATGGAGGCCAGAATGGATCGGAAAACCTTTCTAAAGAGGAACTGGCCTCAGGATTGAATGAGACTATTAGTGAGTTAGATAGAGAGTTTCTTCAAGTTGATTGGCTTCCCAAACCATTAGAATATTGGGTTAACAGTAAAGTAGAGAGCGCCCATAAAAATGTAGAAAGGGTGACCGATGATCCAAATCGTTTCAAAAAAGCATTCTTGGGAGCTCTTCCGTCAACTCTTATAGTCATACTGCCAATATTTGCCATGATGCTGTGGGTGCTTTACGTCTTTAAACGCAGACTTTATATGGAGCACCTGATTGTAGCGTTACACAGCCAGGCTTTTATCTGCCTGAGTATTCTGATTGGCAACCTGTTTTATAGTATAAGTAGTCAACTGGAAGGGTACGCATTTATATCCTCATCTTTTAACAGCTTGATGGCACTATTAATTCTTTGGGTTCCTGTATATCTTTTTTGGATGCAAAAGCGTGTATATCAGCAGGGTTGGATCATGACCCTGTTTAAGTATTCTTTTTTGGGTTTAGCCTATCTAGTTTTATTATCTGTTGGTGCGGCTCTTACTGTATTTTGGAGTTTGGCAGAGTTATAAGGATATATCCTAATAGGATTCCAACCATTAAACGCATAAGCGTTTAATGGTTGGTGTTGGTGAAACTGTGCTGTTTAGATGTTAAGTTATTCAAGCTAAAGAGTTCGGTCGCAGCACCATCTATATTCAGAATATTGTATTGTAAATTTTTATATCCGTAATTCAGTTCAGAAATTGGACTTTCGGATTACTTGTGGTAAGTAGTTAAAGGGAATGTCGAAGGAAGTAGGTCTTGAGTAGTACGACATCAATAGCAAGTGTTTGTAATGAAGATAATAAGTGCGCAAACTGCTGTACACAGTTGTTAGGTCCCCATTGTTATGCTTGTGGTCAGCCCGTTAAAGGTATGGTGCGGCATTTTTCATCTGTAATCGGTGATTTCTTAGATACCTTGTTGGCGTTTGACTCCAGAACATGGAAAACCATACCTGCACTATTCTTCCGACCAGGGTTTTTAACAACAGAGTATTTTTCTGGTCGTCGTGTTCGATATGTAAGCCCTGTACGGCTATTTATTTTTCTCTGTATCACCAGTCTTTTTGTAACTCGTTTGAGTGGAGACTGGACAATCAATTTTATGGATGCTGATGCTTCAAATGAAGGACCTCAGTTAGAAGCGTCGGGTGTCGACCTCCTTTTGCAGGCGGATCGGCCAGTACATACTAAAATTCCTGAACAAAAAGGCCTGCTAGGAGAAATTAAGAAGGCTGAAATAAGTCTTATCGAAGCTAAAGAGGAGGTTGAAGAGGGTATTAAAAGAGGTATTAAAAATGAGGTTGTTAAAGGCAGTGATAAGGGGCGAATAATTTCTCAAGAGGACTCGGAGCCGGTTTGGCAGTCATCAGCCAATGATCCAGATAATAAATTGATAAGAATGGATATCAAAGGCCTGCCAAAGCCCATGCAAGACTGGATGGATGCCAAGACTGAAAATGCCAACCAGAATATTAAGCAAGTTACTGAAAATCCAAATCGGTTCAAGAAAGTATTTCTTAAGACGCTTCCTTATGCACTGTTAATCATGTTGCCAATGTTTGCCATGATGTTATGGGTGCTCTATATCTTTAAGCGTCGATTATATATGGAGCACTTAATTGTAGCTTTACATAGTCATGCTTTTATATTTCTAAGTATCCTGATTGGAAATATCTTATACGTGCTAAGTGTTAACATGGCTGGGTATACTCCTATAACATTAGCTTTAGAGACCCTGATAACCTTATTGATTTTTTGGGTTCTGGTTTATCTCCTTTGGATGCAAAAGCGTATATATAGGCAAGGCTGGTTTGTAACCTTTTGTAAATATTCAGTATTGGGGATGGCTTACTTGTGTCTATTATCAATTGGAGCGGTTTTTGCCATCGTTTGGAGCTTGGCTGGATTGTAATAACGGTTTTAGCGATATAAATTGATGGACATTTAAAGTTTACAGTTATATATAATCGGAAGATATAGTGGGTATTAAAAGTCGAAAGGAAGCCTCGGTAGAGAGGCAAGATTATTGCTCTAACTGTAATACAATTTTATTGGGGCATTTCTGTTATGGCTGTGGACAGTCAGCAGAAGGTATTGTGAGACGCTTATCAAGTGTGATTAGAGACTTTCTAAATACCCTTGTGGCATTTGATTCACGCTTGTGGAGAACACTGCCGGCTTTACTGTTATCCCCAGGATTTTTAACGATAGAATATTTATCTGGAAGGCGAGCACGATATGTAAGCCCGGTAAAGCTGTTTATCTTTCTTTGCGTAAGTGCCTTTTTTCTGATTCGTATTAGTAGTGATTGGAGTATTGCTCAAGAGCAGTCTATCCGTACTAGTGAGAATGTTGCCGCAAAAATGGTTCCGTCATCCACAGGTGATACAGAAAAACAATTTGACTGGGATCTGCCCGGTGGCAGGAAATTGAAAGTTCGTGGAGCAGAAAATAAGCAAGAAGTATGGTCGATATCTTTTAATCGAGTACTCTCAATTATTGAAGAAAAAGTCTATGCCGTAGAAATTATGCCGCAGTCATGGCGTCATTGGTTTGATATCGAATTCAAAAAGGCGAGAAGTAATATTGAGCGAGTGTCGGAAAACCCTACAATCTTTGCCAAGGCTTTCTTCGGATCTCTTCCTACAATGCTGTTACTTATGCTGCCAATATACTCAGGTATATTGTGGCTACTTTATGCATGTAGAGAAAAATTGTATATGGAACATGTTATTGTATCGCTCCATAGCCATGCATATGTGAGCCTAACGTTGTTGCTAGGAACTGCTATTTTTCTCTTGCAAGAATTTGTTGAGCCTTTGTTCTGGATGGAAATTTTATGTTATGGGGTTTTGCTGCTGCTTTTCCTTTGGATGCCAATAAATTTACTAGTGATGCAAAAGAATATCTATAAAGAGGGGTGGGTCTCGACCTGTATTAAATACTCGGCTTTAAATTTTGTTTATCTGCCACTAATTATACTATGTACGGTAATGGCCGCATTTTATAGTTTGGCTGAATTATAAATTTCTGGTTATTCCAATTTGTGATTCTTGATCCAGCTGCGTAATTTTGTTATTTATAATTGTATGATAGATGGATTTCTATTCTAATTGTTATTAGAAATACTCGGTTTTAAGGTGTTTGTTTTTTGTTTTCATTCAATAGAAAGCAAAATTAATGCCCGCCATAATTTTACTGTCTCCATAGATATTCATTAAGCACAGTTTACAATCGCTCTGCCCATAAATTCAGTCTAAGTTACATGAATCCGGATGGGTAAATTTATAGGTGTATTCACTTAAATGGAGGGCGTTATGTTTAAATCTATATTGCGTGTAGTTATCTTAGGGATTTTAGCTTCTAGCAGTTATGCAGATCCAATTCAAGATTTAAGTATGCAAAACTATGAAGCGGGTTGGTTTCCAAATTATTGGCAGGGGCAGGGTCCACTGACATGTCGTCGGACTTGTGCAATTTGGGTTGGAGGGGTGCCTGAGTCAGAGGCTGCTACTGACCTGATAGATGATTTTGAATCTACCAGTGTTTGTAAGGTAACTCGCGACCCTGAAATAATCGAGAAACCTGTCAATGACCCATCATCTCACTGGCTCTATGGCAATCAGTTTGACGATAAGTCGGTTTGCTATGTCGGAACTCCTTATGGTGTCAAAGAAGATGATCACTATATGTGTCTGTGTGTATGTAATAAACCTGACCTGATAGTGAGCCAAATCTATGATCCGATCTGGAATCCTGGAACCGGGCAATCCATTATCGTGGTCGATATCACTAATATAGGTGCTCTGGCAGCGCCAATCAGCCAGACTCGCCTTTTAGATATTGATACACTAGCCAACGATGTACAGGCGACGCCTGCAATTCCAGCAGGTGGCACTGTAAGTATTGTATTTACTTTGGGTTACTGGGTTTTTGATCCGGATGCGGTTTTAGAGGTAACTGCTGACTTTACCAATCTCGTCGATGAGTGTAACGAAAATAACAATACACTGACTTATGCCGAGCAAGGGTAGTAGTAGATAGGGGGAGAGCTCCCGGAACTAAGCCGTAGGGAGCTTTGAGATACTAAATAATATCAGCTCGAAAGAAACACATTAATAACCTGGCAGCTTTCTTTATCCACCGCAGCATTAGGCTGTTCATTACCGACTGTTTGCTCCCCTGGTATTTTAGGTAGCACGAGGTACATTCGTGGATAGTCTCGGACTATATAATCTTTTTTATCTGCACTCAGCCAAGGGTATTCAGCGGCGATGGCTGTTACTCCATGGAGTAAAGCGATACCATCTGTGCAACTATTAGGAGTAGTAGCTGTGGTGAGCATGGCAAAAGCTAATGAAGAGAAGTTCATAATCTCTGCTATCCCAATGGGTCTTCAGACTGACGTTATGTTTATTCTGGGGACAGTATAGCTGAGCTTGATTATGAGCAACAGATAGCTCTATAAAAGCGGCCAGCCGAAGCTGGCCATCTTCTGCACTATGCGTGCTCTACAGAGGTTTCTTCGACTTTCTCCCAGAGGCGTGTCTCTGTCGGACTAATTAATTTGGACAAAAGATTCGGGGCAACAGAGGTTAGCCCAATAAAACCAACTATCGCACGGAAAATAAATGAGTCAAGCCAGTAGATAAGGCCTATTAACAGTATTGCTATCACAAGTGACGGTAGAGTGGCTTGCAAACGAGACCGCTGAATATGCTGATAATCCATTGTCTCAGGTAGTTGTTTCTCGATACGTTCTAATGCGTGCGCTTTTACTGTTTGATTTAAGAACTCAACAGAATGGGTCTTATCCCCGTGCTTGATAGTTATTACATCTGAATTGTGGTCACTGCTAAGTGAACTTATTTCATTGAGAGGGATTCGTGCTGCGGTATCAGGTTTACACAAATGATATATTTCTTCAGGGGATTTCCCCGCTTGATAGGCGGATTGAGCAGTTAAAGCCTGTTTTTTCGGGATATCAAAATAGACGAGTTCATCTCCTTCTAAGGCGACGAGGTAGTTATCATCAATATCAAGCCAGGACGTCTCAGTATAAAAGCCCTCGGGTAGTGCTTTTTTTGATTCCCTTACAAACAAGAAGCTTAAAATCCAATATAAGACGAGGCAGATACCTATAGTGATAGGTGCTGCTTGAATCAGGTTTCCTACAGGTGTGTTACTTTCGACATCTCTTTGAGCATTCTGCGCCAATACATGACCGTAGATGTCGCCCTCTGGAAACCATACTTCGATAGGTTGACCTTGTTCATATTGACTATAAATTCCTTTTGAAACCTCTGAGGAGGATTCAAAGTCCTCATCTTCATAGTTAAACTGGTAGTCAATATAGTAATTTGTACGATAGCGCTTTTTACCTTTGCGGCCCCGGTACTCTTCTTCCTCCTCTCTTAACGCTACTACTTCAGCATCTAGAGCTTGATGATTTTCGACCCAACTTAATGATTCATTGTTGGCACGAGAATAATAGTTTGACAGAAAGTAAGTCAGAATAAGGAAAACTAAAATACATACTGTACGCACCATTGATTTTCTTTTTTGTCCGGGGGACTTCTGTAACGCCATTTAATACATCCTTACTGTATTTCTTGTGCTTTAGGTATTGGTACTTTTGGAGTAATAAGTTGTTTTTTTATAGATTGGGAACTTGGTGTGGGTGCAAAATATAACTGCAGTTTGTTTGGTGAATAAAACTGAAGGTTAACTCTAAATTAATTTTTATTACTTGACCGGCATCATGGTTGGTTCATTTGCATATTGAGTATTTTCTTAAAAATTATTTTTTATTAAGTAAAACTTCCTACTTAGGATAAGAGCTGACCAATTTGGTACAAATGATTTAGATAATACGAACCTTACAAATATTGAACAGCTGAATGGTAGAGTTTTAATTGCTGTGGGATTTGGACTGACTAGCTGATCTTCTGCAAGCCTTATGAGATTGGCTGGTTCAGTTTCATGGAGGTAGTTCTATGTTGAGCTAGTTCAGGTGAAGTACCAATGTCGTTTTGTGTCGTAAATGTGTCATAGCAGACGCGCCCACTGGAGTACAATTCCCTGTGTGGAGGAGATGCTATGACCAAGAAGATAGGTTTTTTTGTTGCAGATGGATTCCAGGCGTTAGACCTTTTTGGGCCCTTGGATGCCTTTATGGAGACTAATAGTTTCGTTAGTGAGGCCTATACAAGTCGTTTGATAGGTTTAACCAATGCATCAGTTAAAACCGCGTACGGCCAAGCCCTATCAGTGGATTTTGATATTTACCAGGATAGGGAAATTGATTACCTGGTCATTACTGGCGGTACTGGGATGCGGCAGCTGCGCTTAAGTCCTAAGCAGGTAAATGCGCTGCGTGCAATCGCAGACAAAGCAGAGCGTGTCTTGAGTATCTGTACAGGTGCATTCTTACTAGCAGATATATTTCCGGAACAAAAGCACCGTATTACTACTCACTGGCGGCATTGCCGGCAGCTTGCCGAGCAAGCAGTCAATTATCAGGTTGAGCAGGACCCTTTGTTTATTGAAAGCGGAAAACTGTGGTCTTCAGCGGGAATTCTATCTGGAGTCGACTTGGCCCTGGAAGTGATTCGCCAGGATTATGGCAATACTATTGCGGCCAGTGTGGCTAAAGACCTGGTGGTTTATCTGCAACGCAGGGGAGGGCAGTCCCAGTACTCTGATCTGCTTAAAGTGCAATACAGTGACAGTATGAGGCTCAATCCTCTATTGGAGTGGCTGTCGGAGAATTACCAGAAATCAATCAGCGTTTCCGATATGGCGGAGCGTATTTCTGTTAGCGATCGCCAGTTAACTCGCTTGTTCAAGCAACATCTTAATAGCACCCCCGGACATTATCTAAACCAACTCCGTTTAAACCGGGCGCGGGATTTAATCACCTGTGAATCAGCAAGTCTTGTTCAGGTGGCTCGGCAGGTAGGGTTTGCAAGCTATGATAGCTTTCGCCGGGCTTTTTATGGCCAATTTGGTGTGTCCCCCTCATATTTCAGTAGGAATCGTTAATCCGCGCTCTCACAAGTGTCTTAGCTTTAAGAGTGCGGCGAGATTGAGAGCTATTCCATTACCACTCGACGCAGATCTTGCCAAAGTGCGACCCGCTGGCCTGGTACTCAAATGCTGCAGCCAGTTCCTCCATAGGGTAAGTCTTATCAATCACTGGCTGTATCTGGTTGGCTTCCAATGCGGTGACATATTCCCGTTGATCCCTACGGCTTCCAACGATCAAGCCCTGTAACCGGGCCTGCTTGGCCATCAACAGTGCAGTGGGTACTTCTCCCGAGCGGCCCGTTAAAACACCAATTAATGAAATATGGCCGCCAACTCTGACTGAATGGATCGATTGCTCTAGTGTACCGGGGCCACCGAGCTCAATAATATGGTCCGCACCTTTGCCTTCCGTAAGCTCCATAACCTTTTTTGACCACTGTGTATGGGTGCGATAGTTGACGCCATGATCGGCGCCTAATTTTTTAGCGCGCTTAAGTTTCTCGTCGGAAGAAGAAGTTACAATAACTTTGGCCCCCAGTATTTTGGCAATCTGAATTACCGTAATAGATACTCCGCCAGTGCCTAGAGTCAATATTGTGTCGCCAGGTTTTACCTTGCCGTCTACTACCAATGCCCGCCAAGCAGTAAGGCCTGCGGTAGTAATGGTTGCCGCCTGAGCGTGGCTCCAGCCCTTTGGGGCAAGGGTAAAAGCGCTCTGATCGCGCACAACAAACTCAGCGGCCATCCCATCGATACCGTCACCAGGCGTATTGGAAAAGTTACCTACGGAAGCCATAGGCGTACCTGCTGGCCACTGTGGGAAAAAGCACGACACAACAGAATCGCCGACCTGAAAATCGGTAACATCCTCACCAACTGCATCCACGATACCGCCGCCATCAGACATCAGAATGCGGCCGTCTTCTGTGGGAATACCGCCGTTGGCAACCAAAAGATCGTGGAAGTTGAGGGAGGAGGCTTTAATTGCAACACGGATTTGGCCTGGGCCGGGTGCTCCCGGGTCAGCGATGTCGCTAACCGAAATATTTTCTAGTCCGCCTGGTGTTTTTAGCGCTATTACTTTCATTATTTCTTCCCTATGTGTTGAGTGATAGTTCCCTATACCCAAGTGTATGGAAGTTAATCATCGAGTTTAACAGACCTAAATTGATGTCTATGAATGAGGTCATTAAGCTGCGATGGCAATTATCTATGTCAATCACTTCCGCGATTCATAAGTCTTAGATAGACTGGGGTTAATTGTAGTGGCATATACGTAGGTAACCAGCTACCAGGCGTAATAAGCACATTTATATCTCTTAAGTATCCAAAACCGAGGTCTATCAATGTATCAAATTGACAGGAATACTAATCGACTCGAGCCACTTAAGTTGAAAAAGTTTTCTGATTTAGGCTTCCGTGAACGCGAACATCTGCAAGAGTGGTTAGTAGCCAATCCCGAAGTACTGGGTGAGGAATTGCTTATTATTCAAAAATAATTTGATGGTTTTAATGAGACTCGTGAACGCTTAGACCTGCTTGCCCTGGATAAACATGGTCATTTAGTAATTATTGAAAATAAACTCGATGATTCTGGACGTGATGTAGTATGGCAAGCACTAAAGTACGCATCCTACTGCGCCAGCCTAACAAAAAGTCAGATCATAGAAATCTATCAGCGTTTTCTTGATAAAAGAGATTGCGAGCAGAATCAAAGTGCGCGGGAACGATTAGTGGAATTCTTTGCTGATAGGGATTTCGATGAGCTGATTTTGAACCCTGATGCTGAGCAGCGCATCATTCTTGTTGCTGCGCATTTTCGTCGTGAAGTAACTTCTACCGCACACTGGTTGATGCGTCATAACCTGCGTCTTCAGTGTATTAAGGCTGTGCCTTACGCGAAAGGAGATCAATTATTCCTGAGTCTAGAGCAGATATTACCAATGAAAGAGGTCGAGGAATATGTGATCGGCCTGGCAGAAAAGAAGCAGGAAGAGCAGACCAATGCTCGTGAGCTAGCTCAGCGCCACCATACACGGCGAGAGTTCTGGAAGCAGTTCATTGAAATTATGCGTGAAAGTGACTGTAGTTTATTTGATAATGCAAATGCCGTGACTCAGAACAGTCTCCGAGGGCGATCTGGTTTGACTAAGGTGACTTATCAAGTTGTATTGAATCAAGACTCTATCCGGGCTGAATTTGTCATAGGACGTTCAGAGCGTGATGAAAATAAATATTTGTTTGATTCTTTGTTTTCTAAAAAGAATAAAATTGAGTCGCGCTTTGGTGATACTTTGGTGTGGGACCGCCTGGATAGTTATATCGGCTCCAGGGTATTTACAGAAATTTCAGCAAATGGCCACAATAAAGAAGAATGGCCGACGTTGAACAGTTGGTTATGCCAGAAAATTACAAGTTTGGAAGAAGCATTTTCTCCGGAGATTGGGCATTGCAGAGAGCTTCTGACTACAATGCAAAATAATCTGTCACAATTTAATGAAATATTAGAGTGAAACATGGCGGACTTATACTCCTTAAGACGTGCATAAATTTTTAAGCTTATTGCCTCCATTAAACTTGGTTTATGAGTTCAAAAGTCAGTTTCATCTGAGATAAATATATTAAGACCTCACTGTATGTAACTTTGGGATGCAAAAAGTGAGCACTCATTTCCAAGATTAGGAGTGGATGTTACTACACCAGAAAAGAAGCTGATCTTTCGCAGCTTATCGGCAAAACTTTAAATATATATATTTTTTAACGAGTAAAGTTGCTCGAGCAACGATAAATCACGTATTTTTGATGCGAAATGGGATTGGTGCCCAGTGGTTTGATTTTTTCACTAGGTCTTAAGCAAAAATCACAACGTATTGTGAATATAAGAAGGTGGTGGGCCCTCCGGGACTCGAACCCAGGACCTGCCGATTATGAGTCGGATGCTCTAACCAACTGAGCTAAGGGCCCACACATTGCTTGCGAGGATCGTTGCAAGCGGTTGGGAAAAGTACAAGATTTTCCCTTGCAAATCAATGCCTTTGTTAGCACTCAAAGCCGATATGGGCAAATTCTAGAAATCTTCTTTCCCTATTGCTCAAGCTTTCGCCAACAACTGATCTTTATGGAATAGATGCTCGCCTTGAGAGAGCTGCCAAACAGCTTAATTGGTTCGAGTGTCTTAACTAGAAGCTTCAATTGGTACGAGTGTCTTGTTTATACGAAATGGAGGCTAAAACTCCATACTAAAGTATTTAAATCGGCAGTTTGGGGATAAGAATACAGCACCAAACCAGGAATGCAGCGAAGAGGGCGACGGCCACGGCGGCGGAGCCTGTGTCTTTGGCAATCTTGGCCAGCGGGTGTTTCTCGGGGCCGATGCGGTCCACGGTCGCTTCAATAGCACTGTTGATAAGTTCGATTGGGAGGACAAACATCACGGCTGCAATCAATATGGCGCGCTCAGTAGGTGTCTCCCCGGCCCAGAGTGCGAGAGGCACCATTAGGCAGGCGGCAATCACTTCCTGGCGAAAAGCTTCCTCATTGCGCCACGCAGCGACGAGCCCCTGACTGGAGTAGCTAGTGGCAGCCAGGAGGCGAGCAACCCCCTTCTTGCCGGGCTTGTTGGCAAGCTCTTCAGATTTTTCCTGCTTATTCGCCATTTCTTTTTGCATGCTTATCTCCTGCTTTCACTAAGCCTGCGCGGGGAGGTCATCTTTATGTCACAAAAAAAAGCCCGGTTGAACCGGGCTTTAGTCTAGCGCTTACTCGTCGAGGAAGCTGCGTAAATGCTCCGACCTGGAGGGGTGTCGCAGTTTGCGCAATGCTTTCGCTTCGATCTGACGGATACGCTCGCGGGTTACGTCAAACTGTTTGCCCACCTCTTCCAGAGTGTGGTCGGTATTCATATCAATACCGAAACGCATACGCAGTACCTTGGCTTCACGGGCGGTGAGGCCGGAGAGTACGGAGCGGGTAGCGTCGTGCAGGCCAGTTTGAGTGGCGGTATCCACCGGCGAGGATTGATTTTGATCCTCGATAAAGTCACCCAGGTGGGAGTCTTCGTCGTCGCCGATAGGCGTCTCCATGGAGATCGGCTCTTTGGCGATCTTGAGGACTTTGCGCACCTTGTCTTCCGGCATTTCCATGCGCTCGCCCAGTTCTTCCGGAGTGGGCTCACGACCCATTTCCTGCAGCATCTGGCGGCTGATACGGTTGAGCTTATTAATAGTCTCAATCATATGTACCGGAATACGGATGGTACGGGCCTGGTCCGCAATAGAGCGGGTAATGGCCTGGCGAATCCACCAGGTGGCATAAGTGGAGAACTTGTAACCGCGGCGGTATTCGAACTTATCCACAGCCTTCATCAAGCCGATGTTGCCCTCCTGGATCAGGTCCAGGAATTGCAGGCCGCGGTTGGTGTACTTCTTGGCGATAGAGATAACCAGACGCAGGTTGGCTTCGACCATCTCTTTCTTGGCGCGGCGTGAACGGGCCTCACCAATGGACATGCGGCGGTTGATCTCTTTGATCTGGCCTACGTCCAGCTTAGCGCGCTCCTGGAACTGAGCCAGTTTGCGCTGGGCGCGAACAACTTCGTCTACGACGTGGCGCAGGGCATCGGAGTAATCGCGCTTTTTCTTGATGATTGCGGGAATCCAATCATCATTGGTCTCGTTGCCGGGGAATTCCTTGATAAAGGTCTTGCGCGGCATGCGGGCGCGTTTGATACACATGGCCATAACCACGCGCTCTTGCTCGCGCACGCTGTCGAGTACGTAGCGAACTTCGCCGTACAGCGGGTCGAACTGGCGGGGAGCCAGTTTAAAGAAGCGGAATACATCGCCAACGGCTTCGAGGGCTTGGCCAGCTTCTTTGGAATCGCGACCGTGGGCGGCGATGGCTTCGTCGGCAGCTTTTTGTGCGGCGACCAGCGCGTTCATGCGCTCGGCGAGCTCTTCGGGGTCGATACCGCCGGTAGCTTCCTCTTCCTCGTCGCTGCTGTCGTCATCGCTGTCGTCGTCTTCGGCGTCGTCATCGGAATCTGATGACTCCGGCGCGCTGGCAGCGGCGGCGGCTTGGCCGGCCTGGGCTCCGGGCGGTACCTCGTCGGCGGGGTCGAGCCAACCGGAGATAATATCGGGGATGCGGCGCTCTTCTTTTTCGATCAGAGCGTACTCATCGATGATCTGCTGCACTGCACCCGGCCAGTAGGCCAGGGCGGCCATCAGTTCGCGCAGGCCCTCTTCGATACGCTTGGCAATGGCGATCTCGCCTTCGCGCGTGAGCAGCTCTACGGTGCCCATTTCGCGCATATACATGCGTACTGGATCGGTGGTTCGGCCTACGTCGGACTCTACGGCTGCCAGGGCAGCGGCAGCTTCGGCTGCGGCGATTTCATCAGCGGAGCTGTCGCCTTCAGCCATCAACAACTCTTCGGCATCCGGTGCGGTTTCAAACACCTTGATGCCCATGTCGTTGATCATGCCAATAATGTCTTCCACCTGATCGGGATCGGAAATATCTTCCGGTAGGTGGTCATTTACCTCGGCATAGGTCAGATAGCCCTGCTCTTTACCGCGGGCGATCAGTTCCTTAATGCGGGACTGTTGCTGGGTTTTGTCGGTCATGCACAACCCTGAATTCTGGGAATGAAAATACGGGACAAAGACGCGGGATTATAGCGTATTTGCACTAGCAATAACCACTCTAGCTGTCAAGTAACGGCGTAGGTGCGATGTTTAGGGTGCTGGGGTTCCCGATCCCGCCCGGCGGGGGTGAGTGAATATAGTGCTGAGCCCGCAGTTTTCAAGGGGTTGGCGCTTATTAATTCTGCTTTTTTCGCCAATTGGCTAATAGGGCCAGTTGTTCTTCGGGGCTCAACTGGGCGCTGTTCTTGAGTTGATCGAGTAAATCGCGGTTGCGCTGTTTGTCCGCAGCTTGTTTCAGGCGCAGCAGACAGTCGTTAAATTCGGTGTGCGGATCGTATTCCAGGTTGCTGTCATCCTGGGCGAGTTGCCGCGCGACCGATACCAGTGGAGAAATAGCGAGCTTGGCCAGGGTATCGCAAGATTCTGCGCTGTGATGCGCACGCCAGTGGCCGATCAATTGATAGAAATTTAATTGGGGGCGACTTTTGTACAGTTCTACCAGCTGGATAAACAATGCCAGGTCTTCATTGCCCTCGATGGGGAATTGCTGTGGATTTTCGATTTGTTCTGCCAGCTCTGGGTGGTGCAACAGTAGGGCGATCAGCATGCGCTCCGGTGGCAGGAGATATTGGCTCTGGCGGCGCGGACTGTTGTAACTCGGTGCTGCACTTTCACTGAAGTTGTTGTCGCGCTGCCAGGGTTCCGGCGGTGTGCGGTGCTCCAGCTCCTCGTGAGGGGAGGGTGCTTGGCTTGGCTCTCCCGGTGCAGCTGTAGGTTGCGGGTGGGGCTGTTGCGGCGTGCGAGCTTTTTCTGTGCGGATAACCTCTTGCAGGGTTTCCTTGTCGAGCCCGGTGCGCGAGGCCAGTTGTTGGAACATCAGCTGGCGGTAGACGCCATCGGGCAGCAGGTCCAGCAGGGGGGCGGCGAGCTTGGACAGGCGCGCGCGGCCGTCCATGGTCTGCAGGTTGATATCTTCGCTCAGCAGGTCGAAGAGAAAATCTTCCAGCGGTAGGGATTGCTCCTTGATCAACTGCTGGAAACGTTCACCGCCCAGTTGGCGTACCAGGGTGTCCGGGTCCTCGCCTTCCGGCAGCAGCAGGAAGCGCAGGCTGCGTCCGTCCTGCATCTGCGGCAGGGCCGACTCCAGAGCGCGGCGGGCGGCGGCGCGGCCGGCGCGGTCGCCGTCGAAGCAAAACAGCAGTTCCGAGGTGTGGCGGAAGGCGAGTTGAATATGGTCTTCGCCACAAGCGGTGCCCAGGGTGGCGACGGCGCAGCGGATATCGAACTGGGCCAGGGCCACCACATCCATATAGCCTTCAACCACAATCAGGCGCTCTAAATTGCGGTTGGCCTGGCGCGCTTCCCACAGGCCGTAAAGTTCGCGGCTCTTGTGGAAAATCGGGGTTTCCGGGGAGTTCAGGTACTTGGGTTTGTCGTCGCCCAGTACCCGCCCGCCAAAGGCGATGGCGCGCCCGCGCTGGTCGCGGATCGGGAAAATAATACGGTTGCGGAAGCGGTCGTAGTGATGGCGCGCGTTGGGCTTGGTGTTGCCATCACTGTCCTGGCGACGAATGGCCAGGCCTGCCAATTCCAGTTGATCGGCTTTCTCGGGGGTATCGGCTAATGCATTGAGCAGGTTGTCCCAGCCCGGGGGCGCAAGGCCGATACCAAAGTCCCGGGCAATCTCACCGGAGAGGCCGCGATTGCGCAAGTAGGCCACGGCATTGCCTGCGGCGGGGTGGTTGCGCAGTTGTTCACGGTAGTAGTCGGCGGCTTTCTCTGTGAGCTGGTAGAGAGATTGACTCTCCCGCTGGCGCTTTTCTTGCCCCGGTGCCAGTTGTTCCCTGGGAACTTCCAGTCCACGGGTGGCCGCGAGTTTTTCCACCGCTTCTGGGAACGGCAGGCGGTCGTACTCCATAAGGAAGCCGATGGCATTGCCATTGGCGCCGCAGCCGAAGCAGTAATAAAACTGCTTGTCCGCACTCACGGTAAACGATGGGGTTTTCTCGTCGTGGAAGGGGCAGCAGGCAGAGTAGTTTTTGCCGGTTTTACGCAGCTTGACCCGGCTGTCCACCAGCTCGACGATATCTGCCCTTGCGAGCAGATCGTCGATAAAGTGCTGGGGTATCTTGCCGGCCATGGGGATTCGCTCAGCTTAGGCCAGTTGGGCCTTCACCAGTTTGCTCACCGCGCCCATATCTGCACGGCCCTGCACCTGGGGTTTAACCTGGGCGATGACTTTGCCCATATCCGCCATGCTGTTGGCACCGGTGTCTTTGACGGCGGAGGCAACGATATCGGTGATCTCAGCTTCGCTCAGCTGCTTCGGCAGGAATTCCTGGATAACTTCAATTTCAGTCTGCTCTACTGCTGCCAGTTCAGCCCGGCCAGCTTTCTCGTACTGGGTAATGGAGTCGCGGCGCTGCTTGGTCATTTTGTCCAGCAGGGCGAGGATGCGGGCGTCATCCAGGTCGATGCGCTCGTCGACTTCAACGCGTTTGATCTCGGCGTTGATCAGGCGCAGGGTGGCCAGGCGCTCTTTGTCTCGCGCTTTCATTGCGTCTTTAGTGGCTTGAGTCAGGGTTTCCTTGAGAGTGCTCATAGTGAGTGTTCCGAGATTGTTGGCAATGAATTTTGGATCAGGGGCTTAGGATAGCTTGTCTGCTGGGCGGGGGAAATGTGTTAGCCCAAACGAAAAACGGCGCGCGAGTATGGCTCGCACGCCGTTCTTTATAGTCCGCTACGGGCTAAGCCCGTCCGGCCGCCTCGCTGCGACAGGCTTATGCAGCCTGCGGCTCTTAGTAGAGACGCTGGAACTTGCGGTTTTCGCGCTGAAGCTTTTTAGCGTGACGCTTTACAGCGGCAGCAGCTTTGCGCTTACGAACAGCGGTGGGCTTCTCGTAGAACTCGCGACGACGTACTTCAGACAGTACGCCTGCTTTTTCACAGGAGCGCTTGAAACGGCGCAGGGCGATATCGAAAGGTTCGTTGTCTTTGATTCGTACAGAGGGCATTAGGATACCTGTTAAAATTCGTTTCTCTCGGCCATTCCGGCAATGCTCTCGCAGTTGCATCCGGTGGCCGGTTCACAGCGAGGGCGCAAATTCTAAACACTCCTATACGGGATCGCAACCCCATTTTCCAGTATGATAACCACCCCTCGAAGTAGTCACGAGAATGAGATCAAGTGCGCGTCCTTGGTATAGAAACTTCCTGCGATGAAACTGGCGTCGCTATTTACGATTCTGAGTCCGGTTTGCTCAGCCATGCCCTGTTCAGTCAAGTGGACCTGCATGCCGATTATGGCGGTGTAGTCCCCGAGCTGGCGAGCCGTGATCATGTGCGCAAACTCTTGCCGCTGATTCGCCAGGTAATGAAGAAGGCCGATACCAGCCCTTCAGACCTCAATGGCATCGCCTATACCGCGGGTCCCGGTCTGGTGGGAGCGCTGATGGTCGGGGCCTGCGCGGCCCGTGCACTGGCCTATGGCTGGGATATCCCGGCGGTGGCGGTGCACCATATGGAAGGCCACCTGCTGGCCCCAATGCTGGAGGATAATCCGCCTGCCTTTCCTTTTGTGGCCCTGCTGGTTTCCGGCGGACACACCCAGCTGGTAGAGGTGCGGGGGCTCGGCGATTACGAACTGATGGGTGAATCCCTGGATGATGCCGCCGGCGAGGCCTTTGATAAGGCCGCCAAAATGCTCGACCTGGATTATCCCGGTGGCCCGCGTTTGGCTGCCCTGGCGGAGAAAGGAGACCCCAAACGTTTTACTTTCCCGCGTCCTATGACGGATCGACCGGGGTTGGATTTCAGTTTTTCAGGCCTTAAAACCTTCACCCTGACGACGGTGCGCAAGCACGCCCTGGAGGATGGTTTGCCGGACGAGCAGACTTGCGCAGATATTGCTGCGGCTTTCCAGGAGGCGGTAGTGGACACCCTGGTGATTAAATGTCGTCGCGCCATTAAGGCTTCTGGCTATAAAACCCTGGTAATTGCCGGTGGAGTTTCCGCAAATAAATTATTGCGCGAGCGTTTGGAAACGAGCCTGAGAAAGGATAACGCCAGCGTCTACTATCCCCGTCATGAATTCTGTACTGATAACGGCGCCATGATCGCCTATGCCGGTAGTTTGCGTTTAAAGGCCGGAGAGCAGACGAGCCTTGCGGTGGATGTGCGCCCGCGCTGGCCTATGACAGAATTGCCCAAGACCGAACTTTAAAAATCCCAGGGCTAGCCTGGCAGTAAAAAGAAAAGAGCCGATAGATGGATATTGTTTATATACGGGATTTAAAGGTGAATACCATTATTGGTATTTACGATTGGGAGCGGGAAGTGCGCCAGACGGTGAGCCTCGATCTGGAGATGGCTTTCGACATCAGTGAGGCGGCGCGTACAGACAATATCGAGCACACACTTAACTATAAAGCGGTGGCCAAGCGCTTGATCGCTTTTATTGAAAGCAGTGAGTTCCTGCTGGTGGAAACCATGGCAGAGCAGGCTGCGGCAATTGTCAGGGAAGAGTTTTCTGTAAGCTGGCTGCGACTGCGTTTGTCCAAGCCGGGTGCGGTCAGGGGGTCCAGGGATGTGGGTGTCATTATTGAGCGCGGCGAGAGGCCGGCAAAAGGTGCAGCAGCGATGTCTGCGGGAGTGTAAACGTGGCTCAGGTGTATCTCAGCCTCGGCAGTAATATCAATCGTGCGCAATATATCCGCGCAGCGCTGGATGCCCTGACCGGACGGTTTGGCGAATTACAGGTGTCCCGGGTCTTCGAAAGTGAAGCGGTGGGTTTCCAGGGCGATAACTTTTACAACCTGGTGGTTGGGCTGCAAACTGACCTGCCGGTAGGACAACTGGCCCTGTGTCTGCGCGGTATTGAAGATGCCAATGGCCGCCTGCGCTCCGGGCCCAAGTTCAGTGCACGAACCCTGGATATTGATATTCTCACCTATGATCACCTGACCGGAACTGTCGACGGGGTAAAGTTGCCTCGAGGTGAGATTGTAAAAAATGCCTTTGTTTTACAGCCTCTGGCAGAGATTGCTCCAGAAGTATTGCATCCGGTCGAGCAGAAAACTTACCGTCAGCTGTGGAATGAGTACGACCAGGCTTCACAAAAATTGTGGCCGGTAGAATTTATTTGGCCGTGATTCCAAGAATTTTTTAAAAAATGCAGATAAAAAAGCAGCCCTTTGAGGCTGCTTTTTTTAGGAATAACTAACTCAGGCTCATCAGCGCTTCTTTGGTGAACGGAGTGATTTCCTCCGCGCGATCTTCACGCACCTTGGCGAACCAGTGTGGGTCTTGTAATAGCGCGCGGCCAACGGCAATCAGGTCGAACTCCTGGTTGTCCATACGGCGGGTCAGTTCGCCTAAATCGGTAGGATTGGCAGTGCCACCCATGCCCTGGTTATTGCCGCCGATAAAATCATCGTCAAGGCCGACACTGCCGACAGAAATTACCGGTTTTCCCGTCAATTCCTTGGTCCAGCCTGCCAGGTTGAGATCAGAACCCTCAAATTCTGGCACCCAGAAGCGTCTTGTAGAAGCGTGGAAAATATCAACGCCGGCTTCAACCAGCGGTGTCAGGAAGCGTTTCAGTTCTTCCGGGTTTTGCGCCAACTTGGCTTCGTAATCCTGCTGCTTCCATTGGGAGTAGCGCAGCACTATGGTAAAGTCTTCGCCTACGGCTTCACGTACCGCTTTGATAATTTCCACTGCAAAGCGGGTGCGATTTTCGATGGAGCCACCGTACTCGTCATCGCGTTGGTTGGTACCTTCCCAGAAAAACTGGTCGATCAGGTAGCCGTGGGCGCCGTGGATCTCTACGCCGTCAAACCCAACTTCCTTGGCTGCTTTGGCCGCGTCCGCAAAAGCTTGTACAACTTCCCGAATGTCCTCTTTGCTCATCGCCTGGCCATTGGGCTTGCCGGGTTTGAACAGGCCTGAGGGGGAGTAGCCGGGCACTGATTTATCCGGGCCTATGCCCTCTTTGCGCACGGAGCCTACGTGCCATAATTGCGGGATAATCTGGCCACCGGCAGCATGCACTTCATCGACCACTTTTTTCCAGCCAGCCAGGGCGTCATCGCCGTAGATTGCTGGTACATTCTCGTAGCCGTTGGCGCCTTTGTGATTAACGAAGGTGCCTTCGGTAATAATTAGTCCCACTTCGCCCTCGGCGCGGCGGCGGTAATAGCCGGCCACTTGATCATTGGGGGCGTAGCCCGGTGACATAGTGCGGGTCATGGGAGCCATCGCAACCCGGTTGCGCAGTTTTAGGGATTTATGCTCGAAAGGACGCAGCAGGCTGTCCAGGGAACCACTCATATTTCTCTCCTGAATGTCTCGATTCAACACTGGGACTCACTGGTCCCGCTCGGTCACAATTAAAACGGTTGCGTTATAAGACCTTATTTTAAAGTTGAGTTCAATATCTGGTTTCGTATTGCAACTCTTTTGCCGGTATACTGGCTAGGGAGCCTCTGAATAACTCCGTGATGCCTCTGCGGGCCATGAAGGCTGCAGATGTTAGGCGCAGCTCGCCGCGAATGGCTCAGTCCTTTGCAAGAGCTGCAACGCAGCAGCTGTGGCCTTCAAGGCCCGCCCTTCGGGGCTTGCAGAGCGATTCACACTCCGCGTTGCGACTTCTTGAAAGGTCTAGACATTCCTGCGAAGCCGCGCCTTGATTGTGAACCGCTCTGCATGCCAGAGGTATCACGGAGTTATTTAGAGGCTCCCTATATGTCACGTAAACGCTTTGATGATCTTGATTGCTCCCTGGCTTGCGCCCTGAATGAGGTGGGGGACTGGTGGTCCCTGCTGATAATTAAGCAGGCGATGCTGGGTACCCGCCGTTTTGTGGATTTCCAAAGAAACCTGGGAATTGCCAAAAATATCCTTGTGGATCGGTTATCACGTCTGGTGGATAACGAGGTGTTGGTACGCTTTGATGCGGGTGAACACGGTACTCGCTACGAGTACCGCTTAACCGAAAAAGGCCGGGACCTGTTTACGGTGGTAATCGCCCTGCGCCAGTGGAATCTGCGCTGGAATGGCAATAAAGATGGGATGCACCTGGTCGATAAAAACAGTGGTGAGCCTATCTCCGAAGTGGCTGTACAGAATGCCCAGGGACAAAAACTCAGTATTCGCGATGTATTATTTGTGGATGAAAATGGCCAGCCCCTAGAGCAGGCTGGCTAGTTGGCTTTTTGAGGGACTCTATCAATCCTGGCTCTTGGACAGCAGTCTGATTATGTCCAGAGCCCTGCCCGGCTCCCAACGCATAACAGAGACAACGCCGTGCATGGCCAGTAGGCGCTGGTCTATTTCCCCTTTCTCCTGAAGCTTGTGTAATTTCTCTGTGGCCTCGGTAAAGCCGCGCTGCTCATAAGTGAGTAGTAATTTGACGGTCTGCTCCGCCGGAGTGATTTGGCGTGGAACAGGGGTATACCCCATCGCGCTTACCATACTCTCAGCCGCCAGCCAGGTGGACCAGGGGTTTTGCCCGGTAATAAGCTGGCCATCCACACTGACTTGTTCCAGGTAAGTGGGCCCAGCCTGAAAAAACGCGCCTTGCTCACGTAAGCGATCCTCAAGCAGGAATGGAAATCGTTGCTCGGCGTCAGGAATAAGAAAAAGCTCCTCTTCGTTAGTAAAAGCACTAATCTGCCGATCAGCGATTAAGGGCTCGCCATTATCCAGGGTGACATTGGCAAGGGCTGCTGGCCCGTGGCATACCGCTCCGATAATTTTGCCGCTGCTATAGATTTCCCGCACCAGGGACTGGATATAGGGATTGTCGGGGAAATCGAACATGGTACCTTTACCTCCGACAAAAAATACTGCCTGATAATCCTCTGCTGATACCCGATCGATAGGAATACTGTTTTTGACCTTTTGTTGTGCCTCCGGGTCATTGAGAAAGGCATAGTCGAAAGGCCCCAGATCATCTTTATCGATTACCGCTGGCGGTTTGCCGCCTTTGGGACTGGCAATATCGACAATAAATCCGTTGGCTGAAAAGATGTAATAGGGGCGTGCCAGTTCAGTTAATTCATAACCCGTGGCCTTGCCACTATCTCCCATCGTTTCAGTACTGGTGACAACAGCTAAGATTTTTCCTCGACTTTCTCTGGGTAATTGTTGTAAATACGGCAGGTCACTTACTGTCGTAGTGGAAAAGTCCTGCTCTTGGGGTGGAATTAGGCCCTTAATCCAAATAATAAAACCAAAAAATACGGACAAAGTCAGTGCCAGGGAAATAACAATTTTCTTCAACATATTAATCTCCAAAATTGCAGTAGCAGACGGAAAGTCTTCTAGTGAGTTCGTAGGAGAATAAGGGATGGAAGGTGAAATTCAGGTGAGATTGCAATTGCTATTTAGGAAGAAAGAAAAAGCTGCGCTCAAGATCGTATAAGGTATGGATGCTGATTCACTGTGCATCTCGAGCGCATACGGTAAAAATTTGAATCTTAGAACGCTACTGTGTAAAAGATAGAGAGCACTGATAAATATTTTTTTTACATTGGATAGAGATGGTCCAATTTAAGGCTTCACAGATTCTCTTGGCCAGGAAAAGGCCTTGACCAATGCCGTCACTGCCTTCCCTCTTTTGGCCGGGTAAGAGGGAGGTTTCTAGATCTAATTGGTTGTCTGTGGCGTTCTCAAAAAAGAGTGTGTCCCCCTTATAGGTAATAACCAATTCAGGGCTGGTAGCATGCTGTAATGCATTGCTGATCAAGTTGTCGAAGAGCAGACTTACCAGATGTCGATTGGCCAGGACTCTGACTTTGTGCCCTAACTTTAAATCAACATTAAAATACTTTTGTACAATTAACTGGTGTTGAGCTAAAAGACGTTCCTCTAGTAAAGCGCACAATGGGATATCTTCCGACTGTAGAGACTCAGAGCGGGCGAGGGCTAATAGTGTCTTAACGGTTTTTTCCATACCGGTAACAGTTTCTAATAGCTCATTTTTCTCAGCTAAAGTCATTTCCCGATTTTGACTGAGAGCCAGTGTGCTTTTCAGAATGGTTAGCCCGGTGCGCAACTCATGGCTTGTATCCCGGGTAAACTCAGTTTCCCTGCGCAAAGTTAGCTTGAGCTGGTTAAGTGTGTCTTGCAATGTACTTGCGAGATAACCGATTTCATCTTGTTCATTGTTATAGGGCAGGGAAATTTGAGAATCGCAGTTTCTCTGCTGCTGAACTGCTTTAGCAAGGGTTACTACAGGCGCGATGGTTTTACGGGAAATACGATAAGCACAGTAGAGGGCTAAGAGTAGGGTCAAGATACAGGCGCTGGCAAAGAGCCAGAGAAGTTTTGAAGATTGTCGCGTAACAGTGAGCAATTCACTGACTTCAGCTACGAGAACGGCGGAATGGTTGTCCGGAAAATATACTCTGCGTAAATGGAAGTGATGTTCAGTGTCACTAAACCACTCAGCCTTTTCTGCATAGCTTGGTAGGGCTGTGCGCAGTTCGGCCGGAATTATTTTGCTTTCAGTGTATAGCGTTAAATAGGGTAGGCGTGGCTCTGGGGTCGTATTAGTCAGTCTTGCCTGCTGTTCGAGGTAGCGGACTTCTCCGGCCAATAAGTTATCGAGTAAATGGTCTTCAACTACATAGGCCACCATCATACAAATGGCAAAAAACACCAAGCATAGCAGCAGGGTAAAACTGCCAAAAATAGCGAAGACCTTCCTCTGTAAATTACTGGTTTCGCGCATTGGGAGTTTCCAACTGATAACCGAGATTGGTGATGGTTTTTAACATAGGGGCCTGGAAAGGCTTATCCAGTGTTTGGCGAAGACTATAAATGTGGGATTTTAAGGCGTCTGTTTCTGGAGGTTCATCACCCCAAATATGGTGGATTATTGCCGAGCGGCTTACTGGTGCTGGCGACGCCTGGGCGAGCATAGTGAGAATGCGAAAACCGATAGTTGTCAGGGGCAGAGGTTGTTTATCCCGGTAGGCCGTTTGCTGGCGCTGGTTTATCTGTAAATCACCGACCTTAATTTCTTCACTGGTATGCAGCTGGTGTCTACGTGCCAGGGCGCGGCATCTCAATATCAGTTCCCTTGGTTCGAAGGGCTTACATAAGTAGTCATCGGCACCGATACCAAATCCGCGTTCTTTATCTGCGAGAGCATCTCGGGCAGTTAACATCAGAATTGGCATATTAACTGGCGCTTGTGCCTTGATCTTTTCGCAGACCTCCAAGCCGTCCATATCCGGCAGGCCCAGGTCGAGAATAATCAGGTCGAAGATTTGTTCCAGGGCCAGCTGTAAGCCCTGGCGGCCCCGCTGGGCATAATCTATCTGCCAGCCCTCAGCGTGCAGGAATTCGGCAAGCTGGCGGGCGATAGTGGGGTTATCTTCAATCAACAATATCTTCAGTGAGCGCACCGGCAAATCTCTTGTGGCAGAGGAAGTTACAAAGCATTCTGACAGAGTGCCGGTGAAATTGAAGTGAAGCCCCGTTGTTGGACTGTTTTAGATATTGAGGTTGCGGCCGCCGTCAACAGCAATAACCTGGCCGTTGATATAGGGGGCGTCACAGACCAGGAAGCGCACGGTTTTGGCGATATCGCTGGGGTCACCGGTTCGGGCCAAAGGAATGCGATGGGTGATTTGTGCTTTCTTGGCTTCGTTAGTTGCCTCTTGCTCTGGCCAAAGAATGGCACCGGGGGCGACTGCATTGACCCGGACCTGGGGAGACAGCTCCAGAGCGAGGCTTTTTGACAGCATTACCAGCCCAGCCTTGGCGGCGCAGTAAATAGTGTGCTCGGGCATCGGGCGCTCGGCGTGAATATCCGCCATATTAACAACGCAACCCTGTTGTTGGCTGAGTGTTTCTTTCAGGGCCTGAGTGAGAAAGAAGGGGGCTTTGAGGTTACTGCCTACCAGCCGATCCCAGTCCTCCTCGGTCGCCTTCCCCACAGGCGTGGGGTGAAATGCTGAGGCATTGTTGATCAAAACATCAATACCGCCCCAGGCCTCTTGCGCGCGCTGGGCCAGATTGGAACAGGCTTCGGCGCTATTCAATTCACTGTGCAACGCTATGGCAGAGTTGGAGCGAAGTTGGTTCAGCTCGTTTGCCAGGGCCTTGGCAGTATCAGCCGAGTTGCGATAGTGAATAACAACTCTGTGATCTCTATGTAGCTCCTCAGCAATAGCACGACCCAGGCGTGCAGCGGCACCGGTAATCAACACATTACGCAATGTAGTCATCCTTTACTTTGGCGATTGCCTTGATGCGCTCCCGGTCCAGTGCTTGCCCCAGTTTCGCACCCTGGTAGCCCTGTTTAATCAACCCCTCGGCAGTTACTGCTGCTGCCCCATCTCGAGCGGCGCGTAAAAAGGCTACCTGTGGATAATCTCGATTCTCCAGCCCCTCACGACCTCGGGCATCTGCCTCACAGGCGCGAAGAAAGTTTTCAAATCGCTCGGGACGTCGCAAGGCATCCAGACTGCGGATCATTTTCATAATGGTCTGTGGGCGCAATTCGAAGGCTCTGTGGCAGTGCAGGTGATATTCGCAGACCCCGACAGCTAGTGCAGTCAGGTCTTTTGGGGTACGCCAGCGCTCACAGACGGCCTTTACAAGAGGTACGCCTGCTGCCTCGTGGCCGTGGTGGCTGGGAAGAATTTCCTCGGGAGTCAGTCCTTTGCCCAGGTCGTGTAGCAGTACTGCAAAACGCAAGGGGAGCTCTGCCGGTGCGGCGCGCAGGGCTAGTAGTACGTGTTCTCCAGTGTCCACTTCGGGGTGGTGTTTGGGCGGTTGGGGAACACCAAACAAATTCTCTAATTCTGGTAACAGTACCGAGAGGGCACCGCAGTCTCGCAGTACTCGAATAAATATATCGGGGTCTGGCTCGGTAAGTGCCCGGCTTACCTCTTTCCAGACCCTCTCGGCCACCAGATATTCCACTTCACCCGCTTCTACCATCTGGCGCATGAGTATCATGGTCTCAGGGGCAACGCTAAAGCCAAGGTGATGGTAGCGGGCGGCAAAGCGGGCCACTCGCAGTACTCTTAGGGGGTCTTCTGCAAAAGCAGGGGAAACATGGCGCAAAAGCCGAGCTCCAAGATCTTCCTGCCCACCGTAGGGGTCAATTAGATTGCCGTTGATGTCTTCTGCAATGGCATTAATAGTGAGATCTCGCCTCAGAAGATCCTCTTCCAGGGTGATATTGGCATCGGCATTAACGGTAAATCCGCCATAGCCGTGTCCGCTCTTTCTTTCGGTGCGAGCGAGCGCGTATTCTTCACCGGTCTCAGGGTGTAGGAATACTGGAAAATCTTTGCCGACAGGGCTGTATCCGAGGTCCTGCATTCTATCTGCATCTGCCCCAACCACTACCCAGTCACGCTCGGTGACTGGACGATTCAAAAGTTTGTCGCGCACTGCGCCGCCAACAAGGTAGATCTTCAAAGCATTTGCTCCAGAGCTGGAGGGACCTGTGATCTGATAGGTGATTGTACTGCCATAAGTCCATTTGTTCCGGCGTTGTTCCAGGTTTGTCTGCTGGACGGAGGGTGAGGGGTGGGGATGTAAGAAGCTTCGGCAAGATAAAAAAAAGGCCCCAAAAAAACAAGGGGGCCCAGGGTCTTAGGGTATTCGCTTAGCAAACATTTCTTCGCCAACTATGGGGGCTCTGACTTAACAACCACTCCACTGGAAGGGATCCCGTGACAAGTCCCAAGTCACGAATCTAGCGCCATTCTAAGGAACCTGTCTTACCTGTCAACTATATCTATTAGTATTTTTTGAGGGGGTTGTTCCGCTGTTCGTTAATAAATTACATGGACCGAATTTCGGGCTGGGTTTGCAGCATTAAACAGCATAATTTATAGGGGCGGTTCAGCTGGACAGGATAATTTCACGTGTAACTCTGTGGGGCAGAGGATACTTTCGGGAAGTTGACTGTTCTTCTTTTTAATCGCAGTTGTTGGGGAGAATAAAGATGAGCGAATTACATGTGCTAACCACCGGGGAAGCAGCCAGGTACTGCGGTGTTAACTTCCGAACGGTGATTCGCTGGATTGAGCGTGGCCAGCTCAAGGCATACAAACTTCCAGGGCGCGGTGACCACCGTATCTGTGTTGAGGATTTCGTGGGCTTCCTGCGGGATAACTCAATGCCAGTTCCAAACGACTTGGCAGTTCCCAGTCGAAAAGTGCTCTTGTTAACGACTGATCCTGAGCTGACTTCAAGTGGACGCCAGGCGCTTCAACAGATGGGGTGTGAGGTTGAAGTAGCCAGTGATAGTTTTTCCGCCGGTATCATGATGGCGAGTGCCAAGCCGGCGTTGTTAGTGGTTGACACTGGGTTGCTTGGGGAGAGTGGGTTTCAGGTGCTGGACTACCTCAGATCCCGCAGTGAGTATTCGAACTTGAGCATTCTAGTTGTACCTTCTGATGATGATGGAGAGAAAGCCCGTTGGCTGGATGCTGGAGCTGATGCCCTTTTAACTCACCGCTCTGAGCACGGTGAACTTTCTGCAAAGGCCAAGCTTTTGTTGGAAGCTGATGCCTAAGTAGCGTGATCCGCTAGAAGGCATTATTTCCCCATTCTGTGCGGGGCTGGTATTTCAACAGTTCCCGTGCTGAAACCTAAATGGGTTTTGGTATTAGCATGGACTCCTCTTCACCCTCCGGTCGGTCCCGACCTTGCTCCGGGCAGTGACAACTGGCCGTTATTTGATCCCCGTTCAAACTGTTCAGGTGAACATCGAAGCCCCATAGCCGGTGAAGATGCCTTAGCACCTCTGTTGTATCTTTACCGAGAGGTCGGCGGCGGTGCTGCGTATGGTGCAGGGTCAGTGAACGGTCACCACGGGTATCTACTGAATATACTTGGATATTCGGTTCCCGATTGCCCAGGTTGTACTGTCCCGCAAGGTTCTCCCTTAACTGGCGATAACCGCTCTCATCGTGAATTGCGCTGACAATGATATCGTTCTCTTTATCGTTGTCGCTGATACAAAATAGTTTCATGTCTCGCATAACCTTGGGAGACAGGAATTGTAAAATAAAACTTTCATCTTTGAAGTCGCGCATGGCGAACTGAAGGGTTTCACGCCAATTACTTCCAGCAATGTCTGGGAACCAGCGGCGATCCTCTTCAGTGGGGCTTTCACAGATACGCCGTAAGTCAGTAAAAATACTGAAGCCCAGGGTATAGGGATTGATACCGCTGTAGTGAGGGCTGTCAAAAGAGGGTTGGTAGATAACATTGGTGTGGCTTTGTAGAAACTCCATCATAAAGCCTTCAGTCACCCGCCCGCGCTTGTACAGCTCGGTTAAGAGAGTGTAGTGCCAGAAGGTAGCCCAGCCCTCATTCATTACTTGGGTTTGCCGCTGTGGATAAAAGTATTGGGCCAGCTTACGTACAATGCGCACCAGTTCCCGTTGCCAGTTTTCCAGTAGAGGGGCATTTTTCTCAACAAAGTACAGGATATTCTCCTGAGGCTCTTCGGGGAAGCGTTTCTCCTTTGTCTCCTCTATACCGTCACCGAGTTTTGGGATGGTCCTCCATAAATCATTGAGCTGTCTTTGGCGGTACTCTTCTCGCTCTTGCTGTTGGCGTTCTTCTTCAATAGCCGAGATTGGGTAAGGGCGTTTATAGCGATCTACACCGTAATTCATTAGGGCATGACAGGAGTCGAGAATGGCCTCGACTTCATCAAGCCCATAGCGCTCTTCACAGCGGGAAATATAATTTTTGGCAAAGATCAGATAGTCAATAATACTGCTGGCATCTGTCCAGGAGCGAAACAGGTAATTCCCTTTAAAGAAAGAGTTGTGCCCATAGGAGGCGTGAGCAATCACCAAAGCCTGCATTGTCATGGTATTTTCTTCCATGAGGTAAGCGATGCAGGGATTAGAATTAATCACTATTTCATAAGCCAGCCCCATCAATCCGCGCTGGTAATTATTTTCCACGCTGATAAATTGCTTGCCAAAAGACCAGTGGTGATAACCCACTGGCATTCCTACCGAGGAGTAGGCATCCATCATCTGCTCGGAGCAGATAACTTCAATCTGATTTGGGTAGGTATCTAACCCAAATTCTTCTGCCAGTGCGCCGATGGCGCGATCATATTCCTGAATTAATTCAAAAGTCCATTCTGAGCTTGTTGATATGGGCTGACGCGACTCAGATTCAGGTGCTTCAGCGCCACTGGCAAATTTGTCGAGCATCAGGCAGTCACCTTTTGGCGGAACAGTTGTCGGAACACCGGATAAATATCCTGTACATCGACAATCTGCTCCATAGCAAAGTGATCAGGGAATAAAGTGCGGACACTTTCATACTCTTCCCACAGGGCCTGGTGATCTCTGGGAGTGATTTCCACATAAGAGTAATACTGCACATGGGGCATAATATCGTCGATAAGGATTCGGTGGCAGGTACTGGAGTCATCGTTCCAGTTATCACCATCTGAGGCCTGGGCTCCATAGATATTCCATTCGCTGGCGGGGTAGCGATCTCTTATAATACGTCGCATTAATTTGAGCGCGCTTGAGACAATGGTGCCGCCAGTTTCCCGTGAATAGAAAAACTCCTCTTCATCAACTTCTTTGGCGCTAGTGTGGTGTCGAATAAAAACGACTTCTGTATATTCATAACTGCGCTGTAGGAACAAATATAAAAGTAAGAAGAAGCGTTTGGCCATATCCTTTGTGGCTTGGTTCATCGAGCCGGATACATCCATCAGGCAAAACATCACTGCCCTAGATCGAGGTTTTGGTTGTCGAATCAGCAGGTTATATTTCAGGTCGAAATCATCGAGGAAAGGGACTCGATTGATACGGCTGCGAAGTTCGGCGATTTGGTTTTTAAGAGCCTCAATTTTGCGCTGGTCTCGCAGAGCAGTATCTTTGTTTTCTTCTTGGGATAGGTCTTCCTCTAAATTGCGCAGGTTTCTTCGCTTATTACTGGTCAAGGCGATGCGTCTTGCATGGGCAGCCCTGAGTGAGCGGATCACATTGAGACGACCTGGAGTTCCTTCATTACTAATTCCGGCACGTACTATTTGAAAAGACTCGTTGCCGGCCAGGCGTTGCTTGATCATATTGGGCAGCTGGAGCCCCTCAAACATAAAGTCCAGAAACTCTTCTTGTGATATCTGGAAGACAAATTCATCAACCCCTTCCCCGCTATCACTGGCACCACCACCATTTCCATCACCGCCTCGCTGACCTTGACGAGGGATACGATCACCAGCAGTAAATTGCTTGTTTCCGGGTAGAATTCGCTCTACGTGCCCACCGCTACCGTGAGAAAATAAGGGTTCGCTGATATCCCGAGTAGGGATACTGATTTGCTCTCCCTTATCCATGTCCATAATAGAGCGGCTATTCATGGCGTCGCCGACAGCTTTCTTAATGTGAGCTTTGTAGCGCCTTAAGAATCGCTGCCGATTAACGGTACTCTTTTTCTTTCCATTCAAGCGGCGGTCGATGATATAGCTCATATTTCTGCCTTTGTTCTGAATAAAGCTCACAGGCATCCATCGCCATAAATCTATTCAGAATATTTCCTGCTGAATCCACCAAACACAATTGTTGGTATCTTCACTATAGCGAGCCATTGAGGGTCCCGATGAGATGCTGTGAAATCACTCAAGTGCTCACTAAAAGTTAATGATCTAATCAGTATCCGGATTTGGCTTCCTCGTATTTTTCCAGTGACCTTAATAGAGGAAAACCTTACTACTGAGATTTTCTCACTCGTAGATACCATTCGGATAACAGTCTAACCTGCTTCTCGGTATAGCCCCGTTCAACCATACGCGCAACGAAGTCTGCATGCTTGCGTTTATCATCTGCTGAGGCCTTGGTATTAAAGGATATAACTGGCAGAAGATCTTCCGTATTGGAGAACATTTTTTTCTCGATAACGGCACGTAGTTTCTCGTAAGATCTCCAGTCGGGATTTTTTCCTTGATTGTTAGCCCTGGCGCGGAGAACAAAATTGACTATTTCATTGCGGAAATCTTTTGGATTGGAAATTCCTGCAGGTTTTTCTGTCTTTTCAAGCTCTTCATTAAGGGCGCCGCGATCCAGTATTTCACCGGTTTCGGGATCGCGATATTCCTGGTCCTGTATCCAAAAATCAGCGTAAGTGACATAGCGATCAAACAAGTTTTGGCCGTATTCAGCGTAGGATTCCAGGTAAGCTGTTTGGATTTCCTTACCGATAAATTCTACGTATCTTGGAGCTAAATATTCCTTGATAAACCCGAGGTAAGTCTCTTGCACTTCTGGTGGAAATTGCTCCTGCTCTATTTGTTGTTCCAGAACATAGAGTAGGTGGACTGGATTTGCCGCCACCTCAGTAGCATCGAAATTAAAAACTTTTGAGAGGATCTTAAAGGAGAAACGGGTGGATAGTCCGTTCATGCCTTCGTCTACCCCTGCATTATCCCTGTACTCCTGAATGGTTTTTGCTTTGGGGTCGGTATCCTTTAGGTTTTCACCATCATAGATACGCATCTTTGAATAAAGGCTGGAGTTCTCAGGGTTTTTAACTCTCGATAATACAGAGAATTGCGCCAACATCCGCAGGGTGTCTGGTGCACAGGGCGCTTTTGACAAGGAGCTATTTTCTAGCAGTTTCTGATAGATTCGTATTTCTTCCTGCACTCTTACACAGTAGGGCACCTTGACGATATAAATACGATCCAGGAAAGCCTCATTGTTGCGATTATTGCGGAAGGATTGCCATTCTGATTCATTGGAATGAGCGAGGATTGTACCGTTGAACGGAATTGACCCCAATCCCTCTGTACTGTTGTAATTTCCTTCTTGTGTTGCAGTTAGTAGGGGGTGAAGCACCTTGATAGGCGCTTTGAACATCTCGACAAACTCCATCAGTCCCTGGTTGGCCCTGCATAAACTACCAGAAAAGCTATAGGCGTCAGGGTCATTCTGGGGGAAATCCTCAAGCTTACGAATGTCGATTTTGCCAACTAGTGATGAAATATCCTGGTTATTTTCATCACCGGGCTCTGTTTTTGAGATGGCAACTTGATCGAGAATAGAAGGACGAATTTTTACGACACGGAATTTACTGATGTCCCCTTTAAATTCATGCAATCGCTTAACAGACCAGGGAGACATAATAGTGTTAACGTATCGACGTGCAATTCCGTAGTCCTCTTCAAGGATGCGGCCATCCTCAGTAGGAGAGAAAAGGCTCAAGGGAGATTCAAATACTGGCGATCCCTTAATTGCATAGATGGGCACCTGCTCCATCAAGGCTTTTAGCCGCTCTGCAAGGGATGACTTTCCGCCACCAACAGGACCTAGCAAGTACAGGATTTGCTTCTTCTCTTCCAGACCCTGTGCGGCATGTCGGAAGAAAGAGACAATTTGCTCTATGGCTTCCTCCATACCATAGAATTCACTGAAGGCCTTGTATCGCTTAATAACCTTATTACAGAAAATACGTGACAGGCGCGGGTCCCGTGAGGTGTCTACCAGTTCGGCCTCGCCAATGGCCATCAGCATCCTCTCAGCTGGTGACGCATAGGCACTGCGGTCTGTCTTACACAGCTCCAGGTATTCCTGAATACTGAGTTCCTCGTCCTGGATAGATTCGTATCTTTCCAAGTAGTGATTGAAAATTGTCATGGTGTCTACCTCCCTGTAGCCTACTGGAATTAGCTCAGTTTCCTGCTTTGGTTAGGATGTCGTACGCCCTTGGCTTCTCTTGCCCAAATGGGACGAGCGATGCATGAGCTGTAAAGTCCAGATCGTGTTTGGGATACGCTTGGCGTGAAGCACTATCGTTATTGCCGCTGTGAACCTTGTTCTTTGCTGGAGTAAGTATTGAATGCCCCCCAGCTTTTCCAGCATAGCTTTCCCTTTGAATGAGACAGTGGAATGTCACTTATATAGGTTGAATTGGGCGGCTGTTTTACGCTTTACTACAGCCCATATTGGGTAGTAGAAAAATATTGAGGAATGGAAATGTCGATTTTGGTGACTGGAGGTGCTGGATATATTGGCAGTCATACCTGCATAGAGTTGCTTGCTGCCGACTTTGAGCCTGTAGTTGTGGATAACCTATCGAACAGCAGTGAGGAAGCCCTACGGAGGGTTGAATTAATTACTGGCAAAGATATTCCTTTTCACAATCTGGATATTAGTGATAAGGAAGGTTTACGCAAAGTATTCTCTGATCATAAGATTGACGCTGTAATTCACTTTGCGGGGTTAAAAGCAGTTGGTGAATCTGTTGCGCAGCCACTGCGCTATTACCAGAATAATGTAGCTGGGACCTTGACCTTATGCGAGGTGATGGAGGAGTTTGGGGTTCACCGCCTGATCTTCAGTTCGTCGGCAACGGTTTATGGTGATCCTGAAACAGTACCAATTAAAGAAGATTTCCCTACTGGCGCAACCAACCCCTATGGCTCAAGTAAGTTGATTGTGGAAAACATGTTGCGAGACCTTTGTGCTGCACCGAACAGCCAGTGGAAAGTGAGCTTGTTGCGTTACTTCAATCCGATTGGAGCCCATGAAAGTGGGACTATTGGTGAAGATCCCAGTGGTATCCCCAATAACTTACTACCCTATGTTTCCCAAGTGGCAGTAGGTAGATTGGAGCAGTTGCAGGTTTTTGGTGGTGATTATGATACCGTCGATGGTACTGGAGTTCGAGATTATATACATGTAGTTGATCTGGCTCGCGGACACTTGGCGGCGCTGAATTTAATTTGTAGAGAAGATATTTCTGAGGGTTGTTATACCCATAATTTGGGGACGGGACAGGGCAGTTCTGTTTTACAAGTCGTACGTGCTTTCGAGAGTGTCAGTGGGAAGGAAATCCCCTATAACATTGCTCCACGGAGACCCGGAGATATTGCAGAGTGCTATGCAGATCCAGACCTGGCTGAAACAGAGTTGGGGTGGAAAGCTGAGTATGATTTAGTGCGTATGGTGAAAGATACTTGGCGTTGGCAGTATAAAAATCCTAAAGGGTACAGTGCAGATTAGGCAAAATTAAGTCAAGGAGATTTGATCCTATTTTTGCCCACAGATGATTAGGTTTTTCTATCAATCTAATAATACTCATTGCTTGCGTAGCTCCTTGCAGATGTTGCAAGCGGTGAGTTCTTTTCATGTTCTAAATAAAATTATGTCAACAGTACTTGGTTTAAGGGGCCATTAAGCTACTGATAAATACAATCCTGTTGATTGACTGGAACGCTTCTGATTAGCGAAGAATAAGAATTATTTGTCTGTCTGGTTGTATGTATAACTCTGTATTGATAGTTATCAATATATGGAAGCATTTATTACTTCAATTTTTATTTATTTTTCTCAATCTAAAAGGAGTTAAGATTGAAATATATTCAGTTTTTACTGTTATTTTTAACTGGTTTTTCAGCTTTAGCTGAAGATATATCTGGGGTGGATATCGCGATTGAGAAGCAGGGCGATAAGCTCTGGAAGCTTACCTATCAAATGGATAGGCCGGCAAGCCGGATTAGCTTTGTACGTAACCCGGATGCCTCTCGTATAAAACACTGGAAGTCTGTGTCACCAGAATTTGAATTAGTTTCTATGGATGGTGAAGAGTTTCTGGTTAGAAAAGATAGAAGTTCATTCGAACACATTGAAATTTATTTGACGCCTAGCTATATATCTCTTCCCAAAGACTATGCACCTTTCTCCCCGTATTCAGATGGTGGAAGCCTGATATACACAGGCCGCTTTTTTGCTTGTATTGACAACTGTGATGATAAAGTAAAAGCCTGGCGAATAACTATGCAAGTTCCCCCAGGTGAGCATATGATCATTAACGGGAAGATAAATGTTGGGACCGCCAGCTGGATTGATCGTGATAATGGAATGAATATCTATGTTGGAACTCAAGAACCTATAAATACAGCTAGTGTTGTAGCTGTTATTGATAACGGTTTGCCGGAAAAATTGAGATTGTCTTTAGAGTCAGATATTCCCAGGTTAATGAGTTATTTTGAGCAAAGGCTTGGGGCACTAAGTGGAACAAAGCCGGCCTTGTATGCATCATATGCGAATGTCGACGATAACTCTTGGCAGGGGGGGACCTTGCCACATCAGGTTTTTATGCATTGGAATATGAATGAACTTGATGGGAAATTTTCCGACCCTAACTTTATTAATGAAACCATTTGGTTTTTTGCTCATGAGGTCGCACATTTATACCAGCAGGGTAGTGAAACAGGATTGTATGGTGATGCAAATGAAACGTGGTTACATGAAGGGAATGCGGATTGGTTAGCCGCGCTGGCTTTATTAGATTTGTATCCCGAGTCATCAAAATATGTCTCTAATAAAATTAAGGCTTTTAAGGAAAGTTGCACAAAAGGTGTAAAAGAGATTCCTTTGGTTGAGGCTGCTAACAGGGGCAGGTTTGATCTGTATTATAGCTGTGGTCTGCTCATACATCGAGCAATTGACCTGTTTCTGCAAGGTGAAAATACTGATCCTTCAAATATTTTTTCAATGTGGAGCAGTTTTCGTCTAGAGGTCGAGGGCGGCGGAGAAAAAGGCGCTGATACTTTCTTGGTGCTTCTCAGCCAGAGGGAAGGAGCAGCGGAACTTGTTAATTCTATTGAGCTTTTACTTGATGGGAAACCGTCGAGTGTAGGAGCTGCTTTGGATCAATTAACTTATGGCTTATAAGGTTATTCAAGCTAGGTAAACTGACAGTTACACTCCCAGGTGATAACTGTCAGTTTATTTTTTTAGATTCGGTCGGTTTAAATTCTTCTTTTAGGCTTCAGGGCGAAGTGATTTTTATAAGCTGCAGTCTGTACAAAAAAATTCTTCATCACTTAATCGCATTGCAGTCAGGTACCCTCCCCAAACGCAACCTGTGTCTAGGGCATAGATATTCTCAGTATCTGCGCGGCCTTCCAGGGCAGCCCAATGCCCAAAAATAACCTTGTCATTTCTGGTTTTTCGATTGGGAAAGCTAAACCATGGCTGGTATTCACCGTGAGAGGCCTGGACCCCCTTTTTATTGATTAGATCCAGAGTGCCATCAGCCTTACAAAATCGCATTCTTGTGAAGTAATTGGTAATGGACCGCAGGCGTTCGATGCCGATCAAATGATCATCCCAACAGTGTGGCTCATTACCGTACATGCCATAAAAATATGCCTTTGCCATAGCTTCGTCGGCGAGGGCCTTATGCACTTCAGTGGCGAGCTTTTGCGCTTTAGTAACGCTCCAAATGGGGGGGATACCCGCATGCACCATGGTGTACCCCTTCTTATGTACTAGAAGGGGTAGGCTTTGTAGCCACTCCAGTAACTTATCAGAATCTTTTGCTTTTAAAACCTTGGCAAGGTCGTGCTCTTTTTCAGACAGAGATTTAGCGCCATGGGCGATCGCCAGTAAATGGAGATCATGGTTGCCCAACACTGCTGTAACCTGCTGGCGGTGCTGATAGAGATAGCGAAGGGTGCTCAGGCTATCCTCACCCCGGTGAACCAAGTCTCCGGCAAGCCAGAGTTTGTCACGGTCAGCACTAAAATTGATTTTCTTAAGAAGGCTTTGAAAAGCTGCAAAGCATCCTTGAATATCTCCGATGGCGTAAGTTGCCAAGGTTCCCCCCAATAATGTGAAAAATAATTATTGTTGTTGCAAGTTTGTACAGTAGTCGGCCAGCTTAACAAAGTCCTCGACGCTTAAGGTTTCTGCTCGGCGGCCGGCATCAATGGGTAGCAGCTCGGGGTCGAGATCCGGGAATAGGGGTTTTAAAGCATTGCGCAGGGTCTTACGGCGCTGCTGGAAGGCTATATTGACGATTCTTTCCAATAATCCTTCATCTTTTGCGGTAAATGGCAGAGTGCTGTGGGGAACCAATCTCACGATGGCAGAATCCACCTTAGGGGCGGGCCGGAAAGACTGCGGGGGTACAGGGAACAGGCCCTGTACGCGACAGTAATATTGAACCATCACGCTAAGTCGCCCATAAGATTTAGTCGAAGGCGTAGCGCTGAGCCGATCTACCACCTCTTTCTGCAGCATAAAATGCATATCCTGGACTTGCCCGCGAAAACTGAGCAGATGGAACAGTAACGGTGTGGATATGTTATATGGAAGGTTACCGACAATGCGTAGCTGCTTATCTCCAGCAAAGGTGCCAAAGTCAAATTTTAATGCGTCCTTTTCAATGATGCTAAATTCCGGGTATTCCCTGAATTTAAATTCCAGCATCGGAATCAGGTCGCGATCCAGTTCGACAGCGGTTAGAGATGGGCAGCGTTTTAATAGTAATTCTGTAATTGCCCCTTGACCCGGGCCAATTTCCACTAGCGTATCTGATTCTTTAGGGCCTACCGCACGAACAATGCGCTCGATAATATTTTCATCGACGAGAAAGTTTTGTCCAAAGCGTTTGCGGGCTTTGTGTTGAAAGAAGTTATCCATTGATATATCTGTAACCTGGATGATTAATTTTGCGGTTAAGCCTTGGGGTGCTAGTGAGCATTTCAGTTGGATACCCTTTAGGGCCTTTCACTGCGCTCACGTGGTGAGGGCATGGTTCACTCTTTCTCCAAGCAAGTTTTAGGCACTGCGCAATTTAGCTATCGCCACAGCCTGAGACAGTGCGGTTTTGAGGCTGCCGCAGTCTGCAATGCCTGTGCCCGCGATATTGAGAGCTGTGCCGTGGTCTACTGAAGTGCGGATAAAGGGTAGCCCCAAAGTGATATTGACGGCGTGGCCAAAACCCTTGAATTTTAACACTGGAAGCCCCTGATCGTGATACATAGCTAAAACGGCGTCACATTCCGACAAATGCGGCGGGGTAAAAAGAGTGTCTGCGGGAAGTGGACCTTTCAGTGATATACCTTGGTGGCGCAAGTGTTCAAGTGTGGGTTCAATTATTTCTACTTCCTCATGGCCTAAGTGTCCCCCTTCTCCAGCATGGGGGTTGAGGCCGCAAACGCTAATACGAGGATTGGAGATGCAGAAATGTTCCCGCAAACTGGCGTCGAGGATGGTAATAATCTGCTCTAGAAGCGGGGGGGTGATAGCAGCGCTCACCTCTTTGAGGGGCAGGTGAGTTGTCACCAGAGCAACTCGAAGGTCCTCTGCTGCTAGCATCATAACGACACGCTCAACACCGGCTTTTTCAGCAAAGAACTCTGTATGGCCGCTAAATGGAGTGCCGGCATCATTGATAATGCCTTTGTGTACGGGCCCTGTAACCACGGCATCAAACTGGCCGGCCAGGCAACCCTCTGCCGCAACTGAAAGAGTTTCCAATACATAGGGTGCATTGACTGCATTCAGTAGGCCGGGTTTAGCAGGCTCGGCTATGGAGACCGGTAGTATGTAGAGAGCACCGGCAGGTGTTCCCTCTGTGCCTGCTTTGGACAGAGGAAGGAGCTGAAGAGGCAACCCCAATGCCGCAGCGGTATCTGTCAGTAGCTGGGGATCAGCAATTGCGACAATCTGTGCAGGAGAACTCTCTTGTGCAATCTTCACGGCGAGCTCAGGGCCAATACCTGCAGGTTCTCCGGGGGTGAAGGCAATTTTAGGAGCCATTGCTATATAACTTTCCTGTAGCTACAAAAAAAAACCGGGCACAGGGCCCGGTCTTTACCGCTGAAAAAGCGGCTTACTATTGGTTTCCTGAGTCCTCGGTGGTCTCAGAGTCCGGCAATTTGATCTCAACGTACGCCTGGTCGCGAATCTCACGACGCCAGTTTTGTAGTTCCTCTTCATAGCGGCGGTTGCGCAGCAAGTTGGCTGCCTGATTGCGGATATATTTGTCGGTCATATCCTGCTTGCGCCGATCTTCAACCTGCAGGATATGCCAGCCGAACTGGCTGCGGAAAGGCAGGCTAATGCTGCCAATCTCAGTTGCATCCATAGCCTGGGTAAACTCTGGCACAAACTGTCCGGGCATAGACCAGCCAAGATCGCCACCGGATAGCATAGAACCTATATCCTCTGAGTTCTCGCGCGCGAGCTCGCTAAAGTTATCGCTGGCCATGGCCTCTTCACGGAGCTCAATCAGCTTATTGTAAGCCTGGTCATCGGTAAGAATAGCGGATGGCTTAAGCAGGATATGGCGAACTTTTGTCTGTTCCACCAACTGCTCGCTGGCGCCTTTCTGCGCGTGAATCTTTAATAGGTGAAAGCCGGCATCACTGCGGAAAGGCTCGGTAACATCACCGGCTTTTAAGTCGGTGAGGGCATCGGCAAAAAGAGTGGGAAGCTCGACGGTCTTGCGCCAACCCAGGTCGCCACCGGAGAGGGCATTCTGGCCGGCAGAGTTTGCGATTGCCAGGCGGCGGAAGTCAGCGCCGTCTTTGGCCTGTTGGGCTAGGTCTTCAGCCTTCTCCCGTGCCTGGGTAACTTCGCTGGTGGGAGCGCTGGAACTCACGGGGATCAGGATATGGCCCAGTTCAAATTGAGGGGACTTCCAAAACTCCCCCTCCTTGGAGCGCAGGAAGTTATCGATATCCTGGTCAGTAATCTGGATCCGGCGGTTAACGCTGCCTTGCTCAACCCGGCGAATCATCAGTTCCTGGCGAATTTGCTGACGAAAGCTCTTCATGCTCATACCGTCAGCGAGCAGGCGTTGGCGGAACTCTTCGGGGCTGACTCCGGCATTTTGTTGGACACGGGCGATAGCTTGGTCCAGCTCCGATTCAGAAACGGTGACACCTGCGCGAGAGGCCATTTGCAGTTGCAAACGCTCGATAATGAGTTGTTCGAGAACCTGGCGGCGCAAAACATCCACTGGAGGAGCCTGCACCTGTTGTGCTTGGATTTGGCTTGCGATGGTATTCATGCGCTGGGCCAGTTCACTGGCCATCACAACATCGTCATCAACAACAGCAACTACCCGGTCAAGGTTTCTGACTTGTGCGGTGGCAGTGGCGGCGATCAGAGCGCCAGCTGCCAGTACGGGTGCCAGGCCCAGCTTCGGTATGAATTTCTTAATTATTCTCATCACTGTTTCAGCTCTTCTCTCTGATCAAAGTTGGCAATCCCCTGGGTCAGCATTTCTGTCACGGTTGAACCAAAGCCTGCTAGCCCTTTGAGTTCGACTTCAAGATAGATACCTTCGTCATACTCAAGGTCTTCAGCAGATACAACCCCTGCGAGATCATTGTCCAGCGTGCGTCGCCACACCAGTCGGGTACGGTAGCAGCAGTCGTCATATTCGATTCCTGCCAGGTATTCCAGTTCCCGATTCAAAGTAAGATCATAGCTGGCACCAGCCATGAGTGAGGTATGAGTACCAAGTGGGAGGACAGTTGAGGCGTTTAGTTGGCTCACGGTTTCATCTTCATCTTCGTCCTCATCATCGTCATCCGTTGCGTCCGGGCGCTCGTAGTAATAGCTTAAGTTAAAGATGCGGTAATCGTCGTCAAGATAGCGCAGGCTGAAATTACCGCGATTAATATTGTGCTCACTATCTTCATAGACCAGCTCAGTCCCCAAACGGAGGGATTCGAAAGGGCGACTTTCGATTCGTGCAGCCAGCTCTGACCGTTGGGTATCCTCAATGTAAGAGTCACGGCCAATTTGTCGGTCACTGGAGTAATAGACTTGCCCGACACTGGCTGAGAAGAGGTCCCGACCACTAACGGGATCGATATAGCGGGTTGTCAGGCCAAGGGCAATTCTGTCCGCATCGTCGATTCGGTCATTACCGGTAAACCGGCTATCGCGGAACAATTGGTCGTAACTGAAAGTGTAAAGTGATGTGTCGTATAACAAGTTGTTACTATTTGGGTCGATATCCTCGGCATCATCACTGATATTAAAGAAATCACTCTGATCGGCATTGCTACTAATCAGGGTAAACAACCGTGGCTCCAGCGTCTGGATAAAGTCGCGGTTAAATAGGTGGCTATCGCGCTCAAAGTAGAGCCCAGTATCCAGAATAAACTGGGCAGCAGCCGCATCGGGGGTGTCGTCGGCATCCTCAGGTAGAAACAGGTCACTCACACTGTAAGCGAGGTAGCGACCAGCAACTCCCGGCTTGAAATATCCCCAGAGCCACTCTTTATCCCAGTAGAATTCATAGTCGAGGCGCAGCCGATCTGCAGTGATAAAGTCTCGTGTTTGAGTCGTGACACTGTCGGGGTCATCGGTGTCTTCAATAAACCTTATGGTTTGTGTGTCACTGTGATCCCAGCTGGTGACTTCGTTCTGCATAGTCAACAGCCAGTCATCCCAGCGGTAATCGCCGTCTATATCAAAACGGGGGTATTGGGCAAATGTATCGAAGGCGTCATTTTCCAGTACCTGATAGTCTTGGGTACGTAGCGTTGCTTGCCAGTGCTCGCTGCGCAGTTGCCCCTGAACTTTCTGGCTAACTCGGGTTTCTGCATTGATATCGAGGTTGGCCGTGCTTAAATCACGGAAATAGTCTGGGTCGCTGACCTTGGTGTAGTCGATATCGGTACGCCAGACGCTACCGCTGTAGCCCCCTTGCTGCTCCAAACTGATCAGCCAGCGGTCATCACCTTTGTAGGGGAGAACCAGGTCCTCAGGGAAGCCCTCATCAATCAGGTCCTGGGCAAGGTCATTATTGCCGCCATCGTCGTCGGGGAGATCGGCAAGACGGATTTCTGTACTAAACATTTCTGCCAGGTGCCTGAACTCAACCTCTAGCCCGGCTCCGCGATATTGGATGTAACGCGGGGAAATGGTGGCGTCCATCTGCGGGGCAATATTCCAGTAGTAGGGAATGGAGAGGTCCCAGCCATTCTTATCGCTGTTGCTGAGTGTGGGAAACAGGAAGCCGGACATGCGCGCATCGCCTACAGGAAAGCGGAAATACGGCAGGTATAAGACAGGAACGTCCAGAATCTCCAGGCGCACATCCCGTGCAGTCCCCTGGCTTTCTACTTCATCAATATTGATCTCGCGGCCCGTAAGTTGCCAGAATTCACGCCCGGGCTCACAGCGGGTATATGTGCCCTCTGTCAGGGTTAGCTCACCACTGGTTTGACGTGCAGCTAGCTCGGCGTCCCCATGAATAAAAGCATCGTGTACCACATAGGTAGCATCCTCAATAGAGGCCGCTTCGCTTTCGGTATGGACTTCAGCGGAGGAGCCGCGGATCAGTAAACCTGGCTCCCGAAGCTCAACCGCACCATCTAAAGTAGCGATATTTTCCGGGCGATTCAGTTTGACCTGGTCGGCGAAGAGCTGTCGGTAACCTTGGGTAATATGTACATTCCCGCTCAGCTCGGCTGAACCATCTTCCAGCCACTGGGATTTCTCAGCAGTGGCTCTGAGCGGGGCCTCCCCAGGGGGCAGGTCAGAACCGGGATAGTTGCGCGGAGGGGCCACAAAGGCGCCAGAGCACACCGCCGGTAAATTGGCTAGCTCCTCCGGGGTTAGCTCAGAGCGGGGCAGCCAGTCCAAGTACAAATAGGGGTTGTAGTCGGGATCAGGATACGGTTCGCCCTGATTGGCTTGCGCCCACAAGGGCTGAGCAGCGATCAGGCCGAGAGCGATGGAGCGGGCTTGGGAGTTATTAGCAATCGCCAGAGCGAGGCGACGCCACCGGGAGACTTCAAGCATCAAACGATATGTTCCAGCTATCTTTTAGTGTTTCTTTATCGATGGATACGTGCGACAGCTTTCGAGCCGGGGCGCGCAAAATCATCGTCCGATTCTACTTGAATGTAGATGTGGTTAATAGCCGTACTGAGGTCGTAATGTTGCAGCTAGAGGCTCAGCTTCGAAACGCAAATTACCTGGAACTCGTGTTCTGTTTTTACCTGAGGCAAAGTAGGGACTCCAATAAATAGTGATGGCGTCTCTGGACGCAGAGAGGCTCGGGGTTAAAATGCAGCTAGAAACAGTTGGAATATAAGATGAGCCTAAGATCGAGCAGTGAAGTTGAGCAAGGGTGCGAGATCGATTCCGATCCCAGACGCAATGCCTTGAGTGAGTGGGTTGGCGTGGCCCTGGGTATGGAGGCTCCGGCTGATTTATCGAGCCTGGCGGGAGATGCTGGATTTCGCCGTTATTTTCGCACTCTAACCGAGCCGTCACTGATTGCGGTAGATACTCCTCCCCAATTGACTAACACCGCCCGCTTTGTGGCTCTGGCTGATTACTTGCGCCGCAACGGTATCCATACTCCGATGGTGATTGCTGCAGACACCGCGGAGGGGTACCTGCTGCTGGAAGATTTGGGGGATACCCAGTTATATAGCGTGCTCAACAGCGACAGTGTTGAGGGACTCTACGCAGAGGTAATGAGTGAACTTTTATGCCTGCAGCAAATCCCTTTTGAGGAACAATTATTCCCAGCTTATAGTCGGGAACTACTTCTTAAGGAAATGCAGGTTATGCCTGAGTGGCTGGCGCGAGAGCTACTTGGCTACAAGCTTTCACAGCGGGAAGAAAAGCTGCTGGAGCAAACCTTTGAATTGTTGCTCAATAGTGCAGAGGAACAGCCTCACACTATTGTTCACCGGGATTACCACAGTCGCAACCTGATGATCCGCGACGGGGAAAGGCCGGGGATTGTCGATTTTCAAGACGCAGTGTGGGGGCCCGCCACCTACGATCTGGTGTCTCTGCTCAAAGATTGCTATATCCGTTGGCCCCGCGAGCGGGTAGAGCGCTGGGTGCTGGCTTACGTCGCGACCGCTGAAGCGGCGGGTGTTATGCAGCCTGTGGACCCACAACTTTATCTTCGTTGGTTCGACTGGATGGGGTTACAGCGTCATATTAAAGTGCTGGGTCTGTTCCCACGCCTCAGTCTGCGTGATGGGAAACAGGGATACTTACAGCACCTGCCGTTGGTGATTCGCTATGTTTTGGAAACCGCTGAGCGCTACCCAGAGCTGAAGCCGTTTACCGATTGGTTCAGTGGCACCCTGCTGCCGCAGATAGAGCCTTTGCCCTGGTACACCGATTACCGCTGTGCCGGTGACCAGCCGCAGTAGGCCGTACGAAAACTGTACAGATTAATTTAATGAGCAAACCCAAAGAGAATTCCCCTTTGACTGCCATGGTATTGGCAGCAGGTTTTGGGCGCCGTATGCGCCCACTGACGGACCAAACTCCAAAGCCTCTGTTGCCGATTGCCGGTAAGCCTCTGATTGAATATGCAATTGAGCGCTTGGCAGCTATTGGTGTGCAAAAGGTCGTGATTAACCTGGGCTACTTGGGACCCAAAATTCGTCAACAGCTCGGTTCTGGTTCCCGCTGGGGGTTGGATATTCACTACTCCATTGAGCATGAGGAGGAGCCACTGGAAACTGCCGGTGGGATTCTCAAGGCGCTGCCACTGATCGGCGACTCATCATTTCTAGTGGTTAATGGTGATGTCTGGTGTGACTATGACCTGTCGCAATGGATCGAGAGGCCGCTGCCGGAGTCTTGCCCTGGACGCCTTTTGATGGTCCTTAATCCTCCCCATAACCCCGATGGAGATTTTGGCATAGAAGGTGGCTTGCTGTCGGGTACAGCCAAGCCCCGCTATACCTTTGCGGGTATTAGCTGGCTGCGAGCTGAAACCCTCACTGAATACCCTAAGCGTCGCGAATGCTTTGGGCTTGGGGAAGTGTTCACCTTTAATGAGGATAAGCTACAAGCTGAACTCTATGAGGGGGACTGGTGCGATGTGGGAACCCCCGAGCGCCTGGAAAATTTAGATCGCCGACTGACTGGCGAAAGTTGAGTTACCAAAGGATATTTTGATGTCAGATTACAAGATCGCCCCCTCTATTCTCTCCGCAGATTTCGCACGTTTGGGTGAGGAAGTGGACAATGTGTTGGCAGCCGGAGCGGACTGGGTGCATTTTGATGTGATGGACAATCACTATGTGCCAAATCTCACGATTGGCCCTATGGTATGTCAGGCCCTGCGCAAACACGGTGTTGAGGCTCCGATTGATGTGCACCTGATGGTGGAGCCGGTGGATGAAATGATTCGCATGTTCGCCGATGCCGGAGCTACCTATATTACGTTCCACCCAGAAGCCTCTCGTCACCCGGACCGCTCCCTACAATTGATCCGCAGTCTCGGCTGTAAAGCCGGGCTGGTGTTCAATCCAGCCAGTGGCCTCGATGCGGCCAAGTATGTAATGGATAAGCTGGATATGATCCTGCTGATGTCGGTGAACCCGGGCTTTGGTGGGCAGAAGTTTATCCCCAATACCCTGACCAAGTTAAAAGAAGCCCGCAAGTTGATTGATGAGTCTGGGTTTGATATTCGCCTTGAGATCGACGGTGGTGTGAATCGTGACAATATTGCCGAAATTGCTGCAGCTGGAGCAGATACCTTTGTCGCTGGGTCTGCCATATTCAATACCCCGGACTACGCTGAAGTGATTGCAGCCATGCGTAAGAGTTTGGCTTAATTTACAAAACTGGCGGGCAATCTCTTGCCCGCCATAGACGGGATTTGTTAACTTGTGCGCCTGCACTGAGGGAATTTCCGTGAACCACTCTTTCTCCCTGACAAACAGTTGGCGATGGCGCCACTGACCTGCTGAGGCCCAATCGAGTTTGGCGATTGAGGCACCTTTCCCGTGGGCGCTGCTTATACTCTGGCGCCAATCATAAAGAATGAAAAATTGATCGGAGTCTCCATGACCCCTACCGAATACGCTCAACTTGCGTCTGAGGGTTATAACCGTATCCCCCTGGTAAGACGCGTACTGGCGGATATTGAAACGCCACTGTCCACCTATTTGAAACTGGCCGGAGGCCGTTACAGCTATTTGCTGGAATCGGTTCAGGGTGGGGAGAAATGGGGACGCTATTCCATTATTGGTTTACCTGCGCGGACTCTGCTCAGGGTTAAGGGCACTGACATCACCGTGGAAACTGATGGTGAGGTTGTAGAGAGCCACAGCGCCGCTGACCCTCTGGAGTTTGTTGAACAGTTTCAGCAGCGCTATCAGGTGCCTGAATTAGCGGATCTGCCCCGTTTTAACGGCGGGTTGGTGGGCTATTTTGGCTATGACTGCGTGCGCTATATCGAACCGCGTCTGGCCGCCAGTACTCCGCCGGATACCCTGGGTAATCCGGATATCCTGTTGATGGTCAGCGATGAATTGGTGGTTTTTGACAATCTTGCCGGTGCGGTAATTCTGATTGTCCACGCAAATACCGCTGAAGAAGCAGACTATGAAAAAGCCCAGCAGCGCCTGGACCAATTGGTTGGCCAGTTAGCGCAACCGCTGCCGGATACTGTGCCCCTCGATTTGCATGGGCGCGGCATTGATGAGAGCGAATTCCAATCCCACTTTGGCGAGGACAACTTTAAGCGCGCAGTAGACCGGGTTAAAGAGTACGTGCTTGCCGGTGATGTGATGCAGGTGGTGCCCTCCCAGCGCCTGTCTGCGCCTTTCGATGCGCCGCCACTCAATTTTTACCGCGCTTTACGCAGTTTGAACCCTTCGCCGTATATGTATTTCCTCGATCTGGGTGACCACCATGTGGTGGGTTCCAGCCCAGAAATTTTGGTGCATTTAGAAGAGGGGGAGATGACTGTGCGACCTCTGGCGGGAACCCGCCATCGGGGAGCCACTGAGGAGGAGGATCTTGCCCTGGAGGAAGAGCTGTTGGCAGATCCCAAAGAACTCGCCGAACATCTGATGCTGATTGACCTGGGGCGCAATGATATCGGCAGGGTGGCTGATACTGGCAGTGTTAAAGTCACCGACCAAATGTTTGTCGAGCGCTATTCCCACGTGATGCATATCACCTCCAATGTTGTCGGCCGGTTAAAGCCGGGCCTCACCGCCATGGATGCTCTGCGCGCGGCACTGCCGGCTGGTACCCTGTCGGGCGCCCCCAAGATTCGCGCTATGGAAATTATCGATGAGCTGGAACCAGAAAAGCGTGGCATTTACGGTGGGGCGGTCGGCTACCTGGCTTGGAATGGCAATATGGATACCGCTATCGCCATTCGCACAGCAGTTATCAAGGATGGCCGACTATATGTGCAGGCGGGGGCTGGCCTGGTGGCCGACTCAGATCCACAGTCGGAGTGGAATGAAACAATGAATAAGGCCCGAGCGCTTTTCCGCGCTGCCGGTATGGCGCTGGCCAAGAGTAGTGACCCTTTAAAGATCGAGCAAGATGAGCGAAGTTAGTATTTCTCAAAAGTTGACCCTGGCTGAACGCTGCGAGCGAGTCGTCGCAGCGCCGTTATTTAACCAAATTATTATCGGAATGATTCTGCTCAATGCTGTCGCTGTTGGGTTGGAGACTTCCACTTGGGTGACGGAGCGCTTTGGTACGCTGCTGGGCGCTATTAATCAATTGATTCTCGCCTCATTTGTTATTGAGGCGCTGGTTAAAATTTTTGCCCATGGGGCCCGTCCCTGGCGTTACTTTGCCAGTGGTTGGAATTGCTTTGATTTTACTATTATTGCACTGAGTTTGATTCCTGCTACAGGGCCGCTAGCTACCCTGGCGCGTTTGGTGCGGGTATTAAGGGTTTTGCGGCTGGTGTCTGCATTCCCGGAACTCCGCACACTGGTGGACACGCTTTTGCGCAGTTTGCCAAGCATGATGCACATTGCTTTGTTGATGAGCATCATTTTCTATATCTATGGTGTAGCAGGTTATTTCCTATTTCACGATATTGATCCAACTCACTGGCGCACTTTACCCATCGCATTTTTGAGTTTATTCCGCATTGTCACCTTCGAGGACTGGACGGATATTATGTATACCGCGATGGATTCGATGCCTTGGGCCTGGCTTTACTTCGTCAGCTTTGTGGTTATGGGGGCGTTCGTAATGATTAACCTCTTTATCGGTGTAGTCTTGAATAACCTGGAAGAGGCCAAATTGCGACGTATGGATGAAATGTGTCTGCCTCCAAGCCAGACCGAAATCCTGCGCGAACTCCGCGCGACCCAGGCCTCTCTCGCACGCCTGCAAAAAAGAATGGAAGAATCCACTTATCAACCAGAGGCTAAGGGGGCCGCACAATGATTTTAATGATCGATAACTACGACTCCTTTACCTGGAATGTAGTGCAGTACCTGGAAGAGCTGGGTGCAAAAGTGGTGGTGAAACGCAACGACGAAATTACCCTGGATGAAGTCGAGGCAATGGCGCCAGAGAAAATCGTGATTTCGCCGGGTCCCTGTACCCCCAATGAGGCGGGTATTTCTCTCGATACCATTCGCCGTTTTGCCGGCAGTATCCCTATTTTGGGTATTTGTCTGGGGCACCAGAGTATTGGTCAGGTCTTCGGTGGCAGGGTGGTTCGTGCCCGGCAGGTTATGCACGGCAAAACATCTCCTATAGTGCACAACAATTTGGGGGTGTTTCACGGTTTGTCCAACCCATTTGAGGCGACTCGCTATCACTCACTGGTAGTGGAGAAAAGCAGTTTACCGGAATGCCTGGAGATCACCGCCTGGACTGAGACAGAGGATGGTGAAATTGACGAGATCATGGGCGTGAAGCACCGGGAATTAGCGGTAGAAGGGGTGCAATTTCATCCTGAGTCGATTCTCACCATGCACGGTCACGATATGTTGAGAAGCTTTATCGAGTCTTGAGGACCGGAAGAACAAGTGCGCGGCGGGCAGGCCCCGCCAGAATCAATAAGCAGAGCGGGGCAAAGGGGGAAAAATGAATATTCAACAGGCCATTGCCAAACTGGTGGATGGCGAACACCTTACTCGTGAAGAAATGCGCGAAACCGTGAGCCAGATTATGTGTGGCGAAGCGCTGGAGTCACAGATAGGCGCACTCCTTATCGCACTGCGCATTCGCGGGGAGACAGTCGATGAAATTGTCGGCGCTGTGGAAACCATGCGTGAGCTGGCGATAAAGGTTGAGCTCGATCTGGAAAACACGGTTGATATTGTCGGCACCGGCGGTGATGGCGCCAATCTGTTTAACGTGTCCAGTGCGAGCAGCTTTGTGGCAGCTGCTGCCGGAGCTAAGGTAGCCAAGCATGGCAATCGCTCGGTGTCGTCCAGTAGTGGTTCTGCGGACCTGCTTGAGCACGCCGGCGTATTTTTAGAATTGAGCCCTTCGCAGATGGCGCGTTGCGTAGAGACTATCGGTATTGGCTTTATGTTTGCGCCCAGCTTTCACAATGCAATGCGCCACGTTGGCCCATCACGAAAGGCATTGGGACTGCGTACCATCTTCAATCTACTCGGGCCGATGACAAATCCGGCGGGGGTAAAGCGCAAAGTAATCGGTGTGTATGACAAGCGCTACTGCCGCCTGTTGGCTGAGGTTTTGCAAAAGCTCGGTTCAGAGCATGTGCTGGTTTTACATAGTGATGATGGGCTCGATGAAGCCAGTATTGCTGCGGATACCTTTGCTGTGGAATTAAAGGATGGTGCCTTACAGGAATATACCCTCAAGCCTGAAGACTTTGGTTTGCAGCGCCGTGACCTCTCTGATCTTAGTGTTTCTGGTTCCGAGGACTCCCTGGCCCTGATTCGCGATGCGCTGGGTAAGCGCAATACTGAGGCGGGGCAAAAAGCCGCGGATATTATTGCGCTTAACGCAGGCCTGGCAATTTATGTCAGCGGCGTTGCGCACTCTGCAGAGCAAGGTGTCGCTATGGCACAAGATGCTATCGACAGCGGTCTCGCCGGAGAGAAAATTAACGATCTTGCCGCGTTTACCAGTGCGTTTCGCCCAGAGGAAATTCAATCGTGAGTACACCGACCATTTTAAAAACAATTGTCGAGCGCAAGTGGCAAGAGGTTGCCGAGCGCAAGGCTGAGTGCTCCACCGACGAAGTTCGCCTTCGCGCCAGGGATCAGGAACCGGCGAGAGGTTTTGTCGATGCAGTGGATCGCAAGATTTCCACTGGTGCGGCTGCAGTAATTGCCGAAATTAAAAAAGCCTCTCCCAGTAAAGGCGTGATTCGCGAGGATTTCCTTCCTGCAGAAATTGCTACCAGCTATGAAAAAGGTGGCGCGGCTTGTCTGTCAGTACTAACCGATGTCGACTTTTTTCAGGGCGCAGATAATTACTTGCAGCAGGCCCGCGATGCCGTACGCCTACCGGTGCTGCGCAAGGACTTTACCGTTGATCCCTACCAAATCTATGAAGCTCGCGCGATTGGGGCCGACTGTATTTTGTTGATTGCAGCCTGCCTGGAAGATCCACAGATGGCGGATCTCAACGGGCTCGCTTTGGAGTTGGGTTTGGATGTCTTGGTGGAAGTGCATAACCACAAGGAGTTGGAGAGGGCCCTGGCATTACCTAACCGCTTAATCGGCATCAATAATCGCAATCTGCACACTTTCGATGTGCAGCTGGAAAATACCTTTAAGTTACTGGACTTGATCCCCGAAGACCGTCTTGTGGTCACGGAAAGTGGTATTCATACCACAGATGATGTTGCGGCGATGCGCGGTCATAACGTCAATGCTTTCCTGGTGGGAGAGGCCTTTATGCGGGAGGAGGAGCCGGGCAGGAAACTGATGGAAATGTTTAACTGACCGCTTACTCCAGTAGTAGAAATAAAAAAGGGCGATGTAAAAATCGCCCTTTTTTTATGCGGTGTATTTATTCGGTTACTAGCGGGTACCGTACACCACCATGGTTTTACCTTTAACGGAAACCAGGCCCTGTTCTTCCAGGGTTTTTAATACGCGGCCCACCATTTCTCGGGAGCAGCCGACGATACGGCCAATTTCCTGGCGAGTGATTTTTATTTGCATGCCCTCGGGGTGAGTCATGGCATCCGGCTCATTGCAAAGATCGAGCAGGGTGCGAGCGACACGTCCGGTCACATCCAGGAAGGCGAGGTCGCCAACTTTGCGCGTGGTATTGCGCAGGCGGCCGGCCATTTGGGTGGCCAGGGCAAAAAGAAACTCTGGGTGCTGGCGAGTGAGTTCCTGGAACTTGGTGTAGGAGATTTCTGCCACCTCACACTCGGTTTTGGTGCGGACCCAGGCACTGCGGGTGTCCTGATCGAACAGGCCCATCTCACCGAAAAAGTCCCCGTCGTTGAGGTAGGCAACGATCATTTCGCGGCCTTCATCGTCCTCAATCAGAACAGTAACGGAACCGCGCATAATGAAATAAAGGGATTCACAGCGGTCGCCAGCATAAATAATCGTGCTCTTGGCCGGGTAGCGACGCCGGTGGCAGTGGGCCAGAAAGTCTTCAATATTGCCGATAGTCATGGGGTCTTCGATAGCAACCGTCACGGATTTATTCCTCATTTTTTGTCTTGTGCCCTATCCCGGCTTTAGCAGCTGAGCACTATTGAATTATCGCGCGAAAACAAAATCCCCAACAGGGGCTGACCGCGGCAAAGTTCCGCAGTGTGACCTGTGACACTATGGCACTGGGTCGCTTGGACTTCATAAACCACGATGCGTTCATAGAAAAAGCATTTGATCATGCATCATTCGGCTTTCGCGCGGAGGCGTACCAGACACTATACCGGAAACATACAGGTGCCGGGATAGACTTCGCCAATATGCTAAGCTTCGCCGCTGAAGTTTTAACGGGAGTGGAGTGATGCAGGGGAAAGTAACCTGGGTAAATGATTTAACCTTCGTCGGTGAAGCCGGCAGCGGTAATTCGGTAGTGATGGAAGGCGGCCGCACAAATAATGGTGTGCGCCCGATGGAAATGATTTTGCTGGGCGTCGGTGGCTGCGCGGCTTACGATGTGGTGAGTATTTTACAGAAGGCGAGACAAGACATTATTTCCTGTCATTGTGAGCTGGAAGGTGTGCGCCCGGATACAACCCCATCGCCGTTTGAGCGAATTGAAATGAAGTTTGTAGTGCGCGGTCGCGGATTGAAGGAATCCCATGTTGCCCGTGCAGTGGAACTCTCCGCAGAGAAATACTGCTCAGGCTCCATCATGTTGCGCAATGCGGGTGTCGAGATTGTGCACAGCTACAGCGTTGAAGACGCTTGAAGGAAAATTAGCTGGGAGGAAAGGGAGGATACTGGGCGTAACCTCCCTAAAATCCAAGTCGTTTTAGTGAGTGAAGAGTAACGGTCAGATTTTATAACTGGCCGAGGTCATCACTTTGGATACCAGAGACATCACTCCTTTTACCGGAGCGGGGAAGCGGGCACCACCGGCGGCCAGTGCAGCGTGGGCGTGCTCGTCTTCGTCAATTAACATCTGTTCCACTACCGCACGGCTTCTCTTGTCGTCGGCGGGAAGCTTTTCGAGGTGGCTCTCAAGATGTTTACACACCTGGTCTTCCGTAGCGGCCACAAAACCGAGGCTGATTCGGTCGCTGATTTTCCCGGCGGCGGCGCCGAGCCCAAAGGACATGCCGTACCACAGTGGGTTGAGTAGGCTGGGGCGGCTGTCCAATTCCTTCAAGCGCTGTTCACACCAGGCCAGATGGTCGATCTCCTCATCGGCAGCGCGCTCCATTTCCCCCCGCACCTCGGGCAGCTTAGCGGTCAGGGCCTGGCCCTGGTAAAGCGCCTGGGCGCAGACTTCACCGCTATGGTTGACCCGCATAAGGCCAGCGGCGTGTTTGCGTTCGCTGTCGGTGAGGTCTGTCTCGGCTTCACCCTTGGCCGGGGATGCCCGGCCGTGGCAGGGTTCGCCGGGACTCAGGGTGCGCAGAGCCCGATCCGCTTGAATTAACAGGCGGTCGAGCCCGCTGAGGCTGCGTTTACTCATAGTATTCTGCTCCCTGTCAGAGGCGACGGCTTATGAGCCGCCGCCGATGCCAGCTGTTAGTCCTGCTGCTCTGCAGAAACCTTTTCTCTTTCGACAGCGCGGTAGCCGATATCTTTCCGGAAGAACACGCCGTCCCAGTAGATAGCCCGAGCTGATTCATAGGCATTTTCCTGAGCTTCAGCGACGGTATCCCCCAATGCTGTAGCGCACAACACCCGGCCACCATTGGTGACTACGCGCTCACCATCCAGTGCGGTACCGGCGTGGAAGACCTTGGCGTTGTCACTGTCTGCTTTGTCCAGGCCGCTGATGGCGTCGCCTTTGCGGTAGCTGCCGGGATAGCCGTGGGCGGCAAGTACCACACCCAGGGCTGGGCGGGGATCCCACTCAGCAGTGACAGTGTCCAGCTTCTTGTCCAGAGCAGCCATGCACAGGTCGACCAGGTCCGATTTCAGGCGAATCATAATTGGCTGGGTTTCCGGATCGCCAAAGCGGCAGTTGTACTCGATAACCTTCGGAGTACCGTCGCTATCGATCATCAGGCCGGCGTAAAGGAAACCAGTGTAGGGCGTACCTTCAGATACGAGGCCTTTAACGGTGGGTTCGATTACCTCTTGCATAATGCGCTGGTAAATGGTGTCGGTCACCACCGGTGCCGGGGAGTAGGCACCCATACCGCCCGTATTGGGGCCGGTATCACCATCGCCAACGCGCTTGTGATCCTGGCTGGTGGCCATCGGCAGGATGTTTTCACCATCCACCATCACGATAAAGCTCGCTTCCTCACCCTGGAGGAACTCCTCGATAACCACGCGGCAGCCGGCTTCACCAAAGGCGTTTCCAGACAGCATATCGCGTACAGCGAGCTCAGCCTGCTCTTCGGTTTCGGCAACGATTACACCCTTGCCCGCAGCCAAGCCGTCGGCTTTAACCACGATGGGCGCGCCGCGCTCGCGAATGTAGGCAACCGCCGGCTCCACTTCGGTGAAATTGCGGTAGGCAGCGGTGGGGATTTTGTGGCGCTCGAGGAAGTCTTTGGTAAAGGCCTTGGAGCCTTCCAGTTGGGAGGCGCCTTTGCTGGGACCAAAAATGGCGAGGCCACGGGCATTAAAGAAATCGACAACACCCTCTACCAGCGGTGCTTCCGGGCCCACAATCGTTAGTTCTACGCCGTTTTCCTCAGCGAAATCTGCCAGGGCAGCGAAGTTATCCACACCGATCGCGATATTTTCCAGCTTGGGTTCGCGGGCAGTGCCGGCGTTGCCAGGGGCAACATAGACGGTGCCGACATTTGGGTTTTGCGCTGCTTTCCACGCCAGGGCGTGCTCGCGGCCACCTGATCCGATAACCAATACGTTCATTCTTAAATCCCCCTAAGTCGACCGATCCGGTCCGTTGCACAGGCTATAGGTGTGCTAGTTTAACGTGGAATTGATTCTGGGGCCTGAGTCTCGCCCCTGGATTCAAATGATTTGTGCGAGCTGGGAAGTATCGATACTTCCCAGCCCGTTGATCATAGCCCGCAGCAGTAAGTATTTGCGGGCGCACAATCTTAGTGGCGGAAGTGGCGCATACCGGTAAATACCATGGCCATATTGTGCTCGTCCGCTGCGGCGATCACTTCTTCATCGCGCATGGAACCGCCGGGCTGGATGACCGCCTGGATTCCCACAGCGGCAGCATTATCGATGCCGTCGCGGAAGGGGAAGAAGGCATCGGAAGCCATAACGGACCCTGCAACGGCGAGGCCGGCGTGCTCGGCCTTGATCGCGGCGATGCGTGCGGAGTTTACGCGGCTCATCTGGCCTGCACCTACGCCTACAGTGCGACCGTCTTTGCCGTATACGATGGCATTGGATTTTACGAACTTGGCCACTTTCCAGGTAAACAGCAGATCGCGGATTTCTTCTTCCGTGGGCTGGCGCTTGGAGACCACTTTCAGGTCGGCAGCAGTGATCAGGCCGTCGTCGCGGTCCTGAACCAGCAGGCCGCCATTAACGCGCTTGTAGTCCAGTGCCGGGGTGCGCTCGCTGCTCCACTGGCCGCATACCAGCAGGCGCAGGTTCTTCTTCTCGGCAACGGCCTGTTTGGCCTCTTCGGAGACTGACGGTGCGATGATGACTTCAACAAACTGTCGTTCGACGATAGCGCGGGCAGTGGCGCCATCGAGTTCCCGGTTGAAAGCGATGATACCGCCAAAGGCGGATTCGCTGTCGGTAGCGAAAGCCAGGTCGTAGGCCGTGCGAATATCTTCAGCGATCGCCACACCACAGGGGTTGGCGTGTTTAACGATCACGCAGGCGGGTTGCTTGAAGGACTTAACGCACTCCAGTGCGGCATCGGTATCGGCGATATTGTTGTAGGACAGCTCTTTGCCCTGTAGCTGGGTGGCAGTGGAAATACTGGCCTCAGCTGGGTTGGCTTCGGTATAGAAAGCGGATTTCTGGTGCGGGTTTTCACCGTAGCGCAGATCCAGTTTCTTGATGAATTGGCTGTTGTAGGTGCGCGGGAACAGCTGCTTTTCTTCGCCTTTAATGGCGCCCAGGTAATTAGCAATAGCGCCGTCATAGCCCGCCGTGTGTTCAAAGGCTTTAACCGCAAGGTCAAAGCGGCTGACGTGGCTCAAGGTGCCATCGTTAGCTTTCATTTCTTCGATGATGTTGCCGTAATCGCTGGCATTGACCACGATAGTGACATCTTTGTGGTTCTTGGCGGCCGCGCGAACCATGGTGGGGCCGCCGATATCGATGTTCTCGATAGCGTCTTCGAGGGAGCAGTCGGGCTTGGCAACGGTTTGAGCGAAGGGGTAGAGGTTAACCACCACCATATCGATTGGGGTGATACCGTGCTCGCCCATGATGGCATCATCGGTACCACGGCGCCCCAGAATGCCACCGTGTACTTTCGGGTGCAGAGTTTTGACACGGCCGTCCATCATTTCGGGGAAGCCGGTGTAGTCGGAAACTTCTACCACGGGAATACCCGCTTCCTTGAGCTGGCGGTGGGTTCCGCCGGTGGAAAGAATCTCAACCCCCATTGCGGAGAGCTGTTGAGCGAACTCTACAATGCCACTCTTGTCAGAGACACTAATTAGAGCGCGGCGGATGGAAACCTTGTCTGTCATTGCACTTGATCCAACTGGTTTTCGAAAAGGATGTTTAAAGGGTTTTAGCGGTTGTCCACTGTGGCAACAAAAACGCTGCCGGGAAAATAGCGAAGGGGGATGAGTTACCTCATCCCCCTTCAAAATCTCGCTCGGTGGGAAGCTTACAGCAGGCCGTAGCGCTTCAGCTTCTTGCGCAGGGTGCCACGGTTGAGACCCAGTAATTGCGCGGCGCGGGTCTGGTTGTGGCGGGTGTATTTCATCACCACTTCGAGCATGGGCGCTTCGATCTCCGACAGCACCATGTCGTAGACATCGGTTACCATCTGGCCATCCAGGTGGCGGAAGTAATTCTCCATTGCGTGCTCGACGGCATCGCGCAGGGACTGCTGCTGTGGCTGTGCCAGTTGAGTCTGTCCCCTGGAGGATACTTCTTCATTGCCAGTATCCGGAATTAATACTTCGTTGTTCATGCCGCTTGTGCCCCTCTCGTTATTCGGCGTTCAAACCACTCGTGAACGCTGGCATGTTGTACTTCTGCACTCTCTATTTGGAAAAAGGTCTTGCGGAAGGACTCGCTATCCGCGAGCGTCTTCAAGTACCAGCCCACATGTTTGCGAGCGATACGGACCCCCATCACTTCACCGTAGAATCGGTGTAGTTCGCCCAAATGGGCGAGCAAAATATTCCTGACTTCATCCAATGTCGGTTCGGGTAGCCGCTCGCCAGTGGCGAGATAGTGGGCTATTTCCCGAAAAATCCATGGTCGTCCCTGTGCTGCACGGCCAATCATGACCGCCGATGCGCCAGTGTAATCGAGCACCTCTCGGGCTCTCTCAGCACTGCAGATGTCGCCATTGGCAAAAACCGGGATTTTTACCCTGGATACAATTTCGGCAATGGTATCGAATTCAGCCTGTCCGTGGTAGCCACAGGCGCGAGTGCGACCGTGAACCGCCAGTGCAGCGATCCCGGAATCCTCGGCCATTTTGGCTACAGTGACGCCATTGCGGGAATCCGGGCACCAGCCGGTGCGGATCTTTAGCGTCACCGGGACGGAAACAGACTGGACCACGGCTTGAAGAATATCCGCTACCAGCTTTTCATCCCGCAGCAGGGCGGAGCCCGCTGCTTTCTTACACACCTTTTTTGCCGGGCAACCCATATTAATATCGATGATTTGCGCGCCGCGACGAGCATTCTCCCGAGCGGCTTCCGCCATCATCTCAGGATCACCGCCGGCGATCTGCACCGATATGGGCGCCGCTTCGCCACCGTGATCCAGGCGCAAGCGGGACTTGCGGCTGTTCCACAGGCGAGTGTCCGAGGTCACCATCTCCGAAACCACCAATCCGGCGCCGAGTTCTCGGCACAGCTGGCGGAAGGGGCGGTCGGTGACACCGGCCATGGGCGCCAGAATTACCGGGTTGTCGATAATATAGGGGCCAATGGCAGTAGACACGGTAGCTCCATTTGGGCTGTAGGAAGGGCAATCTGTGCCCCGGCAAAACAGCCGCCTATGATAGCGGCTGGCCCGTTAATGGCAAAGCGAAAAAGCGGGCAATTTGATCGATCACTGTTCATTTAGCCTGTCGAATGCGCAGGTTTGGTTGTTTATGGCGCCAAATCCCCTTTGCTAAAAACTTAGCCGGGGAGCTTGTGTGTGTTCAGTGAGTGATGTTCAGCTCGTAGTTTACCGCTTCTGCACCGGGGTCAACCACCTCAATAGCGATATGAATGGGGCTGTCCTGGGGCATTAGTTTGCGTCCGGCCAACTCCCCCTGTAGGTACTCGTTCGGGGTAAACCGACGACTGGCCACAGCCTTATCCTTCAGGTCGCTGAAGTTCAACAATAAGTTGGGGAAGGGTTGCGCGTAGGGGGCAGTATTTAGCAGCACTGCATCCACTACCAGGGCGCCCTGCAGCTGCGGGTGGGTGCGCACCATTAAGTTTGTGGCCTGGATCGCCCGGGTATCTTTTAGTTGGGGTAAGGTGCAGCCGAATAGTGGGCAGGCGGCAGCATAGAAGTCGCGCCAGGGCTGTTTGCGGCTGAGGCTATCGAACTGGAAGTATGCAACCTGAATCACTATGCCGAGGATCGATAGGGGAATCAATGCACGCCACAGCCAGGGAGAGGCTGTGCGTTTCTTTTTGGGTACTCCCCACGACATCTCCACAGGCGCGGGCTGGATAGCTGAGATTAATTGCTCCCGCTGGGGCTCTTCAGCAGTGGTAGATTCGCCACCGAAGTAAGGCTCCTGGCGGCTTTCCTCAGTGGGGGGAGGTGTATCTACAGACTCGGTTGATACTGCAGGCTCATTGTTGTCCCAAGACGATTCCTCAGCGAGGGAGCTAGAAGTTTCAAACTCCGGTACTTCAGGTTGGCCGTTGTACTCGGGCGAAGGGTCAGAATCAAAATCAGGAAGTTCTTCCCAGTCCGGCTTGAGGATTTTATCCAGGTCCTCTTCGGGTTCCGCTTCCTCTTCGGTGTGAGATGCTTCCAGCTCCTGCCACTCATGGTCGCCAAAGGCGTCACCAATTAATTCCTGCGCTGCTGCACTATATTCTTTTGGTTCAGATTTGGGCGCGCTGTCAGGTGCAATCTCATTGGTTGCACTCTCCTGATTGGTAGTTTGATCCACAGCTGGTGGAGATGGCGGGGTGGCGGGTTCGTCCTCGTCGAGCTCGATATCGTCGTGGATCAGGAAGTCATCGTCTTCCAGCAAAGCCTCCAAATCATTGCGGCTCTCGCTATCACTTTCTGAGAAAACGATATTTTCGTCTGCGCGAAACACCTGCAGGCAAGACCCACAGCGAACGGCGCCGCGGGCAGCGCGCAGTTGCTGGTCATTAATATGAAATGATGTGCTGCAATGAGGGCAGCGGGTTACCAGTTGAGACATTCGACTAGAGCGCAGTTTATTTAGCAGCCAAGTTTATCAGCCCAAAGGGGTCCCGCGTAGTGCTCGGGGGCGCATTTAGCGCACCCGCTTGCCTGTCAGTCTGACCCATCCCTCGTGTTCGCCGTCAGGATCGAACTCAATCCATTCGCTGTAAGCATTTTTCACCTGCTCTGCCTGGGAACTGAGGATGCCGGACAGACAGATTTTTCCGCCCAATTGAGTGAGCTGTATCAGTTTAGGGGCGAGTTCTACCAGGGGACCGGCGAGGATATTGGCCAACATAACATCGGCGGCTTCGCTCGGCATTTGTTCTGGCAGGTAGACCGGGAAGCGCTCGGGGTCTATGCCGTTGCGCTGGGCATTGTCGCGGCTGGCGAGCAATGCCTGGGGATCGATATCGGTGCCGAGAACTCGCTCTGCTCCCAGTAGTAGTGCGCTAATCCCCAGAATGCCCGAGCCGCAACCGAAGTCGATGGCACTCTTACCTGCGAGCTCCTGCTGCGCCAACCATTGCAGACATAGGAAAGTAGTTGGGTGCGTGCCAGTGCCGAAAGCTAGGCCCGGATCGAGCAGCAGGTTCACGGCGTCTGGCTGTGGTGGCTCACACCAGCTGGGGCAGATCCACAAATTGGGGCCGCACTGGATGGGTTTGTAGTGGGTCATCCACTCCCGCTCCCAATCCTTGTCCTCAAGTTGCTCCCAGCGGGCATTGGGCAGCATTTCGCATAGGAAGGAAGCTGCTTTTGCCTCGGTAACTGAGGTGTCGACTTCCGCATCGAACAACCCGGTGACCCGTGTTTGCTCCCATAGGGGCACCTCTCCGAGTCCGGGCTCAAGGATCGGTTGGTCAGCGTTGTCTTGCAGGGTGACAGATACGGCACCGGCAAAAAGCAGTGCATCTTCGATTTTTTCCGCGTGATCACGGTCTGTGTCCACGCGGAGTTGTAGCCAGGGCATAATTATTCCGGAATTGTTATAGCGATGTTTACGGCATTGTTGCGGCTGGGCCGCACTCAGATAACGACGGTTGCCACGCCATCCTTGGCAAGGTTCAGTGTCGTTATGTTTGCCGCAATTCTCGCTAACTTTGCCCCGGCTGGCGAGCGCTTAAAGACCTAACTTCTTCTCCAGGTAGTGGATATTGACCCCACCCTTGGCAAAGTTTTCATCTCGTACCAACTCTTCCTGTAGGGGAATGTTGGTTTTGATACCGTCCACCACCAGTTCCGACAGAGCTACACGCATACGCGCCAACGCGGTTTCACGATCTTCCGCATGGGTGATCAGCTTGGCGATCATGGAATCGTAGTTGGGGGGTACGGAGTATCCGGAGTAGAGATGGGAGTCGACCCGCACACCCAAGCCGCCAGGCATATGGAAGTTGTTTACCTTGCCGGGGCTGGGGAAGAAGGTCTGTGGGTCTTCGGCATTGATACGGCACTCAAAGGCGTGACCTTTGATTACGATATCTTCCTGCTTCAGGGATAGCTTCTCACCGGCACAAACCCGAATCTGCTCCTTGATCAGGTCGACGCCGGTTACCATTTCGGTAACGGGGTGCTCCACCTGGATACGGGTGTTCATTTCGATAAAGTAGAAGCGCTCATTTTCATACAGGAATTCAAAAGTACCCGCGCCGCGATAGCCGATATCGATACAGGCTTGTACACAGGACTCATGTACCTGCTCGCGCACCTCATCGGGAATACCCGGAGCTGGGGCTTCTTCCAAAACTTTTTGATGGCGGCGCTGCAGGGAGCAGTCGCGATCGCCCAGATGAACGGCGTTGCCCTGGCCATCGGCCATTACCTGGATCTCAACATGGCGGGGATTCTGCAGGAATTTTTCCATGTAGACGGTGCCGTCACCGAAGGCCGCTTGGGCTTCGGACTTGGTCACGGCAATCGCGTTCACCAGCTCCTCTTCCTTTTCCACCACGCGCATGCCGCGACCACCGCCACCGGCGGCAGCTTTAATGATGACCGGATAACCGATGCTGCGGCCGATCTCCATGCAGCGCTCGCTATTATCGGGCAGCGGGCCGTCAGAGCCTGGAACGGTGGGAACGCCAGCCTTTTTCATGGCGGCAATTGCAGACACCTTGTCACCCATCAGGCGGATCACATCCGGATCAGGGCCGATAAAGGTAAAGCCGCTCTTTTGCACCTGTTCGGCGAAGTCGGCGTTCTCTGCGAGAAAGCCATAGCCGGGGTGCACGGCTACTGCGTCGGTGATTTCCATGGCGGAGATCAGGGCCGGCACATTTAGGTAGCTCTGCGGGGATGGGTTGGGGCCGATACATACAGATTCGTCGGCCAGGCGGACATGCTTGAGATTGCGGTCTACCAAAGAGTGCACCGCCACAGTGGCGATGCCCATCTCTTTACAGGCGCGCAAAATCCGCAATGCGATTTCGCCGCGGTTGGCGATTAGGATTTTGTCGAACATTGTGACTTACCCCACTCAGACGATGGTCACGAGGGGCTGGTCAAACTCAACCGGTTGGCCGTCTTCCAGCAGGATCGACTCAATGGTGCCGGCCTTGTCGGCTTCGATCTGGTTCATCATTTTCATCGCTTCGACGATGCACACAACATCGCCAACTTTGACCTGCTGGCCCACCTTCACGAAGGCCTCGGCGCCAGGACTGGGGGCAGCGTAATAGGTGCCTACCATTGGGGACTTCACCGCGTGCCCGCTGATAGCCGGCTTGGACTCTTTTTCAGCTGGGGCAGCAGGAGCGCTGGGCGCCGGAGCAGCGGGGGCGGCAACCGGTGCGGGAGGCGCGCTGTAAATCGGTGCAACGGGTTGGGCTGCGCTGCTGACGCCGCGACTAATGCGCACGGACTCTTCGCCTTCTTTGATTTCCAGCTCGCCGATATCCGATTCTTCGAGCAGCTCAATCAATTTTTTAATTTTGCGGATATCCATAGTTATTTACTCGCAGTTTGATTCATTGTTGTGCAGGTGTGGCATCCAGTTGATGGATGGCTGCCTGTAGAGCCAGGGTGTAGCTGTTGGCGCCAAAGCCACAGATTACGCCGCAGGCCAGATCTGAAAGATAGGAATGGTGTCGGAAAGCTTCCCTGGCGTGGGGATTGGACAGGTGAAGCTCAATAAACGGGATGGCAACGGCTGCCAGGGCATCGCGCAAGGCGACACTGGTGTGGGTCAACGCAGCGGGATTGATCACGATAAAGTCGACCCCACTGGTCGCCGCCAAGTGGATTCGTTCGAGCAGGGCTGATTCACTATTGCTCTGCAGGACTTCCAGTTCGTGGCCGGCGGCGTCGCACTGGCGCTCGGCGGCTTCATTGATATCCGCCAGGGTGGTAGACCCGTAGATGTGCGGTTCGCGACTGCCTAAAAGATTTAGGTTGGGGCCGTGAAGGAGAAGAAGTTTAGCCATAATTCGCCCTGAAGAAAGTTGCCGAAAACCCATATAAAGAGGGTTAAAATTGGCTATCTTGCGGGCAAACTCGAAATTTCGGCCTAGCTGCCCGAACTCATTAACCGAGTCTGCCGCAAAAGTGACTCCCTGTCCATGCCAGACTCGGAGTTTATCGAAGTTAGCAGCAGTTCGGCGATATTGGGCAAAAAATTAGTTCAAAATATCCGGGCTGTGGCCTGTTTACCTTGGGTTATTGGCTACAAAGGCGCCAAAAACTTTACTGAGTCACCCCAGTGCTCAAAGGGGAGTCCACAGCGTTCTCCAATTCCTGTAGTAAATCATCTTGAGAAAGTATTTGCGGCAGTATTTTTGCGTCGCCCCCATCGGCGGGATAGAGGAGATACAGCGGCACACTGGTACGCCCGTATTTGGCCAATAATTCACTGATTCGCGGGTCCTGGTTGGTCCAATCGCCTTTTAGCGCGACCACGTTGAGGCGCTCCAAAGCATCACTGACCTCAGTGCTCGACAGCACAGCTTTCTCATTCATCAGGCAGGTGATGCACCAGGCCGCCGTCATATTGGCCAGAACTGCACGCCCCTCACTGCGCGCAGTCTCCAGTCTCTCTGCCGAATAGGGCTCCCAGTAATCGCTGCTGGACAATTGTTCAGACTGATTGATGGTTTTCAGTTGCGGAAGTAGAAAAACCGCTAAGGCCAGGGAGGCCAGGGCCAGGGAACCGCGCAGCCAGTGCCATTGCGGACGCGGCCAAAGCCACAGGGCAAATGCAATGGCTACAGCACCAGCCAGTACCAGGGCAACTCCATCCCCCCCGGCTTGTCGGCCCAGAACCCACAGTAGCCATACCGCAGTGAGATACATCGGGAATGCCAACAACTGCTTTAGGCGATCCATCCAGGGGCCGGGTTTGGGCAGCTTTTCCGCCAGAGCGGGGATATAGGTCAACAACAGGAAGGGGGCCGCCATACCGGCGCCAAGGGCGGCAAAAACACTTAGCGCAATTAGCGCGGGCTGCGTAACAGCAAACCCCAGTGCGGAGCCCATCAGCGGCGCAGTACAGGGGCTGGCCACCAGGGTTGCCAGCGCGCCGGATGCCACAGAGCCCGACAACCCCTGACGTTTATTCAGGTTGCCGCCAATACCCATCAGTTTACTGCCGAGTTCGGTCATTCCGGACAGACTCAACCCCATGATAAAAAACAGGTAGGCGAGTGCTGCCACCAACCAGGGGGATTGAAGCTGGAAGCCCCAGCCGACAGCCTCTCCGCCGGCGCGAAGGGCGAGCATCACAGCGGCGATAGCCACAAAGCTCAAAACTACGCCCAGTGTATAAGCCCAGCCGTGGTGGTGCCTTTGGCTTGCATTTTGTGCCGCCTGGCTCACTGCCAGTAACTTAATCGACAGTACTGGGAAGACACAGGGCATCAGGTTCAGGATCAGGCCACCGGCAAATGCGAGAAACAGCGCCAGTGATAAGGTGACATTGCTACTGCCTGCGGCACCGCCAGCACTCGCTGGCGGAGTGGGCGCGCCTGTAATTAAGGCGCTGTCCTGCGGTTCTATATCCTGACTGGCAAAATCCACACTGTAGTATCGGGTCTGAGGTGGATAGCAAAGGCCAGCATCTGCGCAGCCTTGATAGTGGAGCTCCAGTTGGGTGGAACCGCTGGTTTCAGGGATATCCAGGGCAAATTCGAGCTGGCCTCGGTAGACCTCAGTCTCTTTCTCGAAATAGTCGTCCCAAATGACTTCACCGGTTGGCAGGTTCAGGGGGATGGGAGTTTTTTCACCATTATCGACTCTGTACAGCGCCAGTTTTTCGCGATAGAGGTAGTACTCTGGGGCAATCTGGAAGAGTGCACTGAGGCCGTTGGCATCAAAGAGCAGATCTTGCTGATAAGCTTCATCGACCGGCAGGAAAGAGTTTTCCTGGGCGCTGCTCAGCGAGGCAAAAGGGTTATCGGAATTCTGCGCTGCAGCTCCAATGCTGGTTATGGCCAGCAGGATTGTCAGCAGAACGAGGAAATTTTTTCGGAAACTTTTGGTCATCACAGCCATAGATGAAAAAATTCATTATAGTCGGGCGCATAGTTCAGACTGCTGCACCAGACGGGGGTTCAGTCGCCGCAGCAGTATAGCGACGCCAGTGGTACAAAAAAACAACAATAGGGGATTGTTTTGCCGTCATTTGAACGCCTTCACAGCCTTGGGGTTTTACTGCTACTGGCATTTTGCCTGGGGGCCTGCTCATCCAATAAGCCCGCACCTAAAACGGTTGTCCCTCCTCCCGCTCCTAAAAAGACGCCATCCCAAGACCAGGTTCGGCGCAACAATATTTCCTTTTTTTTGAGTCGTGCGGAACAGGCGCTACGCAAAGGGCATCTAACCCAGCCTGCCGGCGCCAGTGCCTACGACTATTACCTGCGTGTATTGCAACTGCAACCGGATAACAGCAAGGCAGAAACCGGTATTCAAACCATTGTGGTCACCTATGTTGAGCGGGCGCGGGACGCCCTGCGTCGCAGGGATTTTGGGGAGGTGAATACCCTGTTGAAACGGGCCGAGATGTTGGCCCCGGCCAATCCGCTGGTGGCTGAAGTGCGTACACAGTTGGTCCGCGAGCGGGGGAGAGCGCAGCTCGATTTACCGCAAGGGGAGGTGATAGGTCTGCCAGCCGGTGAACTTGCAGCAAGGTCTGCCGGGCTGGTGGAACAGTTGCAGCGAGTAGCGGGCAGGATTCGCAGCGAGCAGCTGCGCGTCATTATCGTAGCGCGCACTGATGCTGAGGGCCGTTGGGTTTATCAGCAACTGCGCGAGGCTGTACCCGGGTATCGGGTGCGTGGAGATATCAAAGTCGGGAATCCGGCGAAACTGATTCTGATTAAGCCCAGCGGAGGGGCACCATGAAAAAAGTATTGGCATTTGCCTTTTTAATCACCGCACTCCTTGTGTCTAAAGGCGCCTATTCCATAGGAATTACGGCGGAGGGGTATGCCCGGGAAACACCTCCCGGGCCTTCGATGAGCGCTGCCTTTGTGTCGCTGCACAATACTAGTGATTCGAGTCAGGTACTTACAGGTGTGGAGCTGCCGGGTGTTGAACAGGCTTCGGCAGACCTGCATACCACAATATCGGAGAACGGAATAAACCGGATGCGCCCGCTGGATCAGCTGACGATTGCCGCCGGGGCAAGTGTAGATATGGCTCCCGGTGGAGTTCACTTAATGATTAAAGGTCTGCGCTTGCAGGCGGGGGAAGAGTTGCCGTTGCGACTGCTTTTTGCCGATGGCAGCAGTGTAGATATTCTTGTGCCAATAGTTCGGATGAGTGATGAGGGGGAGCACCACCACCATCACCATGGCTGAATTGGCAGTTTTTTTGAAGTGAGGGGGAATTAAACATGAAGAAGTTATTGGTTTTTGCCGGTGCGCTGCTACTCAGCGCTTGTGCTCACAGCCCGCTGCAAATTTGGCTGCAGCCTCAGGTTCAGGTCGCTCCTGAAGCGATAGGCGAAGGCTTTAGTATGAGTGTGATGGGAGTTAATGAACTGCCCTCTGGCGGCTTGGGATCATTGGGGGGTGTTTATGCGGATACTGCTCAGGTAAGTATTGGCAATGACGCTGGTGAGGCTATTGCGGCGGGATTGCGTGAGGGTTTTTCAAATTGGTCATTCCGAATTACCGATAGCGCGCCGGAAGTTCAGGTGATCGCAAAATTGGTAAAACTCACCTACAACAGTCCAAATACGGTTTATACCACCGAGATTGACACCTCTGCTGAAATTCACCTGGAAGTGAAAATTGGTCCTCGCACTTATTTCGGCACTTACAGCGCTTCCGGCAAAGATCGGAACCTGGTTAAGCCCAGCCGTGAAGAAGTCCAAAGCCGTGTGAATGGACTGCTCAGCACAACTCTACAACGAGTATTTGAAGACGAGAAATTAAAAAATTTCTTGCGCAGCAATCTGTGAATGTGCAATTTATACATTTGTAGAAAAAACTCGGCTGGGAGGCTGGATAATTGAATAAAATCGGCGATCGTGGGCGATGATGTCGGTAACCTTTTTCGGTTATGGCCTGTCGCAAGGCACCTCCCCGCTACTGGGAAAGGTTTGCGCTTTGCTCTGTTGTGTTTTGAGTGAGTTTTCCCGTGACGCTGTTTAATCCAGAGGCGGCAAGTTACCTCGGCCCCCTCGCCCAGTTGGAAGAGGGGCTGCGCCCCTGTGAGCAGATCAGTTTACAGGCGGCGGAGGCGGCTCTCGGTGAAGTTGCCGATGGTGTCATTGTCACCGATGCTGCCGGCACGGTGGTTTACACCAACCCCCTGGTCAACGAAATGACTGGGGACCTGGTTGGACTGCTGCCCGGCCAGCCACTCAGCGAAGGTTTGCGCCTGTGCAATAACCGGGGCGATGCGATAGAGCCGATACTGCCGGCATCCAGTGACCTGGGTGAAGTACCTAGAACCAGAGAGTTTAATGCCTGTATTGAGCGCCCAGGGGAAGAGCATGTCCCGCTTGAAGTGACCGTGCAGGTAATGGCTCTTTGGGATATGGGGGTGCTAAAAAATTATGTTTTGGTGCTGCGGGATACCTCTGCCGCGCGCCGGGTTTCCACCCGCCTTATGTGGCAGAGCAGCCACGACGCCTTAACCCGACTGCCCAACCGACAATTCTTTGAGAGTGAGCTGCAAAGCCAACTCAGCCTCTGTATCGATAAACGCCAGCACCATGTATTGCTCTACCTGGATGTTTATCAATTCAAAGTTATTAACGACACCCTGGGCTTTGTTGCCGGGGACCAGTTGTTGGTTCAGTTGGTGGAGTTAATCAAGCGCTGCCTCTCCAGCGATGATCTATTTGCCCGAGTGGGCAGTGATGAGTTTGCGATACTACTGCGCGACTGCACCCTGGAAGAGGGTGGTCGTGTGGTGGCTCGGCTGCGCGACTCTGTACAGAACTTCAGTTTTTTCTGGGAGGGGAATGACAACCGGGTCGCGGTGTCGATTGGTGTTGTTGGTGTCGATCACTTTACCCCCAGTGCCAGTCAGTTACTGGCGTCGGCCAATGATGCCTGTTGCAGTGCCCGGGAGCAGGGCAGAAATCGCGTTAAGCTATTTGGCGACTCCCGCAAGGTATTAGAGAAGCGTCGCGAGACCACCTGGGTTGCGGAAATTCACGCGGCTTTGCGGGAAGACCGCCTGATGTTGTACCGGCAGCCAGTGGTTTCACTAAAGGGGGACCGCAATGTCCACCACTATGAAATCCTGGTGCGGATGCGCGGCCGTGATGGTGGAGTGATTTCACCGGGGCTGTTTTTGCCAGCCGCAGAGCGCTACGGCTTGATCGAGGAAGTGGACCGTTGGGTAATTCGCCGGGTCTTTGACTATATGGCCCAGGAGCAGCGCCTGGGGATGGGCGGAATTAATTATGCGGTCAATATTTCCGGCATCAGCCTGGGGGATGAGACCTTTGCTGATTTTGTGTTGCAGTCTCTGTCCGATGCCGGTGTAACGCCCTCGCGGGTTCAATTTGAAATTACAGAAACCAGCGCCATCAATAATCTTGAACGAGCCCTGATATTTATCCACAAGCTGAGAGCCGCCGGTTGCAGCTTTGCCCTGGATGACTTTGGTCGCGGTGTTTCCTCCCTGGCTTATCTGCGTCAGCTGCCGGTAGATTTTCTTAAAATCGACGGAAGCTTTGTGCGGAATATGCTTGAGGATGAAATTGATAGCGCAATGGTGAGCACTATTGATCACTTGGCGAAGAGAATGGGTATCAGCACTATCGCCGAGTATGTAGAGAGCCCGGAGTTAATGGAAAAGTTGAGCCAGATGGGAGTGGACTATGCCCAGGGGTTCGGTATTTCCGCAGCGACGGGGCTGCCGGAGCTGGATAGCTACCCGGGGATGCTCCACCATTCCAGAGGGCCCAAGCCTTAGGGCCCCCTGGAAATCATGTGTCTATAGATAACTGCTATTAGGCAATTGCTATTAAACAACCGGTGCGAGTAATTCGGAGTGCTGCTCGGCCTCTAGTCGCGGGCCGTATTGGCTCACTACCTGGGCGGCAGCGCGGCAAGCGAGTTCGCCGGCTTCGGTAAAACTCATTTCGCGGTTGATACCGTAGAGGAAAGCACCGGCAAACATATCGCCTGCGCCGTTGGTATCGATGGCGCGGACTTCGGGACTCTCTATGCGGTGAACGTCGTTGCCGTCCCATAGCAATGCGCCATCGGCGCCCAGGGTAATCGCGAAACTGCGGCAGTAATCGCGCAGCGCTTCAACGGCGCCCTCCACAGAGTCGGTACCGGTAAAGCCCAGAGCCTCATCCCGGTTGCAGAACAGCATATCCACACCGCCGCCAATCATTTCCCGCAGCCCTTCGCCGAAGAACTGAACCATAGCCGGGTCAGACAGGCTGAGAGCGGTTTTAACTCCGTGGGCTTCGGCTTCTTCGCGAAGCTTGATCGCTGCGGCACGGCCCGTTTCAGAGGAAACTAGGTAGCCTTCGATATAGGCCCACTTGGAGGCGGACAGTGCATCGCTATCCAGCTCAGCGACTGAGAGCTGTTCACTCATTCCCAGATAGGTGTTCATACTGCGTTCGGCATCCGGGGTGATAAGCACCAGGCATTTGCCGGTAGTGCCCTCATCAGCTTGCTTCAGTGTTTCGGGGTAGTCGACCCCGGCGCTGTTCAGGTTGTTTCTGTAGAAATCACCATTCTCGTCAGCGGCAACTTTGCACGAATAGAAGGTGCGGAGACCGAAATAGCTGGCAGCAATGACTGTATTGGCACCGGAGCCACCGCAGGCCAATTTGGCAGTGACCATATGGTTTTGAAGGTCGTCTACCAGTTGTTGCTGACGGGCATCATCTACCAGGGTCATGATTCCCTTTTCCACGCCAAGGCTGCTCAAATCCTGGTCCGACACTTCGATTTCTGTATCGAGTAGGGCGGCACCTATGCCGTAGAGATCGTATTGCTGCATATCATTCCTATTCGGGCTTATTGTCTACATTTCCGCCGCATTATGGACGTGATTTTGCCAAGTGCAAGGCATTGGGGAGGGCTGGCGACAGCAAACCCTCACATAGGCGCTTGTTACATCTTGGTGAACTTATAGGCGGTTGCTGCGGTCAATCCTCGCACAGGTGTAAATAGCACCTTCACGTAAACCGCCAGGTGATAGATACTGCCAAGCCTGGATTTTAGCCCGCTAATTGAGTGGGCCCGCCAGTGCTGAAAGGCACTGGCAGCAAGATACCAGCGGAGCTGCCACCTGCTGGTACCCTGCCTTCGACTCTTCGATTGGGGCTGGTTAGGTCTCATGAGTCGCTTGATGTACTGAGTTGGCAGCGGGACTGAATCCTCATATGGCATCAACGAAACGCCGGCGCGTCAGAGCGTCAAAGCCCAAACGACGATATCGCTGGCTCAAGCTGCTAGTGCTTTTAGCCCTGGTGGGCTCCCTGGCGCTGGCAGCGTATATGGCTTACCTGGATGTGCAACTGCGCGAGCGACTGGATAGCCGTCAATACCAACTCCCCGCCCGAGTCTACGCTCGCCCGCTGGTGCTGCGCGAGGGTATGGCAATGCATCCGGATGAGTTGGAGTCCGAATTTGCTGCCTTGAATTACCGCAAGCAGGGCACTCTGAGTGAGCCTGGCTCCTGGGTTCAGGACGGAATGAATTACAAGGTCTGGCGCCGGGACTTTATCCATGCCAATGGCCGCCAGCCTGCTGCAGTGGTCTCCTTCCGTCTGCGCAATGATCAAATTAGCGGCCTGCGTGATGACAATGGCCGAAGCCTGGCAGAATTCCGCCTGGACGCAGCTAATATCGGCTCTCTACTAGGGGGAGGCGATGACCGCAATCCAGTGCGTTTCGATGATATTCCTCCCTTGGTAGCCAATACCCTGATTGCTGTTGAGGATCAGGACTTCCTCAATCACTTTGGTGTTTCCCCTCGCGGTATTGCCCGGGCCATGGTGGCCAACGCAAAAGCCGGACGATTGGTACAGGGTGGCTCCACAATTACCCAGCAGTTGGTCAAAAATATCTTTTTTGACCATAAGCCCAGCCTAAGGCGTAAATTCAACGAGGCCCTGATGGCCATCCTGATGGAGGTGCACTACGACAAGCGCTATATCCTGCAGGAATACATCAATGAAGTGTGGCTGGGTCAGCAGGGTGCCAGAGGTATTTATGGCTTTGGGTTGGCCTCCGAATTCTATTTCCAGCAGCCCCTGGATACCTTGGAACCCCATCAGGTAGCGCTGTTGGTGGGGCTGGCGAAAGGTGCGTCTTACTACAACCCCTGGCGCAATCCCGAGAGAGCACTGCAAAGGCGCAATACCGTGCTGGAATTGATGCTGGAGCAGGGGCTGATTACTCAGGAGGAGTTCCAGAAGTATTCCGCCAAGCCTCTGGGGGTGGTCAAGGGTGGTGTCGGTGCGCAGAATCCTTACCCGGCCTTTACTGAGCGGCTGTTGATTGAATTGCGTCCCTACTATTCCTACGAGGAATTGCGCACTTCGGGTTTACGGGTTTACACCACCTTGGCCCCTTCGGTGCAGAAGTTGGCGGAGGAGTCCATCAGTCAGGGCGTTAGCCAGCTGGAGAAAGACCGAGGGATCAAAGCCAATTCACTCCAGGCCGCGACAGTATTGTTGGATAATCGCAACGGTAATGTGCTGGCCATGGTGGGAGATCGGAACCCGGACTACCCAGGCTTCAACCGGGCGCTGGAAGCCCGCCGCCAGGTGGGCTCCCTGATTAAGCCGGCTGTGTTTCTCACTGCTCTAGAGCGACCGGAAGAGTACAACCTGGCCACCCTGATCGATGACGCCCCGGTGAGAATTGAAGAGGCGGATGGCGATGTATGGATGCCGCAGAACTTCGATAAGCGCGCTCACGGACAGATACCGCTTTATATCGCCCTGGCCAAGTCCTATAACCTGGCGACGGCTCATTTGGGATTGGATCTCGGCCTGCAGAATGTACGCCAGACGATTCGCCGCCTGGGTGTTGAATCCAGGCTCCCCCGAGTGCCGGCGATGTTGCTTGGTGCTGTGGAGATGAGCCCGTTCGAAGTTGCCGGTATGTATCAGACCATTGCGAACAATGGTGAGACGGTACAGCCGCGCACACTGCTGGCGGTATCCGATGCCCAGGGCGGCCGTGTACAGCACTTCCGCCGCAAGGCTAATCGCGGTGTCGACCCCGTTCCAGCTTACCTGTTGCGCTGGGGGCTGGAGCAGGCCATGCGTGAGGGTACCGGACGCCGCTCCGCCAAGCGCTTGCCAAGTAGCATCGCCTTTGCCGGGAAAACCGGAACCACTAACAATAACCGCGATAGTTGGTTTGCGGGCTTCTCCCCGGAAGTAACCGCCGTAGTCTGGCTCGGGCGCGACGACAATGAGCGCACGCGCCTAACTGGCTCTACCGGCGCACTGCCGATCTGGACGGAGATTATGCGCAAGCTGCCCCATCAACACGGACCGGCAGAGATGCCCCGAGGAGTGGAGCTTAAGTCAGTGAACTCCCGGGGGCAGTTTATGGACCCGGATTACTGTCGCGGTGGTTATGAGATTCCTTTCTCCTACGAAAGCCAGCTGCAACCGGCGCCGGAATGTCGGGGGCAGAATCGCTGGCGCTGGTTCCGCAATCTATTCGGCAATGGTCGCGACGAAGCGGCTCCCAGAAAGGAGATGAGTCCCGGTTGGGGGGTGGATACCAGTGAGCAGCAGATGCGCGATCAGCGCCGCCAACAATTGCAGGAGCAACTTCGAGGTGACGATGCGGAAGAGTTTGGTGTAGATCCCGAGTATGGCTCCGATTATGAAGAGGAGCCCCTGGAGCTGCCAAGAGATAATACTTTTGGCGGGAGGGCTCACAGCGTACCGGTAGAGGAAGCCCAGCCAGTGGGGCCTGACCTGGAAGATCAGTGGCCCTAGGGAAGGTAGCGCGCGATTGAATCGCGCGCTTTATCGCCGGCTATCAGTCTTGCAGCAACTGTGCGGCTTCTTCGGCGAAATAGGTGAGGATGCCGTCGGCACCGGCGCGCTTAAAGGCCAGTAAGGACTCCAGAATAACCGCCTCTCGCTTCAGCCAGCCATTTTCAAAGGCGGCGCAGTGCATCGCATACTCCCCACTTACCTGATAGGCGAAAGTGGGAACCCGCAATTCTTCTTTTACCCGACGCACTATATCCAGGTAGGGCATACCGGGTTTCACCATCACCATATCCGCGCCCTCTTGCAGATCCAGGGCGCACTCGTGCAATGCCTCATCGGTATTGGCGGGGTCCATTTGGTAGCTCGCTTTATTGCCACCTTTCAAGTTCCCGGCAGAGCCCACTGCATCGCGGAAAGGACCGTAGTAAGCGGAGGCATATTTAGCGGCGTAGGACATAATCAAGGTATTGCTGTGGCCCGCGCCTTCGAGAGCATCGCGAATGGCTCCGATACGGCCATCCATCATATCCGAGGGGGCTACCATATCGGCACCGGCCGCAGCGTGTGACAGGGCCTGCTGTACCAATACCTCAACGGTTTCGTCGTTGACGATATAACCGCTGTGGTCCATCAGCCCGTCCTGGCCGTGGCTGGTAAAGGGGTCCAGGGCTACATCGGTGATAACTCCCAATTCCGGTACCGCATTTTTCAGCTCGCGAACAGCCCTTTGTGCCAAGCCATCGGCATCGTGGGCGGCACTGGCGCAGTCGGACTTTGCCGACGGGTCGACTACCGGAAACAGGGCTATGGCGGGGATTCCCAACTCTCGAACTGTCTTCGCTTTCTTGGCCAGCAGGTCTACGCTCAGGCGTTCAACACCCGGCATTGAGGCTACTTTTTGGGTTTCGTTACGCCCCTCAATAACAAACAGTGGCAGGATCAAGTCGTCACTGCTCAACTGGGTTTCCCGCACCAGTCGACGGGAAAAATCCTTTGCACGCAGGCGACGCAGGCGAGTGTTGGGGTAGGCACCACGGCCGAAACTTTGGCTCATCGGGAAATTACTCCGGCTATCCATAGGGCCGCAGAAACCCCGCAGCCGCAATTGGCAGCCATCATATCAAATTGCCGCAGAGGGTGATTTTCGATTGCTGAGGGAAAGCGGTTTAAAAATGGGGCTGATGTAAGTGCCTTACCAATAGTTTGCCGGCGGCTTCTATATGTTTTGCCAGCAGTGCGGCGGCTTGGTCCCCGTTTCCCTCTTGGAGTGCATTGAGTATTGCAAAGTGCTCGTCCTGACTGGTGTCCTGGTAATTCAGACCGTGGGATTGGTAACCGATATAGCGCTCACATTGCCGGTGCAGTTGCTCGACGGTACTAAATAGCGTGGGTCTTGCAGCTGCCCGGTAAATACAGGCATGGAACTCCCAATTCATTTTTCCGATCTGTTCGGCGGAGAGTTCAGGTTTGGCTTGCATGGATTCCAGAATATCTCTGGCCCGCCCCAGGATCTCTCCATTAAGGCTTTCCAGTGCCAGGGATTGCAGCAGCGGTTCCAAGCGCATGCGCATCAGGTAGAGGTCTTCCACTTCAATAGGATCAAACTGCGGCACTGCGACGCCGCGCTTGCCGTGTCCGGTTAACCAGCCCTCATTTTTCAATCTTTGTAGAGCGTCCCTAACCGGAATACGGCTCACTGAGTAAAGTTCGGCCAGCTTGACTTGTTTTAGCACTTGGCCGGCGGCGAAGCGCCCATGCTGCAAGTCCGACTTAATTTTTTCGTAGAGGCCCATCGATGTTTATTAATTCCTGCGCTTGAAAAACCAGTAACACACCAGCCCTCCCAGCAGCCCCCAAAAGGCAGAGCTAATGCCAAAGAGGCTGATACCGGAAGCACTGATCAGAAAAGTGATAATTCCGGCTTCGCGACTGTCGGCCTCGGCTGTTGCGCCAGCCAGGCTGCTACCAATGACGCCAAGCAGTGCCAAGCCGGCGAGGCCGGCAATCAGTGCCTGGGGAAAGGCGCTGAATAATGCCACAACGCTAGCGCCGCAGAGGCCCACCAGCAGATAAAAAATACCGGCGGCAATGCCGGCGGTATAGCGTTTATCGGGGTTGGGATGGGCTTCCGGGCCGGTGCAAATAGCAGCGGTAATAGCTGCCAGATTAAATGCAAAGCCACCAAACGGTGTCAGCAATAAAGAGGTGAGGCCGGTGCCGCTAATAACAGGAGATATAGGCACTCTACTGTAGCCACTGGCGGCCAGGGTTGCCGCTCCGGGCAGGTTCTGAGAGGTCATAGTGACGATAAAAAGAGGAAGGCCAATGCCAATTAAAGTGGAGAGGCGGAATTCTGGCGTGACCCAAACAGGGTGTGCCGCTTGCCAGCCGATCTGGGCCGATGCAATGAGTTGCAACTTCCAGCAAGTCGCCACTCCAGCCGCTAGTACCAAGATAATGGCATAGCGAGGCGCCCAACGGCGCCCGACTAGATAGGTCAGTAACATGATGCCGACCAATAGCGGTTGCGCCTGCAGAGAAGTAAATACTGAGAGACCAAATTGCAGAAGTATGCCTGCGAGCATAGCGCTGGCAATCGGTGCCGGCACCATTCGCGCTACCCGCTCAAAGGCTCCGGACAAGCCCACGAGGAGTGTTAACAGGGCGCTAAACGCAAAAGCACCAATCGCCTCAGCAATGGGGATGCCACTTAAACTGGTGGCCAAAAGTGCAGCACCTGGAGTCGACCAGGCAGTGATTACCGGGGCGCGGTAATACCAAGAGAAGGCAATACAGGTAATGCCCATCCCCAGGCCCAGGGCGCCAATCCAGGAGGCGATCATTACTTCACTTGCGCCAGCTGCACGTGCGGCTTCAAAGACTATGGCGGCGGAACTGGCTACTCCCACCAGCACGGCGACAAAGCCCGCGCTGATGGCGGACAAGCTGGTATCTGAAAACGGTGAGTTTTTCAAAATGTATACCTTTTATATTTTGTATACATTTTTAGCTGTTAGTTTTTTTGAGCGCAATAACTTTGCGGTGAAGCGACTGAGGCTTTATAGGAGGGGGGGGGGTAAAGTTAAACGGGCATAGAAGCAGCACCCGCAGGCTGCGGGTGCTGGAGAGAGGTGGGCAATTAGCCGAGGCGGGCGAAGACGCGCTCAGCGGCAGTGATTGTGGCCTCAATATCCTCATCGGTATGAGCTGCGGACATAAACCCTGCCTCATAGGAGGCCGGTGCCAGGTAGACACCTTCTTCCAGCATGCCGTGGAAGAAACGGTTAAAGCGCTCGTTATCGCAGGCCATTACCTGTTGATAGTTAGTTACTTTAGGTTCTTCGGTGAAGAAGAAACCGAACATGGTTCCGGCCTTATTGGCGGTAATTGGGATACCTGCGGCCTTACCAGCCGCCAGGATGCCCTCTACCAAACGGTCGGTTTTGGCAATTAAAGGCTCGTAGAAGGCGGGTTCTTCCACCAAACGCAGGGTTTCCAAGCCCGCGACCATAGCCACAGGGTTACCGGACAGGGTGCCCGCCTGGTAAACCGAACCCAGGGGTGCGATTTGTTCCATGATCTCGCGTTTACCGCCAAAGGCGCCAACGGGCATACCGCCGCCGATGACTTTGCCGAGGGTGGTGATATCCGCCTCGATACCGTAGAAGCCCTGGGCCCCGGTCAAGCTCACCCGGAAGCCGGTCATCACCTCATCGAGAATCAACAGGGCACCGTGCTGGTCGCAAACTTCGCGCAGGGTTTCCAGGAAGCCGGGTACCGGCGGAATGCAGTTCATATTGCCGGCAACAGGCTCGACGATGATACAGGCGATTTGATCGCCCAGCTCTTCGAAGCAGCTGCGCACACTATCAGCATCGTTGTAGCTCAAGGTGATGGTGTGATCTGCCAGGGCGGCGGGAACGCCGGGAGAGGAGGGTACACCCATGGTCAGAGCCCCGGAGCCGGCCTTAACCAGCAGGGAGTCGGAGTGGCCGTGGTAGCAGCCCTCGAACTTCACAATCTTGTCGCGCCCGGTAAATCCACGGGCCAGGCGAATCGCGCTCATGGTGGCTTCGGTACCGGAATTGACGAAGCGCACCAGGTCCATATTCGGCCACAGGCGGCAGAGTTCTTCGGCCAGTTCGGTTTCCAGTTCGGTTGGCGCACCGAAGCTCAGTCCCGATTGGGCCTGTTCCACCACGGCTTCAATGACTTCCGGGTGTGCGTGGCCCAGCACCATGGGGCCCCAGGACTGTACGTAGTCGATGTAGCGTTTCTCGTCTGCGTCGTAGAGGTAAGCGCCTTCGGCACGGCGGATAAACACCGGGGTACCGCCGACTGCGCGAAAAGCCCGTACCGGAGAGTTAACGCCGCCGGGAATGTACTGCTGTGCTTCTGCGAAGAGCTGCTCGGATTTACTCATAAACTTATATTCAGGTTCTGCATAAAGGGCCTGGGGAGCATTATCGCGGGGGTGGCGCCTGAGGACAATGTGTAGATTGGCGACGACCGGTCACAGACTGTGTAGACAGAAGATCTCACCGTCATGGGGACGGTGAGACTGATCGGGGCAGGGGCGAAATTTGTGTCAGCAGCTCCAGGTTTAGCGTTCGCACCAGAACAGCCGGTTGGGAATCGGCCTTCCCATGCCCAGGCGCCGGCTGTCTTTGATCGCACTCCAAGCGTATTGCTGACTGCGGGTAACGGCTTCGATAATGGTCAGCCCGTGGGCGATATGGCAGGCAATGGCAGTAGCGAGGGTGCCGCAGACGCCATAGGCCGCTGGCTGCAAGCGCTCCCACTTGAACTCTCGCATGAGGCCGCGCTCATCGTAGAGCCGGTTCTGTAATTGTTGCTCGTGGGGCACGCCAGTCAGCAACAGGTAGCGACAGCCGGATTCGAGGATTTCCTGGGCCATGGCGTCGAGGACATCGGCCTCCACAGCCATGGCGCGAGCTTCCCTGCGGTTGGGGCACACCATGGTCGCCTTGGGCAACAACAGCGATACCATAGCCTCCCACAGAGGCGGGGCGAGTACGCTCTCTTTGTCGGCCAGTGTGGCATCGGGGTCGATAACGACGGGAATATCGGGGTAGTCGTGGAGTACGCTGTGAAGCGCGCGCACATTCTCCACGGAGCCCAGATAGCCGACCTTGATCGCGGCGATAGGCATGTCTTCCAAAACGGCCCGGGTTTGTTCAATTAGCAGGCTGTCGTCGACTGGGGCGACACCCAGCAATTCACCGGTGTTACACACGCTGATGGCGGTAACTGCCGAGGCCGCATGGCAGCCGAGACTGACCGCTGTCTCAGTATCTGCGGCAATTCCGGCGCTGCCGCTGGGGTCGTGGTGAGTAACGGTCAGAATAACGGGCTGAGGTGTATCCATAAGTGCTCTACATGACGGCCATTAGCTGTGCGCCTAATTCTAGTTGCTGAGCGCCTTTGACAAGGAATGAATACGCGCCAAATTAAAATGGCTTTACGACAACCAAAATGACGATGGCGACAAGTGCAACTGCTGGGAACTCATTAAATATTAGGAAGTAGCGGCGGCTGCGGGTAACGGTTCCCCGGGCAAACTTGCGAACATAGGCGCCACAGATATGGTGATAGCCCAGGAGGAGAACAACAAAAGTCAGTTTTGCGTGCATCCAGCCGGCGGAGGTGTAGTAGGCCGGGTTCAAACTGTAGAGCCAAATGCCCAAGGCAACGGTGGCCAGCATGGAAGGAATGGCAATACCGCGATAAAGGCGGCGTTCCATAATACAGAAGCGGTCGCGACTAACGGCATCAGTGGCATCGACATGGTAGACAAACAGTCGTGGCAGATAAAAAAGTGCGGCAAACCAGCACACCATCGCAATAATGTGAAAAGCCTTGATCCACAGCATTGAAAGTCCCCTTAAAAGAAACGGGAAGAAAAATTACTTCCGGTAAAAGTTGTTAATTTGTAGCGGCAGAATAATGCCCGCCGTGCGATTGTCCAGCGAACCGCTTTTATGACGGCAGACATATAGGCCATCCGCGCCACTTCTCTCCAGCTTTTGCGAGGCCTCCAGCATTGTCGCTCGCCAGCTTAGGGACGCCAGCTGTTTGCGTTCGCCGGGTAGTCTCAATAAATCGATCATTTCTCCCGGGTCTAGTAATTTATCTGATGCGGAGGAAACTTGTTTTTCGCTCTCGGCCGCCTCTTTCGCACCACCGCGAAGAAAAGTTGCCAAGTCTGCTGCACGCAGTAGTTGCGGTGCCGGCTCCTTGGGTAAATCGATAAGAATCCACTCGGGGTGTTGATTAATTAATTCTGTTGCTGCAGCGCGGGTAATTTCCCTAGGAGTCACAACAAAGCTCTGATTCATTTCGCTGGCAACTCCGACACTGCTCAGCATTTGCTGTCGCCAACTTGGCATTCCCGCTTTATTCAGGGCTCGCAGCGTTTCGTGATAGAGACCGATAGTGGAAAAGAGTTGGCGGCTTACTAATGTGGCCACCACGATCATCATCATTCCAGGGAATAAAATATGTGGGTTATAGGTAAGTTCCAAGATAGCGAGTAGCGCAGCTAGAGGCGCATTGAGCATGGCAGCCATCATTGCCGCCATACCCACCATGGCATAAAAGCCTGGACTCGCGGTGTGCTCACCCAGCCACAAGTTAGCCAGGCCACCGGCAATACCACCGATACAGGCACCGATAATCAGGCTGGGGCCTATTACCCCACCGGGAATTCCGAGCCCTGCCCCCAAAGCGGTTGCGACTAATTTCGCGGCGACAATAGCAATGAGTGTCGCGACCCCTAACTCCCCCAGCATTGCCATCTGCAAAGTGTCATATCCACCGCCCAGGATTTCCGGTACCCAGATACCCAAGGTGCCAGTAATAAGGCCAACCAAGAGAAATCGAAGAAGTGGGGAGTAACGCTGCTGGGGAATTAAAATACGCTGGGAGCGGATAAATAATCCGGCGAGAACCCCAATAACCAGTGCGCACACAAAAAGTAGCGGCAGCTCGGCAAGGGAATTGAGTTGAATCGCGGGTACATTAAAGTCCGGCTGGCTACCGAAAGTCAGCTGGGTGATGGCGCTACCGGCAACAGCCGCGAGAATTATCGGTAAAAAACCTGCCACAGTATATTCGAGCATCACGACTTCCATCGCGAATACCACGCCCGCCAGCGGGGTATTAAAGGAGGCCGCAATTGCTGCGGCTACACCACACCCCAGTAGGTTGCGACCGGAATTATTGGGGAGCTTCAGCGCCCTAGCTAACCAGCTGCCACTGGCTGCTCCCAAGTGTACAGCTGGGCCTTCCCGCCCCACCGAGTGGCCGCTAATTAAAATTATTGCGCCGGCAAAAAACTGTAGCAGGGCATTTTGCATTGGCATTTGCCCCTGGTGGTTGTAGAGCCGGTCCAGGACATGGACCACTCCGACCTGGCGGCGTCTGGGATTTAGAAATAAATAGATACATCCCACTACCAGAGAGCCGATGACAGGCAATGCGAAGCGCCAGAATGGGGGAAGGGATTCGTAATTTTGTGGGATTGATAAAAACAGCGTGGTCGGCCACTCCATCGCCAGCCGAAAAAGTACAGTTACCCCTCCGGCCAGGATGCCGGTGATCAGGGCCATCCCCAGCAAAGGCGCTAGCGCGTCTTTGGAGGAAAGCTGTAAGCGTATATTTTCGAGGCTGCCAGGCCTAACTAAATAACGCGAAAACGACTTTTTTAGCGAGTTCCTTGGGGGCTGTGACACCGCACATCCTTAAAATGCTGGGGCTTGTGGTAGAGTGCCTGTCTGGTTTTACGATTATCGTCTCAGTTGGCGGATATACCGGAGATTTTAGCAAGGTGATAAAAGTAGCGATTGTCGGGGGCACCGGCTATACAGGGGTGGAATTACTTCGGCTTCTCTCAACACATCCACAAGCGGAAGTTACCGCAATCACCTCCCGTTCGTTGAATGGTACCCCGGTTGCCGAGCTTTTCCCTAGCCTGAGAGGGCACTCGCAGCTGTCTTTCTGTAGCCCCGATCTCGAACAGCTGGCGGATTGTGACGTTGTATTCTTCGCTACACCTCATGGCGTTGCCCAGGCCCAAGTACCGGCACTTATTGAACGCGGAGTTCGAGTGATCGATTTGTCCGCCGATTTCCGTTTGAAAGATATACCTACCTGGGAGCAGTGGTACGGCCAAGCCCACGCCGCTCCGGAATTAGCTCAAAGCGCTGTTTATGGTTTGCCAGAAGTTAATCGGGAACAGATTGCCAATGCGCAGTTGATAGCCTGCCCGGGCTGTTATCCCACCGCGATTCAATTGGGATGGATACCGCTTTTGGAAAAGGGCCTGGTAGAACCTGGTGAGCTGATCGCCAGTGCGGCCAGTGGTATCAGTGGAGCGGGGCGACAGGGTAAGACCGACTTGATTATGGCTGAGAATAGCGACAACTTCCGCGCATATTCTGCCGCCGGGCACCGTCATTTACCCGAGATTGAACAGGGGCTTCGTCGAGTGCAGGCCACTGAATCCTCTCCCGCGCAGGTGACTTTTGTACCGCATTTACTTCCCATGATTCGCGGTATCCACGCTACTTTATTTGCTCGGTCAGTGGGGAAGGTTGATGCCGATGAGCTTCAACAGATCTTTGAAAACCGCTATAAAAATGAGCCTTTTGTAGATGTGATGCCGGCGGGCAGCCACCCTCAGACTCGTACGGTTAGAGGGACCAATATGTGCCGCATCTCGGTATTGCAACCCCAGGAGCGGGATACGGTACTGGTATTATCGGCCATTGATAACCTGGCCAAAGGCGCGTCCGCCCAGGCAATCCAGAATATGAATATTATGTTTGGCTTAACTGAGACGTTGGGCCTGGATAGCCCGGCACTGCTGCCTTAGAATCGGGTGTTTCCCGACAATCGATAAATCCCGGATAAGACTTAGCAGATTTCATGGTGCTCAAAGTTAAAGGCAGCAAGCAGTACCGCATGAAAGTGGTGCCTCATAAACCCTTCTCTGGTGTCATTGCCGTAGTGGGGGTCGTTTTTTTGGTATTAGTGACCTCGGCCGGGTCCTATTTTGCCGGACAGTATCAGCTGCGCCAGAGCCTCGATCGCAAGACACTGGAGCATACTCAAGTACTCGATCGTGTTACCGCGCTCCAGAGTGAGAATGAATCCCTGCGAATGAGGGTTGCCACTGCAGAGCAGTCGCTGACTATCGGTGAGCAGGCGAGTGAGTCGGTACGTGCGGAACTGGTGCAGAAAGAGAGCCAGATCGCAGAGCTAAAGCAGGAAATTTCTTTCTATCGCGGCGTCATGGCCCCTGAAGATGGGGGTGAGGGGGTGTCCATTGGACGCTTTATCCTCTCGCAGACCGGCGATCCAAAAAGTTACCAGTACAAGTTACAGATCAAACAGTCCGCAGCGCGTCGGGATGTTGTAAAAGGCACGGCCACATTTACCGTAGTGGGCCGTCAGGATGGGGAACCGAAGAGTTACCCTCTGAAGGAACTGTCGGAGCAGGTGAATAGTGAGTCGATTCAGCTGCGTTTTAAATATTTTCAGAATATCGAGGGAGAGCTGCGCTTGCCGGAGGGGTTTGTGCCCGAAGGTGTGGAGTTGTCACTTAAATCTTCTGGGCGCAAGGGCTTTAATATTGAGCAGCGCTACGGTTGGTTAGTACAGGAAAGTTAGCATAGGTGCCAAAGGCACGAGGTTTTGGGGATTATGTTAAGAAAAAAAGAGAAACAGATAACTATGGCCAATACCGGTAGTAACCACACGACTTTGATCGCTCGTCAGACTGAGATCAGCGGTGATATCCACTTCCGTGGCAACCTGGTCATCGAAGGTAAGGTGCGTGGCAATGTTACCGCTCACAGTGATAGTGATGCGCGCCTGCAAATTGTGGATGGCGGCATCATTGAGGGTGAAATTCGTGTGCCTCAGGTAGTGATCAATGGCAATGTCAAAGGGGATGTGTTTGCTGCGCGCCACCTGGAGCTCGCTTCCAAGGCAATGGTAGAAGGCAATGTACACTATAAGCTGATCGAGATGCTGAAAGGTGCCCAGGTAAACGGTGCCCTGGTATCCAGTGCCGACTTGAGTAGCGCGGGTGAGCCCCATATGCTCGGCTATTCCGAAGATGAAACTGTCATTGAAGCCTCTTAAGTCCGGGTAGTATTGGCTGGCGCTGGTACTTTGTTGTACCGGCCCACCTGCCGGTTAATACTTGACTGAATTGCTGGGTTTAAGCAAGATGACGCCCCCGGGGCTGCACTCGTTATAACTTTTATACGAGCGGTGAATGTCCCGATGAGTTGAGAGAGACTTATGTCAGAAGCTGTATCCTTTTCTCCCGCGCCACTCGTGGTCACAGACAAGGCTGTGGCCAAGGTAAAAAGCCTGTTGGAAGAGGAGGGCAACCCGGAGCTGAAACTCAGGGTGTTCGTGACCGGAGGCGGCTGTTCCGGTTTCCAATACGGTTTTACCTTTGATGAATTGGTTGCCGAAGATGATGCCATCATAGAAAAGGATGGCATTCAGGTCTTGGTGGATGCGATGAGCTACCCCTACCTGGTTGGCGCCAATGTTGATTACGAAGAAGGCCTTTCGGGGTCGCGCTTCGTAGTACAAAATCCCAATGCGTCCGCTACCTGTGGCTGCGGCTCCTCTTTCTCTATTTGAGAAATCCTAACCCGCCCTATTGATCAGGGCGGGTAAATAGCCCCTAGAACCGCCTCTTTCTGCGCGCCAGTCACTCCCGGGCAATTACCGGGCAGCCCTCTCAATGTCTGGCGGGCCAACCAAGCAAATCCAACGGCTTCGAGCCAGTCTGCGTCAATACCGTAACTGCCCGTGTCAGTAATAGACCAGGTGGGCAAGCGGCGCTGTAATCGTGTAACCAAGTCCTTGTTTTTTGCCCCGCCCCCGCAAGTGAGCAGCTCGCCGCCTTCGGCAAAATTATGCACGGCGTCGGCGATACTGGCTGCGGTCACTTCAGACAGGGTCGCCTGCACATCTACCGGCGCCACTTCCAAACCGGCGCAGGCCTGTTCGAGCCAGCTGGGGTTAAAAGTTTCACGGCCAGTGCTCTTGGGTGGCTCGGCGGAGAAATAGGGATCTGAAAGCAGGCGGTTGAGAAGTTCAGCATTGGCGCGACCGCTCGCGGCCCAGTCTCCATTTCTATCGTAGGGCTGGTTTTTGTGTAGGTTCACCCAGTAGTCGAGCAATGCATTACCTGGACCTGTGTCATAGCCGTAAACCTGGCCATCTGCCGTCAGCTCAGTGATATTGGCCATCCCCCCAATATTGACCACAGCACGGCTTCCATCAGTTTTGAAAGCGGCCTGGTGAAACGCCGGCATTAAAGGCGCTCCTTGACCACCGAGAGCGATATCCCGGCGACGGAAATCCGCAACGGTGCAGATGCCCGTCAGTGCTGAGATGGTGTTGGGGTCACCGAGTTGCAAAGTAAAGGGAGAAGTCACTGTGCCTGGGGGGCGGTGGCGTACGGTTTGGCCGTGACTGCCAATGGCGGTAACAGACTGACCCTCAACACCGGCTCGGGCTAGCAGGGTATTGGTGGCTTCGGCAAAAACCTGTCCCAGTTGCCGGTCTAACTGTCCGGCGCGATCCAACTCTGAAGGGCCGGGGGCACAGAGGCTGAGGATAGCCTCGCGCAGGCCGCTGTGAATCGGGTGGGCTAACGCAGCCAGGATACGGGTGTTTATTTTTTCTTCATCGCCAAAATCGACCAGCACCGCGTCAATGGAGTCAACGCTGGTGCCGGACATCAGGCCGATAAACAGATCGGGCATATTCGTTGGCGCTTGTTAGGGGCTTTCTTCATCCAGTTGAGCCAGAGCCGGCCCCTGGAAGTTTTCTAGTTTCGCCAGAAGTGGCTGGGTCTGGTTTTTAAAACGGATCATCTCAGAAGTCGGTACCGACTTTGCCTTGGGCAATTTGCGCACAATGGTGGCGGGGTTGCGATGTCTGCCATCCACCAGGAATTCGTAGTGCAAGTGCGGGCCGGTGGCATAACCGGTAGACCCCACAGTGCCAATAACCTGGCGCTGCTTAACGCGCTGGCCCTTTTTGACTTTGCGCTTGGTCAGGTGGAGATAGCGGGTTACATACCGTTCGCCGTGCTGGATAAATACGTAGTTGCCATTGGGCTTGCTATAGCCAGACGCGATAACCCGACCATCGCCAGTAGAGTAAACGGGGGTGCCTCTTGGAGCGGCATAGTCGGTGCCATTATGAGGTCGGCGTGACTTGAATACTGGGTGCAGGCGGCTCGGGTTGAAGTGAGAGCTGATGCGGACTATGTCCAGTGGTGTGCGGATAAATGCCTTGCGCATACTTTTGCCTTCAGGCGTGTAGTAATTGGCATCACCACTGTTATCCACATAGCGCACAGCGCTAAAAGTTCTTCCTTGGTTGGTAAAACTGACCGCAAGGATAGGACCGTTGCCAATTTTCTCCCCATCCAGGAACAACTCTTCGAACATCACACTAAAGTTGTCGCCCTTGCGAATATCGAGGGCAAAGTCGATATCGGAGCTGAATACATCCGCCATCTCCATTATCAGGCTGTCACTCAGCCCAGCATCGCTACCGGCCAGGAATAGGGAACTATCGATCTGGGCCTGTCGGTAAGCCGGATGGCTGTCGGGCTCACGAGTTATCAGTGCGTGTTCAAACTTATCTGCATTTGTGCGGGTAAACTCAATTTGATTGAGTCGATCTCGCTGCAATTTCAGGGACTGCAGCTGGCCATCATTATTTGTTTGAAAGGTCAGCTCTTCACCCGGAGTTAGACGTGCCAGCTGTTTTGCCTCTTTGCCGCTACCCAGAAGCTGGTACATCTCTTTGGCGCTGATTTTTGCACGTTGAAATAGGTCTGACAGGGTATCCCCGTTACGTACTTCAAGGCTCAACGACTTGACCGCCTCGACACTGACGTTAAGCAGTGGCGTTTCCGCCGGCGTATAAGTGAGAGCAGGTTTGGCTTCAGTGCTGTCGCCGCTTGTGACCTCTGAAAGTTTGACGGGTAGGGATGTGCGCTTAGAGGAAATCTCCGGTGAAGGAATCAGAACGGCCAGCATAAGGACAAAGGCTGCGATGCCAGCGGTCAGCGCATGAACGCGGGGAAAATGCTTGGGTAAGCCGCCAATACGGAGGCCTGTACTCGATTTACGATGGTTTTGCATGGCGTTAGCGGATGGTACTGGCGGTCGTTGTTATTTGCGCTTGAAAAACTGAGTGTCTAAAAAACAGGCATTGGAGGGGCTTTATAGCAAAAAAGCCGCCTTGGTTCACGAGATAATTGACACGTCTTTGCACGGTTTGGTTCCTCATGAATTTTGTTTTTAGTGCGGATGCTGGGCTGCTGCACGCTTGTATTTGCCGCAAACTTCGGTAATGTTGCAGCGCATTTTGCCGCCGCTTGGTGGCGCTAATTTCAAGCCTATATATGAGGGGAAAGCATGGCTGGGGTCGACATGACACTGCTAGAAGACTTGGACCGTCGCGGATTAATTAATCAAGCGACTGGTGACGGCGAACTGACGCAGCATTTGTCGGAGAGTCGAACCCTGTATTGCGGTTTTGATCCCACTGCAGACTCCCTTCATATAGGCAGTCTAGTACCGTTGCTGACCTTGAAGAGGTTTCAGGCGGCAGGGCATAAACCAATTGCACTGGTTGGCGGTGC
>NZ_CM149970.1:4285000-4395000 GCF_056311705.1 Microbulbifer sp. ABM4_008 | reverse complement strand
AAGCCGTTGAAGGTGGATCGGGAGGTCTGCTGGAGGTATCACAAGTGCGAATGCTGACATGAGTAACGATAAGGGAGGTGAAAAACCTCCCCGCCGGAAGACCAAGGGTTCCTGTCCAACGCTAATCGGGACAGGGTTAGTCGACCCCTAAGGCGAGGGCGAAAGCCGTAGTCGATGGGAAACAGGTTAATATTCCTGTACTCGCTATTACTGCGACGGAGTGACGGAGAAGGCTAGGCCAGCATGGCGATTGGTTGTCCATGTTTAAGGTTGTAGGCTGGGGACTTAGGCAAATCCGGGTCCCTAAGGCTGAGAACTGATGACGAAGCCCACTTAGTGGGTGAAGTGGTTGATGCCCTGCTTCCAGGAAAAACTTCTAAGCTTCAGGTAATAGTGAATCGTACTCTAAACCGACACAGGTGGTCAGGTAGAGAATACCAAGGCGCTTGAGAGAACTCTGGTGAAGGAACTAGGCAAAATGGTACCGTAACTTCGGGAGAAGGTACGCCGGTTTTGGTGATGGGACTTGCTCCCTAAGCTGAGGCCGGTCGAAGTGACCAGGTGGCTGCGACTGTTTATTAAAAACATAGCACTCTGCAAACTCGTAAGAGGACGTATAGGGTGTGACGCCTGCCCGGTGCCGGAAGGTTAATTGATGGGGTTAGCTTCGGCGAAGCTCTTGATCGAAGCCCCGGTAAACGGCGGCCGTAACTATAACGGTCCTAAGGTAGCGAAATTCCTTGTCGGGTAAGTTCCGACCTGCACGAATGGCGTAACGATGGCCACGCTGTCTCCACCAGAGACTCAGTGAAATTGAAATCGCTGTTAAGATGCAGTGTACCCGCGGCTAGACGGAAAGACCCCGTGAACCTTTACTACAGCTTTGCACTGAACTTTGAGCCTATTTGTGTAGGATAGGTGGGAGGCTTTGAAGCAGCGACGCTAGTTGTTGTGGAGCCGTCCTTGAAATACCACCCTGGTATGTTTGAGGTTCTAACTCTGGTCCGTTATCCGGATCGAGGACAGTGTATGGTGGGTAGTTTGACTGGGGCGGTCTCCTCCCAAAGAGTAACGGAGGAGTACGAAGGTGCACTCAGCATGGTCGGAAATCATGCAATGAGCATAATGGTATAAGTGCGCTTGACTGCGAGACAGACATGTCGAGCAGGTACGAAAGTAGGTCATAGTGATCCGGTGGTTCTGTATGGAAGGGCCATCGCTCAACGGATAAAAGGTACTCCGGGGATAACAGGCTGATACCGCCCAAGAGTTCACATCGACGGCGGTGTTTGGCACCTCGATGTCGGCTCATCACATCCTGGGGCTGAAGCCGGTCCCAAGGGTATGGCTGTTCGCCATTTAAAGTGGTACGCGAGCTGGGTTTAGAACGTCGTGAGACAGTTCGGTCCCTATCTGCCGTGGGCGTTGGAGATTTGAGAAGAGTTGCTCCTAGTACGAGAGGACCGGAGTGAACGAACCTCTGGTGTTCCGGTTGTCACGCCAGTGGCATTGCCGGGTAGCTATGTTCGGACGGGATAACCGCTGAAAGCATCTAAGCGGGAAGCCTCCTTCAAGATAAGATCTCCCTGAGGCCTTGAGCCTCCTGAAGGGCCGTGGAAGACTACCACGTTGATAGGCTGGGTGTGGAAGCGTTGTGAGGCGTTGAGCTAACCAGTACTAATTGCCCGTGCGGCTTGACCATACAACAGAGATGGTTACTAACGACTAGCTAAGCTAGCGGATTGTGAGTTAGAGACATACGATCGCTTGCGGTGTATTACTACAGATTGTTTTACCGACTTATTTGGGGTTATCGCCGGTCAATAACATGACCGAGGCAAACAGCGATAACACGGCAGGCCAAGCACTTTGCTTATAAGACCAACGCCAACCCAAGCCAGTTTGCCTGACGACAATAGAGTTGTGGAACCACCTGATCCCTTGCCGAACTCAGAAGTGAAACGCAACATCGCCGATGGTAGTGTGGGGCTTCCCCATGTGAGAGTAGGTCATCGTCAGGCTTCTAATCCGAAAAGGGCCACCCAATAGGGTGGCCCTTTTTTTATGGCTGAAAAAATATTTTAAAAAACAAAAAAAACAAAAGACAAAAATAAGAAAGAGAAAGCAGAAAATATTTAGCAAAAATTAAATAGAAAAAATAAAAGTAACTCTGAAAAAATTTAATGCTTAACTTTCTATTTAAAAAATCAGTCAGTAAACAAAAAATAAAAACCTAAAACTACTTGAGCACCTTAAACAGACACTCTCCTAAAAAGCCTATAAAAATAGGTCTTTACCGATCTTCTCTCCAAACGCCTTTGCACTCACTCAAAAAATCATCCAACAAAAATAACCCGCGTAAAAACCAGAAAAGTACCCATACCACTCCCGCCAAAAATTAAAATTAGCCCATAAAAATATCGGTGATTTTTTAGTCTCTGCAGTAATCCCCTGTAACCACGGGGCCTGTAGCCCGTTTATTAAAGTTATGCACAACTCTATCCAGACTTTCTGTTAGTAACACCTGGCTGTGGAAATCCGCGCAAAAAGTGCTGCTTTTTTACCCGCCTTCAATAGAGCCAAGGAAACACGGGGCTGGCAGGGGATATCCCGGAGTTATACACAGCTCTATCCATGGTTTCTGTTGGTAACAAAGACGCCATAAAACGGACATCAGTTATTAACAGTGTTATGAGCGATAAATCTGTGGATTACTGCGGCTGATTGGTACGCCAGTATGCGAGAGAAGAAAAGTTTGGGGATAAAAAAAGCCCCACCAGGTGGGGCTTGGGTGGGCTAGTAAGGAAAGGCGTTATCTGGAACGAGGTCAAAGTTCATATCATTCAAACTGAGGTCTTCCAGTGGAACCAGCTCGGCAGGGAGAGCAAAGCGTCGTGCGGCATTGTTCTGGTGCCAATCCAATACTTCAATGTCTGCTGACTCTTCTTGCTGTAGGTCTTGTAAAAAGGTCTTCAGCTCAGTGGTGCTCGCAGTAATTAGCGACTGGTAGTCGTAGGTTCCCAGTAGTTTAACGAAGCGGTATTCATCTGTGGCATCTTCAATACGCAGCCAGGCCTGCCCATTGGAATTACCATCCTCGCCGAGAATAACCGGGCCGTGATCATCGTCGAACACTGGAACGAGCTGATAATCGGGAACAGGTAGTATTGTCCCAACCCAAACCCAACCAGAGAGGCTGGTGCGGCTTAATTGCCATTCACAGAGCCATACCGTCTGATCATCGTCTATGCGAAATTCCCGGTACTCCCTTTGGCTTAAATAGTTGTCAAAGCTCACTTCGGCATTGGGGTTATCTTTACGAAAACTATGAAGCTGTTGTGTCATTTCATAGTTTACTTCCCAATGCTTTTTCAAGCGCCACTGCATTGGGTATTGGCCCCACTCAACGATATATTCTTCGTGCTCGCGAACAGTTTCGACTACGCGCCAAAAGGCGCCGTCAATAAGAATGCAGGTATCCCCGAGCTTACAGCCCGGTGCAATGATGCTGCATTCAGGTGAGGCTTCGGATGCACTCACTAAGTGTTCGCTACGCCCTTCAATAACGTCATACCAGGGAAATCCGTGACGCAATGGTGGCGGGAATGCCAATGGCGGCCGACCGCCAAGTAATCGTCGGAAGAGAACCGATTTTTCAATTTCAAGATCAGAAAGTGTATAGCCTTCCTGTTGTGTGATTTGGCCCCAGGCAAAGGCGGCTCGGATTAGGTGTTTTTCTCGGTCTGAAAAGCTCATGGGTGCAATCATGGGCAAGTAAATAAGAAACCATACCACTGTGCAGGGGTGGGCGCTAATGCAAATGCAATTATCTGCCTTTTGTTGGATGACGACACCTTAGGAGCAGTTCGATACACTGGTTGGGATAAATTCGTTGGATAGGGGGTTGGCAGTGGTTTGGATACAGAGGTTTACGATCTTCGCGATCAGCTTGTTTATAGGGCTATCTCCAGCAGTTGCAGAAGAGAGAGAAGAGAATAACTTCGAGTCCTGCTACCTGGACGGCTGGAGCCATGCTCTGCACTGTACAACGATACCGGTTGGTGGAGGAGAAGCTGCAGTAGATCTAGCGGTAATGATAGCCCCAGCAGTTAATGACATTGGACTGGAGCCACTTTATTTACTGGCCGGTGGCCCCGGTCAGGCAGCCAGTTATCTGACCCCGATTCTAAATGCCTTATATAAAGTCAATCAGAGTAGGGCGATCGTTCTTGTCGATAGGCGCGGCTCGGGTTACTCGGCTGCATTTGACTGTGGGATCGACGGAGAAGTCCATATGGATCTGGAGGCGGTCACCGATCAATTCTCAACTTGCTACCTTGAAAACTCCTCCTTTGCGAAAGCGCTGCATAGCCGTCAAGCGGTTGATGATCTGGAGGAAGTGCGCCTCCAGTTGAGACATAAAAAAATTGCTTTGTGGGGAGGTTCTTGGGGAACTCGTACCGCGCTTCTTTACCAGCAATGGTATCCCGAAAGTTTAAGTGTCCTGATCCTGGATGCCGTAGCCCCGATTGATTCAAAAGTTTTTCTTACTGCGCAAGCTGCTGAAAAGGCGCTGCTAAAATTGGAGAAAGACTGCAGTCAGGATCCGGTGTGCTCCGAATTTGGCGATTGGAGATCTGACCTGGATAGCTTGCTTAGGGACTGGGATGGAAGAGCATCGAACTTCCCGGACCCCCACTCTGGTCGCACAATGGAAACAAGTGTTCCCCGTAGCTTCATACAAAACCTGATAAGGACCGCGCTCTACGCACCTGAAACGGCAGCGCAGTTACCATACGCTATTAGCCAGGCTGAGGAGGGTAATTATTTACCGCTATCGGGGTTGGTTGGACTTTTATCTGATGATGGAAGTATGTCTATGGGGCTCACCTTATCAGTTGCTTGCGCTGAAGAATTAAATCGCACTACAGAGGAAGAGCTGGCTGCAGATATTCGCGATAGCTTTTTAGGTGATGCTTTTTTTGAGATTTTTGCTGAGGGTTGCAAGGTGTGGCCCGTATCTCCTATCACTTACGAAGTCCCGGAAGAAAGAAATCATCCTGTGTTAATTATTTCCGGAGAGGCTGACCCTATTACCCCACATTATTATGCGGAACAAAGCTTGGGGTATCTTTCAGAATTAAAACAGGTAGTGGTTCCAGGTGGTGGACATATCAATAGTATGCGCGGTTGTATACCAAAGCTAATAGATGATTTTCTAAAATCTCCACTTGCTTCTTTAGATAGTGATTGTATTGCGGATATTCAAAGACCACCTTTTATGGCGGGTGCTTTTGGACCTGAAATTGATAAAGCGGTATCCAGTGAGTTGCTATCGAGCCAAGGGGATAACAAATGATTGCTGTTAAATCTATTCACAAGCAATTCTCTGGAAAGAAAGTACTCAAAGACCTGAATTTCAATATACCTGATGGCCAAATAACCGCTTTGCTGGGGGCCAATGGAGCCGGTAAAACTACTTGCCTGAGAATTATAACGGGGTTGGTAAAACCGGATGAAGGTACAGTATTTGTTAGTGGGTTTAATGTGGCCGAAAATCCATTAGAAATAAAGCGGCAATTGGGCGTTGTCGGCGATCGTGAAGGCTTGTATGAACGACTTACTGTAGCGGAGTACTTATCATTTTTTGCCAGTGCGCAGGGATTATTTGGGGCAGAGCTTAAGCGCGCATTGAATTCTGTTCGAGAAGAGCTGGAATTAGAAGATTTGTGGCAACGTCGGACAAAAGGCTTTTCCCAGGGGGAGAGAATGAAAGTGTCGCTGGCGCGGGCACTAGTCCACCGGCCTACGCATTTGATACTCGATGAACCGACGCGCGGGCTTGATGTTCTTGCAGCGAGACTGCTGCGGAAAACACTTCTGCGGTTGCGCTCTGAGGGCGTAGCCATTTTATTTTCCAGCCATATTATGGCTGAAGTTACTGAGTTGTCAGATAGAGTATTGGTGATGGCTAACGGTGCTATTGTCGATAGTGGTACCCCCGATGAGCTTGTAGAACGCACAGGCTGTAAAAACCTGGAAGATAGTTTCGTCACTCTGGCTTACGGGGTTAAAGGGGAGGTGATGGCATGAAATTTTTAAACCTATTATTTACTCCCGCCATGTCTGCTCTTCTGAAGAAGGAGTCTTTAGAGGTTTGGCGTGACCGGCGAGCACTGTATTTATCTTTGCTGTTTGCCATTTCATTTCCCGGAATGATCGCATCGATGACTCTGTTTATGTTTAAGTCCCAAGGGGAGAGGACATTTCAGCTAGCGTTGTTAGGCGGGCAGGATTTACCAGTATTAGAGCAGCAGCTGAGTAAAGGGCGGGTGGAACTGGATAGCCTGTCAGAAGGGGACCCGATAGCTTTACTTGATGAAGGTTACGATGCAGTTGTGAAAATTGATGAAGGTTTTTCTACCGATTATCGCAATTTCCGCAGCCCCAAGGTTTATTTGTATGTTGATAGCTCCGATCGTTTCAGCGGGCAAGGCGCGAGTCATGTTCAACAAAAGCTGGGTGAGCTACAACAGCTCATTGTTCAACAAAGAATGGTCGCTAGGGGAGTCCCACTAAAAACAATAGCACCCTGGCAAGTCCAGGTCAGGGATGTCAGTACCCCGTCTACCCGCAGTGCCTGGATTGTTGGTTCAATACCGACACTCTTGATAATGACGCTGTTTATAGGTTGCCTGTCCTCGTCCATTGATGCCTCTGCCGGTGAGCGGGAGAGAATGAGTTTTGAGGTATTACTGCAACAACCTCTGGCCGCCTGGCAGGTGGTCCTGGCCAAGGTGCTCGCTGTAGCCAGTATCAGTTGGTTATCTTCAATTCTTGCGTTAGTTTCGCTAATGGCTGTTTTTCCATTTTTGCCCTTGGCTGAAATGGGGATACAACATGCAACTACGCTGAGTGGCATGGTTGCTATGGCGCTAGCCCTGCTCCCACTGGCTCTATTGGTTGCCGTACTGCAAATATTGTTAGCGTTGCGTTCCCAGTCATTTAAAGATGCCCAAACTCAATTGAGTATTTTGCAGATTTTACCTGTCACTATGTTGTTAATATTGGATATGTCATCCATAGAGCTAGAGGAGCCTGCCTGGCAGTTGGTCCCGCTGGTCGCGCAACAGCAGTGGTTTAAGGCTCTACTGGTTGGGGATACGGTCTCGATATCACTGATGATCGCTGGCTCACTGGTCAGCCTTTTATTGGTTGTTGGGTGTATATTAGGCGGTGCCCGAGCGCTGCAGCGAGAGAGTCTGCTCGGAGCTACCTAGCTTACTGATTTAGAGAGTTGTACTGGTATGAGTGACTTTCGTGAAGGGTTATTAAGTATCAACCTGAGGTCAATAGCAGATAACTATCAGGATCTGGCTAATCGCTTGAAAGCCGGCGCCCGGTGCGGTGCTGTGGTTAAAGCGGATGCTTACGGCTTGGGAATGGCTCATGTTGCACCAGCGCTATACGCTCAGGGATGCCGCGATTTCTTTGTGGCCACCCAAGTCGAGGGGGAGCGCTTGCGCAGTGACCTCGGCAACGATGTGAATATAGTCATTTTTACCGGTGTCAGGCCTGGTGCTGAACTAGAGTGCGCTCGCGCGGGTTTGATCCCCACATTGTTTACTCTGGATCAATTGAAGAACTGGGTCGAAATCTGCGAGAAAGCTCAGTTAGAGGCCCCTTGCGCCGTAAAAATTGATACCGGCATGACTCGGCTGGGCTTGACCCCGGATGAGTTCGAATTACTGCTCAAGGACCGCCCTCTCTTGGAGTCCGCCGATGTTCGGATGTTCTTCAGTCATCTTGCCTGTGCAGATCAGCCCCAGCATCCGCATAATAAGCTTCAGTTGAACGAGTTTAAGACCGCTGGCGATCGCTTGCGGGAACTGTGCCCGGATATTCAGCTCAGCCTTGCGAACTCATCCGGCATCTTTTTGGGTGAGGACTATCACTTTGATATTGCCCGACCGGGCTCCGCACTATACGGCCTTAACCCTGTCCCTGAGGCTGAAAACCCGATGCGTCCAACGGTGACTTTGGGCTTGCCAATTGTCCAAAAGCGCTATGTCAGTCAGTCCCGGTCTGTGGGGTATGGTGCGACCCAGGAAGTTCCCGGAGATAGTTGGCTTGCGGTAGCTCGGGGTGGATATGCCGATGGCATTATACGAGCCCAAGGGGGGCGGGGGCGCGGATGGGGGCACGGCCGCCCTCTGCCAATTGTCGGGCGTATATCAATGGACTCTACCACTTTCGATATTTCGGGTCTCAGCGAAGAGGAGCGGGACTCCCTTCAGTCGATCGAGATTCTCAATGACCAGCTTACGGTGGATGAGGTCGCTGGGTATGCCGGGACTATCGGTTATGAAGTCCTGACGAGCCTCGGGCATCGCTATGGCCGCCATTATGTAAAAGGTTGAACAAATTGCAGGACGTCGCCGCAAAAACACCATTAGAACAGCTTCGCCCGGTGCTGGAGCTTCTGGCGGATGGGGAAATACACTCGGGAGAATCCCTCGGGAATGCGCTTGGTGTCAGCCGAGCCGCTGTTTGGAAACAACTACAAAAGCTCGAGAGCTACGGCCTGACGCTTGAGTCTGCTAAGGGGCGAGGTTATCGCTTGCCGGGAGGTCTCGACCTGCTATCTGAGCAGACTGTTACCGCTCAGCTGGATGGTTCAGCCCGAGCGCTACTGCGCGAGTTGCAGGTTTTTGATGAGTTGAGTTCAACGAACTCCCTGTTACTGGAATGTTTTGAAGAAGGTAAGGGACACGCTGTAGCGATTCTCGCCGAGCGGCAAAGTGCCGGTCGGGGCCGCCGTGGTCGCAACTGGGTCAGCCCCTATGCCACAAGTATCAGCCTCTCAGTGGGCTGGGAGTTTAATGGCGGTGTACAAAGCCTGGAGGGGTTGAGTCTTGCCGTCGGTGTTGCTGTGGCAAAAGCGCTCGAGCGTTTTTCTGTACCGGGCGTGCGCCTGAAGTGGCCAAATGATGTGTGGTGCCAGGGCCGTAAATTGGCCGGTGTATTACTTGAGCTAAAAGGGGATTTAACCGACCGCTGTTCAGTGGTTATCGGCATTGGGTTGAATAATGGTCTCAACGCAAAGACAGCAGAGGAGATTGATCAACCATGGGCAGATCTCCAGCAAGTCCGTCCTGGTATTGGCCGCAGTGAATTAACTGCGGCGATACTCAGCGAGCTGTTACCGATGCTGGAAACTTACCCGGAAGGGGGCTTCGCCGCTTACCGGGAATCGTGGTCAACCCTAGACCAGTTTGCCGGGCAGCCAGTTCAGTTGCGGTCAGGTAATTTGAGCTGGGAAGGTGTTGCGGCCGGTGTCGATGAAAAAGGAGCCTTGTTACTCGACACTGATAAAGGGCAAAAGTCATTTCATGGGGGGGAAATCTCGTTGCGGGGGCAGGTGTGATTCTAGAGCTGGATGTCGGCAATACACGGGGTAAGTGGCGCTACCTGGTCGAAGGCGAGGTGATAGCCCGTGGTGATATCAAAACTGGGCAGTTGCGCCAGCAGGTTTTGCCTGAGGGTTGGGCAGACCTAACCCCCTACCGTTTTCGGGTAGTGAATGTTGCCGGTCCCGTTGTTGCTGAATTCTTGAGTCGGGTGGCCCGAGACCTGTTCACACTGGAGGCTGAATTCTCGGCAGTAGCGCCCCAATGTGCCGGCGTTATCTGCGGGTATGAAGACCACTCCGCCCTGGGGGTGGATCGGTGGCTGGCAATGTTGGCGGCCTACCAGCAATCTCCCCGAGCATCATTAATTGTGGATTGCGGCAGTGCGGTCACCTTAGATTTGCTGGACAATAGCGGGCGCCACATTGGGGGATATATCGTTCCCGGTTTCGGATTGATGAATCGCGTTCTCAGTGTCGATACTCATGCAGCAAAGAGTCGTGAGGCACTGGCCCTGACAAAAACATTGGGCGCGGGACGCAATACCAATGAGGCGATAAACCGTGGCCTCTTGCTGATGGTGTTGGGTGCGGTTGATCGAGCAATGGAAGAATTGCAGGTCCACTCCGGTTCCCCCCCTTTATTGTGGTTAACCGGTGGAGATGCGCAGTTGCTCTCCGCAGTTTACCAGCACGAACATCGCCTGGTTCCCGATTTGGTGATGGATGGGTTGGCCCTTAGTAATCCATAAAAATTTACTCTGTTATGCGCTGGATAGCCCTTTCTTTAGTCGCCCTGAACGCTGTGCTTTTTGCCTGGTATATGTTGGTAGCGCCGTCTCCGCAGTTAAGTAGCGGCAAGAGCCCGATCCCTCACGAGTCGGAGGGAAAGAAAATTACCCTCGTTAGCGAAATATCCCCTGAAGAGCTGCCTGCTCCAGAGAAGGCCGGGGCACTGAGTAAGGAGTCCTTTGAGGTTGAGCAGCTTTGTACGCTGTTGGGGCCTTTCGCGGAGGAGTACCAGGGCGAGGATCTCTTGCAGCGAATCCGGTCCCTTCAGGTTAAAGCCGAGCTGCGTGATATAGAAATGCAGGGGCAGATGCGCTACTGGGTATATCTGCCGCCACTGAGTTCGAGGCGGGAGGCCTACAACCGCTTGCGTGAACTACAGTCTCAGGGGATCGACAGCTATGTCATTCCCAAAGGCGCATTGGAAAATGGCATTTCATTTGGGATTTTCAGTGAGCGAGCCCGAGCTGAGTCCCATACCAGCGTTTTGAAGGAGAGGGGGGTTACCGCGCAGTTCAAGGAGGAGCCGCAAACCTATATGGAGCGGTGGATAGTTATGCCCCCCGGCAGCACAGAAAGTCTTGCAGAAGAATTTTGGCGACAATTGCAAAGTGAATACCCGGACCTGGATCGGCGCCCAAATCTTTGTTCTGAAGTGCTTGGCTAACAAAAAAGCAGATTTATCAGAAAATCATCAGGTGGCGTCTCGAATCGCTGTTTTTTTCAACAAGTTGGAATAGGCGACATAAAAAATATGATTTATCTGCAAAAAGGGTGTTGCGTGTCGAGATAAGTTCCCATAGAATCCCGCCTCCATTGACGAGGGTGACTTAACAACTTCGGCAATGAACGGGATAGGGCTGGCGTAGCTCAGTTGGTAGAGCAGCTGACTTGTAATCAGCCGGTCGGGGGTTCGACTCCTCTCGCCAGCTCCATTTTCATCCCGTTGCTGTCAAAATTAGGTTTCGCTGCTAAGTATGTGAAATTTAAAGAAAAATTGTTGACAGCGCAGCGAGATGTGTAGACAATGCACACCGCTTTGAGCAGGGGTTCCCGAGTGGCCAAAGGGATCAGACTGTAAATCTGACGCGAAAGCTTCGGTGGTTCGAATCCACCCCCCTGCACCATATTACACCTTAGGGTGTTGCGCGAAATCGAAGGGTTTCGCATGGAGGTCCCGAAAGCGGGCATAGTTCAATGGTAGAACCTCAGCCTTCCAAGCTGATGATGCGGGTTCGATCCCCGCTGCCCGCTCCAAGTTTTGGGGTTGGTTGGAATGCTCTCCAGGGTGCAACATTTTAAGATGCCGTTATCGGCAAGATTTTAGCTCATGTAGCTCAGGGGTAGAGCACACCCTTGGTAAGGGTGAGGTCGGCGGTTCAAATCCGCCCATGAGCTCCATTTTATATGACCGCAAGAGTGAAAGCTCTTGCGGTTGTTTGTGTCCGGGGTCGGATTTTCCGGGTCGGATGTGCATGTTCTGGACGTGGGTGGTGCCGTTATCGGCTCGCCTATATATAGGAGGCTGCAATGGCAAAAGAAAAGTTTGAACGTTCCAAGCCCCACGTGAACGTGGGCACCATCGGTCACGTTGACCACGGTAAAACCACCCTGACCGCTGCTCTGACCCGCGTATGTGCGGAAGTTTGGGGCGGTGACGCTGTTGCTTTCGACGGTATCGACAATGCACCGGAAGAGCGTGAGCGCGGTATCACCATCGCTACTTCTCACGTTGAGTACGAGTCCCCGACTCGCCACTACGCGCACGTAGATTGCCCGGGACACGCCGACTACGTTAAGAACATGATCACCGGTGCTGCTCAGATGGACGGCGCTATCCTGGTATGTTCCGCAGCTGACGGCCCCATGCCGCAGACTCGTGAGCACATCCTGCTTTCCCGTCAGGTAGGTGTACCTTACATCGTTGTATTCCTGAACAAAGCGGACATGGTAGACGACGAAGAGCTGCTCGAGCTGGTAGAAATGGAAGTTCGCGAACTTCTGGACCAGTACGAGTTCCCAGGTGACGACACTCCGATCATCGTTGGTTCCGCTCTGATGGCCCTGAACGGCGAAGACGACAACGAAATGGGTACTACCGCTGTTAAGAAGCTGGTAGAGACTCTGGACGAGTACATCCCTGAGCCAGAGCGCGCTGTAGATCAGCCGTTCCTGATGCCGATCGAAGACGTATTCTCTATCTCTGGCCGTGGTACTGTTGTAACTGGTCGTGTAGAGCGCGGTGTGATCAACACTGGCGACGAGATCGAAATCGTTGGTATCAAAGAAACCACCACTACTACCTGTACTGGTGTTGAAATGTTCCGCAAGCTGCTCGACGAAGGTCGTGCTGGTGAGAACATCGGCGCACTGCTGCGCGGCACCAAGCGTGACGAAGTAGAGCGTGGTCAGGTACTGGCTAAGCCGGGCTCCATCACTCCGCACACCAAGTTCGAAGCGGAAGTGTATGTACTGTCCAAGGACGAAGGTGGTCGTCACACCCCGTTCTTCAAAGGCTACCGTCCTCAGTTCTACTTCCGTACTACCGACGTAACTGGTGCGGTAGAGCTGCCGGAAGGTACTGAAATGGTAATGCCGGGCGACAACATTCAAATGGTTGTTACCCTGATCGCTCCGATCGCCATGGAAGACGGCCTGCGCTTCGCTATCCGCGAAGGTGGTCGTACCGTAGGTGCGGGCGTTGTTGCTAAGATCATTGAGTAATCTTTGATTTCTGCATCACAATATTCTATGTGGTGCACCAGGTGGGAGAGTTCCTGTAGCTCTCTCATCTTTGAGCGCGAAAGTGCTCACACTGTACAGGCCAGTAGTTCAATTGGTAGAGCACCGGTCTCCAAAACCGGGTGTTGGGGGTTCGAGTCCCTCCTGGCCTGCCATTTTTAATCACTCCGCTTAGATAAGCTTAGGGGTGTCGCAAAACCCTACTTGTCAGTGGGGCTTTTGTGTTTATGAGCGCTAAAAGATTATCTATAGTGCGCTAAGGGCTTCTTATATGAATGCTAAAACAGAAGCGAAAACCTTTCGTCTTGACGGTCTGAAGTGGTTGTTAATAGTGCTGCTGGTGGGCGGTGCTGTTGCAGGCAATTCATATTACGCCGAATTCCCTTTGTTTTACCGAGTGTTGGCAGTAACTGCCATCTGTCTGGTAGCTCTGGTTGTGGCTGTAAATACCGCCAAAGGCAATGCGTTGTGGCAACTGTTGCGCGAAGCGCAAACTGAAGTCAGGCGTGTGGTTTGGCCGACCCGCCAAGAAGCAACCCAGACCACAGCGATTGTGGTTGTTTTCGTGTTGATTATGGCGCTTATCTTGTGGGCGCTTGATTCGGCTCTGGGTTGGGCGGCTTCCAAATTTATCGGCTAAAGGTTGATACATGTCAAAGAATTGGTATGTGGTCCAGGCTTACTCGGGCTATGAGAAGCGTGTCGCCAGCTCCCTGAAAGAGCGCATTGAGCTGAACGAAATGGACCACCTGTTTGGTGAGGTCCTGGTTCCCACGGAAGAAGTGGTTGAGATGCGCGCAGGGCAAAAGCGTAAGAGTGAGCGCAAATTTTTCCCGGGCTATGTCCTGGTAGAAATGGAATTGAATGACGATACCTGGCACTTGGTGAAAGAAACTCCCCGAGTACTGGGTTTTATCGGCGGTAAGGCGGATAAGCCAGCCCCGATTACTGACCGCGAAGCGCAGGCTATCCTGAATCGCATAGACGATTCCGCCGATAAGCCCAAGCCCAAGACTCTGTTTGAGCCCGGTGAAATGGTTCGAGTTATCGACGGTCCGTTTAATGATTTCAACGGTGTGGTTGAAGAGGTTAACTACGAGAAGAGTCGCTTGCGAGTGGCTGTGTTGATCTTCGGACGTTCCACCCCGGTTGAACTGGAGTTCAGTCAGGTAGAGAAGACCTGATTCCAGTATAAATTTTTTGCCCCCTTTCGCCGCGAGGTGGAAGGGGGTTTTCGCGTCCCCGAAAAATGAGTTTTCATTTCGGGGTTCGGGGAGCTTGCCCTTAAACCTTATGGCTGAGTGGTGGGCGTTAATACCCAACTAGAGGAGAGCTGTAATGGCTAAGAAAGTAGAAGCTTATATCAAGCTGCAAGTTAAGGCCGGTCAGGCCAACCCGAGTCCGCCCGTTGGTCCCGCACTGGGTCAGCACGGTGTGAACATCATGGAATTCTGTAAGGCGTTCAACGCCCAGACCCAGAGCCTCGAGCCAGGTCTGCCAGTTCCAGTTGTAATCTCTGTATACAACGACCGCTCCTTCACCTTCATCATGAAGTCGCCGCCCGCCGCTGTACTGCTGCGCAAGGCTGCCAAGATCAAGAGCGGTTCCGGTCGTCCGAACACTGAGAAAGTGGGTAAAGTAACCCGCGCTCAGCTGGAAGAGATCGTAGAAATGAAGAAAGCAGACCTGACTGCATCCGACTTGGACGCGGCCGTGCGCACTATCGCCGGTTCCGCTCGCAGCGCCGGTATCGAAGTGGAGGGTCTCTAAGTGGCTAAATTGAGCAAGCGTCAGCGCGTAATCGCTGAGAAAGTTGAAGCTGGTAAGGCTTACGGTATCGAAGAAGCCGTAGCCCTGCTGAAAGAGCTGTCCAACGTTAAGTTTGCAGAAACTGTAGACGCTTCCGTAAACCTGGGCATCGACCCACGTAAATCCGATCAGGCTGTTCGCGGTGCAACTACTCTGCCGCACGGTACTGGTAAAGAAGTTCGCGTAGCTGTTTTCACCCAGGGTGCTAACGCTGACGCCGCTAAAGAAGCGGGCGCTGACTTGATCGGTATGGACGAGCTGGCTGCCGACGTTAAAGCAGGCAAGATGGACTTCGACGTAGTAATCGCTTCCCCCGATGCGATGCGCGTTGTAGGTCAACTGGGTCAAATCCTCGGCCCGCGCGGCCTGATGCCGAACCCGAAGACTGGCACCGTAACTCCAGACGTTGCTACTGCGGTTAAAAATGCCAAAGCTGGTCAGGTGCGTTTCCGCGCTGACAAAGGCGGCATTATCCACGGTGGTATCGGTAAAGTTGCTTTCGATGCGAACTCTCTGAAAGAGAACCTGGAAGCTCTGGTTGCCGACCTGAAGAAAGCCAAGCCGGCTTCTGCAAAAGGTGTATATCTGAAGAAGATCACCCTGAGCACCACTATGGGCCCGGGTCTGGTTATCGATCAGTCTTCCCTGAACATCTAAATATCACTGCGGGGTGTGATCACCTCTCAGTAAATCGAACTTTGGGGTCCACCTGAATGCTTCGGCAGAAGGTGGGCCGTCAAAGACCGTAGGTGTCAGGTGCGTTGAGGTTTAACGTGCCTGGCTTAATCCGAACTTCGGCCAGGTTGGCCATTGCGAGGTTCGAGCCTACGCAGACGGTGTCGCCCAAACCAGTATTTTTACTGGATTTGAGCTTTATGCACCGGAACGGATCGGACGTTTAAGTCCGGTTTTTTTCAAATCCAGGAGTGACACTATGGCTATTGGACTCGAAGACAAGAAAGCGATTGTCGCAGATGTCCAGCAAGCTGCTGAAGGTGCTCTGTCTGCGGTTGTTGCGGATTCCCGCGGCGTAACCGTGAATGACATGACCACTCTGCGCAAAGAGGCTCGCGAGAACGGCGTTTGGTTGAAAGTCGTCCGTAATACTCTGGCGCGTCGCGCTCTGGCAGGTACCGAATACGAATGTCTGACTGACAAATTCGTAGGTCCTAGCATCATTGCATTCTCTAACGAACACCCAGGTGCCGGCGCGCGCATCCTGAGCCAGTTCGCTAAAGGCAATGACAAGCTGGAACTGAAAGGTGCTGCCTTCGAAGGCGCGATCACCGACGTCGCATTGTTGGCAAGCCTGCCGACTTACGACGAGGCGATCGCCAAGCTGATGAGCGTGTTGAAAGAAGCATCTGCTGGCAAGCTGGTTCGCACTATTGCGGCCGTTCGCGACCAAAAAGAGCAGGAAGCTGCGTAATTTTTTCGCTAGAGCGAATCGCAGTTTCAAAACGAAATACGAGCAGCTACTGCTCAAACCAATTCAGGTACTGAATCATGTCTCTGACTAAAGAAGATATCATCAATGCTGTTGCCGAAATGTCCGTTAAGGATGTTGTTGAGCTGATCGAAGCAATGGAAGAGAAATTCGGCGTAACTGCTGCTGCAGCAGTTGTAGCTGGCCCAGCTGGTGGCGAAGCTGCCGCTGAAGAGAAAGACTCTTTCGACGTAATCCTGACCTCCCCAGGCGACAAGAAAGTGAACGTGATCAAAGTTGTTCGCGGCATCACTGGCCTGGGCTTGAAAGAAGCTAAAGGTCTGGTAGACGGCGCTCCGAGCCCGCTGAAAGAAGGCGTAAGCAAAGACGAAGCTGAAGCAGCTAAGAAAGAGCTGGAAGAAGCTGGCGCAGTTGTAGAACTGAAGTAATTCGGTTCTTGCGTCTCCCGCTAGCTGTCGCGTAAAGCGGCGGGTAGCGGTAAGGCTGGTGGACTTTTGTCCGCCGGCCTTTTTGCCGTTTGCGGTACTGAGGTTTTTACCGGTGCCGGCGGGATTTAAAAACCGTGGCAAACCTCATTTAACCATAGCGCAGTAGCGCTACCCAAAAGCAAGCGGAGAGGTTTCTGGCCAGTGCAGGCAAGTTGCATTGACCAGAGGCTTCTCGCCCGGAGGGGCTCTGGACTGGAGTCCCACGAAGTCTTGTCACTGATCAAGCTGGGGAATTTGAATGGCTTACTCATATACTGAGAAAAAACGTATCCGCAAGGATTTTGGCAAACTGCCTAAGGTCATGGATGTGCCCTTTCTGCTTGCGATACAGCTCGATTCTTATCGCAACTTTACACAGGCCGACAAGCGCCCCGACGACCGTATGGACGTTGGCCTGCAAGCGGCGTTTAAATCTGTATTTCCGATTGTCAGCTATTCCGGCAATGCCGCCCTGGAGTACGTAAGTTATACGCTGGGTAAGCCCGCTTTTGACGTTAAGGAATGTACCCTGCGCGGCGTTACCTATGCATGTCCGCTGCGCGTGCGCGTGCGTCTGATTATTTACGATAAAGAATCTGCGAATAAGTCCATTAAGGACATTAAAGAGCAGGAAGTTTACATGGGCGAGATTCCGCTCATGACCGACAACGGTACCTTCGTAATCAATGGTACCGAGCGCGTTATCGTATCCCAGCTGCACCGTTCCCCGGGTGTATTCTTCGATCACGACAAAGGCAAGACTCACTCTTCCGGTAAGCTGTTGTACGCCGCGCGTGTCATCCCCTACCGTGGCTCATGGCTGGACTTCGAGTTCGATCCGAAAGACCTGGTATTTGTTCGTATCGATCGTCGCCGTAAATTGCCAGCGACTATTCTGCTGCGCGCCCTGGGTTACACCTCCCAGGAAATGCTGGAAATGTTCTTCGAGACCAGCACCTTTGAGTTGTTGGAAGACCGTGTCAGCCTGGAGCTGATTCCATCCCGCCTGCGCGGTGATGTTGCTTCCTTTGACATCAAAGACGGCCAGGGCAAGGTGATTGTCGAAGAGGGTCGCCGTATTACCCCGCGTCATATCCGCCAGTTGGAAAAGGCCGGCGTAGAAAAGCTGGAAGCACCGCTTGAGTACCTGTTTGGCCGTGTACTGGCGAACGACATCATCGATGAGTCCACCGGTGAGATTGCGATCGACTGTAATACCGAGATTACTGATGAAGTAATCGCCAAGCTGCGTGTACTGAACGTTAAGAGTTTCCAAACCCTGTACACCAACGACCTGGATCGCGGTCCGTTTATCTCCGACACCCTGCGTGCAGAGCCGTCTCGCACTGTGTTGGAAGCGCTGGTAGAGATTTACCGTATGATGCGCCCGGGCGAACCGCCCACCAAGGAGTCCGCAGAAGCGCTGTTCGAGAACTTGTTCTTTACCGACGAGCGTTACGACCTGTCCGCTGTTGGCCGCATGAAGTTCAACCGCCGCCTGGGTCGCGAAGATGAGACTGGCCCCGGCACTTTGAGCAAAGAAGATATCGTCGAAGTTCTGAAGACTCTGATCGATATCCGCAACGGTCAGGGCATGGTCGACGATATCGATCACCTGGGTAACCGCCGTGTGCGTTCCGTAGGCGAAATGGCTGAAAACCAGTTCCGCGTTGGCCTGGTACGTGTAGAGCGCGCTGTTAAAGAGCGTCTGTCCATGGCGGAGTCCGAAGGCCTGATGCCTCAGGACCTGATCAATGCCAAGCCGGTTGCCGCTGCCGTGAAGGAATTCTTCGGTTCCTCGCAGCTGTCCCAGTTTATGGACCAGAACAACCCGCTGTCGGAAGTGACTCACAAGCGTCGTGTTTCCGCCCTCGGCCCGGGTGGTTTGACCCGTGAGCGCGCTGGCTTTGAGGTGCGCGACGTGCACCCGACTCACTACGGCCGCGTATGTCCGATTGAGACGCCGGAAGGACCGAACATCGGTCTGATTAACTCCCTGGCTACTTACGCCCGCGCCAACCATTACGGTTTCCTCGAGAGCGCCTACCGCAAAGTGGTCGATGGCAAGGTAACTGATGAAATTGCGTACCTGTCCGCGATCAATGAAGCCAACTTCATTATTGCCCAGGCGTCTGCGGAAGTAGATGACAACGGTAACTTTGTTGATGACCTGATCAGCGTACGTCACCAGGGCGAATTTACCCTGAAAGCACCGGGCGAAATCCAGTATATGGATGTTTCCGCCAAGCAGGTGGTTTCCGTAGCTGCGGCGATGATTCCATTCCTCGAGCACGATGACGCCAACCGTGCATTGATGGGATCGAACATGCAACGTCAGGCGGTACCGACCCTGCGCGCTGAAAAGCCGCTGGTGGGTACCGGTATGGAGCGCACTGTAGCGCGCGACTCCGGCGTGTGTGTGGTTGCTAAGCGCGGCGGCATTATTGAGCGCGTTGACTCCAGCCGTGTGGTTGTTCGCGTGGCCGACGCTGAGGTGGAAGCCGGTGATGCAGGTGTGGATATCTACAACCTGACCAAATACATCCGCTCCAACCAGAATACCTGTATCAACCAGCGCCCGATCGTTAATACCGGTGATCGTGTAGTCCGTGGCGATATCCTCGCCGATGGTCCCTCTGTAGACCTGGGTGAGCTGGCTCTGGGCCAGAATATGCGCATCGCATTTATGCCCTGGAATGGTTACAACTTTGAGGACTCCATCCTCATCAGTGAGCGCGTTGTACAGGAAGACCGCTTCACCACCATCCACATTCAGGAGCTGACCTGTATTGCCCGCGATACCAAGCTGGGCAGTGAGGAAATTACTGCGGATATCCCCAATGTGGGCGAATCTGCCCTGAATAAGCTGGACGAGTCCGGCATCGTATACATCGGTGCAGAAGTAGGCGCTGGCGATATCCTGGTAGGTAAGGTCACTCCGAAGGGCGAAGCCCAGCTGACTCCAGAAGAAAAACTGCTGCGCGCAATCTTCGGGGAGAAAGCTTCCGACGTTAAGGACACTTCCCTGCGTGCGCCCAGTGGCACTCGCGGTACCGTGATCGACGTTCAGGTATTTACCCGCGACGGCCTGCAGAAAGACCAGCGCTCCCTCGATATCGAGAAGTCACAGCTGGACGAGGTCCGCAAGGATCTGAACGAGGAATATCGCATTGTAGAAGGTGCGACCTTCGAGCGTCTGCAACAGGCTCTGCTGGGCCAAAAGGCCGCCGGTGGTAAGGGCGTTAAGAAGGGCGATGAGATGACCGCTGAAGTCCTCGCCGCTCTGCCGCGCGAAGACTGGTTCAAGCTGCGTATGGAAGACGACAGCCTGAACGATCAGCTGGAAAAAGCGGAAGCTCAGCTGAAAGAGCGTCGCAAGCTGCTCGACGAAGCCTTCGAAGACAAGAAGAAGAAACTGGAGTCCGGCGATGATCTGGCTCCGGGCGTGCTGAAAATCGTTAAGGTTTACCTGGCGATCAAACGCCGCATCCAGCCGGGCGACAAGATGGCCGGTCGTCACGGTAACAAAGGTGTTATCTCCGTAATCAAGCCCGTTGAGGACATGCCTTATGACCAAAACGGTGAGCCGGTAGATATCGTCCTGAACCCGCTGGGCGTTCCCTCGCGGATGAACGTTGGTCAGGTTCTGGAAATGCACTTGGGCATGGCCGCTAAAGGCCTCGGCGTTAAAGTCGACAAGATGATCAAGGAGCAGCAGGAAATCGCCAAGGTGCGCGGATTCCTGGAAGAGGTCTACAACTCCACTGGCGGACGCAAGGAAGAACTCGACGAGTTCTCCGATGAGGAAGTCATGACCATGGCGCAAAACCTGCGTCGCGGTGTACCTATGGCGACCCCGGTATTTGACGGTGCCGATGAAAGTGAGATCAAGCAGCTGCTGCGTCTTGCCGATATCCCGGACTCCGGTCAGATCACCCTGCACGACGGCCGCACCGGCGATGCTTTCGAGCGTCCGGTAACTGTGGGCTACATGTACATGCTGAAGCTGAACCACTTGGTAGACGACAAAATGCACGCGCGTTCTACCGGTTCCTACAGCCTGGTAACCCAGCAGCCACTGGGCGGTAAAGCCCAGTTCGGTGGTCAGCGTTTCGGGGAGATGGAAGTGTGGGCGCTGGAAGCTTACGGCGCAGCATATACCCTGCAGGAAATGCTTACGGTTAAATCCGATGACGTGGAAGGCCGTACCAAGATGTACAAGAACATCGTGGACTCCGACCACCGCATGGAGCCGGGCATGCCGGAATCCTTCAACGTACTGGTTAAGGAAATCCGCTCTCTCGGTATGAACTTCGAGCTTGAGCACGAGTAAATCCGAACCCGTACCGAAGCCTGTTGGCAGGTGAAATGAGACAAGTGCCAGCGCCCCTCGAAGCAGTGGGGCAGCTGGCTAGCCCGGCGGCTAGTGCGAGTGCCGGGTTGACTACCCCCTAGTGGAGGAAAGGCCTTGAAAGATTTATTAAATCTGGTGAAGTCCCAGGAGCAGCTGGAAGAGTTTGATGCGATTCGTATCGGTCTGGCATCACCGGACATGATTCGCTCCTGGTCCTACGGCGAAGTGAAAAAGCCGGAGACCATCAACTACCGTACCTTCAAGCCTGAGCGTGAAGGCTTGTTCTGTGCCAAGATCTTTGGCCCGGTAAAAGACTACGAGTGCCTGTGCGGTAAGTACAAGCGCATGAAGCACCGCGGCATTATCTGTGAGAAGTGTGGCGTTGAAGTGACCAAGGCCAAGGTTCGCCGTGAGCGCATGGGTCACATCGAGCTGGCCAGCCCGGTTGCACACATCTGGTTCCTGAAGTCCCTGCCGTCCCGTATCGGCCTGCTGCTGGACATGACCCTGCGCGATATCGAGCGCGTGCTGTACTTCGAATCTTACGTGGTTACCGAGCCGGGTATGACCACCCTGGAGCGCGGCCAGCTGCTGAATGACGAGCAGTACTTTGAGGCGATGGAAGAGTTCGCCGACGAGTTTGAAGCGAAGATGGGTGCAGAGGCGATCCAGGAGCTGATGGCGGACATCGAGCTGCCAGCGGAAATCCAGCGCCTGCGTGAAGAGATCCCTGCGACCAACTCCGAAACCAAGATCAAGAAACTGTCCAAGCGCCTGAAGCTGCTGGAAGCCTTCTACAAGTCCGGCAACAACCCGGAGTGGATGGTGATGAAGGCTCTGCCGGTTCTGCCGCCGGATCTGCGTCCGCTGGTACCGCTGGATGGCGGTCGTTTCGCGACCTCGGATCTGAACGACCTCTACCGTCGTGTGATCAACCGTAACAACCGTCTGAAGCGTCTGCTTGAGCTGAACGCGCCAGACATTATCGTGCGCAACGAAAAGCGCATGCTGCAGGAATCTGTTGATGCACTGCTGGATAACGGCCGTCGCGGTCGCGCCATCACCGGCTCCAACAAGCGCCCGCTGAAGTCCCTGGCTGACATGATTAAAGGTAAGCAGGGTCGTTTCCGTCAGAACCTGCTGGGTAAGCGTGTTGACTACTCCGGTCGTTCCGTGATCGTGGTAGGTCCGACCCTGCGTCTGCACCAGTGTGGTCTGCCCAAGAAGATGGCACTGGAACTGTTTAAGCCGTTTATCTTTGGCAAGCTGGAATCCCGTGGCCTGGCCACTACGATCAAAGCTGCCAAGAAGATGGTTGAGCGCGAGGAAGCTGTCGTTTGGGATATCCTCGACGAAGTGATCCGCGAGCACCCGGTACTGCTTAACCGTGCACCGACCCTTCACCGTCTGGGTATCCAGGCGTTTGAACCGGTACTGATTGAAGGTAAGGCAATCCAGCTGCACCCGCTGGTTTGTGCGGCCTATAACGCCGACTTCGACGGTGACCAGATGGCGGTACACGTACCGCTGACGATCGAAGCGCAGCTGGAATCCCGCGCGCTGATGATGTCCACCAACAACATCCTGTCGCCTGCCAACGGTGAGCCGATTATCGTACCGTCCCAGGACGTGGTACTGGGTCTGTACTGGATGACCCGTGAGCGCGTTAACGATAAAGGCGAAGGCATGTTCTTCTCCGATATCAAAGAAGTGAGCCGCGCTTTCTACGCCAAGCAGGTTGGTCTGCAAGCGAAGATCAAGGTGCGTATCCGCGAAAATATCGTCGGCGAAGACGGTGAGAAGCACGAGACTACCTCCATTCAGGACACCACTGTAGGCCGCGCGCTGCTGTGGAATATCGTGCCGGAAGGCCTGCCGTTTGCGCATGTCAACCAGCCGATGAAGAAAAAGGCGATCTCCCGCGCCCTGAACGAGTGTTACCGCAAGGTAGGCCTGAAGGCGACGGTTATTTTTGCCGACCAGCTGATGTACACCGGTTTCGATTTCTCTACCAAGTCCGGTTCCTCCATTGGTGTGAACGACTTTGAGATTCCGGCTGAAAAGGCTGAACTGATCGATGCCGCTGAAGCGGAAGTGAAAGAGATTGAAAGCCAGTTTGCTTCCGGCCTGGTAACCCAGGGTGAGAAGTACAACAAGGTTATCGACGTTTGGTCCCGTACCAACGACAAGGTAACCCAGGCGATGATGGCCGGTATCAAGAAAGAGAAGGTGATCGACCGCGAGGGCAACGAGACCAAGCAGGACTCCTTCAACTCTGTATATATGTACGCAGATTCCGGTGCTCGTGGTTCTGAAGCTCAGATCCGTCAGCTCGCGGGTATGCGTGGTCTGATGGCCCGTCCGGATGGCTCCATTATCGAGAACGCCATTACGGCAAACTTCCGTGAAGGTCTGACTGTACAGCAGTACTTCATCTCGACCCACGGTGCTCGTAAAGGTCTGGCGGATACCGCACTGAAAACCGCTAACTCCGGTTACCTGACCCGTCGTCTGGTTGACGTGGCCCAGGACGTGGTAATTACCGAGCTGGATTGTGGCACCGACGATGGTCTGACCATGGCGCCGGTAATCGAGGGCGGTGATGTTATCGAATCTCTCGGTGACCGTATTCTCGGTCGTGTAGTGGCCCGCGATGTACTGAAGCCAGGCAGTGACGAAATCGCCGTTTCTGCCGGCACTATGATCGACGAGAAGTGGGTAGAGCGCATCGAAGCCATGGGCATCGATGAGGTTCTGGTTCGCTCCCCGATCACCTGTGAGACTGCACACGGTATCTGTGCCCAGTGTTACGGCCGCGACCTGGCCCGTGGCCACCGCGCCAACCCGGGTGAGTCTGTGGGCGTTGTTGCCGCACAGTCCATCGGTGAGCCGGGCACCCAGCTGACCATGCGTACCTTCCACATCGGTGGTGCTGCAAGCCGTGCCTCCGCTGCGGACAGCATCCAGGTGAAGCAGGGCGGTACCGTACGTCTGCATAATGTTAAGACGGTTAAGACCGAAGTTGGCACTCTGGTAGCCGTGTCCCGTTCCGGTGAGCTGGCGATTGCCGACAGCGCCGGTCGCGAGCGCGAGCGCTACAAGCTGCCTTACGGTGCTGTGATCAGCGTCTACGAAGGTGCCGAGGTAGACGGTGGCCAGATCGTGGCCAAGTGGGACCCGCACACCCACCCGATCATCACCGAGGTTGCCGGTTGGGTGAAACTGTCCGGTATGGAAGAAGGGCTCTCCATCCGCAAGCAGACCGACGATATCACCGGCCTGTCCTCTATCGAGATTATCGATCCGGCCGAGCGCCCGGCAGCGGGTAAAGATCTGCGCCCAGCGGTAACCCTGCTGGATGAGAACGGCGAAGAGCTGACTCTGGCTAACAGTAATGCGCCTGCGCACTACGCCTTGCCGCCGCGTGCAATCCTCAGCCTGGCTGAAGGTAAGCAGGTGAACGTGGGTGACGTAATTGCACGTATTCCGCAGGAATCCGGCGGTACCAAGGATATCACCGGTGGTCTGCCCCGCGTTGCCGACCTGTTTGAAGCGCGTAAGCCGAAAGAGCCGTCCATTCTGGCGGAAATCTCCGGTACCGTTTCCTTCGGTAAGGAGACCAAAGGCAAGGTTCGTCTGCAGATTACTCCGCGCGACGGCAAGCCGCTGGCCAATGGTAAAGACCACTACGAGGTTCTGATTCCAAAGCACCGCCAGCTGACCGTGTTCGAAGGTGAAACCGTAGAGAAGGGTGAGGTTATCTCCGATGGCCCGTCCAACCCGCACGATATTCTGCGCCTGAAAGGTGTTGAAGAGCTGGCTCGCTACATCACCAACGAGATCCAGGAGGTTTACCGCCTCCAGGGTGTAGGTATTAACGATAAGCACATCGAAACCATCGTGCGTCAGATGCTGCGTAAAGTTGAAGTCACCGAGATGGGTGATTCCAGCTTGATTAAGGGCGACCAGGTTGAATACCAGCGCGTGATCGAAGAGAACGAACAGCTGCGTGCAGAGAACAAGCAGCCCGCTCAGTTCGAGCGCCTGCTGCTGGGTATTACCAAAGCGTCCCTGGCAACTGAGTCCTTCCTGTCAGCGGCTTCGTTCCAGGAAACCACTCGCGTTCTGACCGAAGCGGCGGTAACTGGTAAGGAAGACAACCTGCGCGGCTTGAAAGAGAACGTGGTTGTGGGTCGACTGATCCCGGCTGGTACCGGTCTGGCTTACCACAGCGAGCGCAAGCGCAAACGCAGCCTGCAGTTGGAAGAGGCCTTCGGTGAAGGACCTTCCGCAGCTGAGGTTGAAGCAGCTCTGACTGAGGCTCTGAAGTCCTCAGGCGAATAAGGCGTATCCCACTCTATCTGTTGGTGGAGTGGGGTAGGTTGGGGCACTTAGGTGCCCGATCTGATATTGGCGACTGTCTGTGATGTAAGCACTTACTTCCGTCGCCGATTGACTAGGCGGGTTGTCGCTTATAGAATGCGGCCCCCGCTTATGTGGGGTGTTCCGTTTGATCCCAGGATCGGACGATACACACAGACGATAGGCCCTCACTGTTAGAGGTGGGGGCATTTTATTTTTGGAGTGATTTTTAATGGCAACGATCAACCAGTTGGTTCGTAAGCCGAGAAAACGCAAAGTTGAAAAAAGCGACGTTCCTGCTCTGCAGGCTAGCCCGCAGCGTCGCGGAGTTTGCACTCGTGTGTACACCACTACACCGAAGAAGCCGAACTCTGCACTGCGTAAGGTTTGCCGTGTGCGTCTGACCAGCGGTTACGAAGTAACTTCGTACATCGGTGGTGAAGGCCACAACCTGCAAGAGCACAGCGTGGTACTGATTCGCGGCGGTCGTGTAAAAGACCTGCCGGGTGTGCGCTACCACACTGTACGCGGTGCACTTGACTGTGCCGGCGTAAACGATCGCAAGCAGGGCCGTTCTAAGTACGGCGCCAAGCGTCCTAAAGGTTAATCACCTTTAACGATTTGCGTTTCGGTTTCCAACCGGAGTAAGGCTGAGCTCGCCGGATTGTAATGTTTTACGGCGGCGTCTCAGAATAACCCTGAAGAGAGGCAATACCCATGCCGAGAAGACGAGTAGTCGCCAAGCGCGAAGTGCTACCGGACCCCAAGTTCGGGAACGTCACCCTGGCCAAGTTCATGAACCACGTCATGATCAGCGGCAAGAAGTCAGTTGCAGAGCGTATCGTATACGGTGCACTTGAAACTATTTCTGAAAAATTGAACAAAGATCCGATCGAAGTATTCGAGGAGTCTTTGGAAAATATCGCGCCTATGGTGGAAGTAAAGTCCCGCCGTGTTGGTGGTGCGACGTATCAGGTGCCTGTAGAAGTGCGCCCCTCGCGTCGTACGGCTCTGGCAATGCGTTGGTTGGTGGAGTTCTCCCGTAAGCGCGGTGAGAAATCTATGGCTCAGCGTCTGGCCAACGAAATGATCGATGCAGCCCAAAACAAGGGTGGCGCGGTCAAGAAGCGTGAAGATGTACACCGCATGGCAGAAGCCAACAAGGCATTCTCTCACTACCGCTTCTAAGTCTGATGAATACCAACATCGGAAATTAATACCGAAAGGCAGCACGGAAAATTCCAGGCTGCCTTTTGCCGTTATATCGAGGATACAACTGTGGCACGTAAAACGCCCATCGCACGTTACCGTAACATCGGTATCTGTGCCCACGTAGACGCCGGTAAAACCACTACTACCGAGCGCGTACTTTTCTACACTGGTCTATCCCACAAAATTGGTGAAGTACACGAAGGTGCTGCCACCATGGACTGGATGGAGCAGGAGCAGGAGCGTGGTATCACCATTACTTCTGCTGCGACTACCTGTTTCTGGTCTGGCATGCAGCAGCAGTTCGACCAGCACCGCGTAAACATCATCGATACCCCAGGACACGTTGACTTCACTATTGAAGTTGAGCGCTCCCTGCGCGTACTCGACGGTGCTGTTGTTGTACTGTGTGGCTCCTCTGGTGTTCAGCCTCAGACTGAAACCGTATGGCGCCAGGCGAACAAATACGAAGTACCGCGCATGGTATTCGTAAACAAAATGGACCGCGCCGGTGCGAACTACCGCAACGTTGTGAGCCAGCTGAAAGACCGCTTGAACGCGAATGCTGTACCTCTGCAGATGACCATCGGCTCTGAGGACGAGTTCAAGGGTGTTGTTGACCTGGTGAAGATGAAGGCCATTCTGTGGAATGAAGCCGACCAGGGCATGACTTTCGACTACGCTGACATCCCCGCTGAGCTGCAGGACGAGTGCGACGAAATGCGCGAGTACCTGGTAGAAGCGGCCGCTGAAGCCAGCGAAGAGTTGATGGAAAAATACCTGGAAGAAGGTGAGCTGTCCGAAGAAGAAATCAAGGCAGCTATCCGTCAGCGTACCCTGGCCAACGAAATCGTACCGGTTCTGGGCGGTTCTGCGTTCAAGAACAAGGGTGTACAGGCTGTACTGGACGCAGTTATCGAATATCTGCCGGCGCCGACTGAAGTTAAGGCGATCGAAGGTACTCTGGAAGATGGCGAAACTGTTGAGAGCCGCGAAGCTGACGACAATGCGCCGTTCGCTGCACTGGCGTTCAAAATTGCTACCGACCCCTTCGTTGGTACCCTGACTTTCTTCCGTGTTTACTCCGGTAAGCTGGAGAGCGGTACTGCGGTATACAACTCCGTAAAAATGAAGAAAGAGCGTGTCGGTCGTATGGTGCAGATGCACTCCAACGATCGTCAGGAAATTAAAGAAGTACTGGCTGGTGACATCGCTGCTGCGATTGGTCTGAAAGACGTAACCACTGGTGACACCCTGTGTGCCGAAGACAACAAGATTGTTCTGGAGCGTATGGAGTTCCCCGAGCCGGTAATTTCTGTTGCGGTTGAGCCCAAGTCCAAGCCGGACCAGGAAAAAATGGGTATTGCCCTCGGCAAGCTGGCCCAGGAAGATCCGTCCTTCCGCGTGAAGACTGACGAGGAAACCGGTCAGACCATTATCTCCGGTATGGGTGAATTGCACCTGGATATCATCGTTGACCGCATGAAGCGTGAGTTCAACGTTGAAGCGAACATCGGTAAGCCTCAGGTTGCCTACCGTGAAACTATCCGCAACACCTCTGAGATCGAAGGTAAGTTCGTTCGTCAGTCCGGTGGTCGCGGTCAGTACGGTCACGTATGGGTGAAGTTTGAGCCTGCCGAAGACGAGTCTCAGGAAGGTCTGGAATTCGTTAACGAAATCGTGGGCGGTGCGGTACCGAAGGAATACATTCCTGCGGTACAGAAAGGTATCGAAGAGCAGATGAAGAACGGTGTTCTGGCTGGCTACCCGCTGCTGGGCCTGAAGGCGACTCTGTACGACGGTTCCTTCCACGATGTGGACTCCAATGAAATGGCGTTTAAGATCGCCGGTTCTATGGCGACCAAGAAGCTGTCCAGTCAGGGCGGTGCGGTATTGCTCGAGCCGATGATGAAGGTGGAAGTGGTAACTCCGGAAGAGAACATGGGTGATGTGGTTGGTGACCTCAACCGTCGCCGTGGCCTCATCCAGGGTATGGAAGACAACCCCTCCGGTAAGGTTGTCAATGCGGAAGTACCTCTGGCAGAAATGTTCGGTTACGCAACCGACCTGCGTTCTGCTACTCAGGGCCGTGCTACCTACACCATGGAATTCCTGAAGTACGCCGAAGCGCCGAAAAATGTTGCCGATGAGATCATCGCCAAGACTAAGGCCTAATTAACTTCTGCTTAAAGGGGGCCGGGCCAACAGCTGGGGCCCCTTTGGCAAACTTTTAGCTAGAGGACATCTAAAGATGGCAAAAGAAAAGTTTGAACGTTCCAAGCCCCACGTGAACGTGGGCACCATCGGTCACGTTGACCACGGTAAAACCACCCTGACCGCTGCTCTGACCCGCGTATGTGCGGAAGTTTGGGGCGGTGACGCTGTTGCTTTCGACGGTATCGACAATGCACCGGAAGAGCGTGAGCGCGGTATCACCATCGCTACTTCTCACGTTGAGTACGAGTCCCCGACTCGCCACTACGCTCACGTAGATTGCCCGGGACACGCCGACTACGTTAAGAACATGATCACCGGTGCTGCTCAGATGGACGGCGCTATCCTGGTATGTTCCGCAGCTGACGGCCCCATGCCGCAGACTCGTGAGCACATCCTGCTTTCCCGTCAGGTAGGTGTACCTTACATCGTTGTATTCCTGAACAAAGCGGACATGGTAGACGACGAAGAGCTGCTCGAGCTGGTAGAAATGGAAGTTCGCGAACTTCTGGATCAGTACGAGTTCCCAGGTGACGACACTCCGATCATCGTTGGTTCCGCTCTGATGGCCCTGAACGGCGAAGACGACAACGAAATGGGTACTACCGCTGTTAAGAAGCTGGTAGAGACTCTGGACGAGTACATCCCTGAGCCAGAGCGCGCTGTAGATCAGCCGTTCCTGATGCCGATCGAAGACGTATTCTCTATCTCTGGCCGTGGTACTGTTGTAACTGGTCGTGTAGAGCGCGGTGTGATCAACACTGGCGACGAGATCGAAATCGTTGGTATCAAAGAAACCACCACTACTACCTGTACTGGTGTTGAAATGTTCCGCAAGCTGCTCGACGAAGGTCGTGCTGGTGAGAACATCGGCGCACTGCTGCGCGGCACCAAGCGTGACGAAGTAGAGCGTGGTCAGGTACTGGCTAAGCCGGGCTCCATCACTCCGCACACCAAGTTCGAAGCGGAAGTGTATGTACTGTCCAAGGACGAAGGTGGTCGTCACACCCCGTTCTTCAAAGGCTACCGTCCTCAGTTCTACTTCCGTACTACCGACGTAACTGGTGCGGTAGAGCTGCCGGAAGGTACTGAAATGGTAATGCCGGGCGACAACATTCAAATGGTTGTTACCCTGATCGCTCCGATCGCCATGGAAGACGGCCTGCGCTTCGCTATCCGCGAAGGTGGTCGTACCGTAGGTGCGGGCGTTGTTGCCAAGATCATCGAGTAATAGTTACTCCTGATCTAACTAAAAAGCCGCAGCGGACGCGCTGCGGCTTTTTTTGTGCCCGATAATTGCCTACTTGCACCAGCTGGTGTTGTTTGGTGCTGCGAGCATCACCCCTCTCTGTTAGGGGCTCAATATTGAATCCTTTCCGGCATATCTGCGGCCGCTAATATTTGCTTTTAATCTAGCGAGCTTATGGCCAATCCCGGCTTAAATCGCAGCTTCTGCTGCCCGCAAACAGCTTGGTGAATTGAGGGCCGCTCATCTCAACCAGTTCTTCGTGGTCACCGGCCTCAAAGTAAATGGTTTCACGGTGTCCAAGACTGGTGTCTAGCAGGGTGGTAATGCCGTAAGCCTGGCCTAGGGCGGGCAGGGCGCCCAGTTCACAGTCTGGGAATATGGCGCCGAGTTCGGTTTCCGAGACCATTTGCAGTGAGTTTCGCCCGGTCTCATTGTGAAGCGAGCGCATATCGAGGCTGCTGCTGGCTGGGATCACAGCCATTACATAACCCTCTATATCCTGAAGCAAAATCGCTTTTGCCACCTGATCCTCACGCACATGGGCGGCGCGGGCGCTTTCCCGGCTGGTGCGGGTGTGTGGATGCTGAATCAGATGATAATCGACCGATTGGTCATTTAAATATTGACTCAGTGTTGCGGCGATAGTCATTGTGGATACCTCGTTCCGCTTGGGGTACTCAATTGTAGTTTCAGCAGATTGAAATTTGATCAGCCTGTACAGTTGACAGCCTGCTGCGCTCCCCGTAGAATTCGCGCTCCTTTTCGCCCGCCCTCGGGGCTGCGTAAGAGGACGTTCTTTAGTTAATAATTGGAGTTTGATTCCATGCAGGGTCAACGTATCCGTATTCGCCTGAAGGCCTTCGATCACAAGCTGATCGACGCGTCCACTCAGGAGATCGTAGAGACGGCTAAGCGCACTGGCGCACAAGTTCGCGGTCCTATCCCGCTGCCGACTCGCAAAGAGAAGTACACCGTACTGATTTCCCCGCACGTTAATAAAGACGCTCGCGATCAGTATGAGATCCGTACTCACAAGCGTTTGCTGGACATCGTTGAGCCTACCGAGAAAACCGTCGACGCGCTGATGAAGCTCGATCTGGCGGCCGGTGTTGAGGTCCAAATTAGTCTCGGCTAACACTTTTACTAACTACCGAATCCCGGGCGAAAACGGTCCGGGTAGTGTAACGCTCTGAAATTGGGCGGCCGCAGTGGGTTAAAGCCCCGTGCACTGAGAGGTTAAAAAAGATGACTATAGGTATTGTCGGCCGCAAGAGCGGCATGACTCGCATCTTCACTGAAGATGGCGTATCCATTCCGGTAACCGTTGTTGAGGTTGCTCCGAATCGCGTCACCCAAGTGAAAACTCAGGAAACTGACGGTTACAGCGCTGTTCAAGTAGCAGTAGGCAGCCGCAAAGCTTCCCGTGTCTCCAAGCCCGCAGCGGGCCACTTCGCCAAAGCCAATGTAGAGGCTGGCACAAATCTTTTCGAACTGCGCACTGACGGTTCCGAAGAGACTTTCGAAATCGGTTCTGAAATTACTGTTTCCAGCTTCGAAGCTGGCCAGATGATCGACGTAACCGGCACTTCCAAAGGTAAAGGCTTCCAGGGCGGCGTTAAGCGTTGGAATTTCCGCACCCAGGACGCAACCCACGGTAACTCCCTGTCTCACCGCGCACCCGGTTCTATCGGTCAATGTCAGACTCCTGGCCGCGTATGGAAAGGCAAGAAGATGGCCGGACATATGGGTGCTGAGCGCGTAACCGTGCAAAACCTGGAAGTGGTTCGTGTCGATGCCGAACGCAACCTGCTGTTGGTTAAAGGCGCTGTACCCGGTGCACCCGGTGGCAACGTTATCGTTCGTCCGGCAGTTAAAGCCTAAGTCTGAGGGGAAATAGATATGGAACTGAATATCGCTACTCCCGAAGGCGCTAAAGGCACAGTAGCTGTCTCTGAAGTGACTTTCGGACGTGAGTTCAACCAAGATCTGGTACACCAGGCAGTTGTGGCCTACATGGCCGGCGCTCGCCAGGGTACCAAGGCGCAGAAAAATCGTTCCGATGTTTCTGGTGGTGGTAAGAAGCCATGGCGCCAAAAAGGTACTGGCCGCGCACGTGCCGGTACTATCCGCAGCCCGCTGTGGCGTTCCGGTGGCGTAACTTTCGCCGCTGATCCGCGCGATCACAGCGTTAAGCTGAACAAAAAAATGTACCGCGCTGCACTGCGTTGCATTCTGTCTGAGCTGGCTCGTCAGGAGCGCCTGGTAGTGGTTGAGTCCTTTGATGTGGACGCACCCAAGACCAAGCAGCTGGTAAGCAAACTGGCTCAGTTTGACCTGTCCGATGCGCTGATCGTGACTGAAGAGGTTAGTGAAAACCTCTACCTGGCCGCACGCAACTTGCACAAGATCGACGTCCGCGATGTACAGGCGATCGATCCAGTAAGCCTGATTCGCTTTGATAAGGTCGTGGTTACCGTTTCTGCGCTCAAGAAAATTGAAGAGGTGCTGGGATGAACCAAGAGCGACTCTACAAAGTACTGCTGGGCCCGGTAATTTCCGAAAAAGCTGCTGGACTGGCGGATAGCGCCAATCAGGTAGTTTTCAAGGTTACCACCGACGCCGAAAAAGCTGAGATCAAGGCTGCGGTTGAGAAGCTGTTTAACGTTTCCGTTGAGCAGGTTCGCACCGTGAACGTAAAGGGCAAAACCAAGCGCACTCGCAATGGCATGGGCCAGCGCAGCGACTGGAAAAAAGCCTACGTTCGCCTGGCTGAGGGCAGCGACATTAATTTTGAAGCTGCTGAGTAAAGGGGACCGTTACAATGGCAATTGTAAAAACAAAACCGACCTCCGCCGGCCGTCGTCACCTGGTTAAGGTTGTTAACACCGACCTGCACAAGGGTGCTCCTTACGCTCCTCTGTTGGAGAGCAAGAGCAAAAGTGGTGGCCGTAACAACAATGGTCGTATCACTACCCGTCACATCGGTGGTGGCCACAAGCAGCACTACCGTGTAATCGACTTCAAGCGCAACAAAGACGGTATTCCGGCTAAAGTTGAGCGTCTGGAGTACGATCCCAACCGCAGCGCACACATCGCTCTGGTGTGTTACGCCGACGGTGAGCGTCGTTACATTATCGCACCGAAAGGCCTGAAAGCAGGTGCCACCATTCAGTCCGGCGATGCCGCACCGATTGTTGTGGGTAACACTCTGCCTCTGCGCAACGTTCCGGTAGGTTCTGTAATCCACGCGATCGAGCTGAAGCCAGGCAAAGGCGCTCAGCTGGCCCGTTCTGCTGGTGCCTCTGTGCAGCTGGTAGCTCGTGAAGGTCAGTATGCGACCATTCGTCTGCGTTCCGGCGAAATGCGCAAGGTTCTCGCTGAGTGCCGCGCAACCCTGGGTGAAGTGAGCAATTCCGAGCACAGCCTGCGCAAGCTGGGTAAAGCTGGTGCTGCACGCTGGCGTGGTGTTCGTCCTACCGTTCGCGGTGTGGCGATGAACCCGGTAGATCACCCGCACGGTGGTGGTGAAGGCCGTACCTCTGGTGGTCGTCATCCGGTTACTCCGTGGGGCGTTCCGACCAAGGGTAAGAAAACGCGCAAGAACAAGCGCACCGATAAGATGATAGTACGTCGTCGCGGCAAGTAAGCCGCGCGATGTCTGAGCAGCTAGAGAGGAATCGACAGTGCCACGCTCATTAAAGAAAGGTCCCTTTATTGATCTGCATTTGATCAAGAAGGTGGAGGCAGCGATTGCAGCAAACGATCGCCGGCCGATTAAAACCTGGTCCCGCCGTTCCATGATTATGCCGGAAATGGTTGGACTGACGATTGCCGTGCACAACGGTCGTCAACACGTGCCCGTTTTGGTTAACGAAGAAATGGTTGGCCATAAACTGGGCGAGTTCGCTGCTACCCGCACTTACCGCGGTCATGCTGCGGACAAGAAAGCGAAGAAGCGCTAAGCCGAGGTTATAAAGATGGAAGTAGCAGCAAAATTACGCGGCGCACGTCTATCGGCGCAAAAGGCGCGACTGGTAGCTGATCAGGTTCGCGGCAAAGGCGTTGAAGAGGCCCTGGATATACTGGCTTTCAGTACTAAAAAGGGTGCGGCGATCATTAAGAAAGTACTGGAGTCGGCCATTGCCAACGCTGAGCACAACGAAGGTGCTGACGTTGACGAGCTGAAGGTTTCCACAATTTTTGTGGACGAAGGTATGACCATGAAGCGCATTAAGCCGCGTGCTAAAGGTCGTGCTGATCGCATTCTTAAGCGTACTTGTCACATCACTGTGAAAGTGGCCGAGAAATAAGAGAGCAGGCGAGAAAACCATGGGACAAAAAGTACATCCTACCGGCATTCGTCTGGGTATCGTTAAAAAGCATACCTCTGTTTGGTATGCCGGCAGCGACGAGTACGCAGACAAGCTGTACACGGATCTGAAAGTTCGCGAATACATTCGCAAAAAACTGGCCCACGCTTCTGTGAGCCGTATCGAGATCGAACGTCCGGCAAACACTGCACGTGTGAAGATTCACACTGCACGTCCGGGCATCGTGATCGGTAAAAAAGGTGAAGACGTAGAACGTCTGCGCAAAGAAGTAAGCGCGCAGATGGGCGTACCTGTGCACATCGACATCGAAGAAGTGCGCAAGCCTGATATGGACGCGGCTCTGGTTGGCCAGAACGTTGCCCAGCAGCTGGAACGCCGTGTTATGTTCCGTCGCGCTATGAAGCGTGCCGTACAGAACGCTATGCGTCAGGGTGCCGAAGGTATCAAGATTCAAGTAAGTGGCCGTCTTGGCGGTGCAGAAATCGCGCGTACCGAATGGTATCGCGAAGGCCGTGTGCCCCTGCACACCCTGCGCGCCAACATTGACTACGCCAATGTTGAAGCGAAGACTACTTACGGCATCATCGGTATCAAGGTGTGGATCTTTAAAGGCGAGGTAATCGGTGACGAAGTGCCCGATGAGAAGCCGGTAAAGAGCCGCAAAAAAGCTGCTAAATAAGGGGTACGCAAATGCTGCAACCAAAGCGTACAAAATTCCGCAAGGTACAGAAGGGTCGCAACCGCGGTCTTGCTCAGCGCGGCTCTAAAGTGAGCTTTGGCGAGTTTGGCCTTAAGGCTACCGGTCGTGGTCGCATTACTGCGCGCCAGATCGAAGCGGCTCGTCGCGCAATGACTCGTCACATTAAACGTGGCGGTAAAATCTGGATTCGTGTGTTTCCAGACAAGCCAATTACCAATAAGCCCCTCGAAGTTCGAATGGGTAAAGGTAAAGGTGGCGTTGAATACTGGGTAGCTCAGATCCAGCCGGGCAAGGTCCTCTATGAGATGGAGGGTGTGTCCGAGGAGCTGGCTCGTGAGGCTTTCGCACTAGCTGCGGCCAAGCTGCCTGTAAAAACAACTTTCGTTAAGCGTTCGGTGATGTAATGAAGACTGCAGATCTACGCGAAAAGTCAGTTGAAGAGCTGAACCAGGAACTGCTGAACCAGCTCGAAGCTCAATTTAAGCTTCGTATGCAAAAATCCACCGGTCAACTGGCTCAGACTCATCTGCTGAAGCAGACTCGTCGCGACATTGCTCGCATAAAGACTGTGTTGACCGAGAAGGCAGGTAATTAATCATGGCTGAAGCAAAACTGAAGCGTACTCTGACCGGCAAGGTTGTGAGTGACAAGATGGATAAAACCATCACCGTTTTGATCGAGCGCCGTGTTAAGCACCCGATCTACGGCAAAATTGTAAACAAGTCCACAAAGCTCAAGGCACATGATGAGAACAATGATTGCAGCATCGGTGATGTTGTAACCATCGAAGAATCTCGTCCTCTGTCCAAGAGCAAATCTTGGGCTTTGCAGAAAATTGTAGAGCGTGCGGCGAAGGTATAACCCCTAGCGCATTGACTGCCGAATTGAAAGGTTTCGGAGAGAGACAATGATTCAAGCGGAATCCTACTTAGAAGTAGCTGACAACAGTGGGGCTCGCCGCGTCATGTGCATCAAGGTGCTGGGCGGCTCCCATCGTCGTTATGCCGGCGTGGGCGACATTATCAAGGTAACCGTTAAGGAAGCCATCCCCCGCGGTAAAGTGAAGAAAGGTCAGGTAATGAACGCCGTTGTGGTTCGCACCAAAAAAGGTGTGCGTCGCGCGGACGGTTCCCTGATTAAATTTGACGATAACGCAGCGGTGCTGCTGAACCAGCAACTGGCGCCGGTTGGCACCCGTATTTTTGGTCCGGTAACTCGCGAATTGCGCGGTGAGAAGTTCATGAAGATCATCTCCCTCGCTCCCGAAGTTATCTAGGCCTCGAGCGGAGAAGAGTTATGCGCAAGATCAAGCGTGACGACGAAGTGATCGTTATCGCCGGTCGTGACAAGGGCAAGCGTGGTTCAGTACGTAAAGTACTGAACGACGGTCGCCTGATTGTCTCCGGCATACAGATGATCAAAAAGCACCAAAAGCCAAACCCACAGATGGGTATTGCAGGTGGCATCGTTGAGAAAGAAGCTGCTATCCAAGCTTCCAACGTAGCCATCTTCAACCCTAACACCCAGAAGGCTGACCGGGTGGGCTTTAAAGTACTGGAAGACGGCACTAAGATTCGCGTCTTCAAATCCAGCGGCGAAGCCATCTAAGGCTCTTGACGCAAAAGCAGGTTGGTAGATCATGGCAAAGCTTAAAGAGCTCTACACTAAGGACCTCGTGGCCAAGCTAAAAGAAGAGCTTGGTCTCGAGAATGTGATGGCAGTGCCGCGCATCACCAAGATCACCATCAACATGGGTGTTGGTGAAGCGATTGGTGATAAGAAGGTGCTGGAGCACGCTGTCAACGATATGACAGCAATTACTGGTCAAAAGCCCATCGTTACTAAAGCGCGCAAGTCTATTGCGGGCTTTAAGATTCGTGACGGTTGGCCGATCGGCTGCAAGGTAACTCTGCGCGGTGAGCGCATGTATGAGTTCCTGGAGCGTTTGGTTGACATCGCGATTCCGCGTATCCGCGACTTCCGTGGCATTAGCCCGAAGCAGTTCGACGGCCGCGGTAACTTCTCTATGGGCGTGACTGAGCAAATCATCTTCCCGGAAATTGACTACGACAAAGTAGACAAGCTCCGCGGTCTGGATATTTGTATTACCACTACAGCTGCAAACGACGATCAAGGTCGTGCGCTGCTGAAAGCGTTCAACTTCCCTTTCAAGGGTTAAGAGGATTCCATGGCGAAGAAATCCATGATTGCGCGCGAAAACAAGCGCGCTCGAACCGCAGCTAAGTACGCCGAGAAGCGTCAAGAGCTGAAGGCGATCATCGCCAGTTCCACTGCTTCCGAAGAGGAGCAGTGGGAGGCTCAACTCAAGCTGCAGAAAATGCCGCGCGATGCAAGCCCGGTACGTCAGCAACGCCGCTGTCGTATTACTGGTCGCCCCCACGCTGTATACCGCAAGTTCGGCCTGTGCCGTAACAAGCTTCGTGAAGCTGCGATGCGTGGTGATGTTCCTGGCCTCGTGAAGTCCAGCTGGTAATTACCAGCTGGTTTAAGGCAGATTTGAGGAGTCTCATAAGATGAGTATGCAAGATCCGTTGGCAGATATGCTGACTCGCATCCGCAACGCCCTGGCGCGCGGAAAGGCGGAAGTCACCCTGCCATCATCCAAACTGAAAGTAGCAGTGGCCAAAGTCCTGAAAGACGAAGGTTACGTTACTGATTTAAACGTAAGCGAAGGCGCTAAGCCGGAACTGACCATTGCTCTGAAATACTTCCAGGGCAAGCCGGTTATTGCCGAGCTCAATCGCGTTTCCCGTCCGGGCCTGCGCGCTTACACTGGTAAAAAAGCTCTGCCTACCGTACGTGGTGGCCTGGGTGTCGCGATCGTTTCCACCTCTAATGGTGTGATGACTGACCGCGCTGCACGTCAGGCTGGTATCGGTGGCGAAGTGCTTTGCACCGTATTCTAAGCGGGGGTTGCAATGTCTCGAGTAGCAAATAGTCCGGTAGTTATCCCCGCAGGTGTAACCGTAGACCTGAAAGGTCAAAATATCGCTGTTAAAGGCGGTAGCGGTAACCTGGATATGGTTATTCACGGTGATGTAGAAGTGAGCGAGGCTGAAAGCCAGCTGACTTTTGCCGCGCGCAATAACTCCAAGCAGGCCAGAGCCTTGGCGGGTACCACCCGTGCTTTGGTCAATAACATGGTGATAGGCGTAAGCAAGGGCTTCGAGAAGAAGCTGCAGTTGCTGGGTGTTGGTTATCGTGCGAAAGCAGCCGGTAAAGCGGTTAACCTGACCCTGGGCTTCTCCCATCCGATCGATTATCAGTTGCCGGAAGGTGTGACTGCGGAAACTCCATCCCAGACTGAAATCGTACTGAAGAGCAGCAATAAACAGCTGCTGGGCCAAGTGGCCGCTGAGATCCGCTCGTTCCGTCCGCCGGAGCCCTACAAAGGTAAGGGTGTCCGTTATGCCGACGAGCGCGTGTATCGCAAAGAGGCCAAGAAGAAGTAAGTAGGGCATAGATATGAACGTTAAGAAAGCATCTCGCTTGCGTCGTGCACGTCGTGCCCGCGCCAAGATCCGTGAGCTGGGCGCCGTTCGCCTCACCGTGAACCGCACCCCGCGCCACATTTACGCACAGATCCTGTCTGCCGAAGGCAGCGCGGTATTGGCTTCCGCCTCTACCCTGGACAAGGACCTGCGCTCTGGTAAAACTGGCAACGCTGACGCTGCTGCCGCAGTTGGCAAACTGATCGCTGAGCGCGCGAAAGCCGCTGGCGTTGAACAAGTTGCCTTCGATCGTAGCGGCTTCAGATACCATGGCCGTGTTAAGGCTCTGGCTGACGCTGCCCGCGAAGCCGGTCTGAAATTCTAAGGGTTGAGTTATGGCTAGAGAGAAAGACAAAAGCAACGACGAAGGCCTGCAGGAGAAGCTGGTCCAGGTCAACCGCGTTGCCAAGACTGTTAAAGGTGGTCGTATCTTCGCCTTTACCGCACTGACCGTAGTTGGTGATGGCAATGGCCGTGTTGGCTTTGGTCGTGGCAAGGCACGTGAAGTGCCTGTAGCGATTCAAAAGGCGATGGAATCTGCACGCCGCAACATGATCCAGGTAGACCTGAATGGTGACACCATCCAGTACGCTACCAATGGTCGCCACGGCGGTTCCAAGATTTACATGCAGCCCGCTTCCCAGGGTACCGGTGTAATTGCCGGCGGTGCTATGCGCTCCGTTCTGGAAATGGCTGGTGTACACAACGTATTGGCTAAGTGTTACGGCTCCACCAACCCGGTGAACGTAGTACGTGCAACTTTCAAAGCTCTGGAGCAAATGCAGAGCCCGGAAGATGTAGCTGCCAAGCGCGGTAAATCTGTCGAAGAGATTCTGGGCTAATTACAGCTCGGATTTAAGGTTATTGGTGGGTTAAGACCATGGCTAAGAAGACCATAAAAGTGACCCAGACCAAAAGCATCAACGGACGCCTGAAAAGTCATCAGGCGTGCGTTGCGGGTCTGGGCCTGCGCCGCATCGGCCACACAGTGGAAGTGGAGGATACTCCCTCCGTGCGCGGTATGATCAACAAAGTAAACTACCTGGTTAAGGTTGAGGGGGAATAACATGCGTTTGAACGACTTGTCTCCAGCACCCGGCCACAAGCACAGCGCCAAGCGCGTTGGTCGCGGTATTGGTAGCGGAATTGGTAAGACCGGTGGCCGCGGCCACAAAGGTCAGAAAGCGCGTTCCGGCGGCAGTGTTCGTCCGGGCTTCGAAGGCGGTCAGATGCCTTTGCAGAAGCGTCTTCCTAAGTACGGTTTCACCGCTCGTGTTTCTCGCTTTACCGCAGAAGTACGTCTGGCTGAGCTGGCGAAGGTAGAAAATGACGTAATCGATTTGGCAGCGCTTAAGAATGCCGATATTATCGGCAGCCATATTAAACGCGCCAAAGTGTTCCTCTCAGGTGAGCTGACCAAAGCTGTTACCGTTAAGGGTCTGGGAGTTACCAAAGGTGCAAAGGCAGCGATTGAAGCTGCTGGCGGTAAAATAGAAGACTAATCGAGGCGCCAATGGCACGACCAGGATCCGGTGGAAATCCCCTGGGCAACAGCAAGGGATTGGGCGAGCTTTGGGCTCGCCTTCGTTTTCTGTTTCTAGCGATTCTTGTTTATCGACTGGGGACACATATTCCGGTGCCCGGCATTGATCCGGAAAAGCTGTCAAACCTGTTTAACCAGAACCAGGGAACCATCCTTGGCCTGTTTAACATGTTTTCAGGCGGCGCCCTGGAAAGGATGAGTATTCTGGCGCTGGGCATCATGCCCTACATCTCCGCGTCCATCATCATGCAGTTGATGAGCGCGGTGACTCCCTCTCTGGAAGCGTTGAAGAAGGAAGGGGAGGCCGGAAGACGTAAGATCAACCAGTACACCCGCTATCTGACGGTAATACTGGCCCTGATTCAGGGGATCGGTATGACTTTCGGCCTGGCAGGGCAGAACCTGGCTTACTCATCTGAGCCCGCGTTTGGTTTTTACTTTGTGGCGGTAACGTCACTGGTGACTGGTGCTGTATTTATGATGTGGCTCGGTGAGCAGATCACTGAGCGCGGTGTTGGCAACGGCATTTCCATGCTGATTTTTGCTGGTATCGTCGCCGGTTTACCCGGTGCCATCGGCCAGGCATTTGAACAGGCGAGACAGGGTGAGCTGCACATACTCATGCTGTTGATGATTGGCGTCATCGCTCTTGCTGTAGTGTTCTTTGTGGTTGTTATGGAACGCGGCCAGCGCCGCATTACGATCAACCACGCCAGGCGCCAAGCGGGACGTTACTCTGCAGCTCCAGCTGCACAGGCGAGCCACTTGCCGCTGAAGGTAAACATGGCCGGTGTAATTCCGGTAATCTTTGCCAGCAGTATCCTGTTGTTCCCGGCCACACTGGCACAGTGGTTTGGTCAGGGCGGGGAAGGTCTCGGTGCAGAGATCCTGCAGTGGATGGCGTTGCAGCTTGGACCAGGGCAACCGCTGAACATTATTCTGTTCGCACTGTTGATTGGTTTCTTCTGTTTCTTCTACACGGCGTTGATGTTCAACCCGAATGAAGTTGCGGATAACCTGAAAAAGTCCGGTGCTTATGTGCCAGGTATTCGCCCTGGAGAGCAGACGGCCCGCTATATCGATAGCGTGCTGACTCGCCTCACTCTGGTGGGTGCTGTATACATCGCACTGGTATCCCTGCTGCCGCAGTTCCTGGTGGTTGGGTTTAACGTTCCCTTCTATCTGGGGGGTACCTCACTGCTGATCGTTGTAGTCGTAGTGATGGACTTTATGGCACAGGTACAGTCGCATCTGCTGTCGCACCAGTACGAGGGTTTGATGAAAAAATCTAACCTGCAAAGCTACGGTCGTCGCTAGGGCGTCGCCTGCTCGCAGTTTGATTGAATTGAGGTAAGGTCATGAAAGTACGCGCTTCTGTAAAAAAGATCTGCCGTAACTGCAAAATCGTGCGTCGCAAGGGTGTTCTGCGGGTAATCTGCAGCGCTGAGCCACGTCACAAGCAGCGTCAAGGCTAAGAAGGGGCCAGCCCCTTGCGGAGAGCGCCCTCAGGGCGCCTCTGTAAAAGCTGGAAAAATTCGCTACTCGATACAGCCCCGTATCGAATGGCAACACCCCGGGAAGTTTTTTGGGGTGGGAAGTTAGCAACAGCAAACTTTCAACTGGGGGCGTTGACTGTCGTCTTCATCCGCTTCGGGGGACCGATGCGGACGTTGGCTATTGCAAATTAGTGTCTGAAAAGCTATTCTTGCGCGCCTTTTTGGTGGCGCCGCCGGTTTTTTAGTCGCTGTCAGCGCCGAAATCAAAGTAGAGTCACATACTTAATATAAAGCAGTGACTCCAATACGTGGAGTACGCCTCTATGGCACGTATTGCTGGTGTCAATGTACCAGACCACAAGCACGCCGTAATCTCCCTGACCCACATTTATGGGGTTGGTCGCACTACGGCTAAGTCTATTTTGGCAGCGGTTGGTATCGCTGAATCCACCAAAATCCGCGAACTGTCTGAAGAGCAGATCGAAACCATCCGTGGTGAAGTTGCAAAACTGACCGTGGAAGGCGACCTGCGCCGTGAAATATCCATGAACATCAAGCGTTTGATGGACCTGGGTTGTTATCGCGGTCTGCGTCACCGTCGCAGCTTGCCGCTGCGTGGTCAGCGCACCAAGACCAATGCTCGCACCCGTAAGGGTCCGCGCAAGCCGATTCGCAAGTAAGCCTTAACTAAGGCGCGAAATCGCGGTTCAAGATGCCCCGTCCGGCTAATCGCCTAGGGGATTTGATACAGGATTTAGGATACTGGTATGGCTAAGCCAAAAACTACTGTTCGCAAAAAGGTCAAAAAGACCGTTGTCGACGGTATTGCCCACATCCACGCATCGTTCAACAACACGATCGTGACGATCACTGATCGCCAGGGTAATACCCTCAGCTGGGCCACCGCAGGTGGATCTGGCTTCCGTGGCTCGCGTAAGAGCACCCCGTTTGCAGCCCAGGTTGCCGCTGAGCGCGCAGGTACTGCAGCTCAGGAATACGGCCTGAAAAACCTCGACGTAGAAGTTAAGGGCCCTGGCCCCGGTCGCGAATCTGCCGTTCGTGCACTGAACAACTGCGGCTACAAGATCACCAACATCACCGACGTGACGCCTATCCCGCATAACGGATGTCGTCCACCTAAAAAGCGTCGCGTGTAAGAGGGGGCTGACAAAATGGCACGTTATATTGGACCAAAATGTAAACTGTCCCGTCGTGAAGGGACTGACCTGCAGCTGAAGAGTGGTGTTCGTCCGCACGACTCCAAGTGTCGCGCAGAATCCAAACCCGGTCAGCACGGCGCTGGTCGCGGTCGTCTGTCCGACTACGGTATTCAGCTGCGTGAAAAGCAAAAAGTTCGTCGTATCTACGGCGTACTGGAAAAGCAGTTCCGTAACTACTATAAGGAAGCAGCACGTCTGAAGGGCGCTACAGGTGAAAACCTGCTGCAACTTCTCGAGCAGCGTCTGGACAACGTGGTTTACCGCATGGGCTTCGGCTCAACTCGCTCTGAAGCGCGTCAGCTGGTTTCCCACAAAGCGATTCTTGTAAACGGCACTACCGTTAACATCCCTTCTTTCCAGGTTAAAGAAGGCGACGTTATCGCTGTACGTGAGAAAGCCAAGAAGCAGCTGCGTATCCAGAATTCCGTTTCCCTCGCTGCCCAGCGTGGCGATGTCGAGTGGGTAGACGTAAACGCGAGCAAACTGGAAGGCACTTTCAAGCGCACTCCGGATCGTGTCGATCTGCCGGCAGAGATCAACGAAAACCTTATCGTGGAACTGTACTCCAAGTAACAATAAGTCCACTTTAAGGAATGCAACTGTAAACAGGTATGGCTATGCAGACTGCTGTCAACGAGTTTTTGACACCGCGTCGTATTGACGTCACCGAGTACAATCCGAATCACGCCAAAGTGATTTTGGAGCCCCTGGAGCGTGGCTTTGGCCACACTCTTGGCAATGCGCTGCGTCGCATCCTGCTGTCCTCCATGCCGGGCTGCGCCGTCACCGAGGTGGAAATCGAAGGTGTCGAGCACGAGTACAGCGCGATCGAAGGTGTGCAGGAAGATGTAATTGAAATCCTGCTCAACCTGAAAGAAATCGCCGTTGTTATGCACGGTAAGGATCAGGCGGTATTGAGCCTGAGCAAAAAGGGCCCAGGTGCGGTGACTGCCGGAGATATCCAGGTAGATCACGACATCGAGATCGTTAATCCTGAGCACGTGATCGCCAATATTACTGGTGATGTCGAGCTCAACCTGCGTCTCACTGTAGCGCGCGGCCGTGGCTACCAGCCCGCCGATGCTCGTCGTGGCGAGGAAGAGGAAAGCCGTGCAATTGGCCGTCTGCAGCTGGATGCTTCATACAGCCCAGTGCGTCGCGTTTCCTACAGCGTGGAAAGCGCGCGTGTAGAGCAGCGCACTGACCTGGATAAGCTGGTTCTGGATCTGGAGACCAACGGTACCCTGGACCCGGAAGAGGCTATTCGTCGCGCCGCCACTATTCTGCAGCAACAGCTCGCAGTATTTGTGGACCTGGAAGGCGAGAAGGATGCACAGCCGAAGGCTGAAGAGCCTGAAGTTGATCCGGTACTACTGCGCCCGGTAGACGACCTGGAGTTGACTGTACGTTCGGCGAACTGTCTGAAGGCAGAGAACATTTACTACATCGGTGATCTGATTCAGCGCACTGAAGTAGAACTGCTGAAGACGCCGAATCTTGGTAAGAAGTCTCTGACTGAAATCAAGGACGTACTGGCTTCCCGTGGTTTGTCCCTGGGTATGCGCCTGGAAAACTGGCCGCCGGCCAGCCTGAAAGGCGACAGCAAGTTAAGCCCCCTGTAAGCATTTGGTAGTCGCGACGGTGTCGTGATTAGTAGAAAGAACCCGAGCGGTGCTACAGCTTAGCGCGACACCGCTCCAGAACGACCTGCTGTGAAAGCAACTTAGGTCGTAAGGAATTGAGTCATGCGTCATCGCTATAGTGGCCGTAAATTCAGCCGCACGAGCGCTCACCGCAAGGCCATGTTCAAGAACATGAGCGCCTCTCTGGTGGAGCACGAACTGATCAAAACCACACTGGCCAAAGCCAAAGAACTGCGCCGCGTTGCCGAGCCGCTGATCACTCTGGCTAAGAAAGACAGTGTTGCTAACCGCCGTCTGGCTTTCGCTCGTATCCGTGATAAGGATGCTGTGCGCAAGCTGTTCGACGAGCTGGGTCCTCGTTACGAAGCCCGTCCTGGTGGTTACATCCGTATCATGAAGTGTGGTTTCCGCGCTGGTGATAAGGCGCCGATGGCATACGTTGAGCTGGTAGACCGTCCTCAAGTAGAAGACGAAGCTGCTGAAGCTTAAGCGTTATTAGCCATAGCGCTACGGAAGGCCGGTCTTTGACCGGCCTTTTTTTTGCCATAAGGAGATTTTTGTATGTCTTTTGAGCAACTGTTAAAGAGTTTGAATCCCGAGATTGTGGGCAGTTTAAAGCGAGCCATTGAACTTGGAAAATGGCCCAATGGCGTTGCGCTAACCCCTGAGCAACGCAGCCTCTGCGCAGAAGCGGTTTCCAATTGGGAGAACGCAAACCTTCCGCGTGAGCAACAGGTAGGTTATGTGGCGCCGAAGACCAAGGATGAGCCCTGTGTAGGAAAAAAAGACGATGAGCAAGCGGTTAACTGGGTTGGCTAGTTAATCAGTCTGTAAGATATTGGCACTCTATTCATTGGTGAGGGCGTTATTTTCTTTCATGCTCTCCCAATTCTCTGCTTAGATAGTTACCGACAGACAAATACATAATTTCTAATTTGCTCGGTAACTAATTATGAAAAAGCTGATTTTGCTTGCCGGAGCAGTAACGCTCGCCGTTGTAGGGGTTGATCACTACGATATTGATGTGCGCTCAAGTGTGGCCAAGGTGCGCCAGATGATAGAGCCGCTAAAAGATGATAGTGAATTAGTAAAGAATATTTCTGACAGCATACCCTGGTCCCAGCTGGAACATGGGGAAGTCGAAGAGTTATTAAATCATCCTCGGGTTCAGGCTTATCTGGATCGTGAGAATGTTAAGCAGGCGCTCAAAGACTACTTTGCAGACCTGGGCAATCTCTCTGGTGAAGAGGCCTGGGATGCAATTGAAAAAATAGAGCGGGAATCGCGTATTACAGGCTATGAAGCGCTTTCAATGAAGTTGGCCTGGCTGGAAAAAAATAGTCTTAACCAGGCAGAGTTCACCCAAAGAGCTGAAGAGCTATTTAATATTTATCGGGATAAAGCGCAAACGGTGATCAGGGATTACGACCCTCATGTCGAGGTTCCGGGCTTTTCCACCTATAAGGATCTTGAGCGCTCGATCGTTGAGGAAGTTCAGCAGATGACGTCCTTTCCCGATGGCATGAGTAGACATGAATACTTACGTAAACGTCTTCAGGACGCCCGTGAGGCGGTATATGGCAGTTAGGTTTTCTATCACTTCAGCGCTGCCAGCGAGTTACCGGCAGCGCTGGGGGTATTTTAATTACATAAACAAGCCGATCAGATCATAGAACCAGTTACTGTTGTCCTCATAATCTGAAACCTCATCGGTTTCGTATGCCCGAATCATGCCTCCACCGTTATGATTGACGATGTTGTCGAGGAAATCTTTTAATTCAAGCCCGTGCTCGGCAATCTCACCATAGTTTAAATCGATAATGGTTGTGCAGTGGCTCTCGTTTAAATTGCGGAACATCGGGAAGTAATAGCCCCAGTTACTAGTTTGATCCAGCAGCGGAATCAAATTTTCATGGGTATCTTTCTGCCAGCGCTGTCGCAATTTATTTAAACGGGAGTCTGCATCGGGATCATTATAAATATCCTCATAAAATCTCTCGTAGGAGTAGGATGAAAAATTCCCGTCAGCAAGAAAGTGCGTAATACCCAGTCGATCTGAGGGGAATTTATTGGAAAGCGCTGCATAAAGTGAGGCTAGCTGATTGGCTTCGAATCCCGGTGTTATGGCTTTTAACATAGTGATGGGATTTTCTGAGCTTTCATCGCTATTGGCGGTATAGGTAGTCCAAGAACGCAGCACTTCTTTATGTAGCGGTAAAGAGGGATATTGGGTGCTGTCACTCCCGTCTAAAGGTGCCTGATAGAGAGGGCCTGAATCATCGAGGAGATAGCCATAATCGACATTCATATCCTCGCGCAACTTCGAATAATTAAACAGAGCACCAATACTACCTGCACTACAACCCGCAGCGAGCATCTGCTTCGGTTTTTGCAAATTATTTTTCACCCAGGAAGTAACTGCCTGAACGTTGCGTAATCCATTGTGGTGCCAGATAAGGTCGGGGTTCTCGCCAGTAGTATCCTCGTATATTTCAGTTTTATCGCCTACGTAGATATCCCCTGTGCAATACGGTACATAAACCATATTCCACTCGCCAGTTTTATACTGGTCGTAGGGGTGATGTGTATAAATCAAAGGGGATACGCCAGCGGTAGTAAGATTTTCGAAATTTGTAAAATCTAACAAGTGCACATTGCTTAGGTAATCATCGGGAATGCCATTGGGGTTGCGAGCCCCGCGAATACCAGCTTGTCCTGAGCAGCTTTCATAGTCCCAGCATGCCCCACCACCCTCAAAATAGAAAATGGTGTTACTGGTATCTGGAACACGGTGAACAAAGAACTTATAGGGTGATCCATTCCCACACATGGCACCTGTACTGGTAGGTACATCAATTTTTTGCCAGGTGTTGTAGTCGCCAGGATCAAAATCATCATTAAAACTGGGATCATCCATAGTTAGTGGATACATCCCTTCAGCTTGCTGTGAGGTGACTGGCGCATCGGCATTGGGTGGATCAAACAAATGCTTTAGAGTAGTCCAGAAGTTGTAATCACCCGGTTCTGCATTTGCATGCGCTGTGATAAGTAGAGAACTCGCTAAGAGTATTGAAATAAAACCACGGAGAATTTTTATCATTATTAATCCCCTTAAGGTATTGTGTGTTTTCTCTTTGGAGTGTGCTTTGTTGATCCTGCAATAATTGTTTGGAGGTTATTTGCTCCCTATAGATAATCAACTTGCACGCTAGTCCAAATCGCTGTTTGGGTAAAACCCAATGAGGTTAGTTAATAATGATGTTTTGGTCTAGAAAGATATGAGGGGAAACTTGTCGGTCACAGAGTTTCTGTTATATTTCTTCTGTTTTTGCCCAAAAATATTCCATTTAAACTTTTATTAAAATTATTTTGTATATTTTGGCGTAATTTTTATTCCATACTTTATGGTGTTATTTTTGAGCACTAAATAGTTCTGTATCTGATAGTGTTTATGCTTGTATTAAAGGGATAGTGTCTCCCTGTGATTAAGATTCAGGCTCTGTTGGAGTTTTTTAATTAGGTCTTGTTTCTTTTTGAAAATTTCGCGTGATTCTTCAATGCTTATTTCTTGAAATGTGATTTTGTTTTTTGGGGCTAGCTGGCCCAGGCGATGAAGTTCCGATTTTATAATATGGCCTATTCGGGGGTACCCGCCAATAGTCTGTCCCTCAATAAAGGAAATAATAGGATTGGCATCGGGTGGTACTTGAATGCTGCCGGGATAGAGTCCTGCTGATGATAGTTGTGTCTTTCCGTTTGTAATTTTATGAATTGTAGAATTGTTTTTAGTGGATAGACGAATGCCCATACGATTGCTTTGGGTAGAAACCAGATAGGTTGAGCCGTAAAAGTGTTCAATAAATTTCTTGGAAAATAAATTGCTCTCTGGTCCAGCCACTAGTCGTAGCTTTGAATTAGGTGAGTAGTGAAGGTGAAACCTTTTATTTAGCACAGCTTCTTTTGTAGTGTGGACTTCTTTAAAGTGGATGACTTCGTTAGATGTGATCGGCTTGCCACTATTTGCGCCAAATTTACTAATAATGTGAGTTGCAGAGCTACCTAAGATATTGAGTGTGTCTATCTTGGCGGAAATCGCAAGATAGGTTCTTGCACCGGAAATAGCTTGAGCTATATCCAAAATATCACCAGGTTTAACCCTATAGGTTCGGAAATTATCAATTGATTCGTTGTTTAAGGAGCCTCTGAATTGGCTTCCGGCTATAGCGATAGTGAGATTGCAGAGGAATTCGATTCTAGGTCCGAGCAGGGTGATCTCAAAGGTTGGGTGCCCTAAGGGGTTTCCTAATAACAGGTTGGCTATTTTCATCGATAGTGGGTCGGCAGCACCTCCCCATGGAATTCCACAGTGCATCATGCCTGGACGACCCAGGTCCTGAATACTTGTCTGTAGCCCTGCTCGAAGAAAGTGAATACCCATAGACCCTCCTTTTTAGGGTGAACCACTTTTAGTACTCTGCGAGAGCATATGAAACTGCTGAGAATCTATTGCATAAAACTCAATTTCATCTAAAGGTGCAGCGATAAATGGGGAGGGTTCCGCAGGTTGAAAAAGACTAAGGGGTGTCTGGCCAATAATTTGCCATCCCCCCGGTGTAGCTTGTGGGTAGATGCCTGTTTGTTCTCCACCTATCCCGACAGCGCCTGCGGGAATTCTGGTTCGGGGAGTTTCTTTTCTGGGGCAATATAGCTTTGGGTCAAGTCCGCCAAGGTATAAGAAGCCTGGAGTAAAGCCCAACATATGCACTAAGTAACGTTGTGCGGTATGTCGTTTGATGATTTCCTGTGACGATAATTTGGTATGTTCTGATAATGCCTCAAGGTCTGGAGAAAAGCCTTCTTCGTAGCATACGGGAATACGCACTATGCGTGGTCTACTGGTGAAGGGGGCAGGATTGTTTAGAAAGTCCTCGGTAGTTTTAGTGAGTAATTGGTATAAGGTTTTGTGATCCCATAAGGAAGGATTGAAAATAACAGTTAAGCACTGGTATGCAGGAATGATATCAATGATACCTGGATGAACTTCATTTAATAGAGCCGCTCTCAAACCGATAATTGTCCGGCTAAGAGCTTTGCATGGTTTGCCGGAAAAGCGGATATCTACTGCACAATCTCCGTTAATGGTAATAGCTAGTGGTATATGGGGGGCAGGGTGTGTCACCGAGCTATACTCACGCCGTTTGCATTGAGATGTTGATTAAGCTGTCTGGCGATAGTGGGCGCTTGGGGATTATCGCCGTGGAGGCAGATGGTATCCACAGAGAATTGCAATTTGCCGCCATGATAATCGTTAAATTTTAAGCCCTTTGCCAAGCAGATAGCCCGCTCTAAGCACTGTCCTGTCTCAGCAATAACAGCACCCGCCATTGAGCGTGGAGCTAGTTGGTTTTTGCTGAGGTATTGCCTGTCCATAAATCCTTCGCGAATAAATGTTTTATTTTGTTTGGCAGCAGCGAGCTGCATGGCAGCGTTGGCTAACCCAATAATTTTCAGTGAAGGATATTCTTTGTCGAGTAGAGTAATAATACTTTTAGCGAGTTCTCTGTTTGACTCCGTATCATTGTAGAGAGCGCCGTGTAGTTTAATATGGTCTAGCCTTGCTCCTAGGCTGCGCGCGATATTTTCTAGTTGGTTTACCTGTGTGCAAAGAGAGTCGAGTAATTTATTTTGAGGAATAACTAGAGATTTGCGGCCAAAATTTCCCCAATCGGGGTAGCTGGGGTGCGCGCCAATTTTCAAGCTGTTTTTAAGGGCATTTTCGATTGATCTATCCATGATCTCGGGGGTGCCAGCGTGGCCGCCGCAAGCTATATTGCAGCGGGAAATAAACGGCATGATTTGGGCGTCCCTGTCACAGCTGCGCAAATCAGCACCTTCACCCAGATCGCAGTTGATATCAATATTCACTGTGGCATCCTGCCTGTAATATATTTCGAATGCGTTTTAACGCTAAGAACCCGCCTATTAAAGTGGTTAATTGTTAGGGCACTGGCTGACTTCCATTGAAATTTTCTTTGAATTTGACTCATAGCAATTTCCCAGCGGTGAGCAGAAGCAGGCGGAAACCGAAAGTTCCCATCTTTCTTGATTAATTTTTTCCCATAGTTCAGAAGTTGCAGTGCCACGACTTAACGAATAGAAAGGATACTCAGATTGTGCGGGAATGATAACTTCATTTATTTCTGAAGAGCTTTGAAAGCCTTCATCAAGGGGTGGGTGGTGATTTCTATGGTTTCTATTAAATTTATTTTTCATCATTTTATGCTCCTCCTGACAGCAGGCTTGCAAAAAATCATGGGTGCTTGAGTATTCTACATTTCTATATTTAAAACTAACGGATTTTAGGATGGCTGGGCCAGCTCCAGCATTGTGAAAATTAAAAGTGATCCTATTCTGATTTCTCTTCTCATCATAGTTTCCATGGCTGAACTGGATAACCGGCATTGTCATTATTTTGACTTGTTGGTTGGCAGCTCTGGCTTGTAAATAGGTGGCATAAAAGGATGCCAGAGAAATCATAATTGCACTTACCGCGATCACTAAATTTAAGCGATCGCGATTGAATAACTTCATATCTTGTCGCACCTATCTACTGGTTATTTTTAAGTGAGCTGAGCAAGAAAGGATGCCGATCTATAGGTTGGCATCCTTTCTTGTTCAATCAGTTCAGCATGGTTTTAAGAAAACGCCCGGTATGGGAAATGTCCATTTCTGCAACATCCTCAGGTGTCCCCGTGGCAATAATTTGTCCGCCACCAGAGCCACCCTCCGGGCCCAGGTCTACAATCCAGTCTGCAGTTTTGATCACGTCCAGATTGTGTTCGATCACTACGATGGTATTACCGTGATCGCGCAGGCGATGCAGAACATCCAGCAGTAATTGGATATCGGCAAAGTGTAGGCCGGTAGTCGGTTCGTCGAGGATGTACAGGGTTTGCCCAGTATCCCGTTTGGATAGTTCGCGGGAGAGTTTTACCCGCTGGGCTTCACCGCCTGAGAGAGTGGTGGCAGCCTGGCCCAGCTTGATATAGGAGAGGCCTACATCCATCAGGGTTTGCAACTTCTTCGCGATTGCAGGCACAGGGTCAAAGAATTCCCGTGCATCTTCCACGGTCATTTCCAATACTTCGTGGATATTCTTGCCCTTGTAGTGCACTTCCAGGGTCTCGCGGTTGTAGCGCTTACCGTGACAGGTATCGCAGGGTACATAGACATCCGGCAAGAAGTGCATTTCCACCTTAATCACCCCGTCGCCCTGGCAGGCTTCACAGCGCCCACCCTTGACGTTAAAGCTGAAGCGTCCAGGTTTATAGCCCCGTGAGCGGGCTTCCTGGGTGCCGGCAAACAAGTCGCGAATTGGGGTAAAAATACCGGTATAAGTTGCTGGGTTTGAGCGAGGAGTGCGCCCGATAGGACTCTGATCAATATCCACGCATTTGTCGAAGTGCTGCAGGCCGTGCACTTCTTTATAGGGAGAGGCCTTAAGGGTTGTTGCTTTGTTAAGTGCAGTGGCGGCAAGTGGATAGAGGGTTGTATTAATCAGGGTGGACTTACCAGAGCCAGATACACCGGTTACACAGGTAAATAATCCTACTGGGATCTCCAGATCGACGTCCTGTAAATTATTTCCACTGGCCCCTTCGAGACGCAACAAGTAGTCCGGGGCGGGTACGTAGCGCTCTTCCGGTACGGCAATTTTCTTTTTGCCGGAGAGGTACTGACCGGTTAGGGACTTCTTGCATTTGGTAATTTTATCGGCGGTGCCCGCTGCCACGACCTCTCCGCCATGGACACCGGCACCGGGGCCAATATCGACAATAAAGTCGGCACTGCGAATGGCATCCTCATCGTGCTCCACCACAATAACCGTATTGCCGATATCGCGCAGGTGGGTAAGGGTGTTGAGCAGGCGCTCGTTGTCCCGCTGGTGTAGGCCGATAGAGGGCTCGTCGAGAATATACATTACGCCCACGAGGCCGGCGCCGATCTGGCTGGCGAGGCGAATGCGCTGCGCTTCGCCGCCGGAGAGGGTTTCTGCACTGCGGTTTAGGGTCAGGTAATTCAGGCCGACATCGACGAGGAAGCGGAATCGATCGCGCAGCTCTTTGAGAATCTTATCGGCAATCTCTTTCTGGGCGCCTTTAAAAGCCAGCTCATGGTCGAAATACTCGAACGCATCGCCTACAGGCAGCTCAGTAATTTGCGCCAGGGTGCGGTTATCCACAAAGACATGACGGGCCTCGCGGCGCAGGCGGGTACCGTGGCACTCTGGGCACTTTTGGGTACTCAGATACTTGGCTAACTCCTCCCGTACCGATTGGGACTCGGTATCCCGATAGCGGCGTTGGAAGTTGGGGATAATGCCCTCGAAGGTGTGCTGGCGCACGGTGACATCGCCGCGATCATTGACGTAGCTGAAGTCTATCTCTTCGTCGCCACTGCCCTGCAGGATAACCTTGCGGTGGGCTTTGCGTAATTTTTTCCAGGGCTTATCCAGATCGAAACCGTAGTGCTCGGCGAGGGAGTCGAGCATGTGGTAATAGTAAATGTTGCGTCTGTCCCAACCGCGAATGGCGCCCTCGGAAATACTGCTTTCCGAATCGATAATTACCTTGTCTTCATCGAAGAACTGTTTGACGCCCAGGCCGTCACAGCTGGGGCAGGCACCCGCGGGGTTGTTGAAGGAGAACAGGCGCGGTTCCAGCTCATCCAGTGAGTAATCACAGACGGGGCAGGCGTGGCGGGCAGAGAAGAGGCGATCTTCCTGGTCTCCATCCATAAAACTGATGGAGGCGATACCGTCGGTGAGATTAAGGGCAGTTTCGAAGGACTCCGCCAAACGCAGTTGCAGGTCCTCACGCACCTTAAAGCGGTCTACCACCACCTCAATGGTGTGCTTGCGGCGCTTATCCAGCTTGGGGGTGTCGTCCAGGTCGCAGATAACCCCGTCGATCCGTGCCCGCACAAATCCGTCCCGGCGCAATTGTTCAAATACGTGCTGGTGCTCACCCTTTCGATCGCGAACTACCGGCGCCAGCAACATAATCTTGCTGCCTTCCGGTAAAGCCAGTACCTGATCCACCATCTGGCTGATTGTCTGGGCTTGCAGGGGTTCGTCGTGCTCGGGGCAGCGGGGTTCTCCAACCCGGGCAAATAGCAGCCGCAGGTAGTCATAGATCTCTGTGATGGTGCCCACAGTGGAGCGGGGGTTGTGTGAGGTGGACTTCTGCTCGATTGAAATAGCCGGTGATAGCCCCTCGACGGTATCCACATCCGGCTTTTCCATCATCGACAGGAATTGACGGGCGTAGGTGGAGAGTGATTCCACGTAGCGGCGCTGCCCCTCTGCGTAGAGGGTGTCAAAGGCCAGGGAAGATTTGCCGGAACCGGACAGGCCGGTGATAACGATCAGTTTATCGCGGGGAATGTCCAGATCGATATTCTTCAGATTGTGGGTGCGAGCACCCCTTACATAAATCGTGTCCACGCTCTACCTATATGCTGCTAATACTGGGCCGGGCCTCGGACTTGCTCCGCGCGGGGCGATCACAACTGCGGTGCCGGAAAAACAGTCAAGTATAAACTCGCCACCTGATGTGCGAAAATTGTCTTTCGCAATACCCGACATTCAGGCAGATAGCATTCGATGATTCCTGTGATTCTCTGTGGTGGCACTGGCTCGCGCCTGTGGCCACTCTCTCGCGAGGCCTACCCTAAACAGTTCTTACCCCTTATCGGTGGTGAAACGATGTTACAGGCAACCGTAAGGCGCCTGGAGGGCATTGAGCCATTACAGGCGCCGATCCTGGTATGCAACGAAGAGCATCGTTTTGCCGCTGCCGAGCAATTGCAGGAAATCGGCCACGGAGCCCAGTCCATTTTACTGGAGCCCTGCGCGCGCAATACTGCACCGGCTATTGCCCTGGCTGCCCTGGCAGCACTGGAGTCAGGAGCTGACCCTTTGCTGCTGGTATTACCGGCAGACCACGCCGTTTCCGACGAGGCAAATTTTCAGGAGTCTGTAGAGTCGGCCCGAGCCTTGGCTGAGCAGGGGCATCTGGTCACCTTTGGTATTGTGCCGACCCGGGTGGAGACCGGCTACGGCTACATTCGGCGCGGGGATAAATTGGCGGAAACTGCTTGGAAAGTGGCGGAGTTCGTCGAAAAGCCGGACACTGAAACCGCTGAATCTTACCTGGCATCCGGGGAATACTCCTGGAACAGTGGCATGTTCCTGTTCCGCGCCTCCCGCTATCTGGAGGAGTTGGAGCGTTACCGTGCAGATATTCTCACAGCCTGCCGCAGTGCCTATCAGAGTGCTGCTAGAGACCTGGATTTTACCCGGGTGGATAGAGAGGCCTTTGCAGCCTGCGCAGATGAGTCTGTGGATTACGCAGTAATGGAGCCGACTGAGTCCGCTGCGGTTGTGCCGATGGATGCTGGTTGGAGCAATGTGGGTTCCTGGCAGGGGCTGTGGGAGTTGGCAAAACGCGATGCCAATGACAATTTGCTTCAGGGTGATGTGTTGCTAGAAGACTCCCAGCGCTGCCTGGTGCGTGGTGAGAGCCGCTTGGTCAGCCTTCTCGGTGTATCCGACCTGGTGGTTGTCGATACTGACGACGCGCTTCTGATCGCTGACCGGCAACGGGTCCAGGAAGTCAAAAAACTGGTCAGTAACCTCAAGAGCACCGGCCGCAGTGAGGCCCAAAGGCACCGCAAGGTATATAGGCCCTGGGGCTACTACGACTCGATTGATGCGGGCCCACGCTTTCAGGTGAAGCGTATCGTGGTGAAGCCGGGCCAGCAGTTATCCCTACAGATGCATCACCACCGCGCTGAACACTGGGTTGTGGTGCAGGGAACTGCGAAAGTTACCCGGGGTGAAGAAGAGGTCCTGATCACCGAGAACCAATCGACTTATATCCCCCTGGGGGTGGTGCACCGTTTGGAGAACCCCGGCACGATTCCCCTCGAGCTGATTGAGGTGCAATCCGGCAGTTATCTCGGAGAGGATGACATTGTCCGACTCGATGATGAGTACGGTCGTAACTAGCTGTGGATAAAAGTTGTGCTGTTTCCCCTACAGCCGGGAGGCGGCTCACTGTACAATGCGCGCCCTATTTGATGCTGTTCCGGGATTTGCATGAATTCCATTGAGCGCCGCGCCCTGAGTGGGCTGGCTTCCCTGTATGTCTTTCGTATGCTGGGCCTGTTTATGGTCTTGCCGGTTCTCACTGTGTACGGCGAGGGCTATCGCGATAGCACGCCCATGCTGCTGGGGCTGGCAATGGGTGCCTATGGCCTGAGTCAGGCGATACTCCAAATTCCTCTGGGGCTCCTGTCCGATCGCTGGGGGCGCAAGCCGGTTATTTATACCGGCCTTGCACTGTTTGCCCTGGGCAGTGTCATCGCTGCACTGACGGATTCGGTTTACGGCCTTATTGTGGGGCGGGTACTGCAGGGTTGTGGTGCCATTGCCGCGGCTGTGATGGCGCTGGTCGCCGACTTAACCCGCGATGAAAAGCGCGGTATTGCGATGGCGATTATTGGAGCGTCTATTGGCGTCGCATTTATGCTTGCGGTGATCCTGGGGCCGGCGCTGGCCGGTGTGGGCGGCTTGCCGGCAATTTTCTGGGTCACTGCTGGATTAGCACTGCTGGGTGGATTATTGGTTTGGCGCTTGGTGCCAACTCCGGAGGCGGCTCGGCGGCCCGCGGTTTATGGCAATGGTTTTCGTTCGGTAGTTAAAAGTGGTCTTGTTTGGCGCTTGGTTTCTGGGGCCTTTTTCTCCCACTTGTTGCTCACGGCATTGTTCGTCGCCTTGCCATTGGTGCTAGTCGATAGATTGGATTGGCCGGCGAGCGAACACTGGAAACTGTATGGGCCACTCATGCTCGGCACCTTCCTGGTGATGTTGCCAATGATGAGGGCGGCAGAGAAAAGTGATCGGGTGCCTTTTGCGCTTAATTTTGCTTGTTTAGCTTTGATCGGTGGCAGTGCGGCCTTGTTGTCTGTAAGCACCTGGATGCTGGTAGTCTTGCTGGCAGTGTTCTTCACCGGTTTCAACCTGCTTGAAGCCCTGTTGCCGGCGCAGCTAACCAGGAAGGCTCCGGCGGAAGCGAGGGGCGCAGCTACGGGGCTCTACGCGACTTTACAGTTCTTTGGCACCTTTGTCGGCGGTAGCCTGGGTGGCCTGCTGTTCGGTCTGGGGGGCGCTTCCGCAGTTGCTGCTCTGGGTTTGGCGGTGCTGCTGCTATGGATGTTGCTGTGGTGGGGTTTGCGCGAGAGAGCGTGAAGGTAGCGCTTACTAACACTGAGCCGCTATTGTATCCTACTGGATAAAAATACAATATTTACCGATGGTGCAATGCAGCACTGACGGTATTTCATAACACTTGATAGATTAATTGATTGTTTAAATAGTTTATTGCCCCGGGTGGAGCCCGGGTTGACGAGAGGAGAGGGCCATGGCCAGGGGTATTAATAAAGTAATTCTGATCGGTAATCTGGGGAATGACCCGGAAACCAAATATATGCCGAGTGGCGGTGCTGTTACCAACATCAGCCTGGCTACCAGTGAGAGCTGGAAAGACAAGCAGACTGGCCAGCAGCAGGAGCGCACCGAGTGGCATCGCGTAGTATTTTTTAACCGCCTGGCTGAGATCGCCGGTGAGTACCTGCGCAAGGGGGCCAAAGTTTATGTAGAGGGCTCTCTACGCACCCGTAAGTGGCAGGATAAGAATTCCGGCCAGGACCGCTACACCACTGAAATCGTTGCCAGCGAAATGCAGATGCTGGACGGTCGCGGTGAGCAGGGCGGCTTTGGTCAGGGTATGGGTGGCGCTGGAATGGGCGCAGCCGCAGGTGGCCAAATGGGTGGCGGCCAGCCGATGGGTGGTTCCAGCGGTTTTGACCAACAGGGCGGCGGTTTTCAGGGTGGCTACCAGCAGCAGGGCGGCCAGGAGGCATACGGGCAGGGGCGTACCGCTCCCTCACCGATGGCACCAGCTAACCAGCAGCCCCAGCAACAGCCGAACCAAGGTCCTGCCGGTGGTTTCGATAATAGCTTTGATGACGATATCCCGTTCTAAGAACTGGATTTACCAGTGTCTGAATTGAATACAGGTTATATGCCGGATACCGTCGCCATTATCACAGCTGGTAATGAGGTTGATGGCGCGCTGCAAAAAAGACTGCAGCGCGCAGGCTTTCGCGTACAGCAGTTGACCCCCGGGGAAATCGATCAATTGAGACCGGGCTCAATTGTGATTAATGCCTCCGCCTGTGCCGACAATCGAGGCATGCCGGAGTCACTGCTGGTGAGTAAGCGGCTTTGTGCTGCACCCTGTGGACATATTATTCACCTCTCATCCTACCAAGTTTTTTCTGGTGGTGAGCGCCGCCGCTATGACGAGGATGAGCCCGCAGAACCGCAGTCCCCGAGTGGACGCGAATGGCTGGCTTGCGAAGATGCCTTTAATGGGCTGCAAAACCTGACGATTTTGCGTTTTGGCTGGATGGTGGATAGTGGTCAGGATGCCTTGTTAGGGCGTATTTTACGCAACTTTGTGTCTGGGGAGCCTTTAGCCCTGGATGGAAGGAACAGCGGCAACCCAGTAACAGTGGTGGATATGGCTCGTGTCGCAGTGGCGGTTGCCCAGCAGCTCGCTAGCGGGGCTAAGGCAGGAGGTGTTTACCACTACGGTAGTTCTGATAGCTGCACAGCGATGGAGTTTGCCCTGGAGGTGGTCGAGCGCGCCCAGGCTTTTTACGATGAAGAGCGCTTTGCGCAATTTACTTCATTAGGGGATGAGGCTGAGAAGCGGGATCGCAGCATAGTACTTTCATGTGGCAAGTTGCGGGATGTCTTTGGTGTTCAGCAGCGGAGCTGGAGACAGGGACTGACACGCCAGGTTGAGCTGTGGTTGGAGCGCTTGCACGCGACTCCGGAATAGTTTGGTTTCTGTTGTGCAGTCAATAAAAAGGGCGCCTCGCGGCGCCCTTTTTATTTCGATTAGATTTTATCGAATATCAGGCAAGCATTAGTTCCGCCAAAGCCAAAGCTATTGGACATAGCCCGTTTGACTTCAGTCTCACGCAGCTGGCGGACAAGGTCCATGCCTTCCGCAGCGGGGTCGAGGTTCTCTACATTAGCTGATGCAGCAATAAAGTTATTCTGCATCATCAGCAGGCTGTAAATGGCCTCCTGAACCCCTGCAGCTCCCAGAGAGTGGCCTGTCAGAGATTTGGTAGAGGCGAATGCCGGCACTGTATCCCCGAAGACTTCGCGCATGGCCTTCAATTCGGCGACATCACCTACAGGCGTAGAGGTGCCGTGGGTATTGATATAATCCACGTTACCCTGCAGGCCTTTTCCGTCCATTCCGGCCAGAGCCTGCTGCATGCAGCGGGTGGCGCCTTCACCGCTTGGAGCAACCATATCGTAACCATCGGAAGTTGCGCCGTAACCGGTCAGCTCCGCATAGATGGTCGCACCGCGAGCCACGGCGTGTTCCATTTCTTCGAGCACCAGACAGCCACCACCACCGGCGATCACAAAGCCATCGCGATCGGCATCGTAGGGGCGTGATGCTTTTGTCGGAGTATCGTTATATTTGCTTGAGAGGGCGCCCATAGCGTCAAACAAGTGAGTCAAACTCCAGGCAAGTTCCTCACCACCGCCAGCAAACACTACATCCTGCTTACCCATCTGGATAAGCTCAGCTCCGTTCCCTATACAGTGGGCACTGGTAGCGCAAGCGGAAGAAATACTGTAGTTCACCCCTTTGATTTTGAATGGAGTGGCTAAGCATGCGGAAACGGTACTGTTCATTACCTGAGGCACGCGGTAGGCGCCTACACGGCGAACACCTTTTTCCTTCAGAGTATGTGCAGCGTCAATAATCTGCTGAGTGGATGTGCCGCCAGAGCCCATCACGATACCCGTGCGCGGATTAGATATCTGCGCCTCCTGCAGGCCCGACATCTCGATTGCCTCACGCATGGCAATGTACGCATAGGCTGCAGCGTCGCCCATAAAGCGAAGTTGCTTGCGATCGATATGCTCTTTGAAATCGATGTCCACAGGCCCAGCCACATGGCTGCGCAGGCCGAGCTCCTTATACTCTTCTTGGAAGCGGATGCCGCTTCGACCAGTTTTCAGTGACTCGGTGACTTCTTTAGTGTTGGTACCGATACAGGAAGTGATACCCATTCCGGTAATGACGACCCGACGCATAGTGATCTCCAGCATAGCTTGTCGGCAGAGGACTGATGGTTTCTACCGGTATTAGTCTTAAACGAGTTTAAAAATTGTCCGTACGGGTAAATAAGCCTACGCGAAGATCCTTTGCTGTGTAAATTTCTCTTCCATCCACAGAGACACTGCCGTCGCCAATACCCATAACAAGCCTGCGCTCAACAATCCGGCTCATCTGAATATGGTAAGTCACCTTTTTGCTGGTGGGGAGAATTTGGCCGGTAAATTTAACTTCACCACAGCCCAGTGCACGACCGCGGCCGGGGTTGCCTTTCCAGGCCAGGAAATAACCCAACAATTGCCACATAGCATCCAGGCCGAGGCAGCCGGGCATTACGGGATCGCCGGGAAAATGGCAGTCGAAGAACCATAGGTCGGGGTGAATGTCGAGCTCAGCGATCAGCTCTCCCTTGCCGAAAGCACCACCTTCCTTGGATATATGGGTGATACGATCGAGCATCAACATATTGGGAGCCGGCAACTGGGCGTTGCCTGGGCCGAACATCTCGCCACGGGAGCAAGTCAGGAGCTCCTCTCTGGTATACTCACTTTTTTGTACAAAATTACTCATCATTTCCCCGTTAGTGGGTGGTTATGCAATTGAGATTGGACACTTTTGCAAGAGCGGGCATTCTAAGGGGTCTGTGTCGCTTGTCCAGTCGGTCAAGGTGGTTTTTGTGACTGGCGTGAGAATTGTCTTCACAAATACCCCCTATTTAGCGTATTAATTCCTCATCTTATTCGTATAGTTTTGGTGTTTATCCTCGGGGGAATTCACATTTTGGGCCAAGCTTAACGTTATCGAGTGTAAGTGCTTGCACAGCGACGCTATGATAAGTTGCCAGCCCTGCGCGGGGGTGCGCTGTTTTAAATTGATTGGGGGAGCAGAATGCTCAAGAAATGCCTATTTCCTGTTGCCGGTTATGGCACTCGTTTTCTTCCTGCCACTAAGGCGATGCCGAAAGAAATGTTGCCGCTGGTGAATAAGCCATTGGTTCAGTATGGCGTTGAAGAGGCTATAGAAGCGGGGCTGACCGAGATCGGTTTTGTCACAGGGCGAGGCAAGCGCGCAATTGAGGATCACTTTGATACCAACTTTGAGCTGGAACACCAGATCGCGGGTACCGGCAAAGAACGTTACTTGGACTCAGTGCGTAAAGTGATCGATAGGGCGAGCTTTTCTTATACGCGTCAGGGCGAAATGAGAGGCCTGGGTGACGCTATTTTGCAAGGACATCGCCTGGTTGGCGATGAGCCGTTTGCCGTCGTGTTGGCTGATGACCTGTGTCTAAATGAAGATATGGGCGTTTTGGGGCAAATGGTTCAGCTTTATAAGCAATTCCGCTGCAGTATTGTTGCGGTAGAGGAAGTGCCGAAGGAGCAGATCCATAAATTTGGTGTGATCGGTGGTAATGAAATTAAGCCTGGTCTGTATCAAGTCACTGACATGGTCGAGAAGCCTGCAGCGGAAGATGCCCCCAGTAATATGGCGATTATTGGTCGTTATATCCTGACACCGGATATCTTTGATCTGATCCGAGATACTCCTCCAGGCAAAAATGGTGAGGTTCAAATTACCGATGCGCTGATGGCGCAAGCTCAGCAGGGCTGTGTATTAGCCTATGCCTTCAAAGGTCGCCGCTTTGACTGTGGTTCTGTAGAAGGCTTTATTGATGCTACTAACCATGTATACGAAAATGTGTATTTGCCAGAGCAAGCTGCTGAGGAGAAAAGCAAGTGAGTGAGCTGACTTGCTTTAAGGCTTATGACCTTCGCGGCCGTGTTCCCGATGAGCTTAATATCGATGTTGCATATCGAGTGGGGCGTGCCTTTGCCCAGTTCCTGAATGCTCGTCGAGTAGTTGTTGGGCATGATATTCGGCTTACCAGTGGTGAGTTAACTGATGCGCTGGTTAATGGATTGCGAGATGCGGGTGCCGATGTTTTCCATATCGGCGAGTGTGGTACAGAAGAGGTCTACTTTGCCAATTTCCACGGGGACTTTGACGGCGGTATTTGTGTTACTGCTAGTCACAATCCTATGGACTACAACGGCATGAAGTTTGTACGTGCAGGCAGTAGTCCAATCAGTGGTGATACCGGTCTACTGGATATCAAGCGCTTGGCAGAAGAAAACGACTTTGCTCCGGTTGAGCAAAGAGGCACTTTGCAGCGCTTTGAACACCGCGCTGATTTTGTGCAGCACTTATTGGGGTATATCGATAATACTGCATTGAAACCATTAAAATTGGTGGTTAATGCGGGTAATGGTGGTGCGGGGGCGGTTGTTGATGCGCTGGCTCCACACCTGCCGTTTGAGTTTGTGCGAGTTCACCACGAGCCCGACGGCAACTTTCCCAACGGTATTCCCAACCCAATTTTGCCAGAAAACCGCAATTCTACTGCCGAGGCAGTGCGGGCAAGCGGTGCTGATTTTGGTATAGCCTGGGATGGTGATTTTGATCGCTGCTTTTTCTTCGATGAAAGTGGTGATTTTATTGAAGGTTACTATGTTGTTGGCTTGCTGGCAGAAGCTTTCCTGGCAAAAAACAGCGGTGCCAAAGTTGTTCATGATCCACGCCTGCTCTGGAATACCGAGGATATTGTCCGCGCTGCGGGTGGAGAGCCGGTGCAGAGTAAAACTGGTCATGCCTTTATTAAAGAGCGTATGCGCAAGGAAGATGCCATTTATGGCGGTGAAATGAGTGCGCATCATTATTTCCGGGATTTTGCCTACTGCGATAGCGGTATGATTCCATGGTTATTAGTCGCTGAGTTGGTAAGTCGCAGTGGTAAATCGCTGTCACAGCTTGTTGGTGAGCGCATGGCTGCTTTCCCCTGTTCGGGAGAGATTAACTCTAAGGTTCAGGATGCTGCAGCACTGTTAAAGGCGGCAGAGGAAAAGTATGGACCTGCAGCTGACAGCGTTGAGCACGTGGATGGGTTGAGTATCGCTTACCCCGAGTGGCGTTTTAATTTGCGTATGTCAAATACTGAACCGGTTGTTCGCTTGAATGTTGAATCCCGGGGAAGTGAGGAATTAATGCGGGAGAAAACAGAGGAGCTGCTTCAGCTTATCGGTTAATACTCGTTTTTTATTATTAAAAAGCCCCGCAACTGCGGGGCTTTTTGGTTTGGGGGTACTCAAAGTTATTTATCTGGTTTTATGGAAGAAATTATAAGAGTCGGGTGACAGCTTGGATGGGGCCTTTGGGAGTCTTTACGTGTTGAGCGAAGATTTGCCACTGGTTCTTAACCCGTACTCCAATAACATAGGCGTAGTCGGAGTAGAGATGATGGTGGGGCCTTAGGGTTGAGCGCCCAAGGGATTTTGTGACGTTACCTAAAAACCTGAACTTTCCCCGATTGATAATTTCATTGTGTGTGGCCTTGCCATTGAGTCCCTGTTTTTTCCTCGGGCGAACATGGGCAACGGCCGGCATATTCGCATTGCGCCCGCCAATACAGAAACAGCAGTCACTGAGTTGCCCGGTAATCATAATGTCGGCACCGCTGCGCATTTGGTAGGGCTCAAGGCGATCTAGGGCAAGGTCTTCATCCCAATCGATCATACGAATATGGTGGACCTTGATTGTTTGCGGATCTTCGATAAAGACCCCTTGGCGGTGGAAAGCAAAAATTTCATTGGCGCTATCGATACCAGGTGCGCCCATGCCCATGGTGTAGGTCCCGAATTGATAATCCATGACTCCAGTATCTTTTGTACCGGTAATCCTCACCAGGTTATTTTTTAAGAACATTTCCGGGTAATTTCTAAGCTGATAAAGCGCAGTAGAGCTTCTCATGTGCTGATCTCTCCATACCAATTATATTCTTCTCGTTATTTTTGCCCCTGAGGAATTGGTGTTGGCGCTTGAAATAACAAGAGGAACAATCGTACCCAATGTTGGAGGGGTAGCGGGAAATAGATACGAATAAAGCTTGGAGGCTGGTCAGGTTTGGTAGCTGCTCGAGGGGGGAGCTGCGTTGTTTCGCATTGTGCTTAAGGTAGCGGCGCTGCCCGTGCTATCGATATAGCCCGAGCAGCATTTACTTCTAGACGTTTCTCTCTATAGCAAAACTCGCCAATTGCTGCAGGGCGGTTTTTTGTTCGCTCTCGGGCATAAAGGCCAATTGCTTTTTGGCGTCTTCTACAGCGGCCCGGGCACGATCCATGGTGTAATCCAGAGCACCGCAGGCTTCAATGGCCTCTACTATTTCACTGAGCTTTTCCGCACTGCGCTGTTCAATTGCAGTTTTTACCAGCAGTGCCTGGTCCTTGCTGCCGTTGGCCATGGTGTAGATCAAGGGCAGGGTCGGTTTGCCCTCCGCCAGGTCATCCCCAACATTTTTACCCAGTTCTTCCGAATTACCGCGATAATCGAGAGCGTCATCAACCAGCTGGAAGGCGAGTCCCAGGTGTCGACCGTAGAGTTTCAGTGCAGTTTGTTCTTCACTTGAGCAGTTGGCTAATACGGCCGCAGTTTCACAGGCGGCTTCAAACAGTGCGCCGGTCTTTTTGTGGATAACGGTGAAGTAATTCTCTTCGCTTACTGCGGGATCACCGGCGTTGACCAGCTGCTGTACTTCACCCTCTGCGATGGTGTTGGTGGTTTCTGAGAGAATTGCCATGATGTTCATGTCTTCCAGGGCAACCATCATCTGGAAGGCGCGGGAATAGAGGAAATCTCCCACGAGTACGCTGGGGGCATTGCCCCACTTGGCATTGGCGGTAAGGCGGCCGCGGCGCATGTCAGAGGTGTCTACAACATCGTCGTGCAGTAGGGTAGCAGTGTGAATAAACTCGATAATGGTGGCGAGATCGATATGGTTCTCACCCTGATAGCCGCAAGCTTTGGCACAAAGCAGTACCAGTAGTGGGCGCAGGCGCTTCCCCCCGGCTTCGACCAGGTAGTGACCTATATTTTCCACCAGGGGAACGTCCGAGTGCAGTTGATCGAGAATGCGCTGGTTAACCGCAGCAAAGTCTTCGGCGGCGACCCGGTGAAAAGGCAGCATGTGAGAGTTCCTTATACGACTAGACAGGGGCCTCCCGGGGGCCGGAAGGCGAAGGGGCGCTATTGTATCAACCCGGCGAATTGATTAGAATCTGCGCCCCGCCAATTGCGGGCTCTTTGCGGCTATTGGGTCGTCTGCGGGCCTTTTGGCGAATAGATGTTAAACACACGGCGCAAGCTCCCGAAATGCGGAGCAGTGACTTACTGGTCCTCCCGCTGCTTCGTGTCGTCCTTACCGGAGCATAGAAATATGTACGCTGTTTTTGAGAGCGGTGGCAAGCAACACCGTGTAGAAGAAGGCGAAGTACTTCGCCTGGAGAAGCTGGAAGTAGCAACTGGCGAATCCATTGATTTTGATAAAGTGTTCATGGTTGTCGATGGCGACAAGATCAGCATTGGCGCTCCTATTGTAGATGGCGCTAAAGTAACTGCTGAAGTGGTAAGCCACGGCCGCGGCGAGAAGGTGAAAATCATCAAGTTCCGTCGTCGTAAGCACTCCATGAAGCGCCAGGGCCACCGTCAGTGGTACACCGAAGTTAAAATCACTGGCATCAAGGCATAAGAGAGGAGTAACGACTCATGGCACATAAGAAAGCTGGCGGTAGTACGCGAAATGGTCGCGATTCCGAGAGTAAACGCCTGGGCGTGAAGCGCTTTGGCGGCCAGTCTGTAGCAGCAGGCAACATCATCGTTCGTCAGCGTGGCACCAAGTTCCACGCCGGTGTTAACGTTGGTATGGGCAAAGACCACACCCTGTTCGCCACTGCGGACGGCGTTGTGAAGTTTGAAGTTAAGGGCCCCAACAACCGCAAGTTCGTTTCTATCGAAACTGCTTAAGCGGTCATTAGCCCAAGCTTCATAAAAAGCCCCGCTATTGCGGGGCTTTTTTGTTGGAAAAGTCGCAAAAAGACCGCGACGGGAAGTTAGGGTGGCAGTTGCCCACAGGAGGCGGCTTGTCGGCTGGTATGATGATAGTGCGCGTATCTGCGCACCGGATGAGACAACCGCTGTGGCGGTGGAGTGATTATGAAGTTTGTCGATGAGGCGCCCATCTCTGTGCAGGCAGGCAAGGGCGGCAATGGCTGCCTGAGCTTTCGCCGGGAAAAATTTGTTGAGAAGGGTGGTCCGGATGGCGGTGACGGCGGCGATGGCGGCTCCGTGTACCTGGAAGCTGATGATTCCCTGAACACCCTGGTGGATTATCGCTACCAGCCCCGCTACGCCGCTGAGAGTGGCCAGCCGGGTCGAGGGCGCAACTGTACTGGCGCCAAGGGTGAGGACCTGGTCCTTAAGGTGCCGGTGGGCACCACGATCATTGATGCGGATACCGGCGAGACTATCGGCGATATGACCGAAGCCGGTGAGCGTCAGCTGGTGGCCCAGGGGGGCTTCCACGGCCTGGGTAATACCCGATTCAAGTCCAGTACTAACCGTGCGCCGCGTCAGACCACGCACGGCACTGAGGGTGAGATGCGCAGCCTCAAGCTCGAGCTGAAGGTTCTGGCAGATGTGGGCATGCTAGGACTGCCCAATGCGGGTAAATCCACGTTTATTCGCGCCGTCTCTGCGGCCAAACCGAAAGTGGCCAACTACCCCTTTACTACCCTGGTACCAAATTTGGGGGTGGTGCAGGTTCAGAAGCATCGAAGCTTTGTGATTGCAGATATTCCCGGCCTGATTGAAGGTGCAGCCGAAGGTGCAGGGCTGGGGATTCGCTTCCTCAAGCACTTAACTCGCTGTCGTGTTTTGTTGCACCTGGTTGACCTGGCTCCCTTTGATGGCTCTGATCCGGTGGAGAATGCCCGAGCCATTGAGCGCGAGCTGTCCACCTTTAGCCCTACCCTGGCCGGGCGTGAGCGCTGGCTGGTATTGAACAAGACCGACCTGGTTCCCGCTGCGGAGCTGGAAGAGCGCTGCCAGGCGGTAGTGGATGCCCTGGGTTGGGAAGGGCCTGTGTTCCGTGTGGCAGCTATTCGCAAAGAGGGTACCGATGCCCTCGGTGGACGCTTGATGGACTACCTGGAAGAGCGCCAGGAAATTGAGGAGCGAGATCCCGACTTGGCTGTGGCGGAGCTGGAAGCGCAGCGCCAAATGCAGCGCGAAGCTCGCGAGCGAATCGAAGAGTTGAGACAGAGTCATCGCGCCAAGCGCAAAGCGGCCAAGGGGCAGGTGGATGACGACGAGGATTGGGATGATGACGACGACCACGATGTGGATGTCGAGTATCGCTCTTAAATGGCATGGAGCGAGCAGTTGCCGAGTTAGCCTGGCTCGCTCAATAGTTATCTTGTCCTGAGGGGGGGGGGGAACATGGACTCCGCAACAGTGTCCCGGCAGGCGTTGACCAAGGCCCAGCGGTGGGTGGTAAAAATTGGTAGCGCCCTTCTGACAGATAATGGTCGAGGTGTGAATACCGCTGCCATTTCTGCCTGGGTTGCACAGATGGCTGATTTGCGCCGTCAAGGAATCGAAGTGGTTCTGGTTTCATCCGGTGCTGTTGCGGCCGGAATGGATCGGTTGGGCTGGTGTCGCCGGCCCGAGTCTATCCACCAGTTACAAGCGGCTGCTGCTGTAGGGCAGAGCCATCTTGTGCAGGTCTATGAGCAGGCTTTTAGCCGTTTTGATATTCGCAGCGCTCAGATCCTGTTGGATCACGATGACCTTTCCAATCGCACTCGCTACCTGAATGCTCGCAGCACCTTGCGCACGCTCCTGTCACTGGGGGCTGTGCCTATCGTGAATGAAAATGACACGGTAGTGACTGACGAAATACGTTTCGGCGATAACGATACCCTGGCGGCCCTGGTTGCAAATCTGGTTGAGGCAGATGCGCTGCTGATTTTGACCGATGCGGATGGGCTGTTTACTAAAGATCCCCGCGATAACCCCGAAGCAGAATTAATTAGTGAGGCATCTGCGCTTGATCCCAAGCTGCTCGAGATGGCGGGGGATTCCCGCAGCGGTCTGGGTCGTGGTGGTATGACCACCAAGGTGCGCGCAGCGCAGTTGGCAGCGCGCTCAGGAGCTCGCACAGTGATCGCTGGCGGGGCCTTGGAGGCGGTGATAGATAAAGTCTGTGCCGGCGAGCAGTTGGGTACCCTGTTGCTGCCAGAGGCAGATCCCCTGGCGGCGCGTAAGCGCTGGCTCGCTGGACAGTTACAGGTGCGCGGAACCCTGTTAGTGGATGCCGGTGCCGAAGTGGCTATGACTGGGAGCGGTAGCAGCCTGTTGCCGGTGGGGGTTACCGCCGTTGAAGGGCATTTCAGGCGGGGGGATCTGGTGTCTTGCAGGAATGCTGAAGGTCGCGAGATAGCGCGGGGCCTGGTCAATTATGACAGTAGTGAGAGCGGTCGGATTCTGGGGCAGTCATCGGAGAAGTTTGCCGACCTTTTAGGGTATCGGGATGACGATGAATTGATTCACCGCGATAACCTGATCCTGCTCTGAATTGGCAAGTTCCGAATACAAAAAAGCCCCGCAATGCGGGGCTTTTTTGTGTCTGCTGCCTAAGGGATTAGGCGGCCAGAGCTTTGATCTGAGCGTTCAGACGGCTCTTATGACGAGCGGCTTTATTCTTGTGAATAATGCCTTTGTCTGCCATACGGTCAATAACGGGAACTGCTTCTGCGTACGCAGTTTTTGCTTTTTCCGCATCGCCGGCATCGATGGCCGCAACTACCTTCTTGATGTAGGTGCGCACCATGGAGCGCAGACTGGCGTTGTGCATGCGGCGCTTGTCGTTCTGGCGCGCGCGTTTCTTCGCTTGAGGTGAGTTGGCCACCGGTTGCTCCTGTCTGGAATCTATAAATCTGTAACTAACAGGCCCTGGGGCCCGATCGGGACGCGACATTATCCCCACAGTTGGTTGTTTGTCAACCATAGCGGGCGTCTCGGTGCAGATATGTTGTCAATCCACAACGGCGGTTACCCGGTCGGCAACTCCAGGCTGAACTCTACACCGCTGCCGTCGCTGCGGTTTCGGGCTTTTAGGGAGCCTCCGTGGAAGTCTGCGATCAGTTTGGCGATATGCAGTCCCAGCCCCAGGTGGCCGGCATTATCGCCTTGACTGCGCACAGAAACGAGAGAGTCAAATAGCTTGTGAGCGTAACCTTCCGGGAGCAGAGGGCCGTCATTGCCTACTGTGATCAGGTACATATCTCTGTTTGTTGCTACTGACAGGCAAATTTCACTGCCTTGGGGGGCGAAGCTGCAAGCGTTATCCACCAGCTTGTCCAGTAGTTGAGCCAACAACTCCGGTGCGCCGTGGCAGGCTAGCTCCCCAGTGGGTTTGTTCAGAGTAAATTGGTGTTCGCTGTGAGCATCGCCATAGCACTGTGTCATGACTTCAAGCAGGTCTGCCAGGTCGAAAGGCTCCCGCTCCGCTTGGTGGATGCTGGTTTCAAGATTGCTGGCTGCGGATAGACTGTTGAGAATCCCCGACAGCCTTGCACTGCCATCCATAGCCCGCTCTGCATAGCGGCGGCTGTGGTCGTCGAGTTCTCCGGCGGAGAGGTTATCCAGGGATGAGCGAACCACTGCCAGCGGTGTGCGTAGCTCGTGTGACAACTTACTGGCGAGAGTGCGCAGGTACTGGTGATATTGGTCCAGTTCTGCGAGCAGGCTGGCGAAGGCCCGGTTTAGGTCTCCCAGTTCATCGCTTGCCTTTGAATGGGGAAAGTTGCCGCGCAGTTTGCCGCTGGAATCTACTGCGTTGCGGGCGGCCTGGTGTAGCTTGCGCACGCGCCAGGAAAGCCAGCTGGCGTAGCCCAAAAGGAAGAGCAGGGCGATAGCGGCCGCGGCGCAGCTGATCAACCACAACCGGTGGGCTGCTCCCTCGGTGACTGATTGCATCGCTTCGCCAGATTGCAGGACGACGACTTGCCCCAGAAGTGGCCGCTCAACCACTTCGTCGACCCGGGTGATAACGGGCACACTCACCGCACCAATTCGGGATTGCAGTGGTCCTGAATACCATTGCTCCCGGGTGCCACGGCTGTCAGGCGTCGCAAGAGGCAAGCTATTTTCCGGCAGCTGTGGCAAATCCTCTCTGGAAAGCAATTTGCGATAAGCCCAGTCTCTCAGCCACGAATTGCTCTCGGAATCTGCCAGCTGTAGTTGTCCGTTGCTGGCAAGAAGAAACCCCTCGCTATCCACTACTGCGAGGCGCAGTCCAGGGCGCGCAAAGTGGTCGAGTTCTCTTTGAAGGTCTGGCAGAGGGCTTACCAAGCGCCCTGGGTGACCATCTGCCGGAAGTGTGCTGGCGCTTCGAGTCGGTGAGGAACCACTGCTGTTTGCCCTGTCGTGAATACGGATAGCGAGGGCTCCACCGGTTAGGGTTTGTGGTAGAGCCAGCTCCAATTGGTAACCGGCACCAGAAGTTGTCCAGCGGCCCCTTAAGCGCAGCTCACGCTCGTAGCGGCCCTCTCTCGGGTTGTGCCACAAGGCGCTGGCGGTCCCCTGGCTGGCGACGGGCAGGATGTAGTGCCGGTCAGCGGTAAACAGCTCTACGGTGTCACCACCAGCGATCAGGCCTGTGCGGGGGTCCCGGTAGGCGGGAGTTGAGTCCGAAACAGTGAGAAGCAGGTAGACTTGCTTATCCAGTTGCCCCAGCGTCACCTGGGCCATAGGGGATAGCTGCCCGTCCTCAAGGGCTCTGGGCTCCAGTTGCTGCGCTCGCCACTCATCGCCATAGCCGTCGACTCTCGGAGCTTGAGATAGGGGATTCAGGTAGAGCTGAGCCCCTGGTGGGCGTGAAAGGCGCTGAGGATCTGGAGCGATAAGTTGGGGGGCGCTGGCCAAGCGCGCGGCAATTGCCGCCGCAGTTGCCTCGATTGCCTGGATCTGGCCTTGTGCTAGGGCGGCGTCCACCTGGCGGAGGTACTGGCAGCCGGCCCAGGGCAGGGTGAGTGCGACAAGGCTGACGAGCAAGAGTTGGCGGCGTAGGTTCATACTTAAATTTTTGAAATTGTTCGCCCGATGGCGGTTTACAGCTGCCAGCGATACCCCATGCCGTAGGCGGTTCCTATGGCATTAAACTCGGTGTCCAGCGCCTGGAACTTGCGCCTGATTCTTTTGACGTGAGAGGTGATGGTGTTGTCATCCAGCACTACGCGGGCCGCTTCCATAAGTTGGCTGCGGGATTTAACGTGACCGGGCCTTTTGGCCAGGGCGTGGACAATCCAGAATTCGGTCACGGTCAGGTCCACGGGTTGCTCATCCCAGTGGCAATGGAGCCTGGAAATATCCAGCCATAGCTTTCCCTGAGTTAAGCTCTCGCCTTCATCGTTTTGATCTCGCAGCACGCTAACGCGGCGCAGTAGGGCGTTAATTCGCGCCTGCATATGGGGTAGGGAGATATCCTTGGTGAGGTAATCATCAGCCCCCAGGCGCAGTCCGGAAATAATATCCAGCTCTGAGTCCCTGGCGGTGAGAAATAATATTGGCAGGCTCGGCGCCATAGCGCGCAATTCCCGGCAGAGCTCAAAACCGCCCTCCACCTCGCTGCCCAGGCCAACATCGATCACGGCCAGGTCCGGCAGCCGCTGGCGAAAAGCATCCATGGCCTCAATCCTGGCGCTGTATAAATCGACCCGGTAACCGTGGCGGCGCAGAGCATCGCGGTAGTTTTCTGCGATAGCGCGTTCATCTTCGACAATGGCGATGGTTGCACTCATGACAAATCCCGACTTAATTCCTTTCTGGCGGAGAATCATGCACGAAGTTGCAGGGGTTAGGCAAAAAGGCGGGCGCAAGGCGCCCGCAAATACAACAGGGTTTCTATCAGCTTGGAGTTGCGTGAGTGGATTTGCGATCCACTCACGCTTATGTAGTGCGGCTTGAAGGCGAAGGGATATGCGGATTTGTTGTCCGCCGTGCCCCTTTGACTCAGAAGTTTCCCGCCATGGACTCCGGAAGGGAGAAGCGGATGTCGACGCGGCGCTCCATGGCGTAGGCGTCTACATCGCCTCGGGCTGCCTGGGAATAGGTGGAGCCGAGTGCGCTGCGGCTGATTCTTGAGGCATCAACTCCCAGCGATACCAAAGCCTCTTCCACACTCAGGGCGCGTTGATCGGACAGTACATTGTTGTAGCCGTCGCTGCCGCGAGGATCTGCGTGTCCCTCCAGGTGAATTTGCAGGTGGGGGTGGCGCTTTAGGAAGTCAGCCATGGCACTCAGCTGGTGCATTTGGCCCTCCTGAAGCTTGTCCTCCCCAGTGGTAAACAGCATTTGGAATTGCAGTGAATCCAGGGCCAGTTGGCTGGCGTCGTTCGCGGACAGTTGAGCCGCATCCAATTGCTGTGCCAGGTTGCTGAGCTCTGCACGGCTCTCTGTCAGTTGTGTTGCCAGCATATCTGCCTCGTCTGCTTGCTTGATCTGCTCTCCGAGCCAGGCTCCGCCGAGTGCTCCGGCGATAAAGCCAACGGGCCCACCCAATGCTGCACCGGCAATTGCAGAGCCGGTAAAGACTGAGGCCTGCTTGGCCGGAGTCAAATTGGATTCGTTTTGTTCCTTAGCGTGGGCTCCGGTGGCAATCAGAGAACCCAGGGCGACGGCCATCACTACTTTTTTCATTGTTCTGCTCCTTAGCGGCTTTTCTTACTCGTGTGGGCCTGTTCTGTTGTGGCCCGTTTGAGTGTTATTAAAAAGCTCCAAGGAGGCGCTGGCGTGGCGCAGCTATGACCAACTGCGGCTCAATTGTGGCGAAATATGGCGATCGCTCCGAAACCCAGCTCAGAAGCTGGAAGGGGCTGGGCGACCGCAGTTATAGCAGGGGGTGGATGGACAGACGGGGCTGGGGCCATCAACAGCTGCTATGTACCGCACAATTGCCAGAACCAGGGCAATAATCAAAGCACTAATGGTCATCCCTTCTCTCCCCGCACCACCAGCTCCTTGGGTGGCGCGACTAGCTCGCTCTTAGTATAGGCTCGCGGTCCCGCAGTCGCAGGGCCTCAGCTCTGTAGAGGAGCCCATATATCCCCTGGTTTTGGGGTAGACTTGCCGGCCAACAAGTTTCAACTTTCGCCAGGAGTCCGAGTTTTGTCGCAGTCATCCCCAGCTCAGGAACAGGCAGTCGAAAAATCTGGTGCTTCCAGATTGCTGCGGGGCAGTTCAGTTGTCGGTGCTGCCACTATGCTGTCGCGAGTGGCCGGGCTGGTTCGCGACGTGGCGCTGGCCCGCTTTGCCGGTGCGGGCGATGCTGCCGATGCCTTTTTTGTCGCATTCAAGATTCCCAACTTTTTCCGCCGCTTATTTGCCGAAGGCGCATTTGCCCAGGCCTTTGTGCCGGTACTGGCCGAATATCGCCAAAAGGGCGGTAAGGCGGCTGCGCGTGAGTTAAATGACCGGGTTGCGGGTGCCCTTGGCGGCGTACTTTTGTTGGTTACTCTGTTTGGTGTTCTCTGCGCTCCACTAGTTACGGGTATTTTTGCTTTTGGTTGGTGGTGGGACGGCAGTGAGCGTGAGAAGTTCGATCTCGCTACCGATATGTTGCAGATCACCTTTCCCTATTTAATGCTGATTTCCCTGGCGGGATTTACCGGGGCAATACTCAATACTTTCGATCGTTTTGCGATTCCGGCGCTAACCCCGGTGATGCTCAACCTGGTTTTGATTGCTGCGGCGACGGTTGCTACCAGCTGGTTTGATCCGCAAATTATGGCGCTTGCTTGGGGCGTTTTTGTTGCGGGGGTGGTGCAGCTGCTGTTTCAACTGCCTTTTCTCGCTCGTGAAGGATTGTTACCTAGCCCTAAGTGGGATTGGCAGCACAAAGGGGTGCGTAAAATTTTACGCCTGATGGCGCCGGCGATTTTTGGTGTGTCAGTGACCCAGATCAGCCTGGTGATGGACACCCTGCTGGCTTCATTCCTGCCCAGCGGCAGTGTTTCCTGGCTCTATTTTTCCGACCGCCTTACCGAGCTGCCCCTGGGGGTGTTTGGGGTTGCAGTGGCCACGGTGATTCTGCCGAGCTTGTCGCGTCAGCACACTGACGGAGACCCCCGCCGGTTTCGTCATACCCTCGACTGGGCTTTGCGCAGTGTCACGCTAATTTCCCTGCCCGCTTCTGTAGCCTTGGTGGTACTGGCTGAGCCGCTCCTGACAACCCTTTTTCAGTATGGGCAGATGCAGCCGCGCGATATGCAAATGGCCGCCTGGTCCCTGCGCGCTTATGCCATGGGGCTGTTGGCGTTTATGCTGATTAAAGTGCTGGCGCCGGGCTATTTTGCCCGCCAGGATACCTATACCCCAGTGCGCTTTGGTTTAATCGCTATCTCGGCCAAAATGGTGTTGAGCCTGCTGTTTGTGATACCGCTTAACTACTACTTCAAGCTCGGCCATATGGGCCTGGCGCTGGCTACGGCTTGTCAGGCCGCTATTAACGCCTGGCTCCTCTATAAAGGCTTGCGTCGAGATGATGTCTATAAACCTGAGGCTGGTTGGGGCACTTACCTGGTAAGGTTGCTTCTGGCGAATTTGGCGATGGTTGCGATTTTGCTCGGGGCTCTGCACCTGTGGTCACAGTGGAGTGAATGGGCCTGGTATGACCGCGCCTGGCGTATGGGGCTAGTCGTAGCTGTTGGGGGAGCGACCTATATGTCGGTTTTACTGGTTTCAGGATTGCGCCCCCGCCACTTCCGCGCCACAAGTTAGTTTATTAAGTGGGTATATCTGGATAAATATGGCCTCTGGCCGCCCAGTGGGAATCCGCTATACTGTGCGGCTCGATTTTATGAGGATGGGAAAATCGCTTTGGCCCAGGAGCGCGAACTAATTCGCGGGTTGCACAACCTGCGCCCCCGCCACCGGGGAAGCGTGGCGACAATCGGCTCGTTCGATGGTGTACACCTCGGTCACCAGGCGATTATTGCGCAGCTCAAGCAACGCGCGCAGGAACATGATCTGCCCTCGGTGGCGATTATCTTTGAGCCCCAGCCACATGAGTTCTTCTCTGGGGAAAGGGCGCCCGCGCGTCTGATGCGCTTTAAAGAGAAGGTATTGGCGCTATTTGATGCTGGTGCCGACCGGGTGCTGTGCCTGCAGTTTAACGAGAAACTGCGCAACCTGAGTGCCGATGCCTTTGTGCGCCGTATTCTGGTGGACGGCCTTGGAATCCGCCATTTGGTGGTGGGAGACGATTTCCGCTTCGGCTGTGATCGCAGTGGCGATTATCAATTCCTTCAGGGCGCCGGGGCCGAAAATGGATTCACGGTGGAAGACACAGCTACGCTTGAGATTCGCGGAGCCCGGGTGAGCAGCACCCGCATTCGCGAAGCGTTGCAGCGGGGCGAGTTTGAGTTGGCCGAGGCCTTACTCGGGCGCCCTTACAGTATTACCGGACGGGTTGCCCCCGGCCGCGCCTTGGGCCGGCAACTGGGTGCTCCCACAGCCAATGTGCGTTTGCACCGCTACCGCTCCCCGCTGGTTGGTGTTTACACCGTTCGCACCAAAGCCGCGAATGGAAGTGAACTCGCAGCTGGGCGGCCGGAAATTGACGGTGTTGCCAATGTGGGGTTTCGCCCGACAGTTGAGGGAGAGGGCGCCCGGCCACTACTGGAAGTCAACTTGTTTGATTTTGATAGCAACCTCTACGGGAAAGAACTAGCGGTAGAGTTTTGCCACAAACTTCGCAATGAAGAGAAGTTTGCCTCCCTGGAAATCCTCAAAGCCCGCATCGCTCAGGATATTGACGATGCTAAAGACTGGTTTGTGCAAAACCCCAAGGGGCACTAACCGGTGTATAGACGATGAATTTTTCTCTACTAGAGCTGAAGTAGACATCCAATGACTGATTATAAAGTGACCTTAAACCTGCCTGAGACCGACTTTCCTATGCGCGGCAATCTGCCCCAGCGCGAGCCGGCTATTTTAAAGAAGTGGCAGGAAACCAAGCTCTACGAAAAAATCCGCGAAGCGCGGGCGGGGCGCGAGCAGTTTATCCTGCACGACGGTCCTCCCTATGCCAACGGGGATATTCACATAGGTCACTCGGTCAACAAGATTCTCAAAGATATTATTATCAAGTCGAAAACCCTGAGCGGTTTTGACGCTCCCTATGTGCCTGGCTGGGACTGCCACGGCCTGCCGATTGAGCACCGCGTCGAGAAAAAGATTGGCAAGGCTGGCGCAAAGGTGGATCACAAAACTTTCCGCCAGAAGTGCCGCGAGTACGCAGCCAAGCAGGTGGACGGACAGAAGAAAGACTTTATTCGCCTGGGGGTGTTCGGTGAGTGGGACAACCCCTACCGCACCATGGATTTCCAATTTGAAGGCGATATCATCCGAGCGCTTGGGCGAGTGGTCAAAAATGGCCATTTGGCACGGGGTTTCAAGCCCGTGTACTGGAGCGTTGTGGGCGGATCAGCTCTGGCGGAAGCGGAAGTGGAGTATCAGGATAAAACCTCCTACTCCATTTACGTTTGCTATCCGGCGACGGAAGAGACATCCCTGGCTATCGCCGATGCGGCAGGTGGGCACGCGGGTGAAGGCCCCCTATCCGTTGTTATCTGGACCACAACCCCCTGGACGCTTCCTTCCAGCCAAGCGGTTTCTGTCAATGCTGAGCTGGAATATGTTGTGGTGCAAACGGCTGAGCGCCGATTGCTCGTTGCCGAAGCACTCAAGGACGCCGTATTGGAGAAGGCGGGGCTCGAAGGTGAAGTGGTAGGCCGTATTCGCGGTGCCGCCTTGGAGCACCTGAAGCTAAACCATCCTTTTTACGAGAAGCAATTGCCGATGATCCTCGGCGACCATGTCACCACTGATGCAGGTACAGGCTGTGTACACACTGCGCCGGACCATGGTCCCGATGACTTCCAGGTGGGCAAGCGCTACGGCATCGATACCCTGAACTATATCGATGACAATGGCGTATACCGCGATATGGTACCGCTGTTTGCCGGTGAACACGTCTACAAGGTGGACGACAAAATCGTGGCCCTGTTACAGGAGCGCGGAGTACTTCTGCACCAGGGTAAGATGGAGCACAGCTACCCCCATTGCTGGCGCACCAAGACGCCGCTTATTTACCGCGCAACTCCGCAGTGGTTTGTGAGCATGCAGCAGAATGATCTTCTGGAGAATGCACAGAAGGCAGCGGATGAAGTTCAGTGGATCCCCGGTTGGGGCAAGGCCCGTATCGATGCCATGCTCGACGGCAGCCCGGATTGGTGTATTTCCCGCCAGCGCACCTGGGGCGTGCCCATCGCTTTGTTTGTTCACAAAGAGACCCATGAAATCCACCCGGACACTCCCGCTTTGATGGACAAAGTGGCTGAAAAGGTCGACGCCGAGGGTATGGACGTTTGGTTTGACCTGGACCCGCAGGAGCTTCTGGGAGATGAGGCAGACCAATATCAAAAGGTTACCGATACCCTGGATGTCTGGTTCGATTCAGGTGTGACTCATTACGCCGTACTGGAGCGCCGCAACGGCCTGCGTTTCCCGGCAGATCTGTACCTTGAGGGCTCTGATCAGCACCGAGGCTGGTTCCAGTCTTCACTGAAGACCTCCATCGCCATCAACGATTGTGCCCCTTATAAGCAAGTGTTGACCCACGGTTTCACGGTAGATGCACAGGGACGGAAAATGTCCAAGTCCATCGGCAATACCGTTGCACCACTGGATGTAATCAACAAGTTGGGTGCAGATGTATTGCGCCTTTGGGTTTCCGCCACAGACTTCAGTGGTGAAATGGCGGTTTCCGATGAGATCCTGAAACGCACAGCGGACTCTTACCGTCGCTTGCGCAATACGGCTCGTTTCTTCCTGTCCAACCTGGCTGGGTTTGACCCGGAAAAAGATTTGTTGCCGGAGAGTGAGCTTCTGGCGCTGGATCGCTGGGCGCTGGATAAGGCTGCGCGTCTACAGGATGAAATTATCGCGGCTTACGATAACTACCAGTTCCACCAGATCTACCAGAAGTTACATAACTTCTGTGTCGTGGAAATGGGTGGCTTCTACCTGGATATCATCAAAGATCGCCAGTACACCACCAAAGAGGACAGTACTGCACGCCGCTCTGCGCAAACTGCCCTCTATCATATTGTTCAGGCATTTGTTCGCTGGATTGCGCCTATCCTGAGCTTTACCGCAGAAGAACTGTGGCAGTTTATTCCCGGTGCCAAAGCGGACAGCATCTTTATTGAAGAATGGTATTCGCTGCCGAAGCTGCCAGCAGACTCGGTTAAAGGTGCGGACTATTGGGCCGCCATCGCCGAAGTAAAAACTGCGGTAAACAAGGTGCTTGAAGAGCAGCGTGGAGCTGGTGCTATTGGCGGCTCCCTGCAAGCGGCGGTGACTCTGTTCGCCGAGGATGACCTGCGTGAAAAGCTCTTGGAGCTCGAAGATGAGTTGCGCTTTGTTTTGATTTGCTCCTCTACTTCTGTACAGCCACTCAGCGATGCTGCCGGTGCAGAGTCCACAGAGCTGGAAGGATTGAAAGTCAGCGTAAGCAAAGTGGATCACCCCAAGTGTGCGCGCTGTTGGCATTACCGTGCCGATGTGGGTGTATCAGCAGAGTATCCAGACATTTGTGAGCGCTGCGTGGAAAACGTTTCTGGTGAAGGAGAAGTGAGGCACTATGCCTAGTTCCAACCCTGTTTGGGGGCATCCATGGCGCTGGTACTGGCTGGCGCTGGTGGTGGTTGTCCTCGATATCGCCAGCAAAGTCTGGGCCGTGGATATGTTTATGCACGGCCCATCAATGCAAATTATTCCCGGCTTGCTGCAATTTACTTATGCGGAAAACTACGGCGCTGCCTTTAGCTTCCTGTCTGATGCTGGGGGGTGGCAGCGGTGGTTTTTCGGAATTATTGCCTTTGTATTTAGCGTTGTTGTCAGTGTTTGGCTATGGCGCTTGCCGGCAACAAAGCGCTGGGAACCCTGTGCCCTGGCGCTAATTCTGGGGGGGGCCTTGGGCAACCTTTGGGATCGAGTACTGCTGGGTTACGTAAGGGATTTTATTTCGGTCTATTACGGCAACTGGCACTTCCCGGTATTCAATGTTGCGGATATGGGAATTAGTATCGGCGCTGCAATGCTGGTTATTGAGCTACTTTTTTTTGCAGAAAAAGAGAGTGGCAAAGCAAAAAATAACGTGGAAGTTTAACGAACTATGAGTAATGCCGTTATCGGTGAACACTGCCGGGTGACACTGCACTTTAGCCTGAAATTGGACGATGGCACTGAGGTGGATTCAACCTTCAAAGGTGATCCAGCCTCTTTCAGTGTTGGCGATGGTAGTTTGCTGCCGGGCTTTGAAAAAGCGCTTTTTGGTTTAAAAGCGGGGGATGAAGCCGAGATCGAGATACCGCCGGAGATAGGATTTGGTCAGCGCAACCCGGAAAACCTACAAAAGGTGCGTCGGGATACCTTTTCTCCCGATATGGAGCTGGAGCGCGGGTTGGTAGTCTCTTTTGACAACGGCAGCGGCGAACTCCCCGGAGTAATCAGTGAGATTGGTGAGGACGATGTTACCGTCGACTTTAACCATCCATTGGCCGGTCAAACCTTAAATTTCCATGTGAAAATTATTGCGGTGGACTCGATCCAATAGGGTCGGGGTTCCCCCTTTGTAGCAAGTAGGGTGCTGAAGTAGACATGCAAATCCGAATGGCTAACCCCCGGGGCTTTTGTGCCGGTGTTGATCGGGCAATTGATATTGTGAATCGCGCCCTGGATGTATTTGGTGCGCCGATCTATGTCCGCCATGAAGTGGTGCACAATAAATTTGTGGTGGAAAGTCTGAAAGAGCGCGGTGCGGTCTTTGTCGATGAACTCGATGAAGTGCCCGATGATGTTATCGTTATCTTCAGTGCTCACGGTGTTTCAAAAGCTGTGCAACGCGAAGCTGAAGAGCGCGGCCTGCGTGTATTCGATGCTACTTGCCCGCTCGTTACCAAGGTGCATATTGAAGTGAGTAAGTTCAGCACCGACGGTGCTGAGTGCATACTTATCGGCCACGCCGGGCACCCGGAAGTGGAGGGCACAATGGGGCAGTATGACAACTCTGCTGGCGGTGCCATTTACCTGGTTGAAGACGAAGAGGATGTTGCGAAGTTAACTGTTAAAGACGAGAGTAATCTCGCCTATGTTACCCAAACAACACTATCCATGGATGATACCGCTCGAGTCATTGATGCCCTGAGAGTGCGTTTCCCTGAAATCCGTGGGCCTCGAAAAGATGATATCTGTTACGCGACCCAGAATCGCCAGGATGCTGTAAAGCAGCTGGCTCTGGAAAGTGACCTGGTCCTTGTTGTTGGTAGCCCGAATAGTTCTAACTCTAACCGCCTGCGTGAACTCGCTGAACGCTGTGGTGCTACTGCTAAATTGATCGATGGTGCAGATGATATCGATGCGGATTGGCTTCAGGATAAGACGGCCATAGGGATCACAGCGGGAGCGTCAGCACCGGAAGTCCTTGTACAAGGAGTGATTGATCGACTGCAACAACTTGGTGCAAGCCTTCCTGAAGAAATGGATGGAAGGGCTGAGAATATACGTTTCTCCCTGCCTAAAGAGTTGAGGTAATCAATTAGATTCTTTTGTGCCCCTTGAGCCATGGTTTTGGGGGCTAAGAACACTGGTTTTGGTCCGCCTCTTCGACTCTCAAACGACCGCTGTGAAACAATATCAGGGCCAGGCCCTGTGATCCATCAAGGGTACAAACATAGAGGCTCCCCATTTGTAATGCGCCTTGGGGAGAACCTGTCTTACGACTCTCACCAGTTCCAATAAAAGATATGTAATCTTTAACTGGAGAGTTGGATAGAATCTGTACTTTCTCTATCCTAGACCCGGACATTATTAAAGAGTCATTGTCATCGCGTATACCGTCATGATCGGTATCGATAAAAATTTCCCATCCTAGATCCCAGCTCCCAAAGTTACGCATAGTGACACGCTGATTTTTCCCTACAGCTGTATTTCTTGTTAGCTGTATAGCGCTAAAGAAATCATCCCCAACAAGTTCCATTTGTGTCTTTTCAATGATTTGCGTAAAGCTTGGCAGACCAATAAGTAAGAGAATCGATAAAATACAAAGACTGATTAGCAACTCGAGTAGTGTTAAGCCCCGTTGAGTCATGGTCCCCTCCTGGGGTTTTTAGACGCAGGTCTCATTTTGTTGACCATTGAATCTGCTGAAATGGCCACTAGTCGGTTTGATCTGGTGCGTAAGCTCAGTGAAATGCTACTTTCGCGAATATATCTACAGTCTTTTTCTCTTTCTAGGTGTTTGGCGGTAAAGTGAACACTGAATTATTGGCACAGGCGTTAGAAATAGATGCAATTTAGGAATACTGGCCAGGGTGGCCGAACTTGGAAGCAGAGCGGGTTTACTCTCGTTGAGATGATGATCACTATCGTGATCTTAGGTGTACTAGTTGGGATTGCTGCCCCAAATTTCACAGATATGATCAACAACGGTCGCTCTGAAGCTTTAGCTGAGGATTTTGCGGGAGCACTAAATTACACTCGCTCGGAGGCTGTAAAACGTGGTGGAAGAGTGACCATATGTGCGAGTACAGATGGGGCGAATTGTACAGCAGCGGATACCTGGGATCAGGGATGGATAGTATTTGTTGATGATGCGGCTAGCGATAATGCAGGGGTTCCAGTCATCAATCAGGTACTGAGAGTTTGGGAGATTGATGATGGGGATGCCTCTATTCAAGTTGTTCAAGTTGCAGCTACAAATTTTATCCGTTTCACCAGCTTGGGAACTTTGGGGCGGTTTACTAATACTTCGGTATCGGCTAGGAACTTAAACTGCGTTGGGAATAATGCTGTAACAATGACTGTCGGCGCAGCCGGATTGATAACCGTAGAAAAAACAGACTGCTAAGGGGGCGAAGTGAAATTACTAAATTCCCAGCGAGGGGTTGGGTTAATCGAGGTTATGGTAACCGTGTTGATCCTTTCCACATCTTTACTTGGATTGGCCGCCCTGCAAAATAAGGCCCTTCAATATAATCACAGTGCTTATATGCGTTCTCAGGCAAATATATTGGCCCAGGATATCTTCGAGCGCTTAAGGGCAAATAGCGAAAATTTATCAGAGTATGAATTAACTCTTGATGATACTCCCACTGCGAGTTCGAGTCGTGCTGAGGTAGATATAGAAGAGTGGAGAGGGTTGCTATCAGAACGACTTCCGGAGGGAACGGGAGGTATAACCTGTAATATTGATGATGTATGCACGGTTACGGTTCAGTGGGGAGAAGAAGACTCGATGGGTACTGGTGACGATGCGGGTACCAGTAGCTTTCAATATATGACAAGAATTTAGTAGGAGTCGTAATGTTTAAACAGCGGGGAATCTCTCTCGTAGAACTTATGGTATCTATTACTGTTGGTTTGGTATTAATGGCTGGGGTTGTGCAGCTTTTTTTTTCGAGCAAGGTCACATTTGCGACTCAGCAGGCTATAGCAAGGGTACAGGAAACAGGACGCCTTGCTGTTGATTTTATGTTTGAAGATATACGTATGGCTGGTTTTGTTGGCTGTATGAATACCGCCGGTGAAGGTGCTTTTGAAAACCTGCTAAATAATAGTGATACGCTTCTATATAATTTCGCTGTACCTACGGAGGGAATCGATAGCGACGAAATCAATGCAAGCTATCCTAGCCACTCCAGCGACTCGGATGTTTTATTATTGAGAAGTGCTAATGGCACAGCCGTTGCTGTAAATGACATCAATGACCCAGATCGAATTTATATAGAAAATACTGGGATAGAAGAAGATGGTTGTGACGAAGGTGAAGATAAATACAGTGGTATCTGTAAAGAAGATATTCTAGTGATTGCTGATTGCACAAAGGCACGGGTTTTCCAGGTCACTGAAATTATAGGTAGTAGCACCTCAGAAAGAATTGAATTACTACATTCAGATGAAGATGGATTTACACCTGGAAACCGAAAAGGGGAAGCCGCTTCGGGTAATGTGGCAACAGATAAAAATGATTATTTTTTTAGTGATGCGCAAGTGTTTGTGGCGACCAGTACCTTCTATTACCTTGATGAAGGTACCTCTGGCAGACCTAGCTTGTTTCGAGAAATTAATGGGGAATCACAAGAGCTCCTAACAGGAGTTGAGCAAATGCAAATCACCTACGGGCTAAATGGAGATTTTAAAGCGGCTAAAGATGTTGCTGATTGGGAACAGATAACCAGTATAAGGGTTGAATTACTAGTGTCCTCCGATGACGATAATGTCCTGCAAGATGTGCAGCTATACACTTTCAATGGACAAGAGGATCAAAACCCTGGGGATAGGCGCTTGCGGCAGGTTTTCAGTAGCACTATATCTATCCGCAGTCGTACACCGTAATCGGAGAAAAAAATGAAAAAAAGGCTTTACGTTAAGAGCCTCCAAAAGCAAGTTGGTACAACATTGCTCGTAGGGTTGGTCATTTTATTGCTAATGACTTTTGTTGGGTTGGCGGCAATTCGCGGTAGTGGTATGCAGGAATTAATGGCCGGTAATATGCGCGACCGCCAGCTTGCGTTCCAGGCAGCGGAAGCCGCTTTACGAGTGGCTGAGGTTGAGCTTGAATTGGAGTCTGAAGCTGCAATAAGCACGCTTTTTAATGGTACTAATACCGGATATGTTGAGCAAATGGCCGGTTCTTCCACGAGTGAATTTTGGCTGGTTTATGACTGGGATGGTGCCTCGGTTTCAACCAATCTTGGGCTAAGTGGGATAGCTAGCCAGCCCGTCTATGTAGTCGAAAGAATTGAGGGGTCGGTATGGAATGCAAATGATGGCAGCGATATTGGTTTTGCTCCAGCCGCTGGTGCTGAAGCACGTGAGTATTATCGGATTACCAGCCGCGGTGTTGGTGGTACTGATAGTGCCATAGTAATTCTTCAGTCAACTTTTGACCCCTAATAGTTTGCGCTTGGAATAATGGTTATGATTAGTTTTTTAAGGAAGTACAATAGCGCCTCAACACTTATGGCTGCAATTTTTAGTTTAGGAGTGGCTCATAGTGCGGTATCTCTTGAACTCTCCCAACAGCCACTGTTTTTAAGTACCTCTGTTGATCCAAACATAATGTTTATTTTGGATGACTCTGGATCAATGCAGTTTGAGGTTACGCCTTCAGAAATTACAGACTATTTTTACGTACCCCAGACTAGAAGAGGTCGTACTACTTACGAATCTTATCCTGTGAGATATGTCTTTCCCCAGACTGAAGCTGACAGCGATAATACCGATGTACAATTAACACCATGCCCCTATAGTAGTTCTTCGATATCTGGCTGTGACTACTGGAACGGTTCAAATGATAATCAAACCATAGCGAAGTTTGATAGTGATAATAAATGGGCAGCCTATTATCGCTCTTCTTACAATAATAAATCTTATTATGATCCTACGGTGCTTTATCTTCCTTGGGCTGAAGTAGATGAAAACGATACTACTTTCAAAGATTCAGATCCAGAAAAGGCATATCACAACCCGTATGATACTTCTAAGGGGTGGAGAAATCTTACAGTTGATAATACACAAAGTGCGAATTGTTGGATAAAAGATAGTGCCACCAAAGACTCAAGTAATTCTTCCAATAATCTATGCGAGAGTGGAAATCTAACTTTTTACCCTGCTACGTATTTTAATTATAACGGAACAGGCGACGTTTATTTCTCTAGTAGCTATACCCGAGTTGAAATTAGGAATAATGGAAGTACTTATGTAGGTGGAAGTGCACGAACCGATTGTGCTGATGCAAATGCTTGTACTTATGAAGAGGAAATACAGAATTTCGCGAACTGGTATAGCTATCATCGCTCTCGTGTACTTATGTCAAGAGCGGGGATTGGACATGCTTTTTCTGCTCAGGGAGAGGGGCTACGTGTAGGTTTTGGCACTCTAAATACTGGCTATAACTCTGTAGATGGAATCAGTACTGATGTGATCCTTTCAGGAGTGCGTACCTTTAAGAGTACGGACAGGGAGAACTTCTTTAAAGAACTGTATGGAACTGATATCCCTTCACAAGGTACGCCATTATTGGGAGCACTGGAAGCGGCAGGTGAGTATTATAGCCGGACAGATAGTAGGGGCCCTTGGTCTTCGACTCCCGGTGATAGTGGCAGTACCAGCTCTGACATAGCATGTCGGTCCAGTTATACCATTTTGATGACAGATGGTTATGGCAATGATTACAGCAGTTTTAATAGTTATGGCAATGTGGATGGCTCTTATAGTGCTCCGTTCTCTGATTCGTATTCGAATACTTTGGCGGACATTGCTATGCATTACTGGAGGACTGATTTAAATGGAAACTTATCAGATGATGTAAACCAGGCTGAAGATAGTATTGATACCGCTACTTGGCAGCATATGGTGACATTTGGTGTCGCACTTGGGGTTACAGGTAGCGTCGATTCGACTACGGCCTTTGATGCGATTGATACGGGTAGCGCTATTTCCTGGGGGGACCCTGACTCGAGTGATTCGAATAAGTTAGATGATCTACTACATGCCTCCCTCAATAGTCGAGGAGGCTTCTATAGTGCCGGCGATTCCACAACTTTTGCTGACCAGTTAACAGCTGTATTAAGCGATATTAGCGGCCGGTCTGGATCGGCATCAGCAGTTGCGGCTAACTCTACCCGTCTCGGAACAGATACATTGATTTTCCAGGCTCTATTTGATTCAAATGACTGGAGTGGCGAAGTTAAAGCCATCGAAATGGATACGGATGGAAGTTTGAGCGATACCGCTAAGTGGAGTACTTCGTCTTCTGGGAAAATACCGACCTCTGGCCGAACCATTCTAACTTATGATGGTGTCAATACAGTTGATTTTACTTGGAGTAATTTGACGGATGAACAAAAGTCAGCTCTAAAAGGTGCTGACGATGAATCTGTTGGAGAAGAGCGTTTGGACTGGCTTTGGGGGGCGTCGATTACCGGGATGCGTAGCCGCACTTATTTGTTGGGAGATGTTGTTAATAGCAGCCCAGCATTAGCGGATAATAGCGATATGAACTTTTCATATCTTCCTTCCAGTCTTGGAGGCGACACTTATGCAACGTACTTATCTGATACTAAGCAGGTTCGCTCAAAAGAAATTCTCTATGTAAGCGCGAACGATGGAATGTTACATGGATTAAACACCTCTACTGGTGTTGAGGAATTTGCGTATATCCCATCAGGTGCATATGAAAAGCTCGCCGATCTAACAGCTACTGACTACGGTTCTGAGTCAAACCCTCATGAATATATCGTGGATGGGCCTTTGTATGTGAGCGATGCTTACTTTAAAAAGGGCGTAAGTGAGTCATGGAGGAATATTCTTGTAGGTACATATGGTGCTGGCTCCGAGGGATTGTTTGTCTTGGATGTAACCAACCCTTCAAGCCCTGAGGTTTTGTTTGAGTTGGATAGTGTAGATGACGATAGTATAGGTAATATAATTGGCCAGCCTGTTATCGCACCAACACCTGCAGGTTGGAAATTGATCTTCGGAAATGGATATAACTCTACAGATGACACTGCTGCTCTTGTAATTGTTGACTTGGCGGACCCTAGCGACATCGTAGTATTAGAGGCCGGCAGCTCAACTAACAATGGTTTAGCTGGTCCATCGTTGCTACCTGATGTTTATGGTGTGGTACAAACTGCATATGCTGGTGATATTTACGGCAACATGTGGAAGTTTGATTTGAGCAGTAGCTCTGAGAGCAGCTGGAAAGTCGCATATGGCAATGATTCATCACCTGAACCTTTGTTCACCGCAAACGATGTAAATGGAAGCTCTCAACCTATAACTGCAGCACCAACTTTGGGAGACAACTCAGAGGTGGATGGAGCTATCATGGTATATTTTGGTACTGGCAGCTACTTAACACCAGCGGATGATGATGAGGGGGATGTTGTTCATAGTTTTTATGGTATTGTCGATAGTGGCACTAATATTACCTCTACTAATAGGTCTGAATTATTTGAAAAAACTATCTCAGAATCTGGTGATTTAAGAACCATTGATGGAGATAGTGATACCTCTTGGTGGGATACTAAAAAGGGATGGTATTTAGATTTTGGGAAAATATCTGCAGGAACTGGTTCTACTGCCGATACAACAGGTGAGAGAGTTATTAGCAAACCGCTACTAATTAGGGATCGCTTGATTTTTCCGACCCTAATTCCATCAGAGGATCCTTGCGCTTATGGTGCTACAGGTTGGACTATGGAGCTTGTTGGGTTAGGCGATTCCCGATATGTAAATGAAAGTATCTTGGATGAACCTAATACAAAACAGGATAGTGCTACTACTGGTTATTCCGATGTTATCAAGGCTGGCCGAAAAGTGTATATTCCATATTCTGATACTTCGGGAGAGTATGGAAATGTACCTGGTACAGTTATCCCAGGGGGAGGACGTTTATCCTGGCGGCATTTTAAGGAGTAGAGTTTCGTGAAAAAGCCGATTTTTTGTAAATCTTCCGGATTTACCTTAATTGAACTAATGGTTGTTGTCGTATTGGTAGGGATTTTGGCGGCCATTGCCTATCCGTCATATTTGGAGTCAGTAAGAGAAAGCAATCGTACAGAAGCGAAAGCTGAGATGAACGATGTGGCACAGCGATTACAGCGCTGCTTTACTGCTTTTAGTGCTTACAATGATGCAAATTGCACCGCGGCAAACGAAATTTCAGGTGGGAATACTATCTCTACGGAAAATGATTATTATTCAATCTCTGGTGTTATTACGGAGACAACATATACATTGACTGCGACTCCGCAAGCTGGTTCTGCACAAATTGGTGATAGTGATTGTACCAGCTTTACTCTGACTCAAACTGGTGTTAGGGGAGCGACGGGAGCCAATACAGTTGACTGTTGGTAAGCATTTTTGAATTGCTTGTTGAAGCTATTTTAATACCATATGAGTAGCCCTGACTTAAGCGGGGCTGCTCATATCATCTGGCTAAGTTTCTAGCCCTAACTTCTTTAATCTGTAGCGAAGCGAACGAAAGCTGATACCAAGTCGCTCTGCTGCTGCAGTTCTGTTCCATCTGGTCTTGCTAAGAGCGTTTTGTATCACTTCTTTTTCAATTTCCTGTAGAAAATCATCAATCGTTTCGTGTGCAGAAGAGTCAAATAATTCTCTAGCGGGAATATTGGTTGGTGAGGACCCCTGGGGTAACAAATTGCGTGTGTCTTTGGTTGATATTGTAGTTGGCTCAAGCTTGAGGTCTGACTCTTTTATCACTCCTTTGTCACATAAAGTGAAAGCTCTTTCTAGAATGTTCTCCAGCTGTCTAACGTTGCCTGGAAAACGAAATTTTTTGAGTGCTGACATAGCTTGGGAATCTATTTGAGGCCTGGAAGAGCCAGATTTCCGGGCTATTCTTTGCATTATTACATGTGCAAGAATCGGAATATCGTCAATACGATCGCGTAGTGGTGGGATTGAGATTTCTATAACATTGATCCGATAATAAAGGTCATTGCGGAAGCGTCCCTCTGCCACCTCCTTAGCTAAGTCCTTATGGGTGGCACTTAGAATCCGGACATCAATGGAGACCTCCTGATTTGAGCCAATTGGTCGGATCGTTTTCTCCTGAATAGTCCTAAGTAACTTAACTTGGATATCTAAGGGAAGATCTGCAACTTCATCGAGGAATAAAGTTCCCCCTTCAGCACTTTGTAACAATCCAGTTTTATCTTTGTAGGCTCCGGTAAAGCTACCTTTTCGATGTCCAAAAAGTTCACTTTCCACCAGTTCATTTGGGATAGCACCACAATTAATAGGAACAAAAGGTTTATCGGCTCTAGCTCCTTGTTGGTGAATAGATCGAGCCGCTAGTTCTTTTCCGGACCCAGATTCGCCACTGATATATATAGGGGCATCGCTACGTGCGACTTTTGTCAGTTGACTTCTTAAAACCTGCATGTTGTCAGCGTCGCCCAATAGTAGTTCTGCGTCACTTTGGGCTAATTCACTGATTTGCTGGTGATTCAACCGGAGAGCAAGCTGGGATAAATTTCTCAACCGCTCCAAATCTACGGGTTTACTGACAAAGTCAAACGCGCCTAATTTTAACGCTTTAATTGCACTATCCATATTCCCATGAGCAGTTATAACAGCAATAGGTAAGTGTGATTCGACACTTTCTTGAATATGTTCAACTAGTTGCAAGCCATCGCCGTCAGGTAGGCGTAAATCTGTTAAGCAAAATTGATAGTTATTGTTGTGTAGCAACTCCTTCGCTTGTGAGAGTGTACCTGCACTGTGGCAGTCCACATCCATTCGTTTGAGTGTTAGGCTAATTAAGTTACAAATATCTGGTTCGTCGTCAACAACCAGTGCCAGAGGTCGCATTATTTCTCTGTCTTTTCTTGTTGTGTTGAAATTAGTAAGTAGTATATCAATTGTAATTATGTCAGAAATCAGAAAACCATAATGGCTTGTAGATCAAAAAAGGTCCCTGCGGTAGATCAAGTAACGTCCTCATCGCGGGCAAACTCAATTCTAAAGCAGCTCTTGTCGTCGTTACTACGGCAATGATAAAGGCTAAGGTTATTGACCTCACAAAGCTCCCGAGCGATATACAACCCTAGTCCACTCCCGTTTTGACCTGTTGTGAAGAATGGTTCAAATATTTTATCGAGGAGTTCTTCGGGGACGCCTGCGCCTAAATCTTTGACTTCCAGAACTGTTTTCCTGTGTGCTTTATTGTAGTAGGCACAAATAGTAGCATGGTTTGTTCCAGTAGTTACTTGAGAGTGTTGTAAAGCATTATCAGCTAAGTTGGTAACTACTTGACCCAATTGTGCAGAATCAAAGTATGCTGGCAATGCTTGTTCTTTGATATCTAACTTGACAATGTTGTCGGTTTTACCGGTATTAAAATCTATTAAAAACTGTTTGAGCCAGGCTTTAAGATCGTGTTTCTGGGCTGAGCTGGCACGTCTCCGCGAAAGCTGCATAACATTTTCAACAATCTGATTAATGCGTTGGCTTTGGCGGCATATTATGTCAGTTAATTCTTTGTCTTCCTGTTTCAATTGCGGAGACTCCGACAACAGCTGTGCAGCGTGCTTGATAGCGGCTAAAGGATTACGTATCTCATGTGCAATAGAGGCTGTTAGTTGGCCGAGGGATGCAAGCTTGAGCTTTTGGGCAGCTTCTGCCAGCTTACGGTTATCTTCGACAAAAATTAATGTGCTATGACCTGCATCATGGTGCAATTCTGAAAAGTTTGCATGAAGCTCGTCCCCATTTTTTGCGGGGATAAGGGCATTATTTTGACTCTTATGACTGCGCCACTCCCTAACCTTTTGTCTCAGCTCTGCATGGTAGTCATGTGCTGTATCGATTTGGTTTTCTAGCAATCTTCTTGCTGATTTATTGATCAGCTCTGGCTTGTAAGTAGGGCCTAAAACTAATACACCGGTATTCATTCTTTCAATGATTTCTTGAGCCAGGCGTTGAAGGTGTGCAGCCTGGCGGCTTTGTTTGTCTGCGCGAATATTAGCTTTACGAATACGTTCCGATAGGTACTGGATGGCACTTACGGTTACAAATAGTAGTAAACCTAGTCCGCCAGCAGACACAATCTCCTGGCTAGAACCCGATTCAGTTAGAAAATGGTAAAGCTGGAGTGCGATAACACCCAAGCTAGCAATGGCCGCAAAAAATGCACTGAGGCGCTTATCAAGTAGGATGGCACCGATTGAACAACTGATAAGCAGTAAGTAACCGAGTCCAGAGTTCAGCCCTCCACTAGCCTCGATCAACAACAAGAAAACCAGAATGTCACAGCCCAAAATAATCCCGACTTGGCTGCTATTTGTCTGGTAAGCCTTCTGGCGCAAAAATAGTAACCACGCCACATTCAGAAGGGCATAGGAAGACGTTGTATATATAAATAGTGTTGGCAAGTACGTGCCAAGTGAGCCTCCACCTATGTCGGAGTAGAATACTCCCAGCAGAACTAGGGCTATTGCTACTCGGTAAATTGCGCTTATGCGTAAAAGCTCATGGTGTTGTTGGGGGGATGTCTGGGAACTGCTCACTGTAGATGCCCGGTATTCTTGTAGTGGTGAGCCGCTGCTGTTGTTACCCCGATGGGGTTACAATAGCGGCCTGTCTTGTCCGAGGTTCAACGATGTCTACTTTGCAGTTAGTGCTGGCACAAATCAATTCCCTGGTGGGAGATATTCCAGGGAATACCAAGCAGGTGATAGAAATTGCGCGCCGAGCGTACCAGGAACTGGGTGCTGACTTGGTACTTTTCCCGGAGCTGACCCTGTGCGGCTACTCTCCTGAAGACTTGTTGTTGCGCCCCAGTATGCAGATTCGTATTGATGCGGCATTGGATCAGCTCAAAGCTGCAGAACTGCCCTGCGCCATTGTTGTGGGTTACCCCAAGTTGCTCGATGGCGTTATGTTCAATATGGCGGGGGTCATAGTTGAGGGAGAGTTAATCGCAGAATATGCCAAACAGAAGCTGCCTAACTATCAGGTCTTTGATGAAAAGCGTTACTTCAAGCCGGGTAAATCTCCCTGTGTAGTGCATATCAGGGGAGTTCCTGTGGGGCTGAGTGTTTGTGAGGATATTTGGTTTCCAGAGCCCATCAAGCAGTCAGTCGATGCTGGAGCCAAGTTGATTCTCAACGTCAATGCATCACCTTTCCATCGGGGCAAGGCTCAGCAGAGGCTGGAATTGGTTTCCAGGCAGGCAAGAAATGCCGGAGTCCCCATTGCCTATGTAAACTGGTGCGGTGGTCAGGACGAGCTGGTTTTTGACGGTGGCTCAATCGTTGTTGACGCTGAGGGAGAGGTATGTGCCAGGGCTGAGGAGTTTACAGAGCAGTTGTTGCCAGCTTCCATATCTTTGCAGGGACAGGATTTGACGGTACACCCTGGGGAAATTGCTCCTCCTCGCGGCGATTTGGCTTCCGTGTACCAAGCCCTGGTACTTGGGGTGCGCGACTACGTTAATAAAAATGGTTTTAATGGTGTTGTACTGGGGTTGTCGGGTGGAATCGACTCTGCTCTGACATTGGCAGTTGCGGTCGATGCGCTGGGTAAAGAGCGTGTTGAGGCGGTAATGATGCCGTTTCGCTATACCTCGGATCTGAGTAAAGGCGATGCGGCCGATCAGGCGGAAAGAATGGGGGTTCACTATCGGGAAATTAGTATCGAGCCCATCTTTGATTCGTTTATGGGCGCTCTCGCTGAAGAATTTGCTGGCAGTGAGAGGGATACCACTGAAGAGAACCTGCAGGCCCGCTCTCGTGGTGTTCTTTTGATGGCTATCTCCAATAAGAAGGGCGCGATGGTCCTGACCACCGGTAACAAGAGTGAGATGGCCGTTGGTTACGCGACCTTATACGGGGATATGGTAGGCGGATTCAATGCCCTGAAGGATGTTCCCAAAGTATTGGTATTCGAGCTGGCCCGTTACCGCAACACAATTTCTGAAGTGATTCCTGAAACGGTCATTACTCGCCCTCCCAGTGCTGAGCTGGCCCCAGACCAAGTGGATTCTGACAGCCTTCCGCCTTATGAGATCCTGGATCAAATTCTCAACCTCTATGTTGATCAAGACCACAGCGCTGAGGAAATCATTCAGCGTGGCTTCCAGAGAGAGGATGTAGAGCGTGTGGTCAGGTTAGTGGGACGCAATGAGTACAAGAGGCGCCAGGCAGCCATCGGGGTGCGTATTTCTGAACGCGGGTTTGGAAGGGATCGCCGTTATCCCATCACCAATGGCTGGAAGCTGGGTGACTAGCTATCCGGAAAATATAAACGGCGCCGAATGGCGCCGTTTATATTATCAAGTGATAAGTTACAGAAGCTCTGGAGGCAGGGGAGTCTCGTCCCGGTTGTATTCGGGATTATAGAGTTCCCGGCTGTCAAAGCCCCGCGGGTCAGATTTTTCAAACAGGCCCAGGGTAACCCTGTGCACTAGACTGCGGCCGCTCGGACCTTTGTAAAAGTCGTAGTTGAAAGTGCCATCTTCGTTAAAAGCGGGGTGCTTTGGATAGTTATTGCGCAGTACATCCAGGGCATTAGCCTCGAGATCTTGCATTTCCATCAAATGGTAACCTTGAACCATAACTGCCAGGGCATCGGGGATTGCGGGTGTCTGCTGGAAGTTTTCCACAATGTAGCGACCGCGATTGGCTGCTGCGAGGTAGGCGCCGCGCTTAAAGTAGTAGTTAGCCACGTGAACTTCATAGCGGGCCAGCAGGTTACGCAAGTGGATCATGCGCTTTTGCGCGTCTGGAGCGTAGCGGCTTTCAGGGTAGCGGGCCATTAACTGGGAGAAATAAGCGAATGACTCTCGAGCCGATCCTGGATCGCGACTGGTCAAGTCGGTAGGCATAAAGCGTTCGAACAGGCCTGTGCCCTCAGTAAAGGAGGACAGGCCCTTCATGTAGTAGGCGTAGTCGACATTGCGGTGCTGGGGGTGTAGGCGGATAAAGCGGTCTGCAGCGGCGATAGCAGCATCGTTTTCATAGTTGCGGTAGTAGGCATAGATCAGCTCAAGCTGAGCCTGTTCCGCGTAGTTGCCGAATGGGAAGTTGTCTTCCAGGGCTCGCAGGTTTCTGATGGCAAGATCCCACTGGCTGGTTCGCAGCTGTCGCTGGGCCATCTCGTAGTATGCCTGCTCTGTACGTGAACCTGTGGGTAGGCCCACTTCCGAATCATCTGTGTTGGCGCAGGCAACCAATATTGCGGACACCAAGGCCAGCCACAGCATTTTCCAGGTCTGCATAGCCCCTCGCTCTATCATTCTTACACTCTACCTTATTAAACTACCCACCAGTATTAACCTGGCGCGTCGGACATTTAACCACAGTCGCGGAGCTGCCCAAAGTATTTGCAATTGATTGATGATTGAACACCTAAAACTAGATATCCAAGTTCCTGCCAATATGGCTGGTCGACGTTTAGACCAGGCCGCAGCCGAATTAATTCCCGATTTTTCGCGCGCGCGCCTCCAATCGTGGATCAAAGGCGGCCAGCTCACCTTAAACGGAGCCCCAGCTAAGACCAAGGAAAAGCTCTTTGGCGGCGAGCTTATCCAGCTTCGCGCAGAGCTGGAACCCCAAGGTAGCTGGGCTGCCCAGGACCTCGACCTCAATATTATGTACGAAGATGACTGCCTGATGGTGGTCAATAAGCCCGCGGGCCTCGTAGTCCACCCCGCTGCCGGTAACCCCGACGGCACTCTGCTCAATGGCCTGCTTCATCACAATCCAGCCCAGGAGCTGATACCCCGAGCCGGTATTGTTCACCGGCTGGATAAGGACACCAGTGGCCTGATGGTTGTGGCTAAGACTTTGGCCGCTCAGACCCATCTCGTGGATCAATTAAAGCAGAGAACGGTGAGTCGACAGTATGATGCCTTGGTCCAAGGATATATCACCACTGCGGGTCGTGTTGATGCGCCCATCGGTCGGCATCGTCAAAATCGTCTCAAGATGGCTGTTTTGGACTTTGGCGGCAAAGAGGCGATCACTCATTATCGTGTACAGGAGCGTTACAGCGCTTACACGCTCTTACGCTGCAAGCTGGAAACCGGTCGTACTCATCAGATTCGGGTACACATGGCCCATATCAGGCACCCGCTCGTGGGAGATCCACTCTACGGAGGCCGCCCAAAGTTGCCTCCAGAGGCCTCGGCAGACCTTGTTGAAGCTCTCCAGAGCTTCCCTCGGCAGGCTCTGCATGCGGCTGAACTAGCTCTAGTACATCCCACCAGTGGACAGGACATGCATTGGTGTGCGCCAATGCCTGATGACATGCAAGCACTGCTCGATCAGTTGCGCGCTGATGAGCCCTGAAGTACCGGTTATAAATTCGCCTGGGCACCTATCGCCGGTTCTCGAAAGGACAATTTCGCAAAGCAAGATATCTCAATGCCAAGTAACCACTACCTGATACCCGATTGGCCCGCACCCGCAGGGGTGAGGGCGGCGACGACGCTACGCACTGGGGGCCAAAGTTGTGGCCATTTCTCCTCCTTTAATCTGGCTGCTCACGTGGGGGACAAGGAGTCAGCTGTTACTGCCAATCGCCAACAGTTGAGGGAGGAGCTTGAGTTGCCCTCAGAACCGCAGTGGCTGGAGCAGATCCATAGCGACAAAGTAGTCGAGGCAAGTGATGACGCCTTAGTTCGAACCGCAGATGCCTGCTTTAGTATGAAAAGAGGTGTTGTCTGTGCCGTGCTAACCGCAGACTGTTTGCCTGTTTTGCTAAGCGATAAGAGTGGTAACCGCGTAGCAGCAGCCCATGCCGGGTGGCGCGGATTGGCCGGTGGTATATTGCGCAATACCGTACGGGCGATGAAGTGTGATCCTGAGGAGTTGATGGTTTGGTTGGGTCCAGCGATTGGTCCGGAGGCCTTTGAAACCGGAATCGATGTCCTCGAGGCATTCTTTGAAAATGCAATTAGCAGTCGACACACAGAAAAAATCGCTAGCTGTTTCCGCCCACACACTAAGAAACCACTGCACTTTTTAACAGATATCTACGCCCTGGCTCGCGCGGAGTTGGCAGAGCTGGGGATTGGCGAGGTGTACGGTGGGGGGCTCTGCACAATGTCAGAACCTGAGAAGTTTTTTTCCTACCGCAGGGAGTCTGAAACCGGTCGTATGGCAACTTTGATATGGCGGGATAAAGACTGAACTGAATTTCTAGATGGCTTATTTTTTCTGTGTAAGCCATTCGATAATATTGGGGCAGCTTGGGCAATTACAAGGCTGGGCGTTGACTGGGCTGTTAAAATTATAAGAGATAGATTTGCCGCAGAACCACTTTGCATAGAATAAATGCCGCTATTGATTTAAATCATTGAAAACCCTTCCTGCGCCCCTATTTTACTTGTCAGTACCATAGCGAATGTAAAAGGCAAATTAGTGCCACTATTGCAGCGCTTCTGAAAAAATCGAGTAAAAGAGGTTTCGTTCATGCGAATTGACCGAATGACAAACCCGCTACAGGCGGCATTTGCTGATGCGCAATCCCTAGCAGTAGGGCGCGACCACAACCAGATTTATCCCGAGCACTTGATTCTGGCACTGCTTAACCAGAACAACGGAAGCGTACCCGCATTCCTGTCACAGGCGGGTTTTAACCTAAACGGGTTGCGCAATGACCTTGCCAAGCGGTTGGATAGCCTGCCGCGGGTGACTTCCCCCACGGGTGATGTGGGGATGTCCCAGGAATTAATGCGCTTAATGAATCTTACGGACAAGCGAGCCCAACAAAATGGTGACAGTTTTATTTCCAGTGAAACTGTATTACTGGCGGCTTTCGACTCTGCGGCGGGAGAGATTTCCAAAATCTTAAATGCCAACGGCGACATTAAACAACTAGAGGCGGCAATTCAAAAAGTGCGTGGCGACGAAAAAGTGGATGACCCCAATGCGGAAGAGGCGCGCCAGGCGCTGGATAAATATACTCTCGACCTGACCGAGAGGGCTCTGGCCGGCAAGCTTGACCCGGTGATCGGCCGAGATGATGAAATACGGCGGACGATTCAAGTCTTACAGCGGCGTACCAAGAATAACCCTGTACTAATTGGTGAGCCGGGTGTTGGTAAAACTGCCATTGTTGAAGGGCTCGCTCAACGTATCGTCAATGGTGAAGTGCCGGAAGGGCTAAAAGACAAACGTCTTCTTTCCCTGGATTTGGGGGCATTGTTGGCGGGTGCAAAATTTCGTGGAGAATTTGAAGAGCGATTAAAAGCAGTACTCAACGAATTATCAAAACAGGAAGGCCGCATTATTCTCTTTATCGATGAGATCCACACGATGGTGGGTGCCGGTAAAGCTGAGGGGGCCATGGATGCGGGAAATATGCTGAAACCCGCTTTGGCCCGTGGGGAACTGCATTGTGTCGGTGCAACCACTCTGGATGAGTATCGGCAATATATTGAAAAAGATGCAGCGCTTGAGCGGCGTTTCCAAAAAGTGCTGGTTGATGAACCAACTGAAGAAGATACGGTTGCGATTCTGCGCGGATTAAAAGAACGCTACGAAGTACATCACGGTGTTGATATTACCGACTCTGCAATTATTGCGGCGACAAAATTATCGCAGCGTTACATCACTGATCGTCAATTACCAGATAAAGCGATTGATCTTATTGATGAGGCCGCCAGCCGGATACGCATGGAGATCGACTCCAAACCGGAATCCATGGATAAATTGGAGCGCCGTCTAATTCAATTAAAGATTGAACGTGAGGCGGTTAAAAAGGATACGGATGATGAGGCGACTAAAAAACGCCTGTCGAAACTGGAAGAAGAGATTCTACAACTGGAGCGGGAATACTCCGATCTTGAAGAGGTTTGGAAGGCGGAGAAGGCACAGCTTGCCGGCAGCCACGACCTCAAGGAAAAGCTCGAGCAGGCCAAGCTCGATATGGAGTCCGCACGGCGTGCAGGTGATCTCAATAGAATGTCTGAATTACAGTACGGTGTAATTCCACAACTTGAACAACAGCTTAAAAGTGCCGCTACCGCTGAAGCTTCTGAAGAACCCCGCCTGCTGCGCAATCGGGTTACCGATGAAGAGGTGGCTGAAGTGGTATCCCGCTGGACGGGTATTCCTGTATCTAAGATGCTCGAAGGTGAGCGTGAAAAGCTACTGCGAATGGAAGATGAGTTGCACAAGCGGGTCATCGGACAGGGGGAAGCGGTGGAAGCGGTTGCTAATGCCGTACGCCGCTCGAGGGCGGGACTAGCTGACCCCAACCGACCCAATGGCTCATTCTTATTCCTCGGCCCAACCGGTGTGGGTAAGACGGAATTATGCAAGGCATTGGCTCAGTTCTTGTTTGACACAGAAGACGCCATGGTGCGTATCGATATGTCGGAATTTATGGAGAAGCACTCTGTGGCCCGACTGATTGGCGCCCCCCCCGGATATGTAGGTTATGAAGAAGGGGGGTACCTGACTGAAGCGGTGCGGAGAAAGCCCTATTCTGTTGTGCTATTAGACGAAGTGGAGAAAGCGCACCCCGATGTATTCAATATTCTTTTACAGGTCCTTGATGATGGCCGCCTGACCGACGGCCAGGGGCGCACGGTGGACTTCCGTAATACCGTCGTCGTAATGACTTCAAACCTTGGCTCAGATTTAATTCAAAAATACGCCACTGCGGAAAATGGCGATGACCTGGACGCTGAAATTCGTTATCGACAGATGAAAAGTGCAGTGATGGACGTGGTGGGGAACCATTTCAGGCCAGAGTTCATAAATCGTATTGACGAAGTGGTTGTTTTCCATCCACTGGATAAGGCAGAAGTACGATCTATTGCCGAAATTCAGTTGCAACAACTTTGCCGTCGACTGACAGAGAGGGACCTGAAATTAGAGGTATCTGAAAGTCTGCTGGATAAATTAGCAGAAGTTGGGTTCGATCCCGTTTATGGTGCACGGCCATTAAAGCGTGCTATTCAGGTATGGCTGGAAAACCCGCTGGCGCAAGATGTTCTCGCCGGTAAGTTTTCCCCTGGAGCAACGATCCACGCGGATGTTGAAGGCGATAAAGCCGTATTCCGATAAAAAAGCACTTGGGGGTGCCATATAGTGCACCCCTAAACTCCCACCGATTCCTCACTTTCTCCATATCTATACTCACAGGTGCGCTAATCCGTTTGTTCGGATATTTACGTAGAGGGGCACCTCTCCGTAGCGCATAGTTTCCCTTGCAAGTATCAGTTTATAGTTTTTATTGACGACACCTTAGGGGGGCCTGATATCAGTAAGCGTATGTTGCTAATGCTGCTGGGATGCCTTTTGCTCTTCGGCGGAATTTTTGCTTATAAATTAATTGGCAGGCATATGGTGAATCAGTTCATAGACAACTTAGCCCTGCCTGCGGCCACAGTGACTTCAGCAACCGCCCAGTTTCAATATTGGAAGGAAGACCTGAGAGGAATAGGCACCATTCGAGCTGTTAATGGTGTAGAGGTTACTACCGAAGCTCAGGGGGTTATCAGCGCTATTCACTTCAAGTCGGGCCAGCATGTTAGGAAGGGCGATTTATTGGCGGAAATTTTTGCTGAACCAGAAAAGGCGCAGTTGCAGGTGTTGGATGCAGAGCTTCGCTTGGCCCGTCGTAATTACGTGCGGATCAAGACTCTGCTGGGGCGAGGTGTAACAACCGAAGCAGATTTGGATAGCGCTCGCAGTACTTTGGACCAGGTGGTTGCCAATATAGAAGTGCAGCGGGCCAGGGTGGATCAGCGAGTTATCGTGGCGCCTTTTAGTGGAGTACTGGGAATTCGACAAATCGATCTTGGGCAGAATGTAAGCCCGGGGGAGTCTGTTGTTTCTCTACAGCAACTTGACCCTATTTTTGTTGATTTTTCCCTCCCTGAACAAAAATATGCCTTGGTTAAGGCTGGGCTTGCTATTCAGTTGACAACAGATGCTTTCCCTAAAAATACCTACGAAGGAAGAATTACTGCTGTTGACCCTCAGGTGGATAGTGCAAGTAGGAACTTTCTGATTCAAGCTACTCTGAAAAACCCCCAACACGATTTACGTCCTGGAATGTTTGCCCAGGTATCCGTAAAGATAAGTGCACAGCGAAAAGTGCTCGTTATTCCCAGAACCGCATTGGCTTTTGCTCCCTATGGGGTGGCGGTTTTTGTGTTGGAGCCCGATAAAGATGGCGAGTATATGATCGCAGTTAAACGGTTTGTGAAAACTGGTGAGGAGCGTGGGGATCTAGTTGAAATTACACAAGGACTTTTGGTGGGGGACATAGTGGCTAGCAGCGGACTACTCAAACTTCGCAATGGAGAGAAAGCGGTTATCAATAATCAGAATCAACCCCCAGAAAGCGCAGACCCCACACCGGAAAATAGTTAAACCTGGAATTTATAGGTTGTGAATTTCACAGAGATTTTCATTCGAAAGCCAGTGTTGGCCTGCGTAGTCAGCCTATTTATTTTTCTATTGGGTTTAAGGTCGCTAACGGAATTAAATGTCAGGCAGTACCCGGAACTTGAAAATGCAGTTATTACAGTAACCACCGTTTATGTTGGTGCCGACTCAGATCTAGTGCAGGGGTTTATTACTACGCCGCTTGAGCAAGAGATTGCTACTGCAGATGGTATCGATTACATGGTCTCCACCAGCGTGCAAGGTCTCTCAACGATAAACGTTTATGTACGTTTTGATTACGATCCAAATGAAGTGTTAACTCAGGTCGTTGCCAAGGTAAATAAGCTGCGCAGTGAATTGCCTGATGAATCAGAGGATTCCAGCGTGGAAATGCAGCAGGGAGAAACCACTGCTGCAATGTACCTTTCTTTTTCCTCAAATATTCTCGCTAATAATCAAATTACGGATTATCTGACACGCGTTGTTCAACCTAAATTGGCGACTATAGCTGGTGTGCAGCGAGCTCGCCTTTTGGGTGACAGTACTTTTGCAATGAGAGTCTGGTTAAAGCCGACAGAGATGGCGGCATTGGAAGTCACACCTGCAGATATTTCTGATGCGCTCAGGGATAATAATATTCTGTCGGCAGTTGGTTCGACAAAGGGAACCCGTGTGGCACTGGAAATACGTGCGGATACAGATATTGCACGTCAATTGGATTTCCGCAAGCTAGTGGTTAGAGCCGATGGGGATAAGCTGGTTCGTCTAGGTGAAGTGGCGGAGATAGAGTTAGGAGCGGAATCCTATGACAGCTCTGTGACTTTTAACGGGCAGTCTGCCACTTTTATTGCTATTGAGGTGGCACCCGATGCGAACTCCCTTGAAGTTATTAAAAAAGTACGCGAGGAGTTGGAGCAGAAAATTTTTCCACAATTGCCAGAGGGTATGCTAGGTGAAATTCCTTACGACAGTACTGAATATATTCAGGACTCCATTGAAGAGGTCGTCAAAACAATTGTTGAAGCAGTATTTATAGTAATTTTGGTGATTTATTTGTTTCTGGGATCAGTTCGAAGCGTATTAATTCCAGCAATTGCACTACCTCTTTCTCTTGTTGGTGCATTCTTTTTAATGTTTTTAATGGGATTTTCCATCAACTTGCTCACATTGCTAAGCATGGTTCTGGCAATCGGAATTGTTGTTGATGATGCCATCATTGTTTTGGAAAATGTCCATCGACATATAGAAGAGGGCTTGCCTCCAAAAGAGGCTGCGATCGTAGGGGCTCGAGAGTTGGCATGGCCTGTAGTGGCTATGACTACAACGCTAATTGCAGTATATATTCCTATTGGTTTTCTTGGTGGTTTAACCGGGACCCTATTCATAGAGTTTGCATTTTCCCTAGCTGGCGCCGTATTACTGTCTGGAGTGGTCGCTCTTACTTTATCTCCCATGATGGCCTCGAAAATATTAAAGCCTCGCGATGGTGGAGGTACCCGGTTTGAAATTTGGCTGGAACGCCAATTTAATCGACTTCAGACGAGATTTGAAAAATCGCTCCATTCTTCTCTTGATGAGCGCCGAGTTATTTTGGTTTTCGGCTTAATTGTATTGATAAGTTGTTACTTCTTATTTGTGACGTCCCCTCAAGAGCTTGAACCTACAGAGGATAGGGGGCTTGTTCTTACAATTTCTACTGCCGATGCTTACGCAACTTTAGATTATGTTGAACAGTACAGTGGTGAACTTAATGTCATTGCTGAGAGATTTACTGAGGTTGAAAATCTTTTTCTGCTTAATGGGGCGGGCACCTTCAGTAGTGGTGTTAATAATGCGGTGGCCGGGTTTGTTTTGGCTCCTTGGGAAGGGAGAGACCGCGATACGGAAAAGATGCAGGAGTTGATTAGCAGTGATGTACAGCAAATAGCCGGGTTAAAAATAGCCGTTGTGGTGCCACCAAGTCTGCCAACTGCGGGAGGGCAGCTTCCGGTTGAATTTGTTATCGGTTCTACAGAGCCCATGGAGAATCTGGCATCGGTGGCAAGCGATATTATGACCCGAGCTTTGGAGAGTCGAAAGTTTATTTTTCTAGATTCTGATCTGAAAATTGATAAGCCAAAAATTGTAATAGAAATTGATCGTGATAAAGCGGCCAGTATGGGTGTGGAAATGGTGGACCTGAGTCGTGACTTAGGAGCGATGTTATCCGGGGCTTATGTCAACCGTTTTTCCCTGGATAATCGCAGTTATAAAGTTATCCCTCAAGTCGAGAGGGTTGACCGCCTTACCCCTGATCAGCTGGAGCAATATTATATTCGGGCGGTAAACGACAAGTTGGTTCCTGTGAGTACTTTGATAAGGCTCACGGAAACCGTTGAACCACAGCAACTAAAGAGATTTCAACAATTAAATGCCGTCACTATTTCGGGTGTGCCACGCCCTGGGATTACGTTGGGTGAAGCATTGATGGTGTTGGATAATGCGGCTAAAGAAATCTTACCGGTCGAGTATTCTGTAGATTACTCGGGGCAGTCCAGGCAATTCAAAACTGAAGGATCGGATTTGGTGGTTACCTTTTTCTTTGCCTTGATAGTGATTTATTTGGTGCTGGCTGCTCAATTTGAATCCTGGCGCGATCCCTTGATTATGTTGGTCACAGTACCCATGAGTGTTTGCGGAGCGATGATTTTTGTCAGTCTAGGATTGACGACTCTCAATATTTACACACAAGTGGGCCTGGTTACCCTGATTGGGGTTATTTCCAAACACGGTATTCTGATAGTGGAGTTTGCCAATAAGTTACAGCTCTCAGGGCTTGATAAGCGATCAGCGATTGAGCAGGCCACTTCAATCCGTTTGCGACCGATTTTAATGACTACCGCATCTCTGGTTTTGGCGATGGTTCCATTGTTAATAGCGTCAGGGCCAGGAGGAGGAGCAAGGTTTGCAATGGGCTTGGTAGTGGCGACCGGTATGACAATTGGAACGTTATTTACTTTATTTGTTGTGCCGGCGATGTATATGTATCTTGGGCGGAATTTTGAGGCGGAGGCTGTAGCGGCCTCCTGAGTCTCTTTACACTTATTTACGCTTCGAAAATATCTCTGCCGACATTACTGCGACGGAACTCAGAAGGGGTGACTCCCTCATGTTTTTTAAAGAAGCGGGTAAATACTGCGCGTTCGGCAAAATGAAGTTGTACCGCAATGCTTTCTACGGAATCACTGGTTGAGAGAAGGAGTTTCTTGGTCAGAGATAGCGTAACACTGTCTTTAAGCTGCTGGAATGTTACTCCCTGTTCTCTCAATCTGCGCTGTAAAGTGCGGCCACTAGTGCGGAAGTGGGCTGCGGCTTGTTTGATAGTGATTTCTTCACTGAGCAAGTGCTTCTCGAGCCAGGCTCGCAAACTGGCTGCCAGGTTATAGCTGGTTAAAGTGTTGTGTAGAACTGCTTTTAATATATTTCGGCTTTGGCTGCGAATGATTTTATGGTAACTGGGTATAGGGAAGTCCAGTATCTGGGAGCCCAGGATAATCGCATTTTCATCAGCGGAAAACTCAATTGGGCACTGGAAAATCCTCTTGTGGATAGAGTCATCTTCTGGTTTTTCACTGCGTAACTTTAATCCCCGGACCTCGGGAAACCTGGGGTTAAGAGTGCGCAAGAGATCTACTCCACGACTCATCAGCATTTCAGCAATAAAATGATTGACCGGAGCGCTAAAGAGTTCCTGCTGCCAGTTGAGTGTGAGCACTTCCGCATCGGCTTCCTGGTAAGTCTGGAACCGCAGGAGGGGGGCCAGAGTTTGTGAGAGCACAATTTCTGCAGGGCGAAAGATCTCCCTCGGCCGTCTCAAGGAGGGCTGAGCTTCGATAATAGTTTCTTCAAGCCAAAGCATAATTGGGAAGCGACTAAAGCTGAGGCCTGGTGAGGTAACAGGGGATAGCGCCAGTATGCTTTCAATTAGAGCATTGAATTCACTGTAATTGAGCCATTCACTCTCTCCTGGATTCCAGCTAAATGAGAATGGCAATCGTTCAATTAGCGTCTCGGTGGGGATGCCGAGCCTGGCGGCGGCAACCACAAAGTAAGGCGCAAATATCTTGGGCACGCCGGCATGGCCGGACATATTTTTATTTTGGTCTCTCATGACTTACTGCCGTCCGGGTGGCGTTGCCGGCATCATAGCAAAGGCGCCTCAAAGCACGAGTATAAATTGAGGAATATGACGAATTGGTCGCTTCGCGTGGCGGATTCGACCCCCCTCTGGCGCCTTTAATCCTATTCCCTAATAGAGCGTAAAGGATAAGTTTTAGTCGTCTGCTGTACATTGCGTTATTCAGATTTTTTAAAACTCTTCAGTCACAAGAGTTACCACTTACTAAAACAATAAAGGAAAGTAACAATGGCACTGTCTAAAAGGCTGGGTACAAGCCTGTCTATTTTTTTCTCGGCGATAATTGGAGCTTCATCAGCGGTAGCGGAAAACTGCTATATCCTGGTTCATGGACACGGAGTCGAAGGACACACTACAAGTGAAAGTAATGATGGGAGTTTAGTGCAGCCAGCACTGGACTATTGGAGTGAGGCGGTTTTCGACGAATATTCTAGCAGTGATTTTATTGAGCAATTGTTAGTTGATGGCGGCAATTACGGCGTTGTCGGTTATAACTCAACTGATGAAGGTGAATTTCCCTATTGGCATGATGAGACTGCGGGTGAAATTGCTCGTCAAATTATAGAGATCCGCTCTGGCCAGGGAGATCGGTTCGAACACGAAAACCAGTGCTCAGCAGAGGACACTTTCTGGATTATTTCCCACAGCCAGGGTGCCGCTCAAATGATGTATATCGCGGGTAACGCTGTTGAAGGATCTCCATACTACAATCGCGCCTACAACCAGTTCGATAGCAATACAGAAATTCAAGAAGTAAAAAAATGTTCCACGACTTGGTATGGCAGTAAATCCTGTAAAACGGTTGAAGAAGAAGTTCGAGTTGCCGGGCTTAACGAGAGCTACGCAGTGAGCGTTGATTTTGATGCGGCTATCAGCGGTGTTGCTGCAATATTCACCACAGGAGGTGCAATTACCGGTACTGAAGGCGTTGATCGGATATGTAATGGAAGCTGGTATGACGATTTGGTCAATGCACTATTTCTTGGGCGTGAGTGTTCGGCGGTTCGCTATATGCAGACTAATGATGTTTACACTGTGAGAAATTATGTAGGGACTAATCTCGGTGCGCCGGTGTACACCATTGGGGGTTATGCGGGCTTCCCAGGTGTGGAAAGTGCTACCTCCATGCTGCTGAATGGTGAGGATGACGGTTACATTAATTTGGCTTCGCAAATGAACTGTTCCGGATCTGCCAAGCGCAACCTGTGGTTGAATCTCAAAGAATATGAAACCCTGTTTGGCGTAGCTTACGGCAGCGCGATTTTCTCTTGTGATAACGACAGTAAAGGCACTGCTCGATCTTACAATTTGGCCAGTATCTATACAGATCATGATGCGCAGCGTAACGGTGGTATTCTATCCCCCGATTATGATTCTATTCCCGATGGACTGGACTGTGGCTCAGGAAAGAACAGCGCGGGTAGAATCTCAGCCTGCACAAATTAACTAAAAAAATAAAAGGCTTCGGAGGTATTGATGTCCACATCAAGCAAAGATCGCTCAAAGGCCCGGCTGGCAGGCTGGGGTGTACTGGCCGTAGTTACTGGATTGGTGGGTTACTGGGCCCTGGCTGGTGGTGAAGAGGCGACGCCCGCTGTTGTAGCCAAAGCAAAAGCTGAAGAGCAATCTATCCGAAGCCGCAAGCCTGATAACGTTAAGCCGGCGGAACTGGAGCAAGAGGAAGAGGATCAGTCTGTAAAACTATGGAAGGGAATTCAGTCCCTGCCCAACAAGACTGAGTTACACGAATCCATTCTCTCGGATCTGGCCCGCTTTCATCGCTATCCGCCAGAAAACCGAGCAATTAAAACTCCTGAACAGGACCCGATTACTCAGACATTTGCGGTGGATGAAAGAACCACTCACAGTGAGGAAGGGGATTCTCTGACTATATGGACAGATGAAAAGTTTTATTTGCGTGGGGATACTATTCGGGTTTTTGCCTATCAGGCCGATAGTGATGGAGATCGGGTCAGTGCTGACCTGACTGCGCTGTTGGTTTACGAAGACCAACAAGTCGTGGGTACCTTGGCTTTTAGTGATTCGGATGGAGACTTAGTCTACGAAGTATTGATGGAGGCGGGCTCCTTTAATAGCCAGGTGCTGGAAGCGGGCATTTTTAAGGTCATTGTGGATACGGATATTGATGGTCTCCGAGATGCGGCAGCATTCACCCTATCTGAAGATACGGGAAGCTATACGGGCTCGTTGCGGGATTCCGTTACCGCCGATGGCAATTTATTAATTGAGGCGGAAGTCGATATCAGCAGAGAGGGGCGCTACTATTTTCAGGGCTCCCTTTATAACGATGAGCAATCCCCGATAGGCACAACGCAAAATGCTCTTGAGTTAACGGCGGGGCGGCACTGGGTTCCCCTGGAGTTTTACGGGCTCTTAATTCGCGATGCCGGGCAGGACGGCCCCTATCTGGTGAAGCAATTGAGTATTGCCAGGGTGACGGTACCTATGGCCAGGGATAGTGCTTTTGAACCAGGCTATTACACTGAACGCTATAGCCTGGATCAATTTACTGATAGTCCCTACCGTGAGCCTTAGGAATAGGTATCGTCAGAGGGGCGACTAGCAGTTTTTCTTGATTTGCTCCCGGGCTTTGGTAATGCGTTCTTGCCGCTCATCTTCTCCGAGCCTGCGATAGTTTCCATCTTTATCTTTTTCGCGCACTCTCGCGTGTGTGGTCAGGCTCTTAAGGTTCTTTTGGTACGCGACACAGAGCTCTGCTCGTTTTGCTGCCTCTTCTTTAGCTCTGGCCTCTTGTTGTCTCTGGTGCTCAGCGTCGGGCAGCTGTTCTTCCTTTGACTGTTGAGGTACTTGAGGTGCATTTTTCTGTGCTTCACGTGCGGCTATCGCATTTTGTTCAGCTTCCCATTTCTTATAGCGCTCTGACTTGGGCTTTTTGATCACGTCCACTTGAGCGTCTCCTGGAGGTTGCTCACCGAAGTGGACAACACCATTCTCATCTACCCATTTATAGATGCCGTCGGCTTGAGTGGTCGTAGCTGTTACTGCAATCAATAGCGCCAGTAAGATGCGCATGGTGCTTACCCCTTGTGTTGATGTTCCTTCCGTCCCCTTATTGTACCGGTACTGGCGGGTTTTCCTGTAACTGTCTTAACACTTTCGCAGACACCTATTGACAGCTAGGACTCAATTGGCAAAATCGGGGGTTTACTCAGTGACTAGATTTCACCGCAAACCCGTGGTTTTGAGTCTAACCCTGGTGGAACATCCTCCATCGAAATTCCACTGAGTGGCCCTCCCCACCCCTGGAGGCCTGCTAACCCCGTAGTGAACCTTTGTAGATTTACTTGGGGTTGGGTGTTTATGCGCGATCAGTTCATCCTAAAAATCGGCAGCTAAACACGCAACAGGCTGATATTTGTCACCATTTTCCCCTATAATTGCTGCCTGGCATTCTTGCTAGTAGGCGTTTTATACGTTTTCGGTGATGGCTATCCTATAAAACAGGAAAATTGAGGAGACTCAAGTGGAATTACTTTCCGGCGGCGATATGTTGGTTCGCGCGCTGCAGGATGAAGGGGTGGATCTGATTTTTGGATACCCGGGCGGCTCAGCGTTACATATCTATGATGCTATTTTTCGGCAGAAGTCGATAAAGCATATTCTCGTGCGTCACGAGCAGGGTGCGACCCATGCTGCCGATGGCTATGCACGGTCTACTGGTAAGGCGGGTGTGGTACTGGTGACGTCTGGTCCCGGTGCTACGAACGCGATTACTGGCATCGCAACGGCCTATATGGATTCTATCCCTATGGTGGTGATATCTGGCCAGGTACCCAGGGATAAGATCGGTGAGGATGCGTTTCAGGAAACAGATATGGTCGGTTGCTCGCGACCGATCGTGAAGCACAGCTTTTTGGTAAAAAATGCTGAAGATATTCCTACGATCGTCAAAAAGGCATTTTTTATCGCCAATACTGGCCGTCCCGGTCCCGTAGTGATCGATGTTCCAAAGGATGTAACCAACCCGGCGGAGAGATTCCCCTACCACTACCCTGAAAAATTGCGGATGCGCTCCTATACCCCAGCAGGTAAGGGGCATAGCGGCCAGATTCGCAAAGCGATTGCTATGTTGCTATCAGCTCGCCGCCCGGTGATTTATGCCGGCGGGGGAGTGGTGCAGGGTGGCGGCGCCGAGCTTCTCACCGAGCTGGCTAGAAAGTTGAACTACCCGGTGACTAATACCTTGATGGGGCTCGGAGCATTTCCTGGAAGTGACAGGCGTTTCTTGGGAATGCTCGGTATGCACGGCACTTTCGAGGCAAATACAGCCATGCATCACGCCGACGTTATTCTGGCTGTAGGTGCACGCTTTGATGACCGGGTGACTAATACTCCAGGCAAATTCTGCCCGGGTGCCAAAATTATTCATATCGACGTCGATCCGGCTTCGATCTCTAAAACGATTGTTGCCGATATCCCGATTGTTGGCACGGTCCAGGCTGTCCTTCGGGAGATGCTCGAAGCGTTGAAAGCCAACGATGAGCAGCCGGATCACTCCGCGATAGTTGACTGGTGGCGCCAAATCGATGATTGGCGTGAGCGTCACGGGCTCTACACGGCTCCTCGTTATCAGACTAATGGTGCTCTGATAATGCCGCAGGATGTGATCAAGGCGGTGTATGACATTACTGAGGGTGATGCTTTTGTGACATCCGATGTAGGGCAACACCAGATGTTTGCTGCGCAATATTACCTGTTTGATAAGCCGCGCCGCTGGATTAACTCCGGTGGGCTGGGGACTATGGGTTTCGGCTTACCGGCAGCCTTGGGGGTGAAAATAGCCCACCCGGATAAAGAGGTTGTGTGCGTAACTGGCGAGGGAAGTATCCAGATGTGTATTCAGGAGCTTTCTACGGCTACCCAATATCATCTGCCAGTAAAAATCCTCTGCCTTAACAACCAGGCTCTCGGGATGGTGAAGCAGTGGCAGGAGATGCAATATGAAGGAAGGCTTTCCAATAGTGTTTACGAGGAATCGCTGCCTGACTTTGTGAAACTCGCCGAGGCATACGGTCACGTCGGGGTGAAAGTGGAGCGTCGTGAAGACCTGCACAACAAGTTGCAAGAAGCTTTTGCAATTAAGGATCGCACTGTATTTATCGACGTGTACGTCGACCCATCTGAGCATGTCTATCCCATGCAAGTGCTACCAAATGGCTCCATGCGTGACATGTGGCTGAGCAAAACTGAGAGAACTTAAAGGGTAGGGCGATGCGTAGAATAATTTCGGTTCTGATGGAGAATGAACCTGGGGCATTGTCCCGTGTTGTTGGCTTGTTTTCCCAGCGTGGCTACAACATTGAAAGCCTCACCGTGGCGCCTACTGAGGATGCGACTTTATCGCGTCTCACTTTGGTGACGATTGGTGACGATCACAAGATTGAGCAAATTACCAAGAACCTAAACAAGCTTATTGACGTTGTGAAATTGGTGGACCTCACTGAAGGCTCTCATATCGAGCGGGAGCTGCTATTGGTGAAAGTGCGGGCCAATGGTGCCCAGCGCGATGAGGTGAAGCGCAGTGTCGATATTTTTCGCGGGCAGATCGTCGATGTCACCAGCAGTATGTACACGGTACAGGTGGCAGGAACTGGCGAAAAACTCGATGCGTTCCTCCAGGCGCTGGGGGAGCACACAATTATGGAAGTGGTGCGATCCGGAGTTTCCGGGATTGCCCGCGGTGAAAAAGTATTAAGTGTATAGAGCAAAAAGCAGGAATTGAGCGATGCAAGTTTATTACGACAAAGATTGTGACCTTTCTTTAATTCAGGGAAAAACAGTAGCCATTATTGGTTATGGATCTCAAGGTCATGCCCATGCCAATAACCTGAAAGACTCTGGCGTAGCGAATGTTGTTGTTGGGTTGCGCGAGGGGTCTGCTTCCTGGAAAAAGGCTGAAGGCGCGGGCTTGAAGGTAGCTGAAGTTGTCGATGCGGTGAAAGATGCCGACGTGGTTATGATTCTCGCTCCGGATGAATACCAGGCGAATATTTACAAAGAGCAAGTTGCTCCAAATTTAAAGTCTGGTGCAGCACTGGCTTTCGCACATGGTTTTAATGTGCACTTTGAATTGATTGAGCCACCAGCGGATGTCGATGTCATTATGGTTGC
>NZ_CM149970.1:1195000-4280000 GCF_056311705.1 Microbulbifer sp. ABM4_008 | reverse complement strand
GGGTGACTGCGTACCTTTTGTATAATGGGTCAGCGACTTATTGTCTGTAGCAAGGTTAACCGCTTAGGGGAGCCGTAGAGAAATCGAGTCTTAATAGGGCGTTTAGTTGCAGGCAATAGACCCGAAACCCGGCGATCTATCCATGGGCAGGTTGAAGGTTGAGTAACATCAACTGGAGGACCGAACCCACTAATGTTGAAAAATTAGGGGATGACCTGTGGATCGGAGTGAAAGGCTAATCAAGCCGGGAGATAGCTGGTTCTCCTCGAAAGCTATTTAGGTAGCGCCTCGCGTCTCACCCTCGGGGGTAGAGCACTGTTTGGGCTAGGGGGTCATCCCGACTTACCAACCCCATGCAAACTCCGAATACCGAGGAGTGCAATCGCGGGAGACACACGGCGGGTGCTAACGTCCGTCGTGGAAAGGGAAACAACCCAGACCGCCAGCTAAGGTCCCAAATATCAGTTAAGTGGGAAACGATGTGGGAAGGCCCAGACAGCTAGGAGGTTGGCTTAGAAGCAGCCATCCTTTAAAGAAAGCGTAATAGCTCACTAGTCGAGTCGGCCTGCGCGGAAGATATACCGGGGCTCAAACTGATAACCGAAGCTGCGGATGCTCTTAGGAGCATGGTAGAGGAGCGTTGTGTAAGCCGTTGAAGGTGGATCGGGAGGTCTGCTGGAGGTATCACAAGTGCGAATGCTGACATGAGTAACGATAAGGGAGGTGAAAAACCTCCCCGCCGGAAGACCAAGGGTTCCTGTCCAACGCTAATCGGGACAGGGTTAGTCGACCCCTAAGGCGAGGGCGAAAGCCGTAGTCGATGGGAAACAGGTTAATATTCCTGTACTCGCTATTACTGCGACGGAGTGACGGAGAAGGCTAGGCCGGCATGGCGATTGGTTGTCCATGTTTAAGGTTGTAGGCTGGGGACTTAGGCAAATCCGGGTCCCTAAGGCTGAGAACTGATGACGAAGCCCACTTAGTGGGTGAAGTGGTTGATGCCCTGCTTCCAGGAAAAACTTCTAAGCTTCAGGTAATAGTGAATCGTACTCTAAACCGACACAGGTGGTCAGGTAGAGAATACCAAGGCGCTTGAGAGAACTCTGGTGAAGGAACTAGGCAAAATGGTACCGTAACTTCGGGAGAAGGTACGCCGGTTTTGGTGATGGGACTTGCTCCCTAAGCTGAGGCCGGTCGAAGTGACCAGGTGGCTGCGACTGTTTATTAAAAACATAGCACTCTGCAAACTCGTAAGAGGACGTATAGGGTGTGACGCCTGCCCGGTGCCGGAAGGTTAATTGATGGGGTTAGCTTCGGCGAAGCTCTTGATCGAAGCCCCGGTAAACGGCGGCCGTAACTATAACGGTCCTAAGGTAGCGAAATTCCTTGTCGGGTAAGTTCCGACCTGCACGAATGGCGTAACGATGGCCACGCTGTCTCCACCAGAGACTCAGTGAAATTGAAATCGCTGTTAAGATGCAGTGTACCCGCGGCTAGACGGAAAGACCCCGTGAACCTTTACTACAGCTTTGCACTGAACTTTGAGCCTATTTGTGTAGGATAGGTGGGAGGCTTTGAAGCAGCGACGCTAGTTGTTGTGGAGCCGTCCTTGAAATACCACCCTGGTATGTTTGAGGTTCTAACTCTGGTCCGTTATCCGGATCGAGGACAGTGTATGGTGGGTAGTTTGACTGGGGCGGTCTCCTCCCAAAGAGTAACGGAGGAGTACGAAGGTGCACTCAGCATGGTCGGAAATCATGCAATGAGCATAATGGTATAAGTGCGCTTGACTGCGAGACAGACATGTCGAGCAGGTACGAAAGTAGGTCATAGTGATCCGGTGGTTCTGTATGGAAGGGCCATCGCTCAACGGATAAAAGGTACTCCGGGGATAACAGGCTGATACCGCCCAAGAGTTCACATCGACGGCGGTGTTTGGCACCTCGATGTCGGCTCATCACATCCTGGGGCTGAAGCCGGTCCCAAGGGTATGGCTGTTCGCCATTTAAAGTGGTACGCGAGCTGGGTTTAGAACGTCGTGAGACAGTTCGGTCCCTATCTGCCGTGGGCGTTGGAGATTTGAGAAGAGTTGCTCCTAGTACGAGAGGACCGGAGTGAACGAACCTCTGGTGTTCCGGTTGTCACGCCAGTGGCATTGCCGGGTAGCTATGTTCGGACGGGATAACCGCTGAAAGCATCTAAGCGGGAAGCCTCCTTCAAGATAAGATCTCCCTGAGGCCTTGAGCCTCCTGAAGGGCCGTGGAAGACTACCACGTTGATAGGCTGGGTGTGGAAGCGTTGTGAGGCGTTGAGCTAACCAGTACTAATTGCCCGTGCGGCTTGACCATACAACAGAGATGGTTACTAACGACTAGCTAAGCTAGCGGATTGTGAGTTAGAGACATACGATCCCTTGCGGTGTATTACTACAGATTGTTTTACCGACTTATTTGGGGTTATCGCCGGTCAATAACATGACCGAGGCAAACAGCGATAACGCGGCAGGCCAAGCACATTGCTTATAAGACCAATGCCAACCCAAGCCAGTTTGCCTGACGACAATAGAGTTGTGGAACCACCTGATCCCTTGCCGAACTCAGAAGTGAAACGCAACATCGCCGATGGTAGTGTGGGGCTTCCCCATGTGAGAGTAGGTCATCGTCAGGCTTCTAATCCGAAAGGGCCACCCAACAGGGTGGCCCTTTTTTTATGGCTGAAAAATATTTTAAAAAACAAAACACAAAAAACAAAAAAGCTAAGAAAGAGAAAGCAGAAATTACTTGGCAGAAATTAAATAGAAAAAGATAAAAATAGCTCTGAAAAAATTTAATGCTCAACTTTCTATTTAAAAAATCAGTCAGTAATTAAAAAAAGAAAAGCCTAAAACTACCTGAGCACCTTAAATAGACGCTCGCCTAAAAAGCCTATAAAAATAGGTTTTTACCGATCTTCTCTCCAAGCGCCTTTGCGTTCACTCAAAAAATAATCCAACAAAAATAACCCGCGCAAATACCAGAAAAGTACCCATACCACTCCCGCCAAAAATTAAATTTAGCCGGTAAAAATATCGGTGATTTTTTAGTCTCTGCAGTAATCCCCTGTAACCACGGGGCCTGTAGCCCGTTTATTAAAGTTATGCACAACTCTATCCAGACTTTCTGTTAGTAACACCTGGCTGTGGAAATCCGCGCAAAAAGTGCTGCTTTTTTACCCGCCTTCAATAGAGCCAAGCAACCACGGGGCTGGCCGGGGATATCCCGGAGTTATACACAGCTCTATCCATGGTTTCTGTTGGTAACAAAGGCGCCATAAAACGGACATCAGTTATTAACAGTGTTATGAGCGATAAATCTGTGGATTACTGTGGCTGATTGGTACGCCGGTATGTGAGAGAAGAAAAATTTGGGGATAAAAAAAGCCCCACAAAGTGGGGCTTTAAAAATGTCGTCTGTATCTCTTATTTATTCAGAGGCAGTAGGTACTCGTCCCAGGTCTCCTTCCATCTCGGTGGTCAGGAAAGACATTACAACCCAGGCCGCTACATTCTGGCGAAGATTCTCAGGGTCGACTTTATCCAGGGTATCGTTGGGTGTGTGGTGATAATCGAAGTAGTCGGTACCGTCCTGGTATAGACCAAAGGCTGGCACACCGCGCGCAACAAACACACTGCTGTCTGGGCCACCATAAGATTCATTATTTCCGCGCTCAATACCCAGGGGGGCGAGGAGTTGCATCATTTGATCTGCAATATCAAATTTGCTCTCAGGGAGGCGGGTATCGAAACGCCAGATTTTCCCTGCTCCAAAGTCTGACTCGGAAACGGCAATAATATTGTCCAGCTCTTTTACGTGCGCCTCAACATATTGCTTAGCACCTACCAGACCAATTTCCTCTGCACCAAACAGCACGACTCGTAATGTACGACGGGGGCGCTGTGGCAGCTCAGCAATTAGACGTGCAGTTTCCATAACAATGGCAACCCCAGCTCCATCGTCCAAGGCCCCAGTGCCTTCATCCCAGGAATCCAGGTGTGCACCGATAATCATGACTTCTTCAGGTTTCTCACGGCCAGTAATTTCACCAATGACATTAAAAGAGGGGCCGTCACTCAGTCGCTCAGTTTCAACATCAAGTTTTACCTGGACTGGCTTGCCGCGTTGGAGCATAGCCTCGAGCAGGTTTGCATCAGGAGCGGAAAGTGCGAGTGCGGGAACTGGGCTCTCTACATCGTCAACCGACATCATACCGGTGTGGGCAAATCGGTCTGAGTCGGTTCCTACGGAGCGCAACAGCATGGCAACAGCCCCTTTTTCAGCGGCAGCGCGCATTCCCAACTTGCGACCTTGCGCAGCAGGACCGTAGCCTTCTCCCGTGCGCGCTCTCTCCATACGCTTATTGATAAAAGCGATTTTACCTTTCACTTGGCTGGCCGGGGCCTTCAACAGTGCCTGCACATCGGGAAACTCGATAATTTCCGCTGTTAACCCTCCCTCAGGAGTGGCGGCGCCATAGCCGAGGGAGGAGACAACTAGTGGCTGGGGGAAAGGTGATATGACTTCGGCGTGAGCATGGCCACGTATCCAGCGGGGCACCTCAATTTGCTCGGTATAGACGCGATCAAAGCCAAATACCTTCATTTTGTCTTGTGCCCAGGCAACGGCTCTTTCATCGCCCTCAGTGCCTGTCCGTCGTGGTCCAACCTCGACGGTCAAAGACTCTACAATACTGTAGGCGTCGGAGCTTTCCAGTGCCCGGTCACGTAATACTTCCGCCACAGATACATCTTCCTGTGACAGAGGAGCTGCCTGGGCTATTCCCAGTGCCATGGTAGTGATCAGTCCCCCGGTAAGGGAAAGCAGTGGTTTCAACATCGGTCTATCCTTTGTTAATACTCTTCGGTCTTAAGCTTTTGGCTCGTTATTTGATGAGGCCGCGACCAGTTGCTCGCGAATTTCACGTAACTTATGCAGCCCCTTCTCTGTAAATAAGTAGGGCAGCTCGCCAGTATATTCGCTGTCTTCAATACTGAGGCAACGTTGTCGCATCTCTTCAAGTTTTGGGTCGTGTCGCATTGGGCAGGCGAGGAGTGCTCGCCATTCAGTATCGCTGGCTTGCCCGGTGATTACATCTTCAAGGCCCTTAACAAAACTGCCCCGGTCCATTCGAAATCTGGGTCTGCGCAGGTGCATAAGAACCCAGACCACAATAACGAAGGCAATGAAAGAAAGAACAAGCGTTGCCAGCCAGGTCACGATATCAATCCTCCACTAATAGTTTTATTGCCACAGCAATGGTGGCAATAATGATTACCGGTTTGATAATACTGGCACCTCTTGCAATCACGAGGTTGGAGCCGAGACGAGCTCCTACAACCTGGGCAAAAGACATAGCGATAGCGAGCAATAAAAAAATATGGCCTCCAGCGATAAAAATTAGCATAGAGGTCACATTGGTAGCGAGCACAATAGGTTTTGTTGATGCCGTAGCCGCACGCATATTGTAGCCGAGTAGCGCTGCGAAGGCGGCTGCACAGATAGACCCCATCCCAGGGCCAAAGAAGCCCCCGTAAAAGCCGAGCCCACCGCCGACAGCTAGATTAAAAGTAACGTTATTGATTCTGGGTTTTGAATCAATGTCGGAAATGCGGGGGGACAGAATAAAGTAGAGGGCAATAGCAATGAGCAGGATGGGAAGTAAGGTATTGAGGCCGGCCTCCCCAAGTGAAGCGACTGTTAAGGTGCCTAGGCAGGAACCGATAATTGCAGCAAGTAGTCCTGGCCAGAGGGGGCGTAAATTCAACTGGCCTTTTTGCAGGAAGTTAATGGTGGATGATAGGGTGCCAAAGACGCTTTGAAACTTATTGGTACCGAGAGCATCGAGTGGGGGAATGCCGGCCCAGAGTAAAGCGGGGAGGGTGATTATTCCCCCTCCCCCGGCGATCGCACTGACAAAGCCTGCGGTAAAGGCGATTACTGTCAGTATCAGGTAGGTATAAGTAGAAAGCTCACTACTTAACTGTATCACGAGTGGACTGATTACCCCTTTTCAAGAGTACTTTCATTATCGTGGTAATACCCCTGATACTTGCTAAAGCGCTTTTGGATCTCTGCCATATCCTGTTCCAGATCACCGATAGGCTGGTACAGGGAGTCAATGCAAATACGCTTATTGGGAAAGTCCCAGGCAACAAGCAAAATAGGAACTTGAGCGGTATAGGAAATCCTTAAAAAACCGTTCTTCCAGCGCCCTACTTTTTTGCGGGTCCCCTCGGGAGTAATCCCCACCCACATTTTTTCATTTTCCCGGTAACTCGATGCAACTTGTAGAGCGATATTACCTGCGGCGCGCCTATCGGTAGGAACACCTCCAAGCCACATAAATAGTCCTTTAAACGGGAAGAAAAAAGCTTCCTTTTTCATGAGCCAGGAAATTTTAATACCCAATGCCATAATAAATGGCATGGCAACCACAAAATCCCAATTGGATGTGTGGGGAGCCAAAGCCACCATGACTTTTCTTTCTGGAGGGATTTCCCCATCCATTCGCCAGCCGAGCATCTTGATTATCAACTTGCCAATAGCTTTGGTGATGCGATTGCCCAGCCGAGGTACTTCATTAGGTACTTCAGTAGGTATTTCTACAAACTGACTCATTATTTGCCTCTTTCTTACTGCTGTCACACTAAGGTTTCAACAAAGGTACTTAGCCTTGCTGCTTTAGTGTTCCCGCGTGGCATAAAAGCGAACTTCCGGATAGCGCTCTTCAGCCAATTGTAAATTAACGCGCGTCGGTGCCAGGTAGGTCAGGTGTCCGCTGCCATCGAGTGCCAGGTTGGTACTGGCCTTGCGCTTGAAATTCTCTAGTTCTTTGGCACTTTCACTATCTACCCAGCGCGCAGTGTTCACGTTGACGTTTTCGTAGATGGCTTCAACTTTGTATTCGTCTTTTAATCGGTAAGCGACTACTTCGAACTGTAGTACACCAACTGCGCCCACGATAATGTCGTTGTTATCCAGCGGGAAAAATACCTGGGTGGACCCCTCTTCAGAAAGCTGCTGAAGCCCTTTTTGTAATTGCTTTAATTTGAGAGGGTCTTTTAAACGTATGCGACGGAACAGCTCCGGGGCGAAATTGGGAATGCCGGTAAACTTCAGTGCTTCGCCTTCGGTAAAGGTATCGCCGATCTGGATAGTACCGTGGTTGTGCAAACCAATAATATCGCCGGCAATGGCCTCTTCTACGTGGGTTCGGTCGCCAGCCATAAATGTCACCGCATCAGCAATTTTTACATCCTTGCCAATGCGCACATGCTTCATTTTCATACCGCGATTGTAGGTGCCGGAGCAGACACGCATAAAGGCAATTCTATCGCGGTGTTTGGGGTCCATATTCGCTTGGATTTTAAAAACAAAGCCGGAGAATTTATCTTCGCTGGGCTCTACTTTTCTCTCTTTGGTTTCCCGGGATTGGGGTGAGGGCGCCCATTCAACGAAACCATCGAGCATTTCCCTTACGCCAAAGTTACCCAAGGCCGTACCGAAAAATACCGGGGTCAGTTCACCGGCAAGATAAGCTTCCTGGTCAAACTCATGAGTGGCTCCACGAACCAATTCAATCTCTTCCCGAATATCCTCGGCGTACTCGCCAAGTAGTGCGTCAGCCTCAGCGGAGTCCAGACCCTTAATTTGAATATCATCGGGAATTCTGTGGCCCTGACCCTGGGAGAATACATGGATGGTATCGGTGTAGAGGTTATAGACCCCCTTGAAACCTTTTCCTGAACTCAAAGGCCAATTGATAGGGGCAGCCTGGATATTCAGAACTTCTTCAATCTCATCCATTACCTCGATCGGGTCGCGAATATCCCGGTCGAGTTTGTTGATAAATGAGAGAATCGGCGTTGTTCGCAAGCGGCACACATTCATCAACTTGATGGTGCGGTCTTCCACACCTTTGGCCCCGTCAATCACCATCAGTGCGGAGTCGACGGCGGTGAGTACCCGGTAGGTATCTTCAGAGAAGTCTTCGTGTCCCGGTGTATCCAGTAGGTTTACAGTCCTCTCTTTGTAGGGGAACTGCATAACGGAAGAGGTAACAGAAATACCGCGTTCCTGTTCCATCGTCATCCAATCAGAGCGTGCGTGGGGACCTTTTTTCCCCTTAACGGAGCCCGCTTGCTGGATTGCATTCCCGAACAAAAGAAGCTTTTCGGTCACGGTTGTTTTACCGGCGTCCGGGTGGGAAATAATGGCGAAGGTGCGGCGGCCGGCAAAGCCTGCCAGGGAAGAACTTTGACCCATACTTTAAGATTCGATCACTGGATATTCGAAAAAAATAGGGGCGTATTATACACGCAGGCGTTGCTCCGAGGGTGGGGTATACTGCGAAATTAGACTTGTCAGTTTACCAGCTCGGCGAATGGGGTCATGTCAATGGGCTGAGTTGCCAGCGGGACTGGCACACCTGGACAATTTGCTCAAATCCATTTGGATTAACACTGTACTCTGTTGTGGCCAACAGTCATCGAGGGGCTTTTAGCAGTGCAGTGGCAAACTCAGTTATTGAAGGGGAGAGGTTATGAGCCGGGAGCGTTTACAGGCATTGCGGGAAGAGTTGCAGCGGCAGGGTGTCGATGCTTTCTTGGTACCCCGGGCTGATGAGTACCAAAATGAAAGTGTGCCTGCGGCAGATGAGCGACTGCCCTGGCTGACAGGTTTCACTGGTTCCGCAGGAATGGCTGCGGTAGGCAGTCGAGAAGCGGCACTATTTGTTGATGGTCGCTATACCTTGCAGGCGCAGCAACAACTCGGTGATCAACCCATTGAGTTAATGAGCCTCAGTCAAGTCGCGATCATTGAGTGGCTATGTAGTCAGCTGGATGCCGGTCAGTGTCTGGGGTATGACCCGCGACTGCACACGGAGCCGGGATTGGCCTTGATCAAGAAGCGATTGGCTGAAAGGGATATCCAACTACAGCCGATGGAACAGAGCCCGATTGATGCCATCTGGAATGACCGCCCCGCATCTCCCTGTGGGCCTGCGCGCCCACACCCCTTCATCTTTACTGGTGAGCATTCCAAAGAGAAACGGCAGAGGATTGCCCGACGTCTTGCAGAAAAACGAGCCGATGCTTTATGGCTACCAAATCCTGAAAGCTGTGCTTGGCTTTTTAATATCCGTGGAGAGGATATTCCGCACTTACCAGTGGCCTTGGCCAATGCAGTCCTTTATCGGGATGGCAGTGCAACTCTTTATTTGGGGGAGGGCGCTGTAGGGGATGCGTTGATTGAGCACTTGGATAAAGATGTAAGTCTAGTCGTGGCCAAAGGGGAATTATTTGAAAATATTAAGCGCCGTCACGTCAATAAAATATGGATAGATCCCCTGATTAGCAACAGTTGGACTTTACAGCAATTGCGGGCACTGGATATTGAACTAATGCTGGAAGGTGACCCGGTCACTGAAGCCAAGGCCTGTAAGAATGCGATTGAACTGGCAGGGAGCCAGGCTGCACACGAAAGGGATGGTGCTGCGGTGTGTGAATTCCTGGCGGAAATACCTGAACAGGTTGCCACAGGCCATTTTGACGAATTGTCCGCAGTAAAGCTTTTACGAAGTAAAAGAGAGGCTCGCGAAGGCTTTCAGGGCAACAGTTTTGAGACAATTTCCGGCTATGGTCCGAATGGGGCCATTGTTCACTATCGGGTGAGCCCTGAATCCAGTTTGGCTATGAAGCCAGAAGGGGTATATCTGTGCGATTCTGGTGGCCAATATCCAGATGGCACCACCGATATTACCCGAACTGTTGCTCTGGGTGAGTTCCCGCCCTCGGCAAAAGAAAACTTTACCCGGGTTTTAAAGGGACATATTGCAATTGCGACTTTGCGATTCCCCAGGGGGACTTGTGGAGAGCAAATTGATGCGCTTGCACGCCGTTCGCTGTGGGAGGTAGGGCTGGATTATGCCCATGGTACCGGTCACGGTGTTGGTAGTTTCTTAAGTGTTCACGAGGGGCCACAGCGGATAGGTAAGGCTGTAACAGGTGTTGCTCTTCAGCCGGGGATGATCGTTTCCAACGAACCGGGGTTTTATCTCACTGGGCAGTACGGCATCCGTATTGAAAATTTGGTGTTTGTGAAAAAGAGCGAAAATTATCCAGATTTTCTAGAATTTGAAGAACTTACGTTAGCTCCGATCGATCGTAATTTGATTGACGTGGCACTACTCACTGAGACTGAACGGGAATGGCTGAATCGCTACCACCAGAGGGTGCGAGATGTGATTACCCCGCTGGTTACTGAAAAAACTGCTGAATGGTTAAAATTGGCTACTGAAGCTTTGTAGTGTGAATCTGGGGGCTGCGTGCCCCCAGGCATAATTAATTTATCTCAAACTTATAGCCAGCACCGTACACAGAGTGAATTAGCTCTTTTTCAGGCATAAGCACTGATATTTTCTTGCGCACTTTTTTGATGTGGCTATCAATAGTTCGGTCGCTGATTACGCGGTAGTCGGAATAGATACGGTCCATGATTTGTTCGCGGGAAAAAATTCGACCGGGCTCACTGTAAAGTAGGTCAAATAGGTGGAACTCCAGCGCAGTAAGATTGGCGTCTTTACCTCCGATTCGCAGTTGCCCGGTATTTCTATCTAGTTCGATGCCACCATTTCCGACTTCGCCCTTTTGTGGTCGACGGCGCAACACCGCTTTCACCCGTGCGACGAGTTCCCTGGGGCTGTAGGGTTTACAAACATAGTCGTCGGCACCGGATTCCAGGCCGCGTAAACGATCGGGTTCTTCAATTTGCGCAGTCATTATAATAATTGGAACGTCGTTGCCTTTTTGGCGAATCTCTTCGCAAATCTCCATCCCATGCCGCCCGGGTAGCATCAGGTCGAGAAGGATCAAATCCGGTTTCATAGTTTCCACTTTGGGGACAACCTGGTTACCATCAGAAATGATCTCGGCTTGATAGTCGGCGGCATGAAGATAATCCAGTAGTAGGTGCGCAAGTTCGGTTTCATCTTCGACTATTAATATTTTGGCGCTCATAACTTCCTACCATTTAATCCTTTGGCTTAGGGGTAAAAAAATACTTATTTCAAGGCCGCCCATAGTGGACGGAGTTGCAGAAATGCTACCCTCGTGTGCTGTAACAATATTTTGGCAAATTGACAGCCCCAAACCCGCACCGCCGGTTTCCCGGCTGCGTGAACTATCTGCCCTATACAGGCGCTCGAACAGGTGTGGTATATCAGCACTGGCAACACCGGGGGCGGAGTCGGCGAAAGTGATAATGGCTGTTCGGGCTTCACAGCGCGCAGTTACTTTGAGTTGTCCCCCACTATCGGTGTAGCGCAGGCTGTTGGTTAACAGGTTGCTAAATAACTGATTGAGGCGTGCTTCATCTGCGTAGACTAACTTATCTTCCGATAGTTGAAGGTCACTGTTTAAGTGAATACCTTTCTGGTCGAATGGAATCTCAAAGTCTTCGATAACACTTCGTAGGATATTTTCCAGGGAGATGTCGGACTTGCAGTAACTTAGTGCCCCCGCGTCGGAGAGAGACAACTCATAGAGATCATCTATCAGGCGGCTCAATTGTTGAATTTTGCTGTGCAGTATGCGCAGGTTCTCTGGTGTGGCTGATCTGATACCGTCTTGAATGGCTTCAATCTGCCCTTTTAATACTGCGAGAGGTGTGCGCAGCTCATGCGAAATATCTGCCATCCATCGGTTTCGGGCATGTTCATTTGCTTCCAGCGTTGCGGCGAGCCGATTAAAGTCAGCACTTAATTGGCCCAGCTCATCTCGCTGCTCTATATCAATACGGGTTTTGAAGTTGCCGGATGTAAGATGGGATGTCGCTTCGGTCAGCTTACGGATGGGCCTTACCAGCTGCCAAGCAAGGGGGATGGCAATGGCCAGTGCCAGAATGAAGGTGGCAACAGAGATAAGAGCGAAAGTCCGCGATTGCTCTTTAACAAATCCTACGGCCAAATCATCATCTAACACGGGTAGTGGATTGATAGCCAGGTAACCAACGGTTTCTCCGTCCACAACCAGAGGCTGCATTACCATGTTCTCAGATCCTGAATAACGACCTATCAGAGGTCTTTTCTCTTTGTTCAACAGGACCAGGCGGGCATTAAGCGACTTGCCCACTGCGTGTTCAGGTGGGGGCTCAGGCGGGCGGCGGGGGCCCCTCGTACCCGGAGGTGGACGATGTGGGGGTGGCATATCCTCAAAGTGACTGGACATCACGCGTCTGTGGAGTCTTTGCCAGCGCCTGCTATTGCCGTCGATAGATTGCCAGCTCCCTTCGCTGGCGTAGATTTCTTGTAACTCATCTACCAAATCGCCGACCTCGCGAAGCTCCTGAGACTGGATATAGGTCATAAAGCCATGCTTAAAGCTCCACTGAAAGAATACGAACATTCCGCCAACAGTAATTGCTGTAGTCAATAAGAAAGCGAGGCTTAGTTTATAGCGAATATTTAACGACATAGCCGGTAGCTTGGATTTCAGTAGCCTGTGTTCACAGTGAGCTCAGGTGCATTTTACTCTGTTTCCACTGAGGAAACGCGGCTCAGAAGATCAAGCCTACACTTACTGTAAATATCAGAGCAATCTTTTAACACTCCGAGAGTCTCACGATAAGAGCCCGAGCTAAGGAGCCTCTGAATAACTCCGTAATACCTCTGCGGGTCTTGAAGTCTGCAGATGTTAGGCGCAGCTCGCCGCGAATGGCCGTAGCCCTTTGCAAGAGCTGCAACGCAGCAGATGCGGCCTTCAAGGCCCGCCCTTCGGGGCTTGCAGAGCGATTCACACTCCGCGTTGCGACTTCTTGAAAGGTCTAGACATTCCTGCGAAGCCGCGCCTTGATTGTGAACCGCTCTGCATGCCAGAGGCATCACGGAGTTATTCAGAGGCTCCCTAAGTGCCAATATACTTAGCTTGGTTATCCAAAGCTGTTCTTGGGGCCTCCATGCCCTGAGTCGGTAGGAGAGATTGAGTCCCTACTGGTAGTTACTTCTATTGTTATCCAGGTTTGCCTGTGCTTACTCCCGGCTTTATTGGAGATGTAGAAAAACGATGCAATATCAGATCGGGCTTATCGAGCCGGATAAATAGAGTTGCAAGAATTCTCTTCCCTCCCCGGCTCCAGGTACTGTGGTCATGGGCGTTAAGAGTGACAGTAATTTGGTTGAAGCCCGATTTAAACAGCTTGTCGGGAAGGTGTAAGTCTGGACCATAGATTCGCTGTATTTTCTTACCGTTGATATAGAGATGGGCATGACCTTCCAGATATTGCTTTGAGGCATCATTGGCGTGGCGAGGGGATTCTAATTCGAACCGGTCGTAGTCTATATGTAGGTTATATCCGGACATTTTATCGCGACTAATGTCCAGTTCGATGCGCGGTGCAGCATTGTGTAAAGGGATCTCGACTACTGGGTGTTGGTCGCCGTTATGGCCTGTGTGAGAGTCTGGCTGTGCTGTAGCAAGGTTGGTCATTCCCCAGATAAAAGACCCGATTAGAACGGCTCGAAGAATTTTCATTATTGTCTCACTCCCAGGTTTGGCGATGGGGCAACATACTTCATTCAAACTGCTGTTGTTGTGAATACTTCTGGTTACCAGTGCTTTTAGTCTATCGGGTGCTATTGCTCCAGTTACTTCCATTACCTGGAGTGTCGGTCCCCGCAAAAACAAGGGACCGCAAAGCTTACACTTACTGCGACTCCAGGGAGATTTCCGGCGTATTAGGAAAGTGGCTTGGCCTTCAATGTTAGTGCACCGCTGAACTACTGTGTTGAGCACTCATTGACAATAGTTTGATCATCTAGCTTGCCGTAAAAGCGGGGGCCAAAAGTATATGGGAAGGCGGGGACAAGCTCACCATCATCATCGACAGTGACAGTCAGATGGTAATGGTATCCCCTTTCGTCATCTGAGTGACCGTTATGCTGGTCCAAATATACTCCGCCTTCATTAGTCAGGTCTTCGTCCCAGTAATAGTCCTCGTAGAAAAAGCCCGCCGCTGTAGTGAACTCATTGCCTGACAGGGAGGTATAAGAGCCACTTGTCGTGGGGCCGGTATTCGATGTTGTTTCGACTCCTTGGGAGAGGTCGTATTCATCCACCAAGAGACAGCTTCTCTCGCCTGCTACGCCGCAACCGCTCTCGGAGCTGGGGTCGTCATAATCTCGTACAGCCCAGCTGCTTTCTGCGAGTTCTCCTTCACTCTGCCAGGGGCCATAGATTGCGTAGCCATCGGCGGTATAGCCGTAGATAGGGGAGTGGTCGTCACCTATATCGCCAACAAGATCGGCTAGGCAATCGCTATAAAAGTGATGGTGGTAATCTCCGTTTGCGGCGTGTCCACCACAGATATCCACATCGTAGACCTCAGCAACCGGTGCCAGGGTTTGCCAGGTGCCATCCACTGATTGACCATCACCCCAATCATAAATAGAGACGCCATTTACCCAGTAGCCCTGTACGCCGAGCCCCGTTGCGCACTCCTCCGTTGCGGGCTCGGGTTCGACAGGGATGTATCCGACATGAGAGACATTCCCTGGGCAAACGAGCCCTGGTGGCCAAAATCCATAGCCGGCATCTACATCACAGGTGCCAATACCCGTATAGCCAATATCTTGCCCAAAGCTGACAATATCTCCAACGCTGACAGTGGGGCTGCCGGTTTCGAAATCAGAGGAGGCTAATGGACGTTCAAGTAGTTCGTCTAGAATACTTTGAGTAATTTCAATCTCGTAGTCGGGAACACCGGTTGCTGAGACAACGGTGTATTCCCGGCCATCTACGGTTTCTGATGCTACGCTCTGGACGTTGACCAGAACCTGCTCATTGCTGTTACTTTCATAAATGTAAGGCGCGCGTTCGTCATCAGTATTCATAATCCAGACACCAGAATCAGTGCTGGAATCTGACTCTTCAGAGGAGGTCTCAGAAGAGTCATCGCCATCCTCATCTGAGGAAGAGCCACTATCGCATCCCTGAAGAACTCCGAGAGATATTATCAACGCTAGTGTATAAGAGAGTGTAGGCTGGCCATTCCGGTCAAAAATTTTAATTATTTTCATATCACACCGTGGCATATGGAGGAGTTGCTCCCCGAACCTAGCGCACAAAAGTGAATGAAATGTGGATGGCCTGCTAGCTACATTTTATATCCTCTTTATCGCCTTAATTTTTTTCAGATTTGTGCACTGCGTTCAAAAGCGATACTCCGTGAGTCAGGCAAAAATATCTTATTGCTTTATTGTAAATAGCCTAAGTAGCCTTTAATTAGTGGGCCGGCTATTAATTAAATATTTTTTTGGGTATTAGCTCCAATTCTTTCTTTGAAAAATTCCAGGTCTTAATCTAATTATCAGGTCGGCTGACTTTGGCTATTTGTTTGTTGCCCCCGATAGGTGATGTTGAAAAGCGGTGTAATACAAGCTCTTTCTTATCGAGGTGCACAAATAAGGTTGCCAGTATTCGCTTTCCACCGCGGCTCCAGGTGCTGTGGTCGTGTGCATTGAGAGTTACGGTGACTTGGTTAAAACCGGGTTTTAGTAATTTTCCGGGAATATGTAAATCCGAGCCGTAAAGACGTTGGATTTTTTCCCCATTGATGTAAAGGTGGGCGTGCCCCTCCAGAAACTGCTCAGAATCGTCATTGGCAAAGCGAGGGGATTCCAGCTCAAACCGATCGTAGTCAATATGTAGATTATAGCCGGACATATCGTCGCGGCTCATGTCCAGTTCGATTCTGGGAGCGGCAACATGCAGAGGTATCTCTATCACCGGATGCTGATCGCCATTGTGGCCCGCGTGAGGATTTGGCTGTGCCGCATACGCGGTCATAGAGGCTGAAACAATCCAGGCCAAAGACCCAGCGATAAAGAACCTGTGCATTTTCATTTAACTCTTACTCCCAAGCTTGAATATGAGTTAGCGGCCAACGGTGGTTGAGCAGCGATTGACGATAGTTTGGTCATCCAGCTTGCCGGCAAAGCGCGGGCCGAAGGTAAATGGGAAAGCTGGAATTAGTTGGCCATTGTTATCCTGCGTCACTGTCAGGTGGTAGTGATAACCTCTTTCACTGTCAGTGTGTCCATTGTATTGATCCAAGTATTCGCCACCTCGCGCTGTCAGGCTTTCATCCCAGTAATAATCCTCGTAGAAAAAACCTGCCGGAGTTTCAAATTCGTTTCCAGATTGAGAGGTGTAGCTACCGCTGGTAGTGGGGCCGGTGTTATTTGTATTGGATACGCCGCGATCAATATCATATTCATCGACTAGCAGACAGCTGCGTTGCCCGGCAACGCCACAGCCGGTGTCTGAACGGGGATCGTCGTAATCTCGTATTGCCCAGCTGCTTTTAGCTAGCACACCTGTGCTTTCCCATGGACCGTAAATTGCGTAGCCATCGGCGGTATAACCGTAGATAGGGGAGTGGCCATCGGCGGTGTCCCCGGCAATTTCAGCCAGGCAATTACTGTAAAAGTGATGGTGGTAATCGCCGTTAGCTGCATGGCCGCCACAGATATCTACGTCATAGACTTCTGCCATGGGAGCCAGGGTATGCCAAGTGTTATTTACTGACTGCCCGTCACTCCACTGGTAAATTGAGGTTCCATTTACCCAGTAACCCTGTACACCGAGCCCAGTTTCACAGCTGTCAGTGGATGCCTCAGGCTCAGCAGGAATATAGCCTACATGGTCGACGTTTTCGGGGCACACGGGACCTGGGGGCCAGAAGCCATAACCGGCTTCTGAGCCGCAGCTGGAATTACTGCGATAGCCGATATCCTGGCCGAAGCTAACAATCTCACCAGTTTGTACCAAGGGGTAGCCATTGACGAAGTCTGTAGAGGCTTTTGGACGGCTGATGAGTGCGTCTAGTATTTCCTGGGTTATTTCAATCTGGTAGTCCGGGATACCGGTAGCAGATACGCGGGTATATTCTTTTCCGGCAACGGTTACAGATTCAACACTTTGCACATTAACCAGAACCTGCTGATTACTGTTACTTTCGTAAATATAGGGGGCGCGTTCGTTAGTTGAATTGATAATCCAGGTAGTACCGGAGCTCTCTGTTACCGAGCTTTCCTCGTTACCTGAAATGGTCGAATTATCTGAGGAGCCGGAATTCTCTTCGTTAACGTCCGAAGAAGTGTCCTCGTTATTATTCGATGTATTGCTTGTTTCGTCGGTAGTTGTTTCTGTTGGATTATCTATCGTAGTATCTGTTGGACTTTCCTCTTCAACTGTATTGCTGCTTGAGTCGGTGGAGGAATCTGCAGTGTTATTTCTAGTGTTTTCTGAATTTATCGAGTTGTTGTTTTGCCAGTTTCTTCCATTGCTATTGCGAACAGGTACTTCCCTAACCGAACGTTGATCGTTGTTATGCCCAGAGTTGGGATTAGGTTGAGCCACAACACTGGCTGCAGTTAGCCAGGCTAATGAGCCGGCAAGAAAGTACCCGTTAATTTTCACGAGAAGGTTACCTCAATTTATCTTTATTGGTTACCGCCCCACGGTTGTTGAGCATCGGCTGACAACAGTTTGGTCATCCAATTTTCCGTAAAAGCGCGGTCCAAAAGTGAAGGGAAAGGCGGGGATTAATTGTCCATCGCTATCGACAGTGACGGTAAGATGATAATGGTATCCTCGCTCATCATCCGAATGGCCATTGTACTGATCTAAATAGACTCCACCTTGAGCTGTAAGTTCTTCGTCCCAATAATAATCTTCGTAGAAAAAACCAGCAGCTGTTTCAAATTCATTTCCGGAGGCGGAGGTATATGAATCACTTGTAGTTGGGCCAGTATTAGAAGTAGTTTCCACGCCTTGGGAAATATCATATTCATCGATTAATAAGCAGCTGCGCTCGCCGGCGACACCACAGCCACTTTCGGATGAGGCATCATCGTAATCTCGAACAGCCCAACTACTTTCCGCTAATTCACCCTCACTTTCCCAAGGGCCATAAATTGCATAGCCGTCGGCCGTGTAGCCATAGATTGGAGAGTGGTCGTCACCAATATCGCCGACCATCTCTGCGAGGCATTCACTGTAAAAATGGTGGTGATAATCACCGTTTGCCGCGTGACCACCGCAAATATCAACGTCGTAGACTTCAGCTAGGGGGGCGAGTGTATGCCATGTATTATCAACACTCATCCCGTCACTCCATTGATAAATAGAGGTTCCATTTACCCAGTAGCCCTGTACCCCTAAACCAGTTTCACAACTGTCAGTTGCAGGTTCAGGTTCAACGGGAAAATAGCCAACATGGGAAACATTTTCAGGACAGACAGGCCCCGGTGGCCAAAAGCCATAACCAGCTTCTGCACCACAGGACGAATTACTTTTATATCCAATGTCCTGCCCAAAACTGACAATATCGCCAACGCTGACATAGGGGCTGCCGGTTAAAAAGTCAGAGGATGCTTTTGGGCGTTCCAGGAGTGCATCGAGAACAGTTTGCGTAATTTCGATAGTGTAATTTGGAATGCCGGTTGCTGATACAACAGTGTATTCTTTACCGTCGACAGTTTCAGATTCAACGCTCTGAACATTGACCAGTACTTGTTCATTGCTGTTACTTTCATAGATATAGGGTGCGCGCTCATCATCAGTATTTAGAATCCAAACCCCGCTATCGGTGCTCGAGTCTGAGCTGTCACTATCATCTGATGAATCGTCATCGTCATTATCGTCACCGGAATCTGAGCCGCTGTCGCTAGTATCTTCAGATGACGAATCTGAATCAGATGAAGAGCTGCCGCCTCCACCGCATGCCTGGAGTACGCCTGAAAGCAATATCAGAGATATTACATAAGGCAAAATGGACTTTCGATCCGTGTCAAAAATTTCCGTTAATTTCATAGCACACCGTGAATTAGATGGGGGTTAATCCAGAAATTAGCGGATAAAAGTGGATAAAATGTGGATAAATATTAACCTAATTTGCAAAGGGTTAAATTGGCTCTCTATTTCTGCCTAGTTTGTGCGTAAGTTCAAAAGGATAGCTTTTCTTTTGGCATCAACAGTTAAAAAGTTATTTGCTGGAAAATTACTTATCTCGTTAATGACTTTCTTTGTATTTAATTTAAATAAAATATTATTCTTTCGATATTTTTTTGACTAAAAGGTCTAGTAGTTGGTTGGCTGTATCTAGTGAAGCCAGCTACTGAAAGCAGAGGCCTGGATTCTGAGACTGTATTTGGGAGAGTCGCCAGTCTGGAAGCTTTAACCGGTTCCAGGCTGGCGTGGGGCTTTATCAATGATTTATAGGTGATATAGGTAAGCTGTTTTCTGCTGGCCTAGCTACATGGGCGGTGGGCCAGGGGGAAAACCTCCGCCGACTTCATCGGAGCAAACATTCACAATTGTCTGGTCATTGAGTTTGCCGTAAAAGCGGGGCCCAAAGGTGTAGGGGAATGATGATGTCAGCTGCCCTTCATCATTCAGCTCTACCGTTAGGTGGTAGTGATAACCACGCTCGCTGTCACTGTGCCCATTGTATTGATCCAGATAAGCGCCCTCCTGATTGGTCAAATTGGAGTCCCAGTAATAGTCTTCGTAAAAAAAACCGCTGGTGGTTTGAAAAAGGTTGCCTGATAGGGACGTAAATGTATCGCTGGTACTGGGGCCGGATTGGGCAAGTGAACTTGTTCCTTGTGATAAATCGTATTCATCTACCAGTAAACAACTGCGCTCACCGGCAATCCCGCAGCCGCTGGTAGAGTCGGCATCGTCATAGTCTCTAGTGACCCAACTACTTATTGCAAGTACACCATCGGCCTCCCAAGGGCCATAAATGGGATAGCCATCAGCGGTAAACCCGTAGATGGGGGAGTGGCTATCTCCAGTGTCTCCAACCAAGTCGGCCAGGCAATCGCTGTAGAAGTGGTGGTGATAGTCTCCCCGAGCAGCGTGTCCACCGCAGATATCAACATCATACATCTCAGCGACAGGTGCCAGAGTATGCCAGGTACCATTCACGGACTGTCCATCGCTCCACTGGTAGATAGAGGTGCCGTTGACCCAATAGCCCTGCGGTCCGAGTCCACTTTCACAAGCTTCTTCTGAGACCTCTGGCTCAGTTGGAAAATAGCTGTTGTGGGAAACATTTTCTGGGCAGACAGGGCCCGGCGGCCAGAATCCAAAACCCGCTTCGGCGTAGCAAGTATGTGGATTGCTGCTAAAGCCGATATCCTGACCAAAACTCACGATATCGCCAATTTGTACCGTGGGGCTGCCGTAGACAAAGTCGGTGCTCGCCTTGGGGCGGTTGATTAGCTCGTCGTAGATAGCGGTGGTGATTTCAATTTCATAATCCGGGATGCCGGATGCTGTGACTTGAGTGTATTCCCTGCCGTCGACAGTGATGGTTTCAATGCTTTGCACATTGACCAGGACCTGCTCATTACTATTGCTTTCGTAGATGTAAGGCGCCCGTTCATCGTCGATATTTAGCACCCAGGGGCTGCTGTCATCGCCAGTATCGTCATCTGATGGGGGTGGATCTGAATCGTCATTGTCGCACCCTGTTAAAGGTGTACAAAACAGAAGTATTGTCAGTGCGTTGATTAATTGGGTGCGGGTTTGAAGGGGGGAAATCTCCTGAAGCATCATCGAATCACCATCCATGTTTCGCAGTAAGAAGAAGGCGGGCTATGCTGCTGTCTGCCGGGGTTTGGAGGAGTTTGAAGTTATCGGCAAAAATGGGAAGTAATGTGTACGCTGCCCGTTAAGGCACTGATTTCCTTTTGTTGTGTTTTTGGGGGTGGTGGATAGATGTGGGCCGAATCAGGAGTGGTTCGGCCCACAGACCGATCAGTTGGTTGACAGCTCGGGGCTGGATGTTGTCTCTGCTGTGCGCTGGTGCGTATCGCGGCGCAGCCACCACCAGGAAACAAAGCCGAGAATCAGGTTGGATGCTGCTGTGGCGACAAACAGACCGGTCATGCCCCACAGGCTGTTTCCAATCCAGGCCAGGGGTAGGTAGAGGCCCAGTACCCGCAGGAAAGAAATAACAGTTGCAGGCAGCGGTTTTCCGAGTCCATTGAATGCGGCATTGGCAGACATCACAAAGCCGTAGCCGGCATAGCTGAGAGGCACCAGGGTCAGGTAGGCAACAGCGACAGCGAGAACCTCGGTGGAATCACTGAACAGACTTACGATAGGTTCTGCAACAAAGTAGAGAAGCACCGCCAGTCCCGCTCCAAATACCAGGCAGAACCTTGCCAGTACGCTCACGGTTTCCCGCAGGCGATCGGTTTTTTCCGCCCCGGCATTCTGTCCCATAAAGGGGCCGACCACAGAGGAAAGTGCGTAAAACACAATGAGTGCCAGGGGTTCTACCCGGAGTGCGACTCCCAGGCCCGCGACGGCATCCTCGCCGTGCACGGCAACGAGTGCAACGACAACACCTCCCGATACGGGAATAATGACATTGGTGAGTACAGCGGGAAGCCCGACAGCTAACACTTTGCGCCAGGATTCGAGTAGGCCGCTCAGCCGCCATTGTGGGGCTGTCATTAGGTGTTCTTTTTTGATGACGAAGTAGAGTGCAGCAATAAAACTCAGGGCGCGCACGATAATTGTAGCGATAGCTGCTCCCTGGAGCTCAAGTCGGGGAAAGCCGAAAAGCCCAAAAATCAAAATGGGGTCGAGAATCAGGTTCAGTAGGGCTACCGCCACCATAATACGGCCGGTTACCGCGCTGTTACCAATGGCGCGAAGAGCAGCGAGCGCGACGGTCGGGACAATGACAAAGATGGTTCCCAGATACCAGGGGATCATGTAATCGGCAATAAGCGGAAGCATATCGGGGCCGGCGCCCAGCAGCTCAAATAGAGGGCGCATGGTGGCCAGGCCGGCTGCAGTAATCACAATAGCAATCAGCAGTGCCAGTACAGATGCGTCAGTTACCAGGCGGCGAACGTTCTTTATATCTCCAGCGCCGTAAACCCGGGCCACAGCCGAAGAAGTACCTGCGCCGAGGCCGATAGCAAAGCTGTTTATGGCCATCACTACCGGGAAGGTGAAACTCATCGCCGCCAGGGGGCCATCGCCCAGCTGGGAGACAAAATAGGTATCGGCGATATTAAAGGACATGGCGGCGAGAATTCCCCAGACCATGGGGAGTGCCAGTCTCTGTAAGTGACTGGAAACTGAGCCTTCCAGCAGTGATGGGCTGCTTTTTGATAGAGACATGTATAACTCTTGTCAATCCAACGAGGGGGTTGGGAAGTCGGGAATAGTGTTACAGAGCAGGAGTGGCTGCCTGCCGTTCAAGGCCTTGTCGGTAAGGCGGGAATTCCGAATGAGAGGCTCATTCTACGACTGAGTGTCATTCAGAGCGAGACTCATGAGTACAGCGTCCTCGCGCATACCGTTTTGCGCGGGGTAATAATTTTTGCGTATCCCGTCTTCAGAGAAACCCAGTTTGCGATAGAGGGAGCGCGCAGCGAGATTGGATACCCGCACCTCGAGCAAAACTCGCTCAATTTCGCTGGGCAATTCCGTTTTCACGCTGTTTAGTAGTGCCTCGGCGAGGCCCTGTCGGCGTCGCGCTGGGGATACGGCAATGTCCAGGATTTCTGCCTGGTCAAACAGGCTACTGATCACGCAACAGGCGATAATGTCATCGCCTTGGATCAGGACCCAGCAGTGGTGGCCGGCGCTGAGACTCTGCTGGTATTGGGCTTCACTCCACGGATGACTGTGGGCACTTTTTGCCAACTGGGCCAGAGATGCACAGTCGTCGGCAATGGCGGGGCGCAACTGTAGCTCAGTGTAATTTAAATAGGTCATTCTGCGCGGGTTTCAGTCGGATAACTAGTGCGCAACAGATTCCACAGGGGGCGTTTTAGTTCGGGGGCTCGGAGCAGTTGCGAGAGGCTGGGCGTACTAATTAAGCGGGCCTTCTGCCATTCGACAACCTGGCTCTCCAAAGGGATTGGAGTGCAAAAATCTTGAGCCTCACTACCCATCAGCCAGATAGATTTAACCGGCATGCGGGAATAAGAGGCCTCTAACCAGCTGGAGAATGTATCGCGAGCCTGTGAGGCGTCTTCGGCTGGACCAAAGCGATTTTCTGTTAAAGGCCATTGCAGGCGCTCCTGTTGCCGGGGGAGCTGGTGCCAGTGCAAGGCGCGGAGAATATTGTTGAACAGGGCTTCCAGGGGGAGAGCTGCACCGGGCTCGTGGCTGTCCACGGCCAGGAGTTCCTCCCCAATACGCCAGCAGTTCAAAACAAAAGGTTTAACACTTTGCTGGGGGGGGGCAACAGGAGCCGGTGTCACTGCCACCGTCTCTTGTGGGCGTTTTGTCTGGTCGGTGAGAGCGCTTATTTCATCTAGCACACGGGCGTTGCGCTCCGGATTCTGCACCGGCTGGGTAATTATCTGATCTGCTGAGTGGGGCAGTGGGTTTTGAGCTATTCCACTTGCAACCGGAGGCTGCTGAATCCCAGCAGCCTCTTCGGCGGGAGGCAGTTCGGCCTGGCGAGGATCGGGTGCGAGCGGCAATACGAATCGGGGTACATAGCTTGGAACCCCAAGTACTGATAAATATTCCGCTCGCTGAAGCTCGTTCACTTATACGCCCTGTTTCTTACTCTCACTGCTGGCGAGCAAGTTTAACGCATCCATGTAGGCTTGTGCTGAGGCAATCAGGATATCTGTATCTGCGCCAACGCCGTTGACCAGGCGGCCGTCTTTTTCCAGGCGCACTGTGACGGACCCTTGGGAGTCTGTTCCTTGGGTGACCGCATTGACAGAATAAAGTTTTAAGTCGGCGCCGCTGTTTACCAGCTGTTCAATAGCTTTGAAGGTGGCATCTACGGGGCCGCCACCGCTGGCTTCAGTCTGCCGGAGTTCTCCGTCAATGGTGAGGCTGACAAAGGCCTGGGGGGCTGAGCCGATTTTGGTGCGCACATCCAGGTCGCTCAGTTGGAATCGCTCCACCGGTGACTCACCTCCGCTCACCAGAGAGTGCAGATCTTCGTCAAAGATCTCATGTTTCTTGTCGGCTAGGTCTTTAAAGCGGGCAAATACCTGCTGGAATTCTTCGGTATCGGCGAAATCTACCCCCAGCTCTTCATAGCGGGCGCGGACGGCAGCCCGGCCGGAGTGTTTACCGAGAACCAGACGGTTTTGACCCCAGCCTACATCTTCAGCGCGCATGATTTCGTAGGTCTCGCGGTGCTTCAGAACACCGTCCTGGTGAATACCGGACTCATGGGCAAATGCATTAGCGCCGACAATGGCCTTGTTGGGCTGTACCGGGAAGCCGGTAATCGACGACACCATTCTCGAAGTGGGCACGATGTGGCTGGTATCCAGCCCTGTTTCTACCGGGTAGAGATCCTGGCGGGTTTGTACTGCCATAACGATTTCTTCCAGGGAGGCATTACCGGCGCGCTCTCCCAAGCCATTGATGGTGCATTCCACTTGGCGCACACCGTTCATCACGGCCGACAGGGAGTTGGCAACGGCGAGGCCCAGGTCGTTGTGACAGTGGGTCGAAAAGATAGCTTTGTCAGAGTTGGGGACGTTCTCGATAACGCGGCGGAACATAGCCCCATATTCTTCCGGCTCTCCGTAACCAACGGTGTCGGGAATATTGATAGTGCCGGCCCCTGCCGCGATAACCGCTTCGATGATGCGATACATAAATTCCGGCTCGGAGCGGCTGCCATCCTCGAGGGAGAATTCCACATCGTCGGTAAAGTTGCGCGCTGTTTGAACCGCTTTCACTGCCTGCTGCAACACCGCTTCCGGCTCCATTTGCAGCTTGTATTTCATATGGATTGGAGAAGTGGCAATAAATGTGTGGATACGCGAGGCGTTGGCATTCTTCAGGGCTTCGCCAGCGCGCACGATATCGGCATTGACCGCTCGGGCAAGGCTGCAAACCCGTGATTCGGTAACGGCTTCAGCGACGGCCTTGACCGACTCGAAGTCCCCGGGACTGGCAATCGCGAATCCAGCCTCAATGACATCGACACGCATTCTCTCAAGCATGCGGGCGATGCGAATTTTTTCCTCTCTCGTCATAGAGGCGCCAGGACTCTGCTCGCCATCGCGCAGAGTGGTATCAAAAATGACTAACTTATCTTTTTTAGTGCTCATTTTCGTTTGTTCTCCTTATTTGCTTTGAGGCTAAACAGGGGGCCTTGCCGCTGTCTATGCATCGCTCAAATAAAGTTTGGAATTCTGTTGGGGGTGGGGGGGAGAAAAATTATATGCCGCGCAGGGGCAGTCGTAGCGAGAAAGCTAGGGCAAGAAAAGACTGGCGCTGAGTTATAAATGGAGTCTTCATATACAACAGTTTCCGCATTAGGTCGGATTCAGGGCATTATGAAGCGGAATCAACCGAAAGGTCAATGTATATCCTAATATTGGCGTATTATTTTCTGTTTTTGTTATTATGTTTTCGGTCTGGGCTGTTTTTTAGTGTTTATATCCTGTTTTTGAAGGGCTGCCCCACTGAGGGTTTCAATGGGGTCTGCTATTAAGGGGTGGTATCGGTCAATTTATGCAGAAACTGCCACAAGTCTCCGTGTAGTTGCTCTACCTCGCTGCGGCTGATACGGCTGTTGTCCAGCTGTGCTGTCACCCACTCTCTGGCTCTTGGTTTAAGGGCAAGGCTTTCCTCTGTCACAGTGATCAGGGTTATCCGTTCATCCTGATTGCTGCGGCGACGCTTGACCAGGCCGTTTTGCTCCATCCGCTTAAGCAGCGGGGTCAAGGTGCCGGAATCCAGCATCAGCCTCTGCCCCAGTGCACTGACGCTCTGCTCTTCTTCCGATGGCGCCTTGGTGTTGGCCCACTCCCACAGAACCATTAAAACCAGATATTGCGGATAGGTGATCCCCAATTCCTTTAGCATCGGCTGGTAGGCGCGGGTCATGGCTCGGGATGCGGCGTAGAGGGCAAAACATAGCTGGCGGTTCAGTGCCAGCTCGCCGGAATCGTCATCACAGACAATCATCAGAGCATACGCTCGATTTCTGTCTCCAGGGATGCCGGTGCATCCTTTGGCGCGTAGCGTTTAACATTTTCGCCATTCTTACCGATCAAGAACTTAGTGAAATTCCACTTAATGCCCTCGGTTCCCAATAGCCCCGGCGCACGTTTCTTGAGCTCCACAAACAGCGGGTGAGCTTCATCGCCATTGACGTCCAGCTTGGCGTAGACGGGGAAGCTGACTCCAAAGTTCAGTTCACAAAACTCCTGAATTTCCTCATCGCTACCGGGTTCCTGCTTGCCAAATTGATTGCAGGGAAAGCCCAGGACGGTAAATCCACGGTCTTTGTATTTTTTATATAAATCCTCCAGGCCCGCGTATTGCTTGGTGAAGCCACACTTACTGGCCGTGTTAACAACTAGCACCACCTTGTCTTTGTAATCGGCCAGAGTGGTCTTTTGCCCATCAGCGGTTTGCACAGGAATTGAGTAGAGATCGGTCATTGGGAGAGCCTCGAAGGTTTGTATTTTGCTAAATTTAGTTGTGCACAACCTTTTTTGCAACTGCTTTATTTGGGAGTAGCCCTTTTGCAGGCTTTATTGTGAGAATGATTACCAATTATATTATGCGCCAGATTGATAAAACCCTTTTGCAATAACAGTAAAGGATTCTCCATGCGCCTCACCTTACACTTGGCCCGCCTGCTAGTGGCGCTACTGGCCATTACGGTTCTACCCGTCCAAGCCCAGGCCTCCGGTCTTTCAGAGCAGGAATTGCGCCAGCTGATGCAGATGGCAGAGTACATCGGTGTAGATTACCCGGAAGCGGTGGCAGACGGGGAGATCATTAGTGACGATGAGTTTGCAGAGATGCAGGAGTTCGCCTCGGTACTGATCGATCGCGGCGCACAACTGCAAGAGTCGCCTGAAGCGGCGATGATCCGCACCGAGGCGGATGCGTTGCAAGCGGCGATTCTCCGCAAGGCCAGTGTGCAGGAAGTGCAAGCGCATACCGCCAAGTTGCGTCAGGGGCTACTATCTATCGCCCCCGCGCTATCTTTGCCCACTGCATTGCTGAATGTGGATGAGAGTCGCGCTATCTACCAGGCGCAGTGTGTTACCTGCCATGGTATCGAGGGTAAAGGGGATGGCCCCTTAGCGGCACAGTTGGAGCCGGCGCCGACAAACTTCTACAAGTTGGAGCGCGCTGAAAATCGCTCCCTGCTGGGCCTTTACGATGCTATCAGTAACGGTATCGATGGCACTGCAATGACCGCCTTCAAAAACCTGAATGAGCAGCAGCGCTGGTCCCTGGCATTTTATGTTGGCGGCCTGGCTTTCCAAGGTGAAGCGGGGGAGGGCGAAGGCGTTGAGCCGAGCTTGCAGGATATCGTGATGTACAGCCCCAATGTGCTGCAGAGTGATCGCCCGGAACTGTCCGGCGCGGCAGTTGCTTCCCTGCGTGCCGACCCCACACCCTTCTTTACTGGTGAGGAGAGCCTCAGTAGCCAGCCGATTGAGATAGCCCGTGCGCAACTGGAAAAGTCCCTGGTGGCCTACCAGGAAGGTAACTACGATCACGCCCGCACCCTGGCTATTAGTGCCTACCTGGACGGTTTTGAGATGGCGGAGAGTTCTCTGGATTCCCTCGACGCCGATCTGCGTAAAGCCACTGAGCGGGAGCTGCTCGGGCTGCGCAGTCAGCTGAATGCCGATAGTAACCCCGAGCAAGTCGGGGCTCAGGTACAGGTAATTCTTGAGCAACTCGGGCGCGCCGAATCTTTAATGCAGGAGACAACTCTCTCTGCGGGTGCACTATTTATTGCCAGCTTGGTGATACTTCTGCGCGAAGGTCTCGAGGCGCTGCTGGTTGTGATTGCACTGACAACGATCCTGGTAAAATCCGGTCGTCGCGATGCGTTGAAATTTGTTCACTTCGGTTGGATCAGTGCCGCGGTCGCAGGTGTTGTTACTTGGGTTGCCGCACAGAGTTTGGTTTCCATCAGTGGCGCCAGCCGGGAAGTTATGGAAGGGGTTGCAGCGCTTTTGGCCGCAGTTGTGCTCTTCTACGTGGGTTTCTGGATGCACAGTAAGACCCAGGCGGATCAGTGGCAGCAATATATCCAGAACAGCATCAACCGCAGCCTTAGCGCTGGCGCCCTGTGGGGCATTGCCGGTCTCGCATTTGTCGCTGTGTACCGCGAAATTTTTGAAACCATCCTGTTCTACCAGGCCCTATTGGTGCAAACAGCTTCCAGTCAGTACAGCGCCCTATGGGGGGGGCTCGCTGCCGGTGCGATATTGCTGGTTGTGTTGGGCGTTGCCTTTGTGCGCTTCTCTGCTCGCTTGCCTATAGGCAAGTTCTTCTCCATGACGACCTATTTACTGTTGGCGTTGTCATTTGTTCTTGCGGGCAAGGCTGTCGCGGCGCTGCAAGAAGCGGCGTGGATTGCGATTTCCCCGCTGCCGGTAAATCTCAGCTTTGACTGGTTGGGTATCTACCCGACTTGGCAAGGTGTTGGTATTCAGGGGGCAATACTGGTTGTCGCTCTGTGGTTGCTACTGAAAGGCGGCCGCTCAGATTCCAGTTCCGCTAAAGCGGCCTAAATGGCTTTTGGGTACCCGCAACTCTGTGGGTACCCTATTCTGCCTCTCTTTATTCGGCACCCTTCAGGTTATCGGATAGCAGTTCTGGAGAAATTTCTGCAAGCGGTATTGGGCTGCCAACCCGTACTATTGTCTTTAGGTTTCGTTTATAGCTAAACGAACCTTGGATCGATAGAGGGATAAATGGCAATGATGCGCCTTGAAAACTCTCCTTGAGCAGCGTGACAAGCTCCGTAATTTCTTTCCTGCTGTTTTCCTCAATCAGGATGCACAGAAGATCCCTGTTTGCCTCTGCCTCATGAATCGCATTGTGCTTTCTCTTGAGCTCTGAAGCTTCGATTTCATAGTAGTTTTTGGGGAAATAGTCACTTTTGCGTAAAAGTGCGTGAAGCCTAGGGCTGTTAGTAATGGCGTCGCTGGGGATAAAGCGAACCTTGCGTTGCGTTGCCCCGCTAACAATAAATGGGGTTAGCAGGTTAGAGTAGCGGGCAACTAAAAGTGCTGAACCTTCGCTAGGGATTTGCTCAGTCCCCTCGTATTTCGTGCGCCTGGGCAGGATATAGGTAAGCCAAGAAAGGGTGTCAAATAACATTTCCGGCATTCGAAAAAGCAGGAGTACTAAAAGAGCGAAATTTAGTACGGCCAGCAGGGTAAATACCTGGGGAATTGTCATTCCCACAGGCCCGAGTAGCCCAATAATAGAAAAAGATATAATGACTACAAATACGGCATTAAGGACATTATTTACAGAGATAACCTGCGCGCGAATTTGCTCTGCTGTCCTTTCCTGAATAATGGTGTATAGCGGTACGATAAAAATACCGCCGGCAACGCCAATGAAAGTCGTGATAAATAAAATGGTCAGTCCACCATCACTCTGTAGGAATTGGCTAAGGGATGCGTTGGAGAGCATCTGATAGTTTCCCGATAGGATGCCCAACCAAAGTCCCGCCACCGTCATTCCCAGCCCGCCGGCTGCCACCAAGCCCAGTTCAATACGACCGCGAGATAAGCTTTCACACATTAGTGAGCCTGTAGCAACGCCAACAGTTAGGCAGCAGAGTAGTATCGTGATTATTGGTTCACTGGCGCCAAGCACATTTCTGACAAAACTGGGAACCTGGGTTAGGTATGCGGTGCTAAATAACCAGAACCAGGAGTTTGCAATAATTGCGTAAAAAACAGTGGGTGTTTTGATTACTTCCCGCATAATTTTCAGCGTTTGGCTGATAGGGTTCCAATCTATTTTTAAATTGGGGGCGGAGGATGGAGCGGGGGGGATTGCCCTACTTGCGAGATAGCCTAGTACGGCGACAGTGACCATCACCAAGCTTAGATATAAAAGCCCTGGTTTTCCCTGGCCCACATCACCGGCTAGGAGGGTGCCGACAATTGTTCCAACCAGTAATCCGAAAAAGGATGCAACCTGGGCTAAACCATTTCCTCCAAGTAATTCTGATTGCTTTAGGTGCTGAGGCAAGATGGCATATCGGACAGGGCTAAAGAAAGCTGTGTGGGTGGCAAAAAGTATTAATACGATAAAACTTAAAACTCGGTCATCAGTGAGTAGTGCAATGGCCCCGAGGATACTGATTAGTATTTCGGCGGCTTTAATAATTCTTATGACTCGACCCTTTTCATACTTGTCAGCCAATTGTCCAGCGGCGAGTGAAAATAGAAAATACGGTATGACATAGAGGCTACTGGCAAGGTTAATCAGTGTATTGGCTTCTGCTTTGGCCAAATGAAATGCCAGTATGACTAGCAGGGAGTTTTTAAACAGGCTGTCATTAAAAACACTGCCTAACAGTGAGAGAAACAGTGGCGTAAAGCGGCGACTGGCGAGGAGCTTGAACTGGTTGCTTTGAGACATGGTTAAGCCTTCGTCCCTGTGCCGCCCTTAGCAGCTATGTATTTATATTCCCGCTATCAGAATAGGTGATCGGAATGATTTAAGGAGGGGGCTGGTGTCGTGGGGCAGGAGAAGAATTTATGTGCCTACCAGTGAAGTAGGCACATATCCTTGTTGGTTAAGAAAAAGGGGAGGCTAACGCTTCTCTCCGCGCAAGCCCAGCACCTGGCGGTATAGAGCCTCTGCCTTGGCACCGGCTGCTTCGACAGGCCTGCCGGCAACGACGCTCACCCGCGACCAAAAACGCTTAGGCAATGTAGTGAAGGCATGACCGTCTTTGTGGCTGAAAAAGCTACCCCAGAGACCTTGGAGGGCCATAGGAATTACAGGGACGGGGGTTCTCTCCAGAATTTTTTCTATGCCGGCTTTAAATGGCTGTAGTTCTCCGTCTTTAGTTAACTGACCTTCGGGGAATATGCAGAGAAGATCTCCATCTTTTAGCCCGTCCTCAATGGCTTGAAAAGCCTGTTCATACCCTTCAGGGTCTTTCTGCTTGGAGCAAATTGGAATTGCCCTGCCTGTTTTGAAGACGAAGTGCAAAATTGGAATTTCATAAATGGGTTTGTACATAATAAAGCGGATAGGGCGGCGAACAGCGCCGGCGAGTAATAGTGCGTCGACATAACTCACATGATTACAAGCGATTAGGGCTGGTCCCTCTGTGGGTATCTGTTCAAGCCCTTGGTGCTTTACCCGGTACATGGTGTGGGATAGGGCCCAGATCAAAAAGCGCATAGCAAATTCTGGCACCTTGGCGAACACAAAAATGGCGACCGCCGCATTCATAAGGGCAATTACAAGAAAGAACTGCGGTATGGTCGCGTCCAGCATATTGAGGAACAGAATTCCAAGTAGAGCCGAAACCACCATGAAAAGGGCGTTCAAAATATTGTTTACGGAGATGATTTGTGCACGAATTGCCGGGTCGGATCGGTCCTGGATCATGGTGTACAGAGGAACGATGTAAAGCCCCCCAAACATCCCCAGCAGTACCAGACAACTGAGAAGAGAGTATGCACCATCGGTACTTAGAAATGCAGTAAAGCTGGCTTCATGGAGTTCTGCAAAGTTTCCCCCGACAATACCCAGGGCGATACCACTTATGGTCAGTCCAGTCGCGCCAACAGGCACCAGGCCAAGTTCAATAAATCCACTGGAGAGGCGCTCGCAGATCAAGGACCCAATGGCAATACCAATGGTAAAACTGCACAGTAGCAATGTAACCACTGATTCACTGCCACCTAGGACATTCTTGGTAAAACTGGGAATTTGTGTCAGATAGGCCGCCCCCATTAACCAAAACCAAGATATTCCAATAATGGAGTAGAAAATTGAGGGAGTATTCGCGCTGGCGCGGAGTATTTTATGGGTTTGAGTAATGGGGTTAGGGTTTATTTTGAGATTGGGTGTGGGGGCTGGCGCCGCGGGAATTGAGCGGCTGGCCAGATATCCCAGGGTAGCTGCACCCATAATTACCAGGCCTAAGTAGAGGACCCCTTGTTGCCCATGGCCTGTGAGGCCTGCGAGTAGGCTACCGACAATTGTTCCCGTTAAAATGGCCACAAATGTCCCCATTTCCACTAGAGCATTGCCCCCTATCAGTTCGGAACGCTTCAAGTGTTGAGGGATAATCGCGTACTTCACCGGGCCAAAAAAGGCGGACTGTATGCCTAGGAGAAAGAGCACAGTTAAACAGAGTGCGTTGCTTCCGCTAAAAAGGGCGAAAACTCCCAGTGCACCGATAGCGATCTCTCCTAGCTTAATCCAGCGTATTAACCTCCCCTTGTCGTATTTGTCTGCGATCTGACCGGCGGAGGCAGAAAATAAGAAAAAGGGAAGAATAAACAAACCAGCAGCCAGGTTAATTAGTGCGTTCGCTTCACTTTCCACCAAGCGAAAGGCGATCATGACAATTAGGGCATTTTTATAAACATTGTCATTGAAGGCGCCCAGGAACTGGGTGCAGAAGAACGGCAAAAAGCGGCGGCTAGTGAGAAGATGAAACTGAGACTGGTTAGCCATTGGCAACTCTCTTCTTATTTAAGTGGGCTAATGGTAAGTCATACTGCCGACGGGAGGTATCCCCTGTGATAGTGGGTACATTGGTACGATAGATTAGGGGTTGTTGGGAGAGAGGTAGAATTGGTCGGGGGGAAACCTGGCCGCGTGGGCGGCCAGGTGAGGGTACCGGTTTACCAGACAGTTACCCGTTCCTCTTCAGGCAGGTACATACCGTCGCCTTCCTTAATATCGAATGCTTCGTAGAAGGCATCGATATTTGGCAGTACGCCTTTCACACGATACTCAGCGGGAGAGTGGCTATCTACCTTCAAACGTCCACTGAGGGCTTTATCGCGCATCTTGCTGCGCCACACCTGAGCCCAGCCCATAAAGACCCTCTGATCGCCAGTAAAGCCGTCAATAACAGGTGCCTCTTCTCCATCTAGAGACATTTTATAAGCTTTATAGGCAATTCCCAGGCCTGACAAATCGCCGATATTCTCGCCCAGGGTCAGCTCGCCGTTGATGTGCTCACCCTCAAGCGGCTCGTAGGTGTTGTACTGGGACACGAGCTTGCTGGTCAGCTGCTCAAAATTGTCACGATCGGAGTCGGTCCACCAGTTGTTGAGATAGCCGCGCCCATCAAATTTACTGCCTTTATCATCGAACCCGTGTCCAATCTCGTGGCCGATTACACCGCCGATACCGCCGTAGTTGACTGCATCATCCGCATTCATATTAAAGAATGGTGGTTGCAGAATCGCTGCAGGGAATACGATTTCATTCATGGCTGGGTTGTAGTAAGCATTCACCGTCTGTGGGCTCATGCCCCACTCATCACGATCAATTGGCTTACCCAGCTTATTGCGATCGTAAGAGGACTCAAACAAGTTGGCTGCCAGAACGTTGCCAATCAGGTCATCGGATTTAACCGTCAAGTTACTATAGTCACGCCACTTGTCTGGGTAGCCGATTTTTGTGGAAAAATTGCTTAGCTTAAACAGAGCCTGCTTTTTGGTGTCTTCGCCCATCCACTCGAGGGATTCAATGGATTCCCGGTAAGCGGCTTTCAGGTTGTCGACAAGTACAATCATTCGCTCTTTGGCTTCCGGTGGGAAGTGCTTTTCTACGTAACGCTTACCGACCAGCTCGCCAACAGAACCATTAACGAATTCCACTCCGCGCTTCCAACGGGGCTCCATCTGCTCGATACCGTGAACGGTGGTGCCATAGAAGTCAAAGCGCAATTGTGCGATTTCGTCATGCATGTAGGGCGCCGCTGCATTGAGTACTTTGACCTTCAGATAGCGCTTCCAGGTTGCCAGTTCAGTATTGGCAATAATCTCATTGGCCGCTTCCAGGTACTCAGGCTGGCCGACAATAAAATTATCCGCTTTTTTCAATTGGGCTTTGGCCAGGTAGCTGTCCCAATCTACAACGGGCATTAGCTCTTTAAGTTCAGCAACAGTTTTCTTGTTGTAATACTTTTCCGGGTCCCGGTTATCAACGCGGCTGCGATGGTGTTTTCCCAAACTTTTCTCGAGTTTGAAGATTTTGTTGGCAAATTCGTCAGCCTCTTTAAGTCCCGCGAGGTCTTGCAGGTCAGTGAGGTAGGTTATATAGGCTTCGCGGAGCTTTTTACTCTTCTCAGTGTCTTCGAAGTAGTAGTCGCGATCAGGGAGTCCTAGGCCTGCCTGCCACAGGAAGGTCATGTAGTTTTCTACTTGTTTCAGGTCCTGCCAGATGCTGCCACCAAATGGTACATCGTAGCCGACGGTATCCGCATAGGCGAAGAAATCGGTAAGATCCTTGCGGCTCTTAATTGCATCAACTTTGGCGAGTTCGCCGGAAATAGCGGAGAGCCCTTTTTTCTCGATCAGCTTTTTATCCATAAAGCTGTTGTAGAGATCTCCGATTTGCTTGGCATCGGCGCTCTTAGCTCCTTGGCTGGCTTCCATAATCAGAGCTTTGACTTGCTCGGTACTTTGATCTCTCAGAATAGAGAAACCACCCCAGCGGGACTTGTCCGCAGGGATTTCAGTATTCTTCAGCCAAGTGCCGTTTACATAAGCAAAGAAGTCGTCTTGAGGCCGTACACTGGTATCCATGGCATTTAGGTCAATACCTGAGGAGAGCTTTACCTGATCAATGGTAGCTTTACTGTTAGTGTGGTCATGAGCGACTGCGAAGAGGGGAGCCTGGACTCCGATCAGGGTACCAGCGATAGCGAGTGGTAATAGTAATTTTTTCATCTTTGCTCTTTTGGCTGAATGTCCGTAGAGCATACTAAAAGCAGGGGGGAGCCTGGGCAAGGGGGCTGCGCCTAGCGGGGGATAGGGGGTGTTGAAGTGAGTTGAACTCTCCAAGCCCTGTTGAGCAGAGCTTGGAGTTTAGGTGTCTTATTAGTCTGGTAAGCGGAATGTGATAGGAATTGAAAAACTGTAGCTATCAGCACCTAACTGCATAGGTACACCAGGGTAAGGCTCCGCTCGGCGAACGGCAGCTTGGGCTTCTCGGTTGAGACTGGAGAAACGGGACTCCTGGATCGGCTGGATGTCTATCAACTGTCCCTGGGAGCCGATCGTCACATTTAAGCGAACACTACCTTCTTGGCCCCGCTCTTGGGCCCGTTTGGGATAGCGAATGTAGCGGAAGGTGTGACGCAGCAAGCTGGAGTGGTAGATCTGGCGTGCCAGAATCATATCAGCCGTCAGGGGAGCCTCTTCCTCCTCTTCCATCATATCTTCGGCATCTGCAGCCAGGAGCGGGCCATCCTCGGGGGGGACTGTAATAAGCTCAATCTCATCCTCAGCTTGTACTGGAACGGCCCCTTCCGGTTGGGGTCCCTGTTCACTGTCCCCTTGAATGCTATCGGCCTCAGTTACAACCGCTGCTGCGGGAGCGGGAGCGGGAGCGGTTGCGGCTAGTGCTAGAGTTGGAGGCGGAAGATCAGCAATTTCAATAGCCGGTTTAGGTTTAGTGGCTTCAGTTGGCGCCTCTTCGGCGGCAGTGGCCTCTTCCTGGCTTATTTGCTTGAGTTGTAATTCGGCAACTCTCTCGCTTGTTGGGGCCAGGGACTCGAATGTAGTTACCAGGCTACCTGACACTTGGCCGGCAGAAAGCAACCCATCTTTAAAGTCAGTAGAGGGAGGGACAGAACCAATCCAGGCTCGTAGCAAGGTATTGAAGAAGTCGGGGTCAGCAATCTCTCCAAGTCGAATACTGTTGAGGGAGATTGTTGTCGAGCCGGTATCGGCAGCGAACTCGATACTCAATTGATCACCGTGAGCAAAGCGCCCCTTAAACAGGTTGGCAAAGGTCACCATGTTTTCTGCCTGGCTGCTGAGCGTATCTCCGCGGTTGTTAATCGCAATGGCTTCCATCCATTGATTGCGGAGTCGCCGTGCCGGCAGGCTTTTGGTGATAACACGAACCTCCAAGCGCCGAGGAATATTGTTATCGAGTAGTGTGCTGGAATCCCGGGTTAGATTTTCCGAGTATATTGCAGCGATATAAATGTCTTTATTAAATTGTTTTTCTAGTGCAAGACCGTTTAAAAGTGGTGCAGCTTTCGCAGTGAGAGCAAATGTAAACACCCAAAAAGAGAGGACAATTTTTATCGATTTCATTGTTCTACGGTGTCTCAGTAGCAGGAGCAAAATGTTCCGCTAAGTAAGAATTCAGGGGCCCCAACCCCAATGCACACAAGTCAGATTAAAAAGTGCGCGCCCAAAGCTTGTGAGAGTACAATGTACTACTCACTACACCTAACTCTACTGTAACTGGAACGGAGTTCAAGCCTGATAAGGTCAGACTGTCCTCATTCGCCCAAGATAAAGGGTTGGTAAGGAAACGATTGTCACACTTAGAAACAGGTGTGCTAGGTCGATATCGTTTAGAATGGCACTTTGCAGAGTGGCTTAGGCCACTCTTTTCAGGAAAATGGAATAGTTTTCACTAAATTTGAATTGTGCATGGAAATTAAACCTCTAAGCGAGTATCCACGGGATGCTGTGGATCGTCTTCTCAATGTCATCCATCTATTTCGGGATATTCGTGCCTCGAGTGAGTGGCAATACGATGTATTGCTAAAGCGCTCCCGGTTGGTCAGCCTTCAGTCGGGTGAACAGCTGCTTCGTGCAGGGGATGTGGATCAATGGGTCTACTTCTTGTTACGCGGTGAGTTACATGTGAAGGTGAATAGTCCCGCAGCTGAGGAGGCTCCGGGAAATGAACGTCCTTTGGCGGTAATACGTCCAGGTGAGTTATTTGGTGATTTGTCGATGCTATTGGCGGAGCCTCGCAGTGCCGATGTATTTGCCGCGAATAATAGCCAGGATACTCAGGTTCTAGGCGTTGATTGTACGCTGTTTGGTGACCTGGAAGACTTATCACTTTTACAGTTGCCAGCAAAACTGGTTTTCTACCGCAATATGGTGCATTCATTGCGTTGGAAACTGGAGGTCTATAGGTCCAAGTATCCAGGGCATCAGTTGGCGAATAGCCATAGAAAGCTGAAACTTTATACGGGACCAAAAAATAGCCGGGAAGAGTTAATTGCCTTAGCGGAACAGGCGAAAGCTTTGGCTCAAATTCTGCTCGACTGGAATGCGGAGTTTGGTTCTGGTGAGCTGGTTGATGATGAATCCGACATGCTTGGATTTCTGGAATCTATGCTGTCGTAGAGATCTCCCGTTCAAACCAAGGGCGAGAGAATTATTTCCTCGCTCCTGACTGCTCTCCCTCCTCTTTGTACTTATTTTTATTGGCACATGTGTACACCTTTCTTAAGGGGGGACTATCTGCTGATTCCAGTCTAAATTTGTAGATCACTCGTATATTTCATTTGCCCGACATTAACCACGTATTTATTGACAGAATTCGAGTAGGACACAGCGGGGCTTTTTATATGTCGCTGTGATTGTGTAAAAATCGCTTCGCTTCAGTTGTTATCGCAGATCCCTTCGATTGGATTTAAGACCCCTTTTGCGATGGCGCATCATTGCCCAACAGGTTTAGTAAGTTATGAATGTATTGGCATCAATCTGGTCAAGGCGCAATTACCGGATGGCAATTATTGTTTCGGTGATCGCTATTTTATGGCTGCTGAGTGGGCAGTTATTCTCCGATGCAGAGGATGAGCAGTCAGAATCTAAAGAGGTAACTGCCAAGAAGCCAGAGCCTGAATTGCGAATTCAAGCCCAAATCATTGAGTCCAGCCCATACGCCACTCAGATACTAGTGAATGGGCGCACTGAGGCTAACCGGCATGTACGTTTGCGCGCTGAACTGGATGGCATTATTGCTGCACTTCCAGTTGCGGAAGGGCAGACAGTTAGACAAGGGGATGTCATTTGCGAAATCGAGGCTGAAGATCGTATTGAGCAACTGGCATTAGCTGAAGCGGCAAAACGCAAAGCAGAAATAGACTTTGCCGGTGCCGAGAAACTTAAGAAAAAAGGACTGCAGTCGGATACCGCAATGGCGCAGCAGCAAGTTGAGCTTGCCCGAACCAAGGCGGAGTACACACGTGCCAAAGTGACGGTAGAAAAACTGCAAATTCGTGCACCATTTGCTGGAGTAGTGAATAGCCGAGCGGTGGAGCTGGGAGATTTTATTCGCCGGGGAGAGGAATGCGCGACTATTCTTGACTTGGATCCCATCTTAATTGTTGGCGAAGTTTCAGAGGATCAAGTGGGGAGCCTTGTTGAGGGCGGGCCGGCCAGCGCCCAATTACAAAGAGAGCTGTTAGTAGACGGATACCTCCGTTATATCAGTCAACAGGCGCAGGAAATTACTCGGGCTTACCGAGTGGAGGTAGCAGTAGATAATCCAGGTAATCAACTTCCCGGAGGCTTGAGTGGTCAGCTGGTCCTCCCGACCGGTGAAATTACGGCCCACCATATTAATGCATCTCTGCTCACGCTGGATGATAGCGGTGAATTGGGGGTGCGGACTCTCAATGATAAAAACCGAGTGCAATTTATCAATGTTTCACTGGTTGGGGATGGTGATGGCGGGGTCTGGGTTTCTGGACTGCCCGACACAGTCACTCTGATTACTGTGGGACAAGAATATGTTACTACGGGAGATTTGGTTCGTGCGGAAATACTGAAAACTGGGGAAGAGTTTTCCCGGGAGAACCAAGCGAAGGAAGCTTCCCCAGTAGATTCCGCTGAGGTGACTCCGGTATCCGAAACTTCAGTGATTCCCGAGGGGGATTCGCGATGAAGCTGTTGGAAAGCGCTATTCAAAGAAATCGCAGTACAATATGCCTGATGCTGCTGATTGTTTTAATTGGCATAGTTGCTCGCGCAGCGATGACAATTGAATCAAGCCCTGAGGTGAACCCTCCATTTGTAATTGTACAGGTCACTCACGAGGGAATTTCCCCAGAGGATGGTGTACGCCTGTTGGTCCGCCCTCTGGAGAAGGAAATTCGTGCGGTAGAAGGGGTTGTCGAGGTGATTGCTGTCGCCCGGGAATCCCTTGCATATATCGTGATTGAATTTGACTCTGCCATTGGTGTAGATGATGCCGTCGATGATATTCGCAATGCTGTAGAGCGGGCCAGGGCTGAGCTGCCCCGGGATGCCGACGAGCCCACCGTGGAGGAAGTATCCGCTCAACCTTTCCCTACCATCGTCGTTACCCTATCCGGCGAGCAAGTGAATGAACGGGTTTTACTGCGCTCGGCTGAATTGCTTAAGCGGAAGATAGAGAGTATCCCTGAGGTGCTCGGTGCAGATCTCCACGGTAATAGGGAGGAGGTTGTAGAGGCAGTGATTGATCCGGTGCGACTGGAGCACTATCAAATCACCAGTGCGGAGTTAATCAATGCGGTATTGGGGAACAATCTCCTAATTCCTGCAGGGGAGCTGGAAACCAATCGGGGCCGTTTTTCAGTGAAAGTCCCTGGGTTGATTGAGACCGCCCAGGATGTTTATGAAATTCCGCTCAAGAAGTCACGCGATGGAGTTGTGACCTTGGGTGCTGTTACAGATATTCGCAGAACCTTCAAAGATGCAGTGAGCTACACCAGTATCAATGGTCGTCCGGGGCTCGCTATTAATGTTGAAAAGCGCAACGATGCCAGCTCTGTCGATGTCGCGGATCGAGTCCGGGAAGTGGTTCAGGCTGAATTTGGTGTTTTACCGCAGGGAATTACGGTTGAGTTTGTTTTTGACCAATCTGATTTTGCACGGGATATGGTCAGTGAGATGCAGGGAAACATCCTGACCGCGATGCTATTGGTAATGATTATTGTCGTTGCCGCGCTCGGCTTTCGCTCGGGAATTCTGGTGGGACTGGGAGTGCCCTTCTCTTTGCTGTTTGGTTCCATCATCACCTGGTATCTGGGTTATTCGTTTAACTTTATGGTGATGTTCGGAATGTTGCTGGCCCTCGGTATGTTAATTGATGGCTCCATTGTGATTACCGAGTTTGCCGATCGGAAAATGGCTGAAGGCTTGTCAGCAAGGGAGTCCTATATTGCATCTGTCAGTCGGATGTTCTGGCCGGTAGTTGCCTCAACGGCAACTACCCTTGCAGCATTTTTGCCGATTATGCTGTGGCCTGGAGTGGTGGGAGACTTCATGCGTTACCTGCCCGTTACAGTATTTGCAGTATTGGCGGGGTCACTCTTGTACGCCCTGTTTTTTGCTCCTGTGCTGGGTTCACTGTTTGGCAAAAGCGCAATGGATGCCTCTACTCGTAACTACCTGAGCCAGTTAGAGGATGGCTTACCTCGAGCCCTGCCTGGAATTACCGGTTGGTATGCGCGTATTCTTGAGAAGGTTCTGCAGCGCCCACTGGGTGGGTTCTTAACCACTATTGCCATTCTGGTTGCCATCTTTATTGGCTTTGTCAATTTTGGTGCGGGTGTTGAATTTTTCACGGATACAGAAGAGCAATACGGCAATGTAGAAATCAGGGCCCAGGGCAATTTGTCCATGGAAGAGAAAAAAAACCTGGTGGTGCAAGTGGAAAGAGCCGTGCTTAGTGTGCCTGAGGTCCGAATAGCTCACACTACTATTGGTTCTGGAGGGATTTCTGGAAGTTCTGATCGTTCCCCAGATCAAATCGCCAATATGTTAGTGGAGCTTTATCCCGCAGAGGAACGCGAGCGGCGGAGCCGCGACATTTTTGCCGATATCCGTTCCCGCACCTCAGATTTTGCCGGAATTAAAGTAACCGCAAATGTAATGGAGGGAGGACCGCCGGTAGGCAAGGATATTGTTCTGGAGTTGCGCAGTCAGAACTATGAGCAGCTACTGCTGGAAACCTGGCGACTACACCGCGCAATGGAGGAAATTGGCGGGTTGCGAGATATTGTAAACACCGCGCCACTACCTGGCATCGAGTGGGAAGTGAAAGTCGATCGAGCCAAGGCTGCTCTATATGGTGCCGATCTCACTGAAGTTGGCAGGGCGGTGCAGTTGGTTACCAATGGCGTCCGGGTTGCAGAATATCGACCCGATGATACGGATGAAGAAGTAGATATACGTATCAGGTACCCCAGAAGTGCCAGAGGCATAGCTGCGCTCGATCAGCTAAAAGTTAATACCGTGCAGGGTACTGTTCCGATTAGCAGTTTCGTACACACGGAAGCCATGCCCAAGGTTGATAAGATTGAGCGAATCGACGGAATTACTCGCATGCAAATTAAGGCTGATGCGCAAGAAGGGATTCTGCCGGATGACAAAGTGAAGGAAATAAGGAAGTGGTTGCAGAGCAATCCGGTGGATAACCGGGTTGAGCTGCTATTCCGTGGGGCGGATGAGGAACAGAATGAGTCTTTTCAATTCCTAGGCATAGCCTTCCTCCTGGCTCTGTTTTTAATGTTTATCCTGTTAGTAACACAGTTCAACAGCTTCTATCAGTCTTTATTGGTACTTTCATCTGTGATTATGTCCACTTTGGGAGTGATGTTTGGTCTGCTAATAACACAAAGCACCTTCAGTGTGATTATGACTGGAGTGGGTATTGTGGCGCTGGCTGGAATCGTGGTGAACAATAATATTGTACTGATAGATACTTATAACTTCGTGCGTAAGAATGAGCCGAGCCTCACACCAACGGAAGCAGCAGTAAAGGCATCGACACAGAGGCTGAGACCGGTCTTTTTGACAACGGCAACAACTATCCTCGGGTTATTGCCCCTGGCGCTAGGCGTCAGTGTGGATATGGTCGGACGCAATATTGTTGTCGACGGAGTGATAGCCTCTTTTTGGGTGAAGCTAGCCAGTGCAATTGTTTACGGGCTTACCTTTTCCACTTTGCTGACGTTATTGGTCACACCCATTATGTTAGTACTACCGGGCCGCTCCAAGAAGAGGGGTAATCCAGAGGGGGTTATTGAGTCGGTAGCAAGTTAGTGACGGCTATATAAGTACTGTAATCATAATTAGTGATCACAAAATTCGGGGGCTTAGGCCCCCGTTTTTATAGCGGGGAATTTATGAATAAGGCTAAATGGCCGAATGAAGTTTTAGAGCGTAGTGGACAGCTTAAGGAGAGTTTATCGGGGCCTTTTAAGGAGCTGTTGCGTGAGCATCAATTACCATGCGATTTTCTCCTGGTACTCGAACAACTTTTTCTTCCCCTCGGAGTTTGGGTACTGACTCGCCATAAGCGCAGTAATCCATTAATAATTGGGGTTAGCGGGGGGCAGGGTACCGGCAAGTCGACCCTGGCAGATGTGTGGCAATGTATTTACCAGGCGATGGGCTATCGCTGCTGTGTTTTGTCTCTGGATGATATCTATTTAACGCTGGAACAGCGCCGCAAGCTGGCTACACAGGTACACCCTTTACTCGAAACTCGTGGTGTGCCGGGAACCCATGATATCGGCTTGGGAATTAGCACGCTCAAGGCCCTGTGTGCAGCCAATACTGATTCCGCTATCGCATTACCTAGGTTTGATAAAGGACGTGATGATCGGATCCCTGAGTGCTTGTGGCCCATATTCAAGGGGCAAGTTGATATTGTTATCTTCGAAGGATGGTGCCTAGGGGCCAAGCCTTCAGAAGGGCATGAAGGACCGCTCAATGAACTGGAGTGCAGGGAAGATAGTACTGGCGAATGGCGAAATTATGTTAATCAACAGTTGGAAGGTTCTTATCGAGATCTTTTTTCGCTTATCGATGTATGGGTGATGCTCAAAGCGCCGAGTATGGAATGTATCGTTGAGTGGCGTAAGTTACAGGAACATAAACTCAGGGTTCGCTCCAGAATGGGGATGACAGATCAACAAATTGTTCAGTTTGTACAACACTACGAAAGAGTGACGCGGAGCTTACTAGAGGATATGCCGGGCTGGGCAGATTGTGTTATTGAGTTGGGGGAGGATCATCAGGTGAAGGGCTTGCGGATGCAGTAAGGTCGGTTTAAACCCTGGCGAGGCCAGGGTTTAAACTAACTGAATAAATCAGTTTTGCTTAAGCGCTGGCTTACTTAGCCTTGGGCGGACGACCGCGACCGCGCTTTACAGGAGCAGCTTCAGTTGCTGCTGCGGCTGTGGCTTCTGCTTTTTTGGGGCGCCCTGGCTTTTTCTTAGCGGCTTCCGCTTTTGCTGGGCGACCGGGCTTCTTTTGTGCGGATTCTGCCTTAGGTGGGCGGCCACGACCGCGTTTTACAGGAGCAGCATCAGTTGCTGGGGCGGCTGCGGTCTCTGCTTTTTTGGGGCGGCCGGGCTTTTTCTTAGCGGCTTCAGTTTTTGCTGGGCGACCGGGCTTCTTTTTGGCTTCAGTAGCGTCTTTTTTGGGCCGGCCAGGCTTTTTCTTAGCTTCTTCGGTCTTAGCGGGACGACCAGGCTTCTTCTTGGCTTCTTCAGTTTTAGCTGGGCGGCCCGGCTTTTTCTTAGCTGCGGTGGCTTTCTTCTTGTCAGCAGCAGCGGCTTTTTTAGCGGCAGCAGCAGTTTTCTTCGCTTCGGCAGCGGCTTTTTTCTTTTCAGCAGCAGCCAGTTTCTTAGCTACAGCAGCTTCTTCTTTAGCGACGATCTTAGCTACCTGAGAAGCCAGCTTGTTGGCGGCTTTGATTTCAGCCAGTGCATCTTTGGCTTCAGTTGCGGCAGTTTTGGCTTCAGTTGCAGCAGTTTTAGCTGCAGCGGCGGCTTCACGTGCTTTTTTCAGCTGTTGCTGTTGAGCAGCAGTCTTTTTCTTAGCTCTAACAGTCGCTACTTTATCTTGAGTAGTTTTTGCTTTAGCGGCAGCCTTCTTGGCACTGTTTGCCAATTTCTCGGCTTTGACAGTCAGGTCTTTTTCCTGCTTAAGGCGGGCAGTTTCCAGTTTAGCGGTAAGGGAGCGTAGCTCCGCTTCCATTTTTGCGACGTCGCTGGTAGCGACTTGAGCAGCTTTTTTAGTAGCCATTTAAATATCCCTGCAAAATGAATTGTTTTAGTAAGTGGGGGCATTCCTATCAATTATTCTCAGCCATCTTTAACGGAATTAGGCACCGTCCAAGATGCATGTTTTCGGCAGAAAACAATTGATAGTGAGTCCCCCCAAGCTAGCGGCGCTAATTGCAGCTTATTTGTATACCTAATTGCAAGTCCTTTAGATGGTTTTTTTCTATTTAATGTAAAAAAAATGGCTTTTTTTTACATATTTTTCAATTGGGGGCCGTTTGAACTGTGTTTTTGATCTTTTTGGGAACTTGAAAGCACTCATTACTGGTGATTCTTTAACTTCAATATTCCTTGTATCAAGTCAGTATCAGTGGCGTTAAATAGTTGAGTAATTTTGTAAGCTTTATGAACTTGTTGGTTTAGTTGTTTTGGCTTTTATAGTTGGATTTTGATAGTGGCAGGTAGTTTCTGTTCATCAATTAACAGAGAGCCGGATTAACAAAACTTAACTGCGAGCTTTTGCCTGCGTCAATTAGCGGGCAACTTCCATAGCTGGTTGTGTAACCTTGCGTATTGAAGTGTGATATTCAAATTGCGGAAAGTTGGCAAGTGTCAAGATGTCAGAGACAGCTTGAGTCCTATTGCCGTACCCTGGTATTTAGTAAGGAATTAAAAACTGGGAGCGAACTTACACTCATGTACGGAATCTAGTGCCCTGTATATAAGTACCAACCGGTTGTGGTATTTGGGTTCTTGGCTGTCGGGGTTTGACATTACTGCTACGAGGTTTACTTTTACATGGTGGAAAGCAAACCAGTGACAAATCTAGTTATAACCATGTAAATAATGGGGCGGGGCTGTATCAGTTTGTGCTCTTCAATCGAGGTCTTTTAAATTAGCGAGAAAGCGAGCGCTTGGTCTCTAGCCATTTGTTTTGCTATCACGTGACATCCCTGCTCGTCATAAAAGGAGCAGAGGGCACTTGTTCAGAGGCAAGTAATACCAGAAGCAATTTGGATGCAGTCCTGATCATCTGTGCGTTAATCAACAATCTTAATGATATTTTTATGGGCAATGCTTCGGTTTCGGAGTGGCTGCTATTACCGAAGGCAACCTTATGAGTTTTGCAATGGTAGAGGTCTGACCCAGTAACAGAATATCTCTGTCACTGGGGTGATATGGAGTCAATCGCGAAGCTTTATAGTGGCCCGTAGGGCAAATAACGATTGTTGGAATTCTGGCGAATCCATAACAGTTGTTCTTTTGTTAATGGCGTCGAGCGTTGCTTGAGTACTTTGGCGAGGGGTATTACTGCAGACTCAGCGCCGGCGTCCCAGCCTGGCAGATTCATTTCTGCCAAGGTAAAGAAGCGAATCAGTTGCCATAGCTGGGCACTATTCCAATGTTCGCTCTCTTCGATCCAGTGTTGGAAGGGAAGGCGAATAAGTGTGGAGGGTACTTTTTCAAACGCTCCTACTGATTCTGTAAAAGGTTTATCTGACTCTGCAATTTCGATAAGTCTGAGCAACTGCTCCCGGTTGAATTCTTCACTGGTTTCATTTTGTGGGCCACTTACCTGTGGCTCCCAGGCTCCTACGCTCATACTTACTCCTTATAAAGGTCCGGTTTCTTGCTGTTGCATTATAGCGAGGGGGGCTGCGTTCAGGGGGATCTTACTCCAGATAACAATGAATAAAGAGGTCTTTGAATTAATCCACAATACTTCTTCGAATCTAATGAATCGTCTTGTAGTAATTTTGGAAGTCTTTATAAAGGAGTTGGGTTGCGATAACAGGGACTAAACCTACGGGAAAATCAAATCTGTAGGTACTTATTTGAGATACTATAGAAGAGACTCTTGATATTGAGGTTCAAATGGAATTTATTGCTAAAGCACTGCCGGCGACAAAGCGAGTGGCTCTGGTAGCCCATGACAACCGTAAAGATGCCATGATTCAGTGGTGTCTCAGACATCATAATCTGCTCAAACAACACCAGTTATTGGCTACGGGGACTACTGGTGGAAAAATTGAAGATGCGACGGGTTTAAGTGTCGAAAAGCTCTTAAGTGGCCCTCTGGGAGGTGATCAGCAGCTCGGAGCGAGGATTAGCGAGGGGCAGGTGGACTTACTGATATTCTTCTGGGACCCCTTTGAGCCCATGCCCCATGACCCGGACGTCAAGGCACTACTGCGTATCGCTGCAGCGTGGAATATCCCTGTGGCTTGCAACCAGAGCAGTGCAGATATGGTGGTACAGTCACCATTGATGGACCAATCCTTCGAGCATGAGGTGCCTGACTATCACAGCTATCTAGCAGGACGTTAGTCGGAATTTTTGCTTAAAATTTGATCTTTTCTGTCGGCTCGATTCTGTAACTTATTGATTTTTAAAGTTTATTTATCTCTGTTATCGCTCGCACTTGCAATGCTTGCGAAATCGCGGCAATCTTGCCCACCAGATTAGACCGGTCAATCCGGCACCCCTGATATTTGAAAATTGCACGGTGTTTTATGAGTAGACGACGCGGAAAGGCCGTAGAAGAAGAAAAGGCAGATATCGACCTGACGCCCATGTTGGACGTTGTGTTTATCATGTTGATCTTCTTTATCGTGACTGCTTCATTTGTTAAAGAGAAGGCGCTGGATGTGAATGTGCCTGATCCGAATGAGACCAGCAATGCTGAGCCAGATCCTACCAAGCAGAATATTCTGTTGATGGTTAGCGCAAATGATGAAATCACTATGGCGGATGGCAGCCGTATTGACAGCCGTGCTGTACGGGCCCGTATCGCCCAGATGTATGCGGAGAACCCGCAGGCAATGGTGATTGTGCGTGCACACAACAAGTCTAGTGCGGATACTTACGTACAGATTGCGGATGCCGCGAAGGAAGTGAGCCTGGGTATTCAGGTCTCCCTGGTACCTTACGAGGACTAAGTTCCCGGTGAGTTACCCGCGCTTAAAAAGCCAGCATATTGCTGGCTTTTTTCATTTGTGAATTATGGTTTTGAATTGGTCACAAATTGGGGGGTACTTAAGTACCCCTCAAATGAAATCCGATATCAGAATTCTGAACGAATTGCCCAGAGGTCGGGGAAAACCGGTCTAAATAGGGTTCCCTGTAAATAACCTACCCCGCTCGATCCACCAGTCCCCATTTTCCTGCCAATTGTTCGCTCGACCATTTTTACATGTCGGTAACGCCACTGTTGTAACGAAGTATCGATATCCACCAAAGCCTCACAGATTTCACTTACCAGTGGATCATTGCGATAGATATCGATCAGTATTTTCTGGACGGCTGAAGAAGGCTCTGCAACTTGGCTAAAATCCCTTTCAAGCTCATTAGCGGGTACCTTATGCCCCTCGTGAACCAAAAAGTTTAGGAAAGCATCCCAAAGGGTCGGCGCCTCAAGGCGCTTCATCAAGCGCTGGTAGTGCTCTGAGCCAGGGGGATAGTTTTCCAGTTTTTTAGGGTCCTTGGCTCCGTAAAGAAATTCCAACTCGCGAAACTGGTACGACTGAAAACCACTAGCCGTGGATAGTCGATCGCGGAAAGACATAAACTCCAGTGGGGTTAGGGTTTCCAGGATATCGACCTGTTGAATCAAAGTACGATAAATCGTGTCGACACGTTTAAGTGTATGCAATGCGCGATTGCGTTCACCTGCGTTGAATAGTCGCACCAGGAAATCCAGTTCATGCAACATTTGCTTGAACCAGAGCTCGTAGCTTTGATGAATAGTAATGAAAAGTAGTTCGTCGTGCTCGGGACCATCGGAAAGGGGTTTCTGGCACTGCAAAAGCTCGTCTACTTTTAGGTAAGAGCTATAAGTTATTGTCATAGTCAGCTGCTTCCTGAGTGTGTTTTGACCAGTTACAAAATAATGCTCTCTTTAGCCGGTGTGGATCAAAACAAAAATTACGGCAAAGTGATTTATATTGGACCCATTATAAAGCCCGGAGCTCTTTGAATGGAAAACCCAGCGCAAAACCTACGTGTCAATGGCTCTCGCCTTTGGGATAGCCTGATGGAAATTGCTGAGATAGGCGCGACCCCAGCGGGTGGATGTAATCGACAAGCCCTGACAGATGAAGACCGTGAAGGGCGCGACCTTTTCGTGCGCTGGTGCCGAGATATAGGCTGTGAGGTCAGAGTGGACCAGATGGGCAATATTTTTGCCCGCCGACCGGGAGCAGACAACAGCTTGCCTGCGGTAGTGACTGGTTCTCATTTGGATACCCAGCCCACGGGTGGCAAATTTGACGGTGTATATGGCGTACTTGCCGGCCTGGAAGTTCTGCGCACTCTAGAGGATCAAGGTATCAGGACCAAGGCCCCATTAGAGGTGGTTGTATGGACTAATGAAGAGGGTGCGCGCTTCTCTCCTGCAATGGTGGGCTCCGGGGTTTGGGCTGGCGAATTTAGCTTGGAGTATGGGCACAGCCGCGCGGATAAATCGGGCATCACCATCGGTGAAGAGTTGGAGCGGATCGGTTATCTCGGTACTGAGTCCGCTCAGCCGAGGGCTATTAAGGCTTCATTTGAAGCGCATATCGAGCAGGGTCCGATCCTCGAAAAACAGGATCAGGTAATTGGTGTTGTCACCGGTGTACAGGGTATTCGCTGGTATGACGTAACTTTTTACGGAACGCCTTGCCATGCGGGTCCAACTCCGATGGAGGACCGCCGTGATCCGGTCCAGGCAATGTCCATTCTGTGCGAGCGCATGTATCGCGAAGTCCGGGAGTATTCAGAAGATGCGCGTATGACCTGTGGGGATTTAAGGGCGGCGCCGGGCAGCCGAAATACAGTTCCTGAAGAGGTTGTACTGGCACTAGACCTCCGTCACCCGTTACCTGAAGGGTTAAACCATCTGCATAAAGCCTTGTATAAGGCGGCTGAAAAAGTACAGGAAGAGACAGGTACCAGAGTCGATATTAGGGAAGAGTGGTACTCACCTCCAGTCGCCTTTGATAAGCATTGCATTGATTCGGTTAGCAGTGCTGTGCAGACCTTGGGATATAGCAATCGCAAGATGGTTTCAGGTGCTGGGCACGATTCCGTATATGTTTCCCGAGTCGCCCCTGTCTCTATGATCTTTGTGCCCTGTGAAGGAGGGCTGTCGCACAATGAAGCGGAATCGGCGGAGCCGGATCATCTTGAGGCGGGTTGTAATGTGTTGCTTCACGCAATGCTAAACAGTGCGGAGCAGGCTTAAGTAGCAGTAAAACAAGTGCTTCTGTCAACTGTCGGCGTTGCACTGTCTTTGTTTTGGCATAGTTGATAACAAGTTGGAATTTAGGCGAATGAGTAATTTTACTTTGAAGCACCGTCAGGATAACGGCGGTACGGCACTCCTGAGTGAATGGGGAATGGATTCAGAATACGGTGTACTGAGGGATGTTCTAATTGGGCCTGTGGATAACTTCAGTTGGCGCACTGGTAATGCGAGTGCGCGACGTGCTGAGCGCCTCGGAATGAAGTTTGATCACAAGGTGGCGATGGCACAGCATGGAGAGATGCTCGATGCTTACCGCCACGCAGGAGTGAATACGCACCTAATCCCAGCGGACAGCACATTGCCCTACCAAATTTACGGTCGCGACTCCTCAGTAATGACTCCCTGGGGGCCTATCGTGACACAGATGTTCAGCCCTTGGCGCCGTGGTGAGTGGGCGCCCATAGTGAAGAAGTATGCAGAGCTGGATATCCCTATTTACGACATTATTACCGCAGGCTCTCTGGAGGGCGGTGATTTTATGGTGTTAGAGCCCGGCGTTATTCTGTGTGGCTACTCTGGCGAACGCACCAGCCCGCAGGGGTTTGAGCAGATGAAAAGTTGGGTGGAAAAAGAGGGCTGGGAAGTTAAAGGCTACCAGTTCGATCCGTTCTTCCTGCATATTGATGTGATGGTAGCCATGCTTGCGGAAAAGCTGGCAGCAATTTGTGTTGATGCTGTTGAGCCGGAGCTGGTGCAGTGGTTTAAAAGCCGAAATATAGAGATTATCGATATTCCCTTCCCGCAGGTATTGGAACTTGGAGTGAATGTCGTTGCCCTGGGGAACGATCGAGTGATGCTACCTAAGGCCAATACCGGACTGGCGGAGAAGTGTCGTGCACATGGCCTGGAAGTTATCGACCCGGATATTTCAATGATTACTCCGGGGGGCGGTGGCGTTCATTGCATGTGCCAACCTCTGCGCCGGGATTCAGCCAATAAAGTTTGATTACTGTTGCTGGTTATCTAGAGGGCCCGGTCACTGGTGACCGGGTTAATCCCGTCAACGAAAGTGGTTGATTAGGAACTCGAACCTCTGGGAGTAGCGGTTAATATGAATCTCCTAAATAGATGGCCTACAGCGGATTAAAAGTGGCTTCCGTTGGGGTTCCATAATTAGGCTACTGAGAGTAGCCCAATCTACTTCTTACCCCGGAGAACAATATGCAAAGCGAATGCGCTGAAATTCAGGCTCAGCTTAAGGACCGCATCCTCGAGATTACGATTAATCGACCCGGGCGCAAAAATGCCCTGACTATGGCCATGTATACCGCGATGGCAGGGTTATTGAATAGCGCAGCTACAAACCCGGATGTTCGCGTCGCGATTATTACCGGTGCTGAGGGCATATTTACCAGTGGTAACGACCTGACAGATTTCCTGGGCGGCTCTGCCGAAGGGGAGGAATCTCCGGTTTTCCAGTTTATGAGTGCTCTTTACCACTTTCCCAAGCCGGTAGTTGCAGCCGTTAATGGCCCTGCAGTAGGTATTGGTACAACCATGCTGTTGCATTGCGACCTGTCTTTTGCTGGAGACGACGCCATGTTCCAGATGCCATTTGTGGACCTGGGGCTGTGTCCAGAGTATGGCTCCAGCTACTTGTTGCCCAGGATCGCCGGCCATGCCAAAGCTTCTGAACTGTTATTGTTGAGCAAGCGTTTTAGTGCTCAGGAAGCCGTTGAGATTGGTATCTGTAATGCCGCAGTGGCGCCAGAACAGGCCATAGTTCGCGCACGTGAAGCCGCAGCTGAGTTAGCGAGGAAAGCTCCGGCTGCCCTCCGTTTAACTAAACAGCTTTTGCGCAGAGCAACTCTAGAGAAAGGGTTAGAGTTTATTCAAGACGAAGGCCGTTACTTTAAGGAGCGCCTCGCCTCTGATGAGTTTAAAGAGGCTGCTATGGCCTTTATGGAGAAGAGACCAGCGGACTTCTCCAAGTTTGATTAAGTAAAAAAAGGCCGCACTATGCGGCCTTTTTTCTGATTTCATTTTTTAACGATCCCTATGTCCCCGGGAAAGATAGTTAACGGCTCTGTCGGGGTGGTCGGTAAAGAGACCGTCAATGCGCAGCTGATATACAGCGAAATGCAGGAAGTCCTCGAAGCTTTCAAATTCTTCGGGAACCTTGCCTGTATCCGCGCGGAAGGTATAGGGGTGAACTTCTAGCTGTCTGCGGTGTGCCCGGCGGACAACACTGTTAGCTCTTGGTTGGCCATCCGTTACTTCCATTAACATAGGATACCAGGGGCCAATCCCATCTGCGTAGGTGGCGATTTTGCGCAAGCCCCCCTGTTGCAGCATCCAGTCATAATTGTACTTTTCAATTTCTCCATTCACTTCGACCAATTTTTCCCCCCAGTCGGTAGCGGCGATCAATTGAACTAATGATAGATCCATCCCCATGGAGGGCATCAGCTCAAATTTAACTCGCTGGAGCTCTTCTGCGTCAAAGCATTGGAAAAAAACTTTGTGATCGCGATCGGTGTAGCCGTATTTTTTGAGTGATTGCAAGGCTATAGAGGCAATATCTTTTCCTTCCCAGTGATGGAAGTAGGGTTTTTTAATCTCCGGGTAGATGCCAATATCGTAGCCCAGGGATCGGTTAAGCCCCTGGATCAATTCCAGTTCTTCCTCAAAGGTGGACAGCTTAAAGCTAGATTTCCATATTGGAAATCTCTCAGGGTATTTTGCTTGAAGTCCATCCTCACTATCTATGAAGGGCTCTGATACCTGAAGCTGCTTAAGTTCGCTCAGGGTAAAATCGATAGTGTAAAAGTGACCATCATCGCGAGCGCGCTGGGGAAAAACGTCGGCGACATTAGTTACACTATCTAGATAAATATCATGCATTACGATCAAGTGATCATCTTTGCTGAGTACCAAGTCTTGCTCAATATAGTCTGGACGCATAGCGTAAGCCAGCGCTTTGGATTCGAGGGTGTGTTCAGGTAGGTAGGCAGAGGCACCTCTATGAGCTACCACAATAGTTTGTTTATTTCTCTGATCAAAGTTGTCCGCGCAGGTTAGTGTTGCGGCTACAGAAAAGCCAATCAACACTACTGATAGAAGGTTTTTTAACATGTGATAAAGGCCCGTGATGAATTGTGGGGCACTTTCTAGCAGAGAAATATGACAGGGATATAACTGAATACGAGAGCCCCGTCGGGGCGAGGCTTTCGCAGAGCGAGCGTAGAGCTATTCAGCGCGGCTTCGTCTATCCGATAGGCATTATGAACCCTGGACACTCTAATTTCTTCTCTCTTAAAGCTTGGCTTTGAAGGCTGCTCGATTTTCTTCTTGAAGTTTTTTGAACCCTGCTAATTGTTGATCCGTCAGTACGGTGGACATTTCACTGAGCGTAGATTTTCTGATAGCAGCCATTTCTTTGCCTAACTGGCGCTTCTCACGAAAGCTCATCTTTTGGATAGCGCCAGAGGGACTTTCTATGTTAACGCCGTATTTTGCAAGCACTTGGCGGCGTTGTTCATTGGCTGATTCCAGGATTGGCTTTACTTTTTCTACCTGCTCATCAGAGAGGTTAAGCTTGGCTTTAGTTGCCTCTAAGCGCTCCACAAGTTGTGCGGCATGGTCATTATCTGCCCAAGCTAGGGTATTTGCAGAAATGGTAATTATTGCAGCGATTACCAAACTGAATAATTTCTTCATTGTGACTTCCTCGTTAATGAGTAAATGCCGTTGCTGTGAGGAGTATGATAATGGCTAGATTGTAAGCCAGTGCCATCCAACGCAAGGAAGTGTAAATTCCCTATTCCCTCTCACATGGACTGAGATATTCCAGGATATCCACAGTCAGATACTTCTACTCAAGATAATTCTGGTTGGCTAGTGCGCCTAGGTAAGTCAATAGAAGATAAACCGATATCCAGTCAGCCCGGAAACCATGAATCGATAAGGGTTAATAGTCAGCAAGCAAAGATTGTCGCCTACAGAGGAACCGCTGGTTTAGGTATTAACAGGAAGTTAAGCACTCTAAAACGGCGCTATTTCAGCGCCGTCAAAATTTAATCAAGACTTGAGGCAGGTAAAATTGCGTTATTACAGTGCAACGCTTTGCTATGCCGCGATGATGCCTGCCAAAAGCGTCTTAATCCCCTTCACACAGTGGCTTCGTGAGACCATAGATAGTCGGCATAGATTTCTCGAAGGTCTTTTTTGCTGACTTTGCCTGTAGCCGTATGGGGGATTTCCTTGGCAATGACACAGTCATCGGGAATCCACCAGTTGGCAAAATGCCCTTTAAAGGATGCCAGAATCTCCTCAGTTTTTAGTGTTTTGCCTTCAGCAGGAACAATGATCAGGAGAGGCCGCTCAGCCCACTTTTCATGGGCAACCCCAATAACAGCGGCTTCGGCTACTCCCGCCTGTGTCATGGCAAAATTCTCCAGCTCAATAGAGGAAATCCACTCGCCGCCGGACTTGATAACATCCTTAGTGCGATCAGTGATTGTCAGGTAGCCGTCAGCATCGATCGTGGCAACGTCACCAGTATCAAACCAGCCGTCTTCGGTAAGTGCTGACTCTTTGGATTGGTAGTAGCGCTCACAGACCCAGGGACCACGCACTTGAAGGGCTCCAAAAGCCAGCCCGTCTTGTGCCAAGGTATTTCCCTCGGGGTCTACAATACGCATCTCGACCCCAAAGCCCGCTCGGCCCTGCTTGAGCCTGAGGGCCTGTGCTTCGTCTTTAGAGAGGTTCTCAGGTATGCGGGCATTGTAGGTTCCCAGCGGGCTCATTTCAGTCATGCCCCAGGCGTGATGGGTATATACCTCATGCTTTTGCTCGAATTCCTCCATAATACTCCAGGGGCAAGCCGATCCACCCACGACTACTCGATTCAAGCAGGGTAGGGTCTCTTCACTTTCCCGCAGGTACTTGAGCAGGGCGAGCCAAACGGTTGGAACGCCGGCAGCGATAGTAACGGCTTCCTTTTGAATTAATTGACTGAGCGTTTCTCCACACCCCATTTTGGGGCCAGGTAACACGAGTTTTGCTCCAACAGCCGGTGCCGCATAGGGTATTGACCAGGCGTTGACGTGAAACATGGGAACAACAGGCAATATGGCTTCGTCCCTTCTAATCGCAAAGACATCTGGCATCAATACGCCGTAGGTATGCAGCATCAGAGAGCGATGGGAATAAAGCACCCCTTTGGGATTGCCTGTTGTGCCTGATGTATAACAGAGTGCTGCTGCACTCTCTTCCTCTAATTCAGGCCATTGAAACTCAGTGGGCTCTGCTGCAATCAATGTTTCATAGCAGTAAACATTGCTCAGGCTTGTGGCGGGCATATGTGCTTTATCAGTTAGCACAATGATGCCTTCAATCGAATCTAGATATTCTGCCAGAGATTCGATTAGGGGCATAAATAGTGGATCAATAAACAGCCATCGATCTGCGGCATGCTCAATAATGTAAGATATTTGCTCAGGGAAAAGCCGGGGGTTAATGGTATGGCAAACGAGCCCGCTGCAAGAAGTTGCGTAGTAGAGTTCAAAATGCCGGTGATCGTTCCAGGCAAGAGTACCAATTCGATCTCCATCATTGGCTCCAAGCTTTTGTAGTGCATTTGCCAATTGCGAGACTCGCTCAAAAGCTTGTTGATAGCTATAACGAAAATCGGGGTTATCCAAGGTAACTGAAACAATCTCACTATCCGGTGAGTTGCTTAGAGCATGCTTCATAATACCGGTGAGGATGAGCTGGGATTGCATCATCATGCCATTCATCACTTACTCCTTATTATTATCTTTTATTTTCAGATAGACACTAACCCTCCAAAATTTTGGGGGGTGATAGAAAAAGGATTAGGGGCTGATTCTTATAAAATTATTGAACGATCTTTATCCATTCTCCGGGCTTGGGTTCTCCTCGGGGATAATAACCATTTAAGAGGCGTAATTGCTCCTCTGCATATTCGCCGATTTCCATATGTTTTGCCAGGGAGGCAAAAGTAGTTTTTTCATTGGCCTGGACGTAGCGCAAGCGTTTGATGTCCTTCTCTTCTACAATGTCAGTTTGTCGTAGCGGCCTGAAGCTTCTAATGCTGGTCAGGAATAAATTGTCATATTTATCAATAGCTTCTGGATCTGAGTCTTCATCATTTGTGACTTTTCCCTGCAGTACAAATTGTCTGCTACCATAAAAAATTACCGCAATTCTGTCTGGATCTGCATCCTCTTTTTCAAGCGGTGGAATTTTTCCGGTATGGCCTTCAAGTCGATATTGATTGAGTTTCTCCCCTTTCTCCAGTTGTCGTAGATCGAACTCTGAGCGCAGAGCCATGTCAGCGGGCTGGTTGCCATCGCGTTGGGTAACTGTAATGGTAATTTGTGCACTTTTATCAGGTGCAGAGCCGACAATGGCTGAACGTTGATTTTCTACCAACCAGCCATCGGGAAATAGAAGGGAGAAACCCAGCCGCTTGTGATTGTAGCGATTTTTAGTGGACTGCTGTGTGTTCTGTCCGTACACAAGGCCATCTGTTTTTTCCCGATAGTATTCTACTTTGGTTTCTTTGTTATCTTCGGGAAGCTGGCCTGCAGCGTTTACAACTTCCTGTAGGCGAAGGTCATTTCTAGGGTGAGATGCAAAAACCCCGTGGTAAGTTTGCGGTTTCTTGCCCTCAATACGGGCACGGCGTCGGGCAAATGTCTCCTGATCCTTTAATAGCCCAATAACATTGATCATGGCCTGGGGGTCATAACCAGCGTTGAACATATATTGGGCTCCGAAGCGATCCGCTTCCAGTTCCATCTCGCGGCCGTAACCCTTCACTGCAGCGGTGCTATATAAATTTGCAACATCTCCGACTACACCACTACCGGTAACCAAAACTGACAATACTGATACAACGCTGGCTCCGGTCGCAGCTGTTTTTTGCCTTACCGCATGGCGGGCGGTGATATGGCCAATCTCATGAGCTAGTACAGCGGCCATTTCAGCTTCTGAGTGCAGGTAAGTTAGAAGGCCTCGGTTGATGTAGATATACCCACCAGGAAGGGCAAATGCGTTGATATCCTGGCTGTCGATGATCGTAAATTGGTACTTGATATCCGGTCTGTCGCTGGCGGCGGCCACTTTTTGGCCGACATGATTGACATAAGCGGTTAGGACTGGGTCTTTATAGATTGGAGTACTCTCTATCAGTTTTTCATGCATCTCTTTACCGATAGAGATTTCCTTGTCCTCTGACATTAGAACCAGGTCAGGCTTATTGGTGGCAGGGTTAAATGCACAGCCTGCACTGAGTATCAGGATAGCGCTGGCAAAAGCACGCTCGATAAATTTCATTACCCCTGGCCTCCCGTAGCGTCTTAATTTTTATGAACTGGGTGTTACTGCTGGCATCAAGAATTGTTGGAGCTGCAGCGCCATTCCTTTACAGGCATTATTCTGGACCCTGGCGATTAGTGGTATTGGAACCACGATCGCGGGCATATAGGAGGTTCCTTTGGCATCTGCACTAAGTTTCCCAGACAGTTCGCGGTCCCTGAAATCCCATACTGCCGCTTCGTAGTCAGATTCTTTATCCCAGGTCCCAAAGCCAAAGCACCCTGCACCGCCGGTACTGATGGTACAGCTGATAGAGCCGGCACTGGCTGTGGTCTCTGTCGAACCATCAATCCAGACGATGTACTTCACTCCATAGGTTTCCATTCGCTCACGCACACTTTCATTTTCCATCAGGCGATCTAGGGAGCGAACATGCATAGGTGCTGTCCTGGGTTCAAACCAGGGGTACATAAGATCGACAAAGTCTTGCTCTGGAATAATGTTTACACCTAACTCAGGGTTGTGTAGTTCTCTACCAACACAGGCAATTAAATCAGGCTCTGTTTCATATTCACTGGAGTGACGGCGGCCCAGGATGACGACGGAATCTCCTTCGGCAAGCTCACCATCGGAGCGCCGATACTCATCAATTACGACAGTGGTACAACCGCTAATAAAGATTATCGCTGCAACTAGAAGTGGCTTGAACACGATTTACTCCTCTTATTCAGCCTTTTTGGCTTTCACCTTGATTTCTCTCAGTGATAGCGATCGGCGTTTCCCTGAGAGAAAGGCCTGTAGTTCAGGAACTTTCCCAAACCCGGTATAGAGATTTGCTCCGGCATCGCGCAGGGCGATATTTATCGCCTGAGTTAATGCCTGTTCCTGGGACTGTAAAAATGCGGTAGGGGTTTTTCCGTAAGCGGTTATTACCCAGTTAGCAACCTGTCCACCACTGGGGTCAAATGCGGTCATGTTGTATTTAATCCATACCTCAAAAATATTGACCCTTGTCTCTCTGGGCATTGTGAACTGCAGCTCTCGCACTTCTGGAACTATCACCAGTTCGACATTGGCGGGGACTTCTTGTGGATAACTGGATAGAGATACGGTATCGGTAAACATGGAACCCAATACTGTTTCAAACAGATTTTTTTGTGCTCTGCCTGTGCTTATATTCCATTCTTCACGATCTTCACTGTCTTCTTTATAAGTGAAACTTTTAAAGTCCTCACTGAGGTAGAAGCCTACTGTTATTGGCAATTGATCGCCTATTGGGGCAGGGTAATTGCCATCCACCTGTACTGTATGACTGCAAGCACCCAGGAAGAAACTTACAAGAATAAGTACCTTTAGGTGTCCAAAGGAAGTCGACCTATACCTCATATGTTCCTCCTTGAATCATTTAACTAGCGAAAGTCATTCAACCCCACGAAAGTGCCGCCGTTTCGATAGGTGAGTTCGCGCATAAGGGCCGCAAAGCGCAGTCCTGTGGTTTGTAGGTGTGGAGGGCGAGAGAACTGTACAGGGAATCCTACTGCATGGATTCTGATATTTCGTTTTCCCTCACCGTGCTTAGCATTTACCCGTTCGACAGCTAACATAACCCTGCGGATTGATTTTCCGGTGAATTCATCGCCAAGCACATAAATACTGATTTTCTTACTGGGATCATAAAAGCTGCGGACGGCTTTCTGGATACCTTCAACAGGGCTGGAGTTACTAAAAGGATTCCAGGACTTCAACCGCTTTAGTATCGCTTGGCGGCGCCCTGGGGTATCAGGTATCCACTTGTTTCGATAATTGAAGAACATATAGTCCCCCATATCATTCATGACCTGGATACCTTTAACATTGGGATAAAGGTCTAGAGTATTGACCATCTCCGCCATCATTCGGTCCCAGCCGTAATTAAACATACTGCCGGAGGTGTCGATAATGAAGAGAATGTATTCGCTGTCGACAGGGATTCCGCCAATAACATTGTTTTTACGCTGGTAGTTCTCGCCCAGTAGGCGACGCATTTCATCAGTGATGGATTGTAGTGCAATGGTCAGCTCACCTTTGAGTTTGCCATCCTCACTTTGCCCTTCGGTTTTACTGGCAAATTCTGCTTGAAGTGCTTCCAACTCACCGCGCAGGTTGGCAATTCTCTTGCGCTCGATATCGATTTGTTCTCGCTTGGAATTTAGGTCCCGGTTGATAACTGTGGTCTCACCACGGATTTCTGCCAGCTGTTGCTGTAGTTCCAATACCTGCCCTTCGAGGTCAACTTCAGCTTCCTCTAATACAATCGGTTCTGCAGTCTTGGCGATCATCAGCAGCAAAACAATTGCGCCAAATCCACAGCAGATAACATCCAGGAAGGAAATGCTGAACTCCTCCTGGCGACGCTTTTTTTGTGCTCCTATCATGGCCAGTCCCTCGAAGGTGCAAGGAAAGAGCCTTTGCTTTGCATCGCCAGCTTCCAAAATTCACTAGCCGCAAATGGGTCCCCCTCCATAGGGGCAAGAATGACATTGATGGGAATATTCTTGGGGAGCACTTTGACCGCGCGCTTGAATAGACTGCGCCTGTCTCTACCCGAAATAGTGGGTTTTCTGGGCGCACTCATCCCTTGGGTCGGTAACCCATCGGTAATGAGAATAATGTTGTCGGGCAGTGGCGTCATAGCGTTAATAGCGTTAAATACTCTCTCTAGACTGGTACCATTTTCCGGCACTACTTCATCTAGCCCCTTGATAGCCTGGTCCAACTGGTCGCGGTCATCCACATTGAGCCAGCGATCTTCTGTACCGGCGATTGCGGCACGAAAAGAGGTATTAAAAGTATAGATCTGGTATTGGCTATCTCTGGGAAACTGAGCAGTAAGCCAGGAGACTGTGCTGACGGCCCTGCGCCATTTTTCAGTTTTGCGTTTTACCGGTGAAGACATGTTACGGGCGCGTATTATTTTAATAAGCTCGTCGCCGAGCATAGACGCCGATGAATCCAATAGTATCAGGATGCGATTACCGCCTAGGCGCAGGCCGGTGAGGTATTGACGATCTCCATCACCGACAAATTTGCGAACGTTATTTCCCAGCTTTTTATTTTCTTCCTCAAGGTTCTTTTTCGCCTGCTCCAGTTTTTTGAGTTTATCTTGTAGCCTCTTGATATCCTCTTCTTCATCGATACTGTCGATTTCAGCGATATTGCCTTTGGTTTCCTCTATTTGCTCCAAAATGCGTCTGGCAAGCCCTTGAGCCTCAACCAGTTCATCACTAACGACATCCAGAGTATTTCTGGCTTGAACTAAGTGTTCCTGTCCAAATTCCACCTCCTCTTCCAGAAGGTTCACCTCGGCAGTGAGATCTTCAGTCTCTACTTCAACCTGGTGATCGGAGCCGTGTTTGATAATAAGAAAAATTAACGCTACTGCCCCAAAACCACAGGACATGATATCGAGGAAGGACAGGCTAAATGTGGAAAAACGACGCTTTTTACGCCCCATATCGCTCCACGCTAATCGCAGTTATCACATCTTGATAATCTGCAACTCCAATTGTATCGCCGGCATTGAGATTAACGGGTGACTCAATCTCTTTTCCATTGAGTGTGAGCTGAATTCCAGCATCCACCCGCAAAGCAAGTCTGCCGGCATGATTTGTGACTGTTGCGGCTGGGTGCTCCGGTGGTGTTGGGGTGACTTGAAATTTCTCGTCATGCCAGAAAACGAATAGAGGTTCCTGGGCGGCCAGTGCCTTGTGGCCAAAAAGTAAATGTGTCGCTACGGTTTCTGAGGATTTCTCTACATGCACCTTGACCTCGTTGGGGGGGAGGGCAGTGACAGAGTTGATCAGTTTCAATGTACTGCTATCACTGCGTAATTCTTTCCAGCGGTGATTTATTGCATGTGCAATGGAGTCTCTTGAGAGAAGATGTACACGTTGGGCCAATTGAATTCCCCCTGGGATATCAGCCCAGCGATGGGAGATAAAACTCACACTTTGACTTTCCTCCAGGTTTTCAATCATTGCTCGTATACGAGAAAGGAGAGGGGTTGTTGCATCTTGAAGCTGCCGCAGGCTGATCTTTGCTGTTCGATCATCAAGTTCAGCTAGAACTTCTCCGTGACGCATCGCTCGATCAGTCCACTGGGGCATCAAATCATAGAGTTGCTGTTCTGATTCAGCTGAATGGAGAGGGTCAAATCGGCACTGCATAATAAATGCATCGGTAAATACGCGAGCCCAGGATTCCTGGAAGTTGTGTAGTCCTGCGTCGGCAACAGTTTCTACCGTTTTCACCGTGGCTTGCTTATCCACAGCAATCTTTGTTACCAGTGTCTGGTGGAGTTGTAGGTCGATATGCAGTTGGATTCCTGCAGGAGCCAAATTACCCAGGCACGCGGTTGCTGCATCAACAATGCCTACGATATTGATATCGCTGACTTTAATAACTCCCAGAAGTAAGGCCAGTTGTTCGTGGGTAAAATTGCCGGGAACAGCGAGAACAATTTCATCGGGAAGGTCACAGTGCTCCGCTATTTCCTGAAGGTGGCAGTAGACCAAGTCGGCATGGTGGCGGCAGCGTTGATTTTCTGACTTTAGCGACTCGAGGCTCAGTCTTCTCCAAAACTGGTTGTTAACCTGAGTCGGATGGCTCCTGGCACGCATTTGAGCTGAGGTACCAATATGAATTTTATTGTGTTCAATAACTGCAATTCCAGGACTTTCCAGTACTTCGTTAGTATTTGAAAATACACGTAATCCGCAGTCATTTATTTCCAGGACGCCTTGTCCCATGGGTTTATTCCTCGCTACGACTTATTCAGGTAAAACCGCTAGCTGATTTTCAGAAAACGCAGTAAGCGGTTGTCACAGTAACTTTGTGTATCCAACACCAGGCGCTCCTGCATGAGTTGTAGCTGGTGAGTGAAAAACATAATGACGATACTAATTACCAGGGCGATAAAGGTAGAGTTAAACGCGACCCCCAGACTTACCGTCACGCCAGCTATATCCCCCTCTACGGCTCTATGCGCCTGTGATAATGCTTCGCCGATACCTCGTACCGTGCCAATAAAGCCGATAGATGGAATAGCCCAGGTAATATAGCGAACCATTGCCAGCTCAGAATCGAGTCTGTCTCCCTCAGTTTCGCAAACCTCTTTTACAGAGTTGGAAACGGCGGCGACATTCTTGGTAGAACCGAATCGCTGCAGGGCGGTGAGTAGTGCCCTGGGAACTAAATATCGTCGTTCCTCTTCAGGAAGGGCTTGTATCGGGCGGGATAAATCACGGGTATCCTCGGGAAGAATAGGAGTTCCCTCGCTGATATTAAGTAGAGCTTTGTCCAGTAATTTTCGCTCGCGAATGCTTCTCTGTGCCTTTAGTCCCATAATGGCCATTGCCCACAACATCAGAACAAAGCAGGCCTCTTGCTCATAGTCGCGCATCACAATGTAGATAGAGCGTTGTTGAACGTAGGTTTCCCCAGCGGCCTCCCTCGCCAGTTGCTCCTCAATTAGCGCATCTGCATTAGGGCGAATAATGGCGACATAAATCGCATGGACCAAAATAATAGACCCCAGAAGAGCAAAGACCTGGAAGACAAAATCTGATGATTTAAATTTCATGGCGATACTCGCTAGAAGCTATTTCTATATATCTACGGGAAAGGAAACCGATAAGTCTTCGGAGATTTCTTCCGAGGCTTTATAGTCATCTGAATTACTTTTATTCCTAGTTATTGGTGCTTCTTTCTTGGGGATTACTGCCGCTGTTTGTTGGTTCTCTTCCGGCTTGTTTTCATCTTCTGCGTACGCGAAGTTGATAAATAGAAGCAGTAAAGTAAGTAATAAAAATTTCACACTAGTCTCCTAATTCACCCAGCGGGCAAGGCGGAAGCCAATATCATTACGAGCGGACTCTCCGTAATCACGGTAGGAGAGGCGTAACTCAGTCAACCCCGAATGACGCCAACTGGAACCACGTATTACATGGAAGTCCCCATCCTCTGGACCGACAGGGTTTTCTTCGATACGTCGGGATAACCCGGTCCCTATCGTGTATAGATCGTGAATCCATTCAGAGACATTTCCACCCAAGTCATAAATACCAAAAGCATTAGGACTGTAGCTACCTACCGGTGAGGTAGCTGCGTAACGATCACTGTAGGTGCGAAGGACTGCAGGAACTAGTTTTGTGGCAGTAGTATCTGCGTAGTTTCCGGAATTGCTCTTTATTGGTAGCTCATTTCCCCAAGGGAATTTTTTCATGGTGCCTTGATCGTATCGTGCAACCCAGGCCCATTCGGCTTCAGTCGGTAAGCGATAACCGTTGGCTGCGCCATCAAAGCCGACAACACGCCCGGCTTCCGTCAAATAGACCGGTGTGAGACCGTCTCTTTCACTGAGCCAATTGCAAAATAGCACTGCCTCTACCCAACTGACATTTACAACTGGCAGATTGTCATTGTCGAGACTGACACCATTTATATGGCTTGAGGTATGCAGGCGCTTGAAACGCCGATATTCCCGGTTAGTAACTTCAGTGGTCCCAATATAGAAAGGCCGATTTAGAGATACCTGACGCATAACCTCGTTTGCCCGCCGCCCCTGTTCTCGCCGGGATGATCCCATGGTAAATACGGCGTTGGGGCGCATGAGTTTCATGGTGCCGCCAGCTGCGTGACGCAAAGTTGATGGGGTTTCTCTCCAGCGCGCTTGTTCGGATGTAAGCAGTACCGCTCTGACAGTTTGCTCCAGTTTGGTGCTGGGAATGACACGAGTGTCAAATTCCTGATAGCCCTGTTTACGTACGACAATGTTATGGCTGCGGGCTGGCAGGTTGAAAGTTTGTCCACTGTTCCCGGCGTATTGACCATCAATGTAAACTTCCGCATCTGGAGGGACGCTACTGACGTGAACCCTGCCGTACACAGCATTTAGGTTTATATTCAGGTCCCGCTGTGTTCCAGCACCGAGGTCAACTGTGTGCTCAATAGAGGCGTAGCCATCCTTGAAGAAGCGAAGTCTATGCCTGTGGCCGGAGGCCAATTCCAGTTCCAGCGGGGTATGACCGCGAAACTCTCCGTTGACCGTCACTCCCGCTCCCTCTGGGGTGGTAACAACACGTAAAAGTCCATCAGCGGGTCCCAGGCTGACGGTTGCTAGCGTTTGATCGACACCGGCTGTAACAGCGACAGGAATATCGACAGTTTTATGTTCCGGCAGTGAAATGGATACGGTTCTGTCGCCCTGAACTAATTCAGTGGTCAGTGGTGTTCTGCCGAGAACTTTTCCTTCAACCGTGACCGTGGCCCCGGGAGGGTTGCTGCTGACGGTGATATTGGCCCAGGCCGGTCGAAGTGCGGCCTCCAGTGTGTGGGTATTGTCTAGCCCCTCAACATTGATTTCACGGGTGAACGGCAAGTATCGGTCTGATAGGACAGTCACACGCATAGGACCTGCGTTGATTGCTTCCACAAGACCATTTTTATTGGGTACTTCCCGTCCATTAATAAGGATTTTTACTGGTACAGGGGGCGTTGTTTTAACCTGTAGGTGGCCTGGAAGTTTTTCCAGGGAAACGGAGTGGCGACTGTGCCCGTCACGTTTTACTTCGACTTCGCCGCTCTGGGGCAAATAGCCGTCAGCACTGATCGTGAATTGATAATTACCAGGTAAAACCAAATGTCCATCGCCCAGAGGGATGGCGAACCCACTGACTTTGATGCGGGCATCAACCGGGTTGGTATCAAAGATTAATGACCGCGCCATAATCAGATAGCTGAGTGCAAAAATAGCGAGTAAAAGGCAACCTGCGACAATCAATGCTCGCTTAGAAAGAAAGAGTCGCGCGCGGGTAGATTTTATTTGTACCGGGGTGAATCCAACTGGCTCAATCAGGCTTTGTTCCTGAACTGGCGGCTTTTCATCCTGGACAGGTACTGCTTCCTTCACTGTCATTTATGTTTCCCTATTGCTGGTACTTATAGATTTTTCGCAATGGCATTGGTTTGGCACGCATCGCTTTATGCTCAGTCAGCCTGACCAAAGGTGGGTACACAATTTTCTATCTGCAGAAAGCTTAGCTTGCTGGCGTAATCTGCATGGGGATTTATAGGGTGTTTGTCACAGAACACCTCGTTTCGCTCAGCTCAACGAGGTGTCTGTTATCATCGCAGCTCATTACGGAAAATCTTATTTTTAGAGTTTATGCTGCTGTCTGGGTTCTCTCATTTAACTATTATTGGCACCGTTTATCCTTTCGGCACACTGGATAACAACTTCCGTTGTGGGCTTACCTGGTCTTACAACAAACTCTTGGCGAACGTCTCGGTAACCTTCTCTGGTACCAATGGCGATATAGCGCCCAGGTTTCAGCGCGATTTCCCGTTGGTCAAAATTACCTAATTTCCCTACATGGTAAATGGTGACACTGGTGGTTCGATCCGACTTGAATTTAACCGGTAAGGGGATCAGGGCTTGTGTCAGCGCATTTTCAAGGTCTTCAATTTGTCTTTGCAGCCTTGGGGTTTTAGTATTGAGTTTGCGAGCGTCTGTTAGTACTTGTCGGGCAAAATAGTTCCTTTTACCTTCGCCAAGGGTTAGTGGATCTTGAATTAAATCTTTTAACTGGTCATCCAGCTTTGCTCTGGCAGCAGCTCTAGCCTTGCCTGTTATTGCGTCCACCAGGCTAGAGTCCTTCTTGACCAGGTCTGTATAACTTTTTAGGGCTCTGTGCCATTCTTCCTTGGTTTCTTCCATGCGAGCTTGTTGGAGGAGTTTTTCTATCTGCACTCTGTCAGCTTCATTTCGTGCTTGTGCTAAGCCGATATCGGGGGCTTTTGCTGTTGGCTTTAAGTTCTTTGCTCGATGAAAATAGGATTTTGCCGATTCAAATTTTTCTTCGGCAATTGCACCGTAGCCAGATGACATCGCGCTTTGATAATCCCTTTCTGTAATTGCACCCTCAACCTTTGCTAATAGATCCTGAGCATCGGCTGTTTCTGAGTCGATCGCGAGAGATTTCTTGAGCTGTTCCTGAGCCAAATCCAATTTGGCCTGTTTAAATGCCTTTGTTCCTTGAGTTAAGTGCCACCAAGCGAGGGGGAGTTTGTCGGCCCGCTCAATACCCTTAAGGCCTCTGGGATGGTTATTGGATATGGTTAATACCATCTTGAAAGCATCGCTGGCGGAATCCTTATCCCCCTGACTCAGAGCTCGATTACCTTCATTAATATGCGTCTCAATGCGCTCGGGAATACTATCTTTTAGGTACTCTAATGCCTGGAGTGATTCCCGGTATTTTTCTAGCGCTGCCATAAAATTGCGTTTGCGATAAATTTCATCGGCTTGTAGAGCCAAGTCTTCAGCAGAGTAGAATTCTTCAAAAGCCCATACTTCTACCTTTCGATCTTTGAGCTCCTCTTTGATTTCAAGAATTTCCTGGAGAACCTTTTGAACCTCCCTGCGCTGCTGCATTATTTCTGCATCGCTATAAGGAGATTTTTGGTTGCTCTCCACAGCTGCGCTGTTTCCAGGCTGTACGGAGACAATTGTATCGGCTGAACGCTTTGGTGGTTTTACAACCTGAGGAAGCCCCCAAAATACACCGACCAGTGCGCTTACCATTATCACCCCAAGAGCGGCGGGCCAGTAGGACCTTTGCTCCCGTTGATGAATAGCGTTGGCAGTCGTTGACTTAGGGGATTTAGAGCTTTCCTCTCCGCCGAATGTGAATTCTGCGGGCTCTATATGAACTGTATCTTCCTTGGAGTTATCGCGGTGCTGCATAGTGATTCCGCCGTGTTATTCAATGACCCAGTGAAGATGTTGGGTATTCAGTAATAACTAATCACATTGATTAGCGTGCTTTTTGGGTACCTCTAACGTAATTTAAATGCTGTTACTGACTGCGCCAGTTTCGGCTTCATAGATTTCCTTGAGAATTTCCCGCCATTGCCGATACTGATTTTCAACAGTACCTGTGAGGGTAATAGTGCGATCTTCCAGCTCAACAATTTGCGGTTCTACCTCTGCCTCGATGGAGTCTCCTAATTCTTGCAGAGCTTCCAAATGCATCTTGGCATCGGATTTTCGGTCAAATGCACTTTTAACAAGATAGCCCCCGGCACCGATTCCAACCTGCCCAGCTGCCTGGGCGCTTCCAGTGCCAGCGCCAGCAGCAGCGATACCTCCAATAATGGCTGCTGCCCCCATAATTGTGTGATTGCGGGCTTTGCGCTTTAACTCTCGCATCTCCCTTACTTCTTCATAGCTGCGGGCTCGCCATTCCTGATAGGGAACTTCCATACTTTTGGCGAAGGTGCCGTAGTACTCCTGCAGAGTGTCGACAAACAGATAATCTCTTTCCCGTATTTTTCTTACCCTTTGTAACATGGGGTCATTCTCTGCGGGTAAAGCACTTAAAAAATAGACACCCTCAGCACTTTGAGTTAAATAGCGATTGAATGCCTGGGGAGAAAAATCCCGTGCAAATCGCATCTCAGAAATTGTGCGCAGCTCTACGATTTGCTGATTTGAAAGCTTTTGTCGGTAATTCAGCATATCGTTAGCAATACGGTTATAGATTCCCTGAAAAGCATCTCCTTCAGTAGGGTGCTTTCGGTCGTAGGCATAGTGGGATGCGTTCTCTGAATACTGCTTGGTAAACCACAACTGCCCCCGGGAATCGGATACGGTGATTTCCACCGTCAGCTTTTCTCCATCAGATTGCAAAATACGCCCGGATACAGTCACATCAATATTGGTGCGGCTCGATGGAATAACCCTTACAGCTCCCCACCCCAGGCTGGACTGCAATGAATCGGCAAGGGTGACAGCCATATAGCGGGATTCAGCTTGACGAAGCTCGGGAAAAACAAGCTCATCTTCATCTGCTTGTGCTGTATCGAGACCTGGATTGAATTGAATAACGCCGACATCCAGCAGTCTCTCTTCGGGAACATTGTTATCTTCGATTGTTAGCGGAGTAAATGCGGTAGTTCTGACTTCGGTAGTGGTACAACCATTGATAACAACAAGAGTTAGAAAAAATGCTGCGACTCTTGTTATGAACTGATACTTAACCGGTCGGGTTTTTTGGTTGGTCGACATATCGGCGTTCTCCAAGACTACTGCGTTGCACTTTTATACTTGCGATACTCTTCCCAAAGCTTTTCGCGCAATTCGGGGTCAGTCTCGCGTGTGGCAGCTTCACGAATCTGTCGAGCTACGACGTCATCATCTGTACCACTGGGTATATCGGCGGGCACAACTGCCTGTGAACCACCGTGATTAAAATCACCTTTACGTCCAGAAGCGGGCAGTCCGGGACCGGTTATTTGTCCACTGGAGTTATTATTTTTGGGGCCGTTACCTGATGTTGGGCCTGCATTGGGGGGAGGTGGAATTTCGGCTTCTGCAGATTGAATTAAGTCTTCTAGGGATTCCCCTGCTGGTGGTGCCTCATCCATCGCCTCTTCTTTATTTTCTTCGGAGGCTGACCCCGGTCTGTTTCTTACAAAGTCACGCTCCCGCAAAATCATGCCGTCATAGCTGACCATAGTGGATTCAAACTGGCCCTCAAGTTCTGCAACGCGATCTGCCGATGAAGTGGGAGCTTCATTGGGGGCACTGCCGGAACGTGGCGAACCACCGCCGGGTTGCCCAGAAGCTGAACTGCTGGCAGGCGCGCCGCTGGCCGCTGAGTTACTACTGGATGAGCTGCTGCTAGAAGCTGAGCTACTAGATGATGCGCTGGAAGACGAAGATGATTGCTCCTCCTCAGAAAAATCAATTTCTTCAGGAGGCGTTCCATCTTCACCAGACGAAGGATCAGTGGGTTTCTCTCCATTTTGGCTGGTTTGTTCGGGATCCGTATAAATTGGTGACGATGGATCATTTGAACCGTTTGGGTCCGGCATTTGATCCCCAGGTGAACTTTGATCCCTCGACTCTGATCCGCTACTTCCACTACTGGAGGACTGGCTCTGTTCTGATCTCGCTGTAGGCATATTCGCACTGGGCTGGCTGGAAGAGCTGCTACTAGGCTGCCCACTGCTCGAAGCCGTTGATTGGCCAGATCTTTGCGAACTACTGCTGCTACTAGATTGCGATTGCGATGCAGAACTGGAAGATGAACTGGAGGATGGTAGAGATGGCATTGCTGGTGGCTGTGACTGAGTTTGTTGGCTCTTGCACCCACCGGTTAAGATCGCCGCCAAAGCAATTGGTACCAGTACATTTGACAAACAGCTGTGGCGGTGAATTTTTTCTACCGCTGCTCGAGGTGTCATCTCTTTCTCTCCTAGACTGTTTGCCGGTGTGACCGCGTGAGACACATGAAGTGTTTTTCCGGTACTAGCAAATGCTCAATGTGGAACTTTAAAAATAGTTGTTATTTGATTATTTGCGTAGATTCCACATCGAGCCGATGTCAGTGGTGATAGGTTTCTCAGTCGAATATAAAGCGTTGCACAATTCCGCGGGTTTCCACCGCCTCTCCATCTTCAAACCTTGGTCTGAATTTGGCGCGTTTTAGAATGTTTCTAACTTTTGAGCGGATCTTCACTTTATCTGAAGGGTAAGCCCTGAGTATTTTTATATTCCTCGCCTTGCCAAAAGCCGTGACATCATAGGAGACCGTAATCCGGGAATTGGCTAGGACTTTGCTGTCCGACTCCAAAACGGGGAGCGCGGGTAAAGCCACAGGCCGTCCAAATATGTCCTCAATTTCATCGTTAGAGGCACCGTTATCCCAAAGTGCCTTGTAGGCCTCGCCGTAGGTTTGGCGCGCGGAGTGCCACTTGTTAAACATCATGTACCAGTCGCCGAGTTCAACTTTGGCTTTGGCTGAGGCTGCCGGGGGGGACTTGGGGTTTCTTTGGTAGACATCAACGATACGGGTAATGGCTTTTTTCCCGGTGTTAAAACTCTTCATCCGGTAGTGATCTAACTTGGTTCGCTGATGTGAGTCGGGGCCACTACCACCAAAGCTGGCGTTAACAAAAACTGGAGAGTTGGGTTCACCCTTATAGGTGGCCAGATAATAGTTAGTTGCTTTTAATCCGCGCAGGGCATCAACAAGGCGAAGGTCGGTGGAGCCAAAGTTTTTTGTAATAATATCTACCGCCAAACTGTAAAGATTGGTTGCACTAATTAGATGCTCAAATAGCGTGTCCCCTTTTTCCTCCACATAAGCCTGTAAATGCCAACGACTCAAGTTGTTGATTACTGGCAGCATACGGGGGTCTTTTTCGCCGTAATTTTTCTGGTAGAGCCAGTAGAGGTACTGCTGGTTGTCGTTAGCTTCTTCCCACTGATTGAGCGCTATTTGACTCTCGATCAAGCGCTTGATCATAGGGATTTGGCTTAGGGAATAGAGCCCCTCATTGACTCTGCTAATCAGCATTGCACGACGAAATTCAGTGACAGCCTGCTCATGATCGCCAGCTTTCTGTAATGCGGTGGCCAGCCCCAAAAGCTGTTCATCAATACCGGCGCCATAAGCACCATATTGGGCTTCGAGCTCCTCTATACGTTCACGGTAATTTTCTACAGCCTCGGAGGGCCTTAGCTGTCGAGGTGTTTTCTTGAGTGGTTTCGAGGCGGCTTCAATAAAGGCTTTTGGAGGTGCATTAGTTTGGACTGCCACAGGTGCGCCATCGTCGGCCAGGGCGCCATTACACAGCAGTGCTGTGGCTGTAAACATCAAGCCGATAGCAAAGGAATTGCTGGTATCTATCTGTGTCACGATTGAACCACTTCCGTTTCATATTTGGCTTCACCGAATACCAAACAGCTGAGGTTGGAACCTACACCTGTCAGTTTTCGGGTCTTATTTCCGCTCGCCCACTGCAACAGCGAATACGGCGGAAGTTCTCTCCTGAATGTGGTTCTCTCGACCCTGAGCGCATTGAGGGGGTATCCTCAAGCTCACAGTGACGGCGCGACTGGATGCTTATAAATGCCTGCCTGGCCGCGTATTAGTCAGTATAGCTAGCACTATGTGCCAAGAAGGAAGCTGCGGCGGGTACTTCAGCCACTTAATGCCCATTGCGCCAGCATGCCTGTGACCACCCTTTTGGTTTAGCAGTTGGGAGTGCAAATTAGGGGTGAGGGACTGTAAGTAGATGCCAAAAATTTGTTGATTACGTCCGATATCGCGACTTGGCAGCGAAGTGTAGCGAGTGGCTTGGTTGGCGCTGGTGCCACATCAGGATGGCGGAAGCTAAATAGGTGGATCATCGTCCTAACAAGTATGCTGAATTTGGGGTTAGATTACTGCTGTTGCTGTATCAGAGGTTGATCTATTTGGATTGCAGCGTAACAAGCGCCATAATCAGCTGATTCGAATTCAGAGGAGAGCTCAGTGAGTATCTATATCGATCCAGAGATCGCGGTAAGCCTTCGGGGCTATGAAGCACCCGAGAAGCTGGGCTTTGGAACCGCCATGGCCCCAGTAATGTTTCGCGCCATTTGGCAGGATGGTTGCTGGAGTAGTGGAGAGTTGATCCCCTATGCGCCTCTGACCGTCGACCCTGCTGCTAAGGTACTTCACTACGCGCAGTCATGCTTTGAAGGAATGAAGGCCTATCGAACTTCCGAGGGGGGAGCTGCACTGTTCCGGCCCGAAATGAATGCTGCACGAATGGCATATTCAGCGAAGCGCTTATGTATGCCTCCGGTTCCTGAGTCCCTGTTCCTGGATGGCGTTCGTGTTGTGACTGCTTACTGCGCTGGCCTGCTCCCGAGCAACAGCGGTGAGTCCCTGTACCTGCGTCCTTTCCTAATGGGAACCCAGCCGGACCTAACGGTTTCAGCCAGTAATGCCTATGAATTTTATGTAATAGCTAGTCCCTCGGAAGCCTACCATTCCGGCAATATGCGTTTGTGGGTTGAGAGAGAAGATGCTCGAGCTGCAGTAGGGGGAACTGGGGATGCTAAAGTTGGCGGAAATTATGCCAGTTCTCTACTTAGTATCGGCCGCCTTAAAGAGCGAGGTTATGATCAGTCACTTTGGTTGAGCCCCTCTAATCGGCAGAGTATCGATGAGCTGTCAGGGATGAATTTTTTTGCGGTCATTGATGGCGCTATATATACCCCAGCGTTGAACGGCTCAATTCTCGAGGGCATCACCCGATATTCTCTGATCCAGCTTGCGGAGGGATTGGGGTACAAGGTTGTTGAGCGGGCGATCCCCATTGATGAACTGTTAGAGCAGGTAGTTTCTGGAGACTGTAGCGAAGCTTTTGCTTGTGGTACTGCTGCAATAATCAGTCCTATCAGCGTAATCGGTGATGGCGATAGGGAGTACGAACTAGCCGATGCCCCAGGTCCTGTTGCAGAGCGTTTGCGACAAGCACTGCTGGATATTCAGGAGGGGCGTTCTGAGGATGCTTACGGGTGGATGCACTCTGTTGAGCCTGTAGTTTAAGTACTAAATCTTCGTACCCAGGCAGTTTCCAAGGCTGCCTGGGTCTAGTAACCAGCTTTTCCCCACCGTAAATCCTGCTTTATCCTTCGCGGGTTTTTTTGTAGCAGTGTTTTCTATTTACTTGTTTCCAAGCGAAACGCTCGCGTAAATATTCCCGCCAATTTAATTGAGTTTGTTGACTTGTGCGACCTTAACACCTAAAAGTGAAGGGGTTAAATAAGAAATAAATTGGAGCTTGAGAGTGGCCTGATTGCGGTACACCTCATTTTGACCAGCAGTTCCAAGATCAATTTGAGCTAATAGGTCTCGCTTATAGTTCCTTGCACAGTTGAGGATAACGAGATGTTGACCCATATGCTTGGCCTTATGCTGCAACCACGTAGACAGTGGCAGCTTATTGGTAGTCTCTCTGAACGTAATCTGCGTAGACAGGTTCCTTATGTCATCGTTCTGGCATTACTTCCTGCAGCTGCGTGGTATTTTGGCACGACACAAGTTGGCTGGACGATTGGCACTGGTGCCCCGGTGAGAATTACGGGACAAAGTGCTTTGGAATTGGTCGCCGTATTTTATTGCACAATGGTTTTGGCTGTCACTGCTATTGGTTATTTCATCCATTGGATGGCCAAGACTTACGGAGCTGAAACTCACCCCCTTAAAGGCGTTGTTGTAGCGGGTTTCACTGCCACGCCTATTTTTATTGTGGGTATTGCAGGGATTTACCCTGTGTTGTGGTTGGACATACTGCTCGCAACTCTGGCGGTTGCTTACGCCGTCTATCTGCTTTATTTGGGAATTCCTATTGTGATGGGTGTTTCTGAAGAGCGTGGCTTCCTTTTTGCCAGTGCAATTATTACGGTGTCACTCGTCATGGCAGTCATTATTATGGTTGCTACAGTTCTATTCTGGAGTTATGTATCCGCACCGGTCTTTTACTCCTCTTGAGTAGTTTGGGCTCGTAGCTATCACTAGATGAAATGTCGTTTCAGGCATTTTCGCCAGGAGATTTAGGGCTGTTGTTGTGGTGGGGATACAAGCTATCGACGTCGTACCCGGTGAAGGGGCTCATATTCACGGGTACGGCAAAGTCTCTTCTATCCTGGCTGTAACGACAATGCGTAAAGTAAATGACCGCCTTTCGGGGTTTCTCGAAGAATTCAACAGCTCTATGAAAGAGCTCTACTCGAAGGGCTTTGAGTTCAACCCCATCAATGTTCGGGAATCGACCACAAAGTTTATAGATAAGTATGTGACCGATATTCCAGATGTTGCCTCGGTACAAGATGGCATTATCTATGCCTCTGGATATGACGTACCGGTAAGAGTCTTTGTCCCCTATCCCGATGAAGTTCTACCTGTTCTTGTCTATTTTCATGGCGGTGGTCATGTAGCTGGAAACGTTTATTCATTTGACCCGATTTGCAGAAAGATTGCCCGGGAGACTCGACATATTGTTGTTGCGCCTGAGTACCGGTTGGCCCCTGAGAATCGCTATCCGAGCGCAGTAACAGATTGCTATGCCGCAGTTGTTGGGGTTTGGGCGGCACTGGATAGATTGGGCTTATATTATCAACCGAGTTTGTCGGTCGCTGGGGACTCTGCAGGTGGCGCTCTGGCCGCCACAATGTCTCACCTGGCTCAATTTGACTACAGCGTTAAGATTAAAAAGCAGGTTTTAATTTATCCGGTTCTCGATTACACCATGCATTTACGGTCCCATGAAGAGAATGCGGTAGGCTATTTTTTAGAGGCACGAAAATCAATTTGGTACTTGGGGCAATATTTTGCTGAGGGGCAGTGTAGAAAAAAAGCATCCCCTCTTTTTATGGATTTTACGGCAGCTCTTCCTGAAACCTTAGTTTTTACCGTGGAGTTTTGCCCGCACCGGGATACTGGGGATATTTACTACCGGAAAGTGGAAGAGGTGGGTGTTAGGTCTGAAAATGTTCATTTTTCCGATATGATTCATCCATTTTTGATTCTTGAAGATTTAGTGAAAGGGGAGTGCGCAAAAGTTTATGCCGGCATGAATAGTTTCCTGAATGACTAAACTTACGGCGTTCCTTTTGTAATTGAGTACTGGTAAGATAATTTATACCCGTTATCAAACTCTAGTATTTCTTCTGAATTTATTGATCTTTCGATCACTATCTCCGCTATTGATTTAATAACTTGTTTAGGTTCTGCGTCCATGCAATGTATGCTCATGGAGTTAATGGCTATGTCAGCGCTAATTACTCGGTGTTCAACAACCTGAATGAGCAGCTGCTTATCACTTTGGTAGAGCTTGAAACCAGGCCCCTCCGTCATCCATTTTTTGTACTTTGTAGCGCCCCACGGGCCTTTGCACTTTATTGCTTGATATTGAGTTGATGATATTTTGATATAGATAGGCTCGCTTCCTTTGATATCTGTACTTTTATCGATAGGTTGTTCTGTGTAGAGGTTTGATCCATTAGGAGCAGAGATCTGTATCGCTATCATTTCGGCAGCAGCGTCAAGTGAGCAGAATACGTAAATAAGAAAACACAAAAACTGACATTTTTTAATTGAAGTGCTGGCCATCTTGATTTCAATAAGTGGTTTTTGTTTTTGAGAGTATGGCGCTTAAATGAATTTCTAGGGTTGTCTTCTGTACTAATAATAGCGCCTTGATAACGAGGTGTTGGTTGGATAGTATCAAAGTGTGTATTTAGTCCTGTTTTCACCTTTAAATTGGTACAGTAGTGCCAATTTGAGGTTTGAGTAGCTCAATTGACAATAATTTATATAAAAGGTGTGGCTATGAAGACTTTAGCGAATATGGGAGTAATTCTGGCTTTAATAGTACCCGTTGGATGTTCTGAACGGCCTGAATCCAGAGTTGAGGACAGTTCCAGTAAGGTTGATTTTCAAAAGCAACTACTAAAAAAACTGATATCCGCAAAGACTGGTGATGTTATTACTATTCCTGAGGGTAAATTCCATATCAATCGTAGTTTATCCCTGAATATTGATGGGGTAACGCTACGTGGAGCTGGCATGGATAAATCTGTCCTCTCCTTTGAGGGGCAAATTCAGGGTGCTGAGGGGATATTAGTTAATGCCAGTAACTTTACTATTGAGGGGTTGGCTATTGAGGATACCATAGGCGATGCCCTGAAAATTAATGAGGGCAAAAACATTATCATCAGGGATGTTCGTGTTGAATGGACCAATGGTCCGTCTACCCAAAATGGTGCCTATGGTATTTATCCTGTACAGACTGAAAATACTTTAATCGATGGTGTGGTAGCTATTGGCGCTTCAGATGCAGGGATTTATGTCGGTCAGTCGCGGAATGTTATTGTTCGCAATAGCCGCGCAGAATTTAATGTGGCGGGTATTGAGGTCGAGAATACGATCGGTGCAGATGTTTACAACAATATTGTTGTGAATAACACTGGGGGAATTCTTGTTTTTAATATGCCTAATCTTCCGCAGCCAGGGCACAGTACACGTATCTACAATAACCAGATAAAGAATAATAATACTGGAAATTTTGGTCATGAGGGCACGCCGGTTGCTGCCGTGCCAGCAGGATCTGGGGTGGTTATTAACTCGAATGATCGGGTGGAGATTTTTGAAAATGATATTTCTGATAATGATACTGCTAACATATTGATCAGCAGCTATTTTACGGCTGGATACTATAGTGATAAGTCTACGCAGTCTGATTTTGACCCATACCCAGAGGGGATCTATATCTATGCCAATAACTTTTCTGGCGGTGGTACATCGCCAGATCATCTTAAGTTAAAAGCTCTGAAGTTAGCTATGTTTGGAATATCAGGTGCATTGCCGGATATTCTTTGGGATGGAGTGGTTGATCAAAGTAAACTGGTGGATGGTCAAATACCTGAAGCATTAAAGTTATGTATTGATAACGAGCCTGCAGGAATTCTCAATATAGATTTTGGAAATGAGTATAAGAATATATCCACGGATATAGAACCTCATCAGTGTCATTTGGAAAAGCTTGCCAAAGTAGTTTTAGACTTTGATTCAAAGCAGGAAAATGAAGACCATTTGGCAGTGATAGAGGTAGCTAATGAAGAATAATAATCAAATAAGTAGGAAGCTTATCTACTCTATTTGGAGTCTTATATTATTGGTTGGCCTTGCAGGGTGTGAATCATACAAAAAGGATGTTCATTTATTTCCAGTAGAAGAGGTACCTGAAAAACTCAGTGCATGGAATTTATTGAGGCTGGAGAAAGGTGTGCTCTTCCCTGCGGAAAGAGCATTACCTTACGATTTAAATACGGGGTTATTTACCGATTATGCTCATAAGTTCAGAACTGTCTGGCTGCCTGAGGGGGCTTTTGCAACCTACGGAGAAGAACAGTTTAATTACCCTGTCGGAACTATCCTAAGCAAGACATTTTACTATCCACAGGAGAGTAGTGGTGTAGTTCGTCGTACCGATGACTTCTCTGCGGATTATGTTGAGGGGAGCTTTGGGCAGGCACTTGATTTAAATCGTGTCCGTCTCGTTGAGACACGGCTTTTAATACGCAGGCAGGAAAATTGGCAGGCGCTGCCCTATGTCTGGAATAAAGAGCAGACTGAGGCAACTCTTGAGATTGCTGGAGATGTGAAAAGTTTTCAGTTGGTTAGCCTGAACGGACAGCAGGAAAACCTTAGTTATGTAGTACCTGACGCCAATCAATGTGCTGGTTGTCATGCAGAAAAGTTTACTGAAAAAGCCATTTCTCCTCTCGGCCCTAAGGCTCGACATCTGAATAAAGACTTTCCCTACCGTAGTGGAGTAGAAAATCAATTGCTGTTTTGGCAAAAGGCCGGCTATTTACGTGGACTGCCTGATCTGAAAAGTTTGCCGAGAAATGCCAATATTTACGATGCGACTGTGTCGCTGGAAGATCGCGCCAGGGCATATTTGGATATCAATTGTGGCCACTGCCACAATCCCACTGGGCCGGCAGATACCTCAGGGCTTATGTTGCATCATAGCGAAACTGATTGGCGCAAACTTGGGCTATGTAAACCGCCTATTGCTGCGGGTACAGGCAGTGGAGGGCATTTATTCGCAATAGTACCGGGAGAGCCTGAAAATTCTATTTTGAATTTTCGTGTAGAGTCTACCGCGCCTGGGGCCATGATGCCTGAATTAGGTAGAAGCGTGGTGCATACAGAGGGCGTTGAATTACTAAAGCAGTGGGTAAGCTCCCTACCGGGAAGCTGCACTTAATCTTTATTGGAAGCTATCTGGAAAGAGCTATGTGAAGAGGAGTTGGGTATGGAGGGGACAACTCCATACCCGTTTCCTGGAGACGAGTAATTCAGAAAGATTCAGCCGTATGCTGCAGTTTCAGCAACAACTGTTGCCGCTGGAATTAATCCGTTGATCATCAAGGTGACGGTGCGTTCCAACAGCGGTGAGTCGATAGCAATAGCACCACTCAAAATTTCATACTCAAGGTTCAGGATCGTACCGTGAGCAATTTGTGCAGCCGCTTCAGAATCCGCTAGACCCAGTAATTGGAAGAATTCCTTAATCATTGACTCTCTGGCGTGATTGGCCATCCGCACCGCGCGGGTCAGCTGCTCATTGCGAAGCGCTTCATTGCGGAATGCCAGTTCAACCAATCTGCGATCCCGGTCTTCAGCCTGGGTGCGAACATGAGTAAGAATAAAACGGGTCAATTGTTGAATCAGCAGTTTACGACTGCTATGTGATGCCCGTTCCTGTGCGGATAAATTACGTGCCGCACTAAAACTCTCTTCATGCAGTTGGCGTGTAGCCTCGAGTCCCTGCTCAACAAAATAAGTAAATGAATCGCTGATCAGGTCATTCAGGTCTTTGAAATAATAAGTAGTAGCCGCGAGAGGAACGTTAGCTTCGCGGGCGACTGCACGGTGCCTGATGCCGCGGATACCTTCTTTAACGATCAGTCTCAGGGTGGCCTCTAGAATCGCCTTGCGCCGCAGACGGCTATCTGCGCGTTGGGCCCGGCGGCCGTGGTAGACCAATTCAGACTTTCCAGTGTCTACAGTCATAGCATTATCCCTGTCTTATTGCGTTGGCGCCGATAGCAAGGTGAAGCTGGTCGGCCGTGCCATTCTAGCCAAACAAAATTAAAAAAAGGGAATAATGCTATTACATTCGATTACACGAATATTGCACTGGTACAGCGCAATAAATGTAAAAAAGTGGGGATTTGATGATGTATCTCATCATACTGAAAAAGTGAAAGATGAAAAATCCGCAAGATACAGATTAGTGAGGGGGTTCACATTTTGGCTTTTGGTGAAAAAATTAAGTTCTGCAATCGATTGGCAGGATAAATAGCCATTCAATTGCAGAATTAAATTGGTTAGCTGCTGCTTATCTTAAGAGATTTTTCCGGTAACACGTACGCGCTTTGAGCCTGGAATGATCTTAACTTTCTGGCTTTTATGTCTTTCAATACCGATATCAATGGCGTTTTTTGCTGCGATCAATAAGCCGGCGACAAGGAATGCACCGGGAGGAAGCACGGCAACAAGAACGCCTGGATAGTCACTGCCAAAAATGGAAATACCCCAATCTTTTGCCATTGAACCAAATAACAAGTCCATATCTGAAAATAGCGTGCCTTGGCCAAGAATTTCTCTGACTGCGCCAATGGCGATGAGTACTGCAGTGAAACCTATACCCATCATAAATCCATCTGCCAAGGACGGAAGCACGGGGTTTTTACTGGCAAAAGCATCTGCTCGTCCCAGGATCGCACAGTTGGTTACGATTAGCGGGATAAAAATACCTAGCACCAAGTAAAGCTCGTAGGTATAAGCCTTCATCAATAGCTCAACGCAGGTAACGAAGGTGGCGATGATCATAACGGAGGCCGGTAAACGGACAGTATCCGGAATTTGTCGTCGGATCAGGGAGACCGCAAGGTTGGAGCAGGTGAGAACTCCGGTAGTGGCCAAGCCGAGGCCGATGCCGTTCACCACGGAACCGGTGACCGCTAGCAGGGGACAGAGGCCAAGCAATTGCACCAGCGCGGGGTTATTTTTCCACAGCCCATTTTGGGCGATCTCTGTGTAGCCGGGAGTTGCCATCAGTTCTGCTCCTCAACCGCCGCAGGTACTTGTTCCGAGTCGATTTCAGAGTTCTCAATCTCTACCGCTCGCTTGGACATTGGCGCATTAAATATTTGTTCGTGGTGCTGGGCTACAAACTCAAGCACCTGGTGCACTTCATTGACGACAGCGCGAGGAGTAATTGTTGCGCCAGTAAATTCATCAAAAACACCGCCATCCTTTTGTACTTTCCAATCGGCTGAAGGCGGATTTTTTAGTGACAGGCCGTCAAACTGGAGCACCCAGTTACTTTTTTTTAGCTCGACTTTATCGCCCAGCCCCGGAGTTTCTGTGTGGCTTGTTACCCTGACGCCAGCAATAGTGCCATCGCGATTCACACCAACGAGTATTTTTATCGGGCCGGAATATCCATCCGGTGTGACTGCGGGCACAATGACTGCGGAGACTTTTCCGTCCTCTTCCCGCGCGAGATTGATATCTCCACCTTGTTGCAGGCCTAGCTGATTCCAGTAAGGTTTTGGAATTGGATAGGTGTCTACCAACATGTCATTACTGTGGCGTTCCAATGGAATAATTTCCAGTAGCGCTTTCGCCGAAGCTTCCCGGATAGCTCTCTCAATCGGTTCTTTAGTCGTAATTTGGGTCACTGCGAGTGTACCTGCAGTGACCAGGGCGATAAGAGTGAGAACAGCGGCATTGGAGGCCATTGACTGTTTAAGCATCAGCTCTCCTCCAGGTCGGTAGCGCGGCGGGAGCCCTTGTGGCCATAGGTCCGTGGAAGCGTGTAGTTATCAATGGTTGGTGTTGCAAAGTTCATCAGCAATACAGCAAAAGCCACCGCATCGGGGTAAGTGCCCCAGGCCCGGATTACATAAGTGAGCAGCCCCACACCGGCCCCAAAAATCAGGCGGCCCCGGTTACTGGTGGCACCGCTGACAGGGTCGGTAATAATAAAGAAGGCCCCAAACATGGTGGCCCCAGAAAATAAATGCAGTACGGGGGATCCCTCTGACAAGGAACTGCCGCTGTCGTAGAAAAACAGGGAAATCAGAGTGAGGGTGGCGAGCATGGCAACCGGTGCATGCCAGGTAATAATGCCGCGAAATAGTAAGAACAGCCCACCTAACAGGAATCCGAAGCTGACGGTTTCCCAACCGACTCCAGCAAATGTGCCTTTATTGAGGACCGGCTCCATTTCATAGAGCTGGGAAAGAAGCACTGACTCGTTTAACCGCACGATTTCCAGCGGTGTAGCCCGGGTAAAACCATCGACATTGTAGCTACCGATTACCAGAGAGAAGGCTTCTTCCAGGCTGGGTGTCCCACCGATAACCTCTGCAGCTCCCACCCAGCGGGTCATATCTACCGGGAAACTAATCAGCAGGACAACATAGCCCACCATTGCGGGGTTAAATGGGTTGTACCCCATGCCGCCATAAAGATGCTTGGCCAGGACAATTGCCACCGCAGTGCCCACTATCGGCAGCCACCAGGCACAGTAGGCTGGAAGCGCGATACCGAGCAGCAGTGCAGTTACAAAAGCACTGCAATCCCGCAGATAGAATGCTGCCGGCCTGCCGCGCAATCTCATTATCGCTGCTTCACACAGAAGCGCTGTGATTGTGCACAGGGCAATATTGATCAGTACTCCGATACCGAAATAAATCACCATCGCCAGCACACCGGGTATGGTGGCCGCGGCGACTTGTAGCATGACTTTGGTGGTGTCATTGCCGGAACGGGCGTGAGGGGAGGTGGCGCGCATCAGAGACATTATTGCTTTCCGTCCTGTGCTGCTTGTTGTTCGCGCATTTTGTCTTCCAGTTTCTTTTGTAGCTTCTCCAGGGCACTTTCGAATGCACCCAGATTGGCATCATCTTCATCCCGAGCCTTTTGCAGGCGAGTCTCAGCTTTAGTGACGCGCTTGCGCAGTGCTTCGATATCTGCAGCAAGTCTGTCGGCGTCACTCATCTGGGCCCGCGCCTCAGCGGAGGCACGGGCTCTGGTAATTGCCCGCACAGCTGCATTGGTTTCTTCCTGGTTGGGCTCCCGGGTGGTATCCCTATCGGCGCGTCGTTCGGCAAGGGTCAACTTGTGTTGTGCTTCCTGCAATTTCACTTCAGCAGCCTTGAGTTGCGCTGCCAATTGGTCGCGCTGGCTCTCATCGGCAGCTTCCAGTTTATTGCGCATGCGTTCCACCCGGCTCTCGGCACTGGAGAAAGTACGCTGGGCGCGGGCTAAAAGCTGCTTGGGGTCCTCCTGGCGGGACTTAACGCGCGCCAGGGCGGCGGCGACAACATCTGCTTCCTGCTTCTCAGCTTTGGCTGTCGGAGATTCAGGGTTTTGTTCCCTTTGCTGGCGAGCTTGTTCAGCGGCTTTGCGCCGGGCTTCGCGTTTTGCTTCTTTCTCTTTTTCAGCTTTTTCAAGGCGCAACTTGCGGAATTCGAAACGATCGCGTGCGCGATCGGACTTCTCTTTTTCCGCTTCAGCAGTGCGAATTGCACCTTTGGCAGCGCGATAGTACTGAACCAGGGGAATCGTACTGGGGCAGACGTAAGAGCAGGCACCGCACTCGATACAGTCAAACAGGTTATAGGCCTGTAGCTTCTCCCGTTCGTCGGCGCGGGCATACCAATAGAGTTGTTGCGGCAGCAGGGAAGCCGGGCATGCCTCTGCGCAAAAACCGCAGCGAATACAAGCTTGGGCCACCGGTGCTGGCGGTAGCTCCTCACGGGTCGGTACGAGCAGGCAGTTGGTGGTTTTCACAATCGGAGCGCGTTGATCGTCAATCGTATAACCCATCATCGGACCGCCGATGATCACCTTTTGCATCAGGCCGCGATGGATACCGTGATATTTGAGGATATGTTCTATGGGAGTGCCGATAGGTACATCGATATTGCGCTGCTGCTCCAGCGCTTTGCCGACAACAGTCGTCACTCGGCTGATCAGGGGTTCGCCAAACCGAATCGCGCGATATACCGCGCGAGCAGTGCCGACATTCTGGCATACAATCCCCACATTGGCCGGTAGCCCTTTGTTGGGCACTTCTCGGCCGGTAAGGATTTGAATCAGCTGTTTTTCGCCGCCGGACGGATACTTTGTGGGGAATACCACGATATCGAATCGAGTGCCTTCGACAGCTTTGCGCATCGCGCGGATAGCTTTGGGCTTATTGTCTTCGATACCAATCAATACCCGTTCGGGCTGGTCGAGGATATGGGCAAGAATTTCCACGCCGGCAATAATTTCGTCGGCACGCTCCCGCATAAGCATATCGTCGGCAGTGATATAGGGCTCACACTCTGTGCCATTGATAATCAAAGTATCAATTTCGGCGCCGCCGTGAGGGTCTAGCTTCACAGCGGTTGGAAACCCTGCACCGCCCATGCCGGCAATACCGCAGTCGCGGATCTTGTCCAGAAGCTCTATCGGTGAAATCTGGAGGTAATCTTCGCAGGGGGTGAGTTCGCACCAGGCATCGTCGCCGTCTGTGCGAATGACAATGCAGTCCTCCAGCAGACCCGAAGGGTGGGGAACTGGATAGGGTTCAATGGCCATAACCCTGCCGGAGCTGGGAGCATGCACTGGACAGCTAATGAAACCGTCGGCTTCGGCAATCTTTTGCCCCTTTAATACCTTATCACCGAGGTTCACCAGCGGTATGGCGGTGGTACCGGAGTGCTGTAGCAGTGGTACGATCAAGTCCTCGGCGAGGGGGATCACTCCTATAGGCTCACCGGTACTCTGGTGTTTGTTCTCGGGAGGGTGCACTCCGCCGGGGAAGTCGTTGGGGCGCAGCTCGCGCGCTTTTTCACTGGCAATCAGTTGTGCCTCGCGGGCTGCGCGTCTCTCCTGAACGGCCTCTCTTTGTTTGGTCTTGCTATCTACGGGGTTCAAACCGCGCCTCCCCCGGTATGTTCTTGAATAGTGCGGCGATCGCTGGCAATTAGCACCGAGCTATCGCTGGGCTTGTGTGGATGCCAATCCTGTAAAGCGGTTTCCAGGGGAACCATATCGATACAGTCAACGGGGCAGGGTTCGACACAAAGGTCACACCCTGTGCACTCATCGGTGATCACCGTGTGCATATATTTGGCGGCGCCGGCAATGGCATCTACCGGGCAGGCTTGAATACATTTGGTACAGCCGATGCACTCCGCCTCGCGGATAAATGCCACTTTTTTTACATCTTCAACGCCGTGCTCGGCGTCCAATGGCATGGGCTCTATATCCAGCAGACTGGCCAACTCATTGATAGTGGCCTGCCCGCCGGGGGGGCACTTGTTGATGGTATCGCCGTGCACTATCGCTTCTGCGTAGGGGCGACAGCCGGGGTAGCCACACTGGCCACATTGAGTCTGTGGCAACAGGGCATCGACCTGCTCAACGAGCGGGTCACCCTCCACCCGGAAGCGAACGGCGGCGAAACCCAGCAGGGCACCGAATACCAATGCCATGCCACCGAGCACCAGCAGGGGAGAAGAAATTTGTGAAATCCAGTCCAGCATTTCGAAATCCTATACCAGACCGCTAAAGCCCATAAATGCCAGTGACATCAGTCCGGCAGTGACCATTCCGATTGCGGCGCCGCGAAATGGCAGCGGGACATCGGCGGCAAAAAGGCGCTCGCGCATCGAGGAAAACAAGATTAACACCAGGGAGAAACCCACTGCTGCGCCAAATCCGTAAAGAGTGGACTGTATAAAAGTGTGCGCTTTCATAGTGTTCTGCAGAGCGACACCCAACACGGCACAGTTGGTAGTGATCAGCGGTAGAAAAACGCCTAGCACTTTGTACATCAACGGGCTGGTCTTCTGGATAAACATCTGCGTGAACTGTACGACAACAGCAATCACCAGAATAAATGAGATGGTGCGAAGATCTTCAATACCAAAAGGGGCCAACAGATAGGTGTTGACCAGGTATGAACAAATAGAGGCCAAAGTAAGTACAAAGGTGGTAGCGCCGGCCATACCCACAGCGGTCTCCAGTTTATTGGAAACTCCCATAAACGGGCACAGGCCGAGAAACTGCACTAACACATAATTATTGACCAAGATGGTGCTGAGCAGAATGACGGCAAATTCGGTCATAACAGGTCCGGTTAAAGCCCGAGGGCGGAGTGGCGCGAACAGCGGCAATGGCGTCGGCAGGGTTAAGGTGAGACTAGCACCTTCCTTGTGATCACCGTCGAATGCCGCGCAGGGCGGCTATTATGGTTGAGTCGCTTGGGGGCTTCAACTCGTGAGGAGGGTGGCAGGGGAAAAGGGCCGACAAAGGGACACCTTTGGATCAAAAGGCCTCCACTTGGAGTAAAGGTGGAGGCCTTTGTGGATACTATTTGCAGTACCTTTGCCAATTTGAAACGATAGGTACAAGATGGGTAACCCAGTTTGGTACTTGGTGTTAAGCGTGGGGTAGAGGCAATACAGTATATTGACTCGGCATGCGTGTTTTTGCTTGAGAGCAACCTTAAATTCAGTTGGAGCAGTTTAATGTCGAACGAAACCTACACTCCCCCCAAGGTTTGGCAGTGGGATAAGGAAAGCGGGGGCGCTTTTGCCAGTATCAATCGGCCGGTAGCGGGTGCGACCCATGATAAAGCGCTGCCGCAGGGGCAGCACCCGATGCAGCTCTATTCTTTGGCCACGCCGAACGGGGTTAAGGCGACGGTGATGTTAGAGGAGTTATTGGAACTCGGGTTTGAGGGAGCAGAATACGATGCCCATTTAGTCCGTATCACTGAAGGAGAGCAGTTTGGCAGTGGTTTTGTTGAGGCAAACCCAAATTCCAAGATTCCGGTCTTAGTGGATCACAGCACTACGCCACCAATCCGGGTATTTGAAAGTGGCTCCATACTGCTTTACCTGGCGGAAAAGTTTAATGTCCTCTTGCCCCATACGCCCGAGCAGCGCACCGAGGCTTTGAATTGGCTCTTCTGGCAGATGGGCTCGGCTCCTTACCTGGGGGGAGGCTTTGGACACTTTTATGCCTATGCACCGGAAAAATATGAATACCCGATCAACCGATTTGCTATGGAAGTAAAGCGCCAGTTGGACGTATTGGACCAACAGCTGGCGAAGCATCCGTATGTGGCGGGAAGGACTTATACCATCGCCGATATCGCGATCTGGCCCTGGTATGGGGCTCTGGTGCGCAATGAAGCTTATAGTGCGGCGGAATTTCTCGATACCCAGAGTTATAAAAATCTCAATCGTTGGGTGGGGGAAATTGCAGAGCGGCCAGCAGTAAAGCGCGGACGAATGGTCAATCGAACCTGGGGTGAGCCCAGTGAACAACTACATGAGCGCCACAGCGCCGGTGATTTTGACAATAACACCCAAGATAAAGTGACTGATAAGGATGTTGATTAATACAGGGTATTAATAGGTAAGGCTGGCACAAGGATGTGCCAGTATCTATTTTCTAAGGTTATTTTCCGGTGCCCCTCTTTTTAGAAGTGGCCGTTGAATTAATATTTATATAAAGAGTAGCGTCGGCTAAAAAGCCCTCATAGACAGCATAAACTGAACCACCTGTGAGGTGCGGGGCAATTGCCATAATTTTTCCGCCGCGAAGCCGGCGATTAAAGCGAGGCCTAAAACCAGTGGCAGGGGAATTCCCTGTAAACGCTGCTGAACATCTTGCTGTTGCTGATTTACGATTGCCAATACACTGAGCCGCTGTCGCTCCGTATCCCGGCTGCATTGTTCGATCTGTTTATTTAAAGACTTCAGTGACATCGTTTAAAGCCTCTTTAACTTGTCGCTTGGTCTCTTCAAAACCCAGTAGGGGCACCAGCTTCTTTTGATAAACGATAGCTCCCGCCAAAATAGCGACCTGGATAAGAATAAATACCAGAAATGCCAAATAAATAGACTGGGAAAAATAGTAGGTAATCAGCCCAACGCCTCCACAGAGACTGACGATGAGGGCCGCACTTAGAGGTAGTAACATCAGTTGCAGGGCAACAATACGCTTGCCGGCTGCAATCGTTCTATCCAACTCCAACTGGAATAGCTTTTGAATATTAGCCAACCAGGCAGTCAGTAGGGTCAGTGTTGCCTCGGCGCGAGCAAGGGTAGCTTCAAGGCTATTTTCACCTTCTCCATCAGAGTCTTTCCCTGAGGGAGAAGGTGAAGACTGACCCGGGCTGCGCTCCTGCGCAGCGGAATCGGCATTCTCGCCAGACGCTTGGGACTTTTTTTCATTGCCCATCAGGGGGTGTCCTTACCAGTCGAAAAAAAGAGAGAAGCGTTACTTAAAGAGCTTCGCAATTGCCCAGCCAACAACGAATGCACAGCCAACAGCGAGAATGGGGCGCTCCCGAAGTGAGGACTCCGCTTTTTCCATTACATCGGTGGCACGTTGTCTCTGGGACTCTACAGAGGTCCGGGCCCTCTCTTTCAAGCTGCCAGCAGCTTGTGAAGCGGCCTCTCCAGCAAGATTATAGGCCTGTTGCAGCTTCTCCCTACTGGAGTTCGTATGTGGAGATCTTGCGGTTGCCATCAGGTTTCTCCTCTCGGGGTTTAATTGCCGAGGAAGTCTATAGTCCCGCGTGGTAATTCCCACTTGAAAAAGGGGTTTTTTTCACGCGATTTTTGCAGGAAAAAGTCCCTGTCTCTGCTACTGATCTTGGACTATGGCTGGCAGCTGTTCGGGCCCGGTCGTAGTTTCAAACGGCAAAAGCCGGCCTGAGTTCACAGAGGGGATTAGTCCTCGGACCGGCAGATGCCTGAGATGGCTTGGGTTAGATAAAAGCGAGTTGTTTATGGATGGCTGGTACTCTCACTTTTCCAGGTTTCAATATTCTCTACGACGCCGTTGAGTAGGCGCTGGCGTGATTCACGGCTGATCCAGGCGTTGTGGGGGGTGATAATCAAATTGGGGATATCTCTGTCCAATAGTGGGTGACTGGCGGGTGGGGGCTCCTGGCTGAGGACATCCAGCGCCGCCCCCCCAAGGTGTCCACTGCGCAAAGCATCCGCCAGTGCCTGTTCATTTACCAGCCCGCCCCGAGCCGTATTGACCAGGAGTGCGCCGGGTTTCATCGCGGCGATGAATTGCTCGTCTACCAGCTGATCGGTTTCTTCTGTGAGCGGGCAGTGCAGACTGATGACATCGGACTCTGCACACAATTGTTGCAGTGGCGTCCTGCCTTCAGCGGGTGTGCCGCTAAATGATTCAGCCACCAGTACCCGCATGTCCAGGGCTTCCCCCAGTTTTGCCACCTTCTGCCCGAGGGCACCAAAGCCAATGATACCGAGTGTTTTTCCTGCGAGTTCAACCACTGGGTGATCGAGCAGGCAAAAAATTGTAGATTGGCTCCAGCGTCCGGCAAAAACATCGTTGTGATAGCGGTGCCACTTGGAAGCAAGAGCCAGGATCAGGGCAAGAGTGTGCTGTGGTACAGAAGCCCCCGCATAACCTTTAACGTTGTACACCGGAATATTTAATTCCTGTGCGGCGGCGAGATCGATGTTATTTGTACCGGTTGCACAAACACAAATCATTTTTAATTTGCTGGCTTGCTCCAATAATGTGCGGCTTATTATGACTTTATTGGTTATTACCACCTCGGCCTCGGCGATTCGCTCCGCGACTTTTTCGGCGGGAGTCGTTTCATAGAAGTCCCACTGGTCTAGACTATTTGTTAGGGCCGAGGTATCCAGCTCCTCAAGCTTCATTGTCAAAGTGTCCAGAAATACGCCGCGCATGACATCTCCTCGATAGATTTGCAGTGTGGTGGACATGCTACGGCAGTGAAGAGGGAATGCAAAACTTTGCTGGCCAGCGGCCTTAACTGCGCATATTCGTGGCTACGGTTGGTTTGTCGGGGCCTTTCTGTCGCAATTGAAGAGGGCCTCTATGGGAATATCGTTTACCGCTGCCAGTCTTGTTTTAATTTCTGCATTTCTACACGCGGGTTGGAATTTACTGGGGAAGTCCCGCACACCAACTCCCGCCTTTTTTTGTATCGCGACTCTCAGTGTTGGAATTTTTCTTTTACCGCTAAATTTTTGGTTGCTATATCAGGTTGATTCGCTCCCGCGAAGTTTTTGGATCCTACTTATCGGTAGTGGTTTTTTTCAAATGATTTATATGGGGGGCTTATCCCTCGCCTACCAGCGAGCCAATATGGGATTGGTCTATCCCGTTGCTCGAGCATTGCCGGTATTGCTGGTTGCACTGGCAACGGTATTGTTGGGGCAATCGTTGCCTCCACTCGCCTGGGTGGGAATGCTGTTGGTGACAATTGGCTGCCTGCTGGTACCGCTGGTGTATTTCCGCGAGTGGCACTGGAGAGCTTATTGGCGCGCGGACTGCGCCTGGGCGCTGGTAGCAGCCATTGGCACTGTGGGCTATTCACTGGCGGATAAAGGGGCGCTGATTTACCTGGGGGATGCTGCGGGAGGCACTATCCCTGCGCTTGTTCTGGCCTACAGCTATTTGGGGATGCAGTTTCTCGCCTGTGGTGTATGGCTGCTTCTGGGGTGCTTGGGTCAGAGTGGCACTGCGCCATTGATCCAAAGTTTTCGGGATTTGAAGGTTGGGGCTCTGACCGGTGCCATGATGGGAGCGACTTACGGCCTGGTACTGCTGGCGATGACAATGACTGAAAATGTGAGTTATGTAGTCGCCCTAAGGCAGTTGAGTATTCCCCTGGGCGTGGGCTTGGCGGTCTGGTTACTCAAGGAGCCGGCACACAGGCCCCAGCTGCTGGGAGTGGGGCTGGTGTGTGCCGGCTTGATTGCAGTTTCCCTGCGTTAGCGCAGGGAAATTACATTACGCGCATACCGGGTTTGGCTCCCTCGTGGGGCTCCAGTATCCACAGGTCCTTACCTCCGGGACCCGCTGCCAGAACCATGCCTTCACTGACACCAAAGCGCATTTTACGCGGCGCTAGGTTAGCGACCATAACGGTGTGCTTACCTTCCAGGTCTTCAGGGGCGTAGGCGCTTTTAATACCGGCAAATACCTGGCGGGTTTCGCCGCCCAGGTCCAGGGTTAAGCGCAGCAGTTTACCGGCGCCTTCAACGTGTTCAGCTTTGGCGATCAGGGCGATCCTCAGGTCTACTTTGGCGAAGTCATCAAACTGGATTTCCTCGGCAATGGGGTCCTCCGCCAGAGGGCCGGTAGCAGCTTTGGTTTCCGCTTGTAGCTGGGCCAGGGATTCCGCAGCCGCATCCATAACCGCATCTACCTGGGTTTTCTCCACCCGTTGCAGCAGCGGCTTGAACTTCTTGATTTCGTGATCTGTCAGCGGTTTGGTTGCGCTGTTCCAATCCAGCTCACTGTTGAGGAACTCCGCCGCTTTTTGTGCAGTGTTGGGCAATACCGGGGCGAGCCAGGTGATCAGGGCGCGGAACATATTCACACCCTGGGAGCAAATAGCCAGAACCTCAGCTTCGGTGCCCTCCTGCTTGGCCAGGGACCAGGGAGCCTTGTCGGCGATCCAGGCGTTGGCGGCGTCGGCCAGAGCCATAATGTCGCGCATGGCGCGGGCGTATTCTCGCTGCTCGTAATACTCAGCAATTCGTGGAGCCGCTTCTACAAATTGGTTCCACAATTGTTCGTCGGCCAGTTCGCCGGCCAGCTTGCCACCGGACTTGCTGACAAACTTGGCGGTGCGGGAGGCGATATTGACTACTTTACCCACCAGGTCAGAGTTCACCTTGGCGATAAAATCGTCCAGGTTCAGATCCAGGTCATCGACGCCACCGGTCAGTTTGGCGGCGAAGTAGTAGCGCAAATACTCAGGGCTCAAGTGATCCAGGTAGTTGCGGGCATTGATAAAGGTGCCGCGGGACTTGGACATCTTCTTGCCGTTTACGGTAAGGAAGCCGTGTACGCAAACTTTGTTGGGGGTGCGGAAGTCCGCTGAGTCCAGCATGGCTGGCCAAAAGAGTGCGTGGAAGTTGACGATATCCTTGCCGATAAAGTGGTAGACCTCGGCGTCGCTGTCTTTTTTCCAGTACTCCTGCCAGTCCAGCCCCTTGTTGTCGCAGTAGTTTTTGAGACTGGCCATATAGCCAATGGGAGCGTCGAGCCACACGTAGAAATATTTGCCCGGCGCATCGGGAATTTCGAAACCGAAGTAAGGGGCGTCGCGGGAAATATCCCACTCTTGCAGGCCCTCTTCCAGCCATTCGGCCAGCTTATTGGCCACTTCATCCTGGAGGGTACCGGAGCGGGTCCACTCGCGCAGGTATTCGGTGAATGGGGGCAGGGTAAAGAAGAAGTGCTCTGACTCCTTCTCTATCGGAGTGGCGCCGGAGATCGCTGATACCGGATCGATCAGTTCGGTAGGGCTGTAGGTGGCGCCACAGGCTTCACAGTTATCACCATACTGGTCGGGTGTGCTGCAGCGGGGGCAGGTTCCCTTGATATAGCGATCCGCCAGGAAAAGCTGTTTCTCTGGATCGAAAGCCTGGGTAATAGTGCGCGATGCGATGTGGCCGTTTTCGCTGAGGCGGCGGTAGATCATTGCCGACAGCTCGCGGTTTTCCTCTGAATGGGTGGAGTGATAGTTGTCCACACCAATCAGGAAGTCGGCGAAGTCGCGCTCGTGTTCTGCCTGCATATTGGCGATATGCTGTTCCGGGGTCAGGCCCAGTTGTTCAGCCTTCAGCATAATTGCAGTGCCGTGAGCATCGTCGGCACAGATATACAGGCAGTTATTACCGCGCGCACGCTGGAAGCGGGCCCAAATATCGGTTTGGATATATTCGAGCACATGGCCCAGATGTAGGGAGCCATTGGCATAGGGCAGTGCGCTGGTGACGAGAATGTTGCGCGTATCGGACATCGGTTTTTCCATCGCTGTGGGGTTGCGGCCAGGGACTCACGGAGAGTGGGCCGAAGATCGTCAAAAGACCGCGGAATATAGCAGATTTGCACTATGTCGTGGAGGGATCAAGCTGGCTTATGTGAATCCTTGTTTGGCTGCTGTGGCTGGTGTTAGGCCGCGTCATCCGACACAATGCGAGCCAATCTAGAAGCGCTGAGAGGGAGATACCGTGAGCTATCATCATCACGATCATGACGAGCTGTCACAGGAAGTTCAGGCTGAACTGGAGCGACTGGCGGAGTGCCTCGGCCAGTTGCATGATCCTGCCAGTGGCTTGCCGCTGGATGATTTGGACGCAGAAATTGAAGTTGGGTATGAGGACGAAACTGTTTTCGCCGGGATTACCCTGGGATATCCGTGTGCCAGCCAGGAGGCAGATTGGCTCCAGCGGGTGGAGGAGAGCTGTCAGCCGCTGTTGAAAGCCGGGCCCCTCAAAGGCTCCAAGTTGCAGTTTGAGCTGTTCAGCGATATTCCCGCTACGCCGACTTCCGGGGCGCCGGAAACTCTGGCGAAGGTAAAAAACATTGTTGCTGTGGCGTCGGGCAAAGGCGGGGTTGGCAAGTCCACGACTGCGGTCAATCTGGCCCTGGCCCTGGCGGCGGAAGGTGCCCGGGTTGGTTTGTTGGATGCTGATATCTACGGCCCGAGCCTGCCCACCATGCTGGGAACTGAAGACCAGCGCCCGCATGTGAAAGAACAGAAATTCTTTGTGCCGGTAGAGGCTCACGGAATAGAGACAATGTCTCTGGGGTACCTGATGACCGAGGAGACCCCAGCGGTATGGCGCGGGCCTATGGCCAGCGGCGCGCTCAACCAGATTCTCAGTCAAACCCTGTGGGGGGAAAGTCGGGATGGGCTTGATTACCTGGTTGTGGATATGCCCCCGGGTACCGGGGATATTCAATTGACGCTGGCACAGAAAACTACATTGGCCGGTGCGGTAATTGTAACTACCCCTCAAGACCTGGCACTAAAAGATGCCATTAAGGGCGTGGAGATGTTCCGCAAGGTATCGGTACCTGTGCTGGGTATTGTGGAAAATATGGCGCTGCATACTTGTTCCAAGTGTGGTCACAGCGAGCCAATTTTCGGTACCGGTGGCGGTGAGCGAATCGCTGCAGAGTACGATACCCATTTACTGGGAGAGCTTCCGCTGGCACAGAAAATCCGCGCCGATGTGGATAGCGGACAGCCCAGTGTTATTTCCGATCCAGATAGTGAAATTGCTGGTTTTTATTGCGAAATTGCCCGCAAGGCTGCTGCCCAGATCTGGTTAAACAGCAGTGATGACAGCGATATGCCGGAAATCGAAATAAGTTGAACCCATTCGCGATATTGATCACAAAGAAATAATTTTCTTTGTTTTTCTGTTTTTACCGGGCTCCAATATTTCTATATTGATGCAGCCCGGTGTCCCTCATTGAAGTAAGCCGTACTAGTTTGTTCCTTGTTTTATGGTACAGATTTCCTTTTAGCGATAGCCCACTTCTGTCGCGCTCTGGGTAAATTAGAATTTTCAAAATATTTCACAGAATTACCTGGTAAAAAACAGGGGTATTTTGATCGTACTAGTTACTTATTGTTTTAAAAATCATAAAGCCGATATTTTTTTGCGATATAGACCGCTTATGATTTTTAGGTGGCAGTATTTGCAGGTTTTTTGTCGCTTATTAAATGTAGTTGGGGCTGAGGGTATTAAAACGGGTTTACAGGTGCAGTATTTTCGCCGACAAACGTCAAACCCTTTATACGGATGTTGGATTGCCGTTGAGGTAGAAGTAAATATCAGGAGTGTACGAGAAAAAAGTCTGCCTTATTTCGCGTTTTCAATACAGGTAAGACAATAAAAAGAGGCATTGCGGAAGCTGTAGTCGATAAAAATAAAAAAGACAAGCGCACGGGTGCTGTTATCAATGAATTTTCATATTAGCTATCGGCCGGCGGGTGGAATAGCGCGTGTGCTTTTTTTTGGTCCGGTGGGGTATAAGGACAAAATAGAAGCCATTGCACTACTGGTGGAAAAGTATCGTCACCGAAAACCCCTACGTGTACTACTCGACCTGCGTTATGCGCGCAGCAAAACCACACTGGAGGAGCACCAGAAGTTTATTCACTTTATTGCTGAGAACCCTGTACTGCGACGGGCATTTATCGCGGTGTTACATCCGCGAGGGCGCTGGACCTGTCCGCTGCCCAGCCATGGCTCCTGCCTGTGCAGGCTCAGTTCTAGGGAGTTCGTTGTGGAGGCCGAGGCAGAGGCCTGGCTAGCCCAGATAAAGGGCGCACCTCAGCCTCTTGCTCTCTAGGGGAGGAGTTAGGCCTGCTGGTTGCGCGCCTGTTGGGCTTCAGCCTGGCGGCGACGCTCCTCTCTCTTTTGCTCGCGGCGGGAGACGGTTTGCGCGCGGGCGTCCTGGCCAATGTGTACTTCACCGCGCTGTTTGGCTAGCTGAATTTGCTTTTCGCGCTCGCGGAAACGGGCTCGGTCGGCTTCAGGCACCTTGTCGTGGCAGTGCGGGCAGCTTACGCCCTGCTCGAACAGGGGAGACTGCTGGTCTTCCTCTGTGATGGGCATGCGGCATGCGTTGCATTGATCGTATTTGCCGCGTTCCAGGTTGTGGTTGACTGTCACCCGCTCATCGAAAACAAAGCACTCGCCTTCCCACAGGGATTCTTCTGCGGGGACTTCTTCCAGGTACTTCAAAATACCGCCGTGGAGGTGATACACCTCTTCGAAGCCCTGCTCTTTCATATAGGCTGTGGACTTCTCGCAGCGGATACCGCCGGTGCAGAACATGGCGACCTTCTTATGCTTGGCCGGGTCCATATTCTCTTTTACGTACTGTGGGAACTCGCGGAAAGTCTCAGTTTCCGGGTTGATGGAATTCTTGAAAGTACCGACCTGGAATTCATAGTCATTGCGGGTGTCGACGACAACAACTTCTGGATCGCTGATCAGGGCATTCCAGTCTTTGGGTTTGACATAGGTGCCGACGGTGCGCAGTGGGTCAATACCCTCTACACCCATGGTGACAATTTCCTTCTTTAGCTTCACTTTGCTGCGCAGGAAGGGCATTGCCTGGGTGATGGACTCTTTGTAGTCCAGGTCGGCGAGGCGCTTGTCTGACTTCAAATGGGCTAATACCGCGTCGATACCTTCGCGGGAGCCGGCTACGGTGCCATTGATACCCTCTTGGGCCAACAGCAGGGTGCCGCGAACACTGTTTTCTTGCATCACCTCCAGCAGAGGGGCGCGAAGCGTTTCAAAGTTCTCAAGGGTAACGAACTTATACAGTGCACAGACAACAAATTGGTTCATGGTACTTCCTCAGTTGCGGGCCGGATCGCAAATCCGGAGCAGAAAAAATCGCCGCGCATTTTATCGCAAAAAAAGGAGCTTGTCGTACAGTAAGCAGGCGGTCCGCATCTGCAAGAAAAGGGATTTGTAGTTGACCGCCGGGCCGCAAGTTGTCAAAGTTCTGGCCGAAATTTCAAGGTCACAGCGAGGCGAATCCCATGGGCGAAGAGTTTGCACCGAAAGAGTCGGAGTTGAGCCAGATCTATCGGGAGGGCGAGGTTTCCGTCCAGATCGATATTTATGAAGATGGTGAGGGCGGCTGGCTGCTTGAAATCGTCGATGAACACAACAACTCAACCGTTTGGGAAGATGCGTTTGAGACTGAGCGGGAAGCGCTGGACGAAGCGCTCGATGCTCTTAAAGAGGAGGGGATCGCTACCTTTGTTGGGCCAGTTCAGGAAGTCGACGGCAGCTGGTAAGTCCTCTTCAGAGTGAATCGGCTGACTGGCAATTCTCACAGGGAGTTGTGGTAAAAGTCGGCTGACATTTGTTCAAACTGCTATGGTTAATGTGAGAAGGGAATCGCGACTGTGTAACAGCACACCCAATCACAGTGCCGCCGCAAGACAATGGTGGAATCCAGGTCTCCGGCGGTACTACCTAACCTGCGGTTACCCTCCCAATGAACCTGCGCTACCTTATTCTGCTGGTGACTGTATTAAGTCCACTGGTATCCGCAGAGAGCATCCGCCTTTCCAATCGACAGCTGCTCACCACTGACTTGAAAGAAGCCCGACTTATCTCCGAATTGAGTGGCTATGCCATTGTTGCCGGGCGCCATTGTCTCGATTGCGACGAGAACCTGGCAATTTATATACAGAGAGTTGGCCGCGCCGATATGGGGATAAACCCAGAGAAAATTGGTATTGAGGCTGATCGCTATACCTATCCCGGCCGCTATCTAGATTACATGACCAAGAAACTGGTGGAAAAAACCCGCATGTTTTATGGGCTCTGTCACGAGGGGCAGCCATCGCTTTTATGGCTAACGGAATACAGGGAGGGTGAGCGCTGGGTAAAATCAGAATACTTAATATTAATTGGCGAGGATGGATTAAAACATCGCTATACCGAGAACCAGCAGCCGAGCCTGTTTTATATCGGAAATTCAAATTGTATAGAGCTAGAAGGGTTTTTAATGGAGATGGAACCCTGATTGCTTTTTGGTGGATTAGATAAATTCTTTTAATAATAAAAAAACCCCGCTGGAGGGCGGGGTCACAAGCTCTGTTGAAATTAGGTCTAATTACTTTACGGGTTCAAAAACAATCTTCAGTTTTTTCTTGCCCCAGGCGCGGGCTTTCTTAATGTCTTTCTCCATCCAAACATCGATTCGGTTAGTAAAACGCTTGTTCATACGGTCGCGCACGGTATAGGTGCCAGGCAGACCTTCAATTTTAACTTTGGCGCCGTTAGTCAGACCGTGTTTTTCCAGGTCACGGGATACGGCGATAATTTTGTCACCGGGGCGCAGGCGGTTGTTCCAAGCTGCTACCCAGGGATCACTGTCAGTTTGTCCGGGTACAGAGTTGTAAGCAGTTGCGTCAACAATCATGGTTTTCTTAAGTGCTGCTGAGGCATTAACGCTTACACCGATAGCGAGCAAGGCAGCAATAAAAAAGGCAGTATTTCGCAGAGTCTGTTTCATCATGTCCCATTACCTCCAGGTCATAAATGGTCACAAGCCAAGGGCTGCTTGTGAAATTTCCAAGTTTGTTTGGAAATCGTTGATCAATATTTAATCAACGCTGGCTATATTACCGGCGATTCCTGAGGTATCAACTTTTTCCTGCAAAGCGAGAAAAAGCCGTATGAATTGGCGGGTTACTTACAGAAAATAAAAAAATGGCTTAATTTTCAGATGTAAAGAACAATAAAATTGCACTGTATATATTTTGTACAGAAGGAAATGGCCGGATAGAACCCAGCTCCTTGGTAAATGGTTTCAAAAGAGAAAAATTGCGTGACAGCGATGTCATTCTAAAGAGTCGTGCTAGGAGTGGTGGAGGGCATTGCTTAGCATGACTGGAACAGTAAAAAATTCCTCATAAATTATTTGTGACTTATTCTCCATATATTGCTGATATGACAAAAAACAGCAGGTTTTAGCGGAAAAACCGGTGCGCCACATTAAAAAGTACAGGGAATCCCCAGTACTTACAGCGCGGTTTCGGGGTTTTCCAGTATCGGTTCCACCTGGCTGCGCAATGCGGATAAGTAGTCACTGTCTTCCTGGAGGTCCGGCAGCTTGTGCTGTATGTCCAGCTTCACCGTTTTTTCCAACCAGATGATGGCTTCCTCCAGGTTTCCCTGCCATTCACAGACTTGCCCCAGGTTGAAATAGGTGATGGCAAGGTTCTGCCATTCCGCCTGTTCGCGCAGGCCTTGAATTGCACTCTTATATAGAAGGTAAGCCGAGCGTAGAAGATGAGCTCGCTGAGTGTGCTCCTTCTCCGTTGCTGCTTGCTGATGGTAAGTGTGTGCCATGGCTGACCGCACTCTCGCGGTGGACTGCGGTAGCACCGCGCCCTCATCCAGGTAATTGAGGACCGATTCGAACTGTGCGCGGGCAAGGGGGTAGAGGTCAGGTCGCGCTTGGGCGCTAAATGCATTGAGCACAATGCCGTAGCGGTAGCGCAGGGCCTGTTGTTGATCCGGATAGTCAGATAGTGAGGAGATGGCCTTTTCGTAAAGTGGCAGTGCGTCGGCGTAGTTGCCCGTGCGGGCGTAGGTTTCAGCCTCAGTAACCAATGCCAGGGAGTGTTGGGCCTGGGATAGATGGTGCCCTAATTGTTTTTTCCCGGAGTTTGAGCTTATGGATATTGCTGCTAGCAATACGGCGATGCCAAGCAGTGCATAAAACAGCATGAGCAGGTTTGAGAGATGTTTGTGCATAGGCACTTCCCGCAGGCTACTTTGGGTGGACGGTAAGAGACCCGGAGATATGGGCCTCTTACGTCAGTAAATGCCTATTTATCCAGTTGTGCCAGTAGCCCCTGTAGCGGATGGCGCAAGGATACGCCTGCAAAGCGACTGGCCTGGCAACGACAGGAATAGCCGGTGGCCAACTGGTTTTCGCCACTGTTCAATCGGGGCGCCCAGGATTGCTGGAAAATGACTCGTGAGGTCTCTTTGTGATCTGCTTCGTGGCCATAGGTACCAGCCATACCGCAGCAGCCGAGGCTCTCGGTAGCGAGTTCCAGGCCCAGGGCAGTGAAAACATTTTGCCAGTCTTTCACCGAGGCGGTGGCATTGGTTTGTTCACTGCAATGGGGCAGAAGCTGGAAGTTGGCGGGCGCTATGCGGTGGCGCTGTTGTTCCAGGTGCTCCCGCTGGGAAGCCAGCCATTCCTGTAACAAGTGGACCTTGGGTGCCTCATCGCCCATCAGCTTTTTATACTCGGAGCGATAAGTCAGGGTCATTGAGGGGTCGATGCCCACAAGGGGAATACCGCTGGCGGCGAGGTCGTTAAGCATCTGGCTGTTTAATTCAGCGACCCTCTGGAACTGGCGCAGGAAACCGTGGACATGCAGGGGTTTACCGTTGGCGCGGTAGGGCGCCAGCATGGGGACAAAATCGAGCTGCTTTAGCAAGCGCACAATGTCGGCAACCACTTGGGCATCAAAATAACTGGTAAAAGCATCCTGCACTATCACCACTGCGCGACTGCGCTGTGCCGGGCCCAAGGACTCCAGGCAGGCGGCACTGGCGACAGGCACACCCAGCTCCGCCATAGTCGCTTTCAAGGTTTTTTCCGATAACAGTGGGCTGTCCACCATGCCGAACAGGCGCTCCATCAGGAAGGAAACTGGCTTGAGTTTTAGTGGCCAGTTGTATAACTGAGGTAGCTTGGCCAGGTGTGGCATCAGGAATTCCAGCCCACCGACGGCGTAATCTTTTAGCGGACGCAAATAGCGGCTGTAGTAGAGTTCGAGGAATTTGCTGCGAAACTCCGGCACATCCACTTTTATCGGGCACTGCCCTACACAGGATTTACACGCCAGACAGCCTTGCATCGCCTCGTTAACTTCGTGATTGAAATCGTACTCGCCACGGGTTTTTGCCAGGGAATTGATAATGCGCTTGGGGAGTCCGACAAAAAAGGAGCGTTCCCGCAGGCGCTGGGCACTGGAGACCGCATCAACATTTTTTTCGCTGAGCAATCGCAGCCATTCGCGCATTAAAGAGGCGCGCCCTTTGGGAGAGTGAATACGGTTGCGAGTGGCCTTGTAGGAAGGGCACATGGCATCGTCGGGGTTCCAGTTAAAGCAAGCGCCATTGCCGTTGCAGTGCACACCTTCCTCATAGCCCTCCCAGACCTGGGCGGGAATTTGCCGGTCCCGCTCGCCTCGGGTGGATACTTCGTCAATTTTCAGCAGCTGGCTGTCATCATTGGGGGTAGCTATTTTCCCCGGATTGAGTTGGTTGCGAGGATCGAAGGCGGCTTTGATTTTTTGCAGCTCTGGGTAGAGCTCGCCAAAAAATTCTGGTGCGTATTCAGACCTGACACCTTTCCCATGCTCCCCCCACAAAAGGCCCTTATATTTCTGTGTGAGGGAGACTACCTGATCGGTGATCGGACGAATTTGTGCGGCTTGCTGGGGGTCTTTCATATCAATTGCCGGACGCACGTGCAGCACGCCCGCATCGACATGGCCAAACATACCGTAGTCGAGATTGGCCTCATCCAATACCGTGCGGAACTCAGCGATAAAATCCGCCAGGTTTTCCGGTGGTACTGCCGTGTCCTCGACAAATGGAATTGGGCGTTTTTCTCCCTGGGCATTTCCCAGTAAGCCCACGGCCCGTTTGCGCATGGCCCAGATTCGATTGACCTCGGCGTGGCCTCGGGCAATGGAATAACCGAAACTTTTACTTGCTTGGCCAATAGCTTCATCAATATGAGCAGTAAATTGGGCTAGTGCCTGCTCCAATTCCTCTTCGCTATCGGCGGCGTACTCGACTAAATTAATGCCCTTGACCGGGCGATCATCCGCTGGGAAAAATTCACTGACGCTGTGCCAGACGATATCTTCCATCGCCAGCTGCAGCACTTTGCTGTCCACTGTCTCGATAGACATGGGACCGGCCAGCATCAGGTCTTTGGCGTCGCGTAGCGCCTCTTGAAAATGGTCGTACTTTAAATTGACCAGAGCGACACATTTGGGAATTGGCAACAGGTTGAGTTTTGCCTCGGCGATAAAACCCAGGGTTCCCTCTGAGCCACAGAGAACACTATTGAGGTTAAAGCCTTTGTCGTCGCGAATATGAGCCAGGTCGTAGCCGGTGAGGCAGCGGTTCAGCTTGGGAAACTTTGCTGTGATTAATTCTGCTTTTGTACGCGCGATAGAATCACAGACTTGGTGAACCTGCGCAGAGCGTTTATCCCCGACACTAACTTGTGCCAGCTCCTCATCGTCGATCGGGGCCGAGTGCCAAACCTCACCGCCCAATAATACCGTGTGTAACTCCAGCACGTGATCGCGGGTTTTGCCGTAGACACATGAACCCTGGCCCGAGGCATCGGTATTGATCATGCCGCCAATGGTGGCTCGGTTACTGGTGGAAAGCTCCGGAGCAAAAAAGAGGCCGTGGGGTTTGAGTGCTGCATTCAGTTGATCTTTGACCACACCGGCCTGTACCCGGACCCAGCGCTTCTCAACATTGATTTCGAGGATCTGGTTCATATGGCGGGAGATATCCACAACCAGTCCATCGGTCAGGGACTGGCCGTTTGTGCCGGTACCACCGCCACGGGGGGATAGCACTACCGAGTGAAACTCCTCCCTGTCAGCCAGCTCGGCGAGCAGCTGCAAGTCGCGATTGTCGCGGGGATAGACAACAGCCTGAGGGAGGACCTGGTATATCGAATTATCGGTAGCCAGAACCGTGCGGCTGGCATAACTGGGGGTGGTATCGCCACGGAAACCTGCGTCCTTCAGTTCCTGCAAGAACTGCAAATAGAGCGCCTGAACCTCGTCGACTTCGCGCAATGCTGGAATCATGAGCTAATCCGTACTTTCCGGGAGGTATGGGCCGCATCGCAGACCGGGGACTGGCGATAAGAGTGCGCGCAGCGCTAAAACTCGGAATGAACGCGGCTTTGCATTGTAGCTTTGGTTTGCATTTGCGCAAGCCACGGCGACCTTGCAGGAGATTTTCAAAAACTTATACAAAGGCAGAGCTTGTATAAGTTTTAGTGGCAGGCTATAAAAAAGGTAGGCCATTACCTGCTCACCTTGTGACTATGAATATTCAATTCCTGCCGCATAAGATTCCCGTTGGTATCAGCCGCTGTGCCGTGGGTGATCCAGTTCGATATAACGGTAGCCATAAGCACAGCAAAGTCTGCACTCAGCTGCTGGGTAATTGCTTTGATCTGCAAGCTTACTGCCCGGAAGTGGCAATAGGCTTGGGAGTGCCCCGCCCGCCAATTCACCTGATTGTCAGTGATCGCCTGCGCGCAGTTGGGCGCGATGACACCAATATCGATGTGACAGAGGATCTTGAGGCTTACGCAGATGAGATAAGCCCGGAGGTTGAGCAGTTGCGCGGTTTTATCCTGATGCAAAAGTCTCCCAGCTGCGGTGTGCGTACTACCCCCCATTACAAAGAAGATGGTCGCGGTGTACTGGCGCATTCGGCAGGTCTATTTGCTGCGCGTGTGAGAGAGAATTTCCCCCACCTCCCTATGGAGGAAGTAGGGCGACTGAATGCCAGCGACATTCGCGAAAACTTTTTAACCCGAGTATTTGCTTACGATGCCTGGCATCGCTATGTATCGCCGGATCCTCGACCCGCTAAAGTTATTGAGTTTTACACCGCTTATAAGTACCTCTTGTTAGCCCATAGCCAGCCTCTGACCCGTACCTTGGGTCAGTTTGTTTCCAACTCTCGTGCGGTGACCCCTGAAGAGTTCGCTTATGAAATTCGTGGGCGGATTATGGATATTCTCTCCCAACATGCATCGCGCAAGGATCGAACCAATGCACTGATGCACAGCCAGGGGCATTTAAAGGGCTATTTAAGCCGGGAAGAGCGGGCTGAGCTGGCCCAGCTTATCGAGGAGTACCGGCAAGGGCATAAACCGATTTCGGCGGTGCTTACTATGCTCCGTCATTACTTGCCGAGAAGCCCACACCACTTTATCCACAGCCAGGTCTTGCTCGCTGCCGAGCCGGCTGAATTAGGTTTATGTGAATTTCGATAATGAGCGTCATGTCCGACCCAGAAGTTGTTGAAAAAAACTATTTTCCGATTCGAGAGATAGCCCGAAGGACCGGGGTGCACCCTGTGACCTTGCGGGCCTGGGAGCGCCGCTATGGTTTACTAAAACCCATGCGCACCAGCAAAGGGCATCGCCTTTATAGTGAAGAGGAAGTCGAGCAGATCGAAAAGGTCCTGCAATGCCTCGCCAGGGGCGTTTCCATTGGTCAAGTGCGAAACTTGTTAGCGCGAGAGCAGGACAAATTGGGGTTGCCAGCGACTACAGGCGATGGAAAAAACAATTGGCAGGCGATGCTGGATGAAACCTCCAGTCTTCTCAGAGACTTTGCAGAACCCCAGCTGCGCCGCCGTCTCGATCAGTGGTTTTCCTCATTCCCTGCCGCTTTGCTGTTGGAGCACTGGCTGAAACCTTTGCATGTGCGGCTTGAGCGATTTCGCCTACCTGAAGCCCATGGAGCGCAGATATTTTTCTGGCCTCTGTTAAAGGAACAGCTACTTCTGGCTAATGGTATGGCCAGGAAAAACCTGGACAAAGACAAGTCCCAGGCGAAGCCCCGTGTTCTTTTACTGGAAATTGGCGTTCAGGGCCAACAGGCATTTATACAGATGTTTATTGCGGTACTCCTTGCTGCGGGAATAGAGGTCATTACCCTGACTTATCCTGCGGGATTATTGGAGCTTGGAAGTACAGTCAAAAAACTGGGTGCTCAGGGAGTGCTTTGCTATAGCCACAAGGCTCTGCCGAAAAATATTCTTGAACGTGAGTTACCAAGTGCTGTTCAGGGGATGACTGATCCTCTGTGGCTTGCGGGTGATTTTATTGAGGTGCAGCGCTTGGCTTTGGCTGATTTAAACCAACTCCCTTTAACAAGAGTACTTGCCGGAAATACAGAGAGCGCAGTTACACAATTGCGGGAGTCTTTTAAGCTATGAGTCGCCCAGTGACTTTGCCGCGTGGCCTGGTATGGCTACGCAGTGACTTACGCCTCAATGATAATTCAGCACTTTACCAGGCCAGTGTGCAATGTAAGGAGGTGGCTGCTGTATTTATTGCCTGTCCGGATACCTGGCAGAGCCAGGATGAAGGCAATCCGCTGGTGACTTTTCGTATCGCCTGTTTGCGTGAATTACAAGATGGATTAGAGGAGCGCAATATACCGCTGTACTTCGTTGAAGTTCCTACTTTTGCTCAGGTTCCAGGGGTTCTTCAGCAAATAGTTGAGCGCCTGAATATCAATGCTCTCTATGCGAATGCTGAATATCCACTCAATGAGTTGCGCCGTGATAATGCAGTAAAAGATTTACTGACAAATGAGGGGGGTCAGGTTCAATTCTATAGTGACCGCACCCTGCTTCCACCGGGAGCAGTAAGAACCGGCGGAGGGGAACCCTACAAGGTGTTTACCCCCTTCAAGCGTGCACTGATTCAATTGTGTGCCGATAGTGAAGTAAAAACCTTGCCTAAGCCTCGGAAAATTTCTACCCGGGAAAATGAAGCACATTGGCCAAAGTGGCTTTCTTTATCTGAAGGGCAGAAATTGAGCCAAAAGATTCCAACGCAACTGTCGACATACTCGATAGATAAGATCGACGATGCAGGCCTGATTAAAGGTTGGCAAGCAGGAGAAAAGGCGGCACTGAAACGGCTCAAGAAGTTCGGTGGAAAAATATCTGCTTATCAGGCAGAGAGAGACTTTCCAGCACTTGATAGTACCTCCTGCTTATCCCCCTACCTAAATAGTGGTGCTGTTTCGATTCGCCAATGTATAGCAATGGCGTTGGATATGAACGAGGGACGTTGGCTGGGTGGAGATGATGGGGCGGCCTGTTGGATTAGCGAATTAATCTGGCGGGAGTTTTATACCCATTTGTTGGTGGACTTTCCCCGTCTGAGTAAAGGGAGGCCATTCAAGCAGGAAACTGACCAAATCCCCTGGTCCTACAATAAGGATCAGTTTGAGCGTTGGACTTTGGGGGAGACTGGGGTTCCGATAGTTGATGCAGCGATGCGACAGTTAAATGAGACTGCCTGGATGCATAATCGATTGCGTATGATAGTAGCTTCATTTCTCAGTAAAAATATGCTGATAGATTGGCGCTGGGGTGAGCGCTACTTTATGCAGCGCTTAATTGATGCAGACTTTGCTTCCAACAATGGGGGCTGGCAGTGGACTGCCTCCACGGGTACTGATGCTGCACCCTATTTCCGTGTATTTAATCCTTATAGTCAGTCGCAACGTTTTGATCCCAATGGAGATTTTATCCGCAAGTTTATACCTGAGCTAAAGGAGCTGAGCGACAAAGCCATACACGATCCACCGCCGACTCAAGGCTATCCTCAAGTGATTTGCGATGTGGGGGCTGGACGGAAGCGAGCGATTGAAGTTTTTGCCAATTTGAAGTGAATTTGAGTGCGACAATGCGACTTAGAACGCTTCATCCTCAGTATGAGCCAAGATAGATAGCTCGCCATTTAAATCGAGTTCCACAAAGAAAACGATAGGTCTACAGCAAACTTGGCAGTCCTCAGTGTACTGTTGAGGCAAAACTGATGAATCAACCAGTATTTTTATGATTTCACCACAATAAGGGCAGTAAATACTTCTCTCCACTATTACCTCTGGCACAGAATAACTCCGTCTGGTGATTGTCAGATTCCCTTCTTTAGTCCATGCGAATTAATAGCATAACTATACTTCAACCTTTAGTCACTCCCCTCTAATTGCAGAGTTACTCAGAAACTCCTTAAAATAGGAAGTGGTAGCCATGAAAATTGCTATGGCGCTGTTGCTTGTCGTATTTATTGTCTTTTCATCTGAGATTTATGCAAGCTCGCGCAGTGAAGTCTCTGATCTTATTAAAAATTTTTACAGCACATTTAATAGTTCATCTCCGCCGAGTAGTTTGAAGAAGTACTTTGCTCAATCCCCTTTATTTTTTATCGGTGAGCAGCCGGGGTTGTCTAGTCATCCCGATTTAATCCCCGTAATTATCGGCCAGCTGCGTAAAACTATGGACCTTGAGAAATATCCATTTTCCGGATTATATATAGAGAAAATTTATGTTTCAGAAGATGGTTCAGCAACATCGCTTGTTGTTTTTCAGCGATCCAAATCAAAAGAAAGGAGTAGGAAAGCTGCCTGCAATATCTTGTCGATAGCAAAACTAGAAGGTGGCTGGAGGATTATGGGGTGGACACTGATTTCGACTTCGGATGAGCGGGTCTGTACTTGGGCCTAAGTAAGTCTGTGTAAGGTTATGAATTCTAAAATGTGTTAACAAGGGTGAATATAAAAAGTAGAGGCTTGTGGCTAGTATCGCTAACACTGATGAGGGGGGGGTTGGGATGTCCCCCTTTTTTCGATTATAGTGGCACAATTATAAGTATAGATAGAAGGAATGCCGAGTTTAGCTAGGTATGAGTCGTCATTATGGGGTACTTTCTTGAGTTTGGATTTTTGGGGCTTTTCGTATCAGCATTCCTGGCAGCGACCATTCTGCCGCTAAGCTCAGAAATTGTAATGACTGGTCTATTACTCCAGGGGCTCTCCCCTTGGGCCCTGATAATAGTCGCCACTACTGGGAATGTAGCGGGCTCTCTTCTCAATTATGCATTAGGCTACTGGGCCAGCTTGGGCATGATCAAGAAATGGTTGAGAATGTCTGAAGAGGAATTTGTAAAGGCTGAACAGAGATTTAAAAAATATGGGGTATTCTCCCTGTTTTTTTCCTGGGTGCCTATTATTGGTGATCCCCTTACTGTAATGGCTGGTATTCTAAGAATTCGCTTGGTTTGGTTTTTGTTGTTGGTTGCCATGGGTAAATGTCTACGCTATCTGGTGATTTGCTATATGGTATTGCAAGCATCTTGATATGGATATTAAGTTAATAAAAGATCTTGGTTTGGTATTTTGAGAGGATTTGAAGTTTGATTTAGGCGGTCATCTTTTTAAGCTTGAAAAAATTCTTTGGGATCTGGTTTGGGTAAGCTTCATGTTTTCATGTGGTGTTTCTATCGTTATGTAATGTAATTACCACAACATCCCTTAAAGCCTCCCCGGGAAAAAGAGGAGTGATGGGGCTTACGTAGTGTTTGAGCGACCTGTCGTTCAAAACCAAAGCTTTTCCAGGGGTTAGTGTGCCATGAAATATAATTTCATTTTCATCCAAGTTGCTGATGAATGATTCGCCTCCATTGACATTATTTCTATTAATACAATTAATCGCTACATAGTCAAACCCATCTTGATGAAAACCCTCAGGGGTGGGGTAAGCGTTGAATTCATCTGTAGCACGAACTCTTATCTGGTGGCACCCGACCTGATATTTTTTTGCCGGTATATATTGTTGGAAAATTAAGTGTCTTACAATATTTTGTGAGAATGTTCGAGCGATTGCTCCTAATGAGGGGTAGTGACGCTCTATATCCCCAAGGTACGTGTTGATTGTTTTACTCTGTATGAAGATGGTATTGTTGCTCCACTCAATTGAATTGCCACTATAGAGTCCTGAACTATATGTTCGGTAGCGATATGGATTTTGGGATTTTAGGTATTCATCTGGAGGGAGGTGGGCAAAGCTGTCCGCAAGTTCTTCAGGAATGTACTTTAGGATTTGAGTAAATTGAAACATCCAATTCGCCCTGCTACACGAATAAGATAAGGGAATGATTTTAGGTTAATGTGAGTGAAAGATTTTTACAATTATTAAGGGCTGTTTTTTTATTTATGGGGTGTTGAATTGATCTGGGAGGGGTGGCTAATAACTAGGACCCCTTCCTGAAGTAGTAGTCTGAAAAGTTATTGAAAGGGGTTAAGGTATTTTAAAGGCTGTCGAAATCCTGCAGTTTTTGTTGAATCTCTTTTAAATGTTCCGGGTGTGCAGTAGAAATTTTGGCCGCTTGTAAGGCGAGCCTATAGGCTGTTGGAAATGCTTTCTCCCGAGATGTCTCGATATCTGGTTTTACACCAGTCCCCTCCCAGTTAGTTTTGGTAATCGGATTAACTGCCTTGGCGATAGGGATTGCTATTTTAAAGCCATTCCCAAGGGGGGAGTACTGCCAGGGATTTGCCCCACCTTTGGTAGCCTCTCCAATAATGGTTGCACGGTCCAGGTGCTTTAAATAGTACGCAAAGGCCTCTGCTGCTGAGAAGGTATCGCTACTGGTTAATATATATACCGGGGTGTCTGCTACCTTTTTACCCTGAACCTTTTCCTGACTCCATATCTCTGTAACATTGCCCGCGGGCTTCCAGTGGATGCTATTGAGGTGGGTGGGTTTATCAAAAAGATAACCGCTGATAAGGCCGCCCATAAAGCCATTACCACCACCATTCTTTCTCAGGTCAAAAATAATAGCGCTGGTATCTTGGATTAATGCCATAGCTGCAGCCACTCGACCTTGGGACTCCTCGTTAACATGGTCAAACCCCCAGAAATCAATATAGCCGATGTTACCCTCTAAAACTTCGACTCGGGTAAATCCAGAATTTTTTCTACTGAGCTTACTAAACCAATCCTCGTGTTTCGGCTGCTGTTGGGGAGATTCTGGATCATCCCAGCTTACGCCAAAGTGTTTATCATGCTTTGTTAAGGCGGATTTAATAATTCCAGCCACTGACTCTGTGTCAGAGGCTTGTCTGAATGCCTCTGACTCTGCAACTTTATTTAATGAAGAGTGAATAGCTTCCAGGTTTTCTTGCAGGACATAGTTGGAGGCAATCTTTTTCTCGATAGAATTAATAAGCTCCAACTTCCTTTCCTGAGAAATTTCAGTGCCGATTGCCGTAAGTGAACAGGAGAGCAAAAGTAAGGTTAGTAATTGTTTCATCTTATCCATGATTTAAATTTACTTATTGATTTTCAGGTGTTAACGATAACACGCAATCAAGCCGTAATAGATAGTCTTGGAAGACCAAGGCTGGTTAACACTAAGTATATCCAGAGGCGCTAAGGGGCCAGTTTCGCACCTATACCGGGATTGGAGTTTTGAAGATTAAAGTTAATCTAAATACAGTGAAAACTTGAGGGAGATTGCTGCGAGTCAGGTGAAAGGGGCATGGGGAGCGGACGGGATGTCAAAAAAGAACATCGTAATGAAGCTTTGCCCATAGCCCTGGGTTTTTCCTGGCTCAGGTTAATAGTGTTCAATTGCAGTGGGATGGAGTGATACCTTGCTTAAGTTTTACTCATTACTCGCTCTCTTTGGGGCGCCAGGATCGACCTGAGTAACTGAGACTAAAAATCTATTTCTAGTCGCGATCCACGCGAACACACTGGCCCCCGCATTATCTGCGGGAATACCTGAGAAAAGCTCCCTCTAATGCGAAATTGACGGTCATATAGCGGCACCGATTACCCAGATGGTTGTTACCTTAGCCCCTATAAATGGCTGCTAAATAGTGAAAAACGTGACAAATTTTACCCCCAGGTTCAGCTTGCAAAGTGAGGCTTTGAATGGTGAGGACGCCAATGTTTGGGCTGTGAGTGACCGGGCTCACGATCTCGCCAATAAAGGGGAGGATGTCATCTTTCTCTGTGTAGGTGATCCCAACTTTGACACCCCCGAGCCGATCCTCGACTTTGCCCGCGCTCGCCTGGGAGTGGGGCGCACCCACTATTCCCCTGCCGCCGGGGAGCCAATGTTGCGCAGGGCTATCGCGGACATCGAGAGCAAGGTCTCTCCCCACCCTTGTAACCCGGATGATGTTGTTGTTTTCCCCGGTGGAACCAACGCGATCTACGCAGTACTTGCCTGCCTGCTAAACCCCGGTGAGGAGATAGTAATTCCCGAGCCGATGTATATCGGCTATGTCCCCATTTGTGATGCCTTGCGCCTCTCCGTAAAACGGGTGACCTGCCCGGCGGAGACTAATTTCGCTTTTGATGTCGATGCTATCAAGGCCTCCATCAGCGAGCAGACCAAGGTCGTTATGATCAATACGCCGGTAAACCCGACTGGCGCGATGGCTACCCCTGAACAATTGCGCGAGTTGGCGGCATACTGCCGCGAGCGCAATATTTGGCTGGTATGTGATGAAGTTTATTCAATGATCACCTTTGCCCGCCGCCACACCTCTCTGCGTACGGCTGCGGAGTCGCTGGATAATATTGTTGTGGTTGATGGCTTGTCCAAATCCCACGCCATGAGTGGCTGGCGCCTGGGGTGGGCAGTGGCTCGTGGTCCCCTGGTAGATCGTTTGATTGCTTTTGCAGGGGCGACAATTTTTGGCTGCCCTCAGTTCATCCAGGAGGCTGCAGCCTTTGCCCTGGAGTTTGATAGCTACTTCGTGAAGCAGATGCGGGATGCCTATCAGCAGCGTCGAGACCTGATTGTTGAGAGGATTGGTCAGATACCAGGCTTGAGTTGCTACAGTCCTGAGGCTGGGATGTTTGTTATGGTGGATGTCTCCAAGGTATCCAGCTCCGGGCAAACCTTCGCTGAAGCCCTTTTGGATGCTGAGCGGGTCTCGGTACTGCCTGGCGCGCCCTTTGGTAGCAGTTCAGTGAATCATGTTCGCCTCACCCTGGCGGCTGATGAGGCTGAGTTGTCGCGGGCCTTGGATCGCATTGAACAGTTCGTCACCAGTGGTAACCGCCAGGCCGGTTAGGCCTTTGCCGGGAGGCTGGTTGTCGCCAAAATCGCCTTTGAAGTGATGACAAGTTTCCCATGCCGGTGGCTGTAATGTTTATGCCACCGGCGAATACCGCTATCCTTGCCCCCTTTCAGATTCAAAAGAAAATAGCTCCGTGAAAATTGACCGGCATAATTTGCGTATTTTGCAGGCCCTGCAATCAAACGCACGTACAAGTAACCTGAATTTGAGTGAAAAAATTGGATTATCGGAAAGTGCCTGCCTGGCCCGGGTTAAACGCCTGACCAGTGAGCGCTATATCCGCGAGTTCTTTGCCGAGATAAACCTGGATAAAGTTCGGCATGCAGAGTTTTATGTAAACGTTGCGCTTAAGCGGCAGGATGCCCGTACCAGTGAGAACTTTCGCCGCATTATTAGCGATATTCCACAGATTGTTTCCTGTGTGAAGATGTCTGGTGAGTTCGACTATATGCTGCATTTCGTCTGCCCGGACGCAGCAGATTTTAATCGGGTCTCAGAGCAGTTGTTGGCCAATGAAGAGGCGGCGATTTCCCGTATGACTTCTCATTTGGTGATTGAGAAAACCAAGCCTTTTACCGGCTATCCACTGGAACTCTTGTTTCAGGACTGAGCCTTAAATCAGCAACCACCCGCATAGCGGGTGGTATGGTGAAAGCCCCCAGAGGGGGCTATTTACAACCCCGCCAGTTGCATCTGCACTTGCCGGCGTTCTTCAACCTCTTGATGCTTGATGTACTCTCGAATCATCTGCTCATCAAGACCTACTGTGCTCACTCAGTAACCCTGAGCCCAAAAGTGTCTTCCTGTGAAATTTCTCTGCACATGCCTGTACTTCCGAAATATCTGGATCGCAGATTTCCCTTTCAGAAAACCAACCGTATTGGAAACACTTAACCTTGGAGGAATCATTAACAACATATGAATGTGATTCCTCATTGCGTACCCCTCGACCAACTCAATACCTTTTTGACGACATAAGTCTCGGAATATTGCTCCAATCTCATGTCTCAATGCTCCAAATAACGCATTCTTTCTATACTTGGGCACAAATGCCACATGGTACCTGCAATAATGTTTCACGTGAGCATGGCACTGCCAATCTCGCATATGGCCTCCTTAAAGAACTTGCCGGTTCATGGAGGCCATATTTTACTCTGCACGCCGGAACGGCGGAGCCTTGTCTAGTCTCACCGCCTGAGGCGGTGGTTTACCTATTTGTTAATTAACCGGTGCCCGTGATTTGCAGGGCGCCGGTTAATGTTCTCTGTTATGGGAAAACAATAAGCAGGCTGCGCTCAATCACCCAGTAGCAGGCAATGCCCCCCAGCGTATACGCGACCACCGTAGCGACTGGTATTCCGATACCTCCACCTTCCCCGAAAGAGTATTGTTCGCGGTTCCGAATGGCATACCCTGGCCAGTGTTTAAGGAGCTTTTGATACAAGTTGATAACTGCAAGAGCTGCGGTGATAAATACTAATTGCCCCACTTCCACACCGAGATTAAAAGTCAGTAATGCCTGTGGAATAGCCCCCTGGGGAAGCCCAATTTCTCCCAGTACACCGGCAAAACCTAAACCGTGTAAAAGTCCAAAAGCAAAGGCAATTGCCCATGGGTAGCGACTGGTCAAACTGAAAACACCATGCCCCTGGCGTACAGTTTCTCTGGCTGCCAGTAAAATACTGAGGGCGATAATCGCCTCCACTGGCGCTGATGGCAGATGGATATAGCCCAGTACGGCAGCTGCCAAGGTAATACTGTGGGCGATAGTGAAAGCAGTGATAGTGCCGATCAGCTGGCGAAGGCTTTGTTTAAGTAAGATCAGGGCCAAAACGAACAGTAAGTGATCGACACCGAGAAGAATATGTTCAACGCCCAGCACAAAGTAAGTTTGAGCGACTTGGAACTCGCTGGCGGGTTGGTCAAGGGTCCATTCTGGCTGGTCTGGTGTCAGTCGGATAACTTGCTCACGCCCATCTAACCAGGAGATCCGCACTAGCGCATCGGTCATAGTGCTCTGTAGGCCATCGATATGAATAGATAGCTGTTGTAGCTCCCTGGGGTGATGGATGGTCCAGTACTCTGTGTAGTAGCCGTTACTTATTTGCGCTCTGGGTTGGCTTAGGGGGGAGGCAGCTTGGTCCAAATGGACATTCAGAGCGAGGCGAAGATCGCCTTGTGCGGGCAATCGCCAAAGTACTTTAAATAATTGTGCATTAACTTGAGTGATGCCGAGATATGCCGGGCGCAGTTCGTGGGCAGATAGTATTGGAGTAAAGCTGAGGAGCAGAATGAACAGGAGTGGCCGGATGTGCATCACTTGACGGCAACCTCGGCTGAGAAGTTATCTGGCTTGTGGACAGTGACCTCGTAGTTTTTACGGTACTGGAGATACTGTTCCTGCAGAATCTTCTTTTGCGCCTGGGATTGCCAATCATTTAGTACGCGGCTGCGTATTTCAGCCAATGCCGGTAGCTGGGTGGACTTGATTTCCTCAAGGAGGACCAGGTGATCGCCAAAGGTTGAGCGGACTGGACCACTCCACTTGCCAACAGGCAGCTTGGACAATTGAGCGGAAAATCCTAGCCCAAATTGCCTGTCTATTCGTGGCTCTGAAGTGTCGATAAAAGCAGCTGGCAGTAGGGTTGAGTCTCCAATCATTGGCGAAGCCTGACCGCTGTTTAGCTGCATAAGTAAGTCGTTAAAATCACGTGAATCTGATGAGGCCAGATCCACTGAGAAAAATCGTTGTTGGAAAGATAGGGTGGGGGGAAGCTGGTATTTATCGGCCTGGCCTTGAAGGAATTTCTCCAATACTTGATCGCCTGGGTCTTGAGTGTCAGCGAAATTACGCGCCGTAAGTTCCATTTTCATTCGCAGGCGGCGGCGGATTACCGTGTCGTTCTCGGCTAATCCCAGGGCAAGCGCTTCCCTATAAAGTATTTCCTCTCTTAGGTAATTCTGAATAAGTTGCTCCAACTCGCTATCAGTGGGGTACCTGTGCCACTTGCGCTCAAACACCGAACGTAGATGTTCGACGCGCCCCTCGCTGATAACAATTTCTTGTGCAGGCGATTCCAGGATTTCTCCCAATCCCAATAGGATTAGGGCGATCGCAATAAAATACAGCAGGGGCTCTTTCGCCAATGACTTGAGGAAGGTAGTGGCATTCAAAAGCGCGGCCCTTATTTTGGAGTGGGTCGGAGTTGCGCTGTGGATTCTAATTATGGAAAGACATTCTCAGTTTGCCAGTAAGAAAATATTGATAAATCCATCTCTTTGTACCAAATTGGTGAATTGTTCCGGCGTATGGCGGGGTGTGGCTCATATATACTGTGACAGTACTCCAAAGCGGTGTTCCCCTTGTATAGGGGTGAGTAACAGAAATTAGAGGGGAGAATCGATTGAAATATTTGGGAAGAGTCTATTTGACACTCAATCTATTGGTTTTTGCTTCTATTGGCCTCTGGGCCCTGTTTAAACCGCAGAGCCTTGCGAATGAAGTGGATTTTTCATTTGATACCCCCGAAGCCATGCCCGAGTTTATGGCCACTTATGGCGGGTTTATGTTGGCTATCGCGGTGATTCTGCTGGTGGCTTTGGCTATGCGCCCGCACCGCAGGGTTGCTTACGCTGCGATGTCTATCGCCTATATCGGCTTCGCTCTTGGGCGCCTCTACGGAATGTTATTTATCAGTGGTTTTGACCAGCGCAATTTAGTGCTTTTTGCTATCGAAGTCGTCTTTGTGATCTGGGGACTTTACTGTTACCGAGAATCCCGCTGGTTGCCTTTGCAACATGGCCATTAACACGGTTGTTACGGCTAGTAGAAAGGAGCCGGGGGAACCCCGGCACCTATTTAAGTAATTTGAGTGGGTTAAGCGTGAGCTTTTGCGCCTTCTGCTGCGCTGTTGTCTATTTCCATCTCTTTTTCTCCCCCGTGTAATTGCCCATCCACCGCTTGCCGGAAGACTTGCTTGTAGTCCTTAAATTCTGTGCTCATCCAGCGATCCCACCAAGTGAAGTAAAAGCCGTAGTTGCCCTGGAAGCGCTGGTGGTGCAAGTCGTGGTGAGTCGTGGTGGTGAGCCTGTCCATAGGGCCGTCGACCCAGCTGCGGGGGTGGAACTCGCGGCCAGTGTGCAGCATGGCGTTGCGGAAGATGCTGATAAATAAAAAGGTGAACCAAATAGTTGGATTAAGCGGCAGTATCAGGGCAATAAGGGGAGAGAAAGCGCCCATCAGGACCGCTTCACCTACGGAAAAACTGTATGCCGTCCAGGGCGTGGGTGTTCTGGACTGATGGTGTAGGCGGTGGAAGTGTTTAAACACCTTGGGATGGTGCATACCTCGGTGGGTCCAGTAAAAATAAGCGTCGTGGATCAAAATCACTACTGGCAGGCTGGCAATACTCCACCAGAGTGGATAATCGCTCCACTGCCAGTAAAATTTGGTTAGTCCCAGATCGTGCATCATGGTGGTAATAACCCCTACCAGGGTAAAGATACACACCGTTAATAGTGAATAACTCACCTCCCGCCGAATATCTTTCCACTCGGCACGACGCTTTTGGATACGGCGCCGGTTCATCCAGGTGCGAAATAGCCAGCCGGCCAAAATACTCATTACTGAAGCGGCCAGCACATAGCGAAATAAACTCAACTGGAAATGTTTGGCTCCGTCCTGGGATATGTCGACTAAAAAATCCATATTCTCACCATCATTATTCTTCTATTGAAGGGAGACTCACCGGTGTTAAATCGGGTCTCGGTGAGCCGGGCACGCAGCGGGAAAATCGCTTTCACCGCGCTCCCAGTCTGGGAGCCTTTTACTTTGCGGGCTTACGGAATATGAAAAAATGCTGACGGATTCTTTCAGGAGAGGAGATTCAGGCGGGCAGCTTTTCCCGGCGGTACTCAGTGGGAGTTTGGCTGTGACGGCGCTTGAAAGCAGCGTTAAATGGGCTCAAGGAGCGATAGCCGATGTCCAGAGCAATGGTGAGTACTGGCAAATGGGCCTGCTCCGGGTCTGCCAACCGGTTGCTGGCCTCATCAATACGAAACTGATTTAGGTATTCGTTAAAATTGCGATAACCCAGATGGCGATTAATCAGCACACGCAGCACATGTTCGCGAATATCCAACTGCTCCGCGAGCTCCCTGATGGTGAGTCCGGTGTGGCGATAACCACCGTTGTGCATATGTTCCTGTAATTTTTGCAGCTGGGTTTGCTGTTGTTCATCCAGTTCGGGTGGCGGAGCTAAAGGCTGTTCTTCCTCCTCCGGCTCGCTCCTCTTCGGGCGCGGCAGGGATTCTCCCAGAGCGCTGGGGGAAAGGGCCAGCAACCATAGGCAGGCAACCAGTGACAACAGGCTGGCAAATAGCGCGTGCAGTGTCGGTACACCGTTGGGAAGCGGGCGGTAGGCAAAGATGGATTCTGCGCCAATTACCACCAGCATATAGGCGCCGACGGCGATAAGTAGGGTTGTGCGCAGGCGTCGGCGCTCTGCGACCAGGTCTAGGTGAAACTGCCGTTGTAGTGTCAGTAGGCCGAGGCTGATTAAACCGAGTTTGAGTAGCTGCGAAAGGGTAAATAGTGGGGATTGTTGATCTGACGTCAATGGCAATGGTGCGTGGTAGGCGACTATGCCGATGACCAGGGTAATACCAATCGGGATCCAGCCCCACAGGGGAAAAGGCTCTTCCTCGCGGCATAACAGGTGAGTAAACAGCCAAAAAATTGCGGGAATCAGAGTAATTGGCAGGTTAAGCAAGAGCGCAGTAGGTCCACTCAATTGTGGCAGGATGGGCCAGAGTAAATAGCAGATCACGGCTATCAGCAGGGCCAGTAAGCAGCGCCCGGCAACAAGCCGGTAGTGATGTATTGCAACCTTGGTTGCCGCCAATAAAAGAAGAGCGCATGCGCCGCCGGAGAAAAATAAGTAGCCGGCGGTCATCGTTTATCTCCAGCGCTCGGCCCAGGCATCCAGGACCTTGCTGCTATAAGTATGGCGGCCGTAGCTACCATTGTAATAGGCGAGGGCGTTGGCTAGATTGCCTTTGGCTTTCTTGATGTAGTGTTTAAGAATGGTACAGCCGTACCTTAGATTGGTATCCATATCGATCAGGTTATCGTCGGGCCGACCGATTTCATTTTTCCAGAACGGCATTACCTGCATCATGCCCAGAGCGCCAACTCGGGATATCGCATAGGGGTCAAAAGCACTCTCAATCTGGATAACCGCCAATACGATTTCCGGGCGCAGCCCAGCCCGAGTTGCCTCCCGGTGGACGGCTTTCAGCACGTGCATCCGCCGCTTGGGATCTTTGATATAGCGGGACAGAGGCTGGGATTTAGACATTAGCCACACTTCCGCATCGAAGCGGTCCACAAAGCTGTCGGCCTGGGTAACTGCGTCCTGCAGGGCGAGGCGCAACTCCGGGTTCGATCTCGGCTCTACTGCTTTGAGCCTGGGCGGCACAGCAGGTAAGGCAGAGCAACAAGAGGGCGGTGGCTTTTTTTATCATGGGGTGATTCTACGAAAAGCCCGGCAAAATGGGCAGCGTGATTTTGTGACGCCGCCGATAAAAAGCACTTTTGCCGTAAGAGGTCCCGGCCTGCTTGGGGGCAGACCGGGCGGCTCGACAATTACTGATTAAATTTTTCCAATAACACTTCTTCGAGCTGGGATACGGCAAACTCCTGGCTTTCTGCATCTCCGCGACCTTTATATTCCACCACACCTTTTTCCAGGCCGCGATCGCCGATAACAATGCGGTGGGGAATGCCGATCAGCTCCACATCGGCGAGCATAGCGCCCAGTCGCGCTTTGGCTTCGTCCATCAGCAATACATCAATACCCTTGCTGCGCAGGGACTCATACAGGTGCTCGCACTTTTCCCTTACCACATCGCTCTTGTGCATATTGATTGGCACAATCGCCAGCTGGAAAGGTGCAATCGCAGTGGGCCAGATAATCCCTGAGTCGTCGTGGTTCTGCTCAATGGCCGCAGCAACGATACGGGAAACGCCGATGCCATAGCAGCCCATGGACATAACCTGCTCTTTACCGTTTTCATCCAGTACTGTGGCATTCATAGCGCGGCTGTATTTGTCGCCTAACTGGAAAATGTGGCCGACCTCGATGCCCCGTTTGATTTCCAGGGTGCCCTGGCCATCGGGGCTGGCGTCGCCTGCCACTACATTGCGCAGGTCTTCGATGCGGCCCAACTCAACATCGCGACCCCAGTTCACACCGGTTAAGTGGTAGTCATCGCGATTGGCGCCGCAGATAAAGTCCGCCAGGTGCGCTGCAGAGCGATCCACAACAGTCTCGATCTTTATGCCCACCGGGCCCAGGGAGCCAATGTTGCAACTGAGTTCTTCGGCGATGCGCTCTTCCGAGGCGAACTGAATGGGGCTGGCGATTCCAGCCAGTTTCTCTGCTTTTAATTCGTTCAGCTCGTGATCGCCGCGCAGTACCAGGGCAATTAATGGAGCGGTTTCACCCTCTTCACACTCGCCCAGAACAATCAGGGTTTTTACTGAGTGGGCGGGATTACTTTTCAAAAACTCGCGGACATCGGCGATGGTTTTTTGGTTCGGCGTATGAACTTCCTGCATTTCCTGTGACGGAGCAGGGCGCTCGCCAGCTGGGGCAACCGCTTCTGCCAATTCGACATTGGCGGCGTAGCGGGATTCTGTGGAGAAGGCGATATCGTCTTCGCCGCTCTGCGCCAGCACGTGGAATTCGTGAGAGCTGGAGCCACCGATTGAACCGGTGTCTGCCAGTACCGGGCGGTAGTCCAGGCCAATGCGCTCAAAAATCTGGCAGTAGGCGCCGTGCATAATATCGTAGGTTTCCTGCAGGGAGTCCTCGTTCACGTGGAAGGAGTAAGCATCCTTCATGGTGAATTCGCGCGCGCGCATTACGCCAAAGCGCGGACGGATTTCATCGCGGAATTTAGTCTGCACCTGGTAGAAATTGGCGGGCAACTGCTTATAGCTATTGATTTCACCGCGGATCAGGTCGGTGATGACTTCCTCGTGGGTCGGGCCCAGGCAGAAGTCATTGTTGTGGCGATCCTTGATGCGCAGGAGTTCGGGGCCGTACTGCTGCCAGCGGCCGGACTCTTCCCAAAGCTCTGCCGGCTGCACGACCGGCATCAGTACTTCCAGGGAGCCAGCGCGGTCCATCTCTTCGCGAACAATGCGCTCGACTTTGCGCAACACCCGCAACCCGGTGGGCAGCCAGGTGTAGAGACCTGAAGACAGACGGCGGATCATGCCGGCACGCAGCATCAGCTGATGGCTGATCACCACTGCGTCGTTGGGAGTTTCTTTTTGGGTTGCGATGAGATAACGAGATGCGCGCATAGGAATTATATGGATTCTATTACGGGTAAGCTGGCTATTTTACGCTATTCGCTGGGCAATAAATATTGCCTGGGGGCAGTATTGCCTCAATGCGGATTGCCTTTTGCTATACCGGGATATCTATTTAGCAGGTGCCTGGGCACTGGCTTGGAATGGGAGTGAATAAAAAACCCCGCATAAGCGGGGTTTTTAAGCTGAGGCTTTACAGAGTGTATTAGTTCTCTGCCATTTCCTTCAGCTTCTTCAGTGGGCGAACTTTAACCTGGATGCTGGCAGGCTTCGCCTTGAAGGTAGTCTCTTCACCGGTGAACGGGTTGATACCCTTGCGAGCTTTCTTAGCCGGCTTTTTCACGGTGGTGATTTTCATCAGGCCGGGCAGGGTGAATTCGCCAACTGCGCGCTTCTTGATGTGGCCTTCGATGATATCGTTCAGCTCGTCCAGAACAGATTGAACCTGCTTGCGGGACAGCTCAGTGCTTTCTGCAATCTGATTAAGTACTTGAGTCTTAGTGTACTTTTCCTTGATTGCTTTTACTTTCTTGGCCGGTGCAGCTTTGGCCGCAGCTTTCTTTGCCGGGGCCTTTTTAGTAGCAGCTTTCTTGGAGACAGCCATGGCTTACTTCCTTCTTTGTTGTTCGGTATATATCCGGTAAAAGTGTGTTTTTTCTCCCGCTGCGCTGCATCCGTTACGGGTGTCTCAGCGGGTGATGGGGGAAGTATATATAGTTTTTGTTCGGCCGCACGAAGAAATACTAGAAAAATAGTGCTTTTTTTACATTTTTTAGCCTCACGTCGCCTTTATGGGACGCTTTACCCAGGGAAAAGACCCGTGCAGCTTCTTACCTCTGTAGGCCTCATGTATACTCTCTCCCCCTTTTTTTAAGCACCAGGTACTGTGTAATGCCGATATATGAATACCAGTGCAATGCCTGCGGCCATGAAATGGAAGCTTTGCAGCGGATGAGCGATGACCCGCTCAAAGACTGCCCAGCTTGCGAGAAGGCCGAGCTGCGCAAGAAAATCTCAGCGGCTGGATTTCGCCTGAAGGGCGCCGGTTGGTATGAGACTGATTTTAAAACTGGTAGCAAGAAAAACCTCGCTGGCGGTGACTCTGCCAACAGTGGTAAGGCCAAAAGCGACAAGTCTGGCACAGCGGCGGCAAAGACGGCCTAGGCGAGCTGTGCGGGGCTGTCCGTGCGGTGTACCCTCTAACTAATCTTTTCACCTATCGATAACGGGAATTTTCATCCATGCGCAGCGATTACTGTGGCGTCCTTCGTTCTGCGGACATTGACCGCGTAGTAACCCTCTGTGGCTGGGTCGACCGCCGCCGCGATCACGGCGGAGTGATTTTTATCGACCTGCGCGACCGCGAGGGAATTGTACAGGTGGTGTTCGACCCCGATGCGGCCGAACACTTCGAGATGGCCGATCGCGTGCGCAGCGAATATGTGCTTAAAGTGACAGGTCGTGTGCGCGCCCGTGCCCCAGAGGCCGTGAATCCCAATATGGTGACCGGTGAAGTTGAGGTTTACGGTACAGAGCTGGAGATCCTCAATACTGCTGAGACAGTGCCTTTCCAGCTGGATGAGCACACCGAAGTGGGTGAAGATATCCGCTTGAAATACCGCTATCTGGATCTGCGCCGCAACGAAATGCAGAACAACCTGTATTTTCGTTCCAAGCTGACTACCGCAATCCGCAATTACCTGGATGAGCACGGCTTCCTCGATATCGAGACCCCAATCCTGACCCGCGCCACCCCAGAAGGTGCCCGGGATTACCTGGTGCCGAGCCGCACTCACGAGGGCAAGTTCTTCGCTCTGCCACAGTCACCACAGCTGTTTAAGCAGTTGCTGATGGTTTCTGGTTTCGATCGCTACTACCAAATCGCTAAGTGTTTCCGCGATGAGGATTTACGCGCTGATCGCCAGCCTGAATTTACCCAGATCGATATTGAGACCTCCTTCCTCGATGAAGAGGAAATCATGTCGATCACCGAGAACATGGTTCGCAAGCTGTTTAAAGAGCTTAAGGGTGTTGATCTGGGTGAATTCCCGCGCATGACCCACTACCAGGCGATGCTGCGCTACGGTTCCGACAAGCCGGACCTGCGTATTCCGTTGGAGATGGTGGAGATCAAGGACCTGATGACCGAGGTGGACTTCAAGGTATTCTCCGGGCCGGCCAATGATCCGAAGGGACGTGTTGCCGCGATTAAAGTACCTGGCGGTTGTAAGAAACTGACCCGCAAGCAGCTGGACGATTACGGCAAATTTGTCGGTATTTATGGCGCCAAGGGCCTGGCGTACATCAAGGTTAACGATCGCTCTGACCTGGAAAATGGTCTGCAGTCGCCAATCGTTAAATTCCTGACGCTTGAAACCCGTGCAGCCATTCTCGATCGCCTGCAAGCGGAAGACGGTGATGTTCTTTTCTTCGGCTCGGACAAGGCCAAGATTGTCTCTGAAGCTCTGGGTGCATTGCGCTGCAAGCTGGGTGAAGACCTGGATCTGTACACCAGCGAGTGGGCGCCTTTGTGGGTTGTCGCCTTCCCGATGTTTGAAGAAAATGACGACGGCAGCCTGACTGCGTTGCACCACCCCTTCACTGCGCCTTCCTGTACCCCGGAAGAGCTGGAAAAGAATCCGCTTGAAGCACTTTCCCGCGCTTACGATATGGTGCTTAACGGCACCGAGCTGGGCGGTGGTTCTGTTCGTATCCACGACCAGTTGATGCAGGAAGCGGTTTTCCGCATCCTGGGTATCGATGCTGAAGAGCAGCGCGAGAAGTTCGGCTTCCTGCTGGATGCACTCAAATACGGTGCGCCGCCCCACGGTGGCTTGGCCTTTGGCCTGGATCGTCTGGTGATGTTGATGACCGGCAGTGACTCTATTCGCGATGTTATCGCTTTCCCGAAAACCCAGAGCGCCGCCTGTGTGATGACAGATGCCCCGGGTGCTGTAGATGCGAAACAACTGCGTGAGCTGAGTATTCGCCTGCGACAAAAAGAAGAGAAAATCAGCTGATTTTTCCCCGATGGGCCGAGCGAAGCGGGCCCATCCAATCGTAGTGATGGGCGATTCGCTTCGCTCTTTGGCCCATCCTACGCACTGACTGAAGAGAGACGGAAAATGGCCGGACATAGTAAATGGGCCAATATTAAGCACCGCAAAGCAGCTCAGGATGCCAAGCGGGGCAAGGTCTTTACCAAGATCATTCGCGAGTTGACGGTAGCCGCCAAATCGGGGCCAAATCCGGACGATAACCCGGCGCTGCGCGCCACTATCGATAAGGCTTTGGGCGCCAATATGAAGCGCGACACCATCGACAAAGCTATCGCCCGTGGCGCCGGCAATGCGGATGGTGAAAACTACGAAGCCGTAGTTTACGAGGGCTACGGCGTTGGTGGTGTAGCGGTCCTGGTGGAGTGCCTGACTGACAACCGCAACCGCACCGTGGCTGAAGTGCGTCACGCCTTCACCAAGCGCGGTGGCAACCTCGGTACCGACGGTTCCGTTAGCTATCTGTTTACCCGCAAAGGTCAGATGTTCTACGAGACCGGAGTGGATGAAGATGCGTTGATGGACGCAGCTCTCGAAGCCGGGGCTGAGGATATCGAATCCAACGATGACGGCAGTGTTGAAGTTACCACTGAATTCCAGGACTACCTGACGGTTAAGGACGCCCTGGTTGCAGCTGGTTTTACCCCGGACAGTGCCGAAATTGCCATGATTCCGTCCACCACGATTCCGCTGGATAAAGACGGTGCTGAAAAAGTACTCGCTCTGATCGAGATGCTGGAAGACTTGGATGATGTGCAAAACGTTTACACCAATGCGGATATTCCGGCAGAGGTGATGGAGGAGCTGGGCTAAAGCCGGTTCCGTAACTGGAGGCGGCTACTGTCCCGCCTCTGGTTTTTTATCTTTTCAAGCCCTTCTTACTCCCCCTCCCTTGACGCTTCCTGTTCACCTTGGGACACTCCCACCACTATATAAACATACAGATATTTGGGGAGCTGCCTTTTGACCCGAATCCTGGGTATTGACCCCGGCTCGCGAAAAACGGGCTATGGAATTATCGATGTGGAGCGGGGCAAGGCTCGCTATGTGGCCAGCGGGGTGATTCGTATTCCCGAAGGTCCCCTGCCTGAGCGTCTCAAACTGATTTTTGATGCAGTGAGCCAGATTGCCCAGCAATACCAGCCTGCTCAGATGGCAATTGAAAATGTTTTTATGTCCAAGAGCGCCGGCTCCGCCCTGAAATTGGGACAGGCCCGGGGGGCAGCTATTGTAGCTGGGACAAATAGCGGTCTGGCAGTAGCCGAATATGAAGCTCGCAAAGTGAAGCAGGCAGTGGTCGGCAACGGAGGAGCGGATAAATTGCAGGTCCAGCACATGGTGAAAACCCTGCTGTCCCTACCTGCGTCGCCCCAGGAGGATGCCGCCGATGCGCTGGCCGTGGCTCTGTGTCATATGCATACCGAGCAAACCCTGGTATTTACCGCTGGCGGTGCGCGCAGTCGTTTTCGTCGCGGCCGCCTGAGCGTGTGATCGGCTGGTAGAATTGGCCCCGTAAAGGGCGCAGACAATATAAACCTGGAATAACACATGATTGGAAGATTGAGCGGTACCCTGGCCGCAGTGCAGCCACCTCTGTTGTTGGTGGATGTACAGGGGGTGGGCTATGAAGTGCTCGCACCCATGACCACAATTTTTGAACTGCCCGCACTGGGGCAGCCGGTACAGCTGCACACTCATTTAGCGGTATCCGAAACTGCCCAGCAGTTATATGGTTTTATTCGCGATGGGGACCGCAAATTGTTTCGCACCCTGATCAAGGTGAGTGGAGTGGGTCCCAAGATGGCCCTGGCTATTTTATCCGGGCTGGACGGCGCTGCCCTGGCCCGTTGTGTGTCGGAGGATAATGTAGCGGCGCTGGTCAAAGTCCCCGGCGTCGGTAAAAAGACTGCCGAGCGCCTGATTGTGGAGTTGAGGGATAAACTGACCCCGGATTTTGGCGACGCCAACGATATCCCCCTGATGGCCGCTGCTGCCGAGCCCAAGGTGGATCACACCGGTGAAGCGGAGAGCGCCCTGGCGGCTTTGGGTTACAAGCCCACTGAAGCCAGCAAAATGGTGGCCCGCGCCAGCAAGGAGCAGCCGGATGCCGATAGTGCAACTTTGATTCGCCTGGCCCTTAAGGGAATGGCCCCCGCTTAAGCTGAGGCCCTGGAGTTGTTGCAATGATCGAAGCCGACCGTTTGGTGGCACCGGAGCCTGTGGGCCCCTCGGGCCAGGAAGAGCAGTACAACCGCGCCGTGCGCCCCAAAACCCTGGATGATTATGTGGGTCAGCCAGTGGTGCGGGAGCAAATGGAGATCTTTATTCAGGCTGCCAAGCTGCGCAAAGAGGCCCTGGATCACACCCTGGTATTCGGACCGCCGGGGCTGGGTAAAACCACCCTGGCAAATATCATCGCCGCCGAAATGGGAGTGGCCATTAAGACCACCTCGGGCCCGGTATTGGAGAAGGCTGGCGATCTGGCTGCGTTGATGACCAACCTGGAGCCGGGGGATGTGCTGTTTATCGATGAGATCCACCGCCTCAGCCCCCATGTGGAAGAGGTACTGTATCCGGCGATGGAAGATTACCAGCTGGATATTATGATCGGCGAAGGGCCTGCGGCGCGTTCGATTAAGCTAGACCTGCCACCCTTCACATTGGTGGGAGCCACCACGAGGGCGGGCCTGCTTACCTCGCCACTGCGGGATCGCTTCGGCATCGTCCAGCGGCTTGAGTTCTACAACGTTGAGGATCTCACCAGTATTGTCCGTCGCTCCGCTGGCCTGATGGGAGTGGAGATGGATGAAGGTGGTGCTCTCGAAGTTGCTCGTCGCGCTCGGGGTACCCCCCGAATAGCCAACCGCCTGCTGCGCCGCGTGCGTGATTACGCCGAAGTTAAAGGTGATGGTGCCGTGGATTCCGGCATTGCCGATGCCGCTCTTAATATGCTCAATGTGGATTCCCGTGGTTTCGACCAGCTGGATCGCCGTATGCTATTGGCCATGATCGAGAAGTTCGATGGTGGACCGGTGGGTGTGGACAGTCTCGCTGCAGCAGTCAGTGAAGAGCGGGATACTCTGGAAGATGTGCTGGAGCCCTACCTGATTCAGCAGGGTTATATCGCCCGCACACCGCGAGGGCGAGTGGCAACCGGCCTGGCTTATGAGCACTTCGGCCTGCCGAAGCCCGATAATAAATAGAGAGAGGATGGGGTGAAGGAAGTTTTCAGTATTCCGCTGCGGGTTTATATCGAGGATACCGACGCAGGTGGTATCGTTTATTACGTCAATTATTTGAAGTATATGGAGCGCGCGCGCACAGAACTGCTGCGCTCCCTCGGGTATGATAAGCCGGCAATGCCGGAACAGGGGCTGTTACTGGTGGTGCACTCCGCCGAGATCCAGTATCGAAAGTCCGCACTTCTTGATGATGCATTGCGCGCTACGGCCTCGATTGGCAAACTGGGGCGGGCCGCAGTGACTTTTGAGCAAAAAATCTGGCGCGGCGATGAGCTAATTTGCGAAGGTGTGGTCAAAGTTGCTTGTGTCGCTGACGACAGCCGCAGGCCCTGTGCCCTGCCGGAACCTATTTATTCAGCATTAAAGGCAGTTATTTAAGAAGATGAACGCCGGTGAACAACTTTCTCTTTGGGGGCTAATCCAGAACGCCAGCCTGTTGGTACAGTTAGTTATGCTGCTGCTGTTACTGGCCTCTGTGGTGTCCTGGGTGATGATTATCCAGCGTGGGCTTTACCTGTCCCAGGCCAAGCGCTCCCTGAACAATTTCGAGCGCCGCTTTTGGTCCGGTGCCGACCTGAACAAACTCTTCCGCGAAGGTAACGAGCGAGCGGAAAAAGGCCGAACCGATGGTGTTGAGTCCCTTTTCCGCGCCGGTTTTACCGAGTTTACCCGCCTGCGCCAACAGGGCAGCAGCGGCCCTGAAGCGGTGATGGAAGGCACTGAGCGGGCCATGCGTGTGGCTATGTCCCGGGAGCAGGAAAAGGTGGAAATGAACCTGCCGTTCCTGGCAACCGTGGGCTCTGTCAGTCCTTATATCGGCCTGTTTGGCACTGTGTGGGGGATTATGAATTCCTTCCGTGGCCTCGCCACTATGCACCAGGCCACTATTGCTACGGTCGCACCTGGTATCAGTGAGGCGTTGGTGGCTACGGCTATGGGCCTGTTTGCGGCAATTCCTGCGGTAATGGCTTTTAACCGCTATTCCGCCAAGGCCGAATCGCTGTTGTCCAGCTACGAAACTTTCGCCGAGGAGTTTTCCTCTATCCTGCACCGCAAAGTGCATTCCGGCTGAGTAGTGAATAGGCGAACCCTATGAGTGTGTTTCGCAAGGGAACCAAGAAGAAGCTGGTCTCCGAGATCAATGTGGTGCCCTACATTGACGTAATGCTGGTGCTGCTAATTGTCTTTATGGTCACGGCACCATTGTTGATGCAGGGGGTCAAAGTCGACCTTCCAAACGCGCCGTCGGCGCCGATGGAGGAAACTGATGAGGAGCCGCTGATTATTTCTGTGCGCTCCGATGGCACCTATTACCTAAACCTGGGGACTGACGAGAAGAGCGCCAAGCCGCTCGCAGAAATTAAACAAACGGTCGCTAAGGTATTGCGCCAAAAGCCGGGAACCCCGGTTTTGGTGTGGGGTGACACCGAGGCCCGCTATGGCCTGATCGTCAATGCCATGACCGAACTGCAGCAGGCGGGAGCGCCCAGCGTCGGCCTGGTGACAGAGCCACCTCAGGGGTAGGGTGCCGGTGAATAAAGGCTTTTATGCATTGGCGATCATCATCAGCCTCGTGTTACACGGGGCGTTGATAGCTGCCATGACCTACGGCTGGGAAGCCAGCAGTATGCCCGAGCGCAAACCGATGCCAAAGTTTGTGCAGGCTAAGCTTGTGACGATTGAGGCGGCAACACCGAAGAAGAAACTGCCGAAAAAGGTCGATAAAATAAAACAGCGTGCTGAGCGCGAGGCGGAGCAAAAACGTAAGGCTGAGGTCGATCGTAAGCGCCGCGCAGCCCTGGAGCAGAAGAAAAAGCTCGAGGCGGAAAAGAAACGCAAAGCGAAAGTCGAAGCTGATCGCAAGGCACAGGCAGAGAAAGCCCGTCGCGAGAAAGAGCAGCAAGAAAAGGCGCGCAAAGAAAAAGAGCTGAAGGAGAAGCTGGCCCAAGAGCGCCAGAGTTCTTTTGATGAGGCCCTCCAGGATGAAGAGGAACTGCTGGATGCGAATGAGGCCGAGCAAGCGGTGATGTCCGTTGGCCAGGCGATCCAGCAGCAAATTGAGGCGGTATGGAGTCGCCCGCCCAGTGCCCGAAACGGTATGCTTACCAAGGTGAGAATAAACTTTGTCCCCACCGGCCGGGTGGTGGCAGCTAATATCGTCGAGGGCAGTGGTAATGCCGCCCTGGATCGCTCGGTACTGACCGCTATCAAAAAAGTGGAGGTATTTCCCGAAGTGGCCGACCTGGCCCGGGAAGAACCGGTGGTATTTGAGCGGGAAGTCCGCACAACTATTTTGAACTTTAAAGTCGAAGATCTGCGCCAATGATCAAGAGTTTACTGAAGACAGTCGTCATTATTGCAATCGCCTCGGTGAGCCTGGGGGCCCGAGCCCAGCTGGTGGTGGATATCACCAGCGGTATCGATGACCCCACACCGATCGCTGTGTCCCCATTCAGCTGGTCTGGTGGCGGGGTACTGGCGGAAGATGTTTCCGGGATTATTTCCTCAGACCTTCGCCGCAGTGGCCTTTTCTCCCCGGTGCCCAAGGAGGACATGCTGTCTTTCCCCAAGGCCCCGGAAGACGTGGTATTCCGCGACTGGCGTATCCTCGGCACCGAGTACATAGTGACCGGCCGCATTGAGCCGCAGGCCACCGGTTACCTGCTCACTTTTGATCTGGTCAATGTTTTCGGCCAGCACAAGATGTTCACCAAGCAAGTGCGCGGCGGCCAGACCCAGCTGCGGGATATCGCCCACCGCGCCGCCGATGAGATCTTTGAAGCTATCACCGGTATTCGCGGTGCCTTCTCCACGGAAATGGTGTACGTGCAGGAAGAGACCCGTGGCGGCAAGCCCAGCTATCTGCTGATGCGTGCGGATATCGATGGTGCTCGCGCCAAGCAGATCCGGCGTTTCAGCGCGCCGGTGATGTCTCCCATGTGGTCCCCCAATGGCCAGGAGCTCGCCTACGTCTCCTTTGAAACCGGGCGCCCGGCAATTTTTCGCGAGAACCTGCGCACGGGTGCGCGCAAGCAATTAACTAACTTCAAGGGCATCAACAGTTCGCCGACCTGGTCCCCGGATGGAACCAAACTGGCGATGGTGCTCTCCAAGGACGGCAACCCGGAGATCTACGTGTTGGATCTGGTCAGTAATAAGCTGACAAGAATGACAAGGCACTTCTCCATTGATACCGAGCCGAACTGGATGCCAGATGGTAAATCACTGGTTTTCACCTCCGATAGGGGAGGGAAGCCACAAATTTACCAATTGACTCTTGCCACTGGTCAAGTCGACCGCTTAACCTTCGATGGCGATTACAATGCGCGGCCCCGTGTTTCTCCCGATGGAAAGACACTGGTGATGGTGCATCGTAATAGGGGCGTATTTACCATCGCTACGATGGATATCAACTCGGGCAGAGTGCGTGTCCTTACGGAGACTACGCTGGACGAATCCCCTAGTATCGCGCCGAATGGGGCCATGTTGATGTACGCTACCAAACGTGGGGATAAAGGTATTCTGGCAGCGGTGTCGCTGGATGCCGGGGTGAAGTACAACCTGCCCTCTCAGAGGGGTGATGTTCGTGAACCGGCCTGGTCGCCGTACTTTGAATAAGGCGGGGGTGCCCGACGCGCTTAAGCGAAGGGTGTGAATTAGAGCAAGTAGAAATCTTTCAGGATTTTCGATAACACTATATATAAAGCGGAGTAGCTTATGTTGAAATCAGTAAAAACAGGCCTTGGGTTAGCCTGTGTATTGGCAGTTATGGCTGGTTGTAGCAGCAATGATACCAAGACTGGCGGGGAAACCATTGTTGATGAAACCGCAAATAATACCGCGGTTGAAACCACCGATTTTGATACCCCGAAAGAGCCTGTAGCACCTCTGGAAAACGTAGTTTACTTCGATTTCGACCAGTCCCTGCTGAAGCCCGAAACCCGTGAACTGCTGATCCGTCACGCTGACCGTATGCGCGCTGCCACCGGTTCTGTTCGCCTGGAAGGCCACGCTGACGAACTGGGTACTCGCGAGTACAACCTGGCTCTGGGTGAGCGTCGTGCCAATGCCGTTCGCGACTTTTTGGTACTGCAAGGCGTAGACGCAGCTAACCTGGAAGTAATCAGCTACGGTGAAGAGCGTCCGGCTCAAATGGGTTCTAACGAATCTGCCCGTGCGATGAACCGTCGCGTTGTTATTAACTAATCGTAAAAATGGATGCCAATGGCTTTAACGATTAGAAAACTAGCGATCGCCGCAGCAGTAATGACTGCGGCATCGCCGGTATTTTCCCAGGCCCCGATTGTAGACCTGTCTTCTAAGAGCCAGGACCAGTCGACCATTACTTATACCGATGAAGTGGAAAGCAGTGCTCCGACACAGCTCGCCCGCGCCGGTATGTCACCACCCCGAGCCCAGGGCAACCCCCAGGCCGAAGCCTACTATCAAATGCAGGTTTTGCAGCAGGAAGTGCGGGAGTTGCGTGGCACAGTTGAAGAGTTGCGCCATGAGATCAAGCGTCTCAAACAGCAGCGCACCGAAGATTATATGGATCTGGACCGGCGTATTGCGCGCCTGAGTGGTACAGAGCCAGCGGCTCAGCCGCCGTCTACCGCTGAAGGCGGTGCTTCGTCCATGCAAGGGCAGGGGGGCTCAGCAATGCCGCCTAAACCCCAGGGCCCGAAAGACGGCAAGAGCGAGCGCGACCGCTACCAGGCCAGCTTTGGCTTGGCCCGCAATGGCGATTACGGCGGCGCCAGTGAAGAGTTCAAAAGCCTGTTGCAGGACTTCCCCAATGGTCAGTACGCCCCGAATGCGAATTACTGGCTAGGTGAGATTGCACTGGTTCAAGGCAACCTGGAAGAGGCTCGGGAGTGGTTCGTAGCCCTCCTCGACGGTTACCCGAATTCCAGTAAAGTCTGGGATGGCCGCTACAAGCTGGGTACTGTTTATCACCAGCTGGGCGACCAGCAAAAAGCCCGCAACCTGCTGGAGCAGGTGGCAGCCAGTGATGCCAGAGCATCGAACCTGGCGAAGAAGTATCTGCAGGAGAACTTCCAGTAGCCTTCAGCCGCTACTGACTGCCATCGCTGGTTTTTTGAGCAGAAAAAGCCTATGATCCCGCGCCCGGGTGGCATGTGCCACTCGGGCGTTTTTGTGTTGGGTGTGTATGACCGATCTTTCCAAAGAATCACTCAGAATCAGTGAAATTTTCTACTCCCTCCAAGGAGAGGCGCGAGAAAGTGGCCTTCCTACGGTGTTTGTACGCCTGACGGGCTGCCCGTTACGCTGTACCTATTGCGACTCCGAGTACGCCTTTTACGGTGGCGAGCGCATGACGCTGGAGCAGATTTTGCAGCAGGTGCAAAGCCATCCCGCTCGCCATGTGTGCGTTACCGGTGGTGAGCCCCTCGCCCAGCCCAATTGTTTTCCCCTGATGAAGGCGCTTTGCGATGCGGGCTATGCGGTGTCCCTCGAGACCAGTGGCGCTATGCCTGTGGATAAAGTGGATGAGCGGGTATCGAGAGTGGTCGACCTGAAAACGCCGGCCTCTGGGGAGCAGCACCGCAATCGTATGGAGAATATGCAAGTACTCACTCGCCAGGACCAGATCAAGTTTGTGATCTGTGATCGCGGGGATTACGACTGGGCTCGATTTACCCTGGATCAGTACCGCATACCTGAGCGGGTTGGGGAGGTACTTTTCTCCCCCAGTTACGAGCAGCTGCAGCCGCGCCAGCTAGCTGAATGGATACTGGAAGATGGGTTACCGGTGCGTATGCAGATGCAAATGCACAAGCTGTTGTGGGGCGACATCCCAGGGGTTTAAAGCGCCGCTGTGCCACATCAAGAAAAGAGGAAAAAATGACAGCAAAGAAAGCAGTAATCTTGCTATCCGGTGGCCTGGACTCAGCCACCGTACTGGCCATGGCTCGGGCTGAGGGCTACGAGTGCTACGCCCTGGGCTTTGATTATGGCCAGCGTCACGAGGCAGAACTATTGGCTGCGCAGAAGGTGGCGAAGGACTTGGGGGCCGTTGAGCACAAGGTGGTTAAGCTCGACCTGCGCTCAATCGGCGGATCGGCGCTGACCGATGACTCTATCGAAGTACCCGAAGAGGAAACCTCCGGTATTCCGGTGACCTATGTGCCGGCGCGAAACACGGTGTTCCTGTCTATTGCCCTGGGCTGGGCAGAGGTGCTGGGCGCCCAGGATATTTTCGTGGGTGTGAACGCCGTGGACTACTCCGGCTATCCGGATTGCCGCCCGGAATATATTGAGGCCTACGAGAAGATGGCCAATCTGGCTACCAGGGCCGGTGTCGAGGGCAACAAGCTGTCTATACGTGCGCCGCTGATGGACATGAGCAAGGCGGATATTGTTACTGAAGGGACCCGCTTAGGGGTGGACTACAGTTTAACTGTGTCCTGCTACCAAGCCTTGCCAGATGGCGCTGCCTGCCGTCGCTGCGACAGTTGCCGCCTGAGGGCTGCTGGCTTCACAGAGGCCGGCCTGGAGGACCCCACGGTCTACGCACCTTAATTGGCCGTTGGCGCCAATTTTTTGAACAAATACCTAACTCCTTAAATTTGTTAGATTTTTTTTCGAGTTAGGTATTGTCTTTTCGAAATAGATCCGTAAGATACGCAGCTCCTCACAACGAGGCATCGAAAAGGGTCGTTAGCTCAGTCGGTAGAGCAGTTGGCTTTTAACCAATTGGTCGCTGGTTCGAATCCAGCACGACCCACCATTTTCGACAGGGATGCCCAAGGCAACCCACCCAGTTTTTACACTTCTGCGCGAAGGTGAAAACAACCCAAGTTGGACCATTACCAAGTTAGTCCAACCATCCTGGGGGTCGTTAGCTCAGTTGGTAGAGCAGTTGGCTTTTAACCAATTGGTCGCTGGTTCGAATCCAGCACGACCCACCACTTCTCCTTTTTTCCCACTATCAATTAACCAGTTTCTCTGTATTACCATCGTACACGTGGGCTAGTTTCAGACTTTCTATTACCGTGCTTATTTGCTGTGTTAATCAGCTCCTTTCGTTTTCGATTCTGAATGGTGGATATTACATGTATGGTGATCTATCAGAGTTTTCCGCATCGTAAAGGCTCGCCGACTGTGCAGATGTGCTCGCCAGGGTGTGCTTTAAGTTGTGTGTGCTTAACCCTGGACTCAATAGCCGCTATTTACTTTAGAGGGCCTTATGTTGGTCTTGGCGGCGGCTTTTGCCGAGTTAGAGAGTCTCGCCAGATCGGCAATGAACACGATTTAGTGCTCGTTGGTGTCAAGGTTGCATGTGGAAAATAAGCTGTTGTAGAAACTTTTAGCTAAGATAAAAGTCAGTTCGAGACAGTAAAAACATCTTTATCGATAATTGTGGTTAACACTTGAGCTTAAAAGGGGGCGTGTATAGCCTTTAGGTTATTCTGCCCTATAAGTCTCTCAGTCAAGGGTAGATCCTGGGCGCAGGGGCTGCTCTTGACCGAGAGTTTTGCCTGATAAAAAGGCTAGTTCTAATTCGAGGCTTTAATGTAGCCAGACGCTTCCTGAGGGGGTAGGCTGGAACCAACCCTCCTAGCTCTTGGCTTTCTGCGTGCTAAATAAATAGCCAATCCAAAGCAGGACATTGCAACTAAGGCGAGTAATGTAATTACAATCAATATGTCACGCTTTTCAGCTCCTATTAATGGACGTAAAAAATTCCACTTGTGAAGCAGTGAGAATGAAAGTGATTCCAACCGGTCAATCTTTCGATTTTGGTCAACTAAAATACCTGTTACTGGGTCAACAAAATACCTGCTATTGGCTGGGTCATTCAAGTCGACCTGCCAAACCGGTAACCGTTTATTGCGGAAGTCATAGTTTGGCCCAAAGTGTGTGACCAGCTTGATTTCATCAATTTTAATATTGTCGATTGTATTGCCATTAGACTGGATGAACTGTAGAGCTAGTTCTTTGGCCAAGTCCTGATCCTTAATCGACTCTTTCTCCCCCGTTTGAGCGTTGATTAAAGCTGATGATCTTTCCAGAGGCAGTCCGCCAAAGCGTGCTTTACGCTGTTGGTAATTGGACATTGACTCTTCAATCGGAACGCTAATTCCAAGTCGATAAAGTGGTTTTTTATCGATGGACTGATTGAGCGAAATAGCATTTAAATGCGCTTTCTTAGGAATGCTACTCCCTATGCTATGCCGCCACTGAGCCATCTCGCTTTCCGCAACTGCAAAGCTTTCCAGTTGCACAGGTTCAAGCAGTCGCAAGCCTGAAATGGGTTGTATGTATTCTGCCTGTAATAAATGATAAAACCCGCTTGCTGACCAGCCAAGTAATGGCAGCCAAAGTAGGTAGCCGAGGCGGCGATGCCAGCGTCGATTAGACTTGGGAATTTTGCGGCTGGGGAGTGCAAAAATCAGATAGAGTCCCGTTGAAGCTATCACTACAAGCGTCAACATAAATAGTGCAACAGTGAGCACACGCCCATGGCCGGTAGTATCTAGCCAGCTCCAGGTATGTAGCGCTCTGAAAAACAGTTGCGTTTTGGCTTTAAAACTATTGTTTAAAGCAGCTAAGGCACCTGTTTCGGTGTAGATAAAAGCTTTGAGTAAATTATCGTCGGCGGCAATGGTCACCTCATAAACTGGCAGCAGGCGATTAACTCGCGGGTAATCAGCGCTAAAGCTCTCCTTGAATTTAACATCAATAATATTTTCTTGTGGTAAGTCCAAGTAATGAGAGGTGAGCCACTTTGCATGTGCTATATCATGATCAAACAACTCACTTCCAGTTTCAAGGTTGAAATAACGCCTTGGACTGTTATCAGCTTCTGTAATCTGCAGTAGATTACCCTCACTTGAAGGAACAACTTTAGCGATAGCCACCCTTTCAATAGGCAGCTTGTCAACAATTTTTTCAAGTTTATATAAGGTCTCTGCATTGGCTTGAAACGTGGGTGGCATTGTATTTTTGGCTTGCGGACCAAACCAAGCCATTATTGGATGGAATATTCCAGACAAAGACCAAGTTACAACGCCAAAAAAAGCTATCCAGGTTAGGAATCTGTGCCATCTAATGAATTGCAGTTTCATCAAGCTACCTCGCTTATGTATTTCCTACTGTGAGGGGCTATTAAAAGTTAGTGCTGACACCAACATAGAAGGCGCGACCTTGACCTGGAGTAAAAACTGAATTACTGGAAGCCATACTAAGATCTGATACTGTTGACACATTTGAGATATATTTTTCGTCGGTTAGGTTTTCCGCAGATGCAAATAAGTCGATCGCTTCGTTTATCGAGATACCGGCAATAATGCCAATTAATTCATATCCCGCAGTTCTTTCAGTGTTGGCGTAGTCAACGTAGGCTCCGTTGGCAATATGTCGCAAGTTAATGCCTGCATACCACCTGCCATTGCTCGAGTATTTCAATTCGCTGGCGTAGATTGATTGAGGTATTCCAGGTAACTTGTTATCCCCTCTATCCGGATCATTATCAAAGCAAAAGTCGTTATAGTTATAGATGTTCCGCCAGAGAATATTCTTATTTATTTGTATATCGAGACCAAGCTCGACACCTTTGTGTAGTGTGTTACCTCTTGCGTTTTCTGTACTTGTTGTTTCGCCGCTAAACCCGGACTGCCCAACGTCTACAAATTCGTTGCTAATTTCACTGTGATAAATAGATGCGTCCCAGCTTACAATACCTTTCTGCCCGCGAGAGCCAACCTCAAAAGTCAATGACTCTTGTGCATCAAGAATTGTAAATGGATCCGCTCCGCCCGAAGTTAGATCAGTTATTCCTGGTGGCTCATAACCTTCACTCACATTAGCGTATAGCTGATTTTCATCTTGTAGGGTATAAATAACACCAAGACGCCCATTGAATTTTTCGAAGCTCAACTTTCCGGTGTCATCTTCCGGTCCACCCGTATCCTGAGCGGGGTCAGAGTTAAAGATATTTTTGTTTTCTCTGACGCTACTAATATATTGAGCTCCTGCGATTAGGTTAAGTGACTCGCTTAGGGAAAAGTCTAGCTGTCCATAGATGACAGTATTCGTCGCATTCCGATCATCTTTACTTGATAAATCCCCCTTCTCGGCAGTTGGTGTTGGGCTAAAAGGGCCCTCAGAGTACGCAAACAGTTCTGACTCATTGTTACTTTCAGCATGGGTTATACCTATAACCCAGGAAATATCAGTGATATCCAGTTGGAAATCACCAGTAATATCAGTAGATATACCAAACTCCATTCCGCTTTGCTCAATGATGCCGGCATATGGTGTTATAGCGTGATCCAAATATCTTGTTGCTAGCCAAGCCCCGGCTTCAATAGTGAGCGAATCCAGTGCAAAAACTGTTCGATTTGATAAGCGAAATACATCAAGGTTTCGATCCATGTCGCGTTCAATATTTGATTCTGGCGACATGTCAGGATTGCTTAGTGCTTGGTCGTGTGTCAAAGAGCCAGCCAGCTCAAAATTGTCTTGCAATGCGGTTAGGAAAAAGCGAGTTTCTAAGTTGTCACTAAATTTGTAGCCAACATTACCAAAGCTATAAATACTGTCGACTTCGGAATGTTCTCTAAATCCACTACTATTTAGTTTGGTTACCGCACCATAATAATCAAAAGCGTCATTTCTTCCTTTAGTGTTAATACTGGTTCGGTATGTATCGAATGATCCGCCTTCCAACCTTATATTACTACCAGTTTTTGACGTAGCTCCCGTCGGTGTTACCACATTGATTGCACCTCCCAGTGAAGCTGCACCATAGCGAAGGCCGTTTGATCCTTTATAGATCTCGATATAGTCAATAGATAGTGGGTCTATTTCTTGATACTCGGTGCTGCCACTGGCACGTGAAATCGGTACTCCATCACGCAATACAGTAATTCCTCGGCGCTCATAAGTAGCATTCGCAGCGGATCCCCGAATAGAAATTCGGTTATCACGCTGTGCTGAAGTGTCTGCGAAGACACCGGGTGTGAACTTCAGCGCGTCACCAATACTCTGCGTAAACTCAACTAAATAGTCTTCGGCACGAACCAAGTCAACTCCCCCTGGAACACGCTGAAGGTTATGAATTGCTTCACTTGCAGAGTGTGCAGATAGTGAATTGTCGATATCAGCTGTAACTACAATCTCCTCAATTGACTGGGAATGATGATCTTGGCCTTTAGCATGAGGCGCGCTACTGATAGCAATAAGTGTTAAGGAGATGAGCAGCTTTCGAGTAATTTTCATGTATAGGTATCCTGTCGGTACGCTATATAGCGTGCCGAAAAAATAATTTAGATGCTGTAACGCAGACGATATAGCGGCAGGCACAGGTGCTCTGATACTAGATTGGTAGTATCTACGAGCATGCTGGTTTGCTTATATCAAATGCCTTACTGGCTCCATCAGTGGGACAGGCGTAAACGAGCCCAAAAAATGAAGAGCAAAGACTTAAATTGTGAACAAAGAGGCTGAGAAGGGAGGAGCGCGCTGCTGCTGTTTACGATGTAGGCTGGCGATTACTTCCTCAGCCAAGTGTCGCTGCTGGGTATAGCGTGTTTTTGACAGGCTAGATAGATAAGGGATAGATAAAAATGTTACTTCGGAATTTGGTTTTGCAATACCAAACTTGCAGTCCGACTGCCAATTACCTTCGGTATGGTGATCATGATCTGTACTTTCAGCAACTTTATCGGCTGACATGCTCGCCATCTCATGGTGTATATGTTGATGATGGGAGTGGTGATTTTGCTCGCTCTTTGTACCGCTGTTTAATGGCGTTTGATTATGCCCCTGATGAATAATCGCCATTACTTCTGGTGAGACGCCACTAGGACAGAGTTTGATAACTGTACCATCAGTAGCGATCGAGGCTGGCATGTACCCAGTGGGAATCAATGCTTGTACCAAAAATAAAAACAACGCTATACGAGGCAGCAGGTTTCGTGCGCCTCGTGATTGTTTGGTTTTGGTAAAGTAGCAGATTGACAAAGCTGGTACTTGCGAAGTGACAATTTGAGGCGCATTCTGCTCTACTTATTGAGAGTTATCAAGGGCTGGGAGTTGCTTTATATGGTAAAAATACCATTGCCGCTGGCAACCTCGATCTTTAGTAAAAAAAATCTGCTGATAGGTTTGGCGTGATTCTGCTGGATGATTTTTGGTGACTGGTTATCCAATTCCACATTTGTATATTGCTTGTGGCAGATGAAATATTTTCTTACTGATTGATATTGGAGGAGTCGAGTTTTAGTGGCAGTAAATAGAGGCATGTCGAACCTGTTCTGGATAGAGTGGTGAATCGTTATGCAAAGTTATGGTTGGTTTAGTGAGATATCTCCAAAACAAGGCTAGTATAAGCTTTATATCTCGACTTTTAATCGGTTGCTCAAGGTATGAAGCCAAGTGCGACCAAAAATTCCTTTCTTATAGTTCTCAATGTTTGGTTTTCTTGGTTCTTCCCAGAATGCACTAAACCTGTTACTTCTATTCTTTGTAAAACTTTCTACCTAGTTATTGGGTACTTTATTCCCATAGATGGCTTAGATTATATTGGTAACAATGAATAAGCCATTGACTCGTGTTCTGGCGCATTGGTAGGAATTTGAAGCCAGTTAATGCTATGAATCTAGTTTCAGAGAAATAAGGATGCAGTCTTTGGCGTTGCTACCTCCTCAAGCATTTCGTGCCACCAATCATGGTGGATACTGCTTGCCTTGATGTTGCGGATTTGGTTTCTAAATAGTGCGGTTCGATCTGTGTAGGTAAAGGAGTTGGTTTTTGTAAGAGATTTTTCTACTAGGTAAGGGTTGCCGAAATGAAAACTGTAACCCCCATAGCTGCCGCCATCTGTTTGGTGGCAGTTAGTCACTCCTCTTTTGCGAATAATAATTCCTCCATTGTTGAACAAAATGGTATTGGAAATAGTGCTATGTCTGATCAATCCGATAGCACGGTTAATTTTAGCCAGGTAATACAGTCCCAGACTGGTGATGGTAATCAGGCCGTCGCTGACCAATACACGGATGCAACGGTAACGACGATAGCTCAAACCCAAATAGGAGATGGGAATATCGCTACGTCGGAGCAGTTCAACAATATTACCAATGTGCAACTTGAACTGCTCCAGTCAGGTAATGCCAATACGGCAATGACTCGCCAAGGGAGCAATGTGACAGATAGTAGTATGACTGTACAACAGGTTGGGAATATGAATCTGGTCGATAATAATTTCCAGGGGCTTGGGGGTACTACGGCAAGTACCATGACGATAAATCAGCAAGGAGACATGAACACGGTCGGGCCCAGTTTTGCATTGCAACAGCAGGCAGTGAACTCTACTTTGGTTGCTACTCAAATAGGGCAGATGAACCAAATGGACGTCAATCAAAACTTTGTTATTAGCGATAGTACAATGATTGGCATTCAAGATGGCGTTGGCAATGTTGCGGCCTTGGATCAGATAGGTTCAGTAAGTTTTCTTCTGATGGAGCTATTGCAAATGGGTAATGACAATATGGCACTCCTGGAGCAGGAGTTTACGGTTGAGAATTCAACTATGATTGTCGACCAATTTGGTGATATGAATATGTCTACGCTGGATCAAGGAAATGCCTTCTTCACCAGCGCTACAGTATTGCAGACCGGCGACTCCAATGATGTAAATATTGATCAGGACAATATCACTATGGGTGTGGCCTCAATATCCCAAACGGGTACATCGAATGTGCATGTTACCTCTCAAGCGGGTACCGCCGAGACAGCAATAGCAACACAGTCTGGGGTAAGTAATACCGGCACAATTTTACAGTAGCAGTCAGTTCTTTGATTTCTGTGCTGCTAGGTTCTGATCTGTGTGGCACAGAAATTTAATCCCAAACTTTGTTCCTAGTTTTTCCCCACTTCCTTCTTATAGCTGTATCGCCGCTTATCGTTAACTCTTACCCAGTAGTTGGTCGGCCCATGATCAGCGATTTGAGAATAGTTTCTAAATATTCAGTCGTTCATTATCGCAAGTGACCTTGTGCCAGTGCATGTCAATTCCTCTTGGGATTTGTTGTTCGCATAATTGCCTGTGTCAATTTTATTGCCTCAGCGCTCGGGTTTGGCGAGCTTTAACACTTCTTTGGTGGATACTGCTGTTTGGAGTAGGGATGGCGCTAAATTGGATTTTGCGCATGCCTTACGCCGGCATGCCTATTGGTATCGATGTTGTTGATGAGGCCCTCTAAGTTGAGTCCCAAGAAAAGCTTGAATAGTTAATGAAGGATTGAATTATGAGGAAGTTGAAGCCTGTAGCTCTAGTTATATTGGCCGCAGTGAGTGGAAGTGCGATGGCCAGTAATAATACGACGTTAATAGATCAGCAGGGAGTGGGTAATACAGCGAATGCCAATCAGGTTGACCCTACGGCTATAGGGAACCTGATAGATGTCACCCAAATTGGCGATGCAAACTCTTCGTTATCGACCCAGGCGAGCGATGCCGTAAGTAATACCATGACCCACTACCAAGAAGGTGATGGCAATATGGCTGAGTCTTTCCAGCAGTTTATGACTGAGTCCAGTTCGTTGGAAATTAACCAGATTGGGAATAATAACGATACGACAGCGGAGCAACTTGAGTCACTTGGTTCTACTCAGGAGCTAAATCAAGCTGGGGAAATGAACTTTATGACCATCACCCAGACTGATACTGAAGCATCCAGTATCGCGGTGACTCAAACTGGGGATATGAATGATGCGATCATAATGGGGCAGGTCTTTGATATTTTGGGAAGTGGCATCATCCTAAATCAAATTGGCGATGACAATATGGCCCAGATTTCCCAGCAGAGTGTTGTTGAATTTAGCTCTGTGTCAGCAGATCAGCTTGGCAACCAGAATAACTTTGATAGTGAGCAATTAATGGGGGTTTTTAACTCTACCGTTACTGCTATTCAGTCAGGCGATATGAATGACATCGAGTCCGATCAGGAAAATGGAGTTACTTCAAGTACGGTCCTTATTGCCCAAACCGGTACCAGCAACTTTGGTGGGGCACTACAGCAGAATGGTGTTGCCAATAGTACTGTAAGTGTGACTCAAGTAGGGGATGGAAACTTTGGTGGCGGCGTTCAGGATACTGGTATAGATGCCAGTGTTGGTATAGTGAGCCAATCTGGTACTGCGAATATGGGCGTTACCCAGCAAGCTGGGGGAACTTCTTTTGCCTCTGCAACTGTTACTCAGTTAGGGTCAATGAATGATGCGACGTTGGGGCAAATCACTGCCACCTCAGTTACGGGCTCCATATTTCAAAATGGCACCAGTAATATTGCCGGTGTTCTCCAACAGGGAAATATGCTCAGTGTGGCGACAACTACTCAAATCGGTGATTTGAATCAACATACAACATCGCAAATGCTAGATTCACAAACTGCAATCGCAACGCAAAATGGTACTTCCAATATTGGATTTATTTTTCAATAGATTTCATTGGGGCTTTGCGATATCAGTATGAATACCGGCAGTTGTCGTGTATCTGCAAAGTCCCAGTTTTTCTTTTGTGTTTTATTCAGTCCTATATTTGAGATATGAGCGATTTTTTAGGGAGTTGCATGTTCTCTTCCTATTGACTCTCTCCTGTCTGGTTTGGCTTTTAACTCTAATTTAAATTGGCTTAGATTATTTTCTGGGATGCTTTGCTACGCCTGGACTTTAAACAGAAGGGGTGGAATTTATGTACAAGGGATTAGTTAAATGAGAATTTGGACTTCAGTTACTGCAATAGCTGCGCTCACTTTCAGTGGCCATTCTATGGGCGGCAATAATACGACAGATATTGATCAGGACGGTGTTGGGCATCTGGCAACAGTGGACCAGTCTAATCCGACCAGTACCAATAATACCGTCTCGATAACTCAAACAGGGGATTCCCACCAGGCATCGGTTTTACAAGGTGCCCTTACAGATTTGAACACGGGCACGGTAGAGCAATCGGGTTTAATGAACGAAGCAATCCTGGAACAAATTGCAGAAGTCTCTGAGAGTACGGCTCTAATTATCCAGTCTGGCGATGGTAATTTGGGCTGGGTGGTCCAGGATGATTTTGTTGAAGCTGGTAGCGCCACTGTTATCCAGTCAGGTTCAAATAATGAGGGTATTGCAGCCCAGGTGGATGTGGGGGGAATACAGGGTACTGTAGCTGTTACCCAATCTGGGACCATGAACTTCGCACAGGCTATTCACGAAGATTTTGCGCTCAACAGTACTGGATTAATTAATCAACTAGGGAGCGAAAATAGTGCTGAGTTATTCCAGGGGGATCTCACTGAGTCAAGCTTTATCAGTGTTGATCAAGATGGGACTCTTAATGAGGCGTTAGTAGCGCAGGGATTTGCCCTATTTTCCTCTATTACCACCTTTCAGAGTGGTGATATGAATTATGCGGAGGTTTCTCAGTTGGGGTTAAGCACTGGGCTGGCCACTATTACTCAAGTGGGAAGCTCCAATGTTCATGTTACAAGTCAGACAAATGATGGACAGGTGGCTACGGCTGTTCAGATAGGGACGGGCAACCAGGGGAATATTGTTCAATAGTGGTGGACTTCTAGGGGGGGATTACTATCTCTACAAAATTGTGGCTGTACTGAAATATAAATTTTAGTCATTGTTAAGTAATAAGTTAGCCAATAATTTCTGAAACCACCTTTCCCAAATATAGTGAAGAAGTTAGACCTGGAGATTCAATACCAAAGAATGCTATTAGCTGCGCATTGTTGTTTAGCCTTTTATGAAAAACCTGAAAATCACCGGTGGAGGCGCCTTTGGGAACAATCTTTGGGCGAATACCGGCATAGCCAGGCTGTAACGTATTATTTTCTACTCCGGGCCAGTAGCGCTGGATACTGCGATAGAATTTATCCCGCTTGCCTGGATCTACTTGGTAGTTAATGACTTTAATCCACTCCACATCCGGGCCAAACCGCGCCCCTCCAGCCAAATCCAGGGTGAGGTGAATACCCAGACCGGCACTTTCAGGCAGAGGGTAAATTAAGTGTGAAAAAGGTACCTTACTTGACTGAGTAAAGTAACTGCCCTTAACAAAATACGTGGAGGGAATTTCTCGTTTTATAACTTCGCTATTTACTGTGCTCATCAGTGAGCTGGTGTGAAGGCCTGCGGCCAGGATGAGGTTGCGGGCTGTCAGTCTGTAGCCATCCTTCATCACCAGTTGGCAAGTGCCATTGGATATCTCAATGCGCGCAACTTTACTCGCAAGTATGACTTCGCCTCCCTTGGACTCTGTGGCGCCTTCAAGAGCCAGCATCAGGCTGTGGCTGTCGATAATGCCTGTCGTCGGTGAGTAGATGGCCCCTGTACACTGTAATGCTGGCTCCATAGATAGAGCGTCTTTAGTGTTCAGTAAGTGAAGTCCCCCGGCGTTGTTTGCATCCCCCTGGGCTTTGAGGGCTCGGAGTTGCGGCAACTGTGCTTTATCGGTGGCGACTACCAGTTTGCCGATCTGTTTATGGGGCACTGCGTATTCTTGGCAAAATTGGTACAGCATGGATTTACCCTTAACACAGGCTCGGGCTTTCAAGCTGTCTGTTGGATAGTAGAGGCCTGCATGAATAACCTCGCTACTGCGCGCGCTGGTTTCAGTTCCAATGGCACTGTGTTGTTCCAGTACCATCACTTTGTGGCTAGCGCGGCTCAACTGGTAGGCGCAGGCAAGCCCTAATACCCCAGCCCCGACTATCACGGTATCCAATATCTCCATAGCGGTCCTACTGCCGAAATGTGTACTATCTGAGGTGACGAGGTTTAATCCCTTTGGTCTATTTTGCCTGTAACGCCAGATTAAAATTGCTGTCGAAAGGGTGCGTGGTGGTGTCGTTTCATTGCGCTATAATGCGCGCTTTTCCGCGACTGGAAGTTAGTCATGACTCATAAGTCCATTGCCGCAGACAAGGTAGATTCTCGCTCTTTGGTGCAAGCGCACCTGGCGGAGCCGGTAATGTCTCAATATAGCGAAGAAGAGCTGCAAGAATGGCGCGAGCGCATCAAGCGCTTGTTGAAAGAACAGAATGCAGTATTGGTCGCACACTACTATACCGATCCTTTGATTCAGGCCCTCGCGGAGGAAACCGGCGGCTGCGTTTCTGACTCATTGGAAATGGCCCGTTTTGGCGCTCAGCACTCGGCGGACACTCTGGTAGTGGCCGGGGTAAAGTTTATGGGTGAGACCGCTAAGATCCTTACCCCTAACAAGAAAGTACTGATGCCGACCCTTGAGGCAACCTGCTCCCTGGATCTTGGCTGCCCCCCACAGGAGTTCTCTGACTTTTGCGATCAGCACCCGGACCGCACCGTGGTGGTTTACGCCAATACTTCTGCTGCGGTAAAAGCCAGGGCGGACTGGGTGGTGACCTCGAGTATTGCGCTGGATGTAGTGGATCACCTGGATGCCAATGGCGAAAAAATCCTTTGGGCACCTGACAAACACCTCGGCGGCTATGTCCAGCGGGAAACCGGCGCGGATGTACTGTTATGGGATGGTTCCTGTATTGTGCATGAAGAGTTTAAGGCCAAGGGGGTTGAGGACTTAAAGGCCCTCTATCCGGATGCTGTGGTTTTAGTGCATCCTGAATCTCCCGCCTCTGTGGTAGCCCTGGCCGATGTGGTGGGTTCTACCTCGCAGATTATTAATGCTGCCAAGACCCGCCCAGAGAAGCGCTTTATTGTGGCTACCGACCAGGGCATTTTTTACAAGATGCAGCAGGAGTGCCCAGACAAAGAGCTAATGGTAGCGCCTACCGCCGGCGCTGGAGCTACTTGCCGCAGCTGTGCTAATTGCCCCTGGATGGCGATGAACTCTCTGGAGAACCTCTGCGGTGTACTGGAGCGCGGGGATAATGAGATCTTTGTGGACCCGGAACTGGGGCGCAAGGCGATGATTCCGCTGCAGCGGATGTTGGATTTCCGCAAAGGTTAGCTCTCGAGGGAGTAGCGGTGAGTAAACAAAAAGAGCGGCCAGTGGCCGCTCTTTTTGTTGGGGGGAATTACAGCTCTTCGATTCTTTCCTGCATTTTCAGTACATCTTTGAGGCGCTGTTCCAGGATGGCATTGACCTGGTAATCGTCTTTTGACATGCGAATTCCATGGCGCAGGTGTTGAATAGCCTTGTCGAATATGCCGTTGAGGATGTAATACTCGGCCCTGGCCTCGTGCACGCCAACAATATCTCCGGCCAATCCGTGAGTCTCCGCCAGTAGATACCATACTGCCGGGTCTTTCTTCCGCGTACGGCTATATTTCGCCAGCAGGCGTTCTGCAGCCAGGTAGTTACCGGCTTTAAAGTGGGCATTGGCGAGGCCCATGATTAAGGCGTGGTCTCCCGGATTGCGATCGAGGGCCCACTGCAGGCGCTTGGTGGCACTGCTGTAGTCTTCTCGGATCAGATCGATATCCGCTCGGGCCAGCACATAGGCTGCTTTTGAGGGGGTCTTGTCTAACAGGGGCTGCAAGGTGTCCAGCGCTGAATCGGGCCTGCCTGCGGCTACTTGGGCCAGGGCGAGGCCGTAACGGGCGGCATCCTCATTGTCATTAATACCATTCAGCTCCGCGCTAAAGCGTTTTACTGCTTGCTGCGGCGTTGGTTCTGTGGCGAGCCGCACTCGGGCGCGCATCAGGTGATAATCCAGATCCTCGCTGGGAGCCACTTTTTCCATACGCTGAGCGCGCAACTTGGCATCGGCAATACGCTTTTCTGTAACGGGGTGGGTCAGGAGAAATTCTGGCGGGCGCTGGTAGTAACGGGTGGCCTTGAGCATTTGCTCGAACATTTCACCGGCGGCCTCTGGATCGCGACCGGATTTGGCCAGGGTATCGATACCGACCCTATCTGCCTCTTGCTCATTCTTGCGGCTGAATCGCAGCTGGTTGTCCAGGGCTGCAGCCTGGGTCACGCTCATGGCCGCGATCCCCGCTTCACCACCGGCGGTAGCCGCCAGAACCAGGGCACCGAGCATACCGGCCAGGGTGGGAATTGTACTGTTGCGCTGTGCTTCCAGGGAGCGGGCGTAGTGCCGCTGGCTGAGGTGGCCCAATTCGTGGGCAACTACCGATGCAAACTGGTCTTCACGCTCTGCAAACAGAAACAGGCCGGTATGGACCCCCATGACTCCACCGGGGACTGCAAAGGCGTTCATGGTTTTGTTGTTTACTACAACAACATCAATTTCTTTGTCTTCCAGTGGGCTGTACTCGGCCAATTCCTTGACCATGCCCTCGACAAATTGCTGGATCAGGGCATCACTGGAGGTGCGAACCTGACTGCGAAAAATACGCAGCCACATCTGCCCCAGTTCTTTTTCCTGGGTGTGGGATACGACACCGCTGGTTCTGTCACCGAGCTCCGGGAGGCGGATTTCATCACTGTCCGCTATGGCAGCAAACGGGACTGCGCCGAGTAACAACCCCATACCCAGGCTTCGCAGTCCTGCGCGAAGTCGGTGGAGGATAGCTGGGGGGCGCGTTCGGTGAAGCAGGCTGTTTTTGGAATCAGTCATCTTGATTACTGCTCGGTCTGTCCATGAAGGATCTATAGTCCAACTCTATACGCTACCCCGTTGGACTGTCGAGGGTTGGACTTAGTGGACCATAAAAGGTTCACGCTTGCGCCAGGCGGAAAGTTAAAAAGCGTAAAGCCTGTGCGGGTTATGGCGTCTGGTTCGCGCTATAATCCCCGGCAATTCTGGTTTGTGACTAAAAAGGCAATGTCAGTAACTTCTTCTACCAATCAGCCCGATACCCAGATACCGAACTGGGACGCGGCCACTATTGTGGATGCAAGAAATCTGCCCTGCCCACAACCGTTACTGACCATGCGCCGGGCATTGCGGGAATACCCAGAGGGAACGCTGCTTTGTGTGCTGGCCACTGATGAAGGGTCCTGGCGAGACTTCCACAGTTTTGCGTCTTTAAGTGGCCGGTCCCTGCTCCGCGCTGAGCGACGTAATAATACCTTTCAATATTGGCTGTACGCTGGCAAATGAATAAAGATAAATCCCGAGAGTCTATGTTATCGATTGTAAAAGGCTGGGTGAACCGCTACTTCAGTCAGGAAGAAGTGGTGCTTCTGGTTTTAATATTGACCCTGGCCCTGGTGGTCCTGGCGACTCTGGGCGCTGTGCTGGCCCCGGTATTCACCGCGCTGGTGATCGCCTTCCTGATGCAGGGTATGGTGCAAAAGCTGAAGTCTTGGCGTGTGCCACACTGGCTGGCGGTTACCCTGTCCTGCTTGGTGTTGGTGGGTACTATTGTGGCTCTGTTATTTGTGGTACTACCTATTATCTGGCGTCAGTTGGTGCGGCTTGGGGCAGAGTTGCCCAATATGGTGCAGCGCGGCCAAGAACTATTATTGTTACTCCCTGAGCGCTACCCACGATTAATTTCAGCCGGACAGATCGATGAAATCTTCAATACCCTTGGCAGCGAATTGGGCGGCCTGGGACAGACACTGCTGGCCTTCTCCCTTACCAATCTACCCATTTTTGCCGGCTTGCTGATTTACGTTGTAGTGGTGCCGATCCTGGTGTTCTTCTTCCTTAAGGATGCGGAACAGTTGATCCGCTGGTGCACCTCTTTCCTGCCCAAAGAGCGGCCCATGCTCCACCAGATTTGGCATGAGATGAATGATCAGGTGGCCAATTATGTACGCGGTAAGGTAATAGAAATTGGCATTGTGGCTGCTGTCAGTTATGCCGCCTTCCTGTTACTGGGGGTGAACTACGCCCTGTTGCTGGCGGTAGCTGTGGGTTTCAGTGTGTTGATTCCTTATATCGGTGCAGCGGTTGTCACTATCCCCGTTGCGGCTATTGGGCTTTTCCAGTGGGGGTGGAGTAATGAGTTTCTCTACCTGATGGTGACTTACGGCATCATCCAACTGCTCGATGGCAACGTACTGGTACCACTGCTGTTTTCTGAGGCAGTTAACCTGCACCCGGTTGCTATTATCCTCGCGGTATTGTTCTTTGGCGGCATCTGGGGCTTCTGGGGCGTCTTCTTTGCAATTCCCCTGGCGACCTTGCTCAAGGCCATTATGAGTGCCTGGCCCACCCATGAGCACCAGGTGGAATGGGAGGCCCGGCGAAGCTCGGAGTAATTGCCCGATATCTTTCTTTGTCTGTAGGCTGCGGCATTTGCTAGAATGCCGCGCTTTCTTTTATTTGGTCCCTTCAAATAGGTGAGAGCTCATGAGCCTGGCTGACAAAGTTCTAGCGGTCAATAATGACCTGCCGATCCGCACCGACAAGCCAATCCACAGTGGCAAGGTCCGCTCCGTATACTGGCTGAGCGAAGAAGACAGCCGCCGCCTGATTGAGGAGAAGGGCTACCCCGTTTCTCCTGACACCCCACTTGCGGTAATGGTGATTTCCGACCGTATCTCCGCGTTTGACTGTATCTGGACTGGTGAAGGCGGCATGCGTGGCGTACCTGGCAAGGGCGCAGCACTAAATGCTATTTCCAATCACTGGTTCAAGCTGTTTAAAGAGCAGGGCCTCGCCGATAGCCATATTCTGGATATCCCCCATCCGTTGGTGTGGATCGTGCAGAAGGCGCGCCCGGTTATGATCGAAGCGATCGCCCGTCAGTACATCACCGGCTCCATGTGGCGTTCCTATGAGAAGGGTGAGCGGGAGTTCTGCGGTATCGAGATTGCCGATGGCTTGCAGAAAGACCAGAAGCTGCCTGAATTGCTCATTACCCCCTCCAGCAAAGGTATTCTCAAGGGTATCCCTGGTGTGCCAGAAGCGGACGATGTCAATGTCACCCGCAAGAATATCGAAGACAATTTCGGAGCCTTCGGCTTTCGCAATGCTGGCGATATCGACCTGTACGAGAAGTTGCTGAAGGAAGGTTTCGATTTGATTTCCGCAGAGCTGGAAAAGCTCGACCAGGTCTTTGTCGATACCAAGTTTGAATTTGGCTACGTCACCTCTGCCAATGGTGAAGAAAAGCTGATTTATATGGATGAGGTGGGCACCCCGGACTCCTCCCGTATCTGGGACGGCGAACAGTATCGCGCAGGTAAGGTTGTGGAGAAATCCAAAGAAGGTTTCCGCCAGGCCCTGCTCAACTACTTCCCCGATGCAGATATCCTGTTGAACAAAGATCGCATGAATGAGCGCTCGGCTCTGGCTCGTGATAACGAGCTGCCAGAATCTATGCTGATGGATCTCTCTAATACTTATATTGGTATTGCTGAGAAGATTATTGGTACGAATCTTGAGATATCTGATAATCCCAAAGCGGAATTGCTTGAAGTTCTCCGCAAGGATTACGGTCTGGTCGACTAACCTGGATCGAACTGCAAAAAACCGGCGTTTTCGCCGGTTTTTTTATGCCTGCCATAATTCGCCACAATTCCTCCTGTTTTGTGCTCGTATTCCTGCCGCCTTTCGCCCGCTTCCCTCTGTTTAATGACTTCAACATCCAATTTAAAAGTGGAGGTAAGTGAGTGAACAGGGTGATGTTATTCGGGCAGCGGTTCCATAAAGACGATCTGATGTTGCCGACAGAGGAATACTATCGTCGCCGCCAGAGGACCGGTGGTGCTGGGCGCTGGCTGTTATTTATTGTGGTGGTATTGGCGGTAGTCATTGCGGCAATCGGGGCAGAGGTCAATGCCCAGGAGCTTCCCTCTGTGAGTGATGCGATCCAGCAGGAGTTCACCGAGGCAGTTACTCTGGACGATGTAAAGGGCGGGGACTTACTTTTTACTGGCAATGAGTCCGGAAAGTATATTCCAGCGGTGCACCTGAAAAGTCAGGTCAGTATTTCCGTGCGGGGTCTGGTAGCGGAAGTAGAGCTTCAGCAGCAATTCAAGAATACTACCGACGGCTGGCAGGAAGCGGTGTACGCATTACCACTGCCTGAGCAAGCTGCGGTGGCGGGGCTTGAAATTCAGGTGGGCGAGCGCCGCATTGTCGGTAAGGTGCGCGAGCGGAAAGAGGCCTCCAAGATTTATAAGGCTGCTCGTGCGGCGGGTAAGCGTGCAGCTCTTCTAGAGCAGCAGAGCCCAAATCTGTTCACTAATAAAGTGGCCAATATTGCCCCCGATGAGATGGTGCAAATTAATATCCGCTTTTTGCAGCCAGTGAATTATGACGGTGGCGTTTTTTCACTGCGCATGCCCACGACATTGACCCCACGCTATATCCCTGGCAAGCCAATACCCTCCCAGGCATTGAACGGCGATCAGCAGGAGTTGGTGGCAGAGAGTAGTGGCTGGGCACTGCCCACTAATCAAGTGCCGGGTGCTGCGTCGATAACTCCGTTTATGCAGCCAGCGCAGGAGCTAGAGGCACTGGGTAGTCATAATATTTCTATCGAGGTGGATCTGCATGGCGGACTGCCGCTAGCAAAAATCGATAGCCCCTATCACCAGATTGATATTGATAACCGAGGTGACGGTCGCTATCGGATTCAGTTGCGAGATGAAACAGCTGCAATGGATCGGGATTTCTTATTGAATTGGCAGCCGCGCGCTTCTGCTATGCCGCGGGCGGCATTGTTTAGCGAGAAAATCACAGCGCAAGAGGGGGTAGAAGAGCAGGCTGGTGCTTATCTGCAGGTCATGCTGCTGCCACCCAGCGACGGTACCTCTGCGCAGCGTTTACCGAGGGAAGTGATTTATGTGATCGATACTTCCGGCTCCATGTCTGGCAATTCTATTCGTCAGGCAAAGGAGAGTCTTACCCTGGCACTGTCTCGCCTGCACAGCAATGATCGCTTTAACGTTATTGAATTTAACAGTACAACCCGCGCATTTTTCCTGCGCCCGATAGCCGCGAGCGCGGAGAATATCCGCCGTGCGCGTCAGGAAATCGAAAACCTGAATGCCGAGGGAGGTACAGAAATGGCGCCGGCCTTGCGAATGGCACTCGGTCAGCAAATGCAGGACGACACCAGTACCGTTCAGCAAGTCGTATTTATTACAGATGGTGCGGTGGGCAATGAGCGGGCCCTGTTCGAGTTAATTAGCCAGTCCTTGCATAACGCCCGGTTGTTTACTGTGGGTATTGGTTCGGCTCCCAATAGCCACTTTATGCGCAAAGCTGCTCAGTTTGGACGGGGTACTTTCGTCACCATCGGTGATATTTCCGAAGTTCGCGAGCGTATGCAGGCTCTGTTCGCCAAGTTGGAAAATCCTATGGCTACAGACCTGCAACTCAGTTGGCCCCAGGGAGTCGTCGCGGATGCCTACCCCAAGCGTATCCCGGATCTCTATAACGGTGAGCCTATGCAGTTGGTGGCCAAGGTGCAGGGTGACCTCTTGCAGGGAGATATCCAGCTGCGGGGCCGAATGGCGGGTAAACAGTTTGTGCGCAAACTAGCTCTGAAAGTAGAGAGTGATAGCGATACTTCAGGCATCGGCAGTGTCTGGGCGCGCAGCAAGATAGATTCTCTGCGGGACCGGCAGCTTCAGTCTGGAGAGCAGTCGGATGCGGGCTTGGCTCTGCGCGAACAGATTTTACAGATTGCCCTGAGGCATCAACTTGCCAGCCCCTATACCAGTTTTGTTGCAGTTGAAGAGGAAGTTGTACGCAGCGCTGAAGAGAAGTTATCTCGCAGCTCGGTCACCAATATGATGGCTAAAGGGCAAGTGCTACAGCGCCAGGCCTATCCGCAAACTGCTACAGGTCTCTACGGGCAGTTATTGGCAGCGGCGGTATTGTTGATGTTTGCGGCGATCTTCCAGCGCGGTCGGGCCTTGCGCAGCAACTTGACCCGAGCCCTGCGCTCCTTCCTGCGCAGGGTTTTACCGGACCCCCGTCAACCCAGCGGCGCTAATCCTCTGCAACGGGGAGGTGTGTAAGCGTGGCTCGCTCACTGCTCTTTATGCTTTGCTTGGGAACGGGCTTGTGGCAGCTGGGTTCCGCCAGCTGGCTCCTGGCCAAGGCAGAATTGGCCCAAGTGTTGATTAATAGTGCTTGGGAAGAACAGCTACAGGGCGGGGCTCTGCAAAAGCCCTGGCCCTGGGCGGACACCTGGCCAGTGGCCAAGTTAAAGTTGGAAGGACAGTCGCCATTAATTGTTCTCAGCGGCGGTAGTGGCCAGGCGTTGGCTTTCGGCCCTGGTCTCTTAGCTGGGTCCGGCAATCCTGGCGAGCCTCGCACCACGGTTATTGCCGCACACCGGGATACTCACTTTGCGGGATTAGAGCGTGTCAGGCGGGGTACCTCCATTTACCTGCAGGATAAACGCGGACGCTGGCATACTTATCGGGTTGCGGAAATGCGAATTGTGGACAGTGAGAGAGAGCGTTTGCCGATCTTTGCCGAGCGGGGTTTATTGCTGGTGACTTGTTACCCCTTTAATGCCCTGGCGGCTGGTGGCCCGCTGCGTTACTTGGTCTACGCTGAATATCAACCCGGTGGGGAGCTGGTTCAGCTGTGACTGATGTCTTTGTTTGAGACTCGATTTTGTAGTTCATTTTCTCAAAAATTCCACTAAATGTTCCGGTGAAACGGCCAAACGGCAAATAATTGTTTTGCTCTTTTGTTTTATTTGTTACTAACCGTCCTATCTGGAAAATTTTTTGTAGTAATACTACAATTCCCTCCGCTAACAACCGGGGATGGGGTTTTGTCCGCCAGTCTGCGCGGGCCCCGGAACAAATAATCACAGTCAAACTAGGCACTTGCGGCAATTAATTGCGCCGCTTTCCTCACCGTCATATTCGAGTAAAGATTCACAAACTTTGCATTTACGCCAACAAAGTTGGTGAATTGGCGGAACCAAGAAAAAAAGGAAGCTTTTTTTTGCTCGCGCTGTAGTTTGCCCGCGTACCGATTTTTGAGAAATAGACCGACTCGACGTCGCCTAATTCGCCGAGGAGCACTTGATGCACGAAGATACCGATAACCTCGAAACGCAGGAGTGGCTGGACGCGCTGCAAGCGGTTATCCGCTATAGCGGCAAAGAACGCGCAGCCTTCCTCCTGAAGCAGCTGTCTGACCGCGCTACCGATGTAGGCGTACAATTGCCTGCGGCAATCACCACTCCCTATCGCAACTCCATTCCGCCCAATGCGGAAAAGCGTATGCCTGGCGACTTATTTATGGAGCGCCGCATTCGCTCCCTGATTCGCTGGAATGCCCTGGCGATGGTGGTACGTGCCAACCAGAATGACGATGGCCTCGGCGGCCATATCTCCAGTTTCTCCTCTGCGGCCACACTCTACGATGTGGGCTTCAACTACTTCTTCCGTGGCAATGAAGGTGAAGAGCGCGGCGACCTGATTTTCTTCCAGGGTCACAGTGCACCGGGTATTTATGCCCGCTCCTACCTGGAAGGGCGTTTCGATGAAGAGCAGCTGGACAACTTCCGCCGCGAAGTGAACGGCAATGGCCTTTCCTCTTACCCGCACCCCTGGCTGATGCCGGAGTACTGGCAGTTCCCCACGGTCTCCATGGGATTGGGGCCGATTCAGGCGATTTACCAAGCGCACATTATGCGCTACCTGTCTGCCCGCGGCCTGTCCCCGCGCGGCGATCGCAAGGTGTGGGCTTTCCTTGGTGACGGTGAGTGTGACGAGCCGGAAACCCTGGGCGCAATTTCCCTGGCCGGCCGCGAGCAACTGGAAAATCTGGTGTTCGTGGTTAACTGTAACCTGCAGCGTCTGGACGGCCCGGTACGCGGCAACGGTAAGATCGTGCAGGAGCTGGAAGGCGTATTCCGCGGTGCCGGTTGGAATGTTGTCAAAGTACTCTGGGGCCGCCTGTGGGATCCGCTGCTAGAGAAAGATGACAAAGGCCTGTTGCAGAAAGTCATGGACGAAGTGGTCGATGGCGAGATGCAGAACTTCAAGGCCAACGGCGGTGCTTATACCCGCGAGCACTTCTTCGGCAAATACCCGGAGTTGCTGGAGCTGGTTAAGGATATGTCCGACGATGAGATTATGAAGCTCAATCGCGGCGGCCACGATCCTTACAAGGTATACGCAGCTTACGCAGCGGCGATGGCCCACAAAGGCCAGCCCACCGTGATCCTGGCCCAGACCGTTAAAGGTTACGGCTTAGGCTCCGCCGGTGAAGCGGCGATGGATACCCATTCTGTGAAGAAGCTGGATCTGGATTCCCTCAAGCGTTTCCGCGATCGCTTTGCCATTCCGCTCACCGATAAAGAGCTGGAAGAGGTCCCTTACTACCGCCCATCTCCGGACAGCCCGGAAATGAAATATATGGCGGAACGCCGCAAGGCCCTGGGCGGTCCGGTTCCCCGTCGCCCGGTTGAGTGCCCGAAACTGGAAGTTCCCGGTCTCGATGCCTTCAGCGCACTGACCAAAGGCTCCGGTGAGCGCGAAATCTCCACCACCATGGCATTTGTCCGCGCTATCGCGGCCTTGGTAAAAGACAAGAATATCGGCAAGAACATTGCGCCGATCGTTCCCGATGAAGCCCGTACCTTTGGTATGGAAGGCCTGTTCCGCCAGCTGGGTATCTATTCCTCCCAGGGGCAGCGCTACACCCCGGTGGATCACGGCCAGATCATGTATTACAAGGAAGATAAGAAAGGCCAGGTGCTGGAAGAGGGCATCAACGAAGCCGGTGCTATGTCCACCTGGATGGCGCTGGCCACGGCCTACAGCAACCACGGCGTGCCGATGGTGCCTTTCTATATCTACTACTCCATGTTCGGTTTCCAGCGTATCGGCGACCTGGCCTGGGCCGCTGGCGATATGCAGGCGCGCGGCTTCCTGATCGGTGCTACTGCTGGCCGTACCACTTTGAACGGTGAGGGTCTGCAGCACCAGGATGGCCACAGCCACGTACTGTCCTCCACTATCCCCAACTGCCGCAGTTACGACCCGGCTTACGGTTATGAGCTGGCGGTGGTTATGCAGCGCGGCTTGAAAGAGATGTACGAAGAGCAGAAGAACCTCTTCTACTACATCACTATCGAGAACGAAAACTACCTGCAGCCGGAAATGCCTCAGGGCGTGGAAGAGGGCATTATTCGCGGTATCTACAAGCTGCAGTCCAACGTCAAGAAAGGGGCCAAGGGCAAAGCGGCGAAGAAACATGTACAGCTGATTGGTGGCGGTACTATTTTGCGCGAAGTACTGGCAGCGGCGAATATCCTCGCCGACCAGTTCGGTGTGACCTCCGATGTCTGGAGCCTCACCTCCGCTGTGGAATCGGCCCGTGAAGGCCAGGATGTGGCGCGCTGGAATATGCTGCACCCGGAAGCCGAGCCGCGCAAAGCCTGGATCACCGAGCAGTTCGAAGGCAATACCTCTCCGGTTATCGCCTCCACCGACTACATCCGTTCCTATGTGGAGCCACTGCGCGAATTTATCGACGGTGAACTGACCACCCTGGGTACCGATGGTTTCGGCCGCAGTGACAGCCGCGAGCAGCTGCGTCGCTTCTTCGAAGTGGATCGCAACTACGTGGTAATTGCCGCACTGAATGGCTTGGCCAAGCAGGGCGTTATTGATGCGAAAGAGGTTGCGGAAGCAATCGTGAAGCTCAATATCGACGCCGAAAAAGTTAACCCGCGCATCAGCTAAGAGAAGGCAGAACTCCTATGGCAAAAAAAGTCATTAAAGTGCCTGATCTCGGTGGTGCCGATCAGGTGGATGTGATTGAAATTTCTGTTGCTGTCGGCGATACCGTCGCGCAAGAGGATTCACTGATTGTGGTGGAGGGCGATAAAGCCTCCATGGATGTGCCAGCCCCAGTGGCTGGCAAAATCCTCAGCATCAGCGTGAAAGAGGGCGATAAGGTCTCTGAAGGCGACGTGATTGGGGAAATCGAAACCGATGTGGCGGAAGCGCCGGCAGAGGAGCCCGCTGCGGCCCCCGCCAAGCAAGAAGCTGCACCAGTTGCAGAGCCTGTGGCTGAAGCTCCTGCGGCAGCGGCGAGCGGCGAGCCGAAAGAGGAAACGATCCAGATCCCGGATCTGGGCGGTGCCGATGCGGTTGATGTGATCGAGATCAGTGTACAGCCCGGTGATGTGGTTGAAGAGGGGGACTCCCTGATTGTGGTGGAAGGCGATAAAGCCTCTATGGATGTGCCTTCCCCCAGCGCCGGTACCGTGGTTTCTATCGCGGTTAAAGAAGGCGACAAGGTTTCCACAGGTGACACCTTGGGCGTGTTGAAAGTAGTTACTGCAGGCGCCGCCGAGTCTGCGGCTACAGCTGCAGCCCCTGCAGCGACAGCGCCTGCCGAGAGCGCGCCACAGCAGGCAGCTGCGTCTGTTGAGCCCCCGGCAGTGCCGCAGAAAGACTATCAGCTGGAGCGCAACCTCACCGCAGCAGCCCAGGTTTACGCCGGCCCCGCCGTGCGCAAACTGGCCCGCGAGTTGGGTGTTACCTTGAATAAGGTGAAGCCTACCGGCCCGCGCAACCGGGTCTCCAAGGACGATCTGCACAATTACATCCGCGAGCAGGTGAAGAAAGCTGAGAGCGGCGCGGTTGGTGTCGGCGGTGGAATTGGCATCGCCAAGATGCCGGATATCGACTTCAGCCAGTTTGGCCCGGTGAATGTGGAGCCGATGAGCAAGATCCACAAGATTACCGCAGCCAACATGTCACGCAACTGGCTCAACGTGCCTCACGTCACCCAGTTTGACGATGCGGATATCACAGAGCTGGAAACCTTCCGCAAGTCCATGAAGGTCGAGGCGGAGAAGCGCGGAGTGAAGCTCACTCCAGTGCCTTTCCTGCTGAAAGCGGTAGCTGCGGCCCTGCGTGCAGAGCCGAGCTTTAATGTGTCCCTGCACAACGATGGCGAGCACATTGTGCGCAAGGACTATGTGCATGTGGGTATGGCAGTAGATACTCCAAAAGGCTTAATGGTGCCGGTTATCCGCGATGTGGATAAGAAAGGCCTGTACGAGCTGGCGGCAGAGGCCACTGAAATGGCCCTGAAAGCCCGCGATGGCAAGCTGAAGCCCAACGAGATGCAGGGTGCCTGCTTTACCATTTCCAGTTTGGGGGCTATCGGCGGCACCGGATTCACCCCGATCGTCAATTCTCCGGAAGTTGGTATCCTCGGTGTTTCCAAGCTGGCGATGAAGCCGGTGTGGAACGGTAAGGACTTTGAGCCTAGGCAGATGTTGCCCTTGGCGCTCTCCTACGATCACCGCGCGGTAAATGGCGGAGATGCCGGACGCTTTATGACTTACTTGGTCAGCGTGCTGGCGGATGTGCGCAGACTGTTGCTGTAATTGCCAGCGAGTTAAAGCCAGTAAAAAAAGCGGCCAATCGGCCGCTTTTTTTATAGTCAGGACTAAGGAGCCTTTAAGTGGAAATGAAATATTCGCCGCGTAAAACAACAATAAGATGATTTACGCGCAAATCGATTCTGGGTTGCTGGCTGCTAATGCCTCGGCAGCTAGACTCACAGAGAGGCTACTATCATCGCAGCACTGAAAATGTGAGGTGTCGGATTATGGGACCTACAAGGAAATTCGCGTTGCCGCTTGTGGCGGTATTTGCGATGCAGGGCTGCTTGTTTTTGCCTGCGGACGAAGTGGAGGGTGAAGACCCTTTCTTTTATGAGGCAGAGGCTGCCGGACAAAGCGCCAGCTTTGTGGAAGTCGGCAGTAACCACACAAAATACCCACAACCCCTTACCGCCAAAAGCGAATGCGAGGCGGCGGATTGCGTAGATAGCTTGCAGGACTCCATGGCCTGGTTTTTCCCTATATTGCGGGTTTACTAACGATAGTAGCCGAGCCCAGTGTGGAGCTGTTGCGAAATAGCCGGATCTAAAAGTGCGTGGACTCTGTCCGCGCGGTGCTGATACGGAGCGCTACCATGCAAAAGTTTGCGATATTTATTTCTGCATTGTCGATGGGTGTATTCCTTGAGGGTTGTGGAACCCCCGATACGCGCAATCAAGTGGTTTATCCCGTAAGCCCGCCAATTCCCCGCCATGCGGAATACCGGGGTTATCCCTCTTCTCACTCTTCTCATTCCTCCCATGTGCCAGATGCGCCTGCATCTCCAACAAGCTGCCCGGGGGATTCTGAGGAGCTGGCGCCGGGTTCTATTTGCCCACCCAGTGCCCGTTGTTTTGACATTTCCGGTGGAAGGCGTTGTATTTCCTATGAAAATTAGCGTTGTTTTTATTCTTATTCTTGTAGCGCAGTCCCTGGCGGGCTGCGTGGCTGACGGTTTCGGTTATGACTTAACCGGCACGGCAACTTACTACACCTACAAAACCACTCCGGTGCCACCGGATGAACTTACTGCATTCCCGCGTTTTTGCCTGGCCGGTGATCCCTATATGGGAAGTCTCGATAACTGTATTGCCGAGGGTGTGCACTGCTATCAATTGGATACCGGTGATTGGTGTGAAGGGCCTTATTCACCGTTTGAATTAAGTTATAGCTTTTATTGATCGATATAAAGGTTATCTGCGATTGAAGGGAGTATTGGCTGGGTGATTTGGGGCTATTTTAATAGTGTTTTGATACTCTCTTTAATCGAGGTGCCAATATAGTACTTCAGGCCATGGAAAGTACCTTTGATGTTAATTCCTGGGTTGTATTCGTACCCGAGTTTTTCCAGAAGCACATTGAGTTTTTTCTTGATGCCAATAGCAAACCAGCTGCAAGGGAATGAAATAATACTCGGAGTTTCTCCATTGTGTAGGTATATTTCTTCGTTGTGAATTTTGCTTACTTGGCTTAGTAGATTGAAACTTGGATTGGCGGCATCAAAGTTAAAAAAAAGTTGGCTTTCGCCGTCGATACCTATTTGTGTGCAGTTTTGGTGTGCATAATAGTGCCTAAGAATTTTTTGGTCATCAGAGTAATTGGGGTACATCTTACGAGCGGTCTGGAAAAGGTTTTGTAGCGCTATATTTTTGCCTATAAAGACACCTGTAGAAAAAACACACTCGCTGGGGAAAAATTTTCTTTCAAAAAATCCTTGTATACCGCTATGTTCGTAATCATTGGAAAAAATAATTTCCTTGCCAAAGGTGAGAAATTTTTTTTCTAAGTGTTTGATTGATGGCAGTATTAGTGAATCGAAACCATCCAGGTAGCAGACGATATCCTCTTCCGGTAGGGATCTAAAGAAAGGCATTAAGATGTCTATTTTGGAAGAGAAATCTTTCCAAGGATAATTGTGCCCAAGGATAGATAATGACACGCCGTTGCGGTTGGCGGATTCCAGCAGGACAGGAAGCATCCTTTCCGAGTGGGTGGCAATCGTGGCGACATGCAACATCTTTTAGGAAGAGATCTCGATAATCTGAAGTATTTTTTAACGGCATGGATTTATTGCCGTTCGGAGAAAGTCTAGACGAACGCGGCTTTTGCCACTGAAGTTCGGCGGAACTTGATTTTCTTACGAAAAAGCGTTTGTGTGCACGCTCGTGTTTTTATGGATTATTCTTTCATTGGTGATTGTTTTACTGTGGATGCCAAACCCTAGGGCTGGGGGTATTAGGGAGGAGGGTTATCCGTCAATAAATAGGCTGGTAATGAAAGGTGCCAATAAAAGCTGGCTTTGGAATGTTATTGTTGCGGTGGATCAATTGGGCAATGCCATTGCTGGCGGCAATCCTGATGCAACTATATCTGCGCGCTGTGGCTATTTCTCAAGGGTGACAGAAACACGTTTTCGGCGTTACTGGAGGTTTCTGGAGCGGGTAATTAACTATACCCTGAAGCCGATTGATGGGCCCGATCACTGTTACCAATCCTACCTGTGGGATCACGCTGAGAAACACGAAGAAGGCAGTGATTATATGCGTGCTGTTTTAGGAGTTATTGTGATTTTGATTTGTGTGCCAATGGGCTTGTTGATCCGCTTGTATGTGATTGTTTTTCCTGGAGCCCGCTGGAAAAAGGAGAAGCGCAAGTAGAAAAAGCCCGGGCGCATAGTGTTGGTGCGCCCGGGATAAGCGGGGTTAAGTATTAGTCGCGTGCTCTAAGGGTAAATTGCTTTCTTGACTATCTGCGTGACGGGCAGCTGATAGTTTGCCGCCGGCAATCTTGCGCAGGGCAACATAAAATACCGGAGTGAGGAACAGGCCAAACAGGGTTACACCGATCATGCCGGTAAATACGGTAATGCCCATGGCATTGCGCACCTCAGCGCCAGCGCCGCCGGCCAATACCAGTGGAACAACACCGGCAATAAAGGCGACTGAAGTCATAATGATCGGGCGCAGACGCAGGCGGCAGGCTTCCAGTGCAGCCTCGACAGTGCCTTTGCCTTCCATTTCCAGTTCGCGAGCAAATTCCACGATTAAAATAGCGTTCTTACAAGCCAGCCCCATCAGTACAACCAGCCCGACTTGAACAAATACATTGTTGTCGCCGCCAGTAGCCCAGACACCGAATAGTGCAGCCAGCAGACACATGGGCACGATCAGGATCACCGCCAGTGGCATTACCCAGCTTTCATAGAGGGCGGCCAACACCAGGAATACCAGTAGTACTGCGAGAGGGAAAACCACCATGGCGGCATTGCCCTGGTTGACCTGCTGGAAGCTGAGGTCGGTCCACTGGATTTGCATGCCCGGTGGCAGGGCTTGGCTGGCAACCTGCTCAACCGCTGCCAGTGCCTCGGAAGAGGACAACATGCTGGGATCGGACTGCCCCATCAGGTCGGCTGCCGGATAGCCGTTGTATCGGATCACCGGGTCTGGTCCGTAACTCTGGCGCAGGGTCACCATGGTGCTGATGGGCACCATCTCCCCATTCATATTGCGGGTGTAGAGATTATCGAGATCCTGCACTTCATCGCGGAAGGGTGCATCAGCCTGGGCAACGACCTGGTAGGTGCGGCCGAAAAGGTTGAAGTCGTTGATATACATAGAGCCGAAGTAGAGCTGCAGGGTGCCGAACAAGTCGTCCATGCGCACACCTTGAGCCTTGGCCTGTAGTCGATCCACTTCCGCGTCCATCTGCGGCACATTGGCCTGGTAGGAGCTGAAGGGGTAGCTGAGGCCGCTGGCTTGGCTCAGGGCGCCAGCCAACATATTGGTGGCGTTTTGCAACTCACCGTAGCCAGCACCGCGACGGTCCTGAACATAGAGGGAGTAGCCGGAACCGGCACCCAGTCCGAAGATGGGCGGCGGCATAAAGGTCATGGCAAAGCCTTCCTTGATCTGTGAGATCTTGCCATTTAGCTCCGCAGCGATTTCCTGGGCACTGCGCTCACGTTCATCGAAATCGTCGAACAGGATAAATACCGTGCCCACGTTGGGAGTGTTGGTACCTTGCAGGGCATTGAAGCCGACAAAGGCCGCGGCGTTGGCAACACCTTCTGTTTCCAGGGCCAATTCACTCACGCGGCGAGCAACTTCCTCGGTGCGATCCAGGGAGGCACCTTCCGGCAGGCGGATACTACCCACCAGGTAAGTCTTATCCTGAACCGGAATAAAGCCGCCGGGGACCTGTTGGAACAGGGCGAAAGTACCGCCGAGCAATATCAGGTAAACACCAAATACGATACCGCGACGCTTGAGGCTACCACCAACGATCCGCTGGTAACGCTCGGAATTGCGCTGGAAGAAGCGGTTGAACGGGCGGAATATCCAGCCGAACAAACGCTCAATAATCCGCGCGGGCATATCCGGTTTGGCGCCGTGAGGCTTCAACAGAGTTGCCGCCAGAGCCGGAGATAGAGTCAGAGAGTTGATCGCGGAGATAATGGTGGCGATGGCAATAGTGGTGGCAAACTGGCGGTAGAACTGGCCGGTGATGCCGTCCAGGAATGCCATGGGCACAAACACCGCGCAGAGCACCAGGCTGATCGCGACAATTGGACCGCTCACCTCTCGCATGGCCTGGTGGGCAGCGGCTAAAGGTGTCAGTCCCTCCTCGATATTCCGCTCGACGTTTTCCACCACCACAATGGCGTCATCCACCACAATACCGATGGCCAGCACCATAGCGAACAAGGTCAGGGTGTTGATTGAGAAGCCCAACATCAACAGCACCGCAAAGGTGCCGACAATAGATACCGGCACGGCCAACAGTGGGATCAATGAGGCGCGCCAGGTTTGCAGGAACAGGATAACTACCAGAACCACGAGCAGCACGGCTTCCAGTAGGGTCTTGATCACTGAGCTGATGGAGGTGCTAACAAAAACCGTGGGGTCGTAAGCGACTTCCCACTTGAGGCCTTCCGGGAACTGATCATCCAGTTCAGCCATTTTCTCCCGTACCGCCGCAGAAACCTCCAGTGAGTTGGAGCCGGGGGATTGGAAAATAGGGATGGCGACAGCCTGGCGGCCGTTGAGCAGGGCGCGCAGGGAGTCCTGGGAAGAGGCCAGCTCTACACGGGCCACATCTCTCAGGCGGGTGATCTCACCATTATTGCCGGTCTTGAGTACAACATCGCCAAACTCCTCTTCACTTTCCAGGCGGCCTTTGGCGTTAATGGAAATCAGGAAGTCGGAGCCGTTCGGCATGGGGGAGGCGCCGATCTGGCCGGCGGAAACCTGTACGTTCTGCTCACGCACGGCACTGACAATATCGGCAGCAGTAATGCCTACGGCGGCGGCTTTCTGCGGGTCCACCCACAAGCGCATGGCGTAGTCACCGGAACCGAATACGGCGGCAAGACCCACGCCGGGAATGCGCGATAGCTCATCGCGAATATGCAGTACGGCGTAGTTGCGAATATAGGTAGCGTCGAGGCTGTCGTCCGGTGAAATCAGGTGCACCGCCATCATCAGGTTTGGCGACTGCTTCTGGGTAGTAACACCTTGCAGGCGGACATCTTCAGGCAGGCGCGGCAGGGCCTGGGATACCCGGTTTTGCACCTGTACCTGGGCTTGGTCCGGGTCGGTGCCCAACTCAAAGGTCACGTTCAAAGTCAGGGTGCCATCACTGCCAGCCACTGACTTCATGTAGATCATATTTTCCACGCCGTTAATCGCTTCTTCCAGCGGCGTGGCCACAGTTTCTGAGATCGTCTTAGGGTTAGCGCCAGGATAGCGAGCACTCACTTGCACGCTGGGGGGTACAACTTCGGGATATTCGCTGACCGGCAGTGAGGGAATACTGATCAGGCCGACGACGAAAATAATGATCGACAACACGGATGCAAATATCGGTCTGTCGACAAAGAAACGGGAAAAATTCATATACTGCTACTCCGAGAGCGACTCAGTCAGCCGCTCGGATTCCATTGATAGGATTAGCTGAATGTATGGGCTCACTTCGGCAAGCCCCTTGCTCTTTGTTTAGTGGCCAGCGACTTGGGTCGCCTTTACCTGCTCCTGCATGGCCACCATTTCCGGTGCGACGGGCATGCCCGGGAAGAAAATCTTTTGCAGGCCATTCACCACAATTTTCTCGCCGGGCTCCAGGCCGCTGCGGATAACCACAAGGTCACCTTGGCGTTGGCCAGCGACCACGGGGCGCTTTTCGGTGACATTACTGTCGTTGACGATGTAGACATAGCGGCGGTCCTGATCGGTAAGAACCGCTTTGCTATTGATTAAAACTGCCTGTGAAACCTCTTCAATTGGCATTTCCACCCGGGCAAATTGCCCCGGTCTGAAAAAGCCGTCCCTGTTGTTAACCACAGCGCGGAACTGAATAGTGCCGGTATGGCTGTTCAAGCGGTTATCAATAAAGTCCAACTCTCCACTGTGTGGATAGCCCTGCTCACCGGCGAGACCTACGCGCACAGCAGGTTTTTGCCCGCTATTAAGTAAGTCGCGGCCCTTAGCAAAAGTCTGTTCGTCACTTTCGAAATACACGTACATTGGGTCGACAGAGACCAGCGTTGTCAGCAGGGTGCTGTCGGCATTGGCGAGATTGCCTTGAGTAACCAGGGCGCGGCTTACTCGGCCACTTATTGGTGCTTTAACTTCAGTGTATTGAAGGTCCAAGTGGGCATTTTCCAGTGCTGCTTCGGCGGCGCTGAGAGCCGCTCGGGCCGAATCTCGCGAAGCGATACGCCGGTCGTATTCCTCGCGGGAGATGGCTTTGCTGTTGAGTAGCTGTTTTGCCCGGCCGGCTTGCTTCTCGCTATAGGAGAGGTCGCTGCGAACCCGAGCCAGGTCTGCGCGGGCGGCGCGTTCGCGGGCCTGGTAAGGGCGGGGGTCAATGGTGAACAGGATATCGCCCTGCTTGACCAGAGTTCCCTCGGCAAATGAAACCTTGTCGATATAACCGCTAACCCGTGGGCGCAGTTCAACGGTTTCTGGGGCTGCCACACGGCCGGTAAAGCTGCGCCACAATGTCGTATTTCCTGCAGATACCTGGGCGACCTCCACGGCTGGGGGAGGCGGTTGTTGACCGCTGGGTGCGTCACTGTTGCAGCCGGCGAGTACCAGTGCGGATACGCCGAATAAAACCGTCGTTAATTTTCTTACCATTACGCGTGTACTCCCTTTGCTACGGAGGGGGAAGGGCTATTGGGTGCTTCTCCCAGTAAGGGTGTAACTCTAGCGGTGGCCAAGTTGGTTGCGGTATCCGGGAACTGTTAATTGATTGCCTATTTCTACTTAAGACGTGCTTTTGGGTTGGAAGGATCACATTCTGTTGGATGTGTAAAGAACTGGATATATAACTAGTTATCGCAAAAAGTGATTAAGATATTACAGTGACTGTAGGGCTATTAATCGGTTATAGTTACCTATTACTGCACAGTGATTGCCCAATCCTGCAAAACTACACGGAAATTGCCTAAAACTCCGTATACTCTGTGCCACTTCGTGTTGAGTCGTGGAATTGTTAGCGGGCACAAGGGGAGCATATGAGCATTGAAAAAAGAGCGGAATTTAACTCTGTCGCCATGGATATGGAGTCGATACGGCAGAAGCTGATTGCCTCCCTGATGCGTCAGGCACCGGAACAGGGATTAAATGAAACGGTACTGGGTGGTCTCTCCCTGATTCGCTGCAATGAGCCGGGAGCCTGTGCGGCATCGGTGTATACACCGTCCCTGAATTTTATTATTCAAGGCCGCAAGACCTTGGAGCTGGGAGACCGGGAAATTTCCTATATGCCGCTGAGCTATGTGGCAACCTCAGTGCACTTACCGATCCTGGGGCGTGTTGAAGATGCTTCCCTGGATACACCGTTCCTCGGGGTAAAGATAACGATCGACCCGCAAGAGGTGGCAGACCTGGTTATGGAGCTGGGTGATAAGGCGCCGGGTGTGGAGGCTGGCTACGACTGTCCCGAAGTCAGCTGCGGCCTGTGCCTGACCAAAATGGATTACGGTATGCTTGATGCGCTAAACCGGCTGGTCTCCTTGCTGGATAGCCCTAAAGATGTCCCGATACTGGCGCCATTAGCCCGGCGTGAGATTATCTATCGCGCCCTGATGGGGGAGATTGGCGCGCGGATGCGCAAGTTTGCCATGGTAGATAGCCAGGCGAACCGGGTATCCCGCGTGATTGAGGTGCTAAAAGACCGTTTCTCAGAACCGCTGCGTATCAGTGACTTGGCCGACCAGGCCAATATGAGTGAGTCATCTCTGTATCACAGCTTTAAGCAGATCACGCGCATGTCCCCGTTGCAGTTCCAGAAAAAGCTGCGTTTACATGAGGCGCGACGCCTAATGTTGACTGAGGGACTGGAAGCGGCTTCCGCCAGCTATCGGGTTGGCTATGAGAGCCCCTCTCATTTCAGTCGTGAATACAGCCGTATGTTTGGTCTTCCGCCCCGCGCGGACGTGATTAAATTGCGCGGTGAACAGCGGGTCCCAGCTTAATTTGAAACTGGGTTGCCCTGCTTCAAAACAAATAAGCTACACCACCCTTCGGGACTGATATCGCCCTCCACAACCAGGCAGGCATTGGGGGGCTCAAATAGCTGACAGTCCACGCACTTTTTCCCATCCTTGGGAGTATCCTGGTAATTTACTTTGTCTTTTTGCGCTTTGATTTGGGCCTGAGCTGAGGGTGCTGCGATAAATGTGGCAGGAATTAAAAGTAGCGATGTTCCTGAAAGCTTAAGAAAGTGGCGGCGGGAGTTGTCTAGAGGCTTTTCCATAAATGAACGCCTGAATGATGAAAATAAGTTTCTGGCATTCAGGTTAGCTGGAGAGGGGAGTTTTGCTCAAATTAAAGGCTTTGTTTTAAGCGGGAATCTTATTCTATTTGTTAAATTGGAGACGGCGCCATGTAGGCGCCGTCTGTTTTTACTTCTTTACTTGGTTACGCGTATTTTAGCTACAGATTTATCTCCGCTGCGAGATACGACCCGAACCTTTAAGCCGTAAGGTGTGATAGCGCGGCCGGCATCTGGTATTTCTTCGCTGCTATAGCTCCGGGTGTCATTAAACAATGGGTAGCGGCGGTTGTGAGTGTCACTTAAGAGTATGCCGTAGTCCTCGAGTAAATCCAGAACCATGTCGTCGGCTCTTTCGATGTTAAATGTGGCATCGTGAACCTGATAGCGGGTACTGGCAACGGAATCATCACTCCATCTCAATACATTTTGGTCGGCATCAACAACTCCGAGGAAGCCGTTTCCTGGGTGTACGCCAACCCAGTTATTATCGTAGCTGGAATCTACGTACCAAACCAAGAGGCCTTCTGTGAAAGTGAGCATCTCGCCGGCTACATTCACATGTGCCAATCCGGCATCAACGCCGCGATGCGTACGCCATTCGAGTAAGTAGTAGTGATCGTGCTCGAGATAGCCTGGGTTTCGGCTAAAGCCTGCAAGGCTAAAGTTGCCATCAGTTTCAGCATCATCGAAAAGGAATGTTGTGTCATCAATTTCGATGCTGATGTCATCGGCAAAAAGACCTGAATTCGCTACGGCGCCATCAGTAATATAGGCAAGTGAAAGGCTAATTTCTTGCCCGGCGTAAGCGCCTAGATCGAATGCAACGTCAATCCAGCCCTCGGAGCTACCAGTAATACCATTACCTGGGTTGGTGCCGTTGGGGTTGGTATCTGTAGTTGCTGAACCAGGAATGGAGACAAAGCCATCACCGGAATCTACCATGATCGCGGCGTAATCCCAATCCAGCTCAATGTCGTACCAAGCTTTGAAAGAGAGGCTTGCTGTTTCTGCATTGCTCAGATCAACAGATATTGTCATAGAGTTTTGCAGGTTGTTGCCGCTACCGCTGAAGTAGGCGTATTCTCCACTGCTGGGTTCGGTAACTATTTCTTGTTTTGCCGGTAGGTCAATTCGGACTGCATCGTTATTGGTCCCCTTATTAACCGCTTCATCGAGTAGCAACTCGATACCGCGGCGAGGAATTTCATCTAGTGCAATAGTTTCACCATGAAGCCAGTTCCCACCATGGTTGTGTTGCAGGTATTCCTTGGCATAGGCAGAGAAGCCGGTGGGCTCTGAACCCGGAATAATACCGGCCCAGCTACCACTGGACATAATGGACCAGGAGGAGACGGGTTCACCGCGACCGCTACCATCGGTATCGTATTCATCGGGCAAGCCCAAATCATGGCCATATTCATGGCTGACAACCCCTGCAGCGGCGTCCGCCGGCTGAATGGTGTAATCATAAGCAGCCATAGTGCCGCCCCAGTAATCTACCTCCGCAGTAGTTCCTTCAAGTGAATAGACTCCGCCAAGGTTCCAACGGTGAGACCAAATGGCGTCTTCACCCAGTTGCCCGCCACCTGCTTCTTCACCAACCGAGGAGTGGAAGATCATGATGTGGTCTACCAAACCATCTGCTTCCCAAAAATCGCCATCACCATCCAAGTCGTAACGGTCTTCAATATCAAAATCTGACAGGTTTACTGTGGGGTCGGCAGCTGCAGCTTCCAGGGCCTCACGTATTAGGGAGCGAGCATCACCATCAGTGTTATTGCCGTAAAAAGCTGCAGGTTGGCTGGCCATATACCAACCTGCTACAGAGCCTTCAACTGAGTAGCTGTTACCGGATTGCTGCCAGTAAAACTGTTGCATGGATAGCATGTTTTCCCCATTGGGGCCTTCAAAGCCGTTTTGGGAGAAAAGTAAGTCAGCGTAATGTTCAGCGGCGTAATCCGCGTAGTACATATCACTTTCCCCGGGCTCGATGCTGTTATGGGGAAAATCGGGGAACTCCATCAATATAGCGAGAACCCGTGCAGTTTGGGCTTCACCGTCGTAGCTCTCTAGTTGAATGTTTCTAGGGTGGCGGCTGCCATGGTTGCGGTGAAGGGGGCCTTTGCCCCTTTTAAGCCGGGGGTGATGTCCTCCTCGGGCATCGCGCATCATCGTTACGGTATCGCTGGAAAGATCTTGAGCCCCATTAATGCTATGGGTGGCCCGCTCTTTTAAGTAAACCTTTAAAGTGCGTTCAGCTTCTGCAATAGAGGCATCTTGGCTGATGCGCCCAGAGCGCTTGAGCATATCAATTAATTTGGCTTCATTGGCAATAACCAAGTCGACTTGATCACCACCCTTTTGAGATGAGTTAACGGCGTGGGCATTGACTGTCATCAGGCTCAGTGCAAGCGTGCCGACGGAGAGCAAACTGTTTATTTTTAGCATGATCCCTTCTTGTGCGTTCCGAGATAATTATAAGTTCCGAAATCAGACATAAATAAAACTTACTAAAATAGTCAGATTTCGAGTTGTGGCAGCTCAGTTTTTTTATTATTAGCTACAGAGGGATGACGTTTTAAGATGATTAGGCCGCAATAAAATTATAGAGATTTGGCATAATTTTAAACTAAAGTGTGACGTTCATTTGATCACTGAGAAATTTTCCCGTTGACACTGTTTGAAAATATTTCCCCGTCTGGATGGCTTTTGTAGCATAACTTGTTGCACATTTAATTTTTATTGTTTTTCCATGGTAGCCAGAGGCAAATTTGTAACCCTCCACCGGGGCGGTTCAAGAGTTGTATGTACCCATCGTGTGCATCAATGATTTCTCGGCAGAGAGCTAAGCCCAGGCCGACACCTTGCTCTTTAGTTGAGAAAAAGGGGAGCAAAGCCTGCTCGAGCACTTTCTCACTCATGCCACAGCCACGATCGGAGAGTACTAACTTTTGCCCAAGGATATCGGTGCTGACTTCAAGCTCAATATTCTCACTATCACTACCAGCTTCTCGTGAATTTTTAATCAAATTTAACAGGGCCTGTTCAATTTGAATGGGGTCAAAATAACCGGGTTCATCCGGTAAGGCGCCCTTAATTGAGAAGGCCTGAATTGGCATTATACGATCGACTAGATCTTGCCAAGTTATGGCCTCGCAGCTAGGGGGAGGGAGTTTTGCAAAAGAGGCATATCCTTGGGTGAACTCTGTTAGATGCTTACAGCGATCTGCAATAATATCGAATACTTTTTCCAGGGCTTTCTCTTTGCCGGGCTTTGTTACCAGCATTTTTCCTGAGTGGGCGAGAGACGAGATCGGGGCAAGGGAGTTGTTCAGTTCATGGCTTATCAGGCGAATAACTTTTTTCCAAACTTCTACTTCCGCACGAGTTAGTTCGCGGGTCATTTCCCGCAAGACGATTAAGCGATGCTTTTGGGTATTCAATATAAATGTATTGTTCCCGATATGCATGGAGTGCGGTCCATTACTATCAGTGTAATTAAATAGTCCATTTTTCCAGCTATTAATGGCGCTAGCTATTTCTTTAGGGCTTTTGGGTAGGAGGTTTTGTAACATTAACCCTTGTATAGGCTTACCATTATTGAGTAGTTGTTTGGCACTACTGTTTGAGTAAATAATACGATCGCTTTGATCGACCAGTAAAAGAGCTTGGGGAGATGTCTGGATAACGGTGTCTAAAAGGAGTTCCCGTTGATAAATATGAGCGCGCTCTTTACGTAAATGTTCGCCAATTTCATTGTAAAGCAGTGTTATTTTTCTGAGCTCGCTATCCTTTGGATGTACAAGGGAAATTGAGAAGTCGCCGTCACGAAAATTTAGCAGGCCATTTTGTAGTGATTTTAGGGTGCTAGTTAGGGGGGTAATTATAAGGCGAACCAGTATAATTAATAACGGCAATGAAATGATAAGCCCCACTGCCCAGGATAGCGAGGGGTTAAAGCCAGCCCGAGTGCCGAGCCAGGATATGGTAATACCAGCGACTAAGGGAATGGCCGCTGTTGTAATAAGGCGGCCTTCAAGTGAAAAATATTTCGACATCAATAGGGTATACCGTGTTTTTCCAGGCGGCGGTATAGCGCTTGGCGGCTCATACCGAGTTCTCGTGCAGCCTGGGCAATAATGCCATTGCAGTTGGATAGTGTCTCTTGTAGCAACTCGCGGCTGGGCTCAAAACTCACTTCCACTTTATCGGTTGTCATTTGCTCAGGAAGTGCCAGGACGGCTTCATCGATAGTATCCTCCTGACTTAGGACGGCCGCTCGCTGCATAACATTTTGCAGCTCCCGTACATTGCCGGGCCAATGATAGCGAGTAAGGGCATTTAATGCTTGAGGAGATAGTTTTTTGGAGTTACCACTTTCTGCGAGGAAGCTCATTGCGAGGGGGGCGATGTCCTCAGGGCGCTCATGCAGTGGCGGAAGGCGCAGCTCTATAACATTGAGTCGATAAAATAAATCCTGGCGAAACTTGCCTTCCTCGATAGCCTTGTGGAGATCCCTATTGGTAGCACTGATTACCCGAACTTTGGTTTTGCGGGTTTGGCTGCTGCCTAAACGCTGGAATTCCCCGGTTTGTAGTACGCGCAGTAATTTCACCTGGCCACTGGGTGACAGCTCGCCAATCTCATCGAGAAACAGGGTGCCGCCATCGGCAGCTTCAAACCTGCCTTCCCGTGCCCGATTGCCGGCGCCGGTATAGGCTCCAGGTTCGGCCCCGAACAGCTCTGCTTCCATCAGATCTTCTGGCAGTGCACCTACGTTAACTTTAATAAAAGGCCCTTCTCTAGATGAAGAGTTCGCCTGGACAATCTCAGCAATCTTTTCTTTGCCTGCCCCATTTGGCCCTGTGATCAGGATGGGAACTTCAGATTTCGCTACTTGAGTGGCCATCTCCAACAGCTTTTGCATTTTATCGCTGCGGTAAATTATGTCTTGTAGTAAAAAGTCCTCCCGTAATTGGCTGCGAGCATTCAAAGCTTGTTGCTGGGATGCCTGCTGGCGCTTTTGTAATTCTCCCAACTCCAATAAATTGTTAATTGTGGATATTAGCTTATTATCATCCCAGGGCTTACCCAGGTAATCAGCAGCACCAGCTCTGACTAACTCAACGGCCATTTCCAGTTGAGTCCAAGCGGTCAGCAGGATAATCGGAAGGTCCGGATTTATTTCCCGAATCGCAAAGAACAGTTCTTTGCCTTCTTCTCCAGAAGTTGTGTCAGCGGTGAAATTCATATCCTGGATAACCAGGTTGATATCGCTATTCTCTCGTAGTAGCTGTAAGCCGGCTTGAGGAGTAATCGCACAAAGTGGCTGCAAGTCATGCAGAGACAACAGGATCTCCAGGGCAGAAACGATACTGCTGTTGTCGTCAATAATAAGTACTTTGTCCATAGTTTCTAAGACACGCTATTAAGGCGCCTATTATGCAATGTGTTGATGGCGAGGGGGAGTGCTTGTGGCAGGTTTTCCCTGCCACAAATAGATTAGGGAGAGTTAGTGGGCGATATGTTGCTCAGCAGGTTTATGGTCGAAGCTGAGTACCCTCGCGAGCTGCCACTTTCCGTCTACCTGTTTCCAGAGATGAGTAAACTGTGAACTTTCCCGTAAGATCTCAGATTTGTCGTCATTGATGCCATAAAATCGATGGGTGCCTGACTGAATAGCACCGTAATGGTTAACAGGGTAGATTTTAGTACTCTCGATTACCAGTTCACGACGTGCACGAATACCATTTCCATTCTCACGCTGTTTACACATATTGGTAATGGCATTGACAAACTCCTCTCCAGACTTTGCTGTTTGACCCCACTTGTCATGGTACATTTCAAAGTCATCGGTAACCAAGTTTTGTGCTTCTCTTAGATCACAATTATTGAATAATGCATCAAATAAACGTTGGTCGGCTCTAGTAATTTGTTGTACTAGTTCTTCAGTTACTAGTGGGCCAGCAATAACCGGATGTTTTTCAGCTTGTGAGTTTGGGCTAATGAAGGTTAGCCCCACAAAAAATAAAGAAGATATTTTTTTTAACAAGATCAATGTCCTTATTGTTTATTTTCTGTAGTCTGGGCATGTCCGCCGGATGTGACAAATAAATCATGCGAAGTGAATAAAAAATTTTGACCTTTATTTGGGGGTGAGTATGTAGTTCACCCCCTCAAGGTTGTTGTTTAAATACTTCGAGTGGCTGTTGCCGGTGATATATTCGCTGCTCGCAAAGCTGGGGCAAGTGCAGCAGCAAGGCTGACCAAAAGGACAAGTAGTGCACAAACAACTAGGGGAACAATCGTTAAAGCAGGCTGTGAGTAATCGCGAACCATATATTGATTGGCAATCAGTGCCGCTGCACTTCCCACTGCGATACCCAGACTCGCTATCATTCCATTCTCAATAAGGAAATATCGGCTGATATTAGTACGGGTGGCCCCTAATGCACGTCTAACACCAATTTGCTTGGCCCTTTGATTAATCCAGAAAATGGTTAGACCTACAATGCCAAGAGCTACAATAAAGCTCAACATGGCTGCAACAATAGAAAGTACTTTAACCATCATATTGTCGATAGCATAGCTGCGCTTGACATACTTAGAGAGTGGTTCAACAGAGATTACTCGCTGAGGGTCCCGTTCAGACAGCTTGTCAGCTAACACCTTCATTACCTCATCGCGTTTGCCCGGCTCTGTACGTACTATATATTTTGCATAACGCCTATTTTTTATTTCTGGGTAAAACATCACATTGCCAGCTTTGGACCATCCAACCCAGGCTCCCAAGTGCCGTTCTACAACTCCGACTATTTCCATCGGTTCAGAGCTACCACCGGAGAAAATTGGCCGCCCTATAGGATCCTGATTGGGGTAGAACTTGTCAGCAAGTTGCTGGGTGATAATGACAACAGGTTTTTTTGTAGCCTCGTGAGAGTTGCTGGCCTGCATATCTGCCTCGGTAAAGTTGCGACCTGCGACTAACTCTAAATTTAGGGTGTTAATAAAGTGTGGATCAACCTGATAGTAGTTGGCTCCCTCACCGCCGATCTCCTGATTGGCTTTATTGTGATATACCGAAGACGATCCTGATTGCGATAGAGGGATTTGTTGAGTGATCGAAGCATCGACAACATTTGGAAGTTGGCGGAGAATCCCCAAATCGGCTCTTACCGCCCCAATTGTGTCGTAGTCTTTTGGTATTGCCATGAACCCAATAGTAATAATGTTGTCGACATCGATTCCTGTGGGCCGGTTTATCTTTTCTACTCTATCTTGGATTATTATTGCTGTGTTGCTGATAATTGCCAGGGTTAAGCCAAGCTGAAGGGCAATCAGCAGTGCAGAAACTTTGTTGCGCCAGAGGGCGGACAGCATCGGTTTTAATTCAAGCATGGTCAGGCCTTACTGGGTTTTCAGGTAGATAGAAGGGTTGGTTTGACTGATCTTCAATGCTGGATAGAAACCTGCCAATAGGCTTGCGACAATAGCCAGGCCAATAGCCGCAACCATCATGACCCAATCCATAGTTGGGAGTGTGTCGATTTGGCCCATGGCCAGGTAGCGAATGCCGCTAAGGCCGAGTATGGCGAGAAAAATACCTGCTACTCCGCCGATGATTCCTATGGTTGCGCTTTCAATTAAGTGCTGGGTGAAAATCGCACTTCTACTTGCTCCCAAGGCGCGACGTACACCAGCTTCTGGTGCTTTGCGTAGAAATTTTGCCAACAATAATGCAACGGCATTGATAATACATACCAAGAGAAACGCCAAAGAAACCCACCCAAGAATGCGGTTGTCATCGCTGAGTACCTCATTGAGAACCAACCACTCAGATGGCTTACTCAAGGCAAACTTTAGTGGTCGCTCGAAACGTCCTTGAGCTTTCTCTTGCTGAATATAAGCGTGAAGAAAATTTTCGTACTGTGCTTTTTGTTCGCTAGTTGTAAGTTCAACCCAGTATTGAACCCAGAGATATTCACTCTGTAGAAACTCTTCATATCCCTGCGGATCGGCATTGTCCCAGCCATTGGTGTTGCCCCAGCTGTGAATTTCCAACTTGCGGTGTAAGCCAAAGGGTATGAATAACTCTTCTACTGTATCAAACGGGCTGTTGTTGACATCATATACCTTTGGTGAGGGCTCCCAAGTGTCGATAACGCCCACTACCGTATAGGGTTCGTCGTTGAGTTTTATTGTCTTTCCAACGCTATTTTGACCAGAGAAAAGCTTGTCATTTGTCGGCTTGGAAAGCACAACTACTTGAGTAGGAGAGCTATCAGCAGACTCCTCCCAGGTGCCGCCATAAATAAAGGGCACATCGAACAAAGCGAAAAAGTCTCGGGTAGTTACCCGGGTATGTGATTCAAAAGGTCTAATAGCAGAGTTTTCAATCTCAACGGTAAAACCGTAGCGATGCATGGCAACTTGGCGGGTGGGAATATCTGAGCGCAATAACGCTTCGGCGTCCCGATAGGTCAGCTGCCAGGGTATTTCATTCTTACTTTTGTAAGCTTTATTAACATCCCAACTGTCTAGCTGTACGGCAAAGAGAACGTCGTCTTTGTGCTTTAAAGCATTCTGGGACATAGTGTAGTTCAGGGTCAGCACCGTCATAGAGGCGCCGACACCGACTGCAATAGCGGCAACCATTAAGCTGCTTAAAATCGGGGTTCCGCGCAAACTTCGTAGGGCGAGGGAAATATAGTATCCAAACATGGTGCAGACTCCTTAAGCAGTAACGGCAGCAGGCTGTTCGGGGACCGCACGTAAATCACACACCTGCCCATCCACGATCTGGATGTTGCGATGGGCACGGCGAGCGAGTTCTGGATCGTGGGTAACCATCACGATGGTGGTTCCCCACTCGTTAATAAACTCCAGTAGCTCCATTACCTGGCGGGCCATTAAGGAGTCGAGGTTACCGGTGGGCTCGTCCGCAAGCAGAAAACGGGGTTCGCCAGCTAAAGCGCGGGCGATAGCGATACGTTGCTGCTGTCCACCGGAGAGCTGTGCCGGCAGGTGTTTAGCACGTGCAGAAAGGCCTACCTGCTCGAGCACTTTTTCAATACGCTTGCGACGTTCTTTTGCATTGAAACCACGATAGCGCAGGGGAACGTCGATATTGTCGAATAAGGTTAGGTCGGGAATCAGGTTAAACCCCTGGAAAATAAAGCCTATTTTTTCGTTGCGCAGATGTGAGCGCTGGCGGTCATTGAGATTACTGACATTCTCACCGTCGAGCAGGTACTCTCCACTGGTGGGCGTTTCCAGTAGGCCGGCAATATTGAGAAAGGTGGTTTTACCGGAGCCACTGGGGCCGGTTACAGAAACAAACTCACCCTCCTTAACTTCAAGGCTGAAATCGCGCAGCGCATGAGTTTCGATAGTATCGGTACGGAAACTTTTACGGATATTGTTCATTTTCAACATTGCAATATTCCCTTTTTCTTTAACTTTAAATTATTGATTGATTTACTAGGGAGCTATACCGAGCTCCAATTTGAATTCGGGGTTAATCTGTCAGCGCAATTAGCTGGGCATTTTCGAGTTCCTCGGAAGAGGAGATAATGATTCTGTCTCCCTCTTGTAGGCCTGAGATAATCTCTACCTGTTTTAAGCCAAAGGCGCCTATCTGGATGGAAACTCGCTCTGCCTGTTGTTCGCTGTTCAAACGAAAGGCATGGTTGCCACCGCTTTGATCGAGGAAGCCACCGCGTTTGACCAACAGTACGTTATTGCGATTTTCCAGCAGTATGCGGGCGGTGAGGCGGAGATTTTGTCGAAGCTTTTTCGGCTGACTCTCAGTGAAACGAACCCGTGCGACCACCTGGCCGTTTATGACCTCGGGGGAGATTGCAGTAATTTCCCCTGGTAATTCTTTTCCACCGAGCTTGATTACCACGGCCATGCTGATACCCAGGTCGTCGGCATAGTTTTCCGGCACTTTGGCCTCGAGTTCAAAACTGGTGAGATCGACAACTGTAATAAGAGGCGCATTGGCGCCCACTGCGCTGCGCTGCGCCACAGCTAAGCTACCGACGGTGCCGTTGACCGGTGAGATAATGTTCAGCTCGCGTACACGGCGCTCAGTTTCTTCTACCTGAAGGCGTTGTTGTGAGACCTGGAGTTCCAGGTTTTGGGTTTCAAAGGTCAGTGATTCTTTTTCCAGTCCCGCATTTTGTACGGCTTGTTCGTACTCCAGCTGGGCGCGGGCCATATCGTCCTTGGTTTTTTCAAAATCCAGCCGCGAGATAATTTGCTTTTCCATAGACAGCTCTGCACGTCTCAATTCTCGTTTGGCAGCGGTGAGGTTGACTTTGGCTAGGTCGGCCTTTTGCTGGTTTTCCATATGCTGGCGTTTGGCCTGGATTTTTTGGCGCTGCAGGTTCACCGTCAGCTGGTTGAGTTGGGCGTTTTCCTGGGCCAGCTGATTGGATAGTTCCGGGCTGTCGACGGTGGCCAGCAATTGCCCTTCGTCAACGGTATCCCCAGCTTTCACTGCAAACTTCACAATGCCCTGGGCTGGGCTGAAAAGCGTGGGGCTGTTTGCGGCGACCACTTGGCCCTGAACCACCAGATCCCGCACCAGGTCTCCTCGCTGGACCTGGGCGATATTGACTTGAGACAGGGAGAGGGTGCTGTCGGCAGAGCTATTGCTGTGCCAGGAGTTGATACCCCAGGTCAGGAATGCCACTGTCAAACCGGCAAATACCGAGGCTTTGACGACCTTTTTGTTCTTCCAAATCGGCACGGCTTCTATCTTGGTATCTTGTCCGGAAGTATCTCTAATCATTGCGGCTTTCCGTTTCTCTTACTGTTTTGCCTGTCATTGCTATTTGGATGCAGGCTTTTAGAAATTTGGATTCAGAGTTAAGAATCTGCTTGTTAGGAGGGGTATCGCAATAAGCATGCCAACAATTAAGTTTTATTTAACCTGTTGAAATAAAAGGAATTTTTTGAAATTTTGTAGTTTTTGGTTTTCTTGATGGTGTCCGCAAAAAGTGTCCGGTGTCCGCTTTGTCCACGGTCGTACGGCAGTGGACAGTTCTGATATTTGTCAGCGGAAAAGTGGTGAGAGGGAGGCTACGCCATGCGGGGTTGCTGCCGTTTATGGTAGAGTGCGCGGCCTTTTTTTGATCAATCTCAATTTAATTAGCTGTCTCCTATGTTTCCTTCGCTGCTCTCATCGACCAAAGCCGACTGGTTCGGCAACATACGTCGGGATGTTCTCGCCGGCCTGGTAGTGGCCCTGGCTTTGATACCCGAAGCCATCGCTTTCTCGATTATCGCGGGCGTTGACCCCAGAGTCGGCCTCTACGCCTCTTTCTGTATCGCCGTTGTGATTGCATTTGTCGGCGGTCGCCCGGGAATGATCTCCGCTGCCACCGGGGCCATGGCTCTGCTGATGGTGACCCTGGTGAAAGAACACGGGTTGCAATATCTGCTTGCGGCAACCTTATTGACGGGGGTACTGCAGATTATTGCGGGTTACCTGAAGCTGGGGAGCTTAATGAGTTTTGTCTCCCGGGCTGTGGTGACAGGGTTTGTCAATGCCCTGGCAATATTGATATTCCTGGCGCAAATGCCGGAATTGATCGGCGGCACCTGGGAAGTCTATGCAATGACTGCGGCGGGTCTGGGGATTATTTACCTGTTCCCTTATATCCCCGTGATTGGCAAGGCTGTCCCATCACCACTGGTGTGTATTCTGCTCCTCACCGCAGTGGCAGTGACTATGGGATTGGATATTCGCACTGTCGGCGATATGGGTGAGCTGCCGGATACTCTGCCTGTTTTCCTCTGGCCAGAAGTTCCGCTTAACTTTGAAACCTTACAGATTATCTTTCCTTACTCCGCAGGCCTGGCCGTTGTGGGCTTGCTGGAATCCCTGATGACCGCGACGATTGTCGACGACCTGACGGATACTACCAGTGACAAGAACCGCGAGTGTAAAGGTCAGGGTATTGCCAATATTGCTGCGGGCAGCCTCGGTGGTATGGCTGGCTGTGCCATGATCGGCCAGTCTGTTATTAATGTGAAATCCGGTGGCCGCGGCCGTCTTTCCACTCTGGTGGCCGGTATCGGTCTGCTGACACTGGTAGTGTTTATCAGTGACTGGGTTGCTGTGATCCCCATGGCGGCGCTGGTGGCAGTCATGATTATGGTCTCTATCGGCACCTTTGACTGGGGCTCCATCCGCAACCTGAAGCACTACCCACTCTCTACAAATTTGGTAATGCTGGCCACTGTGGTTGTGGTAGTGTGGACTCACAACCTGGCCTATGGTGTATTTGTCGGTGTGCTGTTGGCATCGCTCTTCTTTGCCAACAAAGTCAGTCACTTTATGTATGTGAGCAGCTCCCTGGATGAAAAGCAGAGTCGCCGCACTTACAAGGTCATTGGGCAGGTATTTTTCAATTCAGCCGATAAGTTTACCGCTTCATTTGATTTCAAAGAGGTGGTGGATACGGTGGTGATCGACCTCAACCGCGCGCACTTCTGGGATGTTTCCGGGGTTAATGCGCTGGATAAGGTGGTGCTTAAGTTCCGCCGCGAGGGAGCACAAGTTGAACTGGTAGGACTGAATGAAGCCAGTGAAACGATCGTCGACCGTTTTGGCGTACACGATAAGCCCGAGGAAATTGAGCGGGTTCTTGGAGGACATTGATGGCCGTAAGCAACAGCGAAAATAACAATGAGAACACAGGTAATGGCGGCAAGGCGCCATTGATACTCTCTTGTATCGATGGCTCTCATTACACTGGAGCGGTGTGTGATTACTCGGCCTGGCTGGCCAGGAGCCTGCAAGCACCGCTGAAGCTGTTGCACAACATCGAAAGAAGCAGTGTCCCTGCGGTAACCGATTTTACCGGCAGCATTGGCCTGGGAAGTCAGGAGGAGTTGCTGGAAGAGTTAACTGCGTTGGAGCAGCAGCGGGCGCAGTTAATGGTGCAGCAGGGCAAACTGATGCTACAGGCTGCCCGCAGCCGCGCCGAAGATGCCGGTGTGCAAAATATTAAAGCCTGCCAGCGTCACGACAGCCTGACAGAATCAGTGGTGGAAATGGAAGATTCCATTCGCGCGCTGGTGTTGGGAATTCGCGGTGAAGAGCACGGGGATTCCGAGCGTGGGCTGGGCGCTCACCTGGAGACAGTAGTGCGCTCACTGCACAAGCCGATTCTGGTGGTCAATCGGGACTTCACAGAGCCCAGCAGGGTGATGCTTGCCTACGATGGCAGTGAGGCCTCGTGCAAGGCATTGGCGATGGTTGCAGAGAGCCCATTATTTCGCGAACTCTCCTGTCACCTTGTCTATGTAGGGCCCGCTGAAACTGCGGAGAATTTGTTGGCTGAAGCCTCGGCCAGACTGGATTCTGCAGGACTCACTTGCACTGCCAGTAATCTTACCGGCAATACCGTTGAAGCTTTGGTGGCTTACCAAACCGAGCACCAGATTGACCTAACCGTGATGGGAGCTTTCAGTCACAACCGCCTGCACGACCTTCTGATGGGAAGTATCACCGTAAAAATGTTGTTGAAAGCCCGTCAGCCTCTGTTGCTGTTGCGGTAGAAGCCCCTTCGCCTTCCACCTAAAGTGCCAGTGCCGCTTCCCGGGGACTGGCAAACCAGCGTAAGGGCTCTGTCTCATCGGGTAGCCTTAAATCGTAGAAATGGGCTTCGCGACCAACTTTGCGAAGCTCTTTTTCTCCCATCATTAAATAGCTCTTAAGATCTAAGTTGCAACGGTTTTCCTGCTCTTGTTGCGTGTCTTTCTCAGTAAATGTCAGCTGAGAAATATCAAGTGATGCCCTCATTTTCTTATCCTGATATCTCCATACGCCGGTGAGTGGGTCAAAACGGTAAAACGGCAACAATCTCCAGCCGTAGTTGGCGACCAGGGCCACTGCCTCCAATAAGTATTCGAAGACTTCCTCGCTGATAAAATAGTTAAAATTGAGTCTTATCCAGCCGGGTCTCAGTACCTTGTGACCTTGCAGGATTTGTTCTTCCAGGGATTTACTGTGGGCCATATCGATGCCCAATAAAGCGTGCCCATAGGGACCGGCACAGGAGCAGCCTCCGCGAACCTGAATACCAAATAGGTCATTGATCAATGCCACTACAAAACCGTAGTGAAGGTCCTTATTGTTCCATTTAATTCGCAGGGAGATGATGGATAGTCGCGCAGAGTCAGTATTGCCGAGTATCTCAATGGCCTCTTCCTCCGACCAGCGTTGCAGTGCCTGCTGTAAAAATTGGGCTTCGCGTCGACCAATCTCTTTTGCGCCCACCGTCTGTTGAAGTTTGAAAACCATACCGGCCCTGATCGACTCGATAATGGCTGGAGTGCCGCCCTCTTCACTGCGCTCGGCGTCTTCCAGATAGCGGTGATCTTCCGGCGTGACATAAAGGACGGTACCTCCTCCCGGTGTGGCAGGTACCGAATTTTTCAGCAGATCTTCGTGTACAACCAGAATACCTGGGGTGCCAGGTCCTCCGATAAATTTGTGCGGGGAGATAAACACGGCATCCTTTTGGTAGTGGCTATCCGGCGTTGCAGGCCCTTGCATATTAATTTGCACATAGGGTGCTGCGGCGGCGTAGTCCCAAAAAGATAAAGCTCCGTGTTTTTTAAGGAGTGCAGTCACTGCCTCTACATCTGTTTTGATTCCGGTTACGTTAGAGGCCGCAGAAAAACTGCCGATTTTAAATGGTCTATGGGCATGGGCACGCAGTTCTGATTCCAGTACTTCAAGGTCAAGTTTGCCACTTTGATCCAGTGGAATAGCGATCAAATCGGCAATGCTCTCTCGCCAGGGGAGTTCATTGGAGTGGTGCTCGTATGGGCCGATAAAAATAACCGGGCGATCATGTTCGGGAATTCTACTTAAGAGCTGGTGTTGCCTATCCAGGTCTGCGGGCAGGCGCAAGTTGAGAATATCGATCAATTTGTTGATCGCGGCTGTTGCACCAGAACCACAAAAAATCACTTTATGGTTATCGCTGGCGTTGATTGCCTGACGAATTTCTTCACGGGCCTGCTCCCGTAGCGCGGTGGTATGGGCACCGGTATAGGAGCTCTCGCTGTGGGTATTGGCATAGAAGGGCAGTACCTGCTGGCGGATAGTCTCTTCGATAAATGTCAGCGCACGACCGGAAGCTGTGTAATCGGCGTACACCAGAGGACGTTCTCCAAACGGCGTTACGATTGCTTGCAATTCGCCGATTACCGAGTCGCGGATGTGCTTTATCAGGTCTGTCATGATTTCCTTTCCCCTGTTTTGTGGGGCTCACTTTAGTCCCGAATGCTTGAAACAATGTCTCTACTTGTATCTTTTATTGTGTAATTTATGAGTGACTGTGCCGATAATAAGGTTTAAATCGTAAAAATGTGCCATAAGGCGTCATTTTGTATGATTGGGCGAGGCGGGGACTGAGTGATGACTGAAGGATTAAGCAAACTGGATAGGGCAATACTCGAGCTGTTGCAGGCTGATGCGACCCTGTCAGTGGGGGATATTGCCGAGCGGGTTGGGATGTCCAAGTCGGCGTGCTGGCGCCGCATTCAGCGTCTTGAGAATGAGGGGGTGATTTGCGACAGGGTTACCCTCCTCGATCAGCAAAAACTGAACTTGCCGCTGACGGTTTATATCTCAATTCGTACCAACCAGCACAATGATCAGTGGGCCGCCCGTTTTAGCGAACTGGTACAGGGGGTGGCTGAAATTCTTGAGGTCCATCGTATGAGTGGAGATTTGGACTATCTGATCAAAGCGGTAGTCACCGATATGCCTGGCTACGATCGTCTCTATAAGGAACTGATCAAGGCCGACCTGTTTGATGTCAGCTCCAGTTTTGTTATGGAGACGATGAAGCAGACAACCCGTTTGCCGCTAAATCATGCAGTGTCGAAATAGGGGTGGACCCTAGCCGCGTCGATTACTCCACCAGTGGCGCAATCGGGTTTCTCCCAGAGCGCTGTCACCCGGGGGGGCCTTAAGGCTGTTGCGAATCTCACTCCAGGCGTTGGAGTTCAACCACAGGTTCAGGGCGAGTACCACCAGCATGGTGGTGATAGAGCCGAGCCCCGCCAGCAGCATGTCTTTCTGCGCATCCCAAATATCTCCCTGAGAGCCGAGGAAAGCTGCGCCCAATTCTGGAGAGACAGCTTTTGCCGCTTGCCACTCGATGATTTCGTAGATTGATGAGAGCGCAAAAGTCACGTCTACCGGGAAGAAATAGGCCCAGAATCCACGTAGCTGCGCCAGGCGCACAAGAACCTCTCGCACCGGATAGGCCAGGAGAAGGCCAAAGCTGAAATGCACCAGGCGGTCGTACATATTGCGATCGGAGCCCAGCCATTCCTGCAAGGTGTAGCCAAAAGGCGTTTCGGCATAGGTGTAGTGAGAGCCGATCACATGAAGGCACATGAAGATGGTGATCAATGTATAGGAGATATTCGATAAGGGAAAACTCCGTGCACTGATCAAAATGATCGGTAGAGCGGCAAATACCAGATAGTTCTCCAGCAACCAGTCATCGGGGTGCAGGGGGTTCCAGGCAGACCAGGCCCAGGTAATGGCAAATGTGGTCAATAAGAACAGGTGGAACCAGTGTTGGCGAAGGAAAGTCTGCATATGTTTGGCGCCTCTACGTCGGGCTAGAGATTGGCGCCAGGATACACCATTGGAGGGGAATAGGAATTGCGTTGAATTACGGTCCGCTAATGCAATGCCGCGCGGTGTGGGAGTGCGGCAGTAATCGCGGCTTCCTCGTCGAGTAATTCAGATAGCCTAGCTTCCACTTTTTCACGGGGAAAGTACTCCAGGGCGAGTTCGACAAATAGTTCGTGGTGGCGAGCTTCACTATCGGTGATGACCTGGTAGAAGGTTTTCAGGGGGCCAGATGGCAGTGCCTCAGCCACCAGTCCAAAGCGCTCGCACCCCCGCGCTTCGATGATCGCTGCGGTGAGCAGGCGGTCCATCAAATATTCATCTGGCCCCTGGCGAATCAGTTGGCGCAGGGTGTTGATATACGGATCTTTCGCATCCGGTGCTTGGTAGATCCCTCGATCATGCATAATCTTGATAACCTGGCGGAAGTGGTTCATTTCTTCCAGTGCCAGGTTGATCATGGCTTCCACTAAAACGGGTTTGTCGGGATAGTGGGAGAACATGGATACCGCCATGCCGGAGGCCTTTTTCTCTGCGGCAGCATGGTCCTGCAGGAATCGATCAAAGTCGGCGAGCACCACTTGAGCCCAGGGTTTGGGGGTGTGAAATCGCGGTTCAAACATAGTCGATGGCGGTTAGTGCAAAGCGTCAGTATACCGCCACCGTTTCACTGCTCTAGAGCGTTATTGCTCCGGGGTAGAGTCAGCTGGCAATTCTGCGTTCGCGAACCTCCCGCTCTTGTTGAGTAACAATTCGGGCCTGTTCCAGGGACATGCCGGCCTTTGCGTGAGGGGTGGGCTTGCCATTTGCGTCCAGCGCGACAAAAACAATTTGGTCCACTTGCACAATCAGCTGTTGTGACTGTTTGTTGCGAACCTCGCAGTGGACTGTGAGCGAGGTTTGGCCGATACCAACCACCTCGAATCCAAACTCCACCACATCACCGCAGCAAGCGGAGCTGACGAAGTCAATTTCCGACATCAGTTTGGTGACCAGCATTGGAGTACCCATCTGGCAGCCGGCAAAGATTGCTGCTTCCTCATCAATCCAGGACAGTAGCTGTCCGCCAAACAGGCGCTGGGCGGGATTGAGGTCTCCGGGTTTCACACAGTGTCGCGAATAGTATTTCACTCTGACCTTCCTAACTTACTACAGGTTTAACAACGCTCGAGCCATCCCTGGCTTGCTGTATGACAGCGAAAAGCTTCCTTCACTGGTGAGACTGCATACAGCGTGCCAAGCCAGAAAAAGCGCGGTTGATGAATTTTCCCGTGGAAATATGTCAATTAGCCCTTTTGTGGCACCGGCTTGGCGCGACATTAATCACTGTAGCCCCTTTTATGTGCAGGAAAGTCAGGAAATATCGATTTCCTGTTTGGGTTTTGAACAGGATATGGCGCTTTGGCCGGGATAGTAGATATTTTGGACGTCATCTATCGATTGTGGGAAATACCGCTATGGGACTCCTCGGCGACAGAGATTAGAATGGCCCACGAACCTGACCCAGGCGTCGCACTCACGACCTTGGGTTGATAGTTCTCCGGAGCGCCACCAGCGTATCTGTAATCAGGTAACAACGATTCCCAAAAGACGAAGGGAGAGACTGTAAGGATGATCATCCAGCCGAAAGTACGCGGTTTTATTTGTACCAATGCCCACCCGCAGGGCTGCGCTGCTAACGTACGCGAGCAGATTGAGTATATTCAGTCCCAGCCAGCGGTCGAAAATGGGCCCAAAAAGGTGCTGGTGATAGGTGCCTCCACAGGCTACGGCCTGGCATCACGAATTACAGCTGCTTTTGGTTGCGGCGCGAGCACCCTTGGTGTGTTCTTCGAGAAGCCGCCTACTGAAAAGCGCACGGCTTCTGCGGGTTATTACAATTCCGCAGCTTTTGAGCAGGAGGCCCACAAAGCGGGGCTTTACGCAAAGAGTATCAATGGCGATGCTTTTTCTGATGAGGTGAAAGCCCAGACTGTAGAGATGATCAAAGAAGACCTCGGTCAGGTTGATCTCGTGGTTTACAGCTTGGCATCCCCGCGTCGCACAGATCCGAAAAGCGGTGAGCTGTATAGCTCTGTCCTCAAGCCCATTAACAAATCTTACACTGCCAAGAATCTGAACACTGACAAGCTGGAGATCTCCGATATTACTCTGGAGCCGGCGAGCGACGAAGAGATCGCAAATACCGTCAAGGTTATGGGTGGTGAAGACTGGGAACTGTGGATGCAGGCCCTCGGTGGTGCCGGGGTATTGGCTGATAACTGCAAAACTGTGGCTTATACCTATATCGGTGAAAAGTTGACCTGGCCAATTTATGGTCACGCGACTATCGGTAAAGCTAAAGAAGATCTTGATCGCGCGGCAAAAGCGATCACCGATAACGGTAAGGCTGCGGCTAACGTTGCCGTTTTGAAGGCGCTGGTTACCCAATCCAGCTCTGCTATTCCGGTGATGCCACTCTATATCTCTCTTGCGTACAAAATCATGAAAGAAGAGGGGACTCATGAGGGCTGTATCGAACAGCTATACCGCCTCTACACTGAGGGGCTCTATACCGATACTCCACGTCTCGATGATGTGAACCGTTTACGTATGGACGAGAAAGAGCTGCGCCCTGAGACTCAGGCGAAGATCGAAAAGCTCTGGCCAGAGGTAACTGCTGAGAACCTGTTTGACTTGACTGACTTCAAGGGCTATCAGGCGGACTTCCTCAAGCTGTTTGGATTTGGTGTTGATGGCATTGATTACGATGCAGACACCTCACCCATGATAGATACCAAATTCAGCTGATATTTTACGGGACTCCATTTGGGAGTCCCGTTTCCCCTTCCGTAACGCACTCCTACAACTCTTCCTAGCAAAGCTGCATAATCCGGTTTTTCGGTTTATGGGGGCTTTTCAATGGAGTATCGCCAACTCGGCACCACCAACCTAAAGGTAAGCCAGATTTGCCTGGGCACCATGACTTATGGTGAACAAAATAATGAAGCTGAATCCGCTGAGCAACTCGACTATGCAATATCTCAAGGGGTTAACTTCATTGATTGCGCGGAAATGTATCCCGTACCGCCACGGCCAGAAACCCAGGGCCGAACCGAGGAATATATCGGCAACTGGTTGGCTGCGCGAGGAGGCAGGCACCAGGTTATTGTCGCAACTAAAGTGGCGGGCCGTAGTGCCGCCAATTCAGGTGTCGGCCATATTCGCTCGGGTCCCCGCCTGAGTCGAGAGCAGATTTTGCAGGCCTGTGACGACTCCTTAAAACGTTTGCGCACTGACTATATCGACCTCTACCAGGTCCACTGGCCTGAAAGGCAAACTAATTTCTTCGGGCGCCTGGACTATGTCCACGGCAGCGACGATGGTGTGTCTATAGCTGAAACATTGGGCGCGCTTGAGGAGTTGGTTGAGCAAGGTAAGGTTCGTCATATCGGTGTTTCCAATGAGACCCCCTGGGGTATGTTTGAGTACCTGCAGCAGTCGATTGCCTACGGAAAGCCAAGGATTGTATCGATTCAAAACCCCTACAGTCTTTTAAACAGGGCTTTTGAAGTTGGCTGCGCTGAAATTGCTGTTCGCGAGAGGTGTGGCCTATTGGCGTACTCCCCCCTCGCATTTGGGGTTCTTTCGGGCAAGTATCTGGGGGGAAGGAAGCCTGAGGGTGCACGACTTACCCGCTATGATCGCTTCCAGCGCTACTCTGGAGATCGAACCCTGGCTGCGACCCAGGCCTATGTGGATTTGGCCCGGGAGTTTGGTCTGGACCCTGCGCAGATGGCACTGGCATTCGTGAATCAGCAGCCATTTGTCACTTCAAATATCATTGGCGCCACAACTATCGAGCAATTGCGTTCCAATATTTCCAGCGTTGAAATTACCCTGGACAGTGAGCAATTAGCGGCTATCGAAGCTATACACCAGGGGAATCCCAACCCGGCGCCCTAAATGGGCAGAGTCTGAGTTCTATTGATTAAAGCCTGTGATTCCTCTGAAAGCCCCGCAGGAATAATGCGGAATGAATCAGGGGCTGCCCAACTATAATTGGGGTAGCCGCCATGAAAATATGGCTGCCAGAATAGATAGCGGTAATCGTTATGGAAACTACTGGACATCACACACTGAAGGACCTGTTTTCCCAGTTGGGGCTGGCGTCTGAAGATGCGCAGATCCATGAATTTCTGGTCACGCACTATTTGCACCGTCACGAGAAGCTCTCCTCCGCTTCCTTCTGGAGCGATGGGCAACGAGAGTTCCTGGAGAATGCCATCTTGGATGATTCGGATTGGTGTGTCGCAGTGGATGAGTTGGACACCCTATTAAGGCACTGACCTCCTGTGGCTGTTACGCGCTCCCCGCTCTCTTCGCATAGGGTATACTACGTCGTTTTCAACCGACTTAGGTTGCGCCTCGGCGCCACACCCTGATATAGATCTGATGGAAAAACCCCGATTTCGCGCGGCGCTGCTGCATCCTCGCTACTGGCTGACCTGGCTGCTTTTTGCACTATGGTTTTTGATTGCGCAATTGCCCTATCGCTGGCAGTTGGCCATGGGCCGTGCGTTTGGCCGTCTAATGCTAAGAGTAGCTACCAGCCGGCGCACGATTGCTGAACGTAATCTCGCGCTGTGCTTCCCCGAGCTGGGGGAAAATGAGCGAACTGAACTTCTTAGGCGTAATTTTGAGTCCAGTGGTATCGCCTTGATGGAAACCGGCATGGCCTGGTTTCGCTCTGCAGCGTGGTTACGGAAACGCTTTACCTTTGAAGGGCTGGAAGCCCTTCAGGCCATCCAGGCCCAAGGCCAGGGCGTTCTCCTGATGGCCATGCATTTCACTACCCTGGAAATCGGCGCCGCCATGATGGGGATGAGTATTACTCTCGATGGCATGTATCGGCCGCACAAAAATCCGGTTTATGACTACATGCAGCGCAAAGGGCGAGAGCGCCATACTGACAATGGCAGTGTTTATCAGCGTAAAGATGTGCGCGGGGTATTGCGAGCCCTGCAGCGCGGGCGTGCGGTCTGGTATGCTCCGGATCAGGATTACGGGATTAAGCAGGGGATCTTTGCTCCTTTCTTCGATGTTCCGGCGGCGACTGTGACGGGAACCTCACGGTTCGCCAGGGTCGGCAAGGCCAAAGTGGTGCCCTATGTGGTGACACGACTGGATGATGGCTCAGGTTACCGTTTGAAGATTTACGATCCTATTGATCAGATCCCTTCGGGAGATGAGTTGCAAGATGCCATTTTGGTGAACCAGTTTATCGAAGCGCGTATTCGCGAGGCCCCAGAACAATACATGTGGGTGCATCGCCGTTTTAAGACCCGTCCTGAAGGGGCAGAAAACGTGTATCACGGGGTACGCAAAAAGAAAAAGAAACGCAAAAGAGTGGCGAGCTAGTCGCACTGGCGCAGATACCCTGGCCTAAGTAACATACTGAACTGACTCTGGCGGTGGTATTCCGGGTGGAGTGCAAAAAATAAGGAGTGAGGATGTTAACCGGTAGTATGGTGGCCCTGGCCACCCCAATGTACGCAGACGGAAGCCCGGATTGGGACAGCCTGCACAACCTCGTTGAGTGGCATATCGAGCAGGGGACCCGAGCACTGGTTGCGGTGGGGACTACCGGTGAATCTGCAACCTTGGACTTCAATGAGCATATTGAGGTTATTCGACGTGTTGTGGACCAAGTGGCAGGTCGAGTGCCAGTGATTGCTGGAACTGGCGCAAACTCTACTTCTGAAGCGATTGACCTTACAGAGAATGCCGCCCGATGTGGTGCAGATGCCTGCCTGCTGGTTACACCTTATTACAATAAGCCCACCCAAGAAGGCCTCTACCAGCACTATCGTGCGGTGGCCAAGGCTGTCTCCATTCCCCAAATTCTCTACAATGTTCCCGGCCGCACAGCAGTTGACATGTTGCCGGAGACGGTACAGCGCCTGGCGTTGGTCGGCAATATCGTAGGCATCAAGGAAGCCACCGGTGATCTGGAGCGGGCTAAGGTTTTAATAGATACTCTGCCCGAAGGGTTTGCCGTTTACTCTGGCGACGATAGTACCGCGGTTGAACTAATGTTACTGGGTGGTCATGGAAATATTAGTGTAACCGCTAATGTGGCCCCCGCAGCAGTGGCCCAAATGTGTGAAGCTGCGCTGGCCGGTGATGCGGTGACTGCACGGACAATTGACCAGCGAATACAAATATTGCACAAAGTGCTGTTTTTGGAGTCCAACCCGATACCGGTGAAATGGGCTCTCCGGGAGATGGGTCGTGTCGACGGTGGAATACGCCTACCTCTGACAAGTTTATCCCCTGAGCACCACGGAACAGTGCGCGAAGCTCTGCGTAGTGCCGGTGTACTCTAAACCCGCGAACTGAGAATTAACCAGGATAGCTTTAATGAAAAAATTGACCGTTGGAGCCGGGCTCTTTATCTCCAGTATTACGCTGGCAGGGTGCGGTGTGTTCGGCAACGATGGCTATTTCCGCGATCGCAGTAATGATTACCAGCATGCTGATAGCCTGACGCCTCTGCGGATACCTGAAGGTGTTAATACCAAGCACCAGGAGGAACTCTATGAGATCCCTCAGATTGCAGGGGAGCAGCTGGCCCAGGGGGAATTTGAAGTTCCGCGTCCTCAAGCGCTTTCAGTGAATGCGGGTCTGGAGAGAGTAAAGATTCAAAAGCTCGGCGGAGATCGCTGGGTGCTTGTATCCCAGCCTCCTGAAGAGGTGTGGCCCCAGTTGCACCAATTCCTTCGCAGCTCAGGCTTGAGTATAGAAATGTCAGATGCCAATGCGGGTGTGATGGAAACTACCTGGATGGCCTTTAAAGAGAGCCCTGACACGAAAGATAAGTATCGCTTGCAGGTAGAAACCGGTGTGCAACCCGATACGACAGAGATTCACGTACGCCACTTGTCTGTGCCTTCTGCTGCCCCGGTTGGCGGTAGCGTTAATTGGCCGGACCGCTCTTCGAGCCCTGAGCGAGAAGGGTGGATGATTGATGAAATGTCCACGGCTCTGGCGTCAGAAACAGCTGCTGCTACAGCCTCTCTGGTCGCCCAGGCAATTGGTAGCAGCTCTCTTAAAGTCCAGTTGAGGGAACCTGCTGGTCACGAGCCTTATATTGCAATGGGGCTCGAAATGGACCGGGCCTGGGCTACTGTCGCTCATGCTGTGAACTCCGGTGCTTATCGTCTGCACCGTGAAGATTCCGATATTGGACTTCTTTACGTCACCTACGATGAAGATCGTGCACTTGCTTCTGATGAAGAAGATAGCGACGGAGGCTGGTTCTCCTGGGGGAGCAAGAGCGATGAGGATGAGCTGGCAGAGAGCGCTGATCAGGTAAGCCTACAACAGATCTTGGCTGGTATTGATATGACTGAGGGTACTGAACCTGCTCTCTTCAAGGAAATCAACGGCCTGGGAGTAGGAACCGCTACAAGCGAGGCTTATCCCGGTTATCTGATTGTTATTCGTGGCAATGACGATGAGATTGAAGTGCGCGTGCGCGATACTCGCGGACAGCCGCTTTCAAAGAATGAAGCTTCCCAGCTGCTTCAATCTATCCAGCAGAACCTTATTTAATGGGCCTGCGCTTCGCCTCTTTGGGAAGCGGCAGTAAAGGCAATGGAACAGTGGTCGCCAGTGGCGACCACTTTCTTTTGGTTGACTGCGGTTTTACCATCAAGGAAACCGAGCGTCGTATGGCGCGGCTCGGTATGTCTCCCGCTGATATCTCTGCGATTGTGGTTACCCACGAACACAGTGATCACCTCTCTGGTGTAGGTCCACTTGCGCGCAGATATGGCCTGCCTGTCTACCTGACGCCCGGTACTTTTAAGGCGCGTGATATTGGCAAGTTACCGGAGTTGCACTTAATTGAGGGGCATCAGCCTTTTGTTGTCGCTGATATTGAAATAACCCCGGTCGCGGTTCCTCACGATGCCCGTGAGGCGGCGCAGTTTGTGTTTCGCTGTCGCGGTAGCAGTCTGGGCTTGTTGACGGACTTGGGGACTATCACCCCTCATGTTGAAGCGCACTTTGGTGATTGTGATGCCTTGGTTCTAGAGGCAAATCACGATCCTCTGATGCTCGCTCAAGGACCCTATCCACCTTCGTTGAAGCGACGCGTTGGAGGTGCCTATGGCCACCTGAGTAATCAGCAGGCTGCAGGCTTTCTACAGCGCGTTGGCTATGAACAGCTACAGCACCTGGTTGTAGCCCATATCAGTGAAAAAAATAACAGCCTTGCCCTGGCAAAGGAGGCCCTGGCAGAGGTTACCGAAACAGTGGAGAGCTGTATTTTTGCCTGTCAGCAGGAGGGATTTGACTGGCTTACAGTGGAAAGCCGAAGTTAAGGTCGCTATCTATTCCCAGCTTATATCTGTTTAAATGCGACAAAATTGTTTGTCGTATTTAAACGGGGTGGGCTATGGAAATACTACTGGTTTATTTGTTGGTCGGTGCTGCTGCTGGAACTATTGCCGGACTATTTGGCGTAGGTGGTGGCCTGATCATTGTTCCTGCCTTGGTTTTTGTTTTCACCGCCATGGGGATATCCCCTGAAATCCTCACCCACATGGCTGTGGGCACCTCCCTAGCAACAATCATTGTCACTTCAATCAGTTCAGTGCGCGCTCACAATAAGAAAAGGGCGGTGGACTGGAAGATCTTTGGAATTATGGCTCCAGGCATTTTAATCGGCTCCTGGGCCGGTGGTGCCACTGCTGAGTTACTCCCCGGTGCCTGGCTGCAGCTGCTGATAGGCGTCTTTGCGATCGTGATTGCGGTGAGGATGTGGCTTAGTGGTGCCCGGCACGATCAATTAACGGAGGGGGCCGGCAACTTGCCAAGGTCATCTTTATTGCTATCTGCTGGGGGAGTTATCGGCTGGGTATCGGCGATTTTTGGTATCGGTGGGGGCTCACTAACCGTTCCATTTTTATCCCGTTGCCGGGTGAAGATGCAGCGTGCGGTTGCTACGTCGGCGGCTTGTGGTCTTCCCATTGCGGTTGCGGGTGCGCTGAGCTTTGGTTTCCAGGGCTGGGGCAATCAGCTTCTACCAGAATGGAGTAGTGGCTATGTGTACTGGCCTGCGTTTTTTGGAATCGTTGTCACCAGCACGTTTTTTGCCCGCTTTGGTGCCAATCTCGCCCATCGCCTTTCTCCCAAAATGCTTAAGCATTGCTTTGCCGTTTTGCTGTTTATTATTGGGGCGCGCTTTATCTGGTTGAATGTCGGTCTGTTACAAGGCTTGCTTTAGGCGAGGGAAAATAAAAAAGGCCACTGTATAGCAGTGGCCTTTTTTTTGGAATACAGCTAAGTATTAGGCCGTTTTAGTAGAGCCTTCAGCTGTCGCAGTATTCTGGGGTGCTTCTGAGTCAGTTTCCCAGTACTTGGACTTGAGACTGATCAGGGCCAGGATGATACCCACTCCGATTGTGAACAAGCTGATTTGCAGGAATAGGTTTGGCATCTCAGCAACATTGTTCGGATCAAAGTTACCTGACAGAAGACCGGCAAAGAGGTTGCCGATAGAGTAAGTCAGAACAAAGACACCCATCATCTGGCCAGCAAAGCGGCGAGGAGAAAGTTTACTTACTGCACTCAGGGCCACCGGGCTCAGGCAGAGTTCACCGACAGTGTGCAGGAAGTAAGTAGCTACCAGCCAGTAAGGAGCAACTTTCAGGCCCGCTGCTGCGTATTGAGCGGCAAAGAACATTACCAGGAAGCCACTGGCCATGATGATCAGGCCAAGTGCACATTTCAGCCCATAGGATGGGGTGATCATGCGTTTGCCCAGGTTAATCCACAGCGCGGCAAAGAAGGGGGACAGGGTAATGATAAAGATGGAGTTAAAGCTTTGTAACCAGGAGGTTGGCATTTCAAAGCTGCCAATCAGGCGATCCGTGTAGTCGCGGCCGAATAGGTTCAGTGAGGAGCCCGCTTGCTCGAAGCCCGACCAGAAAAAGGTAGAGGCTACACAGACTAGGAATAGCGCCCACATTTTCTTTTTCTCTGACCCGCTCAGCTGGCCGCCAAAGTAGATAAAGCCAAAGTAGGCAAGGAAGGTCAGGGTGAAGGCTACAGCTACGTACTTGGCTATTTCTACCGGGTTGATGGTGATAGTGCCATTCATCACGAAGCCGGTAATCACTGCAACACCGACTACAACAGCACCAATTATGCGCCAAGCCAGTTTTGCCTTTTCTGGCGAAAGCGGGTTCTCGGGATTGAGGCTTGCGCCCCCCAGATTGTGGATAGTGCGGCGATACTGGATCAGGCCAATAGCCATCCCCACAGCAGCGGCACCAAAGCCCCAGTGCCAACCGACATTTTCACCGAAGTACCCGCAGACGGCATAACCGATGATTGAGCCCATGTTGATGCCCATATAATACAGTGCGTATCCACTGTCGCGGCGAACATCATCTGGTTGGTACAGGTGTCCAACTGCTGCACTGATATTGGGCTTGAGGAGGCCTGTGCCGGTAGCAACAAGGATCAAGCCTATAAAAAAGCTCCAACTGGTTGGGATCGCGAGCACAATATGGCCACACATAATGATGATGCCGCCGTACCATATGGTGCGTTGTCCTCCTAGTAGGCGGTCTGCAATCCAGCCACCGGGCAGGCCGAGGAAGTACACGGCGCCAGTGTAGAGCCCATAAATAGCTCCCGCTGCTGCAACGGTAAAGGCCAAGCCCTCTTCCTGAAGGCTGGCTGTCATAAACAGCACAAGCAGGGCTCGCATACCGTAGTAACTCATCCGCTCCCACATCTCAGTGAAGAAAAGTGTCGAGAGCCCTTTGGGGTGGCCAAAAAAGCCGGCGTCATTTTGGTCTGTATTTGACGACATAAGCTGAAATTCCAGTTGTTATAGCTCTAATGCAATATGCTGTTGCATATTAGGAAGGCAGCCTGGCCAGGGAACTGAAATTTCGGTGCCCTTTGGCTAGCCAGGTAATTCATCCGTGTGTCAGAGTACTATTTTTTTCCTGTATTGCTCTTGTTTAAAGAGGTCGGAATCGATCATTGGTTTGGACTGGGTGTTTCCAGCCAGCTCAAAGGTCCAAATGTTTGTAGCGCCTACCTCCTGCGTAACTTGGAAAGTTTACCAGCTGTCTATTTAACAGGCGAACTGTTGTGGGGCATTTTAAGCAAATGGTACCAGGGCACTCTATTTGCCCCTAAATTGGTGATAAATCCTGTTACAGTTCAAAATTTAGGGGGAGAAACGCTGTGAGGGTGCTATTCATAGTCGCTTTGATACTGGCTATTGTTGGTTGTTCCCAGTATCCAATTATCCACACAAAACAAGTAGATACCGACTCTGTTTTGAGTGGACAGGCTGTTTTTAATCGATCTGTTCGAACAAATGAGCTGCCAGACGAGCAGCTTTTAGAACTTGATACGGAAATTCGCTCATATCTAAATACTCTTTCTCCTGGTTCGATACCTGATAACCGTCTTCAGGCATTGACGAACGCGGTGAGTAAAAGGGAGCTGTTCTTTGAGTATGATGCGAATAGTACCCTCTCTGCTAGGGAAGCCTTTTATCAGCAGCGGGGAAACTGCTTAACTTTTACACTGATGATGGTTGCTATGGCTAGGGAGTTAGGGGTTGAGGCCTTCTTTAATGAAGTCGATGTCCCCCCTGTCTGGAGTCAGGAAGAGGCGGAGACTTTTGTTATTTATCGTCACGTGAATATGGTATCTGAGCACCCAAGCGGTCAACGAATTATCGATCTCAATCTCGAAGTTTACGATCCTATTTATCAGCAGAGAACTTTGGACGATATTACGGCATTCGCTCTTTATTACAGTAATAAAGGTGTGGAGTTCCTTCGTGAAGGAGATGAGGAGCAAGCATTTCTATATTTACGTAAAGCCTTGCAATTACGTCCTGAAAGAAGTGATTTCTGGTCTAACATGGGGGCTTTCTATAGTCGTTTTGACCATCTTTATGAGGCTGAGCAAAGCTATCTCCAATCCCTTGTTTTACAGGAGGATAACCTGGTTGCCAGCAGCAACCTAGAGTGGTTATATCGCGGCACGGGGCGTGATGAGTTAGCTGGGGTCTATGCTGACAGGGTGAAATTTCACAGGGAACGTAATCCTTACTACCTGTATTACCAAGCTCGCGAATCTTATGAAAACAAAAAATACCAGGATGCAGAAAAACGTCTAAGGCGAGCTATAAAGACTACTGATGATGATCACCGATTTCATTTTTTACTTGGGCTAACGCAATATAACCTTGGTGATTTATTGGCTTCCAGGAATAGTTTTGAGAAAGCATTTTCGCTGGTGAGTAGCTCAGAGGTGAAAAGTGTATATCAGCAAAAGCTGGATCGTTTGTTGAATAGTGATGATTAATTTAAGTCGTTAGTAAAAAGGGTACCTATGGCACCCTTTTTACATTGGTTCTCGGCCTGACTTTAGAACTGGTAGCTAATACCAGCCCAAGCGTAACGACCTTGGTAGTCATAGCTGCTGTTCACGTCATACCAGCTAGAGGTGTACGACGGTTCGCGATCAGCGATGTTATCGATTCCTGCAGTGAGACGCATGTTGTCGTTCACATCCCAGCCTGCCTTTAAGTTCAGATAGGTGTGTGAAGGAACATCAACATATGGACTCTGGCCATCACTCAAATACTGCGCGTCAATACCAAAGTCCCAGTTATCAGCATACCAAGTTGCACTAGCAAGGCCGCGCCATTTCACGTAGACGCCGCTACTGGTACCGACGTAATCCAGGTAGTCAGAAGTGGCTTCAGTCTCGGTATTGTAAATTTCATACTCAAGGAGACGAGTAGCCTGGGCACGCAGAGCGAGTTTACCTGTGTCAAAGTAAAGGTTTTGAACTACGTCGAGGTCAATACCCTTGGTTCTAATTTCACCGATATTGAGCAGAGAGCCTTCCAGATATGTGATCTGGCCACTGTCTCCGCGTTCGATCAGGGCGCAAGCATCGGCAATACCATCGCGGTAGCAGTCGTCCAGAATTTGCTGAAGATCGGCACTATCGATTGCGTTGGTGATTTCAACGTCGTAGTAGTCCACTGTGATGGAGAGATCTTCAGCAAAAGAGGGTGTCCAGACGATACCAGCAGTAAAGGTACGTGCTTCCTCAGCTTCTAGGTCCTCGTTACCCCCAACATTGGTAGCAATTTGAGATCCTGCCTGGGTAAAGCTTGACCCGACTTCACTACAATTAGCGCCTTGCCCGGAAGTATTTGAACTGCTGGTATCACAGGGGTCGAGCAGGTACTCGTAGCTCTGAGAAGTACCGCTGTAGAGCTCGTAAATACCCGGTGCACGGAAAGAGGTTGAATAGCTGGTACGGAAACGGAAGTTTTCAGTTGGGGCGTAGACAATACCCAGTTTCCCTGTGCTCTGGCCACCGAAGGTGTCAAAATCGGAATAGCGCAGGGCGATATCCATAGACAGTTCGTCAGCGTATTTTTCACCGGCGAGAATCGGCAGGTTGAACTCGGTGAACAACTCGGTTACTGAGTAGTCGCCAGCAGTAGCGTCTTGCTGGTTACCAAAAGTATCGCCGTTTTGGGTTTCCTCACTAGGGTTAAACTCACCGGATTCTTTGCGGTATTCAATACCGGCTGCGAATCCGAGAGGGCCGCCAGGAAGCTGAACAGCATCAATATCACCGGTTAAACTTGCACCAAAATTAATCAGATCGTACTCATTATCTTCGCGATCTGTGTAGCTGATGTAGTTGGTAACATCATCGCTCATTCCGCCGAGGAAGGATATATCCTCATCAGCGATGCCACTATTTCCGTCGATAACTTCTTGCAGTAGGGTTTTGTTGTAAGAGTTGCCGATGGTGTTTTCGCCCTCGTTGCGGCCATAGCTCAGGAAAGTATCCCAGCCCCAGCCATTCGCCAGATCACCGCGGGCACCGCCCAGAAGGCGGAAGGTTTCCGTTTTTTGTTCATAGTCTCGAGTGCCGCCTGAAACGGGGCGGAGACGAATATCAGAGATGCCATCTTGCCAGCTGTCGCCGTGGGTTGCCTCAGGGGCGGAGGGCTCCAACCCGTCAGGGCTGCCCTGCGATTCCCACTCGTCATAGGCGGCTTCATAAGCAGCTAGTTCAATCTGATACTGGTCTTCCGCTTCCTGCCAGGCTTCTTCTAACTGAGCGGCAATTTCATCTGATACGTTATCTGAGGTCAGGTTTAAGCCGTTCCCACTGTACATGGGTTGGGCTGCCAACTGTTGGTTGGTGGTTTTTACGGTATAGGAGCCTTCACCGTATAGTTCTACGGCATCGGTGATTGAGTAGCTGCCGTTAGCGGTCAGGCTGGTACGTTCCATGGAACCGGAGAGCCACATAAATTGACCGATATCGTATGAGGAATAGTCGGTTAGGGTTTCACCATCATCAGCAACACTAAAAGAGCCGTAGTTGGTGAAGATATTGCCGGTGGGCGACATAGAGCTGTAGAGCTCTGCCCAATCGCGATCGTTGTAGGTAATCTCATCACGTTTACTGTGGCTGAGGTTGGCGATAAATTTGCCGCGATCGCTTTCACCGCCAAAGGTGATCGAAATTTCACCATTTTCACCGCCGCCAGCTTCGGTTGCGCCTGCGCGGGCATTGATGCGAACTCCCTCAAAAGAGTCCTTCATTACGATATTAATAACGCCAGCAACCGCATCAGAGCCGTATACCGCTGAGGCACCGTCAGTCAGAACTTCAATGCGGTCAATCATATCCACAGGGATGTTGTTCATATCCACAGCCGAGCTAACGCCAGAACTGGAGGATACAAAGCGGCGACCATTGACCAAAACCAAGGTACGGGCAGAGCCCAGGTTGCGCAATTCAACGAAAGACAAACCGGCACCGCCGTTGTTGTCGTTGGAGTTGATGCCTGTGGTACCCATGGATGGCAGCTGGTTTAGCAGCTCGTCAATGGTGCCAACGCCAGAACGCGCAATGGTTTCTGAGTCAACCAGAGTGATTGGGCCAGTAGTGGACAAAGGGTCACGAGCAATACGTGAACCAGTAACAATTACTTCTTCTACTTCTGCGCCAACATCAGTGGACTCCTGGGCAAAAATGCCAGTGCTGGCGAGGGTGCCAAGAGCAGCGATGGCAATGCTCAGTTTGGTCTTGATCATAATATAACCTTCTTATACTTAAGGTACTTATAGTGCTTTTTATGATATCGATTAAAAGCTGTCAGACCTGACTTTAATGCATTATTTTTGGATATGGAACTACTCTTGGACTTTTGGAGTCTCTCGACGCCCGGTTTGAGAGTATGTTTATTAGCTAATTTGGCTAATTCTTATACTTTTTACGGGGGCTCATCTGCCTCAAGCCTCCTGTACTGGTAAAACTGTCACTCAGGGAATTCGCTTGTTAGGAAATTTGTCTTTCTTCTGAAACTTATAAATTTAAGGCTTGTGAAGCTGGCTGAAGCATTGAGCTACTACTTGTTAGTCGATATTTTTTTCTAATTCACCGCTTCTTCTCTTGGAAAAAGTGGCTTGGATGAGGGGTAAAGTTGGGGGGCTTTGTGGGGGAGTACTGTGTTGGTGATCGCTAACGGGATTTAGGAGGTGATGTTTAAAGAGTGGACCCGGCTAAACAAAAAAGGGCCGGCAAAGCCGACCCTTTCGATCTTCTTAGAGGTTTAACTCTTAGAAGCTCATAGTGTACTCAGCGTACAGCACACGACCAGTATTGTCATACAGGTTGTAGTGGTCACGAGCAAACTTACCATCTTTATCCAGAACAGGATCTTCGTTGGTCAGGTTACGAGCACCCAGCTTGAAGATACCGTAAGAATCGGTATCAATGCTGTAAGACAGGTTCATGGTGGTCCAGGAATCCAGATCTTCGCCGCTCTTAACCAGCGTGCCACTATCGGTAACGTCGGTAAACTCATCGTGGCTAGCAACGTAGTCGACAGTCAGGTCTACAGAGTGACGATCCATGCTCCAACCGATACCGAACTGAGCGCGCAGGTCTGGGTACAGGTTGAATCCAGCAACATCCTGGACAGGGCCTTGGTAGTAGGCATCAGTTTCGTAAGACAACTGATGGCTGATCAGGGTGTTGAGGTTCAGCATGCCGTATGGGAGTTCGAAGCCGCCGTCAACTGCAATGTCTAAACCGCTTACGTCCAGAAGACCAGCGTTAGTGGTCTGGGAGTAGAAGGTGGTTTGGGCACCGGTGCCAGTTGTGTAAATGCCTGAAGCTTCAGAAAGTTCAACACCAGCTGCAGATGCATAGAAGATGCTCTGAGCGGTAGGCTGGATGATTACATCCTCAACTTCTACGTTCCACAGGCTAACGTCAAGTGTCCAGCCATCGACAAACTCCCAGTTACCGCCGATAGACATTGAAGTGGAAGTTTCAGCTTCCAGGTCTTCGCTGGTGGAGTAGTAGATATCCCACTGACGGCTCAAGCCACTAACAGGATCTGTTGCGTCTTCAGCAGAGAATGAGGAAGGACCATACAGCTCATCCAGTGCCGGGGCACGGAAGCCCTGACCAACACGGGCGCGCAGAGTCAGGCTGTCAGTTACACGGTAGCTAGCAGAAAGAGATGGTGCTACGTTGGAGCCGAAGTCACTGTAATCATCGTAACGAACAGCGGCATTCACTTCGATAGCATCGGTAACAGGTATGATGGCTTCTGCGAACAATGCAAATACATCGCGGTCGCCTGCAGAAGAGTTACCAGAGCTACCACCTACAAGTCCAGCTTCAGAAGCTGCGTCGTATTGGTTGCCATACTCCAGAGTGTAAGCTTCAGCACCGGTCAAGAGCAGAGTCTCACCAGCGCCAAAAAAGTCGCCTACGCCAAACTGTACATGACCGTAGGCCTTGGACATGGCGGTGAAGTTATCTTGAGAAGAGGTCGCCTTCATTGCAGCGGCACCTTCTTCGGAGAATGGATCTATGCCTTCAGCCAGTACATAGTCAAGACCGGTGTAAGAAAGGTAGTAGGTTCCAAACTCTTTAGACTCGTAGCGGCCGCTTTGAACGTAGGTTTCATAACTTACGTTGTCAGACAGGTCGCCGCGCAGACCCAAGGTTAAGTCATATTGAGTGTCGGTAACAACGTTGTCACGAGCACCAATATTGGTCCAGCGGTAGTAACCGTTGATCTCGTAATCTTCAGTAATAGAGCCGTCGGCTAGCAGTGCATCGATGTCATAAGGAACATCAGAGTAGTCTGCTGGCATGTCATACCAGGTGGCAGCGGGAGGAGCGTAACGGCCAAAAGACTCAACTTTGGAGAAGAGTGCGTTAGCAAAGAACTCTACCTTGTCAGAGATCTCGTAGTTCGCATTGAGGAAGGTGTTAACACGTTTCAGCTCTGCTTTGTTTGCAGAGATATTACCATACGGGTAAGTACAGAGAGTGCCATCCGCTTCACCGAAAGCCGCCGCGCCTGTTTCCAAGAATGTGGAATCATCACCACAGCTGGATGCAGCTTGGATATCGTAGTATTCAGTAGTGGGATCATAGATCTCAATGGTCTTACCGTAGTAAGAGTAACCGTCGGTATCTAAGTAAGCGTCCAGGCGTCCATCACCGTTGTCTTGAACCCAAGCGGCAGTGTAGTCGCGATCTCTATCAAAGATAGGGTCGCGGCGGTCAAACTCAGCGGCAAAGGTGATGTTGCCACGGTCGCTGCTTACGCCGGTAATAAAGCTAAAGGACTCTTCGATACCGTCGTCTTCTGAGCGGTCGCCATGGCGAACAGAAAACTCAAGGCCGTTGAAGTTTTCACGCATGATCATGTTAACAACGCCGGCAACAGCGTCGGAGCCGTATACGGCAGAAGCACCGTCGGCCAGGATGTCGATGCGCTCAACAGCTGCCATCGGGATCATGTTGAGGTTTACCGTTGCGGCACCCAGGTTCGGGGAGCCAGGCAGGCGGCGACCGTTAATCATTACCAGGGAGCGCTGCTCACCCAGACCGCGAAGGTCAACAGTGGCATTGGACTGAGCGGAGCTACCGGAGCGCTCACTGAAAGAACCCAGAGAGTTCAGAGGAGTATTGCGCAGGGTGTCAGCAATCATCAGGCTGCCACCGGCGTCAATGTCGGCACGGTCCATGCTCACTACTTGAGCAGCTTCATCGAAATTGGTGCGCTTAATGCGGGAGCCAGTAACAACAACTTCCTCAACGAGGGTAGCGTCATCTTGTGCAAAGGCAGGCATTGCCGGAACCATGATCGCTGCTGCAGTCAGACCCAAGGCCCCTTTTACAGCTGCGGACAGGAGATTCTTTTTCATTGTCAATCCTCTCTTGATCGTTGGATTTATAGTCTTTTGCCATAAGTGGCGATCGTTAAAAGTGACTACCCCCAAGTGGCCACTTTCCTCCCAACAAAGAACAAGACGATTGGCGGGCAGAACCCCTCATAAGAATCGTATTTTTTTTCTAATACTACGTATTGTCAGGTTTGTTACGTATAAGGGTGGTTGCTATTTGAGCAATTAGGGTGTTTTCTGAGCTTATTACTGTTTCTACTGGGCTTCTAGGCAGTGGAATCAAAGCTTGAAGGAGAGGCTGCCGTAGAAAAAGCGGCCGGTGAGGTCGTAAGTTTGATAATCGTAATTATTGCTTACGGCAGTTGAGGCAAATGGTGGCGAGCGGTCTAGCAGATTGTTAACACCAGCTGTCAATTTAAGTCGCTGATTGGCAGTAAAGGTGAGTTGTAAGTCGTGCGCGGACCAGTCACTGATCGTGCGGTTGTCTTCAATACCTTCAATATTTGTATAGGACTCTTCAAGGCTGCCTACGTAATGAATGGTGTACCCTGCTCCCCATGGACCTTTCTTCCAGTAAATCCCTGCATTTGCTTTCCACTTGGGAAGTGAGCCTGCACCGCCGGTCAATATGTCAGTAAAGGTACCCGTGAGATCCTGTTTGGTTGATTCGGGAGAACTTTGGTTGAGGTAATGTAGTGTGCGGCTGATATTCAAGGCGAGTTGGATGTGGCTATTAACGCCAGGGTGGAATTCATAGCGGAAGGCTGTGTCGTAGCCGCGAATTTCTCGGTTGCCCTGGTTTATACGTGATGCGTAAATTTGGGTGACATCACCATAGTCATCGCGAATAACGAGATCCGTATAGCGGTTGAAGTAAGCATTTTGCTCTAGAAGAAATTGGGGGTTGGTAGCGATGACCTTATCTTCTTTGATGTCGTAAAGATCGAATGTCCCACTGAATCCTTCAATTGCAGCTGGTTGCCAGGTGACTCCCAGTGATAGTGTGCGGGAAGTTTCTGGTTTCAGGTCCGGATTGCCACTGAACTCAGTCAGGTACTGTACCCGAGAGCTGTCTGCTTGACCTTGGCATCCTGGAAGACTGATTGCGTTAGAGCTTGTGCAGGGGTCAAATAAAAACTCTTGGGTCTGATAACCTTCCTGGTTCATATCCGTCAGGGTGGGGGCCCTGAAGCCGGTCGTATAACTGCCGCGAATGAGTACTGATTCTATTGGCTTCCATCTCACAGCAAGTTTTGGGTTGCTAGTATCCCCAAAGTCATCGTAATGCGAGGTTCGGATAGCTCCGTCCAGCCATAAACTGTCCGGCGAAAGCGGAATTGAGATCTCGGCAAATGCCTCCTTGATTATGCGGCTGCCTTTCGTCGAGCCGGGGGCGTGACCCCCAATAAACGAAAGTCCTGAGCTGTCATTGGAGTATAGGTTTACACTCTCGCGTCTGAACTCAAGTCCGGCTGCGGCGAGAATGTTTCCTGCCGCTATCCTTTTGATGATGCCGTCAGTGATAAAAGTTAGTGAGGTCATGCGGGAATTACTGGTCGTAACGCTCTTGCCCCGAATGAAATTCAGTTGCTCTTGGCTGATGCTGCCGCTAGGGCCTAGAAGGTTAATTGGGATGCAGGAGGTGGTTTCATTGCAGGTATCGGGCCCTTTAAGTCCAATTGATAGGGCGTATGGGTCTATAACATTACTCAAGCTCTCCTTCTTGTGGGTTTGGTGAGTTGAGGCATTTAGCTCCCACTGCCAGTCATCCCAGAAACCCTTTAGCCCTGTGTTTATCCTCCAGGTGTTCGCCCGGTTTTCTTGAGTTCGGGCACCTAGCTCGACGATACGTCGACGTACATCGTAAATGTCCTGACCGAAGCTGTTATAAATATTGTCTGCAGATATCGTCAGATCGCCATTGTCGAATCGGGTAAAGACGGGGGTGGGGGACGATGCTGCTTCTCCTGTTGAGCGCACTCCCATAAACTCAGAGAAGGCAAGGGTGCTCTCTCCAATATCCAGATTGCCAGCTATATAGAAGGAGTCACTCTGCGTTGCTGGAATAGCTGAAGAGTAGTCGCTATAGTCGAACTTATCCTCCGGCGACCAGTCCTGATATGTACCAGATGAGAGGTTGGTTAATATTTCATCCTTGCTTATAGCAATAAACCCTTCAGGGATTGCTGACGATCGCTGATCAGAGCCACCTTCCTTGCGGCTGTCGGCCGACTCCGAAACCCCTCTGTTGCGACTCATAACCTCTGCTTGGCGGGTCTGCGAGAGGTTGAGCATCACTTGAGCGCGATCATTTTTCCAGCCCCAGGTTAGTTGATGAGATTCGCTGCGGCGATCACCCTGTTGGGCTTGTCCGTAGTAGCTTTTTACAGCAAGGCCTTCAAAGTTCTTTTGCAGGATAATATTAACCACCCCGGCAATGGCATCAGAACCATAAACAGCTGAGGCTCCATCTTTTAAGATTTCTACTCTCTCGACAATCGACAAAGGGATGGTATTTAAATCCGTTGCTTCACCGTTAAATCCATCACTGATAATCCTTCGCCCATTAATTAACACTAATGTACTACTTGCTGGAAGGTTGCGTAGAGAGACTGTGGCTGTCCCGTCACTTTCCTGGCTAACAGATGTGCTGGTTGAGTTGCCCGATATTGCAGGTAGGAATTGAAGTAGATCCGCAATAGTTTGGGCGCCAGTCATTTCAAGTTGATCGCGAGACAGTCTATCGACTGGCAGGTATCCGTCGGATTGAAAATGGCGTAAATGGCTGCCGGTTAAGCTTTGCCCGGTGACGGTTACCTCTTCCGTTTGTGTAGGGGTGGGAAGGGGCGTGGATGTTGGGTCTGCTGTTGATGACTCGATAATTGCGACAGAGGAGGGGCCGACTTTTTTAAAGGAAAGGGGGGCTTCTTTGAGTAGTTCGGTCAGGGCGGGTTCAAACCGGCCTTGTGGACTCTGTAGTAATTGCTTATTTACTCGATAGTTTGCAGCAAAAGAAGTTCTAACAAGTAGTGATATTTTGCATTGTTTTCCCAGTGATATAAGGGCCTGTGATAGGCTTCCTGAGGATATCTGGATCCCAGACTCTGGGCACTGGGCGAGGGCAGCACTGGGAAGGATGAGTGCTGTCGCAAGGGATATTTTTATCCAGTGCCTAAAAGTCAAAAGGATGCCCATTATTTAGGTGCCAGCCATTGTAGGCGGCAACGGTGTCGCTATTTTGGTTTTATGGGCGGACTAACCTAATTGGACAAGAAACAACCGCCCTGAGGGACGGTTATAACTTAGTTATTCGCGGGAGACAAGATAGTCAGGTTGGTGTTGCTGCGGTCTTGCTGTAAATCCAGTGCAGTTGCGATGGCTTTTAGGGTGCTGTCCGGATCAGAAACCTCAAAAGTTCCAGATACAAGTCGGTTTTCCACTTGGGGCGAAGCAGCAACGGGTACATTGAGGTAGCGGTTTAGCTCTGTGAGAGCATCCTTAAGCGGGGTCTTTTCAAAGACTAGTAAGCCTTTTGTCCAGTCCGTGGCCTCTTCCGGGGAGGTCCGACCGATTGGGCTGAGTCCGCGGTCAGATACGCTGACTTTTTGGTTCTTAACCAACTGCACTGACTCAGGTTTCAAGCCAGGAGCGCTTTCAGCCTCGGTGACTGAAACTGTACCTTCGGTTACAGATACCCGTGTGTTTTCAGGGTTTAGCTCTACATTGAACTCGGTTCCCAAAACCCGGATATTGGCGCTACCCGCAGAGACGGTGAATGGACGTGATGTTTGCCTGGCTACTTCAAAGAATGCCTCGCCGCGAACTAGCTCGGTTCGGCGCTCGTTCCGGTTATAGATTACTCTCAGCTTACTGTTGGAGTTCAGTTTTACTTCGGAGCCATCAGGTAGGCTGATGGTTTGTATTTGGCCGAGTTCTGTTGCATACATCTGAGCCTGGGTTTCGCCCCCCATACCTTGGAAACTTACCCACAGGGTTACAATCGCTCCGCAGGTTGCAAGCCCCCCGCCAATGAGCCACTGGGGTAGGGTCCAACTCTTGGGTTTGGTAGCTTTGGTGGATTCTGTTCTATTGAGGTTTCTTTTCTTTTGGGATGGAATGCTTTCAGGGAAAAGAGTTTCCAAAGGCATTTTGGATAGAGCTCCCAGGTCGCCCCACAGCTCAGTGATTTCTGCAAAGGCCCGCTGGTTTTCCTCGACGGAGCACCACTCTTTAAATTGAGAGCGATCGGCTAGAGTAATCGAATCAGAGCGCAGGCGAGCCACCCAAGCGCAAGCCTGATCCAGGCTGTCTTCGCTTACTGCTTGCTTCGGGTTGGTTCTCATGGCTGCTCAAATACCTTGTATCTTTAAACTTTAATTAGCACTGTGATGCTAAAAAGAGCATCTTACTCAAAATTCTCCGATTTGTGTGGCCTTTACCTTGTGGTGCGTAGGTCAATACAAAACAATTCCGGAAATTTCTCTTAGTTAGCAGTGAAAGATGCTGCTAATAGCAGGGATCTTAGTGCGGCTCAATTTCTTAATTGGTCCTTGCAAGCTGAGACGGCTGAACAGGTTTCCCCCTCAACTAATTTTTTGACTTGGCGAATCAGCAGTTTATGACTGCATTTTTAGTTATCGTTAATATTAACGTCGCGCTTGGAGTATGCCTGGCCGGAAGACTGCTTACCCATCAGGGTTCACCTTTTTGCGGCAGGCTCTCAAGGCTTGCAAAATATACTTTTCTACACTGCTCACCGAGATATTCATTTCCTGGGCAATCTCGCTATAGGAGAGGCCCCGGGTCCTATGCAATAGAAAGGCCTGGCGACACTTTAGGGGTAGCTTGTCCATGGTTTCGTATATCGACTGTAACTGCTGGCGGGCTGCCAGCAATCTTTCTGGTGACTGATGGTCCGCATGGTCGTCGGTGTAGGGCTCACCTTCCATGGGGATCTGCTGGCTTACGTACTCTACATGCAGCTTGCCCCGGCGCAGCTGGTCCACAGCAAGGTTGTTGGCAATCTGGTAGAGGTAGGCCCGTGGATTCTCAAGTTCCTTTTCATCGCTGAGTTTTTGCAAGCGTAGATAGGCGTGTTGGGCGATATCCTCGGCATCGTCAGGGCTTTTTACAATGCGAGAGACAAAGCGTACCAAGGCCTGTCCGTGCTCGGTAAACAGCCTTTCAAGAAGCGTCTTCCTGGCCTTATTCATTACTGATCGTGATCCCCGTACCCTACTCGCTGTAGTTATGGACTGATTGTTCTTAGTGCGAGCTGGCGCACAGTTATATCACAAGCATTGGTTTCGCTACGAGAGGTACGATCGAACTTGAATGGTCACACTCTCCGATTCTCTATGCCTGACGGTGGATGCCGGTATAATGGCGGCCGCGCCACAGGCGCAGACAATAAGACCTTGCAGAGGTGTGTCGAGCACCGGAGATTGAATGAGTTATCAAGTACTGGCACGGAAGTGGCGGCCGAAGCTGTTTCGCGAGATGGTGGGACAGGAGCATGTTCTCCAGGCGTTGATCAACGCCCTGGATAATGGTCGCTTGCACCACGCCTACCTCTTTGCCGGTACCCGTGGTGTGGGTAAAACCACGATCGCACGAATCCTGGCCAAGTGCCTGAATTGTGAAGAGGGAGTCAGTTCTGAACCCTGTGGCCAGTGCCACACTTGCAATGAGATTGCCGATGGCCGTTTTGTCGACCTGATCGAAGTGGATGCAGCCTCGCGTACCAAGGTCGAAGATACTCGTGAACTGCTTGAGAACGTGCAGTACGCACCGACCCGGGGTCGCTTCAAGGTTTACCTGATCGATGAAGTCCATATGTTGTCGAACAGCTCGTTTAACGCGCTGTTAAAAACCCTCGAAGAACCGCCCCCCCATGTGAAGTTTCTGCTGGCAACGACTGATCCGCAGAAGTTGCCGGTGACTGTGTTGTCCCGCTGTCTCCAGTTCAAGCTGAAGAATATGAGCCCCGAGCGGGTTGTGGGGCACTTGAAGTTTGTGTTGGAGCAGGAGCAGGTCCCGTTTGAAGAAGGGGCCCTGTGGCATCTCGGTCGCGCCGCAGATGGCAGTATGCGAGATGGGATGAGTCTTACCGACCAGGCCATCGCATTTGGTGGGGGGCAAATTACCGAGGCAGAAGTGCGCGGTATGCTGGGCAGTATCGATACCGGCTTGGTGTGGAAGCTGCTGCAAGCCTTGTCTGAAGAGGACGCACAGGCTTTATTTGCCACAGTTGCTGAGTTGTCCCAGCAGGCCCCTGATTACAGTGCTGCGCTGGCAGAACTCGCCGACAACCTGCACCGCATTGCAGTGGCCCAGGTGTTGCCTCAATCTATCGATAATTCCCTGGGTGATGGTGAGCGACTGAGAAATTTAGCTGGGCGTATCGCCCCGGAAAATGTGCAGTTGTATTACCAGATGGCCCTGCTGGCCCGGCGTGACCTGCCTTTGGCCCCGGATCAGCGCAGTGGCTTTGAAATGGCTCTACTGCGGATGCTGGCCTTCCGTCCTCAGGGAGTTGCGGATATTCCCCGTTCTCCACTGCCATCGGCTTCCGAATCCGTTTCATCAGCACCTGCTCTAGAAGCGCTACAGCCACAGGCCCCTGTAGCGCCAGAAGTACCGGAGGTCAGTCCGGCAAAAAAGCCTGAAGCGGCACAGCCGCAGGCTGTTACAAAGGTTGATGTGGCTCCCCCGCAGGCAGTGCAGGGCCTGCAGCCGTTGCAGAATCAGGCAGAGCAAAAGGAGGTAGAGCCTGCAGCCCCAGCTGAAATGATCAGTGAGCCAGCGACGGAGGCTCAGCCGGAGCAAATTACAAGCCCGCCTCCTGTCCAGGGAGTGGCAGAAGAGCGTCCCCAGCGTAAAGATGTCCTGGCCGAGCTTCGCCAGCGAGTTGCGGAAGTAGAGTCGGCGCCGGCATCACAGCAACCAGTACCACAAAATACGGTGAATACCTCGCGGGAGGCTCCGGTAGAAAGCCGCAGTCAGGAAGTGCCAAAAGGGCGTTTGGAAGCATTAACGCCTGGCAGTTGGCCGGTAATGTATGGACAGCTGGGTATTACCGGTATTTTGCACTCTATTGCCCAGCACTTGGAGATGGTGGGCAGGCAGGACAATATACTCTCGTTCACCCTGGATGAATCTTACAGCAGCCTCTACGACGAAGTTCACCAGCGGCGTCTGGGGGACTCTCTGGCTGACTTCTTCCAACAGCCTGTGGTAGCGCAGATACAAGTAGGGCAGGTACATGGGAGTACCCCCGCCCGATTAGTCGCAGCTACCCGCCAAGCGCGGCTAGAAGCTGCCCAGGATGCACTGGTCGCTGACCCACTGGTTCAAGAATTACAGGCAGAATTGAGTGCGGAACTGGTGCCGGGCTCCGTAGAATCACTAGTAGTAGAAGATTAATGACAATTAGGGCCCGGTTTATTCCGGGGCCACATGCACAAGATAGAGGTTACCTATGAAAGGTTTGGGCGATTTGATGCAGCAGGCCCAGAAAATGCAGGCCGATATGCAGGAAAAAATGCAGAAGATGCAGCAGGACCTGACTGAGCTTCGCATCTGCGGTGAGTCTGGGGCGGGTATGGTCAAGGTGACGATGAATGGTCGCCACGATGTGGTATCTGTGGAAATTGATCCCTCCCTGATGACCGAAGAGAAGGAAATGCTGGAAGACCTGCTGGCCGCTGCGGTCAACGACGCTGTGCGCCGTGTAGAGGAAAAAACACAGGAACTGCAAAAGCAGGGGATGGGAGACCTGACTTCAGGTATCAATTTGCCTGAAGGCTTTAAGTTCCCCTTTTAAGAAGTGGCCATCCACTGGTTTTGAGTTTGTATGTTTAGTCCCCTGATTGAAGAGCTGATCCGCGCGCTCCGCTGTCTGCCCAGTGTGGGCCCCAAGTCCGCGCAGCGCATGGCGATGTACCTGTTGGAAAAAGACCGGGAAGCTGCCTCACTGCTGGCCCAGAGTTTGGCGCGAGCGGTGGAACAAGTGGGGCGCTGTGGGCAGTGTCGCACCCTGACAGAGGAGCCCGTTTGCTCATTGTGTAGCAATAGCCGGCGCGAGCAGGACTCACTGTGCGTGGTTGAGACGCCCGCTGATGTTCTGGCTATTGAGCAGGCCGGTAATTACCACGGTCGCTACTTTGTCCTGCATGGGCATCTCTCGCCCATTGATGGCATTGGCCCGGGGGACCTGGGGATCGACTTGCTGGAGCAGAGACTCGCTACTGAGCAGTTGCGCGAACTTATTGTCGCCACTAACCCTACGGTAGAAGGTGAAGCTACCGCGCAGTACATCGCGGAGAGAGCTCGTGCCCAGGGGGTGACGGTGAGCCGGATTGCCCACGGTGTGCCCATCGGCGGAGAATTGGAATATATCGATGGCGGCACTCTCGCCCACGCCTTTAATAGTCGAACCGCATTTTTTTCCGGCAGTTGAGTGATATCGATGACAGAAATAGATACCACTCCACGCTGGGTCGACAGTTACGAGCAGCTGGTAGAGTTGTGTGCAGAATGGCGCAAGCTGAGTGCGGTAGCCCTGGATACCGAATTTATGCGCAGCCGTACTTTTTATCCCCAACCGGCCCTGGTCCAGGTAGGTGATGGAAAACACTGTTACCTGATCGACAATTTGGCGATTGAGGAGTTACAGCCGCTTCGCGACCTTTTGCTAGATACCGCTGTCACTAAAATCATGCACAGTTGTAGTGAGGACCTGGAAACCCTTGAGCGCTTGCTAGGCGTGATTCCCGAGCCCATTTTTGATACCCAAATTGCCGCTGCAATCTGTGGTATGGGAGCAGGCTTAGGTTATGCGGCGACAGTTAACCAGCTACTGCATATAGAGTTGCCCAAGAGTGAAACCCGCTCGGACTGGCTGCAGAGACCTCTCAGTGATGCACAGAAAACCTATGCCGCCCTCGATGTCGCTTGGTTGCCGGTACTCTACGGCGTACTGGTAAAGGACCTCAATGCGAAGGGGCGCCTGGAGTGGTTGCAGGAAGACTGTGCATCATTGGTGGTCACGGCTCGAAACCCGAGCCCACCTGAGATTTACTACCAAAAAGTGAAAGGTGCCTGGCGCCTGCGCAGTAAACAACTGGCAGTGCTACAGGATGTGTGTGCCTGGCGCGAAAAGCAGGCCAGGGCGCTGAATATGCCGCGCAATCACTTGTTGAAAGAGAATATCTGTCTCGGCTTGGCCCAACAGTTGCCGCGGCATAGAGGTGCCTTGAGCCAACTGGGTATGGAAGGGCGAGCTCTGCGTGAGCACGGCGACGCCCTGTTAAAAATCGTTGCCCAAGCCTGCGGGAGAAGCGATCCACCTGCGCGAATGCAGCAGCCCCTCAACCGGCAGCAGGGAGAAATCCTCAAGCAACTGCGGCTTGAGATGGTGTCTATTGCCGAGCGGGCCGGGTTGCCTGCCGAAATATTAATTCGCAAAAAAGAGCTGGAAGCCTTGGTCCAGGCCCGTCGACCCGAGTTAGAGGGGCGGCTCAGAGGGTGGCGGGCCGATGTGATTGGCCATCCTTTGCTCGAAGCTCTGAAACAATTGCGTAAAGAGGAATTGAAGTGAAAGTTTTATGCGATATTTATCGCAGTCCAAATAAAGACGAAATGTATCTGTACGTGGATAAGCGCGAGGGCACTGCGAGGGTTCCCAAAAATCTACTGGAGCTTTTCGGCAAGCCGCAGCACGTCACTACGATGTTGGTGACGCCGGACAAAAAGCTGGCCCGTGCAGAGGCGGACAAGTTGCTCAAAGAGGTGCGTACTCGCGGCTATTACTTACAGATGCCGCCAATAGCCGATTCCGAAATGAGTGAAATCGCGTTGAAGAACAGCAAGTTGCAACGCTGAGTCGAGCTAAATGGCACAGGAGCCTTTTTGGCGGCGGAAAACGCTGGAGCAAATGAGTCGATCCGAGTGGGAGCAGCTTTGTGACGGTTGTGGTCGCTGCTGTCTGCACAGCTTGGAGGATGAGGATACGGGTGAGGTCTACCTCACTAATGTGGCCTGCCGCCTGTTGGATACCCATTCCTGCCAGTGCAGCAAGTATAGCCAGCGCAAAGCCCATGTTCCCGGATGCATTCAGTTGCGTATAGAGGATATTGCCGAATTCGATTGGTTGCCGCTCACCTGCGCATACCGCAGCCTTGCGGAAGGGCGCCCTCTTGCGGACTGGCACCCATTGGTATCGGGAGACCCGGAATCCGTACATCGGGCGGGGATATCGGTGCGTGGGCGCGTTGTCAGTGAAGAGTCGGTTCATGCAGACGATATGGAGGATCATATTGTCTCTTGGGTTGAACAAGGTTGATCGCAAACGGGAACTGCGACCTGTGAACGCCTTTGGATATTGCGCATAATTAAGGAGCCTCTGAATAACTCCGTAATGCCTCTGCGGGTCTTGAAGGCTGCAGATGTTAGGCGCAGCTCGCCGCGAATGGCCGTAGCCCTTTGCAAGAGCTGCAACACAGCAGATGCGGCCTTCAAGGCCCGCCCTTCGGGGCATTCGGAGCGATTCACACTCCGCGTTGCGACTTCTTGAAAGGTCTAGACATTCCTGCGAAGCCGCGCCTTGATTGTGAACCGCTCTGCATGCCAGAGGCATCACAGAGTTACTCAGAGGCTCCTCAAATCATTCTTCGGATCGATTTATGGCAGGCAGTGCTTGTCTGCGAAGCGGCGTAAATATGCCGGTTCCGAGCGAGTGACGGTGTAAAGGACCCTGGCATATTTGCCCGATATTGGATCGGTGTGCCAGAAAGTAGAGTGAGAGAATGACAGAAGATTTCCAATTTGCCTGGATGGTATACGCTGCTTCAACACTGGTTATGCTGTTGGCAGGCTGGTGGTTTATGCGCAATTGGCGCTGGAGTTGGGTGCGCCAGACTCTACTGTTAGTGGCTGCGGCGGTGTTGCTGGCGCCGGCAAAGACCTCTGTAGCGGAGTCAGTTGCTGTGCCGGTGTTGCCGCTATTTGTTTATCAAACGCTGTTTGAAGAAAATGGAGCGGCGCCAGAGGTCACTACCAATTTGATATTCGCTTCGGGTGGAGCCCTGGCGATCATGGTTGTTTGGGGGATTGTCAGCTTGCTGATGAGGTTTCGCCGGGACAGGCGTCGTCGCTTTGATGAAGATCCCTACTTTAACGAACAATAACCCAAGATATGGCTGTCATGCCTGAGGGCAGGGTAGCCATTCACCCAGTATTTTTTGTTGCACTTTAATTCACTTGCGCAGCCATCGTCCCTCCTCGACGCCTATATCCAGGCCTTCACTCGGTTGCTCGTATCAAAGGCGCTAAAACCCTTTAGACCGACAACCCCAGTCAATGACAGCTGCTATATCTATTAAGCTGGTTCCCGCTGTGGCGCAATGCAAAACAATGTAAAAGCAGTGTCACTTTTCTGCCAGGTATCCAGTAACAACAAGAGGCGGCTGTATCCAGCATGTGGGAAATACCTCGCACCTAATAGGGGAAGAGGGCAAGGGCAGTCGTGAATAGAGTGAAATATTCAGTTCAATACCCACTTGCCCGGATTGGCAGTGAGAGCCGAATGGCTGAGGAATACTGATGCTCGATCACCTGCTTATATTGACTGCAGTAATGCTGGTTTCGGGCATTTTGGGTGGGCTGGTCAATTACTATCAAATGCTGTTCACCGAAGAAGATCCAGCGGGGCTCGCACGTTGCCTGATTATGGGGCTGTGTGGCGCCTTGATGGTGCCGATATTCCTTAAATTCACCCAGAGTGACTTGTTGATAGAAATCCAGGGTGACCCCTCGCGTTTATTGATTTTTACCGGTTACTGCCTGCTCGCTGCAATTGCATCACGTATGTTCGTGTTTAACGCCGCGCGGCGCCAGTTGCGCGACGCCAGTATTGCCCGTGCCCGAGTAGAGAATATGGAGCAGGAACTGCGCACCATGCAGTTGGAAATGATGCCCCTATTGGAGCATGAAATTGAGGGCGATCCCGAGCAGGGGCCGACCATCGATTTCAATCAGATCCGTAAATTGGATGACAATGCCCTACAGGTACTGCATTTGTTAAATACGGGGGAGTGTGTATTTCGGTCTCTTTCCGGCATGGTGCAGGACAGCGGTATGGAAACCAATTCTATAGCCCGCGCCTTGAATAGCTTGCTGGTGCTGGAGATGGTCGGGAAAATTCACAGTCACCTGGGCATCCGCTGGTATATCACCGGCAAAGGTCGCCAGGTTGTACACCGCCGCAGTACCCAGATGGCCTAGGCTGCTTCGGTAAGCCTACGCGTACTTTCAAGGCTCGCCCTGCGGGACTGGCAAATTTCCCCAGCGCAAGCTGGTCATCCAAATTGAGCGTTACCGCCTCGCCCCCAACCTGTTGTTCAATTATCATTCGCTAAAAGAGATAGTTAGCCTCGACGACAGGATTGGAGCAGTTATGAAGTTTACCGGTACCGAAAGCTATGTAGCGACCGACGACTTGCAGATGGCGGTGAATGCGGCCGTTACCCTGCAGCGCCCACTATTGATCAAGGGTGAGCCCGGCACCGGCAAAACACTGCTCGCCGAGCAGGTAGCAGAGAGCCTCGGACTAAAGCTGATCCAGTGGCATATTAAATCCACCACCAAAGCCCAGCAGGGCCTGTACGAGTACGACGCGGTATCCCGCCTGCGGGACTCCCAACTGGGGGTGGATAAGGTTCACGATATTGGCAACTACATTAAGCGCGGTAAGCTTTGGGAGGCCTTTGCGGCAGAAGAGCGCGTGGTGCTGCTGATCGATGAAATCGATAAAGCGGATATCGAATTCCCCAACGACCTGCTGGTTGAGCTTGATCGTATGGAGTTCTTTGTCTATGAGACTGGCGAAACCATCAAGGCCAAGCAGCGCCCCATCGTAATTATCACTTCCAATAACGAAAAAGAACTGCCGGACGCCTTTTTACGCCGCTGCTTTTTCCATTACATCAGCTTCCCCGATCGTGACACCATGCGCAAAATTGTCGATGTGCACTATCCAGGGATCAAAGGGCAGTTGGTGGCCGAGGCAATGGATATTTTCTTCCAGCTGCGCGAGGTTCCAGGCCTAAAGAAAAAGCCTTCTACCTCCGAGCTGATCGATTGGCTCAAGCTGTTGATGGCTGATGATATTCCCGGGGAGATTTTGAAAAACAGCGATAGCAGCAATGCCATTCCGCCGCTCTACGGTGCCCTGCTGAAAAACGAGCAGGATGTCCATATGCTGGAGCGCCTGGCGTTTATGGCCCGTCGCGATAATCGCTAAACTGTGTTGGTTAATGTCACCGAGGGCTTAGGTTGTCCTCGGTGATTTCGGCCCGGTTTAACCGGGTGTTATTTTTTCCCTGTGCTGACTGCGAATTATTATGCTGATTGGCTTTTTCCAGAATTTACGCCGCTATAAATTACCGGTAACCATCACCGAACTGCTGGCCCTGCTTGAGGCATTACAGCAGCGCCTGGTATTTGCCGACCTTGAGGAATTTTACTTCCTTGCCCGCGTTTGCCTCGTCAAGGACGAGAAGCACTTCGATAAATTTGATCGCGCTTTCGACGCCTATTTTAAGGACCTTGAGACCCTCGACGACATTGTCGAGCAAATGATTCCCGAGGACTGGCTGCGTGCAGAATTTATGAAGCAGCTGACCGAAGAGGAAAAGGCCCAGGTGCAAAGCCTCGGTGGCTTGGAAAAACTACTGGAGGAATTTAAAAAGCGTCTAGAGGAGCAGAAGAAGCGTCACAGTGGTGGTAATCGCTGGATTGGCACTGGCGGCACTAGCCCGTTTGGCAATAGCGGTTATCATCCCGGCGGTATCCGTGTGGGCGGTAAGGGGCGCAATCGCTCGGCGTCAAAGGTATGGGAGAAGCGCCAGTTTAAAAATCTGGATGACAGTATCAGTCTGGGTACCCGCAATATCCAGGTGGCTCTGCGCAAGCTGCGCAAATTTGCCCGCACCGGTGCCGCAGAGGAACTGGATCTGGATAACACCATTTCCTCTACTGCACGCAACGCCGGGTTACTGGATATTCAAATGGTGCCGGAGCGACATAATGCGATTAAGGTGCTGATCTTCTTCGATGTAGGGGGCTCTATGGACCCCTATGTGCGCGTCTGTGAAGAACTGTTCTCCGCCTGTCGTTCCGAGTTCAAGCATCTCGAATATTTTTATTTCCACAATTTTGTTTACGAACATGTGTGGAAAGACAACCAGCGGCGCTATAGCGAAAATACCTCGCTGCTGGAAATACTGCGCACCTATGGCAAGGACTACAAAGTAATTTTTGTCGGCGATGCTTCTATGGCGCCCTACGAAATTACCAGTCGTTTCGGCAGTGTCGAACATATGAATGAAGAGCCCGGTGCGGCCTGGATGGAGCGTGTTACCGATACCTACAGTAACCTGATCTGGTTGAATCCTGTAGGAGAGGAGTACTGGCAATATACTCCCAGTATCGGTATGACCCAGAGACTGGTGGACGGGCATATGTATCCGATGACCCTGGAGGGATTGGATCGAGCCATCGCTTATTTGGTTAAAGGGCGTTAAAAGGCTGATCGCTTTTTCAGGTAGCACCTTAGGTGCTACCTGCTATTCCTTCGAGGGGTTTGGTTAGTTGCTCAACTAGAGAGAGAAGCGAAAAATCACTTCGTGGAGTCATTATCAATGAGAAACCACTGGGTTTCTCTATCTCCTTTCCCCCAGTATTAATCCCATTTTCTACGATAGAAAACAACGGCAGATGACACTGGGGGGCGCCCCAAAGCCCTGCAATAGCGGTTAAACCCAATAGTCGCTGGCGATCTTTTTGTACTTTGCAGAATTCACTATCGGTCCCTTTCTTAATTGCGGTTGTGGGGGTGGTTGGTACTAGTAAAACGCTACTGTTGTCCGGTAGTAATGTCTCCATCAACTTGCACCACTGTTGTCGTTTTTCGTTGGCCCAGGATATCTCATCGTCGGTAATTGATAGGGCCATAGTAATTCTTGTGGCTATGTCCTCTGAAAATACCGGCCGGTATTTTCGCAACCAGTCTCCGTGAGTATTGGCGATGGCGCGGCCCTGCAAAATTCGGAATACATTAGCCAGTTCGCCCAGTAATTCTATGTCAGGCAGGTGTTTAATCTCGCAGATAGGAAATTGATTATTTAATGTGGGAATAAATTCCTGGATTGCTGATTGAATGGGCGTATCTGCCAGTTGACTTATTTCGGGGCAAGTAACCAGGCGGGTTACTTGATTTGTGGATAAGTGCTGTGACGGGATTAGAATTTTGCCGACGTCTACAAGTAATGAAGGAGTTTGACTAAACCAACCGACAGTATCAAAGCAGGGTGCTAAACCGATAACGCCGTCGGTTGGAATAAGTGAGTGACTGGTTCGAATGCCGAATAAACCACAATAGCTTGCAGGTACCCTCACCGATCCGCCGGTGTCGGTGCCTAAGCCAATATCGGCTGTTCCTGAGGCCACGGCGGCGGCCGATCCCATAGAGGAACCCCCACAAAAATAGCCGGGCAGTTTAGGGTTGTCGGCAGAACCGTAATGTAAATTACTCCCCTGCATGCTGTAGGCGAGTTCATCAAGGTGAGTAAACCCAATAAAGGTTGAGCCGGCCTCCAGTAATTGCTGCAAGCTAAGTGCGGTTTTATTGGCAGGAGGGTGAGTATTGAACCACTCGGGGCTGCCTGCCGTATTTTTCTCCCCTTTCAATTGAAAGAGATCTTTGACCGCTAAACGTACGCCTGTTAGCGGTCCGGAATCTGATAACGTTAAAGAGCGAGGTCCGTGCTCGCAAAATACGCTTTCTATGGGTTGGCTCCCTTATTTGTCATTACCGCTAAAATGCTTCGGCGGTACACCGTCGTGATCGGCGGTGATGCTCAGTTCCTCCTTGGTGGTTTCGCCCACCTTTACATGAACCTCTTCTGCACCGTGCATCCAGTCCACCAGTTTCTCGCGAATAAAGTACAGGATAATTCCGGCAATAATTGCGGCCAGGGCTACTCCGCCAAAGGTTGCGAGTGGACCGGATACACCGACGAGTTTACCGATCTCTGCGGCTCCTTTGTTGGCAACACCAATAAAGGCAAACCAAAGCCCCATCATCAGGGATAAATAGCGCAGCGGAGATAATTTAGTTACGACAGAGAGCCCAATTGGCGATAGGCAAAGTTCGCCAATGGTGTGGAAAATATAGGCAAATACCAACCACCAAATACTCGCCTTAATGGTCTCTGAATCGCCAATTTGCAGGGCGGCACCGCACATGGATAAGAATCCCACGCCGAGAAAAACCAGTCCCAAACTGAATTTGGCCGGTGAGCTGGGTTCCCGGTCTCCCATGCCTACCCAGATACTGGCCATAATCGGCGCAAGGATAATAATAAACAGAGGGTTTACCATCTGCAGCCAACTGGCGGGAATTTCCCACCCCAGCACATTCAGGTCGGTTCGATATTTGGCGAATAAGTTCATTGAGCCGGCAGCCTGCTCAAAGCCAGCCCAAAAAATCACGATAAACACACCCAGCACCAAAATAACTTTGATGCGGTCGCGCTCCTCTTGAGTCAGTGGGCGGCGCTTATCGACGTCCTCATCTTTCTTGTCTTTCAGTTCCAGGTGCGCAGAAGGTTCTACACCGATTTCTCCCAGGTAGCGTTTGGCTTGGGTCAACTGCAGGATTAGGCCGGCTAACATGCCAAGGCCAGCGACGATAAAGGCCAGCTGGTAATCCACCTTTTCCCCAATCCAGCCCACAAGCAGGTAACCGAGGATAGAGCCCAGGTTGATGCCCATATAAAAAATGGTAAAAGCGGTATCCCGTCGGTGGTCACCTTCCTCGTAAAGGTCCCCGACCATGGTAGAGATATTTGGTTTGAAGAAACCGTTGCCGATAATCAGCAAGGCCAACCCGATCCACAGCATATAAATTTGGCTGCCATTTGGCAGCCAACCGTGGGGGAATCCCAGGGCGAACTGCCCTAGCATCATCAAGGTGCCGCCGAACATAATACAGCGGCGCTGGCCCCAGCGATTATCTGCCATCCAGCCGCCGATAATGGGGGTTAGGTAGACCAGCATTGCATACCAGCCCAGGTAGCTGAGGGCTTTGGATTGCAATTCGGTATCGGTCAGTTGTTCCCAGCCGAAGACTGCGGCAGTCGCTGTAGAGGTCAGGTAGAAGACAAAAATACCACGCATGCCGTAGTAGCTGAGACGTTCCCACATCTCAGTACCAAACAACAGGAAGAGTCCTTTGGGGTGGCCAAACAGCTGGCCTGCGCTGGCGGGGGGCTTGGGCTTGATCTCTTGCATAGTACTGCTCGCAAGGTATGACCCTGAGGAATTGCACCAGCAGTATAGGCCGTGCCCCTCAGAAGAAGTGCTATTCGCACCAGTATAGATGAGCGCCACAATAAGGTTTGATAGCCCTGCGGTGCTCAGGGGGTATAATCCCGCGTTTGCCATTGCTGTACGAATTATGAGTCACACCGAAGCAGAAAAAGTACTGGGGGCGCTGCAGGCCCGAATCTCCGCGACCATGGGGCGTGACCGCTATGGGTTGCGCAGGACTGTCAAAAATGTGCGCCGGCGCCAGAAAGAGGGCAAGCCGGTAGATCGCATGTTGGCCCAATTGGAGCAACAGCTCCAAGCGTCTGAGACCCTGGTGGAGGAGCGCCGGCGCAAGTTGCCGGAAGTGCAGTGGCCGGAGTCTTTGCCAGTGGTAGCGCGGCGGGAGGAAATCGCCGAGCAGATCGAGAGAAATCAGGTTGTAGTGATTGCCGGTGAAACCGGTTCTGGTAAAACCACTCAGTTGCCAAAAATTTGCCTGTCACTGGGCCGGGGAATTTTCGGCCAGATCGGCCACACTCAGCCGCGCAGGATTGCCGCGCGCACTGTAGCCAATCGAATTGCTGAGGAACTGGGGCAGCCCCTGGGAGAGTCCGTCGGTTACCAGGTGCGCTTTACCGACCACAGCACCGAGCATACCCACGTCAAACTGATGACAGACGGTATCCTGCTGGCTGAAATTCAGCGCGATCCCCTGTTAAATAAATACGATACGTTGATCATCGATGAGGCCCATGAGCGCAGCCTTAATATTGATTTTCTGTTGGGCTATTTGAAAACCATACTGCCCAAGCGCCCTGACCTGAAACTGATAATTACCTCGGCCACCATCGACCTGGAAAAATTTTCCCGGCACTTTGGCGATGCGCCGATTATCGAGGTTTCCGGTCGTACCTACCCGGTGGAAGTTCACTATCGCCCCGCAGCGGATACGGATGCAGATCTCAACGAGCAGGTGGTCACTGCTGTGGAGGAGTTGCTGCACGAGGAAAAGTCCAGCAGTCGGCGCGGTGAGGATATCCTGGTATTTATGAGCGGCGAGCGGGAAATCCGCGAGTGCGCCAAGGCTTTGCGCGATGCACAGATAGCGCAATTGGAAGTGCTGCCCTTGTATGCCCGCTTGAGCCTTGCGGAGCAAGCCAAAGTTTTCCACGGCCATAAAGGCCGTCGCATTGTACTCGCTACCAATGTGGCAGAGACCTCTATTACCGTGCCCGGTATCCGTTATGTGATCGACCCGGGTACTGCACGAGTGAGCCGCTACAGCTACCGCAGTAAAATTCAGCGGCTGCCTATAGAGCCGGTTTCCCAGGCCAGCGCCAACCAGCGTGCCGGTCGCTGTGGCCGTGTCAGCGCCGGTGTTTGTGTGCGCTTGTATGAAGAGCGGGATTTTGAGCAGCGCCCGGAATTTACCGATGCGGAAATCCTGCGCACGAATCTGGCCGCAGTCATTCTGCAAATGTTGCAGTTGCGTATCGGTGATATCCGCGAGTTTCCATTTGTCGATCCGCCGGACCCACGACTGATTAATGACGGCTATAAATTGCTGCAGGAATTACAGGCGGTAGATGAGCAGGGCCGGGTCACTAAATTGGGGCGATCCCTATCAAGGTTGCCTTTGGACCCGCGCCTGAGCCGCATGTTGTTGGCGGGGGCAGAGAATGGCAGTGCGCGGGAGCTCTTGATTATTGTCGCCGCTCTGGCCGTGCAGGACCCGCGCGAGCGCCCGGCAGAAAAACGCCAGGCTGCGGATGAAAAACATCGCCAGTGGCAGCATGAACAATCGGATTTTTTATCCTTCGTTCAGCTATGGGATGCCTTTGAAGTCCAGCGTCAGGAACTGAGTCAAAATCAGTTGCGCAAGTGGTGCCAGAAAAACTTCCTTTCCTGGCTGCGTATGCGTGAGTGGAGAGATATCCACCATCAGTTGCGCGTAGCTTGTCGCGATCTCGAAGTTAAAGAAAACAAAGAGCCGGCGGAATACGAAGCGATACACCGAGCCATCGTGGTGGGATTGCTGGGCAATATTGGCGCGCGGGATGAAAACAAGGAGTTTAACGGCTGTCGCAATCGTCGTTTCCATATTTTCCCTGGCTCTGGCCAATTTAAAAAACCTCCCCGCTGGGTGGTGTCTGCCCAGTTACTGGAAACCAGCCGCCTGTTCGCCCATACCGTAGCCAAGGTCGAGCCCGAGTGGATATTGGCCGCCGCGCAGCACCTGGTTAAGCGCAATTATTTTGAACCCCATTTTGACGCTCGCTCCGGGCAGGTAATGGCCTTTGAGAAGGTCTCCCTTTACGGTTTGGTGCTGGTGGAAAAACGCCGAATTCCCTACGGCAAACTGGACCCGCAAACTTCTCGGGAAGTGTTTATTCGCCAGGCGCTGGTGGAGCAACGCTATCGCGGTAAGGGGCGATTTTATAAGCACTACCTCGACCTGTTGAAGTCCCTGGAAGAGCTGGAAGCCAAATCCCGCCGCCGGGATATTTTGGTGGATGATGAAGTGGTGTACCGCTTCTTTGATGAGCGTATCCCGGCGGATATTGTCAACCTGGCTGGATTTGAGCACTGGCGCAAGAAAGCGGAATCCAGCGATACACAGCTGCTGTTTATTCCCCGCGACTTATTGATGCAGCAGAGTGCCGATCATGTGGGAGAGGCCCAATTCCCCAATGAGTTGCAGGCGGGCGGTATTGTCTATCCGCTCAGCTATCACTTTGAGCCTGGCAGTGTGGATGATGGCGTCAGTATCCAGGTGCCGGTTGCAGCGCTGCACCAGGTGCCGGCAGCTCGCCTCTCCTGGTTGGTGCCGGGCATCTTGCGGGACAAGTGCATCGCTCTGGTAAAAGCCCTGCCCAAGCAGTGGCGCAAGTATTTTGTGCCAGTGCCGGCTGCGATAGATAAGGCTTTGCCCCGACTGCGTGCAGACAATACCCCGTTGTGGCAGTCGTTGGCTCTGGAGCTGAAACGCCAGACAGCACAGCAGTTGCCAGATGAGGTATGGGAGTCTGCGGAACAGGCCTTGGAAGATTATTACCGTTTCAATATCCAGGTGATGGATGAAGCCGGCAAATTGCTGGATCAAGATCGGGATTTGGCCCTATTGCAGGCGCGCTACCGGGATCGGGTACAGCAGGGGTTGGCAACGGCTGGCGACAGTTTTGAGCGGGAGGGTATTTCCCGCTGGGACTTCGGTGATCTTCCAGAGACTCATACCCTCAACCAGGGCGGGCTCAAGGTGCGGGCTTACCCCGCGCTGGTTGAAGGAAAAGACAGTGTCTCCCTGAAGCTACTGGATAACCCCAGTGAGGCTCGCAGGCTTACTCGCGCGGGTATTTGCCGTTTGGCTCTGTTGCACTTGCCGGAGAAGGTGAAGTATCTGCGCAAAGAGCTGTTGCGAGGCAAGGAGCTGGGGCTTTCTGCAGCGGATCTGGGGCGTCGTGAGGAGGTAGCTGACGACATCCTGATGGCAGCCGTGCGCGAAGTTTTCTGGCCTAAAGAGGAGTTGCCGCGCACCGAAGCTGAATTCCTGGCCGCTTTGGAAAATGACGGTGACTTGGTGGGGGTGGCCCAGGAGATTGGTGATCTGTTGGTCAAGGCCCTGGCTCAGCTGGTGCCACTGCGCAAACAAATCAAACAGCAAAAAAACCTGGCGGTCGCAATGGCGGTGGGGGATATCCAGCAGCAACTGGGTGGACTCTTCTACCGAGGCTGCTTGTTTGATACTCCGCTGTCATGGCTGCGCCAGTACGGCCGCTATCTGAAGGCGATCGCAATGCGCTTGGAAAAGGCCGCTCTCGACCCTAACCGTGACCGAAAACTGCAAGTTGAATACCAGAAGGCGGCGGAGCCTTACTTGGCGCAAGTGGAGAAATATTCACCCAGAGAACTCTCTGCAGAGGCAGAATTGCGTGAGTTTCGCTGGATGTTGGAGGAATTTCGTGTTTCCTTATTCGCGCAGACTCTAAAAACCCTGATGCCGGTGTCATCCAAGCGCTTAAGCAAGTCATGGGCAGAAATTGATGGGAAAGGTTTGCTTGGTTGATTTTCTCTATGGAAAAGAGATCACAAAAAAAATTTTGATCAAGTGTAAGAATTTGATGGAGAGCCCGACAGAAGTACTGAAAGCAGGCCTGGAGCCCAGAATGACCCCTTGATACCGGTTATTTTGTGGCGGGTTCTATTCAATGACTGATTTTTGTTTCGCAGCATTATACTTCTGCGGAGTGGAAAAAAGTCTCTTGTACTTTTTATTGCTAAGGACACCTAGTTAGGAGATTCACTATGAACAAGAAGCACCTTTCCCCTGTAGCCGCCGCAGTTGGCGCAGCGTTTATCGCCACTGCCGCTATGAATGTATCTGCTGCCAACAGCAATGCTAACCCCTTTGCCGCAGCAGACCTGAGCTCAGGCTACAACGTGGCGCTGGCTGATCACGATGGTGATGATAAAAAGAAAGAGGGTAAGTGCGGCGAAGGCAAGTGCGGCGAAGGTAAGAAAAAAGAAGGCAAGTGCGGCGAAGGTAAGTGCGGCGAAGGTAAGAAAAAAGAAGGTAAGTGCGGCGAAGGTAAGTGTGGCGGGTAATTTTTCGCTGTACTTAAAGAGGGTGGATACGCTTTAGCGATCCACCCTGTTTTTTATTGATCGCTGAAAAAAGTGAGACCTGAAAGTGTTGCGCGAGTTTTCCGTAGAAGGCGCTGGGTTTGGATTGCGCCGCTCAATGATGGGTGAAAACCTTGATACAGATGCCGTAGATTTTCTGGAGGTAGCACCTGAGAATTGGATTGGTGTTGGCGGTCGCTATGGGCGCTGGTTCAAGGAATATACAGAGCGTTTTCCCTTTTTACTTCACGGTTTATCTCTCTCGATTGGTGCACCAGAACCATTGGATATGGAATTGGTTGCAGCCATTAAAAAATTTATCAAGCAACACAATATTCGCGGTTACAGTGAGCACTTGAGTTATTGCTCAGATCACGGCCATCTGTACGATTTATTGCCCATTCCCTTTACGCAAGAAGCGGTGATGTATGTTGCCGAGCGAATCCGTATGGTTCAGGACGCACTGGAAGAACGGATTGCAATGGAGAATGTCTCCTACTATGCGGCGCCGGGCCAGGAGATGACTGAACTGGCTTTTTTAAATGCGGTGCTGGAAGAGGCCGATTGTGATTTGCTTCTGGACGTGAACAATATTTATGTAAACTCGATTAACCACCGCTACGATGCGCTGGACTTTCTATCTGCACTACCTACTGAAAGAATTCGCTACGTACATATTGCCGGGCACTATGATGAGGCAGAGGATTTAAAGGTGGACACCCATGGTGCACCGGTTATTGATCCTGTGTGGGAGCTACTCGATCGCGCCTACGATATTCACGGTGTGATGCCGACGCTACTTGAGCGGGATTTTAATATTCCGCCGATTCCCAAATTACTCGAAGAAGTAGGACATATTAAAACCATTCAGGCCAGTCACCAGGTGGAAGAGAATTATGTCCTCAGTCGTCGATAAGCCCGAGACATTCAAAAGTGTGCAGCGGGACTTTGCTGCCCATTTGCGCGCACCGGATCAAGTTGCGCCGCCGGCAGAAATTGAGGACCGACGTGTCGCTATTTATCGAGATTTGATTTACAACAATATTGAGTCCTTTGTTGCCAGTGGATTTCCGGTATTGCGCAGTCTTTATAGCGACGAAAACTGGCATCAAATGGTGCGTGATTTTGTCCACAAACATACATCCGTTAGCCCGTATTTTTTGCAGATCAGTGAAGAGTTTCTCTCATATTTACAGAACGAACGGGGAGAGCAACCACAAGATCCTCCGTTCCTGTTGGAGCTTGCCCACTACGAGTGGGTGGAGTTGGCTTTAGATGTCAGTGATGTGGAATTACCGGAAGGGCTGGCGATAGAGGGGGATGTTTTACAGCAAGTTTCTGTAGTTTCCCCCCTGGTCTGGAGCCTCAGCTATTGCTACCCAGTGCATCGGTTGGGGCCGGATTTTCAGCCCCAAGAGCCGCCGGAGGTACCGACGTTCCTTTTCGTTTACCGGGATCGTTCCGACAAAGTGAATTTTATGGAGATCAATGCCGTCACCGCCAGATTGCTGCAGTTGGTCTCTGCGGGCGATTACACCGGCTTACAAATATTGGAACAGATGGCTCAGGAATTACCCAATATTAGTCGTGACTCCTTATTTGATTTTGGTGCCGATTTATTAGAAAAACTACTGAATAAAGGGGTTATTGCCGGTTTAAAGGCTTAGCCTGTGATTGCCTGAAACTCCTTTATCTTTGGCAAATCCCAGCTGCTATGCTGCCGAGGGTAGCTTACGAATTACTAGGGCGTTAGAATCCTTGGTCTCACTAGTTTGATATAAGAGGAGCAGGGTTGTGCTTGGAAGCAAAACTTTATCGCCCTGGTTAATGGCAACTCTGATAGCTGTTACTCCAGTAGGGGCACTAGCGCAACAAGATCCGTTTGGTGGTGCAGCTCAAAACCCGGCTGCGGTAGATACCAGCGGAGCAGAGGATACCAGCGCCGATGACGGGGGCCTGTCTCTCGAGGATGAGTACGGCTTTGATCCTGCCGATGAATTTGGTGGTGCCGAGGGCGAAGATTTATCACTTCGCGACCCCTGGGAAGGTTTTAATCGGGCCATATTCTCCTTCAACGATGGTGCAGATCGCTATGTGTTGAAGCCCGCCGCTGTCAGCTATCGCCAAATTACCCCGATTTTCGTGCAGCACGGTGTCAGCAACTTTTTCGACAATCTGCGCGAAGTTACCAATACTTTTAATGATGTTCTGCAGGGTAAATGGGGCCAAGCGGGCAATGACGCGGGTCGTTTCCTGGTGAATTCCACGGTAGGTATTGTCGGTATTCTGGATGTTGCCCAGCACATGGGTCTCGAGCAGGGTGATGGCGAGGACTTTGGCCAGACTTTGGCTGTTTGGGGTGTGCCTTCTGGCCCCTACCTGGTTTTGCCGCTACTGGGTCCATCCACTGTACGGGATACCCCTGCCAGGGTCGTGGATTACTACACCAACCCCTTGACCTATGTAAATGACGACGCGACCAAATATGCATTGAAGGGTACAGATATCATTCAGAGCCGTGCCAGCCTGCTGCAAGCGGAGTCCCTGTTGCATGGTGATCGCTATGTACTCTTGCGGGATGCTTACCTGCAGCGCCGCGACTATTTGATTGTCGATGGTGAAATGGATGTTCAAACTGAAGAAGAGGCCGCAGAGGCAATTGATCAGGGTGAAGTGGAAGAGGCTTCCGACTACTGATTTGTTACCTAGGGCAGATAACTTTTTAGAGCCTTTATATGGCCGGCCCCAGTAGCCTGGTGCTTACCGACGATGAGCGCTCCCGCAATTTTTTGCGAGGGGCGCTTTCGCGTTTTGGCTTCCAGGTAAGTGTTGCCAACAACGGGGAAGATGGCATCGGCCAGTTCAGCCCCGGTGCTTTCCATATCGTATTGATTGATCGCTATTTGCCGGATATGAGTGGGCTGGAAGTGTTGCGGCGGATAAAGCGTATAGCCCCAGAAGTGGCTGCGGTAATTATTGCCTCAGACAGTGCTGCCGATGATGTACTCCAAGCGATGCGCCTTGGAGCCAAAGACTACCTGGTTAAACCCCTGGAAGAAGCAGCGGCTATTGATCGCATGATCTGCCGTATCAGCGGTGAAGAAAACCTGGCGAAGCAGAATCGCGAATATAAAGTGACCTTGGAGCGTCGCAACAGTGAGCTGCGGGATCATGTGGAGCTGCTGCGCAGGGACCAGGAAGCTGGCCGTTTACTGCAACAGCATTTACTTCCCCGTACCCCCTATCACTACCCCAGCGGTGTGGAAGCATCCTACCGGCTGGTTCCCTCCCTGTACCTGAGCGGTGATTTTGTTGATTACGGCTTGTTCGGTGAGCGCTTTGTAGCCTTTTACCTGGTCGATGTGTCGGGCCATGGTGTCTCTTCTGCGCTGGTTACTGCCCTGATTAAGCACAGCATTATGCATCGCTTGCGGGAGCGCCCCTTATTTGCCCAGCTGGACTCCCTCAGTGATGACTTGTTGGATGTCCTTAATTTGGTCAATGGCGAGTTGTTATCCACAAAATTGGGCAAGCACGCCAGTATGTTTGTCGGGGTTGTGGATAGTAGTGCTCAGCAGTTGCACTATGCCGTCGCCGGGCAAATACCTATGCCGGCTCTGGTTAGTGAGGCGGGTGCAGACTGGTTGCCGGGAAAAGGGCGTCCCCTGGGTATTTTTGAACGGGGTGATTGGCAAGTGATGCGTGCTGAGCTGCCGCCCGCTTGGCGCCTGGTCGCTTGTTCAGACGGTGTACTTGAATTATTACAGGGCGATCTGCTCGATAAAGAGGCCCAGCTTTTGCAGGCTATTTCAGAGAGTGGGGGAGAACTCGATAGGCTCTGTCAGTCTCTAAAAATGGATACTTTTGGTGCCCTTCCGGACGATATTACGATTCTCACTTTAGGCCGCCAGTAATGCCTAAAACTTCTATCGATAGTCTTCGACTATGAAGTCGAATTTTGTGCTTTATCGCACTTGTCAGTCTGCATAGTCAGGAGTAAGCTCCGCCCACTTTATGCACAAAATTGCACTAGGCGCCAAAAACGTCAAATGCTATTGTGTTCTCTACCAGTGAACTTTTGCCATCCGCCTGCACTTCTATCAAAAGGTGTATTCGGGTGAGCCAGGGGTTGTTATGCAGTCCGGGCAAATTATGGTTGGGGCCCACCAGGGCATCTACGTCATCAAGTTAGTAGGTGATGTTCGTCTCAACCTTTGTACCTCATTTGATAGCTTTATCGACAACATGTTTGCACGGGGTGATTTTGCCGGAGTGGCATTTGATCTCGGTGGTGCAGAAGGTGTCGATAGTACGACTCTCGGCCTGATGGCGAAGATTGCTATTCGCGCTCTGGAGCGGGGCTGTGACAAGCCGCTGGTATTCTCTGCGGGTAAAGGTATCCGCCATCTATTGGACGCTATGGGCTTTGATTCGTTGGTTGAAATCAGCGACACGGTCCACGATATGAGCGTACCCACCACGCCGTTGGTATGTAATAGTCCTGACGAATGTGCTGCGCGGGAAAAGGTGCTGGAAGCTCACCGGGTATTGATGAGCATGAACGAGCAAAACGCCGAGACTTTTCGCGACTTGGTACATACCCTCGAGCGAGAATGCTCCCCGGTTGCCAAATCTTCGGCGCATTATCACTAGCGCTTATTCTCTCCTAATCCCCCAGTCCTGGAAATCTCCCTTTCTTAGCAACGCTTCATATCCCTCGCTTCAGCGCGTGCCTTGGTGAAGAGTCCGTGTGGCAGATAAATTAGCTCTGCCACCCTGCGAATCAGGTGCTCCTCGAAAGCCTCGATAACATCATCTGAAAAAGCTACCTGCCACATCTGCAAAATCAGCAGGTATTTATCTCTCTCGCTGAACTGTTCATTCACCGCCTGGGTGAACTCGAACAGGGATGTGGCTCTGTCCCGTTGGCCAATAGCTTCACTGACTATTTCTGTGGCACTAGTCTGGTCGAGAGAGTAGTGCTGGCATAGGAGTTGTGTGAGCGTTTCACGCTCACACTCATCGAGCTTTTGATCGACAGTGGCGACCTCGACTAACAGCGCAGCGCTGATCATCCGCACGTCTTTTTCGTCACGTGCTTCAACATCAACGCTATTTCCTATCTGCTCAAACAGTTTACGGATTTGTTGCAGCATGAATTTCCTGCTGTCCCTTTACTCGGTTCTGTAACAATAGCTCTAAACGTTCCTGATCCTTCACGAAGTTTCGGATGCCATCGGCAAGCTTTTCAGTGGCCATGGCATCGCTATTCAATTGAAAGCGGAATTCGGCTTCAGCCAGATCCTGTGTCGGCCGGGACTTGGATGCGGGTACCGGTGGCAGGCCAGCAGCGAGAGGTGCCTCACTGTCCTCCAGGGCCTGTAATAGCTGAGGGCTGATTGTCAGTCGGTCACAACCTGCCAGGGCCTCGATCTCCCCGGTATTGCGGAAGCTGGCGCCCATCACAATGGTTTTGTAATCCCGGGACTTATAGTACTCATAGATATTGCGCACCGAGATTACGCCCGGGTCCTCTTCCGCAGGGAATGACTCGCGGCCGCTGTTGGCGATATGCCAATCGAGGATTCGACCGACGAAGGGGGAGATCAGAGTTACCCCGGCTTCGGCACAGGCAATCGCCTGGGATTGACTGAACAACAAGGTCAGGTTGCAGTGGATTCCCTCGCGCTCCAGTACTGATGCGGCAGCAATGCCTTCCCATGTCGACGCGATCTTGATCAATACCCGCTCTTTGGCAATACCTGCGCGTTCATAGAGGGCGATCAGGTGGCGTGCGTAATCAATAGTAGCGCGGGTATCAAAGGAGAGGCGAGCATCGACCTCGGTGGATACCACCCCGGGCACCAACTGCAAGATTTCCGTGCCGATGCTGACAGCCAGCTTGATGGCGGCCAGGCGTGCAATATTTTCCGCGTTCGAGCCACCCTGGTGGCTTTCGGCCCACTGAAGTGCCTCGGCGATATGGTTGTCGTACTGAGGGAGCTGGGCGGCCTTAAACAGTAGGGAGGGATTGGTTGTTGCATCTTGAGGACAATATCGGCGAATCGCTTCAATGTCTCCCGTATCTGCTACAACCTGGCTGCGCTGTTTGAGTTGCTCCAACTTGTTCATAGTTCCTCCCTTAATTATTCACTGGTCTACATATTGAAAGTGGTCTAAGCGGCTTGGGTGACCTGGGCCAGTGCCTGTTCAAGCACCTCGGGACCCGCCCCCGGCTTGTGGGCATTTTCGCTCAAGTGGCGGCGGAAGCGCCGAGCACCAGGAAGCCCCTGGAATAACCCGAGCATATGCCGGGTGATATGATTCAAGCGCTGTCCGCGCTGCATTTCCTGCTCGATATAGGGCAGCATCTGCTCTACCACCTGGATGGCATCCGGGCCAGTCTCACCGCCAAATAATTGGCTGTCCACCTGGGCCAGAATTGTCGGGGTTTGGTAAGCCGCGCGCCCCAGCATAACACCATCCACGTGGCTTAAATGTTGCTGGCATTCCTCAATTGAATTGATCCCCCCATTAATAACAATTTGTAGCTGGGGGTAATCCTTCTTCAACTGGTAAACCATGTCGTAATTGAGCGGAGGAATTTCACGGTTTTCCTTGGGGCTTAGCCCCTTTAGCCACGCTTTGCGCGCATGGACGATAAAGGTATCCACACCGGCATTGGCCTGGGCCTCCACGAAGCGGGTCAGGCCTGGATAGTCTTCCATATCGTCGATGCCGATACGGTGCTTGACGGTAACCGGAATAGATACCGCTTCCCGCATGGCAGTGAGTCCTGCGGCTACCACATCCGGTTCCGCCATAAGGCAGGCACCAAAACGCCCGGACTGGACTCGGTCACTCGGGCAGCCACAGTTAAGGTTGATTTCGCTATAGCCCCATTCCTCAGCGATATGGGCGCATTCAGCCAGTTCTTGAGGGTCACTGCCCCCCAACTGCAGGGCGACAGGTTGTTCAGCTGCATCAAATTGCAAATGTCGCTGTTGGTCACCATGCAGTATTGCCCCGGTGGTCACCATTTCCGAATACAGGCGTGAATGCTTGCTCAATAGGCGCCACATATAGCGGCAATGGCGGTCGCTCCAATCGAGAAGCGGAGCGGTACAAAAGCGATGGGGGCTAAAATCGGACATAAACTACGGTGTAACAGACTAATAAAAACAGAGTAGCCCGCCATTATATGGGATGTAAAACGTAGACCCCATGTGGAAATGTATGTGAGTGAGGGTAATTTGACCTCTTGAGCATTTATTGTGCTCAACAGTCGTGCCGGTTGCATGGGGCTGACAGCTGCCCCGCTGGGCAACGTATGCTTGCTGGGCTGGTAGTGAAGCTCCAGAACCGGGGCCTCTTTTGGTGAATACTTAGCGCTACTAGGCTCGCCTAAGTGGTGAGTAACTGGGGTAAGGTCAGAGTATTATCTTGCCAGCAGTTCATTGAGAGCATGGACTCTGTATGGCGTTATTAAATAGCAGCTTCTTTTTTAACTTAGCTTTCCGTAGTGGAAAGACAGAAGTTTAATTGCTTAGAAATAACATTTTTTCGTCCGCTATTCTTGCGGTCAGATATTACATAGTTTTCTTTGTTTAAATATCTCAGCTAGAGCCCCAATAAACGCACAGATTTAAGTAATCTTGATCATATTTTATGGATGTGGTGCATAAATGACCTTTCTTTCCATGCTCTAACTTTGCAATAGATTAGCAACAGTGCCTCGATTAATAATTTAGAAGTCATCCGAAAAACTTAGACTTATATTTTCTCGAGCACTTATTTCATACTGCGAAATTATGGGGAGGATCTTACCAGGACGCTAATTAAATAACTTTCGATGACTCTCCTAACCTTTAATTTTCGTAGGAGTTTCATATTTTAAGGTGAGCTGGGTCGGTAATGAATCTGCAGGATTTCAGACACTTCCCCTTCGGCCAGTATCATCTCTTCTTCAATACGCAGACAGTGATTTAAATACTACCTACCTCCTTTAAGATTTGAGAGCCTGACTGATAGCTGACCCTCCAGGTGGGCGACTTTCTTACTTATGTTGGCTTTTGGTATAGCCAGGCGATTTGCGGCTTGGATAAAGCTAGCTGTTTCCACTACGGCTAAAAGCACCTTCATATCTTTGAGGTCTTGGCTCATAGAAATCTATTGTTGTTGAAAGTGGGATAGTCATATTCTGATTTTGGTATATATCAAACAATAAGTTGTGCCTAAGATACCTCCATCGCTTACATATTTTGGAGGCACATCATGAAAATCCTCAAACGTGACTCACTACCACTTGGCGGTTTTGCTGGACTTACCGAGCACAGGTTGGTCACGGATAGCCAGGTGTTCGGTCCGCACAAACATCCACATACCTCTGAAGGGCTCGATAATTTTGTTTATTTGGCCGATGCCCGCTTCAATCCGAAAGGCGAAACAGGCATGCATCCTCACCGTGAGATAGATGTGATCTCGGTCATGGTGGATGGACGAATACAACATGAGGGCTCTTTAGAGCATGGCAAAGGTTTAGATAAAGGAGGGGTGCAAGTCCAGCGAGCTGGAGGCCAGGGGTTTACACACAACGAGGTGAACCCGGATAGCAAAAAAAATCGAATGATCCAGTTATGGGTCTTACCAACTGTCTCTGGTCAAGCCGCAGGCTACAAGTATTACATGCCCAGCCAAAATAAGGTCACCCGGGTTTATGGGGGCCGCGATGATCAAACAGTGACCTTTGATAACAGTACGATTATCGAGATCGCCAATTTAAATGCAGCTGAGCAAATTTCATTTAATGGCGAAATTCTGGTTTACCTAACTAAAGGCTGGGGAGTCTTTTCTGAAGCTGGGCAAAAAGAAAACGTGAAGGATGGAGATTTAATTAGGAGTTATAGCGGTAAGTTAATTGCAGATGTTAATACAAGTGCAATTGTTACTAGAAAGTTAAAGCATTAAATAGGTAGGTAGCACCGTGAATAAGTTTTCAGAGACCTTAACTAAAGACAATTCTGTGTTGGCATTAATTGATCATCAAACGGGACTATTGGTGAGTTGTCGGGATCTGGATCCGCATCTGATGACGGAGAACATAAAGGGATTGGCAAATCTTGCGAAAGCAGTAGGTTTACCCACTGTTGTTACCGCGAGTATGCCTGAAGGCCCTAATGGTCCTATTATGCCAGAGATAACAAACATCTTGGGCAGTGAAATAATTGAGCGTGAAGGTGAGATAAACGCGTGGAAAAGTCCGGAGTTTAAGCGAGCTATTGAGTCAACCGGGCGTAAAAAAATAATTATGGCTGGCATTGTTACGGATGTCTGCTTGATGTTTCCCGCTATCTCTGCTGTAGCCGAAGGGTATGATGTATATGCCGTAGTGGATGCTTCTGGTACTTGGAATAGTACAGTGACACAAGCTGCTATGCATCGTATGACGCAGGCGGGCGTTAAAGTTGCTACCTGGTCATCCGTGTTGGCTGAGATGATGGATGATTGGCGAAGTGATCACGGCACGGAGCTTGGGGGCATATTAGCTCAACATACGACATATCGATGGGTATATAACAGCTACCTTACTGCAGCAAACCAAAAGTAATTCAAAGCCCCTCTCATTTTTACGGGAGGGCGGGAGTATATCTATGGTTCATCACAATAAGCATTTTGCTACATTAATTACATTTTCATCCTTGATTCCTTTGGTTTATTTTATTCCCGACAGCTTAGCCCTAATTTTGCCAGATCATAAATTGTTACAAGTAATTGCTGCTGTGGCGATTATAGTACCGATTATTAGCTATTTGATTATACCGTTCGCTTTCTATTTGGTTGGGCATATTTACGGTAAAAAGGTGAAGAGATAATTTATTTGTCAGATGACTATTTTGGGTTGATATTAAAGTGACTTGAGATTGGAAAATTAAACTGCACATTCAAAATGTATTTAAATATTTCGCTCTCTTTCGGAGGAACTATCTTCTGTTTTGGTCGGGGTATTTTTTGTGGCAATCGATCGACCAGCCTGGAGGGTGGGCTCCAGTTTTTTCAGTATCTTGCGGGCAGTAGCGCGGTAGCTGGTCAATTTGCCGCCTGCTACGGCCAACATCCGTGGCTTCTTATTGTCATCGCAGCAAATAATGGATTCCCGGGATCGCGCGAAGGGGCTCTTCTCCATTTCAGGAAGTACTCGCAGCCCCGCGTAGCTCTCGCAAATGTCCTCTCCATTCAACCCTCGGGCTTGCGCAAAATATTTCTGTACGGCCTGTAAGAGATAGCTCTCTTCCTCGAGAGTCGGTGTTACGTCGCGAGGATCGCCGAAATAGGGCCTCTCTGTGGTCCCTACCAGGGTTTTGTCTTGCCAGGGCATTACAAAAATTGCGCGTCCGTCATCAGCTTCGACGTAGTAGATTTTGTCGCCTAGTGATAGAGGCAACAAGATATGGGTGCCTGCAACCAAGTCGATAGGTGGAATATCTACTGGGGGCGTACAGCGCGCATTGGTATTGGCTACCCAGGGGCCACTGCAATTGACCAATGCACGGGTGCGCAGGGTGTTGAGCTTGCCGTTAGCTACATAATCAATCCGGACATGGTCGCGGGTGACTTCTGCGCCTACCAAACTGCCAGGGCAAATTATTTGAGCCCCTTGAGCGACTGCCGAAGCTACAACGTCACGGGTTAAAGCGGCATCGTCGGTTTGTGCATCGTAGTAGCGAAATACAGCCTTCAGGCCTTCCCGATTCAGGCCCGGCAAGCTGTCCCATTGGGATTTAGGGACTTTTCGAAAGCGGGAATCGCTGTTGTTTATTCCCGACAACAGGCTGTAGAGGCTCAACCCCAAGCGGACCAGCCAGGCCGGTCTTTTGCTGTGCTGGTAGATAGGGATATAAAAAGGGACCATTCTCACGAGTTCAGGCTTGTTGTCCAGTAGCCACTTTCTCTCCCGCAGGCACTCGTAGACCAAACGGAACTGGCCGCTCTCCAGGTAACGCAAGCCGCCGTGAATGAGTTTGGAGGAGCGAGAGGAAGTGGCGGCGGCGATACCCAGCTGTTCAAGTATCACTACGGAATAGTGATTTGTGGCCAGGACCTCAGCGGCTCCCGCTCCCTGTATACCTGCGCCGACTACCAGGACATCAAAATCCGTAGACATCACTCGCTTCCCGGGAGCGCATCAGCAGCGGCAAGTTGCCGGTGAGAATATGGTGAGCACCGCGCTTGCGCCAGAGTACTGCCTCTTCTGTCGAGTTGATTTCATAAACAACCCATTGCCAGGGGCCTGGGGGCAATTCGTCACATTCAACCTGGCTGTCGCGAATTAGTAGATATTCTGGCGCCAAAGTAACAATGTCGGCAGATAGGCACCGGGAGACACTATTGATCTCAAGGGCAACCCGATGCCAGCCCATATTGCGGGCGGCTCTGAGGCTGCGGCAGTCTGCGGTGAGTAGAGCGAATGACTCATTCTCACTGCGCATCAGCTCCATTAACTTTTTAACGGCGGTGACAAATCCAGTGGCGGCGATATTGGCAGGTGAGATACCGATAAACCAATCCAGGTGGCGATGGCAGCTGGCCCAGTCTACCAGCTCGATAAAGCGATTGATCGACTGGTGGTGTAACTGTGAGTCCCTAAGGGAGTGGAAGACCTGGGACTGGTCATTGCCGGGGATGTGCAGGCTATCCTCGTGGAAGCACCAGGGGATGCCGTCGGCGCTGAAGCGGATATCGCACTGAATAGCGCAGGCCCCCAGATTATGGGCCGCCTCGAAAGCGGCAATCGTATTCTCTGGTTGGCGGGTCTTGTCGCCGCGATGAGCAATTAACATGTGAATCTGGTCCGAAAAGCGGGTGTTATTGTCGTCTGGAATTGGGCGTAATTTGGCCTTTGCCCAGAGATGAACCGGACCCTGGCTGGAGCCGGGTCATACAGGAAAAATAGACGGTGCCACCGCTGTTGCAAGGTTCACGGGGAGGAAATATGGGACCAGAGGGCTATCAATGGAGGGCTGGGGTTTTTACATAGTGATGATGCTGAATCGATTGCATATTGCCCATATGGATAGCGCGCCACTGAGTTAGCTAGCGGTATGTCCCGTCAGGATGATCTATTACGTTGGCAGTGTTTTCCTTTTCAGGCGGTGTAGGGCAAATCAGTATTGCCTCTTATTTACTAGCGGGGCTGGTGATGTTGATTTAAGGGAGGTTCATTAGGTTCCGATTTGACTTGTGGATAAAACAGCCCGATATTGCGCTTACTATAAGAAGTTCTAAGAGTACCCGCTCTTTATGAAAAAAGTACTGCTTTCACTGCTATTCTTTGTCGTCCAGCCAGTAATGGCAGCAATGTCTGTGGATAAAATTGTCCTTTACCTGGAAGATACTCCCAGCGCCCGGGATGATGTTCTCGTCAGTAATCCAGATAATGAAACGCTATATATCCAAACTGAAATATTCCGTGTGGATAACCCCGGCCATGATAATGAGAGTCGAGTCAGGGTGATAAATCCTGATGAATTTAAACTCCTTGTCAGCCCCGCAAGAGCTGTCCTGGCCCCCGGAGAGAGAAAGCGCTTTCGCTTAATGGCCTTAGATAGAGATCTTGAAGAGGAAAAAGTCTACCGGGTGACTTTTAAACCCGTTGTAGGTGATATTAAGAGTGACAGAACGGCACTAAAAATCCTTGTGGCTTATCAAGCGTTGGTATTTGTGCAGCCAAAAGGTGGAGCTTATAAAATTGATCTAGTGGCTGAAGGGGATAATTACCGACTCACGAATAGTGGCAATATTAATGTAGAAGTCGTGGAAGTACGTCATTGTGTGACTGAAGAGAAGTGTGAAAAACTTGAGGCCACCGGTCGGTTATACGCTGGCACCAGTATCGAAGTAACGGGTAAACCCGTTGGCGGTGAGCTGGAAGTTTTACTGCGAGGGCAGCAGAGTGAGCGGGTTCGTTTTCCTCTTAGTGGCTAATTAGAATTGGTTGCTTGCCTATAGCAAGCAGGGCGGATTAAAGAATTATTTTATATCTAACTCACTGGCTGCTCACCGTTACTGTGAGTACATCGGTGTAGAGAGGTTCGCCCGCGTTTTCCCAGTCTGAGGGCGCAATAGAAATATAAATTCGCGCATTATCAGAAAGGCAGTTTTCATCCGAAGTTCGGCTAAAGCTGCCGGAGATATCTCCCAGGCTATCTGGGGAAATGCCTGAAGTTGCAGCCAGGTTGTCTGAGAAGGCTACGCTGTAGGGGATTTGTTCACTGTTTCCCCCCAATTCATAGGCACTGCTGCCTGATCCCCCGGTGCTGCCATTGGCGCTGGACAGGTTTACTGTGTAACCGCTAAATCCTATACCGCCAACACAAAAGTCCTCACTGCCCTCAATGGCCTGTCCAAACAGGGTGCCACTGTTGCTGAGGTCAATATCACCCAGATTGCGAATGGCGATGTTTGGCTCTACGTCCAGCACAATGTCAAACTGAACTGTTTCGGTGCCGGCAGTCCAAATAATAAAATAATTATTCAGTGTCATCTCAAAGCTGGCGGAGTAGCGGCTGGAAGAGGGTATTTGGCTGCTGTCCAGCTCGATCACTAAATAAGTATCTGCATCGTCGCTGGTGCCGGCAAAAGTAGCGGACTGAGTTCCTGGACTGAGTGTTTCCGTGGTGCCGTTATTGGCTCGAAATGAAATATCAATATCCAGCTGTTCACCACTGTCCGCAAATAGTGCGAAAGTAGATCCACTGAGCGGGCTCACTTCTACATCGTAGCGTAGGGTCCAGCTTCCCAGCAGGCTTCGGGTAGTGAACTGAATTTCTTTAGGTTCTGATTCGTAATCAATAGTGTGTGAATCTTCCAAGCCACAAACTCGCAAATCGTTATTGCTGGAGCAATTTACCTGGGCTTGTACTGGTATATTAAATAGCGGAATCAACAGCGCAGAGACCAGGCCAAGTTTGTGCAGCTTCTTAGTTATGGACACGGCTTACCTCTGCTATTTGCCCAGTCTGGCAGTTGGCCTCTGACTCTTCTATGGTTCCCAGGTTGAGCCAGCTATCGCCCGATGAAGTGGCCTCGATTGAGGCTTTACAATTTCCCCAGCGAACTTCTGTATTTAGGATGGTGTTATGTTCACCGTGGAATTCCATTTGGAAAACGCCGTATTGGTCAGTTTTCGCTGAGTGTTCGCCAATGATTACTTCTGTATTTGCCAGCCCCTGGCCAAGGCTGGTTAATCGGCCCAGTACCAGGATTTGTGGCAGTATTTGGTAGCTGCTGGCGCCCACATTGCCCGGATACAGGGTAATGGTTTCGGAGGTTTCCCGGTAATCGAAAAAGCCCTCTTCCAGGGGCCGGAGGGAAAGGTCGTAACTGCGATAAGCCGGTAAATTAATCACTGACGTTGTGCCGCCTTTGGCGTATCCACGGCGGCTGCCATTAACCAAAACTTCAAAATCTTTATCTTCACTGCCTTCGATATTTACGATAACTGCGCTCTGGAGATTTTGCTCACCGCCCCAATTGAGGGAATTTTTTGTGGCAATCAGGTTGGTGCTGAACCCTCCGAGGTAGTTGATAGCACGGCCTTCATCATCATCGTAAAGCCCAACTGCAGTATTCAAATATCCGTGATGTCCCGCTAAATGCGTACGGGCCTCCAGGTAATTGGCTTCAGGGGATGCTTCCATAGAAAGCTGCTGTTCAAATTCAGCCGCCCATAAATCCCGGTCGTACCAGCGGCTTTGCAGTGCAAATCGCTCGCTGCTAGTGCTTTGTTCACTGTTGTCGCTATAGAGATTAGCGGTGTGTTGCCAGTGCTTGGAGCGCATTCGGAACTGGAACTCCAGACTGGTGTACTGCTCGCCGTCTGCATCACTGTGGGACAGAGTGGCGTTGCCGAGCCAATGGGTGCTCTTAAAAATGGGGTGGCGGAACTCCAGGGTTTTTAACTTCTGGGCACTGCTCAGTGAATCGCCGCTGTCGATGCTGCCGGGGAGTTGGTTTTGGTCCCGCTCGCTGAATCTTAGGGATAGCTGTCCGCCCAATACTGCTGTGCGCAGACTCATACTTGTTTGGGAATAGCTGCCCGGCAGTAATGTATATTTATCGTTGTTGAACGGTGTTGTATTGGCATCCAGCTCGGTTTTTACTGCACTAAAAGTCCCGTAGGGCATTTTAACTAATGCCTGCAATCGGTATCCGCTGCGTCCATCACCGGATGTCACCAAGCTTGGGGAGACTTCAACGCCTTCGCCAATCCAGCGACCGCCGACTTCCAACAATTGCTGCTCCTCGGCTGCGGCGCCAGAAACAAAAAGACCCAATCCGGTCGTTAAACGGCGTGCGACAGAGGTAGTAATAATTCCATCGTCGTAGTGGTCCGGCAGAGTGTCGTCCCAAAAACTGCGGGTGGGCAAACCTGCCTGCAAGCTCCAAAACCACTCGCCGGGGGCCGGCAGTAGCGAATCCTTGGCAAAGAATTCGATATGCCGGCTCAATACCCGCCCCGCTTCATCGTAGGTGCGCACCTCAATATCGTAGGCGCCGTGGGGTAGGGTAGAGGTATTTAACAGACGGTTGCCGGCCTCCAGTAGTTCGGTGTGGATAAGTCGTTCATCCCGATATACCTCGACTCTACCGCGCACCGGCATATTAATTTCAACCGGCGCTCCCTGTTGATAACTGATATCAGTTCGGGTGCGCTGGGAAGTGCGTAGCTCTACGCCATAGATCGCTTCCTGGGGCCGGAAATAGCCAAAGCCCCCTTGGGGTTGTAAAAGGCCGGCCGAATAGGCTTGCCCCTGAAAATCGCGACTCCAATATAGATTATGGATCCGGCTGTCCTGCTCTGAGGCCACTGACCATTGTGAATGCAGAGCGCTTTCACCAAAGCTCACTATGGTGTTGCCATTTAATGCAGCGCTATAGCTGTCCGGGCCCCAATCACTTTCAACCCCACTCCAGGAACCGATCAGGTTTTGTACGACAGAGAAGTCAGAACTCGCTTCCGGCAAATAGGGATCATTGATTGCCGCTTGTTGCGGCAACAGCTCTTGTGAGAAAAAAAGATCCAGCCGGTAGAGCTGCTCATCGTAAATAACGGCAAACTCCGATGGCATTAAGTAGCCACAGCCAATCTGCCGGTTTGAGCGGCATACATGGTGACTGTTTCTTATTTGCGGTCGTTCGAGGATGGAGAGAATCCGCTCGGTATCGCGAACTTCGGGCAACAGTTCGAGTACCTCAGACGGGGAGTCAAAGCGAACAAAGCGCGGATCTATTGTGACTTGCGCAGCACCAATTTCCCGGCCGCCGTAGTAGAGATCCACCACGAGTTGCTGGGGTTCGGTGAGATCATCAAACCCTTCAGGAGCAGAGGTTTCCAGTAGGAAAGTCGCTGCAGTCGCTGCAAGGGTATCGGGGCAGGAGGCTTGCACCAGACACAAAGCCAGTGCAAGGCGCCCCAGATGACGTCCTGCCATATTGAGCTATGGCTGGCAGGGCCAGCCACTCTTTACTGTTACTCGGAGGCGACAGTGATCAGCAGGGTATCGGTATAGGTGGTGCCATTTAGCACAGTTGCAGTTTCCCAAGCGCTGTTGGCCACAGTGATTTGGAAGCGCGCGTTATCGCTGGAGCCGCAGGAAGCGATATTCCGGGTTTGGCCTGTCAGCGCATCGCCCTCGATAACAGTAGTAAAAGTACCGGAGGTGCTGTTATCAAAACCAACACTGTAGGGCACGTTGTTGGTGCCGTCGGTCAGGGTAAATTCCGTGTCATTCTCACCGTCATTACTGTCGAAAGTAATGCTGTAGGTGGAGAACCCGAGGCCGCCCACACAGAAATCTTCGGTGCCTACGGCATCGGTACCCAAAGTGGGATCGGTAATCGTGAGGTTGTCTACACGAGTGATCTCAATAGTGGGTGTGAAAGAGAGGGTGATATCACTGCTTGCACTATCAGTAGCGGCCATTGAAGCGGCAGAAATGCTGAAAAGGGTACCTGCTGCAATAGCAGAAAACAGTGTGCGAACTACATTTTTTTGCATGGTATGCCATCCTGAGCGATTAATTTATCGTTCTTAGGGAGAAGCTGCTCGCGGAAACCCCTGCAAAATTTGGGGTAATACGTTAGTCAAGCCATTCCTTCTTTATGGCGGCAATAATACTTTTTTCGTGATGTATGTCACGTCATTAGCTCACAATAATGAAGTTATGGCGCGTAAATATTCTTATTGAGGAGAAAACCCCGCCTGTGCCAAGAGGCTGGCCAGCGCTATAATCCTGCGGTTTAACGAGTCCTCCATTTATCAATCAGGTTTATCATGACCGTAAGAACCCGAATTGCACCGTCTCCAACCGGTGATCCCCACGTTGGTACAGCCTATATTGCCCTCTTCAACCAGTGTTTTGCCCGCGCTCAAGGCGGCCAGTTTGTATTGCGTATTGAAGACACCGACCAGCAGCGCAGTACCCCGGAATCGGAGAAAGCCATTCTCGACAGCCTGCGTTGGCTCGGACTGGATTGGCAGGAAGGACCGGATGTCGGCGGCCCTCACGGCCCCTATCGCCAGAGTGAGCGCGGCGATATCTACAAAACCTACTGCGATGAGCTGGTACAAAAAGGGCACGCCTTCCACTGCTACCGAACTGCAGAAGAACTGGAACAACTCCGTGAAGGTTTGCGCGAAGCGGGCCGCACTTCACTGAAGCCCAGTGACCTGGCTCTGCCGGAAGAGGAAGTTGAAAAGCGTCGCGCTGCTGGAGCACCTTATGTAGTGCGTATGAATGTGCCTGAGAGCGGCACCTGTGTGGTGGAAGATCTGCTGCGCGGTACTATTGAAATCGACTGGGCCCAGGTAGACGCACAAATTCTGCTCAAGTCCGATGGTATGCCCACTTACCACTTGGCGAATGTGGTGGATGATCACCTGATGGAGATCACCCATGTTCTTCGCGGTGAGGAGTGGATCAACTCCGCACCTAAGCACAAACTGCTGTACGAATACTTCGGTTGGGAAATGCCGGTGCTCTGCCACCTGCCGCTGTTGCGCAACCCGGACAAGACCAAGCTTTCCAAGCGCAAGAACCCCACCTCTATCCTGTATTACCAGCGCGCCGGCTTTATGCCCGAGGCACTGCTTAACTACCTCGGCCGTATGGGTTGGTCCATGCCGGATGAGCGCGAGAAGTTCTCCCTCGATGAGATGCTGGAGCACTTCGATATTCAACGTGTCTCCCTGGGCGGCCCGGTATTCGATGTAGAGAAGCTGTCCTGGTTGAATGGCCTGTGGATTCGCGAACTGGAAAACGAGCAACTCGCCGATCGCCTGACCGAGTGGATGTTTAACCGCGACAACCTGCTTAAGGTTCTGCCCCAGGCGAAAGAGCGCATGGAAACCTTCGGTGACTTTGCTCCGCTGGTTAGCTTCCTCGCCTCTGGCAAACTGCCCCTGACCGAAGACAGCTTCAGCGGTAACAAACTGCCTCTGGATGACCAGAAGAAGCTGCTTCAATTTGCCCTGTGGCGCTTGGAAGCCCTGCGCGCTTGGGACAAGGACAGTATCTTCCAGGCGGTGAAAGCCCTGTCCACGGCCATGGAAATCAAGCTGAAAGACTTTAACGCCCCACTGTTTGTCGCCATCAGCGGCACCACTGCGTCCTTCTCCGTGATGGAAGCCATGGTGCTCCTGGGCCCCGACCTCAGCCGCGCCCGCCTGCGCCAGGCGATCGACGTATTGGGCGGTGCTGGGAAGAAGGTGCTGAAGCGCTGGGAAAAAGAGTACGCTGGACTCAAGTAAGGCTGATTCGCGTTGGTGAGCCCCTGGAAGCGGCAGCCTCCGGGGGCCTGTGGTGTCAGCAGCTAACTAATTGATTAAAAAGTTATTTTTTCTGTTGACAGGCGCCTAAACCTTGCTAAAATGCGCCCCGCTTTCGACGGAAACGTCAGGCAACAAAATTTGGGGCTATAGCTCAGCTGGGAGAGCGCAACACTGGCAGTGTTGAGGTCAGCGGTTCGATCCCGCTTAGCTCCACCAAATTTCCCTTGTCTATCAAGGGGTTGCGAGAAGAGGTTCATGTCCTCTTATCCAGTGAACAAAAACTGGACAAAAACGTGAACAAAAACTCGCAAGAAAGAAAAAGGGCCTTCAGGCCCTTTTTTTTCGTCTGAAATTTCACCTATTCACAATACCTTTTCAGAGCCTTCCTCCGGCAGCTTTTAATTTCGATTTAAACTGCGCTCCTTAAAACGACTCATTATTTTCTAATTCAAAATTATGGATATAGCATGCTGGGTATCTACTCCCTCTAATAGTGGTGGTTAAGGACGGTATTTGACCTTCAGCACTTTTCTGAGAATATAGGGATATGGCTATAAAGCGTACCTGTCGGTAAGCTGGATAGAGAGACTGCTATTTCCTAGTCTCTTCAGGCTGATGTTGTGTTTTCTAATAGTGTTGAAAAAAGGGATTTTAATGTCGGGAAATAGTTCTGTTTTGGTGCCTATAGAGTCATGGGCCTATGCCTCTCCAAGCTTGAGAAGCTCTGATAAAAGCATTGATATAGGCTTGTTTGCTGAAGCTCTAATATACTATGACACTGTAATAGTAAATCCATCCAATCAAAATCAGCTGGCTGAATTCATTAATTGGTTTATAAAGAATGGAACTCTAAATGATTTTTATATGCTTCTCAGCGAGGGAATATTAAAGTTCTATGAGTATTCATTTTTAAGTACTGCGATAATGAAGAATGGTGAGTATTCTATATGGAATATTCAAGATACATTACAGGAGGAACCGAATTCTTTTGAGAGTCGATATTTGTATCACAGTTCTATAGAAGAGTTATTTCCAAAAGCAAGACACAGAAGGCATCTTTATTCTGTGTTTAAGGATAATGTGTTCGAGGTAAAGTCCGAGGAGTTTGGTCCTGCTATAGAAAATGCTAGAGAAGACTATAAGAATCCAAGACGGAATGCATTGATCCTGCAGTCCTTTGTGGATGAAGTTTACAGGATGAATTCTCTGGGCAGACCTCCTGAAGTTGAAGCGTCTGTAGTTAAGTCACCAGATGGCTCCAAGCATAACCTTAAATTTAATGTTGATTTTTTAAAGTTGAAGCAGCTAGCAGGCTCGAAAGTAAACTTTCATCTTGGGACTCCACTTACAGCCTCTGCGATCTCAAATCGTTTGATTTGGTCAGCTGCAACTTTGGGTAGCGATCTTTTTCTTCCTCAGCCGATGAGTGCACTTGTTGGCGACAAACTTTATGAATCTAGAAAGCGTGTCATGAAGTCCGGAGATATCATTGAGGAATTAAAAGGCCAAGTTGAATTTCCGGATATTAGATTATTAGTTAACTCGAATCATCTCCCACTTAGAGAGATATTGAAAATAAGATCAAAAGCAAAAAAATTTCGGAATTGGCTGCAGCAAGAGAATGGTCGAGACAAAAATGCAATTATTGCCTATCACAATGAGGTGGCAAAGGAGAGTGGCTTGATTTCGGGAGGTCGTAAAGCTTTAAATATTTTTGGGTTGATAGGAGGTCCAGCTATAGGGGCCACAGTCCCGGGGCCTGTAGGGGGCATTATTGGTGGCGGTATAGGTTTCTTGGCTAACCTAGCTTCCAAAGTTGGAAAAGACTGGAAGCCCGTGGTTTTTGGTGGATGGCTAAAAGAGAGAATTGAAAAGGTAGTAGAGGAGACTGACTAAGTTTGAAAAATTATTAGATTTAAACTTTAACTATATTTCAAGTTAATCAGTTCTAAGTGGTGAAAGGCTAAGATAGCCTTTCTTGATCAAGCCTGCCGCTTTCAATACTCCCTTCCGATAGCCTGTTCATCCAAAAAGATATTGATCTCCTCATAATCGACGCCGTGTCCCGCTTGATAAGCCTGTGTGACACGTTCATCAGTATGCGCCATCAATTGCTGCACCGACTTTACATCATACCCCTTTCGCTTAAACCGATCTGAAGCTAGGCTACGAACTTCATGGAAGCTAGGTGCGGTTTGGTTTTTAGGTAAGCCGATATAGAGCCCGGTAGTGTTGCGAACCTCAGTAAACATATCGCTAAGTCGGTCTGGGCTGACTTGGCATACATGTTCTTTAGTTTTCCCCGTCCGGCGTTGTTTGGGTGTATGGCTCAGTACATAAGGGCAGCGGTAATTTCTTAGGCTGACTTCCCTTGCACGGCTAATAAGTTTGCCAAGTTGTTGGTGGGTTTTTAAATTAAAACTCAAATGGCTGGCGGCGAGGCTATCTCGTTGCGCTTCAGATTTATTGATTGTTTTGCGAAGGTGGTCGCCTTGCAGGTGTTTATCAAAGTTCAACTCACAAATATCGGCGCGACGCATAGTAGTGAGCATACTGATACCCATAGCCACCTGTAACGCTTCATAGCCTAATTCCCCGGCCTTTTCATAGATGGTCCAGTAAGCTTCCAGGGTTAAGCGTTGACGCTTTTTAATGGGCTTTCCCTTTTCCAGCAAGCGCGGACGATCGTCGGCGGTGGTAAACGGGTTGCTTTCTAATTTGCATAACCCTTCAGCCATTAGGTAATTAAAGAATTTATTAAACTCCGCGCGGCGTGCGTGCTGTTGATGATAGCTGAGGGATTCCCACCATTTGCGCAGGTCAGTCAATTTGGCTTTATGTATGGAGATCGCTTCGAAGTCTTCGCCAAAGCGTTTTAGGGCGTTACACCGATTTCGCCAGCTGGCCTTGCTGGGTAATTGTGAGTCATTCTCAACCCGCCATTCGATATAGCGTATAGCATGGAAGGCGAAGCTTGCTCTATCTGGAGCTTTTGTCGGTTTGCGCTGGACCTTCTCACCGCGCATGGCATTGGCTTCTTCTGCCATCCGTAGCGCATCTTCTAATGATGCAGAGAAAACCCGATAGCGCCCGTCGGGTAAGCAATATCGCCAGTAGTTTTCACGTTTGCGTGCGTCTGGGTAAAGGTTGTCGGGTAGCGGTGTATCGCCCCACATGCGTATCTTTTTAGGTCTGGCCATTTCCTTGCTCGCCTACTGCTTTATCTGTTCTCAGCCTGCCAACAGGTCTAGCCCGCTTCTGGGCTGGCCATCGTTGGCGGAGGTATTTTGTGCTGGGGTTTTGCCGGTGTGATCGCGTATAGCGAATCGGTCGGCATCCACATAGGGCTCCCCTGCGATGATCTGGCCGGGGATATGCTCGGCCTCTATCCACTCCAAGATTTTCTCTTTGCCAGGGCGGGAGCCTTTTTCAAATTGCTCTTTGGCCCAGCTGACCCCTTTAACCAGCTTACCCATTGGGCAGCCCTCCCTGGCTCGCGAGGAAGTATCCCCGGCCATTTTTATTGAGTGTGCCCGCCTGTTGCAGGGCGTCGAAAACGGGTTTAACGGTTCCGTGTCGAAGGCGCATATCGTTGATGATGTTGCGCATTACGGGCTTGTGGCCGAACTCTCCGGCGCGGATTCGCTGGGCCAGTTGCTGTTGTTCTTCGTTCAGGTGGGCGGTGTGTAACGGTTGTGTTTCCACCGTTTCAGGCTGTTGCAACGGGTTAGTGGCGCGTTTCGCAACTGTTGCAGCGGCGTTAAACGCGAGCAACGCGACCAATCCCACGATGTCTGTGATGATCGCTAGGGCGAGGAAGCCGATATGCTGAACCTTTGCCGGGTCTGCGTTGAGGGTGCCCGCTAAGCTGCTGAAGGCGCTGTGCGTGCTGGGTGTCTGTTCGATTGTGGATAGCTTTTCTATGAGCTGCGTGCGTTGAGCTTCCAATGTGGATAACTGTGCAGCGGTATCAATGGCGCGTTGGCGGTAGCCGTTGCTGGCATTGGTTTTGATCAAACCGATTAGGGGGTTGCCCCACTGTCCTAGGCTGGTTAGCTACTGCACAGTTGCTGTTCCATATCATCGGCAGCAGCGGTTGGAAGGTGGCCAACTACCCTGTGATTTTGCTGGTGATTAGTGGGAAAAATTCGACGGGGTGGTTGGGCAGATATTCGGGAACTTTAATGGGATTTACTGGAAGTCCCAAGTATGAACACCTTGTTCTTTATTAAAAATTGAGATAGGTCAGAGTAATATCGAAGATAGTGATATAATGAACTATCCCTTTGAATGCACTGAAGTGAATTTGAAGTAGTATTCCAATAAATTGAGATTAAATAATGCGCGTAGTATTTGTTGTGTTGGCTTTAATATTTGGGTTGGCCGGGTGTGTACAGCAATATGTCTTTAATCATGAGTCTTCCAGTCAGATAGTGGAAGAACCACAATCAGATAAAGCACAAATAATATTTCTTCGTCCTTCTGCTGGAGTGTTCGCAGGCTTCAATGCATTAGTATTTGATATTACAGATGATAATGATCAAATTGTGGGAGTTGCGTCGGCTAAGTCAAAATTCTTGATAAATGTTGATCCCGGTACTTATACATTTATGGCTACAGAGGGTATTAAAGGCCATGTCATGCAGGCCACGGTCGAGCCTGGGCAACGATATTACATTGTTGTAAGACCTATATATGGGCAAGGTTTCCAATTACGTCCTATGAAAAACAATATAGATGGAGAGTTTTCTCTAGAAAGTTCAGAACTACAGTTATGGCTATCAAAAACCTTGATTGTCGATAAATCTTCTGGTGCAGATGATTGGCATGCCTCATATGAAGAAAAAGTACAAAAGGTGAAAGAAAAAGCTTACGAAGTCTGGGCTGAAAAATCTGATGACCAACGTCAGCTTCTGACGATAGATGTTAAGGACCGAGTTCTTTACTAGCTATAAAAATCAGGGTAACCAGGCGTTTAAGACAAAGGTTGCTCAAGTGATATAAGAGAAGTCAGAGTATTTGAATAAGCGTAACATTTTGTACTTTTACATTTAGATGCACTTACTCTCCATACTTGTTGTGGCAGCCACACTAAGCGGCTGCCACAAAACCAGATCCCATGCCCAATAATGCCAGCTGTTACTCCCCTGCAGGTAGCGATTGCCAGAATTTTCGTCTAGAAGTGTTGACTCGCTTCTCTCTGGTTCCAATAACCTTTAGCAGTAAATTATTTATACTGTCGTATCAGGTTTATGGTTGCCCTTGTAGTGGTCTAATCCTTCCGGACACTTCGCTAAGATGGTAAAACTACCAAGCGAGGTGAAGTATGACAACAAAAAGTACACGTCGGTATTTCAAGCCGGAATTTAAGAAAGACGCCGTAGCGCTAGTCTCTGAGCAAGGGTATTCAATTTCTAAAGCAGCAGAGGCTGTAGGAACAACAGCCAATAACCTGCGACGCTGGATAAAGGAACTGATGCAGGAAGAAGACGGTGTGAGGTTGGATGTAGGCGAGCGCGCAGAATTAGAGCGATTACGACGTGAAAATAAGCAGTTGCGGATGGAGAAAGAAATCCTAAAAAAGGCCAGCGCCTTCTTTGCGAAAGAAATGAAATAAAGTACAGCTTTATTGAAAAACAGCAAGGCAGCTTTCCTATTAGGGTGCTCTGCCGGGTAATGCAGGTAAGTAAGACTAGTTATTACGATTGGTGTTGCCGTGGTAATAGCTCAATAGATGCTCAAACATGGCAACTATGCCATCGTTTGAAGTCCCTATTTGCAGAATCTAGACAGAGTCTCGGAAGTTGTCGGTTAATGAAGCTGTTACGTAAAGAAGGCTTTGAAGTCGGGCGCTATCGAGTCCGCAAGCTCATGAAAAAGCTAGGCTTGGCAGTAAAGCGCAAGAAGCGATTTACACTGACAACAGATAGTAAACATCACCTGCCGGTAGCAGAGAATCTTCTGAATAGGGAGTTCTCACCGAGTGCTAAAAATCAAGTTTGGACGACTGATATTACATATATTTGGACTTCGCAGGGCTGGCTGTACTTGGCAGTAGTGGTTGATCTCTATTCGCGCCGGATTGTTGGTTGGCATCTAGACCGCAAGATGGAAACGACCCTGGTAACTCGTGCGTTGATGATGGCTGTCAATTTGCGTACGCCCCCAAAAGGTCTCCTGCATCACACTGATCGTGGCAGTCAGTATGCCAGCCATACCTACCAAACGTTATTGAGTCAGCAGGGGATGGTGTGTTCAATGAGCCGTAAGGGAAATTGTTGGGACAACGCACCGACTGAACGTTTCTTCAGCAGCCTGAAGCGGGAGTGGTTAACGGGAAACCTCTATCCGACAAGGGAGGATGCGGTAGCAGATGTGAGAGCCTATATTGCTTATTACAACTCACGCAGAATACATACAACACTGGGAGACCTAGCCCCTATCGAATTTGAGGAATGTGCTTAAAGAAGTGTCCGGTTGGAGTTGACCACAACACCTTATACCGGCCAGATCTTAGACCAGGCTTCAGATTTAGGCGTAGAACATATAGTACTTCTTATAAGAGCGGTAGTACCAAATGGGTCCTAAACGGTGTGTATTAGGTAAAGATTCAGACAATCTTTGGTTGATGGGCTAGGGGCAAAAGTAAAGCCGGGAGGGTAAAGGCCTTGATGAGTGATTGCCGCATAGCCTGCCCGGGAACTCTATTTTCAGCAGGCTGAAGCAGTGGCGAATCAGTATGGGCTGTTGTATTTAATTAAAGTAAGTTGCCAAATCTTTTGGGAAAAATTACTTTACTTGGCTTGGAAGCGACTACTGTGATGTGTCTTTACTACCTGGTTGATATCTCGGGTAAACTATATCGATATCAAGTAATTGATTAATTAAATACTTTAAAGGATTAAAATATATGGCCAAGCTATTCTTGACTTCGTATTTTGCTGAGGTCGCTAGTGCGATCGCGAGTTTTGATAAGCGGCTTGAAGGTAAGAGGGTTACATTCATCCCTACTGCAAGCATTCCCGAAGAGATCACTTTTTATGTGGAAGATGCCAAGAAGGAACTGGAGCAGTTAGGTCTTATTGTAGATGAGTTGGAAGTCTCTAAAGCTTCAATGGATGAGATTAAAGATAAACTGCAAAACAATGAGTATATCTATGTAACTGGTGGTAACACCTATTTTCTACTTCAAGAACTTAGACGTAGCGGGGCTGATAAAATCTTGTTGGAGCAGATTAGTCTGGGTAAGTCCTATATAGGTGAGTCGGCAGGTACTGTAATCCTGTCGCCGAATATCGCATATATCCAGGAGATGGATAACCCCGATGCAGCGAAGAATCTAGAGTCTTATGACGGGTTAAATCTCGTGCACTTCTATCCCTTACCTCATTATGGAAACCAACCATTTGAAGATGCTGCTGAGCTTGTTATTTCCAAATATTCAGACGAGCTGGAATTAGCTCCGTTCAGTAACAATCAGTTGATCGCCGTAATCGATGGAGAAGCAGAGACCTGGATTGCGGTGTCTTAGTAAGTCGATAACCACTGTATGATAAGTCATACTATCTATATTTCATTAAGATTGCTGCAAGTGCCTAGTGGTTAGGAAAAAGATAAATTCTAGAAATTCTCTCTTCTTTAGAGCTTTTCTTTCAAGGAGTACTTAAAATTGGGGGAAGGTAAGAAGTTATAGCTTGAGTTGATCGGAACGTTAAAGAATACTGCCGGGGAGCAAGTGATAATGTGACTTACTCCCTGACGATGTTAGTGCTTATTCGCTTGCAGCATTACAGTTATAGATTTTCGCTGGGATATGCGTGCCTGTTACAGTCTTGCCTGCCGATACTCCATTAGGCATATAGATATCGCCAAATTGCGCCATTGAAGAAGCCTTAACCACATGGGTTCCACCTCTTCGCACAGCCCTTTTTTGTAACCAAGGAGTACAAACATCTCCCTGGTTAACCCTGATTGTTTTGCATGTTACATCTTCTACTAGTACGCATTCTTCTATAGCCTCAGCGTTAGAAAATACTATCTTCTGCATCGCTTCTTTTTCCTGGGCACTTGTACATCCCATCAAAGTAATTGCGGACGCTAGGATGGTAAGGCCAGTTTTAATGGATAACTTTTTACACATTACATCGTTTCCATAGGCTGAAAGTTAATCTGCTTAGATGAATATGATGCCACAACCAGGCTCTGCTTGCTGTTTGAAAAATGCTCAAGCACCATATATGACTGTATTTTTTTAATGGTAAAAATAGGAGATTTACAATAAGCTCTTAAGTGAGGCTCTTATTTAGCGTATCGCGACATCTGTAATTCGAGAATTTGAAAAAGGGCTAATTATGACAGTCCTCTATTAGCAACTTTTACAGTTCTCCCTGATTTTTTGATGAATACTTATAAGGGCATGTTTAATTGTGATTCGAGAATACCTGAAAGAAATATTATGCACTACTGTTTATTAGACCAAATTCCTGACAATACGCAAGAGTAGTCATAGGTATCTCGAATATTCTGAGAGGGTACTTTAGGTGTAGCCTTTGGTATATATGAATTATTTAGTAACTTTCTTTGGTCACTATTTCGATGGCTATTTATCGAGTCTTTAGAAAAATAAAAATTAGCTCTCAACATCTATGCTTCTCTTTAGAAACCTTTCGGCTGGTTAGATAGATGAAAAATAAATAAATCTTAAATAAAAGCAGGAGTATTTATTGACTTTTTAGTCGGCCATATGTTCCTATCGCAAAGGATGGATAAATAAGAAGTTTAAGAATTAGTTCTAAAAGGAAGTCAATGAAAAAGCATAGTATCTTACTCTCTGGGCTACTTGGATTGGTAGTTTCTCTTGGGGCTTTAAACGTTTTTGCTGAAGCTGATCCTGAAGAGAGTAAAGAGCAATCAGATGAACAGTTAAGTGAATGCTTTGCTGCTACTTTATGGCAAGTATCTGGAAGGTCATTAAACAATGGGGAAGTTCCAGAAAAAACTGTAAAAGTACCCGAGGGGTGGAAAGTTGTAGGGGGAGGTATTGGTGGAGCAAGAGGTGAAGCTCTTATGATTCTTTGCCGATAATACTCATTCGTATAATCCTAATTTTATTAATGGGTGAATGCTTCGGCTGATCTGTGTCAGCATGCACACGTATGCTGACGATTAACTGCCTCATAGAGCAGATGAGATAAAGTCCATATCTGTATCATGAAGTTACAATCATGCTGGTTTATATGGCTAATTTAACTATTAAGGATTATCAGATGTCAGAAGGATACCAGCGAGTAAAGTTATCTATCAAAAAATATATAGTGATTTTTTGTGCATTAGCTCTTGGTTTTGTTATTTCCAGTTTTTTAGATGCCAGAGCTCAATTACTGGAGGATATGAGTAAATATAATAGAGAAGCCATATTTATTGATAGGCTATTAAAAATTTACAGCAATACCTGCAATAAATTTGAGTATGGCCAGTATTATGCTTTTCAAGACCATGCCTTAACGAGATATGAATTTATTATAACTAACAATAGTGGTTTCCCATATTATTTGGGTTCGAATACTTTATCGCTCCACTATGATGCAAGTATTTACTATCGTGAAAGCTGGGTTTCAACCAAAAAGCAAATAGAAGGCTGTCAATCTATGCCCCATTAATTCTGGGGCTTATTGAATCCTTATTTAGAGTTTGTACTTGAGGTAATACTATCTGTGGAAGTCCTTACTTATTAGGCATCAATACCGAGCTCTTTGTCCCTATTTGCAGATTACCTGTAGGTATAATGCTCCTCTAATGAAGTAGAGAGTTGTAGATAGGCAATCTACGTTAATAAGAGATTGGATGGAAGATAAATCTACGATCTCTACTTTTGATATTTTGAATTGCAAATAGAGGTTGATCAGTATGTTCATAGTATCCCTTACCTATATAAAATCCCTTGAGGAGGTGGAAAAATTTATTCCAGAGCACATTGATTTTTTGAATAAGTACTACGAGCTAGGATATTTCCAGCTATCCGGCCGTAAGGAGCCTCGCACAGGTGGGGTAATCCTGGTGACCATAGATAGTCGGTCTGCGTTAGATCAGATACTAAAACAAGATCCATTCTATCGTGAGGAACTGGCTGCTTATGAAGTGGCACAAGTTGTACCGACAAAATCCTCACCAGAGTTAGAGTTTTTGATTGAAACTTAAACAAAAAATCAAGAAGGATGATAGTTTTTCGATTGCACAACTCTTTGTGTCATATTGGCCTACGTTGAGCATAAGGTTTTTCGAGCTAACCATGAACCCTATGGAGAATGGATGAATACTAGCCATATCCATAACATCACACATTTTGTTGATCTCTGTGAAAGTAGGGTTTGGGATACAAGCAGAGGGATACTTAAAAAGGTCTTACTCGCCCCTTGAGGTTAATCTTACTGTGCCAAAAGCAAAGTGATACTCAAGTACCAAAATGGTCTTGATACTGGGCGGTTAAACTTTCTGGCCACTCCCAATTACTTCTTCTCATTAACCTACAGCGAGTTAGATGGAGAGCAGTACGATCATGTTGTACAGATGTGCCAAATTTGACTATCAAATCTGGGGCAAAGTGTTGGGAGTTTCTACTTAGATAGAATAGCCTCTTCCTTAACACCTTAAGTTCCCTTTTAAAAGTTATCTTGGCGTGGATTTTGCTCAGAAATATTGGGTAAATCTTGAAAGGGTTATGTATCAGAGACTCGGAGCTGGTTATATCTTAATCAGTACAGGATCTCAGCAATTAGGCCGGATATGGCATTAAGTGCTCTATTGATGTCTGTTTGCGTCTGTTTCTCCCAGTTAATGCTTGTGTATTCACATTCGCAAAATGCGTGAGTGATAGCATTAATGTCCGCGACTAATATGCATTTTGGAGATGTCGCCTGCTTATTCATAGAGAAATTGATAATCATCATTGGCGATCAACTAGAAGGGCGTATCGTCCACTATAGATAGCTTTGAGCTAGACTGTTGGGACGAACGTAATGGCACGTAATTAATTAAAAAATGACGAAGAAGAGACGCTGCGATAGGATTCCGCGTCCATTTTGCGGTGCCTTGAGCTCGAACTAAGCTTGGCGGCCCAGAGTGGTGGCGTCGTGTCTCGATAGAGCCGACCCAACAAGCGAAGGCATTTTAGCTTCAAGAATGCCCCGATATTATTTGAATTAATTGTCTCAGTTCTAACCCAAGATTGGGTAACGACTGGTTCACAGATTGCCAAGAAAGTAATCGCTATGCATCCATCAGTTCAACGCTCCGTCTGGCAAATTCAGCGTGATGTAATTTACGCATTGCTAGTGCGGGAGATGAAAACTCGCTTTGGAAAGTGGCGACTGGGATATGCCTGGATGTTGCTGGAGCCCTCGCTCCATATCATGGTACTCGTGGCCGTTTTCAGCTTTCTAAAAGATGAGTTTTACCCTGGGGTGCCAACCCCACTATTCATGCTTGGAGGAATTGCACCTTTCCTTTTCTTTAATCATTGTGTGCAAAAGGGGTTAGCTGCAGTGGCTTCAAACCGAGGGTTGTTCAACTATCGACAACTGAGGCCGTTTGATGCAGTTCTAAGTCGTGTTTTGTTGGAGCTTGTTATTTATCTGGCAACTCTAGTAGTACTGATGGTGGTATTTGCATGGTTTGGAGTGTCCACATCTTTTAATAATTTCATACTTTTCACAGCAACTAACATTTTATTCTTCTTTTTTTGTCTAGGGCTTAGCTTGGTGCTTTGTGTTTTGGGAGAGAGGTTTCCAGAAGTGGCTAAAGTGATCCCTATGCTTATTCGGCCTCTGTATTTTTTGTCTGGGGTTTTCTTCTCGCTTGAACAGGTTCCAAAGGAATATCATGTTTATTTAGTATGGAACCCCTTGCTACATGTTATTGAATTAAATCGCGAAGCATTATTTAGCAACTTTAGTGGACACTTTGGAAGTCTGGCTTATCTAGGATTTGTTTCTGTTTCGATGCTGTTTTTTGGCTTGCTTTGTTATAGAGCAAATTGGCGTGATTTGGTAAAAAGTCGGTGATTAGATTAGAACGCTTAACTAAATCGTACCGTACACCTCACGGACGAAAAGTACTTTTTGAAAATGTAAATGCGTCTTTCCCTGAGGGTAAAAATATCGGCATTCTTGGTCGAAATGGAGCAGGAAAGTCAACTTTACTAAGAATAATGGGGGGGATTGATTATCCCGACTCTGGCAGAGTGGTAACTAATCAGAGAATCTCCTGGCCGATGGGTTTGGCAGGTGGTTTCCAGGGAAGTATGACTGGCCGTGAAAATGTCGCTTTTGTTTGTGGCATACATGGGATTCGGGGAAGTGCACGGCGCAAAGTAATGAATATGGTGCAGGGTTTTGCTGAAATAGGTAATTATTTCGATGTTCCTGTAAGTAGTTATTCATCGGGAATGCGTTCACGTCTTGGCTTTGGTTTAAGTATCGCTGTTGACTTCGATATTTACTTAGTTGATGAGGTGATGTCGGTGGGTGATGCGCACTTTAAAAGAAAGTGCGAAGAGGTCATAGCTGAGAAAAGGAAGAGTTCATCTTTTATTATTGTGGCGCACGCTATGCCTCTTCTACGGAAGAATTGTGATGTAGGGATATACCTGGACCAGGCTGGGTTAAGAGTTTTTGATACTGTTGATCAGGCTATTGATTTGTATCAGGGTGAGAAATCAAATGTTCAAACAAAAAAGACTGCCACTGAAATGCATAAGAGTTAATTATGGAAGTTAAAGATCAGCTAGTTGAACAACAAGCACGGAATCCATCAAAGATAAAAGCTCTAATTGGGGTAATGAGTAACGCTTCCAGGCATATTCCGAAGCTCAAAGGCTGGGCTTTGTTCGTTATCCTGCCTCTACTTGTTCTTGTGGCATATTATCTATTTTGGGTTTCTGAGCGCTATGTTAGTAGTGCGCAGTTGATCGTGAAAGATAGCACTTCCGCCCATGCAACCTCCCCTGCATTAGGTTTGTTAATTCCTGGTATGGGCGCTGATACTCAAGATGCTTTTCTGGTAGTGAATTACATCCATTCGCTAGATATGGCTTTGTACTTGGATGAAAAGTTAGAGTTGTCAGAATATTACAAGAGTGCCCGCTACGATTTCTTTTCGCGATTGTCTCCAGATGCAACTCAAGAAGATTACTTAGAATATTATCGAGACCATATAGGTATTGGTCATGATGAGGTCACGGGAATTGTCACGATCGAGATGCAGGCATTTGATCCGATTTTTGCTAAAAGATTGATTGAGACAGTTATCCAAAAGTCAGAAGATTTTGTTAACGAGATCAGCAATCAGCTCGCAGATAAGCAAGTGGCTTTTGTGAAGAATGAAGTTGATTTAGCGCAAGCTAAGTTGCGCAGTACTAAGCAAGAAATTCTAGACTTCCAGAATAGTCATAAAGTTGTAAGTCCAGAAGAACTTACAAAAGGTATCAGTACCATTATTCAAGGGTTAGAGGCGCGATTGGCTGAGCAACGAGCTAACCTGACTGCGGCAAAATCTTATCTGAATGCTGATTCATCACAAGTAATCTCCATGCAGGCTGACATCGATGCGTTAGAGAACCAAATTGAGATAGAAAAGGTACGCCTAGTGGGCATAGGGGAAGAGGAAGGAGAGCAGCGGCTTAATTTTCTTGGTGCTCATTTCCAGAATCTTGAACTAGATTTGCAATTTGCAACCGATGCCTATGCAGCTTCTTTAAAAGCATTGGAAACTGCTCGTATGGAAGCGTCAGGTAAACTTAAGCACTTGATGGTGGTAACCCAGCCATCGTTAGCAGAAGAAGCAGAGTATCCACACAAGCTTTATAACCTGGTCAGCTTGGGAATTATTCTGCTAATGCTTTATGGAATAGGAAAGATGCTAGTTGTGACTATTCGGGATCATAGGATGTAGCGCCAGACAAAAGGCTTCAAGACAGAATAGTGTCGGTGAATTTTTGATATCGCTGACAGAGTAAATATCAATTTACAAAGAACAAGCAAATGATTACTGAGAAAATAAAGCGCTTTAGTTTTGGTGTAGGGTTGTTGGTATCACTATCCAGTATTCAGGCTGGAGCATTGGAAACTCAATTAATTGATGAGGTTTCCTCAACAGAGATCCCTAAGACAGGTATACCCGTTTTTGGGGAGTCACTGTTTCAGGGCGCGTTTAAAGATCAACCATTTAGTGGATTTAATCCCGACTATAGAATATCGATTGGTGACCAGGTTAATCTACAGCTCTGGGGTGCCTATAGTTTCAGTGCGACATTACCGGTAGATCCGAAAGGTAATATTTTTGTCCCCGAGGTTGGCCCAGTCCATGTTGCTGGAGTAAAGAATGGCGCGTTGAATGACTTTGTACTGCGTCATGTAAAGCGAGTATTCAAGAATAATGTGCAAGCTTATGCGAACTTGGAGGCGAGCCAGCCAGTTAAAGTCTTTGTAACGGGTTTTGTGAAGAACCCTGGTCTGTATAACGGTTTTAGCTCAGACTCGATCCTTTACTATTTAGATAGTGCTGGAGGTATCGATGAGCAAAGTGGCAGCTTTGTTGATATCAGAGTAATGCGTCAGGGAGAGGAAATACAAAAGGTAAACCTGTATAGCTTCCTGGTAGATGGAATTATGCCTGCTTTACAACTTCGCAATGGCGATGTTGTAGTCGTTGCTGCCCGCAATGGTTCGGTGACAGTTGAAGGAGCGGTGCAGCAAGCCGCACAGATGGAATTTACTGGGCCCTACACCCAGCTGGGCGAGATGCTCCTCGTAACAAAACCTGACCCTCAGGCGAACTTTGCACGAATTACTCAGGTAATTGACGGTCTTCAGCAAGCTGACTATATGCCCCTTGCAAATGCCATGACCACACGCCTCTATCCGGGAGCGCATATAGAGTTGGTACGGGATAACGATATTGAGTCTATCTCAATCAGGGTATCCGGTGAGTTGGATGGGCCTGCAACTTATGTACTGCCCTATGGCGCTACTCTTGATGAGTTACTGAGTCAATTGAGTTTTCGCGATAATGCAGACAGAAACTCTATACAGCTGTACAGGAAGAGTGTCGCTGATCGGCAGCGGGCCGCTCTTGACCGTTCTTTAGATGCACTTCAGATGGAAGTTCTAACTCGCCAGCCCAATACTGACCTGGAAAAATCTGCGCAAAAAGATAACGCCATGATGATTCAGAACTTTATCGAACAAGCTCGGAAGGCTGAACCCAGAGGCCAGGTTGTTATTGCGAACAATCCAAACGCAGCAGAAATGCTGCTTGAAGATGGTGATGAGCTTATTGTGCCTTTGAAATCATCAACTGTGTCAATCGTGGGAGAAGTAATTTTCCCAACTTCTCTAGTCTTTAGTAAGAAGCGGACTCTGGAAGAATATATAGAGTTGGCCGGCGGATTTGCCAATAATGCAAACCGTAAGGAGTTGGTGATTCTACATCTCGACGGGACGATTAATCGTATAGAAGATGGTGATTTTGATAATCGTCTGGGGGATAGATTACGCCCCGGAGATGAAATTATGATTATGCCAAAAATCCATTCCAGTGAATTACAAGTAACCAAAGATGTAACAGAAATACTCTACCGTATAGCTGTTGGAACTGCTGCAGTTCTATCTTTCTAACTTGGTACTAAAAGGTTGTAAACTTTTTTAAGATTGGCTTCCATATTGCACGATATAAATCGGTATGGTTGGTTTCCTTACAGGCTGTTATAAGCTGTAAGTCTTATACCATACCGATTTTAAGTGTTGTATGTAATTATTCACTCCTAATTTGTCATTCTAAAGTTTGATAACTTTCCTGGATTGTAAAGTCTGTAAGTACTGTATTTTCACATCAGCTCTTATTGTTTGATGTGATCAATAAATGAATATTAATTCAATGTTGGGGGAAAAACTGTGAAGGGGTCTTCTGATCGGAAGGGAATTATCTTGGCTGGAGGTTCTGGTACACGCTTATACCCCTTAACAAAGGGTGTCGGAAAGCAGTTAATGGCTGTTTATGATAAGCCAATGATATATTATCCTTTGACAACTTTAATGTTGGCGGGTATTAGAGATATCCTTATTATTACGACACCAGAAGAGCAATCGTTATACCAGCGTTTGCTTGAAGATGGTGCACAGTGGGGGGTTAATATTTCTTATGCAGTGCAACCATCTCCCGATGGCTTAGCCCAAGCATTTTTGATTGGACGCGAGCATGTAGGTAATCACAATAGCGCCCTTGTGCTAGGTGATAATATTTTTTATGCGCACAACTTCAGTAAAATTTTGCAGCAAGCTGATGCGAGAGAGGCGGGAGCTACAGTATTTGGCTATCGAGTAGCAGACCCACGAGCATATGGAGTTGTTGAGTTCGATGATGGTGGTCGAGCTGTAAGCTTAGAGGAAAAACCTGAAAAGCCTAAATCTAATCATGCGGTCACTGGCCTTTATTTTTATGATAAGCAAGTGTGCGACATTGCCCGAGAAGTACAGCCAAGTGCACGCGGTGAGCTGGAAATCACAGATATCAATAAAGTGTATCTTGCCCAAAATCAGTTAGATGTAGAGCGCCTTGGACGTGGTAGCGCCTGGTTGGATACTGGAACGCATGATAATTTGCTGGATGCCGCTCACTTTGTTCAAACAATCGAGCGCCGACAAGGCCAAAAAATAGCCTGTCCCGAAGAAGTTGCATATCGCAAAGGGTTCATCAGTGCAGAAGAGCTAGAAGCGCAAGTTCAACCCTTAATGAAAAGTGGCTATGGGAAATATTTGATGCAAATTTTGGTTGAGAATGGTGAAACCTCATCTCTCAATTCGCGTCGCTATGCCTCTGGATTATAAAAGCCTATACGGAAAAAATTGAGCTTTTTCTAGAGCCTTTAATTAGAAGTCGTTCAGGGATGATCGGCTCAGCCTCTATCCTCTTCTTTAGAGCTGCAGTAGCTAGATTGATGACCTGCGCCTCGGCTAAATTCTTAATTAGTATGAATATTATTGAAACAAAAATTCCTGACGTAAAAATTGTAGAACCAAAAGTGTTTGGTGATGAGCGTGGCTTCTTCTATGAATCATTTCGTGATGATGTTTTTAATAGTAAGTGTGCACATCGTGCGTTTGTCCAAGATAATCACAGTAAGTCTTCTCGAGGAATTTTACGAGGATTGCATTATCAGACTGAGCGGACCCAAGGTAAGTTAGTCAGGGTAGTACGTGGCGAAGTTTATGATGTTGCAGTAGATTTACGAAGAAGTTCGCCAACTTTTGGACAATGGGTTGGTGTGTATCTGTCAGCTGAGAACAAGCGCCAGTTGTGGGTTCCTGAAGGGTTTGCACATGGCTTCTATGTAACAAGTGAAAGTGCTGAATTTGTATACAAATGTACAGACTACTATGCTCCGGAATATGAGAAGTCGCTCCTGTGGAATGATCCAGATCTGAATATTGACTGGCCCATTGTTGAAGGTATACAGCCTCAACTTTCGGAAAAAGATCGCAACGGTAGTTCTTTTAAGGATACGGTATATTTCGCATAGAGAGTATACGCTGGTTTCACTGACTCCGAGATTAGCTCCTCTTTAAAGATCAACTTTCCTATTTTGTTAAAAACCTGGCGGCACGTTAGATGCGTCGTCAAACTATTCCTGGTCTGTATAAAATGGCAACTTTTAAAATCTTAATAACGGGTAAAAACGGTCAACTTGGACGTGAGCTTCAAAAGCTATGTCCTGTCGATATTGAGATGGTGGCGATGGGGCGTGAAGAGCTGGATATTTCTAACAAACAAGTTGTCCAGACTGTGATCGGAGAAGTTAAGCCAGACGTTGTCATAAATGCTGCTGCCTATACCGCTGTTGATAAAGCGGAGCAGGAAGGAAATGTTGCTTTTGCAATTAATAAGCAAGGCACCGAAAATCTTGCAGAAGTATGTAAAAGCTTCAATATTCGCCTTGTTCACGTCTCAACAGACTTCGTGTTTGATGGTGAAAAATCAACTCCATACCTAACATCAGATAAAGTTAATCCTATCGGTGTATACGGCTCTAGTAAAGCTGAAGCAGAAACTGCCGTTTTGAAAATCCTTCCACAAGCGATTATTGTACGTACCGCCTGGGTTTACGCATCCCACGGGAATAATTTTATGAATACTATGCTTCGGTTAATGGCAGATAGAGATCAACTGAGTGTCGTTGCAGATCAAGTTGGCACACCAACCTGGACAGGAACCTTGGCGGAGATCTTAATAATACTTGCCCAAAAGCCTAGCGTGAGTGGTATATACCATTGTACCGACCTCGGGGTAGCTAGTTGGTATGACTTTGCGGTAGCTATTTATGAAGATGGTAAGGCTTTAGGTGTACTTCCGCAGGATAAACAATTAGACCTTAAAGCAATAGCTACACATGAATATCCCACTCCCGCAAAGAGACCACCTTATAGTATCTTAGATAAAACTCGATTGATTACCGAATTAGATATTGAACCTAGGCATTGGCGTGAGTCACTTAGATTGGCTCTTTCTGAAAAGAAACAACAACATTAATTGTCCAATTTGCCTATTAGGTATTAGGGCTTTATTTAAAAATTGTGACTGATAGCGATCTTGATATGAAAAAATTACTGGTTACCGGTGGCGCGGGATTTATTGGTGCTAATTTTGTCCACTATTGGATAAAAAATTACCCACAGGATACAGTGATAGTCTTAGATGCACTCACATACGCAGGAAATCTTGCAAATCTAGATCTAGTTAAGGATCACCCTAATTATAAGTTTTACCAAGGCGATATATGCGATACAGCGTTGGTAGAAACTCTACTCCGTGAACACAGAATTGATACCTTAGTGCACTTTGCGGCTGAAAGTCATGTGGATCGATCAATTAGTGGGCCGGATGCATTTATACAGACAAATATTCTCGGCACCTATAGCTTATTGAAAGCAGCTAAAAGAGTGTGGCTGGATAAAGGCATAAATAGAGATACTCATCGATTCCATCATGTTTCTACTGATGAAGTGTATGGTACGTTAGAAGCAGATGATCCAGCATTTAGTGAATCCACGCCGTATGCCCCAAATAGCCCTTACTCTGCAAGTAAAGCTGCTTCTGATCACTTAGTGAGAGCCTACCACCATACCTATGGTCTTGAGGTCACCACTAGTAATTGTTCTAATAATTACGGGCCTTTCCACTTTCCTGAGAAATTAATACCACTGGTAATTACCAATATACTTCGCGATCTTCCGCTTCCTATTTATGGCGATGGTCAGCAAATACGTGACTGGCTATATGTCGAAGATCATGCAAGAGGTATCGATAAAGTAATCCGCCAAGGAAATATAGGCGAATGTTACAACATCGGTGGCATTAATGAATGGGCAAACATTGATATCGTAAAACTAGTTTGTAAGTTGATGAATGAGCAGTTTGCGAAGCAGTCGAGTCTGGCAGCACAATACCCGCAAGCTAAAAACGCAATTGCTGGCAATTCTGAGAAATTAATTTCGTTCGTAGAAGACCGTGCAGGGCATGATCGACGTTACGCTATTGACCCTACCAAATCAAATAAAGAGCTAGGTTATCAGCCACATGAGAGCTTTGAAACTGGCATACAAAAAACAATTGAGTGGTATTTGAATAATCCGGTTTGGTGGCAAGAACTGCTAAAAGGGAACTAATAGTAATGAAATCTGTAGTAAAGAAGTTTTTCGGAAAGGATTCTAAGTCATTGAATAAGAGCGGTATCGAAGTAGTTTATTTTTCAGGCTTATTTGATCACGTTTGGTACCTAGAGACGAATCCAGATGTTGCTGAATCAGGGGTGAATCCCTTGGAGCACTATTACTTCAATGGATACAAAGAAGGGCGCACACCCAACTATTTGTTTGACCCGGCTTGGTATCTTTCAGCATACCCTGATGTCTTGGACGCTGGTATTGAACCCTTAGAACACTATATTAAAAGTGGAGAGGCAGAGGGGCGTCAACCATCGCTGGCATTTGACCCAGAGTTTTATAGAAGTACAAGTTCATTATCTAAAGATGAGTCTGCGTTAAAGCACTATTTAGAGAATGCAAAACAGCCGACTTGTGCCCCTACAGCATTTTTTGATCCAGCCTATTATTTACAGCAATATCAGGATATCGAAGAGGCAGGACTAGACCCCTATAAACACTTTCTTTTACAAGGTTGTGCGGAGCGCCGTAATCCAAGTGCCAGCTTCGATACTGGATTCTATATAGATAATCATTTAGGTGGTAATGTTTCTGAGCATGCTTATTATCATTACCTTTCTGTTGGAAAGCACAGCGAGCTGAAAACCTTAGCGCCCGCACCTGGAGCGACAACTTCAGATTCTGCTCAAGCTTTAATTAATAGTGCTGATGAGGAGTTCTTAAAAGCGGGTCCTGGTTTTGAGGTTTTCAAGTATGGCTCAAGGCAAGTAGATCCAGAGGTGAAAGCGTTAGCCTACTATCTGCCGCAATTCCATCCGTTTGAGGAAAACAATGAATGGTGGGGGCAGGGTTTTACTGAATGGACTAATGTCACCCGTGCGCGAAGTAGATTTAATGGGCATTATCAACCACACCTACCGCGCGACTTGGGTTTCTATGACCTGCGAGTGAAAGACACCTTGATGGCGCAGGCTAAAATGGCCCGAGATGCTGGACTTGAGGGATTCTGTTTTTATCATTACTGGTTTAATGGCCGCCGTTTGATGGATGGCCCTGTCAATCTTTTATTAGAAAATACGGATATTGAGCTGCCATTTTGCTTAATGTGGGCAAATGAGAACTGGACAAGAACTTGGGATGGTTTTGACAATGATGTTCTAATTGCTCAAGACTATAGAGATGAGGATGATGTTGCGTTCGTTGCGGATATAGCGCGCCACTTTACTGACTCTCGATATATTTCCATTGACGGACGTCCATTATTCTTTATTTACCGTCCCGGTATTATTCCCAAAGCGACAGAGAAGATTGCTTTGTGGAGAAGGCTATTTAGGGATAACCACAATATTGAGCCTCTTATTTATATGGCTCAGGCATTTGGAGACCTAGACCCCAGAGAATACGGATTGGATGGCGTAATTGAATTCCCCCCACATAAAGTGGCCGAGGGACTTCCATCTGTTGCGCAAAGTTTAGGGCTAAAAGATCCTGAGTTTGTTGGGCATTATCCGAGTTATGAGGAAATGTCTACAAAGTCTCTGAATGACTGTTCTTTTGATTACGATGTAATCAAAGCTGTTACCCCTATGTGGGATAATGAAGCTCGAAAACCTAAAAAGGGAATGGGGTTCGTAGGTGCAACACCAGAAAAGTATGAGAGATGGTTAAAAGGTGTCGTAAAGTTTGCTAAAGAAAATCCTATCCAAGGTAAACACAAGTTTGTAGCTATTAACGCCTGGAATGAGTGGGCGGAAGGGGCGCACCTTGAGCCGGATCAGTATTGGGGGAGTGCTTATTTAAATTCAACATATCGAGCCTTGCACGAACAAACCGTTATTCAGGGAAAGTACTCTTTAATACTGGTTGGACATGATGCTTATAAACATGGTGCCCAGTTGCTGACTTTGAATATATTCAAGACACTCAAACAGCAATTTGGGATTGATGTCCGACTGGTGTTACTGGACGGCGGTCCACTAGTCACTGAGTATGAGAAAGTTGGTGAGACCCACGTATGTCATGGAAGCCTTGAAGTTTTTGACAGTGTCGTTAGAAAGTTAAAGGAAGAATCTGGGCTTAACAGAGCAATTTGTAATACTACTGTATCTGGCAAAGTTGCTCCAATCTTGGCAGGTCATGATATTGATTTTATTTCATTGATCCATGAGCTCAAGAACCTTGTTCAAGAGTATAAATTAGAGAAAGCTGCTCAAGATATCGCGGATCATGCACAAAGGGTGGTTTTCGCAGCCGAAGCAGTGAAAGACTCTTTTGTTTCTTGTGTTGACTCAGTAAAAGAAAATAAGTTAGTCATTCACCCTCAAGGTATATATCAGGATCTAGTTAACGACTCAAGCGCTTACAGAAAGATTAGAAAAGAGTTAGGTATATCTAAAAATGCTAAATTGATAGTTAATGTTGGGTATGCTGACTTGAGAAAGGGGTTTGATATCTTTGTGAATGTAGCGAAACTTGTAGTGGAGCAGCATTCTAATTACCACTTTATTTGGATTGGTGATATCGAGCCCTCCCTTAAGCACTGGCTTTCTGAGGATTTGGGAAGCGAATTGCTCAAGAGTAATTTCCATAATATTCCTTTCACTAATGAGATCTCCAGTTATCTATTGGCTGCCGATGCATTTGCTATGACATCGCGAGAAGACCCGTTCCCCTCTGTGGTTATGGAGTCACTTGCTTTAGGTACACCCGTAATTGGTTTTGAAGGTGGCGGTGGTTTTACAGAGCTACTTGAAGACAAGGCCAATGGAGAAGTTGTGCCTATGGCAAATATTGGTGCTATGGCAGAATCGATAATCCGCCAAATAGCAACGGATAGCGATGAGAAAGCTAAGCTAAGAGGAGCAGCTGCTACCAGTCGGTTTAAATGGGATGAGTACGTTTTCTCTTTAGTCGAGTACTTAGATCCAGCTATCAAGCGTGTCAGTGTAGCCGTCCCTAATTACAACTATGAAGATCATATAGAAGAACGCCTGAGATCAATCTTTGATCAGTCTTATCCTGTATTTGAAATTAATGTTTTAGATGATAAGTCTCCAGATAATAGTGTGTCTGTTATCGAGGCGTATGCAAAACATAGAAATCGTAAAATTAATCTTGTAGTTAATAAGAAAAACTCAGGATCTGTATTCAAGCAGTGGAAGAAAGGCGCTGACTTAGCGAGAGCGAAGTATTTGTGGGTTGCTGAAGCCGATGATTCTGCGGATAACTTGTTTTTGCAAAAAATCCTCGAAGGACCGACCAATTTCACGCTTGCTTATACAGATTCGAAGCAAATTGATGAAAAGGATAAACATTTAGCGGATGATTATCGCTATTACTATGATCAAGAGTTTATTGACATATTAGATCGGCCTGGAATATACGATGGCACAACAGTAATTGATCAAGTGCTGTCTATTAAAAACCAGTTTATGAATGTAAGCTCCATGGTGTTTGATACCACTAGTTTTGTAAATTGTCTTGAAAATAATCTCGAGAATATCCTTGAGTTCAAAGTTGCCGGTGACTGGTATATTTACGTAAACCTGTTATCAAAGTCTGACTCTAAAGCTAAGGTGGTTCCTGAAGCGCTAAATACACATCGCAGGCACTCGGGGAGTGTGACCCGAAAAAACTACGATGTTCAATTAAAGGAAATACATAGTATTCAGGTCGAGTCATTAGTTTATTGCGTCGACGAAAATGCTAAAGCTAAACAACAGGGTGAGTACCTAGAAGAAGTTAAAAAGGTGCTAGAGAATGGCTAATTTAAAACGATTAATTTTACATATCGGTACTGAGAAAACGGGAACAACAAGCATCCAAAAATTTCTCTGCTCAAATAGAAAAAAGCTTTTGGATGAATATTCGATTTTGTATCCTAAATTTGGCTATGACAGTTCTGCACAATTCGAATTGGTTGCAGCGCTTCACCCCATGTGTAACTCCGGACGTAAAGCTGAATTTGCTCCAGATCTTGACTTTGATCCAGATAAAACCTGGGACAGATTTTGCGAAGAGCTGGAAAAAACTAGTGCTGAAACTTGTATTGTCAGTGTTGAGCATTTTAGTTCACGGATAAATTCTGAGGGAGTTCAGTTTATTCACAAGAAATTGACTGAACATCTTAAGGAGGTAGATGTAAAAATTTTGGTCTACTTGAGAAATCAAGTTGATATGTTTCAATCTTCCTTCAGCACCTATATTAAGACAGGAGGATGTCAGTCCCATAGAGAACTTGCTGGTAGTATCACCGGGAAGGGATTTTATTATAATTTTTATAACTTATGCCGTATGTGGGTCAATGTATTTGGTGTAGGTAATATAATTGCAAAAAACTACGATGAGGTTTCTTCGGGTCGCGGAATCCTTCAAGACCTTTTAGCTGTTTTGGGTGTTGAGGGTGAACCAAATAGTTTTGATGTGGTTGTTGCAAGGAATAAGTCTTGGAACCCTTTATTTCTTGAGTTTGCAAGAGAGTTAAATAGGACAAAGCTTAAGCATCTCAAGCATGGAGAAAGATACTCGATATTAAGTCATTTGGCCGATTCTATAGATGCTTTTAGTGCATTCGATGGTTATGGGATTCTTCCTGTTTCCTTAGGAAAAGAGATAGAGCAGAAATTTCTTAAAAGCAATCAGGAGTTGGTAGCTCTGCTGGGTATGAAGGGTGTATCTTCTTTTTTTAACCCTTGGGAAGAGAAAAAGCCTGATTATAATTTTGAAAATATAGCCTGTGATTTAAGTGGTATTTTGCTAGACGTTGCTTCCTTGGGGGAATTATAAATGACAGAGAAGGTTTATCAGCAAGGAAGGTCAGGCTGGATATTTCTCACTCACGGAAATAATAAGGTTATTGATGTATTTCAGGGTTTGCACCCTAATACTCGCTGGCTAGATCATTGGGTTTCTTTGCTGTCTAGTCGATATAATTATTTTGAAGCGAGGAATATACAGTATTTACATGTTAACGCTCCAGAGAAGTTGAGTATTTATGGGTGTTATTTGGATACTCCGAAAAATTTTAGTATTAACAATTCTCCCACTCTCCAGTTACTTTCAGCTGTTGATAAGAAGCCGTATTTTGTAAATCCTATATTTTATTTAAGAGAGCAGTCAGCTAAAAGAAAGGTGTATCACAAAACCGATACCCACTGGAATTTTTGGGGTGCATTTGGCGCATATCAACTCGTCATGTCAAGGCTAGGATTAGAGCAGAATGCAGACATATTGAAGCGTCCAATGAGACAAGCTCGATGTGTTATGGACCTTGGCGGGAAACTGGAAAAACCTGTAAAAGAAGAAGTTTACTTTCATAGACACCCGGATTACATAAAAAGGGTGTGGGCTAATAAGTTGGTTGAATTTAAAGAGAAAAATAATTTAGAAAATTCAGCAGGATTGCATGTTGGAAGTTCTGTAGAGTATAAAAATCCTAACGCATTACATAAGAAGCGAGTTCTTCTATTTGGAGATTCATTCAGTGAATACCGCCCGCATCTTTTGACGGGAATTTTGGCAGAGACATTTGATACGGTTAAGTTTGTTTGGGGATTGAACGTGGACTTTGGTATTGTGGAGGATTTTAAGCCCGATATAGTAATAAGCCAGTCGGCAGAAAGATTCCTGCCATTCCAGTTGCCAAATGATGACGTCTGCTATGATTCTTTCTCTTTGAAGAGAATTGAGAGTTATTGTTCTGAGAATTTGAAGGGGTAGTTAGTATGTCTATTGCTATATGTGCAATTGCCAAAGATGAGCTCCAGTATCTATCTGAATGGATTGCTTACTATTTGATGTTAGGTGTGGACTCCATTTACATTTATGATAATGAAAGCACAGATGGTTCAAGGGAGTATTTAGAAAGGTTGGCTACAGATGGCTTTGTTAAGGTTGTTAGTTGGACCACTAGGAATGGAATATCTCCCCAGCTAAGTGCTTACAGACATTTTTTGCGTGAACATTCTTCGAATTTTGAATATGTTGGTTTTTTTGATTTGGACGAATTTCTTGTGGTGCAAGGGGATTCAATTAAAAATCTTACTAAAAATATTGATCCGGATGTTGGTGCGGTTGCAATTAATCAGTTAGTCTTTGGTTCGTCTGGTTTGGAACTGAATTCGCCAGAGCCTGTTATAGAACGTTTTACTCGCTGTTCAGATTTTGATTATGGTGAGCGCCGCTGGTTTAAGAGTCTAGTGCGACCTACTATGGTAAAAGACTTTTTTTCTCCTCATGCTGTAGAACTTTCTGATGGTAGGTATGCTCATGTAGATATGAGTGAAGTTATTCAGGAAGGCGATACGCCAGGTAAATCAAAGAAAATAGTTGATCATCCTGCGCACCTTAATCACTACATGTTGAAATCTAAGCAAGAGTACTTTGAAAAAAAGCAAAAAAGAGGTGGCGGTGCTGCATTATCAAAAGAGTATAGATTGAAAAGATTTAGTGATAGTTACTTTTTTAATAGGGATATGATAGCTAATAGTCAGGACTTTAAATTTTCCAAACATCTTTTGACTGAGTTAAAGGGGAAAATGGAGGATCTAAAGTGAAGGTTGCCATTTTTGGAACTGGTTATGTTGGCCTGGTTCAGGCTGCAGTATTAGCTGAAGTTGGTCATAACGTTGTTTGTGTTGATATCGATATTAAAAAAGTTGAAGCTTTAAAGCTTGGCCATATCCCTATCTATGAGCCTGGTTTAGCCGATCTAGTAAAGTCGTGTTATCAAAGTGGCACCTTGCAATTCACTACTAATGCCAAAGATGGTGTGTTGCATGCTGATATTATATTTATAGCTGTAGGTACTCCCCCGGATGAAGATGGATCTGCGGACTTGCAGTATGTTCTTAAAGTGGCTGAATCAATTGGCACCTATATGGATCGCTATAAAGTAGTAGTTAATAAATCTACGGTACCTGTAGGCACTGCTGACAAAGTTGCTGATCAATTAGCGGCAATGTTGGGGAAGCGAAAAGTAGGGATTGAATACGATGTTGTGTCAAATCCTGAATTTCTAAAAGAAGGGGCGGCACTTTCCGATTGCCGGCGTCCAGATAGGATCGTTATTGGCACCGACAGTGACAAAGCTGAAGTCCAAATGCGCGAACTTTACGCTCCCTTTAATCGGAATCACGAGAAGATAATAAAAATGGGGGTTCGTAGTGCAGAGTTAACGAAGTACGCCGCAAACTGCATGCTAGCAACAAAGATCTCTTTTATGAATGAGATTGCGAACCTTGCGGAAAGACTAGGTGCAGATATTGAGGAGGTTCGCCAGGGAATCGGCTCGGACCAAAGGATCGGTTATCATTTTATTTACCCCGGTTGCGGATATGGTGGTTCATGTTTCCCCAAGGATGTAAAAGCCCTTTGCCGTACTGCGTATGAAGCTGACTATCCGGCGTATTTGTTAAACGCCGTTGAAACTGTGAATGTAAAACAGAAAGAGGCGCTTTTCGAGAGGATTAGGGCAGTTTTACCTGAGGTAAAGGGAAAAACTATTTGCCTTTGGGGGTTGTCATTTAAACCTGAGACCGATGACATGCGCGAAGCCAGTAGTAGAGTATTGATGGAGCAGTTATGGGCCGCAGGTGCCTCTGTTCAAGCATATGACCCGAAAGCCATGGAAGAAGCTCGCAGGATCTATGGGGATCGTGAGGACTTAGCATTGGCACCAACAAAAGAGGCAGCACTAGAGGGGGCTGACCTAATGGTTGTTGTTACCGAGTGGAAGGAGTTCAAGAGCCCTGACTTTGCGTTGATTAAATCCCAATTAAAGTTTCCGGTAATAGTAGATGGACGGAACCTTTATTCGCCCAGCAGATTATCAGCGTTGGGACTTATGTATTTCGGTATTGGCCGGGGTCAATCAATATTTGAAGTCACTTGAAGCGTAAAAGTCGGGTATACAATTTATACTCATTAGTTAGGGTGCTTGAGAGTGTACCTCTAAGTAAATTTAGTTTATTTGAATGAATGACTGAATGAAAGTGTAGTTAGGCACAGCTAAATATTGTTTAGTTATTGTAGTAGTTTACTCGTTAATTTATTGGTTTTTCTTTGAGTAGTTTTTTATTTGTCCATATCCCCAAAACAGCAGGCACGAGTTTTCGGCTGGCAAGTGACGCCTTTTTTGGGCGGGACTTTGTTTGCAAAGATTATGGGCCTAAATCACCTGTGACTAGCCCACTAATAAAGCGGTGGATAGAGAGCTCGCCAGATTATTGGGAGTTCAATAAAGCGCTAACTGCAAGTAATGTTAGGCTAGTTGCTGGGCATTTTCCTGCTGGAAAATATACATCTTTACTGGGTGTAGAGAAGACAATCTCCTTTGTAAGAGATCCATTGCAGCGCTTAGTCTCTGAATACCAGCATATGGTTCGAAATTATGGGTTAGCGAAATCCTTTCCTGAATTCTACAGGTTACCGCACAATGTTAACAGGCAGTTCAAATTGCTAGGGCAGGCTAACTGGTCAACATTAGGGTTTGTAGGGGTTACAGAGCGTTATACTGACTCGCTTAGAATTATAAATAAGAAATATGGTTTGGATATTGGACACGCTATCGAAAATACCGGTAGAAGTGATATTTCAAGCCATTATGATATTGACTTAGAGACAAGGGAAGAGCTTATACAGCTTAACCATCAAGATACTGCTTTGTTTGAGTTGGTGACAGAGCAGTTTAATTGGCGCTTGAAACTTGAGAATATGGGTTGCAGCTTTACTCGTGGTGCGCTGGTACGTGTAGATAGTGGGAAGTTATTTGGTTGGGCTTTAGCTGAAGATAGTGATGAACCCGTCGATATTGAGATAATGGTAAATGGCGAAATACGCTCGAGCTTGAAGGCAATGCAAGATCGGCCGATGCTCAGGGCCTTAGGTATAGGCAGAGGCGGATTTGTAGGTTTTTCGTTCGATATCTCAAAGCTAAAAGTTGGTGATAAGGTCGATTGCGTGGTCGCAAATACAGGGCAGCCACTGGTACACTCTCCATGGACGGTTCAGGGGCAGGTATAGCTCCATTATTACAACAATCCTATATGAAGTGTGCTGTGCTTAATCTTATCAAGTCCATATTCCGGGTGGACCTTGTTTCTTACTTAAGGGTTAAAGCTGCTATTGAGCCGGCTAGCCCTAAAGATGAGGGCTATCAGTGGCTGTCGCTCACCGAGAGTCCTCAATTTCAAGTTTCAGAACGTAGCTTCCTGCCCGGTTGGTACATGCTAGAGCTTCAGGTAGCCTATGATGGAGGCGGGGCGGATGCGTCGCTTTTAGCCTATATGGGCAGCAGCCTGGAGGGCAGTTGGGAGAGAATTTCCCTGCCTCTACGCACTGGACGGGTTGTTAAGCGAATAGTTTATTTTCCGCAAAAAGTGACCCAGCTGGAGCTGTTTCCCATAGATGATCGTGGTTGTTTTTCCGTGGATCACTTTCGTATCGTTCGTCTCGCGTCTTGGTTTGCACGTGATCGTCTTGCACGACGCTTATCGACTATGCACCCCGAATTTAGGGGGTTGGGGAAATTGGGGGTACTTGCAAGCCTCAAATGTAAAGCCAAAACACAAGGGGTTAGTAGATATCAATATGCTTTGGATCGTTATGGAGAAACATTTGTCCGTAGGAGGCATGACAGGGACTATCGGCGGTGGATTGATAAGGTAGAGAGGAGTAGGAAGTTTCCCTCACTTAAAGCGACAGATAGTTCCACGAAGGAAGCGGTACTAATATCAGTGCTGCTACCGACTTATAACTCTAATATTTCCCAACTAAAAGCCTGTATTGAGTCAGTGTTAGCCCAGACATATCAGCACTGGCAACTCTGTATTGCAGATGATGCATCATCTGACCACAAAGTCAAAGACTGCCTTCTAAGATACCAGGCGTTGGACTCCCGAGTTCAAGTGAAGCTCAGAGAAAAAAATGGACATATAGCAGCGGCTAGTAATAGTGCTCTGGAGCTGGTAGAGGGAGAGTTTGTAACCTTTCTTGACCACGATGATACCTTGGCCCCAAATGCTTTGCAGCGGATTTCGGACTTTCTTCTAGAGAACCCGAAGGCGCTTTTAGTTTATAGCGATGAGGATAAGATTGACGAGGTGGGAGAGCGCTTTGCTCCTCATTTCAAACCCAGCTGGAATCCAGACTTACTGCTGTCGCAAAACTATGTTTGCCACATGACGGTCTTAAAGACGGAATTAGTTAGGGATGTTGGTGGTTTTAGGGTGGGGACTGAGGGCAGCCAAGATCATGACCTTTTACTTCGTTGCTTGCCAACACTCGATAGTGAGAATGTAGTTCATATCCCGGAGATTCTGTACCACTGGCGTGCGGTCACGGGTTCTACTGCACAGGATGGAGCTAATAAGGCGTATGCTACTGAGGCGGGATTGCGTGCACTTGGTGGTTATTTGCAGCGTACTGGGCAAGATGCAAAAACCGAGCTGGGAATTGTTCCAAACTCTTATCGAGTTCGCTGGGCCCTGCCGGCGTCCGAGCCATTGGTCAGTCTATTAGTGCCTACTCGTGACGGCTACGATATCCTCAAACCTTGTGTTGATGCGATTCTATCAAAGACCGAATACTCTAATTTCGAGCTTCTCATTCTGGATAACCAGAGTCGCTGTAAAAAGACATTACAGTATTTTCGCGAAATCAGTCGTAATTCGAGAGTCAGTGTGCATCATTGGAATCATTCATTTAACTACTCCTCAATCAATAATTTTGGGGCGAAATTAGCAAAAGGGGATATTCTCGGACTTATTAATAATGACATCGAACCTATCAATGGGGATTGGTTAAGGGAAATGGTTAGCCAAGCTTGTAGGCCCGAGATTGGTTGTGTAGGTGCAAAACTGTATTACCCGAACGATACGATCCAGCACGGTGGGGTAATTTTGGGTATTGGTGGTGTAGCGGGGCATGCTCACAAATATTTCCACCGCAGTGAGTATGGTTATTTTTCACGCCTACAACTGGTTCAAAACTTATCTGCCGTTACTGGGGCTTGCTTATTAGTAAGAAAATCCATCTTTGAACAGGTCGGAGGCTTGGATGAAAAGCACCTCGCTGTAGCGTTCAATGATGTAGATCTATGTCTGAAGGTACGTGAGGCAGGTTACAGGAACCTTTGGACACCCTTTGCAGAGCTCTACCATCATGAATCCGCATCCCGTGGTGCGGACGATACATTAGCGAAGCGACGACGGGCGAAAAGGGAGGCCGACTATTTACGCAGTCGTTGGGGGCGCTTATTAGACACCGATCCCGCCTATAATCCGAACTTGACACTGGTTCATGAGGATTTTTCTCTGATGTCAGTTTGAGCACACTCAAAACCGTGGATGAAGTTGTCCAGAATTAGTTCGAAGCGTTGACCGCTTCCCCCTATTAGGATATGGGGGGGGTACTTTCTTAATGTTATCGCTAGACAGCCGCTGAATCACTCCGCAAGATACCTTCAGCCCTTGAAGACCTAGGATATCATGGATTTATTCAGGGGTTACTTGAGTCAGCGTTCATAGGGAATGACTGCGGGAAGCATAGTTTCGCTGGATTTGGCATGATCGGCATTCACCATTGGTATATAAGTAATACTAATTTTAGCTACCGATAATTAAAGTGGCTTATCATTTTATGACTCTTTCTCAATTTTTTGTCGCTGGAATCTTTGTTTTTGTTATTGTGTTATTGATTCTTACACGCTTCCGTCCCTCATTGATCTTTGCTTCAGCTGCTGGTGCCTGCTTTTTGACTGGACTAGTGCCGGCAGAAATCGTGCTGCAGAAAGCGGTTAACCCAGGATTGGTGACATTAGTTGCATTGATTTTAGTCTCATTAGGGCTAGAAAAAGCCCGATGGTTGCGAGCTATTTCGGAAGGATTGATACAGGGATCTTTAAAAGTTAGTTTATTGCGTCTCTCTGCTGCTACTGCCTTGAGTTCTGCCTTCCTAAACAATACCGCGGTAGTAGCAGCACTCGCTTCTAGTGTTAAAGGGCAGCGACGCTTACCTGCGGCAAAGTTGTTATTACCCCTTTCCTATGCAGCGATTCTTGGGGGTACTCTTACTCTAATTGGCACTTCCACGAATCTAATTGTCAATAGTTTTGTTCTAGACCGGGGGGCTCCTAGCCTTGAATTTTTTGCCTTTATGCCAATAGGACTGGCTGCAACCTTAGTCGGACTTATAGTTCTATTGCTGTGTAACCGATTATTACCTGAAGGCCGTATTACTGAGGAGCCTGTAGATGAATATCTGTTGGAAGCAGAGGTTGTAGGGAATTCTCCTCTAGATGGGAAAAGTGTTGAGCAGAACAATTTGCGACGTTTGGAAACCTTTTATCTGATTGAGATAGTGCGAGGTAATCAGGTAATTAGTCCAGTTGGTCCCTCGGAAGTGATCCGTTGTGGGGATAAACTGATTTTTACTGGCGACGTTCGAGACCTTGGCCGCCTGCAAGATATAGAAGGTTTGCGGTTGTTTGCACTCGAAGATGAGAAATTAGATTTAGATCTAACCGAGGTGGTAGTTACTCCTAGCTCTAGTATCCTTGGGCAGTCCTTAAAAAGTTGTAACTTTCGCACTCGCTTTGATGCGGCAGTGGTCGCTATGCGACGAGGAGGTGACCGGCTGTCAGGTAAGCTTGGTGAAATAGAGTTGCGTGCAGGAGATGCTCTTTTATTGGCCGTGGGTCCGGATTTCCGCCACCATTTAAACATTGATAAAAACTTCTATGTGATTAGCGGGGCAGAAGTACGACGTGACTTACCGAAACGGGATAATTGGCTATTAGGCTTAGGTTTTGCAACAGTTGTAGCGGGAGCGGCTCTAGGTTATTTTTCTCTATTAAAGGGCCTTGTAGTGCTACTTGGCGGTATGATTACTCTTGGTATCGTATCTACTACTGAGTTACAGCGGCGTTTTCCTTTCCAAATTTGGTTAATTATCGCCAGCGCTCTAGTACTTGCAGAGGCGTTCGCGGGCAGTGGATTGGCAGATGCGCTAGCAGAGGGTTTGAGAAGTGCTATCAATGGCTGGGGGCCTATAACGGGATTGGTCGGTATCTTTTTACTCACATTACTTCTAACAGAACTCATGACCAATAATGCAGCCGCGGCCTTGACATTTCCTCTTGCATGGAGCTTAGCTGAGAGCTTTGGGGTAAGCTGGATGCCCTTTGTAATGGCCGTAGCTTATGGAGCCAGTGCCAGCTTTCTCACCCCATTTGGCTATCAGACCAACCTGATTGTGCAAAACTTGGGAGGATATCATTTACGTGATTTCCTCAGAGCTGGATTACCCCTGACGGTTGCTTATTCGATAACAGTTTTGATTTTGATTCCAATCGTGTTTCCGCTAGAGGGGTAGTAATTTGGCACTTGACTCGATTCCCACAGAAAGCTGTATAGTCATTGAAGAGGGGGCAAACCCATCAACAGACTATTTTATTCGGCCATATTTGTATGAGAGGGGAATCAACTTCCGGTGTATAACTTGGTCCAGCTCCCCATTTGAACAGGATATTAAAGAAAAATCCTTAGTCTTTGTTCGTTATATTCCTCGGGAATGGCAGTCATTTATTAATAAAAACAGAGGTCAGTTTCAGAGAATCTACCTATTTATCGATGATGATTTATTTGATTGGTATGCGTTTTCCAGCATGCCACTTCGATATCAAGCAAAAATATTACGGCTTAGTTGGTCTAAGCAGAGGTGGCTGAAATCTGTCGGCGCGCAACTATTGGTATCGACGCCCTATCTTGCGGAAAAGTATCAAAGTTGGTCTCCAGAGTTACTTCAACCTGTTCCCTTGAGTTGTGAGCAGGAGCAGCCTTTGACCGTGTTTTATCATGGTTCTGCGTCACACCTTGAGGATGTTCAGTGGTTGCGGCCGGTGATCGAGGAAGTCCTCAGCCGCAGTCCAATTCTCAATTTTGAGATAATTGGAGATCAGCGTGTCAATCGGCTCTTTCGAGGAATGCCACGGGTGCAGATACTGCACCCGATGAAGTGGCCTACCTATGTGTCGATGCTTCGAGGGCGAGGGCGATCAATTGGTTTGGCACCTTTGCTCGATTTGCCATTTAATCGCGCCAGGTCGCATACAAAGTTTTTTGATATTACCCAGGCTGGTGCCGCAGGTATCTTTGCTCAAGGGGACATATATGGTTCCGTAGTGCGGCATGGGGAAAATGGTCTGTTGTTGCCAATGGAACCCTCAGCTTGGGTTGAGGGAATATTGGATCTTGCCAACGATCATAGCCTTCGGGATGCACTTTCTCTTGAGGCAAGGAAATGCCTGTAATTGGACACTGCTCACTCGGACTTCGGCGTTTATCTAACCTTGATAACTTCCTGGAAGCTGAATGTCGCTATGTAGCTCTCAAGCCCGATAGATCAATTTCCATGATGGCTGGCTGGGGGTTAAAAAAAAGCGCCCTTAAAGCACAGCGCCTTGCCACTCATTTGAGTTTGCCTTATATCGCTATAGAAGATGGGTTTTTACGTTCACTCGGCCTTGGCGTAAATGGCGCTGAACCTCATAGCTTGGTTGTAGACTCGACAGGTATTTATTACGACGCCTCCCGGCCAAGTGACCTGGAAATATTAATTAGTGAGGCTGATTTTTCGCCGGAAGATCTTGCTCGTGCAGAGAAAGGCTTAAAGCTTATACGAGAGAGCCGACTGTCGAAATATAATCAATCGACTGATATCTCACTGGGAATTTTGCCTGGGAAAAAGACCATTTTAGTGGTCGATCAAACATTTGGGGATATCTCCGTTAAAGGTGGGTTGGCTTCTGAGCAGCATTTCTCTCAAATGCTTGAGTCCGCAATTAATGAAAATCCTGATGCTGAAATTCTTGTAAAGATTCATCCCGATGTTATCGCAGGGAAAAAGCGTGGCTATCTAAAGGAACTGGCTGAACTGAGGGGTTGTAGGATTATCTCTGAGGATATCTCCCCCTGGTCAATCCTGGATCGAGTTGAAAAGGTTTATGTGGTCAGCAGCCAGCTGGGTTTTGAGGCGCTGGTCGCCGGTAAGGAGGTCCACTGCTTTGGAATGCCTTTTTATGCGGGGTGGGGTTTATCTCGAGATAGGCAAAACTGTAGTCGCCGTAGTGTGAAGCGAACGTTACTTCAGGTTTTTTGTGCTGCGTACCTAAAATACTCCCGATATATTAATCCGTATACTGGCAATCGGTGTAACTTTGAGGACACTGTGGCATTAATTGCTGAGCAACGCAGGCAATGGAGACGCTTCGATGGCGACTGGGTTGGAGTAGGATTTTCTCACTGGAAAAGGAGTTTTATTCCAGGTTTTGTCGGTGGAAAGGGAAGGATTAAATTTTCTTCTACAAAGATACCAGATGCAAGGGCCGGAACCAATATTCTGATATGGGCAAGTCGGATTACAGATAGTTTGCTTGGTGAGGCTAAGAAATCTGATTTAAATGTCTGGAGGGTTGAAGACGGTTTCTTGCGTTCCGTTGGTTTGGGGGCTGATCTAGTCGTTCCGAATTCACTGGTTTTAGATAGTCGTGGTATTTACTTTGACGCCAGGCAGCCCAGCGATTTGGAGATACTGTTAAATACCTGTAGTTTTCCTGGTCCTCTTCTAGATAGAGCTAGAAAGTTACGAGACAAATTGATCGATAAAGGGATTAGCAAATACAACGTTGTAGAAGATCAACCTACAGTTGATTTTGATTTTTCCTCTGGTAAAAAAATTATTTTAGTTCCCGGGCAGGTAGAAAGCGATGCCTCGATAGCTAATGGCTCCCCAGTAATAAAAAGTAACTTGGCGCTTCTTGAGCGCGTCAGGCTCAATAACCCCGATGCTCATATTATTTATAAACCTCACCCTGACGTAGTTTGTGGTGCTCGCCTAGGTGCTTTGCAGGAGAGCTCTGACTCCCTTTATGACACTTTACTTGAACAGGGTGATATAGTTTCTGCTATTAAAGTCGCTGATGAAATTCACACCATGAGCTCCCTGAGTGGTTTTGAAGCATTACTGAGAGGCAAGCAAGTGGTAACTTATGGGTTACCCTTTTATGCTGGCTGGGGGCTCACAAGGGATACGCTTGTTGAAAATAGAGAAATCCCCACGGGTGAGTTAAGAGATTTTTTATCGAGAAGGCAACGCAATTTAACTTTAAATCAGATGATTGCGGCTACTTTGCTGTTATACCCTGTCTATGTAGATCCCAAAACAGCTGAATTTATCAATGCAGAAACTACCATTGAACTACTTGGGAAGGCACGCTCTTTGGGAAATAAAAAAGGAGCAGTTTTTAAACTCTTCTCCTTGTATCGAAGAATATTTATGAGATATTGAAAGTTGTACCCGTAATTCAGTATAAGGCTATCTCTTCAATTTCTTTTGATGCATGGGTTTAAATTTTTAGACCTCAGGGAATATAGTTTCAGACTTCTACTTTGCTAACTTTTATATTTCCCCCTTCTGCGCTAAGTGTTCGGTAACTGGTTTCCAAGGTTTTGGCTGCAAGCCATTCTTACTCTATTACGCTCGATTACACTTCCGTGATTATAGTACCAATTGTACTGACACCTATTTTTTCCTGGTATAAGATGTGGGATTAAATGGAGCTGGAATTTATTCGGGTTACTACAGGGCCATCCCCATCTTATGTGTCACCAGATGTTAATTTTCTGGTGGGCGGAGTGGTCGTGCTTTTATATGAATTGACTTTATGGTTTGTACCAAATACAAATTGTGTGTTGGCATTTTTTCGCTATACAGTTTGATTTATGGGACGATCCTTGAAGTAAGAAACCATAGTTGAGCAGTTTTTGCTGCCAAATTTACAAAAGTTTCTGCCCTGTTAGTAGCGACTCTAATATCCAGGTTCTATGTTGTTAAATGGCTCGCATAGATGTAAAAAGCAGTTCAATATAATAACTGTGGAGTTTGCCTAATTTCACAGTCATTTCTTTTTTATTCAACGCCTCGTTTCAACGTATCCAGTGACCTTAGCTCAAGGAAAAGCCAATACATGTCTGTGGCAGTATTTTTACAAGGACCTCATGGCCCATTTTTTGCCCAATTGGCAAAGCGCTTGTCACAGAGCGGAGTCATTACTCATAAGATCAACTTTAATGGCGGGGATCGCTACTTCGCTTGGGCTGATTTTCAAGCGGATTTCACCGGGGGAGAAAGTGATTGGAGTGCCTTCTTCTCAGATTATCTATCTAAAAATAATGTAGATACTGTTTTTTGCTATGGGGACTGCCGCCGCCTGCATACCATTGCAAAATCCATCTGCGAGTCCAAGGGGATCGCTTTTGGTGTATTTGAAGAGGGATATTTGCGACCGGATTTTATCACTCTTGAATTTGGGGGGGTTAACGCTCATTCGCGTACGGACTGGTCTCGAGAAGCAATTAATAGTTATCGAGCCAGAGAGCGAAAGCCGGTTAAACCTGTTGGGCAAACTTTTTTTAGGCGAGCACGTTTTGCAATGGCCTATTATCTTGCGATGCGGGTTTCTCAATCGGAATTTCCCCACTATCGGCACCACCGAAGTCTCAGCTGGCTAGGTGAAGGTGTTTGCTGGATCAGGAGTTTCTATCGAAAAGGCCTGTATAAACTGATGGAGCGGGGACTTACGGCCCGTTTGACGGGTGAACTCAGCGGTCGGTACTTTCTTTTTCCACTTCAAACCCGCGATGATTTTCAACTGCGAAAGCACTCTGATCTGTTTTCTATCGAAAATGCGATCGAGGTGGTGGTGCAGTCGTTTGCACAAAATGCGCCACAGGGTTCGGTGATGGTAATAAAGCACCACCCTATGGATCGTGGGTTTTGTCACTATCAAAAGCTGATACGGGAGCTGGAAACTCGCTACCAGATTACCGGAAGGGTTATTTATTGCCATGACCTGCACCTGCCGACTTTGCTCGACCACACCCTAGGGGTTGTAACAATCAACAGTACAGTGGGTATATCTGCACTCTTCCACGAGGTGCCAACTCAAGTACTTGGACGATCACTGTATGACTTACCGGGGCTGACTCACCAAGGGGGACTCTCCAGCTTTTGGAGTCAACCCGACCCGGTAGACACGGAGTTCTTCCAGCGATTTCGGGCCTATCTTTATGATAAGACCCAAGTGGATGGCAGCTTCTCCCGCCATATTGCCGCTACAATCGATGGAGTTTGCAGGCGCTTGACGGAGGCCCGTGCAACGGAGCGAAGGCGGCAGCCTGAGACTGAGGTGGATATGGTCTAAGGAGCGCTGTACTCTTTTTACCTCTAGATCAATGACGCTTTTCTTTTTATCTACCCAATATTGATATCCTATCTGTCGGCGGAGATACATGCTAATCAACTTGCCTAAAAAACAGGCTGATCTGGATCGTCTAACCTGTTAGACTGCGCGGCCTTTTACCCACCGCTCCGGTCCCGCGATAGGGACTTTGGCTTCAAGTGAATTCCGAAATGACCGATACCCCTAAAGCGGCCGGCTTCGACCAGTTGGGTCTGCCGTCTGAAATTCTCAGCGCCATCGAAAAGCTCGGCTATGAGACTCCCTCCCCGATCCAGGCACAAACTATTCCGTCCCTGCTGGAGGGGCGGGATGTGCTAGGCCAGGCCCAGACCGGCACTGGCAAGACCGCAGCCTTTGCGCTGCCGCTACTCTCCCAGCTGGACCTGAAGGATCGTCGCCCTCAGGCACTGGTGCTGGCACCGACCCGCGAACTGGCTATTCAAGTGGCTGAAGCCTGCCAGTCTTACGCATCTAAGTTGAAAGGTTTCCACGTTGCGCCTATCTACGGTGGCGCTGACTACCGCGGCCAGATACAGCAGTTGAAGCGTGGCGTTCAGCTGGTGGTAGGTACTCCCGGGCGGGTGATGGACCATATGCGTCGCGGTTCGCTGGATCTGTCCAATCTGCGCACCCTGGTGCTGGATGAGGCGGATGAAATGCTGCGCATGGGCTTTATCGATGATGTGCAGTGGGTACTGGAGCAAATTCCTGAAGAGCGTCAGATTGCGCTGTTTTCCGCCACTATGCCAAAAGAGATTGCCCGCATCGCCCGCGAGCATTTGGATGAGCCGGTTGAAGTAAAAATCCGTGTTAAGACCGAGACTGCGGAAACCATTCGCCAGCGCTATTGGCCGGTTGGTGGTCTGCACAAACTGGATGCACTGACCCGTATTCTTGAAGCGGAGCCGGTGGACGCCACGATTATCTTCGTGCGCACCAAAAACAGCACCGTGGAACTGGCAGATAAGCTGGCCGCCAGAGGGTTCGCCAGTGCCGCCCTGAACGGTGATATGGCGCAGAACCTGCGTGAAGCCGTGATCGACAAGCTGAAAAATGGCAAGCTCGATATTGTTGTAGCCACCGATGTTGCGGCTCGTGGACTGGACGTAAAGCGTATCAGTCACGTGATTAACTACGATATCCCCTACGATACCGAAGCTTATATTCACCGTATCGGTCGTACCGGCCGCGCCGGTCGCGAAGGCGATGCGATCCTGTTTGTGGCGCCCCGCGAGCGCCGTATGTTGCGAGTCATCGAGAAAGCGACCAAGAAGCCGATCGAAAAACTCGATTTGCCCAGCGCAGATGCGGTTAACAGTGCCCGTATGCAGCGCTTCCGCGAGCGCATCACCGCGACCCTGGAAGGCCAAACTGATCTGGCGCCCTATCGCCAGCTGGTTGAGGAATTCCTGGCGCAGAATGAGGTTGATCCACTGGATGTTGCCGCCGCGCTGGCTGCAATGGCCCAAGGTGATCAGCCCCTGCTGATTCAAGAGAAAGAGCAGAGGCCGCGCAAAGAGCGTCGCGAGCGCGATGATGACTTTGACGGTGGCCGCCGCCGCAAGAAGGAAAGCTTCGAGAAAGATCGCAAGCTGCCGCCGCCCGATGAGGGGCTGGAGCGCTTCCGTATCGAGATCGGCCGCGAGCAGGGCGTGCGTCCCGGCAGCATTGTTGGCGCTATTGCCAATGAGGTGGATCTGGACAGCTCCTATATTGGCCGTATCGAAATCTACAACGATTTCACCACGGTAGATCTGCCTCAGGGAATGCCGAAAGAAGTGTTCCAACACCTGAAGAAGGTGCGTGTTTCCGGTAAGCCGATGAAAATCACTCGCTTCGATGAAGCGGCGGTGAAATCGAAAGGGAAGCCTAAGGGTAAGCCTAAGTTCAAGCCCAAAGGAAAGCCCAAAGCCAAGCGCGGCAATAACGACGAGTAAGTCCTACCTGCTTTAGCTGGTTCTATTCGGGAGAGCGCAGCCTTGCGCTCTCCCATTCAACTCTCCCTGTCTCTCCTCACTTCCCTATCTTGGATTAGCGTTGCGGCAGCATCCGGGTCAAAGTGTTATCGCGGGCAATAAAGTGATGCCACAGGGCCGCAGCGATATGCAGTCCAACCAATACGAGCAGGGCGGGCCACATTACATCTTTGTGCAGGAAAGCGATTTGCTTGCCCAGATCCGGATTTTTGGCGAACAGGTTGGGAACGGCAAACAGGCCAAAAAACTCGGTATCGCGCCCAAACAGTTGGCGCATCACGATGCCAGAAACCGGCATAGCCAGAATCAACAGGTAGAGCCCACCATGGGTCAGGCTGGACAGTGCCTTCTGCCACTTCTTGCCTTCAATCTCTGGGCGCTTGTGACGTGCACGCCAGTAGAGGCGAAGGGCCAGAAGCATCAGGACACCGACTCCCAGGGAGAAGTGCAGCTGCATAAACCAGCCGCGCATGGGGTCGCCGCGCTCGTAAAACTCATGCAGTTCAACCGCTCCCCACACAGAGAGCAGTAGGATTACAAAAAGCCAGTGCAGTCCTTTACTCACTGAGTTCCAACGTTCAACCGGGTTTGACATAGAGGGTCTCCTACAAAGTCCAGGCATTTGGCCGGGTACAGGCCACTGCCGTATATAGTTATTTGTGTGATTTTACCGGCCTCTCCGGCCAGACCAAACCATTGATTTGTTCGATCTGAAAATATTCAGTTTGTTTAATAATTGTGCTGAGGTTGAATAAGTCATTATTTCCGCAAAGGCTTAAGCCGCCCAGTTAACTTTTGTAAGTGGTTAGGCAGGTTCTGCCACACTGGAGCTGGTTTTGGCCGCTCTCACACCTTGCAGATTGGTAAAGCTGGTATCCCGTGCGGTTTTGAGGAAGTCTGTGAGATAAGGTTGCTCGAGCATATCTTCCCGCACTGCCGCATAGAGAGTGCTCCAAAGGCCCTCTTTACCCAGCTGGAGTTGGGAAACAAACCCCTTTTGCAGGTACTCGTGCAGAGCCCAAGTGGGGAGGGCGCAAACCCCTCGGCCGCTGGCTACTAACTGAACCATCATCACGGTCAGTTCTGCGGTTCGAACTTCTGCAGGTTCAATTCCAGCGGGGTCGAGGAAGTGCTGGAAGATATCCAGCCGCTCTCGTTCAACCGGGTAGGTAATCTGGACTTCACCAGCTAACTCCTGCGGTTCTACCCAGCGTCGCTTGCTCTCCTGCGCCAGTGGGTGTTTGCGGCTTATGGCAAGGCACATTTCAAAGCTGAATAGTGGCTCGTAGTGCAGGCCTTTGAGACCCGAGTCCGGGTTGGAAGTGACAACCAGGTCCAGATCGCCGCGCACCAGTGCGGGCAGGGGAGCGAAGTGGAAGCCGCTGCACAGGTCCAGTTCCACTTCTGGCCAGCCGTCTCGATAGGTATTCAGTGCGGGCATCAGCCACTGGTAGCAGCTGTGGCACTCGATAGCGATATTGAGCCTGCCCGCTTGCCCAGATGCCAGCCGGGACAGGTCCCGTTGTGCTATAGCTACCTGGGGCAGTATGTCGTCGCCCAACTGCAGCAGTCTCAGACCGGCACTGGTAAATCGCAGAGGCCGGGATTTACGTATAAACAGTTCTTGGCCGAGCCGGTCCTCCATTTCGCGAAATAAGTGCGAAAGAGCCGACTGGGTCAAGTGAAGGCGCTCTGCTGCGCGTACCAAGCTGCCTGTCTCACGCAAAACACTCAGCGCACGCAAATGGCGCAATTCAATCATCATTAAAATTATTCATGTTATTTGCAAAAAGTATGAAATTGATTGAACAGTACTGTGCGCACACAATCAAGTCAGGACTCTCGCTAATGCGACCGTTACCGAGATCGCAGCTGCGGGGTATTTTTCAATGGGGCAACTTTGTTCCCCTCACAGGAAACAGCTTGGGAAGGCGGCCATGGTGCAAACACATATCCTCGGCTATCCGCGTATCGGAGCCAATCGCGAACTAAAGAAAGCGCAAGAAGCCTATTGGCGCGGTGATATGCCCCAGCAGCAGTTGCTGCAAGTGGGCACAGGGGTACGCCGTGGTAACTGGCAGGCCCAAAGTGAGGCCGGTTTGAGCCGTGTAGCTGTGGGGGATTTCGCCTGGTACGACCAGGTTCTGAATCACTCCCTGATGTTTGGTGTGGTCGGTCAGCGTTTTGCAGAGGGAGCGGCAGACAACAAGCTGGACCAGTACTTCCGCTTGGCCCGTGGTCGCGCTCCATCGGGACAGCCGGTAGCGGCCAGTGCCATGACCAAGTGGTTTGATACCAATTATCACTATCTGGTGCCTGAGTTCTCCAATGATCAGATGTTCTCCCTTGATAGTGAGTGGTTACTTGACGAGGTACGGGAAGCCCAATCCCTGGGCTACAAAGCCAAGCCGGTGGTTATTGGACCACTCACTTACTTATGGCTGGGGCGAGGTGTGGATAGCCCTCTGGATTTAGTGCCAAAACTCCTGCCTTGCTATGCCGAGTTGCTGTCTCAGCTCGCTGACCTCGGAGTTGAATGGGTGCAATTGGATGAACCCATACTAGGCCTGGATCTGCCGGATGAATGGCGTGGGGCTTTTGATAGCACCTACCAGCAGATTGCGGCAGTAGCCCTGGGGGTGAATACACTGCTGGCTACCTATTTCTCACCTTTGCGCGAGAATTTGGAGCTGGTATTTTCCCTCCCGGTGCCTGGGGTACATATTGACTGTGTACGCGCACCTGAAGAACTTGAAGCTGCGGCCCAGCTGGCAGGTAAGAACAAGGTTCTGTCTGCGGGTGTGATTAATGGGCGAAATGTGTGGCGAGCAGACCTCAACCGCTGGCAGGGCACTTTGCAGCCTTTGGCGAAACAGTTGGGAGATCGCCTGTGGCTATCAGCCAGTTGCTCCCTGCTCCATAGCCCTGTGGATCTGGAAACAGAGATCAAGCTGCCCAGTGAGCAAAAACAGAAGCTCGCTTACAGCCGCCAGAAACTTCAGGAGTTGGCTCAATTACAGCAGCTGCTCAATGAGGACACAGAGATCCCTGTCTCAGGCGGAGAGAGTGGTGTAGCCGAGGGCTCCATTGCTGATCAATTACGGGATACCTGGCGTCAACAGTGCTTTCAGGATCGCTCTTTAGTACAGGCCAAGCGTTGGAAATTACCACTGCTGCCCACCACCACAATAGGCTCATTCCCACAGACGGATCTTTTGCGCGGTGTGCGCCGCAAGTACCGCAATAGCGAGATTTCTGAGGCGGATTATTTAGAACATCTAGGCGCTGAAATTGCCGAAGCTATCCGTCGTCAGGAAATACTCGGTCTGGATGTACTGGTGCATGGTGAGGCTGAGCGCAACGATATGGTGGAATATTTCGGGGAGCAACTGGATGGTTTTGTACACACCGGTAATGGCTGGGTGCAAAGTTATGGCTCTCGCTGTGTGAAACCCCCGATTATTTTTGGTGATATCTCCCGACCTAACGCTATGACAGTAGAGTGGAGCAGCTATGCCCAGAGCCTTACTAATAAGCCGGTAAAAGGTATGCTCACCGGCCCGGTCACAATTCTCAACTGGTCCTTCCCGAGGGAGGACATCCACCGCAGTGAGAGCTGTCTGCAAATTGCCAAAGCATTGCGGGAAGAGGTGTTGGATCTTGAGGCGGCCGGTATCGGGATTATCCAGATTGATGAACCGGCTTTGCGTGAGGGAGTTCCCCTTCGAGAGTCTGAGCACCAGGATTATTTTGCCTGGGCGGTAGGGTGTTTCCGCTACACCTGTAGCGAAGTAAAAGCGGAAACCCAGATCCACACCCATATGTGCTACAGCAATTTCAATGCAATTATGGATGCAATTGTTTCCCTTGATGCGGATGTAATTACTATTGAATCTGCTCGCTCCGACTTGCGCCTACTCAGCGCGTTTGCCGACAAGGCCGGTGGTTACCCCAATGAAATTGGACCTGGCGTTTACGATATTCACTCACCCAATGTGCCGGAAAGGGGGGAGTTGGTAGAGCGACTTAAGAAAATTGCACAAGTGGTGCCGGTTGAGAGACTTTGGGTAAATCCGGACTGTGGCCTTAAAACCCGTAACTGGGCTGAGGTCGGGTCATCCTTGCTGAATATGGTAGAGGCTGCGCGCACTGTGCGCACAGAACTGGCCTAGCCAATTTATAAATAAAAAAACCGGCAATCATTTGGATTGCCGGTTTTTCTTTTCAGTTTTTCCCGCTTCTGTTTTTTCCGCTTCTGTTTTTTGCTTACTCGGACTTGGTGGCTACTGTAGTAGTGTTATTTAATTCAAATGGCACTGAAGGGTGGAAAGGTTTAATACCCAAGGCCGTGTAAAGCTCATCCGGGCGATACATATTTTGTCCCTCGAGCACCAGTGCAGTGCGACGTAACGCAGTGATATCCTCAAGGGGATTTCCCTCCAGTAAAACCAGGTCTGCATTTTTACCCACCGCAATACTGCCAGTGTACTCGTCGGCCCCCATAACTTGTGCCGGTACCAGGGTGGCCGTGCGCAGCACATCAATATTGGGAATACCGGCTTTGGCATAGAGCTCCAGTTCACGTAACAGGGTAAATCCGGGGATGCCATCGGAGCCCGCGACCATAGTGACCTTGTGCTCGTGTAGCTTGAGCATCATGGCCAGCAGGGCTTCCGCTGAAAGGTCGTAGTCATCCCGGTGTTCCGGCTTCACATCCAGTTCGGCCCCAACAAAGGCGCGCTGGATATTGACTGGAAGGTGGTCGGTAATATCGGCAAATTCAGGATCTACTTTGCCCGGCTGGCGCAGTAACATCGAACTGAATACGGTGGTGGTTGCGTCTACGACAGTGCCTTTCTTGGCTAGCTTATCCAGGAAAGCAGCCACTTCTTTGCTATCCAGATCCAGCTCGTGGGCGTGCTCTCCGATTTCTGTAAAGCGCAGTCTTTTACGGGTATCTATCTTGCCCATAAAATTCAGAAACAGCATATTGATATGCTGAATTTCATCAAAGCCCGCGTCCACTGCCTCTTCGGCGGTCATAAATGCAGGAATATGACCGGACAAACGCATACCATTTTCGTGGATATGCTTGGCTAACGGAGCGATCCACTCTGGCTCCATCGAGCTGTAAGTTTTAATTTGCTGATAGCCGCGATCGGCATACCACTCGACAATATCCTTGGCTTCTTCCAGGCTATCCGCAGTCTTGCCCATTCGCATGGCATTTTCGCTTTCCCGGTCCATAAAGCCCGCACGGAAAAGGTCGCCGCCAATGATTTGCTCTGACTCAAACATGCCTTCAATACGCATGATACTTTCATGGGTATTACCGATGTCGCGAACATTGACAATGCCAGCGGCCATATTCAGAACACCATCGGTAGGGGATAAGTGGGCGTGCATATCCCAGAGGCCGGGGATCAACGTATGGTTACGGGCATCAATGGTGGTTGCCCCGTTGGCTTTGATCGGTTTTTTACTGATTTTTGCGATCTTTCCATCTTTGATCAGCACATGCTGCTTTTTCTGCAGTTTGCCAGATTCAACATCAACCAGGTTGACGTTGCTGATCAGGATGGGTTGGGTTGATGTGTGGGTATGTTTCTTGGCAATACTTTGCAGGTACTGGTCTGCGGCTGCGACTTGCCTGGATTTTAGTTCTTCGAGGTGAGATTTATCCCAGCCTTTGCGCAGGATGGCGAACCATCCCCCCTCATCGGAGGCAAATAAATCCCCATTGTCATCATACCAGGCGAGATCTGGGGTAAAGCCCAGGCCGCTTACGCCGTAAAGGTGGACCGTTTTCTTTTTCTCGCCTTGTTGCAGGGTCACTTTATCAAGCTTATGGAGGCGTGCTTTTCCTTGCGGCAGTAAATCAATATTTTGATCTGCATCGGCAATCAGTGCTTTTACCAATTGCGTCTGTACGGCAAGGGTACTGTTCTTGGGAATATAAAATTGGGCTTCGGAAGTTTTTGCACTGCCATGTTCATCGGAACCTTTCCAGCGAGAGACACCATTTTCCTGGGAAAATTCTTCGCTGACTGGAGCACCAAATGGGCTGATCCCTTCAATGGATAATTTCTCGGGCATTGCCGCCTCACCGATAGTGAAGCTCTCCTTGAGGTTTAGGCAACGGTTATTCCAGCCGAGCTTTAATTCACCAGATACCTTTGTTCCATCCTGATGAATAACTTCAGAGCCAGCAATGCCCTCTTTATCGTAAAAAATATACTCGATTGGTTTTGCATAAGCGCTATTGGTTGCGGCTAGTACTGTGGCTGCGATAAGCGTTGCCAGTGTTTTTTTTCTCATGAACAGTCCCTTTTCTTGTTGTAATACCGGTGATGGACTTTGGCTTCTTTTCGGTGAGGGGGCAAGCAGCTTAGGGGCGCAAGCGGCGAGAGGAAAAGCGGGAGCGGTAGGGCGTTCTTTAATGTTTTAACTTTCGGAGTAAGGTAAAGGTATTGCGAGAGCGCTTACTTGTAAGCACTCTCACAATATTGCGTTACTCTATGAACTAAGGGGTGCGAGAAAGGTTTTCGTTGCCGGCTGCGTGTACGACAATATTGTCTTCAATACGCACGCCGCCGTAGGGGCGGAAGCTGTCGACCTTATCCCAGTTAACCTCGGCAGCGAGGTCTGAGTCTTTTAGCTCTCCCAATAGGCTATCGATAAAGTAGAGTCCAGGTTCGATGGTAAATACCTGGTTCTCCTCGATAGTTCGGCTGGTACGCAGGAATGGGTACTTGGCCGGTGGGGGTGTCGTGCCTCCATCGGGGCCGGTCTGGTGACCGCCGACATCGTGTACCTGGAGGCCGAGGAAGTGACCCAAGCCGTGTGGCAGGAAGGGGCGAGTTAATCCGGATTCCACGGCATTCTCGGCAGAGGTTTTGATTATGCCAAATTGGGCCAACAGCTCGCCCACGTTTAAGTGGCACTGGCGATGTAGTTCTGGGTAAGGCAGGCCAGGTTTGAGGCCGTCTACCAGCTGCAACTGCTTTTCATCCATGGCCGTTACCAGCTCTGCGAACTCATTATCGGCATAGGCGTAGGTGCGAGTGATATCAGAGCAGTAGCCATTGCAGTCAGCACCCGCATCGATCAGGAAGCTTTTCAGCTGCGGCTCAGGCAGCCGCTCAGTAGACAGGTGGGTGTAGTGCAGGATTGCGGCGTGTTCATTCAGGGCAACAATGTTGCCGTAGGGCATACGGTTCTCGCCCTGGCCAGCAGCGCCCAGGTAGGCTTGATTGATCTCAAATTCACTGGCGCCACTGCGGAAAGCCTGTTCGGCGGCGCGGTGCCCATTGACCGCAATACGGTTCGCCTCACGCAGGGAGGCGACCTCATAAGGCGTTTTATAAGCGCGGGCCCAGTGCAAGCGGTTGATCAGAAGCTCCGGATTTTCCTCCCCCAGTGACCAGCCTTGCAGCTTGTCGCTCTCACCGATAAAAGCGGCATTCTCCGAGCTCAGGAACGCCTGGGCATCGGCCGGCTTGCTCAGTAGCTCGATATCGTAGAAATCGCTCCAGAAGGTCTGGGGTGCCGGCGGTACATAGTGCCAAAAGTCTACTGGGCGGTAGAACAAAAGCTTTGGCTTTTGTCCGCGCTGATAGATAACCCAGCTGTGGGGGTTGTCGGTAATGGGAACCAGTGCCTTAAAGTGGGGATTCATCTTAAACGGGTAATAGTTATCGTCTAGAAACTGCACCCTGGGAGCGCCACTGAATACGTTGAGGGTATCAAACCCGCTCTGCTCGAGGATTTCGTCGTAGCGGCGGCACAGGGTGGCCATATGATCGGCGTAAAGGTTTTTATCCATGTTCTCCCCGGAATGGATCGCTGAATCGTAAAGTCGGCATAGTGTATAGTCTGGACTCTGGATATTTGGCCTGAAATTTGACCATGGAAAAGAAGATACTGCTGACAGACTGCCCCGATGATAAGGGTCTGATCGCAAAGATTACCAATATTTGCTACAAGCACCAGCTGAACATCATCAAGAATGATGAGTTCGTGGACCGGGTTGAGGGGTGCTTCTTTATGCGCACTGCCCTGGAGGGTATCTTTAACGATGCCACCTTCCTGGAAGATCTGGATATGACACTGCCCCAGGGCGCAGAGCGTCGCTTGGTATCCATAGAGCGGAAGAAACGCTTGGTGCTGATGGTTACCCGCGAGCCCCACTGCCTGGGGGATATCCTGATGAAGTGCTATTCCGGCGCTATGGATGTGGAGATCGCGGCTGTTATCGGCAATCACCCGGATCTGGAGGGGCTGGTACAGAAGTTTGATATTCCTTTCCACTGTATTTCTGCTGAGGGGATGGAGCGCGGAGTTCACGAGCAGCAAGTGGCCACCTTAGTGGATGAGTACAACCCGGATTATCTGGTGCTGGCCAAGTATATGCGCGTGCTGACCCCTGATTTTGTTGCTCGCTATAGTGGACGCATTATCAACATCCACCATTCTTTCCTTCCTGCATTTATTGGGGCCAAGCCCTATCAGCAGGCCTACGAGCGTGGAGTAAAAATTATTGGAGCCACAGCGCACTTTGTTACCGACGATCTGGATGAAGGGCCGATCATTGAACAGGATGTAATACATGTGGATCATGCCTATTCTGCAGAAACCATGGCGGAAGCGGGTAGGGATGTCGAAAAATTGGTTTTGACTCGAGCGCTGCAACTAGTTTTGCAGGAACGAGTGTTTATACACGGAAATAAAACAGTGGTATTTAAATAGAAATGCAGTAAACAATACTAACTTTGCGCTCGATGTAGTAAAGCAGGTTAGTATTTAGAGAGGATTTTGAGTGAATAGTAAAAATATTAGCAGTTTTCAGGCCCGCTTATTTACTGCCGCTGGCCTAGCGTTACCTATTTTTCTCAGTGCCTGTTCCAGCAACAAGCCGATTCCCGGAATGAAAGAGTCGTTTGTAACTGAGATTGCTCAAAATGGAGCTAAGCGTTTTACATTTACTCTTGAGAAGGATCGGCAGGATCTTCCTCCCCCGGTTTCAAACCAGCCTAGTTCTCAACGTCGAATGCAGCGGGATACTATCGGTTTGGGAGGCCGTTCAAGTGACCGTGTAGAGCGTTATTTAGATTGGGCCCTAGAACAAAAGATGTTGGAAACCGGTTTCTGTGAGCGTGGCTATTTTGAAATTGAACGAGTTATTTCTGCAGATGGGGGTGAGGTGCGGGGAGAGTGCCGAGAAGGCGCTTTTTAGTGTCTTTTCTGCTTGCTAGACCTGTGCAGTAATTCAAGCCGATGTAAAAAGACAGGGGCTCTTTACCAGCTATTGCAGATAATAATAATGAAGTCTGAATCAATATTGGAAATGGTGTCTACCCAGCAGATTATTGCGGTTTTTGATTTAATATCAGATATTATTTTTTGGGTAAAAGATGATTCTGGTTACGTAGTACATTGTAACCGAGAGTTTATTGAGCATGTTGGATGCAGGTCCCTTAATCAGGTTGTGGGCCGCTCTGATATGGATTTTTCCCCCTCTTATCTCGCAAAAAACTATATGCGTGATGACCAAAGAGTGATGGAGGGTGAAACGATTACAGATCGACTGGAGTTAAATATAGGGAAAAGTGGAGAGTTGGTTTGGTTTACGACATCCAAGCGCCCACTAAAGAATTCCACTGGAAAAATTATTGGTACCTATGGCGTAGCTCGCGATCTTAATGAGACGGTCAAAACGCTCTCCAGAATGGATAAGCTGAAAAAGCCTGTTGAATATATTAAAAATAATTACAGCCAGCCGATTACTGTCGAACAGCTAGCAGAGGTGGCCAGTTTGTCTGTTAGCGCACTTGAGAGGCGATTTAAAAAGTATTTGGAGAAAACTCCAATGCAGTTTGTCAGGGAGGTTAGGTTAGAGAACTCTCGTCGTATGCTGGTGGATACTCAGCGGCCAATTTCTGAAATCGCATACCGTGTCGGATTTCCATCTCACAGTTACTTCAGTAGACATTTCAAGACCATGTTTGGGCAGCTTCCCGCTATTTATAGAGAAGAAGTTCAGTCTCAACTTTGAATGCGATAGGCCATTCCTGAACTACTTAGAGATGGATAATCAATAGAAGTTTTTTGTTGAAATGGTTTGGTGCTGGCTTTCTTCCCTTTAAAAATAGTTTATCTATTTGTTGAATATCCTGTAAATCCATAATCGAATTTTGGCCTTTCATACCTTCTAATACCTTTCCCTTAGTGTCCTCCAAATTTCCAAACGCCGATTTTGTTCTATTCCTGTCTCAGTTTCTATTACCCCCTTATCCCGTTTTTTTCTTAGGGTTTTAGTGCTCAACAAGTGGACTGTCATTACGGGGTTTAGGGTCCCCTGACGGTTTCTCGCCCCTCTCCAATTTGGAGAGGGGCTCTTTTAAAAAACTTATAAGAAAAGAAAGTTGGGATACTATGAAAACAGTCAAGAATAATAGACGAACCACGGTCAAAATCTGGAGCCGGGAGATTAAGCAGAAATCGCTAGTCTCCGCTATTTCATTAGCCATTAGTAGCGTGGCGATTGCTGATGATATCTCTGAGAAAGACAAACCGATGGATCATATTGAGGTAATCGGAATTCTTGAGAGTAATACCAGAAACCTGGAAATTAAGCGGGATTCTAATGCTATTGTAGACGCGATAACCGCCGAGGATGTGGGCAAGTTCCCGGATAAGAATGTTGCAGACTCTCTTCAGCGCGTGCCAGGGATCACAATTACACGCAGTGGTGGAGAGGGTAGTCGAGTCAGTATTCGTGGCACCAGTGCCGAGTGGACCTTGACTCAGTTAAATGGAAACTACATTGCAACCTCTGATGGAGAAGCGCCATCTCGAAGCTTTAATTACACTTTGCTGCCATCCAACATGATTAGCAAAGTAGAAGTTTACAAAAGCCCGGAAGCTAGAATTGATGAAGGAGGAATTGGCGGAACGGTTATTCTACACAGTCGTAAGCCTCTGGAAATGGATTCTGGTGAGGGTGTTATAACTACTGAAACCACTTACTCAGATACTAATGAGCAGTGGGAACCTCAATATAGTGCTTTTTACTCCTGGAAAAATGAGAGTCAAACCTTTGGTATCCTGGCTGGCTATACCAAGCAGGACAGAACCGTAACCTCAATTGAAAACTACGCGAGCCATTGGCGATTCCATTCAGATACAGTTGAAGGTGCTGAGCGTCCGGCAATTGTTGACCAGGAAACTGGTGAAGTTTACAACAATGTTTGGGCGCCCAGAGCTATGGGTATTGGTAATCATGAGCAGGATAGGGCCAGGGACGGTTATCAAATTACCACTCAATGGCGGCCTACTGAGCGCTTGGAATTTTCTCTGAACTATTTCGGTTCCCAGTTGGGATACGATACCCGTAGTCAGAATCTCACCTTAGCTGAATGGAATGATAACCATAACCCTTACTTTGGCGTTGAGCTGGAAGGGGATACCGTGGTCACCTATGGCAACGGTGATAACGGCTTGCTAAATGCTGATAACTGGGGCGATGCTGATGTCAATGGTGGTGTTGAGGTAGAGCGAGGTTTAATGTCTCCGCAATTGACCGGGCAGGATAGCTACGGTGAATCAGAATCTCATACATTCGACCTCGAAATTCTGTATGAAGGTGATTCTTACACAGCAGCAGTGAATATTGGGCGCAGCTCTGCAAAAGGAGGTGTCTCCGAAAGAATCATGGCAAATATGGATGCACGTTATGGTTCCGTAAATAGTTGGCTGTGGTCTATTGCCGACGGGGAACCTAGCTACGAAATCTCTACAGATCTCACCTCGGATCAGGAGGCCTATCCATACTATGACTGGTTTAGTTCTGACGCTACCCAAAATCGGGATAGGGAAGATTATTATCAGCTTGACCTGGGATTTGATACCAATTGGGGAATAGTTAACAAAATCTATGTCGGTACTAAATATCGGGATCATGAAGCCAAGTCCCTAAGAGATACTTTCCTGTGGGATGACGGTATTTCGGATAACGGTGGTTATCGTGGGTGGTTGTCGGGTACCGAATGGTTCCACAACCCGGATTTTCATCCAGACACTTCAATCTTACTTGGCGGCAGCGTAATCGATAATAGCGCAGGCGATACCGGGGCTATTAACTATCTGCCTTTTGATATAGATGCGCTTAAAGCCTACGTTAGTGATAATTTTACCCGGACTGTAGTTCCTGTCTTATCCGGTACCTATACCATCGAGGAGAAAATATTTTCACTTTACGCACAGGCAGATTTTGAATGGGAAGCCTTCCGGGGTAACTTTGGTGTCCGCTATGTTAATACCGACTTAACTACCTCGACGTACGATGACATCATTGGTCAAGAGACAGATATCACCAATGCAAATAACCGAAGCGCTGACAGTGAAAACTTCCTACCAAGTTTGAATATTGCCTGGGATCTAACTGATGACCTTGTAATACGATTTGCTGCAGCAAAAACCATGTCTCGAGTTAGTTATGCTGATTTGGGGCAGGCTGAGTCTTATGGCCCCCCTGTAAATATTAACTCGCCGGATTCTTGGACCGGCCGTGGGACTGGCACTTCAGCAAATACTGGGCTAGAAGCGATGCTCTCCAATCAATTCGACCTGGGAATTGAATGGTATTACTTTGATGCTTCCGCACTTGGGGCAACATTATTTAGTAAGGATATCAGCAACCTTCCTATAACTACAACTGAAGTTGTATTACGTGAGCACAATTGCTGCAATGGACCCATTGAAGTCGACATGACCACAAAAACGGGTGGTGCTGAGGCAACTTCAAGAGGCGTCGAGCTGTTTGCACAACACGCGTTCGAAAGTGGTTTTGGTGTAATGGCAAATTATACCTACACCGACACCAGTACTTCAGGGGTGTTTGTTAATGGTGAAGAAACTGAGGCAGAAATTCCTGGAACGGCTAAGCACCAGTACAATCTTTCCGGTTATTATGAAAATGATTTGTACAGTGTGCGAGCATCTTATAACTGGAAAGATGATCGAGCTGGGGGGCTTCACCAAGGGTATAATTTATACGATAAAGCTTATGGGCAGCTTGATCTTAATGCCAGCTTTACCTTCAATGAAAACCTCAATTTCACGGCATCTATCATTAATTTAACGGAGGAAAAGGCAGAGGGGTTCTGGAAGCAGGAAAACAGAATGACTTATTATAATTACTCTGGGCGCAGACTATATATTGGTGCAAACTATAAATTCTAATACCTCGTTGATCGTAGTATTGGGTGTAGAGTGTAAGCTCTACACCATTTTTTTTGACTATCGATATTAGATTATAGAATTTACATAACCACATAATAAAAATGAGCATAAATATGAAACAATCGACACGTAGAGCAATGCAGGCTGCTTGTGCCACCATTTTATTTCAGACTGGTGCATACGCAGATATTGAAGTCGTCAATTCGGATGACTGTCCCTCGGACACTACAACAGTAAGCTATTCTGAAGCGCTTAATTATCCTAATGAATTTTGTGATCTTCTCAATAATGGTGATTTGGTTGGTTTATCAGACGGGTCCTCAATAGAACATCTGGGAAATAATTGCCAATTGACGAGTAATGAAAGTCGCCAATTATCCATGACACTGTGTAAATCCGAACCTTCAGCGCCTCATGTTGTTAGTGGAAGCAGCTGTGCAACTGATGCAAGCCCGGTCACCTATCTTGAGGCTCAAATCTATAAGGATGAGCTGTGTTCCGTCCTGGGGGACTGGGAAATTGCAAATCTTGCCGATAATGCCTCCATGGATGGCAGCGGGTATGGGTGTGGTTCACGTAAGAATGAAATCCGTGAGCTGGGCTCAACTCTGTGTAAATCTGATACTCCTCAGGAAAGTGTGTCAGCGCCTAAAGTTGCTTACGTAGAAGTTAATAGTAATAACCTGGGCAATGCAGGCTGCTTTACAGAGAGCGATGGCAGCCAGTTGTTTGATATAGCTGTGATCTTCGCGGCAAATATTAATTACGATGGTCAGAAAGCTGTGCTGCATTTTAATGACCAAGTGTCAGACTTGCTCAATAACAATTTGAGTACAGTACAAGAATTGCAAGACAAGGGTACGAAAGTGGTGCTCAGCGTTCTCGGAAATCACCAAAATGCAGGTTGGTCCTGTTTTGCCGATGAGCAGTCCGCTGATGACTTTGCTCAGCAGCTGAAAGATGCCGTGGATCAGTATGGTCTGGATGGTATTGATATTGATGATGAGTACTCACAGTGCAGCCAAACCTATTCTGACTCCCTGGTAAAAGTGACTAGTGCATTGCGAGAGAAAATGCCGAGTAAAATCATTTCTAAAGCACTCTGGAGTGATACCGATGCTTTTCAGGCTGAATGGAATGGCAAGAAACTGGGCGATCAACTAACTTATGGCTGGGAGATGAGCTATTGGTTGGGCTCAAGTTGTACTTCAAGAATCCAGAAGTATATCAACCTGGGTGTTGATAAGTCTAAGCTGGGTGTTGGCGCTTCTACTGTGTTGAATAGTGCTTCTGCAGCGAGCGCTTTAGCATCATGTAATGAGAATAATAACCTTGGTGGCGGTACTATGATATTTAATGTGACTAAAGATTCTAGCAGTTACCTTTCTACAATATGGTCAGGTACTTCAGAGGTCCCGAATTGCCTTAAGTAGTAAAAAATCCCCGTGGAATCTTGTGTGACTTGCTGAAGCGGGGATGTGCTAAAGCTAATCACTCAGTACAGGCAGGAATGTTTATATAATTACTGTTATATGGGGATATCCTATACAGTTATAGGCAGGGAGTGGTATGGATATATTTGTCCAGCTTAATATGCTTCAGGGTGGTTCGACGCCACCCTGAAGGAAAGCTTTATAATAGTTTTTCTAGGGGTATGCCTGTTTCTTTTTCAATTACTTTATATTCCTCTTTAAGGAACTCTAGGAACTGTGTTAGCTGTAAGTGATGCTCCTCATAGTCTGTCTTATCGCCTATGGTCTCACTTCTTAAAAGGCTTTCTTGATACAAAACGGCATCTCTAACAGCAGAAATTAGTAGTGGTGCCCAGGTATTAGGTACTTCCATTATATAGCTTCCTTAATTAAGGATTTTTCTAGTATTTTTAACTTACTCTTAAATTGATTCAGAGGCATGTCGTATGCTGGGGCTATCGTATAGTGTGTTGCCTCAAATCTGGTGTTATATTCATCTTTTACAATTGCAATACCTTCTGGCAAAACTGTCCCTGCAGGAATTTTGTAGTACTCCCAGTTTTTGCCTTTTGGTAATCCTGGTTTATCAAAAGTGCTGAGTCCCCTGGGGCGATCTTTTATGCAAACCCACTCTGTCCCATCGCGGTATTCTATGGTGATATCTGCTGGTCTTGGACGTCCGTTAGACAGAATGAAACCTTTTTCTATAAAGTCGAAGACGCCTTGGTCTGATTTTTTGTTCAGAGCTCTCCATAGATCTATGGGTGTTTGATCGTCAGAGTAAGAGTCTGCTTTTCCCTTCGCAATTAATATTTCTTTTAAGACTTTAATGGTCACTTTCACCTCCGATGTTGAAAGCTTGGGGCGATTAGAAAGTTTGGCTGAATTTTTGCCAAAACGTTCTAATACCGTTTCTTTGTTGTTAGGCGTCGCTTATGTGAGGATTTTTAACTAAGTTAACGCAGAATAATATTGTTGAAAGGTGATGGTTGCAAATACGTAGCTATACAGGACGTGAGAGTTTGTGCCAGTTCGATAAAAGTATTGTGGGTCGAATAAAAAAGCGGGCATTAAGCCCGCTTTTAAATCCACCTGTGAGAGTGTTGAATCTTACTCTGCGTAGCTCTCAATCGGAGGGCAGGAGCAGATCAGGTTGCGGTCGCCGTATACGTTGTCGATACGGTTAGCGGCGGGCCACACCTTATGCTCTTTTAACCACGCCGCTGGGCGCGCAGCGATATCGCGGGAGTAGCTGTGTGTCCACTCATCGCTCATCACGTCCTCAAGGGTGTGAGGGGCATTGTGCAGCGGGTTGTCCTCTGGGGTGTATTTACCGCTGGTTACATCTTCCACTTCCTGGCGAATTGTTGCCATCGCTTCGATAAAGCGATCCAGCTCACCCTTGGATTCGCTTTCGGTAGGCTCGATCATCAGGGTGCCGGCTACCGGGAAGGACATGGTGGGGGAGTGGAAGCCAAAGTCCATCAGACGCTTGGCGATATCCTCTTCAGTGATACCGCTGGCTTCCTTGAGTGGGCGCAGGTCAACCAGGCATTCGTGGGCAATAAAGCCATTGGTGCCCGTGTAAAGCAGGGAGTAGTGCTCTCCCAGTTTCTTGGCCACGTAGTTGGCGTTCAGGATTGCCATTTCGGTAGCTTGCTTCATGCCCTGCTTACCCATCATACGGATATACATCCAGCTGATCGGCAGAATGCTGGCGGAGCCCCAAGGAGCGGCGGATATGGTGCCATTATCCAGCTTGGTTTCCGGTACTTCAGTCACCGGGTGGGCTGCCAGGTAGGGCTTCAGATGCTCGCCAACAGCGATCGGACCCATACCGGGGCCGCCGCCACCGTGAGGAATACAGAAAGTTTTGTGCAGGTTCAGGTGGGATACGTCACCACCGAACTGGCCCGGAGCCGCGACGCCGATCAGGGCGTTCATGTTGGCGCCATCAATATAAACCTGGCCGCCAGCCTGGTGAACCAGATCGCAAACTTCGCGGATACCTTCTTCGAACACCCCGTGGGTGGACGGGTAGGTGACCATCAGTGCGGCAACGCGGTCGCCGTGCTCTTCGATTTTGGCTTTCAGGTCTTCGATATCCACATTGCCTTTATCATCACAGGCAACCACAACCACTTTCATGCTCACCATCATGGCGGATGCCGGGTTGGTGCCGTGGGCAGAGGCGGGAATCAGGCAGATGTCGCGCTGGGCTTCGCCCTTCGCTTCGAAGTACTTCTTGATAGCAACCAGGCCTGCGTATTCACCCTGGGAACCGGCGTTGGGCTGCAGGCTCACCGCATCGTAACCGGTGCAGGCGGACAGCATTTGCTGTAGCTGGCGGAACATTTCCGCGTAGCCTTCCGCTTGATCTACTGGTGCGAAGGGGTGCAGCTTGCCGAACTCGGGCCAGGTGACCGGGATCATCTCGGCTGTGGCATTCAACTTCATGGTGCAGGAGCCCAGGGGAATCATGGAATGATTCAGGGCGATATCCTTGGCTTCCAGAGACTTGAGGTAGCGCAGCATCTCGGTCTCGGAGTGGTAGGTGTTGAACACCGGATGGGTCAGGAATTCAGTATCGCGCGCTAGGGCGGCGGGTACACCCAGAGAGCCCTTGCTGGCAATTTCGCTGTCCAGAGTATGCAGATCGATGCTGTGTTCGGTGCCGATAAAGGCATTGATCAGGTCGGACACATCCTGCAGGGTGGCGGTCTCACTCAGGCTCACACCCAGGGCGTCTTTACCAATTTTACGCAGGTTGATCTCAGCGGCCAGGGCGCGCTGGTAAATCTCTTCCTGCTTGGCGCCAACGGTGACATTCAGGGTATCGAACCAGCTGTCGTGGGCCAGGTTAAAGCCTTCCTGCTGCAGGGCGGAAGCGAGAATGTCTGCCAGGCGCTGGATGCGGGCAGCGATGGTTTTCAGGCCTTCAGGGCCGTGGTAAATCGCGTAGAAAGCGCTCATTACCGCCAACAGCACCTGGGAAGTACAGATGTTGGAGTTGGCTTTCTCGCGGCGAATATGCTGTTCGCGGGTTTGCATGGCCATGCGCAGGGCACGCTTGCCTTTGCTGTCGACGGAAACACCGATAATGCGACCCGGTGCGGAGCGTTTGTAAGCTTCGCGGAAGGCGAAGAAGCCGGCGTGGGGACCACCGTAGCCCATGGGGATGCCGAAGCGTTGGTTACAGCCAACAACCACGTCTGCACCCATATCACCCGGTGCTCGGAGGGCTACCAAGCTCATCAGATCTGCGGCCACTGTTACCAGTGCGTTGGCTTCGTGCACCTTGGTGATGATGTCGGTCAGGTCGCGCACGCGACCGGTGCTGCCGGGGTACTGCAGCAGGGCACCGAACAGCTCGGCGGGAATATCTTTTTCCACATCGCCTACAACTACTTCGAAGCCGAAGTGCTCGGCGCGGGTGTTAACTACGGCTATGGTCTGCGGGTGGCAGTCCTGGTCCACAAAGTAGACGTTGGATTTGTTGCGTTTGACCTGGCGCTTACACATGGCCATGGCTTCAGCTGCTGCGGTACCTTCATCCAGCATGGAGGCGTTGGCCAATTCCATACCGGTGAGGTCCATAATCATCTGCTGGAAGTTCAGCAGGCCTTCCAGGCGGCCCTGGGCAATTTCCGGTTGGTAAGGGGTATAGGCGGTGTACCAACCCGGATTCTCCAGCACGTTGCGCAGGATCACATTGGGGGTAATGGTGTCGTGGTAACCCATACCAATAAAGGTGCGGTAGATCTTGTTGCGCGCCGCGATATCTTTCAGCTCTGCGAGGGCCTCAACTTCATTGATCGCATCGGCCAGATCCAGCTCATCAGTCTTGCGAATGGCTTCGGGCACGGTTTTTGCGATCAGCTCTTCGAGGCTGGCAACTCCGAGGGTTTCCAGCATGGCCTCTACCTGTTTGGCATCGGGGCCAATATGGCGATGGATAAAGGCGTCGTGTTGTTCCAACTGCTGCAGCGATGGTTGGGTCATAAACTTCGTTCCTGTAGTCGCAGGGAGTCGTCGTGGTGCGCTCGCGGTTAAAAATAGCACCTGGCCTCGGTACCGGTTTTCCTGTGGAAAGCCTCGGGCCTCCGCGTTGCGGATAGGCGAGGGTAACGCTTGGGAGAATCGGTTTGCTGGCAGCCCCGGGTCGCAATACGGAACCAGAAGGGGCGCCGGGCCATAGCGGCAGGCGCGCATCTTAGCAACCGGGGCGAGTAGGGGCAATCTGCAGGATTTGAGCGAGGAAACTGCTAAATTTGGGGCCAAAAAGTAGGTTAAATCCTGTGAATTTGGGGTTGGTGAGATTTTGTTCTACGCATGGCTGAACAGATTTGAAGGCTGGCCATTTCCCCTACAGGCCGCTAACTGTTAAAGGAATGTTGTTCATCTTCCCTACGATTTCACAAAAGCTCACCATCTTAGCTGCCTCTCCAATTAACTAACACCTTATTGAGAGCGACGTATCTGCCATCAAGAGTTGCGATCATGGACATAGCTTATGGAATGAGGTCTGCATTAGGTGTCGCTTGACCCGGTTATTGAATCTTTCGATCCACCTAATGAGCTGTTGTCTGGAGTGGGATAGCGGAGTGATTAGGGTAGAAAGAAGTTTCGACGAAATAATTACTCTTGAGGGTATCAATTGCTTCCCTGCAAGTAGGCTATCCCCCCGAAGGGGGGATGGGATTGGAGACTAAGCTTGCTCTATTATTTGCTTGTCTTTATCTATGATCGTGGGGTTGAATTCTGAACTCAAAAATATACAACTACCACAAAGCCCCATGGCTGCTAACAATAACCAAGTATTGTTCAGTCCTATTTCAGCTGCGCCAAAACCACAAACTAGTGAACCGATGACACCACCAAAGCGAGTCGTTAATGAAAAAATGGAGTCAACAGTTGACCTGACCTCGTCCTTGACTGCTTGATGTTGTAACTGAGCGGAGGCAGAAAGACCCAGGCCGATGCTAAAATTAAACAATAAGAATAAACTAACAAACAGTAATAGATCTCCAGATAAAGCCAGTAACATCACCAGAGATAATTTTATCAGGCTGGCTACCAAAAGTACTTTTCCCAATTGCTGGTTAAAAAATTGAGCCATCCAGGTAGTGATTTTTGCTGACAAACTGCCTAGTAGCATAATTAATGCCATTAATAGCCCATACAGCCAACCTACGGGCATATCGTCCGATAAGGCCTCTAAGCGTACTGGCCAATATTTTTCGATAGCACTAGCTATAGGAGTCAATAAAATAACAGTCAACAATAAGCGCCATAGTGATGGTGAATAGCAGGCTTTAATACCTAAACTGAGTTGGCTTGGGATTTGGGCGATATTTGAAATTCGAAAACGATCAAATACACGATTTTCTCTGATTTTTATCTCGGTAAAGGCAAATAAGAGTAAGCTGCTAAATAGGGATAAAGCTAAAAGTCCCCGATATAAGTCCAGGTCATAATGCCCGAAATACTCCCCGCCTCCCACTACCAGGGCACAGCTCATTGCACCAAGCGCCCCAATGAGTCCGGCACGAGTCGCGATACGTGCAAAACCCTCTTGCAGGCTCATTGTACCTTCGGCTTGGTTAAAACACTCTACAAACCAGGCATTTAAAGAGCCAGAAAATAATGCCTGACTAGCTCCCCATAAAAACATTGCTAGTAAAGCTCCATAAAAGCTTTGCCAAACCAATAACACGAGGTAACAAGCCATAGACATCGTCAGGGAAATTAGATATACCTTTTTCCTCCCGATCTGATCCGCCAAGCTACCGGTGGGTAATTCGAAAAGTATCACTGACAACCCCATGACTGCCAGTATTATTCCCAGCTGCGGCATAGACATGCCCATAGCTAAAAAAAAAGGTGTTAATATCGGTAAAACTAAGTAGGTGGAGAAAAATCCCCACCCCATTTGAAATCCGTATAAGCGGATTAATTCTTGTCGTTCCATAAATCCTTCCTGGGAAGCCCCTAAAAAATACCAAATTCCTCAAAAGTTCTATCGTAAATATGTAGATGTAAATTTTTCTTGATAAAATATATTCAAGGAATGTAGGTGTATAAGGAAATAAGTCAGAATCTCCCTCAATTCAACTGTAATTTTGAGCTTTAACAAAGCTAAATCTTAGTTTTCAGCGGATCTTCATTTAACTATAAATTACTTCGCTATGAGTTTCAGTCTCTAGATAATTATCGTAGCTGGAGGACAATTTAAGGTTGATTACGTTGGCCATAGTATTCAGTGTTTCATCTTCTATCATGATTCGCTCATGTTTTGCATCTATGGCAATATAATCGCAATTTAACAATAAACTTTCGAAACCATTTTTAGGCGTTGAGAAGCCCTTGTTGAACAATTCTTGAATGTCAATATAGTCATTGATCACAGCAAGGATTTGTGTTGGGGTTGCCTCATCAGAGACACTACTGCCTTCAAAGAAAACTACTGGTCCGCTATAGGACTGAAGTGATTTGACATATTCGGCATAGAAAAGAAAAGTATCCACCATTTCAGCTTCAAAACGCCCACAATTAGGTAGCCTAGGATCCTGCTTGATGGTGTCAATCAGATTTTGCTCTATATTGATCACCACGGGGTCAACTAAAAATAGCATTTCGACACTCTCGCCTAAAGCTTTCAGTCTTTGGGCGATACCAAGGGAAACCATAGCGCCTTCGCAGTAGCCTCCCAGCAAATAGGGCCCACTTGCCTGCTTCTTACGTATCACAGCAAAATAATAGTCAATCAAATAATTCAGTCTTATTTGCCGCCCACTATACACCTGGATATTTTCCAGCAAGTGGACCGGCCGGTTGATGTCCAGTTTTTCCACCAGTGGAGTAAAAGTTTCAGGACCTGCCGCTGCTGGAATCAGGAATAAACCGGTTTTGTTACTTACTTCGTTAAAGGTCATAAATTTATTAAATTCATTATAACCTGTCAGAAAGTTAACAATTTCGCTCTCGGTGCAGGATGAAAAATCAGGCATGGGTTCTGCTTTGATACTTTCAGCCAAGCCTCTGATAGTGGGTTGTTCATTGAGTAGTTTAGGTGAAACCCGGATATTGCTGCGACTACAATGATGGTAAACTTTAAGTAAAAGTATTGAGTCCCCTCCCAATTCAAAGAAGCTGTCTAGTACTCCGACAGTATCTATACCCAATACCCTTTGCCAAATCTGGCACAACTCCTGCTCCAGTTCATTTTCTGGCGCAACATATTCAACCTTGCTAGTAAATTCTGGAAAGGGCAAGGCCACGCGATTTAATTTTCCGTTTATTGTTAGCGGCAATGTATCCAGGAAGGTAAAGGTGGAAGGCATCATATAATCAGGTAGGAATTCAGAAACAAAAGCTTTTAACTTGCTAGGGTCTGAACTTTTCTTTTCACTGAGGACGACATAGGCGGCAAGGTACTTATTCTTTTCGTGGATCCTATCAATTACCGCTACTTGCTGTACTTGAGGATGTTGGGCTAAGGCAGCTTCAATTTCACCCAGTTCAATACGATAACCTCGAATTTTTACCTGGGCATCATTTCGTCCAAGATACTCAAGTTCACCGTTAGGCAGCCAGCGGACTAAATCTCCAGTTTTATACAGCCGGTTTTTGATGTTTCCCTCTGATGCAATAAAAGGGTTCTCAATAAATCTCTCAGCCGTAAGTTCGGGCCTGTTAAGGTACCCTCTAGCCAACCCTGATCCGCCTACATATAGCTCCCCCGGAGCACCGATTGGTAAAGGTATTAATTTACTATTGAGTACATATGCCTTCATATCCTTTAATGGCCTACCGATATTGGAGTAAGCCGTATTATCGTCGGCTGTTAACTCTTTATAGGTCACGTGCACGGTCGTCTCTGTAATACCATACATATTTACCAGTCGAGTTGATTTATTACCATAGGTATCCCACCAACTTTTAAGTTGTTCAATATTTAGCTTGTCCCCTCCAAAAATCACCAATCGAAGTGCTTCAAGACATTCTCCAGTGATCCTTAATGTATCAACTAGTGCATAAAAGGCAGCTGGTGTTTGGTTTAATACTGTCACTTGCTCTTGCTGACACAAACGGACAAAAGTGGGTAGATCCTTTGTGATTTCTGTCGTTGGGATTACAAGTTTTCCACCTGTAGTCAAAGCGCCCCAAAGTTCCCAAACACTAAAATCGAAGGTATAAGCGTGGTAAAGTACCCAGTTATCGCTGTCATTGAAGCCGAAATCGGCCTGGGTTACCTGTAATAAGCGGATCACATTTTCATGAGTTTGTAATACCCCTTTAGGTTTGCCTGTAGTGCCAGAGGTATAAATCACATAAGCCAGATCCTGAGGGGCTACGGCACTCACAGGCGCTGGTCTGTCGCAATCAGCTTCAGCTAGGGGCGCTAAGGTATCTGCATAAATTAATTTTGGTATCAACTCCAGTTCGCCAGAGAAAGCAGTGAAAGTGTGGGTATATTTTTTTGTGGTGATGACCAAGGAAACTTTAGTATCCTGTAGAATATACAAACTTCTACTTGTTGGGTAATCCGGAGAGATAGGTACATAAGTACCGCCAGCCTTAAGAATAGCTAAAATACTAATTACCATTTCCAGGCTGCGATCAAGGAAAATGCCAATCAAAGTGTCCGGTTCAAGTTGTTTGCCCTGTGCTGATAGATAATCAGCTTGTAGCTTTAGTGCCAGTTGGTTGGCTCTATTGTTCAGCTGTTGATAACTGAGGATTTGTTGCTTAAAAGATATTGCAGGTTTATCGGCAGAGGTCTTAACTTGTTCTTCAAATAGTTGATGAAGACATAAACTCTGAGACGAGCTTTGTGTGGTTTTGACCCAGTCATTTAATAAAATTTGCTTCTCCTGCTTACAAACCAAATCCATAAAAGCGATAGGCTGATGTACATCGGAAACCATCTGAACCAGTATACGTTGGTATAAGTCCGTGAATCTTCCTATTGTCTTTTGATCAAATAAGCTGATAGCAAAATTAAAAACACCGCTAAGTTCGGGTTCCGAGTCATTAATATATAAACTTAAATCAAATTTGGCTGGGGAGTACCCTTGATAATGCTGAATATTTCTCAGCGATTCTTCGGTAATAAGATCTTGTTGATTTAGGTCATTTAAGGATTGTTGAGTAAAAGGTGGCTTTTTATCTTTTTCTAAGTTGGCTGGGGTGCTTTCCAGACTAAACAGAACTTGAAATAAAGGGTGACGGGAGGGGTCTCGTTCCACTTTAAGCAATTTAACCAAACGCTCAAAGGGGAGCTCCTGATGAACTTTGGCTGCCAGGACCAATTGATGAACTTTATCTATCCATTGTGCAATTGAAAATCTCTCGTCTATTTCCCCCCTCAACGCTAACAAATTAACAAAAAAACCTATAACACTTTGGGTTTGTACATGGTGACGATTTTCTGACGGCGTACCGATAACCAGGTCTTTCTGGCCGCTTAAAGTCGAGAGCAACAAATAAAAACCGCTAAGCATTAAACAATACAGAGTCGTCTTCCGATCACGGGCCAATAATCTTAATTGTTGTGAAAGATGTGTATTTAATGAAAAATTGAATACCTGACCACGATAATCTTGCTGGGGTGGACGCGGTCTATCTGTGAATAAGTGTAACGAGCTGTATCCACCCAATTGTTCTAGCCAGTAATTTTCAAGGTTTCGTAGTTCTTCTCCCTGTAAAAATACTTTTTGCCATACGGCATAATCACTATAGCAAATGTCTATCTGAGCAAGGTCAGGTGTCTGCTCAAGACAATAGGATGAATAGGCTTGAGATAATTCGGTGAAAAAAATTTGTGCTGACCAGCCGTCAAATGCAATATGATGCCAAACAAAAAGTACAAACACTCCTTGGGGAGAATCAAATCGAATAACCCTAAATGGTGTTTTTTCGCTTAAATCAAAGTTCTGCTCTATGGCTTCTTGTATCCCATTTAACAGAGCAGCATTGTTATTTTTTGATAGACAACGAATAGTTAAAGGGCTATCAAGGACTTGCTGGTACGTATCACCATTTTCATGAAGGCGATAAACGGTGTTTAGTATTGGATGGCGCCTAACCATATACTGAATAGCATCTACTAAAGCGGGATAGTTAATATCATCAGATAGTCGAATCAGATGTGGGATATGATAGGCATTACTTCCTTGCTGCCACTGATGAATAAATAATAACCTCTCCTGGGCAAAACTAAGTTCAGATTTCTCTTCGGGTACAGAAAATATTATCCTATTGATGAAGTCACTTTTACTGTAAATGTGATTAAATTTTAACAAGCGGATTAATGATGACTTGTGTTCTTTGATTGACTCTAATAGATCGCTGTCTGACAAATCTTTTTTACTACTCAGGCGTAGCTGTTCTCCATCCAGCCAGATTGCGACTTGATTGTTTTTTATTTTGCTGATTAATTGATTCATTTTATTATCCCTATAAGACCATCTCAAATTCTTGAGTTTCATCCTGATTTGATACTGCGTCTTGCTGTAACGAGGTACTTAATTTTTCAATTGTTTGATTTGCAAATAACATTGCTAGTGGGATATCTATACCAATTATCTGGCGACTTTTGGCCCCAAGACTGATGGCTTTGATTGAATCTCCTCCGATACTGAAGTAGTTATCGCGGATACCAACCTGGTCCAATCCCAGGACCTGTTGCCAAACTTCGCACAATTGGCGTTCAAGTTGCGTACGTGGAGCCAGATAATCACTCTGGGAAACAAGCTTGGGAGTTGGCAAGGCCTTTTTATCCAGTTTGCCGCTTAAATTAAGTGGTACTTTATCAATCCAGCTAAAGCTTGCAGGAATCATATACTCGGGCAATACAGACACTAATGTTGCTTTTAATATATCAAGATCTTTGGAGTCCTCGGAATCTGGGACTAAATAGGCTGCCAAGTATTTTTGACCTTGATATTCGTGATCTGTCACTATCGCTTGCCTTACTCCATCTAGGTCATTTAAAGCCGCTTCGACTTCACCTAACTCAATACGGAAACCTCTAATTTTCACTTGCAAGTCATTGCGACCGATATAATCCAGCTCACCGCTGGGTAACCACCTGACCAGATCGCCAGTTTTGTAAAATTTGGTATAACCTCTGGCTTTATCTTCCTCACTGGCAAAGGGGTTTTCTATAAAGCGCTCTGCTGTCAGTTGAGGTTGATTCAAGTAACCCCGGGCAAGGCCGGCTCCGCTTATATGCAACTCACCAATAGCCCCTATTCCTAATAACTGACCTGATTTATCGAGGACATAGCTTTTGTTATTGGCGATGGCCCTGCCTATCGGGATCTGGTTGTCTTCTGATTGAGGTGGACAATGATATTGATGGCTACTGATAGTCGTTTCTGTAGGTCCGTAGACATTAATGAGTTTATCCCCCAAATCACTGGCTAGCTTGGTTGAGGTCACTTCGCCACCCGAGATGACTCGCTTCAAGCCATGTTTTTCCCCAAGTTCCAATGCCAGAAGGAGACTAGATGGTGCATCCAGGTGAGTAATGGACTCTTGCTCAATTAGCCGCTCCAGACGGCTAAAAGACTGGATGTCGGCATCACCGGTAATCACTAGCCGAGAACCACTAAGTAATGCTATAAATATCTGCTCTATCGATGCATCAAAAGTGTAGTTAGCCAGTAATAATAAATTTTCACCAGAAGAAACTTGATACGTTTCTAGGTTATGTTGCATCAAATTTACGCAACTGTGATGCTCAATCATCACACCTTTAGGTGTGCCAGTGGTACCGGATGTATAAATCACATAAGCCAGATCGGATGTTGATGTCAGCGCAGGTAAATTATCCCCACTTATTGCTTCATTCAAAAGTAACTCTTGGGTTACACACACTATGGATTCTTGATGTTCAATACCGACGATTTTCCGGAGTTTATCTTCGTTACTCTCTCCCGTTAGGATCATCGGACATTGACTGTCAGCTAAGATATAACTCAGGCGCTGTTCAGGGTAATCAAGCGAAAGGGGCAAATAAGCTCCACCGGCTTTTAGTACTGCTAAAATAGCAATAACCATATCGATACCGCGCCCAAAATATAATGAAATAACGGTATCTGGAGTTATCGATTGTCCGTGAGCTGATTGATATTGTTTTGACAGGATGCGGGCCAAACGGTTGGCTCTTTTATTAAGTTGACTATAAGTAATCCGTTGCTGCTCAAAGATCAGTGAAATGTGATTTGGCGTTCGCAGGGCTTGCCGTTCAAATAAACCATGTAAGGTTTGTCCCTCAGGGAAGTCAATCCTTGTATCATTCCACTTACCCAGGATTAGTTGACGTTCAATTTCACTAACTCGTTCAATCTTTTCTAAGCATAACTTAGGCGTTGCCAACATACTTGTGAGTAGGTGTTGATACAAGTTGGCAATGCGTATGATGGTCTTTTCATCAAATAGGCTGACTGCATAATTAAACGTTGCGGTAATTTCCTCGTAACCATCATTTAAAAATAAACTTAAATCGAAAATTGCCGGTGAATATAGAGAAGCTTCTCCATCGAGTTCAGAGGGTAAAAACGGGAAATCGTCATTAACACTTTCTTGCTGAACAAAGCTCTGTACACCGAACATGACTTGAAAGAGTGGATGGCGGGAGCTATCACGTTCAACATCAAGTGCCTCGAGCAGGCGTTCAAAAGGCAGTTCCTGATGCACTTTAGCCTGAGTAACGGTCTGATGCACCTGTGCTATCAAATCCTTTACAGTCATTTTAGTATCTAGAACAGTTCTCAATACTAGAGTGTTAACAAAAAAACCAATCAAGTCTTGAGTTTGGGCATGGTGACGATTATCTGAGGGTGTACCTACCAGGATATCTTCCTGCCCTGACAAGGTTGCGAGGCAAAGATAAAATCCAGTTAGTAATATGGTATATAAAGTAGTACCTTCAGATCTTGCAAAAGCGCGTAACTGCGCTGATGTATTTTCGTCTAGGACAAAGTGATAGTGCTTACCCCTTTGATCAGCCTTTGGCGGCCGTTGATGATCTAGTGGCAGTACCAAGGATTCGTAACCGGACAACGTTTTTTGCCAGTAATTCAGCAGATTTTCTAGAGTCTCACCTTTGAGATATTCTCGTTGCCAAACAGCATAATCATGATATTGGATTTCCAGCACCGGTAGTGATGCTTGCTGCCTTTCACAAATAGCATGATAGATTTGTGAAAATTCTTTAATAAAAATGCCAGTAGACCAGCCATCAAAAGCAATATGATGCCAAAGGATCAACAAGTACCGTTGTTCGCCTAACTGGTACATATGTAAGCGGACGGCGCTCTCATGGCTTAGATCAAAGGGCCGATTATTTTCCCTAATCAGGGCAGTCTTCAATTGGGATTCATCTGTAAGCTGGTGCTTGTTTATTGCTATCTCCCTGGGCTGGACTTCTTGTAGGGTGACACCATTTTTGTCCGTGTAGTAGATGCTGTTTAGTATAGTGTGACGTCGTACTACCTCGCTTATTGCCCGCTCAATATTATTTAGCGATGCTTGAGGCCTGAGCCTAACTAAGTAGGGAATATGATATGCACTTGCCCCGGAATCAAATTTCTCGATAAAGAATAAACGCTCCTGGGAAAAAGACAGGGGATAAGGGCCGACTTTTGCTGAAGGAATTCTTAGCAGCGGCTTCTCCTCAAGCCCTTTGGAGAGGGCAGCAATATTTTTTTTCTCAAAGAGAGTTGCTAGGGATAGTTCAATACCTAATTCCCTGCGAATGGTAGCTATGAGTTGTACCGCATTGATCGAATGCCCACCGATTCGAAAAAAGTCATCCGCAATACCTACACGATCAAGTCCCAATATCTGCTGCCAGATCAGGCAGAGATTTTGTTCAAGACTGGTGCGGGGAGGGAGGTAGTTATCATTTATAATCAATTGTGGATTTGGTAACGCGCGATAGTCCAATTTTCCATTAGGGGTTAATGGCAATTTCTCCAACAAAGTATAGCTTTCAGGTACCATGTATCCCGGTAAATTAATAGATAGCATTTGCTTTAGGGTATCCGGTGAAATTTTCTCTCTTGCCTCTGGTACTATATAAGCAACTAATATTGTATTTTCTTCATGGTGAAAAGTGGTCACTAATGCTTGCTTTACTGCTTCGATTTCATGCAAGGCTGACTCGATTTCTCCTAATTCGATCCGGTAGCCCCGAATTTTAACTTGCTTACCAATTCGCTCAAGGTACTCCAAATTTCCGTCTGGTAACCAGCGCACTAAATCCCCAGTTTTATATAGCCGGTCATGTCCCCTTTCTCTATCTTCATCACTGACATAAGGATTATTAATAAAACTCTTAGCTGTCAGCTCTTCCTGATTAAGGTAGCCGCGAGCAATACCTGCACCGCCGATATATAGTTCCCCAGGAGACCCGACAGGTGCCGGTTGGCCATTTTTATCCAAAACATATAATTTTTTATTATGCAATGGGCTGCCAATAGGCAGTTTTCTCATCTTGGTATTTAAGTGACAGGCAGTAGCAAAAACAACCGTTTCAGTTGGCCCATAAACATGTGTAAACGAAATTTCAGGGTGGTCATTAACTAGCTGGTGTAAAGTTCCAGCATCGGCCTTTTCTCCGCCAAATAAAATATTATTTACCTTCAATCTATTTAATAGTCTCTCTTTGGTCAGGACACTCAGTAATGCAGTCGTGATAAAAAATGAATCAATATGATGGCTATTTAGATAATCTATTAAACTTATAGGGGACTGGATTACGTCCTGCGTAACGAGATGCATACTGCAGCCATTTAGCACACTGTAAAATAAGTCAAATACGAAACCATCAAAAGCATAGGAAGACAAACTGGCAATATTGGTCACCTTGGAGGCTTCCAAATAACGATTATTGCAAGCAAAAGCTGTTACTGCATTATGTTGCACTAAAACGCCTTTGGGCTTACCTGTTGTCCCTGACGTGTAAATCACATAGGCAAGATGATTGCTACTTGATGTTTCTGGTAAGTTATCGTGATGATATGCGGTGACTTCCTTTTTATCATCAACTACAAGGATTGATGGAACTTGGTACTTGCCAGCCTGGGATGCGGGTAGTGCCGATAAGCTCTGCTTATCACTTATTACCAGCGAGATTTGTGCATCTTCCAGTATAAATTTGATACGTGCTTGAGGGAGGTCCGGTGCAATTGGCACATAGGCCGCTCCAGCTTTCAGTACCGCCAAAATGGCAACAACCATATCTGCGCTACGTTGAAAACATAATCCTACTAGAGTGTCGGGCTCTATTGTCCTCGCTGTGCTGGCTTCATATTTATTTAAAAGTGCACGTGCGAGACGGTTGGACTTTTGATTAAGCTCCCGATAGCTTAGTCGGCATTGCTCAAAAACCAGGGCAATATGATCAGGTGTCCGGCTGACCTGCTGTTCAAATAGACCATGTATAGTGTTTCTGTCGGGATAATTAACCTGAGTATCATTCCACTGGTACAACATTTTCTGTCGATCAGCGGTACTTAGTTTTTCTATTTGTGCTATCGGAAAGTCTGGTCCAGAAAGGAGACCGGAAAGCATCCTTTGGTAAAGACTGGATATATGTGCTATAGATTCTTCATCAAAAAGACTTACCGCATAGTTAAACCCTGCGGTAATTTCATCGCCATAATCATTTAGCGATAAACTTAGATCAAATTTTGCCGGTACATATAAATTGCTTTCATCAATTAATTTTGTAGGAATAAAAGGTAATTTTTCGGTATCACTGATTTCCTGCCTGTTATTCTGTAGACCAAACATTACCTGGAATAAAGGATGGCGAGAATTATCTCGCTCTATCTTCAGTTCTTCAACTAGACGCTCAAATGGGAACTCCTGATGCACCTTAGCCGAAGTTACGACCTGGTGCACTATGGCTAATAGTTCTTTTATCAACATTTCGGGCTTGATTACAACACGCAAAGCCAGGGGGTTAACAAAAAAACCGATCAAATTTTGAGTCTGGGAATGATGACGATTATCTGACGGTGTGCCCACCAAAATATCTTCTTGCCCAGACAGGGTTGTCAGGCATAGGTAGAATCCACTGAGAAGTACAGTATATAGAGAGATTCCTTGATCTCTTGCTAATCTTCGTAACTGTGCTGAGGTTTGACTACCTAGAGTGAACCGATGGTATTTACCTCGGTGATCAGCCACTATGGGCCTGGGGTAATCAAGTGGTAAAGCCAAAGATTCATATCCGGACAAACGTTGTTGCCAATACTGTAGCTGCTTCTCTAGCTGCTCTCCTTGCAGATAGTCATGTTGCCAGGCAGCATAATCACGATATTGAATATCCAGTTCGGGTAGGAGAGCTTCTCGCTTTTGACATATAGCTTGGTAAATTTCTGAAAGCTCTTTGATGAAAATCCCGCTAGACCAGCCATCAAAGGCGATGTGGTGCCAGAGTATTAGTAGGTAATCTACTTCCCCTAATTGAAATATATGAAGTCGAACTGCCCCTTCCTTTTCAAGGTCAAAGGAACGCATACACTCTTTTCTAACTAAGAGCGTCAATTGTTTTTTGTCCGCAGCTTTGTGCATTTGTAAAGTGACAGGAGTAGATAGTACCTCTTGCCGACTAATTCCGGTGTTATCGGTATAATAGACACTGTTAAGCACAGTATGTCTACGAATCACAGCGTTTAGTGCTTTTTCAAGCTTATCCAGCGATGTCTTTGGCTTTAGTCGGGTAAGATAAGGTATATGATAGGCACTGCTTCCAGATTCAAATTGTTCAATAAATAGAAGTCTTTCCTGAGCAAAAGATAGTGGAAATGCGGTTGCATTTGAGCGCGGGATTGTCAACAACTTTTGTTTTTCTATTCCCGAAATCAGAGTAGCTATATTTTTTCGCTCGAACAATTCTTCCAGTGAAACTTCTATAGCCAGTTCTCGACGAATAGTAGCGGTTAGCTGAACTGCATTAATTGAATGGCCACCTATACGGAAAAAGTCATCCTTAACGCCTATGTTTTCCAGTCCCAGTACACGTTGCCAGATCTGACACATCTGACTCTCTAGTTCGGTTCGGGGTGCAAGGTAGTTATTCTTAGAAATTAGTTCCGGGGTGGGTAAAGCACGATAGTCTACTTTACCGTTGGTGGTTAGCGGGATCTGATCCAGGTAAGTATAGCTCTCCGGCAACATATACTCAGGTAAGCTAAGAGCCAATGTGTCCCGTAAGGCTTCTGATGAAATATCTTGTGCTAGACAAGGTACTATATAGGCTATTAGCAGGGTACTACCCTGATGATGATAAGTTGTCACCAGTGCCTGTTTTACTGATTCTACGTTGGTGAGCGCAGTTTCAATTTCCCCTAACTCAATTCGGTAACCCCGAATTTTAACCTGCTGTCCTATACGTTCCAGATATTCCAAGTTTCCGTTGGGTAACCAGCGCACCAAATCGCCGGTTTTATATAAGCGATCATACCCCCTGCTTTTATCTTCATTATTGGCAAAAGGGTTATTGATAAAATTCTGTGCTGTCAGTGCTTTCTGGTTGAGATAGCCTCGGGCGACTCCTGCTCCACAGATATATAATTCCCCTGGAGCCCCGATGGGTACCGGACAACCTTTTTTATTAAGTACGTAAGCCTTAACATTATTGATAGGGCGACCTATACATCGATTATTATTTTGCTGATAAAAGTTCAGACTTTGAATGGCTGTTACCGTAGCTTCAGTTGGTCCGTATTCATTAATAAGCTTGTCTTTCCAAATATTTACCAACTCTGGTGAACAAGGTTCACCGCCAAATACTACTCTTTTTATTTGCTGTTTGTTTTTGATATCACCTAAAGTCAATAGATGAGAAGGAGATGCTACCAAGTGTGTAACCTGATGTTTGGCTATTAAGCCGATGATTTTTTCCGGTTGTTTTAATATTCCTCTTTCGGGTAATATCAACCTCCCACCATTCAACAGAGCCAAATAAAAGGGCTCAACTGAAGCGTCAAAAACATAAGACAACAGCCAAAGCACACGTTCTTGATTGTCAAAATTAAATGCTTCGCTTTGTGCTTTAATTAGATTGACAACGGATTTATGCTCTACCATTACTCCTTTAGGAGTACCGCTTGTGCCTGAGGTATAGATTAGATACGCCAGGTTGTTTCCTTGCGAACCATGACTTAGGTTTTCGATAGAATACGGCGCAGTTTCTACTTGGTTATCTACTGCAAGTAATAAAGGTGGAGTAGGGATTTCCTTGAGTAAAGAGCGGAGTTTATCAAGCTTGAAACTTTGACTTAATACCAGGGCAGATTTACTGTCTTCTAATTGAAATTTCAGACGTTTTTGAGGTGCATCACAGGCAAGGGGAAGGTAAGCTGCGCCGGCTTTTAGCACAGCTAATATCCCTATAACCATTTCCAGGCTTTGTTCAAAATATAAGGCAACGATAGTATCGGGTCTTATCGTATTTCGGTGTTTATCTTGATAGTTACGCTGTATTGCCCTTGCTAGTTGATTAGCTTTTTCATTTAACTCTTGGTAAGTTAATTGTTGTTCTTCAAAACTAACCGCGATTGAATCATGATTTATTAGGGCTTGAGTTTCAAATAGATGTGATAAACTTAGCTCATTACCACCATGTGAGCTTGTCTGATTCCAATCAATTAAAACTTTTTGGCGATCTCTATCTGACAAACTATCAAAAGTATTGATAGATCGTGAGGGCTGCTCCAGCATCTGTACCAAAAATTTTTGATAGATTCCACTGGCACGGATAATGCTTTCCTCATCAAATAGACTTACTGCATAACTAAACATACCTTTTATCTGGTTCCCACTGTCATCGAGAGTCAGGCGTAAATCCGCTTTTGCAGGCGAATATAATGGGTTTTGAGGATCTGTTTCTACCGGGGTAAACGGCAATTCATATAGGTTTGTCAAACCAAAACTTTGTACCGTAAACATTACCTGAAACAATGGATGGCGGGACAAATCCCTTTCCACTTCCAGTGTGTCAATGAGAGACTCAAATGGTAGATCTTGGTGAGTTTTAGCCGCAGAGACTACCTGATGTACTTGCCTGATTAATTCATCAGCTGTTATATCTGCATTTAACTTTACTCGTAGCGCCAGCGAGTTGACAAAAAAGCCAATTACGTCTTGGGTCTGGGCATGATGACGATTATCTGACGGAGTACCTATCAGGATATCTTCTTGCCCTGATAGGCTAGACAGTGTTGCAAAAAAAGCACTGAGGAGGACGGTATATAGAGTAGTTTCCCTTGATTGGGCATAGTGCCGTAACTTCAGGGATAGTTCAGCCTCTAACGTAAAGTAGATATTTTTTCCTCGGTAATCCATTTTTTTGGGACGAGGACGATCTGTTGGTAAAATTAAAAGTTCATAACCGTATAGGGTATTATGCCAGAAAGACTTTAACTTGGAGAGATTCTCCCCATTTAGATAATCCCTTTGCCATTGGGCGTAATCGCTATATTGGATGGATAGGTCTGGTAAGCCTATTTCCTGGCTATTAAGTAAAGACTGGTAGATGTTAGATAATTCCCGTAAGAAAATATCCATTGACCAGCCATCAAACGCAATATGATGCCACATAATTAGCAAATACAGCTTTTTATTGGCCTCATAATATTTCAGACGCATTGGTGGATCTTGTGACAGATCGAAGGGGCGCACTATCTCATCTTTTACCGCCGGTAGTAACTTTTCTTCTGTGTTTAAGTGGTTTGTCGAAATTTTAACAGGGCCAGATAATATCTGGCTGATATTCCGGTTATCAGACTCAATATAGACTGAATTGAGCACGGGATGACGTATTGCCAAATGTGTAAAAGCACTTTGTAGAATATCTAATCGGGCATCTTGGTCCAATTGCACTAAATATGGAATGTGATATGCACAGGTTTCAGGCTCTAACCGTTCAATAAATAATAGTCGCTCCTGAGCAAAAGACAGACGGTATTGCAAGAGTTCCTCAAGCCTAAAAAATTTTTTCTGTGAGTCAATTTCTCTTCTTTGTAAATACTTAACTAACTGAGGCTTTTCTGCTTTCAATCGTGTTAGCAGTTCTTTCGGTATTTCATCACCGCTACTTGCCAATTTAAGAATATCTCCACTGACCCATACAGCCAGGTTATTTTTTTTGAGCTCTTTTAATAACGCTAACATCAACTAAATCTCCATTACTAACTGATTATTAGCTGTAGGCTTATCAGCCAGCTTGGGAATGACCATGCTTTGTTGGTTTTTTAATGCAAGTGCTAATCTGGCAACGGTGCTGTGCTCTAATAATAGGCGTAAGGGAATATCTATCCCGTTTAACTTTCGGCTGACAGCTGTGAGCTTTACTGCATTGATAGAATTGCCACCGATACGAAAGAAGTTATCCTCAATCCCGACCTTGTCCAGCTTCAAGACTTCTTGCCAAACTGTACATAAATGTCGTTCAAGCTCATTTCTTGGTGCTTCGTAATTATGCTGGGTGACCATTTCTGGCTCAGGTAACAGATTGGGGTCAAATTTTCCATTGATATTAAGGGGGATGACATCTATTAAATTATATGAATCAGGCACCATATAATTTGGTAGGCTCGACTGTAGAAATGACTTTATTGCGTCGCAATCCAGTACTACATCATGTGTTGAAACCAAATAGGCTGCCAAGACTTGATTACCCTTTAACTCCCGTTTAATAACAACTGCCTGTTTTATTTCAGGGTGAGTGCACAAGATGTTTTCGATTTCGCTTGTTTCTATTCGATAACCACGGATTTTTATTTGGCTGTCGTTACGGCCAAAATACTCTAGAGAACCGTCAGGTAACCAGCGGACTAAATCACCAGTTTTATATAATCTATCGTAACCTCTATCGAGATCTTCCTGTGTTGCAAAATAGTTGGGAATAAATCGCTGTTGCGTTAAGGTTTCTCTATTTAAATATCCGCGAGCCAGGCAAGCTCCACCTATATATAATTCGCCAATAACACCAACAGGTGAATAATGTCCATATTCATTTAATACATAAAGCCTCACATTATCGATTGGTTTTCCTATGTTTATTTGGTCAGGCTTCTCTATTTTTTGTTGTGTCACACATACCGTGGCCTCTGTCGGGCCATATTCATTAAATGTGAACTCGGCAGGCAATACTGCTAATGGACTTAAATTGTCACCACCTGTGTGGACTAATGTTAATGTGGAATTTCTTAGTTCTTCTGCAATTTCATTGAGTATTGCAGTTGGAATAAATGCTTGGTTAATATTATTCTCAGTGATATATGAAATTAGCCTTTCACTCTCAACTCTACATTCATCCGAAGCAATATGGAGTTCCGAGCCAGATAAAAGTGCTGGAAATATTTCAAAAACACTGGCATCAAAAACATAGTTGGAGAACTGTAAGATCCGTTTTTCAGTATTCAACTGATGACTTTTGATCATATATTGAGTCAGATTTACTACGCTTTGATGCTCTATCATCACCCCCTTGGGTTTTCCTGTAGTGCCGGAGGTGTAAATCACATATGCAAGAGCTCTGGGATCTAGCTTAATGGCGGGAGATGCTGACGATTGAGTGGATAGCAATTCAGGTATATCAACAGAAATAAGTAATGGAACATTTTTAAATTCTGATAGTTTTTTATCAATAGCAGTAAAGTGGTGCCGTTGCGTCAAAATAATCGGAGCTTGACTGTCTTTAAAAATAAATTGAGTACGTTGCTCTGGGTATTCTGGAGAGATGGGTAAATAGGCTCCGCCAACTTTTAAAACGGCTAACATACTAATAATCATTTCCAGGCTGCGATCTAAATACAACGCTACTATTGTATCTGCCATTAACTCATGGCCGGTTTGAGCTCGATACTGAGTGAGAATAACCTGGGCAAGTTGATTAGCCTTCTTATTAAGCTCCTGATAGCTGATAACACTATCCTGATATACCAGGGCTGTATTTTGGGGGGCTTTACTTACCTGGGATTCAAATAATTCAACCAAAGTTCTGGTCGCTGAATATTCGGTATCGGTATTATTCCATCTGGCAATTTGTTGATTCAATTTAGTATCAGCTATCACTAAATCCGATATTTTACTGGCATCCCCCTGCAGGATTTGTGTCATTACAGACTTAAATGAGGCCATCATATTCTGAATAAACCAAGGGGCATGTCGTTCCTGATTGAACTCCCATAGTACGGTAACGGGATCACCACTGCCTTCCTGCCCCATCCTCGGGATAACCACAATATTTAAATCGAATTTTGCGGATTTGCTGCCGATGGCTTCGACCAATTGTATCTCTGAGATGCCAGGTAATGTCATTTTCGGTAAGGGAGAATCATGAAAACTAAAGCAGACCTGAAATAACGGATTTAGTCCTTTGATGCGTTCAGGATTTACCAAATCAACAACAGTTTCAAATGGAAGTTCCTGATTTTTTTGTATTTCTTGTATCGTATCAAAGCAGGTATGAATAAAATTATTAATTCCTTGTTTTGAGTTTTGTTTTATTCTTGCAACATTGGTTGCCACCATCATTCCGATAGTATTTTCTACTCCTTGATAATTACGGTTCGCAGTACCAGTGCCGACGCAAATATCGGTATCGCCGGAGTACCGAGATAATACTAAGTTGACGGCCGCCAACATAAAGGAAAATGGCGTTACTCCCTGTTTCTGACAATAATTTTGTATTTCATGCCAGAAATTCCGAGGGATCTTCATTTTTTTAGTATCTCCTCCCTTTAAATCTCCTGCGGCGGTCTGAGGTAAATTGATTTTAGTTGGGGCATCTTTGAGTTTTTTATACCAGAATAGCTTCTGTTTTTCAGCTGCTTCGCTCGTTAGCCAATTGTTTTGAAAAACAGCAAAGTCGGCGTACTGCCCAACATGATTAAGAGTTGTTTTTTTTCTGCCCTCGAGTCTTTGCTTATAGCAGGAGAATAAATGCTCAAGAAATATATTTGAGGACCAGCCATCATGGACAAGGTGGTATTCAATGTGAACAAGAATATGTTCTTTGTCTGTTAATTTTACTAATCCCCAGCGTACCAAAGGTAGTTGGGTAATGTCGAATACCTGATTCAGTCCTTCTGCTATTAAATAGTCAACTTGCTGTTGAGCCTGTTGATAATTCATGGAACTAAAATCATATCTGGCTATCTCAACTTGGTAGCTTTCATGGATGTATTGGCAGGGTTCCTCCAAAGAATAGGACGTTCGGTAAATCTCATGTGCATCGACTACATCCTGGATAGAGTGAGCAAGAATGTCTGGATCGATTTCACCTTTTAGAATCAACTTACTCTTTGCATGATATGCTCTATTTCCTGGGTTGGATTTTGTCAAAAACCATATGGCTCGCTGCTGTGAGGATAAAGGTGAAATAGTCCGATATTTATTATCCCTGGTGTTGATACTGAAACTTTGCTGGCAGCGAGGTAATTGCTGCCAGATATTTTCAGGTGTGCGCTCTGTATAAATTAACTCAACTGGAATATTTACAGATGCTTCTCTGGCGAGTTTTGAACATAATCGAATAGCTGAGATTGAGTCGCCACCAGCGGCAAAGAAGTCTTCTTTCCATGCCAAAGGTAACGCTGTGTATTTATTTATCAAGACTAGAAACGTCGCCTGTTCAGAATTAAGATTCACATCCACCATCGCAGATGGATCGTGTGTTGCCATAGATAATAAAATCGATTTATCTATTTTTCCATTCTCTGTCAGCGGAAGCTCAGGTAGAATTAGAAAATGCTCAGGTACCATGTGAAGTGGCAAATGTGCCTTTAGGTGTGATTCGAGCTGTTGTATATCCAACGAGAATTCTTGCTTGAGTACTGCATATGCATACAGCGATTTTTTGTTTCCTGTATCGCTTGCAAGTACGCATGCCAAGGCAATGCCATTTAGAGTTTTTAGGCAATTTTCAATTTCCGAAAGCTCTATTCGGTGGCCTCGTATTTTTACTTGCGAGTCATTCCTACCTATAAACTCAAATTCGTCTCCTTGGAGGCGTCGAACTAAATCTCCTGTTTGGTATATGCGTTTATATCCGTCGCGGCTAATTTTCGATGGTAGTAAACTACCGCTGATAAATTTTTCGGCTGTTAATTCTGGTTTTCTCCAGTAGCCACGGGCAATGCCTGTACCGCCAAGATATAGTTCCCCAATATCTCCGATGGCCACCTGCTGTAAATTGCTATCCAACACCCAAGCTTTAGTATTCTTTAACGCTTTGCCGATATTGTTTGCCGAATCCCCATGCGTAAAAAGGTGTGCGGTAGCGCACACAGTAGTCTCTGTTGGTCCATAGGCATTGAAAATCTTGCTTTGCTTGTTGAGCTTTTGCATCATATTAATGGATGGTGCTTCACCGGCAACAACAATGCTTTGCAAGGAGTGAAGTTTTTCTTCGGGTAACAACGCTAATAGTGATGGTGGTAAAGTGGCAAACTGTATTTGATTGTCTCGGATTAAGTTTGCAAGTTTATTGTGGTCTTTACGTTCTTCTTCATTAGCAATATAAATCGTTTGGCCCAAAAATAGACTGGCAAATATCTCGAATACACTGGCATCAAAAACATAAGATGCAAACTGTAAAGTCCTTTGAAAATTTTCCAGTGAAAACCTTTCAATTTGCGCCGAAGCGAGGTGAAGGATATTCTGATGAGTGATCATAACCCCCTTAGGCTTGCCCGTTGTTCCAGATGTGTATAGTACGTAGGCAAGATCATTAAGGCAGTTCTGATTTACTTCCTCCAATGAAGGGCTGGTTTTAATAGTATCTTTATCGTCAGAAATGAGTAAGATTGGCGAGTTATGATTTGAGTTTAGCCAGCTTGTCAGTTGAAATTTATGATGAGCCTGAGTTACAACCACTTTGGTTTTGGTATCCTGAAAAATGTATAATGCTCTCTCCCGTGGATACTCTGTAGAGATTGGAACATAGGCAGCACCAGCCTTTATTACTGCCAGCATGGCAATTACCATGTCCAAGCCTCGATCTAAATACAGTGCAACTAAATTTTCTTTTGAGTTGTCTTCTTTAGCTAGCGCCTGGCTGATTAAGGTTGAAAGTGATTTTGAGCGCTCATCAAGCTCTTGATAACTAATACTAATCCCTTGATATATGAGAGCTGTTTTATTTGGGTTTATATTGATTTGCTTTTCTAAGCAGCTATAGACGGATCGTGCTTTTGAATTGAAATTCTCACTTTTGATATTCTGTGAGTTAACGATTTCATTGATTTCCATCATCAGTATTCCATTTTTATTTTTTATTAACGATCATTGTAAAAAGTGATAGCTTTGGATGTTGTCTGGTTTATACCCTTCTTGGATGATTTTTCATATGTTGTGAATATGAAATTTTATTATTTATTCTGTAAGTGATGTGCGTCTTGAATTAGTAGTTATTTTTAAGTTTTCAAGTTAGTAAATTATATTTTGTTAAGAGGGTTAGGGTAGGTGACTGAATTAATATCGTGTAATGAAGATCAAAAGGTTTTAGCTGTGGAAAATGATTCTCTATAGCTGGCTTATAATGAAAAGGCTGGCGGGATGTGTGTTGTTTAGATTGAAATTTATTATGTTTCGTCTGCCAATGTTGAAGCATTGGTGAGGTGATAAATGTGGCTAAGTTGTTAGAATAATTTGCATTTTTCATAGTGCCAACTTCCGTGCATGTCTGTCACTACAATACTGCGCTGGGAAGTTATCAAAAATGTTTTTGTGCATCAACAAAAAGGTACTTGCAATATTGGTAGCAGATTTTATGGCGATTATTTATTTGATAGGAGTCTGATGGGGACGGTTTTTGTTTTTTGTGATTGCGCTTTTTTCAGTTCGGAAGCGTGTAAATAGTTCGTTTTTTCTCTGATTTTAAATTTGTAGGGGGAGGTTGTTGTTTGTGTGTTCGATGTTTTTATGATGATTTCAGGTAAATTTTTTGGAGTGTTGTTGGGGGTTTTAAAGTGGGTTGGGGTTGAGAATTATTTTGATTGGCTTTTCTTTTATAGTAGCGTTGGCTGTATGGGTGGTAATTCTAATTAAGAAGTTTGTTCGTGTTTTATCGGTGTTTTCTAGATATATGAAATGTTAACTTTAAATAAAGTTTGCAGTCGTTGCTGTGAGGAGTGAAGTTAGGGTTTTTGGGGATATGTATTTTAGATTGTTCGGTAATGAAGTTTTGGCGCTGTATGAACGATTCTCTATCTTGATGGCATAGGGATTGCTGGCGACATAGTATATGCTCAAACTGAGCGTAAGCAGTTAATCAAAGATAGGGATGTGGAGCATATATATGAGAATTTAAAATAAATTATTCGATTAGATATCGGGGGGGTATGAGTGAGATATTCAATAGTCGATATCAATATAATTTATTTGAATTAAGTTGTTGCAATTTGGTGTGTTTATCGATGTTTTTTGAAAAGAGAACCTTCTAAAATTTCAGTTTCTGAAGAAATGATTTAAGAGGTTCTCTTTTACTAGTTGCAGTAGTAGTTAGTTTAATTTATTCATACATCTAGGTCCCTTCCGCGCAGCATTAAAGCGATCACGCAAGCGCTCAATCATCGCTGAGCGCGCAGCATCGTGGTTAATACCCATAACCACATTTACTGCCAAGCCCTCATCGGCCTCAGTAAAAGTAGTCTTTCCTACTGTTGGATCAAAGGTAATTGGATCATAAGGTGTTGTGCTGTCGGCTAGGCCAGCATCTAGTTGGTCGACAGTGATATAGCCGGGCACTAATTCCATTTCCAAGGTTTCAGGTTCCAGTAGTACCAGCGCAGCAATAATGTCCCAAAGGCGAATAACGGCATCCATGGCGAAGTCACCATTACCCTGGAAATTCCCACCCTCAAATTCACGAATGGAACTGAGGAGTTGGGAGGTGTAGCAGGCTTCCGGGGTTGCACGGCGCTCTGCGAGGGCTTCGATGGTACTGCCTTGTACTTTGGCCATGTCGGTTGAGTTGGTCGGAACCAGATAGGTTTCAATATTATTTTCACTCAGGGCGTCGAAGGCCCATTGTGCGCTCAGTGGGTCGAGCAGAATATTGAATTCCTGATGGGTACTGAAGTCGCTGTCACAGCCGAAGCTGGGGTGGGAGAAAATATTGCCGCCCAGATTTCTAGATTTATCGCCAAAGCAGGCTGCTTCGTGATTCTCTGTAAACGGCTCATAATTCTCAAAGCCACCACCCATCATAATAACGTGGTCAATTTTAGCCAGCTGTTCTTCGCTGGCTTTGCCAAGTACCCGGGCCAGGGTGGTGAGTTTACCGGTGTTGAAAACTATTGGGCGTTGCTCCAGGTTATCCATCGTTTCCAGGATAATGTCTTCGGCCAGCTCAAAATTGAAGGAGACACCATTGTTACCTTGGTAGCGGTAGTGCTCCTGTTTGGCGCGCGGGATTAGGTGGTCAGTTCCATATAAGGTGGAGCCGTTGTCACGCCAGGGGCCGGGTACATACTGGCCGTAGAGATTGATACCCATGGCGTTGCGGCGCTCCAGGTTCCAGGTACCGGTGGAGAAATCGGAGGAGTTGGGTAGTTGATAGTCTTCTCTGCCGAGAACGGCCTTATCGTCATTTACCGGAGATACTGAAGCTTTGCCGTTTGCGCCGTAGGCGACTTCCTCTGTGGCAAAGTAGGCTCCGCGAATAACCTGGGTATCGTTATTTCCCAGCCATTCGAGGATGTTGTAAACAGTGTTGGCCCCGTGCGCTACGGTATTGAAAGAGTCCTCAACGACAGCCAGCTCCAGGGTATAGCGTGGGTCTTTGGCGATTAGCATCAGTGCTACGGCATCATCAAAGTTATTGAAGTCGCCAATCCAGATAATGGGTTGGGCGTTTTCGGTCTTGATGGCCTGGTGTGGTTTCTTGCTGTGAGGTCCGCTATCCGCATTGCAAGAAGCCAATGTGGTTAGGCTGCCCAGTACCAGAGCTCCTGCAGAGAACCAGTGTTTTAATTTCATTTATCCTTCCCTAAATATTCGAGTGGTTTTACTCGGCAATCCAATAGCTCCTCCCTGATCTACTCGATTGCCACCTTGTAGCACCGTTTGTTGTATGAGTTAACGGTATTACACAGGTGTGAGCCGGAACATGGCCGGCAGCGATACTTCCCTGTAGCGCTTTATCTGAAAGCTATTTAAATCAGCCTTCAATAAATGGCTTTAAATTTCGTAATAGCTGTTGCTCCAGGGGTTCACTACCGTTAATTCCCATACCTGTCAGTTTTGATTTATCCAGCTGGCAATTGTAAGGGCGTGGCACTGTAAAATTGGGTTCACTTTCAGCGCTCAGGTGTTCGGCATTCAGGTTACAAGCCTTGGCAATAATGTGTGCGAGCTCGTAGCGTGTGCAGGCCGTATTGCCACTCCACTGGTAAATGCCTTCAAAATTGATGCCACCACGGATTTTCAGCAGGCATTGCTCCAATACTTCGGCCACTTCCTCAACACTGGTGGGAAAACGAATAGCCCAGTGATCCAACGTGACTGGCCTTTGCTCGCGCAAAGTATCTAGTAGGGCGGTGATGCCGGATTCCTCCAGATAGGCAACGGGCCCGAATAACCAGGGCAACCTCAAAACCCAGTGATTGCCGTTACTCAGTACCGCCTCTTCCCCTGCCAATTTACTGCGGCCATAGAAGTTAACCGGGTTGGGATTGTCATCAGCTTTGTAGGGCGGGGTGCTGCCATCAAAAACATAGTCGGTGCTGATATACACTAATTGTGTATCGTTTTCGTTACAGTATTTCGCCAGGAATTCTGTGCTGCTGACATTGAGCTGCCAGGCGGTGCCGGGGCTGTCGGCGCAGCGATCAGGCCAGCGTTCGGCGGCGCAGTGAATGACAATATCGGGATCAACCTGTTGCAGGCAGGCCTTCACCGCTTCGCTATCGGACAAGTCCAGGCGAATTAAATTTTCTCCCGCGCGGGAAAAGGCGGTGCCGGTAACAGAAAAAACCGGATTGCTGGAAAGCTGTTTAAATACACTGCGCCCCAATAGGCCGGAGGCGCCGGTAATCAGTATTTTCACGGGTGATTTCCTTTTGTCAGGCTGGCGGGAAACGTGTGGCCTGAGTGGGATAAAAGATGGTGCAGGATGGTTGGGTAGGCCACAACTGAAGGCCGCCTACCCGGGTGCTGCCCGGTTTGCCTATCTGAAAAGTTACAGAAGGTGATACCGGGCTGGAGCAATTTACATCTGCTCCATCACTTCAATGCCAAGCAGGTCGAGGCCAGTAGCGATAGTGCTGGCCACTAGATTACATAATTGCAGGCGGCTGTGCTTCTGCTGTTCACTTACGCCTTCTTTCAATACTGGGCAGGCTTCGTAGAAGCTCATATAGGCGCTGGCCAGTTCGTACAAGTAGGTGCAGAGTACGTGCGGGAAGGTATCTTTGGCCACCTGGTCCAGTACTTCGCCAAATTGGCTTAGTTTAATTGCCAGGGCGCGTTCCTGTGGGCTTTCCAGTTGGATATCGCCCTTGAGCTCGCTCGGCTCAATACCGGCTTTACGGAAAATACTGCGTACGCGGGTGTAAGCATACTGTAGGTAGGGGGCGGTATTGCCCTCAAAGCTCAGCATGGATTCCCAGCTGAAGATGTAATCGTTAGTGCGGGTCTTGCTTAGGTCCGCATATTTCACCGCGCCGATGCCCACCTTGCGCGCGATTTCTGCACAGGTTTTTTCATCCAGCTCCGGGTTTTTCTCAGCCACCAGTTTCTCTGCACGCTCTACTGCTTCATCCAGGAGGGCTGCCAGTTTTACGGTGCCGCCGGTGCGGGTTTTAAATGGCTTACCGTCGTCGCCCATCATGGTGCCAAAAGCGCAATGCTCTAGAGAAACCGACTCCGGCAGGAAGCTCGCTTTGCGTGAGGCGACAAAGGCCTGCTGTAGGTGCAGGGATTGGCGGGCATCAACAACATATAGGATACGGTCGGCACTGAGTTGGTTGGCGCGGTAGCGGATAGCGGCCAGATCGGTGGTGGCATACAGGTAGCCGCCGCCTTTCTTCTGGATAATCATCGGGCTGGGATTGCCTTCCTTATCGGCCATCTCTTCCAGGAAAACAACGATCGCGCCCTGGTCTTCAACGGCGATTCCATTATCCAGCAGCTCATTTACCAGCACCGGCAGATCATCGTTGTACTGGCTTTCAGCGTAAACGTCTTCCTGCTTGAGGGTGACATTCAGCTTGGAGTAGATTTCTTCGCAGTGGCTGATAGAGATATCAATAAACTGCTTCCACAGTTTCAGGCACTGCTCATCTCCGCCTTGCAGTTTTACAACGTATTCACGGGCGCGATCGGCAAAGCCTTCTTCATCATCAAAGCGAACCTTGGCTTCGCGGTAGAAGACTTCCAGATCGGCCAATGCCACTTCTGCATCACTGTCTGCCAGCTTGTCGGAAAGGTGTGCCAGCAACATGCCGAATTGGGTGCCCCAGTCACCCATATGATTTTGGCGAACTACCTTGTGCCCCTGGAACTCCAACAGGCGTGCCAGGGCATCACCGATAATGGTAGTGCGCAGGTGGCCTACGTGCATTTCTTTGGCCAGGTTGGGGTGGGAATAGTCGATGACTACGGTCTTGGGCTCTTCAACCGAGGCGATATTCAGGCGCTTATCGCCTTGGGCGGACAATAGTTGCTGGCTCAGCCACTGTTCACTCAGATGGATGTTTAAGAAGCCAGGGCCTGCGATCTCGACCTTTTCGATCATATCGCCTTTATCCAGCTGCTCAAGGATCTTGCCAGCCAGCTCGCGCGGGTTGGTGCCCATGCGCTTGGCAGCGCCCATAGCGCCGTTGGCCTGGTAGTCGCCAAACCCGGCCTTTTTCGCAGGTGCCACAATCGGGCCGCATTCTTCGGGGATACCGGCGGCGAGCATGGCGGCCTGGAATTTGTCGGTGAGGAGCTGGCGAATATTCATAGAGTGAAGTGCTGTCTTAAATTCGTGGAAACGCCGAATTTTAATGGGCGGTGGCGGCTTTGCAACCAGCGTTGGCAAAGGAGTTGGTCCGGAGTGCTCGAAATCTCGACTTGGGTGTCCAGACGAGGAGGTTCTCGGTGGTATGATGCCGCCAAATTATGGAGGTACCGTGAGTTCTACCACACTTTATTGGCACGATTATGAAACCTGGGGTACAGACCCGGGTGCCGACAAGCCGGCGCAGTTTGCCGGTATCAGGACCGACGAAGAATTGAATATCGTCGGCGAGCCATTGATGATTTACTGCCGCCCTTCAGTGGACTGCCTGCCGCAGCCGATGGCGAGCCTGGTGACTGGCATTAGCCCGCAGAAAGCCCTGGCCAATGGAGTGCCGGAAATAGAGTTTATCCAGCGCATCCTCGCCGAACTGGGTGCGCCGGGCACCTGTGGGGTGGGCTACAACAGTTTGCGTTTTGATGACGAGGTAACTCGCTACACCCTTTATCGCAATCTGCTCGATCCCTATGAACGGGAATGGCGCTCCGGCAACAGCCGTTGGGACATTATTGACATGGTGCGCCTCACCTACGCCCTGCGCCCAGAGGGAATCCAGTGGCCCACCCGTGAGGACGGTGCGCCGTCCTTCCGCCTGGAAGAATTGACCGCTGCCAATGGGATCTCCCATGAGGGCGCCCACGATGCGCTGTCGGATGTGCACGCCACCATTGATATGGCGAGGCTGATCCGCAAACAGCAACCAAAGCTGTACGACTATGTGTTCCGCCTGCGCCGCAAGCAGGAGGCCGCCAAGATGATCGATATGCGCGAGCGCCGTCCGCTATTGCATATTTCCGGCAAGGTCTCTGCTAATCATGGTCACTTGACCTATGTGATGCCCTTGGCCAGTCACCCGGTTAACCGCAATGCGGTTATTGTTGCCAACCTGGCAATGGACCCCGAGCCATTACTCAGCCTGGATGCAGACACTCTGCGAGAGCGCCTATACACCTCTCGCGACAAGCTGGGTGAGGGTGAGTTGCCGGTAGGGCTGAAACTGGTGCACTTGAACAAGTGCCCGGTATTGGCGCCCGCAAATATGCTGGATGACAAGCGCGCCGCAGAGCTGGGTATCGATCGCACAACCTGTGAGGCGAACTGGCAGAAGCTCAAAGATATCGATTTGACGGAAAAGCTGCACAACGTATTCCTGGATCGGGAATTCCCTGAGAGAGATGTGGAAGCGGACCTTTACGGTGGATTCCTCAGCGACTCTGACCGCGATATCTGCCGTGAACTGCACCGTGGACTGGCGGCCCGAGGTCCGGAAGCTTTGGCGGGTGAAGTGCCTTTCACCGATAAGCGCCTACCCGAGCTGCTATTCCGTATGCGGGCGCGCAATTTCCCCGAGACCCTGTCAGAGGAAGAGCACCAGCGCTGGCAGATCTGGTGTTTCCAGCGCTTAACTGACGCTACTGCCGGGGCCTCAATCACCCTGGAAGATTACTTCCGCCAGCTGTCTGAGCTGCGGGTGCAGCACCCGGAGCGCATCTCCCTGATCACAGAGCTGGAGAACTGGGGCGATAGCTTACTCGCCTAATGTGTCGAATCACGTCAGCGGCCATTCTTCCACTGGGCTCTTTCCTGGTGCCCGAGTAGAATGCCGCTCGCGAATACCCGGCGCCCACAAGGCGCAACCACTGGAGTAACCATGGACTTTATCGGAGCCAATATTCTGTCGGTCAGCCAATTTGAGCGCGCTGACATAGAGCGCGTGTTTGATGTAGCTGACGCAATGACCCCCTATGCACAGCGTGAAAAGGTAACGCGTGTATTGGAAGGGGCGATTCTCGGCAATATGTTTATGGAGCCGAGCACCCGTACTCGCCTGAGTTTTGGAGCCGCCTTTAATCTGTTGGGCGGTACTGTACGTGAAACGGTAGGAATTACTGCCAGCGCTATGGCAAAGGGCGAATCCCTTTACGACACCGCCCGAGTGCTATCGGGCTATAGCGACGTGATTTGTATGCGTCACCCAAAAGAAGGGTCGGTGGCTGAGTTTGCTGAAGCGAGTCGTGTGCCGGTGGTCAACGGCGGCGACGGCGCCAATGAACACCCCACCCAGGCACTGTTGGACCTCTACACCATTCGCAAGGAACTGGCTGCGCACGGTCGCACCCTGGATGATTTTCGTATCGCCATGATCGGCGACCTCAAGCACGGCCGCACGGTGCACTCCCTATGCAAACTGCTGTGTTTGTTTGGCAAGGTGCAGATTACCCTGGTTTCTCCACCGGAACTGGCGATGCCGGAAATGATTGTGGAGATGCTGCGCGGGGCCGGGCACGAGGTGACGGTTACTGATCAGCTGGAATCCTCTATCTCCCATGTGGATATTGTTTACTCCACCCGTATCCAGGAAGAGCGTTTCGCCTCTCAGGAAGAGGCCAACCGCTACCGTGGGCGCTTCCGCCTGAATAAGGCTATTTTTACCCGCCACGCAGAGCCTAACACGGTAATTATGCACCCCCTGCCACGGGATTCACGGGCAGAGGCGAATGAACTGGATACCGACCTGAATGAACATCCGAGCCTGGCGATTTTCCGCCAGACCGACAATGGCTTGCTGGTGCGTATGGCTCTGTTTGCTATGTTGCTGGGTGTTGAGAATCAGGTAGATAAATATTCCCGCGATGTGAACTGGTATAGCCGACGCAATCGGGTATAAAACTACTCAACTGGGCGTAAATCCCGGTGGAAATAAACAGGGCCCCGGCTAATTCTGTTAATCTGATGGAATTAGCCGGGGTTTTTTGTTTCCGGTTTAGGGTGTCGTGAATGCTAAAGTGATTTTGCTTGTTCACTGTGGCACTCAATATCCAAATATTGGCGTTGAGCCAGATGTCGCATCAGGGATGGATGCATGTCGAAGCAGAATTCGCCCGTTTTGTTCTTTCGCAGCCTGGTTTTCCTGGCGCTGCTGCTCAGCCTTTTTGTGTGCAAAAGTGCCGCCCAGGAAGAGCCCTTTCCCCATGTAGCCATACTCAAAATTGATGGCGCCATAGGTCCCGCGACGACTGATTATTTCAAGCGGGCTACGCAGGAGGCTGCAGACCAGGGCGCAGAGTTGGTGATTCTGCACCTGGATACTCCTGGGGGGTTGGATGCGGCCTCCCGGGATATTATCCAGCATATCCTTGCGTCTCCTATCCCTATTGCCACCTACGTTTACCCCTCCGGCGCGCGCGCCGCCAGTGCGGGAACTTATATTCTCTATGCCAGCCAGATCGCCGCTATGGCTCCTGCTACCACCTTGGGAGCGGCTACGCCAGTGCAGATTGGCGGACCTCAGGGCACACCTATGCCGGGGGGAAAGCAGGAGGAAGAGAAAAAAGAAAAGGCGGAAGACAGTGAGGATGGAGAAAAAGAAAAACCGCTTGCGGGGACGGCCATGGAGCGCAAAGTCGTTAATGACTCAGTCGCGTTTATCCGAGGGTTGGCACAGCGCCATGGGCGCAATGCAGACTGGGCGGAAAAAGCTGTACGCGAAGCAGCGACCCTGACGGCTCCAGAAGCGTTAAAAATGAATGTTATCGATATTGTTGCGGATAATGATGATGATTTATTGCGCCAGGTTGCCGGTCGAAAAGTATTGCTCGATACCGGTGATTATACGATTCCGGAGAATATTGCCGAGTTGCAAAGTGAAAGTTACGAGCCGGATTGGCGCAATGAATTGCTGGCACTGATTACCAATCCTCAAGTGGCCTATATTTTGTTATTGGTGGGTATTTACGGGCTTATTTTTGAGGGCTATAGCCCCGGTGCTTTCGTTCCAGGGATTGTTGGTGTTATCTGCCTGTTGCTGGCATTTTATGCCTTGCAAGTTTTACCGATTAATTACGCTGGTCTTGCATTAATTATTGTTGGCGCATTGCTGATTGTGGCAGAGGTTTTTATGCCGAGTTTCGGCGCCTTGGGGATCGGCGGAATTATTGCATTGGTGATTGGCTCTGTAATGCTTATTGACAGTGATGTGCCGGGAATGCAGGTTTCCAAACAGCTGATTGGGGCTATTGCCGGTGTAAGTGGTGTCTTTTTATTGATGTTATTGACCGCTGTTGGACGCAGTTTACGCCAGCCGAAAGTCTCGGCAGACCAGGCTTTTGTGGGACGCTCTGCAGTGGTAAGCGAAGTTAAGGGCACAGAGATCTTGGTGCATCTCGATGGAGAGATTTGGCAGGCGACCTGTAACCAGCCTCTGGAGGTGGGTCAGAAAGTTAGAGTAGTGGCCCAACACGGCATGGTTTTACGGGTAGAGGTGGAATAGGTAGGGCAATCAATTGAGCTAATGACAGCGCTCAACAGTTAAGGTGGGATTAAGGAGAGTCCAATGATGCTCAGTTATTTTTTTGGGATACTAGTAGTCGCACTCATACTGCTACTGATGTATGCCATTCGTATTTTGCGGGAGTATGAGCGCGCGGTGGTATTTTTCCTGGGGCGTTTCCAAACAGTGAAAGGGCCAGGACTGATTATAATCATCCCCATTGTTCAAACTATGGAGCGCGTGGATCTGCGCACTGTGGTTATGGACGTGCCGACCCAGGATGTTATCAGCAGGGATAATGTCTCAGTTAAAGTCAACGCAGTGGTTTATTACCGGGTGATTAATCCACAGTCTGCAATTATTAATGTGGAATTTTATCACGAGGCTGTAAGCCAGTTAGCGCAAACTACATTGCGGTCGGTGTTGGGTAAGCACGAGCTGGATGAGATGTTATGTGAGCGAGACAAGCTTAATGTGGATATCCAAAAAATACTCGATGAGCAAACAGATGCCTGGGGTGTAAAAGTTACTAATGTGGAGATTAAACATATCGATCTTGATGAAAGTATGGTGCGGGCTATCGCACAGCAGGCAGAGGCGGAGCGCGCGCGGCGGGCTAAAGTTATACACGCGGAGGGGGAGGCGCAGGCAGCTTTAAAGCTGACTGAGGCAGCGAATCAATTATCGAAAAATGCCAATGCGATTACTTTGCGCTATATGCAAACCATGATTGATATTGCCGGCGCAAATAACAGCTCTACAATTGTATTTCCGTTGCCACTGGATCTAATTGAACCAATGCTGAAGCGGGGCTCTGCATCCAGTTAACGATGTCCTTAACAAAGACCAAAAAAGGCCGCACTAATTAGTGCGGCCTTTTTTGTAGAGTTTAGAGCAGCTTTTTCATCAGGCTGCGGGTTGAACTATCCCAGTCATCCTGAGGAATTTCACCCTTGGCAGCCTTATGAATTCTTGAACTCAACTGCTTACCCAATTCGACGCCCCACTGATCAAAGGGGTTGATCCCCAGCAGGCAGCCGCCAACGTAGACCTTGTGCTCGTACAGTGCCAGGAGCGAGCCCAGGTGGAAAGGATCTAACTTTTCCAGAATCAGGGTGTTGCTGGAGCGATTGCCAGGAATCACTTTATGTGGGGCCAGGGCGTGGGCCTCACGATGAGTGTGACCAGCTTCCTCCAGCTCTTGGCGGGCCTCATGCAGGCTTTTGCCTCGCAGTAGCGCCTGGCTCTGGCTAATACAGCAGGCCTGCAGCCAGCGGTGCTGTTCAAGGAGTTCAGACGTCGGCTCCTTGACCGCGATAAAGTCTGCTGGAATAAGGTCGGTTCCCTGATGCAATAATTGGTGGAAAGAGTGTTGGCCGTTTGTACCTTCACTGCCCCAGATAACGCTGCCGCTGGGGTAGCCCAGCGCCTGCCCGTCCTTGTCGACACTTTTACCCAGGCTCTCCATATCCAGCTGCTGTAACCAGGCGGGGAATCGGGCCAGGCGCTGCGCGTAGGGCAGCACGACGTGGCTAGTCGTATGCCAGCACTGGCGGTACCAGAACTGGGTCAACGCCATCAGTACGGGTAGATTGGATTCCAATGGAGCCGTGGCGAAGTGCTGGTCCATTGCATTGGCGCCTTGCAGAAGCTGTTCAAAAACTTCATAGCCACAAGCGAGAACTATGGGCAGGCCGATTGCAGACCAGAGTGAGTAGCGACCACCCACCCAATCCCACATTGGGAAAATATTCTCAGGAGCAATTCCGAAATCCTGAGCAGCAGTAATATTACTGCTCACCGCAACAAAGTGTTTGGCCAACTGTGACTCATCGCAACCGGCAGACAATATCCAGCGACGTGCAGACAGCGCATTTTCACGGGTTTCCAAAGTAGAAAAGGATTTGGAAGCAATCACAAAAAGGGTTTCTTCCGCATCGATACCTGCCAGGGTATCACTGAGGTCTGCGCCATCGATATTTGATACAAAGTGCACATCGATAGAGTCTTTGTGCCAAGGACTGAGGGCCTCTACCGCCATGCGCGGACCCAGGTCGGAACCGCCGATACCAATATTTACGATATGGCGGATCGGTTTACCTGAGAAGCTGCGCCAGCTATGGCTGTGCACCGACTCGGCAAACTGTTTCATTTGCTCGCGGCAATCTTTTACCGCGCGCTCTTGTTCAGTTTTCGGTTGCCCCTGAAAGCGCAGCGCGGTGTGCAGGGCAGGGCGGTGTTCGGTATTGTTGACAATGGCCCCGTTCACTAGCGCAGTAATTTGGTTGTTCAGACCCTGCTCTTCGGCATATTCCAACAGCAACTTAAGGGTGTCTTCACGCAAGTGGTTTTTACTGTAATCCAGATAGATTCCGGCTGCGTCTGAGCTGAACTTCTCTGTCCTTTGGGGATCCGTTGCAAACAGCTCTCTCAGCGACCACTTATGTTGGTCAAAATGGGACTTTAACCGTGAGATTGCCGCTACACGGCTTAAAGCCAGGGTTTCACTAGTCATGGTATTCGGTTTGTTCTCTTCTGAGCCTTTTTATTGCCACTTGGCTAAAACGTACACAAATCAAATTTTATTTATTATTTCTGGGCGGCAATGCTAACGGCATTTTCTTTGCCGGGCCAGCGCCGCAGACATCACAGTCTATTACAGGGAGTGTTTCGAGATAAGGAACTGTGTGGGGAAAGACAAATGCCGCTCGTTAGAGCGGCATTTTGTGGTGATCCATACTAAATAAGGCTTTGTAAATCGGGTGTCTGTCAGCGGTGATTTGGTCAAAACTTCATTTAGTATGAATCACCACGCTGTCGGGCAAGAAAAAGATTTTACTTGACCACCTTCATGCAGCGCACTCTGTCGGAAGCCATCCAGCAGTCGGCATCTGCAGGACAAGCCATGGATAGAGGAATTTGTTCAGCGCCGGGTGGGCAGTAAGCTGGAGGTGCCGGAGGGCTACAGCAACCTGCAAGAACCAGTGCACTGATAATTCCAATTAAGTACTTGGCTGGAGTGAAATTCATCCCCTAACTCCTTTCCGTTGATGTTAGCCATTAGCATAGCCAATAAAACGTCACCTGTTGGTCAGCTTTGTAAAATCTGTTCTACAAAGGTACCGCCTATTTGAGTGTAATAGGCGTTGGGTTTAAATGTCTGTCAATGATCAAGTTATGAAAAGAGGTGCGCCAATTTATTTTAAAAAACTACTTAAATAAGGGTTTTTTTTAAAAATGTGGTTTGTGCTGACCATTTTTTGTGGTGAATTCCAGTTATTTAATCTACACGCTGAAACCGATTGCGCCAGTTTTGAGGTGGGCTCTAAGAATTATTGTTGTGGCTGACAATGCCGCTTGATGGATTGGGAATTTTTTTTTGCGATGCAAAAAAAATGGTTTCACGAGTAAGAGTTTTTTCTGTTAAAAATTCTTACTCGTGAACGTAGCTTTAATGGGCGAGGGGACACCAGCAGAGGTGTTATCAATAGGCCTTCAGTGTGTCGGTTTGGGTCCGTGCAAAAAGTTGCCAAAGGCTACTGCGAGACTTTCTTTTCTTGCCGGGTCACGGAGAGCACTCAATAGGGCGATTCGCACTTTCGGAATGAACATTAAATCGGAAAGCAGTAAGTTAAAAGTCTGCTGGTCAGCGGCATCGGCCAGCTTGCCAACCCACTGTGCGGCCAATTCTTGTCCTTCCAAATCTTGGACGCAGCGACTGCCTATTGCGGCCAGGACTTCTTTATTCCGGTTGCTGGCATCTTCAGCCAAAAGTGACTGTATAAATGCCTGTCGCAATCCTGTGGCTGGTGAGTGAGAGATACCCCTGATAGCAGCAGCGGCCACCGAGATATCCGGCGTGTTTGCGGTCAGTTCTTGCTCTGCTCGCTCAATAATGGCTGCTGCAAGACGGTGGTCGACCGGCTGGTTTTCCAGGCAATGGCAAATATTAATAAAAACCGGAGCCGCGACTTTTCCAACCTGGCGCATTAGCAAAGTGCTTTCTTTTTCCCAGCGCACGGCCAAGTCGGCAATCCCTTGCAGCGCAAGGTTGTCCCAGCGGTGATTTTCCGGGTCGCCAAAATAGCGCAGGACAGGCTCGTAATATTCGCTGGGCTGGCTGCCCAGCAGAAGCGCTGTTTGGGAATGAAATGCTGCCTGCCGCTCAGTTGATGGGGTAAAAAGCAAGCCACTTTGCTGCAGCAACTGGTCCAGCTGCGTAGCAGATTCAGAAGCGGGCCCTTGCTTGAGCTCCTGTGTCAGAGCTCGAAGCAACCCATCTCGGGCTTGAAGTTGCAGTTTGCCCTGCTCGTCCAGCGGAAAGCGCAGGAACCAGACGATGGGTTCACCGCCCTCGGCCGGTTGCAGTAGCAGGCCTGTCCAGGCCTGGCGCAAGTATGGGTGTGGCCAGGGAGCCAGACCTGCTTCGAAGGATGCCGCAGTGGATTTCGAAACCGACTGCAAGCGCCGGCCCAGATCGAACCAGCGCAATTTGAAGTCAGCCTGCTCGATCAGGGCGCTTAGGGTACCGCTTTCACTCATAGGGGTTTTGTCTATTTCCTTAAGATGCCGTAGCCGCTACAGAAATGGGCTTCTGTTTAAAGTGCAACCAGCCATAGGCGATCGCCAGCAGAGGGCAGATAATATTGAATAGGGCAAAGGGTAAATACTCCCAGGTAGCAATACCCAGCGTTGCCGCCATAAAGGCACCACAAGTATTCCAGGGAATCAGCACAGAGGTGATGGTGCCGGAATCCTCGAGGGTGCGAGACAAGTTAAGCCCGTGTAGGCCCTTTTCCTTGAAGGCTTCGCGGAACATACGGCCCGGAATAATAATTGCCATGTACTGATCGCCTGCGGCCAGGTTCATTCCAAAGCAGGTGAATACGGTGGCAGTTACCAGGCCGCCCACTGTTTTAACCAGTGACAAAACCCCCTGGACGATGACCTGTAGGAATCCGGCCCGCTCCATAGCGCCGCCGAAGGCCATGGCGGAGGTGATCAGCCATACGGTGTTAAGCATGCTGCTCATACCGCCTTTGGACAGCAATGCAGCCACGTTCTCGTTGGTGGAAGTGGACTTATAGCCATCGAATAGGCTGTACCAGGCGCCCTTCAGGGGGGCGAGTGCACCTTCACCGCCACCGAGGCGACGGGCGGCTTCCGGTTCGAAAATCAGTGCGATGGCACAGCCAACCAGGGAGCCGATGATCAATGTTGGGAAAGCGGGGACTTTGCGCCAAGCCATTGCTAGCAACAAGATCAAAGGCAGCAGGCTAACCAGGGAAATTTTGAACTCACTGCTAAGGGCGGTGAGCAATGATTCGATATCAGTTGCGGAGGCAGAACTGGCTTCAGAGGTAAAACCCAGGAAAGCGAAAACCGCCAGGGCGATCGCGAAGGCCGGGATCGCTGTGGACATCATATGGCGAATATGCTGGAACAGATCATTGGATGTTACCGCTGCGGCCACGTTGGTAGTGTCAGATAGCGGAGACATCTTATCGCCGAAGTAGGCGCCAGAGATTACGGCTCCGGCAGTGACCTCAAGGGATAGGCCCAGAGCGCCGGCAATTCCCATCAGTGCCACACCTAAGGTGCCCGCTGTGGTCCAGCTGGAGCCAATACTCAGTCCTACTACGGCACAAATAATACAGCTGGCGGCGTAGAACCACTGTGGCGATAGAATCTGCACGCCGTAATAGATCATTGAAGGCACTGTGCCGGCCAGAATCCAGCTACCGATAAGTGCACCTACAGACAGCAGGATCAGAATAGCGCCAAATACCAGGCCAATGCCATGGAGCATCCCACCTTCCATGTCGTTCCAGCTGTGTCCGTTCTTCATCCCCATCAGGGCCACAACGCAGGCACAGAGCAGTAGCGCTATTTGATTGGGACCGTAGGAGGAGTCTGCACCGTAGAAATATACGGATAGTGACAACAGGGCGACGAGAATCCCGAGAGGGATCAGGGCGTCCGTTAAGCTGGGAGCGCGCGGCTCTGAGCTGGGGTTGGATTGAGACAAGGTGAACTCCTGCTTGACTGCGTGGCTAGCGCCGTATTCGTTATCGTTGTTTTGCCGTCGGCGGCGGTTAATAGCCTTATTCTCATAGCTTGGGGCGGTGAAGTCCACTTTGTATCATCGCACCATCGCTGTATTTTGGCGTTGACTTGGTCGTCGAAACCGGATTTATCACTGCGGTCAACTATCTGGTCGGGTCCAGTGCTGGCAGTTCGTCGACGCTTCCGGTATGTTCTGCGCCCAGTAGTCCCGGCTGATCCAGCCGCAAAATAAATAAGTGCGGGCCGTCTGAGGCAGGCCCGACAGGTAGTATTTCATGAGAGCAAGTGAGTTAGACCCCTCTCAATTCGAGGATATGCGCCCCTATCGCGATGATGAAGTGCGCGAGGTTATCAAAAGGCTAATTGCCGACCCGGAAATGTCCCACGCAGCTGCGCATTTCCTTGTCCCCAACCTGGCTCAGCTGGAGGGCGCCGTCGCCTGGTTGGTACGTCAGTTTCTGCGCTTTGAACTCCGCAATGTTCGCAATGTGCGGGATCTTCAAGAGATTGTCGGCAAATATATGGAGAAGGTGATCAAGCGCACCACCTCCGGCCTGAGCATTTCTGGTCTGGACACCCTGCCCAGGGATCGCGCCTGCCTGTTTGTCAGCAATCACCGCGACATCGCTATGGACCCGGCGCTGATGATTCAGGCGATGTTCCGCGAAGGGCATGAGACCTCCCGCATTGCGATTGGAGACAACCTGCTCAGCAAGCAGTTTGCCAGCGACCTGATGAAGTTGAACAAGTGCTTCACCGTGGTGCGCAGTTCTGGCAGTCGTCGGGAAAAGCTGCAGGCAGCAACCCAGTTGTCCAATTACATCTATCACTCCATCGTCAACGATAACGAGCATGTGTGGATCGCACAGCGTTCCGGGCGCGCCAAAGATGGCCTGGATCGCACCAATCCAGCACTCTGCGCCATGTTCGCCATGACTAAGGACCGGGAAACGCCCTTTGCCGATTTTTGGCGCAAGTTGCACATTGTTCCGGTGTCTATTTCCTACGAATGGGACCCCTGTGATGCACAGAAGGCCAAGGAAATTTACGTTACCGAGCACAAGGACGAGTACAAGAAGGGTAAAAACGAGGACTTGGCCTCGATTGGTAAGGGCATTGTCGGTCACAAAGGCCGTGTACATGCCGCCTTCGGCACGCCGATTGAAGGTGATTTTAACGATGTAAACAGCCTGGCTGAAGAAATAGATCGCCAAGTTATCGGCAACTACACATTGCATCCATCCAATATGATTGCCTACGAGATGGTTTACGGTGAGGTTCCGCAATTACCGGTGGGATATCCGGCTAAAGCCTGGGACCCCGCTGCACATAAAGAAGAGCGGGAGAAGTTTGAAGCGCGCATGGCTCGGGTCGATGAGCGCTGGCGCGACAAGGCTATTCAGGCCTACGCCAATCCCGTGGTATCTCGCCTCGCCTATGAGTAAGGCCCGCTGAGTTCAGAAGCTGGTGGGGAGAGGGCGCTTAGTGGATAATAGCGCCCCCTGCGCCAGCCACTTAGCGAATAGACCTCACCCCCGTGCTCAACGAAAAACACAAAAGCGCCATTCAGGGCGCCTATAGCCAATTCCTGTCCGGTCGAGGGCTGAAAGCCCGCTATGGGCAGAAGCTGATGGTAGCCGCCATTGCCCGCTCACTGGGTTCCATCACCCAGAATGCCAGTGGTGAGCGCGATAGCGACAAGACTGATGGTGAGCATATCTGTGTAGTTGAAGCGGGTACGGGCACCGGTAAAACCGTTGCTTACCTTCTCGCCTCTATTCCCCTGGCCCAAGCCCAGGACAAGACCCTGGTGATATCCACCGCCACGGTGGCCCTGCAGGAACAGATTATCCACAAGGACCTGCCAGAAGTTGCTCGTCACAGCGGGCTCAAATTTGAGTTTGCCCTGGCGAAGGGCCGTGGTCGCTATCTCTGCCTATCCAAGTTGGATCAACTCTTGTCCAGCTTTTCTACCTCCGGCACCGGCCTTTCCCTTGGTCTCTATGAAGATGAACTCCCGCAGGTGGAAGCGGAGAGTGTCGCTCTCTACCAGAAGATGACGGATAGCCTGACATCGGGTACCTGGGATGGCGATCGGGATAACTGGCCGGATACGATCGAGACGGATGATTGGAGTCGGGTTACCACTGACCATCGCCAGTGCAGTGGCCGCCGCTGCCCCCATGTCACCAATTGCAGCTTCTTCCGAGCGCGAGAGAGCTTGGGCAAGACACAGGTGATCGTTGCTAACCACGACCTGTTGCTGGCGGACCTGGCCCTGGGTGGTGGCGCGATTCTTCCGCCCCCGGAAGAGACTATCTATGTACTTGATGAAGCCCACCATCTACCGGAAAAGGCTCTCAATCATTTCTCTCACCACAGTCGCGTAGGGGCTTCCACCGGTTGGTTGGATCAAACCAATAAGGCCCTGGGGCAGATGCTGGGTGAGATTGGTGACGGCGCCCAGATCGACCGCTGCGGCGAGCAGCTGCCGGCGGTTCTCACCTCTGCCAAGCAGGGGTTGGAGCAGATGTGGCCGCTGATTGAAGAGCTGTGTGAATTTGAAGATGAGCGGGGCAATACCATCCGCCATCGCTTTGAAGGTGGGGTAATCCCCGATTCCATGTCGCAGCTGGCGGAAAAGCTGCGGGAAGACTTTGATGAGTTGGAAAGCCTGCTCAGCAAGATGTTGCAGACCGCCCAACGCATGATGGAGGACGGCCACTCGCCGGTACCCCTGGCAGATCTGGAGCGCTGGTACCCCCAGTTGGGCAGTTGGCATGGGCGCGCTGAGGCCAATCTTCTGTTGTGGGCGAATTACGCCCGTGCCGATGCTGATGGCGCATTGCCCCAGGCGCGCTGGGTCACCCTGGTGGACTGGGGCGGCTCCACAGATTTTGAGGTTTGCAGCTCACCGATACTCGCAGGCAAAACCCTGGAGTACAGCTTGTGGCGCCGCTGTTACGGCGCGGTACTGACTTCGGCCACACTCACAGCTTTGGGGAAATTTGATCGTTTGCAAATGCGTGCGGGTACTCCGGACAATGCCAGCTATCAGGTGGTGCCGAGTCCTTTCGATTTTTCCCGTGCAACACTGCAAGTGCCCCCGGAAGCTGTAGATGCGGGCAATGCAGAGCAACACACAGACGCCATTATCGATGCGTTGCCAGATCTGTTGAAAGGGGAGGGTGGCGCTCTGGTGCTGTTTTCCTCCCGGCGCCAGATGGAGACGGTTTACGAGGCGCTCCCTGGTACCTGGCGCAACCGAATCCTGATGCAGGGGCAGCAATCCCGCCAGCAGTTGCTGGATAGCCACCGTGAGATTATCGATGGCGGTGGCAGCAGTATCCTGTTCGGGCTTGCAAGTTTTGCCGAGGGATTGGACTTGCCTGGTGACTACTGCCGCCACGTGGTTATTGCGAAACTGCCTTTCGCGGTGCCCGATGATCCGATTGAGGCGGCGCTGGCGGAGTGGATTGAAGCTAAGGGCGGCAATCCATTTATGCAAATCACAGTGCCGGATGCAGCCCTAAAATTGGTGCAGGCCTGCGGGCGCTTACTGCGGGCAGAAGGGGACAGCGGCACAGTCACTTTGCTGGATCGCCGGGTGGTTACCCGTCGCTATGGTCAGGCAATACTCAATTCACTGCCGCCCTTTAATCGAAAAATTTAGAAAATCTTTGGTCGTATTTGCGCTGTTACTCAGATTGGGCAGGTGGCTATTGCGTATTATCACGGCTGTAAATGTGAAGGTTCTATGAGTTATGCAACCTATTTATTCTGAAATCGCTGATCAGCTCCTGTTCCTTGAATCCGAACTGCGCGGCCTGCAGGTTTGGCAGGATAATGCGCCACCCGCAGAAGCCCTGGCCAGCACTGAGCCATTTTGTGTGGATACTTTGACCTTGCCCCAGTGGCTTCAATTTATTTTTTTGCCGCGTATGCAGGTCCTGATTGAAGGGGAGATGCCCCTACCGGGCCAGTGTGGTATTGCTCCGGTTGCCGAGGAGTTCTTCAAGGGGCGGGATGATGCTGCGGCATTGCTGGCTATTTTGGAGACTATCGATCAGCGCCTGCAGCAGGGCTAACCGGCTTCTGATTCCCTGAGCCCGGTGCTCCCAATCACTCTGGGCGGCATGTCACATTGTTAGTGTTGAGTCCCGCGACTCGGCGGACATCGCTGTGCAGTGGCCGCGCTCATGAGCTAATATCGACCTTTTGCCTGAGGCGGGGAGCAATTTCTCCGTCAGATAAGCGAACACCGCGCGTTTGTAGCGGTCCGAATGGCATTGCTAATGGGGCTTGAGGTAATTGGTCGGTATGCAGAGATTTTTCCTTCTGTGGTTAATGTTGACGCTTTCGGTGCTCGCCGGTTGTGAGTCACTGATGTATCCGGGGCGGGACAGGGCCGCTCAACCAGCGGAAGATGCACCACCGGTAGAATCACCAGATTCTGCGATGCAGTGCCCAGAGCCTGCGGAAGTGATTTGTGCGGAACCGGAAGTGAAGGTTGTTGAGCGGGTAATCGAACGAACTGTAGAAAAAGTAGTCGAAGTGCCCGTTGCCAAAGATAAGTTGGTTTTGGGATCGGTAGAAGAAGTGGCCATAGAGCCTCCCGGCCTGATCCTGGAATCCGTTGTCGATACAGGTTCACCAACCTCCACACTGCGGGTCAGGAAGCTGACTCCGTTCGAGCGGGATGGCAGGGACTGGATCAGGTTCCAGATTGTTCAGTCGAGCAAAATGGACCCGGTTTCGGTAGAGCTGCCGATAAAACGCCATGTTCGAGTGGAGCGCCTGGGCTTTGATAATCAGCGCAGGCCGGTAGTGGAGCTTAACCTGACCGTTGGGCGTATAACCCACCAAGTCGAAGTTAACCTGACCGATGAGGGCGGCTCTGATTTATTGATGCTGCTGGGACGCAACTTCCTCAAAGATGCCGCTGTTGTCGATGTGAGCCGGCGCAATGTCCAGGGCCAACCCCAAATAGACGGGGTTAAATAGGCCAGTTATCCAATTGGGTTCCTAATTGGGCCCTCAGAGTTACGGGGAATGGCGAATGTCGCCGCGTGTCCAAGTTTATGTAATTGCGGCGTTACTCGCATTGGTAGGAGCAGGCCTGACCGCCTATAAAAACCTTGAGTTGGGTTTTCCGCTGTTGCCGGGTGAGTACCGCACCGTGTGGACCATCGAAGCAAAAGTGGGTTTCGATGCCGATGGCGGTCCGGTAAAGGCCGCACTGACCCTCCCGCGCGAACAGCGCAATATGGAAATACTGGGGGAGACCTTCAGTTCCTCCGGTTTTGGTTTCTATATCGCGAGAGAAGATGATGCCTATCGGGCCATTTGGTCTCGCCGGGCCGCAAGAGGCCCCCAATCTCTCTTCTATCAGCTGGATGTCTACCAGCGTCCCGGTGCTGCGCTGGCGCAGCCTCTGGATCTGAGCACTGAGATACAAAAACCCTTCCTGGGGGCCCGTGAGCAAGAAGCGGTACGCTTGGCGATTTACTCTCTGGTTGAACAGGCCCGTGAGCGCTCTTCCGATGTGGAATCTCTAACTACCCAGTTACTATTCGAACTGAATGACGATGAAAATCAGGATCGCAACCTGATCTTCCGCCATTACGCCGACCGCTCTTTTGTAGATGTCGCTTTGCTTGTACTGGCGACAGCCGATATCCCCGCCCACCGTATTCGCGGCCTCTACCTGGAGGATGATCGACGTCGACTATCTCCAGAAGATCTGCTTGAGGTCTATGATGGCAAGCGTTGGCTCGTGTTTGAACCCAGCAGTGGCCAGCCTGGTGTGCCGGAAAATTTCTTTATTTGGCAGCGCGGTGGCAAGAGTCTTTTGGATCTTGAGGGCGGTCGTAACTCCCAAGTGACCTTCTCTGTGATTGCCAATGATGTCCCAGCTCGCGATGTCTCTATGCGCAGCACCAAGGATGAGAAAGATGCGCTGGTGGATTTCTCGATCTACAGTTTGCCCATTGAGCAGCAGAGTATTTTCAAGCTGATCCTGCTGGTCCCTGTAGGGGCCCTGGTGGTGGTGCTGCTGCGTGTATTCGTGGGCCTGCGCACCTCCGGTACCTTTATGCCGGTACTGCTGGCAATTGCCTTTATCGAAACCCAGTTGATTACCGGTTTAGCCATTTTTACTTTGATCCTGATCCTCGGCCTTTGGGTGAGGTTCTATCTCAGTAGGCTCAATTTGCTATTGGTGTCGAGGATCGCCGCCGTCGTGGTGACGGTGGTGATAATAATGGGGGCAATCAGTGTGGTCAGCTATAAGCTGGGCATTGAGCAGGCTCTCACAGTGACATTCTTCCCGATGATTATCCTTGCCTGGACTATCGAGCGTATGTCGATTGTGTGGGAGGAGGATGGCCCCTACGAGGTGGTGGTGCAGTCCGGGGGCAGTTTGTTAGTGGCGATACTGGCTTGGTGGGTAATGACCAACCGCTATATTGAGCATTGGACGTTCAACTTCCCCGAGTTACTGTTGGTATTGCTGGCCTTTATTCTGGTGGTGGGCAACTACACCGGATATCGACTCAGTGAGTTGATGCGTTTCCGTCCGCTGGTTCGCTAGGGGGTGTTATGCTGCAGTTTTCAGTTAAGCATATCTTCAATAAAGTTCGCGGCGGAGTGGTATCTCCGCTGACCCTGCGCCGCATGGGGGTGTTAGGGATGAACGCGCGTAATATTGACTATATTGCGCGCTACAACGATCGCAAAAAATATCCCATCGTCGACGACAAGCTAAACACTAAGCGCGCGGCTAAAAAAGCGGGAATTCCTGTGCCCGAGTTGATCGAGGCATTTGAAAGCCCTGCCAGCCGCAAGCGAGTTATGGAGGTGATTGACCCTCTATGGCAGTTTGTAATCAAGCCGGCACGGGGCTCGGGTGGTAAAGGTATTCTCGTTATTGCCGGTCGCAATGGCGACAAATATAAAAAGATATCCGGTGCTGAAATTGATGCGCTGGATATCTTGCGGCACGTGAGCAATATTCACAGCGGCCTATACAGTCTCGGTGGCAAACCCGACAGGGTGATGGTGGAGGCCCTGGTGGACTTTGACCCGGTCTTCGATCGCTACTCTGTTGAGGGTGTGCCTGATGTGCGGGTTATTGTTTTTCGCGGTTATCCGGTGATGGCCATGCTGCGCTGCTCAACCCACGCCTCAGATGGTAAAGCCAATTTGCACCAGGGCGCTGTAGGTGTTGGTATCGACCTGGCCACGGGCAAAAGTTGTCATGCGGTAATGCGCGGGTTGCGAATTGACCAGCACCCGGATACTGAAGTGCCTTTCGATGCATTGCAGGTACCGGGTTGGTACGAGTTGGTCCGCTTGGCGGCAAGCTGTTACGAAATGACTGGGCTGGGTTATTTAGGCTGTGACATTGTCCTGGATCGTGAACGTGGCCCCCTCTTATTGGAGGCTAATGCGCGCCCGGGATTGGCAATCCAAATCGCCAATGGTGTTGGCTTGCGCGAGCGCTTGGGCTTTATCGAAAAATTTGATGAAGAAATGTTCAGGAAAAATGTGGATGAACGGGTGGCATTTTCCATGCGCAAATTTGCTAGCGACTAGGAAAGTCCGCTAATAGTTTATCGATTTTATTATCTTGCAAAGCAATACCTATTGCCTGGTTAGGGGGTGGTCGCCCCTTCGATTGGTCGAATTTTTTCAATTAGAGTTTTTAGCCGCTTTCCTTGCATTTTGAGTCCATATTCAAGTTCTTGGATTTTCGTTTGGATCGAAGTGAGTTCCCACTCGCTGGGTGGCTGACCGTGTTTTTCTCCACGGCGTAAAAATTGAAGGGATTTCCAGTTCTTCAATAACTTGGCGAATCCACGAGCCTCACTTTCCAGAATCTCTTGCCAGCTCTCTTTATCTTTAATCTTTTCAATTTTCTCCCTGGCTTGTTTGAAAAGCTGCTCTACCTTTACTTTTTGGATCTGAATAGGTGGGGCAACCCTTAAATTATAGGTGAGTCCAACAAGGCTCAATGATTTGATCAACCACTTGGTAGGGTCATACTGGAACCAGCGAATACCACTTCGATAATCTATCTGAAAGGTGTGGTGATAATTGTGATAACCCTCGCCAAATACAAATAGGTTGAGGAAAGCGTTATCTCTTGCGCTGATTGATTCCTTATAGGGGCGCCGGCCCCATAAATGCCCAAATGAGTTAATCATAAAAGTCGTGTGATGATTAACCACAAGGCGCAATACTCCGGCCAGCAAAACCATACCGAGAACGTCTCCAGTAATGATCCCCAAGATTATCGGTAGGCCAAGGTTCATGGCGATAATGATGGGAACATAGTTATTGTGTTGCCACATTACTAACTTGTCCCTTTGAAGATCCTTAACATTTTTGTAATCGAGATAACTGCTGGGATATTCGTGCATCATCCAGTCCATATGGGAGAACCAGAAGCCGCGCCCTGCTGAATAGGGGTCTCGATTGTTATCGTCGATAAATTGGTGATGGTATCTATGGCTTGCACACCAATTTAAAGTGGTGTTTTGCATGGCTGCCGCACTGAATAAAATAAATAAAAGTCGAATTGACCAGTGGGCTTCGTAGCTTTTGTGTGACCACAACCTGTGATTTCCTGCTGCTATAGAAAAGCTGCAAAGTGCACCAAAAATGGCAAATGCAAGCCATTGATACCAGTGATACCCGTAGACAAATCCATAAATCGGTACTGCGGTAAGTGCTAACAAACCTGTGCTGGCAAATAAAATTGTGGGAATCCAAAAACGTTTTCGCTGATTGCTGGAACTTAGAGGAGTTGCGTTCATAGCAGGCCCCCTTTATTGAGGATTGCCCATGACTATTTTGAGATAGGGGTGGAAGTATTTCCTTTGGCCAGATTTTACTTTTTCTTCGTAGCTTTTCACTTGAATGCATTGTTTTGGTGCATTTTGGCCATCTGAAGGATCGCATTGGTTCGCTATTCCACAGAAGCGCTGGAGTATGAAAGCTAAGGCCTTAAAAAACGCTGTTTTAAAAGTTGGCATAAGGGTTGCATTGGTAAATGTGCGGGGCAAAGGACCCGCATTTCGGGAGAGTTTCTTAGGGTTATGGCAAACCATTAACACTGGGTGACTTCCCGTTTTCTCTCATCATCGCTGATTACGGCCCCGCATTGCGGGGCCTTTTTTTTGCCCGCACTTTGCGCAAAGCTCATAATGCTTTAGTTTAGGGTCTCCCAAGGCGTTCCCAAATTTGACGGCCCCGGGAGAGAGGCTCTCTTTTATGGCAAGGATGCATGAGCCAGGTAATTAATGAGCTAATTTCGATAGTCGAGCCCTGTGTGTCAGAGTCACTAACCCCAAATCCGTCCAGCGCAGTGTTCCAGTTGGCAACCAGCGATGAGCTATCTTCTTTGGATGCATCTCGCCTGCCTCGTCATACCGCTTGTTTGCAAGATTTGTTTTTAGATTCAGATTGCGGGTTGTGGGAGTGGCATCCGGATTCCGGTGCCCAGCGTGCTCAGGGTGAAATTTGGCTCCTGTTTGCAGAAACTGCAGAACTCTCTTTGACTTCCCTGTGGACGGGTGATGAATTGCGTTCTGTTCACTCTGATGAGCGGGATCGAATTATCACTGTGCGGCGTCGTCTTACTAACAAAGGTGGACACTTCGATACTACTTTTCGGGCCTACGACAGTCTCGGTCAGTTGCGCTGGTTACGATTGCGGGGACGCGCAATAAACCTCGAGGATGACAGTGGATTTGTTGTGATTGGAAGTTGCGCTGACTTCACTGAAACTTTGGCCCAGCGCTACCTATCCAACCTGCCTGGCGAGCGCCCCTTACAAACACTGTCTGGAGTTGGCGATGGTTTATGGGAGTGGGATCTACGCGCAGATGAAATGGTGCTTGATGATGCCTGCTGGGGGATTCTGGGTTACGAAGTGAGCCCGATACGCAGTATCGGTATTTCAGCCGCGGAGCAGTGGAAGGCTCGAATTTTAGCGGAGGACTTCCCTCGGGTTGAGCAGTCCATGCGGGATCATGTGCGCGAGGGGTTACCGCTCGATGTGGAATTTCGCATCTGGCGTTCGGATAGCAGTGTGGTTTGGGTTCGCTGCCGCGGCAAGGCCCAATTAAATAGTCGCGGTCAGCCCGTGCGGGTGTTGGGAGTTTTACAAGACGTCAGCCGCAGCCGGGAAAGACTTTCGCAAATGGAGCGGGAGCTGGAGTTGCAGCGGGAGGAAAATGCGCATCGGGCAGATTTATTATTTAGCCTGAGCCATGAATTACGCACGCCACTTAATGCAATTTTAGGTTACAGCCAAATTGTCGAATTAGATCAGAGTCTCAACGCAGACCAGCGTCAGCGCTTATCAGAAATTCGTCGCGCGGGGCAGCATTTATTGCATTTGGTCGGCGATGTATTGGAGCTGGCCAGAATCGACAGTAGGCGTTTGGGCCCCTCGATGGAATTAATTCGTCCGGCCGATTTGGTTGCAGAATGTAAACGTTTGCTCGAGCCCCTGGCTGAAACCCGTCGCGTAAGTTTGATGTTTGAGCCTCTCGGCTGGGAGTCCGCTTATATTTGTGCGGACCCAGTGCGCTATAAGCAAGTTGTATTGAACCTGGCGGGCAACGCGGTGAAATACAATCGTGAAAATGGCCGTGTCATTATTAATTTTACGCCGCAGGCCGATGGCTGGTTGAGACTGAATATTTTGGATACCGGCAAGGGGATTGCAGCAGAGAGACGCAAAGAAGTTTTTGAGCCCTTTAATCGTCTGGGGGAGGAAAAAGGGCATATCGAGGGTACGGGTGTCGGTCTTGCAATTGCCAAGCGTCTGGCGGAGGCGATGGGGGGGCGGATCGATTTTGACAGTCAGGAAGGGCAGGGCTCAGTATTTTGGGTTGAATTCCCAATGGTCGATGCAGCGGAGTCTTTCCTGTCATTTGCAAATTCTGTTGATGCCCCGTCAACATTACCCGACTGTAGATTGCTGCTAGTGGATAACCGTCCTGAAAGTGTGGCTCGGGTGGAAAAACTTTTGCAGGGGGCGCCGCAAGTACAGCTTTCTGTGGCCGCAGATGTTGTTGAGGCCATATTTATGGCGCGTACCCAAGCACCGGATGTAGTGTTGTTTCACAATACCTTACCGGGAATGTCGGTTGGGGATTTGGTAAGTATCCTCAAGCAGGATCAAGTCACTCAAAAAACCTGTTTGGTGGTTATGGGAGGAGAGGCTTCCTCGGGGGTGACAACCGCTTTGCCGGATAACTTTGATCGACCGCAGCTTGCGCGAGTTTTGGTGGAGTGTTTGACGGGGAAGAGGTGAGCTGGGCTCTTGGAATCAGCACCCCGGCATCTTATTTGCCGGAGTGCCGTTCAGGCTTTTAGCGTATGTGCCCCATATGTTTGCCCACGATTTTCACCAGGGGCTTAAATACTTTCGGAGTGGCGCAGACCAGGTGGCCGGAGTCCAGGTAATCTTCACCACCGCGGAAATCGCTGATCAGGCCGCCGGCTTCTTTGACCAACAGGGAGCCCGCTGCGATATCCCAGGTGTTCAGGTACATTTCCCAGAAGCCGTCGAATCGCCCGGCAGCAACATAGGCAAGATCCAGCGCTGCGGCGCCAGGGCGGCGGATTCCCGCAGTTTGCCCAGCGATATCTTTTAGGGCGGCCAGGTAGGCGTCGATGTTATCCAGCGGCAGGCCGTTGAAGGGAATGCCGGTGCCAATCAGAGAGCCGCGCATGCCCTGGCGTGAAGAGACGCGGATACGGCGGCCATTCAGGGCAGCGCCGCGACCGCGACTTGCGGTAAATTCTTCGCGTTTGATGGGGTCCAGTACGACTGCGTGCTCAATGCGGCCGCGATAGCGACAGGCGATAGAAACAGCGAACTGTGGGACTCCGTGGATAAAATTGGTGGTGCCATCGAGAGGGTCGATAATCCACTCGTAATCGGGCTCAGCGCCCTCTTGCAGGCCGCTTTCTTCAGCGCGGATGCTGTGCTTGGGGTAGGCCTTGCGCAGGTGATAGATAATCTCCTGTTCGCTGGCCTTATCCACTTCAGTAACGAAATCGTTGCGCGTCTTTTCTTCGAATTTCATCAGGTCGCCGCGCTCCCAGGCCCGTTCGATCAGTTCTCCTGCCTTACGCGCCGCGCGCAGGGCAATATTTAGCATGGGTTCCATAACTATTCCGCACAAAGTGGTTAAAGGGGTTAAAAAGCAGGCCGCAGGTTAACTGCGACGGACGCGATTGTAGGGATTCCGATTGGTTTTTGCTACACTCGCGCGCCCCCATGACACCGATTTATTACTTTCAGTATGGCCAAGTCACCTTTAGACACGACTCCAATTGCCGCGCTCGACAATGTGCGCGTGGTTCTGGTTAACAGCGCACACCCCGGAAATATTGGTGGTGCGGCGCGCGCGCTCAAGAATATGGGCCTGAGTCAGCTGTACTTGGTAGCGCCTCGGGAATTTCCTGCAGCCAATGCTGTTTGGCGTGCAGCCGGGGCAGCTGAGCTGCTCGATAGCGCCGTTGTGGTGGATACCCTGGAAGAAGCCGTGGCTGATTGTGGTCTTGTTGTGGCCACCAGCGCTCGCGAGCGCCGAATCCCTTGGCCCCTGCTGACCCCGCGCCAGTGTGGAGAGCGTACCGTCGCCGAGGCCGCGTCTCATCCGGTTGCTTTGGTGTTTGGCCGCGAGGATCGAGGGCTTACCAACGAAGAGTTACAGGCCTGTAACTACCATGTGCATATTCCTGCCAACCCGGAATACAGCTCCCTTAACCTGGCGACTGCTGTTCAGGTACTTGCCTACGAAGTGCGTATGGCGGCCCTGGAAGCGGAAAAGGGTGAGCCTTTGAATTACACCGATTGGGATCGTCCACCGGCCAAGGCCAGCGATATGGAGCTGTATTTCGATCACCTGCAACAGGCGCTGGGCGAGCTGGGCTTTATTGACCCGGATAACCCCCGTCAGACAATGACCCGCCTGCGCCGACTGTATAGTCGGGTGCGCCCCGATGATATGGAGCTGGGTATCCTGCGCGGTATGTTGACCTCAATCCAGAATTACATTCATCGCTCTGGTGGTAAGGGGCGACCCGACTAGTTGAGTACCCGAGTGTCCCGCTGGGTTATATACTTGACTACAGTAGTGGGTTATTCCATACTCGCGCCCCGATCGGAAAAGGGCTGTACATCAGTTGGGAGCTGATATGCGTTTGACAACCAAAGGCCGCTACGCGGTGACTGCCATGCTGGACCTGGCGTTGCACGCTGATCGCGGACCGATCAGTCTGGCAGACATATCCAAGCGCCAGGGTATATCGCTGTCCTACCTGGAGCAGCTGTTCTCCCGGTTGCGGCATTCTGGGCTGGTGTCCAGTGTGCGCGGGCCCGGCGGTGGCTATCGCCTGGCGCGGGATGGTGAAGAGATTTTTGTGGCGCAGATCATTGATGCGGTCAATGAGTCTGTAGATGCCACCAGCTGCGGCGGCAATGCGGATTGCGCCAATGGCGAACAGTGCCTGACCCACTACCTCTGGTCAGACTTGAGTGATCAGATTCATAGCTTCCTCAGCAGTATCAGCTTGGCCAACCTGGTTTCCCGAGCTGAGGTGCAGGAAGTTGCGCGTCGGCAAGATATGCGCGAGGCGCCGGAAGAGAGGGTCGCTGTACTCGGCGGCCTGTGATTGGGGCCCAAACGGGCCAGCAGACAGATATTAGAGATTTACTAAGCGGAAACGGTATGACTATGAAGCTTCCCATCTATCTGGACTATTCGGCTACCTGTCCGGTTGACCCACGCGTCGCCAAGAAAATGGCAGAGCAGCTGACGATGGAAGGCAATTTCGGCAATCCGGCCTCCCGCTCCCACCTGTTTGGTTGGAAAGCGGAAGAAGCTGTGGAGAATGCCCGACGCCAGGTGGCGGAGCTGATCAACGCCGATCCGCGCGAAATTGTCTGGACCAGCGGTGCCACCGAGTCCGACAACCTGGGTATCAAGGGTGCGGCCCACTTCTACCAGAGTCGCGGCAAGCACATTATTACCTCCAAAATTGAGCACAAAGCGGTTTTGGATACCTGCCGCCAGCTGGAGCGGGAAGGTTTTGAAGTGACCTACCTGAATCCCCGTGAAGACGGCATCGTCTATCCGGAGCAGGTTGAGGAAGCCATGCGTGAGGACACCACTGTGGTGAGCCTGATGCACGTCAACAACGAGATTGGGGTGATCAACGATATCGCTGCAATCGGCGAACTGTGTCGCTCGCGCAAAGTTATTTTCCATGTGGACGCGGCCCAGAGCGCCGGCAAGTTGCCGATCGACCTTCAGGAAATGAAAGTTGACCTGATGTCCTTCTCCGGCCACAAAATTTACGGCCCCAAAGGTATCGGAGCCCTTTACGTACGCCGCAAGCCCCGCGTCCGTCTGGAAGCCCAGATGCACGGTGGCGGCCACGAGCGCGGCATGCGCTCCGGTACCCTGCCGACTCACCAGATTGTCGGTATGGGCGAAGCCTTTGGTATTGCCAAAGAAGAAATGGCTCAGGAAGCCGAGCGTCTGCGCTCTCTGCGCGACCGTTTCTGGGATCAGATCAAGGATATGGAAGAGGTCCATATCAACGGTTCCGCCGAGAAGAGAATTCCGGGCAACCTGAACGTGAGCTTTGCGTTTGTAGAAGGTGAGAGCCTGATCATGTCGCTGCGCGACCTGGCGATCTCCTCCGGTTCCGCCTGTACCTCTGCGAGCCTGGAGCCCAGCTACGTACTGCGAGCCCTGGGTGTTAACGACGAACTGGCGCACAGCTCACTGCGCTTCAGCTTTGGTCGTTTTACCAGCGAGAGTGATGTCGATACCGCTGCCGCAGAAGTGCGCAAGGCAGTGGAGAAACTACGTGAATTGTCACCGCTTTGGGATATGTACAAAGACGGCGTAGACCTGAACAAGATTGAATGGGCCGCTCACTAAGCGCGCGCAAGAGTTAGGAGAAAAGTCATGGCCTATAGCGATAAAGTAATTGACCACTACGAGCACCCCCGCAATGTTGGACGTATGGACGACAAGGCGGACAATGTAGGCACCGGTATGGTGGGCGCGCCCGCCTGTGGTGACGTGATGCGCCTACAGATTCAGGTAAGCGACGAGGGCGTTATCGAAGACGCGAAGTTCAAGACCTACGGCTGTGGTTCCGCCATTGCCTCCAGCTCCCTCCTGACCGAGTGGGTGAAAGGCAAGACGATCGACGAAGCGGAGCAGATCAAGAACACTGCCATTGCAGAGGAGCTGGCGCTGCCGCCGGTAAAAATCCACTGCTCGGTTCTCGCTGAAGATGCGATCAAGGCTGCGGTTCGCGATATCCGTGAAAAGCGCGGTGAGTCTGATGACGCTGTAGAAGCCAAGGAATCTGCGGCGGGTTAACTTTTCGTCCAAATGTAGCGTCTAAACATAGCGAAGGTGTTGTTTTGGCTATTAGTATGACCGAGGCCGCTGAGGCCCACATTCAAAGTCAATTGGCCAAGCGAGGCAAGGGAATCGGCATTCGTGTCGGTGTCAAGACGGCCGGCTGTTCCGGTCTCGCCTATGTGCTGGAATTTGTCGATTCGTTCGAAGCCGAAGATACGGTATTTGAGCAAAACGGCGTTAAGTTGGTGGTGGACCCCAAGAGTCTGGTTTACCTCGACGGCACCCAGCTGGATTTCGTCAAGGAAGGCCTGAACGAAGGCTTCACCTTCTCGAATCCCAATGTAAAAAATGAGTGTGGCTGCGGCGAGAGTTTCCACGTCTGATTCGCTCTCGCCCCACAAGGCCGGGTGCGCTGCGCATACCGGCCTTTTTATTGGCTCCTCGGACAGTTGGGGGCCGTGCAGCAGTAAGCGGCAACTTCAGCCGCGTTCCAGGCTGTGCCCCAGTAGGTATATTCAGATGGCAACCAACCTGAACCATTTCGAAGTTTTTGGTCTGCAACCCGCGTTCGCGGTCGATCGCAGTGCCCTGGCGACCCGCTACCGGGAATTACAGCGGGAATTCCACCCGGACAAATACGCTTCCCATTCCGAGGGCGAACAATTGTTGGCCATCAAAATGGCGGCTCAGATCAATGAGGCGCACACCGTTTTGCGCGACCCGGTACAGCGCGCCGCCTACCTACTCAAGTTGGCCGGGGTAGATGTGCCACCTGAGCAGACCACCAAAGATACTGAATTTCTGATGCAGCAGATGATGTTGCGCGAGCGCCTGGAAGAAGTGCGCGAGCAGCCCGATCCTGCAGCTGCGCTGGATGAGCTCAGTGCTGAGGCGCGGGGGCTGATCTCCAGTGAGGAACAGCGCTTTGCCGAAACTTATGACGGGGGCGATCTGGGCGCAGCAGAGGACTCGCTGCGCAAGCTTCAGTTCCTGGCCAAGCTTGAGAAACAAATTGACGAGCTGGAAGAAGACCTTTTCAACGACTAGTTGCGAGAGCACTGACTGAGAGGGCCAGACGGTACCGCGCCCCGCTTAAAGAAGAGATAACTAATGGCATTACTGCAGATTTCTGAACCGGGCCAGAGCCCAGCTCCCCACCAGCGCAAGCACGCAGTGGGTATCGATTTGGGGACCACTAACTCACTGGTAGCGACAGTGCGCAGTGGATCGGCAGAGGCCATTGCCGATGAGCAGGGTGAAGTGATCCTGCCATCAGCAGTGCACTACGGAGCCGAGGCGATTACCGTGGGTGCTGAAGCCCGCGCGTGCGCTGCAGAAGACCCCTACAACACCATGATTTCTATCAAGCGCTTGATGGGGCGAGGTGTTGCGGATATCAAAAGTTTTGGTGAGCAGCTGCCCTATCGCCTGGCTGAGAGCAGTGGCGGTATGCCTTCGATTGAAACTGCAGCCGGACCGGTAAACCCGGTGCAGGTATCGGCAGAAATCCTGAAAAAACTAGCCGCGCGCGGCCGCGAAGCGCTCTATGGCAAAGCGGGCGGTGAGCTGGATGGTGCGGTGATCACCGTGCCGGCCTACTTCGATGATGCCCAGCGCCAAGCGACCAAAGACGCCGCCCAGCTGGCGGGCCTGAAAGTCCTGCGCCTGCTCAACGAGCCTACAGCAGCGGCTGTTGCCTACGGCCTGGATAAAGGTGAAGAGGGTGTGATCGCGGTCTATGACTTCGGAGGCGGCACCTTCGATATCTCTATTCTGCGCCTGTCCCGGGGTGTGTTTGAAGTGATGTCTACCGGCGGCGATACGGCCCTTGGTGGCGACGATTTCGATCGCACTATCGCTTCCTGGATCGCCGAGCAAGTGGGATTGGGTACCGATCTCGACGCCGCGACCCAGCGAGTCCTGTTAGACAGCGCCTGTGCTGCGAAAGAATCCCTGTCCAGTGTCGAGCAAGTGGAAGTGCAATACGGCGACTGGTCCGGTGTACTCGATCGCGACACCATGGCTTCACTGCTGGACCCCCTGATCGACAAAACCCTACGCGCCTGTAAGCGCGCCCTGCGCGATGCCGGTATCAGTGCTGATGAGGTGCAGGAAGTGGTTCTGGTGGGTGGCTCCACCCGTACTTTGCGCGTGCGCGAGCGGGTTGAGGGTTATTTTGGTCGTCCCCCTCATGCGGAAATTGATCCCGACCAAGTGGTAGCAATCGGCGCCGCGATTCAGGCTGATGTACTGGTGGGGAATAAGTCCAGCGAAGAACTGCTGCTGTTGGATGTTATTCCCCTTTCCCTCGGGATTGAAACCATGGGTGGCCTCGCGGAAAAACTGATTGATCGCAACACGACCATCCCCGTCTCCAAAGCCCAGGAGTTCACCACTTTTAAAGATGGCCAGACTGCCATGGCGATCCATGTCGTGCAGGGCGAGCGGGAGCTGGTGAGTGACTGTCGCTCACTGGCGCGCTTTGAATTGCGTGGTATACCGCCGATGGTGGCCGGTGCTGCCCATATCCGTGTGACTTTCCAGGTGGATGCTGACGGTCTTTTGTCGGTGACAGCGATGGAAAAAAGCAGTGGCGTCAGTGCCGATATTACGGTTAAACCTTCCTACGGCCTGGAAGACAAGGATATTGCGCGCATGTTGCAGGAGTCCTACACCCACGCCGCTGAGGATATCGCCCTGCGCGCCCTGCGCGAAGCTCAGGTGGAAGCGGAGAGAACCCTGGAAAGCATGTTGGTGGCCCTGCGTGAGAACGGTGCCCAGCTGCTGGATGAAGGTGAGTTAAATGAGCTTGAGCACGCGATGGAAGCTTTGCGCCTGGCCCATAACGGCGGCGACGCAGAGGAAATTCGTCGACGTATCGAAGCCTTGAATAAGTTGTCTGAGCCTTTTGCTGCCAAGCGTATGGATGCCTCCATTAAGCGCGCTATGCAGGGCCATAGCTTGGATGAATTTGATAAATAACCATGATCAGGCGCAGACTCTGCGCTGCCGGCGGCCGGGGAGTCGTTACTTTCTCCCCGTCGGATTGAGACCACAGAGGTTCAGTACCCCATGCCGAAGATAGTATTTTTACCCCATCCGGAAATGTGCCCCGAGGGCAAAGTGGTGGAAGCGGAGAGCGGTGTCAGCGTGATCGACGCGGCCCTGGCCAACGATATCGAAATTGAGCACGCCTGTGAAAAAGCCTGTGCTTGTACCACCTGCCACGTCATTGTGCGCGAGGGCTTCGATTCCCTGGAAGAGCCGGACGAGCTTGAAGAGGACCTGCTGGATAAAGCCTGGGGCTTGGAACCGGAGTCTCGCCTGTCTTGCCAGGCGATTGTTGAGGATGAAGACCTGGTGGTCGAGATTCCCAAGTACACCATCAACCAGGTATCGGAAAAGCACTGACCTGCACGCTGAGGAAGCCGAATCATGAAGTGGACTGATATTCACGATATTGCCATAGAGCTGAGCGAAGCTCACGAGGATGTGAACCCACTGACGGTCAACTTTGTCGACCTGCGCAATTGGGTGATGGCACTGCCCGGATTTGATGACGACCCCGATCGCTGCGGAGAGAAAATCCTCGAAGCGATCCAGGCGGCCTGGATCGAAGAGCAGGAGTAACCGGCCTTGGGGGCAGTATTGGCAAGAGAGTACAAAAGTCGATCAATACCCCGTATAATCCGCCGGCCGCGAAATGCGGTGATCAAAAATTGAGTACCCCCGGTGGGTATGAAAGGAATATCAGGGAAGAGCAACTGAGTAGGTTGCTCTTTCTTTATGTAGGGAGCCTCTGAACAACTCCGCAACAATCCCGCAACACCTCTGCGAGCCTTGAAGGCCCGCTCTGCGGGGCTTACTGAGTTGTTCAGAGATTCCTAAGTTAAGTTACAAAAAATCAATTTGGAGATAACCATGGCCCTGGAGCGTACCCTTTCCATCATCAAGCCGGACGCAGTAGCCAAGAATGTAATCGGTGAAATCGAGAGCCGTTTTGAGAAAGCTGGCCTGAGCATTGTTGCCATGAAGATGGTTCAACTGTCCCGCGAAAAAGCTGAAGGTTTCTACGCTGAGCACAAAGAGCGTCCTTTCTTCAAAGACCTGGTTGACTTCATGACTTCCGGTCCAGTTGTTGTACAGGTTCTGGAAGGCGAGAACGCTATCCTGGCAAACCGCGACCTGATGGGTGCTACCAACCCTAAAGAAGCCGCTGCTGGTACCATCCGCGCTGACTTCGCTGACAGCATCGACGCCAACGCTGTACACGGTTCCGACTCCGCAGAGTCCGCTGCTCGCGAAGTAAGCTACTTCTTCGCCGACGACGAAATCTGCGTGCGCGCTTAATCCGCGCCACAAATCGCACCGGTCTGTCCGGACCGGTGCAATTCTTCCCCCGAGGTGAAATGAATGACCACAGAGAAAACCAACCTGCTCGGCCTTTCGGTAGAAAAGCTGGCCGCCTTTTTTGAATCATTGGGCGAGAAGCGCTTCCGCGCTGTTCAGGTTTTAAAGTGGATTCACCAGAACGGGGTTGATGATTTTGCTGAGATGACCAATGTCAGCAAGGCCCTGCGCCAAAAACTGGCGGAAGTGGCCGAAATCCGTGCCCCGGAAGTATTGAATCAGTGGGATTCCGCCGATGGCACAAGGAAATGGTTAATTAAAGTCTCCGGTGGCAATGCTATCGAGACTGTCTATATCCCCGATGGTGATCGCGGCACCCTGTGTGTCTCCTCCCAGGTAGGCTGTTCTCTGGATTGCAGTTTTTGTGCAACTGGCAAGCAGGGCTTTAACCGAGATTTAACTGCGGCAGAAATTATCGGGCAGGTGTGGATTGCCTGTAAATCTTTCGGTCAATTGGATCCGAAAGGACCGCGCAAGGTCACCAACGTGGTGATGATGGGCATGGGTGAGCCATTGCTCAATTTCGACAATGTGGTCGATTCCATGAACCTGATGATGGAAGACAACGCCTACGGTATTTCCAAGCGCCGCGTCACCCTGTCGACTTCCGGTGTAGTACCTGCACTGGACCGCCTCGCCGATGTGACCGATGTCAGCCTGGCAATTTCCCTGCATGCGCCCAACGATGAATTGCGTAACGAGTTGGTGCCGATCAATAAAAAATACCCTATTGCGGTGCTACTGGATTCCGCTAAGCGCTACATCGATCGCATGCCGGATACGCACCGTAAAATGACGATTGAATACACGCTGATGCGCGAGGTTAACGACCGCCCGGAGCACGCTGAGCAATTGGCAGAGCTGCTTAAAGAGATTCCGGTGAAAATTAACCTGATTCCCTTTAACCCGTTTGAGTTGTCCGACTACCAGCGAGTGAGTAATAACGCACTGCGTCGCTTCCAGCAGGTTTTGCTCGACAAAGGTTATACCGTGACTGTGCGCACTACACGCGGCGATGATATTGATGCGGCCTGTGGTCAGTTGGCAGGCAGTGTTAATGACCGTACCCGCCGCTCCGAGCGCTACCGCAATGCAGAGCGCCCCGTTCGTATTGTTAACTAGTCGCTGGTAATTTTTTGTATAGGTTGCCAAATTGTTGGCAGCCTATTGGCTTCGATTTTCCCCTTCTCAAAAAAACTCTGTTCAGCCTGAAAGTTCCTTTCTATTCTATTTTTCGTGTCAACGAAATTGCTTTATCTAACGTTTAACGCTCGAGGAAAATTTATCCGGGAAGGGAGCGTTGGATATATGCATGAGATTAGGTCAAAACGATCATATTTTTTTAATTTGCATTTTGCCTGCAACATTTTGACTTTGAATGAAGCAGTTGGCCATTGGAGAGAGGTCTTCACTAGACCGTCTGGCACTGGATCTTTGCAGCAGCTACACCCGTATCTCCAACATCCATCAAAACATTATGACGCTATAGCGTGCTATCCAGTCATTTTCATTTGGCCTGGAGCTGTTTCAGCGTGCTTAGGTTCAGGAAAAACAATGTGTAGAAGTGCTTGCACCACTGTGTTGAGAGTTGAAGTGCATGGAGTTCTCTGAGTTGCCTGGCTTAGGAAAAGAAAAGTTATCGACGGGACTGTTCGAACATTATGAACGCGGAAAAAAACCAATTAACCCAATTGCTTGTAGCGCTGAATAAGCTGCTGTTCATTTCTTTATTTCTATTTATGGTGGGCTGTGGGGGCGGTGGTTCCTCTAGCGGTGAGGATGATTCATCGACAGAAACTACTGAAAATGATAGCGGCTCTGGGGATAGCTCTGGCTCAGACGATGGTGACGATTCGGATGGTGATACTGGGTCAGATGATGATACCGATTCAGAGCAGGGGATCTTGGTTGCTGAACTGATTGCAAATCCCTTCTCCGGCACCAGCATAGGACTCTCCTGGGAGGATTCTGAAGAGACCTACAGCATCTATCGCGATGGTGAATTGGTTGCAGAAACTACAGATAACCATTACGTGGATGAAGGTCTCTCAGTTAATACTGAATATAGTTATTGGGTCGGTGTGGGGAGTATTGATAGTGATACTAATAGTGTTACTGCAAAAACACTGGTTAATAACACGAATGATGGCTTGGGCAATGGTACTGAAGCAGAGGCCATTGAAAAGCGCATTGTTGATTTTGATGAATGTCAAAATGAGCGCTCAGCCGTAGATGTTGACGATAGTAGTCTCGACAGTTGCTTGCAGGCTGTGCTGGATGAAGTGGGAATGGCAGAGCAATTGGAGGATATGCGCGCTTTCGCTGCTCGAGTTAGAAGTGAGCAAGACCCGGAGATGGTTGAGTTGGGTATGCGGTTATTCCACAGTAAAAGTCTTAGTGCTAACGGTGATACCGCCTGCTCTTCTTGCCACCACCCGACAATAGGCTGCGCTGGTGATGATCTTTCCATGTCTGTTGGGGTTAATGCCGTTGATCCCGATTTGCTTGGCCCAGGGCGTTCCGATGGTGAAAACGAAGTGCCGTTGGTTGCACGCAATGCCCAGCCTATTTGTAATGTGGCGCTCTGGGATAATGGATTATTCTGGGACAACCGCGTTCTTTTCACGAGCGACGGTGGCCTTAAAACAGACTCCAGGGATGTAACCAATAATACTGAAGCGGCGGTAGGTACCGGTACTTTGGCACTTATGATGGCCCAAGCCCATTTTCCGGTGACTGATGCTGCTGAGATGGGGGATGTTTCTGAATTTGGCTACGACGAAAGTAGCGACGATGACCTTACTGATTACCGTGAGGAATATCTTATACCAAAGCTCAATGAGGAGTCCTGGGGCCCCTTATTTGCTGCCGCTTATGGAGACAACAGTATTGACTACAGTAGGGTCGCACAGGCGATTGCCGCCTATGAAGCGGTATATATTTTCATTGATAACCCCTTCTTTGACTATATCGACGGTGACCTGACAGCGCTGGATGACGATGCGAAGCGGGGAGCAATTACTTATTTTACGCCAGGCTCTGGTTGTACTGCTTGCCATACGGGCGCCTTCTTTACTAACCAGGGTTTGAGGGTCGTTAACTATCCTCAAATTGGTGTCGGAAAAGAGGATGATGGCGCTGATTGGGGAGGGGCAGTACTCGGTGGCTTTCGTGTTCCAACACTGCTCAATGCAGGCATTACTGGTCCCTGGGGGCACGCCGGGCAGTTTGGCTCCTTAGAAAGAAATATTGAGCACTATGCCGGGCAAGCGGATTCGGTGTCCCGGTATTTCGCAGATAGTGAAATGTGCGACCTGGATCAGTTTGCTGAGCTAGAAGACTGCGCAGCGAAAGTTGCGCCCAATGGTCTGGAGTTGACCGAGGCAATTCTGGAGATAGATGGTGATGCAGCACTTCCGATAGACGACGATGAAGTGAAGCTGTTAGCGGCATTTCTTGAGGCGCTCACTGACCCGGATGCTGAGAATGTAAATTCAAATGCAACCCAATCCCTGATTCCTCCCCGTGACGGCGGACCCGATGGAATGCAGCTGGATGCCTGGGATCAGGACGGCAACGAACTTTAACATTCCTGCATTTTATTTGAGCATCTCACTAATATTGACTTACTGGTGAGATGCCAACTCTTCATTAGCGACCTTTATTCGCATTCATCATTCAGGCAACCGCCTTCTGCCTTAAAATTCACCACAGTTTCATTCTTACTTTGCTTCCAGAGCCAGGCCGGAGTTGATTCGAGAGTGAATTCCTACGATCAGGGCTAGGTATAAGTCATCGTCTGGATTGCGAAGTTTTAGTCAGTTGTTGCTGGAAAAAAACTCTATCCCCTGAAATTCTGGTGAGCTGGTCGTTCCCTCCGGGATTCACTCCGGACTTTTGTTCACATTTCTTCCTTAATTGGTCAACCAAATCTATTGGTGTCGCGTTATCACCTATGAACTATTAAAAATATATGGAAGGGACCACTAGGATTCTTATGAGTGCTCAGAAGTTCGATCAAAAAGTCTTTCCCAGAGTCCTACTTAGACTCTTTTTCCTCACGCTGTTTTCGCTGTTAGTTGGTTGCGGCTCCGGGTCATCTGGTAGTGAGGATAATTCGCCTGCAGATACCGTTCAGGGTGATGATGGTTCCGGTTCCGGTTCCGGTTCCGGTTCCGGTTCTGGCTCAGGGACGGGCACCGATCCTGAGCCTGAGCCTGAAGAAGCCGGTGAACCCGCTGAGCTAATTGGCTATGCCCACTCGGGAACCAGTATCGGTCTTAACTGGGAAAGAGATGGTGAGACTTACTTTATCTATCGAAACGGTGAAAAGGTCGCGGAAACCAGCAATAACTATTATGTCGAACAGGGCCTCTCAGTTAACACCGAATATGTTTACTCTGTCAGTACGGTTGATGCCGCAAACGAATCGGAAACTTCGCAGGTTACGGTCAAGACATTAGTTAATGACACCAATGCTGGCCTGAATAACGGTACAGAAGATGATGTTTTAAATGAGCGTATCTCCATGTTTGCAGAGTGTAAAAATACTGCGACGGCACTAGATCTACTCGAAGAGGACTTGGACAATTGTTTGGCAGCCATGCTCGAGTACAATCGCATGGTTTCTCTTGTCGAAGACATTCGGGCTTTTGCCGCACGGGTCCGCAGTGAGCAGGACCCCGCCAAGGTGGAGCTGGGTATGCGTCTGTTCCACAACAAGTCTCTCAGTGCTAATCAAGATGCTTCTTGTTCATCCTGTCACCACCCTGCGATTGGTTGTGGTGGAGATGACCTCTCGATGCCGGTTGGAGTGAATGCTGTAGATACTGCTTTGCTCGGGCCAGGTCGATCTGATGGAATTAACGAAGTGCCTTTGGTGCCGAGAAATTCACAGGCTATTTGTAATGCGTCACTATGGTCTCGTGGACTGTTCTGGGATAACCGGGTCTCACTGAGTCCGAATGGCGTTCTCCGTACGGATTCAAGAGATGTTACCGATAATACGAATGATGCTGTGGGATCTGGTTCGTTAGCCCTACTTATGGCGCAGGCGCATTTCCCGGTAACGGCCCCGCCAGAAATGGGGGACATCGCGGACTTTGGATACGACGATTCTGTCGATGAAAATTTCACTGCATACCGCGAAGATATATTAGCGGCTAATTTGGATGTCGAAGCTTGGGCTCCGCTGTTTACCTCTGCCTTTGGGGATTCTGAAATCAATTTCAGTCGCATTGCTGAAGCAATTGCAGCTTATGAAGCCGTGCAAATATTTATCGATAACCCCTTCTTTGACTATGTGGGCGGTAACCTGGAGGCGCTCGATGTAGAGGAAAAGCGTGGTGCTATTACTTTTATGTCGAAGGATGCTGGGTGCACGTTCTGTCACAAGGGAGCTTTCTTCACGTCTGAAGCCTTGATGGCCGCAAATTATCCGCAGATAGGTATAGGAACCGATGAGAGTGGCAGTGGGGAAGATTTGGGTGGAGAGGGTTCCTTAGGGTTCGGAGCATTCAGGGCACCGACCTTACTGAATGTGGCGATCACTGGTCCCTGGGGGCACAACGGGCAGTTTGGCACGCTGAAGAGAAATGTTGAACACTACAGTGATCATGGAGCCTCCATTTCCAGGTACTTTGAAAATAGTGAGATGTGTGATCTCGCTCAATTCAAGGATCTTGAAAATTGCGCCAGTAAACTGGCTCCCAATGGTTTGGCACACTCTCAGGCGATCTTAGATGGAAATGAGGGTGGGGGTATAAATCGCCTGAGCGAAGAGGAGATGGACCTTATAGTGGTATTTCTGGGGACTCTTACTGACCCCAAGGCCGCGAATACCAACTCTAATGAGATTCAGTTTCTGATTCCTCCTCGGGATGGTGGACCAGATGGAAAGCAGTTAGATGCAAAAGATAGTGATGGTAAAAGTTTATAGCCTTCATTCCATTGACTCTTTGGGAAATGGTTGCGTCAAGAGCGCTTTGCGTTTCCCCTAAGTTGGATTAGCCGGCTATTTGTCGGTAGTCACCGCTAAAAAGCTGTTGGTTATTGCCGGCAGCTTTTTTTAATCTATCTGAAATAATCCTGACACAGTTTGTTTTTACAAACTCTCCTTGCTTGTCCCACCTCTGTTTCAATGGCGCAAAAATATTTTCATTGGGGTTTGGGCGTTAACGCCCAAACTTCAGAGATTGAATTTACATATTCTCTTAAGCAAACACTGAAACTACTAATTTTTATTAAATTTCTGACTATGAGAACGGATGTAGTAGCTTACTGCGACCTTATTAGCAGTTATTCCTGTTTTAAGTCATTACAGTAGGCCCTGGGAGTAATTGGGTATTTTCGCAATGCCGCTGATTTTCAGGACGGTCCGCAATCACTGCGAGGCTCCCTAGATCTTTCATTAGGTTGCAACGCAGAATTTATTCTTAGATATAGTAAGTGTTTCCTTACCCTTTGATGCCAGCGCTGGCACTTAGGTCTGTATTTGCTGTCCAGAACTCGGAATAAGAAAAGGTCATTGACGGGCAGGTCAAGAACTATGAATGTTGATAAAAATCAAATCACACTATCGCTAACGGCTCTGGTAAAGCTGCTGGCCCTACCTCTATTTCTTGTGATGGTGGGCTGCGGAGGAGGTGGTTCCTCAAGTAGTGGCAATGACACGCCTACTGAAACTTCTGATACTGGCAGTGATGGCGATTCTGGTTCAGGTGATGATGATAATGGCGATGGCGATGGCGATGGCGATGGCGATGGCGATGGCGATGGCGATGGCGATGGCGATACAGGCTCAGGTCAGGGAATTATTCCTGCAGAACTGATCGGCAACGCATTTTCCGGTACCAGCATTGGTCTTTCTTGGGAAAGCACCGGTGCGACCTATGTTATCTATCGTGGCAGCGAACGAGTTGCTGAGACGACTAGCGGATACTATGTCGATGAAGGTCTCTCATCAGACACTGAATATACCTACTCAGTAACCACCGGCGATGTCGACAGCGAAGATGAGACCGCCAGCGTCACTGCCAGAACATTGGTAAATAATACTAATGACGGCCTCAGTAATGGTTCTGATGCAGACGGTTCTGATAGCCGAATTTCCGATTTTGATGAATGTCAAAATGCGCGTTCAGCGGTCAATATTGCTGATGGCAGTCTCGATAGCTGCTTACAGGCAGTGCTGGATGACGTTGGCATGGCCGAGCAGTTGGAAGATATGCGCGCCTTTGCCGCCCGGGTCAGAAGTGAACAGGACCCTGCCATGGTAGAGCTGGGTATGCGCTTGTTTCACAATAAAAACCTGAGCGCTGATGGTGATGCATCTTGTTCTTCCTGCCACCACCCGGCAATAGGTTGTGGTGGTGATGACCTGTCCATGCCAGTTGGTGTTGATCCCGTTGATGCTGAATTAGTCGGTCCCGGTCGCTCCGACGGCCAGAATGAAGTTCCGCTGGTACCGCGAAATGCCCAGCCTATCTGCAATGTAGCCCTTTGGGATAATGGCTTGTTCTGGGATAACCGAGTGGCGATCAATGGTAATGGAGGGCTCAGGACAGACTCCCGGGATGTTACTCGCAACACAGAGGCGGCCGTGGGTACTGGTACCCTCGCACTGATGATGGCCCAAGCCCACTTCCCGGTCACAGAAGCTGCTGAGATGGGGGATATTACCCAGTTCGGTTACGACGATACCAGCGATGATGGTTTTACTGATTATCGTGAGGATATTCTCGCTGAAAAATTAGCCCAGGACTCGTGGGGTGCAATGTTTACCGCAGCATTTGGCGATTCGGCAATTAACTTCAGCAGAATTGCAGAGGCAATTGCCTCTTACGAAGCGGTGCAAATTTTTATCGATAACCCCTTCTTTGATTATGTTGATGGAGACCTTGCGGCCCTCAATAACGATGAAAAGCGAGGGGCAATTACCTTTATGACACGAAATTCAGGGTGTACAAATTGCCACTCAGGAGCCTTTTTCTCTAATCAGGGGCTGAGAGCTGTCAGTTATCCACAGATTGGTGTTGGTAAAGATGAGAGTGGCAGTGGCGCTGACCTGGGTGGTAATGGAAGCGGCAGTTTCCGCACGCCAACGCTGCTTAATGTGGCGCTTACTGGCCCCTGGGGGCACGCAGGTCAGTTCGGTACATTGAAAAGAAATGTCGAGCACTACACTGGTCGAGCCGACTCTGTTTCCCAGTATTTCACCAACAGTGAGATGTGCGATTTGGATCAGTTTGCAGAGGTGGATGAGTGTGCCGCGAAAGTTGCGCCCAATGGCCAGGCACTGACTGAAGTACTGTTGGCTGAAAATGGCGACGGCGCTGTGAATTTGGATGACGAGGAAGTTGATTTACTGGTAGCGTTCCTCGAAACCCTAACTGATCCAGATGCGGCAAATACTGACTCCAATGCAGTCCAGTCATTGATTCCGCCGCGGGACACTGGTCCAGATGGCATGCAGCTGGATGCGGTAGACCAGGAAGGTAATCAACTCTAACTCTTCTAAGCCCTTTTTATTTATTCCGCCGGTACACCGGTACTGGCGGATTGACAATACTCGACAAAGTCATCACTAAATGGAATTGATTGGGTTTTAGGGCTGCAACTGGCAAGGCTTTCCGGCAGTATAGGGATTTGGAAAGTGCCAGCTGAGGCGGAATCAGATTTCTCACACAAAATACCGATATGTACTTTTACCACTGCCAGTGGATGCCGGTGGTCGATGTTGGGTTTTGCTGTGTTTTGCGGGCTTGCTTTGTCCAGGGATTGGCGTTAGCACTCATTGGTGTATTGGTGACACCCGCGCAATCTCGCTGGGCCGATAAGTGAAAAATAAAGATACAGGTGATGTAGTGTCCGCGAAATTTAAGAGCCTGTCGCTCCTGGTGCTACTCGGTACTCTGCTGGGGGGGTGTGTAACCTCTGGGATGCCCGAGCGCAAGGAAGTTGACCTGGATAAGGCATTGGAGACCCATGTTCAGTTGGGGCTTCGCTATTTGCGGGACCCCAACAGCAGGGAGCAGTCCCGCCGTCATTTTAATCGTGCTTTGGAATTGGGCAAAAAGAACCCGCTGGCACATCACGGTCTGGCACTGCTTTATCAAGCGGATGGTGAGCTGGATATTGCGGAGTCTCACTTCAAGAAAGCCTTGCGCTATAGCGACGGGTTTTCCATGGCTCACACTAACTACGGCGTTTTTCTCTATAAACAAGAGCGCTACAAAGAGGCCCTCAAACAGTTCGAACTCGCCTCTACAGACCTCACCTATAATCGTCGATCTTTTGCCTTGGTTAACTACGGCCGTACGGCCGCGCGTCTGGGCTTCACTGACAAGGCAGAAGGGGCCTATGCCAGGGCGTTAGCGCTGAACTCCGATTTGCCGCTGGCGTTGATCGAAATGGCTGAGCTTAAATTTAACGCCGGTGATTATGCAAAATCCAAGGCGTACCTGGATCAATTTAGTGAAAAGAATCGCCAGACACCCCAGTCACTGTGGCTTGGGATTCGTATCGAGAAGGTGTTTGGCAATCGTGACAAGGAGCGGAGTTACGCCCTTGCTTTGAAGAATTTGTACCCGTACTCTGCGGAGACACTGAAATATCAGGAGTTGAGTGGTAATGACGGATAGTAGTCCCGAACACTGCGAAGGTGGTGAGGTCGTATCCAATACGCAAACTTCTAAGGGGTCCGCTGGCAATCTTTTGCTGGCGGCTCGGGAAGCGGCCGGGCTGTCCCGAGAGGAGTTATCGCAGCGCCTGTGTATTATTGATAACACAGTTGAGTGGATAGAAAGCGATAATTATGAAAAGCAGCCAGAAGCTGTCTACACGCGAGGCTATATCCGCAATATTTGTCGCGAGTTGAATATTCCTGCTGAGCCGGCTTTGGAAGCCTATGATAGGGATCGGCCGCAGCCAGCACAGCGCAGTGAATCCCGGCGAACCACCAAAGCCGAGGCATTTCGCCCTGAGCGCAAGCGCGGACATGGTGCCCTGGCCCTGATTCCCCTGTTGCTCGCGGGTGGTGTCTTCTGGTGGAAGTACGGTACTCCAGTCAATATTCCCGGTATGCCCATGGGTGAGGATGCTGCGGACCTGGTTGCCGAAGCCCCCGTTGCCAGTGAAGTTGTAACTGATCCGGTTACTGAAGTAGAGGGGCAGGAAGTTGCAGTTGAAGAGTTGAGCTCAGAGCCATTTGCACCAGCATCAAATGGAGTTGCTGATGTTCAGCTTGAGGTTGGCAGTGCTAAAACGGTGGAGAATAAACCCGCTGCTTCTGTGGAAAAAGTGGTTGAGCCTGTTCCCGCCCAAGTAGCCCAGTTGGACCAGGCCCTGAAAGGCGCTTTGCGGCTTCGCTTTGATGAAGATGCCTGGGTTGAGGTGAAAGACGCACAAGGTGTGATTTTACTGGCAGGGGTCCAAGCTGCTGGCAGTGCCAAATCTTTAGATGGAGATGCTCCATTTGAGCTGATGTTGGGAAATGCCCGTGCAACCCATGTGGTTTACCGCGATGAAACTATCGACAGCCAGCCTATTGGCGACCGCCGCACTCGCCGTCTGATTGTCGGCGATTAAGATGATCTTCCCCGTTTGGGCGCGAACCCTGTAGGTTTGCGCCCAATCTCTCTATAATCTCCCCTCGATTTTTATCAGTAATACCACCAGGTCAGCCTATGCAATTTGAATCTCCCATTGTCCGCCGCAAGTCGCGCCAGATCATGGTGGGTGATGTACCGGTCGGAGGGGATGCCCCGATCTCGGTGCAAAGTATGACCAACACCGAAACCTGCGATGTAGCAGCTACTGTTGGCCAGATCCAGCGCCTGGAACAGGCTGGAGCCGATATAGTGCGGGTTTCTGTGCCCAGCATGGATGCCGCAGAGGCGTTTGGAGAAATTAAAAAACAGGTGAATGTCCCGTTAGTCGCAGACATTCACTTCGATTACCGTATCGCCCTGCGGGTTGCAGACCTGGGGGTGGATTGTCTGCGTATTAACCCCGGCAATATTGGCCGAGAGAAGCGTATTCGGGCCGTAGTGGATAAAGCGCGCGATCTGAATATCCCGATTCGTATCGGTGTCAATGCGGGCTCCCTGGAAAAAGACCTGCAGAAAAAGTATGGCGAGCCCACGCCGGATGCTCTGGTAGAGTCGGCGCTGCGCCATGTATCGATCCTCGACAGCCTGGACTTCCAGGACTTCAAAGTCAGTGTAAAAGCATCCGATATCTTTATGGCCACGGCTGCCTATCGCAAGCTGGCCCAGCAGATTGAGCAACCGCTGCACTTGGGTATTACCGAAGCTGGTGGCTTGCGTGCCGGCACAGTGAAGTCGGCGATTGGTCTCGGTGCCCTCCTGCTCGACGGTATCGGTGACACCCTGCGGGTTTCCCTGGCTGCAGACCCAGTAGAAGAGGTCAAAGTGGGCTGGGATCTGCTCAAAAGCCTGCGTCTGCGCAGTAAAGGTATTAACTTTATTGCTTGCCCCAGCTGTTCGCGCCAGAACTTCGATGTGGTGAAAACTATGAATGAGCTGGAGACGCGCCTGGAAGATGTGACCACACCGCTGGATGTGGCAGTAATTGGTTGTATCGTCAACGGCCCCGGCGAAGCGAAAGAAGCCGATGTAGGCCTGACTGGTGGTACCCCGAGCCATGCCATCTATGTGGATGGGCAGCCAGACCGCAAGTTTAAGAATGAAAATCTGGTGGATGATTTAGAGCGTTTGATTCGCGAGAAGGCGGCCGCCAAGGCCGAGCGCGAAGCGGATATCATCGCCAAGGCGTAGAGGGCAACAGCTCCCTGCGCCAGACCCAATTAATTGAGTGAAAAATTAAGGAACAGCGTTGAAACAGCTTCGCGCAATTCGCGGCATGAACGATCTGCTACCGGAACAGTCCCCGGTATGGCAGTACGTGGAAGCCACACTGAGTGAACTTACTAGTCGCTACGGCTACACCGAAATTCGCACTCCCTACCTGGAGTCGACCCAGTTGTTTTGCCGCGCGGTGGGCGAGGCTACCGATATTGTCGAGAAGGAAATGTACACCTTTGATGACAAGAGCGGTGACAGCGTTACCCTGCGCCCTGAGGGCACAGCGGGCACTGTGCGTGCGGCAATCCAGAGCAACCTGCTGAACCAGCCACAGCGCCTGTGGTATTTCGGCCCTATGTTCCGCTATGAGCGCCCACAGAAGGGGCGCCTGCGTCAGTTCCACCAGTTTGGTGTCGAGGTGTTTGGCATTCAAGGGCCGGATATCGATGCAGAAATCCTGATCATGACTGCGCGACTGTGGCGTCAGCTGGGTATTAGCGAACACGTGACTTTACAGCTCAATTCCCTGGGTAACGCCGAGAGCCGTGCTGCTTATCGGGATGCGCTGGTCACTTATTTAAGTGAGCGTCGTGACCAGCTGGATGAGGACAGCCAGCGCCGCCTGGAGCGCAATCCGCTGCGAATTCTCGACAGCAAAAATGCGCAAACCCAGGAACTGCTGGCGGATGCGCCCTGTCTACTGGACTTCCTTGATGAGGAATCCGCCGCCCACTTTAGTCAGTTAAAGGCACTTTTGGACGGGGCAGGCGTTAAGTATGAGATCAATCCCAAGTTGGTGCGCGGTCTCGACTACTACGGAAAAACTGTATTTGAGTGGGTGACCGACAGCCTCGGTGCCCAGGGCACTGTGTGTGCCGGTGGCCGCTATGACGGCCTGGTAGAACAGATGGGTGGCAAAGCCACTCCGGGAGTGGGTTTTGGCCTGGGTGTTGAGCGTCTTGTATTGATGCTGGAAACCCTAGAAGTGTTGCCTGAGTCCCTTTCGCAACAGGTAGATGCCTACCTGGTTGCCGTTGGTGATGTACAATCAGCTGCCATGACAGCCGCCGAGCAATTGCGCGACGAGCTGCCCTGGTTGCGACTGCAGTTGCACTGTGGTGGAGGAAGCTTTAAAAGCCAGATGAAGAAAGCTGATAAGAGCGGCGCCGATTATGCGCTGATTATCGGCGAAGATGAGGCTGCAAGTGGTCAGATAACTGTGAAGTACCTTCGCGCTGACCAACCGCAGCAAACGCTGGCACCGAAAGAGCTGGCAGCACTGCTGCAAGGCTGAAAGAAACACTGAGGGAGGCGGAGGCCCCCGCCGGGAAAGTTAGTAATCTATAGGAAAGGCAAATTACCCAATGGCTGAGCATCTTACCGAACAAGAACAAATAGAAACGCTGAAGCGCTGGTGGGCGGAAAATGGCAAGGGAATTGTGACTGGCGTCGTGCTGGCCCTGGCCGGTTACTTCGGTTATCAGTGGTGGCAGGGAGATCAGCGCACTAAGGCTGAAGCGGCCTCTGACCTGTACCAGACTTTCGTTGAAGCGGTCTCCGCCAACAACAATCAACCGGACAACAAGCAGCTTACCACTGCCAAGAATGTGGCCGAGCAGCTGAAAGATGATTTTGCCAAGCGTATCTACGCCAGCCAGGCTGCACTGCGTCTCGCGGCTATTTCAGCGGAGAGCAATGACCTGGAAGCTGCCGAGCAGCAGCTGCAGTGGGTACTCGACAACACCAGTGAAGCAAGCCTGGAGTTGCTCGCTAAACGCCGCCTGGCCGCTGTTTTGGCGGCCCGTGGTGAGTCCGATGAAGGCCTGAAATTGCTCGAGGGCACTATACCCCCGGCATTCGCGGCCCTTTATTCTGAGACTCGTGGTGATATCCTGAAGCAAAAGGGTGACATCGCCGGTGCGCGTGCCGCGTACGAGCAAGCACTGACAGAGCTTCTGCCAGAGCAAGCGGGCAACACCCAACTTCTGCGCCTGAAGGCTGAAAGCCTGGCGGTAACCGAGAGCAGTGACGCTCAGAACCAAACCGAGCCTGTATCTGAGGGAGACGAGTAATGGGATTTCTGAATCGCGCTGCGGGTCGCACTGCAGCGGTGGCGCTAGCGGTGGCCCTGGCTGCCTGTGCCTCTAATGACGAGAAGGAAGATGTCGACCCCGTCGAACTGGTGGATATTAACTCCACTGTTGCCCTGCAAGAGGTGTGGTCTGCCGATATTGGCGGTATTGACCAAAAGCGTTACGCGATGCTGCAGCCGAGCCTTATCGATGGTCGCCTGATAGCTGCCAGCAGCGATGGTGAAATCAGTGCTTTTGATCGCAGCTCCGGGCGCAAGCTCTGGGAGACAGATCTGGATGTAGATCTGAGCGGTGGTGTGGGCACTGGCCTGGGCATGGCGGTAGTCTCCGACTACCGCGGCCGCGCTGTGGCTCTGGATCTCGAAAACGGCGCTGAGCTATGGAATTACCAGGTCTCCGGCGAAGTAGTTGCCGCTCCAGCGATCGGTGCTGGCGTGGTTGTCCTGCAGACCGTAGATGGCAAGCTGGTTGGCCTCGACGCTACCAGCGGTGAAGAGTTGTGGAGCCACAATACCAATTTGCCAGTACTGACCCTGCGCGGTACTGCAGCACCTGTTATTAGCGGTGGTATGGTGATTGCCGGCCTGGATAACGGCAAACTGCTGGCCCTGGACGCCCGCGATGGCATTCAGCGCTGGGAACAGCGAGTCGCTATTCCCCAGGGCTCTGCGGAGCTGGAGCGGGTAGTTGATATCGACGGTGCTCCAGTAGTGCGCGGTGATTTGGTGTTTGCCGCCAGCTACCAGGGCCGTGTTGTCGCCCTGTCCAAAGATAATGGCCGCGGCCTCTGGGCTCGCGATGCCTCTACCCACCACGAAGTGGCAGTAGGTGGTGGCCATGTCTACCTCAGTGATGCCTCCGGTAGCGTCTATGCCTACAATGTGGGCAGCGGCCAGATCGAGTGGAGTAATAACGAACTATTGCGCCGCGAATTGAGCGGACCGGCTTTCTTCCAGGACGTGGTCGTTGTGGGAGATCTGGAAGGCTACCTGCATGTGCTGGACCCCAATTCCGGACAATTTATTGGCCGCGAGCAGGTGGACGGTGATGCGATTCGCATCCCCATTCTGGTTGATGGCGACCTGATATTTGTGCTGTCGGATGACGGCAAGTTATCAGCTCTGCGCCTCGCTGATACCTGATAATCGCAGCCAACTGACGAGAGGCGGACAGGCTGTCCGCCTTAGGGCTTAGAGCCCGCAAAAGGAGCCTGCTGCGCAGGCAAGTTGAAATCGCCCGCCTCGCGCGGGCTTTTGTATTTTTTTATACGGCTAAAACCAGAATTTGTATGCTGCCAGTAATTGCCCTGGTCGGGCGCCCCAATGTGGGCAAATCCACACTTTTTAACCGGTTGACCAAGTCTCGCGACGCTTTGGTGGCCAACTACGCCGGGCTTACCCGCGATCGCAAGTACGGTGAAGCGGAGATCGACGGGCGCAAGCTGTTACTGGTCGATACCGGTGGTATTTCCGGTGGCGAAGAAGGCATCGATGCGGCTATGGCCGAACAATCTATGCAGGCCATCGAAGAAGCAGACTTCGTACTCTTTTTGGTGGACAGCCGCGCCGGCCTGACCCCAGCCGACGAGATGATTGCCGAGCGCTTGCGCACCCGCTCCAAGCCCACTTTTCTGGTGGCCAACAAAGTTGATGGGGTAAACCCGGATATTGCCCTGGCACCTTTCTATGAGTTGGGTATTGGTGAGCTTTTCCCGACGACTGCTACCCACGGGCGCGGTGTTCGCTCCCTGATGCAGCGGGTCATCGAGGACCTGCCTGAGCAGGAAGTTGAAGAGGAAACCGAGGAAGCGACCGGAATCAAGATTGCCATTGTGGGCCGCCCCAATGTGGGTAAATCCACCCTGGTTAACCGCCTCTTGGGTGAGGACCGGGTTGTTGTCTACGATCAGCCCGGCACAACCCGCGATAGCGTCTATATCAATTATGAACGCGACGAAAAGCCTTACACCCTGATCGATACTGCGGGCATTCGCCGCCGGAAAAATATCAAGGAATCGGTGGAGAAGTTCTCTATCGTCAAAACCTTGCAGGCGGTGGAAGATGCCAACGTGGTGGTGCTGGTGATTGATGCCCGCGAAGGCCTGGTAGACCAGGATATGCACCTGATGGGCAGCGTAGTACAGGCGGGACGCGCGCTGGTAGTTGCCCTGAACAAGTGGGATGGGCTGGAAGCGGATCATCGCGACTATGTGAAAGCCGAGTTGGAGCGCCGCCTGCGCTTTGTGGACTTTGCTGATGTGCACTTTATTTCTGCACTGCATGGCACCGGTGTTGGGCATCTGTACAAGTCCATTGAGGGTGCTTACCAGAGCGCTACAGACAAACTATCCACTAATCACCTCACTCGTATTCTGGAGTGGGCGGTAAGTGAGCACCAACCACCTTTGGTGCACGGACATCGTATCAAATTGCGCTACGCTCACGCCGGTGGACAAAATCCGCCGGTTATTGTGATCCACGGTAACCAGACTGAGCAGGTACCGGCACATTATGTGCGCTACCTGGAGAAGACTTTCCGCAAGGCTCTGGATTTGCACGGTACTCCGGTAAAAATTGAGTTCCGCACCAGCGCTAACCCCTACGCGGACAAAAAGAACAAGCTGAGTGACCGCCAGAAGGCCAAGAAACGCCGCCTGATGAAGTTTGTTAAAAAGAAGAAAAAATAAGAGGCGGTAACTTAGGTTACCTGTAAGCCGGCAAGGGATACTGCCGGTTTGCGCACCACTCCAGCTTCTACAGCCTTAACCCACAGTGGAATGGCATTGTGGGATTTCTATCGTACCAGTGATCCCGTTTTTGACGGGGCCAGGGAAGAAACCACAAGGAGAATACGATGTTGAAGCTGAAGAATCCTGCATTGCTGCGCAACCAGTCCTATATCAATGGCCAGTGGATTGACGCTGATTCTGGCGATACCTTCGATGTGTTGGACCCGGCAACTGGCAAGGCGGTTGCCAGTATCGCCAACTTGGGGGCAGATGAGACTCGCCGTGCTATAGAAGCTGCTGGTAAAGCCTGGCCTGCCTGGCGCGATACTCCGGTAAAAGAAAGAGCGAAAATACTCAGGCGCTGGTATGAGCTGATAATTGCTAACGCCGATGATCTAGCCATTATTTTGACCGCAGAGCAAGGCAAGCCACTGACAGAGTCCCGTACCGAAATTGTATATGGTGCTAATTATGTCGAATGGTTTGCGGAAGAAGCCAAGCGCGTCTACGGGGATGTTATTAGCCCGCCTTCCAGTGATAAACGGCTCTTGGTTATCAAGCAGTCGATTGGTGTGACCTGTTCTGTAACGCCATGGAATTTCCCCAGCGCTATGATCGCACGCAAAATGGCTCCCGCTATTGCCGCAGGCTGTCCATTTATTGCCAAGCCCGCTTCCGAAACACCTCTATCCGCACTGGCACTCGCAGTTCTCGCTGAGGAAGCGGGGATCCCCCCAGGTGTTTTTAATATTGTCGCAGGGGATAAGGCACCGGAGATTGGCGCAGAAATGACGGCCAATCCCTTAGTGCGGAAATTTACTTTTACCGGTTCTACTGCTGTCGGAAAATTGCTGCAAGCCCAGTGTGCAGCAACCATGAAAAAAACCTCTATGGAATTGGGCGGTAATGCCCCACTTATTGTTTTTGATGATGCTGACATTGGCGAAGCTGTAAAGGGCGCAATTGTTTGTAAATATCGCAATGCCGGTCAAACCTGTGTATGCGCCAATCGCATTTTCGTGCAGGAAGGTGTTTACGATGAATTTGCACAGAAATTTTCCGCTGCGGTAAACCAGCTTTCCATGGGCAGTGGTTTTGATAGCGGTGTCGACATGGGCCCTATGATTACCATCAAAGCAGTGAAGAAAACGGAATCTCTGGTGGAAGATGCGCTGCAAAAAGGCGCGCAAACCCTAGTTGCTGGTGGTCCCAGTACTATGGGGGAATGCTTTTATTCTCCCGTAGTATTGGGTGGGGCCACCGATCAAATGCACTTGTTCAAAGAAGAGATCTTCGGTCCGGTAGCTCCGCTATATAAATTCTCCTCTGAAGAGGAAGTCATTAAAATGGCCAACGATACGGAATTTGGTCTGGCTTCTTATTTTTACTCCAGGGATATCGGTCGTATTTGGCGTGTTGCAGAGGGGCTTGAATACGGTATGGTCGGTATCAATGAGGGTATTATTTCCAACGAAATGGCACCCTTTGGCGGTGTAAAAGAATCCGGACAGGGACGCGAGGGCTCAAAGTACGGTATTGAGGATTACCTGGAAATAAAATATCTGTGTGTCGGCGGTATTGATAAGTAGTTTAGGAGCCTCGGAATAACTCTGTGATGTCTCTGGCTTACAGAGCGGCTCACAATCAAGGCGCGGCTTCGCAGGAATGTCTAGACCTTTCAAGAAGTCGCAACGCGGAGTGTGAATCGCTCTGCAAGCCCCGAAGGGCGGGCCTTCAAGACCCGCAGAGGTATTACGGAGTTATTCAGAGGCTTCCTTATAAAGTGTTTGGAATTTAAATGGTTGTAGAGCCTATTGCGCGGGTGCATTCCTGCTTTGGAGAAAAGTTTGGAGTGCCCCGCCAGCCACTATTGGCGGATGCCAGTCGCGCCAGTATTGCGTTGTTACCTCCCCTGGATACGCCAGATGCAGTTGCCGGTCTGGAGCAAAATAGCCATATCTGGGTAGTGTTCCAATTTCACCAAGCCGCTGGGCAGTGGTCAGCTAAAGTGCGCCCGCCTCGTTTGGGCGGCAATAAGAAACTGGGTGTACTAGCCACTCGCTCGCCTTTTCGTCCCAATAATATCGGGCTGTCAGTAGTTCGTCTTCTGGAGGTACGCACCTCTCCTAAAGTGGAGTTGATAGTTGCCGGGGCAGATTTGGTCGATGGTACGCCAGTATTGGATATTAAACCCTATGTTCCCTATGCGGATGCGTTAACGCATGCGCAAAGTGAATTTGCTGACGCAGCTCCAGTGCAAATTCCCGTTACTATCCCCGAGTCAGTTCTGAATAAAGCCAAAGCCTACCGCGATGACTGGGGTACAGATCTCCCCCGTTTAATTGAACAGGTGTTATCCCAGGATCCAAGACCGGCATACCAAAAGACCGATCCACAGCGCACTTATGGCATGCAATTGTGTGAATTCAATTTGCGTTGGCGTTATACCGATGCCGGAATAGAAGTGGTGGCACTAGAATAACCCTCGACCAGCTAGTTTCAGTATTCTGCAGTAAGTCAGGATGTGTCTCCTCCATAACTGTCTAGGGTTCGGAACGGATATGTCATTCATTTTCATGGGAAATACAATTCCCCAAGATACGGCATTCGCCTAAAAATAACGCCTAGCTATCTAAGGGCACAGCTATGCCAGTACGTGAAACCTTTAATTATCAAGGCTTAGATGCTATTCGCGTCGGCCGAGTCAATATGGGTGTTAATACAACCTTTGTTGTTTATCGCCTCAATGGAACCGTAATTGATACGGGTCCCAGCAATCAGTGGAAGTATGTCAAGCCGTTTATACAAAGCGCACCGCTAAAGCAGTTATTGCTGACTCATCACCATGAAGACCATAGTGGCAATGCCGGCGCTATCCAGAAACTTACCGGTGTGCAGGCGGTGGCCCCGGATCTGACTATTGGTATATTAAAAAAAGGCTTCCGAATTCCCCCGATGCAGAAGTTTTTCTGGGGAACTGCGGGAAAAGCGGAGGTAGCACCTCTCCCAGCGGAGGTCTACATTGGTGAAGAAGAAGTATTACCAGTATTTAGTCCCGGGCATGCAAAGGATATGACCTGCTATTTGTTACCTGAGCGTGGCTGGCTGTTTAGTGCTGATTTATTTATTGCCAACTACTTAAAGTTCCTGCGTATTGATGAAGATGTCCCTACATTAATGAAAAGTATAAAGGGAGTCCTGGATCATTCATTTGACGTTATCCTTTGCCCTCATAGAGGTGTGGTAGAGGATGGTTGGCAGCAGTTGAATAAAAAATATGAGTACCTGCTTAATCTATCTGGAGAGGCGCAGGAGTTGACGCAGCAGGGACTGCCCTTAGAAGAGACTACTTTGCGTTTATTAGGTAAAGAAGGATTGTTCAGCGCTTTGACTGGTTATAACTTCTGCAAGAAAAATTTGATTGCTTCATGCTTACAGGTTAACTTGGATGAGATGCCTAGACTCTAGGTTTTCATTACGTACTAGCCAGTAGCCAATTTCGATGCAAAGTTATTTGTTAAGATGATCGTTGCTTCTGGATTAAGAGTTGCAGAAGAAGGGTGTTTTGTGATCAGGGAATCGCTAAGGGTATTTATTTTTGGGTTGCTTGCCTGGCCATTACTAAGCAATATATTGAGTTTTTTAAAACCTTTCCTGATAGCACTAAATTATGATGAATCTTCTGAGGGGCTTGCACCTAGTTTGATAGATATTATCTATCCCTATTTTACATTGATATCTATTGCTTTTGCCTATGCCTTCTTTATATTGACTCGGATGATAACGGGGCGGCTAAAGCGTTGGTTGTGTGTTAGTCTGGTGGTAGCTTATCTAGGTGTATCAATTTATCCACTATTCCCTGAAGAATCTATTGTGTATTTAACTTTAAGTGGCACTCACTACTTGATTGAGTTAATTATGTTAATAATTGGTGCAACTATTATTTATAAAAATATATCAGAACCCTCTGTGGTAGCAGGTGAGAGTGTTGGTGCTATGAGGAAAGCTTGAAGAGAATCTATTTCTCTGCCTCAATAATAAATCGTTTGATTCTTACCCCAGCATCCTTTCTCATTTCCGGGTGGATTTTCTTATAGTATTTGTTCATTACCTGGTCGGCAAACTGCTCTCTTTCTGGGTGGCCTAGATGGCGGAACTGGGGAACCCATGATAGAAAGAAGGTAGTGAGCTTTTCCCAGGTTTGAAAGTTTTCCACATGGTAGATTTCATCGAATCGGGGTAAGTAGAAGCCAGCTTCTTCGGCATAGTTCCGCATTTCCTCTAGCGTATAGTGATTATAAGGATCGTGAAAACTTTCAAAATAGGGTTTCCATGTAGCTGTTTCTTGTTCCTCGTATACAGTCTCCCAGAAATTTTCATGATCAACCTGAAAACCACAAACTACTTTACCGTTAACTTTTAAATATTTATAAAAACTATTCCAGACTTGAGCTTGGTCCGCTACCCAGTGTAAACAACTAAAAGAAAAAATAATGTCGAATTTGCAGTCGAACTGGATTTCGTCTGCGCTCATTTGCTCGAAGGATAGGTTGGGTATATTGGCGTAATTTTTATTAGCATAACAAATCATATCCTCGGTTAGATCAATACCGATAATCCTGCCATTTGTCATACGCTCAGCTAAATAGCGGGTTACCTTGCCATCGCCACAACCCACATCAAGAATAGTGCCAGCTTGGCGATAATCGCAGCGATGTATGGCTTCCATAGCGTGGCGCCACTGCATGTCAGAGGCGTTTACGTACTCTAGAGCCTGCCACTTATCATGCCTGATAGGTTCATTCATTGGTGTGACGCCCTGAGTCTCATTGGGGATGGGTGAAACAGTTTAGCCCGGATACACTTATGATCTGTGTAGCAATCTCAGTCATCGATAAATATGGCACAAGAAACTGTGCAGTTCGTAAAACCGCCATTCTGACCACCTGTCGAACGAAAGGTAAAAGTCTGGGAACCTACTGTGAAACTCAAAGGATCTTGCCACTGCCAATCGGTTAAGTTCAGCCTGAACGCCGGGCAACCTTATCCCTTCAATCGCTGTTATTGCTCAATATGCAGAAAGACAGCTGGAGGAGGGGGCTTTGCCATTAACCTGGGGGCAGATTTCCAAACCCTGAAAGTGGAGGGCGAAGAATATTTAAGTATCTATCAGGCTGTAATTGGGATAACGGGTCAGGAAAATGGCGGGAAAAGTCCGGCACGGCGACATTTTTGTTCAAGATGTGGCAGTGCGTTATGGCTTTGGGACCCGCGTTGGCCAGAACTGGTACACCCCTTCGCTTCTGCGATTGACTCTGAGTTGCCGGTACCGCCGGTTCGTAGCCATATGATGCTGGATTCTGCTCCGGGTTGGGTGCAGCCAGATATACGGGAAGGGGACGAAATGTTTGGAAGCTACCCTGAAGAGTCCCTGGCTGAATGGCACCAGCGAAATGTTCCCGATTAGGGAGGGATAAAGAGAGGCGGGGCGAGCCTGAGGCCGCCCCGCTTCAGGTCTATAGCGGTGACCTAGTGTTTACTCTTCCGCGAGATAGAGCACCAGATTATCCAGGAAGTTGACCAGGTCTGCCTTTTCAGTGTCACTCAGCGCATTAAACTGTTCTTTACTGGATTCAGCTTCACCACCGTGATAGACAATCGCCTCGGTCATAGTGGTAGCGCGTCCATCGTGTAGATAAGGTGGTGTTGAGCCAACGCCCCAGAGGTTTTCGGTGAGGAATACAGAGGCTCCCACATTGCCCTCATCAATTTCCTCGGCCATGGCTGTGCCCATATCGTGACGCTTAAGGTCGCCATACAAGCGGACTATTGCTCCGCCATTTTCCGATTCCTCAAACTGTCCCAGCGTTTGTCCGGATGGAAGCTCCTGGGGGTTATCCATGATCTCTGTGAGCAAGTTAAATTGCAGGGATCTGCTAGGTAGGCCGGCTATATCGCCTGCGGGATAAGTCTCATCGCGGTAGTTGGCGTGCTGAGAGGGTTCATAGAAGACTGGTGATGCAACTTCCATCTCAGGGGAGTGGCAAGAGGCGCAGCCAATAGAGCTAAATAGCTCTTCGCCATTTTCGATACTGGCGATTTCTCCGTCGCTTAGTGGTAAGCCGTAAGTCTCCTGCTCTTCCTCGGTTAGGGAATCGATCACGCTGTTAAGCTCGATTTTTGTCACCGGGCGGGGCTGTGCTGCGTTGTAGATAGTTAACGCGGTAATGTCACCAACGCTGAGCTCGTTAGTGATCGAATCAAAGTCGCTGTCTGCATCACCGACCAGTTCAGTGGCCTGCATGCCCAGCTCCTGGTGTGCCGCGCCGCGAACGAATGCGCGTACAAATCCGGTTAAGCCTTTCCACTCAAAGGGTCTGACTACCAGGTCAGTGTCGAGGCCCTCAACATTATCGTAGTTGACCTCATCACAGGAGACGGAGATCTCACCAAAGCTAACGCCTTTTGCGGTTAGTGCGACAGTCGTATCTGTGCCGGATGAGCAGCTCTCACTGATAGCCTCATCCCGCAAAGTGTGCAGCTCGGTAGTCATTTCTTCCGCTACCAACTGTACAGCCCCCATACCGAACAGGTGGGGCGACTGGCGCTCGATAAAGCCTTTTTGCTTACGTTCAGGGTCCATACGAATCACATTATCGTTCACGCCACCACCGCCATCGGCTACCGGTACGTTGTGACAGCTGATGCAGGAATCACCGTTGGGGCCTGTCGCACGATGGGGCAGGACATTCGCCCATGCATTAGGTCCTTTCAGGTCGGGCCTTGGGAAGCTGGTAAATCTTTTGCCGTTGCCCACATTGACCCCGACCCCGTCGAGAGCGTTGTAATTCATCTCGAATAATTCATCGCCTTCCTCAAAAGCATGAACATAGGCTTCCAGGGTTTCCATGGATTCGAGATCAGATTGCTCCAAATGCCCACCCAGGTGAATTTCAATTGCTCCAGCATGCAATATCTGTACGGTATCGAAGACTTCACTGAAGTCGAAGGGAGTGGTTCTTTGCTGTCTTTGGTTTTTTCTTGCGTGCTTGGGAACTCGGTTTTTATCGTGCTTGGAACCAAAGTCGGCAAGCGCTGGAGTGGCATTAAATGTTAAAGCCGATATTGCCATAGTGACAGGCAATAGGTGTTTTTTAAGTATCATCAGCTATATCTCCGGGTACTGATATTGAGCGGACGTAAGGTGAGTTCTTCTACGAAAATGCACTCGATGCGGAGACACTCGACCACTTTTCTTTTAAGCACGATTCCCCAAAAAACTGATTATCAGTTGTGCTACAAGGAAAAATTGATAGAGATTTTGGTAATAACATTTTTATCTCGCAAAGTGCATCCAGTAAAGGTTTAACAGCATCCTTGCAAGCTTCTTATAGGTAGAACTGTGCCTGTTCTGCCACTTATGGCAGGCGTCAAGACCACGGGAGATACAGTATTGCGATAGCAGATTTTAAAGCTCAGATTAACTGGCCTAAAGATCTAAAATGCGATCCCGATTGTGTCGATTTTGCCCATAACCTACCGCGCTAGTACGCGGCTATGTTTTTGTTTTTCGGCTTTTTTAGTTGCCGTTTGTGATAAATAAGTTCCTTTGAAAGGGTAGGTATTTGCATATTTGCCTTTCGGTGACAGGCTTTCCTGCTTCACGGAAAGTCCCTATTCCTGGTGGTTGTGACATTAGATTTAGGAAAAAGTGCTGGTTATTAACGTTACTGAAGGCAATGGATATTTTGAAAAACTTATAATTATTTTCGATTAAGAGTGAATTCCCCAATTGTGGATTCGTATTGTCTTCAGGTGACACATGGTTTGTAGGCTAATAACTCATCTGTTTGTGGAATTTAATTTCACCTTTGTTGATAGGGTTTATGGAAACGCTTCTTATCTTCGGTGAGTGGCCAGTTCGCTATACCAGATCAAAATTCAGCATGTACTTGTGAGCGTAGACACAGAGATGAAGGGTATTTGATCGCTGTCTTACTTACAGAAAGGTGCTTTGGGGGGGGCGACTAATTTGAACCGTATGATTGTCAAAAAAGTTTAGCTTGATTGAAAACATTATTGGCGTATTTTCCTTTCTAATAGAGGGATAGAGTGATCGGTCTAAAACAATAGTGTTTCCGTTCGAGTGCTCAATGTATTTAGGCTTAAAGTAAAATTGGCGCACTATTCATTTGAATGGCGCGATAAAGATCTTTGTCGCCATATATTTCAATATAGAAACAATGAGATAGTTCTATTATTGCGCCTGTAGGCGAGGAAGCCCCCAACTTACTATCAACTACAAAGCTGCTGAGAGATATTTTAAACGAGTGGTTCATTTTTTCTCATTGTGGCGTACAAGGAACATGGATAGTGATATGGATTGTCACGACAATGTCACAAAAAATCGAATAAATTTGTCTGTATGGCCTCGTTTCACGGCAGTTGGTACTTTTGAATGAGGTAGGTTAATTCGAAGCTGATAAAAATATTAGTGTATTCGAATTGTATAAATTCCTAAGAGTTTTTAGGGGGTAGGGTGAGGAAAATATTGATTTTGGGAGGTGATGGATTTTGTGGTTGGCCTACATCTCTCCACCTTTCAGAGGCGGGTTATGAAGTTATTATTGTTGATAACTTATCACGGCGAAAAATTGATATTGAGCTTGAAGTTGATTCATTGACACCAATCAGGCACCTGTCCGAGCGGCTTCGTGTATGGCGTGAAGTTTCCGGTATGTCCATCAGGCATGTTTATATTAACCTCGGACAGGATTTTGATCGATTGCTCACTCTCTTAAAAGAGGAAAAACCAGACGCGATTGTACATTTTGCTGAACAGCGTGCCGCACCCTATTCGATGAAATCTGTCCGGCATAGACGTTATACACTTGATAATAACTTGAATGCTACCAATGATGTCATAGCGGCTATAGTGGAAAGCGGATTGGATATACATTTGATTCACTTGGGTACTATGGGTGTCTACGGGTATGGAACAGCTGGTCTCACTATTCCCGAAGGATATTTAAAAATCCAGGTAGAGACTGAAGGGTATTTGAGTGAACAGGAGATTCTTTACCCTAGTAATCCAGGTTCTATCTATCATATGACAAAGGCACAGGATCAATTGTTATTTGCCTTCTATAACAAGAACGATCAGGTACGTGTCACTGATTTACACCAAGGGATCGTTTGGGGTACCCAGACCCGACAAACACAGAGGGATGAATCTCTGATTAATCGATTTGATTATGATGGTGATTATGGAACAGTCCTCAATCGATTCCTGATGCAAGCGGCGATTAATTACCCACTTACCGTTCATGGCACTGGTGGCCAGAAGCGGGCATTTATTCATATTCAGGATACCTGTCAATGTATTCAGTTAGCTATTGAAAATCCTCCAGAGATAGGCGATAGAGTCAAAATTCTGAATCAAATGACAGAGACGCATCGTATCAGTGATCTAGCAAATATAATCTCCAGCAAGACAGGGGTAGGAATCACCTACTTGGACAACCCCAGAAAAGAATCAGCAGAAAATGATTTGTTGGTAAATAATGATCAGCTTATCGAGATGGGGCTCAAGCCTATAACCCTGAATGATAATCTTCTCACTGAAGTTGAGGGTATTGCCAAAAAATATTCACATCGATGTGACCAAACTAAAATCCCTTGTGTGTCGAAGTGGTGATTTTTTTATACTTCAATGGTCCTGGTTTTATATGAAATCAAGGCTGCCTGTGGAAGGTGAGGTTTAATGTCTATAGCTGAAGAGTGCAAAATATGAAGATTTTGATTGCTACGGATACTTATCCGGAGCAACTAAATGGTGTTTCCAGAGTACTGGAAAAAACTGAGAAAGAACTCATAGCAAGGGGACACCAAGTAAAAATTGTTTCTGCTAATGATTTTACTAATTTCCCCTGGCCGGGCTATAAAGAGGTGAAAATTGCAGTATTTCCCGGTGGGAAAGCTGCCCGAATTATTGAGGATTTTTCACCGGACGCTATTCACATCATGAGTGAAGGTCCAGTGGGGTGGGCTGTTCGTGGCTACTGCAAACGGAATAATTTGCGTTTTACGACATCTTGGCTATCCCGTCTCTCTGAATATGTATCGATTCGCTATAAAGTTCCACTGAAGTGGTTACACGGTCTCCTGCGTCGCTTTCATAATTCCGCAGCACAAACAATGGTGACTACAGATGGTATGGCAGCGGAAGCTCGAGCCTTGGGGATTGCCCGTGTCACCCGCTGGCGTAGAGGCGTAGAGTTAGAAAAATTCCATCCGGTTGAGACAAAACTTTTTGAGGGCCTAACTCGACCTATCATGCTCAATGTAGGGCGTGTTGCAGTGGAAAAATCACTGGATAAGTTTTTATCGCTTGAGCTACCGGGAACAAAAGTTATCGTAGGGGATGGTCCTCAGCTCAATGAATTAAAGAGGAAGTTTCCACAGGCGGTATATCTGGGAATTAAAGAGGGTAAGGACTTAACTGAATGTTACAGCGCTGCGGATGTTTTTGTATTTCCTTCGGTAACTGATACTTTTGGTCTGGTTAATCTTGAGTCTTTAGCCTGTGGTTTGCCCGTTGCCGCCTACCCTGTGACAGGTCCGAAAGATATCATTGGTGATGCCCCCGTTGGAGCGTTGGATAGCAATCTGCAAGTGGCCATAGAAAAGGCACTATTATTGGACCGATCGGACTGTGTTACTCATGCCAGGACCTATTCCTGGGATGTGGCCACTGAGGATTTTATTTCAAGCCTGGTTCCGGTAAGTGCAGTAGAGGCTTTGCCTGTTGATGGCTAGATAAAAGCGTTGCTCGTAAAGTTCGCAAGGCTTACTTACGAGCTGACTTGAGCAACTCAATCCAGCAGTACTTGTTAACAAAGGCATAGTGTCCCAGCTGGTGCCAGCTTTGAGTTGAGCTATTTGGCATTATACTTGAGAGGTATTCTGGCATTTTAATATCAATTATATCGTCGGCATCACCATAAAATATTTTGGTGGAAGTAGTGATTTCACGAGGATCAAACCCCCAATCCCAAAGCGCCATTATCATTTCAAAAAAACCCTCCCCATGCTGCGTTGCTCCAGCAGAGAATGATTCTTCAAACATTTTCTTAAGTGCCGGGTCTCGAATAAACAGTGCGGCATCAGAGGCGTCTTTCTTTGCAAAGAGCTGAATATAATCTTGTATATTGCTATTGGCTTGGTATGCACTTAATCGGCACAGACAACGAGTAAGAAATTGCCAACGATGGATCTTTGCGATAAGTCTGATATCCGGGTTTTTTAGCAGGTCAGTCATTCCTGGGTAGTCCAGTGGCGCAACAGGGGCTGCAAGGGCAATTTTAGAGACTCTGTGGGGAAGTTTGTTAGCGATAGAAAGTGCATGAGGGGCACCACCTGAATGGCCGACTACCGAAAATGTCTCGATATTTAGACGATTAACCAGTTCTTCAATATCCGCCCCCCAATCAACCATTCGCCGGCCTCTATGGGGAGATGATCCCCCCACACCAGGTTGATCCACAGAGATGATTCTTACGCCAAGAGATGCGGTAAGGTCCTTATCAGGATTGCGAATTAGTCGCGAATCTGAGAAACCATGATTGAAAAGCACAGGCCAGCCATTTGGATCACCATAGTCATCATAAGTAAGGATACGGCCGTCACTTATCTGCAAGGCAGGCATTCTGGGCGCTTCTTTAGGTTAGGTATGATCGGAGTATAGTGAGACTTTGTTTTGTGATGGGTGAGGCCAATGTTGTAACTTGTATCTGACCCAAAGGGGGAGTACCAGTTGATTAGGCGAGAAGGAGAATCACATTGAAAATAAAGACCACGCTGATCAACATCTGCTGTTTAACGTTACTGTTGGTTGTGGGTCTCCCTGTAGCACAGGAGACGGCATCTGGTGATCACGTCAAGTTGCGTTGGCTGGCACCTGATACATTTCGCCAAGGAATGAGAGAGACGGTTGGATTCTACTTTGAGGTAGATCCTGGATGGCATGTGTATTGGCGTAATGCTGGAGATTCAGGGGCGGCTCCACGGTTTGATATGGAGGCTCAGGGCGCTTCATTGGGGCCGATCGAATGGCCATTCCCAACGCGCCTGCGGGTAGAGCATCTTACTAACCTGGGGTACTCCGGGAATGTTGCCTACCTGTTCCAGCTCCTCCCAGATAAGGGCACGCAAGAGGTGACCCTGCATGCGGACCTGGAGTGGTTGGTTTGTAAAGTGGATTGCATACCGGGCTTTGCCACTATGAGCCTTGTACGGCCAGTTGCAGAGCAGGCGGCTTGGCCAGCTACAGATCTGGCGTTAAGGAATTACTTTGCCAACAGGCTTCCAGGGGGACAAAGTGAGAGCCCGTGGCAACCAGTATCCATTTCAGCGCGAGGTAGTGAGCATATTACTTTGCAGCTCAGTGGGAATCGTAGCGATGAAATACCTAGTATTTTCCCCGTAAATGGTGACTTGTACTCTGCGTCTGAGCCAGAAGTTCAGCGCGAAGATGAAACTCTCCTCTACAAGTTCAAGCGTCTGCCAGGTTCTGAGGTTAGTGAAAGCAGCGATTTTGTGATTACAGACTCGAGCCGGGCCTGGAAAGTCTCTGCCCCCCTCTTATCCCAAGAGGGAATTGAGACGAGCGCGACCTCTATATGGCTTTTACTTCTGTCAGCATTTATTGCCGGTATCCTATTGAATCTGATGCCCTGTGTTTTCCCCGTACTGTCCATAAAGCTATTTGGACTGATTAACGGTGGTAATCGTCCAGCCGAACGTTTGCGTGAATCTTTCCTATATAGCGCCGGCATTATGGTGACTTTTCTTGCTCTGGGGCTTGCTTTATTGACGCTACGCTGGGGAGGGTTGGCCGTTGGCTGGGGTTTTCAACTTCAGTCACCGGTTGTGGTAATTGGTTTAATTATGCTCTTCTGGCTGATGGCCCTATCCTTTAGCGGCTTTTTTGAGTTTGGGCACCGATTAATGGGGCTTGCTAGCTCCAATAGCCGTGGCTCCTTTACCACTGGTGTTTTAGCTGTCTTTGTTGCCGCCCCCTGTACCGGTCCTTTTATGGGAGCAGCTCTGGGAGCAGCGGTGGTGATTCCTCCACTTCAGGCTCTACTCATCTTCTTATGCCTCGCTTTAGGGCTCGCTGCGCCATTTATTTTGATGTGTGCAAGTCCTGTAATACTGAGGCATCTGCCAGCTCCAGGTCCATGGATGGAGAAGTTGCGTCAGTTTCTTGCATTTCCGCTTTACGCAACGGTGATATGGCTACTATGGATTTTAGGGCGTCTAGCTGGGGACTCTGGTTGGTTGGCCGGTTTAAGCCTGTTGCTCGTTGTTACTCTTGCAATCTGGCTAGTAAAAAATTTTTCCAAAAAGGGGGGAGCAGTGGGTCTGATTTGTGTCGCTGCTATTTTGCTAATATCTCTACCGGCAATCCGTATGGAGGGTGGTGAGCAACCTGCAGAAATGGCGTATGACTGGCATCGTTATGACAAGGCACTTTTGACGGAAGCCTTGGATAATGGGCGCCCTGTATTTATCGACTATACCGCAGCCTGGTGTATTACCTGCCAGGTAAATAAAAAGCTGGTGCTTGATACCCCAAGTGTACAAGCATTATTTAAAAAGAATAACGTGCTTCTAATTCGGGCCGACTGGACGCGTTATAACCCTGAAATTACCCAAGCTTTGCAGGATTTAGGGAGGAACTCTGTACCTGTATATGCATGGTATCCTGCAGGAGAGAAAAAACCAGAGTTACTTCCACCACTGCTGCAAGAGTCTTTAATTGCAGCACTGTTTAGTAAGCACTTAACTGTTAATAGTGAGGATGGTTAATTATGAAATTATTTTTCAACGTGAATAATTCGATACTTAGAGGAGTTTTGCTTTTATTCCTGATGTTGCCGAGTGTTGTGTTGGCAGCAGCCGTTCCTGGACAAAAAGCGCCAGAATTTTCAGTAGTGGATGCTGCTGGAAGAACTCACAATCTCTCCGATTACACAGGCCAATGGTTGGTTATTGAATGGTTTAATAAAGATTGCCCCTATGTCAGGAAACACTATGGCAGTGGTAATATGCAGTCCCTTCAAAAAAGGTATACAGCACAGAAAGTAAATTGGCTCACGGTTATTTCTTCCGCTAAAGGAAAGCAGGGCTATTTGGAGCCAGAGCAGGCTATGGCAGTTGCACAGAGTCATAACCTCGGCGCAAGCGTACCCTTTTTGCTGGATACCTCTGGAGTTATGGGGCGTGCTTATGGAGCTAAAACTACTCCGCATATGTTTATCATTAATCCTCAGGGGGAAGTCGTATATGCTGGAGCCATTGATGATAATGACTCAGCCAATCCTGCGGTTATAGGCAGTTCACACAATTATGTTTCTGCTGCACTGGATGCTTCACTGAAGGGACTGGCTGTGCCCAAGTCTTCGTCGCGGGCTTATGGGTGTAGTGTGAAGTACTAAAGGAGTTTATTTGGGGTGGAAAAAGCTCGTTATAGCTTCCTGGTTCAGGCGTTGATATTTATCACCTTGGCGGTACTAATGGTTACTGCCGTGGGTTATTTCCACCAAAGAGATATCCCTGAGAACCAGGCCCCTCAGTTAGAGGGGCAATCGCTGCAGGGAAATCTTATTGACCTAAAGCAAATGTACCCCAAAGGGCCAGTATTAATTTACTTTTGGGCAACCTGGTGCCCCTATTGCCGGATAGTTTCCCCCGCTGTGACTGACCTGTCTCGGGATTACCAGGTTGTTGGTGTTGCGATGCAGTCTGGAACAGAAGAGGTGGTTACCGAATACATGCGGAATCACGAACTTGCTTTTCCTTCTCTAAATGATCCACATGGCGTTTTAAGCGCCCAATGGGGCGTGAAAGTGACGCCAACCTTGCTGATTGTCGATACTGACGGGCGTGTTGCCTGGGTCACCACTGGCGCCACATCCAAGTTGGGTCTGCAGCTGCGCTTAAAGATGACAAAGTAGTCTGTCACTATTAAGGTCACTGCGTCGTATTTAAGCTTATATCAAACTCTCTTTCCCTGAGCCTAGGATGGTTGGAGTTAAAATTTCCTAATTGCCGGGGAGGGCTGCCCTTATAGATATGCTTCTATAATTCCTTAAAGGTCTGTCTCTTGCGCTGGAGAGTGGCGTGTCGGTTATTGATTCTTTTGACTATCAAGATCTGGATGCGCAAAGGGTCGGCCGTTTCGACTTTGGTATCAATACAACGTTTATTGTATATCGGTTGGGTGACACTATTATCGATGCCGGCCCCAGTAACCAGTGGAAATACGTCAAGTGGTTTGTAAAAAATAAACCTTTTCGGCAATTAGTCCTCACCCATCACCACGAAGATCATAGTGGTAACGCCGGCGCAATTTATAAGCTTACTGGTATACAGCCAAGAGCCCCTAAGGCGACAGTAGAGATATTAAAGAGAGGTTTTCGGATACCGCCAATACAGATGCTGATTTGGGGGAGGGCCGGGCGTGCGGAAGCTGCGCCACTACCGGAAGATTTAAGGTTCTCCGGCGAAAAGGTAGTTGTTATCCCCGCACCAGGGCATGCCAAAGACATGACCTGTTATCTGGTTCAGGATCGAGGGTGGATATTCACTGCTGATCTGTATGTAGCTAGTAAGTTAAAGCTATTGCGTAAAGATGAAAGTATTCCAACTTTAATGCACAGTATCAAAAAAGTGCTCACCTATGATTTTGATATTATATTTTGTCCTCATAGAGGGATTGTAGAAAAAGGAAAAATCCGCTTACAAGCCAAGTATGATTATTTGTTAAATCTTGCAACTGAAGCACGGGAATTGGACCGGCAAGGATTGCCTCTTGGTGAGATTACCCACCGGCTATTGGGAAGGGAAAACTTGATGAGTGTCGTGTCCGGTTACAACTTCAGTAAGAGAAACTTAATAGCTTCCTGTATGCGGGTTGATCCTACAGAAGTGTCTGATTATTGATCTTTCACTAAGAATAAGAAAAGTATTAAATCTCGTCCGTATGTAATTTATAAGTGAGTACCGATTTTATATAAATTGGTACTTTTAATTAAGTTGTCGCTATTCCTGAATGCCCTCAATTTACAATCAGTCTTTCGACTCTCTCATGTTAGTATTTGCAACATGTATTAAGGGATATTAGATGAGCTCAAAGATGAAGAAGATTGGCCTTTTAGGTGGAATGAGTTGGGAGAGTACAGCAATTTATTATCGCCTGATTAATGAAGGAATTGCTCAAAGGTTAGGAGGGCTGCACTCGGCTGAAATTCTACTTTATAGCGTCGATTTTGAAAAAATTGCACGGTTACAAATGAAGGGTGATTGGGCTCAGGCAAGTAAGCTATTGGTTGAGGCGGCAATATGCCTGGAAAAAGCTGGTGCTGAGGGCATTTTATTGTGCACTAATACTATGCATAAAGTAGCTGGAGATATTATCGAGACTATTGATGTACCTTTTTTACATATCGGTGATGCTACAGCTGAAGCACTTAAGAACAAAGGGATAAAGACAGTCGGTTTGTTGGCGACAGCTTTTACTATGGAGCAAGATTTCTATCGTGGCTACATGCAGGAAAAGTATGGGATTGAGGTTTTGATTCCGGAGCCCAGCGATAGGGAGATAGTCCACCGGGTTATTTACGAAGAGCTTTGTAAGGGGAGAGTCCTTAACAGTTCAAAAATGGAATTTATTCGTATTGTGGATTTGCTATCCAATCAAGGTGCCGAAGGTGTGATCCTAGGGTGTACAGAGATTTGCATGTTACTTTCGCAAGATGATACCTCTACTCCCCTGATGAACTCCACAGAGATTCACGCTCAAGCCGCAGTAAAGTTCGCACTTGATTGTTGAATAGTGTTGCTAGGTTTACTTAGAGATATCTTTGTCAACCAAAAGTTAGACTGACGCTCCACTGTGACGTTTATTAAAGCCACTCTACTAGCTTCGAAGTGTGCCAGTGGGTGGTTTTTTTATAACACAAATCCACTCTTGTTAGGCTTGCTTGTCTCATATTCATTAGTTTTTTAGTATTAATCTCTTTTGTTAAGTGGGTTTTCTGTGGATGTTTGTCTGTGAGTTAGAGCTGACAAGATAAAATATCTTCACAGTATTTGTTTGTGGAAATGATATTTATCATGTTTATTGCAGTAGGTTAAGGTTATTTTTTTACCCCAAATCATCAAATAAGTTTCATTTGTCCTCTGTAGAAGTTATTATTTGGGATATACCCTGCTTGTTCATGAGCGCTCTATTTGGCTTCCCCTTGTACTAAAATTTAATTTAATCATCTAATTAGATTTATTTTATTTTTGGCAGTTTTGTCAGTATCTACATTTTTAGTCGTTCTTAATTTTTAAATTGCCTTTTTTGCTCTTGCAAATTGTAGTTTTTCTGGCATTTTCTCTGGTTGTCACACTTCTTGCAGTGAATGTATTGGTGGTAACCGCCCTCTGCATAAGCGAGCTTTCAAGTGCGTATAAAATTATTATTGATCTCCTGGAGCACTACCTTAATTAGCCAATTTATTTTGCTTTAACGCACAAGTTGGTTTAAGTGAAAGCTGGTTGATTTGGCTCGGAAGAAAATAAGAGATAACTAAAACAGGGTATTTCTCCTATGAATGAAAAAAAGAAGCGCTGGCTTACAGCCTTTGGCGCTCCCTCTCTGCTGGCAGCTTCGATTGCTGCACTAAGCAGTCCCACTTTTGCTGAAGATGCACTCCTTGAGGAAGTGATAACAATCGGTACCCGTGTTGAAGGGCGTTCCGCTACAGATTCCTCCGCTCCCATCGATATCGTGACCGGAGAAGAATTTGTAAACCAGGGTGATGGAGATCTCAGTAACCTGCTTAGAAACGTTGTTCCATCCTACAACGTTAATGCAAAGCCAATTTCTGATGCTGCCTCAATCGTTCGCCCTGCAAACCTGCGTGGACTGCCACCCGATAGCACACTGGTTCTGGTGAATGGCAAGCGTCGCCATCGCGCTGCCGTCATTTCCTTCCTCGGAAGTGGTGTTTCAGATGGTGCCCAGGGGCCAGATATCTCCGCAATTCCGGCGATTGCTCTGAAACAGGTTGAAGTCCTCCGTGACGGTGCCGCGGCCCAATATGGCTCCGATGCGATTGCCGGCGTTATCAACTTTCAGTTAAAGGATGCAGCGGAGGGCGGCACGGTTGAAGCCAAGTATGCAACTACCGCTGAAGGCGATGGTGATCAGAGTACGATAGCGGCGAATTTCGGTCTGCCTCTGACGGATTCTGGTTTTGTGAATGTCAGCCTCGAGTACCGTGAGCAGGACTCTACCAGCCGCAGTGTGCAGCGAGACGATGCAGCCCAGTTGATCGCAGATGGCAATACCTATGTTGCCAATCCTGCGCAGATCTGGGGCCAGCCAGAAGTTAATGACGACACCAAGTTCTTTGTTAACAGTGCCATAGAGATAAATGATACTGCTGAGCTGTATGCCTTTGGTAACTATGCCAGCCGCGAAACAGATGGGGGCTTTTACTTCCGGAACCCGGAAACTCGTCCCGGCGTTTATGCGCTTGATGATGAGCCCTTAATTGGTGATCTGGATGCTAGCAATGGTATCTATGATTGTATTGGCATGACCCATGAGGAAGCACAGTCTAGTGATGAGTGCTTCTCATACACCGAAATGTTCCCAGGCGGATTTACTCCGCGCTTTGGCGGTGAGCTAGAGGACTACTCAGCAGTATTTGGTGTTCGTGGTGAGTTGGCAAATGGCATTGGCTACGACGTAAGTGCCAGTACCGGTCACAACGAAGTAGATTTTTTAATCTACAACACCGTCAACGCCACGCTCGGACCTGACAGCCCGACCAGATTTAGCCCTGGTGGTTATATACAGGAAGAAAACAACTTCAATATCGATTTGACTAAGAGCATTGAACTTGCCGGAATGCCTCTGTTCATGGCCACGGGCTTTGAATGGCGTGAAGAAGAGTTTGAGGTCAAACAGGGTGATACTGCCTCCTGGCAAGTTGGTGATCTGGCAGAGCAGGGTTTCCTGATTGGTTCGAATGGGTTCTCTGGTTTTGGTCCTGAGGTTGTAGGCACATTTGACCGGGATAATATTGCACTTTACACCGACTTCGAACTCGAAGTCGTCGAAGCTCTTCGATTAGGTGCGGCACTGCGTTGGGAAGATTTCTCTGATTTCGGAGATACTTCCAATTTCAAATTGTCAGCCCACTATACAATCAACGATGTGATTGCCCTGCGCTCTACACTGAGCACCGGTTTCCGTGCTCCAACACCAGGTCAGTCCAACATTACCAATGTCACTACGGCTTATACCAATGGCGCATTGGCTAACCGGGGAACTATTCCGGCAACCAACCCCATTGCTGTATTGAAAGGCGGTAAGCAGCTGCAGCCAGAGGAGTCTCAGAGCTTTACTTTCGGTACAATTATTGCCGCAGGTGATTGGGATATTACCCTGGATTACTTCCTCATCGAGGTTACAGATCGAATCACTCAATCTGCTAACCAGGAACTGACTGATGAAGAGCGAGATCAGTTGGTTCAGGATGGCATCAGTGGTGCTGATTCCCTTGAATATTTCCGTTTCTACACCAATGACTTCGATACCCAAACCCAGGGTGTTGACCTGGTGGCGACTTACCCACTCGGTGATGCGACAGATTTCAACCTGGCTTTCAACTGGACGGAAACGGAAGTTACCGATTTCAGTACGGATACCATGGATGAAATGCGTATCAGGCAGCTGGAGGATGGCTTACCAGAGGTGCGCGGTAATGCATCTGTCACCCATAGTGGTGACAGCTGGCGCGGCTTAGTGCGACTCAACTACTACGGTAGCTACTGGGAAGCACATTTGGACGATTACAGCTTGCCCATTGATGCCGGTGATGAATGGACTGTGGATATTGAGGCTGCTTATGACTTCAATGATTCCATGACCTTGATTGCCGGTGCGGAAAACGTATTCAACAACTACCCGGATAAAAACCCCTGGTCCGGTGTTGCTGGAGCGGAATATCCGGAAACGGCACCTATGGGATTCAATGGAGCTCTGTACTACGTAAGAGCGCAGTATGAGTTCTAAGTAATCCCAGCTGTAGCTGGCATTTTGTAGCTGGCTAACCTGGTGTTTCTTAATACCGGGTTAGCCGACTGCAGAATTATGTGACGATTAGATCCCGCTGTAAGTAGCGGGATTTTTACATATCCCACAGTGAATTTGTGGCCATAGATAAGGTAATTCTTTCCTTATCTTGTATTTGCTTTAGGTCTTCAAACACCTCTTTCACCTCCATCGACTCAATTGCACCATACACCGCTTGATAGAGTTCTGAGAAATAGCGATCTACCTCTCGTCCCATATTATTAATTTCACGAATTGTCGGTGGATCACTCAGGTTGAGGCGGCGAATAAAGTCATTGGCACTTTCTTCATGGGTGTATTGCAGCCATGTCTTCATCACCTTATTTTGCGCTACATCATTATAGTTCTGCAGGTTTTTCGCCATTCTCTGCTCATGCTCAAGCATGTGTTTTAATAGCAATTGGGTTCGGTAGTCCTCTGATTTATCCAGTAAGGTCTCGTAAACAGCTGCCATTTCCAGGTGAAATCTCTCAGCATCCTTGATGACTTCAAATGCTTGTTTGAAAGTCTTCATAGTAAGTACCCTCTGATGACCAGGCTATTGCCTGGGCTTTAAAATATTTTTACATCAGCACTCGCTCTCTACTTTATATAGCATTTATCCAGTTAATAAGGATCTGTGGAAATATTCCGAAAAAAACCAGTACGGCAGCGAGAGTTGCAATTAAAAATTGCCCTGAAGTGGTAATTTGTAACGTTTCGCTGTTACTGCTAGTGTCAATGGCATCTCTTTGTACCATCGTAAGTAGAAGACGAAGGTAATAGAAGAGGCCCAATGCACTACCAATAACCACCCCAGCGAGAAGAGCCCACATTTTTCCTTCAACACCTGCGGTAAAGACGTAAAACTTCCCAATAAATCCAATAGTTAAGGGAATTCCAGCCAGAGATAACAGCATTAGAGCAAGACAGCTCGCCAGCCATGGACTACGCCAGAGTAATCCCCGGTAAAAGTCCCTGTGATAAGGATCATCTGCACTGTTGGTCACGTCACTGACATTTGTTCCATGGGTTAGTTGGGCGGCCTCCACTGAATCAGCTATCAGGCCAACGATTGCAAAGGCTCCGAGTGTAGTAATGACATAGGCGACCATATAATAAATAACCGCCTCTGTACCAAACGCACTATTGCCGATGATAAACGCCACAATTAAGTAGCCGATATGGCCGATTGAGGAGTAGGCCAGCAGCCTTTTGATATTGTTTTGCATCAGGGCCAATAAATTTCCTATTAGCATGCTGGCTATGGCAGCGATTGTCAGTAAGTCAATAAGAATAGGGCTCTGGTAGAGATTTAAGGTATTAAAGAATCGCAACAGAAAGGCAATTACGGCTGTTTTTCCCACTGTGGCAATCAACGCCGTCGTAGGCGTAGGTGCGCCCTGGAATACATCGGGTGTCCAGATATGAAATGGAACCAGTGATAACTTGAAAGCAACAGAAATGATCAGCAGAGTGGAGCCGGTTGCAAAAAGAGCAGAAGTCTGTGAAAGATCCTGTATACGTGTAGCGATACTGCCAAAGTCCAGTGCCCCAGACGCCGCATAAATTAATGCGATACCGAATAGCCCGAGAGCGGTAGAAAGTGCTGAAAGGATTAAGTATTTAAAGGCAGATTCCAGGGAATTTACTTGATCTTTGCTTGAGGATAAATTGCCAGTAACCGCAAATCCCAACAGTGGATAAAGTGCGAGGCTAATTAATTCTATACCGAGGAAAAAGGTGGCAAAGTGGCTGGCAAATACCAGGGTGCTTGCTCCCAAAATGGCAAGTAAAAGTAGTATATAAAACTCTTCTGGATAGCTATCCGGGTTTCTATTCAGGTCACACCGAAGTTTTAAGTAGTTGTATCCCATAACGCTGACGGCTATGGCGGTAACTAATATCAGCAGACAGAAGAACAATGAGTTGTAGTCAATCGAGAGTAGGGCAGTCACTTGAATGGACCCGTTATTGCCCGATAGGGTGGCTCCAACCCAGAAACAGGCAATGATAGCGGCTACCAAAGTGATAAGAGTTGTAACCAGAGCGCCCGCATGATTTCTCCAGAAGGATACTTGGAGCAGCAAAATTACAATACCGGCACTAATCAGTAAAAGCGGTAGGATAGAAAATAGTTCTTGGGCACTCATAGAGATGTACCTGTATTAGCGCTTTTAGCAGTAGGAGAGGATAAGCTTGCTGAAGTTTCCGGCCCTGTCTTTTCTATGACGACTTCTTCATTTTCAGGGGCCTGAAATTTTTGCATTGATTTAGCAATCGTAGGCTCGGCGATATCAAAGATAGGCTGGGGGCGGAGCCCGAAGATCACGAGAAGCACCGCCAGTGAAAGAAGCGCAGAGATCTCCCTGAGGCTTAGATCACTGACAGTTTTCCCCTCTGTAGCGGGTTTCAATTTGTCATTAAACTTGCCAAAGAAGACACGCTGCATCATCAATAGTGCATAGAGTGCTGCTCCAATAAGCCCAATTGCTGCAATAACCGTTAACCAGTGATTAGCTTTAAAGCTACCAACAAGCACCAGGAATTCGGCAACAAAATTACCCAGCCCAGGCAGTCCCAGCGAGGCAATGGCAAAGAAGAGTGCAACGGCGGATAGCTTTGGCAGAAGAGGCCAGACACCGCCGAGCTGGCTCATATCCCGAGTATGGAGACGATGCTGTAGTGCGCCTACTAATGCGAAGAGAGCAGCGGTACTCAATCCGTGGGCGATCATTTGCATCACTGCGCCCTGCAGGGCGATAGTATTCAGCGCGTAGAGCCCCAATAGAACAAATCCCATATGGCTCACACTGGAATAGGCCACAAGTCTTTTCATATCCTTCTGAGCGAATGCCAGCGATGCGCCGTAGACCACACTGATGGCTCCAATGGTCATTGCAACCGGTGCAAAAGCTTGTGAACTCTCCGGGAATAAGGGCAGTGTAAAACGTAATAAACCATAGGCTCCTGTTTTCAATAGAATCGCTGCCAGCAGAATACTGCCGGCAGTAGGGGCCTGGGTATGAGCGTCAGGTAACCAGGTATGGAAGGGCAGCGCTGGCAACTTGACGATAAAGGCAATAAAAAATCCGAGCATTAACCAATAAGCTGCTGTTGCAGACAGTTGAGCACCCAACAAATCCATATAGTTAAAGGTCAGTTGTCCGCTATTCCGATAGTGGATAAATGCCAAGGCAACGATGGCAATCAGCATTAACAAGCTGCTTGCCTGGGTGAAAATAAAGAACTTTATCGCAGCGTAGACTCTGCCCTCATAGCCCCAAACTGCAATCAACAGCAGCATGGGAATCAGCATGACTTCCCAGAAGAAAAAGAATAAAAACAGGTCGATAGCGGTAAACACACCGACAATACCGGCCAGTGTCCACAGGTAGTTAAAATAAAAGAAGCCGCGCCGGAAGGTGACATCATTCCAGGTCATTACTAACCCAAAGATTCCCATCCCCATTGTCAGTAGCAGCATAAGAAAGCTGAGTCCATCAATCGCCAGATGGAAGCTGATCCCAAACCTGGGTATCCACGATATCAAAAGGCTATCCCACCACTGACTGTCACCTGTAACAGCTGTGGACTCTGCCTGGGGGAAATAGCTGATCAAGAGCAGGGATGCGATTATCAGGGAAACCAGGCTGATTAAGCGTCCACCCTCATAGAGATGTCTCTCTGCCAGCCAGGCTAATATTCCCCCAACAAATAAAATTATAATTATTGCCAGTAATGTCATAGAGCCACCAACAGGGCTAGGAATAAAATTGATCCGGCTACAAAGGTGGCCAGGTACCAACGTATTTGGCCATTTTGTGAAGAGCTGAGGGCGTTATTTAGATGTGCACTCAGCGAAGCGGTACCCTTGTAGATGCTGTCGATAATATCTTTGTGGTTAAGGGCGGTGATAAATTTAAAAGGTCTTACAAAGACCCGGTCATAGACCCAGTCAAAACCCCATCCCTTAAACCAAAACTGCATTAGTGGAGAGCGCTGCTCCCCAACCTTCTTCTCGAACAGGAACATTTTCCAGGCGATAAACAGGCCGATCAGCGGCATGGCAATGGCAATGGCTTCAATGACCCAGGAGTGGTGTTCGTCGGTTGGGGTGCCAAAGACTCCCTGGAGAGGTGGAGCGAGAATTCCACCAAATAGGGCAAGTACAGCGAGGAGGCCCAAGGGAAGCATCATCACCGTGTTATTGGCGTCTTTACAGTGTGAGGAGGCGCTGCCCTCACTGCCCAGAAATGCAAGAAACAGAACCCGGAAGCTATAAATCCCTGTGACCAGCGCTCCCAATAGACCGGCAAGCCAAAGCAGGTTTACTCCTTGATGATATTCATAAGCACTGAGCAAAATATGATCTTTGCTGTAGAAACCGGATGTAAATGGGAGTGCTGCCAGGCAGGCGCAACCGATGGTAAAGCAGATAAAGGTAAAGGGGATTTTGCGATAGAGGCCGCCCATGGCAAAGATATTCTGCTCGTGATGTACGCTCAGGATTACTGACCCTGCGGAGAGGAAGAGCAGAGCCTTGAAGAAGGCGTGGGTCATCAAATGGAAGATGGCTCCTGACCAGGCACCGACACCCAGGGCCAGGAACATATATCCAATCTGGGAGATGGTTGAATAGGCCAGGACCCGTTTGATATCACTTTGTGCGATAGCACTGAATCCGGAGATTAATAGAGTCAGAGCGCCGACAATGGCTACAGCTGTCATGGCGGTTCCAGACAGCTGATAAAGCGGGTGCATGCGGGCGATCAAGTAGACCCCGGCCGTCACCATGGTGGCAGCGTGGATAAGGGCGCTGACGGGAGTGGGGCCTGCCATCGCATCGGGGAGCCAGGTCTGGAGTGGAATCTGTGCTGACTTACCCACAGCGCCACCCAGTAACAGCAGCATAGCGATAGTGACAATTTGACTGTTGACCCCGGGATTCCCTGCCGCTGTGATGAGCTCCGGTATATTTAGTGTTGAGAACTCAAAGAACAACAGGAACAAGCCGATCGCCATGGCGGTATCGCCGACGCGGGTGACGATAAATGCCTTTTGTGCTGCCGCGCCGTTTGCAGGGTCCTTATACCAAAAGCCAATGAGTAAGTAGGAACAAAGACCAACACCTTCCCATCCCAGATAGAGAAGTACCAGGTTGTCCGCCATTACGAGAATTAACATGGCAGAGACAAATAGATTCAGGTAGGAAAAGTAGCGGCGGAAATCCGGATCTTCACGCATATATCCGGCTGAGTATAAGTGGATAAGGAAGCCCACTCCGGTAATGATCATCAGCATTACCAGGGTTAGCCAGTCCACATGAAAGGTGAAGCCTAGCTGGAGGTCTGATACCCGCATCCACTGCCAAACTGACAGTGTAACGACCGATTCCGGGTTGCCCAGAAAGGTGGAGAGTGCGAGATTAAAAACCAGAATCGCTGCGATTCCCACACTGCCCACACCAATCAGGCTCACTAACTTTTGTGAGGGTTCCTTTTGTGTAAACAGTGGAATACTGATGAGGGTCAGGAAACCAAGAAAGGGAAGTAATGCTATCCAGGCTAGTGATCCGTTCATATTAACCCCTCAATCCATTGAGCTGGTCAATATCGACCGTGTGTTTGCGATAATAGAATTGCAAGACCAGTGCCAGTGCAATGGCTACTTCGGCAGCGGCCAGGGTGACAACAAAAACAAACATCACCTGTCCATCAGCATTGCCCCAGTGTGCACCGGCGACAACAAACATTAATGCTGCGGCATTGGTGCAGATTTCAATACACATCAGCATGAAAATAATATTTCTTCGGATGAGTAATCCGGCTAATCCCAAGCAAAACAGAATGGAGGCCAACAGCACGCCAGCCTCCAAACCAGGTGCAGATTCGATAGGCATAGCTTCACTCCGGTTTGACTGTTCTTCTGTGTCGGGCGAGGTGAAAAGCTCCAACAAGCCCTGCTAAAAGCAGCATTGAAGCGAGTTCGACAGCGAGAACGTAATGGCTAAAAAGTGCGATACCGACCTGTTTGGGCCCGATATAGTGATAGGTTTGCTCTGAAGGAATTTGCCCACTACTAACCAGCAGAAGTAACTGGATTAACAAAATGGCTGATAGAAGGGCTGGGCCAATCCAGGTGTGGGGTTGTAACCAGGCTTGCTCCTGTGCAACTGAAGCGTCTCCCTGATTGAGCATCATGATGACAAAAATAATCAATACCATGATGGCGCCGGCATAAATAATAACTTCCAAAGCTGCTGCCAGGGGAGCGCCAAACTGGTAGAAAATAACGGCAACCGATAAAAGTGAAGTGACAAGATATAGTAGCGCGTGGACCGCGTTCTTGTGAAAGATAACCATGGCGGTTGAGACAATGGCAACCGCAGCGGTTAAGTAGAAAATGTAATTCACTGGGAAAACCTCTTTTTAGTTATTAGCCTTATTGAAATCAGAGATTTAGGCTTTTTACATTAATGGGCTCGGCCTCATTTTGAGCTTCGCCCTTGTCCTTTCCTGAGATGGCCTTTCCTGCAATTTGATAAAAGCTGTAGTCGTGATACTTACCGGGGCCACTGATTAGAAGATCTTCCTTTTCGTACACCATGTTTTGCCGATCGTACTCGCACATCTCAAAGTCAGGCGTTAGCTGAATGGCATAGGTTGGGCAGGCATCTTCACAAAGCCCACACATAATGCAGCGGGAAAAATTGATACGAAAATATTCGGGGCGCCAGCGGCCGTCTGGATCTTCTGTTTTTTGCAGTGAAATACAATCAGGAGGGCAGGCAACGGCGCAGAGATTACAGGCAACGCAGCGCTCGTCACCGTTGGGATCTCGGGTGAGCACGATCCTGCCACGATATCTGGGTGCCAGGTAGGGCTTTTGGTCGGGGTATTGTACGGTAACGTTCTTCCGGAACAGGTGTTTAAATACCAACCACATGCTGCGAATTTGGCTTGAAATCATTTCTTTGGCCTCGCACGCTTATTTTAATTTTCTAGGCAGTCCACAAAAGTACCGCTGCGGTAGCCAGTAGATTGATAAGGGCCAGAGGTAGCATGACCTTCCAGCCGAATTTCATTAATTGGTCGTAGCGGGGGCGTGGAATCGCCGCCCTTAAAAGAATAAAAACACCAACCAGAATGGCAGTCTTCAGGCAAAACCAGATAAATGGGGGCAGTAGGGGGCCGTGCCATCCACCGAGAAACAGGGTGGTGATTAGCGCTGAAATTAGAATCACTGCCAGGTATTCACCCACAAAGAACATGCCGAACTTCATACCGGAGTATTCGGTATGGAATCCCGCTGTCAGTTCGTGCTCAGCTTCCGGAAGATCAAATGGAGTTCTGCGGCTCTCGGCAATACCGGCAATAAAGAAAACAATAAAACCCAGGAATTGAGGGATGATAAACCAACCATCTGCCTGGGCATTAACAATCTCGCGCAGATTGAAACTGCCTGAGAGCATAACAACGCCCATCAGGCTCAAACCCATAAATACTTCATAGGACACGGTTTGAGCGGCAGCCCTTAGCCCACCGAGCAGAGCATATTTATTATTTGATGCATATCCCCCAAGAATTACGCTATAGACCGCAATAGAACTCATAGCCAGCACAAACAGTAAACCGATATTCAGGTCGGTGACCCCAATATTGGGCGATATGGGCACTACGGCAAAGGCAATCAACATGGTTGCCATAACTACAGTGGGTGCCAGTACAAATACGGGAATATCTGCAAATTTCGGAGTGAAGTCTTCCTTGAAGAACAGCTTGATCATATCTGCAATAACTTGCAGGGTGCCAAATTTCCCTACTCGGTTAGGGCCTGGACGATCTTGCCAAAAGCCCAATAGGCGGCGTTCGCCCCAAGTTAAAATGGCTGCTAGCAGCACGGTAACTATCAATACGCCGAAAATATTGAGCAATATGATCCAGATATTTGTGCTCATAATTAGTCCTCTTGCCCGATTGCGGAGCTTTCTTCCACTGGCAACAGATTGGCACCACCCGGTAATACGGGGGCAAGAGTTTCAAGCCCTGGAAGACCATAGGGCACACCCAGGCTGCCCGAAGGTTGGCTATCGGAGATAACCACACTGCCCCGGAAAACACCGCTATTGGTGTCTAATGCCACTGTGTCTCCCTGGTTGAGGTTGGCACTTTCGGCATCACCGCGATTTAAAGTAAAGAATGGCTTATCGATCACTGTAGCGATGGCCATTGCACGGTTGCTGAGCTCTTCCGAACCAAACATTCGGTAAATCGGCAGTGTCGTTAGACTGTGGTTATCGCTATCTGTATCGCCATCGAAGGCTGTGGACAAGGACCACTCTGATAGTGCTTGCTCTCGCCGCTGGATATATTTGCCCGAGGCACCACCACGACGTTCGCCACCTACTTCTTGCTGAAACTTGAAAATCGATTGATTGGAGTTCCATCCGGGAGACCAGATATTGGCTTGCAGCGGTGATCGGTTTGGATTGTGTACACCTTCCATGCTAAAGCTCATAGGAGCATCGGGGTCTTGGTGTGGGGGCTCCTCTGAGACATGTTCCTCTGCGTGAATAGCCGTGCGCCCACTGTAGCGAGCGGTCTGTCGAGCAACCTTCAGCCCTTCAATCCGGAAATTTTCATCCGGCCCTAAATCTTTGATGACCTTGAGTGAAGCAACACTTTCTGCCAGGGAATCGGTGATATCCGGGCAATGATTCCAATTGATAATAGTGTCGATACTCTCGGAGTGTTCTGTGCAAAAACCAGCGGCATCTACCAGCCAGCGCCAGCTCTCCTGGATATACCCAGTGCCTTCATAGACCGCATAAAATCGCTGTGCCAAACCAGTATTGTTAACAAATGTCCCTTGGGATTCGGCCGTTGCGGATACAGGAAAGATTAAGTCGGCATGTTTGGCGGTTTCATTGAGCAGGGTGTCCAGCAGAATAATATGGTCGACGCTGGCAAACAGACTGTTTAACTCTTCACTTGCGATTCTTAAGGAGAGGTCATTCTCCAGAATCACTAGGGTTTTATCGATATTGGTTTTGTCATTCTTGAGTTCAGTGATCAGATGCTCAAGGGAACCGGTTTCGGGCTCAAACAGTTGAATAACTCCCAAGCTATTAGCCTCTTCACAACACAAGTATAGAGAAGTAGGTTTGCCATTTTTTTCTGCCAGTGCACTGGCGATTTTGGCTGCGCTGTGGGTAAGGTGGATATTTTTGCTGCTGGTTCCAGAGATGATCACTGGGTTCTTAGCCGCAGTTAATATTGCTGAGATTCTTTCAGCTTCCTCCAGATTCTCTGCACTCAGTGAAGTTTTGTTGCTTTTAACCTTCAGAATATTATTGGCAATTGCCTGGCCGATTTGGGCGGCCTGTTCCGGCAGGGTATAGATCGCTTTACAGGTAATATCTGAGATCTGATTGAGTTCGGTGCCGATAAAAATAATTGGGCTGGGTTCACCCTCTAATTGTCGAACAGAAGCATCCTGCCACAAGGGTATTCTTAATGATTCAGCCTGTTCTTTTTGGCGGCTCCGTGCTGCTTGGCGAACTGCCAGGGCAACCCTGGGGGCTGTGTTGTAGATATCTTCCCCGAGTATCAATATAACATCTGAATTTTCTATCTCAGGGATAGTCGGGCTGTGGATATTGGCATCGCTCTGAATTCTGTCTACAAGGTGTAGTAGCTGCATATCCCGCTGGTTGAGGCCAGAGAAGAAGTTATCCCGTCCTACAAACTTTAATAGGGCGAAGTTATTTTCCAGCGATGCCCTGGGTGAGCCAATGCCGATTAAGCGGTGCTCACCTCTCTGAGCTGATGCGAGTTTTTCTGAAAGTGAGAACACCGCGTCCTTGGGAGAAACCTCTTTGTGCAGACGTTCATCAGTTTCTGCTGTAGAGCTGATCACGGCATCTTTGCGCGCAGAAAGTACCTGGGTTATCCGGCTCTTACTGTTGACATATTCGTATCCAAAGCGCCCCCGATCACAGAGAAAATAGCCGTTGATATCGTGGTGATATAAGTTGACCACACGACGCAACATCGGGTTCTGGTTGTTGCCGGATTCCCTCGCTCCAGGCGCGGTGTTGCAACCCACGGCACAGTGTTCACAGACTGAGGCGGCTGTTTGCAAATCCCATTTTCGGACAAAGTGCTGGCTGAAAGTCTTATCGGTAAATACTCCGGTGGGGCACACTTCGACAAGGTTCCCACTAAAACCATTTTCCAGCATGCCCTCGGTATTGCGGCCAAAAAAGACTTGGTGATTGCGACCCAGTGCTTGTAAATCCTCGCCACCGGCATAGTCGTGATAGAACCTGACACACCGGTAGCAGGTAATACAGCGATTCATTTCGTGATTGATAAAGGGGCCGAGATACTGGTTTCGGTGGGTGCGCTTGGTACCCTGATAGCGGCGCATGGTATGACCGGACATTTCAGTCATATCCTGTAAGTGGCACTCGCCGCCCTCCTCACAAACCGGGCAATCGTGAGGGTGGTTGGTCATCAAGTCTTCTATCACAGAACCGCGAAAGTCTTTCGCAGCTTCCGAACTGACACTGTAAATACCGCCGTCTTTTATCGGGGTCATACAGCTCATAATCAACCGGCCTCGTTGATCTTCGCTGTCCTTATGCTCGATAACCGCACATTGGCGGCAGGCGCCAACAGAACCCATGGCGGGGTGCCAGCAAAAATAGGGGACATTCAAACCCAGGGACAGGCAGGCAGTGAGCAGGTTTTGATCTCCATCAACCTGGTATTTATTACCGTCTATTGTGATGGTTGGCATTTGAAATCCATTTTCTTTTTATTAATGCTTTCAGGGGCAGGGTTGTTGTACTAATTTAGTCGCGATAATTTATTTATAGGGGCAACAACCGCCTTCAATATGGTCGATAAAATCCTGCTCAAAGAGTTTTAACGCGCTTTGTATAGGCTCTGCAGCGCCGGGAGCCAGGGCGCAAAAGGTATTGCCGGGGCCAATACGCTCGCACTGTTCCCTGAGGAGTTCCAAGTCTTCTTTAGTCCCCTGGCCAGACTCTATTCTCTCCAGAATTTTGACGGCCCAAGGCAAGCCGTCCCGGCAGGGGGTGCACCAGCCACATGATTCCCGCGCAAAGAACTGGGTCAAGTTCAGTACCAGGCCTACGGGGCAGGTTTTATCGTCGAGCACGGTGATCGTGCCGGTCCCCATACGGCTGCCGGCCTTGCCGATAACGTCGTAATCCATGGGAAGATCGAGGTGGTCCGGGCCGAGGAAGTCGGTCGATCCTCCACCGGGAAGAATGCCCTTCAGTTGTAGGCCATCTTTCATGCCACCGGCATGTTGTTCAATAATGTCGCGAATGGGCGTCCCCATTGGGAGTTCCCAAGCCCCTGGATTATTAACCTTGCCGCTAACACCAAATATTTTGCTTCCCGCATCGTCACCCCGGCTAAGGTTTTTGTACCACTCCACGCCGTGGCTAATTAAATGGGGGAGGTTGCACAAGGTTTCTACATTGTTAACGACAGTGGGTTTGCCCCAAAGCCCGCTGACCTGTGGAAAGGGGGGCTTGGCGCGGGGAATGGCCCGCTTGCCTTCAAGGGCGTTTAGCAGTGCGGTTTCTTCACCACAGATATAGTTACCGGCGCTGCGGTGCAGGCAGATCTCCAGATTAAAGCCACTGTCGAAAATATTTTCGCCAATCATGCCCTGCTGCTTGGCTTCATCGATTGCCTGTTCGAGCCGGTTTGCAGCCAGGTGGTATTCACCACGAATAAAAATATAGGCGTGAGAGGCGCCAATGGCATAGGCGGCTATAGCCATTCCCTCAAGAAGGAGGTGAGGGTCTCGCTCCATTAGCAATCGGTCTTTGAAGGCGCCGGGTTCCATTTCATCGGCGTTACAGACGATGTACTTCTGCTTGGGCGAATCTTCACCCCTAGGTACAAAACTCCACTTCAGCCCAGTGTTAAACCCCGCTCCACCGCGTCCGCGCAGGCCTGCATCTTTTACTTCGTTGATAATACTGTCCGGTACCATGGTGATGGCTTTGCGCCAGCCCTGGTAGCCATCGTTTTCCACATATTGCTCAATAGTGGCGGCAATATTTTCACTGGAAATATTTTTAGTCAGTGGATTTGTCAGCATGGTATTTTTTCTTCTTATCGATTAATTCATCAATACCTTTCTCATCCAAATGGCGATGCATCTCTTCGCCGAGCATAAGGACTGGGGCTTTGTCACAATCTCCCAGGCAGGGCGTTTCCAGCAGGGTGAAAATCCCATCTTCGGAGGTTTCTCCAGGCTGGATATTTAAGCGCTCAGATATTTTTTTCTGCAAATTATCGCAACCCATAATCCAGCAGCTGGAGCTTTTACACAGGTAGATCACTTCCTTACCTACTGGTTGGCGGAAAATCAACTGGAAGTAGGTGGCGACACTCTCAAGTTCTGCAACGGGAATATCCAAATAATTGGAAATTGCCTGGAGGCTCTCATCGGAAATCCAGCCGCGATGTTTCTGTACAATCCGCAACGCCTCGAGCCCCACTGAAGTTTTTTCGTGGTAGTGGGTGGCTTCCTGATCAATTTCCTCTTTTTCTTGTACTGTTAAGGTCGCCTGGTTGTCTGCTGAATTGCTATTGCCTTGCTCCATTACTTCAATCAATTCCGGTTCTAATAAGCTGGACATAGTCGCCCCCGAGATAGAACTTGCGGAGGTTTCGTTGAGGCGCTGCCGCCATCTGTGTTTGCGATGGCTGAAACGCTGGGTGTATTTCCGTGCACTTTTCTACTCCGCTGCTGTACGGCCCTGTGCCTGCCGTAATTCTTTATTGTTATCTGTCCACATCCGCCATGACGAAGTCGATGCTGGCAATAATGGCAATAAGGTCAGCAATCAACAGTCCGTTGGACATCAACGGAATCATTTGCAGGTGTGGGAATGAAGGGGTGCGAATTCGGGTCCTGTATGAGGTGGTCCCCCCATCACTAACGATCTGGTAGCTGTTGATTCCTTTAGTGGCCTCAATGGGATAACACACTTCGCCGGCTGGCATTACCGGTCCCCAGCTGTTATTCACAAAGTGCTGAATTAAAGTCTCGATATCCTCCATGGTGCGCCCCTTTCGCGGAGGGGTAGTCAAAGGGTGGTCCGACTTATAAGGGCCTGCCGGCATATTTTCCAGGCACTGGCGGATAATCCGCAGGCTCTGCCATATCTCATCCACCCGGACCCGGCAGCGGTCGAAACAGTCCCCACCATCGTAGCTGGGAATCTCGAACTCGAACTGATCATAGCCGCTGTAAGGGCGCTTTTTACGCAGATCCCAATCCAGGCCCGTGGCGCGAAGCCCTGGCCCGGTAACCCCCCACTCAAACGCCTCCGCCGTATCGTAGACACCAATGCCACGGGTGCGGCGTTGCAGGAGTTTGTTTTTAATTACCATGCCGTCGTAATCGGCTAAGCGTGCGGGCATATAGTCAAGAAATTCCCGCACCATCTTGTCCCAACCTTGGGGTAAGTCCTGCGCTACTCCGCCGATACGGAACCATGCCGGGTGCATTCTGCCGCCGGTAATGGCCTCAACTATTCCAAACAGTTTTTCCCTATCGATAAACATATAGAACACGGGAGACATCTGCCCCACGTCCTGGGCAAAGGTGCCAAAAAATACCAGGTGGCTGGATATGCGGAAGAACTCGCACATCATCACCCGTATCATCTGTGCGCGTTCAGGGACCTTAATGCCGGCGAGTTGCTCCAGTGCCATCACATAGGGCAGGTTGTTCATGACACCGCCGAGGTAATCGATACGGTCGGTGTAGGGCACATAGGTATGCCAGGCCTGGCGCTCGGCCATCTTCTCTGCACCGCGATGGTGGTAACCGATATCTGGCACTGCATCGATAATCTGTTCACCATCCAGCTGAAGGGCTACACGGAATACCCCGTGCACACTGGGGTGATTCGGGCCCAGATTGAGGAACATAAACTCTGAGTCTTCATTACTCCTGGCCATGCCCCAGTCTTCCGGCCGGAACAGCAGGGCGTCTTGTTCTTTGCGCTCCTTCTCTTCTGACAGACTAAATGGGTCGACTTCGGTAGCTCGGGCGTGGTGATCCTTGCGCAGTGGATGCCCCTTCCAGGTCAGGGGCATCATGATTCTCTGTAAATGGGGATGACCGGGAAAGTCGATACCGAATAGATCCCACACTTCCCGTTCATACCAGTTGGCATTCTCCCAAACGGCAGTAATAGTCGGTGCGCTCAGATCACTCTCGGGAAGAGCCACCTTGATACGAATAAATAAATTGCGGGTAAATGAAAGTAGTTGATATACCAGGGTGAAATCGCTGGAAGGCTGTTTTTCGGTTCCCTCCCCACGGTTGACCCGCAGCCGTTCGTCGATAGCACTCAGGTCATACAGCATTTCAAATGGCTGGGTGATATCCCGCTTGAGAAAGAGTAAAAGAGGGATCAAGGCATGTTTCTCGATCCACAGTGTGGGCATATCATCACAGTGTGGCTGCCACCAGAACGAGTGAAGCTTATATCCGGTGTCGAGGTCCCGAATAAATGCCTCTGCTGCTTTCCTGTAGGGAGTTGCTGTGTGGACAGTTTTCGCAATTACGCCAGTCATTGGCTATTCCGTTGTTTTTTTCTTATTCCATGAAGCCTAAACACTGTCGGGCGCACGTAGCATGTCAGCTTTCATACGTTCCTCCCTATGGAGATCACGCTGACTGGGCTTTGGAACCTTGTGAGTTCCTTGATCATCCACAACCCAGCTGAAGGCTCGTCTCTCCGCAGCCACCGACTTTTGCAGCAAGGTCAATCCCTGCAGTAGAGCCTCTGGGCGTGGTGGACAGCCGGGCACATAAACATCGACCGGGAGAAACTTATCGACCCCCTGAACCACACTGTAGATATCGTACATACCGCCGGAATTTGCGCAGGAACCCATGGAGATGACCCAACGGGGCTCGATCATTTGCTCATAGAGTCGCTGTACCACTGGTGCCATTTTCAGGAAAACCGTCCCTGAAATTACAATCAAATCCGCTTGTCGTGGGGTTGCTCGGATGACCTCAGCGCCAAATCGGGAGATGTCGTGGCGGCTGGTGAAGGCGGTGGCCATTTCTACATAGCAACAGGACAACCCGAAGTTAAATGGCCACAGGGAATTTGAACGGCCCCAGGAAACCAGCTCTTCGAGTTTGGTAAGGAGAATATTTTTTTCTAAATCTTGAGTGCTTATTTCTTCAGAAGGATTGCCGTGTTCGGTAGCAATAAGGTCGTCGGCTTTGCTCAGCTTCCAGCGCATTATGAATTCTCATTGTTGTTATCGGGGTTTTTGGCGTTTCTCCAAACTCTTCTGGTATCCGCCCCAGTCAAGTGCACCCAGGCGCCACAGATAAATAAGCCCCACCAGCAGTATCACGATAAATACGGTGGCCTCGATAAACCCGAGCAGGCCAGTTTCATAAAATGCGATGGACCAGCTAAACAGGTAAATCGCCTCCAGGTCGAAGACGATAAACAGGATGGCAACAAGGTAATAGGCGACAGAGAGGCGCAGACGCGCATTGCCCTGGGAAACAATACCCGACTCATAGGGCTCATCGGTAGCCGGGTCTCTGCGTTTCTGACCGAGAAAATAGGAAAGGCTGAGCATTAAGGTAATTAGGGCAAATACGGCCAGACAATAAACAATCAATGGCCAAATCTGAGGAGTGAACTGATCCGGGTAATTCAACTTCGCTCTCCCATGTTTCTGCGGGCGAAGCCCGTATCAATCACTGGTCTTGCAGTAAAAGGGCAAATCAAGAATTCTGATTTTGAGGGTGCTCTCACGCAAGAAGAGATAATTTGAAAAACGATTATTGCTTTTCTGAGAAATTTTTTAGTTGTCGGTAATCCTATTCGCTTGTCTGATTTATAAATCGTTGCGGGAGATAGCGCCAGTGGTGCGAAGGAACGTTTAATTCTTATGTGTATACTTTTTATTCGGTAGGGTTATGTAATGTCTTGCGACAGCTGAATAAATGAAAATGTGCGCCAGTTTTCAGAAGATGAAGGAGGGTCCTATTGCTATTAAACTATTCCTCTGATTAAAAGCAGATCGGTATTTTAGGGATACGCTGTACTGGAATTAGAATGTGATGTTATTGATTTGTTTGGCACCTAATAATTCCATCATAGTGCACTCCACTTGCGGTTCTGTATGGGACCTTCCACTTGTTATGAGTGAGGTAGTTTGGCCAAGCAAGTACATTTATCCAATTCTTCTCGGTATTTCTAACAAGGTACACATCGCTTGCGTTACATTGAAGCTTGTACCTACGGAACCCTTCTTCTATCACGGAATAATCTCGCCCCTTAAACTGAACTTCAGAGTCACCCCAATGGCCATCTGAGCTTTCAAAGCTTACATCGGGGTTGTGGATTTTTATAATGCCAAAGAGGAATGTGATTCCTAAAGCCAAAATTAATAAGCAAATTGCTCTTATTGTGGTGGTAGTCATCGCTTGCTTCTGAGTAACTTTTAGTCTCTTTTTAGGCATGCTTTCGGCGTAGGACTATAGCGCTTAACTTCTATAAGAATTGTAACATACAAGCAGTTTGTTGATTGGCGACAATGATATGCTGTGTGTAGATTACTTGCGAATTACAAGGTCACCACCACTAAACTGAATTTTCTGTCCTTCGAAGATAACTTCCTCCCAGCTATCAGGGTTCGACGATTCGTTTTCATGTACCACTAAATAGCAAAAATTTGGATTTTCAGTTTTGGGTAAGCTACTTACTAGTGAACTTGCACTGATACCATATTTTTCGCAAAGTTCAAGCTGTCCTATCGCCGACTTTATCTGAATTAAAATGCCAATATGCTCAGCTTTAAGTTCTATCGATTCAAAGTCATTCACCGATTCTAGCTCGGTTAAATATCTTTTTAATTCTTCTATGGCTGGGTTCATAGTGATTTACTCATGATGCCTCGCTGAGCCGAGGGCATACAGAATTTATTTTGTGATTAGCTCAGCGAAGCATGTGTCAATGTTGTGTACGTTCTGGTTATGATTTGTCCCAATCTTTAAATGGAAAATATAATAAATTGGAATTGTAATATCTTGGATCTCCAGTAACCTCTTTATCAATCCACTCCGGCAACTCCACACTTTCAGATTCACTTTGCATCTCGACCTCAGCAACAATCAAGCCGTCATTGTCTCCATGAAAGATATCTATTTCCCAGGTGTGTTTTTCGTGCTCTACTATGAATCTCGTTTTATCTATGATGGGACCATCACATAGCTCCGCAATCATTTCATTTGCGTCTTCAAAGGGTATTGGATACTCAAACTCAGTCCGTGTAATTCCTTTACTTTCACCTTTCAATGTTAGATATGCATGCTCTCCGATTACGCGAACTCTGACTACAGCTTTGGGCTCCGTACTTACATAGGCTTGTTTGATTCTCTTTCCACCTGTAAAAGAAGCAATAGCCTTTTTATCTACTAAGAACTTCCGCTCAATTTCCTTTGCCATACTTTCTCAACCCTAAATCTTAACACTTGCTTAATAGGCATATACGAGGTAGTCAAAATCTGACGCGCAGCGTAGTAGTCAGCCAGTATATGCCCTTGTTGGAGCACTTATAAGCCGTTTTTCCCGAATTCTTTCAATGCAATTAACGCTTCCTTTGCTTTTTCTGATTGTACAAAAATATGGTCATGGAAGTATGCTGCAATTACATTTGCGCTAATACCCTTAGAAGCCAGTTTGTTTGAAACAGCGGCTGTTAACCCAACAGCCTCTAAACTAGAATGTACGGTTAAAGTTATTTGCTTGTAAGTATTTTTAAATTGCAAGCCCTCACGGCTTGCGATATCTTTTGTTAAGACAAGTGTTAATCCTTCTTTTTCGTTGAAGCTTGCAAGTGGGTTCCATTCAATATATTGAGCTAATGAGCCTGAAACAGTGCAAAATACAAATTCGTCTTCAATAAGTACGGGGTTCATTTCGCTCAAAAGACGCTCTAGTTCTAGAATTCCTGACATTGCTTGATAATTCCAAGTTCTTACTGATACTGCAAGTGTCTACCAAAATGGTTTGAAGGTGCAAGTCAGCGAAGGTAGAGCAAAATTACCGTGGAAAAATTCAAGTGCTTCACCGATAGATACCGTCCCATCATTTCTGTTGATTGTGAAATGATAACCGTCATTGATATCAGATTATATTAGGTTCAATATGATTTATCTGCTAACGCCTCGTATAAGGGCAGATAAAAAAGTGTTGTGTTTTGGCTATCCCAGCGAACAAGGGGATCGATTGCGTCGGTTTATTAACTGTATGAACCAAAATCATAACGATATATCTCTGGAAACAAAAAACCTATGATTAGTAAAATTAATACAGCAAGCACTCCAATGACCATTGCAATAAATGGGTGAACTTCTTTTCCTTCGTGGTTGTCGACTGCTCCTGGCATATTCTCAGGCATATGCACCATCTCGCCTAACAGCCCCAGAGCTGTAACTATCACTACGGTCATATAGAAGCTGCTTCCAAAGAAAAATGAAATCGCAGCTGCAACTACAGCTACCAATACGAGCCTAAGTGTTATTCCTTTTCCCTTATTCATGATTTTACTAGTCAGTTAACGCCCCGCCAAACGGTAAGCGGAACGCAGTGTATCGATCCCAATGGAGGCCGCGCCTTTTACGATCGGAATAAGTTTGAGCGGCTTGTTAAGTGTTTGTACTTTAGTGCTTTCTGAAATCACGCCTAGGAGCCTCTATACCGTGCCTTTCTTCTCGAATTTCTTCTAACCACACTAGACGTTTGAAAAATGATTTACGTCCCGTAGTGGTACCACCATTTTTTGAGCCCCACATACAGCGCTCAATTTCCTTATTTATGTCAGGGAGAGACATGCTGGAGAATTTCTCCAATTCTTTATCACTCCCTTTTGAGCCTCGTTTCACTCAATTGCTCCTGACGCTTAACGTCTTGCCATGGGGCGTGGACATCCCGCAGAGGTCCAAAGGGCTGCACCTAATGTAAGCAACTTCTTATGCATACATACCTTGGATTATTTGGTATACCTTATATGCTATACCTGAATAAATGGGTATTAGTAGCATTGCAAATGAACCAATACCGTATACTCGTGCACTTAAGTATCCGCTTGGATTTGTCTCAGTACTGAAGAGCTTAGATAGATTTTCCTTGCTTCCATGATCTATAGGAAAATAAAAGTTATTTATGCTTAGTTTAAACTTAATCTTAATTTTTTGCTCCATAAGGATCATCAAAAAGTTCATGCCTAAGAACATATAGATAATTAAGTAACCAAAAATTATAAGTAATACTACCGTATTCATTTAAACCTCTTTGAGTTAACAGGCAATTCCCTTGGAGTGCATAATATTGCCAGCACGGGCAGTCGAAGCCAAGTGTGGTTAGTCCAGTCTAAGTATTTTAAAAATGATTGTACCGCAATTTGTTAAGGCTGATTTCGCTCTGGACTATCCGAAACTTTTACTAATATCACTGGTGGTAATCTTCTTGCTTGATCAAATGCAAATTTATCTGTCTCAGTTAAGAGGAATTCTTTATTGTGATACTTTACATAATAAAATATTTTTTCATCCATAAATTCACTGTCAAAGGTAATCTGGTTTCCCTGTAAAGAATATGAACCTTTATAAGGTTTATAGGGCACTTTATTAAGGTGGCAATTTGGATCACTTTTGTTGCACATCATATCAGTAGTGATTTTATGAATGAAGCCTATATTTTCAATCACTAAAATATGCCCGCCAAATAAGCCAAGGCCTATCGTGGACTCACTTTTATACTTGCCAAGAATTTCATTCCCTAGAGCTGGACTAGCAAGAAGAAAGCATAAAATAGTAATTAGTTTTTGCATGATGTTGCCCTAACAGTATATTCAAAAGCAGCTGAACATTATCATTCGTCAAAATATCCTAAGGATACAAAAATACTATATTTAGTAAAAATATGATATCCAGAGGGTTGGCTGGCATAGTCATAAAGATGCTTTTGTGACTATATGAATCCTACGCTAGAAACCCGCTCTTCTTCAATAAAGTGAAGAACATTCAGCGGCTTGGAGCGACTCTTCAAGCTCTGGAAGCGTTACGCCTACATTTTTTATTTTGCGTCTACGGTCCTCGGGTCCCACATCTATTTCCGCAAGAGTTACCTTCAAATCCTTCAGCTAGGAGAGCTGGATATGGTCCGAGTATCAGAAGAAGTAGATATGTTGATCTGAAAGCATAAGACTGAAGAGAACTTAAGGATTGGAACAAGTGTGTCAATCACCGTGCTGGAAGTTAAAGGCAACCAAGTGAAGAAATTTACCGACAAATTCAAAAGGGACGGGCGCTATGGGGTGGAAATCATTAAGAAACTGGCTGGGTGCCTGGAATGCTGTAATCAGAGACGTGCATTGGTGCGTCCAATTTACAGCATTTTGGTTAATGGCGCTTACGAGTGATTATGTTCTATCGATGTTTAGCTAGCCGCTATCAAGGGCTACTAACTAAAAAAAATCCATAAAAGGTACCATAAATATTTAGTAGCCCTACTGAACTACGGACTGATAATTTCGATCACTGGTCTGTCTAATGCCTGATGTGATTAATTTTCCTAGAAGTCTATCTTTACCATTTTCTATAGACCATTGCATTTCTCAATTAGGTATTGTAGTGCATATTGGCAAAGGGCTTAGTGACTCCGCGATTAGGATACTCATAAAATCAGACGGACCAACTCGGATTTCTTGGGCTGTATAGAAATATTTAAATCATTGAACTTTATAACTTTCCATTTTAGTAATTAAGAAGTCCCAAAAAGCCTTGATACGTGCTGTGTTTCTCAGATCCTTATTAGCCAGAATCCACAAGGATGAGTTGTACTTAGCATCCAATCGATAGAGTTCGACAAGATCATACGAATCATCAGTTGGTAGCAAAGCTATTCCTTGATCATTAAGCGCAGCGTTCAATGCTGTAGTGATAGAATTGCAATATATGGATTTAGCGTTGTGTTTAATTCGTTTCTGATACCAGAGCACTGCTGGGTTATCTAAGTGCACGTAGTCAATAGCTGTTAGGTGTTCAATTTCGGACAACTTGAAAGGAGCGTTATACCCTCTAGCCTTCAAAAAGACTTCAGAGGCATAGATGCTTAAGTTTACATCTCTCATTTTACGTGCAATAAGGTTTTCCGGTGCTGTATGACTTGCCCTAATGGCAATGTCCGCATCGCGATGCTCGATATCCAGAGCCTGCTCACTTTCAAGGATCTCAAACTCAACGTCGGGGAATGGCCTCCGGAATTCACTAACCCACTGGGGCAAAGTGGTCGTTGCCATTGTTGAGGGTGCGGTAACACGAATTAAACCTTGAACTTTGTCATGTTGCAGAGAGCTTTGAATGAGGATGCCATCGGCCAATGACTCCATTCGCTTGGCACTATCCAAAATAGTTCGCCCCGCCTCAGTCAGTTGGTAGCCGCGACGACTAACAATAAATAGCTGCGTTGAAAGCTCGCTTTCAAGCTGCTGGATCCGCCTCCAAACAGTGGTTGAATTAATATTCAACTGGCTAGAAGCCGCCTTTAAGGTTCCTTTCTCTGCAAGCGCGATAACGACCTTCAAATCGTTCCAATCCATGACATTACCCTGACGTTGCATTCATGCAATATAAGTTTGCCTTTTTGTCTATATAACTGCAATAAGAGAACACCTAGTCTGTGCTCGTCATTAACGAAATAGGGTTCCCTTCATGAGAAAACAGGTAGTCATCTTTTACGTGGCCTCATCTATGTTCGCGGTGCTGATGATGATATCAGGCATGGCCAAGCTATCAGGTCAGGAAGCCATTGTTCAGGCAACGGTTGATTTAGGCTACCCGCTTTATTTGTTGAAAATCTTAGGAACCGCCTATTTGATTGGCGCGATTGCAATTCTTCAATCAAAGTTCAAAACACTTAAACAGTGGGGATATGCAGGCTTCTCGATAGCTCTGATCGGGGCTTCGGGGTCGCACCTACTGGCCGGGCAAGCGCTCAGCACCGCTTTACCAGCTACTGTCCTATTAGCCGTCTTAGCGGTTGTTATAACCTTGAATGCGAGACTGACTCGCCTTAATTTTTCTGATGAGGAAGTCAGAAATAATATCTCCTCATCGCAAAGAGCAATGTCAGAGGCCAATGAGATATGACCTGTTACGGTGTATTGGATAGAAATATGTCGGCTTACTCCGTTGATTGATCTGACAAGAGTAGCAATCAACAGGAATACAGTTTTATGGAGGTTGCTAATGTTGGATCACTGGGTAAATAGCCTTACCTGACACTCTTCAGGATACCTTGGAGGATGAGGTAACCGGTTCAGGCCGTATTAGCTGTCGGTCGAGTGAGTGTCCTGAAGAATTTAAGCATTGCATTTACACTCAGGAGTCTCTATCTGTTAGCCTCGATTTGCCTCCAATAAAATTTTCAGGGTCTGCTGGCAATTCTTTTTAAAAATTAGATACATTGAGGACAATCTTACGCCCTCCGTATAAAGGCTCAAGGACCATGCGTGCTTGTTGTAGCTCAAGGATATTGTACGTATATTCTTTTTGTTCTTTCTCATAATATTGATCGTATTCTACATACAGCACAGAGTCTTCTATAGACCAAACAAAATCATAAGTGGGCGGAAAGTGTGGGTGGCCAATATATGTATTAAACTCGCCTTTCTCTCCCTCTTGATAGGTCCAATGTTCTCCGGGCCTACTCCAAGTTTGAATTAACAGGCTTCTGGTAAGGTTGTCGTCACCTTCATAAGGTACCTGAATTGCGCAACTGATAGCAGTAGCTATTACTAAAATAATCAGAACGATACGCATAGTATCCTGGAAAACGCGCTGTTTTGTAAGATTCTAGCAGGCTATCTACTTTTTTAGTTTTCATTAAGTAGTAGTTTCCATCGCTCTTAAAATATACTCCACCTGATTTACCCTCATGCCGCCTGCTTGGTCAGTTAGGCACTTTATCCTCGAATTTTGTAGCTATAGACAGATTCATGGATTTTTTTATAGCTGGGGTCAGAGCCATCAGATTCTACAACAGTGACTCCCTTTGCAGGCATATACAAACCGTACTCTGAAACGAATACACTACCATATTTGATATAAGCACCACTTTGGTCGCAATAGGAATGTCTTTTTCCAATGGGCTCGATATGTTCTACCTCGCTAGAAAAATACTCCCCTTTCTCTGCACATTTTAATAATAGCCGCTCCAAAGACTCAGTCGCTGCTTCTATATTTATGCTGTCTTCATCTATACTTGACGAACAGGAGCATAGAATTAAAACCATAGGTAAAAATACGTTTTTCATTATAGCTATTTTTTATTCCTAACACTTTAATCGACCAGCTGTATTGATTTTTTGGTAATTAGTTGTACTCTGGGCTCAGTACTAGGTACTTGCCCTGAATCCTAAAATTTAGGTTTTGTAGATCGGGCATCCATGTCCCTTTATTGCTCCCCTGTGAATCCCATTGAGCTTGTTCATGCCAACCTTCATGGAGGATGGGATCTTTGCAATAAAAGCCACCTTTTCGAATGAGAAATTTGTTACATGGCAGAAAAGGGTGCTCCCAGGTGGGGTCTGGTAACCAATAGGTCCCATCGGAGTAGGGCACTACGAAAACTGTCATTTCAGGATTTTTGACCACAAGAGCTTTATACCATTGATAATCGACTTCTAGTGCTCCAGCCTCTGGGATCTCGGACAAGTCTATTCTGATTTTTGAGCTGCTCTTAGCAGCTTTATTTGGGTTCATAGAGGCAAAAAATGGTGTTGCGACAAAGACTAAGCCAATTAAGATGCTCAAAGTGGTAACTAGTGATAATAGCTTGCGTCGATTCATAGGATTACTTGCGCCTTTTGCACGTCCTGTTACATAAAGCCTCCACCGGTAAAGTAGACGCTAGCTTATATTCATCTTATGCGGTCATTTTTTCATATTGATCCTAAGGAAGGACACATCACTTGTCCATTAGGAGTCTAGCTCAGACGGTATACTTGATTCTCTTTATAAACTTTCAACCCTAATATAAGAGATCCCAGTAAAGAGAATTAACGAAAGATACTTACTGCTTTACAAAAGGTTTCAGTCTCACTCTTATGGAACTTAACGCATTTGTGGTTTATTAGTGCATCATTAACTTTCGGTTCTAACCAAATTTTGGGTTGCATAACTATCATTGCACTGGGGTTAGGTACCCTGTAATTCGACGGTTTTCTCTGTCTCGCATGCTCTCCTCACGGCTAAGCTGTTTGTAAAAGACGTGAGAGGGTGTAATTGAATATCTATACAGATATATGGTACCAAAGTGCCGTTGTTTGTGAGCAATGAATGTAAATCTTTCAGCTTTTAGAAACGTGTCGCTCTTTTTTGGAGAATCAACTTCCTTATGCGATTTCTCAACTTGTTTTGCTAGATATTCGTCTTCTGTCAGAGGTTGAGGTTTCATCCCTTTTCATACTCATACTACGGCTGGTCTTCTAGACCAACTTTTTCTCTCTACTTTCCCGTTGTTATCTATACTTCATTTCTGGATGTAGTCCGATGATGTCGGAGGTGGTACTCGTATCTACCATTAGTTGATTAATGATAGCGATCACTTTAACTATGAACGCTGTTGAGAATGCAACAAGGTGCTCTTCGCAAGTATTTTCGGCACCTTCTGCCGATATATTCAAAGAGAAGGCGATTATTCAATGGAGCAAAACTTCATCCAAGATTTGATTCGCGATCTTCCAAGTACCACGTAGTAAATTTCTTCCACCATTACCGCGCACCAGTCAAGATAACGTACGCAATAGAATTCATAGAGCTTGCTTTACTTATTGCCATTATAGGTACGCTTGTTTTGTAATTGATATCTATTGCGCCTGAAGTCTTTACTAGAAAAGTATATATTTTGACTTACAGTCGTCTGTAAATATGAGATAATGCTGGAAATAACTCTGTCGATAATAGACCTGTCTTCCATCCCATTTGTAAATTGGATTTATCTCAATGAAAAAAGTATTAACAGTATTGCTTCCAGCAGCAGTGCTTACAGGTGTTGTTGCGCCGAAAATTGTTGGCATTCAACTTGAGTCATCCATTGATGAAATAGTCACTGCCGCGAATGAAAATTCGGCATACACGGTTGAAGTAAAAAGCATGGATTCATCCTGGTTTTCAACCCAGACAACCTTTTTGGTGAGCTTGGATGTCAGTGCTTTCTCGGATGTATCAGGTGCCCCTGAAATTGATCCTTTTTCTGTAGAAGTAGACTTTAGTGCTTCCCACGGCCCCTTCCGTTTCGGCGAGCATGCTGGTTTTGGTTGGCTTGGCTGGACGCTAGAAGTTGCCGGTGATCAATTGCGTGAACATTTGGTTTGGGCTGAGGAAGCTCCTTTTTACCAGATCCATGGCAATATGAATGCCTTAGGTGGTTATTACTATAACGATAGCATTACGCCATTTACTACTGATGTTGAGAATCAAAAAGCTCAGTTAACCTTTAGCGGTTTTCAAGGGAAAGGGCAATATCAGGATGAGCAACTAGCTTATCAGGGGAGTGCCGATAGCCTTACCGTTACTTCCGAGCTAAGGGATTTTAAGGTTGAAAGGTTGACTATGAATATGACCATGCCTTCCTCCCTTGAAGCAATGTTTGAAATTGCTTTTTATGATTCTGATACAACAATTAACTTTGGTGCTGTAAAGTTTAATGATAGAGAGCAAAACGAAAATATTGACATTGCTGATTTATATATAAAGGCCAGTACTGAACTCAACCCAGAAAATCAGCTGGGGAATATGCAAGTTGCCTATGGAACTAAAAAGGTCGATATAGCTGAATTCCACGGTGAAGATCTGGCCCTTGAGCTTGAGGTCACCAATATCAGCCAGGAATTTATGAAGTCTTATCAGGACTTTGCCGTCTCACTTAATAAACTATCTACGGAAGAAGCAACCGCTAAGACAATGGAGTTTATGAGCGAAAACTTGCTATCTTTAGTGGCTGGCGAGCCTCAACTGAACATTACCAGCTTACGTGGCACTTTCCCACAAGGCAGCTTTAACAGTAACCTTCATACTAGCTTAGTTGGCATCAGTGCGTTACCGGAGCAACCGCTAGATCCGGCTTTTTGGCTGTCACACACCTTAGTTGACGGAGAGCTAAGTGGAGATAAAGCTGTGATTGAATTTATTGCCGTACAAGTGATGAAAGCCCAATTGAAAAATAACCCTCAAACTCAAGGTATGAGTGAAGAGCAACTGGAGCAAATAGCTGCTCAACAAGTGCCGACGATATTAGCGTCTCTTGAACAGCAAGGTTTGTTAGTGTCTACCAATGACGGCTACATCTCAAATGTCAGCCTGAAAGACAGCGAGCTTAAGGTGAATGAAAAACCTATGCCGCTACCGCTTTAGTAGATATTAGCCTTTTGTAATAGAAGTGGCTTATCTTAAGCCACTTCATACTTCTCCTTCTCTTGTTACCCTTCCAAGGCTGATGATTTATTTGTTTTCCTGTTTTAACGGTGTTGTCCTGGGTTGCCAATAAGGTTGGACATAGGTTAGTGTTGTAGACGGTATAATCGCAATAATATCTCATCTAAACATTGCTGCCCCGTGGTTATCATGAGCTCATATGTGATTCTCTAAATACTGATGATGTAGTTATTAAATCAAAGCTAAGTAATAATAAGTGTTAAAGCTTGGGGTGCTCTATTTTGAGTTTTATTGTTTTTTTTGGTAAATAATTATCAATATATTTAGATTGCGAAAGATCGCTTTGTTGATATCTTTAGGGTGGGGTATTGTTAGAGCTCTATTTCCAGTTTTTTGATTTCTGATTTGCTAAATTTTCTACCTTCAATATCACATGTATCCCTTACTTTATTCATATGTTCTCCGTTCGGCATTTTACACTTGTGTATATAATGTATGTATTTAGCATTGTTAGCACCTAGCAAAACATGTAGTGCTGACTCTGGTACCTAATCAAGTTACGTTACCGTGACTTTTTACTTTTGCGGATTTTAAACATTATTATTTTCGGAACTCCTTGTATCAATTAGCGCGAGACATCTGGATCAATATTTCCTGATAATATTTTACTTGTAGGTGGATTATTTCTAGAAGACTATTAACGCTTAGGATTATCGGCGAGGCTTTGCCGTGTCCAGCAAATTGATTATTGTTAAGCGATGCCTTATCTCTCTCCTGACTTGCATTGAACAGCTTGATTTACCTCGCTGAGTATAAAGTTACGAAATGCCTGTACTCCAGGAGTATCAAGTTTTTCGTATGGACAGACAAGATAATAAGAGAAGTTGGAATCAATACTTACATCGAATGGTTTTACGATTCTTCCAGATTTTAAGTCATCCTCGATTAGCGATATTCGGCCCAGCGCAACGCCTTGGCAGTTTTCGACTGCAATTGCGAGAGAGTTACTATCATTCATGACGCTACCTGATCGCGGATCGACATCGTCGACCCCGGCTGCTTTGAGCCACGATGCCCAATCGTCAAAATTATCTTCATGCAGTAAGGTTTGATGCTTGAGGTCGGAAGGCTCTTTCAAAGGATTTTTGCCGTTAAGCAGCGAAGGGTGGCAAATCGGGCTTAAATCGAGCGGCAACGAAAGCCTGGTCACTGAGCCTTGCCAGTTTCCATCACCAGCTCGAATGGAAATATCGACGCCATCGTTAGTGAAATTGGCGAGAGCCAGGGTATGGTGAACATTCAACTGTATATCAGGGTAGGCTCTCCAGAAGTTACCTAACCGCTGTATTAACCATTTGCTGGCAAAACTGGGGGTTACGCTCACGGTTACCACCGGAGATTGACTCTCGGCTTTGATGAGGTGGAGCATATTTTCGAGTCGATCAAAACATGCACTGGCTTCGGATAACAGCTTTTTCCCAGCATCGGTCAATGAAATCGACTTTCCCGCACGATGGAACAATTTTACACCCAGTCTCGACTCCAAATTTCTCACTTGGTGACTGATCGCCGTTTGCGTAACGCTCAACTCCTTCGCAGCATCGGTAAAACTCATATGCCTTGCCGCAGCCTCAAACCCACGCAAGCCGGCCAAAGATGGTAAAGATCGTGTTTTGGTATGAATTAAACTCATAAGTACATGTAATTATATCCTTTTGCTACCAATTTTAAAGATCGTATATTGATCTCCACCCATGAATTATTTGCACTAGAGGATAGCGTAATGTCCGAAACAAGAGTTGCTATTATGACTGGAACTGGTCAGGGAATTGGTACCGGCTGCGCCCGCGAAATGGCTAAGGCGGGTTACAAAGTCTCGTTGATGTCCCCTTCCAACCGCAGTGTTGAACTGGCCAAGGAATTAGGTGGTATAGGGCGGCAGGGTTCGGTTCTCGAAACCGCAGATCTGCAAGCAATGGTCGACGACACGATGCAAACCTATGGCCGTATCGACGCCGTCGTTAGCAATATGGGCCATGGTGGCGGGGTGCCGGAAGAAATTAAAACAGTAGGGTTCGATCCTGATTTCAACGGCCCCCTGCTCGAGCTAAGTGATGATCTCTGGCATGAGAGCCTCGATATGTACGTGCTCAATGTCGTCAAGCTTGCCCGTATCGTCACGCCGATTTATATCGAGCAGGGGGGAGGGGCATTCGTCAATATTTCTTCAATGAATACGGTTGAGCCGAGAGCGCCTTATCCGATGAGCATGCTGCGTGGCGCTTTACACAGTTTTGCCAAGCTCTATGGTGATCGTTATGCAAGACACAATATTCGAATGAATAATTTAATGCCGGGCTTCTGTGAAAACGTAAACCTGTCGGAGTTTGCCCGCAGATCCATACCCGCACAGCGCACTGCCACGTTCGAAGAAATCGGGCAGACCTGTGTCTTTCTTGCTTCACATGAAGCCCGATACATCAATGGGCAAAGTATCTTGTCTGATGGCGGTATGAATCGGGCGGTTCGCTAGACACTAGTGACTACTTGATTTAGTTGAAAATCCTATTAGAGCGCTCAGTACTTTGAAGCCCAAATTGCCAACCTATGCATGATTGCCTTCTGTGATATCTTGTCTTCTGGAAGCGGTTGAATTACTTTATCGTGAACTAAAAGACGGTAAATATATTCGAGTTTCTCGTGAGCTGAATCGGTAGCTTCGAACTCGACAACTCCTCGCTTGGTGCCATATGCAGTACCGAGTGCTATAGCCTTTTTCACTAACTCTTTTTCGTTTTTGAGTTTCTTCATTATTATGTCTCAACGAGGTTGTCGATATTACGCACCTACCGTTTTTAGCAGAGGGAAACTGCGGAACCGCAGGTGTAGTAATTTTTCAGCTTACCTAAATTTGTTAAGGACTGAACCTCGGCACTAACTCTCCAAGTATGCCCCAACAACCGATTCTAATTCTTGAACTAACTCTGAGTCCATGTACTTGTATTCATCTGGGATATCTAAGACATGAACTGGCTTATGATCCAGGATTCTAGAGAATTCTGCTATTAGCCTATTTTTATGCTTTTGTTCCATGACGAATATCACGTCAGCCCAGCGAACATCCGCTGAGCTGACTGTTTTTTTAGCTCGCGGGCTGGTACCCGCAGATTTAGCGTTGAAATCAGGGTGTTTTCTCCAAATGGCTTCAGCTGTAGGACTACGCCACTGATTCCGGCTACATATGAATAAGAGATTTCGCATATCTTAATCTTTCTCAGGAAGCTCAGTATTTAGGATTTGAAGCATAGTTCGCTTGGGGTACTCGATCCCTAATTGCTTAGCTCTACGAAGCTTTTCAGAGCGTGTATACATCAACTTCCAGTTTTTCTCCGAAATCCATGGCTTTTCAATTCTAGCACTATTCTTATGGGGCTTAGCTTTGGTCTTGGATCTTCTCGCAGCCCTGCTTCTTAAATCATCCATTATTCTTTCCTCTATCAATTATCGGGTTCAGCAGCCGCGATAAAACGGAGAGGACTCCTAATCTTGCGTGTGTTTAACACTTGGCGCGACGAGGAAGCACATAATGCTGAGTCCAGCAACACCTAGCATGGGCATGGACTAATGGAGTTATAGCCCACTGTAGGAAGATTACCGTTCAATGGATTCCATTAAATGCTAACTACTAGCGAATGGCAACTGCAGCACTGTGAGATCTTGTGGAGAGGAAGCCGCTAGTAAAACGGAGATTCATTACGGATAGGGAACCGCCAATTGCGGAGCTGCACGATGGGTGGCATGGGGGGGCTAGAAACTACCGGCTACCCGATTTAGGTTTTTTTTCACTACGATGGAGAATATATGCCAATGATGCGGTGTACCATCTGTAGTTTCTCCTGAAAGGTCATGTTCAGTCCACTTTAATAGCTCAAAGTTACTGAGGTATTTTCTTATCTTCGATTCATTCATAACTAGAGTATCACTCCAAAATGCTTCCTTATCATACTCAGGCCCTGCCATTGTGTCTTTCGGCCCTAGGAATGAACCACAAAAGATTCCACCCTCTGTCAAAGAGTCAGTTATTTTCAACCAAACTGACTCAAAATCTTTTTCAGGACAAAAGAAAAGACTGGCATCAGCAACTACCAGCGAGGACTCAGGATAGTTAAAAGTATTAAAACTATCCTTTGATAGAATAACCTGCTCATCATCTTTGAATCGTTTACGACATCTAGATATAGATTCATTTTCGATATCAAAGGCATGAACTGTGAAATCTTTACCGCGCAAATAAGCGATATCTGATCCTGCTCCACAGCCACAATCAACAGCAACCTTTCTTCCTTTTACTTCGCTAAGAGCAAAAATTAAATCTTCTCGAGTATCACTGTGTTCTGTTGAGTCATAATATTTGGAGATTTCTCTCGTTGACATTCCCTATCTCCGATGAGCAGAAAATCTAACGAGGCTGTAGAAAAACAGTTTTAGAAAAAGCTGTCATTCTTCAGGTTCCTCCAAACAAAAATTTCGGTCTACATTTAGCGATACCACTAAATTTCTTTCATTGTATTAAATTTAGGGGCCTTGATGCCCTTAACTTATACTCAATCAGTGGATACTGCCATATCTCATCAACTTTTCTATATTATGTACCAAGCAGAACATCTGCCATTGTCCCTGAACCTTAATTTTTCCTCGTAGCGAGAAGCGATTCAATCGCTTGTTGGTACCAATGTTCTCGAACACTGGCTCGACAACAGACATTCGATGTCCATAAATGGTCTTGCCTTCGATACTATCAACCCGCTTTTTCATCCAGTCAGTGGCTGTCCGTCCGTTTGTCCAAGTTAGGGATACTTGCCTTCCGTGTCCTTTTCGAGAGTTGGCAGAATCCGGGTTTCGCATACACTGATTTTTAAGGCTGCATCCCCTGCAGTCAGTGAGGCGCCCTTCGAACAATAGCTTTTTCTTACCTTCACTAACATGCTCTTCCTTTAATAAAAGCATAGATTTTCCTGCCGGACAGATACAGGTTTTCTTTTTCTTATTGAATGTAAATTCACTAGCAGGGAAAGTCTGCTGGACATTAGCCCTACCTTTTTGTTTACGCTTGCCATACTTGGCTTTTTGCTTAGCAAAAGCTTTATCACGTGAACGGAATTTATTGTCAGGTATGTAGGCATTGATGCCGCTCTCTCGCAGGTAGCTGTAGTTAGCGTCGTTGGAGAACCCAGTATCAGCAGTAATGATGACCTGTTTGGCCAAGATGTCTTCATCTATTCCTATATGCTGATAATGGCAACTGATGCCATCGAGAATAGGCTTCAATGTATGATGTTCTTGCCCCTCACCAAAGGCCTGTGCTTCAACAACTATCTGATGCTTCCTATCAACTGCGGCAACGCCGTTATAGCCCTGGATGGTTCCCTTGCTGGTAGTCATCTTGGCTGACTCATTGTCTGTGATATTACTTTTTACTTCTTTAGGGTTTTTACCTTGTCCCATCCTGGGGGAGTGATTCTTTAAGAACTGATCAATTTTATCAAAGTGTTTCTGAAGAGTATCAGCCGCTTTAGCTACCGCTTGTTTTCGCTCTTTTTCTTTAGGCTTCCTGCCATCAAGCCTCTTGTGCTCTTTGAGGCAATATTTGATCTTCTTGCGAATTTTTTCCTGCTTCTGTTCTAGTTCTTTAAAAGTTCCCGAATGTTCTTTGCTGGCATTGGATGGCATCTTGCATCCATCTATTGCAAAAAGTTCGTTGCCAAGCAGCCCCTGCTGATCGCAGACCAGTAACACTTGCTCAAACACCGACTCAATCGCATCAGGATAACTGCTTACGAAACTCGCAATACTAGTAAAATGTGGAACGGTATCGCATGACAGTGCTTTGAAGAGGATATTGTTCTCACATTGCCATTGAATTTCACGGCTTGAGGTAATACCTTTTGAGTAAGCAAACAATATGATTTTCAGGAGGATGGCTGGATCATAAGCGGTTCGCCCGCCGCTATCATTTTGATATTTTTTATGGAAGACAGAGAGGTCGATATGGTCATCAATCAAATGATGAAGTGTAAACTCAAAGGTTTCAGGTTGTAGTTGTTCTTCGAAATTGATGATTACCATTGCATCTTGGTTGTAATCGTAACGTTTGAAATTGGGCATATGGATAATCTCGACATCAAGACCTCCATTTTAACAAAAAAGCTACCTTTTAAGAGTTTTTCTACAGCCTGAACGCCGCCAACAGCGGCCGAGCGTAGCGAGGTCCAGCTCCCGAAGGGGGGATGCTACTTGGCCTTGGTATTCCCAGTATGGGCGTGGACCAATCCCCTGTAGGAATATCACTGCTGAATGGGATCCATTAAATGCTAACTACTAGCGAATGGCAACTGCAATACCGTAAGGTATCGTGGGGAAGAACCGCTGGTAAGACTACGAGCTGACGGACCGAAATATCCTAGAAGGCTTAGCTTGAAGGCGAGGTGGACAGGGATACCGAAGCCATATGATCTAACGGGTAGAGTAAATGATATCGTTGCGTGATCGCTGGGTAGATACTCATTACCGATAGCGAGCCGCCCATTGGAGCCCGCACGATGGGTGGTGTGGAGACCGGTAGATAAAAACTACCGGTTACCCGATTTATAAATCGTTAACGGGGGATCAGGGTATTTAAATCGATGTCAGTTCACGTTTATCCAACGCAATTCGTCCTGATAGAACGACCATCTTGATATTTTTAAGGTCACGAATATCACTCCAAGGCTGACCATCGACAAGTAGTAGATCAGCAGATTTACCAACTTCAATAGTCCCCAGTTGATCAATTAACCCTAAAGCTTCCGCACCATTTCTAGTGGCGGCTATAAGCGCTTTCGCATCAGGTAGTCCAGCATCAACCATACGTGACAATTCATTGTGGTAGCTGTCACCAGCAATCATTTTGCCTTGTGTATCAGTGCCAACACCAAATTGAACTCCAGCCTCGTGTAGGGCGGGTATATTCAGGTGTCCCTTGGGTTCTCGACCTAAAGTTGGCACATAAACTATATTGTGCTCGACAATTAATTGCATTGTTTCTGGGCTAATGAGATTGCCATGTCGCACACCATGCTCAATGGTAGTTATTCCAGCTTTAATAGCTTCATTAGTTTCTTGTGGAGAGCCTGTGTGTACAGCAACCCAAAGACCATGCTTGCGAGCTTCCGTTGTAATAGCCTGCAAGGTTTCCTTTGAGATGCGTGGTAACGTGATTTCGCCTTGTTCATTTGTATGGCCCTGATAGACGGCTTTAATACCGTCAATGCCTTGCTCAACCAGAGCAGCGATTTTCTCCTTTACATATTTTGGATCATCGGATTGCACGACCATTTGCTCGATCATCCGATTTGGTATTCTTTGAACCGGATGTCCACCAGGAGCAGTAAATATTGGCCCTGCAATAAACATATGTGGTCCAGCGACCTCCTGGTCGTCAAGTGATTTTTTTAGCTTATAAATTCCCGAGCTGGGATCGCCGACGGAACGATAACTTGTAATACCTGATTCGATCAGCTTCCGCCTAACATCTGGCTGCAATCGGATCGAATTCCAAATCATTACAGGTAAGCTGCTCTCACTAGAATCAGCTTTACCACTGAAAAAATGACCGTGAAGCTCTATGAGGCCAGGTACAATTGATTTACCTGCTGCATCAACTTGAATAGCATCTATTGGTACTTCACAAGTATCTCCCAGACAAGAAATTTTACCATCCTCTACAAGGATTCCAGGGTTCTCAATGGGCAACGTACCAGTACCATCAAATAAGCTACCATTGCTAATCCACATGCTTCTACTTGGTTGCTCCCAAACATATAGATTATGGTTGTAGGCGACTATAAATGCGATCCCACCAAGTACAACAAAGCTGGCAAAATATTTTAGAAATTTTATCAATGAGAATCTCCCTTATAATTATATCGCCCGATCACCGAGCAAATTTTGATAGCGATTTGTGTGTAATTTCGCTTAAAAAGTGACAGCTAAAATTTATCCCGTGCAGCCACCTGGTACGCCCAGCATGAGCGTGGACTAAGTGGGGTGAAAGTCCCATGTAGGAGGATCACCATTTAGTGGATTCCATTAAATGCTAACTACTAGCGAATGGCAACTGCAACACCGCGAGGTCTTATGGGGAAGAGGTCACTAGCAAAACTACCAGCTGACAAATAGAAACATCCTAAAAGGCTTAGCTTGGAGGCGAGGTGGCCAAGGATACCGAAGCCGGGTGATCTAACAGGTAGAATTAATGATGCAGTTGTGGAGTGAAAGATCACGCTCCTATCTGGGGGGATCTGTTTCACTTGCTGCTGCGAAGCTGTCAGCCCAACCCGTTAGCTGACATCGCGGGGATAGAAAATAAGTGGCGGAACACAGCTGCGCCTCGGTCAGTAATGATCAAGGTAATTAAACAGAAATCAACCGACGGCATAGTAGCTAAGTGCCAATATTAATACCTTGGATATGGTGCAAGCCTGAACCCTAAATCTACGCGCTAAAAGGCAGAGCTAGCGTACCGATATGTTTCCAGTTGGATAAAGTTGAGGTATCGCACTGCCATGATACTCAACTCAATTGAAGAGCTGTTTGAGACTATCGTTCGCCCGTACAGATAGGGAGCCGCCCATTGCGGACCCGAACGATGGGTGGTGTGGGGGCCGGTAACTAGAAGCTACCGGATTTAGATCAATTAACCTTGATGAGCCCACCAAAACACCCCTTTGGCCCACCAACACCATAGGTATACTCGTATATTTCACCTGCTTTGACGGTTAGCTCAAAATCATTTTCATTGTCAGCGCACGACATAGTAATTGTATGTTTGCCTGGGCTGACTGCTACAGGGCCATTTTTTGTATTTGCAGGTAGGCCATCAATGGCAGTCAAAGAAACCGTTGAGCCGCCGCTTGTTATTGACCAAATATTGGTTGAGCCTGCCCTAATAAATGCTGATTTCTCTAGATCTTCCTTTGGGATAGAAGCTGCGCAACCAGCTAGAAAAAATACCAGTGACAATGCTATTAAAATACATCGCATTTTTTTCTCCTTAGATTTTGCGCCCTGTTCCACTTTCGGGGGTTAAATTGCAGCTGTATGTTATGGCTGGAGCTTACCCTGTCGTTGAAGCCAGAGTGCCCGCTCCTGATCTTTTGATAATCTTGGCCTTGTAATTGTTATAACTATAAACATGTTCATTAGACCGATGAAAAAAGTAAATGGATTGCCTGTTTCAAGTAGCAACAACGGTCCAAGTAGAAATATTAACCCAGCAGGGATAAGCCTAAGCTTAATACTATGGGCGCTAATTGCCAACTTAACAAAACCTCCGAGGACTACTCCTGGAATAACCCATCCTAAAACAGAAACAAATAACTCCGGCGCAGCATAGAAGACTGCTAATGTTGGAAAAATTCCAATCAGTGTGGCTATCAACATGCCCCACAGGCTTTCTCGTTTATTCAAGTTTCGTAATATCTCTTTTTCTTCTTGATATTTTTCTATTGTCATCTCTTACTCGATTACCAACTTATCCATAGTGCGTCAATAACCCGCAGCTGAAAAGTAGCGAAGCGGACTGTAAGCTGTTGGCCGCTAAAGTGCGAAGTTGATTGACTTGGTGCGCCCAGCATGGGCGTGAACTAGTGGGGTGAAAGTTCCCTGTAGGAAGATCACCGTTTAATGGGCGCCATTAAATGCTAACTACCAGCGATTGGCAACTGCAATACTGCGAGGTGTTGTGGGGAGAAGCCACTAGCAAAACTACGAGCTGTCTATCAGAAACATCCTGTAAGGCTTAGTCTGGAGGCTAGGTGGCCAAGGATACCGAAGCCGGGTGATCAACGGGCAGAGTCAATGATGCAGTTGTGTAACGAAAGTCCGCGTTCCTATCTGGGAAGATTTGTTCAACTTGCCGCTATGAAGTTGTCAGCGTGGCCGGTGACTCAGAAGTAGCGCATTGCCATGATACTTAGCTCAAATGAAGAGCTGCTCGACACTATCGTTGGGTAGAGATTCATTATGAATAGGGAGCCACCCATTGAGGACCTGCACGATGGGTGGCGTGGGGGCCGGTAGCTAGAAACTACCGGCTACCCGATTTATGCTGTTAACTATCTTACAGCAACTTTACATTGTTGGCGCACGGTCCTTTTTGCCCTTGCCCCACAACATATTCTACTTTTTGCCCTTCATCCAGAGATTTGAAACCACTCATTTGAATTTCAGAATGGTGAACAAATAGATCTTTGCTTCCATCATCTGGAGTAATAAAACCAAAACCTTTGTCACCATTGAACCACTTGACTGTACCTGTACTCATACTAAATATGACTCTTCTTGGGTGATTGCTATTACCTATTTTCGTTATCACCATCACGAAAAAGGTTTCTTAACCATATTTACACATACGCCCAGCACATGGGAGGCCGAAACAGAGCGAAGCGGCGTGTAGGCCGTCCTGCCCATTTTTTTGCTGGGCTTACGTGCTGCTGCTTGGTGCTCCCCGTATGGGTGGGAACTAATGGGGCCCATTAGATGCTAACTGCTATCGAATGGCAACTACAATACCGCGAGGCCTTGTGGGGAGGAAGCCGCTAGTAAAACTACGAGCTTACGAACAGAAACATCTTATAAGGCTTAGTCCGTAGGCGAGGTGGATAAGGATGCCGAAGCTGGGTGATCTAACGGGTAGAGTCAATGATGCAGTTGTGTAGTGAAAGCTTACGTTCTTATCTGGGGAGATCTGTTTAGCTGGCTGCTGTAAAGCTGTCAGTATAGCTGCTGAGTCATAAGTAGGCCTGAGCCGCTAACCACCGTCGTGGGGATAGAAAAAAGTGGTGGGACATGGCGACGCCTCGGTCACCAATGGTCGAGGTGATTAAAAAGAAGTCAGCCGACGGCATAGTAGCCAAATGCCAGGATTAATACCTTGGATAAGGTGAAGGCCTGAACCTAAATCCTTTAGTTGAAAGATAGGGCTAGCCTACCGACATATTTCCAGTCGGATAAAGTTGAGGTATCGCACTTCAATGGTACTCAACTGAAATGAAGAGCTGATCGACACTATCGTTGCGTAGAAATTCATTGCGAATAGGGAATCGCCCATTGCGGAGCCGGATGATGGGCGGTATGGAGGTCGGTAGCTAGAAGCTACCGGATACTCGATTTATGCATTTTTACCCATTTACTTGAGCATTATATTTTTTAAGCGTTGACATTATATCCTTGTCGGGATTTTCCATCCCCTTGTATATCAGCAACGCCTTTTCACAATGCTTCTTTGCCTTGGCAAGGTTATAGGTTAATTGCTCTTTATCCGCATAAGCATGACATAAATGATACTCAGATTCATAATGGCCAAGAGACACAGCTTTTGCCCAGTACGAAACCGCTAGTTTTTGATCTTGTTTAATTCCGAAACCAAAGAACTTTAAGTACCCTAGATTATTTAGCACATCTACTTGTAAGCCCTGAAATTCTGGATCAACCTTTTTCAGATTAGATAGCTCTTCCCAAGACCTAGCTGATAGTTCATAGTCTTTATTTCGATAATGGCATGTACCTGTGTAATACAGTTTTTCGGCAACAGTTGAAGACTTCTCTAAGCCGATAGATTCTAGCCCGCAATCTTCCTTTGATAACACAGGTGCCGAGAATAGAACCAAAATTAATAATATTGAATTTCGCATGATTTTTCCAAAAATTACACAAAGAAAGCTATCTGTTGGAGGCCCGTAGGGTCGGAAAGATCTGATTCGCCTTGGTGCGCTAGGCAAGATTCTAATTTTTATTGAAATCAATGTTTACCCTTAATCTTGGTAACTATCTCATTAATTAATTCAGCTGGTAATAACGATTTAGACAAGTACTGCTGCCCCCCAGATTTAGCCACCAAAATAAGACCTAAATCAGTTTCAATAATACGCTCGATATCTGCCCACGACAGAACTGTTATCGTATAAGGATTCTGTGTCTGGATTCCGTCATTATCTATGGTTAATTTCACTTCACTACCGGCACTTTTCCCAAGCATCTGCCGTGCTAACCACCAAGCTCGTCGATATCGAATGTGAATCAGTTCCAGCGCGCCTAATGCAATTAACGTGCAACTTGCGATCTTAGGTTGCTCAGTAAATAACAGTAATCCCGCACCAGAAGATAATAATAATGTAGGAAGAAGATAATTGGGCTTGACATTTTTCCCATAGGGTAGAGACTGATCATAGCATTCGGCAAGGTAATCTCTAGATAAGGTAAATTGAGTATTAAAAGGCTGCATAAAAACAACTTATTGTGTCTGGTAAATTTGTCGTAGCGCTACAGTGAGTGCCAGGGTGATTCTTTAAGCTAATGTCAATTACGCCACCTCTATCAATAAGCTCTCGACTTAGCCCTACATAACACCTTTAGCAACGGCAAATTACGGAATCGAAGGCCTAGTAATTTGTCCGCTTTCTTAAATTTGGCACACCCAGCATGGGCGTGGACTAATGGAGTGAAAGTCCCGCGTAGGAAGATCACCATTTAATGGGCGCCATTAAATGCTAAGTAGTAGTGAATGGCAACTGCAATACCGCGAGGTCTTGTGAGGAGGAGGCCGCTAGCAAAGACGAACAGATATGTCTTATATGATTTGGCCTAGAGGCGAGGTGGCCAAGGGCATCGAAGTCGGGTGATCATCCGGATAGAGTCAATGGTGCAGTTGTGTAGTGAAAGTTCTCGTTCTTATCTGGGGAGATCTGTTTAGCATGCTACTGTGAAGCTGTCAGGGTGGCCGCTGACTCAGAAGTAGCATACTGCCATGACACTCAGCTCAAATGAAGAACTGCTCGACACTATCGTTGGGTAGAGATTTATTACGGAAAGGGAGCCGCCCAATAACGACTCGCGCGATGGGTGGTATCGGGGGCGGTAGCTAGAAACTATCGGCTATCCGATTTAGTGCATTTATTCCTCATCTGACATGTCGTAACACGATATAGCAAAATCTATATCAAGTTTTGCTATTGACGACAACTCCTCCCTGCTAAAGCCAAAATTGCATTGATCTTTATAGAAGTAACCTGCATAAATTCTTGTCTCTTCAGCACCACATTCATATAGCTGTTTAAGGTTTACTTCGAGGGCTCGAATTATCCACATCAACCTATCTTCATATGGTATTTCGGCGGGAACTTCTAGCTGAGCAGTACCATAGGGTATAGGCTTACCTCGATAGCGCCCCCTCGGAGAAATCTCACCAAGCTCTAATTTGTCTTGAAGTCTAAGCCCTGTGACATTCTCTGCTTCCTTTGGAGAAAACTTCTCTCCTCGAAGTAGAACACTCAATCTAAGTTCTGAGATCATTAATTCAAAACTCCTATCAAAAAAGACCGCAAATGGGTAGGCAAATAACCAGAGTCCACTGCCATGACACTATCGCTGGGTAGAGATTCATTTCGGATAGGGAACCGGCCATTACTGGCCTGAACGATGGGTGGTCTAAGGGCCGGTAGCTAGAAACTACCGGTTACCCAATTTACATTTATTTACTTGAAAAATAGGTCTTAAGTCTTGCCTCTCTAAACGCCTTTAGAATTTCTTGAGATTTCTCAAGTGGCACAAGGATTAATGGCAAAGAATCAGAATCTTCATCAACAGCAAGAAGCTTAAAGCCTGCTTCGTTTGCGCATTTAAACAAAGAGGGCCATTCACCATCCTGTAGGAAAGTTGCAATGCCATACTTACTTGATCTATAGGAATCCATGATCTCATTGTATGAGTCTGCTGTCTGTAGTTTTTCCTTTGAAAGGATGTTTAATTGTAACAATGCATCATTTGGTTCATGATCGCCATCTACGTATATAAGAAATTTATTCTTCAGTAAAATTTCTACTACAACGACGGAATCAGACATCTCATCTACTGATTCAATATCTCTTTCTCTGAGTTCGAACTCATATTTTTTCAAGAATGATTCAGGTGAATTTAAATACAGATTTATATCGGTACTTACCTTCTCACTAGAGTTAGAAATTAATGATGCCAAGCTACTTAATGGATGTGTTGGGTTACCAGCCTTCTTCATGCTGGCATAGAGAGCATAAGAAGCTAAGCATATGCCAATGATTAAGAGTAGTTTCAAGGTTGTACCTCATTGTATATGTAACGCCTCAATCAGCCGAGGCTTTTGCGGTCGGCTGATTGGTACGCCCAGCATGGGTGTGAACTAATGGGATGAAAGTCCTGTGTAGGAAGATCGCCGTTTATTGGGCGCCATTAAATGCTAACTACTAGCGAATGGCAACTGCAATACCGTGAGGTATTGTGGGGAGGAGGCAGCTAGTAAAGCTATGAGCTGACGGACAAAAACATCCTATAAGGCTTAGCCTGGAGGCGAGGTGGCCAAGGACACCGAGACTGGGTGATCTAGCGGGTAGAGTCAAAGATGTAGTTGTGTAGTGATAGTTCACGTTCTTATCTGGGGAGATCTGTTTAACCTACTGTCGTTAACCTTCAGCGTGCTTGGTTGATATCGTTACGTGACGTTGGGTAGAAGATAGGTGGCCGTCCATTGCAGAGCAGCATGATGGCTGGTGTGGGGGACGGTAGCTAGAAACTACCGGCTACCCGATGTTAGCTCTACTGTACAAAATTAGCGGTATATCTGGTGAATACCCATCCGGATATTGACTCACCATCCTCGTACTCATAAATAACTTCTATCCAATTTCTATTTTTAGATAGAACTGTAACTACCTGCCCCAAAACTAATTCATCTAATATTTCTGAGTTGGTTGAGGGTTTTAATCGTAAACGAACATTATTCCCTGTTATAAATCGTAATCCATCTGTATCAACACTCCCTATAGCTAATGGAATTTTTTTGATCCGCTTAATTTTATCCCTATCAGAATCAGATGTTGATTCCAGATGGCTTTCGACAATTGGAGTAAGGAGGTTAGCAGATATACTATTAACTTGAGCTAAAAAAACATTGATTAATAAATAGTACAAAGTGGCTTGAACCAAGGGAGGTAGACTCCTGAAAACATTAACGAATGATTTTCCATCATCTACGTCATCAAGTTGATTGCATGATTCTTCTAGATCCTCTTGAAATGATAAGGTGTCCAATGTGGACATATCAACCGTTGAAATGGTTAAAGCTAGTTCTGATAGATATTTAGGTTCACCTATCAACAAACTACTTGATTTTGCGAAACTTCTAATTGTTTTTTCTATTGCAGACTGCTGGTGTGTGAATGATCCAATCACTTCCTCTATGGCTGACTGTTGCATGGCAAAGGATGCTATGGCTTTATCTATTGTGGACGGCCTAACAAACGCTGCCATTGTTTTATCAATAGCTGATTGTTGTGAGGCAAACGATCCTATCGCCTTATCTATCACAGACTGCTGACGGGCAAAAGAAGCCATGGCTTTGTCAATAGCGGAAGGTCTTGCGAACGTAGCTATTGCTTTATCAATAGCTGACTGCTTAGAGGCAAACGATCCTATCGCCTTATCTATTACAGACTGCTGAGCGGCAAAAGAAGCCATCGCTTTGTCAATTGCGGAAGACCTTGCTAGCGTACCCATTGCTTGATCAATAGCCGATTGCTGTGAGGCAAACGATCCTATCGCCTTATCTATTACTGATTGATGAGGCATTACTGGCAGAGTGTTTTCAAGCCTTCTTATATGCTTCAGGAATGGTGGATTTACTAACCTATCAATCTTTTTTAGAATTTCTTCATCCATATAGAAAACTACACCTTACTGAGAGAAAGCTAACGCCCGCCAGCACAGGCCGGAGCTTTGAAGCAGCGGCGGTCCAGCCCCGAAGGGGCGATTGTGCCTGGCCTTGGTACGCCCAGCATGGGCGTGAACTAATGGGGTGAAAGTCCTCTGTAGGAAGATCACCATTTAATGGATTCTATTAAATGCTAACTACTGGCGAATGGCAACTTCAACACTGGGAGGTCTTGTGGGGAGGGGGCCGCTAGCAAAATACGAGCTGATGAACAGAAACACCCTATAAGGCTTAGCTTGGAGGCGAGGTGGCCAAGGTCACCGAGGCTGGATGATCTAACGGGTAGAGTCAATGATGCAGTTGTGTATTGAAAGTTCACGTTCTTATCTGGGGAGATCTGTTTAGCTTGCTGCTGTGAAGTTGTTGGTGTGGCCGCTGACTTAAAAGTAGGCCCAACCCGCTAGCCACCATCGCGGGGATACACAAAAGTGTTGGGACATAGCAGTGCCTAGGTCATTAATGACTAGGATGATTCAACAGAAGTCAGCCGACGGCATGGTAGCCAAATGCCTAGATTAATACCTTGGATAGGGTGAAGGCCTGAACCCAAAATCGATGAGTTAAAAGACAGGGCTAGCCTACCGATATGTTTCCAGTCGGATAAAGTTGAGGTAGCGCACTGCCATGGCGCTCAATTTAAGTGAAGTGCTGCTCGACACTATCGCTGGGTAGAGACTCATTACGGATAGGGAACCGCCCATTGCGGACTCGCAAAATGGTTGGCAGCTTAAAGCTGCCAACTACTCGATATGTCTTATTTCTTGACTTTGTGTTCCCTTATTATCTCACCTGTTTCAGAATTCTTTATAATAAATTTTATGGGCTCAAATTTTTTCTCTTCTCGCATACATTCAATATATTTCTCCTGAAGCCTATTAATAGTCTTAATCTCAGTCGGCTTCTCCAGAGTCATATATTCTTTCGAATAATCTTCATATGTTTTGGGGCTACCCTTAGACTGATAAGAGGGGGTATTACTTTCAATTGGGATAGATAAAGCCGCACTGGCCAAATTAAATGATCCATTAATGCCTAAACCCAGAGATAATCTATTTTTAATATATTCAGACATGTGTTTGGTGGATATTCCATTTAGCTTTGATCGATCATGTACAAATATATCATTAATTTTGACCCCGTCAGCGTAAACAGTATTTTCACACTCCTTCTGGGCCTTTAAATATTCTGGATGTTTACTAGTCACTTCGCCAAATACAGGATTGAATTGTATACTTTCATATGTATTTTTTACTGGCTTAAATGATTTTTTCAACTCGGTTGAAGCACACCCAGCTAGCCCTAGAAAGGATATTACTAACACCACATTCCTAATAATCACAACTCTTCAATCCCCTGAGATATCACGCCCTACACAAGGGCAGGCAGATAAGCGCAGCGTTTTGGCTGTACCAGCGACCAAGGGAAGTGCTTGGTTCGGCTTGGTACGCCCAGCATGGACGCGGACTAATGAGTGAAAGTCCCCTTTAGGAAAATCACCGTTTACTGGGCGCCATTAAATGCTAACTACCAGCGAATGGCAACTGCAATACCGTACGGTCTTGTGGGGGAGAAGGTCGCTAGCAAAACTACGAGCTGACGGACAGAAACATCATACAAGGCTTAGCCTAGAGGCGAGGTGGCCAGGGGCACCGAAGCCGTGTGATCTTGGGGGTAGAGTCAATGATGCAGTTGTATAGTGAAAGTTCACGTTCTTATCTGGGGAGATCTGTTTAGCTTGCTGCTGTGACACTGTCAATGTGGCCGCTGACTCATAAGTAGGCCCAGCCCGCTAGCCACCATTGCGGGGATAGAAAAATAAGTGTTGGAACACAGCAGTGCCTCGGTCAGTAATGGCCAAGGTGATTAAACAGATGTCAGTCGACGGCATAGTAGCCAAATGCCAAGATTAATACCTTGGACAGGGTGAAGGCCTGAACCTAAATCCACGAGTTAAAAGACAGGGCTAGCCTATTGATATGTTTCCAGTCGGTTAAAGTTAAGGTAGCGCACTGCCATGACACTCAACTCAAATGAAGATCTGCTCGACACTATCGTTGGTAGAGATTTATTACGGATAGGGAAGCGTCCATTGCGGACTAGCACGATGGGTGGTGTGGTAGCAGGTAGTTAGAAACTACTGGCTACCTGACCTATGCATTTAAATTGATAGTTTATTTATGCGCATATACACCCAGACAATAAAAATGGCTATTAAAATACTAGGTAAAGTAAAAATACCAGCGGTCATAATTAACGGAACAACTACATCTATATAGTAACCTGTTGCACAACCACCAAAACCGCCACAAATTGAAGCTACCCCCCAGCTTGTATAGGTCGGAAACGACAGTATGAAGCAGGCAACAGCTAAAAGTTTTATTTCTCTTGATTTGCTACTTCTCAAAATTATTGCCGAAACATAGCTTAACATTATGAAAAGAACCGTATAAGTGACGTACGATGCTATTTTAAGTTCTTTGTCCCATTCAAAATATCCGCATGAGTATGACGATCCATATGCACAACTATTAGTGATGCTAGCAGCTAGAAAACTGATCACGTCATAAGCCAGCTGTCGTGTAACAAAAATCAATATTAACCAGATCGAGAGTGTACCCAATATAAGGCCTATGTATTTAAGTGCTCTCATCGTCCCACCTATAGTAGTTCCACTGCATACTGGTGTTAATCCTGGACACCCACCAAATAGAAAGTATAAACCGTCATCCCTATTGACAAAAGATTGAAATCCCACAAAATGCTGTATGTTTATACATATAAGCATGCGTGCAGCCGATGACTATACCGCGAAGCACCCAGATATCTCTTGATGCAACACCGTACTACCACTGTGTCTCCCGCTGTGTACGGCGTGCATTTCTCTGTGGCAGAGATACTGAATCCGGAAAAGATTACGAGCATCGGCGGGAATGGATTGAAAGCCGTATGCATAAGTTAGCCGAGGTGTTTGCGCTAGATATTGCCGCCTATGCAGTAATGAGTAATCACTACCATATAGTGCTCTATATCGACACAAAATCGGCTAACAAGTGGTCTCTTACAGAGGTAATTACTCGCTGGAAAAAACTCTTCAAAGCCTCTAGCTTGGCCCAGCGCTATCTTCAGGGCGATACTCTCGATTACGCTGAGGAAGACAGGCTAAAAGAGGTCGTTTTCCTATGGCGGGAGCGTCTAATGGATATCAGCTGGTTTATGCGCTGTTTAAACGAATCTATCGCCCGCCAGGCCAATGCTGAAGACAACTGTACCGGCCGTTTTTGGGAGGGCCGGTTTAAGTCTCAGGCTTTACTGGATGAAAGAGCACTCGCCGCCTGTATGGCCTATGTAGACCTTAACCCCATCCGTGCCAATATTGCCCAGACACCTGAAGAGTCTGATTACACTTCGATTCAACAGCGTATTCGTGCGGCAGTCTCAGGTAAGCAGCCCAAAAATCTACTTCCGTTTGTCGGCGGTGAGCGTTTGAATATGCCGAAAGGGCTTCCTTTCCAGCTGGATCACTATTTGGAGTTAGTGGACTGGAGCGGCCGGCATTTAGACCCAAGAAAACGGGGTTGTATTGCCGAAAACATACCTCCTATTCTTGAGCGACTCGGCATTTCACACAAGCACTGGCTCTATCTCAGCCGGAACTTTGAAAGTCGCTTTAAAGGCTTGGTGGGATCGGTAGAGGTTGTACAAAAAGTTTGTGCTCAACTCGATAAACGCTGGGTACACGGTAAAAGCGACTGTCGGCGCCTCCTCTCAGCTACACCCTGCTAATCTACCCCGTCCTCAAGTACTCAACAGCACGATTACCGCCCTTTGATCGAAAAACAGCGATCCCAATAGCCTGAAGACCAATTCCAAGTATTTAATCTCCTTTACCTGTAAACCAAAGAGAAAGAGCCGCCAGAGAGGGAGGTAGTTTTATTGCCGGCACCACCTCCCAGTCTTTGGCTGTCCTAGATCTTTGCACTTGTCTTCAATAAAGTGGAGTCCATTCAGTAGTTTGGGGCATGTCCCTTGGCTCTGGAAGCGTTGCGTCTGCCTTTTCTACTTCTATGCCTACCGTTCTCGCGCTCCACCTGATGCTTCCTTAACAGTTACTTTCAAATCCTTCCATTAAGGGAGGTCTACGTATGGTTTGAGTGTTAATAGGAAGCAAATATGTTGATCTTAAAGCGCAAGACAGGCGAAAACTTACGGATTGGAGCGAACGTCTCAATTACGGTATTGGAAGTTAAGGGTAATCAGGTAAAGATAGGCATACGTGCTCCCAAATCTCTACCCGTTCACCGTGAGGAAATCTATAGACGTTTGCAAAAGGAGGGGGTGTTGGGGGATGGAGTTGGTTGAGATTGCGGAGCGCCCTAAGCAGGGGCGCGCGTTGGCGTGTTCAGTCCGTTAGGCGATTCTAATATCTGGCAGCTGGAGCGTATCGCAAGCTGCCCGGCACGTGTCTTTCACGCGCGAACTTTATTAGCTTGTTATAAGCTACCATGTACCTCTCTCTTATTTTCAAGATCTTCACCACAAAATGGGCAGTATCTTATAAGGAGGTGATGAGAGCACATCTGTGAGCCAACTTCCCCTTCATAACCATCTTCAATATCAAATTCAGTCGCAGATTGCCACTGCGAAAGAATCCAACCCCATTCCACCCGGTTAATTTTTTGATAGAGAATTTCAGCATCTTCGTACTGATTTTTCTTACAACTATGCTTTAATTTTTCTTTACTCATATGGATTTATAGCGCCTAGGGTAGAGCGTGGAGGTGTGAAAGCAACTGATTCCAGCCCGTAGGGCGTCTTTGAGCATATTATTATGATGCTGGATAATTTGACCGGAAGTTACAATTTTAAACACCAGCCTTGATCATAGATTTGATTTTTTCTGCCTTTTCAAAATGATCAAGTTGGTGCGTTTCTATCCACCACCTCGCGGCCTCCATTAGAATTTCTGGCTGATCATTCTTGTTTTTGAAAAATGCATAGAAAGATACCCCTACATTACTACCTTTCTTTTCTATTTTTTGGTCACAAACGTCAATAATCTTTTTTCTAAGATCTGCTCTCAAAAAACTTTTTCCTTAATTTTTACAGCTTCATGTCGTCTACATTTGGGGCCATAGTGTAGTTGCAAGCAGCGGAACGTAGGTTCAAGCGGCTTTGGCATCCCTCGGGCTGGCCTTCTTAACTCTCTATGATCCCTTGTTTAAGTAGCGATTTCTTTACAAACCCTACGAAGAAATAGATAGCGACTGCATGAATAGCTCCGATAATCGAAACTGAGAACAAAAGAACTGAACCGCTTACTTCATGACCAGATTCGGAAAGTGCGATAGCTCCGAAAATAGCTTGAATAAGCATGTTAATTGCGATGAGGCCAATCACTACCCTGGTTTTTTCACTTTTATTGAAATAGCGACGATTCTTATTCGCAAAAGAAGAACATACCCAAAATATCGTGCCTAATAATATTCCGATATTTACGCCGCTACTACTGCTAAGGCCAAAATAGTTAAGTGTAAATCCTACGATGAAAATCAGTGTTATATAAGTTAAAGCAAACCGGGTTAATACTCCTCGAATGCTCATTACTTCTCCTTGTGTAGTTGATGCCCTCAGCATGAGTGAGGAGCGCGGCGACGAGTCCAGCTGGATGGGCGTTTATGGCCGAGCTCGTTATATGATTTATGCCACACTTTCTCGTTCCTTATTTGTGACCAATCCACCTGTGTTACTAATTATTTTTTGTCTTATCTCATCAGATGATGTTTCTTTTGCGGCCTCTAATTCTGATGGTGTGATACCCATAACCTGAATAAGATTGACTGCTCCAGATTTAATGGCAAAGTTTTCTGGGAAATTCACAGGGTGAGTAAACATCATCGTTTTTATGGAAGTAGAAAGTGCAAGGGGAACACGGTGCCCATAATAAAGGGGAGGAAAATTGCCCATCTGACCAGAAATGAGAAGTAAATTATAAGCCATTAAGGTTTGTAAAACTCCAATTGCCCAATCCGCCTCTTCGTCTGTTTCCATGACAAACTCTACGCCCAATCCAGAAAACTCTTCTGGTTCCTCAGCCTCCCAAGGGTTGGACATACCAGATGTAACATAAGCCCAGGTATTCCTTGTTTCGGATGGCTGACTCTTGAAAACTCCATGCGTTAACCAACGAGGATCAACAGCCTTAGCATTCATGCGATCAAAGGTTTCGTTTGATAAAGTATAAATTCCGGGTCCTAGATCACCAAATATTCCCCTGTATATTGTTTCTTCTCGTTCTTTCCAGGAGTCTTCAAGGAAGCTCATACTTTTTCCTTCACATAATATTTATATAGTAATCAATCTGACCACTATTATCATGATTACCATCTTGGAATCAATCTAGCGAAGAAATGCGTAAAACCTTGAGGAATCAATAAATCACACATAAGCTTGAACTCTTGTCCCAAATACAAAAATGATCACTTTGCCCACTATCCCCACGGAATAGACTTTCTCTAACTCCCTAGACCATTCAATCTATCGGGATCTTTATAAAAAATAGCAGTCGAACCGATCGAAAATCATGTTGATTTCTTATCAGGTACTCAGGAGGGTTGAAAGATTGAGCGTAGCTTGAAGCGTTTTCGTGCGCTTTAGGTCGTATATCACTTCGGTAAAGCTGATTTTGGAGCTGACAAACCCATAAGTGATACAGGTACATTGAGCACATATTCGGGTTCTGACCTTGATAGAAAATCAAAAGGCACTAGGGCAAGAAGGGGTTACTTGATTTATATCAAAAAAAGGGGGCAGTGCCCCCTTTTTTAAATCAGACCCGCTCTTCACCAGAGCGGATTATCAGAACCATTAAAGGTTGCTGATTTCCTCAAGCTGCTGTTGCAGACGTTCGTGAGCACCTTTCATTTCTGCGAGCTTGTCCTTTTCCTTGGCAACAACGGCTTCGGGGGCTTTGTCTACAAACTTGGGATTATTGAGTTTGCCTTCGATCCGTGCCAACTCTTTAGATAGTTTATCAATCTCTTTTTGTAGACGCGCGCTTTCGGCTTTAACGTCGATCAGGCCGGCCATGGGTACCAGCAATTCCATATCGCCTACCAGGGCAGTGGCGGAGGCGGGGGCTGCTTCTCCACTTTCCAGCCAGGTGATTTCTTCGAGGCTGGCCAGTTTGATCAGCAGGCTGCGGGCTTGCTCCAGCAGTTCTTGGTCACGGTTGGAACCGCCGCGCAGGATCAGTGGGATTTTCTTCGCTGGGGAAATATTCATTTCACCGCGAATATTACGCACGCCTTCAATAACCTGCTTCAACCAGGCAACGGCCGCTTCCGCTTCTTCGTCGATCTTGCTGCTGTCGGCTTCCGGGTATTGCTGCAGCATAATGGTGTCACCGTTGGAACCGGCGAGGGTTTTTACACGCTGCCAGATTTCTTCGGTGATAAACGGCATCAGTGGGTGAGCCAGACGCAAAATGGTTTCCAGTACGCGGATCAGGGTGCGGCGGGTGCCCTTCTTCACTGCGTCGGACGCGTTGTCGTCCCACAGTACCGGCTTGGACAGTTCCAGGTACCAGCTGCAGTACTCACTCCAGATAAAGTCGTACAGGGCCTGGGAGGCGAGGTCGAAGCGGTAGGTGTCCATGGCTTCGCGTACGGTAATCTCGGTGCGCTGCAGTTGGGAAATAATCCAGCGGTCGGCGATGGTCAGTTCAAAATCCGTGCTGCCGTCCTGTCCACAATCGTGTTCTTCACAGTTTTGCAGAACGTAGCGGGAGGCGTTCCAGATCTTGTTACAGAAATTGCGGAAGCCTTCGATACGGCCCACATCAAACTTGATGTCGCGGCCGGTGGAAGCCAGTGAGTAATAGGTGTAGCGCAGGGCATCGGTACCAAAAGCAGAGAAACCTTCGGGGAAGTCTTTGCGCGTTTGCTTTTCGATCTTCTCGCGCAGGTGCGGTTGCATCAGACCAGAGGTACGCTTCTCTACCAGGGTCTCCAGGTCGATGCCGTCGATCAGGTCGATAGGATCGATCACGTTGCCCTTGGATTTGGACATCTTCTGGCCGTGGTTGTCACGCACCAGGCCGTGTACGTACACGGTGTTAAACGGTACTTCCTTCTTGAAGTAGAGGGTCAGCATCATCATGCGTGCAACCCAGAAGAAAATAATATCGAAGCCGGTGACCAGTACGGAGCTGGGGTGGAAGGCTTTCAGTTCTTCGGTATCTTCTGGCCAGCCCAGGGTGCCGAAGGTCCACAGGCCGGAGGAGAACCAGGTGTCGAGTACGTCGTCGTCCTGGCGCAGGCTGATGTCGGCACCCAGGTTGTGCTTCTCGCGCACTTCCTCTTCGCTGCGGCCAACGTAGACTTTGCCGTCGTTGTCGTACCAGGCGGGGATGCGGTGTCCCCACCACAGCTGGCGGGAAATACACCAGTCCTGGATATCGCGCATCCAGGAGAAGTACATGTTTTCGTAGTTCTTCGGTACGAACTCAACGCGGCCATCTTCAACGGCGGCGATGGCTTCATCGGCCAGGGGCTGGGTTTTTACGTACCATTGATCGGTGAGCCAGGGCTCGATCACGGCGCCGGAGCGGTCTCCGTGAGGTACCTTGAGGGTGTGGGGCTCTACTTTTTCCAGCAGGCCGAGGGCGTCCAGGTCATCGACAATTTGTGTGCGCGCGGCAAAGCGCTCCATGCCCCGGTATTTTTCCGGCACTGCGTCGTTCAGGTGGGCGTCGGCATCGAGGATGTTAATCATCTCGAGGTTGTGGCGCTGGCCCATTTCGTAGTCGTTGAAGTCGTGGGCTGGGGTGATTTTCACACAACCGGTGCCGAATTCACGATCGACGTATTCGTCGGCAATAATCGGGATCTCGCGATCCGCCAGGGGTAGCTTGATGGTCTTGCCAATCAGGTGCTGGTAGCGCTCGTCTTCCGGGTGTACGGCTACGGCGGTATCACCGAGCATGGTTTCCGGGCGGGTAGTGGCGACTACCAAGTGGCCGGAGCCGTCGGAGAGCGGGTAGCGGAAGTGCCACAGGTGACCCTGCTTCTCTTCGTTTAATACTTCCAGGTCGGAGATCGCAGTGTGGAATTTCGGGTCCCAGTTCACCAGGCGCTTGCCGCGATAAATCAGGCCGTCTTCATACAGTTTGATAAAGACTTCCTGCACCGCTTTGTAGAAGCCGTCGTCCATGGTGAAGCGTTCGCGGGACCAGTCGGGGCTCGCGCCCAGGCGACGCAGCTGGCGGGTAATGGTACCGCCGGACTCCTCTTTCCACTCCCAGACCTTCTCAATAAACTTGTCGCGGCCCAGGTCGTGGCGGGATACGCCTTCGGCGCCCAGCAGGCGCTCTACCACCATCTGGGTGGCGATACCGGCATGGTCGGTGCCCACTTGCCACAGGGTGTTGTCTCCTTGCATGCGGTGGTAGCGAATCAGGGCGTCCATGATGGACTCCTGGAAACCGTGGCCCATATGCAGGCTGCCGGTGACGTTCGGCGGCGGGATCATAATGCTGTAGGGCTTGGCCTCAGTATCCCCGGAAGGCTTGAAGTAGCCGTTCTCCTCCCAGGTTTTGTACCACTGCTGTTCGATGGCGTTGGGCTGGTATGTTTTGTCCATGCGGGCGGGAAACCTTGTGTTTAACTGACTGCGTGCACAGCGTTTTGGCTCAGGATAGTCTGGTGCTTGCTCGGGCTGCGCGGAAAAGGCGGCAATTATACCGCCGGGGTCTGGTGGGCAAAAGGCGGTATTTGAGCTTAGGGAGTTATTCAGAGGCTCCCTTAGGCCGTCTCTTAATCCCAAACGCCGAGCTCGTCGACCACGTGTTCTATTTGGGCGCGCAGGCGGCGCTCCAGTTTGGGTAGCTGCTGGGCGACGAGTTGCTCGATCAATTCCTGGCGCTGGCGCTCTTTGGCGGAGGGCTCAGGATCTGCGGCCGGATCTTCTTCGGCGGCTTGGGCCTCAGTGCTTGGAAGTTCAGCTTCTTTCTTTACTTCAGGGGCCACTGTTGTTGGAGCTTCTGTTTCCGGGGGCACTGGGGCTTCGGTTACTTGGGTATTTTCTTCAACTGGCAGGGGCCGTCCACCGGTGAGGCGGGAGCGAATATGATTTGGCAGGAACGGATTTTCCGCCTGGGGCTCCGGCTGCGGTTCGGGCTGTCTCTCCGGTTGGGCCTTTGGGAAAACTTCAGCTTTGGTTTCCCGGGAATTCTGCTCTAACGGTGTTTCAACCGGTTTATCTTCAACGGGCTCTTCTTCGATTTGCCCGGTTTCTGCGGAAGCCTGTGGTTCCTCATCCTCTACAGCCAGCTCTTGAAGCGGGCGCAAAAGAGCCAGGTCAGACTCTGCCAGCGACAGGGATTGCTGGGCCAGCATTTCTTCTTCAACCGGTGAAAATAAAATCGGCAAGTCGATATCTTCCAGTGAGGTGTCGATATCTTCGAACTCACTGGTAGCCGGTGTCCCACTGGGTTTTGGTATGTCGGCAATAGTGGGAAGTGTGGGGGGCTCAGGGGTTACAGGATTACCCTGCTTGGCCACCTGGCTGAGCACGGGGATTTCTTCATTGTTCTCGTCGGTGACAAGCAAGTTGTGCAGTGAATTAAGTTCATCCAGAAATTCACTGGGCTGCTTGCGCTGCTGTCCGCGTTGCTTGTGTTTGTTTTTTTTGCCGGACATGACTCTCGGACGTAGTTAGAGGCTCTAATTGATCTTATGGGATTGTAACGGATATCCGCGATCGCGGAAGTGACCAAATCGCAATCGGGACCGTTTTAATGGTTCCGGTTGTTGGATCACAATTTCTGCCAAGCGTTCAAAGCGGCTAAACCACTTGGGTACTTTGGAGCAGAGATTGATCAGTAAGCCGTGGTGATCTGCGGGGTCTTCGCCGCTGTTAATTTCTATTTGCGCCTGTTGGTTTTCAGTTTGCGGGGCGTGGGGCAGGAAACTGTCCTCGCGAAATGTCCATAGCAGTTGATCCATCTGTTCCGCCCGTTGCGGGTCGTCCACCGCGATTAATACACGCATACCCGCGCGGAAGGCTTTCTCAGCCAGGCGGCAGGCAAAAACATCGGCGTGTTCCGGTTGGTCGGAAGAGAGAATATAGAAATCAATGCGAGTCATTTCAGATACTGGTCAAATAATCCCGGCCATATTGATACGCCGCCAAAAGCAAAAGCGGCCCATTAATTAATGGACCGCCCGGCGGCCGGGCACCGATGGTGCCGGCGGCTATTGTGCGCTTTGGCTACTTATTTGCCCAGTAGATATTCAACCAGTAGAGGAACCGGACGGCCGGTTGCACCTTTCTGTGCGCCGGACTTCCAGGCACTACCGGCAATATCCATATGTGCCCACTTGTAGTCTTTGGCAAAACGCGCCAGGAAGCAGGCAGCGGTTACTGAACCGGCTTCGCGTCCACCGATGTTTTGGATATCGGCAAAATTGGAATCCAGGGAGGACTGGTACTCGTCCCACAGTGGCATTTGCCATGCGCGGTCGCCAGTAGTTTCGCCAGCCTGGAGAAGGCTCTTGGCCAGTTCTTCGTTATTGGCGTAGAGACCGGTGGCGTGATGGCCCAGGGCGATAACACAGGCACCGGTGAGGGTGGCGATATCAATCACTGCGCTGGGCTTGAACTTGGCTGCGTAGGTGATCGTATCGCACAGAACCAGGCGGCCTTCGGCATCGGTGTTGAGGATTTCGATGGTTTTGCCGGACATGGAAGTCACAACATCACCGGGCTTGCTGGCGCGGCCGCTGGGCATATTTTCAGCAGCGGCAACCAGGCCTACTACGTTGATAGAAGGCTGCAGTTCAACCAGGGCGTTCATCACGCCGAAGACACTGGCGGCACCGCCCATGTCGTATTTCATTTCGTCCATAGCCTGGCCCGGCTTGATGCTGATGCCGCCGCTATCGAAGGTGATGCCTTTGCCGACCAATACCACAGGTTTTTCGCTGGCCTTGCCACCTTTGTAGTTCATGGCAATCAGGGCGGGGGGCTCGTCGCTGCCTTTGGAGACGCTGAGGAAAGCACCCATGCCCAGGGCTTTCATTTTCTTTTCGTCCAACACGCTGGTGGTAAGCTTTGCGTGTTTTTTAGCCAGTGCCTTCGCCTGGGCAACTAGGTAGTTGGGGGTACAGATATTGCCTGGGAGATCCCCCAAATCACGGGCGACATTGCTGCCCAGTGCTTGAGCGGCACCCACTTCCATGCCGCCTTGAATAGCTTTCAGCTGCTTTTTCTCTGGGGCGTGGATGGTGAATTTCGCCAGGGGCAGGGGCTTAGCATCGGTGCGGGACAGGGTGTAGCGATAGCTTGCCAGACCGGCGGCCATGGCGATTTGCTGTGCTTTCCAGCGATTATCGGCACCTTCAACCTCTACTTCGCACAGGTAGCTCGCGGCCTCTTTAAAGTTCTTTACCCCATTGGCACTGCTGGCTGCCAGCTTGCGGAAATCCGCCTGGCTGATGGTGCCTTTACCGGTGCGTACGACCAGAACGCGCTCGCTGGGAACGTCGATAAGATTGATCAGCTGGGTGCTGCCGGATTTGGCCCCCAAGTCCCCGCGCTTGAGGATTTTTGCAATCATTCCCCCGGTCAATTTATCCAGGCTTTTTCCACTTTCGCTGAGGTTATTTTTGGCATCTGCTGAAATAATAGAGCAGGCACTGCGTTGTTTACTGATATCTGCAACCTTGGCGGAGAACTGCATTTTTCGCTTTCCTTAAAATCTGACAATAGATTGCATGTCTCTAGGCCGAGACATAGCAAGAATTTTTAGTGATAATGCGTCGCACAAGTTTAACCCGCCTGCCTGTGGATTGCTGTACCTAGAGGGAAACTTGCTCGTTTTTGATTCAGACACCATCACACCGCTGTCACCAAGGAATTTGTTCGCCCTGTGATTATTTTTCGCTATCTCTGCCGCGAGCTGCTGTTTGCCACGCTAGCGGTTAGCGCAATTTTGCTGTTAATTGTGATGAGCGGCCGATTCGTGAAATACCTGGCGGAAGCTGCCGCCGGTGATATTTCGGCGAATATCCTGTTCTCCCTGATGGGATTCCGTTTGCCGGGATTCCTGGAACTGGTATTACCGCTGGGCCTGTTTGTGGGGATTCTCCTCTCCTATGGCCGCCTTTATATAGAAAGTGAAATGACGGTTCTGCACGCCTGTGGCTTTAGCGATTGGCGTTTGCTGGGCTATACCATGATTCCAGCACTGATGCTGGCGCTGGTGGTGGCGTCCATGAGCCTGTATTTCTCTCCGGCGGGTATGGAGCGTTCCACCAGCCTGTTAAATGCAGAAAAGGCGCGCAACGAATTTGATCACCTGGTACCAAAAAGATTTGTGTCCTCCCAGGGCGGCCGCGCGGTTTATTACGCCGATGCGCTGAGCGAAGATAAGTCCACCATGTTGGGGGTATTCCTGGCTGAGTTGGGTGGTGCGGAAGAGGAAACTGAGGCGGATCTGCAGGTTGTAACCCGGGCTCGTGAAGGTGTACAGGAGATAGATCCTGAGACAGGCCTGCGCTATTTGGTGCTGCGCGACGGTTATCGCTATGAGGGTGTTCCCGGTGAGCGGGAATACCGCCAGATGAAATTTGACAGTTACGCCGTGATTCTGGAGGTGCCTCGCGAGCGCAGCCGCTTGCAGGACCAGATGGAATCGGCTTCAACCCTGGATCTCCTTAAAGGCGATGATCCGCAGCAGCGGGCCTACCTCTACTGGCGCTTCAGTCTTCCGATATTGGTATTGGTGGTTGCAGTACTCGCAGTGCCATTATCCCGTACCAATCCTCGCCAGGGGCGTTTTGCGAAGATGATCCCAGCCATTCTGCTGTATATCACCTACCTGGTAATCCTGCAGGGTGTCAGGGGGGCGATTGAGGACGGCAAGATCTCCAATCCGGCAATGATCTGGCTGGTTCACCCGCCGTTCTTACTGCTCGGCTTGCTGTTGTTAGCGGGAAGAAATTGGCGCAAGGCGCCGCCCAAGCGTTTGCCCGAGGGTGTGAAGGAGTCGCCAGGTGAGTAAGCTCGATTTGTATATCGCCCGCACCGTTATTGTTGCTGTGGGTGGCGCGCTGATGATTATTCTTGGCCTCACTGTGGTCTTTGCATTAGTGGACCAGTTGGGGGAGCTGAAGAAGGATTACGGCTTTGTCGATGCCCTGAAGTATGTGGGTTGGACATTGCCAGCGCGTATCTATGAACAGCTGGGCTTTTCCGCCCTGGTTGGATGTCTGGTGGGGCTGGGTTCATTGGCAGGTACCAGTGAGCTGACCGTTATGCGGTCTGCTGGCGTCTCAATCGGTCGGATTACCTGGGCGGTGATGAAGCCCATTATGCTGCTGATTTTACTGGGTTTGGGCCTGGCGGAATTTGTTATTCCCAAGACCAATGTAATTGCCGAGAGTGACAAAGCCCGGGCATTGGGTGAGCTGGAGGCGAGCGGCCTGGAAAGTGGCCTGTGGCTGAAAGACAGCGGCGAGTTTGTTCACTTCAACGCGGCACTGCCGGATGGTGAACTTTACGGTGTTACCCGCTACCACTTCGGTGCCGATCGAGAACTGGAGCAGGTGGAGTTTGCTGAGCGCGGCCATTTTGACGGCAAGCGCTGGGAACTGGAGAATAGCCGCACGACTATCTTCACCGGTGAGCATACCGAGAGTGAGGCGTTACCTACGACCGAATGGAAGGCGGAGATTTCGCCAGAGTTATTCGCCCTGGTGGTGCCTTTGCCAGCGGATCTGTCACCGCGCAATCTGTGGGCTTACGGCAAATTCCTCGATCGCAAGGGTGAAGACTCCAGTCGCTACTGGTTGCAGTTCTGGAAAAAAGTATTGCAGCCTCTCACTATCGCGAGTCTGGTGATGGTGGCGATTTCCTTTATTTTTGGCCCTCTGCGGGAAGTAACCACCGGGCTGCGTGTGTTTACCGGGTTGGTGGTTGGCCTGGTGTTCCAGTTTGTCCAGGATATGCTGGGGCCATCTTCCCTGGTATTTGGTTTCCCGCCTTTCCTCGCGGTGCTACTACCGATATTGCTGTGCTTTGGCGCGGGATGGTATTTACTGCAGCGGGCCCGTTAGGGCCCCTGGCCTTCTACTTTTTCGACTTCTTGGGAAGTACGCGCACCTCGGATTCGGAGATAAGGTCATGCCATGTGGCCTTGTCGGATCTGGCCCAGGCAGAGAAGTAACCGAGTCCCAAACAAGCAATAGATAGCGGCGCTACGATGGCGCGAAGAATACATTGGCGCCAAGTGAGCTGGGCTCCGTTTGGGCTCGCCAGCAGCAGACGCCAGGCGCGCATCCCCACAGTTTGACCCGCAGCCCTCCAGGACCAGAAGTAATACCCTACGATAACCGCTAGAGCGCCCAGCTGGAAGAATGGCCCGCTGACACAGGGGTTGTAGTCATTTGCCGCGGGCTGGCAGTTGAGGCCCACCACGGTAGAGGCAACCATCAGCGCGATAAAGCCGTAAACCACCAGTAGGCCCATCAGTATCAGCAGGTCGTAGAGCAGTGCGGCCAGGCGTGGACCCACCCCGGCAACAGGGAGTTCAGGAAAGGATTTGGGGGTGTTCGAGCTACTCACGGTTATCTCCGCCGGTTTTAAGTGGCGGAGATTCTAACAAACCTGTAAACGGGGAAGGAGAGGTAGCGCGCCTGAGTTCAGGGGCTCCCTAAAACTCCAGCTCAAAAGAGAACTTGAATTTGTCGTCGGACAGAGAGATGCCGTAGTCCACCGAGCTGCCAATCTTGCCCTCGTTGTTGGTGTACCTGAGCAAGCCTGTACGTGCGGCGCGGGAGTTCTGTGTCTTGTAGGTTTCTAGACCCATTCGCAGGATTTTGGATAATGCCTTGCCACCTTTCAGGGGCTTAAACTTATCTGGATTGGTGTGCATCTGCAGCCACTGGTAATTCAGACGTCGCTGTACGTTGCTCATACTATTGGTGCGCAAGTATTCGGCGGCCTGGACCAGGGCTTCGTTATCCATTGCAAATGCACTGTCGGAGAAAAACAGACTGCCGGATTCCATATTCAGGGTTTCATGGGAATCCGGGATAAATAACTCATCGGCAGAACAGACGCAGCACGCGGGCAGAAGAAATAGGCCAACGGTTTTTGGCACTAGTTGATTGGCGCTGAATCGGAAACTGCAGAGTAGCATTCTGTTTACCCCTGGGTGTCAACTTCTCATTTCGATGGCCGCAAGCGGTCGTTGAATTTATTATGGGTCACCCTTAACAAAGCATTTTTTCGAATTAATTAGGCGGCTGATGCAACTCCACTTACTGGACAGTCCGAAAAAGTCATCTCTTTCCTTGGAGGCCGCATGAAATGGATACTTTTTCATTTTTGTCTAAGTGGTCGCGAGCGTGAGCAGGAGCCCGCCAATGTTTTTTTATTATTGTTTTGGTATTTCTGTGCCAATGCTGATGAAAAAATTGTCTTGAATAGCTCCTCTTTCTACCGGATCGGGGCTTAGGTGCCAGGAAAGAGTTCCAAAATGCGCTACCGCAAAATTCTTCCACAAATAATCAGTGAAGATGGGGTTGCTTGGGTATCGGCCCTGGGTTCGTGAATCGCTTCTATGGCAAAGCCGTTGATGCGAAATAGCTGGACCCAACTTTCCAGGGTGCGGAAATACCAGGGAGCGGCCTCTTCAAAATCTCCCTCAATACCTTCCCAAGATCCCGGGCGCCATCCATCTCGATAGGGCTCATTACCGCAGGCTTGATGGGGGTGAAGAGTTTGGATGACAAAGTACCCACCGGGCAGCATTAACTCGCGTGCATTACTGAATAGTTGCTCGACAGATTCCTTTCCGATAAGGGAGAAGTTGCACACGATAAGTTCAAACAGCTGTTCCAGTTTTTCGGCGCAAATTTCTTCGTATTGCAATCGCAGGTAGGACTCATTGGCGCCTGCTCGAGCGCTGGCAATATCCACTAAATCTTTAACGCCATCGACACCACAGACTCGAATACCTTGCTCCGCCAGTTTTCTACTGAGCCAGCCTTCACCGCAACCGATATCTAAAATGCTCGCAGGTTGGTACGCCATGATTGTGCTGACAATGGCAGCATCAGTAACTAGTCGGCGGCTGGGAATGGCGGCATTGTCTACTACTTTAGTCCACTCATGAGCATTCTTATGCCAGCAGGTGAGTACCTGATCATCACTGAATTCGGAATTGGGCATGCTTGGGTGACCTCCAGCCTGTCATTATTCACAGCTTGAGTGTACCGTCAGTGGACCATCCAGCTACAAAGGTGCTGAGGTCCCATGTCCACTCAAATGATTTTTGATTATGTGATCGTAGGTGCCGGCTCCGCCGGTTGTGTTTTAGCAAATCGGCTCAGTGCCGAAGAGCAGAATCGAGTTTGTCTTCTGGAGGCGGGTCCTAAAGACCGGAGCCCCTTGATCTCCATTCCTGTGGGTATTGGCGAGTTGCTACCGGGAACTCGCTATAACCTACACCACCATACCACGCCACAAAAGCACCTGAATGACAGGAAATTGTTTTGGCCGAGGGGCAGGACCCTCGGGGGTAGTAGTTCTATAAATGCCATGGTTTATATCCGTGGTAATAGCGATGACTACGATGCCTGGGAAGCGGAGGGTAATCCCGGTTGGGGTTGGAAGGGCTTGTTGCCTTACTTCTTAATGTCGGAAGGCAATGAACGGGGTACTGATGCGCACCACAGTGGCTACGGCCCTCTGTCGGTCTCGGATTTAAAGTGGAAAACCCGATCGGGCCATGCTTTTTTACGCGCAGCTGAGTCCCTGGGACACCGGCCGAATAATGATTTCAATGGCAGCCAGCAAAATGGCGTGGGTTTTTACCAAGTAACCCAACGGCGCGGCCGCCGCTGCTCTGCGGCTACAGCTTATCTGCACCCAGTTTCCAGCCGCTCTAACCTACATGTTCGTACCAACAGTCAGGTGGCGAGGATTATTCTCAGGGGAGAGAAAGCGACCGGCGTCGAATTGCTTGATGGCACTAAAATCCTGGCGAACAAGGAAGTGATTTTAAGTGCCGGTGCTATCCAGTCGCCACAGCTATTGTTGCTATCCGGTATTGGGGATCAGGACCAATTGCGTAAATCTGGAGTGACTTCGCAAGCGCACCTTCCCGGTGTTGGAAAAAACCTGCAGGACCATCTGGATATCATACAAGTAGTGGAAGCCTCTGAAGCGGTTAGCTTTTCCGAAGCACTATGGCCGAAGCTCCTCACCGCAATGCGCCTGCCAGAACTGATCTTTTTAAATAAAGGGCCCTTAACCAGCAATGTGGCCGAGGCGGGGGGCTTTGCCAGTTCCAGTCTGGCGGGTGGCAATCCGGATATTCAGTTCCACATGACGGCAGTTCCGACTTTCCAACATGGGTTTAATAAGCGCACCTGCTACGGTTACTCCCTTCACGCCTGTGCCCTGAGGCCTAAGAGTCGCGGTGAGATCACTCTGGACTCCACCGATCCACGCAAACTGCCCAGAATTGAACCCAACTACCTGAGTGAGCCCGAGGATCTGCAGGTAATGGTGGAGGCATTTGAAATGGCACAGGATATCCTCGCCCAGGAGGAACTGAGTCGCTACAAGAAAAAGTCCTTGCGTCCAGAGCAGAAGTTGAGTGATAGAGAGTCAATCATCCACTATATTCGCCAGCATGCAGAATCCATCTACCATCCGATAGGTACCTGTCGAATGGGGAGTGATGAATTGGCTGTAGTGGACAGCGAGCTAAAAGTACACGGTGTGGATGGACTGAGGGTTGTGGACGCCTCCATAATGCCCACCCTGATCAGTGGCAATACCAATGCGCCTGTGATCGCTATTGCGGAGAAGGCGGCAGATTTGATTATGCAGCGGTCTTCGCGCTCGTTTGTAAAAGAGAATAGACACACTCAGGAAGTTGAATGATTTGGCAATGCCCGCTTTGTGCTGCCCCCTTAACTTTAGGAAAAGATACTTGGCACTGTACCAATCGACATAGTTTTGATCGCGCGCGTGAGGGCTACGTCAATTTGTTGCCCGTTTATCGCAAGCGCCGCAAAGATCCCGGTGACTCTTCGGAGATGCTTCACGCGCGGCGGCGCTTTCTTCACGCCGGTTACTATCGGCCTCTGGTTGATAGTATTTCGGCGCTCTTGCCCTACAAGCCCGGCCGCCGTTTACTGGATATCGGTTGCGGTGAGGGGTATTACCTGCGAGAGCTTGAGTCCGCTGGCTGGCATGGCCACGGCCTTTCCGGTATCGACATTTCAAAATCCGGCGTGCGTATGGCGGCCAAGCGCGACAGTGGCGCTCAGTTTGTGGTTGCCAGCAATGTGAATTTGCCGGTGGTCTCGGAGTCGGTGGATAACCTGCTGAAGATCTTTGCCCCAGCCCCCGATCATGAAATGGAGCGGGTAATCAAAACCGGTGGCCATTTGGTAGACGTATCCCCTGGCCCCGATCACTTGTGGTCACTAAAGAAGTACCTCTATAAAGAGCCGCGTAAACATCCCGCACCAAAAGTGATTGAGAAGTTGACCCCGGAAGTCGATATGCGTTGCTGTTTCCCTTTCGTATTGAAGGGCAAGCAGGCCATTGCAGATTTTCTCGCTATGACGCCTTTTGCCTGGAAGGGCAACCGTGAAGAACGACAGAAACTCGAAGAGCGCGACAGCCTGGAGCTGGAAGCGGACTTTGTTATTCGTCGTTTTATTAAACATAAATAACAGGCATTTGCTAGGTAGAGGTAATAGAGCAGCGTTATGGCGACTCCCAGAGACTTTGGATTTATGCGGCGAGCCCTGGAGCTTGCACAACTCGCTGCTGAGCGCGGTGAAGTACCGGTGGGTGCGGTTTTAGTCCAGGATGGAAAAATCATAGGGGAGGGCAGTAATCGCCCGATTGGGAATTGTGACCCCAGTGCCCATGCGGAAATCGTAGCCCTGCGGCAAGCGGCAGATAAACAACAAAACTACCGCCTGCCAAACACCACTTTATATGTGACGATTGAGCCCTGTACTATGTGCTTTGGCGCAATGGTACATGCGCGGGTAGGGCGGCTGGTATACGGCGCTACCGAACCCCGGGCCGGTGTTGTTGAGAGTCAGCTGGAATTGGCACAAGCCAACTTTTTCAATCACAAGATTACGGTGGAGTCGGGAGTCATGGCGGAAGAGGCAAGCAATTTAGTGCGCGAGTTCTTTCATGATCGACGCTGATCTGGCATTTGCTTTTGTGGTGAACTCAATAGTTGTCGCCACAGTCGTCCTGATTCACCACGAAGTATTGAGTGCCCTTGCCCGGATTGGCCGCTGGATTCCGATCAAGCATAACCTGGCGATTGTCTTGGGGGTGTTTGGCGCTCTGATCGCCCACGTGGCTGAAATATGGCTGTTTGCCTACTGCTACTACTTTATGGTGAATTCGCCTTATTTTGGTACTTTGGTGGGCAACTTTAATGGCAGCCTGCTGGACTGCGCCTATTTCTCATTCACCACTTATACCTCTCTGGGTTTCGGTGATATTGAGCCCCTGGGGCATCTGCGTTTTACCGCTGGCCTTGAAGCCCTTACGGGACTGGTAATGATTACTTGGACCGCTTCTTTTATGTTTTTAAAAATGCAGCGTTATTGGGAGAATTGATCGCAGGGTTCTTAAGATTTAATTCGCGCCGTACGCCCTGTGCGCTGTGTGGGTTTTTCTGCTGGATAGAACTCTTTTGAGTGGAGCCTTAAATAAAAGTGCCTGCCCACACTGCGCCAAAGTTTTCCGAAAGGGTGCAGCCAATAGAGCCACCGGGCGACTTTCGTGCGGTGGATATTGGATTTAACAATGTTGGAGATGTGTTCGTTTTCCCACAAAAGGTGGGGCTCAACGCCATATAGTTTTAGGTCAAATTGCCAGAAGTGATCGAATACCTTGTCGATGGGTTCGAAAATACGGCTGGCATATTTTAAGACTTTCTCCATACCGCGCCGGTTAATCAAATATCCCTGTGCTCCACACCACCCCCGCTCTGGCCGCACTAACTGATGAACACCGTCATTCAAGGTTTGCACGACTTTTCGCTTGCGGACTTTAAGTCCCATCAGTCGAATCATCTCGATATTTTCAGGGAGTTGCTCTAACTCCGCTAAGACGCGGCCAAATGAGGGTTCTAGCTGTACATCATCTTCCAGAATACAGACCCGGTCCAAGCCGGAGCGGTATGCCCGGCGAATTGCTCTCAAATGGGCGAGATAGCACCCAATTTCGGAGTTCTTGAGTTCGCACAAGTGGCGCCACCGGGTGACGTTACTCGCGATATGCTCACCTTCTTCCAGTTCTGGGGTGCCTGAGCGCCCATCAATCCCTTCAATTGTGTTGATATGCAGTCGCTGCATTTTCCCGGCGCTGAGTAATAGGTCAACGTCATCACTGTTTGGTTGCAGAGTGATAATCCAACAGGGGGTATTGGCGATATAGGGTCGCTGACGGCGGCCACGCGAGGTAATTGGGCGTTTGGAGCTTAAAGGGAGGCGGCGACGTGGTCTTGTTGGTGGGGAAAGCGGGTGTCGCTTGGGCTTGTGGCTGGTAGCAGCCAGCAGGCCAGGCAAAAATTCCTGAGCTATCACAGTTGCTAGAATGACAGGGCTTTTCCACCAAGAGGTGTTGAAGAAGAGCCGGGCACCACAGGAGCCTCCTGGACGCTTGGAGGTCAGGGCTGAAACACCTTTAGTTATACCGTCTGCAGGCGGTATAGAAGCGTCATGGGCCATTAACTCCCCTGATCTTATGGTCCTAAATTAAGTTGCTACGATTGAAGGTTAAGGTTTGACCTGCCAGTCCGGAAAGGATGAGGGAACTTACTGCTGAGGTGGAAGGAAAGAATACACCGCACTCGAGACACGCTGTGAATACATCCCTGTAAGCTCCTAATCGGCATCCATGCCTCATAGGGTCCCAAGCGCGGTGTATTCTTTCCTTCTCCCTTTTTAGTAATTGTGAGAGGTGTCTTGTAGAGGTGCCAAGGTGGAGTTGGTTCAATAGGGGCTGTGGATGAACTCAGGCTTTATAAAAATGGCGTTGATCCTGGGGCTTTTGAGCTCTGTTGGTCCTATGGCCATTGATATGTATCTGCCTGCATTGCCTGCGATGACAAAGGCCCTCGACACCTCAACCCAGGTCGCGTCTTATACGCTGATGGCCTATTTTATTGCGTTCGGGGTGTGTCAGATTTTTTATGGCCCCGCTTCCGATATGTTTGGCCGCAAACCGCCGCTCTATTTTGGTTTGCTGGTTTTTACTTTCGCATCTATTTGTTGTGCCCTGGCAACCACTATCGAGTGGTTAATTGCCTTTCGCTTCCTGCAAGGAGTGGGTGCCGCTTCGGTAATGTCGATTCCCCGAGCAATAATTCGAGATTCTTATACGGGTACTCAAGCAACTCGCCTTCTTACCACAGCAATTCTTGTCCTTTCAATTTCTCCTATGTTGGCGCCATTAATTGGTAGTCTGCTATTAATTTCGTTTGGTTGGCGCAGCATATTTTGGGGGATATCCATTGCTACTTTTTTAAGTCTGATACTTGCTATTACAAGCCTTCATGAAACCTTACCAGTGAATAAGCGCATACCATTTAAAATAGGTGCGCTGCTTGAATCTTATTCGATATTACTACGTGACCCGATCTATATAGGGCTTACTTGTATAGGAGGGTTTGGCTTCGCTAGTGTACTTGCTTTTTTTGCGGCAGCTTCATTCTTATATACGAATTACTACGGATTGACCCCAACCGAATTTAGCCTCGCCTTTGCTCTGAATGCGCTTAGTTTCTTCTTGTCGAGTCAATTTTCGGCAAATTTCGGTGCCCGTTTAGGGATGGTGAAGCTGGTGAAGTGGGGTGTGACTGGATTTGTAATAAGCTCGGTTACCATGTATTTAGTGATAGAGGCCGGTTTTGATCATCTCGTACTACTGATATGCATGCTTATCGTATGTAATATGTTTCTCGGTTTGGTTCTTCCGACGGCATTTATTCTTTCCATGGAAAGACATGGCCCTATAGCGGGAACGGCTTCTGCTCTGGCTGGTACTATGCAGTTGTCAATCGGGGCTGTAGCTATCCTGATAACCAGTTTGGTATTTAATGGAACACCAGGGTCGCTTGCTGGGGTAATTGCGGTGTGTGGAATTTTGGCCTTTGTGGTTTCCTGGTTGGTTTTGCGTAATGTAGTCAGCATCACAGCAGACCAGAGCGATTGAGTAATACCAAAATAAATTAGGGAGCCTCTGAATAACTCTGTGCTGGCATTTCACTCAGCATCGTTCGAGTGATGCTGAGTGAATTCTGGAGTGCTTAATATCAGTAGGCACCAGCACTGTAGATCAGCTCATAGCTGTGGCTGTAAATTTCCAGAATGTTGCCAAAAGGATCTTCCATATAAATCATGCGATAAGGCTTTTCACCGGGATAGTAATAACGGGGCTCCGGCATACGTTTTTTACCACCGGCCGCCACAATCTTATCCGCCAGTTCTTCCAGGTTGGGGTCTTGTACGCAGAAGTGAAAGATCCCGGTTTTCCAGTATTCAAAATTATCTTCTGGGTTTTCCTGATTGCTAAACTGGAATAGTTCTACGCCAATCCGGTCCCCTGTCGATAAGTGAGCAATGCGGAAACTACCCCAGTTTGGGCCAAATACGTCGGTGCACATTTCACCGATAGCGCTTTTGTCCTCTGTGATATCTGTGGGCTTCATAATCAGGTACCAACCAAGTACCTCGGTGTAAAACTTCACAGCTTCTTCAAGGTTTGGCACTGAAATACCGATATGAGAAAAGGTTCTCGGGTATGCGTTACTCATAGCTGTCTCCTTTGTTGAATGCGGTTAAGTTACAGCTTCTGATTCATTACGTATAATTATCATTTGTAATATTTTCAAGTAGCATTCGTAATGATAAATCCAGTGTGGTTAAGAAGCTTCTGTACTTTAGCTGAAGAGGGGCACTTCACTCGTACGGCGGATCGCTTGCATATGACTCAGTCTGGGGTCAGTCAGCATATACGCAAGTTAGAGGAGCACTTAGGTGTCGCTCTGTTAGTCAGGCAGGGTAAACACTTCACTCTCACGGATGCTGGTGATCGGCTCTACCGGGAAGGGCAGGGGATTATTCAGAAGCTTTCCAGCCTGGGGCAAATTGTTGGTGAAGACCCTCCCCACCATGGGGATGTGCGAGTGATGTGCCCTGGGAGTGTGGGGCTGAAGCTCTACCCCAAGTTGTTGTCCCTGCAGAAAATCCACCAGGGTTTATCGATTAGCTGCCGTTTCGCACCCAACCTGGATGTAGAGAAGGCCATTGCGGAAAACGGTGCTGATATTGGATTAATGACCAGCCCGCCACAAGCAGAGGAGATTGACAGTCGGCCGATCGCCAGTGAAAGGTTATTGCTAGTGACGCCGGCTGAAGTGAAAACCCCTGATTGGGAGTCGCTTTTAGCGCTGGGGTACATAGGCCATCCAGACGGTATACACCATGCGAGTCTATTATTGGGAGCGAACTTCCCACAATTTAGAAGTCTTGAAGATTTTCAACAAAAAGGGTTTTCCAATCAGATCAGCTTAATCCTGGAGCCCGTTAGTATGGGATTGGGTTTCACAGTTTTACCCGCCTATGCGGTAAGTGCATTTCGAAAGCCGAAATTGATTAAGGCACATAGCCTTGAAAATCCCGTTAGTGAGACACTGTATTTGGCGCTTAGGCGCACTCAACTTGTACCCGCCAGAGTCAGGTTTATTATTGGTGAAATGGAGAAATGGCTTTAATCGGGCTCCTAAGTATCAAAAAGCTGAACAGTTTTGGTAAAAATACCGGGTTGTTTCGCCTCCTGTTATTTTTCGTTCTATCACAACTCTCTCTTGTGGGAATAGCTAAAGCCGAGAGTGTTAAGGATGAGCAGGATAAGATACTGATGTTGTTGGCTTACTCTTTAGTATTCCAGGACTGGGTCAGACCTACTGATAAAAATAAAAGAGGTCATAATATTGGTGCGGTTTTATTTGATGATATTTCCAAGCACATTGGGGGAGTTCAGCTTAATTCGGTTTCAGTCTGTGAGGATAAGACCCAGCACGCTGAAGTGCGTGTAATGCAAAGATGTCTTGAGACAAAATGCTTAGGGCCTCAGACCAAATACTTAACTAATTCCAATGTCAGTATTTATACAACTCTTGAACCCTGCATGATGTGTAGTGGAATGATGATTTTCTTAGGAGTTTCACGCGTTGTATATGGGCAGACCGATCCCGACTACGGTAAAAGTATAGAGCGATTAAAGCAAAGTTATAATGGAAACTGTGGCAAGGAAAATTCCCAGTGTATCGTGGATAAGCCTGGAAATTATTACACTCGCCGTATAACTTCTGAACCGTCGAAATTAGTACAGAAAGAAAAGCTAGACGGAGCTTACTTCGCTTATGAGTTAAAGCATGGAGACCAAATAGTTAGCTTTTTATTGGGAGGCGATGCGAAAGAAATTTATCAGGAATCCTATCGGGACTTCAAAAATCTAAATGTTCGACATAAGGAAAATCAACCAATATATCATCAAGCACTGTCAATCCTAGAACAGCTGGAAAATGGCGAACTGCAGCTGGACTACTGTCCATACTGGCAGTTGCACCATCACTGAGTATTTGAGCACTACTGACTTAGAGCTTTTCGAGCATGCTCTGTGAGGTTGATAGTGATCTCTTTAATCAATTTCGATTTTAAGTTCCAAACATGCCAGTAAAGAGGAATCTTCAAATACTGGTCTTCAGCGAGTTTCACCAACTTTCCACTTTTTAACAGGCTCGCGATCTGAATATCTGGCGCCATTCCCCAACCCAGCCCCAGAGTTAAGAAACTGAGGAAGCTCTTTGACGAGGGGATTTCATGAGATGGGTACTGACCAGTCTCCACTCCCCAAAACTGTTTAAGGTAACGACTCTGCAATTGATCCTTATAGTTGAACTCCACTGTGGGAGCGTAGTGGAGCTCTTCAACCTTAATCGGGTCTGAAAAAAACTTCTTTTTGAAGGCCTTAGTGCATACCGGGTAATAGGCCATATGACCGAGCAGTACCGATTGGCAGCCCTGGAGGTTACTGGTTGTTGAACTGATACAGCCAATGACTTCACCATTCTTCAGCAGTTCATGGGTAGCGTCCTGGTCGTCGACCTTTAGATCCACGAGCAACTGCTGGGACCGAATCAATGGTGTGATGGCGGCTAGGAACCAGGTATCCAAGCTATCTGCATTCAGTGCGATCCGAACCTTATTCTGGTTGCTATAGCGAGTCTTGCCCCCCTCTGGATCTATATCAGTGAGAAGCTCTTGCTGTAACAAGTGCATTTGCTGGTAGTACCCCAGTACTTTGAGGCCGGCTTCAGTGGGCCGCAAAGGGTTGGAGCGTATCAATAGGGCTTGGCCAACCTGGCTTTCTAAGGCTTTGATTCGTTGGGAAATCGCAGACTGGCTGACATGGAGTAGGGCGGCAGCCTTGTCAAAACTGCGCTCCTCTACGACAAAGGCAAAGGCTTGGAGTTGCTTTAGGTCTAGCATAAGAATTTCTTATGAGGGATCAGTATAATTAAGTTTACTTATTCTAGTTTGACTCTTAATCTCGCGCCACTATTCAGGCCCGCAGCCCTGCGGGCACTTCCAAATTAGAGAATGAAACACAGGAGGCATCGTGTTTTCAGGGTTGTTGCTGGCGCCGCTCGCAAAAGGTTTTTTGACTACCATCAGTTTGATTATGGCGATCGGAGCGCAGAATGCGTTTCTGCTGACGCAGAGTATCCGTCGACAATATCACTTTAGTATCGCGGCTTTATGCGTACTGATGGATATTGCCTTGATTACAGGTGGTGTGTTCCTGGTTGCAAATCTCGCACAAGCGGGTGGCGACTGGATGATCTGGCTGACCTGGCTCGGTGCTGCTTTCCTGTTCTCCTACGGTGCCATGGCTTTCCGTTCGGCCTTCACTAACAAAGGTCTTGGAGAGCAAAAAGAGTGGATGAAATCCCGCCGCTCTGCCTTGATTACCGCAGTAGCCTTAACCCTGCTTAATCCACACGCGTATGTGGACACGGTTGTACTGATTGGCTCTGTAGGGGCGCAGTATGCTGGCAATGGAACCTGGTTTTTTGTGCTGGGGGCATGTAGTGCATCCCTGTTATGGTTCACTCTTCTTTCAGTGGGTGGCAGCATGATGCAGCCGCTATTTAAGAACCCCAGAACCTGGCAGGTACTCGATGTACTGGTGGGCATTATGATGTGGACTATTGCTATCAGCTTGTTGTGGGCGCAGTAGACACTCAATAATGGCTGCTAAAAATAGCTGTAGACTAATAAGTCTACGGCTATTTTTTTGCATCCAGGCCCCTAACTTATTCCGATAGTTTTCCACACTACCTCCCCCTTAATATTTCCCCTGACTTGTTTAACCCGCCGTTTCGATCGCTCAAAAAGCGCCCAAATTGCATGCAAGGCCTCTCCACCAACCAATAAATGGCTGCCGCCAAAGCGAAGCTAAGTAGTGTTACTGCCACAAGCAACGTGGATAGAGAAATACTTATAATCCCTTGTCCCCAAGGTTGGCTTATGGCCCAGCTGACGAGAAAGACAACGATTAAATGAAACAGGTAAATGGAATAGCTGATAGTCCCCAGAGTGGCTAAATGTCGTATTGGCTTTGGTGGAAGTAATACAAAAACGAGGAAGATAGCTAAAGCGATGAAATGAGATGATACAAAGCGGAGGGGAGTTTCGCTGATCGACCTACCTAGTAGGTGCATGGCCATTACGAGTAGTGGTATCGAGAAAGTCGAAACCAGGCCCCAAAGCATATAACGATAACCGCGCCTTGTTTCGTAGCAATACCTGAGTAGGGTTCCGCAGAACATAACTGCGATAGCAAAGGGGAGGTAAGTAGTGGTGGCGGGAAGCTGGGAAATTGGAGAGGATGATTGCCCTAAAAGTTGCATGCTGACAAATACTGATAGCGCCCCCCAGCACACTAAGAGTAGATATCTGGGATTCCCTAGTAGTTGAAGGGTGAACATCAGTGCGCAGAGACAGTAAAAAAGCAGCTCTGCAGTGAGAGTCCAATATAGAATCTGAACACTTTCAAACCCCATAAGACCTTGCAGCATTGTGGTATTGGCAAGAATGGTAGATGCAGAGAATGTTCGGTCAGCGAGCAACCATGTAAGTCCGATAATTGCAGTCAGAGATAACCAGTAAGCAGGATACAAGCGGAAGAAGCGGCGGATAGCAAAGCTCTTAAGAGTATGATTAGATGCAAGAAGACTGTGGGGAATGACAAAGCCGGATATTAGGAAAAAGCAAAGTACACCTATCCTGCCAAAATCCAGTTGACTGATAAATTCAGCCAGTGCCGAGCCGTGCTGGGCGATGGATGGGGTGCGGATAAATACTTCACTACTGTGTTGCCAGACAACCAAAGTTGCAGCCAGCCCCCGTAGTACATCGAGATTAAGAAGGCGTGTGTTCATTGCTAACGACCTATATCCATGGTCAATCCAAGAAGGTATGGGCATGATCTTACCTTGCCTAAGTTGAACACACTATCTGTATTCTGTGTGATTCAACTCAAATCTTCGGGCTTTCATGCATGCAAACCCATTAATGGCTTCTCGCCCAAGGCAACACTGAAAGGCAAGTTCAACTGATCAGGTGGAGTATTCTCCAGCGTTATAGTTACCCTTTGTCCTTGAGGATGTTTACTACCTGATCAACCTCCGTTTTATTTTCCTCAAGAAGCCTATCTGCTAGAACTTTCAGATTCTTACTTGCTGTGTAGTCAAATGGATCAACATATGGATTAACAAGATCTACATTTAAGTAGTTATATTTTATTCTCCCTTTAGGGCTAAGGGATTGTGCGATTTCCAAGGTGTATACTTGTTGATCATCCATGGATCTCTGTACATTAGATATAAGGTCTTTCACCCAATTAATCCTGCCCCAGTTTTTTAAGTTTCTGTAGTTAGCTTCCATTGTACTTAGTGGAGACGTACCGGCCCCGAGAATCAGCACATAGTAGTTTTTTTCAGGGAACTCTCTAATAATTTCGCGTAAAACAATACTGGCTGGATTATTTGCGTATATACCAGCATCGGCATAATAGCGCTGGTGCATATCCCGTCCCGTAGTTACAAAATCGACAGGCGGGTATAGGGTTTCCGCACTAGCTGCCGCTGTTACGAGTTGATAAAGTGTGTCTGTGGGCAGCTTACTGACTGCTTCACCACGGTTTTTGAATAATTGAAGCTGACCCATATGAATATTGAGAGAGGGGATGATTACGTAGTTCTTCAGGCTCGTAAACTTCAATTTTTCAGTGTAATGCTTTTCCATGGTTTCGCTTAAGCGCTCACCGCTAAAGCGAGGAGAGATAAAACCATTAAAGGTTAGTAATTTGTGATACCAGGGTACAGAGAATACGTATCTGCTATCTTGTTTATAAATATCAATAATTTTATCACTTTGGGATTTAAGGTTTTCAATCCCTGGATGATCATCGTCAAATGATTTTTGAGTCACATTGAGACCAGTAGCGATGATAGCGCCAGTGGATACTCCACTAAAAACATCAAACAATTCATCAATAGGCTTGCCGGTCTGCTCTTCGATATGTTGAATGACATAGAGTGGTATCAAACCACGTATTCCACCGCCATCAATAATAAGGATGTTGATAGTATCTTTGTCTTTAAGGGAAGCATTACTTTTGATGAACTCTTTAGCAACAGGGTGGGCATCATACTGAATACTTTGGGTCAGTCGATAATTGTAGACGTACACCAAGCCTAAAAACGCTACGATAACTAGTATGGTGAGGGCTGACGCTAGCCGAAGTTTCATTGATCTTCCTGAACGCTAAACTCTTAATACAGTGAGTGTGGCAAATCAGATTAGTTTTATTTCTTTGGGTTATTTAAAAGTTACTTAAGGCTGTTTTCTTATCTTGCTTTGGGATTGTGATAAGAAATTAAGCACTATTGGGGGTTCTTATTCGAATGAGAAAAAAATCGTAATTTCTATCCTCTTAGTCCCTTATGGAAAATTTCACTATCTATAAAGCGAAAAGCACATAAAGTAATCTGATGACTGAATGCCCAGGTATTGAACAGTAATTTAATGGAACTCTCTCAAGTCGGCGGCTGAAGGCTGTAGATTTCCCTTCGTATTTCATTTTATCGGCTTGATATAAGTATTAGTGGAGCGCTAGACATTATAAGTTGGTCGGTAACCAGGAAACCGTTTAGTCTACTGACTGCTGTGTCTTATACACAAAGTAACCGCAGGGGTGAATGGTTACAAGTTATCAGTGAGCTAGTGATTGGAAACCCGCGAGCATAGCCAAGATTGATTAGAGCGAAAGGGGCCCACCCCGAAGGGTGGGGAAATAGCTTAATGAGCTTGATGTTCTAGAGCGTTTAGGAAAGTTGCAATATCATTTACCTGTTGTGTGCTCAATTTCTGTCCCAATTGGTACCAAGCCATATCGTAAATTGCCTGCTCAATGGTTTCTACACGCCCGTCGTGGAAGTAAGGAGCGCTTCTGCTTACGTCGCGTAACATTGGAACTTTAAACATCATTTTATCATTCTCAAGGCCTGTAACTTTATAACGACCTAAATCTTCTTGGTGTGGATATTGGTTGACCAGCCCCATCTTCTGGTACATGTTTCCACCCAAGGTTGTACCATTGTGGCATGCTGAACAACCAGTGTTGATAAAGGTTTGCAGGCCCTTTAACTCACTTTTTGTCATAGCCTGATCATCACCATTTATAAAATCATCAAAACGATCATTTGTAATCAGTGTGCGCTCAAACGCAGCTATGGCCTCAGCAATATTGTCGTAAGAGATAGCATTCTCTTTACCAAAGGCGTGTTTGAAACTTTCTTGATATTCGGCAATTTTTGAAATCTTTGCCTCAACAGCCTCTTCTGAAGGCATTCCCATCTCTACAGGGTTTAGAATTGGACCTTTGGCCTGTTCCTTCAGGTCCTCTGCGCGACCATCCCAAAATTGAGCCACTTGAAATCCGGAATTCCAGACCGTTGGAGAGTTTCGATCACCCTTGGTGCCAGGTAAAGCTCCCGGTGATGTCGCTTCATTGTCGACACCCGAGCCGTTGTAGTTCCCTACTTGATGGCAGCTGTTACAGGACTGGCTATCATTGACTGAAAGCCGTTCGTCCATGAACAGTGTTCTTCCAAGCTCAACCATCGCAGGGGTGTCATTCTCACTGCCTGGCATAGTTTCTGAGAGAGTGCCGAACATAATTTTTGATTGTTGACGTAATTGATTTATATCAACTTCGGCCGTTGCCGATACAGTTGTTGATAGCAAGCTTGCTACCGCTATCAAGCCGCCAATGATTGGAAGCTTGAGATCTCTTTTCGAAAAAATTTTCCTAATCACTTTGGTATCTCTCCCACATCTCAAAAAACAATGACAACTAACCTATTTTTAATCAAAGCTAGGCGGCGCCACTATATAGGGAAGCTCGTTCGGCTGATACCATGATTTAACAAAAAAAGCTGTGTATTTTTAGAATATCCAGAATCGTTCACAAAATACTTTTTCAGATATTATTCAGAACTCGGACTATACATTGAGTGCACTGGATTTGGAGAGATTGAAGTCTTGCTATTTGCCTTTGAAAATTGCAGGGCAATTTCTGAGATGGCGAGGAAGCGTAGGGTTTAGGGGATAGCTATCAGTATCTCTAAAGAGAAATGATTCGTATTTCTGCTGGTCGGTTGGTGGTGTAATATCTACTCGAACGATAAATGACTCCATAACTATCTGAATGTGGTTAAATTTTTAGGTAGGACCTTTAGGTTTTAGGAAGATTTTAATCTTATTGTTATATCTGGTTAACTTTTATATTGGTCTACGTATTCTAAATAGAGGCGTTTCGCTACCTATCAAGCTACCGGGCTTAATAAGAGTCTCTTCGATTATTCCGCTGCAAGGGCTGGGCAGCTCAATTGTGTAAGTTCCAAAATCAGCAACGAGTATCGTTTGTCCACCGTAAATTGGATAATCAACACCAACCATGACTTCTACTACCTCACCAAGTTCTTTTGGGCGGACTGAGCCGGACAAAGGTTCTTGTTTGTGCGGAATCGAATCAAAAGAGGGGGCGCGTACGATTCCATCGGATGGAAAGCGTTCTTCCTCTAGGGGTATTCTCTCACCACTTTCAATGGAACTTATACCAAGAGCACAATTTATAAAATCAAGTATGAATTTCCACATATATTTCTAGGCTGTTTAGTGTAGTTGCCTATAAATTAACCGGTTATTTTAAATTATTCCCTTATCCAATGATTCAGGGCTGTTTACGGGATAAAGATCCCCGGTGGCTATAGTATTAGGATCATCATCGCGTCTCCAAGTAACATCTTTATCCAAAACGATATCTTAAGCTAATAAACTATATCTACCCTTTAATAGCTTAATTTTCAAGATTTATAGTTTTATACATGTAAATTGATCTGTAGTAGAAATTTAATCCTATTTATCTTTAAACCAAAATTCGATCTCATCGGCTTCGACATCAAATGTCGCAGAGTGTTCTACATGTGCTGGTACATGGTACCACTGTCCAATGCCAATCCGTTGGGTGGCACCATTCATGGTGAGTATTAGTTCCCCCTTTGTGATAACGCCATGATTATCTGTGTCATGAGTATGGGGTGGAATGAACGTTCCAGCTGGATATGATGCGAAAAGAACATCACTGTTTTCTGCCTTAAGCTTGTAAGCATCAAAGCGACCATCGTAGAGAGGTAATTCCTTAATTTTACTTGGATAACTGCCTGACATCTCTGCTTCCTTGTTGAGTGCGTATAAAATAGCTTTGGGTTAAAGGTCCTGTAGGTAGAGTAAATCACCGCCCTTATAGTTCCAAGACTATCTTTATTATCTTTGTAGTTGGATTTTTGATCTGTTCTTTTCTATTGGTATGCGAAAGGATGGAGTTTTGGGAATAGCGTGCTAGTTATTGGTCTAATTAAGAAGTAGCATGCCGTCAATAATGTCCTAATATTTAATGAGATAAATTGTTAGTGGAACAAAATGGAGTCAACATTAAGTGCTCAAAATCCATCTTACCCCACTCTCAAAAAATCCCATATTGACTACCCAATAGGAAGTGATAAATGAGCATGTCGTTACCCCAAGAGCCACTTTTATTTGACCAAATCTCCATTTCTCACGAATTCCTAAGTATATTAGTATTCCTATGGTGGTTAGCATCATAGGCTCGTAAAAATACCTAATAGGAGCATTGAAGGGAAATAGGAATAAACCGTAGATAAGCCTTCCTAGTCCCGGCGGTAGTATAGCTACCAAGCTCAGCATCATGCAGAGCATATGCTTTTGGGGAGACTTTCGGTACTGGAACCCAGATAACAGAGAGAATACAAAAAGTGGTAATAAGAATAAGTCAACCCAATATACAAGTTTAAATATTTCACTCTTCTCTAAGGTTGATTCAATAGTGCTGAAAAATGCCCAGTATGAAGTGCCTATAAATATTGTGGCAACGACAACTGACAGCCAACCTAGATATTTGTGAAGAGATGTGCTCCCTTTGAGCATTAAATAAGACTGTAAGCACATGATTCCAATCCATAGAAGGGAAACTATTCCATGGATGTGATGCATTGTGGATAGGTTTCCGTAGGCCATAACATAACTTGGTGTAAATCCAAGAATAATGATTGCCGATAAGCCGCAGAACCAAAAGAAAAGTGACCTAGGATTCAAATAGCTATCCTCATGTACTTATACCTAAATTAAGAGGATTTTCTGTTTTAGGTGGTAGGGTTAATGGTTGGCAGCATCCTAGCCATACTGTTAGAATTATGCAAATATGTATCTCATTACAGGTCAAGCTAATAGGTCAAACCTAAGGGTTCATTGGGTTTGAACCGTCAATACGTATTGTAAATTTTTCAATTGAATAGCTATTTCCCGTGGTTAAAGATATAGCTTCTTATATATTGTCCTAAGGTAGCGTCCGATAAACTTAAACCAAATTAAGCTGCAGATATTTACTCTTTCTTATTGTTAAACTCAATAAATGAAATTAGCTTTAAACCTTTACTGAAAGCCCGAATACCTTAATCCTGTCACAATAAATACCCACAAGTCCTTACGCAGCCTATCTCAAGAGAGGATGCATCATAGGGAATGGTTAAGGGGCAATCTCTATCCGGAAAAGGGAGGATCGGATGTCAGGTGTGAGAGCTTACTTGCTTATTACAACACCCTCAGAATGCATGCAATACAGGGTACTTATAAAATATATTTTTATTTTGAATTGATTTGCATTGCGCTAAAGGCCCAAAAGTATGTGCAGAATTTCTAAATAAATGTTCTATCTGCGTCTAATTTTTTCCTAAAATAATCAATATAGAGGTTGAGCAATAGCGTAGTGTAGAGTAAGTTGTATTTTATATTTATATTCAAAAAAACCGGTTGTCTGGTTAGTATTCTATTTTTGACGCTGAAGGAATAGTAATGTCAAAAGATCCAAAGCTCATTGCTGAGCAGCTTAGAAAACCATCTGGTACATTGGCCTCAGAAACCGCGCAGCAAATGAACAAAGTGAATGAAGCAACGAATCTTGCCGCTTTAACAGCTCTCAAAGTGGTAGATGGTGATTCTGTTCTAGAAATTGGTCCGGGCAATGGCAAATTTGCAGTCGACGTAATTCGTAAGGGGTCTAGTGTCCGCTATACCGGTATTGATTGGTCGAGCGATATGGTTGCAACCGCAAAGGGTCTAAATTTTAAATATATAGAGTCGGGTCAAATGGATTTTTTAGTTGGTAGCTCAGAAAGCCTGCCATTTGCCGATAAACAGTTCGATAAGGTTCTAGCCGTACACACAATATATTTTTGGGACACCCTAAAAACTCATCTTGCAGAGATCTCCAGAGTACTAGCACCTAAAGGGAAGTTATGCCTGGCTTTTGGCGATAAATCTTTTATGCAAAATCTACCGTTCACTCAATATGGATTCAGGCTGTTTGATGAGGGTGATATTTGTACCCAATTGTCTGACGCTGGATTCAAAGTTGTATCCCGCGGGAAGCACAATGAGTATGGAGAAAGTAATACAGGGCAGCTTGTGGAGAAGAAAATTAATATAATTGTGTGTGAGTTGAATCCATAAGCAATTGCCAATCTTGGGGAATTGTATCTTTCCGAAGAACACTTTTTATTTTGACTGATTAAATAGAACTTCTGGATTGAATTAACTCCCTATCTTCTAGTGATTACTCTCCTATCGAGTATATGTAGCAGCATATACTCAGTCATTTGTCAGAGATTACAAAAATGTGGAAGTCAACAGTTCAGGTAGCTCTAGCGCATGTTAGGGCTACTAAGAGTCCGTGGAAATAGCATTGGCGCTTACATAGTCCTGCAGCTATAACGTTGCTTCAGCCGAGGAAGCTAGGGAGCCTCTGAATAACTCCGTAATGCCTCTGCGGGCCTTGAAGGCTGCAGATGTTAGGCGCAGCTCGCCGGGAATGGCCGTAGCCCTTTGCAAGAGCTGCAACGCAGCAGCCGTGGCCTTCAAGGACCGCCCTTTGGGGCTTGCAGAGCGATTCACACTCCGCGTTGCGACTTCTTGAAAGGTCTAGACATTCCTGCGAAGCCGCGCCTTGATTGTGAACCGCTCTGCATGCCAGAGGTGTCACGGAGTTATTCAGAGGCTCCCTAGAGCTACAATGATCAAGATCTAGTTACATCAATACTAGAAAGCTCCAGCTCACTCACCGGGTATCCCTTTATGCCTATGAATCTTGCGCAGAAACTTATCCAAAGCCACCTCGTGAGTGGATCAATGGAGCCTGGCAGCTCAATAGAGATAAAGATCGATCAGACGCTAGCTCAGGATGGGACGGGAACACTTATCATGTTGGAGCTTGAGGCGCTTGGTTTGTCTCAAATCAAGACCGAGCTTTCAGCACAATATGTAGACCATAACCTGTTACAGACGGATTTTAAAAACGCCGACGATCATATATTCCTGCAAAGTGCCTGTCGTAAATTTGGAATTTGGTTTTCGCGGCCCGGTAATGGTGTCAGCCATCCAGTACAGATGGCTTGTTTCGATGTGCCTGGTAAGACATTACTTGGCGCCGATAGCCATACTTGTGCAGCGGGTTCTATGGGGATGCTGGCGATTGGAGCCGGTGGCTTACAGGTAGCAATGGCCATCGCAGGCGTCCCTTTTGCACTGAAAATGCCCAAAATACTCGGTGTGAAGCTCGAAGGTGAGCTGCCGCCATGGATTAGCGCTAAGAACATCATTCTGGAAATGTTGCGTCGGCAGTCTGTTAAGGGCTGTGTTAACAAGATTGTTGAATATTACGGTCCCGGCCTGGCTAAATTGACAGCGATGGATCGCCATGTGATCGCCAATATGGGGCAGGAAATGGGCGCTACCACCAGCGTTTTTCCTGCCGATGAAGCAGTAAGGGCTTTCCTAAAGCAGCAGCATCGTGAAAACGACTTTGTCGAAATGAAGGCCGATGAAGGCGCGGGTTATGACGAAGAAGATACTATCGATTTATCAAATCTCGAGCCGCTAATTGCTTGCCCATCAAGCCCAGACAAAGTTGTGACGGTCCGTGAAGTGGAGGGCCGCCCTATCTATCAGAGCTATATTGGCTCTTCTGCCAACCCAGGGTTGAGAGACTTTGCGATACCTGCACGCATGGTTTCAGGTCGCCGAATAGCCGATGACGTTTCCTTTGACATCAATCCAACCTCACGTCAGTTACTCGAAGAGCTCAGTCGGAGTGGAGATCTGACAAAATTGCTACAAGCGGGAGCTCGCTTGCATCAAACCGGGTGTGGTGGTTGTATCGGCATGGGGCAGGCCCCTGCCAGTGGTGGTATAAGCTTGCGCACGGTCCCACGTAACTTCCGAGGCCGCTCAGGCACCGCAGACGATCAAGTCTATTTATGCAGCCCCGAAGTGGCTACTGCCAGTGCGTTAAGAGGGGTGATCACTGACCCTCGTGACCTGGATATGGACTACCCCAGCTTCCATGAGCCGGAATATCTACCTGATATACGTCCGTTACTGCAGCCGCCTCAAGAAATCCCAGTAGCAGTTGAGTTGATCAAAGGGCCAAATATCAAGCCCCTCCCTGATTTCGAAAAACTACCGAAAGTTTTAACCGGCCCATTATTGCTGAAAGCAGGGGACAATGTTTCTACTGATGAAATATTACCTGCTGGAGCAGAAATCTTACCGCTGCGCTCCAATATCCCCGCCATCAGCCGCTATACATTTTCAAGAATCGATGAATCGTTTTATGATCGGGCAGTGAAGCTCAATGGAGACTGTTTCGTTGTCGGTGGTGAGAATTATGGACAAGGCTCTAGCCGTGAGCATGCGGCAGTATCTTCACGTTTTCTTGGGGTAAGGTGCATAATTGCAAAAAGTATGGCCCGTATACACCGGCGTAATCTTATTAACTTTGGTGTACTGCCATTGCTATTTGAAGAATTTGATGATTACGATCAGCTTGAGCAGGGTGTAGCTCTTGAAATTGACAACCCAATTGCACAGATAAAGTCAAGCAGTTCAATTAAATTGATAATTAAATCATCTGGAGAATGTATTAACTTGCGGAGTGATTTGGCTAAGGACGAAATTGAAGTGCTGGAAGCAGGGGGTATGATTAACCAGGTTCGAGAAAAATACCTAAGCTCTGATAAGTAGTATGAATTTCTATAGCTGAAATTTGATAAAGTCAGCGCTGGTCCCGATCAGTAGCATTACTGATACCTATGGCTCCCTTGGTTGTTGACTAATATAGTAGCTATTTCTTCCAGCTCTTTATCAAAATACTCTGCATTCCTCTCTCCCGCTTTTTTTAACTTCTTCAGGTTTTCTGGTGTCGAATTGTCCATAGCTGAATCAGCAGTGTAAAGCTTCGGTTGTATCCGGTAGTAATTTGAATTCTCTACGGTAGAAGAAATTTGCTTCATATAGTAATGAACCATTTGCGCGCTTCCATTTACGGCGATATCAATGGCGGGCCTTGCCCAATTGAGTATCCCCCAATCTTTAACCTCCTTGTATTTGTATCCTGAAAGTTGCCTGCCGGTACCCAGAGATACAATAACCATATCCTTCATCCCAGAGACCCCACTGAATTTGATGGCTTCGGAGTAGGCGCATAAAGCAGGATCACTGGCTACCATGCCGCCATCAATTAAGACATATTTATTGTTGGATGGAGGTAGTGAAAAGATGCGTGCTGGCTCAAAATAGGTTGGTACCGCGGTGCTTCCCAGTAGAAGGTCTTTAACCAGAAAGTCTTCATTCTTTACTATGGCACAATGTTGCCTAAAAATGATTTGTTCCCGCTTTTTGATATCATAGGAAACAAAGCAGCAGGGCTTTAATAGATTACTAAGTTTCATTTTCCCAAAGAATTGCGATAAAACCCTGTCCAACTCCATGGAACAGTACTTTTCCTCCTTCAATAACTTTAACTTTTCTAGAAAAGGCCATGAGCCTGAGCCAAATACCTTCTCGCCTTCCTTAAGGTAGAGGCTGACAGCATCCTGGGCAGAAAATTTTGGTTTTCCTTGCTTGTTAGGACAGATGTAGGCGGCACCTAATATCGCACCGGTACTTGTTCCGGCCACCAGGTCGAAGTACTCGCCTATCCTGGCGTCAGGATTGCCTGATTTCACCTTTAGCTTGTGCTCAAGGGACACTAGTATCTGGCCAGGCAAGATTCCCCGGATTCCTCCACCATCGATAGAAAGGATTCTGATAGCCATTGCCGATGCCCTCTGGCTCCGTAGATTGTACGCGACCCTAGAAACATAGCATTTGGTAACAGGGGTAATACTCCATATACCCTGGATACCATCAAAAAAGCTTATAATATCAATAAGTTAGGCGCATCTATCACCATGCTGAGTTTATTAGTATGGTTAAGGTAAAGAAGCTAATATAAGGATTGATAGATATGGGGATTAGTAGGCCTCTGAGCTGAAACCTACAGTTCAAGGGCTAGAGTGTCATGGAGTTAGTCGGAACACAAAAGTAGATTCTTGCGCAACGCCGATTACTGTGCACCGGTGCAGCCGTTTGAAGTCTCTATGGTATATTGGGCGACTCTTAAGCTATTTTTATAAGTGATGCTTGCAATACAAACTGTAATGCCCAGCTTAAATCTATAAAACAACGTAGTCCTTTATTTTCAGAACTTTCAGATTTAATTATATTTAGAATCAAAGTTGCAGTTCTACTGAAGTCATGTTTTCACGTGAGGCAAAAAATACCGATATGTGTATAAAATTTCAATGTAACACGTATTGTCTTTTCTAGTGTTTGCTTATTAAGATAGTGAAGGAATCTTATAGATCACATACTGGCGCCCACGATAGTCGATGCCTTTTGAAAGGTAAAGCCACCTTGATACAGCCACTTTAACGGGTATATTCCACGCTTTATCTGAGGAGCCTTCAATCTTTATATCTCCTGGAACAAGTCCTCCTCCTTCAGATCCCGATTTCTCCACCAACTCAAATGAAACTATTATGCACACTGGTGGGTGCTTGCTGATGCCTAGCGGGCGCATAGGTGCGGTCTTTATTACTGGTTTGGCTTTAGATTCTGGTATATCAAGGTCTAATTGAGGGCAGTTATCAGCGCTTTCGCTCGCCTGCGCGGCCATAAAGAGCACCGTTAGAGTTGGAATAATTAGACTCTTCATTTCGTATAAGCTCTCATATTAATCAAGGTAATAGTAGGCCATTAAAGCTAATTTACAAATTTTAACAAGATGACATTTTAGGAGTGGCTTGGATAGCTATTTGGTAGGCTTTTCGCGTTGACTGATGCTGCTTATATAATATTGCTGAAAATATTAATATAAAATGTCGAATTTGAGCAAGTTGTATCGTTTTAAGGCATAATAGGCGCCAAGTGAATTCTATGGCGCCTTTGTTATTGTTCTTCTAATATCTAAATGGGAGGGTTAGCATTAAACCTGAACTCATAATTGGAGATGTATTCGGGTGCTTTAAAGTCCTCTGGTGTACAGCGAGGTGAGGCTCTGGAGAATTTCTCTGGCATGCTTCTTGGTAGAAAATCATACGAGCTTCCATTGAGTTTATCTTTCATAGATATGTTGCAAACCCAATTCTTATCTGCCACTTTTTGTATGGAGAAATCCATTTCTATACTTTGATTCTCTTCAGGGTTAAACGTAATAAAAGTGGAGCAATAGTATGACTTAGTATAGGTCTCAAAAGGGAGGTAGGATTTTGGCATTGCTGTAAGTAGAAGTGTTACAGGCGCCTTAGTAGGCAAGTTAATCACTTCACCTTTAAAGTCTTCGTGAGTGATTTTTTGTCTTTGATAGTAGCAGTATTCTGGATCATCCATATAGTAAACATCCAGATCAGCCCTGCCACCGTTGAAATTTTCTGATAGATTTATAGATAGTTCAGCTGAGTTTTCTGTTTGATTGTTTTCAAACTCTCTTAAGATGGTATATTCAGCACTTTCATAGTCATTTGATTTTTTGTATCGTGCCGAAGTTAGATCACTCTTGATGTCGTTATAATTTGTTTTTTCGAAAATATTAAAATAGCTATAAGTGCTTTTACTTACTTGATGATACCGGAAATAATGCGTCTCTCCACCTGAAATAGTAATCTTGATTTTTTTTTCAATACCTCCGGCCCTAACTTTGTATGTTCCTGGGGGCAAGTGAATCCACGTGTATCCTTGATCATACAACTTTGCCACAATTCTATCGTTAATAATGAATTTGGTAGGAAAACCGCCGCCGTGATAAACATCACCACGCATTAAATAAAGCAAGCCTTTGCTTTCAGGGGGTGGAGGAGCTGGTGTGAACTTGGGACCAATTGCGCAAGAGCTAATAATAAAAACAAAAAATAAAACAAAAATACGCACTATATTTCCTTACTGCATTGATAGTGTGTTAGTTTGAATGCCTTATACCACCTGATTGGTGGATATATGGGGTTCTTTTGTACATGGTTATTACAGCAATAACCTATCTTCAATTGGAGTGAATTTGCTCGCCGCATTAATTAATGCTCCAGCCGTCAATTCCGGAACACCATATACTTCAACCTTCTTGCCTCTATCTAACCTGAGCTTATGGGCAAGAATGTCAAAGTCGCCATCTCCTGACACTAAAATCACTGTATCTACCGAGCTTGAATATTCCATAGCATCAATAGTTATGCCCACATCCCAGTCGCCCTTGGCTGAGCCGTCGGATCTTTGGGTGAAGGGCTTTAACTTCACTTCGAAACCAATCGACCGTAAGATGTTTTGAAATTCATACTGCTTTCTATCACCACGGTCGATGGCGTAAGCTATGGCTTTAACAACTTTTTTACCCCCTGTCACCTCCCGCCAAAACTTGTTGTAATCAAAGTTTCGTTTATAGATTTGTCGACATGTGTAATAAACATTTTGTACATCAACAAATATGGCAACCTTTTCCATTTGGGAATCCAGTTATTATAAAATTCTGAAATTGACAGTGAAGTTATGATCTGTCTGCATCAGGGTGGATGCATTAAGCCACTAGTTTTACATACTTAAGCGATGATTGTCAGCCAAATTTAGAGGTGAGGAACATCTCGGCAGCAAAGCCAATTTATCAGTAGCTGATGAGTTGTATCGAGATATATAGTGTTGAGCAGTGGCCTTATGAAGTAGTATGTCTCGCTTATATACACATGCTATCCCCAGATGGCCACTTTACAGTGGGTATCCTACCGTGAACGCCCTTTTTGCGGGGTTCTGTGTGGATAAATTGAAAGTGAATTTCCTAGAGAAATGGATACTAAGTAGCGGATTGTTGTTCCAGCCAGTTTAAAATCAATTGAGTGGTTTCTTCCGGTCTTTCCTGTTGAATCCAGTGGCCGCAATTAAGGTTCACCTCATCTACATTGGGAACGAAATCTTTGATATCTGGAGACCTAGGTATCAAATCATGATCGCCGTAAATCATAAGGGTCGGTTTTTGGATAACTGGGTCTACATCTGCCAAGATATGCCAATTGCGATCCAGGTTTCTATACCAGTTTATGCTACTTGCAAAACCCGTTTTTTCAAATGCGGAAACGAATACAGCCAGTTCACTATCATTCAGCAAGGGGGCACCAAGCGGTGATACTGCTCTCGCGAGATTGATCATTACCATACCAGGCTCCGGCGGTGTAGGAGGTACGTCTTTGCGGAGCAAATTACGAAGGAACTGGGAAGCGTTCTTGTCCAACACTGCGTCCGCAACACCTGGCTGCCTGTTGAAGTGCACAAAATAATAATCGCTCCCAAGGAATTCCTCCATAAACTCGATCCAAGGTTTTTCTGTTCGGGCTTGATAGGGCAGTGCGAGGTTTATAATTTTATTTACGCGGTTTGGGTGTAATAGCGCTATTCCCCAAACGACCATTGCACCCCAATCATGACCGATGAAGGTGGCATCTTGATATCCGTAGTGATCCAGAAGTGCAGCTAGGTCGCCGGTTAATTGTTCGATGTCATAGCTGGTTACTTCTGTTGGGCAGGATGAGTTGCCATAGCCTCGCTGATTGGGAACGATAACGTGGTAGCCCGCTGCGGCGAGAGCGGGTATTTGGTGGCGCCAGGAAAAGGCATGTTCCGGCCATCCGTGACAAAGCACAACGGGGTTTCCTGTGTTCTGTTGGCCCGCTTCAAAGACCTCCAGCTCTATGCCATTCACTGAGATAAGAGTAGGTGTGGGGAAATCGGGTATTCTAGACAATTTACTTCCTCTTTTTTGGGGAGGTCTTGAGAGCTGCTATTTACCAACAGGCTCCGCTTTCTATCCTTAAGGGTTGTTCCAACTTCAACATCCCTTTGCTGGATCGTGAGTGCATAGGCTAGAATCTAATGGTGCCAAAAACTGTCACCATTTATTAATGTCTGTGTAAAATGAATGTACGTCTCCGACAAGACGCCATAGTGCGAAGCCTTCGCCGAAAGGGCACTTTGACGATTGCCGATTTAGCCGCTGAAGTTGGCGCATCCAGGCGCACCGTGCTGCGTGATATCAGCTCGTTGCGGGATGAGGGCTTTGTTATCCGTTCTGAACCTGGCCCTGGGGGCGGCCTGCAACTTGATCCGCAATCGGTTCAAACTACAGCTCGGCTCTCGGTCGCTGAGATTTTTGCGTTGCTTATTAGCGTTGCATCCGTGCGTGCAGCAGGGAGTTTGCCCTTTTCAGATCTTGCGGATGCCGGGCTGGCAAAAATAGAGAAGGCTTTACCCGTTGATAAGGTGCGTGATTTACGCAGGTTTATGGATTGCCTGTACATCGGTAAGCTTTCACCGGAGGTAGACATATCTAATGTCGGAGAGATGTCGCCCTTACTACTGCCTACCTTTGAAACGGCTTTTCTTCAGCGACTATACCTGAGCTTCCAATATCGTGATGCGAAAGGGGCAGTAACTAGCCGGGTTGTTGAACCGCAAGCTATGTTGATCTTACCACCCTTATGGTATCTGGTAGCTTGGGACCCTGCTCGCAATGACTTTCGTCATTTTCGAATGGATCGGATTAGCCAACCTGAATACCTTCAGGACAAGAAGTTTCGAAGACGACATATAGTCTTCGAAGATGGCGTATCTCCAATTCGTGATAATCCCAAAGTTTCAAGATGATTGGGTTCTTGACGGTAAGTATGATTGCTTCCGCGAAAGGCCAATAATTGGTGGCAGTGTAACCCATTAGCTTACTCGACTCTGCCCCCAATAATTGGTCCAGGTTTTCCGCTCACAGATTTTACTTGCCTATCTTCTGTTCCTTCTGGATACGGTTATAAATTTCTTCGCGGTGAACCGCTAAAGATTTGGGGGCTTTTATTCCTACTTGTACTTGATTGCCTTTAACATTCAATACAGTGATTGAGACATTAGCCCCAATTCTGAGGTTTTGGCCAATTCGGCGAGTCAAAATCAACATATGTTATTCCCTAATGATACTCAAACCATGGATAGCCTTTCCGCAATGGGAAAGCTTAGAAAGAAAGTTGAAGAGTGAATGCGGGGTGGGGCACGGGAACGGTAGGCATAAAAGTAGAAAAGACGGACACAACGCTGCCAGAACCTGAGTAATTGCCTCAAGTTACTGAATGTGCTCCACTTTATTGAAGACGAGCGGGTTTCTAGCGTATCATCCATACAGCCATCTTGATAGTGAGTGTATCAATTTGGTTAGCTGGCCCCTGGTGTTGGTAGCACCTTGGGTCAGCGACTTTTACTTACTTTTATGTCACGCTACCGTTCTCCTTTGAGGGAATAGGCTATTTATAAAGCTCTTTAATATTTTGCATTCGATTTGCTTACAAATAACGCTGCTCAGCAGCGATCAAAATATCGAGAAATATTCAGTTACCTTACGCAGTTTTGTTACTGAAAACAATCTGAATAAATTCCAATAAGATCATTTCTGCGCCTATCTTTTTAGTTGTATTTGTAATTTTAAAATATGTTAGCTGCTGTTGGAGTTTGATATTGTTGGGCCATAGTTGATATAGATTAAATTGGCTAAATTAAATCACTGGTATACATTGCAAATATCTCTTTTGGTTTTTGTAAGTAGGTATCTTAGTTTAAGGGTGGCTTGTATTTTTCTATTTTATTTTTGGGGCTCTTATGCAGTATTTATGGTCGCGAATTGAAACTTACGAAATGGCACAAATTGAAGTAATCTCACTCTTCGTTAGGTTTCGGTGAGGCGGGATATGGAGGAGGCACTTTAGTCGTTGTGTTAAAAGTTGTAATCTAGGCAATGCTGAAACTTATAAATATTTAAAATATAGACGGTATGAGTACACAAGATATAGAAAGCCGGCTTCTGGGCATCAAACAACAACTTAAACAGCTGAGTGGTTTGGATAAGGATTGTTCTCTCTTTGGTGCAGAGCGCTGGAACTATAACTTCCGTCGGTTTTCGGAGGAAGAAGTTAACGGTATCGAGAAACAGTACAACATTTCTTTACCGCAGGAGTTTCGGGCCTTTCTTCTTGAGATTGGTTTTGGGGCTGGGCATTCTTATGGTGCTAACGTAGAGGGTCTTCCGCACTACTACCAGGATGACGAAGATGAATATCCGATGTCAGAAGGCACCATTGATATTGCAGAAATAGGCTGTGGTATTGAATTTATGTTAGTTATTAACGGTGCTCATAGGGGAGAAGTATGGGTTACTCAGAGTTACCGTGAGCCACAGCCTTGGTCTAGTAGCTATCTTAACTGGTATGAAGACTGGCTGGCTAAAAGCATCGAGAGCTTAGAGGTACCGCAAAACCCTCCTAAAGGCTGACTACCCAAGCATTCCCCAAATACTCCTGGTAGCTAGCAGGATACACATTGTTCTACGACAACCCCTCTGCTTCTCCCTTGCATTGAGTTGAGCGGTGTAGCCTATGTACTACTCACCGGTGTTCCCTCACCTTAAGCCTTGTTAATCATTTTTTAATCAAAAAATAGATCGCTGATCGTTTCTTATACAGTCTATGGCTTGTCCCAGCACTTTATACGACTGGGCTGCCAATACACAGGAAGTGTATATCTGCGGCTATGGCGTAAACGGTGATTACCCTCGTACCAAACTCCTTGATAACACTGGTAATTTCGCGTGCAGAAGGGCGATATGGGCGGAGTGGGCTCTGGACTGGCGGCAATAGTGACTTGACAGTTCCTGAACCTCTTACCGTATACTGTATGCATGTACAGTATTTTGAGTGGGGGGTAGCAATGGGAGCCAGAAATATCACTATTGACGGGGAGCCGATCCGGATCTGCCGTTACCGATCGGGTTATAACAACCGGCCAATGTACGCTATCTGTATCCTTAACTATACAAAATACGTACGCAGCTTTTCGGTATCAGTGGAGATGAATCTACGCGAGGAGCTAGATCTGACCCTGGCGCAAATGCGAGGAGTTGAGCAAAGTATGAATTGGATGGAAGTATCAGCTTAGGAGTGTAAGGGCTTAAGCTGTTTTTATGGATAAGGAGAAAATTATGGGAAGAAAAATCAATCGGTTCGCAATTTTTGCAGAGCGGATTCATTTAATGAATGGAGGTGCAAAAAGCTTTAGGGATTCTGCACCCACAGAAGAAGCCGCAAAGGAACTGGCAGAAGAAATTGCTAAATCTGAAAAAGCGCTGTTTTATTCCTGGCTACAAATTCTCGATATAATGACCGGAAGTTATACAGAATACTCAATCAAGAGGGGTGGGGTATTGGAAGAAAGGGAGTGCCCAGAATAATAGGAGCCTGGTAACTAAGATAGACTTAATGAACGAAGACAGAGGATGGGAAAATTAAGTAACAGTTATATGTATAGCGTGAGTAATTTAAATTTCAGGTTAAGGTAGGTTGTGGTTTGATACTCTCCCGAGTAACCAGAGCTATTTGCAGGTGGTAAAGTTTAATGGCTCTGGCTACAGCACCGTTAGAAAAACTCCAAGCTGAAATTGATTAAAATCAATTTTCTGAAAAATTTCATTAAAATAAAGCCCCTTTGTACATAATCAGGCTTAGTAGTGGTAGAGTCTAGTTCTAACAGAAATAGAACACTGGCGGTCAGTACCTAACTGATCCATCTACTCAATTTTACGAATGAACCGATGGTTATTAGCAACTAACGGGATGGTAGGCACACATAGTTAACTTCACACTCGACTTTCTTAGCCTAGGAAGTTTCCATCTAGTAGTTTTCTTAAGCAGAAAAGGCATGACAACGATAAAGTCGTGCCGTTGGCAGTATTTATAGGGAGCCTTAAAATGGCAAATCGTTCTTATCTTTATAGCCTTAGTAATCAACCTAAATCCTATTCAGACCGCCCCGAGACTATTTCAGGCTTATCTGAATGGCCATATAGTATTCCCTTCACTTACCGTGTACTAATGTCCGGGAATCCCAAACTGTGCGCGTCACTAGTCTCGGATGGCTTTGAGGACGATTCACCTGATGATAAAACTCAACTTTATGCTATTAGTAGTGACTTTGAGGCAGGATTCGCGCGGTTAAAGAAATTTGTTGAAGTTCTGCGAGTTATCAGCAAAGACATTACGGATCTGCCGGATTCAATGCTAAATGAAACGTTAGAATTCCTTCAAGAGCATAAGGATAGGCATCTACTGCTTGAGACTATCGAGCTGGACTGTATGGATGACTCTGAAGGGTCAGTTCTGCGTGGCTACGTTGAATCCGAAATTATCGCTTGCCGTGAAGCTGGAGCAGCTATTGATGCACTTCCTGAAGACCCAGAGGTATCGGCTGATATTGTAAAGAGTGCAGCAGAAAACAATTCAGAATCTGCTTTAAGTCCATTTTATGGGCTCCAGTTCAATGATAAATTTGACAACGTTGAGAGTGAGCCTCCGATGGGTTTGTATTGGAGTGATGTTCTTTATTACGAATTAGAGAGCAAAAAGGAATTTGAAGAGTCTCTTGAATAATTGAATATCGAAACTCTTATTTCCACTTAAAGAAATGCTGGGCTAGTTTTAGAGGCTCCTGTGTCTTTCCCAATGTATTGAATTGGTTCAGCACTTTATTTTTGTCGATATGGTTTATGATTTATGATGTTGGGATGATTACTTGATAGTGCTTATGAGATGGTATCAAAAACGTACTTTCCAGTATTCCATATAAAGCTCAGCCTGATTTCCATTTAAGGTGTAAACACAGTCTAATCGTGTAAGAATAAAGAAATAAATAGCGATTTCTAGCTTCCCTGCTCGAATATCATTTTCAATCTATCGGCTCCGGATCGGCTAGATATTAAAGTGGTTTTCTGTTCATCATCAATAATCACTGCCAATTTTCCGTTTAAGTAACGCTGAATTTCCGAGACTCTGTCCAGGTTAATCAGGTAGCTGCGGTGTAGGCGTAGAAATTGATCTGGGTTAAGCTTTTGCTCCAGTTGATCTAGGCCCATTTGTAAGGGTTTGATGCCTTTCACTGTATGAGCAATAATTGAACCTTGTTCAGACTTAATATAAGAAATATCGTTCAGATCAATAAAGGTCATGCGATCATCGCACTTACTTACGAGGCGCTTTAGTGCTATCGAATCATCCCCTACCCGAGTACTGTTATGAATAAGTTTGATTCGCTTCTCCGCTTTTTCGATGGCAGCTTTTAAGCGTTGCAATGGGAAGGGTTTAAGCAAGTAATCGATTGTATCGTGGTTAAAAGCATCAATAGCAAACTTAGAATACGCTGTTGTGAAAATAATATAGGGTTGGTAAGTTAGGGCATCTAGTACATCCAATCCACTAAGATGAGGCATTTCAATGTCCATCAGTAGTAGTTGTGGTTGATGCTCCTCAATCAATGTTAATGCTTCCAGTCCAGATTTTGCTTCTGCAACCAATTCAATAGAGTTAATAGTTGCCAGCTGAGCTTTTAATTTATTCCTTGCCGGTGCTTCATCTTCGGCAATAATGACCCTTAAATTCATACAGACATCTCAACTTTAACGTGGGCACCGCTTTGATTGCTTAGAGTAAGTTTTCCATTTGGTCGTAGCTCAACGCGCTGGCGCAAATTATGAATTCCAGTTCCCTGTGAGTGGATAAAACTAAGAACGCTTTCCTGAAATCCATATCCGTTATCTGCGACTTCAATAATTACCTTGTCATTCTTTAAGTAGATACGACATTGAATATGTAAGTTTTCTATTGTACGACAATGTTTGAAACAATTCTCAAAAATTGGCTGTAATAATAGGGGCGGGATAGAGATATCACTGGCTCTTGGGTCTACCGTAATCTCTACTTTCAAATTATCACCAAAACGTACTTTTTCTATTTCTAAATACTTATTAATCAGTTCAATTTCTTCTTTGATTGTAGTTTCTTCTAGCTCGCCAGTGTCGAGAGAATGTCTCAAAATATCTGCTAGTTTATGTAGAACTTCATCAGCAAGGTTTGGATTGCTATGAATATAGGAGGAGATTGTATTAAGACTGTTAAACATGAAATGTGGATTTAGCTGATAACGTAATGTTTGTAATTTTGCTTTCTGCATGGCGAGCTTTTGCTCAGAGGCTTTATGGCGGTATTCCAGCATGGCGTAAGAACAGTATAAACAGGTAGCCCACATTAGCCCATTAAAGATAATACCCAGTCCCATATTCAAGCCGCCTTCGACATTTAAGGCATACTCTATAAACCAGCTAACGCACTGGTTGCCAATAGTCATATGGACTACCAGGATCATCCACTCTATTAATAATGAATGATACCCTCTGCGTCTAAGGCGCAATACAATGAGAGCTGTGGACCAGGTGGGTAGCCAATAAAAGAAAACAAACCATATCGGAGCACCAGTAAGAGCACTACTAACCGAGCTTATATCTCCTGATTCAAAAAAAACAAATACGCAAGCTATATCTAGTAATAGAACGAGGACAAATGATTTCGCAAAGAAAGGATGCTTAAGATCTTTTAGTATTGACATAAAATATTGATGAGCAATAGCTATCATAGCTTATTCTGGATTGGTCAATTATATTGGGATTAAATAAGATAAGATAGTTTTAATTCAACCCAGCTTGATGTGTTTTCTTGTTATCTAAAGGTGAGTATCAGCACCCATAAATTACAATTTAAATGGGTGCGGATACTATGAGGTTCTTTTATATTCTATGGTCTTTCTTCTCCGAAGAAGATTCACAACTGGAACCGATAGGGGGAGTGGCGTAACTCTTCTCGATGAGCTGTTTTCTCTCTACCGGCACACCTGCAAGATAGATTTTTTCTGGGTTTGTAATTGCTTGTATGTTCTCAATAGGATTTTTATTTAGCAGAATAAAGTCAGCACGTTTTCCCTGGGATATTGACCCTATATTCTCACTTGCATTCAAAGTTTTTGCTGCAATCTGTGTTGTGGCGAGTAAAATTTGCTGATTAGATAGACCCGCCTTGTGCAAGGCTAATATCTCGCTTATTAAGCCCAGTCCGTGTGGCGAGTAGGGGTTGCCGGAGTCAGAGCCAGCGCCAATTTTAATACCGGCTTTAGCTAGCTTGATCACGTTATTATATGCGATAGATTTTTTCTTCCAGGCTAGTTTTCTACTGGCGGTTGGTGCCTGGACTTCATTAAACAGGCAGTCCTTCATTTTTGGGTGTATAGGTGCCAAGTCTAATTGAGTGATAGATTGATTTTCATGTTCATCAGCCTGATTATGAAGCACTGATAGAGTGGGTATATAGGTAACCTCGTTTTGTAGCATGAGCTTTATAAATTCATTGTCCACTGGTTCAAAATTAATACCGTGGGCTAAAGCAGTAGCCCCGGCCTTGATTGCTCGTTTCCCATCTTCCAGGGTGGAGACATGAACAAAAAACGGTAAGTCGGCGCTTTGGGAGCGTTTTCCAATCTCTTTGAGTACATCATCCGAGAGTGGGACGACAGTACCATCAAAAGTTTCTATGATGGCTTTGGTCAACTTTGGCTGGTAACTTAAATGTGCATCCCAGCTCGCACTGATTTGCTCGATACTGTCAATCTCATGAACTTTCACTCCGAATTGGGTACCGTGACCTCTAGGGTTGGTGAAGGCGGGTCCGGAGGCAAATACTAGTGGAGCCAAATCGTTCAACTGGGATATAGATTGCATCATCTCGCTCGACATCAGAAGGTCAGTGACAGCGGTAACGCCATAATAGAGTTGATTGTTTAAGTTGGTTTCTAGCGGCAGATGCTGATAATTCTTATACGTTGACCCAGATGCACTCAAGTGCACATGTAAATCGATTAAGCCCGGTATTGCATATTTACCCTGTGCGTCGTGGGTATTCTCGGCAGGTAGGGCTGTCCCGGTCATTGGAGTGATTCTGGCTATGCGGTCATCTTGAATGTAAATACGGCTTTTCTCGCTAAAGCCTCCCGCATTTCTGGTTAATATTTGTACATTGTCGATTCTCAAATCGTAGTCATTCTTTTTGGTTTCGAGGGCGAAGCTATTACTTGAGGCTAATAGTAAACAGGAGGCAATGGCTGTAACTTTCATAAGAGTTTCTTTTCCTATTGAGTTTCGACCTAGCTTATAGCGACAGTAATCTCGGTGTTTAAAAAATTGACGAATCGACATATTCGTAGATGAACGAACAGTTTTAGCCTGTGAGTGGTGTGGTATTGAGCTGAGTAGTGAGGACTGCTCCTGGCTTGTCAAGGTTAGCCTTGGCTATGGAGGAGATTTCAGAATGGTCTCTTCATCGATATAGAGGATGGCAGGCTTGCAATTGCTTGTTGCGGTATAAGTTACGAAATCCTGGGAAATCTGCCAACTGGCTTTTGCCTGCTCAACTGAGACGATGTGCATGGCCACTCATGGGATTTGCGCGCTGCGTGGAATAGGTATTGGTTGCCCCCTATTTGGCTGGCTATTTATGCATTGGTTGATTCAGTATTTTATGCGGTATCAATATGGATTGTATTTGAAGCTGCTACTTTTGTGGGTGCCCAGAATTGTTGGGATGAAGGCTTGAGATGCTAGTTGTACTAGTCATCTCAACACTAAGCTGGTTTGTAGAGCTTCTATTTTCAGTTCTTGAATAATGAGTATTGGTACTATTAAGCCTGTTTACTCACTCTACACCATACATCATAGAAGCCTACGGATCGCATATAACCTGATATTTCATATTCGAGGTCAGGTAACATTTCAAGATTGCCTGCGCTGCCCATTACCTCTATTTTGTTTTCCTGGTCATCATGAATGGAATCAACAACCCACCAAATAAAGAGAGAAAACTCTTCTGCTTCACTAGTGCTATTTACCCCTTTCTTAAGTCTTCAATATGAGCATATCTTTTAAATTCAATCATAAATAAACGGCACTTTTGGGTTCTAGTAAAACTATTAATAAAAGATAGACTTATGTGCTTGCTCCCCCATTTGTCTGACGGATAATATGCTCATTCTAGACGCGCGCAAGATAGCTAAGATCTATTGGTGATCATTATCAATGAACAATGATTTCACACTTTGTGAACTTGCTTCAAGAAATTTTTTGGTTGACAAAGAATCCCCTAAAAATACTATTTTTTTCACATTTGTTAATTACCTAGCAATGTGAAAGTTACCCCATTTACTCTAATTAAGTGAACTATATATGATCTCGTGCAAGATTTGCCTGCATGAGTTCACTGCGGGCTATAAGCAGTATTCAATGAGGTAAGAATTATGTGTACACAGGGGAAGTCCTACAGTTGCCTATTAGTGCTAGCTTTTATGGGCTACTTTGCTTCGCCTCCTGCGTGGTCTCATGTACGCTGGTTTGTAGAAAACGGTAGTAATTCAGTTGAGTTTGAGTGGAGTTGGATTTATGCGCTAGTTCTTCTCGGGGGCTTTCTATATTGTATAGCGAATAGATCCTTACAGTCTCTTGAGTCAATAGCTTTTCATAAAGTATCTGATAAATTTCCCTGCCTCTGGTCCGACATTGGTCGTCACAAAATTTGGCATATCACGTCTGCATTGATTGGGTTAACCTTTGTTTTTAATTATTTTTCGGGTGTATTACTGGCCCCTAACCTGGAATTCTCTGCCACGCAAAGTCTTGTTAATGAGTTTCAGCTGGTAATTGGTATTGTGTTAATTTTAGATGTCAGCCTAAGAAGCTCCGGGTATCTAATCTTCGCGCTTTTGCTCTCAATAATGGCTACTTACCCATTCTCAATCTGGATTGATTACGGCTTTGAATTTTTAGGTCTTTCACTAGCATTTATATTGTACCAAAAGCCAGATCTTGGACTGCTTGCTTTACGCTGCGGGCTAGGCCTTCAGCTAATGACTCTGGCAGTTCACAATAAGTGGCTCAATCCTCACTTGGGTCTTGAATTTCTGCAGCACTATCATTGGAACTTCATGTCTAATCTGGGGTGGCATTCTTTCTCCGATTTGACCTTCGTTTTTTCTGCGGGAATGGCTGAGTTCTGCTTTGGTTTGGTTATCTTGTTGGGGTGGTCAACACGGTTGGCAACTATTACGGTATTGAGTTTCTTCATTTTGACCGCATCCATTCTCGGTATTCATGAATTGATAGGGCATTTACCAATACTTGGGGCCGGAATTCTACTGGTTGTATTTGGTGGGGGAGACTTTGAATTCAAATATACTAGAGTATCTTAAAGCCCAGTGTTTTTAACACTAAGAAATATTCAGTGCTTGTTATTTACAAGGGGGTTTTATCCCTTTATGTGGGCGTAATTGATCTGCTAATAGAGATCTAAAGCCTCCATAGAATTGCTGGGCATCTCATCTATGAACTGGATGTTTTTCAACTGAAATTTTAAAGGTTTCTTTTTATAGATTAGTGGGGTAAGTGGAGGCTGCAGAGCGGAGCTAATTCTCCGCTCAATAAATACTGGGTACATGGTGTTCGATATTTCCTATAATCCGCGCCTGGCTGATCTACTCCTTTCGGTAGTTTGAATCTCGCTCTTTTATTCAGGATATGAATATAAATTCAGAGCATTTACTTGTAAATCAAATAGAATGAGTTACCAGATGGGGAGCTAGTTCCCTAAGTTGGATCATACTCCAAATTATGGGGTCATAAATTGTTCCTGGTAACCCAATTTATATACTAGCTGTAAATAATTTACTAACTAGATCGATCAGGCTTTATATTTTATGTCGATATAGTTAAAACTCTAATTTTGCTACATGCATATTGGTTCTAATATTGGCGCCCTTACTACCAAGGTTGTTTCCTGACTTATACTTCATATTTCTAGGGTCTGTAACAACTGAAGAGGCTCCTCCATCTTTCATTGCTTGATGTAAATCTTTCTGAGGAATTTTTGGGTTTATATTGGAGCTATATACATGGAGATTTACTTCACTATTTATACCAAAGTGCCTGCAGGCCTCCATGATAGCCTCAGTTGTTGCTCTATATAAATCTTTATTCAGCTGGACCAAGAAGTTGAGTTCAAGACCGGCTTCTCCTTCGGCATTCAGATTTTTCACATATATATTACTAAGAATATCCCTAGGCTCAATCATATAGAATTGGGAGGCTACTGTTACTGCGTCAATTATATGGTTTGAATTAGTGCCATCTATACCAAAAACCCAGATTTCATTGTCAATTAAAGCTGCCTCTTTAATGCTGGTCTTTAGGCGGGGATAGAATGGCGATACACTGACTGCATATTTGGTTTTCCAAACTGACAGTGAATCAAAAGCAGTACGAAGAACATATTGATGTTCTTGTACTCCGTTTAAAATAAGTGTTGCATCGGTTTTAAATTTTTTGTCCTGACTTCCTTCGGCTATTGTCATGGCTCCCTTTGTCACAATTAATCCTCCATTGATAGCTCTGACGAAAAACAACCGAATGCGATCTCTCCCGTTTGGAGGGCTTCCTCATAAGATTCCTTGGTCTCAAAGTCTTCATCGGCTTCGGTTTCCCACTGCTGACTATCATATGTAGTCACGTTGGAAACCTCCTCAACTAGCATGAAGTCCTCTTCAAGTGCGGCGGTTAATCTAGCTACAGCACTTTCTTTAGATTCGTCTGGAACTATAGATCTTCCAAAGTAGAAGGTACTACCATCTTGAGGTAGCGAGCTTTGTGGTAAAACTCTTACTTTAGTATCAACCACCCAGAAAATAGACATATACATCCCTCTTGATGTTACTGGTTTGGAATTAAAAAACCAAATGGTGCTGGAATTATCTAGTGATGTTATAAATAATTCAATAACATTCACTTTCATATGAATTTCTGGAAATCAATATTTTTCTAATATGATAATGTTTCAACTATCCGGGTAGAATCTTAGAGGTTCATTAGGTAAACCAGTCCGATAACAAATGGACTTAGGTGTCTGCAGTTTAATGAGTAGTCACTACCATATAGCGCTTTATGTGAACACCAAATCTGCAAATAGGCAATCTCCTTCAGGGGTAATTACTCCTGGTAAAATCTATTTAAAGCTTCCAGTTTTTCCCAGTGTTAGCCTCGAGGCAATACCCTTGATCACTGTGAAGTAAAAGTGCTACAAGAAGTCATCTCCCTATGGCGGGAGCGTTTAATAGATATCAGCTGGTTTATGAGCTGTTCAAACGAATCTATCACTCGCCAAGCTAATGCTTAAGACTACTGTGCTGGCGTTTTGGAGGGGGGGCGTTTTAAGCCCTAAGCTTTACTTGATGTGCCTGTATGGCTTATGCAGATCTCAGCTCAATCTGTGGCAGTATCGTCAAGACGCATGAGGAGCCTGTCCACACTTCGATTCAGTCCGGTAGTCTTAGGTAATAATCCCAAAATCTGTTCCATTTGACGGTGGTGAGTATTTGAACATACCGAAAGGGGTGCTTTTCCAGCTGAATCACTATTTGGAACTGGTGGGATGGAGCAGGCGGTATTTAAGCTCTTGAAAACGAGGCCGCATTACCGAAAACATGCCCCTATCACTCTGCCTCAAAAAAATAACCTATTTGTAGTCATTGACTAGTTGCCCATCAGATGACTCCTTGAATTGAGGGTGTTCGTCATCAATTTCGTAAAAATCAGATTTTTCGCCAGTGAAAATATGCCCCATAGTTTTCAACCCGGTTGGGCCATCTAGTGATCCTGCAATAATTCCAGTTGCATCGAGATTAAATGGTTCCCAGAATAGGCTTGAACCACATTGCTGGCAGAAGCCTCTGCGGGCTACTTCTGATGTTTTATACCACGCCAGTCCATCATCTTTTGTTATCTTAATATTGACTTTGCGAGCCTTGGTATGAGGGCCAAAACTCCCATGCAATTTTTGACACATACTACAATGACAGTTAACTACGTTGCGTAGTGGCCCTTTAACCTCATATCGCACAGCTCCACACAAGCAGCCACCGGAAGTGATTTTATTCTTGCTATTCATATAATGAGCCTGTAGAAGCAAATGTTCACTTAAAAATAAGAATCTAAATTAAGAATGCCTTTTTATCATCTATAAGATTTTTTGTTTAAATTATAAATGCTAGTCTAATTAAGTGATGTAAACATAAATATTGATAGCTTGGCTAGTTATTTATCAGTTCTTTGTCGATATAAGTTACGAGATGGTAGTGGTTTGTTACTTGATCGCTTGCCATTTTTCATACTGTTACCGTTGCACTATGCAGGCAATGGCGTATAAGCCATTTATTTGCACGGTGTTATCGCACAGGGTAGGACTCCCAGAGCTCGACCGTGAAGATTTAATTTGGCAGCAATGTGACTCTGTGTGGCAAAAGGTGGACGCCAGTGCAGAATGGAGCCGGGAAACTCACGGTGATATACGGGAGAACTAGTTACGCAGAATTACAAAGGCTGCTGAAGTCAAAGCGAGCTGCGATAGCGAACACCGGCAAGTGCGGGAACACTCCGTAGAAGAGGTGTCCGGCGTAAAAATAATTGAAATCCTTGGAGCTTTACGTTTCTTATCTGCTGACGGCCTGAACTTATCCGCGCTGGATAATCTAAATATTACAACAGCCAGTGATATTAATATTTCAGCGGGCCGCGACATAAAGGAGCAAATCGGAAATATTCGCGAATCGGTAGCCAAGGTCCGCCAAACCATCAAAGTAAAAGACGGCGGCAAGGTTTGGTTAGCAGTGAATCTTTAAACGTGCTGAAAGTGCTAGAGGATTTAATAGGCGTAGTGTCTGCCCTGGCCGCCACCCTGGCGACGCACTCGCACCCAGGGAGCGGGCAGAAGCCAACCCAAGAGGCGGCAATTAATGGGCACAAGAGCAGTGCGGATAGTTTGAAATCTCAGCTTAGCGCGGTTCGGGCTTAAGCTGGTTATTTACTTAAAAGGAGAGAAGTTATGAATAATAGAGTAAACAGGTATGCCATTTTCGCAGAACGCGTTCACTTGATGAATGGCGGAGCAAATAGCTTTAGAGACTCTGCGCCAACTCAAGAGGCGGCAAAAGAGCTGGCAGAGAAGATTGCTAAATCTGAAAAAGCGCTGTTTTATTCCTGGCTGCAAATTCTGGATATTGTGACAGGGAAGTTTACAGAGTATTCGATTGAGAGGGGTGGGGTATTGGTGGAGAGAAAGTGCCCGGCCTAATAGGACTTCATATGTCGTCTCTCTACCCTCTCGATTCACTCCTCCCTGGTAAGCAGGGAGGGGATGACTCAAGAGGGGAGATTGATGTATCGGAAGAAGGTGTAATTTTTATAATTTTTTCTTCCCTAGAAAGTAGAGTAATGGAAACTCTACTTTGCCGACGAATTAGTGCTTACATTATGTGTTTTACTTTTTTCATTTTATCGGTTAAATCTTGCTGTAGTTCTTTGCTCTCATGCCTGTCAAATACAGTAGATGCTTTATCATTCAGAACTGTGAAGTCTATCGTAATTGCAGCTATGAAAATCTGAATTATGATTAATGCAACCACGCCCCATGAATATCTTCTATGGAATCGCAAGTTTTCAACCTGTATTTTTGTGTTTAAGCTATCTAGTCTGCGGTCGATGCTATGTTTTAATTCGGACGAGGTTTCAAATAAGTTCTTCGAAATGGCTTTGGCTTTATTTATGTGAGGGTTAGAAAAGCTAGCCGGGATGGCTTTGTCAATTGCTCGTATTTTTTCTTGTAGTAAGTTAATTTTGTTTGTGGATTTAAATAATATGTCAAAGTTTTTCTCGACTTTGTTTGAGTTCTTTAATAGTGCTGCATTTGCAAATTTTGCTATTTTTTCATATTGCTTTTGTGTGTCGAAAAGCATTGATATGGATAAGTGTGAGCCGTATAGGGAGAGCCCTAGCGGGGAAAAATTGTCAAACCCGCCGATCTCTTCTAGGTGTTTGCTTTTTATGAATAGCGCGTCTAAATTGGTTTTATTTACTGGGTCCCCTGCAAGGAGGTTTTCCGATGGGTCGCTACTCAATTTCACATCATAAAACCCATGCCTTTCACGATGAATAAGTGCATAACTCCCTTCTTTTTTTTCAAAGTCTCGGTTTTTTGTGAAGTACGGTTCGTCATTATTGCAGTATAGATCGGCAATTAATCCTAACTCTGATTTTGTTTTCTTTATGTTCCAGTATTTAAGAATTTTGGTGGCTGTAGAAATTACATCGGAGGAGACGTTGTTTATCTTATTTTTTATTAGGTCATTTAATATGTTGTCTTTGCTTGGGATTCTAATTATCTTGAATCGAGGGGAGAAGGGGTTTATTGAGGATAAACTGTAGTATCTTTTGATTTTACTGACATCTATTTCCCGAACGGTTTCAGTTGCTTTTTCTTTAAGGAAGAAATATAGAGATAGATAATTGACGTCATGTGAGTATGTGGAAACCGAAGCATAACAGGAATCGCAGAAGTTGGTTTTGATTTCCATTCTTGCAGTGGCGGGGGGCGTATCCTCCATTGCGCGAAAGTAAATCATGCCCAGACTTCTTTCACCGCCATTAATGTCATGTCGGCTTTTGAAAAAAGCATCATCTCTAACCGGGTCATAACTCATAAGGAATGCACTTGATTTCAGCCATTGATGTAGTAAAAGCAATTCTTCATGATCGATATTTACAACTACACTGACAGCTGTCCATTTAAAATCACCATCTAACAGGCTGGCCGTCTTAATCTGATTATCTCTCTCATGAAGGGCTTGGCTTGACTGAGTTCCGAATCTGGAATACCTTTTGGCCTTCACTTGAAGCCATTCTGGAAAAATATAGGGGATCTTTCTTGCGAGAAAGAAGATAAATTCAGTACATTTGGCTTTTATAGGTTTCATTCGCTAGTCTTATATCTTGATAACATAATGTTTTATTGCTGTTCCCAGATCGTATCAGAGATTGCCTGGAGTCGTCACGAGTGCAATTTATGGCCTTGTTAGGTGTGAGTTGATCCTTTATCTTCCAGGGCTAAGTTATCTATTTCCATAAGTTCCTGCTCGGTAATTACGCGAACGAGGTCTTTGTCTTTTCTTCCTTCAGATTCTTCATTGAGTCTCCGAAGTAGGCGGTTATATTTATCTTTGTTATATGCTTCTGAATCAATCACTATGAGCAAAAGTGTATTTGGTAGTCTTTTTGTAAATTGAGAGTAAACGCTTTTTGCATAAATGTTTTTCAGATATGCTTCACGTAACCAGCCATAATTGAAGCCCTTTCTTATGTATTTTACTTCCACGATATAGTCTTTAGCTGGCTTATTTTTAGCGCGAAGTAAAATGTCTAATTGGATGCTTGCCACCATCACGTTGTGACTAACAATGTACCTACTTTTGTAATTGTTTAAGAGTTTAGAATAGACTGTTATTTCAATTCTTGAGTATTTTTCCTTAAATGAACGGGCAATATGCGCATCACTAATCAGCCCTTCATTAATTTTAAAAATCTCAAGCTCGGATGATTCTTTCTCTTCTATTTCGTCTTTTGTTGCATCGCGAAGTGATTGTAACCTTATTTCAAGATCGATCCTTGTTTGTTCATCAATATGAGCTTGGTTTCTCTGCCAATTCTTTAGTCCAAAGATGATTGATATAATTCCTATGATAGATCCAACCAAAGAAAACCATGGGATGAATCCAACAATAAACGAGACTGCATTCTGTCTTTTGATAACCACTTTCTTGGCAACTTCTGAGAGTGCATTAATCTCTGTTTCTGGCCGAAACAGGTCAAATGGTTCCTTAAGAAAAAGCCAGGGGGCCATAATGGAGAGCGTGATTAGTACTACACCCAGGGAAACTGTAAATTTATATAAATCCCCAAATTCGAATTTCATTTTCGATCCTTCTGATGCTTGGTAGTAAATCCAGCGGGAGTCTCGTCATATCAGTACTTTGTTTTTACTACTAGACAGATGAAACTGCTCTAGGGTTTTGATAGAGGGAGTGTCACCGCTGAGTGTGATGCTTGAGAAGTGTTGAAGTAGAATATGACAATTTCATTTTCCTTCATTGTGTCCTTGTGGCTAGCTTAAGCTATGAAAGAAGCTCCAGCCTTTATAAACCGCTTAAAATTCGCATAACCGGCTCCTTCTGATTTTCTTTGATTATAAATTGTGCAGTAAAAAGGGCTGCCGGTCACTCCTCCCCACGCCTGCCGATTTTTGGCGTTCTTTTAGTTGATGAAATGAGATTGGCGGCCAGGGCCTGAGCTGGTGCGGGGTTTGGGGATGCTTTGGATTTCACACTTTGAAGAGATTGGAAGAGAAATGAAGAGGAGTTTCACAGGGGGAAAGCAATAGATTGATGGTGTCCACATGTGGGCAAGGGAGAGTCAAAAAAATCTGTGTGGACACAATGTGGACACTTTGGGTCTTTCAAGCGCCAATCTTCAAAATTTAGGGAAGGTAAGCCAGAATTAAAAAACCCGCGAAAGCTAGAGCTGACGCGGGCTTGAGAGATGGTACCAGAGGCCGGACTCGAACCGGCACGCTTTTAAGGGCGGGGGATTTTGAATCCCCTGTGTCTACCAATTTCACCACTCTGGCACTTTCGCTGCTCGACCTTGGGGTCGGTGCGAAGAGGGCGTGATTATAGCAATGCTTTCGCTTGGGTCAACCTGTGATTTCAATAACTTAGCGCATTTTCTGTAGTCCTAGTTGAGGAGCCTCTGAGAAACTCCGTAATGCCTCTGTGGGTCTTGAGGGCTGCAGATGTTAGGCGCAGCTCGCCGCGAATGGCACAGTCCTTTGCTAGAGCTGCAACGTGGCAGCTGTAGCCCTCAAGGCCCACCCTTTGGGGCTTGCAGAGCAATTCACACTCGGCGTTGCGGCTTCTTGCAAGGTCTAGACATTCCTGCAAAGCCGCGCCTTGATTGTGAACTGCTCTGCATGCCAGAGGTATCACGGAGTTTTTCAGAGGCTCCTTAACAGCTCCTAAAATTTCCTATAACCTTCGCGACCTCTCCATAGTTTCTAGATTTCCAGGATTCCATGCAGCGTCAGGACTTTGACTTTCATCTGCCCGATGAGCTGATCGCCCGCGCGCCCACCGAGGAGCGCCGTGGCAGCCGTCTTTTGTGTCTGGATGGGCCCAGCGGGGCCATAGCACATCGGCAGTTCCCAGATATTCTCGATCAGGTCCAAGCTGGTGACCTGATAGTCTTTAACGATACCCGGGTGATCCCGGCGCGTTTGTTCGCGCAGAAGGAGACCGGCGGTAAGTTGGAAATCCTGGTGGAGCGGGTGCTCAACGAGACGGATATCTGGGCCCATGTGCGCTCCAGTAAGTCGCCAAAGCCCGGTTCCACCATCGTCCTTGAAGACGGTACCCGTATAGAGGTGACCGGCCGCAAGGATGCGCTATTTGAATTGTCCTTCCCTAAAGAAGAAGGTGTGCTGGCGATTCTGGACCGCCTCGGCCATATGCCGCTGCCTCCTTATATTGATCGTGAAGACGATGCCAGCGATCGCGAGCGCTACCAAACCGTATACGGCCGCAACGCTGGTGCTGTGGCGGCGCCGACGGCGGGGCTGCACTTTGATGATGAGATGATCGGTGCATTGCGGGATAAAGGTGTCGAGGTTGTCTTCGTTACCCTGCATGTGGGCGCCGGTACTTTCCAGCCGGTGCGCGTGGACAATATTTATGAGCACCAGATGCACAGCGAAGTGCTGGATGTCTCCCAGGATGTGGTGGATGCGGTAGCCGCTTGCCGCGCTCGCAATGGCAGCGTGATTGCGGTGGGTACCACCAGCGTGCGCGCGCTGGAAAGTGCGGCGCGCAGTGGCCAGTTACAGGCCACGGTGGGGGAGACAGATATCTTTATTTATCCCGGTTATGAATTCCAGGTTGTGGATAAGTTGATCACCAACTTCCATCTGCCGGAGTCCACCTTATTGATGCTGGTGAGTGCCTTCGCGGGGTACCAGCATACGATGGCCGCTTATAAGGCCGCAGTTGAGGAGCGCTATCGTTTCTTTAGTTACGGCGATGCCATGTTTATTACCCGCGATCCCAATGCCAAAAAAGAAGAAGTAGCACCAGCGAAAGGAGATACCCAGTGAGCCGCGAATGTTTTATGCAGTTTGAAGTGGATAACACTGATGGCAAGGCCCGTCGCGGCCGCTTGCGTTTCCCTCGCGGTGTGGTGGAAACCCCGGCGTTTATGCCGGTGGGCACTTACGGCACCGTGAAAGGCATGTTGCCGAGGGATATCGAAGGGATCGGTGCACAGATTATTCTCGGCAATACCTTCCACCTGATGCTGCGCCCGGGTACCGAAGTGGTTAAAGCCCACGGCGATCTGCACGACTTTACTCAATGGTCCGGCCCGATCCTTACCGACTCCGGCGGTTTCCAGGTGTTTAGCCTGGGTGAGCTGCGCAAGATTACGGAAGAGGGGGTTTCTTTCCGCTCGCCTATCGATGGCAGCCCGGTATTCCTGGACCCGGAAGAATCCATGCGCGTTCAGCGGGACCTGGGTTCCGATATCGTCATGATCTTCGATGAGTGCACCCCTTATCCGGCCACCACTGACGAAGCTCGCAAATCTATGGAGTTGTCCCTGCGTTGGGCGGAGCGCTCCAAGAAGGCTCACGGCGATAGCCCGTCGGCGCTGTTCGGTATTGTGCAGGGCGGTATGTACCCGGAATTGCGCGATGTGTCCCTTAAGGGGTTAACTGATATTGGTTTCGATGGCTATGCCATTGGTGGCCTGTCTGTGGGGGAGCCGAAAGAGGAGATGATCAAGGTCTTGGATCACCTGGCTCACAAGATGCCGGAAGATAAGCCGCGCTACCTGATGGGCGTGGGCAAGCCGGAGGATATTGTCGAGGCGGTGCGTCGCGGTGTGGATATGTTCGACTGCGTCATGCCCACTCGCAATGCGCGAAATGGCCACCTGTTTACCTTCGAAGGTGTGGTGAAAATCCGCAACGCCAGGCACCGTCACGATACGGGTCCCTTGGAGGAAGAGTGCGATTGCTACACCTGTGAGAATTTCTCTCGCGCTTACCTGCACCACCTGGATCGCTGTGGTGAAATTCTCGGTGCGCAGCTGAATACGATTCACAATTTGCGCCACTACCAGCGCCTGATGCAAAAGCTGCGTGATGCCATTGCCGCCAATGAGTTGGAGGCTTATGTCGCCGAGTTCTACCGTGGTCTGGGCCGCGAGGTTCCAGCGCTGGAGGCCTGATCAGGCGTCGTTTTTACCCTGCCTGGGGTGCTGCCCGTCTCATTGCGGCACCCCTGTAATTTGTCCGTTCCCACGATCCCCGTATAATCAGCCCCCACTTTTATTGGGGGCGGTGTACCTTGCATTCTGCGTATACTGCCCGCATATCCAGGCAAATTGCTTAGGCAGATTGCCAAGATTTACCGGCCCTCGGGGTCACACTAGAACAATGAGAACAGCATGAATCGCTACCCGATCTGGAAGTACTTTCTGATTCTCGCGGTTGTGGCCTTTGGCCTGATGTACGCCGCGCCCAATCTCTATAAGCCGGACCCTGCCGTGCAGATTTCCGGGCAATCCAGTGCACTCACCATCGGCCCCGATGTCCTTGCGAATGCACAAAAAGCCCTGGATGAAGCGGGTATTGCTCACTTCGGCGGCGAAGTTGGGGACAAGTCAGTACTGATCCGCTTGAACTCCATGGAGGAGCAGTTGCCGGCTAAAGAGGCGATTCAAAAAGCGCTTGGTACCACCAACTATGTTGTCGCCCTGAACCTGGCTTCCACCACACCCCAGTGGATGAAAGATATCGGCGCTAGCCCGATGAAGCTCGGTCTGGATCTGGCGGGTGGTGTGCACTTCCTGATGGAAGTCGACACCAACACCATCGTCAAGAACAACATGGAAAGCTACGAGCAGGAAGTGAAGAGCAAACTGCGCGAAGCCAAGGCCCGTTACCGCAATGTGGAGCTGGTGGATGATCGTGAGATTATTGCCCGCTTCCGCAACGATGAGCTGCGCAGCCGGGCGATGTCCACTCTGCGGAAGGAATTCCCGCAGCTTCAGCTGCGCGAGTCCGGCAGTGGTGAAAACCTGGAGATCCGCGCAACCCTGACCGATCAGGAAATCAAGCAGCTGGAAGATTACGCAGTAACCCAGAACCTCACCACCCTGCGCAATCGGGTGAACGAGCTGGGTGTTGCTGAGCCGATCGTACAGCGCCAGGGCCGCAACCGTATCGTTGTGGAGCTGCCCGGTGTACAGGACACCGCAGAGGCCAAGCGTATTATCGGTAAGACTGCCAACCTCGAATACCGTATGGAAGCTCGCCCGGATGAGCTGGTTTCCAACAAGGAATACTTCGAGTACCGCGATGAGCGTCAGGCGCAGATGTACGGTGGTGCCTGGTTGGAGCGCCAGATTATTATCAAGGGTGACAGCGTTACTAATGCCCGCGTCGGTTACGACGAGAGCGGTTTCCCGCAGGTAAATATCACCCTTGACGCCCGTGGCGGCGAGATGATGCACCGGGCTACCTGGAAGAATGTCGGTCGCCGTATGGGCACCCTGTTTATCGAGACTCGCTTTGAGCCGGTAACTGAGATCGACGAAAACGGTAACGAAGTTACCGTGCAGAAGCGCACTGAAGAGAAGAAGATTATTAATCTGGCCACGGTACAGAGTGCCCTTGGCAAGCAGTTCCGCACCACCGGCCTGGACAGCCCGGCTGAAGCCCAGGAACTGGCCCTGCTGCTGCGTGCCGGTGCCCTGGCAGCGCCCATGTACTTTGTGGAAGAGCGTGTGATCGGCCCATCTTTGGGTGCGGATAACATCAAGGTGGGTATTCAGTCGGTGGAGTACGGCTTGTTCGCGGTACTTATCTGTATGCTGATTTCCTATCGCGTATTTGGTTTGGCTGCGAACATTGCCCTGGCAGTAAACCTGATCCTGCTGGTGGCGGTCATGTCGCTGCTGGGCGCAACCCTCACGCTGCCCGGTATCGCCGGTATCGTATTGACCGTGGGTATGGCGGTGGATGCCAACGTGCTTATCTTCTCGCGAATACGGGAGGAGCTCAGGAATGGGATGCCTCCCCAGACAGCGATCAGCGCCGGTTTTGACAATGCTTACAGCACCATTGTGGATGCGAACATCACCACCCTAATTGTGGCGGTGATTCTGTATGCCATCGGTTCCGGCCCGGTACAGGGCTTCGCGGTAACCCTGTCTATCGGTATTCTCACCTCCATGTTCAGTGCCATCATGGGTACGCGAGCAATTGTTAACTTGTTCTACGGCGGTCGCCGTGTGCAGAAGCTCAGGATTTAAGGGAGACGGTCATGAGTGAGACCAAAGTGGATAACGGCAAAATTACCGAGTACATGGGCAAGCGCGTCTACGACTTTATGCGCTGGCGCAAGATCGCCGGGATTGTCTCGGTGGTGCTGGTACTTTCCTCCATCGCCGCACTGGCAATGAACGGCCTGAAGTTTGGCCTGGACTTTACCGGTGGTACCCAGGTTGAGGTGGGCTACGAGGTAACGCCTTTTATTAGCGACGTGCGCGATCAGTTGGATGCTGCTGGCTACGATGGCGCTACAGTAGTGAATTTTGGTTCTGAAAAGGATCTGCTGATCAAGTTGCCCCCTGAGGTGACCGAGGAGGAAACCCAGATCAGCGCTACCGACCAGGAAACAACGACACCGATCGGTGACAAGGTTGTCGCTCTCCTGAGAGAGGGCAGTGAGGGCGATGTTGAACTGCGCCGTGTTGAGATGGTGGGACCACAGGTAGGTGCTGAGCTGCGCGACGACGGCGGCCTGGGCATGATGCTGGCCCTGTTTATGGTGATGATCTACGTTGCCCTGCGCTTCCAGTACAAGTTCTCTTTCGGCGCGGTAGCGGCTCTGGGCCACGATGTGATTATTGTGCTGGGCTTCTTTGCGGTGATGGGATTGGACTTCGATTTAACCGTACTGGCGGCAGTATTGGCGGTGATCGGTTACTCCCTGAACGATACCATTGTGGTATCGGATCGTATCCGCGAGAACTTCCGCAAGGTGCGCAAGGCTGAGTCTGAGGAAATTATCAATATCTCAATCAGCCAGACCTTGGGCCGTACCTTTATGACGTCCTTCACCACCTTGCTGGTGCTGTGGGCGTTGCAGTTCTTCGGTGGCGAATTGATCCACAACTTCTCCCTGGCCTTGATCGTGGGTGTGGTTGTGGGTACTTACTCCTCTGTTTACGTAGCTGCCAACGTGCTGATGGCTTTGAATATCAACAAAGAAGACCTGATGCCGCCGGTGAAAGAGGGTGCGGAACTGGAAGAAATGCCCTGATGTGAATGAGAAGTGGCTGCGTTGACGCGGCCATATTCGAGCGGCCCCGGCCGCGCTTTGCTGCTGGTCAGCGGAGCGCCGTCGGGGTTTTTTATTGCGCGGAGGTTAGGCTCTGGGCTTTTTGCCGAGGGTGATGTGCTTGGGGCCGGAAGTGTTGGTCTGGCCGCTTACCCCTTTGGGCACCTGCTCGATCTCACCGCCACCGGCGAGGAACGCCTTTACCTGCTCCTCGATGCTTTCGCTGGTCTCGAGGGGAGCGGCTTGTTTGCGATTGGAGGAAGAGGAAGGTTTCTTGGCCACGGCGCTATCCGGTTTTTATGTGTAAGCGGGCCATATTAGCACGGCTTGCACAAAAAATCACCCAAGTGGCCAGACTCTGCACATAGCGGGTGTTTTGTCGACAGCTTTCGAATAATTTTGTCGTTTTTGGATAAATCGGGCCGCTTTGAGGCAGCCCGGAAGATAGTGCGTTATTCGGCTTCTTCTGTGGTCTCTTCGGTTTCCAGCGGCCAACCGCCCATCTCTTTCCACTTGTTCACGATGCCGCAAAACAGGGTTGCGGTTTTTTCTGCGTCGTACTCGGCGGAGTGGGCGCAGTTGTTATCAAACTCGATTCCAGCAACCTGGCAAGCTTTGGCTAATACGGTCTGGCCGTAGGCGAGGCCGGCGAGGCTAGCGGTGTCGAAGCAGGAGAACGGGTGGAATGGGTTGCGCTTGATGCCGGTGCGCTCGACGGCTGCATTGACGAAGCCCAGGTCGAAGTGGGCATTGTGGGCAACCACGATGGCGCGGGTGCAGCTGTGCTTTTTCACGGCGCTGCGAATCTTGCGGAACAGCTCGGGGATGGCGATTTCTTCCGGCCAGGCGTCGCGGTCCGGGGATTCCAGGTCGATGCCAATAAAGTCGAGAGCGGATTGCTCAACATTGGCGCCCTCAAAAGGCTCCAGGTGGAAACTGTGGGTCTCCAGCGGGAAGAGGTTGCCGGAGTCATCCATGTCGAGGATAACCGCAGAAATTTCCAGCAGTGCATCGGTACGGGCGTTAAAGCCGCCGGTTTCAAGGTCGATGACCACGGGCAGAAAGCCTCGGAATCGCTGGGCGAGAGAGCTTTTTGGTCCTGTGGGTTCTTCGGCGGGTGTCACGGTGGTTCCTTGTAAATCTTGTCTTCAGGCCAGCAGCATTTGGCGCTGGTGGGGCAGGGTATTGTATTCGAATTGCGGCGCCTGCCGGGAGTGTTCTCCCTGCAGGCGCTGTAATCAGGGCACTCGCCGATTACGCAAGTTGCCAGTTTAAGGTTTCACCGGCTGCGAGGGGAATCAGATTTTCACCACCCATATCCAGTTTTTCCGGCAGGGTCCAGGGGCTCTTGACCAGGGTGATGGTGCCCTCGTTGCGCGGCAGCTCGTAGAAGTCGGGGCCGAACTCACTGGCAAAGCCTTCCAGCTTGTCCAGTTTGCCCGCGCGCTCGAATACTTCGGCGTATAGCTCAATAGCGGAGTAGGCGGTATAGCAGCCGGCGCAACCACAGGAGTGTTCTTTCTTGTGGTGGGCGTGGGGGGCTGAGTCGGTGCCGAGGAAAAACTTCGGGTTACCACTGGTGGCCGCTTCGATCAATGCATTTTGATGGTAGCCGCGCTTGAGGATCGGCAGGCAGTAAAAGTGCGGCTGGATACCACCAACCAGCATATGGTTGCGGTTGTACAGTAGGTGGTGCGCGGTGATGGTTGCGGCAACGCCTTCGCGGGCGCCTTGTACAAACTCTACTGCTTGGGCGGTGGTGATATGTTCAAACACCACTTTCAGCGTGGGGAAATCATCTACCAGGCGGGACAGGGTTTTCTCGATAAAAGCCTGCTCGCGGTCGAAGATATCGATATCGCTGGTGGTCACTTCACCGTGTACCAACAGCTTCATACCGCAGGCCTGCATCTCTTCCAGGGCCGGGTAGATGTTGGCGATATCGGTAACGCCGGAATCGGAGTTGGTGGTCGCGCCCGCTGGGTACAGTTTGGCGGCGATAACACCGGCTTCATGAGCTTTGCGAATAACGGCAGCGTCGGTCTTGTCGGTGAGGTAGATCACCATCAAGGGTTCGAAGTTGGTGTCGGCGGGAACATTGGCGTTGATACGTTCCTTATATGCCACTGCACTTTCGGCATCGGTCACAGGGGGTACCAGGTTGGGCATTACAATCACGCGGCGGAATTGTTTTGCAGCATCGGGCACGGTGCGCCCGAGAGCGGCGCCGTCGCGCAGGTGAATGTGCCAGTCGTCGGGGGCGCGCAGGGTAATTTGCTCCGTCATGGTACTCCGTAAAGCTTCTTAGCGTAGTGAGTCGTTGTGCGGCGCGAATGCTACCCGAAGCTGTACAAAATTGCGATGCACGAAAAGGTTAAAAATCAATCAATTGTGCTTACTCGCGCCTTGACGCTAGTCGATCGCGAGCTTAGGCGCTACAATCGCGCCCCGACAAAGAGTGTGGGTATTGTTGTGCCCGCAATTTACCGATCCTGGGCATATCTCCAAGAATAACTCCCCCAGACCGACACTAGTTTCGCGTAGTGGCATTCCCCGTCTCCGCGTTTTTGTCGCGGCGGCGTATTTCCGGCAGCAGAGGACAGCAATGAGCAAAATCGAAAAGGTGGTACTGGCATACTCCGGTGGATTGGATACGTCAGTAATCGTGCGATGGTTGCAGGAGACTTACGGTTGTGAAGTGGTGACTTTCACCGCTGATATCGGCCAGGGTGAAGAGGTGGAACCGGCCCGTGCCAAGGCCGAGGCCCTCGGGGTTAAAGAGATTTATATCGACGATCTGCGCGAAGAGTATGTGCGCGATTTCGTTTTCCCGATGTTCCGCGCCAATGCGATTTATGAAGGGGAGTACCTGCTGGGTACCTCTATTGCGCGCCCGCTGATTGCCAAGCGCCTGATTGAGATTGCCAACGAGACTGGCGCCGATGCCATTTCCCACGGTGCTACCGGTAAAGGTAATGACCAGGTGCGCTTCGAACTGGGCGCCTACGCGCTGAAGCCGGGCATCCAGGTAATCGCTCCCTGGCGCGAGTGGGACCTGAACTCCCGCGAAAAGCTGATGCAGTACTGCGAGCAGCACAATATTCCGGTGGACTTCTCTTCCAGCAAGAAGAAATCCCCTTACTCCATGGATGCCAACCTGCTGCACATCTCTTACGAGGGCGGCAACCTCGAAGATCCCTGGGCGGAAGCCGAAGAGGATATGTGGCGCTGGAGCGTGAGCCCTGAGGCGGCTCCGGAAGAACCCACCTACATTACTTTGGGTTTTGAGAAGGGCGATCCTGTTTCTATCGACGGTGAGCGCTTAAGCCCTGCTACTTTGCTTGAGAAGCTGAATAAGTTGGGCGGAGCCAACGGTATCGGTCGTCTGGATATCGTGGAAAACCGCTACGTGGGAATGAAGTCCCGCGGCTGCTACGAAACACCGGGCGGCACCATTTTGATGAAGGCGCACCGCGCCATTGAGTCCATTACCCTGGATCGCGAAGTTGCGCACATGAAGGATTCCCTGATGCCGCGCTACGCCGAGCTGGTTTACAACGGTTACTGGTGGTCCCCAGAGCGCCGCATGCTGCAGGCTGCGATCGATGAGTCCCAGGATGTGGTTAACGGCGAAGTTCGCCTGAAACTGTACAAAGGCAGCGTGAGTGCTGTGGGCCGTCGCTCTGCGGACAGTCTCTTCGATGAGCGTATCGCTACCTTCGAAGACGATGCTGGTGCTTACGACCAGAAGGATGCGGAGGGCTTTATCAAGCTCAACGCCCTGCGTCTGCGCATTGCCGCAGGTAAAGGAAGAAAATTGATTTAGTTGATTTAGATCAGCAATCACCGGGCAAGGATGCGCTTAAATCCTTATCCGGCCAATAGTAACCACAGTGCCTCACACATTGTGGTTGCACACCTTCTGTGGTGGGCCAGTCCCGCACAGTGGAACCGAATCTTAAAAGCAACGGAAGTAAAAACATGACGACAACGGTGGCAAAGACCGGCCCTGTGCCGGACTATGACTACAATATCGTGCGCCAGTTCACCATCATGTCCGTGGTCTGGGGCATTTTTGGTATGGGCATGGGCGTATTGATCGCAGCCCAGCTAGCCTGGCCTGAACTCAACGACTTTTGGCAGCCCTTCTCGCACTTCGGGCGCTTGAGGCCCCTGCACACCAACGCGGTAATTTTCGCCTTTGGTGGTAGTGTTCTCTTTGCCACTTCTTACTATGTGGTACAGCGTACCTGTCAGGTCCGCCTTTGGGGTGGCTGGCTGATCCCCTTCACCTTCTGGGGATGGCAGGCCGTTATCGTCGCCGCGGCAATTACTCTGCCGATGGGCTTCACTTCCACCAAGGAATACGCTGAGCTCGAGTGGCCTATCGATATCCTGATTGCCCTGGTTTGGGTTGCTTACGCGCTGGTGTTCTTCGGCACCATCATGAAGCGTAAGACTTCTCACATCTACGTGGCGAACTGGTTCTTCGGTGCTTACATCGTAACTATTGCTGTTCTCCATATCGTTAATAACCTGGAGATTCCTGTTGGCCCGTTCAAGTCCTACTCTATCTATTCGGGCACTAAGGACGCAATGATCCAGTGGTGGTATGGCCACAACGCAGTAGGGTTCTTCCTGACTGCAGCCTTCCTCGGCATCATGTACTACTTCGTACCTAAGCAAGCTGGTCGTCCGGTTTATTCCTACCAGCTGTCTATCGTTCACTTCTGGGCACTGATCTCCCTGTACGTATGGGCTGGTGGTCACCACCTGCACTACTCAGCGCTGCCCGACTGGGCTCAGAGCCTGGCGATGGTTATGTCCCTGATTCTGCTGGCACCTTCCTGGGGCGGTATGATCAACGGCATCATGACCCTGTCCGGCGCATGGCATAAGCTGCGCACCGACCCGACCCTGCGCTTCCTGGTGGTATCCCTGTCCTTCTACGGTATGTCTACCTTCGAAGGTCCGATGATGTCCATCAAGACTGTAAACGCTCTGTCTCACAACACTGACTGGACCGTTGGCCACGTACACTCCGGCGCTTTGGGCTGGGTTGCAATGATCTCTATCGGTGCTCTGTATCACCTGGTTCCGGTTCTGTGGAAACGCCGCGAAATGTACAGCTCCAAGCTGATCAACGCGCACTTCTGGCTGGCAACTGTAGGTACTGTTCTGTACATCGCCGCTATGTGGGTTAACGGTATTACCCAGGGCCTGATGTGGCGTGCATTTAACGCCGACGGCACCCTGACTTACAGCTTCGTAGAGAGTGTTGTAGCCAGCCATCCGGGCTATGTAGTTCGCTGGTTGGGCGGCGCCATGTTCCTGGTGGGTATGCTGCTGATGGCTTACAACGTTTACCGCACGATTACCGAGAAGGTAAACGATGCCGAAGCCGATAACACCGTTCGAGCAGTGCCTGCGGCATAGGAGTTTAGATCGTGAAGAATCATGACCTCGTAGAAAAAAACATCGGCTGGATGATCTTTTTCACCATTATCGCCATCAGTTTCGGCGCCCTGGTTGAGATCGTTCCGCAGTTCTTTACCAAGGATAACTACACGCCGCTGCCGGGGCAGAAGCCGCTGACAGCAATGGAGCTGGAAGGTCGCGATATCTACATTCGCGAAGGCTGCCACGTTTGCCACACTCAGATGATTCGTCCTCTGCGTGCGGAAGTTGAGCGTTACGGCCACTACTCCATGGCTCAGGAATCCATTTACGAGCACCCCTTCTTGTGGGGCTCCAAGCGTACCGGTCCAGACCTGGCGCGCGTAGGTGGACGCTACTCTGATGAATGGCAGCGCGCGCACTTGTACAACCCGCGCAGCGTTGTGCCTGAGTCAATCATGCCTGCTTACCCCTGGTTGTTCGACAATGTGGTAACTGGCGAATACACCGCACGTAAGATGGAAGCGCTGCGCTTCGTCGGTGTGCCCTACACCGATGACGACATCGCCAACGCCGCTGAGCCTTTCAAAGGTGGCAAGGTCAAGGAAATTGACGCGCTGGTCGCTTACTTGCAACAGCTGGGTACCCTGGTTACCCAAAAACGCTAATAGCGAGGAAGGAAACTCGTGACTATTGAAACTTTGCGGGAAATCGGTCTGGTTCTGGGCTCTGTGGCTTTTCTGGCTATCTGCTGGTGGGCCTTCTCTCCGAAGCGCAAGAAGCGCTTCGAAGAAGATGCCAATTTGCCATTTGCCGATGAAGAGCGACAAGCCGACAAGGACAAGTCGGCCGCTCAGCAGGACGAATCCAATTCCGGGGATAAACCCGGAGCCAATCGAAAACAGGGGCAGGATAAGTAATGAGTACATTCTGGAGTGTGTGGGTAATTGTGCTCACCCTCGCCAATCTGGCGTTGATTACCTGGGTGCTGTTCGCCAACCGAAAGGTGGCAGTGGATGACCAGGCTGAACCGGAAAACAAAACCACGGGCCACGTTTACGATGGCATCGAGGAATACGACAACCCGCTGCCCAAGTGGTGGTTCATGTTGTTCATTGCCACCCTGGTGTTCTCTGCGGGATATCTGGTGGTTTACCCGGGTCTGGGTAACTTCAAAGGTGTCGGCAACTGGACTTCTGTCGGTGCATTGGAAGCTTCCCAGGCCAAGGCTCAGGAGCGATTCCACGAGACCTTCGGTAAGTACGAAAATATGCCGATCGAGCAGATTGCGCAGAGCCCCGAAGCCCTCAAGATGGGTTCCCGGATCTTCGCTAACAACTGTGCGGTATGTCACGGTGCAGATGCCGGCGGTAACTTTGGCTTCCCGAACCTGACCGATAACGCCTGGCTGTACGGCGGCACCCCGGAGAAAATCCTGGAAACCCTGTACAACGGTCGTCAGGGCATGATGCCTCCTCAGGGTCCGGTGATCGGTGAAGAAGGTGTTAGAAATGCGACAGAGTATGTTCTCTCCCTGAACGGCCTGGAGCACGACACCGCCATGGCAGCCGAAGGTCAGAAGGTATTCAACACCGTGTGTATGGCTTGTCACGGTATGGATGCCAAAGGCAACCAAATGCTGGGTGCGCCGAACCTGACCGACGACATCTGGCTGTACGGTAGCAATCGCGAACAGATCCAACACACTATTCGCGGTGGTCGTACAAATATGATGCCCGCGCAAAAAGATAAACTGCGTGAAGACAAAATCCGCCTCGTAGCGGCCTATGTCTACAGCCTGTCGCAGCAGGAAGAAGAAAAGCAGTAATTAACTATTGAGGCCCGGCATTTGCTGGGCCTTGTTTTATCAAGGGACTCCGGGCGCTGCAGGGACGGAGAAAAAAGCCTCAACATAAGGGGCTACCTGGCCCACGTACAAGATGTGCCCGTGCGAGAGTGAGGTTTGTGTGAGTGATTTAATTCCAACCCGTGAGGAACAGGAAGGTGATGGCGAAGTTCGCTATCGCATGCTGTATGAGTCGGAAGACAAAGTCTACATCCGACATATCAAGGGTGTTTTCACCCGTGTTCGCAAATATACCGGCCTGCCTTTGCTGCTGGCTTTCTTCTTCCTACCTTGGATCAATATCGACGGGCGCCAGTCGGTCTTCTTTGATCTCCCCACCCGCCAATTCCATATTTTCTGGACTACTTTCGGCCCCCAAGACGGCTTCCTTCTAGGTTGGCTGCTGATCATTGCCGCCTTCGCGCTGTTTGCGGTCACCACTTTGCTGGGCAGGGTGTGGTGTGGCTTCACCTGTCCGCAGACCGTCTGGACCATGATGTTTATCTGGGCAGAAAGGGTTTGTGAAGGCGATCGCAACAAGCGAATGAAGCTCGATAAGGCCCCCTGGAACCTGGAAAAGGTTCTGCGCAAGGGTGGCACACACACCATTTGGCTGTTGATCTCGCTGGCAACTGCACTGGCATTTGTGGGTTATTTCTACGGTGTGCGCGAGCTGGTGGTGGATCTGGCGACGTTTAACGCGCACCCGCAGGGTGTTTTCTGGGTCGCTTTCTTCACTTTTGCCACCTATATGAACGCCGGCTTCCTGCGTGAGCAGGTGTGTAAATACATGTGCCCCTATGCCCGTTTCCAGTCGGTGATGTACGACGAGGATACGCTGGCGGTTTACTACGATGCCAAGCGGGGTGAGACCCGTGGTCCGCGCAAAAAGAACGTGGATTACAAGGCGGAAGGTATGGGCGACTGTATCGACTGCTACTGGTGTGTTCAGGTGTGTCCGGTGGATATCGATATCCGCGACGGCATGCAGTACGAATGTATCAACTGTGGCCTCTGTGTCGATGCGTGTAATAGCGTGATGGACAAGATGGGCTATGAGCAGGGCTTGATTCGCTTCACCTCTGAGGACGAATTGCAGGGTGGAAAGACCCGCTTCCTGCGCCCGCGCCTATTTGGCTACGCGTTGATACTGGTTGCGATGACCGGCCTGTTTGCACAGCAAGTGATGACTCGAAGCCCAATCGAGGCAGAAATCACTCGCGACCGCGGTGCTCGTATGTTCCGTGAGTCCCAGGGACAGGTGCAAAATGTCTACACGGTAAAAATCAACAATATGGATCAGGCTCCCCACGAATTCACCATAAAGGTGGAAGGTAAGCCTGAATACGATTACTCCATTCGCAAGCCGAAGACGATTTACCTGGTGCCTGGAGAGATGTTCTCCGTTCCCATTCGGGTAAGCGTTCCCAGAGACCAGCTGAAGGATACCAAGCACGATATCGAGATTGTTGTCCAAGCAGTCGACAATCCTGAGCTGGTTGATAAGCACCGAACGGTGTTTATTGGTCCAAAGCAGTAGACGGGACGCCAATCCCGTTGCAAAGTACGGGCCCGCCCAGGCGGGCTCGACTTTTGTGCACAAACGGTAACTTTTTGGTAACGCGATGAATGAACCAACCCCAAAACCCTGGTACCGGGAACCTTGGGCGTGGATGGTACTGGCCCCACTGATTACAGTGGTGGTTGTCTCCACAATTACAGTCTCGATAGCGGTGCGCTTTGCTGACGATAAAGTCAGTGATACTTACTACAAAGACAGCCGCATGTATCACTTCAGCGCCGAGCAGGACTTGCGCGCGAAAGAGCTGGGTCTGGCCGCTTTGGTCCAGTTTCAGCCGTCTGAAAAATCGGTTGTCGTGGAGCTGAATGGCGACCTCGACTACCCCAAGGCCCTACTGCTCACATTGAGCCATCCGGTGGAGTCTGACCTGGATAAGCATATCGAGCTCTCCCAGCTCTCCGTGGGCCGCTACCAGGGCACCTTGCCTGAAGGCGTTGGGAATCGCTGGTATCTCCGCTTGATGCCGGAACTCGATCCCGATGCGCATCAGGACGCCAACTGGCGCCTGAAAGGTGAAATCAACTTCGATCTCGGCAATGCCGCGCCACTGAACGCAGTAACTCAATGACTTCGTCTTCCTCCTCCTGTTATCACTGCGGACTCCCAGTCCCTCCCGGCAGCAACCACTCGGTGGTTATCGACGGGGCCGCCCGGGATATGTGTTGTCCAGGCTGTGAGGCGGTAGCCAGCGCTATCGTTTCCGGTGGTCTGGATGGCTTTTATCGCTTCCGGGAGAAGGAGAGCGACAGGCCGGAGGAAGCTCAACCCCAGGACCGCTGGGCGGCATACGATTTGCCGGAAGTGCAGCAGCAGTTTGTCCACGATTGGGATAACGGCAACAAGATAGCCTCGCTGTTGATTAGCGGTATTACCTGTGCGGCCTGTGTGTGGCTGATAGAAAAGCACCTGGGGCAGTTGGACGGGATTGAGAAGGTCTCTGTCAACGCCAGTACCCAGCGTGCCCAGATCGGTTTTAATCCCGACAAGATCAAACCCAGTGAGCTGTTTGGCGAACTGGAACGGATTGGCTACCGGCCGGCCCCGGCTACTGCGGCCAACCAGGAAAGTGTGATCCAGAGCGAGCACCGCGCCGCCCTGCGCCGCCTGGGTGTCGCCGGACTCGGCACCATGCAGGTGATGATGTTTGCCATCGCCCTGTATTTTGGTGCTGCAGCGGAAGAGGGTGTCGGTGAGTTTGAGCGCTACTTCCGCTGGGTTTCCCTGCTGGTGGCGACGCCAGTGGTTTTCTATGCGGCGCGCCCATTTTTCAGTGCCGCTTTGCGCAGTCTGCGCGCCCGACACCTGAGTATGGATGTGCCAGTGTCCCTGGCGATTGGTATGGCCTATGTCGCCAGCTTTTACGCCACGGTATTCGGCACCGGCGAGGTGTACTTTGAATCTATCTCCATGTTCACCTTCTTCCTGCTGTTGGGACGAACGGTGGAGATGCGCGCCCGCCACCGGGCGGGCTTAGCCAGCGGTGGTTTGGCTCAGTTGCTGCCGATGACGGCGGCCAAATATCAAGGGGACGATATTGTCCATGTACCGGTGGCCGCATTGGTCGCTGGGGATAAAGTTTTGTTGCGCCCGGGAGACACTGTCCCCGCCGATGGGGAGGTGCTGGAGGGCGTTAGTGGTGTGGATGAATCCCTGCTCAGCGGTGAATCGGCACTGCAACAGAAGTCTGCTGGCAGCCCGGTTTATGCCGGTAGTGTCAACGGCGATTCCACCCTGACTATTCGAATCACGGCAGCGGGGCAGTCGACTCGCTTGTCCGCTATTGAGCGCCTGGTAGAACGGGCGCAATTAGATAAACCCAACCAAGTGGCCCTGGCAGATCGGGTTGCGGGTATTTTTGTCGGTGTCGTTTTATTCGCGGCACTGGCGGCGTTTGTTGTCTGGTGGCAAATCGACCCCAGTCGCGCTTTTTGGGTATCTCTGTCTGTGCTGGTGGTGACTTGCCCCTGCGCACTGTCGCTGGCAACTCCTGCTGCCCTGGCTTCCGCCACCCTGCGTTTACAGCAGTTGGGGCTTCTTGTGGCTGGAGGCAGTCTACTGGAAACGCTGCCGCGTATCGGCCGGGTGCTGTTCGACAAGACCGGTACTCTGACACGCGGTGAGCCGAGAATCCTGCATATTGATTTGCTGCGGGCCAACTGGAGCGAGCAGCGGGTTAAGGATGTTGCCGCTGCCCTGGAATCCCAGACCAATCACCCCCTGGCCAGGGCCTTCCGCGCCTGGCGTGGCAATCTCATCGCCACTGATCTGAAAGTTCATACCGGGGCCGGCCTGAAAGGGCAGATTGAGGGGGGTAGTTACCGACTGGGTAAGGCGAGCTTTGTCTCCAGTGAGGATATTTCCACGCCCGAAGGGGAGGGGCAGTGGCTACTGCTCGGCGACTCCCTGGGCCCTATTGCCTGGATTGCGTTGGGGGATAAGTTACGGGACTCGGCAACCACCGCTGTTGAGGGTTTGACTGAGCAAGGTCTTTCAGTGGAACTGCTCAGTGGTGACCAGTCTGCGGAAGTTGAGCGGCTGGCAGGGCGAGCGGGTATCGATAACTACCGCGCCGGTGCCTCGCCAGAGGACAAGCTCAGCCATATGAAGCAGCTGCAAAGCGATGGTGAGAAGGTGCTGATGGTAGGGGATGGCATCAATGATGTGCCAGTGCTCTCTGGTGCCGATGCCTCTGTGGCGATGATGTCTGCGGCGGATCTGGCCCAGTCCCGCGCCGATGCCATTTTGCTGAACGGTGATCTCGAAGTGCTGCCCAAAGCTATAGAGCTGGCGCACAAGTGCCGCCGAATTGTGCGGCAAAACCTGGCATGGGCTCTGGGCTACAACGTGATTGCCCTGCCGCTGGCATTTTGCGGTCTGGTGCCGCCCTGGGCTGCGGCAATCGGTATGTCCCTGAGTTCTCTGATCGTAGTGCTAAATGCGTTGCGTCTGTCCCGTGGACAGAAAGTCGACGAAAACCCTGTGAGCGCCGAGGCTTAATCCCGTGCTCACAGAAAGAGAGGAGGTGTAACTGATGGAAAGTCTGTATTTCCTGATTCCCATTGCGGTGATTTTGGTTGGCTTTGCGGTGAAGCTCTTTTTCTGGGCCGTGAATAACGGACAGTACGATGACCTGGAAACGGAAGGTCGTCGCATTTTGTTTGATGACGATGATGTTCAGCAGGACAAATCTGACGCGGAAAGGAAGCAGGAGAAGTAAGTGGGGGACTGGGGTTTTTTAGCGGCGGCACTAGCTATCGGTTTTTTGGGTAGCAGTCACTGCATCGGTATGTGTGGGGGAATCTCCGGAGCGCTGGGTATGGCGGTACCGGGGAAAAAGACTGCTTGGGTGCAGCTGGGCTCTTACCAATTGGGTCGCCTGGGTAGCTATGCGCTGATGGGAGCGCTCGCCGGTGCCCTCGGTGCGGCGATACTGCCGGCACTAACTCCGCTGCGATTTGCTGCAGGGATCATGTTGATCCTGATGGCGCTGTACATCGGCGGTATCTGGCAGGGATTGGCTTGGATTGAAAAAGGGGGCCGCTACCTTTGGCGCTATGTGCAGCCACTATCGGCCAAATTATTACCGGTGCGCTCTGCGGGGCAGGCATTGGCATTGGGATCCCTTTGGGGCTGGTTGCCCTGTGGTTTGGTTTATAGCGCGCTGACGTTCGCCCTGGCCCAGGGCAGTGCCGAGCGGTCTGCCCTGGCGATGTTTGCTTTTGGTTTGGGCACCGTGCCCGCCATGCTGGCTACTGGTGCTGCGGCGGCACAGGTGCGTGGCATAGTGCAAAAGCCGGGGGTTCGCTATGGTTTCGCCGCAGCGATTTTGCTGTTTGGTATCTGGACCATTTGGGGGGCTATGGGCCACGGTGGACACGGAGACCACGCCAACCACGGGCAGATGAGCGGGATGGAAGCTCCCGCAGAAGACACGGAAGAGCAGGGACACCATCATCACCATCACTAAGCGCAGTGATGATGGGTCCTGTGGGCGCTAGAGATCGATCCGCAGGGATAGGTCGATAGCGCGCAGGTGCTTGGTCAGGCTACCGGAAGAGATATAGTCCACTTCCAGTTCAGCTAACTGAGCGATGCGATCCCGGTCGACACTGCCGGAAAGCTCAATTTTGGCTTTGCCTTTGGCCAGTTTCAGGGCCGTTCTAGTGTCTTCATCATTGAATTCGTCGAGCATAATCACGTCCACACCGACGGCGAGCGCCTGCTCCAGCTCTTCAATATTTTCCACTTCGACTTCAATCAAGGCTTCCGGCTTGATCACTCGCGCTTGGGCGACGGCGTGTTCAATGCCTCCGGCGGCGAAGATATGGTTCTCTTTGATCAGGAAGGCGTCGTAAAGACCGATGCGGTGATTGTGGCAGCCACCGCAAAGTACGGCGTACTTCTGTGCGCTGCGCAGACCGGGAATGGTCTTGCGGGTATCGAGAATCTTCACCTCAGTGCCTTCAGCTCGCGCGGCGAACTCCGCAGCGGTTGTGGCAGTGCCGGATAAGGTTTGCAGGAAATTCAGTGCGGCGCGCTCGCCGGTGAGGATAGCGCGGGCATTGCCTTCCAGCTCAAAAATAACGGCATTGGCGCTGATACGGTCGCCGTCCTCGAAGTGCCAGGTGAGGACGAGCTCCGGGTCCAGGGCGTGGAATACAGCCTCTACCCAGGCGCGACCACTCAGAGTGCAATCTTCGCGGGTGATTACCAGGGCCCGCGCATTGCGGTCCTCTGGGATCAGCTGGGCGGTGATATCGCCACTACCAATATCTTCTTCCAGGGCCACCTGAACTGAGCGTTGCAGGTCGGCAGTGATATTGGGAATAGCCGTGTCTTGTGGTCGCATTGGGAAACCTCGAAATTAACGCCGGCGCAGTTTACCAAAACACTCGGGGTTTTGACTGCTGAACTCAGTCATTGGCAAGTAGCAGTTGGCTCTACGAATAGCTGTGACAAGTGTCTCAAATATGTCGCAGAACTGTGTAAAACAGTCCTATAACGCGAGTAGAATGACCGAAGAGTTAGGCTTGATCGCAGCCTGAATTGTTTCAGAGCAGGGCCGGTAAACGCTGTTCTCTCGCGGTCAAAACTTGAGTGAAATCAAGAACTTCGGCAGATTTTTCGCGCATGATCGCGGCGGGATTTCAACAGTTTGGGAATGTGGTTAACGGGGAACAGAAAGCCCCCGTTTCCGCTTGGGAGACCACTTTTCCACTCACTAATTTTTGCTTTTGGCCTCAGCGCTACAAGTCGGACGGCATTCGAAGGACCTCTTGGAAATGAGTGAATCCAGAAAGGTAGTTTCCCTCTCAGAGAAAAGTGGAGCGCGAAATATTTCTGCATCAGGTAAGCCCCCTGTTCTGCCCGCCGCAGTAACAATGCTGAAGGACAAAGCGACGGCACAGCTGCTGGAGCGGATTAAAGCGCTGTTTGGCAAGGTGGATGATTCCCTGTTTGCAATGGCTGAGCGAGCTCATGGCCAGGAGGAGCAGGATGGACTTTTCCAGGCACTGCGCCTGCTGCGCGTTGAGCGCCGCAATATTGCCGAGCACTTTATCCAGAACGTCTCCCGCGCTTTTCAGGTCCGCCAGGAAGAAAAGACGGAAAGCAGTTTCGCATCAGATAACCTGTCGCTGGTTCACAACGATGACCTGGAGCAGTTGGTCGCTGCCGATACCATGGTGGCCAATGCCAAGCGCGATTTCGCTGAGCCCCTTACCGAGCTGTGCATGAGGCTCGATACGCTCTACTCCGTTAAGGTGTACGACAAAAACAACCCTCTGGGGCCAGACGTAATCTGTGACGCCTTTGTAGAAGCGATTCAGGATCTGGACCTCTTTATCCGCGCTCGCCTCACGCTGCTGAAAAAGTTCGAGCAGGTGGTCATGCTGCAGCTGCGGGACTTCTATGAATTCTGTAACCAATTACTTGTAGAGCAGGGCGTACTGCCATCTCTGCGTGAGCAGCAGCGAGTAGCCAGGCAGCGCTCGGCCTACAACGGCGCTCCCCACGCCGCCAGTGCCCCCACTGGTAGTGCCGGCGGTGTAGAGGCTGGCAGCCAGCCAGTACAAGGTGGAGTCGCAGCTACGGGGCACTTCCCTCCAGGATTGGTGCCCGCAGCCGCAGGTGTTACTCCAATGCCTGCAGGGGATCTGCTTTCCCACTTGGGTGCGCTGCAAAGTGGCAGCCACTATCAAGGTGGAAGTGCGGTACAGCTTTTGAATGTGGGCGAATTGCTACAGCAGCGCTTGGTGGATTCCAACCAAGCCGCTTCGCTGGCAAAAGTCGATAGCGATGTGATCAAGCTGGTAGAGATGTTGTTTTCCTTTATCCTGGAGGACCGCAGCCTTGCCACCCAAATCAAATCACTTCTGGGCCGCCTGCAACTGCCGCTGTTGAAAGTAGCCATTGCAGACAAGTCATTTTTCAGTAAAGGCGGCCACCCTGCGCGCAAATTGCTGAACGAGTTGGCCGATGCCGCTACCGGATGGCAGGCGGGGGATAACTACGAATCCGATCCCCTGTATAAAGAGATATCCGAAATTGTTGAGCGCGTGCTTAATGAGTTTGATCGGGATATCAATATCTTTGCCGTTTTGCTGGAATCCCTGCGCGAATTTATCGTCCGCGAGCGCAAGCGTGCCGAGATGTTGGAGCGCCGCGTTGTCGATGAGGCGGATGGTCGGGCTAAAACCCAAGCTGCCCGCGCACGGGTTGCCGCAGTAATGGATGCCTTGGTTGCAGAGCGGGATCTGCCACAGGTGGTACAGGATTGGTTGAACAAAGTTTGGAACAACGTGCTGTTCCTGACCTGTGTTAAAGAGGGAACAGAGAGCGACGCCTGGAACCGCGACGTGCGCACAGCGAGAGATCTCGTGTGGAGTGTGCAGGCCCCAATGCCGGATTCCCGCAAACAGTTATTGAGCTTACTGCCTGTTTTGCAGGAGAGATTGCGCGAGGGAATTGAGGCGCTTTCCTATAACGCTTTCGAAGCGCGTACCCTTTTCACCGGCCTCAAAGAAGTTTATCGCGAGCGCTTTGCCCTGGCCCAGCAATTGGCGGAGCAGCGTGAACGTGAAGTGGCAGAGCAGGTTGCCCGCGAAGTGCGCGCAGCGAAATCTGCTGAGCCTGCGCCTGTTGTTGCTGATAATGTTGCTGACAAGCCTGTTGCCCCTGTCGTGGAGCAGGAAACTGCTACTGATGCCGGACCCGCTGATGTTACTGAAGCTACGGTTGATGAAGCTGCAGTGACTGAAGCGGTTATTGCAGAAGCCGTGGTTACCCGGGAAGTGATTTCAGACACTGCCGAAGACCAACTTCCAGATGAGCCAGCTGAAGTTACTGTTGAAGCTGTCCAAGCCGAACCCCAGGAAGTGGCCGTGCCGCAGATGGAAGAGCTTGAGCAGGCAGTTGCTGAAGCAGAGGTGGCTGCACCGGAGCAGGATGGACTGGCCCCCCTTGACGAAGATGATCCCCACTGGCAGATGACCTTCCGCCTGGCTCAGGGCAGTTGGTTCGAGCTGAAGCGCTCTGAGGACGAGCAGTTCCGTTGTCGTCTGGCGGCGGTAATTCGCGATATCGACCAGTTTATCTTCGTTAATCGCAATGGCGCCAAAGTCGCTGAATTCGCCCGACTAGAGCTGGCCCATGCGCTGCGTTCGGCACAACTGCTGCCGCTGGATGACGGCATGTTGTTTGAGCGGGCGCTGCAGTCCGTAATTGGCAATGTGCGCAAGAAGCGCAGTGAGCAGCGCTAATTTTCAGGAATTTAACGAGCGGACGTTGAGTATTTAGCAGGGATACTCTGTGGCCAGTGGTTTTCCGCAAGTTATGTCGCGATACTGCTCCGATCAGATTGGCATATCGATCAACGCTTCCATAGAATGGTAACTGCTGAAGCCTCGGGCGATACCGGGGCTATCAATAGGTTGCAGCGGAGATCGCAGATTGAAATATCAAGTGGAGTCTGGCTGGTTGGCGGGCGCGCGCCGGGTTCCGAGTCCTCATTGCAATAGCCGCCCGGAAGACTGTGCGGTGGATCTATTGGTGATTCACAGTATCAGCTTGCCGCCCGGACAGTATGGCGGCCCCTACATTGATGCCTTTTTCCTGGGGCAGTTGGATATCGATGCACACCCCTATTTTGCCGATATTGCTGCGTTACAGGTGTCTGCGCATATTTTGATCGACCGCGATGGCCTGGTAACTCAATACGTGCCCCTTGATCGTCGTGCCTGGCACGCGGGCAAGTCCGAGTTTAAAGGTCGCGCTAACTGCAATGATTTTTCCATTGGTATTGAGCTGGAAGGTTTGGATACCGATATTTACACCGACTCCCAATATCACGCACTTGCCGAGGTAAGTGCTGCGATTATGCAAGCTTATCCCGCTATTGATATCGATAGAATTGCCAGTCATTCGGATATTGCTCCCGGAAGGAAATTGGACCCGGGTCCGGGGTTTGACTGGGAGCGCTACCTCAACAAGCTGAAAGAAATCGTCTGATACCCAGTAGCGGACCATAAAAGTGGGAAGGGTTTCTGTAACAGGAGCCGCAGCACGATTTTGATAACTGAAACAGTCTCGGATTATTTATGACTCTGTTAATTGTTCTGATCACCGTTGCCCTGGTGCAAATCTGGGGCTCAGGGGCTCCGTTACATCGCGATGGTTGGTTCAGTCGCTGGAGTCAGTACTTACAGGCATTACCCAGCATTAATGGCAATAGCGGCCTGCTGCTTGGTGTCACTATCCTGGTTCCAGTATTGATCTCTGCAATTGTGATGACGTTGGCAGAGGGCGCTGCGGGTGGTCTGGGCTACTTGCTGTTGGGGGTGCCACTGCTGCTCTATTGTCTCGGTCGCGGCAACTTCAACGATATCGTCGCAAATTACCTGCGCCACTGGTATAGCGGAGACCTGGAAGGTGCCACCAAAGCGGCGGCGCCCATTTTGCGCGAGTTACACGAAGCGCCCTCCGATGACACTTGTCTGCATGAACAGGTATTTCGCGGCGCTGCCTACTGCGCCTTTGAAAGACTCTTCGCTGTGCTGTTCTGGTTTATTTTGCTGGGTATTCCTGGGGCAGTACTCTTCCGCTTGAGTGCTTTATACGCAGAAAATACTCGGGGCTCCTCCGATGAGGCGACGGCGGCGCGTTGGTTGTGGTTGCTGGAATGGCTGCCGGTCCGTGTGATGGGGCTGAGCTTTGCCATTGTGGGTAACTTTGCCGGTTGTTACCGCGCCTGGCGCCGGGTGTTGATGTGTCGTGAGAGCCATACCGATCAGGTTCTCGAGGCTTACCTGGAAGGAGCTCTCGGCGGTATTGACGCCAGTGAGTGCAGTGGTGGTTCCGATCTGTCTCAGATGCAGCGCCAAAGTGGTGCGGAGATTGAGGGGCTTCAAGCGCTGCTATCCAGAACCTTGCTTCTGTGGATCACTGGTTTGGCCCTTCTGGTTCTATTTATCTAAGGAGCCTCTGAATAACTCCGTAATGCCTGTACCATCGCCCCAGAGCTACTTTTGTCTGCTGGGGCGATTGTTGAATTTGTCGCCATTTTCAAAATTTTCTTTCCTTCCTATCTTGACTTATCCCCCCCTTCCTACGAAATTGCGCGCCCCAGCGGCCGGACTTCGGTGCTTTGCCATATCAATAAAGCGAAGCTAGTCATTGCCTGCGACGGCTTATACTCATTGGAGGAAGTAGGGTTTGGAAGTTTCGGTATTGGAACCGCAAATGTTGTCAGATCTGGCTAGGGCAAACGATTGGAACGCAGCCACATTAGTGGCGGGCTTGCGAACCTATTTTCGCAGCGGCAGCACCACTGAATTGAGTTGGCGGCGCAAGCAACTGTCTCAGCTGCGCAAGATGATCTCCGAGAACGAGGCACATTTTGTCCAAGCCCTTCACGATGATTTGCGCAAAGCTCCCCAGGAAAGCTACCTCACTGAAATTTCATTTCTCTACAACGATATCGATCACACCCTGAAGTCCCTGAAGAAATGGGTGCGCCCGCGCAAGGTCCAATCGCCGATGATGACCCAGCCGGCCAAGAGCTATGTGCAACCGGAGCCACTGGGTGTTGTGCTGATTATCGGTGCCTGGAATTATCCGCTGCAATTATTGTTATCGCCGCTGGTACCGGCGATTGCCGCCGGCAATTGCGCGGTGGTAAAGCCCTCTGAATTATCGCCCGCAACCTCCCGGTTAATCGCAGAATTGTTACCGCGTTATCTCGACAACGATGCCTTTGCGTGTGTCGAAGGTGGTGTGGCGGAAACCACGGCGCTGCTGGAGCAGCGCTGGGACCATATTATGTACACCGGCGGTGGCCGGGTTGGCAAAATCATAATGAGTGCGGCGGCTAAATACCTGACTCCGGTAACCCTGGAACTCGGCGGAAAGAGCCCTTGTATTGTTGCCGATGATGCCAACTTGGAAGTGGCTGCACGGCGAATTGCCTGGGGTAAATTTACCAATGCGGGGCAGACTTGTATCGCCCCGGATTATGTTCTCTGTAGTCGGCGGACAGCCGATCGGCTCACCCCCATGTTGCAGCGGGTGCTCTGGGAAATGTATGGGGAGCATCCGCGAGAATCTGCCGACTATGGGCGCATTATTAACAGCCAGCACACCCTTCGCCTGTCGGATTACCTGGGGGATGGAGAGGTGGTATTTGGCGGTGAAGTCGATGTGGACGACTGCTATATGGCGCCCACCATAATGCGCAACGTCAATCTCTCTGCGGGAGTTATGCAGGAGGAGATCTTTGGCCCGATACTCCCCATTATTGAACTGGATGATTTCTCCAAAGCGGAGGAGTTTGTCAATGAGCGAGAGAAGCCCCTGGCCCTGTATGTATTTACCCAGGATGAAGCATTGGCGGATCGGATTCTATCCCGTTGCAGCTCCGGCAACGCCTGCGTGAATGACTGCATGATGTTTATGCTGGCCCAGGACCTGCCTTTTGGAGGCGTCGGTGCCAGCGGTATGGGGTCCTACCATGGAGAGCATGGCTTCCGCGCTTTCAGTCATTACAAGGCCGTAATGCGGCGCAGAAATATCCTCGATATCGATATACGATATGCACCCTTCAACGACAGGAAAATGAAATTCCTGCGTATGCTCAGCAAATAATTCCTTATCGACAGGCATGGTTTCCCCTGTGCCTGCTCCGTAGAACACTGGATGTTATCGGCGGTGGATAAGCTGGATTATTCCCATGTAGTCGAAAAGGATACACAGTGTTATGCCCCTGGATCGCAACGAGATACCTGCCAGTGAGGATGTATTTAGTGCCGCTCAAAATATTGCAGGCATGGTACACGAGACCCCTCTGCTCAGCTCTCGGCAGCTGAACGAGCTGACGGGCGCCAATTTGTGGTTTAAGTGTGAGCACTTGCAGAAAGTGGGCGCCTTTAAAGCGCGGGGCGCGGCTAATGCGCTTTCGCTGCTCCCGGACGGGGTCGAGGAAGTTGCCACCCATTCGTCCGGTAATCACGGTGCGGCGCTCGCCTGGGCAGCAGCCCAGCGGGGATTGGCCTGTACGGTGGTGATGCCCGAAACGGCTCCCAAGACAAAACGCATGGCGGTTGAGGGGTACGGTGCCAAAGTGGTGACTTCGGGCCCCAGCCTGGCTGATCGCGAATCCACTTTGGCAAAGGTACTTGAGGAAACTGGTGCGCACGAAGTCCCGCCCTATGACGATAAGCGCATTATTGCAGGGCAGGGCACCGTAGCCATGGAAGTGCTCAAGCAGAGCCGCGAACAGGGCTTTGCTCCAGACGTTATTGTGGCGCCAGTGGGAGGCGGTGGACTTTTGTCCGGCGTGGGATTGGCTATGGCTGCGCTTGCCCCCGATATCCTGGTAATTGGTGCGGAACCCGCCGGAGCGGATGATGCCCAGCGTTCACTGCGCGGTGGCGTTCATATCACCACACAACAGCCCGATACGATCGCCGATGGTCTGCGCACAACATTGGGCGGCAAAAATTACGCCGTTATTGAGCGCACGGTGCGGGATATTGTGACAGTCAGCGAAGCTGGTATCGTCAATGCGATGCGGCTATTGTGGACGCGAACCAAACAGCTGGTAGAACCGTCGGCTGCGGTGGGTCTCGCTGCGATCATTGAGCACAGCGCGCGCTTTCGCAATAAGAATGTCGTGGTTGTTCTGACCGGCGGAAATATGGATCTGGACAAAGTGGGCCCACTGCTGTCCAGTGAAGAAAACTAAAAGGGGAACTGGGATATGAGCCATTTATTGAAAAAGGGCGGCCGGGGTTTGGCCGGGCTGCTTTGTGCTGCTGCGCTGTCGCTGACTGGAACCAACGCGATTGCTGAGAAGCTGACACTGTCATCCAGCTCCTTACAAGCTGGAAAGAAAATGCCCATGGCTCATGTTTATGGCAGCTGCGGCGGTGAGAACCTGTCTCCCCAATTGAGCTGGAGTGGGGCACCGGAGGGCACAAAGAGTTTTGCTATTACCGCTTACGATCCCGACGCGCCCACCGGCAGTGGTTGGTGGCACTGGGTGGTGTTTAATATCCCAGTGGATACGACCAATCTTCCGGAAGGGGCTGGTGACCTGAAAAACGGCCTGATTCCAGAAGCAGTGCAGGGGCGCAATGATTATGGTAATTCCGGTTACGGTGGTGCCTGCCCGCCCAAGGGGCACGGGGATCATCGCTATCGTTTTCGTGTCTATGCCTTGAAAGTGGAATCCCTGCCGCTGGATGAAAACACTTCTCCTGCTAAAGTTGGCTTCAATATCAATGCCAATAAGTTGGCCGAAGCGGAGCTGGAAGTTTTGTGGGGCCACTGAGTAAATAAATTAATCTAATCCCGCTGCACGGTGATCGCTGTTGCAGCGGCTCAGGCTCTGGAGGCCCGCGCTTGACCAACTCACAAAAACAAATGACATGGGGGCAAGCGCTGGCCGCTTATTTGAAGCCCCGTGTACTCACCATGTTTTTCCTCGGCTTTTCCGCCGGCCTCCCATTACTGCTGGTTTTCTCTACTTTGACTGCCTGGCTGCGGGACTACGGTGTCAGCCGTACCGCCATCGGGTTTTTTGCCTGGGTGGGGATTACCTTTTCGATCAAGGTTCTCTGGGCCCCTATTGTCGATCAGCTGCGTCTGCCTTTTTTTACGGATAAATTGGGCAAGCGTCGGGGCTGGATGCTGGTATCCCAAATCGGGATAGCGATTGGCCTGATAGGTATGGCCAGTGTAAATCCCCAGCTCTCCCTGATGCACGTAGCCCTACTGGCCCTGTGGGTCGCTTTCTGTTCGGCCTCTCAAGATGTGGCGATTGATGCCTATCGAATTGAGGCCATGGATGACGACTACCAGGGCGCTATGGCTGCCAATTATGTATTTGGCTATCGGGTGGCAATGCTGATAGCCGGAGCGGGCGCCCTGTTTATTGCGGATATCTTTAGCTGGTCCGGTGCTTATCTTGCGATGGCTGGATTGATGGGCGTGGGCCTGATTACCACCCTGATTATTGCCGAGCCCGATCACAGCAAGGTAAACAAAGAAGCCGATGAGCTGCAAAGCGAGTGGGCCCAGCGCCTGTTGGGCAAGGGGGAGCATGGTCGCCTGAAGCAGTGGTTTATTCGCGCCGTGGCCTGCCCCTTTATCGAGTTTTTTCAGCGCAATGGTCGCTTTGCAATCATTCTGTTGCTATTTATCGGCATCTTCCGTTTAAGTGATATTGCGATGGGGGTGATGGCCAATCCCTTCTATTTGGATCTGGGCTTTACCAAAACGGAAATCGCTGAAATCAGTAAGCTGTTTGGCTTCTTCTGTACCATTATCGGTTCCTTTCTAGGTGGGCTGTTAGTGGTGCGATACGGTGTTGTGCGTCCGCTGATACTGGGTTCGGTTATGGTCGCCTGCACCAACCTGTTATTTGCCCAACTCGCTGTGATCGGTCCCGATAAAGCCTGGTTGGCGCTGGTAATTAGTGCGGACAACATCAGTGGAGGAATTGCCAATGCGATACTGATCGCGTTTCTCTCCAGTCTTGCCAATAAAGCTTATACCGCCACTCAATATGCTTTGTTTAGCTCCCTGATGACCTTGCCGGGGAAATTTATCAGTGGTTTTTCCGGCATAGTGGTGGATGCTCAGGGTTATGCCTACTTCTTTATTTATGCGGCGCTTATGGGAATACCAGCCATTGTGCTGTCCATTTATTTTTGGCGCCGCGAGCAGCGCGACTGGCCGGGAGAAGAAGTTCAGCCGGGAGCGGGCACTACCTAAGGTTTACAGGGATGCTATTTCCTCTCTAAGAGTACATCTCGAATCCAACTCTTTTCTAAATCCCTATGTCATATCAAAACTCTTCGCCGGGCATTCTGCCCGGCTTGTGTCTATGGTGGTTGTAAAGGTGAAACCCACCCCTCCATAGACTCGCCCTTATGTTTGATTGTGTGTCTGTTGCCTGTTGGGTCGGGTATCACTGGTAGATGATGCTCAGCGAATAAAAGCGACAAACTATGGCCCACGAAACCATCCGGGAGGCGGTGTTTAATCGGCGTATGCTGATTTGTATTGGCACCGGTTTCTCTTCGGGGATGCCTCTTTTTGTATTGATACAGTTGGTGCCCGCTTGGCTGCGTACCGAAGGCGTGGATCTGGCTACTATCGGTATTTTTGCATTGCTCGGATTGCCCTATACGTGGAAATTTATCTGGTCTCCATTGATGGAGCGCTACGCATTCCCGATGCTAGGCCGCCGGCGGGGCTGGATGCTGGTAATGCAGCTGTTACTGATTGTTTCCATTGGCGTCCTGGGGATGTTCAGTCCCCAGTTTGATATTTGGTCAATTGCCGCAATTTGCTTTGCCGTGGCTTTTTTTAGCGCCAGCCAGGATATAGTCCTGGATGCTTTCCGACGCGAGATTCTGCCAGACCAGGAGTTGGGCCTGGGCAATTCCTTTCACGCCAACGCCTATCGTATTTCCGGCTTGATTCCGGGATCCCTCAGCTTGATCCTGTCGGACCACCTGGCCTGGGACCAGGTGTTTATGATTACTGCGGCCTTTATGTTGATTGCCGTCTTTATGACCTTGATGGTGGCTGAGCCAGACCATCCAGCAGGTCGTCCTAAATCTTTGCGCGAGGCCATAGTTTTACCCTTTGTCGAATTCTTTAATCGTAATGGTGTAAAACAGGCGGTACTCGTACTGGCCTTTATGTTTTTGTACAAGCTCGGCGATAGCATGGCTACGGCACTGGCGACGCCCTATTACCTGGATATGGGATATTCCAATACGGATATCGGCATAGTGGCAAAGAATGCTGGTTTATGGCCTGCGGTAATTGGCGGTTTCTTTGGCGGCTTATTAATTGTGAAGATCGGGATTAATAAGTGCCTATGGATTTTCGGGGTAGTACAGCTGGTTTCAATTTTCGGGTTTATGATTTTGTCTGAAGTGAATGGCGAGCTGGTGGGCACACCAGATTTCAATCCTAGCCTCTGGCTATTGGCGATAGTAATTGCCTTTGAGTATCTCGGGGTGGGGTTGGGGACAGCGGTGTTTATTGCATTTATCGCCCGAACTACCAGCAAGTTGCACACCGCCACTCAATTTGCCTTGTTTACAGCATTGACCTCGCTCCCGCGCACCTTCGCCAATGCCTCCACCGGTTATTTGGTGGAGGGAATGGGGTGGACACATTTCTTTCTCCTGTGTGCCGTTCTGGCGGTGCCTGGAATGATCCTGTTATTTTGGGTCGCGCCCTGGGGGGCTGATGAGGTAGCGTAGTTTTCTGTCTGCGATTGGGGCTAAGGTTTCCAGCGGTATTTGCCCATATCCACTCGCCCTTTCAGTAGTATGACCCCCTCTCTTTCCAGTCTTTCACGCTGGCGGCTGGCGCCGGGTTCCGGCAGGGAGATGCGCCCCTGGGCGTTGATTACCCGGTGCCAGGGTAGTTTGGTGCCCCGGGGTAGCTTACGCAGGGTCTGACCTGCAAGTCTTGCAGCGCGTGGGTAGCCGGCCATCTCAGCCAAGTCCCCGTAGGTGACAACCCGCCCTTTGGGGATCGCCGCCAAGGCTTGGCATATTCTTTCCAGGGAGTTCTGTTTTTCCATAAAAAGCTCTAAATATCGGCGAATCACGCCAATTGGGCGCAATTTTTTACTTTGTAATCTCCAGAAAATGAGATTTTTATTCGCCATTTATGGATACTTTACCAGCTCGCAAGGTCACAGTCCCCAGGGCGCGAAAGCCTCTGCTGTGACGGCGTGCCACATGATTCTAGTTGTGGCATCATGGTGCGATTGTTGAAGCTGTTTGCACCGTTCATACTCCTAAAAAGTCCAAGGTTTCTTAGTGGTTTTATCGACACGACTCCCCAGGTTCTTTGCTCGAACTCTCTTATTTCTTGTGCCCTTCCAGGCCTATGCCGGTGTGCTGACCCTGGAAAATGGCGATCGTATTCAGGGCGAGTTGGTGCTGGTAGAGAAGGATCAGGTTACTTGGAAGTCAGAGACTTTTGGTGAGGTTAAAGTCGACAAATCCAAAGTGGTGTCGATGGACATCGATACCGATATCAAAATTGCCGGCAGGGATGAACCCTGTACCTTGGCTGGCCACCGCCAGGAGCGTTGGGAAGTGTACTGTGCTGAAGGGCGCGGTTGGCTGATCGACTTCCCCGGTATTGAGCGGGCAGAACCCTACAGCACATTTACCACCAGTCCAGTGTTATTCAGCGGTAATGTTACCGCCGGAGGCGTATTCGAGAGCGGTAACCGTGAGCGTGAAGACCTCGATGCCAATATTAACTTGGATATCCGCCATGGAGATTTTAACCACCTGATGGGGGCGGTTTACCAGAACCAGGAGAGTGAAGAAGACGGTGACCTGGAAAAATACCAGCTCAATTATGATCTCCGCTGGATCTTTGCTGAGAAGTGGTTTGCCGCGGCTAACAGTGAGTTGGAAAGGGAAGAGGCTCAGAACTTAGACTTGGGAACTACGCTCGGTCTCGGTATGGGTTATCTGTTTTACGATACCAGTAAAACCACTTTTTCCCTCGAAGGTGGTGTGAGTAGCCTGCATGAGAGTTTTATCGACGAAGAGTTGAGTGAAGACCAGGATGAGCGTTATGTCGCCGGTCGAATTGCACTTAACTACCGCTACAAGTTTTCCCTTGGGCCGGAAATTTATTTCGACCAAGAAACCTTACAATCCTTTGATCACAGTAACGACTACGAAGCTAATGCCAAGCTGGGGGTGCGCACACCGCTGGTTGAAGGCGTGCTGATGGAGATCGGTTACGAGTGGCAGTACGACAATACGCCCTCCCTGGAAAGTGAAAAAGAAGATACCAAAGTGACCGTTGGTGTCGGTTACGAATGGTAATTCCCCCTCGAGCCTGCATAGGGCAGGTTCGCAGGCAGTCATAAACGATAAATCTAAAAAATGAGCGACGACGAGGAGTTCAATATGCAAATCGCTGACAGTATTGTTGCGATTACCGGTGCGGGCCAGGGGTTGGGCCGAGCCATGGCCGAGTATCTGGCTGCGCGAGGCGCCCGCCTGGCCCTGATCGATGTTAATAAGGAAGGCCTGAAAGATAGCGTTGCAGCTTGTGAAAAGCTCGGTGCAGAGGCTCGCAGCTACTTGATCAATGTTGCCGATGAGGAAGCGGTGGACTCCGGTTTTGCGAAAATCGCAGCAGACTTTGGCGGGCTCCAGGTTCTGGTTAATAACGCCGGCATTATGCGCGATGGCATGTTGCTCAAGTGTAAAGACGGCAAAGTGACAGATCGTATGTCCCTGGCACAGTGGCAGTCTGTGATCGATGTGAACCTTACCGGTGTATTCCTTTGTGGCCGTGCTGCAGCGGGCATTATGGCGGAAAGCGGCAAGGGTGGGGTGATGGTCAATATCTCCAGTTTGTCCCGTGCGGGCAATATGGGGCAGACCAACTACTCCGCCAGTAAAGCGGGTGTTGCAGCGATGACGGTATCCTGGGCACGCGAACTGGCGCGCTACGGCGTGCGTGTTGCCGGGATTGCTCCGGGTTTTATCGGCACCGATATGGTTGCGCAAATGCGCCCTGAGATTCTTGAGAGTCTGGTAAAACAAGTGCCCCTGCGCAGGTTGGGTGAGCAGGATGAGATCGCCTCGACAGTAGCGTTTATTCTGGAGAACGACTATGTCACCGGTCGAGTGATAGATATTGATGGCGGAGCGCGCTTGTAAGCTTCCCTCTTCCCCAGCATAAAAAGGGTGAACTGAGTTCACCCTTTTTTGATTCTGCAATTAGTTTCTGGATCTACGGCAAATAGTGCTTTAACTCAAGCGGGTAACACCATCGGCGCGGAACTTCGAATACATTAGTTGCCATAGCTGAAGTGTGCGCCCCCGGAATGCACCAGCGTAAGATAGTAGATAGTAGCGCCACATCCTGTAGAAGCGCTGGCCGTAGCGATCGGCAAAGCGCGGCCAGTTTTTCTCAAAGTTTTCATGCCAGGCCATCAGGGTTTTATCGTAGTAGTATCCAAAGTTGTGCAGGTCTTCGCATACTAGCAAGCGATCGGTTGCGTCGCCCAGCTGTCCTACGGAAGGTAGCTCACCACCTGGGAATATATATTTTTCTGTCCACAAGTCCGTAGATGCGGTGCGCTGGTTGTTGCCGATCGTATGTAACATCATCAACCCATCTTTGTTCAGACAGCGCGCCGCTGTTTCCATAAATGTTCGGTAGTTCTTGCGGCCGACATGTTCAAACATCCCTACGCTGGCAATGCGGTCGAAGGGTTCTTTGAGTTCTCGATAGTCCTGAAGGTGAACAGTAATTGGCAGTTCACCATAGCGCTCTGTCACATAGGCTTTTTGCTCTCGGGAAATCGTAATCCCAACACACTCCACTTGATACTTTTGCGCGGCATAGCTAACCAGGCTGCCCCAGCCACAGCCAATATCCAGCAAGCGCATCCCGGGTTTCAATTCCAGCTTGCGGCAAATCAGGTCCAGCTTGGCTTCCTGGGCTTGGTCGAGGGTTTCAGCCTCTTTCCAGTAGCCGCAGCTGTACGTAAGCCGATTGTCGAGCATGGCACTATAGAATTCGTTGCCCAGGTCGTAGTGTTGCTCTCCCACATTAAACGAGCGGTTTTTGCTTTGTAGATTTACCAGATAGCTGCGTGTGGCGCGCCAAAAGTAGCGCCAGTTCTTGATACTGTGATGAATCTCAGCACTGAGTAACCGGTGGAAGAATTGATCCAGGTCTTGGACATCCCAATCGCCGCGCATATAGGACTCACCCAGGCCCAAGCTGTGCCGGGCGATGACCTCATCAAGGGCTGCTTCCCGGTGGAGTTGCAGGTCCCAGGGTCTTTCCCCGTTAATTTGAATGTCCGCTTTCGCCAATATATCGTCCACTAAGTGGCGACTGCGTCCGATGGCTGGCACTTCTATAGCATCCTGTTGCTCGCTTGCCATTCAATCCTTCCTCTCTCCAGTTACTGTGGGGTGGAATAAGGCGCCCTTGAATAATTTGCCTCCCCACTCCATTTACTACAGCATATTGAAAAAACCGTGATCGTCCCGGCTCTCAGCGAAGCTGGTTAACTAGGAATTTCCGCAATGCGCCCATTATTACTTCTATTTATAGCCCTACCTGTACTCGAAATGTGGGTGTTGATTGCCGTAGGGAGTGAAATTGGCGCCTTGCCAACGATCGGCCTGGTCATTTTGACTGCAGTGGTAGGAGTGACACTGCTTCGCCGCCAGGGGATCTCTACCCTGATGCGGGCCCAGGAGAAGATGCAGGCTGGAAATATTCCCGCCAAAGAGATGGTTGAAGGGATATTCCTCGCGGTGGGTGGTGTGCTGTTGCTCACCCCGGGCTTTATCACTGATTTCTTCGGCTTCATCTGCCTGATTCCGGGGCTCAGGAACCTGTTGCTCGGTTTTATCCTTCGCCATGTCAAAGTGGTTCCCCCGCAGAATTTTAACCAGTCACCAAATCACAAGCGTGGTGACGACATTATCGAGGGAGAGTATTCGCGGGATGAAAAGCGTCCGGGAGAAGGTAAACACTCCGTTGAAGACAAGCGTCCCAAGCCCTAATTAGATCAAAAAGTGGACAAAATGCCCGTCGTGAGAATTTGCTTTGTAGTTTTTTCACCTGATGGTGTTGAAATCCTTATTCCCGCCCATAGATAGGGTTCAACTGAGAATTAAGCCCCGCCTCTGGGGATCAGAGAGGGGTGAGGTTACCGGCCCAAAGGGCCAGTGCCGTCCATGTTGGAAACCATTAAAACGACTCAATGGAGAACTTATCCATGAAAATTCGTCCTTTACACGACCGCGTCGTAGTACGCCGTAAGGAAGAAGAAGCGATGTCAGCTGGCGGTATCGTGCTGCCAGGCGCTGCCAAAGAAAAGCCGAACCAAGGTGAAGTGGTAGCCGTGGGTGAGGGCAAGCAGCTGGACAATGGCGACGTTCGCGCACTGTCTGTGAAGGTAGGTGACACTGTTGTTTTCGGTCGCTATGCCGACAGCAATACCCTCAAGGTGGAAGGCGAAGAGCTGATCATCATGAGCGAAGGTGATATCTACGGCGTGTTGGAAGGCTAAGGCCAGCCTTTAACTTTACTCGCAAAAAGAATTTGAGGAATAAGAATCATGGCAGCTAAAGACGTAATTTTTGGTGACGACGCTCGTCAGAAAATGCTGAAAGGCGTAAACATCCTGGCAGACGCTGTAAAAACTACCCTGGGTCCTAAAGGCCGCAACGTAGTTCTGGACAAGTCCTTCGGCGCTCCTACCGTAACCAAAGACGGTGTTTCCGTAGCGAAAGAAATCGAGCTGAGCGACAAGTTCGAGAACATGGGCGCACAGATGGTTAAAGAAGTTGCTTCCAAAGCTTCTGACACCGCTGGTGACGGCACCACCACCGCTACCGTTCTGGCCCAGGCTATCGTAACTGAAGGCCTGAAATCCGTAGCCGCTGGCTTCAACCCAATGGACCTGAAGCGCGGTATCGACAAAGCGGTAACCGCAGCTGTTGACCACATTGCTGGCCTGTCCACTCCTTGTGCTGACACCAAGTCTATTGCTCAGGTAGGTACTATCTCCGCTAACAGCGACGAGAGCGTTGGTACCATCATTGCTGAAGCCATGGAAAAAGTTGGCAAAGAAGGCGTTATTACTGTTGAAGAAGGTTCCGGCCTGGAAAACGAGCTGGACGTAGTAGAAGGCATGCAGTTCGACCGCGGCTACCTGTCTCCTTACTTCATTACCAACCAAGAGAACATGACTGCCGAGCTGGATAATCCGTTCATCCTGCTGGTAGACAAGAAAATCTCCAACATCCGCGACCTGCTGCCCCTGCTGGAGCAAGTAGCTAAAGCTTCCAAGCCGCTGCTGATCATCGCTGAAGACGTAGAAGGCGAAGCACTGGCAACTCTGGTTGTAAACAGCATGCGCGGCATCGTTAAAGTTGCTGCTGTTAAAGCACCTGGTTTCGGTGACCGTCGTAAAGCCATGCTGCAGGACATCGCTATCCTGACTGGCGGCACCGTGATTTCTGAAGAAGTTGGCCTGGAGCTGGAAGGTACCACTCTGGAGCACCTGGGTACTGCTAAGCGCGTAACCCTGTCCAAAGAAAACACTGTAATCGTTGACGGCGCTGGCAATGTTAAAGACATCGAAGCTCGCGTTAGCCAGATCCGTGCACAGATCGAAGAGTCCTCTTCAGACTACGACAAAGAGAAACTGCAAGAGCGCGTAGCCAAGCTGGCTGGCGGTGTTGCGGTAATCAAAGTAGGCGCCGCTACTGAAGTGGAAATGAAAGAGAAGAAAGCCCGCGTTGAAGACGCGCTGCACGCTACCCGCGCCGCAGTAGAGGAAGGCGTAGTACCTGGCGGTGGTACCGCACTGGTTCGCGCTACCCAGGTTATCTCTGTAACTGGCGACAACGAAGACCAGAACCACGGCATCGCAGCAGCCCTGCGCGCTATGGAAATGCCTCTGCGTCAAATCGTTTCCAACGCTGGTGACGAAGCTTCCGTAGTTGTTGACAAGATCAAGCAAGGCGAAGGCAACTTCGGTTACAACGCTGCTACTGGTGAGTACGGCGATATGCTGGAAATGGGTATCCTGGACCCAGCTAAAGTAACCCGCTCTGCTCTGCAAGCGGCAGCTTCTATCGCTGGCCTGATGATCACCACCGAAGCCATGGTTGCAGAAATTCCGGAAGACAAGCCGGCTGCTCCTGACATGAGCGGTATGGGTGGCATGGGCGGTATGGGCGGCATGATGTAAGTCGGCCTTAAGCCTATCTAAAAAGCCCCGCAATTGCGGGGCTTTTTTTTGCCTTGTGGAAAGTGGTTTACTAGGATCTGCTTTTAGTTATCAATTTTATCTTCAGGGTGTAGGCGAGTGACTGGTAGCGATAGGTTCTCTAGTATCAAGACACTCTCTGGGATAAGTGAGTTGATTGAATACCACCGCCAATTTTCTCATGGTGAATATAAGCAATTACAGCAGGGGTTGACTGCGAGAAGTATGGATGAGAAATGGAACGGCTATTTTCATGATGGGCGTTTTTATCTTTGTCGAAGTTGGACGGGTGTTTGTATTTATGAACTTGACTTGGTGGAGACTGAAAGTGGTTGCTCTGCAGAAAATACGCGGGTTAACAGGGATCCGAGTCAATATCGAGAGACTGATAATCGCTATGATGTATTGTTGTTGGATTTCTTGATTTCAAATCTGATTCTGGGAGAGCCAAAGCCCTTCCCTAGGCGCTCAACCGATGATGTTCCTGGTGAAGTTGAGCAATACTCGGTTGCTGGAGTTAGGGTTACAGGGGGAGATATAGGAAAGAAACTTTAGTGCGATGGTAGATCGATTTACTTTCAGCTGATTAATTATGACTTACAGATGGTAAGAAATAGCATGAGAGAAACAGAGAAATACTATTTCTTCTGGAAGCACCAATTTGGACAGTGGACTAAGCGAGATATTACTGATCCAGATGGCGTTAAGTTTAATTGCTGTGAACAATATATGATGTATAAGAAAGCGATATTGTTCGGTGATTTAAAGACTTCAGAGAGAATTCTTGTAGAAACTGACCCAGAGGTTCAGCAGCGATTAGGGCGAAATGTTGTCGGGTATAACTCTAGTGTTTGGAACCTTCATAAGATTGGTATTGTTTGGTACGGTAATTACTTAAAATTTACTCAGCATATTGATTTGGCAGAGCGATTAATAGATACCGGTGATAAGACGTTGGTGGAAGCATCTCCTTATGATCTTGTGTGGGGAGTTGGTTGGAGTTCTGATTCTGTTGAAATTCTAGATGAGGCGAATTGGCGAGGGCAGAATTTGTTGGGCAAAGTCCTTATGTCCGTACGTTCTTCAATCCGCTTGGTGTTAGAATTCTGAGATGGTTTTTTCAGGTTGAAATTCTTCAATTTTTGTTAAGTTAGTGGTTTTAAATATATTGAGAATTTTTTATTGCTTTGTGGTGTAGGCTTTATATGGAAAAATCGTTAAGGTTGGCCGCGTTGGCAAAGGAAAGGCAGCAAGTAAAGAAAGAGGGGTATAAGAATATCGGTGATTTCCATAATGGAATTTATGATTGTGATTATGTCTCTCCTTATACGAAATCCGCTAATAATATCGATGCTTCTGTTATGGTTCTTTTACAGGATTGGCTGGGGGTAGATAAGTTATCCGGGCCTATTATCCAGGATGCTGTAGATCTCGGGCATATTCCCTCGTTGCCCACGAATAAAAGACTTAAGGATCTGTTGCAGCGGCATTTTGACTTATCCCTTAGCGATATTTACGCAACTAATGTTTTTCCACTAATTAAGTATGGGAATTTAAGTGCAGATGTCCCAGCGAAAGATATGGTCTGGGCTGCTCAGAAATTTGCAGTTCCTCAGATTGAAGTGGTGGCACCAACAATTGTTATATGCTTGGGGTTGAAAACCTTTAATGCCATACGAAAAGCAGTTGGTCTAAAATCTTGTAAAAATTTAGTGGAAGCGCTGCAATCTTCATTCGATATTGCCGGTATCAGGGTTTGCTGTCAGGCCCATACCGGAGCCTTAGGCCAAAATAGTCGAGGGCGGGATCGAGTAGAGAAGGACTGGCAGGCGATGGTGAACTCGATTGAAGTTTAAGTAGCAAACATGGGATAGGCTTAGTGAGGAAATATGGACATCTACGAAATGGTAGAGTCAGGAGATCTGCCAGTACCTGAGTGTGCGAAAACTCTGGGATTTGAGTTAATAAGCTATTCACGTGAAAAAATGGAGATGAAAGCCCGATTTTTTGCCAGGGAGTCATTCTTAAACCCTGCGGGAACAATACAGGGTGGGTTTCTATGTGCAATGCTCGACGACGTAATGGGTCCTGCACTTGTATTTTCACTGAATATTGGTCAGTTTGCTCCGACACTAGAGCTAAAGACTCAATTTGTTCGCCCAGCTAAAGTGGGGCCAGTTGAGGGTGTTGGCAGAGTTGTATCTAAAGGTGGAACTGTCTGCTTTCTGGAAGGAGAGCTTCTTCAAGAGGGGAAACTAATTGCTAGGGCAACCGCTACCGTTTTAATAAAGGGACAAAATTTATAAATCCTTGATGAAGGATGTGATGTTTTCTGAGGTGAAAATGAGTTTTGAACAAGGCATATATAGCTCCCCGGAAAGTGAGCTTTGCCCGGAGGGAAATAAGCGGGTTAGGTTGGGGAGCGTTCTTTCTATATTGGGTACTGCTCTTCAAACCCCGATTATTGTGTTCTTTTATTTGGGGATGTTGAGTTTTTGGGAAACTTCTCAGATCGCCCAATCACTTGATACATCCCCTGAAGTAATGGCAGGCATGATGAGCCAATCCCTCTCTAATTTTGTTATAGGAGGTCTATTGTCTGCTCCAGGCTTGTTGATTTCCTGTACTGCTTTGTTTATATCGTCTTTTCGAGCTAAGTGGTTATTCTGGTATTCTTTAATACTCTCACTGATTTGGATTGGCTCTTTTCCGTTTGGGACATTATTTGGTTTGATATATCTGTTAATAATTTTGATTAAACGAAAATCGTAAATGCAGATTTGATCCATTTTTTATTCTGATTTGTTAAGTGAAGTGAAATAAATGTTAGACACTATTTGGGATTATTTTCAGCAGCGAGAAATCGATGTTGCGAGATATCGATCTCAAAATGCAAAGCAGATGGCCGCTAACCTGGAACTGGAAGTCGGTGATATTCAGGGACGTATAGATACATTAGTGTTGGCGAATCAGGCTATGTGGGAGCTTTTATCGGAAAAATTAGGGGTAACCGAGGCCGAACTTATTGAAAAAATGGGGCAGATTGATCTGCGAGATGGTAAGCGCGATGGAAAAATATCCACTGGTAACCTGAAAGAGTGCCCTTCTTGTGGTCATAAGGTGAGAAAGCAAAGGGCCAATTGTTACTGGTGTGGAACAGAGCTGACTTTATCCAGCCCGTTTATGGACTCAAAGCGGACTGATTAATTTCCCATTTGATGGAAGAACTACCAATATGGTTTTTGGCATACTTGGATAGTCACTTGGCATCATCGGATTCTTAGTTGGCGCCTTCTGATCATATACTGATTTCAAGATTAACGCTTGGGAGACAGATAGATGGAAACGGCACTTATTACTGGGGCCTCTGGTGGCATCGGCCTTGAACTGGCCAGGATACATGCATCTAAGGGTGGCAACTTGGTTCTGGTTGCCCGGTCTGAAGGGAGGCTTTCAGCACTCAAACAGCAGCTGGAGAAGGAGTTTGGTATCCAGGCAATGGTTATTGCCGAGGACCTTTCTGACCCCATGTCCGCTCAGAGAATTTTTGAGCGAACCCAAAGTGAGGGTGTGGAGATTGGCACTCTAATTAACAATGCGGGTTTTGGTGGTCATGGTCTTTTCCATCAAAGGGATTTGGAAGCTGAGCAGGGCATGATGCAGGTGAATATGGTTTCCCTTACCAATCTCACCCATCTGTATGTTAAGGGGATGGTTGCCCGCAATAGTGGGCATATTCTTAATGTTTCATCTACAGCCTCTTTTATTCCCGGCCCTTTACAGGCAGTTTACTACGCAACTAAAGCCTATGTAACTTCATTTAGCCAGGCACTGGCTGAAGAGTTGAAAGGCACAGGTGTAACAGTAACGGCTTTGTGCCCCGGTGCTGTTGCAACAGGGTTTGTTGCGGCTGGTGATCTTCAGGGTGTCGATATTTGGAAAAATGCCCGTTCGGCTGAGTCTGTTGCCAGATGTGGCTATCAGGCAATGGAGCGGGGAGATCTGGTTGCTTTTAATGAGACACGGCTCAAGTTGTTTCTGAATTGGATAATGCCTTTACTGCCCCGTAAAATGGTACTGAAGTTTTCCCGTCAGACGATGGAAAAGTCTTAATTGCAGGTAGGTCCGGTAATGATCAAACGTGCAGCGAAATTCCTGGTACCTCCCAGCTGGAAGTTGATATTACACGATATGAATATCGATACAGCGCTGGCTCTTGCCTATGCCGGGTTACCTGCGGATCTGTTACAGCGGGAGGCTGTGACACTCACTCCGGTGGAATATTTCCGTTTTTGGTGTGGTATTGATCGGGCCTCTAAAGATCGGCCACTACCACTTTTACTGGCGGAGCACCTTTCGGCTGAGTCATTTGACCCTCCCATATTTGCGAGCCTGTGCAGTGCAAATCTGAATCAAGCTCTACTGCGGATACAGCAATACAAACCATTGATCGGCCCCATGGAATTGCACTTGGATATTACTGATGAGTACACCAAGCTCAATTTAGAATGCTATGGAAGTGATGGAAATATCCCTGAAGCTTTGGGCCTGAGTGAATTAATTTTTTATATCCGCCTGGCTCGGTTGGGAACCCGGGAGGAAATTCAACCATTGGAATTGGCACTACCGCAGCTGCCTGAAGACCAAATGCCTTATCGGGAGTTTTTTGGTTGTTCAATTAAGCAGTCAGACCGGGTGAGAATTTGTTTCTCAGCGCAAGATGCACAAAAGCCATTTCTGACTGCCAATGCCCCTATGTGGGATTTCTTTGAAGGTAAATTGAGCCAACAGCTCAAGGATCTGGATAGCGAAGCCACAATGGGAGAGCGGGTAGGTTCAGTATTGATAGAGTTACTACCGGCTGGAGAGAGTTCTGTCGAAGCAGTGTCTGAACGCTTGGCTATCAGTAAAAGGACTTTGCAGCGGAAACTGGGTGAGGAAAATCAATCCTTCCAGACAGTATTACAGGGAGTTAGATCAAGTTTGGCTGATCACTACCTCGCCAAATCCAGCCTTCATCTGGGCGAGATTTCTTTTATGTTGGGATTTAAAGAACCCAATTCATTTATTCGGGCCTACCGGGGCTGGAAAGGAATGACACCATTGCAATACCGGGACTCTATTCACTGAATAGATCCGTTAGTAAAAAGCCAATGTTTGCATATCACTGTATATTTTTGTGACCAGTTTGGACCTAGAGGCTCCTTAGTTTTAACATTTAAACAGCCATTAATTGGCTGGTCGGTCAGCAATAATTATTCCGTTGTCCGGATTCACTTCCAAAGCCCTCAATTCTCCTCCGTAGACCGCCTGGATTTTCCATCTTCCGCCTACAAATTCGATATGCGTGATGGGATTAAACCCAAGACCATGCAGTTTCGCTTTAATGGTGGATAAGTCCAAGGCAATGACCGAGGGTTCCGCTCCGTAAAGGTCGGGGCTGTCGTAGATGGGGGCGGGTTTATTGGGATCGAGGCCGGGGGGGATTGGGTTAGTGAGATTGCCAACTAAAGCTATGGCGGTAAGAAAAATCATCTACGGCTCCAAACTGCTAACAAGCCATAGTTTTAGTTTGGACTAGGGATTATCGCAGTGCCAGCGGGCTGTAGTGATTTCGATCTTACCTGAGCGCGATTATAGCAGTGAATGGCCCGGCTACAGGATGTAGCCGGGCCATAAAAATACTAGCGGGTAAGTTTTAGCATAAAGTCGATAACACGAGTTGAGAGTTTGCCATAGGGAGGCCGCAGTAATTTTAATAGATCGATTGGGCCCTGATAGAAGATGGGGCGAAGTTTAGAGAAGGTTAAAAACCCCTCGTAGCCATGGTAGTGGCCCATACCGCTTTCACCAACGCCGCCAAATGGAATATCGTGCTGACCAACGTGCAGTACACAATTATTTACCGACACGCCTCCAGACATTACCTTGTTGATATATAAATCTTGTAAAGTTTTGTCGTGAGTGTAAGGGTAAATCGCCAGGGGTCTGGGGCGAGCATTAATATAATCAATAACTTCCTCTGGCTTGGAATAAGTGATAATCGGCAATAGCGGGCCAAAAATCTCACGCTGCATTGCCAGCATCTCGCTGTCTACGTTGGTCAGGATATGTGGGGGAAATTTTCGCAGTTTATTGTCCCTATCCAATTTGCCAGCACTTAAATCTATGGCATTAGCACCCTTAGCCTTGGCGTCATCCAGGGTTGCCCAGATTCTCTGGTAAGATGTGTCGTCGATAATAGAAGTGTAATCCAGGCCATCTAAGTTGGGGTAGCGCTTCTGAACATAATGTTTTGCGTGCTCGATAAACTCTTCGAGATGCTCCTCCGGCAAGAAAAGATAATCCACGTTGACACAGATCTGCCCGGCGTTTACCAGCTTCCAGTAAATTAGTTGCTCGGCGGCTTTCTTAACCGGGTAATCGGGGCCAACAATTGCCGGTGATTTACCTCCAAGCTCCAATGTGACTGGAGTCAGGTTTTCTGCGGCGGAGCGCATTACTGCACGGCCGGTATTACTGGAGCCAGTAAAGATTAAGTGATCGAATTTAAGGCTGGAAAATACTGGGCCTATTTCATCGGCATCGGGAATAAAAACCAGCTTTTCTTCCGGGAAGTATTGTTCACAGACTTTACTGAGTAATTCTGCAAGGTGCTTGGAATTGGTGGACATCTTGACCATCGCCTGATTGCCTGCGGCGAAAATATTGGTCAGTGGTGAAAAGCTTAAGTTTATTGGGAAGTTCCACGGCACTATGACGCCAATTACCCCCAGAGGTTGTGGGACCACACGATTTTTAGAGAGGGGGTAAGATTTAAAATCCGTATGGCGCCCCCTGGGCTTCATCCACTTCTTTAAGCGCTTGATAGTCTCTTTAATACCGGAGAGCGCTGGGTAGATATCGTAGAGCAGTATCTCTTCCCTGGCTCGATTGCCGTAGTCGTTACTAATTGCCTGGATAATGGATTCCTGCTGTTCACGCAGGAGCAGGGCAAGGGTTCTAAGATCCTGCACACGTTGCTGATAGCTGGGAGCCGGGTCGGCCAGGTAGGCGCTGCGCTGTTTGTCCAGATAGTTTTGCAGTACCGCTTTGTCTGCATCCTGCCGGGTCAGGGTTTGTGTTGTCATTTTATTATCCTGTGGCGTTGATCTCAGAAAGACTAAACGAAATTGAATCGGAGTGATTGACCAATCCGGTAAATTCCTTTGATGATCGGATAACAAATTTTATCCGGGGTATGGCCAAGTTTGTTTTGCCATCGCAATTTATGGCGCGGATTGCATCACTATGTTCAAGCAGAATAGGTTAGGGCCGGCTTTGGCAGCCGGCCCTGGCAGGATAGCTCGGAATGAGGACGCTAATCCTTAATCGTTGTCCGGTTTTTCCGACAAAACTTCCGCAGAGTTGGGGTCTACGTGCAAGTCGTACTTCTGGTCACCCTTATAGGCCTCAATCTTCCACTTACCCTTGTCCAGATCGACCTCAACAATTGGTGTGTAGCCCTGCTGTTCCAATTTGGTCAATACGGTGGAAAGGGCCATAGCTCCGGGTGGGGGCTTTTCTTTGGCGAGTGCATAGGGTAGTGCTGTTGCGGCGATAAAGGCCAGCAACAACTTGCTGATAGGCTGCATGGTGCTATTACCTCGCTGTCTATTTGCTAAATCGCAGTATCCTATGAATCAAATCTTCCCTTAACCGAGCGATCGGTATATCCAAACTGTAAAATAAAAACTGATGCGTCTGCGTTTGGTCTCCAGGCACTTATAACGGGTTTTGTGGACTGCCCTCGGTAAGATGCTTCTGGATAGCCTCGCACCACTCCATTCCTCCGGGTTTGAGACCGTTGGTATTGGCTCCGCTGAGCCGGGTGATGGCTGTGAACCACTCCTCACTACCGGTAGTTGGCATACCGGATGGGTATAGTTTCGCCATATCGCCATTTTGCTGGGCAAGCACTTGCTGTTGAACCCAGGCAAACCATTCCGGGGTGCATATAGCTGCAGCTTTCTTTTCCGCTTCCACTCCATTGCCCGGTGGGGCAATGGGCTCCTTCATGGCGCTGGTAGCCGACTCATCTGCAGGAGGGGTTGCAGGTGACTTGGAGTCCTTCGGGCCCCCACAGCTGCAGAGGACAAAGATCAGTGCTATTAAAGGGCCAAAGCGGTACATAGGACCTCTATGGGTGGCGGTATCAAGCCTAAGCATAGGAGGAAATTGACGACTTTGCCTTATCGCCTTAGGTCATATGTATTTTTATTGACATTGCCATTAAATCAAATGAGAATATTTCTCGTTTAATCCAAGGGTGATCTACGATAATGTCTACCAGAGCTCTATTTCAAAAAGTGCTGGCTGTAGCCGGCTTGTTGGGTGCTGTGGGTGCCAGTGCGGCCGAGCAGGTAAATATCTACTCCTACCGTCAGCCTTTCCTTATAGAGCCGATCTTAAAGGAGTTCACCGAGAAAACCGGTATTGAGGCCAAAGTGGTCTACGCCAGCAAAGGCTTGAACGAGCGTTTGCAAAGGGAAGGACGCAATAGCCCCGCTGACCTGGTCCTGACTTCCAATACCAGCAGCCTGATGGATCTGCTTAATAAGCAGCTGACCCAACCGGTAAGCAGTGAAATCCTGGAAGACAATATCCCATCACAATTTCGCGATAAGGCCGGCAACTGGTTCGGCCTGACCACCCGGGCGCGTTTGATCTACGCCTCCAAAGACCGCGTTAAGCCCGGTGAAATTACTCGCTACGAAGAGTTGGTAGACCCTAAATGGAAGGGACGAATCTGTACTCGTAGCGGCAAACACCCCTACACCCTGTCCCTGATCGCCTCCATGATCGCCCATCACGGTGAAGCAGAAACCAAAGAGTGGCTGCAAGGTGTGAAAGCGAATCTGGCGCGTAAGCCCCAGGGTAATGACCGCGCTCAGGTTAAAGCGATTAGCGAAGGTGTCTGCGACCTTTCCCTGGGTAACAGCTACTACTTCGGTAAAATGATTACCAATAAGGAGCAGCCGGAGCAGGTGGATTGGGCCAAGTCTGTAAATCTGGTCTTCCCTAACCAGAAAGATCGCGGTACCCATATGTTTATTTCCGGTGCGGCGCTGACCAAGCATGCCCCCAACCGTGAAAATGCCGTTAAGCTGCTGGAATTCCTCAGCGGCGCCGATGCTCAATACTCTTACGCCGAGAAAAACTTTGAGTTCCCGGTACGCCCTGGCACTGCCCGCTCTGAGTTGATTAAGGAGTATATGGGTGAGTTTAAGGAAGACGATCTGAGTCTCACGGAGATCGGTTCCTACGTTCCAGCGGCTTCCCGTATGGTTGATGAAGTACGCTTTGACTTTTAGAATGGTTAACTGAATGGGAATTGCTGCCGAGTAAATTGGCAGCACTATCTCAGCCTTATTCGAACGGCCCTGTCGAGAGACCAGGGCCGTTCTTTTATAATGAGCTTTTGATTCCTTAATCCATGCTAAACCGAGCAAACTTATCAGCTTCCCGCTGGCTGCTATTGGTAGCTACTATCTCCCTTCTGGTAGCTCTGCCAGTGCTATCCATTTTTTGGTTGGCATTTTTCCCTGAAGAAAATATCTGGCCGCACCTCGTGGACACGGTGTTGTTTCACTATGTGTCCTCCACATTGATTCTGGCTGGCGGTGTCGGTTTGGTAACGCTGATAACAGGCGTGGGCAGCGCCTGGCTGGTGAGCATGTGCCAGTTCCCCGGGCGTCGTTTGTTTGAGTGGGGGCTGTTATTGCCGTTTGCTGTTCCCGCCTATGTGATTGCCTACGTTTACACGGACTTGCTGGAATATGCGGGCCCTGTGCAAAAGTCCCTGCGCGCCTGGTTTGGTTGGCAGACAGCCAGGGATTACTGGTTCCCGGAGATCCGCAGTATGGGTGGGGCGATTGCCATGCTGTCACTGGTGCTCTTCCCTTATGTCTATATGCTCGCGCGGGCAGCCTTTATCGAGCAGTGCGGCAGTATACGTGCCGCGAGCCGGTCATTGGGCTGTACGCCTTGGCAGAGCTTCTTGCGCGTATCCCTGCCAATGGCACGCCCGGCAATTGCGGTGGGTTTATCACTGGTGTTGATGGAAACCCTGAATGACTTCGGCACTGTGGACTTCTTTGCCGTACGCACCTTGAGTGTCGGGATTTACGATACCTGGTTGAGCCACGGCAATTTAGGAGGCGCGGCGCAAATTGCCTGTAGCACTCTGATTTTTGTTGTTCTGTTAATTACGCTGGAGCGAATGGGGCGGGCGAGACAGAAGCACTTTGTACAATCGCCAAATTCCCAGCGTGAACGCTATGTATTGCGCGGCTGGCGATCCGGTGTCGCCCTGTTGTTCTGCGGGTTACTGTTGGTGGCCGGTTTTATTATTCCCCTGCTGGTTCTGGGAAGTTACGCACTCAGTAATTTCTCCAGTTACTGGAGCGAAGATTTTATACAGATCGCCAGCAATAGCTTGTTGCTGTCAATCGCAGCGGCACTGGTCTCTGTACTGCTGGGCTTGCTGCTGGCTTACGGTAAGCGACTGCAACCCAAAAGATCCGTACGGGTCTTGGTCGGCTTTTCCAAGCTGGGTTATGCAATGCCCGGGGCAGTACTGGCGATTGGTGTCCTGATTCCCCTGGCCGCTTTTGATAATGCGGTGGATGGTTTTTTACGTGAACACTTTGATATCTCCATAGGGCTGCTGTTAAGCGGCAGTATTTTCGCCATTATTTTTGCCTACACGGTGCGCTTCCTGGCAGTGTCCACAGGGGCCATAGAATCCAGCCTGGAGAAAGTAACCCCTTCAATGGACCGCGCTGCCCGCTCCTTGGGGCGCAATAGCTGGCAAACCCTGTGGGCTGTACATCTACCTTTGGTGCGTACAGGTCTATTAACGGGTGGCTTGGTGGTCTTTGTGGATTGTATGAAAGAACTGCCGGCGACTTTGTTACTGCGCCCCTTTGGCTTTGACACCCTGGCGACTTATGTTTACCAGTTTGCTTCCGATGAGATGCTGGAGCGCTCGGCTCTAGGGGCTTTATTGATTGTCCTGGTGGGATTGATACCGGTGATTTTACTAAGCCGTTCCATTGGTTGGCGCAGAGGTGAGGAGCGCACAGCCGTGGCGGACTCAGAAGCGCCCGCCCTGTCCTGATAGCTTTTATCGGGCTTGGTCAAACACCAGAGCAGAGGAAAGGTGCAGGGGAAGTTTATCACCAGGAGCGGCTTGAACGTCTGCATTCAAAGCGGCCTCGACAGTTTCCCCTGCAGCTAACTGAAAGCGATAGCTCACCTGGTTGCCGAGAAAATTCTTTTCCACAACCTGAGCCATCACAGCACCGGGATGTTCGCCTGCGGCAATATCCTCACTGCGCACAAACAGTTCGAGCTGATCTCCACTTTCGTATGCGGCTGTCGGCACCTTCACTTCCCCCAGAGGGGTACTGATCAGGCCATTGCCCACAACAGTACCGGAAATGATATTCCCTTCACTAACAATCCTTGCAACTGCCAAGTTTCTAGGTGTTTGATAAGTGTCTTGAGGGCTGTCCCACTGCTGTAATTGGCCCTGGCTGAGTACTCCCAGCTTATCTCCGGCAATAAAAGCCTCATGGCGGTCGTGGGTAACAATAATTGCAGGGATCTTCTCTTCGCGCAGTATATGGCGGACTTCGGCGGCGAGACTGCGGCGCAACTCGGTATCCAGGTTGGAGAAGGGTTCATCCAGGAGTAACAGCTTGGGACGTGGTGCCAGTGCCCGAGCCAGAGCGACACGCTGCTGCTGACCGCCAGAGAGCTGATGTGGGTACTGTTGCCCAAAGCCTTCCAGACGCACTAACTTTAGCAAAGACTGGGTGCGGGATTGCCGCTTGTTTTTCGGCATTGACTGGATACCGAAGGCAATATTCTGTTCAACGGTAAGGTGTGGGAAGAGGGCGTAGTCCTGAAATACCACCCCAATATTCCGTTGCTCTGCGGGAATCTGTAATTCAGGAGAAGAGATTACTTCTCCAGATAGCTGAATATTCCCCTCAGCGATTGGCTGGAAGCCGGCAATGGCATGTAGCAGAGTTGTCTTACCGCAGCCGCTAGGGCCCAACAAACAGGCAATTTCTCCCGCTTGTAAAGCAAAGGAAACCGATTCGATAACTACCTGCTCACCGTAGCGGCATTGCAGGTTTTCTATAGAGAGTATAGGGAGCACGGGTCTTCCGGTAGTTTGGCCTGTAAACGATTAGGGCAGCTTTCGGGTTCATAGTTATCACTACACTAACCGGTAGCCAGTCCAGAGTGAAGTATACTTTTAGCTGTGCAGTAGTGTTGGATGTTTTTTAGGCGAGTGAATTATCTAAACACTCGGCATTAACCTCGTATACTAAGGTATCCATTCTCGTGGATATTGAAATCTCGCCTGTTCCAGATTTACAGTGCTCAGCTGAATAGTAACGATATTTGATTTTAAGATAAGCCGGCCCAACTCCGATTATACCATCAGCCCCCGCATTTGGTGCATGTATCGGACTATGAGTGATCTCGAGAGAAGATAACAATACATTTCTTACATTGAATTTTTCAGGGAGGGATATCTTCACGGGGCGTTCATCAATACTGAGGTCGATATAACTAACGGAATTATCATCTGGTGTGAGGGAAATTTGCAGTGAAAATTCTTTGAAGGGGCTAATTAAACTTCCGCTTACTCTTGTGTTTAGAATCTCGGCATAGAGATCTTGAGTTGTATGCGCTATAGCAGGTGAAATAGCAAAAATTAATACAGGTAGGTACTTTATCAAGTGAACTGCCTAGCGCTTACTGACAACGATATGTACTAGTGCGTTGCTTTATTGCCAAGCATTTTTGTCACTCTTGGAACTTCCCCCCAGCAATCGCCGAAAAAGCCCGGAGAAAATATCTGCAACGATATCCTCTTTGTTGATAATGTCTTTTTCTCTTAGGTTCTCGGCCTTTCTGTCTAGTTGTGTAGCCATAGAATAGTTATTGCGGACCCTAGCTTCCTCTGCTTGAGCTTCAAGTTCGTTAGCTTTCGCGTTTCTTTCATATATGTTTGGGTTTGAGGCACACCCGGAAATAAATAAAACGGACAGTATAAAAAATAAACTCTTCATGTTCGGTAAAATAAATTCGAGTTTCATAAAATTATGACTGGTAGGTGTTGGCCTGTATAGGATTACCAGCAATATACCATAGTAGCGAACTAAATGCTGGGCTTCTGATAATCAAAGCCCAGTGTAGTTGGCACGCTGACCGCATTTAAAATCCGCGTGCAAGCTATAAGGCGACCCTATTGATTTTCTATTAGCATGGACCTTTATGCATTCTCATTGTACTTCCGCGAACCATTTCAACTTTGCTTGGGGTAACTGATAAAAGTTTATGTGTCCCAACATTTGACATTATCAGCTTGTCGTCTTCAACAGACCAAGTGCCATCCTGCTTCCAAAAACTATCGACCCACTTATAGGAGCCATCTTTCTTGAAAGTAATTGTGACATTTTCAGCGGCGACATTTCCTGCTGCTTCTTGTTCGTAAAAGCACCAAGCACCATTAAGTTCATTTGCCTCGTAGGCATTGGTAACTTGTGAAGTTGAAGCAATAATAATTGCTAGTACAATTTTCTTCATTTTATACTCCTTTTAGTTTAAGGTTTCCAGTTTTCAGGTTTGATTTATATGGCCTTGAGGTTGGTTCCCCGCCTAATTATATACAGCATTAAACTTGACCAAATATTTAACGCGAAGTGACTAGGTGCTGCAATATAGCTTTCTATTATATTTTCCTTTGTCCTATCTCAAGTACTTGCTCATGAGAATAGAATAAAATTTTGTTTGAATCATTGTGCAGAACTATTGCATCATCTCTGGTAGGCATAAATATATCCTGCCAAGCATCAAGGAAGATACTGGTTGCTAGAATAAAAACTTCATTCTCGCTAAATACCACCTGAACTGTTCCCTCAGTGTTGAAATTACTCTTTAGCCAAGCGTCTGTAATGGTATTACTCTCAATCTTAAGTCTAAAAATTGATTCAACGACTTCACTATTTAGCCCATAGAAGTCGGTCGCACAGTATTTGGCTGTAAAATCGTAAGCATTTTTGGCATTCTTAGAATTAAGCCATCGAACACTTAAGTTGAGTCTTTCTATTTCAGCTTTTCGATATTTCATTTCGATGCACAAAATAGTACGAGTGCACTAATACGAGGACGTACTAACGTACAGGGCGGCAAGGAAGTGAATTGGTTGGGCATAACCCGCCTCATCAGGTATTTGATTTTGCTTTTAGAGTAAGAAAGTACCCTGCTATGAACGAAGGTACCAAAACTATATTCGATGCTATTTCATACCAAATGGGGTACTCTTTATCTAGATTCGATGGAGATTGGCCAATATAGTACATAAAACCACCATACATGGCTGCGACTAATATCGCATTTACTATATTTGGACTTCCCGATATTTGAGCCGACAAGTAAATACCAATAACAATACCAACAAATATTGTGAACAATGAATATACCAAAGGCTCAACTGAGGTCATCAGTATATCCATTGGGGCCTTGTCAACAATAAGGTAAGAGAATATAAAAATACTAAAGAATGAGAGAACCATTATTGTAACTAGCGCAACAATAAATCCAACGAATATACCAACTAAACTTTTAAATGCTACTTTCAATTTATCTATCCTAACTAAGGAGCCTCTGAATAACTCCGTAATGCCTCTGCGGGCCTTGAAGGCTGCAGATGTTAGGCGCAGCTCGCCGGGAATGGCCGTAGCCCTTTGCAAGAGCTGCAACGCAGCAGCTGTGGCCTTCAAGGACCGCCCTTTGGGGCTTGCAGAGCGATTCACACTCCGCGTTGCGACTTCTTGAAAGGTCTAGACATTCCTGCGAAGCCGCGCCTTGATTGTGAACCGCTCTGCATGCCAGAGGTGTCACGGAGTTATTCAGAGGCTCCCTAAGAACATATCCATATTTGAAGCAGTAGGAGTATTCTGCTACAAAGTGGTGAAAATTATAGCCTATTTTATCTTCAAAATTCACAAACCAAATGTGACATACTCCAAAAATAAAGAGGTGTCTCTTAATTTCAGATGTTTTTGCTTTCATTCAGGAGTGATTGCGTACATGAAATGTTATCGGGTCACAAGGGAGAAAAAATATCTCCTTTCTGTGATAAGAAAATAAAATATTTCAAGTTCGCAGATTGCTGAGCGGATAGATTGTCATTAGTCAATGATTTATCTCGGAACAAAGAGAAAACTAAGTTTTTGTACTCGCTACTACCAACCTTTGGGTCTCACAGAGTGTCACAAGAGTGCGATCATTGATCTCGAAGGGGCTAATTTATCTCCGATAAAAAGATTGTCCTTACGATACCACTATTATCTTAATTGCTACCTCAGGAGTAATCGCTCTGCTAAACAAAAACATTGTTTTAAAGTAATAGAGATAAACTTATCTAGCTCGGTTGTAAAGAATATAATAACTATCAGTTTGGCTGCTATCTTATTTTCTATATCAAACTGTAACTCTTTCACCTGCAGATTATTTTCCCATATTCCTACGCGGACCTCTGAATAACGGTAGCTGTGACTATAGATTGATCAACATCTGCAATCCCTGTGGGGCTATTGAAGACCCAGAGGATAAGTGTGCCAAAAGAGGACAGGGATTTGGTAGGCAGTCTGAAAATAGATAATTGATGTTTGTCCGTTGGAATTAGCGCTAGTTTAGAGTTTTGGTAGATTGCTCTCTGAGAAGAAAACTTAAATTGGTTCTTAAATTTTGATTTATAGATATTCAACATGAACATATTTAATAATAACTGCTAACTATGGAAAAATTATATATCTCCTAATGCAGTGACTAATATTGGCTTTGTGTGGTAATCATGAGGCTTGTTTTTTCATATTTGCTTTATGATTATTTAGCAATAGAAAATATATCCATAAAGTTGATATTGCAGCAAAGAAACACCAGGTTGATACCCATGTTTCACGCTGGGTAAAGTAGACGATAACACCGAGTGCCATGACAAGTGCCCAAAACTTCCTAAAAATCATATTGCTCGATAATAAAAACAAAAATCCGAGTAAAGAATAAATAATATGTCCAGCTGTAATGGCGAACAAGCTGTAATCGGAAGTGATATAGCATAAACTATGTCCGCATACACTCGTTTTTATCAAGTGTCTTGGTCCTGTTTCTAATAGGATCGGTACCCAAAGATATAAGCCAAAAATAAAACCTATGATTATTAATGTAATAAAGAAAATTCTCTTCCATTTTTTTGTCTCAAGACTAAAAGCAACGGTTGGTATCCAGACAAGCCAAAAAAATAGAGCAAAAAATAAATAAAAAATAGAAGATGCTGCGGTCAGTGACACTAAATTTTCGTTGTATCCAATCCATACTACCCCTTCACTTACTTGCTGTAACGCAAAAAGAAGGGGGGTGACTGCGAGTAATAAATAGGTTTTATCATTTTTTATTGCATGTGTTGTACACAAAGCACCACCGACAATAAGCAGAGCTGCTGATCCGAACGATGCCGTGGCTGAAAAACACATAATGATTTTCTCTATATGTAAGATATTCTAATTAAAACCAAGGTCTTATAACTTGATGTACAACATAACAATACCCTTAACCAAGAAAATCAGTTGACTCCGCTAATTTGTACTAAGCTACTTAATTTATCTGCGAAGACTATATCTGCTTCAATGCTTTCAATTCACCTTATGAGTTAAGCTGAAAAGACTAATAAAGCTATATTGAGATTGTTTATATAGATCGATACCTATATAAGTAGAATCTATGCTGAGAGGGTTAAAGAAGTCAGTGTAATGTTACTGTGGTGGTTGCATTATCTATTTCATTAATCAAAGTGGGTCTCAGTTTTGTCTCTTGGGTGTGGGATTGGCTTTTACGCTTAAGAATCTTAATACGTCCGTTAAATTAAATACATTGGGGGTATTAATCCTAGCGATACTCACCGGTCATTTACGATGAACACATTTATCAGAGAGGGCTATTAAGTCGTTGATACCAGAGTAATAGCCTTTTGCTCAAGACATCTTAGATTTCAGATGTGCATGTCACGAATAAGCCTATCTACCGTAAACGAGAACTGACAGTCATAGGTTTTCAATTCCATAGCCCTCGGTATCCTTGCCATACTTTATGACTCATTTTGGACATTGCGGTTAGGGCTGGCAATCACGTCCATTCGACCCCCTATTTTTCCGGATGACTGGCCATATAAGAATGATTGGGGTGTTTAAAATGGCGTTGTCTTGTTCGCGGTGATTGTAAATGAGGCAACCAAGGTTTAATCCAGCAGCTTGGATGAATGGATATACCTTATTTGTTTAGTCTAAAACACATATTCAAATCAATAGGCTTTTAACAAAGAGTATGGGTGGGGGTATTGGCGCCATGTTCAACATTAAAGGGGTAATATTTTATGATCGCTAATTATCAAGCTTTTGGAAGTGGCCGCAGTCCTTGCACTTAACTCCATGTTGATAGAAAAATAAAGGCATCCCCAAAAGTAGGAAAACCAAAAATGCGGGCTTTTTCCCCTTGGTAAACGGCTCGACATTTGGTGATGAGCAGGACTCGCATACTCTTTCTTCATCATGCCCTAATTCTTGGTCTACAAGAATGGAACGGTCTTGATTTAGTATTTCATTGGCTTCATCAAGGTCTCTTTCCGACACTTGAAGCCTGACTCCACCCATAGCATTAGAATATAGCCACTGCATATTGACTGTGTGCTCATCTGCAATGAAAGCGTGTATTCCTTCAGATTCAAGTCGTGCTTTTGCAATCTGCGCTTCATATGGAAATGAGAATCTAGCAACGGTTACTAGCAAGTGATCACCTTAGCGCTTAACGTCTTGAGATGCGGGGCGAAGTGTCTGAAAATTTAGACGTGTTATGTTTTTATAGCCCACTAAGGAAACCCCACAACTTACCCCACCGTTCTAGCTTTTGATCAGCGCTCAATAGCCTCGGCTGAACTTGAATAGGGTCGCCAAGTTGATCTACACCTTTCAATAGGTTGAGATTTACTGCGCCGCGAAGTTGACCATTTATATTGCAGCCTACAGCTAGCAGTTGATTACAATCTTTGCAATGGTAGAAATCAGCAAGCTGATCCCCATTTTGTTTAGTTGAGATTCCATCGCCAGTGAAAATCGCAGACATAGTTGGGTCACTTATAATTGGGTAAGGATTGGCTTGGCAATAACTGCAATCGCAAATGCGCGGATTCAAAGCTTCGAGCGGCTTTGCTAACTGAACTTCAATATGCCAACGGTGACATTTACACGATCCCTTAAAGAGCATAAAAATTAGTTCCAATTATGATGAAGTATAACGTCTGTATAATGGGCAAGTGCAGCGCCTCGACAGCTATATTGCACCTGCCACTGTAAGGACTGTAGTGACGAATGCCTGGTTCATTTGATTGTATGCCGCTCAGCTTGAACAGGACACATCGTTTGCCAGCCCAACAACAATTACGAAGTTGGTGAAAAACTCACTCGCAGTGAAGTAACCACATTCCCCAGATAAATCCACACCAGAGTTCAAAGCAATTGTGTATTTGTAGCTTCCATTATTTTGCTCAATGACCGGTAAATTGTCCGGGACTCATCTGGTGCTACAGCACCAAACCTAAGTCTATTGCTTGGAAGCTGAACAACTGCCGAGTCTACCTATATTCCACTTTGGTTCTTGATCATCACATTCGGCATCACCCCAAAGAAGCCTATCTAACACCAATAATCAGCAATACAGCGGTAACTAGTAAGCAATATCTTCTCTTCAAAATCGGATACTCCACAGAACGGAATAATACCCGCCAGCAGTGGCCGCAGAGAAGTGGAATTTCCTCTGGCTGAGCTTGGATTACTGGAATGAAAGCCCCTATAGCAAGATCGCCGTTTATGGCTTCCATTAAATGCCAACTACTAACGAATGGCAACTACAAGACAGCGAGATTCTGAGGGAAATACACCCTGGAAAAGTTACGAGCTGACGAACAGAAAACGATATAAGGCTTGACCTGTAGGTGAGGTCGTCAGGGACACCAAAACTACATGATCGTGAATGCGGAGGTTGTATTATGAAATTTCATATTCTTATATAGCGAGCTACTATAAAGCTATCAGTGTGGCCGCTGGCTCATAAGAGAGTAGTGTTGGAGCCGGTAGTTTGAAACTATCGGCTACCCGATTTAGGCTGGCTGTATCTTTGTATTGCGCGGATTAGAATTTGGGTCTGTGTTTTTCGATGATTTGCGCATCTACCCAATAGATATCGCCCTCAGGATCGACACCGTCTTCTCTCTTAATGGGGTTGTGATTGAAGAACAGATACTTACCGTCTGGTGACACATACGCGCTGGCCTCATTACCGGCGGTGTTTATGGTATCTCCCAGGTTTATTGCCTTACCCCAGGAACCATCTTGTTGGCGGAAACTGATGTAGAGATCTTTATCGCCGTAACCGTCGCCTTTTTCGCTGTCCCAGATGAGGTAAGAGCCATCGGCGGCAATGGAGGGGTGGGCTGTCCAGTTACCAGAGTTTATATGCGGCCCCAATAATACAGGTGGCTGCCGCTTGCCGTTGCTAACGGTTGAAATACGTAGCACGTCATCGCTTTTGTAGTCGTCAAATACTATGGTGCCATCAGCTGAAGACGTCAGACGCATGATGCCCCAATCTTTGCGGTCGAACATCGTCCCCATACTTTTAATATCTGACCAGCCTGATTCGGTACGCACCATGTACTTGTTCCCCAAATGCATGGTTTTGCCATCCGGGGCAAGTAGAGGGCGGCCGACCCTTGGGCCAACAACGGATTCGTGCCACTGGTTACCTATCTGCTTGAAACGAATGAGCAACCACTTTTCAGTGTCGACATCCATTCGGCTAAAGTAAAACTCGGTCATATCTGGTGTGAAAGAGCCGCTATAGTCACGATGCCGGGTTGCGACATAGCCCGGCGCGAATATTTTGGGTGTTAGTCCCGGTGGTGTTTGCCCAAGGTAGGGGCCTTCCAGCAGGGGAAGTGCTTCTTGGCTACAACCGTGGCTACTCACCGCAAGAAGAGAGATCAGGAGTATGATAGAACTACAAAAATGCTTCACAGCTTGTCCTTGTTTTTACATCAACGAATAAATGAACTGCGGGCTATTTAATCAGTTCGATATCAAAACACCTGAAGTACTTATGATTTTTAAATGATTTTGAGCTGACGGCACCAAACTTTTAAACCTAAAGTGCACAAAAACCGATACACTTGGCAAAAGTAAAGGCCGGCAGCTGGGTACTGTAGACTGGACAGCTTTCAAATATCTAGGGCAGGAAGGTCATGGGAATCCGTACCAATCAGCTGTCCTTGAAAGAAGGATACTAGATGGAAGCGCTTACTGGACAGAAGTCTTCAGTCTAGGCCATCGCTTAGTGCTTCTACCGAGGCAATAAAGTCGCCTTTCGCTGCTGTGCCGAGAGTACCCACTAAGGATGTTGCAGCGCCAGCACGAAGCTTTAAACACACCAAACTCAACTCTGCCATATCGGTGTAAATCGACCACCAGCTAAAAAAATCAGGTCTGAGAAATCGTTGGGCGAATATGGCTTGGAGGTGTGTGAAAACGGATAGTTGTTCAACGATTCATTGCTGGGTGGTCGATATGAAGTTCGAATTTGCTGTGGCTGAAGTGTGAAGTAAGCTGTCTGGTCGCGATAGCAACGAACGACATTCGCTAGTTAGGCACTTTCCTTCTAAATTGGCTCATATGATGAAATTCCAATATATGAGTCATATTCCTGTTTTTCTTTTTCCGAACCAAGCTGCTCTCTTGTTACCCGCAAGGTGTAAGCACCTTTTACATGCCCATTTTCAATCACCATCCAATCAAATACATCTTCTGGACCGAAACCAAGTCGCTCACCTACTTGATGCCACTTTGTAAGCTCTTCTGGGACTTCGAAGAATACTCCTGAAAGGAAGTTTTCTTCGGCATGGAAATATACATTTGACAGCCAGAGGTATAGAAACCGGTCTTCTCCAAGCTTTTCAGATAAATCTGGATATCTAAACCTTAGCTTTGCTGCGTAAATGGCTTTAGGACTGGATTTCACAAGATCGATGAAATCAGTAATAGTGTTCGATGCTTGAGCGAATGCCTTAAGCATTTCTTGATCTTAATTATGCGTGTTTCTGAATAACGGTTCGATCATTATCGATTTTTCCTTGTCTGCTAGCGCCCAGTATATCAGCGACCAAAACAGGGCGAAGTAGTACGTAGGCAGTCCGACTCAGTGTTTTTTAAGAGTGTACGAGCTATTGTTTGTTATATATTTTGTACATATTAAAACTGTCTGGCAGCAAATAAGCCCGCTATAACTATTGCAACAAGGCCGGTGGCACTACACCAAAAACCATGACTATTGCCGTTATAACTATCTAGATAGAAAGTTTGTTTTGGTGAAGGTTAGCGGCCGAGAGTGATTAGTTTACAGATGGGCCAGCCAATCCAGTAGCAGATGGTGCCGAAGAATATTTCTGCTAAGATATAACCTATACCTCGGAGAAATCCTCTACCTATCTCCCCAATTAACTCATCCATAACTACCTTCCTTGTTGATACGTAAAATGCATTGCTTAGCGGCTCATTGGACGGTAGCGTAGTTTTGGCTACGCTAGAAATTCCCGCCCAAAATAAAGCGGACCTCAAAGCATCCACTGGATTAATTAACTATAATTTCTTACTAGTATTCTCTGTATTTAACATTTGCTTTAAATGCTTCGGCTTCAATAGGGGAATCCTCATACCCATGCTCTAACACACCTAACAAATGGCCAGAAAGGACGTCCTTAAAGCTAGCTCGCTCTACTTGCAAAACATGAACAAGCTCATGTGCCAACTTCGGAGTATCCATCTGGAATCCCTTTCTTATGTATATAGAATAACCAAATACTTGTGCATTATTCACAACTCCGTCGCCTATAAGTCCGGCTGTCTCGCCAATAAACTTTAGAAGTGAATTCTCACGTGGAAATGGCACTTCATCCACATAAACCAGTCTTATTTTTTCAGGGTTCTTAATGCCTATCTCTTTCGCAATATCAAGGTGCTTCTGATCTAGAGGGTGACCAACCTGGAGGCCGTCAGCATCAATTTTTTCAGCCCACTCTGCATATGGATTTACAAAGGTAAATTCAATTATTTTCTGATGAAAAACAAAAGGCAAAGCTAAAACAGCTAAACCACAAAGCAAAAATTTACTTTTCATATTTTACTACCGCTTTATACTATTCAGGGATCAATCTACCATAAAAGCACTCAAAAACCATTAAGAATCAGTGGGTTATATCTAAATTGTAGCGATGGTGTTAAGTGCGATCACAGCGATTTGGTTACTATTCCTTGTGCATGAGCGGCCTCTAAACACTCAGTGATATAAAAGCTTTTCAGGCCTTTTAGTCTTTTATCAAAAAAACGTTCAAGCAGATTAGGTATATATTCTCTAGCTCTACCTAAATCATAAATTCTGAAAGCCATTTCAAACTTTTAGTCTGTTCTGAGTTGGACAAACGCATCGATGTATGGTTTTCTCGGGGGGGATGCCTATTTGCCTCAAAACAGATAATTGTCTGCGAGTCGGAATTCATTATGGATAGAGAATTGCACATTACAGACCTGAATAATGGATAGCGTGGCAGCCGGAAGCTGCCGGCTGCCCGATTTCAATATATTTTTAGCACGGAAGTACCGAAAGTGCCGAGCCCAAGGCGTTTGCTATACCATTTATTAGCTCAGTTGCCACTCGTGCCTTATTAAGTGCGATGTCAACCAGCAAGCCAAAAATGACTGAGATATAGGCCAGGTATCCAAAACCCATATAGTCATTATACAAGATGGTATAAAACCAATCTTGACCATATGTGTATATGGCGGAAGATATGATGGTAGCAACGAACAAAAGAACTGCAGGTAAGAACAAGTGAGCTACTGCTTTTGGTTTAGCGAAAGATACGGCCAAGAGGATAAGAAACATTAGAAAATTTGACCCAAGGAATATACGAAGGTCAAGTTTTAAATTTCCCACTATCTCAAGGTACTTTCCCTTAATAAGATCGCCGAGTGTATGTTGCGCAACTTTAATGCTCTTAAGGCGATCGAGGTAGCCTGCTGTGATAGACTGAGCCAAAGCCTTTTGTCTTTCACAGTCATAACCACACATAGAGGCAATTACACTTGCTATTTTTTGCGGTAGATTGTTATCTAAGTCTTCTTTAATTTTTTCCGATTCCAGTCCAAGTCTATTAGCAATGCTCAGCGCTTGATTTGCAACTGTAGATTCGCTTACAAGATGCTGTTTTTCTCGAACCTCCTTCTCTATTTGGTATTTTACAAATCCTTTCCTAATTACCACCCTTGCTAAGTCACGATTAACTGTATATAAATACAGTTAATCGGCTGATTCATAAGGGAATAGATCATGGCTCGTAATAAGGTGCAGTTCCAGAAAGGTATTAGTTTGACCCAGTTCCTCAAAGAATATGGTACCGAAGAGCAGTGTTTCGAGGCTCTCTGCCAGTGGCGTTGGCCAAACGGATTTTCTTGTCCTCACTGTGGTTATGACAAGTATTGTGATCTATCTCACCGAAAGCTCAAACAATGTAATCGATGTCGGCGCCAGACATCGATCACTTCCCGTACGATCTTCGATTCCACCAAGTTGCCCCTAACTACTTGGTTCCTTGGGATTTTTCTCATCACCCAGGATAAGAAAGGCATCTCTTGTATGGAGTTATCACGTCATTTGGGTATCTCATACAACGCAACTTGGCGAATGAAGCACAAACTAATGCAGGTGATGATGGAGCGAGACCTCCAATACAAGCTATCTGGTTTCATTGAGCTGGATGATGCCTATCTCGGGGGAGAGCGTACAGGATGCAAACCCGGGCGTGGGGCTAAGGGCAAAACGCCTTTTGTGGCTGCGGTCGAAACCACCAAGGAAGGACGGCCAACACGTATCAAGCTCTCTATTGTCAAGTGATTCAGGAGCAGTGAAATTTCTGCCTGGAGCAAAAACCACCTCTGCAACGGCAGTACAGTGATCTCTGATGGTCTTGCGTGCTTCAATGCCGTTACAGCTGCCGGATGTGCACATGACAAGATCGTTTGTGGTGGCGGTCGGAGTTCCGTTGAGGAGCCTGAATTTTATTGGGTGAACACGGTTCTCGGTAATTTAAAGAGTGCTCTACGTAGCACCTACCATGCAATTAGGCCGAAGTATGCACAGCGGTATTTGGCTGAGTTCCAATATCGATTTAATCGGAGATTTGATTTGTCAGCACTTATTCCCCGACTTGCCTTTGTCTCACTTCGGACACCACCGATGCCAGAAAGGTTACTGAAAATTAGCTTAGCATAGGTGGTAATTAGGAATCCTTTTGCGGATTCTTCTATGCTCTCAGGTGACAAGAATGTAATAGAGAATAGAATTCCAAAAAATAGAATTCCAAATAACCCGGTTGAGCGTAATGTAATATTCATAGTTTCCTTAGCATTTAACGCCTTAGTAACCCGTAGCAAAGCGTAAGCTGTCCGGGGCCGAGGGCACACAGTATGCTGTCTTGGTACTGCCGTATGGGTACGAACTAATGAGGTGAAAGCCCGTTGTAAAAAGATCACCGTTTAAGAGAGGTATTAAATGCTAACTACCAGCGAATGGCAACTGAAACACCGTGAGGTCATGTGGGAAGGGAGTCTCAAGCAAAGTTACGAAGTGCGAAAGAGACTGTCATACAGAGCTTAGCCGTGAGGCGAGGTGGCCAAAGGCAACAAAGCAAGTGATAAAATGGGTAGAGTAAATGATGTAGTTGTGTAGTGAAAGTTCACGCTCTTATCTAGGAGGTTATGCTTAGCTTGTTACTATCAAGCTGCCACTGCTGATTATATAAATAGGCACAATCAACTAGCCACGATCACAGGAATAGAAAAAAGTGGTGGAACAATACCGCGTAATAATCAAGGTGATTAAACAGATGTCAGCTGATCGTCTAATGGCCTAATACCGAGACTATTACCCTGGAGATGGTTAAGACCTGCTTGATGCTGTCACCGGATAGAAATTTATTGCGGACCCTATGATGGATGGTGTGGGTAGCCAGTAGCTAGAAACTACCGGCTATTCTTTTTATAGCGCATTTTTTAATGATAATGCCACCTTTTTAATGCCATGAGGCGGAATCCATTGTTTAAACTCAACAAAACCATACTTTTTATATAAATTAATTGCGGGCTCATTTACAGCAGCTGTTTCTACAATTGCTTCTATAAATTCAAATTCATCTAGGATGTAGCTTAGCAATTTACCTGCTATTCCTTTCCTGAAATAATCTGGATCAACAGTTAAACTATTAATTTCTAATCGCTTATCTTCTATAGCAATCTCAATAGTTGCGGCTAGACACTCATTTTCAATAAATCCATAAAATTGCGATTTGGATTTCTCTATATCTTGCGCACTTCGCGATAGTGGAGGAAAGTCAGCGGCACCTATCAATTGAGCTTCAACATTATAGGAGCGTTGAAATATTATGAAAATCTGATTTGCTATTTCTTCGTTTGAATTATCTAGTTTTATTATCATGCTAAACCTAGTCTAAAATTTGGGGGCTCTCTAACTCTTGGCGCAACTGTATGTCTTTGATTTGGGCAGCAAATAGGTTTCAACCTTTTCAGGCATATCTTTGTCTACCATGTTTATGGTTTGAACATTTCCAATCTTGTGATCATTGCTTGATATCTCTTACCCCATAACGTCCGCAGAGGTCCAAAAGGCTAAAGCAAACTGCTCGCGCCAAATTGGCCAATAATCAAACTACTGTATCACCTTTACAAGATAAAATAACCCAGGAATGACAAAAGATGAAAATATTAAAGCTCCAAAAATCGAGCTAAGCAGTGACTTTAGTCTAAACCATAGGGTATATTGCCATTCAGAACTATGACCGTTAATGTTGACTTCAACCACCCTTATACCGTAACATCTATTAATTTTATCTGCGATTTTCTCTTCCGAAAATGGACCAAGGTCAAATGGTCTCTTTAATTCTTTATCATCGTTTTCAGTGTAGATAAACCATTTGTACCATATTCCGTCATCTTCATATGCTTCCCTAGATAATTTATTGACTTTTGTGAAGTCCAAATCGAATGGATCTACCTCATCATCAGGTGTTTCAAATCTGATAGAGTGGCTATTTAGTTCAATATACCAACCTCCTTGTAAGTTGCTAATTCTTCTAATCTGACAAATTAACCCAAAAAGCATTAGGGCCGCGCCAAGAAAACACACACTAGAGAGCAATAGTTTGATTACCTCAGGAGGCTTGCCTGCTGTATCTCCATTAAAAATTATGAGTGAGCCACTGAGAAGTAAAACTGAATTGAGTGCTAGGAACGCACAATCGAAAATTACTTTCCTTAATAGCGAATGACTTTCTTGATACATTTGAAAACCTAGTACGGTAAGCATCTGCTGTTGTTTAGTAGTGGAGCTGTGAAATGGATACCCTGTCCACGTAGTGGGAAATGATGCACTGCTATGTTATGTAGTAACACGGCTAACCCCTTACTTATGGCTTGTAATTTTCATATTCCCAGTGCATAAGATTAGCCAATTGATTGCTAATACCTACCCAGCTCGTACATTGACATTGTTCAAGCATTGACTCTACCGTGCGAAACACCTTCATCCAACTGTATTCATAAAGAATGATGGCGTATTTGGTAGAACCTTTGCTGCAGAGGTTGTTTGGTGTAACGATATGAACTTGAAAGTTATCGCCGCTTTCGGTATCAGGCCCAATTGTACAATTAACCCATATATCCACATCATACGGGTCATTTGGCACCCACTGATCAATTGGATCATGGTCAACACAATCATAGCTGTTGATGGTGGCTTTCATTATTTCTCATAAAGTGTTGGGGCGAAAGTTTCTTGTGGCGAGACTACCGTCTAATGGGCCCCATTAAATGCTATCTACTAGCGAATGGCAACTGTAGCACCGCAAGGTCTTGTGGGAAGAAAGCAGCTAAGGAAACTTTGATCCAACGAAAAGAAACATTCTATAAAGCCTAGTCTGGAAGCGGGGCGTTCAGAGACGGCGAAGCTATGTGCTTTAATAGGTGGAGCAAATAAGGTAGGCATCTATTCGATGGGGAAGGCTTCTTACGGCGTAGCTATAACTTGCTTTGATTGCTTTGTTGATTATCACACTCTTGTAACCCTACGTTTTTCCTATGTGATACTAATTTGGCTTTAGCAGGAAAGACATATTCTTTTGCCACTTTAGGCCATACTGACTTTAGGTTGTACTCCATTCTAAATGCGAGATGACATAACCACTCTTCAGTTTTCGGAGCTTTTGTAATTCTGTCATTTTCGAGCCCATCGATTATCTGGTAGATCGCTAAAGCATTCATGTAAGCTACTTGTGAAGCGACTTCTCGTTTAAGAAAATACAATCCTGATCCTGCAGTAATAGCTATACCTGCTACGAAAGCTAAAACTTGAGGTATATATTTTATATGTCTCTTGAAAAGTAACATCATGTGAAGGCCCAGCCGGTAGTAGATTACTGCTTGCTAGACATTTCTCGGAGTAGAGCCAACCCTTCTTTGCCAATGTCCCCGAGCAAACGAGTGTGTGAGCATGAGTGAATCTTAGGTGTTGAGCCAAATTCTCCAAAAACCAAATATTTGTACCCGACCACCATGTGGGATGCGCACAAATCATCGGCAAAGAGTGTGTTTTTTACTACCAAAGTATCTGCAGTGCCCTTTAATTTCTCAAGTACAAATAATTTGTTGGTGACGACATCATCGTCGCCAAGAGTAGAAGAGCGAACCTGGCCAAGGTAGACATAGTCAGACTCCAGATATCTCTCCTTAAGTGGAGATTCTACACAGTAGCAACCGAGTGCTGCCTGAGCAGAAAACATGATTATTAAAAATACATAGATTCTCAATCTAAAATGACCTTATGGTTATTGTCCCGCGTAGGCCGATGGCTCGGAGTATACTGGCTGGCATTGTTATGGCTGAAGCTTCCCTTGTCTCTGCAACCAAAATGCGCGCTCTTCCTCTTTTGAGAGATTAGGCCTAGTTATCAGCAAAACTATGAACATGTTCATCAAGCCAATGAATAGTGTAAACGGATTCATGGTTACATAGAATAGCATGGGCCCAAGTAGAAATATTAAAATGGCGGGTATTAGGCGTAACTTCAAGCTGTGAGCACTTATTGCCAGACGAACAAATCCGCCTAATACTACTCCAGGAATAACCCAGCCAAATACTGATATGAATAATTCTGGAGCAGAATAGAAGATGGCGATAGTTGGAATAGAGCCAATAATGGTGGCAATTAGCATGCCCCATAAGCTCTCTCTGCTTTCTAGAGTCCTAAGTGTGTCTTGTAATCTGTATTGTCCATATTACGTTCTTTCACTAGTCGCCATGATACCTTGTTCAGCGGCCATCGGAATGGTCCCAATTTTTGCTAGCATAGCGTACAATACAAAATGAGCGGAGTGTGGGTGATCGAGTATAGCTAGTTGTTATAAATTTTGCGAGATCCTTCTAATATGAGTTTCTTTAGATATGCTATTTACGTATTGAATAGCTCCGTACACGTCGATACTGTCTGGATTGTAAAAAATCAAATAGTAAAAATCCTGATTTTTTTCTAGGCGTACCGTAGCACACGGTTGATAGCTAATATCCTTCCACATAGATATAAGATGCTTTGACTGTCTCAAAGCATTATAAATATAGAGTGTAGTTTCATACTGCTCTTCCATGACTTTAATCTTACTTCTAATTGGTCCAAGAAAAGATCTTACTTTTAGCGGAACGTCTTCCTTCGAGTTAATAAGTACTGCGTCCTTGGAAAGTAATTGCAATAAATCTTTCTTGGCAGGAAATTCGGAGTGAATCACTCTATCAAATAGCTGTTTTTTATTCATACTCTCTACGTTGGCCTTGCCCACAAAAAGTAGGCGCTCTAACAATGCGCATTTGTGCTTATGCTCTGCTGGACACTATAGTGCTTAATGCATAGTCTTGGGCCTTATACGGAGGCCCGTAGGGTGGAGCATTTAGCCTGCGTTTGTCATGTGCGCGCACTAGGGCTCCCTCTTAACCAGCATCCGACAACTAAATTTCGATAAAACAAAAATGCTATAAAGACTGATGGAATATATAGAACCGGCAATATATGTATAAAATGATACACCGCTAGCCCCCCCCATAGGCATATCCATAGCCAACAATATCAATACAAATGTGGTTGCCGCTGACAGGTATGTGCGTCGTCTCAAGAACTGCGTAGCAGTTAATCCCCTTTCGATGGCTTCCGGACGATAAACGAGAGTGAGTGGTAATATCTCGAATAATAGCTTGTAGAAGAAAAAGAAGAGAAAAAGTATCAGTATATTTTCTGCGTCTTCCGCTAACCGGCCTCCTATAAATACGTGATCTCCCAGAAAGGTTAAGAGCGAGAGTGTCGCAGATTCACAAGCCAAAATTACAATCAAAGAACCGAATATTTTTAACTTCTTCATAGGCTCACATCCCGTTTCGACGGCATCTTTTTGCCGCCGGAACATACTTGGATTCATTGTTAGGCATTTTTAGTACTCTACACCAACGGCTAAAACTATAGGAAACTCTCTATCTTCCTGACATACACCCAGATAAAGAGTGAAGTCATCAGTAGTCCAGACTGCGGATGAAAACGAGCATGGGATGTAAAACTCTTCGTCGCCTTCTTCGAACTCATCTTCCTCTTCTTCGTCAAAATCTGCATTTAATACGATTTTGGCTGGACCGTACTTATTCTCTAAAACCGATGCCAAACGTTGTAATATTTGGGTGAACTCATGAACTATCGATTTAATTAGATCATCGTCATGCTGCTTGGTTTCATCCTGGAGTACTTGTATCTTTATTACTTCGAATTCTTCTTTACCTGAATCGATAAGATTATCTACAAACTGTACAATATCTTTGGGTATTTCTATGTTTTCCATACTCTTTTTGCTTTGTTGTTTATGCGTTGTGGCTACAACAAGGACGCTGGTGAATAGTGTACACCATCCCGTGAAGGGCCAAAGGACCGTAGCAGCCTGTTTGCAATTGTTATGGATTGCTCCACTTATCTAAAATACTGTCTAACACTTTGATAACTTTCTGACGCTTAACACCTTTATTTATACCCTTGGGCAGTTTTGAATACCAAGGGTGCCAATAATGCTCTAAATCGTGACCTGCTTCTTGGGTAGAAGGGTGTATGGACTTTAAAAAATAGTCCTTGCATTCTTGTACTTGATCAATACTCGAAAACTGGAAGGTGAAATTACACGCGGTTGCGAAGTAAACCCAGTTGTCAATTAAATTATCTCTTGAAGCTTTGACTGTAACACCACCTTCGTTTCGTGTGCTTATGTAGTCAATGTGCTTTTGGGGGTCTGCAGTTTCTCTCCATACTTTGCTCATACTCTAGGACCTATAACGAGGCTATAAAAGGCGGGGGTTGTTTGTACTATTAAGCACAAAATGAGCATTGTAACAGCAGATTCAGTGATCTTCTGTCAATTTTGGTAGCTTTGTTTAGTGCTCTTTAATTATTCATATTCACATACGCTTGATTGGTAATTAAAGTGACCACCACCATCGAGGCATGAGTGAATTTCTATATTCTTAGATACCCAATCTGTAACTAACATTACTGAGATTAATATTACTACCCAAGCTATAAGCCCCATAACAATACAGAAAGCACCATCTATATCTACTTTCTTGAAGGGGCGACAAATTAGATACCCTAGACCTTTTATTAGTACTTCAATAGTGACTTCGAATAATAGCCATCCAAGAAACCTAAATATAGCTCCGAAAATACCTATCCCAATTTCATCAATCGGCATTTTTATCCCTCAATGCATAACATCTTACCCACTGGCGGACCGCACACTGGCGAGCCTACCCCAGCTTTACTCCGTGTTTGCGCGGCAACTTGGTACGGCCAGCATAGCTGTGATCAAATGGAGTGAAAGTTCCCTGTAGGAAGGTCACCGCTTAATGGGGGCTATTAAATGCTAACTACTAACGAATGGCAACTACAACTCCGTGAGGTCTTGTGGGAAGGTAGCCGCTAGTAAAACTACGATCTGACAAATAGAAGCAGTATATAGAGGTTCGTCTGGAGGGGATGTGGTCAAGCATATCGAAGCTACATAATTTAATGAGTAGAGTCAATAATGTAGTTGTGTAGTGTTCTTATCTGGGGAGGTCTGTTTATCTTGGTGCTATGAATATGTCAGGGTCGCTCCTGGCTAATAGTTAGGCCCAGCCCGCGTGTTTTCATTTGGGTATAAGGTTGAGCTAATGTACTGTCATGACACTCAATTCAAATGAAGAATCTCTTGGCAATACCGCTAAGTAGAAGTTCACTAGGGATAAGAAATCTGCCTTTGAGCACCCACACGATGGGTGGGGTAGGGCCGGTAGTTAGAAACTACCGGCTATTCGCTTTAATCCAGCGAGATCAATATAATTAGTTAACTATTGTTTTCGAGCGTAATCATATCCACCCACTCAAGTACCATATTTATGGTGTGACGCTTTTCATCTTGAGGGTAGTCCGTAAATATTGCATTAATTTTTATCGGCCATCCATCAACTAGAATATATCCAATAATCTTAAATGTACGCTCTTCTATTTGATAGCCGTCAAGCTCATACGATACATTCATATCAACTTGCCATAAATAAGTGCTGTTGCTATCTTTTAGAACCCTGGTGCTAACATTGTCAGATCCCGATATGTTGTCCATCGAAATCCCTGTTCTTAGCTGAATATTAGTATTTGAATTGACTTGTTTTTTTGTGAGTTCAATTATTTTTTGATGCTCATCAGAAAAATTATTTTTGACATCAACAAAACTCTGTTTAGATATATCGCCATCTTTATATCGATTATCAAAAAATAACATTACAATACCGCCCGCCCCATCAGATTCGGAGTCTTTAAGGTCAATATCTGAAAAGCATGATAAAAGATGTACACTCCCAGGGCGGCCATATATTGTGTTTAAGTGATCCCAGATTTCAAAATCAGATTCACAAATTGGTTTATACTCATGAAATGTGGGTATCTTTACTTGGTTGCCAAAAATACTTTTTTCAACAAAGCCGTTCGCGATGGAATATTTACTGAAAGTAATCAGAAACAAAAAAGGAAAAATGTACTTTATCATTGCTATCTCTAGGTTTGTAACTCTTAAGGCACTTGATATCAAAGGTTTTGGTATCAGGCACTTCTACTTTGTACGCCCGGTAGGGTCGTGGACTAATGGGGTGAAAGTCCCCTGTAGGGAGATCACCATTTAATGGGTTCCATTAAATGCTAACTACTGGCGAATGGCAACTGCAACACCGAGAGGTCTTGTGGAGAAGAAGCCGCCAGTAAAAAACTGTGAACTGAAGAGCAGAAACTCCTTACAACGCTTAGCTTGGAGATGCGATGGCTAGGGGGCATCTCCAATGGGTAGATATTCATTACGGATAGGGAGCTGCCTATTGCGGACCTGCCCACCTGATGGATGATATGGGGCTGGTATCTAGAAACTATCGACCTGGTTTATGAGATTTCCTCTGGATTAAAAACAAGACGAATTTTGCTAATACGACCCACCTTATAATGAAACGTTTGAGCCATTAATGTACTTCTACAGTTTTTAGTGAATTTATATATGTAACATGTTGAATTCGGATTGTGAAACTCTTCTACCATCTCATACGATACATCAACTGGAGGCGAAGCTTTCAGAGATTCTATATATTCTTTGGCCGATTTACACTTAAACAATGGCCCTTCAAAATCCAGCTTTTCATATAGTATTAGGTCTAATGAATCAAAGTCCTTTGTTTCATAGAATATGTCCATATATTTTCGAGCAAGCTCTACTTTGTTCATATCGATTTCACGTAACGTTTTACTCAGCCGCCACAGAAATGAGCCGGTTTATGTTATCTTAGAAGGCCGTTTCTTTACATCTATCAAAGGTAGAGCTTAAGGCTTCACAACCATTGACACAATACGAAAATCAACAGTTAAGCCCATACCCCATCACCCAGCCTCGCCGCTCACAGATCTCTCTTGATATGACTCCAAACTGTCACTGAGTCTCCCGCTGTGTAAGCAGAGCATTCCTTTATGGAGGTGGGGGAGGGACTATGAGCACCGACGTCAGTGGATTGAGATTGAAATGCAAAGGCTGGCTGTTATCTTTGCGGGAGATATCGCTGCCTATGGGGTAATGAGCAATCACTATCATGTGGTGTTCTATATTGATGCTATAACGGCCAATACTTGGTCTGATACTGAGGTCATTCCCCGCTGGCAAGAACCATTTAAAGCATCTAACTTGGCTCAGCGCTTCATTCATGGTGCCTCTCTGGACCCTTGTGAAGAGAGCAAACTTAAAGAGTTGATTGAGCTATGGCGAAAGTGATTAATGGATATCAGCTGGTTCATGCACTGCCTAAACGAATCTATTGTCCACCAAGCCAACATAGAAGATCACTGTACAGGCTTCTCCTGGCTCAAGTCTAAGGCGTTACTGGATGAAAGAGCCTTGGCTGCCTGCATAGGCTATGTCGATCTCAATCCTATCCGAGCTGACATTGAAAAAACCTCGCTGGACTCTGATCACACTTCCATTCAGTAGCGTATTCGTGCTGCCACCTCAGTTGAGCAATCCAAAGGCCTATTTGACCAAAGTTACGTAATTTTTAAACCTAAAGTACAATTTTTCAGTACTCTACCTTGCCCTACACCAGGCTAGGAGAAATAGTCGTTAAGACAGAAGCGCTGTACTGTTTCTGCTGTCATCTTTCAATAAATGGGTGTCCCAGTGTGTAGCCTGCTCAAATGGTCGGCGTCTACTCAATGGAGGAAGGCTTCCCACCGGAAGTATTGTTACGTAGTATCCATTAGCTTGTCCTGTTATGGTTTTAACTGCCTTGAAAAGGATAGTTAATTTTCCGTGCTGGTTTCAGCTAGCTCTGTTACGTAAACAAAAGTATTCTCTAATCCAGCTTCTTTATGTTCTAAAGCCTCCTGTGCGGCAGGGTTTAAGAAAGCATTTAAAAAGGCATCACGACTGGCGTAGCGCACAATCATAATCTTTTCCCAGTCGATAGTATCTTCAGTCAAAACAATATCAACATCCATTGAATAGGTAGGGCCGCTGTTGTAAGAAAAGAGTATTAGCCCAATGGTTTCACCATAGATGCTATTAGCTTCTTCGCCGGTTAATTCTGTTTCTCGGCCGTCAGAATATTGTGCTGTTTCATAAAAGTCGATGAGGTTCATCATAAAAAATGGGGAGGGTGAGTCGCTGACAATCATATCGATCATGACATCGATATTTGTGTAAAGCGATACCGCATCGCCGCTATCATCCAATACGCCTGTATTGAGAAGTAGTTCAATGGCTTCGTCTTCATCAAGATTATCCAGGCTTGGGTCAGAGAAGGAACCGGAAGGTTCAAACGGAAGATTCCCAGGTATTCCTAATATCCAAGTTTGATCAGTTGAAGCTCCATACAGCGTATTTATAGCGGTTGTAAAATCGTCTGAATTAATAGCTTCTAGTAGTGCATCAATGTTCGGAAATTCGGCGATACGAATCACACTAAATTCCCGTTCAGCGAACATAGTTGCCGCTACTGTACTCGCAAAAATAGTGCCTCCACCTACGTTAGACCATACTGATTCAATCGAGCTCTCGTAGTTGCTAAATCCATAGGTATCACTCACGGCGATAAGCTGCACAAGAGCCAATGTGTTCGACGTATCCTCATATTCTAATAGCGCCTGCATTGTTCCTTTGCTAAAGCGGCCCTGAGCATCGCCAAATTGTGCCAGCAACGATTCACTTGCTGTTGTGGTATCCTTGGGTGTGTCATTGCTGTCAGAACCACTATTATCGCAGCCTAGAGCCAAACACATACACGTGAGAATGAAGCACTTTATAAGTGCCTTATTAGCTGTGTTTAAAAAACTATTTTTATAGCCCCTTTCCATAAATTAACCACCCCATGAAGTATATTATGTAGTTTTACTTAATCAAGCAATTAAGATCCTTACTAAGCTTGCTAATGAAAATAGCAAGGGCTCATAACCTAAGGCAGACTGAAGGGTATCAATGGTGTTTTTTTGCGTATGGAAGGTGATGAAGAACGTTATGCGATATCGAATAATAATTGCTTTAAGGTAATAGTGGGTAGATTCCCATTTAAATCAATCAAGCTTGCACTTAATAATTTAAGATTTATTAAAATACTTAAATTTAAAAAATTTTTTATTAATAACTAGAATAGAGATTTTCTGCGTTTTGATTGATGGCCGCTGAGGCAGAGCAACCAAATATTACCTGTCCCTTTTTTCACGAAACTGAGACCACAGGGAGCCACATAAACTGGGTATCCTTCGGAGACCTGAGGGGTCGAATAAAGCTACCAGTATTTGTTATACATCTAAAGTTGATCGAACCCAGAAAGAATTGCACAACGCCTCTCTCTAGGATAAAGCCATCCATGAGGGGAGGGGCCGCTAGCAAAGCTACAATCTGACGAACAGAAGCATAATATAAGACACTGTTGGCAACATCCCCCAGTCTTTGGTTGCCCCATCGTGGGCTGGTATATGTCGATTATCGTGTGAATTTAGAGCAGAGGAAATATCATTTAGCCCCTCCGCCATCTTATTCTTTATTATATTTCTCGAAAATAAATCGTTTAAAAACTTCGATCTGTTTAGCTTTGTATTGAGATTGACGATATACAAGGCTGAGTTTCTTAGGTGGTAACTTGTTGTTTTGGAAAAGAGGTATTACCAGTCCCGATTCAATTAGCTTAATAATACTCTGATGCAACTGGAACCCAATACAGATATTCTTTAGCGCCATGGTTTGAATGGCGTGAACATCATTTATTCTATGGTGAGCATACGTCTGATTATTAAATTTGTTGTTCTTTAACCACTTTCTTACTTCTGGTGAAAGGTCCTCGAGAGGTGGCATGGCAACGCGATGGGAAGTAAGTTCAGAGATTTGAGTAGGCGTACCATGGGTCGCGAGATATTCTGTCGTTGCAAAAAATGTGGGTCGAACCTCACATAGCTCGCGGGAGATTAAACGTGTACTGTCCGCAATCTCACCAATTCTAAAAGCAAAATCAAGATCAGAATCACTAAAGTTTATAATGGATTCGGAATACTCCAGCCGATATCTAACATTTGGATAACGCTCAGAAAACTCACTTAACCAAGAAGACAAGCTTGAGTCAACCAAAGACCGGGATAACGTTATTTTGAGGTCCCCTTCGACGCGCTCGTTATCATACTGAATGCGCCTTTCTGATTCGCTGATTTGCCTTAGTATTGCAGCACTGCTTTTGTAAAAGCTTGCGCCATGCTCTGTAAGTACCATTTGCTTATTGGAGCGATCAAATAGCTGCACGCCAAGATCATACTCCAGGTTTGTAATCTGCTTACTAAGCGCTGATGGCGTCTTGTTTAGACTGTCAGCGGCAAGCCGAATACTGCCAGAATCAACAACAGCCACAAAAGACTCATACTGGGTAAACTTCGACATATCACTTTCCAAAATGGAAACTCCGATCGCATTATAGGTCACTTTTTGTCATTCAAAAAGAACAATATAGTGGACTCGTAAATAACGAACCCGGAGTAAATAATGATTTTATTAGCGGAAGTCGCGATCACGGTTAAACGTCCGATTAACACGTTCTTTGAGTACGTCACCAACATGGAAAATTACGGAGAATGGTTCCCAGGGGTAACCTCTATTGCCTCTCACAACGAACTTCCCCATGGCATGATCGGAAAAACATATCAAGAAGTGATCGTCATGCCTGAAGGAGAAGCAACCCTTGTTATAGAAGTTAAGAAAAGCCGATTGAATCAAGATTTCTACACTGAGGGTGATCTTCTCCCTCTATTACCCGCCATGCTAATGGAGTTTAATGCTGAAACACCGAAGTCAACCAGGTTCAACCTGAAGTACTTTTCTCGAAGTGACATTCTCGATTCTAACTCTGATGTCATAAAAGAGATGAAATTAAATTTGGGTGGGCGAATATCAATTGCAGTCGATAATTTACAGCGGCGCTTTAGTTAGTCTTACTTGATCCAATAATTGTTCCTTAACTAAGTGGCGCCGATGCGAAGTGATGAAATAAAGAAATCCTCTCTCTATGGCGGGAGCGCCTAACGGATATCAGCTGGTTTATGCGATATTTAAATGAATCTGTCGCTCGCCAAGCTAATGCTGAAGACACTTGTACAGGTTGATTTCGGGAAGGCCGTTTCAGTCCCAAGCCTTACTGGATGAAAGAGCCCAGGCTGCTTCTATGGCTTATGTAGACCTCCTCGATCCGTGCCAATATCGCCAAGACACCTGAGAATCTGATTACACTTCAATTCAACAGCGTATTCGTGCGGCAGCCTCAAATGAGCGGCCCCAAAATCTACTCCCGGTTGTCGGCACTGAACATTTGAATATGCCGAAAGGGCTACCTTTTCAGCTGGATCACTACTTGGAGCTAGTGGACTGGAGTAGCCGACATTTAGACATCGGAAAACGAGGTTATATTGCACAAAAACGCCCCCTGTCCTAGATCGGCTTGGCATTTCGCCCAGGCATTGACTCTATCTCAATCTGAACTTTGAAAGCCGCTTTTAAAGCCTGCTGTGATCAGAAGAGGCTGTACGGCAAGCCTGTATTCAGTTCAATATACGCTGGGTGCATGGCATAGGCGACTGCCAATGCTTCCTTTTGGTGACACGCCACTATTTCCTCCCGGCTTTTCGATGCTATTCCTTTAGGTTGGCTAATTCACGCAATTTTCCAACCTAAAGTATATTTTTTCAGCATTTCACTTCGTCCGAGCCAGACCAGGAGAAATGGCCGTTAACGTGGAAAGCCTGTATCATTTCCAGTGTCATCTTACAATCTGTGGGTGTCCTAGTGTGCACCTTCAATCAGTAGCGGTTCTTCGTTTTTTTCATTCTGATTGGTGTTTCAATGGCTACGGCTGACGTTAATCGGTATTCTAGGGTTTTAATAGGACTATTTGTCTGCCTTGGGTTCGGAAGGGTAATTGCTTAGCCGCAAGTTCTGGCTATAGTATCCAATTTGGGGGAGTACTAATCTTTTGTCCAGCCATCGACAATCATTAATAATCTCCCCGGTCTCGATTGATTTATAAAGAGCATGTTATGTCCAGAAAAATATTATCCTTAAAGGTAAAGAGAAATACGGAGCCTAAGAGGGCTTATAAAAAGGAAGAGGATACTTCTGATCCAAAGAAACGGTTCTTAAATGGAGTAGCTATTAATCCATCTGAGCCTATTCGCCTTGAGTCTGGTTCTCAGCAACTTACGGTAAGGGCGATGGATTTGATTACGCCAATTGGTAAGGGGCAGCGTGGCTTGATTGTGGCTCCACCGGGCTGTGGCAAAACCACTATGCTGAAACATATCTGCCAAGCAGTGGGAGAGGCATACCCCGAAATAAAGCTGTACGCTTTGCTTATTGATGAAAGGCCAGAGGAGGTTACTGACTTTAAGCGAAGTGTACCGGCCGAAGTTTATGCGTCTTCTTCTGATCATAGCTATGAAGAGCATGTGCGAGTAGCTAATGAACTCCATGGTAGGGCCTGCAAGGAAGCCGGTGAAGGCCAGGATGTGATGATCGTGGTTGACTCGTTGACAAGACTTTCACGGGTACATAATGCACAGCAGAGTGGCAGGGGACGTACAATGTCTGGCGGGATAGATGCCAGGGCTATGGAGGTCCCCAGAAAGCTGTTTGGTGCTGCGAGGAAGATTGAAGGTGGTGGTTCACTTACGATTCTGGCAACGATACTCGTGGATACCGGAAGCCGAATGGACCAGGTGATATTTGAGGAGTTTAAGGGGACTGGAAATATGGAGGTAGTATTGTCCAGGGAAGTTGCGAGACAGCGAATTTTCCCTGCCTTGGATATTGCTAAAAGCAGTACTCGCCGTGAAGAAATCCTGTTTAACTCGAAAGATATTGCAACGATAAGAGCTTTACGAAGAACTCTTGCTAACCTAAATCCTGTAGATGGCACTAAAAAGCTTATTGAACTCCTTGAAAAGTACCCGACTAATGCGGAGTTACTTGACCATTAATTTTTAGTTAAGTTTAAGGATAGTATTTAGCCGCTTAGCATTTTTGGAGTTAGTTATTTAGCGACCGAGTTCTTACTGGGACAGCCGTTATTTAGTCGAGGGCTTTACACTTCGATTCTCTGGTGTGTTTTTACAAGATATTGCTCAATGAAGAGCTTAGTGGAAATGTGGCCTTAATATGCCGAAAGGGTTGCCCATTCAGCTGAATCACTATTTGGCGTTAGTAGACTGGAGTGGCCGGCATTTAGCCCCCCCAAAAGCGCTCCTTATCCTTGAGCGGCTGGGCATCTCAGCAAAACACTGGCTTTATCTCAGTTAGAACTTTGAAGGCCGCTTTAAAGGTTTGGTGGGAACAGTGGAGACGGTAAAGCAAGCTTGCATCCAACTCGATAAACGCTGGATACACCGAATAGGGATTGCCGGCGTTTCCTCTCAGCCACACCCTGCTAATCTACTTCTACCCCAAATACTCTATAACACGATTACCACTCTTTTATCCAAAATAGCATTTCCAAAAATCTGCATATCAATTCCCAGAACTTAATCTCTCTTACCTGTAAATCAAAAGGTAGGAACCCCCAGAAAGAGAGCTTGCTCTACAGTTCACAGTATCCTCCAGCCTTTGGGTGTTCTAATGTGTGTGTGCACTAATTTGTGCAATAGGATAATAAACAATACCCACTGCAACCAATAAGTTTACTAAACCGGGTGCTTTCATCTAAATTTATGCATCTTCTGAAGATTCACGTATGCGCTCTTTCCGTTCCAGTTCCTCTTGCATCACCGCTTTGATTTCTTCTAGCACGGCATCGACATCGGCGCTGCCATCGTCATCATCAAACTTGCCGCTGAGCGTTGAGCTAGTCGTTAAGTTACCCTCTTCAAACAGTGCCCACATTTCCTTGGCGTATTGAGTCTGTAATAAAGAGGGGGCAAATCTGCCATAATAACGACGCATATTGTCGACGTCACGAGTGAACATTTCTTGTGCACTGTTATTGGCAGCGGCATTAACAGCTTGGGGTAAATCGATAATCACAGGGCCGGAATCATCCACTAGGACGTTAAATTCGGATAAATCACCATGTACAATTCCCTCGTGAAGCATGAGCATGATGTAATGAATCATTAATGCATGATCTTGAATTGCTTGCTCTTCTGACATTGTCACATCGCCAAGCCGTGGTGCGACATTGCCTGCTTCGTCAGTGATTAACTCCATCAATAATACACCGTCAACACAACCAAAAGTCTTGGGAACTCGTACATGAGCGCGTGCTAAACGGGATAAAGCATCAACTTCGGCATTTTGCCAAATCTCTTCCTGCTGTTGGCGGCCATAATTTGACCGTTTTTGCATGGCACGTGCTTGACGACCACTACGAACTTTACGCCCTTCTTGGTACTGTGCGGCCTTTTTAAAATTGCGCTTAGTTGCGTCTTTATAGACTTTGGCGCAACGAATTTCGCCACGACAACGGACAATAAATATATCGGCTTCTTTGCCGCTCATTAGGCGGCTGATAACTTCATCGATTAAGCCATCATCGATGAGAGGCTGTAGACGTTTGGGAGTTTTCACTAGATACCAGCTTTGAGTGTTCGGCAATTAATCATATATGCTATTGACATATTTCTATGTGTATTTGAGGCAGGAAATCTAATCTTGCTTATGGATAAAGAGCGATTATGGGGCCCTATAATGCCCGCGTAAAGGATGGGGGCAATAAGAATCGCACTTGACATGTGAACGACCCCAGTAGGCAGATCACCGTTTAATGACCTCTAGCTACCAGCGAATAGCTATACCATAAGGTTTTGTGGGGAGGAAGCTGCGAGTAAAACTATGAGTTGGCGAACAGAAACATCCTATGTGGCTTAGTCTGTAGGCCAAGGGTGCCAAAGCCACGTGATCTAATGGATAGGGTTAATGATGCAGCTGATTTGTGAAATTTTATGCTCTTATCTTGGGGAATGTGTGTAATTTGTTTCAGCGATTCTGTCAGCGCGGCTACTGGCTGGTAAGTAGGTCCAACTTGTTAGCATTCATGACTCGCATGATGGGTGGGGTGGGGGCCGGTAGTTAGAAACTACCGGCTACCCGATTTACGCGGACCGCTCTCGAACGTATATATGTACGTTTGATGCCTGCTCATTGAAGCTCCGCTCTTGAAACTCAAGATAGCTCAATGTTCTAACCAATTTTCCAAGTTTGTCATAGCCGTAGTTTCTTGAATCAAATGACGGTGTATTCTTTGTTATATAGCTACCGACGGCAGACAACGAGGACCAACCATCATCTCTAGCTACAGCGTTCACTGCATCGATAACGATTTCTTTCAACTTGGGATTCTTTGACTCATCTTTGATCTTATGGGAATCAGTTTTTCTTAGAACTTCAGTGTGGACAAACTTGTCACAGGCAGCGACAAAGGGCTCCGGCGTTTTCTTCTCACCAAAGCCATATACATAGAGACCACTTTCACGAATCCTATTCGCAAGTCGAGTGAAATCACTATCGGAAGATACTAAACAAAACCCATCCAATCTTCCCTCATGCAGTAAATCCATTGCATCAATAATTAGTGATGAATCGGTCGAGTTTTTTCCTTGCGTATAGCTAAATTGCTGAACAGGCTGTATGGCATGTTTGTGAAGGTGCTGCTTCCACCCTTTCAGGTTTGGAGTAGTCCAATCACCATACGCTCGTTTAACACTAGCAATACCGAACTTTGATATTTCAGCCAGAAGCTTTTGGCAAATAGCGGCTTGTGCATTATCCGCATCAATTAAAACAGCAAGTTTATTATTTTCACTTTCTGACATGTACAGCTATTCCTTTACGCGTAACGTTCACATTTGCGGCGGCTGAAGCATAGCGTAAGCAGTCCGGCCGTGATAGCGGCGAACAACATGCGCTTGGTACGCCCAGCATGGGCGTGAACTAATGGGGTGAAAGTCCCCTGTAGGAGGATCACCGTTTAATGGATTCCATTAAATGCTAACTACTAGCGAATGGCAACTGCAGCATTGTGAGGTCTTGTGGGGAGGAAGCCACTAGCAAAACTACGATCTGACGAACAGAAACATCATATAAGGCTTAGCTTGGAGGCAAGGTAGCTAAGGATGCCGCAGCTATGTAGCTAATGAGCCGAGCTAATGATGTAGTCGTGCATTGAAAGTTCACATTCTTATCTGGGGGGATCTGTTTAGCTTGCTGCTGTGAGGCTGTCAGCATGTCGCTGACTCATAAGTAGGCCTAACCCACTAGCCACCATCGAGGGGTAGAAAAGAGTGGTGGAACACAGCAGCGCCTCGGTCAGTAATGGTCAAGGTGATTAAACAGAAGTTAGCCGACGGCATAGTAGCCAAATGCCAAGATTTATACCTTGGACAGGGTGAAGGCCTGAACCCAAACTCCACGAGTTAAAAGACAGGGCTAGCCTACCGATATGTTTCCAGTCGGATAAGTTGAAGTAGCGCACTGCCATGACACTCAACTCAAAAGTTGCTCGACTCTATCGTTGGATAGAGATTCATTACGGATAGGGAACCGCCCATTGCGGACTCGCATGATGGGTGGTGTGGGGGCCTGTAGCTAGAAACTACCGGCTAGCCGATTATGAGCCTCACTGCTCGTAGACCTGAATAGTAATCGCACGTCTGTCGCCACGTACTCTGAGGATTGTCAAAAGACCATATTGTTTGAAGTACATGATTTTTTCCCATTCTGGAAAGTTACTACTGCCTGGAAGACTAGATTTAGGCTGAAGCTTCCAAGACCCACCCTCCTCAACGATCTTCATGAGTGAAGCATAATCATGCTCTGACATCTCTATATAGAAAATTTCGTTATAGTCACCGAAATACTTTGCAATGTCAGAAGCTTTCTCCCGCGCGACAACTACGAAATCCTCTTTAGGCTTGAAGCCGATAGCTTCATTGACTATTAGCGAAATATCATATCGCTTCGTACAGCTGACAACTAAAAATAGAAAAAAAACAAATGTGGCCCGAGTCTTCATCGTTCATAACGCCCGCATTTACGGCTGGTTTGGAGCACAGCGGAAAACTAGTCCGACAACATGTGCTAGCTAGGCCTTGACAGCATGATAAAAGACTCCCAGCCCCTCGGGATCATAAAACTCCCAGCTAGCATTTTCATACCTAACGAATACCTCATCGGCCTGTAGAGCACCCCACCAACTATTCAAAGCTTCGAAAAAGATCGATGTAGTAAAATCACCGCAAAGATCGTTTGGGAAATACGATATTTCAACAGCTATTTTTTCACCTTCAGACCAATCGAGAAACAGATGAACTTGGCTTACAAAGCTATCTCTAGATTTCAGCTGTCCATGAATACAACCTTCTTCACGTTGTGTGATGTAAGACTCTACACTTTCCGAAGACATTTCAACTACTTCACCGTCTTGATCTAGAAGCTCGCCATCGCTGAATTCCTCGAGAAATAGCTTTATGAACTTTTCGACACAAGCCAAAGTGGCTGGAGTAAACGTAATATCCCTAGTGCTACCATCACTGTCGGTTAAATATTCAAGTACTTCAGCTTCGTTCATATGAGAGCTGGTCTTGCCCACAAAAAGTAGACACTCTAACTATGCGTATTTTCGTTCATACTCTGCTGGACTTACATAGCCCAATGCAGAGTGCCTACGAACCCTATTGTAGAAAATCTCAATGTATTCAAACACTTCAGATTTTGCTTGCTCTTCGCTTTCGAATGTTCCGGCATAGACCAGCTCGACTTTTAGCCTGCTAAAGAATGATTCCATTGCCGCATTATCCCAACAGTTAGCCTGGCGACTCATACTCGGCTTGCACTTACTTTCGGACAAGAGATCCTGGTATTTCTGCGATCGATATTGCACACCCCTGTCAGAGTGAACTAGCAGTCCAGGCTTTATTGGTCGTCGCTCTAGGGCCATTTTCAATGCTCGACGTGTCAATTCATCGGTCATCTGCGAGTCGAATGCCCAACCTACAATACGTCGAGAGTACAGATCCATAACTACCGCGAGGTATAGCCACCTATCCAGAACCCAGATATACGTAATGTCACTGGTCCAGCGGCAATTTGGTCGATCCACATCAAAGCAACGCTTAAGTAAGTTGGCGGAGACGTTAATGCTCCCCTCTACGGGCTGACTATATCGAAAGCCTTTGCCGTTTCTCGCTTTAATATGTTCCTGTTGCATAAGCTTAGCGACGTAGTTCCGCGAGCATGGCTCACCTAACTCTTGAAGCTCGCAAGCAATTCTAGGCGCGCCATAACGACCTTTAAACTCAACAAACGTCTCTCGGATTTTCTCGATTGTTCGTATCTCTCTAATCGTGCGAGCAGATGGCAATCGCCCCCGCCATCGATAATAACCCGATCTTGAGACTTCTAAACACCGACACATCAAGCTAACCGGGAATGACCCTACATGCTCTTGTATCAATGCGTACTTTACTCTTGGTGGTTCGCAAAGTACGCAGCTGCCTTTTTTAGAAACTCAACCTCCTGACGAGCTTCATGCAGCTCCTTCTTGAGTTTGCGAACTTCAGCGCTTTCCTGTTTGGAATAGTCGACACCGTCTAAACTATTGAACTGCTTATCAGACAGTCGATTAAATTGACGACGCCAGTTGTAGATCTGCTGTGCGCTGACGCCTAGCTCTCGCGCCACAGAAGCCGTTGTTGCTCCAGGCTTTTCCGCTCTCTTAACTGCTTCTCTGCGGAACTCCTCCGTATACGCCTGAGTTCTTTTCTTACCCATAATACACCTCCGTGTTAGGCCTAAACCTAACTATACAGGGTGTCTACTAAACGTGGGTAAGTCTTGAGCCTAACGCCGGTAGCAAAGGCGAGAGTTAGCGAGTCCAGCCCGCGTCTTTAGTGGGCGAATTTGCCTACCTTTATTAAGCCCTACATACGATGAAAAACCGTTTTTCATCTACATTTTCCCCAAAGCCAATTACTGGATTATCCATTCTTACCCATGATGAATCATCGAATTCTTTCTCTATTACAGAGACAAGAGAAAACCTGGAATCAATAGTTTCTATTTCTGCATATGCCTCAGATATTTTTAAAGGCTTGCCGCAAGGAGCTATATGAAACAAGCACTCTTCACTATCGATGTCAACACCAATTTTACCGATTGGTTCTATAGATTCAGTTGATGTCACCTCTCCAGAATCATCAATTTTTAATAAAATCATAAACAAACTAAAATCATCATCAGCTATATCTGATTCTTCAAGTTCATTAATAATACAGCCAACGTGCTTGCTCAATGATTGATATTCCTTTGTAGGCTAAACGTCAAGCGAATGGGCCGGCGCTACGAAGCAGTGACAACCCAGTCTAGGTTCCCTTGGCCGAGCATTACGGGCCTGGTTATGTGTTGAGTTTAGCCAGTGCTGTTTGAAAAGCTTGAACACTAGCTGCACGTATTGTTTCATTTCTTTCTTCGGCTGATATCCAGCCGCCAACGTTATTGAGACAAAATTGATTGTCTGAATCTCGAGCCACTTCGCGAACTGCTTGAAAAACGCGGTGTTGAATTTCGTTGCAATCTCTCAGTAGTCTCGGATCGGTAACACCCGACCCTTGAAATTCATAGCCACCACGAGCATGAATTGTTAACTGATGGCCGTAATTACACAACAGCTGAATCTTCTTATCATCAGGAAGTTCGTTTATTACTTTTTGTATTTGGTGTTCTTTCATTTTTTACACATAACTGCCTTGCAGTAGAAGTCGGCACGTAGCGACAGTCCTGCTGGCTGCGACTGTTATATTTCGTTTTTCTTGAGCTGGTTTTCAAGGCTCTTTAAATCACCCAGCACCCATACATCAGAGATTCGATCACCTTCAAAGGTAAACAAGGCGCACCCATTCCAAGTTACGCGTTTATGTGATGGTAAAAAGCCCATAAACTCATCTCTATGAAATCCGGTAAAGGACATCTTTGCAAAAACCTTGTCTCCCTCTTCTACGAGATCTTCAATAATACATTTGTAATCACCCAGTGCTTTGTGAACCATATCGACATATTCAGCGAAACCTTTGTGACCTCGCTTTTCTTGCCCTAATGATCCTCTGAAGGAGAAGCTCTCATGCAGGATCGATGGCATTGCTTTCTTATCGTGGGCATCCCAAAGAACCTCATAAAATCTTCGAACTTGATCTTTATGCACTAGTCATCCTCAGAAACATAACGAAGCGGCGTGTAAGCTGTCGGGCGCCAAAAGCGCGTAGTTAATTGACTTGGTACGCCCAGCATGGGCGTGAACTAATGGGGTGAAAGTCCTCTGTAGGAAGATCACCGTTTAATGAGTTCCATTAAATGCTAACTACTAGCGAATGGCAACTGTAGCACCGCGAGGTCTTGTGGGGAGGAAGCCGCTAGCAAAGCTACGAGCTGACGGACAGAAACATCCTATAAGGCTTAGCTTGGAGGCGAGGTGGCCAAGGACACCGAAGGCATGTGATCTAACGGGTAGAGTAAATGATGCAGTTGTGTAGTGAAAGTTCACGTTCTTATCTGGGGAGATCTGTTTAGCTTGCTGCTATGAAGCTGTCAGCGTGGCCGCTGACTCATAAGTAGGCCCAGCCCGCTAGCCACCATCGCGGGGGTAAAAAAAGTGGTGGAACACAGCAGCGCTCTGCTCAGTAATGAGTAGGGTGATTAAACAGAATTCAGCAGACGGCATAGTAGCCAAATGCCAAGATTAATACCTTGGACAGGGGGAAGGCCTGAGCCTAAATCCACGAGTTGAAAGACAGGGCTAGCCTACTGATATGTTTCCAGTCGGTTAAAGTTGATGTAGCACACTGCCATGACACTCAACTCAAATGAAGATCTGCTCGACACTATCGTTGGGTTGAGATTTATTACGGATAGGAACCGCCCATTGCGGACCCGCGCGATGGGTGGTGTGGGGGCCGGTAGCTAAAAACTATCGGCTACCCGATTTATGGCTTGATGCTGAAAGCGCGCTCAATTGTTGTTTCTTGAACTCTATTTGAAAACTCTTCGGGCATATATATGACTACTTGATACGCTTTATACTCGAAGACTCTTGGGTTGCCGGTAGAGCGAGATTTCAGCTTTGCCAGTTCAAAAGCCATAGGACTTTCAAAGTCATCCTCACGCCTTACACTAGAAACTTCACTACCTGGGTCTGCATAGATAAGTTTTCGAACAGTGATTTCTTTTCCCGAGCCACTCATCTTTTGCAACACTTGCATCTCGGCGAATATTAACCGAGACGAGAATCCCTCTCCAAACTTTTCAGTAAGCTGCCTTTTTGCTTCTACTTTGTAGCTTTCAAAAAGTAAACTTTCACCTTCTGGTAAGCGGAGCGCATTGGTCGTGAAGGAAATCAGAAGGCTACATAAAAGTATCAGATACTTCATTGTTAGTTCCTACGAGAGCCATAACGCCCTGCTCACGGATCAAATTTTTGATGGCGGCTTTTGTGAGCCTTTTCACAAAAGGTGGCAGCGAAAATTTGTCCGGTGCAGCCGATTGTTATGTGTTCCGAATTCATACACTAAATGTTTACTCATTATATTCAATAAAATCCCATGGAATTTCTTTTGAATATATCAATACATTCTTGCATTAGCTCAAGAAATACTGATGCTCTGAAGACTGTGATAGTGCGAGTTTTATCCGTATCATCTCGGAATATCTCTATGGCAAGCTCGTCGTCTCTATAAATTTCGACGCCGATGCCACCTCTTGGGTTTACGTCGCTAGCCACTACAACTCTATCTTTTGGTTGAGGCATCAATACTCCATTGACACATAACCCCCAAAAGACGAGTCGGAACGGAGGTGCCAATTTTGTAGTTCACAAAATTGAGAACCGCAGTGGAGGTCCGGCCAGCTATCTGGCTTTACGTAGTTTTGTTTGCTATGCATTTTTGCATTTATATACTTGGTTTAAATTGAGTTTTAGCTACCAACTAAAGAAAGAGGCAATGCAAGAACAAGAATATAAACAGCTTTTGGATACCTGAAACCCACCCCCCCCCGCGAAAATACCAACAAGAAGAGCTGCGATGTATTGAAGAGTAACTGATTCCGTTGAATTACCTGCTACTAGATATGAAAACATAAAAATCACAACAATGGACAATAGTGCGTAGCAAACTCTCTCCTTCTGTGAATATTCACTATTCCTTTTCTTCAATCCTTTAAACATATCCGTAAAACCCTATTCATGTATAACGCCTCAATAACCGGCAGCTGGAACGAAGCGAAGCGCAGTGTAAGCTGTCCGGCGCCGAAGGCGCGTAGTTGATTGATTTGGTACGCCCAGCATGGGCGTGAACTAATGGGGTGAAAGTCCCCTGTAGGAAGATCACCGTTTAATGGACTTCATTAAATGCTAACTACTAGCGAATGGCAACTGCAATACCGTGAGGTCTTGTGGGGAGGAAGCCGCTAGCAAAACTACGAGCTGACGGACAGAAACATCATATAAGGCTTAGCCTGGAGGCGAGGTGGCCAAGGACACCGAAGCCATGTGATCTAACGGGTAGAGTAAATGATGCAGTTGTGTAGTGAATGTTCACGTTCTTATCTGGGGAGATCTGTTCAACCTGCTGCTGTAAAGCTGTCAGCGTGGCCGCTGACTCATAAGTAGGCCCAGCCCGCTAGCCACCATCGCGGGGGTAAACAAAATTGGTGGAACACAGCAGCGCCTCGGCCAGTAATGGCCAAGGTGATTGAACAGAAGTCAGCCGACGGCATAGTAGCCTAATGCCAAGATTAATACCTTGGATACGGTGAAGGCCTGAACCCAAAATCCACGAGTTAAAAGACAGGGCTAGCCTACTGATATGTTTCCAGTCGGTTAAAGTTGATGTAGCGCACTGCCATGACACTCGACTCAAATGAAGATCTGCTCGAGACTATCGTTGGGTAGAGCTTCATTACGGATAGGGAACCGCCCATTGCGGACCCGCACGATGGGTGGTGTGGGGACCGGTAGTTAAAAGCTACCGGCTACCTGATTTAGCCATTCAATAATGGAACAACTGTGTTATTAAGGAACTTTGTTCCTTTTTCAGTATGAAGCCAAATTAAGCCACCTAAATTCAAAAAGACAGTTACCCAATAAACACTTTTAAATTCTTTTTTACTCGACTTGTGACGTAACTTGTTTTGAGCAAAGTAAGCACCAGGCCAACCACCAAATGTAGAAAACAAATGTAATGTACTTTCTTTTGTTCTCCAACGCCCATTTTGAGCAGCGGACTTATCAATTGCGTAAGCGATAAATGTTATTAAACTCATTGCAACATACAAGCCAGCAACGATTAACGGTAATTTACCGACAACGATCGATGTCGAAAGGCCAATACAAAAAACTATTATAAAAGGTACACCAAAGTTGCCACCACCGTTAGCTTTGCTTCGATTACTTGAAGATTCAGTATCTCGAGCAAATTTGATATTTGTAGCTTTAAACCGATTACTATTTTCTCTGACTAGTTCGTAGATGATGACTTCACCATTAATAGGCCTACGTGAACGAGGCTTAAAAGCTTTAATGTGAACAAAAGCACGATCGCCTCCACCATTAGGCTCAACAAAACCGAAGCCTTTATCATCATTCCAATTTACTACTTTACCTTGAAGCTGCATGCTCCCTCTCGAACCTGATGGCTAACGCCCGTACCTACGCTTGGTACGCCCAGCATGGGCGTGAACTAATGGGGTGAAAGTCCTCTGTAGGAAGATCACCGTTTAATGAGTCCCATTAAATGCTAACTACTAGCGAATGGCAACTGCAACACCGTGAGGTCTTGTGGGGAGGAAGTCGCTAGCAAAACTAGGAACTGACGGACAGAAACATCATATAAGGCTTAGCCTGAAAGTGAGGCGGCCAAGGACACCGAAGCCGGGTGATCTAACGGGTAAAGTAAATGACGCAGTTGTGTAGTGAAAGTTCACCTTCTTATCTGGGGGGACCTGTTTAGCTTGCTGCTATGAAGCTGTTAACGTGGCCGCTGACTCATAAGTAGGCCCAACCCACTAGCCACCATCGAGGGGTAGACAAGAGTGGTGGGACACAGCAGCGCCTCGGTCAGTAATGATCAAGGTGATTAAACAGAAGTCAGCCGACGGCGTAGTAGCCAAATGCCAAGATTAATACCTTGGACAGGGTGAAGGCCTGAACCCAAAATCCACGAGTTAAAAGACAGGGCTATCCTACCGATATGTTTCCAGTCGGGTAAGTTGAGGTAGCGTACTGCCATGACACGCAACTCAAATGAAGAGCTGCTCGACGCTATCGTTGGGTAGAGATTCATTGCGGATAGGGAACCGCCCATAGCGGACCTGCATGATGGGTGATGTGAGGGCCGGTAGCTAAAAACTACCGGCTACCCGATTTAGCACTGTTATTTGCACGGTATAGCAAAATCAACATGGTAGTGTTCATCATGCCTGACCCACGACCGTTTTTTGGAAAACTGGATATATTCCTTCAAATACTGCGCATACTTTGTCTTATATAAATTTGGCTGTAATTTTGGGTCGAAAATCACTCGCCATAAATCATGCCCATGTTCCTTGGCTTGTTTGTGTAAAGCTACAACATGAGCTGCAATCGCTTCGTAATCAATGTACATGCCATCATAATGATCATTAGCATCAAACTCGATATTGTAACCCAACTTATTTAATGCGTTTGTTGGCAAATGGACTGATTTTCCATTCTTATCCTTTACTGGAGTCATGAAATCAACTGAAAGTCCATTTCTGTGGGTTTTATGAGGCTTGAATTGGCCACCATCCTTAAATCCTGTTTCTGCGTATTTGTAGACCTTTGTTGGCTGTTCAGTTTCTAAGTCTTTATATGCAGATACTATGATATCTCTTACTTCTGAATGAACGTAGGTACGACCAGTCAATCTCGCTATAGTGCTATAGCCTACGTAGTTTTCCCCTTCGGATGGCAGTTTCACTCCATTAGTAAGGCTGCCATTGGAAGTCGTCCCAAAGCATGTGCTGGTTTCAGCCAAAGCTATCAGCGGAAACAAAAATGTAATTAATAAAAGATACTTTATGTTCATGTGGTGCTATCGCCTTGCGAGGGGGCGAAGTGCGCAGCACTTTGTCCCGCTTGCGCAATTTGTTATGACAGGGAGCCAATTCATGGCACGAGCTTATAGTCATTGCCGAATTCTTTTGTTTTAAACAAGCGGAATTGCACATTAGTTAGATCGAGGTAAGGGAAGCGGCTAGCGTACTCTTTGACCTGATCATCGAATGCCTCCCTACCATCTGAGTGATACCGCCATAATGTTGGACCATAAGCGCAATCTAGGTAAAAGTTGCCAATAAAAACGGCCTCGCCCGGCTTAACTGTGAATGTACCACCAACGGGTTTGCCAGCAGAATACAGTTTATCTCGTTGCGCCGTAAGAAAACCTACATTGGATACAGACTTTGCTGCCTTGATGCTAAAGGCGCTGATCGCATATTCTCCGGGCTCTAGAGAGTAAGCATAATTTGTAAACACTGGATCAACAGCCAAGCGTGAAGGGCTATGCAGTACAAGGGCTGGCTCGGCTTCATTATTGATAGAGCTCATTGGTAGCTTATCGAATGCCATGCTAATGAGTTGCGCATTTTCATAGCCTCCACAGTCCCACCAACGCCCCCAGTTTACGTCTAGCAGGACAACACCATTTGTTACTTTGGTGGCGTGATAATAGTCCTCTGTTAAGACACTAGAAGCTTTAAACTTTATCGGCTCAGTGACACCCGCGCACGCAGTCAGCACGACAGACATTGCAATTAGGGTATATTTCTTGGTGATCATTCTTCGATCCCTGTGGAGTCATAACGCCGCTAGTAAAGGCGCCGCGGATGCGGTGTCCAATAGAGCGTAGCGTAATGTTTTTGCCTAGCCTTGGTACGCTCAGCATGGGCGTGAACTAATGGGGTGAAAGTCCCCTGTAGGAAGATCATAATGGCCTCCATTAAATGCTAACTACTAGCGAATGGCAACTGCAATACCGTGAGGTCTTGTGGGGAGGACGCCGCTAGCAAAACTACGAGCTGACGGACAGAAACATCATATAAGGCTTAGCCTGGAGGCGGGGTGGCCAAGGATACCGAAGCCATGTGATCTAAAGGGTAGGGTAAATCATACAGTTGTGTAGTGAAAGTTCACGCCCTTATCTGGGGAGATCTGTTTAGCTTGCTGCTATGAAGCTTTCAGGTGGTCGCTGACTCACAAATAGGTCCAATCCGCTAGCCACTATCGTGGGTTAAAAAATGTGGTTGAACACAGTAGTGATCATTGAGTAGAAATTCATTACAGATAGGGAGCTGCCCATTGTGGGCCTGCACGATGGGTGCTGTGGGGGCCGGTAGCTAGATACTACCGGCTACCCATTCAGAGCCTTACTCTTAATCCCACTCTTCTTCATAGCCATTACTCACTAAGTAGCCATTCAGAGAGTGAAAAATATACTCCATCCACTGCTCGATTCCTTCTTTCTCCAGCAGAGGGAATCCAGAACCTTGATCATCAGCAGCAACGTCTATCATTCCCCAATAGAATTGAGAAAGAGCTAATGCCTGCTCTCGATTAGAAACTACGCCTTTCTTAAGAATATCTAGTGCAGTTTCATTCTCCATCTTTTCAGCGTAGTGAATAAGGATCTCGCGTTCTTCTGGGTATTTATATTCAATCATAGTGCGTCTTGAGCCTCTTTAATTACTGACATCCGATCAGCAACCCAAGTTAACTTACTTACCAAGTCTTCAACCCTCATTCTCTTGGTGGCTACAATCAGGTAGACCTCTTATCCGGTAAGGCCTGTTTAACTTGCTGCTATGAAATTGTGTGTGGCCGCTGACTTGCAAGTAGGCCCAACCCGCTTTTCACTATCGTGGGGATAGAAGAAGTGGTGGAACACAGTAGCGCTTCTGTCAGTAATGACCAAAGTGACTAAACGGAAGTCAGCCGACGGTATAGTAGCCTAGCGCCAATATTATTACCTTGGACATGGTGAAGGCCTGGAGCCAAACTCTAAGAGTTAAAAGACAGGGCTAGCCTACCGATATGTTTCCAGCCAGGTAAAGTTGCGGTAGCGTGCTGCCATAATACTCAGTTCAACTGAAGATCTGCTCAAGACTATCGTTGAATAGAAAATCAGTACGGATAGGGAGCCGTCAATTGCGGGCCCATACGATGGGTGGTGTAGGGGCCGGTAGCTAGAAATTACCGGCTACCCGATTTAGAGTTCAGTTCTCCAGTTGGACTGAAGAAACTAAATCTTCATAACTAGGATAATTACAGTTATCGCTCCACTTATGTTTATACAATTCCGCAAGTGCTGTCGAAAGAGATAATAGTTGCATGGAATGCTCTCCACTGGCATCCACTTCCTCTTCTGTTGAAGAGGGATTATCTATTATCAACTTCATTCGATATATTTCTGACTCAGTTAGCTCGATCATGAGTGACAAATGTGAAAGGCTTAGTTCCATAATTAATTCTCGAATACGATTTCTTTAGTAAGTTCATCTAAGAGTATACAAAACTTAGTGACTGGCATATCCCAATGAGGGCGGACTGAGTAATGTGTAGCCTCATAACTTCGATTATATGAATCCTTCGTTATAACTAAGCCATGAGGGATTGCAATGTTTGGCGATAGCCTATAATAATCCCAACGAGAAACCGGTACCCCCAGCACATCAAATAATGAAACACCCCCTGAAGTACAGTTTACCCACCACTCACCATTGCTCCAGTATGTGTCTATATCAGGATTTCTAATTTTTCCATTAGAGAGCCTAAAAGACTTTAGTATAGGGTACAAAACAGGCGATCCTCGATCAGCTTTACGCTGCCCTCTCCACAAATTTACGTCTAAATTAAATTCGGAGTCAAAAAGTTCACCAAGTTCCCTCTTTTTAATAAAGAACTCTTCTTCCTTCTTGCTTTTTTTCATAAATTCAATCCATTGAATATTTGAAATTGGTTTATTCTAACGCGGTAAGTATGGGCACGCAGCGTGGACACAAAGTGCCGAGACGGATAACCAGCCGAAGCTGAATATGCCTTAACTTGGTACGCCCTGCATGAGTGTGAACTAATGAGGTGAAAGTCTACTGTAGGAAGATCACCATTTACTGGACCCTATTAAATGCTAACTATTAGCGAATGGCAACTAAGACACCATGAGGTTTTGTGAAGGGCGGTAGCTAGGAACTACTTGCTATCCGATTTAGCTATACTTCTTCAAACTCTGACTCCCCGCCAGGTGTCGGTTTAAAGTCTATATTCACATTGTCAGCAAAAGGCCATTTAATTGAAATTTGTTGTATAAAACTGCCGGTGTCACAAAAAGCAATTACACTTCCCTCAATACTCTTTTCCCAAGACATACCGTTCCAGTTTGCGAAATCATAACATCCCGCTGCCGGTCCCATTTTAACCGCTACAAAATATAAACCTTCTAGTGAAGGATTTCCGTCCTTCCATTCGATTTCTTGCATAAAACCCTACTAAAATCTTGATCTATTCTTCCGCTAATAATGTGGCTCAGCGCTTCATTTAGACCTAACTATACCTCAGTGAAAAGAACAAGCTTAAAGAGCTGATTGAGCTGTGGCGAGAGCGATTAATGGATATCAGTTGGTTTATGCGCTGCCTAAACGAATCTATTGCTCGCCAAGCCAATGCAGAAGACCGCTGTACAGGCCGCTTCTGGGAGGGGCGTTTCAAGTCTCAGGCGCTATTGGATGAAAGAGCCTTGGCTGCCTGCATGGCCTATGTCGATCTCAACCCTATCCGTGCCGGTATTGCGAAAACCCCGGAGGACTCCGATCACACTTCCATTCAGCAGCGTGTTCGCGCTGCGATCTCAGGTGAGCAGCCTAAAGAGCTACTACCGTTTGTGGGCGGCGAGCGCCTTAATATGCCGAAAGGGTTGCCCTTTCAATTGGATCACTATTTGGCGTTAGTAGACTGGAGTGGCCGGCATTTAGACCCCAAAAAGCGCGGTGTCATTTCTCAAAATGCGCCCCCTATCCTTAAGCGGCTGGGAATCTCAACAAAACTCTGGCTCTATCTTAATCGGAACTTTGAAAGCCGCTTTAAAGGCCTGGTGGGAACGGCAGAGGCTGTACGGCAAGTCTGTATTCAGCTCAATAAACGCTGGGTACACGGCATAGGCGATTGCCAACGTTTCCTTTCTGCAACGCCCCACTAATACCCTCCGAACCTTTCGATACTATTCCTTCTGGTTTTTGGCCAAAATCACTAAATTTTAAAGCTCAAACATAATTTTTTATATTTAACCTCTTCCAGCTCCAGGCAGGAGAAATGGCCGTTAAAGTGGAAGGTCCGTACTACTTTCGGTGTCATCTTTCAATCTGTGGGCGTCCTAGTGTTGGGAGCATTATGTTCTTTGGTAAGAGCTAACATGTTTGCGATACGCAGATCTAAGTTTTTGTAATTGTATATCCACTTTGTTGCGCATGTCTCCCATACTTTTATTAGCCGATATTACTAGCGAATTGGAATCACACTCACTAGAACTATCACGCTGCATGAGATTTAAGATTTTATTTGCACAATCCTCCCATTGCTTTGATATCTCGCCTAGGCAATCTGTCGTTGTTTCATAGAGGCCGTCAGGCAATAGAGCCATCGACTCTTTAATTTCTAGGAAAAATGGCCTTAGCTTACGGGGATCAATTTTTCCAGATTCAACATCGGATGGAAAATCATATCTTAGGTAGCCATCCAATCTTGTGAAAGCGACCCAGATTTTATTTATTGAATTGAAGGAATGGTCAAAATCTTTGTCTTGATATTTCTCCAGACGCTCTATTTGTGTTTTTACACGTGATAACTTTGCCTTGAAGCTTTCCCTAAATATATACATTAATAATCCAGCTATCGTCGAGGAGCTAATCATCGAAATCAGTAGATCCATATATTTTCCTTAAACATAAAAGTGTCTTCAAAAGTAACTGCATTATATCACTTGTCAATATATCCCAGGAGTGAAAAATCACCCAAAACTATTTCAATCTGTGGGTGTCCTAGTGTTGTCGGACTGGAGTGGCCGGCATTTAGATCCCAAAAAGCGTGGTGCCATTTCTCAAAACGCACCGCCTATCCTTGAGCGGCTGGGCATCTCAACAAAACACTGGCTCTATCTTAATCGGAACTTTGAAAGCCGCTTTAAAGGCCTGGTGGGATTAGCAGAGGCCGTACGGCAAGCCTGTATTCAGCTCAATAAACGCTGGGTACATGGCATAGGCGATTGCCAATGTTTCCTTTCTGCGACGCCCCACTAATTCCCTCCCAACCTTTCGATACTATTCCTTCCGGTTTGGCCCAAATCACGCAATTTTCAAACCTAAAGCATAGTTTTTAGCATTTCACCGCATCCTGCATCAGATCAGGAGAAATGGCCGTTAAGGTGGACGGCCTGTACTATTTCCGGTGTTATCTTTCAATCTATGGGCGTTCTTCAATCTGCTGTGTCATATGGTAGGTTACCTAACGGCTAAGCTTACATCATCTATGAGGCCGATCGGGTGCTCTATTCCTGTATCATCAAATTGTGCGACTACAAACCCTAAATGCTCTTCTGCAATTGTAAGTGGGACATCATTATCGACAAGGATAATTTGGCAGCCCTTCCCCTTACCCTCAAATTTTATGGATAGATCAATTAAATGTCTGTAAATATTATTGTATTTATCGGGGTCTGATGTTCCTTCTGCTGCATCAGCTTCTTTGTCGGTTTGCAAAAGATATTTTTCCTTGGTCTTCCCTAGATATTTACCTACGGTATCAATCATCAAAAATGATGGAAGGCGTATATTGTTATTTAGGCTTTCTTCTAATATCGAAGAAAAATATCCTATAGAAACAATTGTACGAAGGCCGCCGGAAGTAATTTTTTCATAATCTCGGTTTCTTACTTTTGGAAGAAGACTTGTCTCGCCTATAGAGATTCCCTCTCTATTCTTTATTTTAATATTTTTTAAATATATATTTAGGGAGTCACCAATGCGGGATAGTACAGCATTGAAGTCTGGAAATTCCTTTCTTATGTTCTCTAGTTTTTCTTTCAGTAGTCTAATGGCAGTTTCTAGTCTTTCTTCATCTTTAACAAGAAGGTTTTGTTGGTTTCGTATTTTTAGAAAGTGAGCATATTTATTTTTCTTTTCTTTTAAAGAAGAAATGGTTGAAACTATAGAGTCTCTTTCTTTGAGGTAAGGGGATACATATTTTGATGCCTCTTCATCAATCATCCCTTTTAGTAGGTTTTTATCTTTATTTCTTGCAGAAATTAACTTCTCTAGTCTTACTATTTCGTCATGCAGATTATCTTCTAAAGTTATTGTATTTTTTAGTTTTGATTTAATTGATTTAATTTCTTTATCTATAGATATACTCTCAGACACTTCTAGCTTGAGGTTTATTTTCTCCATCTCAATTTTTGTGTCACATATAGGGCAGTTTGAAGGGGTGGGGTTCTCTCTACCAATTAGATCTCCAGCTTCTCGAAGAGCTTCCAGTTTCTCTAAATCAAGAGAATAGTCATTTTTAAGGCGAGAGAATTTGTCGAGACTTTCAACGGCTCCGTCTTTTTGTGATTCAAAATAGCTTATTTCAGATAATACCTCTGTGAGGGCATTTTGATATTCGCTGTAGATGTCTGAGTCTTCAGTAATTCTAGAGTTTATGCTGCTTAGTAGTTCTTCAAGATTGCTAATTTCTTCCTCTATAGAAGTCATTTTATTGTCTGAAGATTCAGAGCTTTCAAAGTCAATTTCCCGCAAGAATTCTGAGATTGTTTTATATTTTTCTTGCGCTTTGTTTTTTTCAGATGTTTTTTCAGATATCTCTCTATGTATAGCTGATGCTTCGTCATCCAGAGCGTTGAAGATATATTTAAAGACTTCCTTCGTTAGAGAATATTTTGGCCTGTTTTGTAGGCTCAATATATTTTTGCTGCCGAGGTCATCTTGATTTACGTAGCAGTATTTAAATAAATGTCTAAAGCTAAGGCTAGACATTTTGCTCTGGTCTTTTGTGGGTGACTGCTTGATTTTGATGGAAGGATATCCTAGGCACTCATATATGAAATTTGAAAAATTATCTTCGTTATCTATCCCTCCGGAAACATTTGGAAATAATTTTCTTGGGAAAACCTCATTGATGTTCTTGTAATCAGATAAGTAAATTTCAACTTTTCTTCTCGAGTCAAAAATATCCCGTTTAATGCAGTAAACCTCTCCGCCAAGATATATTTCAAGGATTGCATGGCTTACCGATTCTTCAAGCTCGTCATATAAGTCTAAATCCGATGCGCAAAGACAGTATGATATTAATTGCAATATGCTGGATTTACCTGTTGCAGAATCTCCATATATGATATTAACGCCAGGATTAAAATTGACTCTATAGTCTTTCCTGTGGCCAGCAAGTGTGAGTGATACTACCCTAAAATGATTTTTATCCATGACGTTTTAATTCGCTCCCAATTAGCAAGTTTATTTGATTAATACTTTTGGAGCGTAGGGGTATTACATGTTTTGAAAATTCTTTAACTCGTTTAAAGTGTTCAGATCTCAAGGAGGAAAATACTTCTTGTCCGCGACTCGACAATTGATAAACAGTCTCTGTTTTTATGCTTGATACTTGTATTAAATTTGAACAAACGGCGTACTGTAGTATTTCTTTGAGTTTATGGGTCTTATACAAGCTATCAATATTTACAGATATGGTTCTAACAGAATTTATTTCATTCCTTCTCAGTTTAACTTCCTTCTTATTTAATGATCTTAAGACCCGGTTAAGAATATGTGGATTTTTCACCAGATAAAGCAATGCCTGAATTTTTCCATTATTTAAAGTTGGTTTTTTTCTAGTGTTAAGACTGGTAACACCAAGCAAAATAATTAGCTCAAGAGAGTTTAACAGAAAGTCATTGTCTAATGATAAGAATGGCAATTTATCCATATTGAGATCCTTATTCTTCTAATTTTTCCAGATCTTTGGTTTCAGACCACCATACATTCCCCTTTAGCTCATCTGCTAATTGATGAAGCATTCCTTTCTTGTGCATAACACCAATTTCATAAATTTTTGATTTAAGTGTTTTCTCATTTTCCCTAACAATCTTGTCATGAACTTCGGATAAAAACTGACCTGAATTATCGAATCCACCATGAAGATATTTAGTGTAGCTATCCTGGTATATGGTTTTTATGTTTGTATATATCTCTTGCAGATGTTTCTGGTCAAAGCTACTGGTAAAACGTTTGCTCATATATTCTGCATTCAAAAATAACTCTTTAGCATCTGTAACCGTGGATTTATGGATGTCGGCTATGAGCAATTTTATAACAAATAAAGAGTCGCTGTATTCATCTTCATTCTTTAAGGTAAGAATTTCTAATAAATCTTCCTGCACACCACCGTTAAGATAATCGTGGATATATTGGCTTACGCCTAAGAAAGTAGTGTTGTTGTTATCCTTAGGTTTAGCTATAGACTCGTGATCTTCGGGAACGGTCCTGATATCTTGCTCGATTTTATCAATTGCAATAGCACTATTTTCATCAACTATTTCGTCATATAAGCCTCGAAAATATTTGGTGGCAGGCCTCAGGTTATTTTGCTGCCAAATATTGCAAAGTTTGCTTCCATAATCACTTAATGTTTTCAGTTGTTCTAATTGAACATTGTTGGAAAGAAGCTTTGCAGGGCTGGCTAAACTTGAACCATGATGTGGAACAGCAAGAGATAAAAAAAGTTTTACTTTTGAAACTCTATTTTTCTCAATATCTATTGATATGCTGCCCTTTGTTATAAGGCCGCCCATGCTATGCGCAATCACAATGATTTCTTGATACTTTTGACACTTTACTTCAATTTCGGTATGCAAATGCTTTGCTAAATCTTGAATTGATACGTTCTTCTTTGTAGTAGATACAGGTCTACTTAATATTTTATTTAAAAATTTCTTTACTCTTCCTGCTTGCTCAGTGATATTAAAGAATTTTGAATAGTAATTAAAATAGGCTATATCAAAATTGTCATTTATAGTCTGATCTTGAGAAAGTAGACCGGGGAAGGTTGTCCCATTGCTATTCTTCCATGTATTTTCACTTCCCGTAAGTCCGTGAATAAATAATATAAGGCGACGCTTATGGTCTTGTGTGAAAAACTCTATCATTTTTCCTGTGCATCCATCTGATATTGTTCAGTGACTAGATATTCATAATCTTCTATTTTCATTCATTTACCCGCCTTTTGACTTCATTTAGTTACAACCTAATGTTACCTCCACAAAGTAGCATTCAGGTAAGAAACTAGCCTTTGTGTTCTAATCGAGATACTCAATCATTGGAGTCTATAACGCCAACACAAAAGGGCGGAGTATCAGTAACATTCAATTCGAAGGGTGGTTTTTGATGTTTTGTTTAAGTACTAGCCTACGTACGTTCTTTAACCTTGAAATATCTACCCCGAAACCAGATATGCAGGTATTCAGAATCAACTCTGACCTGAATACTAGGAATAGGAGAACTGCACACTCTGAGCCCGCGGAGCCTAGCATAGGCATGCCCTCCCATGCTTAAAGCGAATACGGACATCTTGCTTACGGTGAGTACATTCATACCAGATGGTTTGATTCTGAGACCAGGAAAATGGGCTTCCCGAGATGGCTGTTTTAAGCACGATGTCCTTATTACAATAGATGCACTTCATAGAGAGTACTTAATACTGAGGTTTGTGGCGGGCAGAGTACAGCTTTGGCTGCCCTATAAAGGTGTTTTTCGGCCAATCTCTTCCAGATCCGAACTTGCTACATCGATTGCAAACATAATCGCCTGTGGCGGACCCGCGATAATACTCCTTTGATAAACTTGAATGATCGCAGTCAGTAGCGTCTCTCTTTTTTATATCACCAATTTTAATGTTTGGCATAGTTTATCCTTAAGGCAACACAATCTTTATATGGTTGTCATTCTGCCCACTATTATCATAATTGTTGCCTTAAAATCAATTTCCACCTCAAAGCAAAAAAAAATTATTTTAAATTGTGGGTTTAAAATATTTTGGCACGGCCGTACAAAGCTACAAAAATTAATACTTTGACTTCTGTCAAGGGTTTCACGCTAACCTGTAAGTTATTGATTTAATTTGATTTTTTCTATATATCTTATGGATTCCAATATAACAGTCAAAATTATCATAAATCCCCAAGCTAGCACTTGTTAACTTTTGTAGGCTAGTGATAGTTTGATGAAAGGTGACGAGGCAGGGGTGTGTACACAAAATTCTTGTAAAAGTTACTTTCCTTCAGTCAGTGAACGCTTCAAGTACCTACGGCAAAACTAAAGCTAAATGAAAAACATTTGGCAAAGAGTGTTTTTACTGAGTAAGAGTATGTTCTCATAAGAGCATATCAGCCAATGTATTCACAATACGATAAGGCCCGTCAATACGTCGGCACCCGCTCGTCCCCTTATGAGTCTTTAAATGCTCAGAACACTCTTTGAAAGATCTGTGCTCTCCAAGTGGTTTGGAATTCTCTGTGTTCACATAATGAACCCATGTTTCATCACTACCTGATAGGTAATCCCAAGTTGAAGTCACAGCTATAACGGAAAGCATGGAAACAAGTGTGATAAATTTTATTTTTCTATTAATGGAATTCAGAATACTTGTATTCTAAATGCTGTACGTAGAGGTGGTTAAAATTCAGTGTAGATTTCCCTTACTTTCAAAATCTTGCCGTCGCGGCTTACTAAAAGTTACCATCAGCAAGCTCCCCATTAAGAACCAGAAAGCGTAAAACGAAATTTTCCCCGATTTCAGCGAACAGCTCCTGGGTAAGCTCAAAATTCCAAAAAATTGTAGCTTCATAGTCATGGCGAGTGAAGAGTGTTTCTCTTCGCTACCCTTTACCTTAGCTATTTGAATTTGAAATATCGTACAGAGCCGACCTAAAGCTGTCTTCGCTTACCCTTTATATAGTGTGCGATCCCCTACATTGAGGGCTCTCCTCAGATTCTAGTTAATGTATTCAAAAGCTGCTGCAATTATATTGCCCATCAACATATTTCAATTTGTAAAAAATATAGGCACAAAAATAATCTTATTAGATTTTATTAGGATTGTTTTAGTGTCAAAGCCACGTAAAATCGATAGATATTTATTGGTAGTTTGGTTGCGGTTAAGAAGCTATCTAAAGGCAACAATCAAAGCAGCTCGGTTCAAGAGTATCGAGAGAATCAAGAACCCAAGAATCTTCTTAAAACCAACCCCTCAAAGGAGAACGGTAGCGTGAAGTAAGAATAAGTAAAAGGCGCTGACCCAAGGTGCTGGAACACCTGGGGCCAGCTAACCAAATTGATACGATACCTATCAAGATGGCTATATGCATAGTACGCTAGAAACCCGCTCGTCTTCAATAAAGTGGAGGACAATCAGCGGCTTGGAGAGATTCCCCAAGCCCTGGGGGCGTTGCGTCTGCCTTTTCTTTTTCTATGCCTACCGTTCTCGCGCACCTCCTCGTAGTTACTCAAAACATTTCTATTCAAGCTTTCCCATTATGGAAGGTCTATCCATGGTTTGAGTATCAGTAGGAAACCAATATGTTGATCTTAAAGCGCCGCACAGGCGAGAACTTACGGATTGGAGCGAATGTCTCAATCACCGTATTGGAAGTTAAGGGCAATCAGGTAAAGGTAGGAATAATTGCTCCAAAATCCCTGCCCGTACACCGCGAGGAGATTTTTAGGCGGATCAAAAGGGAAGGAAATATGGGCATTGGAAATCGTTGAGAATCTGATTGGGATTGTGGCGTGTCGCCATGAACGGGTGGTGTTGCTATGAAAGCGCTAACTACTGTTAGTTAGCGCTTTCAGTCGAGCCTTTCGCTGCGGATAGAGACAGGTTAAGCTCGGAAGTGATCTGTATTAGTGATGTTTATGCTTAAATCCAGCTTCAAACTTTTCTGCTAATTTAAAGTAGTGATTCAGATCCTTGCGGGTTTTTTCTGGGCGGTTGTTTTCGGAGTTAATGTGGATGTTCTCCACAACAACAGCGATGTCTTTTGCAAGCTTCTGTCTTTCACCTTTCAGGTTTTCAGCGAAATACTCAACACTTTTTTCGAGGGTGTAGGTGATGACATGAATCTGGTGAAGCTCAGCAGGGTTCAGCTTTTGCTTGCTTTTAATTTCTGCTGTTTTCTCAATGAAAATCTTCTTGGCATCCTTCATAGAAGTAACGTCCGCTACTTTGAGATGTTGGATGGGCTTTTCGTCTGATGCGGGGCTAGCTTGAGCAGTGGTAGCAAAAGTAACAGCAAAAAGTAACGCAATTAAAGTTCTCATTTTTCCTCTCTAACGCCCAAACGCTAAGGGTTGATAAGGCATTGATCGGGCGAAGTGAATGCCTAACATTTATCAGTGATCATTTTGACCACTTTGATCGCTATCGTAAATGAGGATAACTATCATTAACATTCATGATACAGGAATTTTTAGGTGCTCAAAACACTTCGCGTAAAAATTGCTATCAAGCTGATCGAAATTTGTAAGGAATAAGAAAATTGAATCTGGAAAGGATGCGCAGGGGAGGGGCAACGGAGGTTTTTAGCCCGGAAGAGGCGCCCCCGTGTTATGGAATTCGATCTGTTAACCCTCTCTTCGCGGTAGCAAAGAGAAGGTTACTTATAGGATGAGTCGGTTAGTTCGGGTTTATTGAGACCGGCTTCACAAATTAATTGGTACGGAGGCTAGGAAATCTCTCCCAGTACATCAACCATCGCCGAAGTTAATTGGCTGAGGTCTTCCTTCGAAATCACATAGGGCGGCATGGCGTAGACCAGTTTGCCGAAGGGGCGCAGCCAAACTCCGCGTTCGATTAAAGCTTCCTGCACGTTGGCCGTATTTACCGGCTCGCGCATTTCCACCACGCCAATTGCTCCTAGGGCTCGAACATCGGCGACACCCGGTGCAGATTTTAATGGGGCTAGCCGTTCGGTCAGCTGTTGCTCGATTGCGGTTACTCGCTCCTGCCAAGGGCTGTTGAGTAACAATTGGATGCTGGCGTTAGCGACGGAACAAGCCAGGGGGTTGCCCATAAAAGTGGGGCCGTGCATAAACACACCGGCTTCCCCGCTGCAAATACCTTCGGCTACTTTATCGGTACAGAGGGCGGCAGCCAGGGTCATGGTGCCGCCGGTGAGGGCTTTGCCCAGTGTGAGGATATCGGGGGTGATACTAGCGTGCTCACAGGCAAACATTTTGACGCTGCGACCAAAGCCGGTGGCGATTTCATCGGCGATTAATAGCAGGTCGTGCTCGTCACAGAGCTCGCGTACACGGCGCAAATAATCGGCAGAATAAAAACGCATGCCGCCAGCGCCCTGGACGATCGGCTCTAAAATAATTGCGGCCAGTTGATCGCGGTTTTCTTCCACTTGCTGGCGCAGTTCGGCGATATCACTGTCACTACAGGTGTTGCCAAAGGGGACCTGTGGAGCGGGGGCGAACAGGTGCTGGCTCAGCTGCCCTGCAAACAGGTGATGCATTCCGGTGACCGGGTCACAGGTGGCCATGGCTCCGAATGTATCGCCGTGGTAACCGTTGCGCAGGGCGAGCAGTTTGCTCTTTTGCGGTTTTCCCTGGGAGTGCCAGTATTGAATGGCCATCTTGATAGCCACTTCCACAGACACTGAACCGGAGTCAGCCAGAAATACCCGGTTGAGGCCGGGTGGAGTGATTTCCACTAATTTCTTGCACAGCTCGATTGCGGGCTCGTGAGTTAAACCCCCGAACATCACGTGGGACATCTTGTCCATCTGTTCGTGCATAGCCTGGTTTAGCTCGGGCACATTGTATCCGTGCAGGGCACTCCACCAGGAGGACATACCGTCGATCAGGCCGCGCCCGTCTTCCAGGTAAAGTCTTACCCCCTCGGCCCGCGCTACCGGGTACACCGGCGGCGGGTCGATCAGGGAGGAGTAGGGGTGCCAAATATGTTTGCGATCGAAATCCAGGTCCATAAAAACTACATCTTTATTCTCAAGAGCCGACATTCATCAGTTAGGCCAGTTCGCGCAGTACTCTGAGCGGGGGCTGGCTGATCGAGCTGTAACAGGCCAGGGTACCGGCGGTGCCAACCAGTACTGCACCGGTGAGTGGCCCGGTTAGCCAAAGGACTGGGTGCAATATCACCGGCAGTTCAAAGACCCAATAAGACAGCACGGCCAAGGTGGCTTCAGCACCGATAGCCGCGAGCAAACCGGCGGCAAAACCCAGCAGGCCAAATTCCAGTATCAGGCTTCTCAGCAACAAGCGCCTGCGGCCTCCCAGTGTGCGGATAATTGCCGCTTCCTGCAATCGCTCGGCGATACTGGCGCGCACCCCGGCAATTAATACCAGGACCCCGGCAACCAGCATCAGAGCCATAACCGATTCGATAGCAAAGGACACCTGGTTAATGGTGTCGCGGATACGCTGGATGATCTTATCCAGCTCTATCACGCTGACGCTGGGAAAGGCGCGAACCAGATCGTTGACCAGCAACTTGTCCTCCGGTGGGAGGTAAAAACTGGTGATATAGGTAGCCGGGAAATCATCGATAGTGCCCGGTGCAAATATCATATAGAAGTTGGGGCGCATGCTGTTCCAGTCCAGCGAGCGGAAGCTGGCTACCGGGGCTTCTACTTCCAGTCCGCCGATAGAGAAGCGCAATTGATCTCCCAGTGACAGTTCCAGCTGGGCTGCCAGCTCCACTTCTACGGAAACACCTTCGCTGGCTTTGTCCCACCACTCGCCTTCCAAGATGCGGTTGTCCGGTGCGAGAGTGTCGGTGTAGCTCAGGTTTAACTCCCGGCGAACGCCGCCGGGACGATCTTTTTTCTCTTTAATCGAGACGCCGTTAATCGCTACCAAACGGCCGCGCACCATGGGGTAAAACTCGGTGCTGCTTACCTCGCCCTCTGCCAGCATATTTTCCATGGTTGGAACGTCGTGGGGTGCGATATTCAGGAGGAAGTGATTGGGGGCTTTTTCCGGCAATTGCATCCGCCATTCATCCACCAGGGCGGTGCGGGCAAAGACCATGGCCAGCATGGCCAATAGTCCGGTGCCAAAAGCGGCAATTAGGAGGGTGTTAAACGCGGCGCGGCGTTGCAGGCTGCCCAGGGCAATACGCCAGGCTCCCCCTAGGGAGGCCAACTTACCGCGCACCAGGAGGCGGTTAACCAGGGCGCTGCCGGCTACCAACAGGAGCATGCCGACAAACAGCGCGAGCGTCATAAGCAGGCTGCCGGAAAGCCACCAGATCAGAAGCAGCATGGCGCTGGGGCCGAGAATCAGCCCGAGCCATTCGCGTCTGTCCGGATTACTCCAGTCGTGCCGCAGGGTTTGCATCGGGTCTGTGCGGGCCAAACGGAAAAGTGGCGGCAGGGCGAAGCCCAGGGCGCAGGCGAGGCCGGTGGCGAGTCCAATTAGCAGTGGGCTCCAGCTGGTGGCCGGGGGTTGTACCGGGAAGAACCCTTCCATCAGGTTGACCGCCTGGCTCTGGATAAAGGTGCCCAGTGCGAGCCCGATAGCGGTGGCAATCAGGGTGAGGGCGGCCAGCTGTCCCAGGTAGATGCCAAGGATTTTGTTGCGCCCGGCGCCAAGGCTTTTCATTACAGCTACGTAGGCGCCGTGGCGTAGCCCGTAGCGCCTTGCTGCCAGGCCAACGGCGACGCTGGCGAGGAGAACGGCCAGGCTGGCGGCGAGAAACAGGAAGGACTCGGCTCTATCCAGGGCTGAGGCAACCCGGGGCTGGCCTTCGCGCAGGTCCAATATCCGCTGGTGCTCAGTCAATTGAGGTTTGAGCCAGTCAAAGTAATCCTTCAGGACTTGGTCATCACCGGCAAACAGGTAGCGGTAGCGCACACGGCTGCCGGGCTGGATCACACCTGCGGCGGGCAGGTCGGCGGTATTGGCTAATACTCGCGCACCCATATCAAACAGGCTGGTGCCCCGGTCGGGTTCCCGCTCCAGTATGGCTGTCACTTTTAATTGGGTGTCGCCGAGGGCGATAGGATCACCGAGCTGGATTCCCATCAATGGCAGAAGGCGGGACTCCACCCAGGCTTCTCCCGGGGGAGGTCCTTGCGGTGCCACTTCCCCTGGGCCTTCTGGGGACTTGCTGATTTCCAGTTGTCCCACCAGCGGATAGCCTTTATCGACGGCTTTGACCGAGACAAACTGGAACTGGTCATTGGCGGAGATCATGGATGAAAACTGGACTATCTCGGCCTGTTCCAATCCCTTTTTGTCGGCTTCCTCCAGCCATGCGCTATCCACAGGCTTACTGCTGCGCAGCACCCGCTCTGCGGCCAGGAAGGTGAGGGATTGCTGCTCCATGGCGCGGGTAAGGCGGTCGGTGAAATGGGCGATCGCAGTGACACAGGTAACAGCCAAAACCAGGGCCGAGGCAATCAGCGCCAACTCGCCACCGCGCCAGTCCCTGAACAGCAGTCTGAGTGGCAACATCAGGCGGACACCTCCGATAGGTTGTCTCCGTCGATAAGCGGAGCGTAGGTATCCACGGCACCGGCCGACATATGCAGGTGTGAGGCACAGCGCTCTGCCAGTCGCTGTTCGTGAGTCACCAGCACCAGTGTGGTGTCAGATTCTTCGTTGAGTTTAAACAGCAGGTCGATAATTTTAGCGCCGTTGCCGGCGTCGAGGCTGCCGGTGGGTTCGTCGGCAAAGAGGATGGCATCTTTGCTGCTAAAGCTGGCAAAGGCCCGGGCAATGGCCACCCGCTGTTGCTCACCGCCGGATAACTGGCGCGGGTAGTGGCGCAGTCGCTGTTCCAGGCCCACCCGGGCGAGGAACTCTTCCGCTCGCTTGGCGGCGCCCCGTTCACCGCGCAATTCGCTCGGTAGCATCACATTTTCCAGGGCGGTAAGGCCGGGCAGCAGTTGGAACGTCTGGAATACAAAGCCCACGCAGCGGGCGCGGACTGCTGCGCGCTGCTCTTCGTCCATGGCGGTGATCTCGTCGCCTGCCAGCCAGATCTTGCCTTCGGTAGGTTTGTCCAGTCCTGCCAGCAGGCCGAGCAGTGTGGACTTGCCGGAACCTGAGGCCCCTGTCACAGCGAGGCTCTCGCCACGGGCGACTTGCAGGGAGATATTGTTTAATAGGGTCAGTGGCCCTTCGCTGGTGGAGACCCTGTGATAGAGGTTTTCTGCCGTGAGAATGGCGGACATACTGTATTCCCTTTGCGGATACGCGAGATTTTTGGAGAGTATGACATGACAACAGCCTTTTTTCGGCAGTTACTGACTCGGTTCGGCTTGGTGCTGATGCTGTCGGTCCCCAATCTGGCACTGAGTGCCAACAAGCCCGGCACTCTGCTCGTATTAGGGGATAGCATAAGTGCGGCCTACGGTATCGATGAGGAGCTGGGCTGGGTCAACCTGTTGCAAGAGCGCTTGCAGGAAAAGGGACGCCCGGTGAAGGTGGTCAATGCCAGCATCAGTGGGGAGACCTCCGCAGGCGGCCTGACCCGGCTGCCGCGCCTGATGGAAGAGCACAATCCCCAGTGGCTGATTGTCGAGTTGGGGGGTAACGACGGTCTGCGCGGCTACCCACCCCAGAGTTTGCAGCGCAATTTGCAGCAGATGGTCAAGCTGGCTAAAGATTCCGGGGCCGAAGTCCTGCTGTTGGGGATGCGTATCCCACCGAACTACGGCCGCGCTTATACCGAGGCTTTTGCCGCTGTATTCCCCAAAGTGGCCAAGGCCGAAGAGGTCGCCCTGGTGCCCTTCCTGTTGGAAACCGTGGCCCTGGAGCAGGGCGCTATGCAATCCGACGGTATCCACCCCACCGCCAAGGCGCAGCCGGCCCTGCTGGATCATGTCTGGCCCTGCGTGAAGTCCCTGTTGGGGGAGAAGGCGGCTGGTGAGTCGTGTACTCCGTGATCGAAATGCGTACAATCGCGCCCCCAGGAACAGGAAAGCCTGGCTCTGGTCCCAAAGTTTAAGGTTTTGTGCCGGTACTCTGGGCCCGGTCACTGGTCGCGAATGAGTTAGAGAGACACCATGCCCGAATTGGAAAACCGCCGCGAGCGGCTCGAGTTTAATAAGCTGCAAAAGCGCCTGCGCCGCCATGTGGGCCGCGCCATCGCCGACTTCAACATGATTGAAGAGGGCGACAAGATTATGGTCTGTTTGTCCGGCGGTAAGGATTCCTATGCCATGCTGGACGTGCTGCTGAATTTGCAGAGGACAGCGCCGGTCAACTTTGAACTGGTGGCGGTCAATATGGACCAGAAACAGCCGGGCTTCCCCGAGCATATCCTGCCGGAATACCTGCAGTCCCTGGGTGTTCCCCACCATATTGTCGAGAAAGATACCTACTCGGTAGTGAAGGAAGTGGTGCCTGAGGGCAAGACCACCTGCGGGCTCTGCTCCCGTCTGCGCCGTGGCACTTTGTATGGCTTTGCTGAAGAAATTGGCGCCACCAAGGTGGCACTGGGCCATCACAAAGACGATATCGTCGAGACCCTGTTCCTGAATATGTTTTACGGTGGTCGCCTCAAGGCGATGCCGCCCAAACTGCGCGCCGACGATGGCCGCAATATCGTGATCCGTCCGCTCGCCTATTGCCGCGAAGAGGACATCGCCCAGTACGCTGAGTACAAGCAGTTTCCGATTATTCCGTGCAACCTGTGCGGCAGCCAGGAGAATCTTCAGCGCCAGGCGATCAAGCAGATGGTGCGGGAGTGGGATAAGAAATTCCCAGGCCGCAGTGAGAATATTTTCGCCGCGATTACCCGGGTGTCCCCGTCACAATTGGCGGACAGGGACCTCTACGATTTTGAGAGTCTGGAACTGGATCGCTCTACGCCGTCGGCTGTCGAGCGTCCTGACCATTCAATCCAGCGCCAGGTGAATTCTTGGGAGCCTGAGGATGCTCAGGAAGTGGAGCCCCAGTATATCGAGGCGCTGAATCTGTAGGATCTGCACCGCTGACCAGTTGCGCGTAACTGCATTCAAAGTCCCGGGGGCTGGCACTGGGTCCATGGTGAAAATGCTGATGCCAGAGGCGCGCCATATTGGCCACGTCTGAGGTTTCCTCGTCCTGGATCTTGTGGACTTCGGCCGACCTGTAAATCAGCCAGGCGATGGCTGTGGCATAACGCAGGTTGGTGGTCAGTTCGCTGTGGGGGTGATCGAGAAAATCCCGCTGGCTCGCCAGCCCCCGCACTTTTGAGGCGAGGCTTGGGTGATCGATCAGGTATTGATCCCAGATTTCCCGGTGGGTGTGGGGCTGGATTTGGTAAATACCCAGCCCGTGGCGCCGTCCCTGTTTGAGGTGGAAGCCCAATTGCGACTCCTGGGCGGCGGTTCCCAGAAGGAGATTCTCCATGCCCTGGCTCCAGGCTCTCAAGTGCTTGAGGGTTGGACGGATAACCTGGAGTCGGAGCTCGTCCAGACAAATGCCCATAGTGTTGTCTTTTTTTCTGTAGTTGTATCCAACATATATGTAGTTTGCTGATTGAGTCGGCGCCACCTTATGGGTAGATTTACGCGCAATAAACATAACAATTTTTAGGTGGTGCTCTTTCCATAGCTCAATGCGCTGAAAAATTGAGCAGGAAAACGCAGACTATTCCCGCGCCAAGTACCACCCCACTTTGATCAGAAGGAATCCCTTATGGCCGCCGAGTGGCTGATCGCCCTTACTTTTGTCGCCTATTTGGCGTTGATTGTTGTTATCGGTATTTACGCCTACATGCGTACAAAAAATGCCAGCGACTATTTCCTCGGCGGCCGTTCCCTGCCGCCGGCAGTGGCGGCCCTGTCTGCCGGAGCCTCGGATATGAGTGGCTGGCTGCTTCTGGGTTTGCCTGGCGCGGCCTATGCAGCGGGGCTCTCCGCCGGTTGGATCGCAATCGGCCTTTTCTCCGGCATCGTTCTGAGCTGGGTGACAATGGGCCGGCGCCTGCGCATCTACACCTATGAGCTCGACGACTCCCTGACGGTGCCAGCCTATCTGGATCGTCGGTTTAAGATGGGGCACCCCTATCTGCGCACCGTCTGCGCGATATTCATCCTTCTATTTTTCCTTTTCTATGTGGCTTCGGGCCTGATTGCCGGCGGCAAATTGTTTGAAACGGTGTTTGGCTGGGATTATCGCTGGGCGGTGATTATCGGTGCGGTTGCTGTTATTTCTTACACCCTGTTTGGCGGGTTTTTGGCGGTGTCCTGGACCGATGTGTTCCAGGGACTGCTGATGAGTGGGGCGCTGATTGCGGTGCCTCTCGTTGTTATTTCTGACCAGGGTGGTTTTTCCGCCAGCTGGACTCGCCTGCAAACGGAGATGCCACAGCTGACCCACTGGATGACTGATAACACCGGGCAAACCTTAAGCCTGGTGGCGATACTCAGTTCCCTTGCGTGGGGACTGGGCTACTTCGGCCAGCCGCATATCTTGGCGCGATTTATGGCGGTGCGCAGCCCTAACGATATTCCGGTTGCGGCGACAGTGGCGGCGGTTTGGTCCCTGGCCGGTTTCTTGGGTGCAATGGCGGTAGGCCTGTTTGCCCACCTGGAAATCCAGCAGAGCCTGCCAGATGGCGAAACTGTGTTTATGGAAATGGTGCAGGTGCTGTTCCATCCGCTAGTTGCCGGTGTTCTTTTGGCGGCGATTCTATCTGCCATTATGAGTACGGCAGACTCCCAGCTGTTGGTGTCCTCGGCTGCGCTGGCGGAGGATATTTACCACGTTTGGTTTGGTCGTGAGACCACTCCGGAAGCCATGGTGAAAGTGGGGCGCTGGGCGGTGGTTGCTTTATCACTGGTGGCTGTGTGGATTGCGATGGACCCGGATTCCAAGGTTCTGGATGTGGTGAGTTACGCCTGGGCTGGTCTGGGCGCTGCCTTTGGCCCGGCGTTGTTGATCAGTCTCTACTGGTCCCGTATGACCGGTAGTGGCGCTATTGCCGGTGTTATCGTTGGCGGCCTCACCGTTGTGGTGTGGGAGCAACTCTCCGGTGGCATTTTTGATGTTTATGAGCTGTTGCCGGGTTTTGTTTTCTCTTCAGCTGCTATCGTGTTAGTGAGCGCGCTGACGAAGTGCCCGGAAGCCGTTGCCTCACAGCACCGCAAGTTGCTTGGTTGAGGGGGCAGGGCAGGACTTGAGCCCGAGCGACTCGCTCGGGCCGAGACAGACCAGCCGCGCTAGGGACGCATCTCTGGCAAAGGTGCGACTGTTGTGAAGTGAAATGGATTTCCATCCGCAGCAATTATTCAAATAGCGGTTGGAGATGCTGAGTGATCAAAGTTCATCTCGGTGATATCACTCGATTGCACGTCGATGTAATCGTCAATGCTGCCAACAGCCGTCTCTTGGGAGGCGGTGGTGTCGATGGGGCCATACACCGCGCAGCGGGGCCCAATCTACTGGAGGCCTGCCGCAATCTGGGCGGTTGTCCTGTTGGTGAAGTGCGCGCCACTGGCGCTTATTCCATTCCCGTAAAACGTATCTACCACACAGTTGGGCCGGTTTGGCGCGGCGGTAGTTTGGGTGAGCCCGAGCTGCTCTCCAGCTGTTATCGACACTGCCTGGCATTGGCCCGGCGCGAAAATATGCGCTCAATCGCTTTTCCTGCGATCAGTTGCGGTATCTACGATTATCCCCCAGAGCTGGCCGTAGAAGTGGCTGTGGAGCAAGTGCAGCAATTCCAGGAGAAGGAGGGGGCGCCGCAGCAGGTTGTATTCTGCTGTTTCGATAAATCGATGGCGGATCTCTATTTATCCCAGTTGGATGCCTACGTTAGGCGCTAAAAGCCACGTTTTGTAGGCCTCGTGGTATTTTCGGCCATTGATTGATATCCATGGGTTGGGGATTATTATTGCTCTGACAATAACAATATAAGAATGAGGAGATTGTCATGCGCAGTGCCCAGCAGTGGTTTTCCGAGTATGGTGAGAGTCATCAGAATCCGATCAACAAATCCATTCATTGGATTGCTGTTCCCGTAATTTATGCAACTGTGGCCGGACTTTTGTGGGCAGTTCCGCAGCCGGACTTTATGGCGACAATTCCCTGGCTGAACTGGGCTGTCGTGGTGACAATCCCGATTCTTCTGTTTTATTTCGCGATGTCGTTTCCCATTGCCCTGGGAATGACGGGATTAACTGTTCTGTGTTTGTGGGCTTGGTCGGTATTGGAGCGGCTGGGGGTGCCCATCTGGCAGACGGCACTGGCCCTATTTGTGATCATGTGGGTGTTCCAATTTATCGGCCACCATATCGAAGGCAAGAAACCCTCTTTCTTTAAGGACTTACAATTCCTGTTGATTGGCCCCGCCTGGGTGATCGGGTTTATTTACCGGAAACTGGGCATTCAATACTGATTGCCGGGTTATGCAGATGAGTGGCTGTGGCCACTCATCGATCTATCCTGCTATCGGTTGTAGTGAACCGGTACTTCCAGTGTCTCTTTGACTTCTTCCATCACCACATAGCTGGTGCACTCCTGCACCTCCGGCAGTGTCAAAAGCGTTTCGCCGTAGAACTTGCGATAGGCACTCATATCCGCCACCCGGGCCTTGATCAAGTAATCAAAATTCCCCGATACCAGGTAACACTCCTGCACTTCAGGCAGGGCGGCCACGGCGTTGCGAAATTCCTCAAAAGCGTCCTGTGCGGAGCGGTTCAGTCTGATCTGCACAAAAACGACCAGGGCAGCATCGAGGTACTCCGGGTTGATCAGGGCGGTGTAGCCCTGAATGACGTTGTCACTTTCCAGGCGTTTGACCCGTTCGACGCAGGGGGTCGCGGTCAGACCTACCTGCCGGGCCAGCTCTGCATAGCTGGTTCGTCCATTCTTTTGTAGAACACGCAATATGTTCCGGTCGATGGTACTTAGCTCTCCCGCACGTTTGCGCATAACTGCTGACTCCGAATTGGTCGACATGGTCAAAAAATAGACTTGGCGACAGGGTTATTAGTGGATTCCACTAGTTTTATCAAAAATCTACTAAATATCCACTTCTTATCTGTTCTTATACTGGGGAAAACATAGAAATTAGGTACTCCTATTTGATTAAGGCAGTACCGAGCGCACAGAGCGAGGAGAAGGAAAATGTTGATTGGCGTCCCTAAAGAGATTAAGAACCACGAGTATCGTATTGGCCTGACGCCGTCGAGTGTTCGCGAACTGGTTGGCCACGGCCACCAAGTGATCGTACAGAAGGATGGTGGTGCCGCTATTGGTTTCCCCGATGAGATGTACGTTCAAGCCGGCGCCAAGATTATCGATACTCCGGAAGAGATTTTTGCCACTGCCGATATGATCGTCAAGGTAAAAGAGCCCCAGCCCCACGAGTGCGAAATGCTGCGCCCTGGGCAGGTTCTGTACACCTATCTGCACCTGGCTCCAGACCCCAAACAAACTGAGCTGCTGGTGAAGTCCGGCGCTACCTGCATCGCTTATGAAACTGTAACCGACCGCTTCGGAGGCCTGCCTCTGCTGGCGCCTATGTCTGAAGTTGCTGGCCGTATGTCTGTACAGTGCGGTGCCCACCACCTGGAAAAAGCCCAGGGTGGTCTCGGCGTACTGCTCGGCGGTGTTCCCGGTGTAGCTCCTGCTAAAGTCCTGATTATCGGTGGCGGTGTTGTTGGTACTAACGCAGCGAAGATGGCCCTGGGTATGGGTGCTGACGTTACTATCCTCGACCGTTCCCTACCGCGTCTGCGTCAGCTGGACGATATTTTCGGTGGCGCGGTTCGCACTGAGTACTCCACTAACGATGCTATTGAAAAGCACGCACTGGAAGCTGACCTGGTTGTTGGTGCGGTTCTGATTCCTGGCGCGGCAGCCCCCAAACTGCTGACCCGCGACATTATCAGCCGCATGAAGAAAGGCGCAGTTGTAGCTGACGTTGCTATTGACCAGGGCGGTTGTTTCGAGACTTCCAAGGCGACTACTCACCAAGAGCCTACTTATGTAGTTGATGGTGTGGTTCACTACTGTGTTGCCAATATGCCCGGCGGTGTAGCTCGCACCTCCACTATGGCCCTGAACAATGCCACCCTGCCTTTCGCGGTAGCCCTGGCAAACAAAGGCGCCAAGCAGGCACTGTTGGACGATTCCAACCTGCTGGAAGGCCTGAATGTTCACGCTGGCATGGTGACCTACCAAGCCGTAGCCGACGTATTGGGTTACGAGTTTGTAGATCCCAAACTGGCTCTGCAAAAACAAGCAGTAGCGGAAGACGCTGTAGCTTAATTGCCCCCAGTGGCCGCCTGCGGGCGGCCACATTGTAAATAAGCGGTAACGCGCTTGTTGTTGGGAAGTTTCCCCCGGAGCGCTCTTTGCGTTCCTCTCTGTGAGACCTGGTGGCATAGCCACTAATTGATAGCCGCGTATTTACGCGGCTTTTTTATGCGCGTTATTTATGTTTTGGAGAAAGCTGGGCTTGTTGTTTAGGGAAAAACTGGGGAAGGGGAGGAGGAAAAACAGAAAGGGTGCTGAGGGACTTCCTTGTCGCCTCACGAGGGAGAGGGGTTTAGGGCTAGGGTTAAATAACCCAGATTTCTACCCGGCGATTTTTTATCTTTGAGCTGGAGCTGTTGGAGGCTACCGGCAGATAGGCACCAAAGCCCTGAACCGGTGCTGTATTAATCTGGTGATCCCTTAGAGCTGAGCGAACGGTAACTGCGCGTAGTTTTGATAACACGATTGAGCGTCCCTCGCTCACTTTCTCATCGCCAAATCCGATCAATAGCAGTCGCTTGTGGCTGTTCTCAGGCTTTTGCATAAAGCGGACAAGTCGCTGTATATCCTGTTTTGCCTTGTTATCTAAAGAGGCGCTGCCTTCAGAGAAACGGAAGTTAATACTCAGGCGTTCTGCATTTTCCGTTAACTTCAGGTATTCGCTGGGCCCCTCCCGGTTGGCTTCAGGTTTTACACCGATTGGCGTCTGCGCGACAAATCCAGTGGCCTTTACCAGCTCCTGTCCCTGTTCACTCTGTACAAAGTGCAGGAACTCTTCGGCGACGGGTTTTAAACCGTAAGCAGCGGTATAGAGAAATAGACGGCGGGAGAGGGGGTAGTCTTCAGTTGCAATTGTCAGATGCTCTGGAGCTTGCGGTTGGGTGTTCTGGTCAGATACCGATACGGCCTTGGCCCGTCGAATAGACGCCAAGCCGACAAACCCAATACTGTTGGGATTCGCCGAAACACGGTCTGACAATTGATCATTCGATTCGAAGCGTTTTGCATTAGTAATAAGGGAGTGCTTTTTCCCGAGCACCAAGCTTTTAAACGTATCCCAGGTGCCGGACTGATTATCTCTCGCCAGAACTTTGATACGACCTTTCCGCCCGCCCACTTCAGACCAGTCGGTAATTTTCCCGGAAAATATTGCTGCTATTTGTTGCAGGGTTAATTGAGTAATGGGGTTTTGAGGGTGAACAATAATGGCGAGTCCATCGATGGCAATGACATGTTCTGCACCTTGACCGCGCATATCTCCAAAGCGACTCAGGGCTGCGTGCTCAGCATCTTTTATTGGTCGCGAAGCCATGGCGATATTGGCCTGGGACCGTTCAAGGCCTTTAAATCCCGTGCTCGAACCGTGTGCCGCAATATCGACATATATTTTTTTGCCACCGAGATCCCCTTGCACTCGAACCTCATTTTCTTTCCCTAAAGGGATAATCTCCAGATTACTGCCACCACGGGCTTCGAGGTAATCGCTCACCAGGTTGGGTGCCAGCTTTGCACCGACAGTATTGGAGCCGTGTAGAGTAAAAAGCAGGCCCGTTGTATCGGGAGGGAAACGGGTTTGGGCTGTAGAAGTTGCAGCAGCCAGTGCCCCCCCAAGAAGAAGTAAGGTAAGGGTTTGCTTTAGCCGGCTTAAGAATACGCTCATAGTAATTCGACCGTAAGGTGGTAAAACGAGGGCGCAAAATATGACTTAATTGTGACAAATTGATGAAATATTGATTGCTGAATTACGCAATTGTCTCATCGTGAGAGATAGGTAACTTTAGCGGGGTTTATTTGAACAATTGAAGTATGGGTGGTTAAGCTTTCGTAAAAGCTTGCTCTATGTTTTAAAACACAATAGATCAAACAGGTGTTTAGAGGCCCCCGTGAAGGCGTATTAGAGCCTCTAAAATTTGAGCAATTTAAAAAGCGGGAAATAACCGGCTAATTAGGACTGGCAGTGCAGTTTCTACCCGCAAAATACGTGGACCCAGGTGAACGGATTGAAAGCCTGCTTCCTGGAGCTTCTCGACTTCATAACTGATAAAGCCGCCTTCAGGGCCAATGGCTAAAGTGGTCGGTTGCTTTATGTCCACAGGGCAAGCTGTTCCCCCTACTGGATGAGCCACCAGTTTACGGGAGTCACTGGAGAGGGAAGGGAGTTCGTCTTCGACAAACGGTTTAAAGCGTTTGCGCAACAGAATTTCCGGCAGTTGCGTATCGACAGCCTGCTCTAGTCCGAGCAAGCATTGCTCAAAGAGTTTGTCTTCCTGCAACCAGGGGGTTTGCCAGTAAGACTTTTCGACCCGGTAACTATTAATTAAAACCAGTTTTTTGACTCCGAGTGCAGTCAGGTGCTGGATAACCCGCTTGAGCATTTTGGGTCGAGGCAGGGCCAAAATAAGTGTGAGAGGTAATGGCTGGGGCGGATCGATTGCGAGTGCCACTTCAAGCTCAACGCACTTCTCGTCGAGCGTAACAATCTCGCCACTACCTATTTGCCCGTCGAGCAGTCCGACACGAAGTTGTTGTCCCGGCGCTGCTCTGTGAACCTTGATGATATGCTCCAATTGGCGTCCAGTCAGGCGGACGCGATTGGGGCTAATAAAGTCGTGCTTTTGTAAAACAATCAGGTTCAAAGTCGGGCGCCTTGGTACTTCAATTTATAACGGTGTCGGTGCTATGGGGCTGGGCTAGCTGGTTTGAGCTGAAGCAATCGCGCCTTTGCCAATACCTTCGTAGGCTCTTACGGTAATCGCTTTCCCAGGCTCTTTAGCCGCCAGGGTGTTGGCAATATATTGGGCCAACTGCTCCACCGTGGTATCACAGTCAAGAATTTCACAAACTTTGGCAGGGATGGACAGGGTGAAGTTTCCCTGTTGTGCACTGTAAGCAAAGTTATGGATATCCTCACCGCGATCATCGGCAGTTGTTGAAACCAGATCCTCGCGAGTGCCCAGGTAGATATCTTCCCAGCGCTCAGCCCAGTACTTTTCCAGCTCTGTATCGCGTTGGCCACCCGTCATGACCTGAATACGTGAACGGTGTCCATGGGCGATACGCTGGCAGTTGCCAAGGTGTTTTTTCAGGCCATGGCTGTAGTGGTAGAAAGCATCTTCAATGACTTCACAGTGGAAGCTGAGCTTGAGCTTCTCCACGCTATCGGGGAAGTGGCTGGCCAGCTGCTGGACACACCAGATGGCGACGCTCTCAGGAGTAATTACCTCGGCGTCCACTAAGGCAAAAGCTTGTTCCGGACCTGACACTTTAATAGAGGCCCCGTTTTCCAGTAGCCAGGTCAGGTTAACCTGGTCTCCACTGTGCTCCAGGGTCAGTTGGGGTGAGCGGGTAGGTACCAAGAGGCGGTGGTCGACTTGATCATCCAGCCAATGCCTCAGGGTCTTTTTCACTATGCCAAAGTCGCAAACCATCCCCTGTTCATCCAAGGCGCCATCGAGGGCTGCGTTTGCCAGCCAGGTCTCGCCTACGATGCCTCGTTTTGAGTCGAGGTAGCTGAAGTCAACGTTGGTTAAATTATCGACAAACAAGTGCATGAGTAACTCTTTGCAGGGGGTGAGATAGTAGTCGTTTATTATAACCTGTTAATAGGGCTGGATCTTATTCGTTTATGCCTCTATAATCGCGCCCTCTTCGGATGCACTGACACCGAAGATCGTTGTGGCGGCCCTCCCGGTCCCCTCGCAATGAGCAGCTGTGAACTCCGCCAGGCCCGGAAGGGAGCAACGGTAGCAGTGGTATCATGTGCCGAGGGTGTTGCTGGTTGGGCTGCCTCCAATCTCTCCCTTCTTTGTTTCAAAAATCATCCCCTGAAATTCCCCGTTGAGAGTGTTTTGCTCGACCGTATCCTGGGTTTTTGCTCTTTTCCTCACCAAATTTTTTCTCGCAAAGACGATATAAAAGGGGATTTTGTGTCGATCTGGCTCGATCTTCGGCCTCGTCGTCGCTGATTGTGTGGGGCTTATGCTATAAACGGCGTCAACTATAAGCAGATCTAAAAATGATTCTTGAGGAGAAAATGAAAAAAGTTGCTCTCTCGATAGCGGTTGCCGTTGCACTGTCTGCCTGTGACAGTGGGCAGCAAGCGGTAAAACCGGTTGGTGTAGCCCAGGCGACTGCGGAAAGCCCAGCTGATAATTCCCAGCTGACAGTCAAAGATGCGCAAGCTTTCTTAAAAGATGCCCAGGCTCGCATGGAAAAAATGGGACAAGAGGCAAGCCATGCCGCTTGGCTTGCTTCTACCTATATCAATATTGATTCCCAATACGTAGAAGCTTTGGCTTCAGAGCGATACACCACCCTGGCCGTGGAGCTGGCTTCAGAGGCCGCCAAATTTAACGACTTGGACCTGGACCCGGATACCCGTCGCCAGTTGACCATGTTGAAGCAGGGGTTGGTATTCCCGGCGCCGAAAGATCCGGCACTAACTTCTGAGTTGGCGCAAATTGGCTCAAAAATGCAGGGCATGTACGGTGCCGGTAAATACTGCCGCGAAGATGCCGGTGAAGAAAAGTGCTATACCCTGACCGAGATGGGGCAGGTGATGGCGACTAATCGCGATCCTGAATTGCTTAAGGATTTGTGGGTTGGTTGGCGTAAAGTTTCTCCTCCCATGAAGCCTCTGTATGAGCGCCAGGTGGAGATCGGTAATGCGGGCACCAAAGAGCTGGGTTATGACAACCTGAGTGTTTTCTGGCGCTCCAAATACGATATGGCTCCAGATGCTTTTGCGGCAGATATGGATACCCAGTGGGGTAAAGTGAAGCCGTTGTACGAAGCTTTGCACTGCCATGTTCGCGCCAAGTTGAATGAGCATTATGGCGATGACGTAGTGCCGGCTCAGGGTAAGATTCCTGCACACTTGCTGGGTAATATGTGGGCTCAGGAGTGGGGTAACGTCTACGACATCGTAAAAGACGACGACATGCAGGCGCCCTATGATCTGACTCAGCTGGTGGTTGATTCCGGCATGAGTGAAAAAGACATGGTTAAAGTCGGGGAGAAGTTCTTCACCTCCCTGGGCTTTAAGCCTCTACCGGAAACTTTCTGGGAGCGCTCTCAGTTCACCCAGCCACGCGATCGCGATGTAGTTTGTCATGCCAGCGCCTGGAATATGGACGGGCAGGACGATCTCCGCATCAAGATGTGTATCAATAAAACGGGTGAAGACCTGGTTACCATCCACCACGAGTTGGGCCACAACTTCTACCAGCGCATTTATAAGGATCAGCCTTTCCTCTATAAAAATGGCGCTAACGACGGCTTCCACGAAGCTGTTGGCGACACCATCGCGCTTTCCATCACGCCGAAGTACCTCAAGGAAATCGGTTTGATGAATGAGGTGCCGGATGAGAGTAAAGATATCGGTTACCTGATGCAGCAGGCGCTGGATAAGATTGCCTTCCTGCCATTTGGTCTGCTCGTTGATAAGTGGCGCTGGCAAGTATTCAACGGTGAGGTGAAGCCGGAAGACTACAACAAGGCCTGGTGGAAGCTGCGTGAAGATTACCAGGGCATTGCCGCTCCGGTAGAGCGCTCCGAAGAGAACTTCGATCCGGGTGCCAAGTACCATATCCCCGGTAATACGCCTTACGCTCGCTACTTCCTGGCGCGTATCCAGCAGTTCCAATTCCACCGCGCGCTGTGTGAAGCCGCTGGTGAAACCGGACCGCTGCACCGCTGCTCCATCTACCAGAATGATGAGGCTGGTAAGAAGCTGCGCGCTATGTTGGCAATGGGTGCAAGCAAGCCCTGGCCGGATGCTATGGAAGCGCTCACCGGTCAGCGCGACCTGGATGCTTCCGCCATTATCGATTACTTCCAGCCGCTGATGGCGTACCTGGAAGAGCAGAACCAAGGGCGTCAGTGCGGTTGGTAGTCTGAAGAGTCTTAGCTTTATTTTTGAAGCTAAATGAAGAAGGGGGCTTTGCCCCCTTTTTTTGGCTGGCAGTCTCGTTTCTAATGTAGTTTGGTTTGTTTCTCTTCCTCTTTTAAGAAGCTTGCGGCAGCCTTGGTGAAGGCTTCCATCGGAGGACGAAGAGACCCAATTCCCGCCATATAGCGGTTCATGGTTTTGTTCGCCAAGCTGGAGTTAATGGTTGGTGTAATATTTGCCTTGATGATTTTCAGTAGATCAAAGCCCAAGGGTGGACCCCTGTCATCAATTCCTGGAGTGAGGAAGGTGTCACTCTCTGAATGGGAAAGGTTATACATCTGCAATGTGTTGTTGACCGTTTCTACACTGGAGCCGGAAATAGACCTGACGGTGCCACCCAGTCCCACTGTTTCGGTAATCGCGCTGTCTCCCATGTCCCTGTTGACATCTGCTGGGGTAACGCCCTGTACTAATTGCCCGTGTCCTACTCCTGCAATTCCAGTAAACCAAGTGTTTCCAAGACCAGAGACCTTGATCCCAAACTCTGTTCCATTGCGGGCCATTGTGGTGATGATACTGCTATGGGGAATACCACTTCCTGCGTCGGCTACAGCTTTACAGGTGGCCATAATAGGGTTTAGGGAAAAGGAGCCGTCCTGATAGATTTGAGTCGATATTTTTTCAATATCGTGTTTGTTCGTACAGTTTTTGATGATGCCCGGTAATATGATTCCGGAAAGTAGTAATGTGGCTGCATTCGTCATCAGGTGGCAGTCATCACCCATCAGTAAGCTTCTGCCGATAATGGGCAGGAAATCGATACCGCCTTGCTCTTTGATCACTTGATCGAGGACTGGAGCTATATGATTTTCTATCCAGTGAAGTTGGTCGATTGCATCTTGGTCATAGACACCGAATCGCATCGAGCTTCCCCGGTTGTCACCTCGATCGTCGCTGAGATTGGAGTAAGCTCGATACCCGGTTACCTTGTCTTCTACGATATAAACCGACATTGAGTAGGTGATAATACCCGCCATTGGTCCAACGGCACTGTGATCGTGGCAGGGCTCCAGGTCCACCCCGCCTTCGGCCATAATTTTTTCAGCCTCAGCTTTATTCTTTGCCAGCCCTTCATAAATCAGGCCGGCAATAATGGCGCCCTTTAATGGCCCGGATGCCCGCTGCCAGGTTATTGGAGGGCCGGCGTGGAGCATTAAGTTCTTGCGCATGCCAGGTATATTATCTCCGGCCTTGCCTATGCCGATTAATACCGGAGTGGCCTGCTTCATGCGCTTGACCGTTTCATCATTAGCCTGTTGATTAAGAGCTTGGAAATCAGGGTCGGCCAGTTCGTGCAAGATTTTTTCTGTGCTGGGCCTGAACTCAATGTCCGTTCTCATTGCTACTCCTGTGAATTTAACAATTCGGCGTATTGTTCAGTAATGATGTTCATATTGCGTAGCATTAGATCCGTGGTGCCGGTAATTACCTGAATTTGGCGCTTTTCAGATATTTTCATATTTCCCTCAAACCCCCGGCTGGCGTAACTCAGATGGTCTTTTGCCTTTCGTAGGTTGTCATTGATCTCTGGCGTATTGAGGGGGCTCTCCAATAGCTGATTCAGTCGGTTGGAGTATTCGGAGAGATCTTCTTGCAATCCGGTTTCGGCATCATCCAAGGATACTTCCCAAAGTTTAGCAGCGTAGTTCTTGGCGATTCTCTGGGAGAGCATACGCTGGCGGCCGGCGATATTAATGAGTTCGGCGCTGTTGTGATTGGCGACTTGTTGGAGTTGGACCACATAGGTGTGAGCAGCAGAAAGAAGGGAGTTGCTGCGCTGAAATAATTCGCTGGCGCTTTGTTTATTGACGGGTTGTAAGGCGACAGACTCAAAGGCTTTCCATTCTCTTTCAACTTTAACAAGTTGATCCCTGATCTTTTCTGCGCCATGAAAATTATTTAGTTTCTCGTGATTCTTTTTAAATTCGTGAATTGATCGGGCAAATACCTTTTCGTGGCGCTCTGCATCCGGTTGAATCCCGCGCAAGATGTAAGTCTGGGTGATGCGTTGGGATAGCATTCTTTGTCGACCAGCCGTATTGATGGCGTCTCCCATAGAGAAGGCTGCGACATCCAGGCTTAAAATTAACAAGATAAATACTGCTGACAACTTCATGATTTTACTCTTGTAGTTTGACTTACTTCACAATTTAAGTGGGTTTTATGTTTGCAATGCATGCGTGAGCCCTCTCGGTTAATGAGAGGTTGCAGGGGTATTACGGAGTTATTCAGAGATCCTTGAGTAACAGTGATGTGAGCTTATAGGGGCTGCTTTCTGAATAAGGCGATTTTGAACAATATTGATAAGTTAAACAAATAAGCTCCAAATTCCATTGATTGAGCAAAAATAAATAATTTAAATACGTTGTTAGGAAATATGATTTTGCAAACTCATCTGGTTTTAGGATTTGACGTTCCTTATATCAAATTTAAGGATGGAGATATCTAACCCTTTTTTTCGGTGTTAACGCTTTGGTGGTATTTGGATTGGGGGTGAGGGGGAGTTTTCTGGTGAGTGGATTGTTGTGGGGTTAATGGAGGCTTAGGTGAGGAGGATAATAGCTGGAAATAAAAAAGGCCCTACCAGGGGTAGAGCCTTCTTCTCATCAGATCTAAGGTGACTTAGAACTGGTAATTCAGAGCCAAGCTGAACAGGTAAGCTTCGGTCTTGGTGGTGCCACCATCGAAGTAGGTAATCAGGGTGTCGCTGATGTTGTTAGCTTCCTGGATAACTTCGTCATCACCCCAGATGTAGGCGAAAGCACCATCAACGGTAAGTTTGTCAGTCAGTGAGTAGGTACCGCCAACAGTCAGCCACTGGCGATCAGTGTCAGGAATAGACAGGGTACGCCAGGTAATCGGGAGATCTTCATCTACCAGCTCTGAGAGCTCTTCAGTTTCTTCGCGGTTTAAGCCGTCACGGGCTGCGCCTTGGTCGTAAGCGTAACCAAAGCGGAAGGTCCACTCGTCATTGCGGTAGTATTCACCACCGATGCTGAAGCGAGAACCGCTCTGGAAGTTTTCTTCTTTCAGCAGAAGCGGGTTGTACTCTTCACCAGCGGAGGGGATAAAGGCTTCGAGGCGCTCGAAACGGTCCCAGTTGGTCCACATGTAGCCTACCGCCACACCCCAGTTATTGTTGAAGCGGTGGTAGAAGCCCAGCTCCAGGGTGTCAGGCAGGTTCAGGGTCAGGTTGCCGGAAGTATCGTCAAATGAATCCAGCGGGCTCGGAGCGATGTCGGAGCTTACTTCACCCTTAATTTTGGGGTCGTACTTAGCGTGGTAAGAAATACCTGCGCGAGTGTTGTCGCTGATGCGCCACAGGCCGCCGATGGTCCAGCTCAGGTCCCAGGCATCCCCTTTTACGTCCAACACGGTGGCGCCGGCGGGGTTAAATCCTAAGACGGGTTCTACAACGTCACCGATCAGGAAGTCATCGGGGAAGGTGGTGTTCAGTTCTGCATCAACGTAGAAAATATTCGCTGCCAGGCCAATGCTGAATTGATCGTTAAAATCGTAAGCAACAGATGGCTGGATGTTTACGGTCAGCAGAGAGGTTTTGTTGGCGATTGTAGTTGCAGGGAAGTTATCCGGGAAATCAGTTTCCAGGCCAAAGTCGGTGTACATGGCAAGGCCCCAGGACCACTCATCATTGATGGGGGCGGCCAGGTAGCCGTTGGGGATTACCGCGCTGGTGGCGTAGTCTTTGGCGCTCGCGGGAGTTTCGAATCCCAGGTAGCCAGTTTCCTCACTGCCGACATAGTAGGTGACATCACCATCAACATCGATTTCGGGATCAACGTAAGTCGCACCAAGAGAAATGGTGTAAGTATTGAATAGAGCTGAACCGGCTGGGTTGCGCGCCAGAATTGCAGCGTTGTCGCCGATAGTGTTTTCGGCAGCAAATGCGCGGCCAAGGCCTGTTGCACTGGTTTCCTGCAAGTAGAAACCTGCAGCCATAGCGCCATGGGAAACGGAGCTGATAGCTGCGGCCAGAACTGCGTGTCGCAGGTATTTTTTATTCATGAGAACCCATCTCTAAGTCTGCTGATTACTGAAAGCCATAAACAGGTTGGAAAAAACTCTGCCATGGCAGGAAGGCCTTTAGACTTATATAAGTACCTTCCACTTCCGTAGCAAATCCCTTACTAAAAAGTCTAGCAATACGTCATTGCCCTAGTGAGGGAGAGGAGTGACTTTATAAAGACAATGGGGACAAAAATCTATCCAAGTCGACGGATTTTTTTTCATCAGTCGAAAATGTGGCCATTTATTGGCTGGCAGCGACTTTTTCGCCGTTGATGGATAAATTTGTCAGGTTGATTTGATACCTTTTGCCATTTTCTTCTCTTTGGATAAGTTTCACCAAAGCGTAGTTCCATTGCGGTGCGATCCAGACAGTTGTCTCTCTTCCTGAGTCTTTATCTCTCACTCGAGCGACTTTAATTGTCTCCACCGGGCCCAGAGGTGTTTTTAGGGTTTCAGTGCCAACTTGACTGAATTTGTAATCGCGAATTTTTTTGCCGTCGGCAACTTTGTATTGAAGGTCTGTTTTTCCAGCGGCGACATCGAGTGCTAGTTGGATTTGATAGCTCACCTTGTCAAGAATATTAGGTGGGGCGTCTTTGAGATCCCGCTCCGGATTATGGACGTTAAAGATCATACCTTTTGACGGTTCGAAATTAAGCACCGTGGCGCGATTTCGACCAAGGCCTTTGCGGCGATATTCGTAATGTTGGGGGGTGATATGGCCATCCTGGCTGGTAAAGCGAGAGTACTCTTTAATACTGGCAAAAAGGGCGCTGCTATCGAAGTCCAGGCGCCAGTTGCCGTCCTGTCCGGACAATTCCCGAGTGGCGGTAATGCTGATCCCATTAAATCGGGCGGCGTAGGTGGCTTTGAAAGGTTCCAGCTCAGCAGCAATTGCCTGGCCGGTAATTAAAAAAAGAAACAGAGAGGTAGCAAAAAGGCGCACTGTGATATCCCACAAAAAACTGAACCCTTTTGAATACTAGCTGGCGAGGCGCGCAAAGTACATTGAAGGACTTTTACCCCGCCAGCTATCAAGGGCTGGTTTTATGCGGAAACCTGAACCCCGTGGTGAGGTAGTAATTCACCATCCAGCTGAACTCGATCATCTGCCATTTGCAGGCGCTGTTGAGCAAACCAGGTAACTGCCATGGGGTAAATGATGTGTTCTTGAACCTGCACTCGCTTTGCCAGTAGCTCTGGAGTGTCTCCCTCCTTAATAGGAACAATGGCTTGGACGATAGGTGGTCCGCCATCGAGTTCCTCGGTGACAAAATGCACGGTTACGCCGTGTTCTTTGTCCCCGGCTTCCAGTGCCCGCTTATGGGTATGCAGGCCCTGGTACTTCGGCAGTAAGGAGGGGTGAATGTTGATCAGGCGGCCGTTGTAGTGGCGCACAAAGTCGGGTGTCAAAATACGCATAAACCCAGCCAGTACAACCAAATCTGGTTTGCACTTGTCGATCTCTTCGATCAAGGCGTGATCGAAGGTTTCTCTGCTGGAGAAATCCCGGTGATCCACCACAGAGGTGGGAACGCCTGCCTGTTCTGCGCGAGTCAGCCCATAGGCATCTGCCTTATTGCTGACAACTGCAGTCACGGAAAAAGGCGCGTCCTCTTGTGCGGCGGCATCCAGCAGAGCCTGCAGGTTGCTGCCACTACCGGAGATTAATACGGCAACTCTACAAGACATTACAGCCCCGCCAGCTCTACTGCTTCCGCCCCTTCTTTGGCATCTTCGATAGTGCCAACGACAAAGGCGTCTTCGCCCATTTGCTTGAGAGCGGATAGTGCCGACTCGGATTGCTCTGCAGGCACGCAAATAACCATGCCAACACCGCAGTTAAACGTGCGGTACATTTCGCGGCTATCGATATTGCCTGCATCACGCAGCCAATTAAATACAGGAGGCATTTCCCAGCTGGTGACATCAATACGCGCGCTGCAGCCTTCGGGCAGTACGCGGGGCAGGTTTTCCAGTAAGCCGCCGCCAGTGATATGGCTTAGCGCATTCACCTGGAAGCTCTTCATTAATTGCAGCAGGTTTTTAACGTAAATACGGGTCGGGGCCATCAACGCTTTGGCCAGGGTTTCACCGCCGATGTCCTGCTGGAGATCGGCACCGCTGACTTCTAGAACCTTGCGGATCAGGGAGTAGCCATTGGAGTGGGGGCCACTGGAGGCCAGGCCGATCAATACGTCGCCAGCTTTAACTTTGCTGCCGTCGATGATTTCAGATTTTTCTACGACACCGGTGCAGAAGCCTGCCAGGTCATAATCGTCGCCTTCGTACATGCCGGGCATTTCGGCGGTCTCGCCGCCGACCAGTGCGCAGCCTGACAGCTCACAGCCTTTGCCAATGCCGGTAACTACTTCTGCAGCAATATCGACATTGAGTTTGCCGGTTGCGTAATAGTCGAGGAAGAAGAGGGGTTCAGCTCCTGCTACGATCAGGTCATTCACACACATGGCGACAAGATCGATACCGATGCTGTCGTGAATGCCCAAGTCCATTGCCAGGCGTAACTTGGTACCTACACCGTCGGTGCCGGAAACCAAAACCGGCTCTTTATAGCCGCTTGGAAGTTCACACAGGGCGCCGAATCCGCCCAGTCCGCCCATTACCTCGGGGCGGGATGTGCGTTTGGCGACATTTTTGATGCGCTCTACCAGTGCATTACCTGCGTCGATATCGACACCGGCATCTTTATAAGAGAGGGATGTTTGCGTAGATTGCGGCTTGGAATCGCTCATGATTCTTCCTGCGGTGGGTATTCGAAGGGCGCGTATTCTATCTGGGTCTTGCCTCGGGAGCCACGCCCAGACGGCATCTCGAAGGGGGATTTCGGCATTTTCTCACCATTTGAACTGTGAAATCACTCCGATAGTGAGAACTCGGGGCTGAGAGAAACGTCTGACGCTGATACAATAGCCGCAATTTTTAGTCCGCCCTAAAATCTGGCGTCTTGCACATCGATAATAATTTCTGCAAGCTCAGGGGCGGAAAATAAGAGGTTTGGAGAGAAGTCCTATGCACAAGCTGCTCCGGCAGGGATTGGTGTTGCAGTTGCTGGCTCTGATCATCAGTGTTCTAGCCCTACCGGTCCAAGCTCGAGTCATCTCGGATTTGTACGAAGTTGTCGAGGCTGTGTCGAGTCGCGGAGCCACGGATCGTGCAGCAGCCGGAAGTCGCGGCCTGGAACGGGTGTTCGTACGTGTTACGGGAGATGCCGCTGTCGGTAGTAACCCAAATGTGCAGCCGATATTAAAAAATGCACAGCAGTTTGTTCAAGGGTATCGCTATACCCGTGAGGACAATCAGCTCTACTTGCACCTTTCCTTTGATCCCCAAGCGATCTCCCGGCAAGTTAATCAAATGAACTTGCCCATGTGGCCTAACAATCGCCCCGGCACTTTGGTGTGGCTTGCAGTAGATACCCTGCAAGAGGGCCGCAGTGCTCTGAGTGAAGAAGCGACCCCGGAGCTCTTCTCTGTACTTGAGGCAATGGCTATCGAGCGCGGTGTCCCCCTGGATTTCCCGGTAATGGACCTGAATGATCAGCGCAATATGCCTTTGGGAGCTCTCTGGGCCCAGGATGAGCAAGCAGCTGAGAAGGCGGGTTTTCGCTATAGCCCCGATGCCACTTTGATGGGCCGGGTGCTTCAAGCTTCAGGCCATCGCTGGCAGGCAGATTGGTTGCTAATTCACGGCGGTCGCAGCTATGCCTTCGATACCGCCGGAGGTTCGCTGGAAGAGGTCGCTCTGCGCGGCGTTAACCAGCTGGCCAATATTCTTGCGCAGCGCTATGCGGTGTCCCCGAATGGCCAGGACAATCAGTTGGGCGCGGTGATTGTTGAGTTATCTGGTATCGACAGTTTTGCTGATTATGCCAAGGCATCTGGTTACCTACAGGGGTTGGCACAGGTCAGCAGTGCTAACCTGCTCTCTGTTGAAGGGGACCGAATGCGCCTGGCACTGGTCACTTCGGCAGGGTTGAGCAATTTGCGTGATACCCTGGCTCTAAACCATAAATTGCGAGCACAAGCGGACGGAGACGCCATTAACCTGAATGGATACCGTTCACCCTTGGGCAGCGCTGAGAATCCGTTGCGCTATCACTGGGATTGAGATGAGTATTCCGCAACAATTGCCGCTGGGGGTATCCCTGCGGGATGACGCCACTTTTGATAACTTCTACCTGTCGGATTCAGATCCAAATCGACAGGTAGTTGCCCTGCTGCAGTCTTTTGCCAGTGGCGAGAATCCCGAGTCTGTAATTTACATTTGGGGTGAGGCGGGTAGTGGTATTAGCCACTTGCTTCAGTCTGCTTGTCAGTGCGCAGAGGCCAATGGTCGCTCTTTCCATTATCTCCCTCTCGCAGACCTAATGAACATGGACCCGGCTGTTATTCTCGACGGACTCGAACGACTGGACCTTGTCTGTATAGATGACGTTCATTTGTTGGAGGGGCAGCCCGAGTGGCAGACTGCTATTTTCCACCTCTATAACCGAGTTAAGGATGGCGGCCGGCAGTTATTAATGGGGGCTCGCAAGTCACCCCGAGGTATGGATATTGCCCTGGCTGATCTGCAGTCACGCCTGCACTGGTCCCTGGTGTTCCAGCTCAAAACCCTGAATGACAGCGATAAAGTTGCCGCCCTGCGCCGTCGCAGCCGTCTGCGCGGTTTTGACCTGCCGGAAGATGTGGCCCAGTACATATTGCACCGCGCCCCGAGGGATACTCGAGCACTCTTTCTGTGTCTGGAGGAGCTGGACCGGGCTTCACTTATGGCTAAGCGTAAAATCACCATTCCTTTTGTTAAGCAGGTTTTGGATATCTGACCCCAGCATTGGACTCTGGCCGACCTGCTTTAGCCTCCTGAGCTCATTTGGGCTCCTCTGTCTCGTGTTATAGCGACACTTGACGCTTTTTCCGTCTAATATGGTTGGTGTTTACTCACTTCACCTTCCCTATCTGCTCCTGCGCCATCTCCTTCACCTGTGTATTTCCGTGTGAAATCTGCTCTACTCACGATACCAATTTGAGGCAGCGAGTGGGTTTATGGTGAGTCTTGCCCCTGTTTGCTCCCAAATATCTCTGGTTGAGGGCAGCGTTATGCCAAACATTCATAAAATCCTGTATGTCAGCCATGCTGCTGAGGATGAAAGCAGCGGACTCATGCAGGCTTTTGCAGTGGCGCGCAATCATCAGGCGGAGATTAAGGTTTTACTGGTCTGTCCGAAGGTGCCGGAGGGGTTTGAGGAGTTTAGTCGGCTCTGTGTGAGGACAATGCTTGATAGGGTCAGGAGTGAAATTGAGTCGGCCCGCGTACATATGGAGTTATCGGCGGAAAGGACCAATTTGGAGATTGAGTCAGATTGTGGTGCCCGACCTGCCGAGCGGGTGATCCGCCGGGTATTGGCTGAGGGCTATGACCTGGTGATCAAGAATGTTGAGGGTCGCAGCCAGCTTAAGGGCTTCAAGGCAATGGATATGGATCTGCTGCGAAAGTGTCCCTGCCCGGTATGGCTGTGCCGCCCAATCAAGGAACATCGCAACAAGATTCAGGTGGCTGTAGCTCTCGACCCTGAATGCGAGGATGGCAGCACTTATGACTTGGCGATCCGGTTGCTGCGTTGGTCGCGAGTACTCGCTGACAGTTGCAGTGGGGTGTTGAACGTTATTTCCTGTTGGGACTTCGATATCGATGAATACTTGCGGCGCCATTTTCCCTTGAGCGCTTCTGAGGAAGAGTTGGATGAGGCCACTGAATCAGCGCGGGCCCAACACCGATCAAAACTCGATGTATTGATACGTGCATCCGGAATTGAGGGGGAAATACGTATTCACCATGTGGTTGCCCATCCAGATAACTTTATTCCATTGCTGATTGATGAAGAAGGTCTCGACTTGCTGGTTATGGGCACTGTTGGACGGGCGGGTATTCCCGGTTTCATTATGGGGAATACTGCAGAGAATATATTGCAGAAGGTCAGTTGCTCCCTGCTGGCTCTGAAGCCCAGTGACTTTGTATCGCCGATAAAATAGTTGTGAATTATGGGTCTAATTCAGCTTGGCCCCTGCGCTGATCGCTCTATCGGAATTCTCTGCTGCGGGAGTTGAGGTGATCCTGATACCGGGACAAAATTACAGCTAAGAATTCGGGAGAAATATAATGATTAAGACTATTGCCAAATGGTTTGGCGGCTTATTTTTTGTGGGGGTTTTGGCAGTTTCTGCTTTTGCTATTAATGCAGTTTATTTCAAGCCTTGGTCTATAGATGTATTTTTTGAACGTGTCTTTATAAAAATCGGTAGTAGCAGTCCGGAAATCCTTTCACAAATTAGAATTTTGGAACAATTTGGAATTGATGGACACAATGCGCATCTCGATGATTTGTCTGAAGAAGAGCAGTTGCGTGTTATTGAAATGATGAAGAGCGAGCTGGCGGTATTGCGCAGCTATGATCGCGAAAGTTTGGAAGGGCAGCAGGCCATTTCCTATGATGTGTTAGAGCATCTTCTCAGTATAAAGGCGGAAGTTGAACGCTGGAGGCACCATGATTACCCGCTTAACCAAATGTCGGGTGAGCAGAATAGGTTGCCGGAGTTTCTCGCTGAAGTACATCAGATCAACAATGTAAAAGAAGCTGATTATTACTTGTCTCGTCTGGGAGAGGTCGGACGTAAGTTTGATCAATTGCTGGATGGTCTGAAGATAAGGGAAGAGAAAGATATTCTGCCCCCGCGCTTTGTTGTCGATAGTGTTTTAGAGGAAATGCAGGGTTTTATCGCCGCGCCGGTAAAAGAAAATATACTTTATGCCTCATTACTGGAGCGACTTAACAAAATTGAAAAGCTGGATAAACAGGAGCGGGAACGTATTCTCAGCCAAGCTGAGTTGCTGATTGGTACAGAAGTTTACGCCGCGTATCAAGGGCTAATCGATTATTTCAGTACTCTCCGGTTAAAAGTTGGAGAGAACAATGGTGTTTGGGCATTGCCGGATGGGGATGCCTACTATGCCTATCAGGTACGCAACTTTACCAGTACAGATATTGCACCGGAGGAACTCCATCGTATTGGATTGGAAGAAGTTGCAAGAATTGAAACGGAAATGAATGAAATTTTTTCATCCGTTGGTAGAACCAGTGGCACTATTAGCGAACGTTTCTCTGCACTGAATAATGATCCCCAGTTTCTTTATGAGGATTCAGATTTAGGGCGGGAGAAAATTATTGCCGATTACCAGCTAATGATTGATGAAATTGATGCAGGCCTGGGTGACTATTTTGATTTAAAACCCAAAATGGGTGTTGAGGTGCGCCGAGTCCCAGAGTTTAAAGAGCAAGGTTCGGCGGGAGCCTACTACAACCCTCCAGCAATGGACGGGTCTCGCCCCGGCGTATTTTATGCAAACTTGCGGGATGTTCATGAAACCAAAAAGTTTGGAATGCGTACCTTGGCTTACCATGAAGCGGTGCCTGGGCATCACTTCCAGTTGGCAATAGCGCAAGAACTAAAAGGTGTGCCGACTTTCCGTAAAATGGGGTTGTTTAATGCTTACTCGGAAGGGTGGGCACTGTACTCCGAGAAGCTTGCTAAAGAAGCCGGTTTCCAGGAAAACCCCTATGATGATTTGGGTCGGTTGCAGGCGGAAATGTTCCGGGCTGTGCGGTTGGTCGTGGATACTGGAATGCACTATAAGCGCTGGAGTCGCGAGCAAGCGATTGATTATATGCTGGAAAAGACCGGTATGACTGAGTCCGAAGTCACCACCGAAATCGAGCGATATATGGTTTGGCCCGGTCAGGCACTGGCCTACAAAACCGGTATGCTAAAGATTCTTGAGTTGCGTGAACGCGCTAAAGAAGCGCTTGGTAGCCAGTTTGATATCCGCCAGTTCCACAATGTAGTTCTCACCAATGGCGCTTTGCCATTGGCAGTGTTGGAGCAGCAGGTAGATCAGTGGATAGCAACCAACAAGAGTTAGGATTCACTTTTGCAGAGTATTCGGCTATAGGATCGTCAAAAGAGTAACTTAAAAAGTTGAGCATCTTTACCGCTAGAAAGGGTGAAGGTGCTCGGATTATGTGGTTTTAGTAACTAAAAAGGGAGAAGGGAAGAATACACCGCGCTTGGGACCCTATGAGGCATGGATGCCGATTAGGAGCTTACAGGGATGTATTCACAGCGTGTCTCGAGTGCGGTGTATTCTTTCCTTCCACCCCAGTAGTAAGAGTAGTACTTGTAAGGGGTTGGTAAGTGCCGAAGTCAAAAGCTATTACGATAGATGATGGGTTTTCTAGAGTTAAATTTCTAAAAGGAAGAACTCCCGAAACAACGGATGAGGAAGCTAAAGATGCATTTGCCTTATTGTCCGAGTATAGGGATGGTGGAATATATGTAGCCCACTATTCAGGGAATAGTGAGTGGGAAAGGCACACCAATGGAGATGAGTTTGTTCAAGTTGTAGATGGAGAAACAACTCTAATTCTTCTCGTAAACGGTAAAGAGAAGCAGAACGAATTATCTGCTGGGCAAATATTGGTTATACCAAAAGGTGTCTGGCACCGATTTGAAACGCCTAGCGAAGTAAAAGTTATGACTATTACCCCGCAGCCAACTGAGCACAGTATAGCTAAGCCATGCGATACCTAAGAGATAAGATCATTCTACATACCGGCAGCGGTTTGCAGTATAAGAGTGAGCGCTATTAGCTTAAATTAAAAAAGGCCACAGATAGTGGCCTTTTTTAATTCTGTTTTAACCTTTTAGTTATACTTTTGGAGTTCTGGTGTTTGCTATCCACTCGTCAATAATTTCCTCCAGGGCATCCAGTGGTACTGGGCCGTTGGCCAGAACTGCATTGTGGAATTGACGAATATCAAACTTCTCTCCCAGTTCTTTTTTGGCTTTCTCACGAAGCTGTAAAATTTTGAGCATGCCAATTTTGTAGGCTGTTGCCTGGCCGGGTAATACGATATAGCGCTCGACGGCTTTAATAACATCCCCCTCAGGATTAGGGGTGTTTTCCATCAGGTATTGTATGGCTTGTTCTCGGGTCCACTTCTTTGTGTGAATTCCGGTATCGACTACAAGGCGTCCTGCTCGCCACAACTCCATGGCGAGGCGCCCAAAATCTGAGTAGGGGTCTTGGTAGAGTCCCATCTCTTTTGGCACCATTTCAGAGTAAAGGCCCCAACCCTCGGTATAGGCGGTATAGTGACCATATTTGCGGAACTTAGGGATATCCTGTAATTCCTGGGTGATAGAGAGCTGCATATGGTGGCCGGGGATACCCTCGTGGTATGCCAGTGCTTCCATCTGGTAACTGGGCATATCGTCCATATTGTAGAGGTTGGCGTAGTAGATGCCTGGGCGTGAGCCGTCGGCAGCAGGTTGCAGGTAAAAAGCTTTACCGGCAGATTTCTCCCGGAATGGTTCGACCGCTCTCACATCGAGGTCCGCTCTAGGTTTGGTGATAAATAACTCGTCCAGCCTACCCTTCATGGTATCGATAATGGTAGTAGCCTTCTCAAGATATGCAGCTTTCCCCTGTTCAGTGGTCGGGTAATAAAATTGCTGGTCGGTGCGCATAAATTCGAAGAAGTTTTTCAACTTACCTTCGAATTTTACTTTACGCATAATTTCCCGCATCTCATCATGGATGCGAGTCACTTCTTCAAGGCCAATCCTATGAATTTCTTCGGCTGTCATATCGGTAGAAGTGTAAAAGCCGAGACGAAAATTATAAAAGTCACTGCCATCTGCCAGTTTCCAGGCGCCATCATCAGTAGTTGCGCGTATCTCAAGCTCTTGCAGGTAGTCGATTAGGGTTTTATAGGCGGGGCCAGTGTTGTCTTTTAGTGCTGTTTTAGCTTTATCTATTAAGGACTTTTTCTGTTCTTTACTGATATCGAGGTTTTCTACTTTTCCCTTAAAGTCAGCAAATAGAGGGCTGTCCTTTTTTCTATCAAAAGGAGCACCAGTAATTAGGTTTTGTGCATCTCCAATAACATAGGGGAAAACGAATTTTGGAATAGTGGTGCCAGCTTTGGCCTTTTCTTCCAGTTGGTCTTGCAGCTGTGCGAAATACTGGGGAATTCTATTTAATCGGGAAATATAAGCTTCGGCATCCCTAATGTTATCGATACGGTGCTGGCTGATAAGTGTTGAAGCGGCGCCGGTATGGATGGCGAACATTTGGTTGACTGGGTAATTATGATTTCGCCACTTATAAGCTTCGATCTCTTGTTGCAACGTGCGTTTTGCCAGTCGAAGATTAAGTTGGGTAGGTCGATCCAGTATAGCGGGATCAATTTTATTCAGCTCGGATAATTGACGCTTATTAATTTCATGGGTTTCTTGCGCAAATTCAGGAGTTAGATCATTCCATTTGCCGTACTCCTCTTTCAGACCCAAGAATGTTTTAAATTCAGGGCTGCGGTCTAGATGCTCCTGGAAGAAATTATCGAACAGCAAATTGACCTTCTTGCTGGCCTCGCTCATTTCTTTACTGACCTTCGGGGGAGGTGGCTGATTAAGTGCACTTTCCTCTAAGGGTGCAATCTTTTGTGCATCCGCATTGTTGGTACTGTCGTTGCAGCCTGTGAGAATGAGTGAGCTTACTGCCGCTGCAATCAGAGTTATTTTTAACTTCATGAGTACAATCCTTGCGTTCAAAGAGTAGCTCTTACTTTTTTATCATTATTTTTGCAGTTAATGGACTTTTTTATGTAAAAGCATCCCATTATTTGGTTTTGTGGATATAAATTCAGCAGAAAATAAGAGCGGTGCACTTTTTTGGTATGGGGAATACTGGGTATGTTTTATTTTGGTGCTTTTATACGACAGTGGCGGCTAAGGTGAGCTGAAAATAGGGGGGGGTGAAATAAGACCACAGTGCCATTCATGCTGGGAGCTGGTGATTGCTTAATAAGAAGTCCGGAGTGTCATTCCGGACTTCCCTGTAAAACAATAAATGCCGTATTGTAAAAACTATACAGAATTTTTACTTCTGCAATGCTCTACTGACGATGAGAAAAAGACAGACAAGTAGTTATCAGGTACTTATCTGTCGCTTCTATTATTTATTGTTGGGTTTTTACTTTTGCAACCCACTCATTAACCAGTTCTTCCAGTACATCCAAGGGGACTGGGCCACTGGCCAGGATAGTGTCGTGGAAGCCGCGAACATCAAACTGATCACTCAGTTCTGTTTTGGCTTTTTCACGCAGCTCGACAATTTTCAGCATACCAATTTTGTATGCGGTCGCTTGGCCAGGCATCACAATATAGCGCTCGATCGCTTTAACCACGTCGCCTTTCGGGTTCGGGGTGTTCTCTACGAGGTAGTCGATCGCTTGCTCGCGGGTCCATTTCTTGGCGTGAAGGCCGGTGTCTACCACCAATCGGCCAGCGCGCCACAGTTCCATAGCCAGGCGTCCAAAGTCAGAGTAGGGGTCTTCATAGAAGCCCAATTCTTTGGGCACCAGTTCGGAGTAGAGGCCCCAGCCTTCGGTATAAGCAGTGTAACCACCGTATTTACGGAACTTGGGAATATCCTGTAATTCCTGAGCGATCGAAAGCTGCATATGGTGGCCGGGGATACCTTCGTGGTAGGCCAATGCTTCCATCTGGTAAGACGGCATATCGTTCATATTGTACAGGTTGGCGTAGTAGATACCTGGGCGCGAACCATCGGGGGCCGGGCGCTGGTAGAAGGCCTTACCTGCAGATTTTTCGCGGAAGGCCTCTACGGCTCTTACATCGAGATCGGCTTTGGGCTTGGTGATAAACAGTTCATCCAGGCGGCCCTTCATGGTGTCGATAATTGCGGTGGCCTTTTCCAGGTACTCCGCTTTACCTTCCTCAGTGGTGGGGTAATAGAACTGCTTGTCGGTACGCATGAATTCGAAGAATTCCTGCAAGTTACCTTCGAACTTCACCTTGCGCATAATCTCGCGCATTTCGTCGTGAATACGGGCAACTTCCTTAAGACCGGTTTGGTGGATCTCATCGGCAGTCATATCCGTAGTGGTGTAAACACCGAGGCGGAATTTATAGAACTCTTCGCCGTCTGCCAGTTTCCAGGCGCCGTCGTCAGTGTTGGCTTTTTTCTCAAGCTCTTGCAGGTAGCTGATTAATTTTTCGTAAGCGGGGCCGGCGCTTTCAGTCAGGGCCTGGCTGGCTTTATTGACCAGTGATTTCTTTTGATCTTCACTGATTTCCAGCTTTTCTACTTTGTCTTTAAAGTCTGCAAACAGTGGGCTGTCTTTTTCACCGTTAAAAGGTGCGCCGGTGATCAGGTTGCGGGAATCGCTAATAACGTAAGGGAATACGAACTTAGGTACGATTGTGCCGACTGCAGCATTGGCTTTCAGTTGTTCTTCCAACTGGGAGAAATACTTGGGCATACCATTCAAGCGGGCGATATAGGCTTCTGCATCGCTGACATCATCGATACGGTGCTGGCTGATCAGTAGCGATGCTGCGCTGGTGTGGGTGGCATACATCTGGTTGACGGGGTAGCCGTGATTGCGCCACTTGTAGCCATCGATATCCTGTTGCCAGTTGCGCTTTGCCAGGCGCAAGCTCAAGCGGGTAGCGTCATCCAGAGTGGAAGGATCAATTTTATTCAGTTCCGCCAGCTGGCGCTTGTCGATCTCCAGGGTTTCCTTGGCAAACTCTGGGGAGAGGTCGTTCCACTTATCGTAGTCTTCTTTTTTGCCCAGGAAAGTTTTGTACTCGGGGCTGCGGGCGAGGTGCTCCTGGAAGAAGTCCTCGAACATCTGGTTTACGCGTTTGACTGCGGCTGGGTCCACTTTTCCTGCGACTTCTTGAGTCGCCGTGCTTTCCGTGGCTGTGGCGGTTGCACTCTGCTCGGCTGTGTTCGGGGCGCCGCGGTCACAGCCGCTGATTACCAGCGCGCTTATGGCGGCTGCGATCAGGGTTGGTTTCAACTTCATGAGCATATTCCCAGTGTTCGGTTCTTCGTTGCTAATTTGTGCCACTCCAGTGGCATTCTTTAGGTTGATTGCCTAAATCCCCCATACTTTATGCGGGATGTGTAGTGCAGATCAGCAGGTATTGTGCTGACTGGAGCAGCATTTGGCCAGTAGTGGGGAGAATTTGATTGGGAGGAGGACATTAAAGAAATAAAAAAAGCGGGCACATGGCCCGCTTTTTCTGGTGACTTCGGGATTAAGCGAAGTTCTGGTTTACAAACTCCCAGTTCACCAGGGCCCAGAAAGCTTCCATGTACTTCGGGCGCAGGTTGCGGTAGTCGATGTAGTAAGCGTGTTCCCAAACATCGCAGGTCAGCAGGGGAGTAACGCCTTCTTCAGTCAGCGGGGTTGCTGCGTTGGAAGTGTTTACAATGGCGACTGAGCCGTCAGCATTTTTTACCAGCCAAGTCCAGCCGGAGCCGAAGTTGTTTACAGCACTGGTGGTAAATGCTTCTTTGAACTGGTCGAAGCTACCGAAGGCTGCGTTGATAGCCTCGGCAATCGCGCCAGTGGCTTCGCCGCCACCGTTAGGGCTCAGGCAGTTCCAGTAGAAAGTGTGGTTCCAAACCTGGGCTGCGTTGTTGAACACACCACCGGAAGAGGACTTGATCACGTCTTCCAGAGATTTGTCAGCGTCAGCAGTGCCTTCCAGCAGGCCGTTCAGCTTGTCTACGTAAGTTTTATGATGTTTGCCGTAGTGGTACTCCAAAGTCTCTTCGGAGATATGCGGTGCCAGGGCGTTCTTAGCGTAGGGGAGTTCAGGCAATTCGAAAGCCATGGTGTTTTCCTTCCTTTGTCTGAGGGTTATTGGTGAGGGCATTCTACACGTGCCGCATCTCAGAATTAAGCCGGCGCGATGGATTAGGGAAGTTTGGGACGATTTCCTCAAACACAAGGGGGGAAGCTTTTGCTGTCAGCTCTATTCGACTGTCGTCTATTATTACTGACGACCGCTTACTTTTTCGTCAATTTTTGGTATAACTGCCGCAGAATTCGACGAATCTGAATGGATTCTATTGTCATATATTTCTGAAAATACGGTACCGGAAAGAGCAGCATAGAACTGGCGGGTACCGGACTCATCAGCACAGTTATCGGGTGTATCGAACCATGCAACGCAAAGAGCCCACACTGGGCGGCAGCGCCGCTCTTGAACCATCACTGGATCTCACTACCAGCGAAGAAAGGAGTGATTCACCAGAGCCCCAGGTGATCGTGGAGGAGCGCCGAGGTGGTTTCTCTTTCTTGGGTCTATGTGCCCTGATTATGGCGATGGGTGGCCTGGGTGCCTCGGGTTTCCTGTACCAGCAATGGCAGGACAGCCGGACCCTGTTGAGTGATGCAGAGACTCGTATTGCCGATGCGGAAAACCGTATTGCTGAACTGGAGAAGCGCTTTAGTCTCTCCGATGAGGAATCTACGGCATCGGTTGAAGTACTAAATGCAAAAGCCAAGGAAAACTCCTCAGAGATCCGCAAATTGTGGGGTGTTGCCTATGACACCAACCGCAAGAGTATCTCGGCAAATAAAACAGCAGTCGCAGCTAACAAAAAGCAAGTTGCCGCTCTCAGCACCAAGCTCAGCGGCCTCGAGTCCAGCGTGAAGAAAATCGCTGCTGTAGAGGCTTCGCTGGCAGAGTTGCGCAAGGGCAATACTGATTCCCAGCGTGAGATGACCGATAAGCTTGCTCGCCTGGAACGCCAGCTGGCTTCAGTACGCAGTGACCTGACTATGCGTGTCGGTGCGAATGAAGAGGCTGTAGAGTCTATCGATGCTTACCGCCGTTCGGTGAATAAGGATCTGGTGCAGCTTCGCGATGCGATTCGCTCCCTGCAGTCCAGCGGTGATTCCACAGCTTCATCCATGTAGTTTTCCGGTTGAGTTAAAAAAGGCGGACCTGGTGTCCGCCTTTTTTTATTCCGTTTTCCCTTTAGGTGAATGGGATTTATGGGAATATCTGGGTCAATAACCCTACATTTCGTGTAGAATCGCCGGCCTCGAGACGTTAATCGGAGTTGGCAATGACCACTATCCGCCAGGATGATCTGATCGGCAGCGTGGCTGATGCGCTGCAATTTATTTCTTACTACCACCCACAGGACTTCATTCAGGCCCTGAACAAGGCTTATGAGAAAGAGGTCAACCCGGCGGCCAAGGACGCCATGGCCCAGATCCTGATCAACTCACGCATGTGTGCCGAGGGCCACCGCCCAATCTGTCAGGATACCGGCATAGTCACCGTGAAGTTGAAAATGGGCATGAATGTGCGTTGGGAAGCGGATATGAGCGTTACCGATATGGTTAACGAAGGTGTGCGCCGGGCCTATCAAAATGCCAGCAACGTGCTGCGTGCCTCTATTCTGGAAGATCCAGATGGTGCTCGTAAGAATACCGGAGACAATACTCCGGCGGTGATTCACTATGAAATCGTTCCCGGTGATACCGTAGAAGTTTATGTGGCAGCTAAAGGCGGCGGCAGTGAAGCCAAAACCAAGTTTGCCATGCTGAATCCATCTGACTCGGTGGTTGACTGGGTGCTGAAGATGGTTCCGCAGATGGGCGCCGGCTGGTGTCCGCCCGGCATGCTGGGTATTGGTATTGGCGGTACCGCTGAGAAAGCGATGCTGTTGGCCAAAGAATCCCTGCTCGACCCCATCGACATTCAGGAGCTGCAAGAGCGCGGAGCCTCTAACCGCGCTGAAGAGCTGCGTCTGGAACTCTATGATTCCGTCAACAAACTGGGCATCGGCGCCCAGGGCCTGGGCGGACTGACCACTGTGCTGGATGTGAAGATCAAGGATTATCCCACCCACGCTGCCAACAAGGCTGTGGCGATTATCCCCAACTGCGCAGCTACCCGTCACACCCACTTTACCCTGGATGGCTCCGGGCCTGCGCGCCAGACTCCGCCTAAGCTGGAAGATTGGCCGGAAATTACCCGCGAAGCGGGCAGCAATACCCGTCGGGTAAACCTGGATACCATTACCGCAGAAGATATCCAAAACTGGCAGCCCGGTGAGACCCTGCTGCTGAACGGTAAGATGCTGACTGGTCGCGATGCGGCGCACAAGAAAATGGTAGATATCCTCGCTAAAGGCGAGAAGTTGCCTGTGGATCTCACCGGCCGCTTTATCTACTACGTAGGCCCGGTAGATCCGGTGCGCGATGAGGTTGTTGGTCCCGCTGGTCCAACCACCGCTACCCGTATGGATAAATTCACTCGCACTATGCTGGAAGAAACTGGCTTGGCCGGGATGATCGGTAAGGCGGAGCGCGGCCCCATGGCAATTGAGGCGATCCGCGATAATAAAGCGGTATACCTTATGGCCGTCGGTGGCGCTGCTTATCTGGTTGCCCAGGCGATTAAGGGCTCCGAAGTTATCGCCTTCCCCGAGCTGGGAATGGAAGCGATTTACGAGTTCGAAGTAGAAGATATGCCGGTAACTGTGGCTGTCGACAGTCAGGGTGAGTCAGTACACACTACTGGCCCGCTGATCTGGAAAGCCAAGATTGCCGAAGGTGAGGTGTAACGCTTCCGCCATTTAAAGAAAAGGCCCCAACAGGGGCCTTTTTTATTGGAATTTATTGCCTTGCTTGGCTAAGTCCGCCAGCATCAGTTCGCGAATAATTGGTATTGGTGCACTGCCATAGCTCAGGAACATCTCGTGGAACCCCTTGAGACTAAAGTTGTTGCCCATTTTCTTTTTGATTTCCTCGCGCAGGGCCAAAATATCAGTAAAGCCAGCAAAATAGCTGGTGAGCTGCACTTGGCTTAAGGTCGCCCTGCGCCATTTACCCTCTGCTTCAGCCTGTTGCTGAAAGGCATCCCTGACCATTAACTTCATCGCCTCTGCTTGGCTGATACCCTTTACCTGTACCTCATAATCCAAAATGGTATTAGTGATAGTGCGCAAGTTCCACTTGTAGTACATCAGCCACAGCTCGGGGGAAAAATTACCGTAACCCGCATCCAGCATCATGCGTTCCGCATAGACGGCCCAGCCTTCGATCATGGCAGTATTGCCGAGAATAGTTTTCAGGATACTGGGGGACTGGTTGGCGTAAACCAGTTGAGTGTAGTGCCCGGGGATCGCTTCATGGATATTGAGTATCTGCAGGATATAGTCGTTGTATTCTCGCAGTAAGCTCTCCGCCCGTTGATCGGAGTAGGTCTCTATGGGCATCACGTTGTAATAGGTATTTGCATTTTTATGGTAGGGGCCAGGCGCATTAATGGAAGCTACAGCAAAGCCTTGCATATAGGCTGGAGTTGTTCGAACTACCAGTGGCTTTTCCTTGTCCAGGCTTAACAGGTTTTTTTCGGTCACAAACTCTGCCAGCTCCGGGATCTGTTGCTCTACTTTTTTCTTGAAAGTTTCTTTGGTGGCATGATATTGGGAAAGCTTGTTCAGCAGCTTTTCAATTTTTGCCAGTGGCTCGTTGGGTGGGGAATCAGAAGGAAAGTATTTTGGCCAGAGTTGATCGGCAAGCTTGGTCATTTTATCGTGGGTTACCTGCTTCTCTATGATGGCGCGCTGGTATAGTTCAGCAGCGCTCATTCCAATATTGATATCAAACTGGAATTTTTCTTCGTAGAGTTTTTCACCGATACGAAAATCACGGAATTTTCCGGATTTAGTCAATTTCTTTTGCAAGTTTTGTAGGAAGTGGATATAGCTTTGTATCGCTAAGCGAGAATCGTGCATTCGCCGTAGGAAAATCTCCTTTGCGTCCGCAGGCATCTGACTTTCTTTAACCGTTTTTTCCAGCTCTTCGCCAAAGACTTCCAGTGAGCCTGTACTCTGTTGAATTGCTAATTCAAGCTGTGGCGCTGCCGGACGATAGATAGCTGCCTTAGCGGCCTGATAGTACTCGGGCACTTGCAGCATACGAGTGCTAACGGTATGTAGGCGCTTTAGAAGTGGCGCATAGTCGGTGTTTAGGATCAGGGCAAAAGAATGGGAAACATTATATATGGATGGGTCCCATTGGTATGACTTAAAGCGGGTATATTGCCATTGCAGTCGATGCAGAAAATTTTCTATAAGAGCGAGATTACTGCGTGAATTGATATTGAGCTGGCTTTTATCCAAGGCTGCAAATTTGCGTTCATAGATTTGAGCAAAGTCCAATACAAATTCACGATAACTCTTATCGGGCACCTGAAGCTCTTTGGCTACTTCATAGTAGCCTTCACTGAGCGCCCAGGATGGGAATAGATTCCATAGGCCGTGTATAAATTGCTGACAGAGCTGCTCGAATGCCAGGTTTGTCTCGGAGCGCATTTCCTCCAGGATAACCTTCTCTGGTGGAGGAAGGCGCTCTCTATCCACTTGCTGGCGCTCACAGGCTCCTAGAGATACTAGAAGTAGTAATAGACTGAGGTGTGCTTTCATGACAATCCTCACGTTAATCTGCCGATGTCAACCCAAGGCTGCGGTGGCTATAGATCGTCCAATATTTTTAGCATGCGGTTCCATTTTGTGATGGTAAAACCGGATAAAATGCGTTTTTGAGCCCTGTACTTGTTTCGTTAAGGGGGGGCGGGTAGAGTGAGGCCGGCCCAATTGAGCCGATAATAAACAAGGTTTTGAGGACCGATTCATGACCGAACTAGCTCAACAACAATGTGAAGCCTGTCGTGCCGATGCGCCGCTGGTGAGTGATGACGAACTGCCAGGACTGCTGCGGCAGATCCCTGACTGGACGCCGATGACCCGTGACGGAATTATGCAGCTGGAACGCGTGTTTAAGTTTCGTAACTTCAAGCAGGCTCTGGCGTTTACCAACCGTGTCGGCGCGATTGCTGAAGAGGTGGGGCATCACCCCGCACTGCTGACTGAATGGGGTAAGGTTACGGTTACCTGGTGGAGTCACGAGGCTAAGGGCCTGCACAAAAATGACTTTATCATGGCTGCTCGCACCGATGAGCAGGTGGATGCCGCTTAACTAGTATTTCTTGTGGCGCCTATATCCGGCTTCGGGAGGCGATGGACCATTTGAAATAGCACTCACCGGTTCTTGGTAATCTTAGGGCTGGTGAGCATCCCAATTTAGCCCCTTTTCTCCAAGACTAGGGGTGTCGTCTAAAGGGAGATAAGTCTTGTCAGAGTATACTTCAACGGTGACCTGGAAACGCGACGAGCAGATTTTCACCGATAATCAATACAGTCGAGCCCACACCTGGCAATTTGATGGTGGGGCATCTATCCCAGCCTCCTCTTCCCCCCATGTTGTACCCATTCCCTATTCAGTAGTTGAAAACGTTGATCCAGAAGAAGCTTTTGTAGCGGCTCTGTCCAGCTGCCATATGTTGTTTTTTCTATCGATTGCAGCCAAGCGAGGGTTTGTGGTTGATGAATATTGCGATGAAGCTATAGGAATTATGGGGGCCGATAAGGATGGTCGCATTGCTATGACTAAAGTTACCCTGCGTCCTTCAGTGCGCTTCTCCGGTGAAAAACAACCCAGTCGCGAGCAGTTAGAAAAAATACATCACCTTTCCCACAAACAGTGTTTTATTGCGAACTCCGTGAAAGCTGAAGTGGTGACAGAGATCCAGGAAGTTCCAGTTTAAGTACCTTCCTATAACGATTGGGTTGTCGCTGGGTACTAGGTAGGCTTAGCGGTACTATTTATTTGTTTATTTTATTCGGCAAGGTATGTACACAATTATTGAGAAAGTAGCTTCTACCGAGGATTTCCTCAAACTGCGAGAGATAACAGGCTTAACCCCCAGAAGCCGTGAAGCAGCGGAAAAAGGCCTTCCAAATAGTTTGTATGGTATCCATATAAAAAGACAATCTGAAACTGTCGCTATGGGGCGGGTAGTGGGGGATGGCGCACTTAATTTTGAGATAGTGGATGTTGCTGTCGATCCAAAATTCCAAGGTATTGGCCTGGGGCGTCAGATCATGGAGCACATTATGGCTTACCTGGATCGAGAAGCCCTTCATTCAGCATATATTACGTTGATGGCAGATGTTCCCGAGCTTTATAGAAAATTTGGATTTGAATTGAGCCGTCCAGACACTGAAGGGATGTATCTTATCAAATAATGGCACAGAGCTATTATTGTGGATTCTAAGTTGGCTTTACAGCAATGAACGAATGATTGATTCAGTGTCGGCTATATCGTTTATGGTATTGAAATCATTTAGGTGTTGAATAGGTTGCTTGTGTTTCATCATACAGTTGATTCCTTTAATTGCGTTACTTTGGATCTTGAGAATTTTTCTGGTACGGAAAATCAGTTCTTGGTTGAACTGGTAGCCATTATAGAAGTATCCAGAGTTAACAGCCGAAAGTTGATATGGATAGATCTCCGAGATGCACTTACCCGGTTTATCCCGATATGCCTAAAGCATGGTTTTACATTTCATAGCTGTCGGGATTCTGCTACAAGGCTGGTTCTTAAGCTTCAGGAAGATGCATATGTTCCCTTCTACCCAACCCATACGGTGGGAGTTGGGGGATTCGTACTTCTTGATGGGCAACTGCTCTGTGTCCAGGGCCACAGTGCAGCATCGAGCCCGAAGCTGCCTGGAGGAACCGTTGATCTGGGTGAAAAGATAGCCGATGCGGTGATTCGTGAGGTTTATGAGGAGACCGGTGTGTCCTGCGAGTTTTCCTCAGTACTAGGATTTGCTACCCGATTTCCTACGAATTTAGGCTATACGGATATCTACTTCGTATGTGAATTGAGCGCCTTAAATCGGGATATTGTAATAACAGATACGGAAGAAATTAAGCATGCTTCCTGGGTAGATATTGACCACTATTTAAATGGAGGGCATATCTCAGCATTTAATAGACATGTAGCTGAAATGTCCATGCAAAGGCTTGGTTTAACCCAGGTCAGCCAGGATTCTTACAAGGATCCCTTCGCAAAGCAGGAAATATTTTGGACTAATGCCTAAAAGGTCCAAATGATTGGTTGAGTATATATCGCAGTTTAACCACTTACTTTTGAGGCAGGGGGAAAGACTAAGCTGCATTCTAAACACATTGTGAATTCTTCATTCTCATTGAGCCCAGAACGCGGCGTATGCTTTTCTTTCTCTTATGATTATTAAATTATTAGTGGGTTAAATGGTTAGCTGGTGGAAAGATGGAGTGTTCCTATGAAAGGCAAATTTATAGCAATTTTAATTGCCGCAGTTTGGAGTTTGACTGCTCAATCCAATGAGTTAACTATTGGTGAGCGCAAGGTCATTGTCTCGCAAATTCTCGAAGAGAGAAGGGAGTATTGGATTTCTCTTCCCGCATCCTTTAAAGAAGGTGGATATAAAGATTATCCGGTTCTTTATTTACTTGATGCAGATTTTAATAGTTTCTTTCATGTCTTCACAGGTATGGTTCGGCAGCTGAGTTCTGATGCCACTCCAGTAATTCCTGAAATGATTGTTGTAGGTATCGTAAGTCAAGAGCGTGTAAGAGATAGTTCACCTACTCGATCGCTAACTGAATATGGTGGACGTAAAAATCAGGCGCTATCCAATACAGGGGGCGCTGATCAATTTCTTGAGTTTTTAAGAGAAGAGCTTATCCCAGAGATAAACGCGGAATATCCGACATCTGGGTATCAAATTCTTGCAGGTTACTCATTTACAGGTTTACCTGTTATCCATAGCTTATATTCATCGCCTGAAGACTTTAATGCGTATATCGCTATTGATCCAAGTATGTGGTGGGATGAGCAGATTATGTTAAAGCGGTATTCTGAATTCCTACAAGGTAAATCAACTGAAAAGCGCAGGCTGTTTATCTCTACGTCAAAGAGAGTAGAAGGTGTATATCTTGATGAAAACTATGTTGCAGAATTTATCAGGCTGCGAAATGAGAAGCCTAAGAAAGGGCTGTACGTAGATTCAGTAACCTATGGGACAGAAGAAAATCATCATACAATGCCCGTTATTAGCTTTTATAGAGGGCTTCGATCAATTTTTGATGGTTATATGATCGATGATCAAGCTAGATTTCGCCCCTAGTGAATGTTAAAAATCACTTCGAACAGTTTTCAAGAAAGCTCGGAGGAACGTTCATGTTGAGGGAAGATGTTATTAGTTTCTTTGGCTATGATCGTCTCTATAATGATCAGTTTGGCATAGATGTTGATAAGGCAATAGAGTTTTTCGAATTGAATACACAGTTTTATCCAGGTTCATATAAGACCTGGGATAGCTTGGCTGAAGCTTATATGGTAAAGGGGAAGAAAGAGCTTGCTATAGATTGCTATAGAAAATCATTGTTAATTAATCCTGATAATGAAACAGCAAGAAATAGAATGGCTCAACTTGAGGTCGATTAGATTTATTTTCAGTAGTTATGCTTAACCTGGTGATCTGAAGTGCTGCCGTTGCCCTAAAGTCAGACCCCCAAGTTATTTTATGCTGTATTTTTCTGATTTCTATTGCGTTTGATCTAGTTATCTAAAATTAAGTTGTTCTCTGGATTGTAGTAGCAGTAATCGTAGTCCAAGTTCTTGCGAAAACAGTAGGGGTCTATAGCATCAGTGTTCGACCACAACCCAAGACCGTAGTAGTAAGCAAATTCCTGCTCGAGTTCAAACTCGCTGCCGCAATAGTATTCATAATTCCAGGCAGCTCCCCGTATTACCATTTCTTGATTGATATTGTACCCATTCACATGCAGATACCCAGTTTCCCGACCATAGATGTCTTTCCCTGTAGATTCAAAATCAACTGAACCAAATGACAATAGGTCGCTTAGGGTTTGAGTGGCTTCGGGGCCGTACGTTTGGGTGCTGGGGTTGGTCTCAGGGGCATCAATGCAGTTCAAGCGTATTTTTACATACTCATTGTCGACGTAACCGTGAACTGTATCGCCATCAATAACTTGATAGTTTGTTAGCGGAGCTGCCTGACTAGAAGTGGATAGGACCGCCATGATAAGTAATTTTTTCATTATGTTTATCCTCGATAGAGTTACATGGCGCAGCATAGGTGTGGGTTGTTACGGGGCTATGTAGGAATGGTGATGGAAATATAAAGCTCTTAAATTTCTGATAAGGCGTTTTTTGATTTTTTGTTTTTGCTAAGAAGTGCATAGCGAAGGGGGTGACATTGGTTGGCAAATAACGTGGCTTTTTTGGCTGAATATACCTCGAGCTTAAAATATATTTGAATGAGATCGAGGGGGATGTGGTGGTTATAGAGAAAATTTTAATTCTAAAGTATGAATATCATGTGGGTTAAGTAAATATTATTTCACTTTCTTTTTTCTACTAGGCATTATTATTTTGGTTGCATAACATAACGAAGCGTATTCAAGGAAGCTCTATGAAGAAGTTAAAATATGCCTGGGTTATTCTCTGTGTTTTTATTGGTTTGCCGGCTAAGGCTTATGATCAGGAATTTGATTATTTTATAGAGGTATCTAATGCTGAGCTGCTTAGGCGAGATCCTGAGTTGGCATTGATTCATCAAGTGCATGAAGAAATAGGGCTTTTATCACCTGGCATTACACCAATATCTCTACAGTATAAAGCTAAAACACTTGCGTTATATGTCAAAGTGCTGGCTAAGTTAAAGTCATTTGATAGACGGAAGTTGAGTGAGGTGCAGAAGGTTGATTATGACTATTATTTATGGTTTTTAAAGAATTACTTGTCGGTTGAGGGGCAGCCTCAATTTAGAGTTAATGCATTTACTGCGATTAGTGCTTGGTATGTCTTCCAGAGCTTTAATCTTGATGATGTTAGTGGTGTTGAAAACTATTTAGCACAAATGAAACGCTTGCCTTCATATTATTCTTCAATAAATAGTTGGCTGTCTGTTAGGGCACGATTGGGAATAATTGATGATAAAGAAACAGTGATATGGGTTAGTGATACACTTGAATTTTGGAATGAAGTTCCTGAGCAAGACAACATCTATCTGTTATTTGAGTCAGCCGTAAATGAAATGGCCGTTTCTGACTTGCAAAAAGAAGAGTGGTTGCTCCAGTGTAAAGATATCTTAGCAAATCAGATAGCACCAGCCCGTGCAAAAGTATCTAGTAAGCTCTTGAAGTTGCTACCAAACGCACCCGAAAACCCTGGGTTTTCCCAGTACCCGGGAGGAAATGAATTTTACAATAGGCTGTTAAGTAGGTTTGTCGGTCTTCCACAAGATGCCCATGAAGCACATCAAATTGGGATTGCTGCTCTGAAAGATATTCACACTGAAATATATTCTGAGTTTGAATCACTTGGTTATGATGTCTCAAATGATTTGCCGACGCTATATGAGATGGCTCGCCGGGATTCACCGCAAATTGCCAGGGAAGATGTTCTGAGTGTATTTAAGACGTTGTTAGATGAGGCAGCAGGGAAAAGTGCTGGTCTGTTTCCTGATTTTCAGTACCCTGAATTGGAGTTCATAGAATCGCTTGGCTATGGGTACCGTCAGGCTAGCGGAGGAGAAAGTGCAGTGATCTTTGTAGATACTTCTGTAGATACCACCTTATTGGAATTGCCCGGATTTGTTTACCATGAGGGAATACCTGGCCACCATGCGCAATTTTCATTTACGGGTAATCTAGACCTGCCCCTATTTAGGAGTATTACCAATATTTCAGGTTTCTCTGAAGGTTGGGGGTTGTACGCAGAGCGTTTAGCCTTTGAGCAGGGTTGGCATGACAACAATCCGTATGGAAACTTAGGAAGATTACAAGCAGAGGCCCGCAGGGCAGCCCGCTTAGTGGTAGATACGGGTATAAATGCAAAAGGATGGGATCTAACTGAGGCCGAAGAATATTTTTCTCAAGCTACAGGGCTGGTAGAGTGGGAGGTTTTTAAAGATCTTAATCGCTTTGTTTTTCATCCCGGCCAGGCAAGCTCATATCATATTGGTTTTACACATATTCTTCAGTTGCGTCAGAAAGAGCAGGAGAAGGTCAATTTTGATATCAAAGAATTTCATGGAAAAATTTTGAAAAATGGCGTTATACCACTCAGCTTGCTATCCGATCAGTTTAGTGGTTCACAATAGGTTCTATTAGTTTTATTTATGGTGAGGGGGCTTTATTGAGGTCCCTCGCTTACTATTTTATATCTCTTAAATATCTCATATTAATACAGCATTGGCAGGTGTTACCATAGATAAAATTCTCAGTTTCCATCTCTGTCTTTTTTTGGTCTGCTAATATACTCATTTGCTTCAAATTCCAAATCTTCGCATAAAGCCCTAATGCGCTTGCGCACCTCCGGGAAGTATTTGGCAGTCAGCATCCGTAAAATAGAACTTTATTTGGTTTTGATTTAGGCGCCTTCATCAAAGCGGATAAAGCTCACATTCTAACTAATGGTAGAGTTGTTGCTTGGCCAGTCATATAGTTCAGATTGATATTTCTGTAACTGAGGATTTAATTGTTATAGCTCACAAGAAGCAAGTGCAGCGCTGCTGTACTGGTGAGAGTTAAGTTGTCCCCTCGGATTAAGTCGCCCTCCTTCACCTGCTCTGTGATGTGCCCTGAGGTTACTTTTGCACTTCCACTAATTACATAGATTAAGTGAGTTTCATTTAAAGATAATTGTTCATCTGTTTTTAAGTGTGCAATGTCCATTAAAGTGCTGCTATCAAAAGTACTGCCTTTCTCGTCAATACCTCCATAAATACGAGTGGCGCCATTTAATGCTGGTTTGTAGGTTTTATACCCCGCAGGCTGGCCAGCTTTCTCTGGCAGCGCCCAGACTTGCAGCATTCTATTTTGTTGTTTGTCTGGATTAATTTCATCGTGAGAGAAACCCTCTCCCCCTGCACGTTGTACCTGAACTTCACCTGCGGCTAAATCCTTGCCGTGTTCTAAAGATCCCTCATGGCTGACCCGACCCTCGACAATGATAGAGATAACATCGATTTCACTGTGCGGATGCATACCCGATGAGCCCTGGGGTAAATAGCGTGCATCAGCCAAATACACCATGTTGCCCAGTCCTTCAAAAGCCTCTGCTTTTTTGCGAGCACCAAATACGCGGCTATCAGTCACCAGTCGATGTTCAGTAATACCTGCGAATCCGCCTAACTCCAGTGTGTCTCGGGCTAAAATTTCCATTTTTTTCTCCGGGTGGTTTGTCTGTTGCTGTAGTCGATGGAGTCATTCTAGATATCCCTTTTTGTTTGATATATAGTTATTTTTCGTAATCATTATCCCATTTTTAACAACAATAAAGCTTTGCAGGTTTCATAGAATGGGCCGTAACGTTGATTTGAACGACATGCTGCTTTTTATGGCAGTAGTGGATGCAGGTAGTTTTACCTCAGCTGCGGAAAGGCTTAATTTGCCTAAGGCAAATCTCAGCCGGAAAATTGCCAAGCTGGAACATGCTCTAGGAGTCACTTTGCTAGAGCGAACCACCCGCACACAAAGCTTGACCGAAGCCGGCAGTACCTACTTGCAACATTGCCGTCGAATACAGCATGAAGTCGATCTAGCAGAAAGCAAAGTCGGCAGTTTAGTGAGCAAGGCGTGCGGTAAGCTGCGGGTGGGCGTCTCTGTTGGTGTAGGCCATGCGATATTGAAAGATGTGCTGGGTGAGTTTCTACAGGCCCATCCTGATATTGAATTGGAGTTAACTCTATCTAACAAAAGAGTGGATTTGATCGAGGAGGGCTACGATCTGGTTATCCGCGTGGGAGAGTTGGTTGATTCTCGGTTGATAGCCAAGAAATTAGGGAAAATTAGGCGCCGTTTATACACTAGCCCAAATTACATAGAGCGGCAGAATCTGAATGCCGAGTTAGAATCTTTGGCCGATTGCGAGTTTCTAATTATGAGCAGTGCACAGTATGGTGGCAGGTTGAACTTAACGAATGGCACTGATGTTCGAGAGATAATGATCGAGCCGAGAGTGAGAATCGATGACTTCTTGATGCTAAAGCAGATGCTGGTTGATGGTTGTGGAATCGCAATTCTCCCCGACTATATGTGCCAACAAGAAGTAGCTGCGGATTTATTGGTGCCAGTATTTCCTGAGTGGGAGATGCCACCGGTGGATCTGTATGCGCTCTACCCACAACATCGACAAAAATTGCCAAAGGTGAGCTCTTTTTTGGCCTTTGTTCAGCAGGTGTGTATGAATCGACTGGGCTGAATGCGTTGAGAAATCGTTTCAAGATACATATCAAGCTAAGTAAAGATGTATTTAAATATTAACTCGGTAGATAGCCCTTATTCGTTAGGGCTATCGAAAGCTCAGCAAAGGTTTTTTCTGTAAGGTTTAATTCACCTGAAGAAATTCAGGTTAGCGTGGATGCCGTGTGGCCCAAAGTAAAAACTCCCGGTTGCCATCGCCGCCCTTTATTGGACTGTCAATATACTCTTTCACCTCAAGTCCCAAATCTTCGCATAAGGCAGTGATGCGCTCGCGCACCTCCGGGTAGTATTTGGCATCACGCACCAGACCACCCTTGCCGATCCCCTCCGGGCCCACTTCAAATTGCGGTTTAACCAGACTTAAAAGTTGTCCCGAAGGTTTAAGCAAGGCGGGTAACTGCGGCAGAATGAGTACTTGGGAAATAAAAGAGACATCCATAACGATGGCATCAAAACCTGCGTCTCCGTGGGGGGAGATTTGGGAAGCTTCCAGGTGGCGTGCATTTACCCCTTCAAATAGGTGCATACGGGGGTCATCCAGTAACTTCTGCGCCAACTGATCTCGCCCAACATCAACACCGACAACTGATGCTGCTCCCCGTTGAAGTAGGCAGTCGCTAAAACCGCCAGTAGAGCAGCCAACATCCAGTGCGTGCCACCCAGAGGGGGTTAGTCCTGTCTGGTCGAGGATGGCGGCCAATTTCAGGCCCGCTCGGGAAACATACTGGTCTTCCGGTAGGGGGGTGACTTCAAGGGCGCAATCTTCCGGAATGCTCTGCCCGGCCTTGCGCGCGGGCTGGAGGGTACCGCCATCGGATACCATGACCCTTCCGGCATCAATCAGTTTCTTTGCATGGGTGCGGGAGTTTGCCAGCTCTCTCTGTACAAGCAGTTGATCCAATCGGGTCATGTTTCGCGGTGCAATCCTGGTTACATAATTGAGAATACAGGGCCCATGCTAACCTCTGGCTCCAGCAGGTAGAAGTGCGGCTCCGCAAATTGTGGGACTAATCTTTAGTAAGGAGGATGTTAGCTGATGGCAAAAAGCGTTCTGGATAAGTTCAAAATTCGCAAGGGAAAGGTCTTTGAGGCGCCACTTGAGGGTGCCTTTGGGCGCTTGGTAACTCCCTTTGAAGAGTTTATCCATCGCCAAAGCAGCAGTGGTATTTTGCTGATGCTATCAGCTCTGGCGGCGTTGGTTATTGCCAACTCTCCTTTGCAGGAGGCTTACAAACACCTGTTGCACATGCCCATCAGCCTCAGCGCGGGAAACTGGGAATTCTCTCTCTCCTTACATCACTGGATCAACGATGGCTTGATGGCGATCTTTTTCTTTCTGGTGGGATTGGAATTAAAGCGCGAATTTATGGTGGGAGAGCTGTCCGACCTTCGCCAGGCTGTACTTCCGGTGATGGCGGCAATTGGCGGAATGGTGGTGCCGGCACTTATTTACGCTTCTTTTAATGCGGATAGTGGTGCAGAACGCGGCTGGGGCATTCCCATGGCCACGGATATAGCATTTGCTGTCGGCTGTATTGCCCTTTTGGGGAATCGGGTGCCTCGTGCGGTAGTTACTTTCCTGGTTGCGCTAGCCATTGTGGATGATTTGGGCGCAATTTTAGTGATTGCAATCTGGTATACCGAACAGGTGAATATCACCGCGCTGATTGCGGCGGGTTGCCTGGTAGTGATTATGTGGCTGCTTAAAGCGGCGGGGGTTCGCAGTTCTCCGGCCTATGTATTTGTCGGTGTGCTGCTTTGGTATGAGTTCTACCTGGCGGGGGTACATGCGACTATTGCGGGGGTGATTACGGCAATGGCACTGCCGGCCAAACCCAAATATGACCCGGTGGCCTTTAGTACATTTGTTAAGGATATTATTCGCAGCTTTGACCGCTGTTTCCGGCCAGGCGATAAGATTATTGCTAACGATGCGTTGCGCGCCCGAGTGATGGCGCTGGGAAATGGTGTCAACCTGGCGCAATCACCGCTACAGCGCATGGAAACCCGCCTGCACACACCGGTGGGCTTCGTAATAATCCCTATTTTTGCATTGGCTAACGCCGGTATTCCCTTTAGTAGTTTTACCAGTTCTTCGGCAGTGATAAACCCTGTCACCCTTGGGGTCATTTCCGGCTTGGTTGTGGGTAAGCTGGTAGGTATCGTTGGCGCCACCTGGATTGGCTGGAAGCTTGGCTGGGGCAAGTTGCCTAAGTCCGCCAATTTCCAACATATTGTCGGTGTTGCACTCCTTGGCGGGATTGGCTTCACTATGTCGATCTTCATTGCCGAGCTGGCTTTTAGCTCTGAATATGAGCTGTTGATCCAAGCTAAAGCGGGTATCCTACTGGCATCAGTAATTGCTGGAGTGGCTGGGTTCCTGGTCTTGCGCAAAGCGCCGGTGGCCGATGAGTTTGAAGTTCATGGGGAGGGGGAGCCCCTGGATGAAGGTGGCAGCGATAGCCTTGGGGAAGGGGAGGACGTAGAACAGCAGCCCAGCCGCCAGGGTTAAGTTGTTTTAGCGTTCCTGATGTCACTGCGTCTCGGTCCTGGAGGGGCCTGATTCCATTAGTTTCCAGTTCCCATTGTTAATGTACGTGAGAGAAATAAGAATTATGCATTTGAGAACACTGGCACAGGCGCTACCAGTGCTGGCTATTTCCCTACTGCTCGGGGCTTGTGATGGCCAAACTACAGCTAATAAAAAAGCCGATTCTGAAGTCGGGGTTGATGATCAATCGACTACAACAATTCCCAAATCCGATAGTGGAGATAGTGCGATGGATAGTCTGGCCCAGGCTTATGTCCTTCTAGTACTTGAACTGGGAAATCATGACGACAGCTATGTCGATGCCTATTACGGTCCGGCTGAATTGCGTGAAACTGCCACCAAGAGTAAGGCGAGCGCTGCAGATATCGCCCGGCGTGGTGAGTCTTTACTGGCAGAGCTGCCAGCGGTAATCGACGGCGATGGGTCTATCGAAAACCTGCGCATGCATTACCTGAAGACACAGTTGCGGGCCCTGGTGTTCCATGCTCGTAGTCTGGCAGGAGAGAGCCCGAGAAGCTTCACCAATGAAGCTCGAACCCTCTACGACACCGAGCCCCCGCAGCAGGATTTGGAAAGTTTTGAACCCATGCTGGAGGAGTTGGAAGCATTACTCCCAGGTGAGCAGCCCTTGAGTGAGAGGGTAGCCAGCTTCCGCAAAGCTTATGAAATTCCTGCCGATCGCCTTCAGGCCGTATTTGATGCCGCCATTAAAGAATGCCGCGCGCGCACCAAGCAGTATGTTTCACTCCCAGCGGATGAGAGTTTTGTTCTGGAGTATGTCAGCGACAAACCCTGGAGTGGCTACAACTGGTATAAGGGGCGTTCGCACAGTCTTATACAGGTGAACAATGGCCTGCCTATTACGATAGATAGGGCTATTGATCTGGGCTGTCACGAAGGGTATCCGGGGCATCACACCTATAACGCGCTGTTGGAGCAAACTCTGGTCAAGGAACGGGGTTGGGCAGAGTACAGCGTTTACCCGCTTTTCAGTCCACAGTCACTGATTGCCGAAGGAAGTGCAAACTACGGGATTGAGCTGACTTTCCCCGGTGAAGAGAAAACCCGTTTTGAAATGGAAGTTCTCTACCCCCTAGCTGGCCTGGATCCGAAAACGGCGGAAAAGTATGAGCAGGTAATGGCCCTGGTAGATAAGTTGGGTTTTGCCGGCAATGAGATTGCCCGCCAGTATATCGACGGGGAAATTGAGGGCGCGCAGGTACCTGCGTTGTTTGAGAAATATACCTTGATGAGCCCCGCCAAGGCAGCACAGCGGAAGGATTTTGTAGATGCCTACGGCGCCTACGTAATTAATTACAATTGGGGTAAGACACTGGTTGCTGATTATGTAGAGCAGGGCAGTCAAAATAGTGAAGAGCGCTGGCAGCGCTTTACCCGCTTATTGTCCTCGCCGCGCCTGCCGTCATCCCTGGATTGGTAATCATGCAAAAAGGCACTTTGAGAGAGTATTTACTATCGCGCCCGGAAGCTATCGAGGATTTTCCTTTTGGCCCGGATGTAGCGGTATTTAAGATTAAGGGGCGTATGTTTGCTACCTTAAGCTGTTACCGCGGGGTGAACGCCAGTAATCTCAAGTGCGATCCCGATGAAGCCCAGGCCTTAAGGGACATCTTTTCCGGTGTTATCCCGGGTTACCATATGAACAAGAAACACTGGAATACGGTGTTGTTGGATGGCACAGTGCCCGATTATGAGATTGAGCGAATGGTGGATCGCTCATATGGCTTGGTGGTTAAGGGGCTTCGCAAGCTTGAGCGGGAGTCCCTGGAACTGGCCTATGGAGCGGAGCTGCTCTACCGCTAGAGGCCCCTGAGAATAGAAATACCCAGATTTAGTCTAGGAGAGGATGTGAACGAATTTATTGTCGATGTAACGGCAGAGAACGCCCAGCAAATTCTGATTGAAGAGTCCATGAAGCGCCCGGTAGTGGTGGACTTTTGGGCCGATTGGTGTGAGCCGTGCAAGCAGTTGATGCCGGTGTTGGAAAAACTGGCCAATGAGTATAGCGGTCAGTTTTTATTGGCCAAGGTCAATGCAGATACCGAGCAAATGCTGGCGGGTCAGCTGGGTGTACGCAGTTTGCCCACGGTAATGGTTTTAAAAGATGGCCAGCCGGTAGATGGCTTTGCCGGTGTGCAGCCAGAGACACAGATTCGTGAGATGCTGGATAAGTATCTACCAAAACCCTGGGACATAAAGTTGCAGCAGGCACAGGCGTTAATCGGTGAAGATAAAGTGGCGGAAGCTCTGCCTCTGTTGCGTCAGGCTTATACGGAATCGTCTGAACGCACTGATATCGCCAAGCAACTGGCTGCTATCCTGCTCGACCAAAACCGTGCCCAGGAAGCGGAGACTGTGCTCAGTAAAATTCTGCTGGCAGATCAGGATGCGGAATACCAGCAGCTGATGGCTCAATTGGAGCTGAAGCAACAGGCAGCGGAAACTCCAGAAATTCAGGCTCTGCAAAAGGCGCTGGAAGAAAACCCTGCGGATAGCGATTCTGCTTATCAATTGGCCGTACAGTACAGTCAGGCCAACCGCCATGAAGAAGCATTGGAATTATTGCTGGATATTTTGCGTAAAGACATGGGCTTTGCCGATGGTGCTGCCAAGCAGACGTTCCTGGATATTGTAAAAAGTTTGGGTGCTGGCGACCCTGTTGCCACTCAGTACCAGCGCAAGTTAATGACTATGATGTTTTAAAAAATACTTTACCGGTAAACAAAGGGGCCCAAGAGGCCTCTTTGTTTTTGGGGGAGAGAAGGACGATTATTTATGTATAAGCTATGTGTTTATATTCCCGAGTCTCACTTGGAAGCGGTAAAGCAAGCGCTATTTTCCGTGGGGGCTGGGCGTATTGGTGACTACGATAGTTGTTGTTGGCAAGTCCTGGGAGAGGGGCAGTTCAGGCCGCTGGATGGGAGTCAGCCATTTATTGGTCAGTCGGGACAGGTCGAGACTGTAATGGAATACCGTGTGGAGATGGTCTGTGCCGATGAGCTGGTGGATGCTGCTCTCAATGCAATGCGAGCAGCCCACCCCTATGAAGAACCGGCGTTTGACCTCTGGCGATTGGATGATCGCTGCAGTAGTGCCGGCTTAAATAAAGCAGAGGTCTCTTAAAGGCTATCGAGTACCTTTTGTCGTTCGTGGCTTTTTTGCTCGATCGCTTTCGCATCTTCCAGTAATTTTGAAACACTGGTGTGATGGGTCGGCAGTTTATTTTCGGCGGGGCTACTGTCTTCAACGATCGAGTCGGATCTCAACTCAATAGGGTCATTGGCAGTGACTGTATTTAGAGGCTTGACGCGGTGAATACGCACGTGAGAATCCAACCCCTCCGGCACGGTGTCTGAGAAGTGCCAGTTCCCATCTTTATCTTTCCAGGTAAAAACCTCAGATGTTTGCTTGTCAGAATCCCCTTGAGATACAAGCCCGCTGGAAGTTGCCAACTCTTCAATTTTTGACACTGATTCCTGGGTGGTTTCGCGCACACTTTGCATAGCTCGCTCACCGGTTTCGCGAATCGCTGAAATATCCGGTTTTTGTGGCAGCCAGTCGGAGGGTGACATAATGGGTTTGCCATCTGGGCCCGGTAAGATCATAGGCAGGACAATGCCTACCAGTAACAAGGCACCGAGCATTGGAAAGTATTTCATGCAAACATCCTTTTAATGCAGGGTCATTAACTAACTAAGTAAAGTGGTTTACAGCTTTCGATTGATGACACCGCGGTGTAACTGGTATTGCCCGATACGGGTATCTTCGAAATAGTGCTCCAAAGTGCGGTGCATGATGGGAAATGCAATCTCCCTCCAGGGAATTTCGTCTTCGCGAAATAGCTCAACTTCGAGCGATTCAGGCCCGGGTCCGAAATTCATATCGGTCAATTCACCCCGGTACATCATGTAGACCTGATTGATATGGGGAATATCGTAGACGGAGTAGAGCTCGTCCACGCGGATACTGGCCCGGGCTTCCTCCCAGGACTCTCGCAAGGCGCCCTCTTCGCTAGTTTCGCCACTCTCCATAAACCCGGCAGGCAGAGTCCAGAGCCCCAGGCGCGGCTGTATGGCGCGCTTGCACAGCATCACCTTGTCGCCAACGTAAGGGACAACCCCGACAATAACACGGGGGTTGATGTAGTAAATGGCGCCGCAACTGCCACAGATGTGGCGGGGGCGGTCATCGCCCTTGGGAATGGAAAGTGTTACGGCGTTACTGCCGCATTGGCTGCAAAATTTCATGGCGTCAGTATACCCATGCGAGATTTGAGCGCCAGCTTCCGGACCGGTTGACGCCTATAGTTGTTAGTGATGTTGAAGTATAAAGGCGGTATCTACCCTGCGATGGCGCGTTTTTTTCTGCTCGGACTAGCGCTCCTTGCCCTTTGCGCCTGTGGTGGTAAAGGCGAAGAGGAAAAGGCGCCACCTCCCCCGCCAGTAGAAGTACTGGTTGTTAGGGAGGAGCCTGTTATCCCCCGCTTTGAATTCGTCGGACGGGTAGAGGCAACTGATGAATATCAAGTCCGCCCACGTGTACAAGGATATATCCAGAGTCGCAATTTTACCGAGGGGGAAACCGTCCAGAAAGGGCAGTTACTGTTTGAAATTGACCCGCGCCCTTTTATTGCCGAACTGGCGAATCAGCGCGCCACTCTGGAACAATCCCAAGCCTCCCTGAGAGTTGCTGAACGGAACTTCCAGCGTGGCCGACGTTTGGTGGCCACAGGGGCTATCAGTCAGGTACAGATGGATGAGCTTGAAGGTAATTTTGAGGAAGCGGAATCCCAAGTCGATGCCAATCGCGCCAAAGTTCAAAGCGCTGAGCTGGATCTTTCTTATACCAAAGTTTACGCGCCACTCACTGGAAGAATCGGGCGTACAGAATTTCCAGTGGGTTCCCTGGTAGGGCCAAGCACCGATCCCCTGGCCACCATAGTAAAAATGGATCCCATTTATGTGCTCTTTGAAGTGCCAGAAGAGCAACTTTATGCGGTGCAGGTGGATTCCCAGCGGCGGCAGCGAGAGGGTTTAAGTCCCACTCGCCTGGATGTCCGCATTGAGTTACCCGACGGCAATTACTACCCCCATAAGGGCAAAATCGTATTTATCGATAATCAGATCGATCCCAATACCGGATCGGTAGCGGTGCGCTCCCTGTTTCCCAATCCAGGCCAACTATTAGTACAGGGCCAGTTTGCCCGAGTTTCCATAAGCGTCTACACCGGCAATGACGCCCTGAGGCCGCTGGTACCCCAGTCAGCGGTCATGGAGGATATGCAGGGGCGTTATGTCTTTGTTTTGGGCAAAGATAATATTGCGGAGAAGCGCTACCTGACCTTGGGGCAGAGGGAAGGGGAGTTGTGGGCTGTAGATCGCGGGCTTGTCGCCGGTGAATCTGTAATCGTTAATGGTTTACAGAGGGTTGTCGCAGGGAAGCCGGTGACGCCGCAAAACACCCCTAGAAACCCCTACGATGTTGAAGCGCCACCAGCCCCTCCCGCTGAGCAAAGTAGTAGTTCTGCGGCGAAATCTGGCTCTACAGACAGTCAAGGGGAGAGAGAACTACCGGTAATTGATGGGGAAGCGGCACCAGCAAGCCCTGAATCTGAGGGGCATGACGATGACTACAAATAGCTGTCGCTGCCCATGATTAGCGCCTTTTGTATCCGGCGGCCACGATTCGCCTTTGTTATTTCCATATTGATCACCCTCGCTGGGATACTCTCCTTGCCACAATTACCGGTGTCGCAATTCCCTGAAATAACGCCACCGACCATCAATGTCGCCGCCACGTTTGCCGGTGCCAGCGCCGAAGTAGTGCGCGATAGTGTGGCTGTGCCGATTGAGTCGCAAGTTAATGGTGTGGAGGGCATGGATTATATGTCTTCCACCAGTGGCAATGATGGCTCCTACAGTCTCACGGTGACATTCAAGCCTGGCTACGACGATGACATCGCCCAGGTTAATGTTCAGAACCGGGTGGAGCAGGCCACTCCCCAGCTACCTGAGGATGTGAAAAGAGATGGGGTGGTAGTTTCCAAGCAGAGCACCACGCTGTTACTAGTAGTCAATTTGTTCTCCCCAGATGAAAAGTTTGATGAATTATTTCTGGCAAATTACGCCGAGATTTATTTAAAAGATGAATTGGCGCGGGTGCTGGGGGTGAGCAGTGTTGTTATTTTTGGCTCGCGCAATTACGCCATGCGCCTCTGGCTCGACCCCAACCGGATGGCCTCGTTAGATGTGACCGCCCAGGATGTTATCTCTGCTGTGCAGGCACAGAACGTAGAGGTAGCCGCCGGTCAGATCGGGGCGCCACCGATCCGCCAAGATCAGCAGTTCCAATACAATATTTTGGTGCAGGGGCGCTTGGTATCTCCCAGCGAATTTGAGGACATCACCATCCGCGCCAAGCCCGATGGGGCCATGGTAAAAGTCAGGGATGTGGCGAGGGTGGAGCTGGGAAGTGAATCTTACTCTTCCTATGGGCAATTGGATAACCAGGCTTCAGCAGTGATAGGGGTGTACCAGCTGCCCGAGGCAAATGCGATCGAAGTGGCCGATGGCATAAAGGCCAAGGTTGCTGAGTTGTCGAAGCGCTTCCCGGATGGGCTGGAAGCGGAGATTCTCTACGACACCACATTATTTGTAGAGGCCTCAATTAAAGAGGTTGTGGAAACACTGATTATTGCCCTGATACTGGTAATCCTGGTGGTTTTTTTGTTTCTGCAGGATTGGCGCTCTACGCTGGTACCAGCCATTGCTATTCCCGTATCCCTGATAGGCACCTTTGCCTTAATGCTGGCATTTGGGATGACGATTAACACCATCACATTGTTTGCCTTAATCCTTGCGATCGGCATAGTGGTAGATGATGCGATTATCGTGGTGGAAAACACCCAGCGGTTAATGGCTGATGGCCTCCCGCCAAAGGAAGCCGCGCTGGAATCCATGCGTGAAGTTACCGGCCCCGTTATTGCTACGACCCTTGTTTTGTTTGCAGTTTTTGTCCCGGTAATGTTGATGCCGGGAATTACGGGAAAAATGTATCAGCAGTTTGCTGTCACCATTTCAATGGCGGTGGCCATTTCCTCCCTGAATGCACTGACACTAAGTCCGGCTCTCTGTGCCAGCTTGTTAAAGCCGAGTAAAGACGGGGAAGTTGCCGGTATTAAGGAGACCGGTATTTTTGGTTTCTTTAATAAAGCTCTGCATATTTCTACAGGTTTTTATGTGGGAATGGTGAGGGCTTGTATCAAAATACCGCTTATCGGTATCGCCTCAATTATTCTGATTTTATTATTCTGTTATTTGCTCTTTACCCGAATCCCCACCGGTTTTATTCCCGATGAAGATCAGGGCACGTTTATGTTGCACGTGCAGTTGCCTGATGGATCTTCCCTGGAGCGAACCGGACCCATTGTCAATCAAGTGACCGATGTTCTAATGGAAGAGCCAGGTATGGCTCATGTGGTTGGTGTGCCCGGTTACAACCTGCTTACCAGCAGTGTTTCTTCCAACACGGCAATGATGTTTGCTGTGCTAAAACCCTGGGATGACCGCACGAATAGGGAAGATAGCCAGTTTGCCATTATGGATCGGGTACAGAAAAAATTATCTGCAATTCCCGATGCGCAAGTGCTGCCGTTTGTCATTCCACCACTTCCAGGTATTGGCACTGTTGGTGGATTTGAATTTGTACTCGAAGATCTACAGGGGCGCAGTATTACTGAATTGTCACAGGTCTTGTTTGACCTGCTGGGCAATGCCAATCAGCGCAGTGAAATCTCCCAGGCCTTTACCAGTTTTCAGGCCGCTACACCGCAGCTTGAATTAAAAGTAGATAAAGAAAAATCGCATGTGCTTGGGGTCCCCCTGCCGGATGTGTATTTAACGTTGCAAACCTTTTTGGGTGGCTATTACATCAATGACTTTAACCTATATGGAAAGGTCTTTCGTGTAATCGCTCAGGCCGATGCTCAATTTCGCGATAAAGAGGAAAATCTGGCTGGCTTTTATGTTCGTGCCAATAGTGGCGGTTTGGTACCGCTGACTTCTATCTCAACTATTACCCCGGTGGTCGCGCCACAAACAATAACCCGTTACAACTTATATAACAGCGTCACTATCAATGGATCACCGGCACCGGGGTATTCCAGTGGCCAGGCGATGGATGCTATGGAAGACTTGGCATCAAAGTTGCCAGAAGGTTATGGATACGAATGGACGGGCATCAGCTTACAGGAGGTGACCGCGGGTAATCTGGCCCCAATCCTGTTCTCTTTGGCCGTTATATTTGTCTACTTGTTTTTGGTCGCCCAATATGAGAGCTGGACTATCCCCTTTGCAGTGATGTTGTGCGTCCCCATTGCGATTGGTGGCGCTATGTTTACGGTATTTATCGCGGGGTCCATCAACAATCTCTATACGCAGATCGGCTTGGTATTACTGATTGGGATGGCAGCAAAGAGTGCGATTCTGATAGTAGAGTTTGCCTGCGTGGAACGCGATAAGGGGCGGTCTATTGCGGATGCGGCTCTATCGGCTACGCGCCTGCGATTCCGCGCGGTATTAATGACGGCCATGTCCTTTATTTTAGGGGTAATTCCACTACTGGTCGCCACCGGTGCTGGCGCAGTGAGCCGGGTTTCCCTGGGGCTGGTGGTCTTTGGCGGTATGTTGGCTGCGAGTCTCTTCGCCACTTTGCTAGTGCCTGTGTATTACGCCTTGGTGCAAACGGTGCGGGAAAAGCTGAAAGGGGGCTATACCCCCAAAATTAATGAGGATAAGACCGCGAATGGTGGGTCTGAATCCACCTGAGCCAATCTGTTGATTGTGTGGTAGGGTGGTAAGTCACAAATGGATATTGTGGCATATCGCTCAGTGTTACCGCTGAAAAACGGTATGATGAATGTTATGGAGCCCCCGCAGCGATCGGGGCAGGGCACAGATTTATGCTAGAGATTATTGAACAGAAAATCGTAGGGCAAATTGAGGACTTGGAAGCAAGGGTTCCGGCAGGACCTGACCTGCAAGGCCATGCCGCAGTACTGATTGCCCTGACAGAAGAGCCGGACCCACAAGTAATTCTAACTAAGCGCTCTGCAAATCTCTCTACACATTCCGGTGAAGTTTCTCTCCCTGGGGGGCGCTGGGATGCCACGGACCCATCGCTTCAATTTACCGCCTTGCGTGAGGCGGAAGAAGAAGTCAGCCTACCTATGGATGACGTACGCGTACTCGGCCCCCTTTGGCCGCGGACTACCCGCTGGCAGGTACATGTGACCCCTTGGGTAGGGATAATTTCACCGGATATCCAATTATTCCCAAACCCAGGAGAATTGGATGCAGTATTTCGAGTCCCCCTGTCTTTCTTTCTTGCAGACCCGCGTATTCGCACTGATCGTATTATTATTGATAACCAGGAAATATACCTTCCGGCGTATATGTATGAAGACTTCGAAATTTGGGGCTTTACTGCAGGGGTATTAACCGAATTTTTAGTAAAAATATTAGGGGCATCAATAGGGCGCCGCGATGATGTGCCGCTGCGTGCACTTAATTAGCTCGGCTTACTAATTAGAATTTTTTTATTTTTTGGGAAGCCCTGGTATCGGCTCACCTAAGTCATCCCAAGCATCGATTAGTATTTTCATTATTTTTCCGGCATCGGGATCGGCGCTGAGGATTGGGAAATCAGGGGCTTCAGGAAGTTTAACTTCTTCTCCTCGTCGACATTCGATTAACCAGTTGTCATCGACTTTAACGAGTTTGTCCCGGTACTCTCCAACAGCAGAAATGCGATAGCCGGATCGTGTTGCTATGATTTCTACGGTCGTTGCTTTCCCTGAGGCGGATTGCCCATCTTCAGAAATAAAATGTAGGGGGGAGCTTGTAATATGCCGGCTTCCCAACTTGCTGTGAACCGCTGCGTAGCGCTCCAGTTTTTCTCTTCCCCGAATCATAATATTGCCATGCTCAAATCGGCCATTGGGTGTAAATAATGAGGCCCAGCCTCGGGCATCATTGCTGTCGATAGTTAATGTATAACGGGCGAGTAGATCACTAATCGCTAGTCGATCTTTTAGCTGTTGAATCTCATCCATTTCTTCACCTTGACCTTTATCGCCAGTAGCTATTGAAGAGGATAGTTTCTAGTGATGGTTTTTGGGGGCGCACCTAGGATATTAATTGAGTATTAATCAAAACCTGTTATCTAACCCGGAATCCTGTAAGTAACCTTGAGAGAATTATTAATAAAATTGGGAAGTGTTTGTTTGTGTAAAGTGAAGCAATACCAAGCCCTAAAATCCTTTGTCGTTTGGTGACTATTTCACGGTTTTAGCTAATGGTGGGATTTATTTGAGACGTAAGTACTAGATATACTGTAAGGTTCTTATATCCTTAATTTTTCTTATTATATACGTTATTGGATTGCTTGAATGAGATCTCTCTCTTTTTTCTGTGTGTTGCTGGGAATCGGATTAATCCAGGCTTGTGCAATGTCCACTGTACCTCCTAAGTATCAGGGACAATGGGCTGGAACCGAGGAATCCTGTAACGCTTCTTCATCGGCCGACTCGATGACTCTGGCAGGTAGTCGTATTCAATTTACGGAGTCTTCAGGCCAGTTGATGTCTGCTAGCCAAAGTGATGGCAATCTTCATCTGGTTTTCAATATGCAAGGTGAAGGAGAAGCTTGGAAGTCAGAGGAGGTGTACTCTCTGACATCTGGCGGAAAGGTACTAGTGCGTTATACCCAGGATTCTACGTTTAAGTATTTCCGCTGCAATTGATTGGAATTGAAGGCTGGGTTAGAACTCAGTTGTTTAAATGACTGGAGCTTGCAGCTCTGGTCATTTAAATATGGAGTTGCCTGGTAAAATATCTATTCAGCCTATACCACCAATTCATCTTTGCATTTCTTTGTTAAATGGGTACCCCCCCTTTGTACCCATTGAGTTAACAGGCTGCAGGTAGCTCCCGATAGAGTGAATTTCTAAAGTTTCAAATGCAGGTCTATTTGGGCTGCTATGAGGTTAGCTTGATAGTTATAAATAGACTAAACCTTTCTCTACCATTAATTTTTACTACAGGTTTGCAATTGGGATTTAATAGCCTTAATAAAAGTCTGTACTTTTGTTGGCGGCCTTTTGGAAAACAGATGCATATAATGGATGGGCGCAGCGGCAACAGATGTTATAGGGCAAAGTGTGCCGGTATCCACTTTTTTTCGAGCGATAATATCGGGCAACCTGGCAATCCCAATTCCGGCTTCGGTTAACTGTACTATATCGTGTAAGGAGTTACAGCGAACCTTAGGCGTGGCCTTTACCTGAATCCCATTTTTCAATTCATACTTTAATGGCATGCCCTGCCAATCATTAGCGATATGCGGCCAATTTTGTAGTTCAGTAAGGTCTGAGGGAATGCCACATAGCTTTTCAATAAGCTGCGGGCTGGCGTAGAGGCTTTCTCCTAACAATCCTAACTTTGAAACTTTAGCCGATTGAAGTGCAAGACTGCCTACGCGAATGGCCAGGTCTACCTGCGATTCAATCAAATCCATGGGGGAGTCATTGGCTAACAGCCTGATTCTCAGTTGCGGGTGCTGCTCGGCCAGCTTAATGATTGCAGGAATAATTACTGGCTCGCACAGTGCGTGAGGCGCTGTTACCGATAGGGAGCCCGCCAATTTGTCACCGCTATTCCTAAGACCCGCTATTGCTGAGTTATAAATATCTTTGATCTCCCGGCAATGGGCGTAAAACTCTGAGCCGGCCTCGGTGAGAGATAGGGAGCGGGTACTGCGGTAAAGCAAGCGGGTGCCGATATCAGACTCCAACCGGGTAACTGCTTGGCTTACTGCCGATTTGGTGCGCTCCAGGCGGTCGGCTGCCAGTGTGAAGCTGCGCGCCTCTACAACAGCTAGGAATACCTGCATATCCTCCAGGCTTGGCTTCATTGTTTAATTTTCCTAAACACTAATATCAATTAATGGATGTTTATCACAACCATGGCCATGGGGCAATCTATAGGCACAAGGTCGTTACCTATTACAGAAGAGGATTTTGATATGAGCGACATTCTGATTGAGAAAACAAAAGCTGCCAGTGAACAGTGGAAGTCTTACTTCAATAGTGGCAATGCAGCTGGGTGTGCATCCATGTATGAAGAGCGGGCTCAGATGACTGCCAAACCCTTTGGTCTGTTCGAAGGTCGAAAGAATATACAAGCTTTCTGGCAAAATCTGGTAGATCAGGGTTTTGTAGATGTGACCTATATTGGCGCAAAAATTGAAGTAGTGGATGAAGTCTCAACCGTACTCTCAAGTAATTGGAAAATGAACAACGCAGAAGGTGTCATTACTCGTGAACTCTGGGTCCTTCAGGAGGACGGAACTATGCTACTGCGTGATGACCAGTTCGAAGCTATAAATCCTAGCGAAAAGTAAGGGTGCTAGCCGTGAGTGAATTTTGGAATAGCTTTACCCGTGAGAAAACGGACGAGCAATATAACCCTACGTTGTGGACCCGCCGCCTTCCAACCGATCTGCTGCTGCCTTCTCATGCTGAGTTTACTGGCAGTCGTAGCTCGGCATATCGCAACGCGATTAAGGGTGGTTTGCAAACTGTCAATTTTGGGGAAGGTGATTTAGCTGGCTCGATGGATGTTTTCAGGTCAGACGAAGTTGCTGAGGATGCACCGGTCGTAATTTATATTCACGGTGGCTGGTGGCAGTGGTTTTCAAAAGAGCAGTTTTCTTTTCTGGCCGAGCCTTTTAATAAAGAGGGGTTTGCGGTCTATATGCCGGGTTACCATATGGCCCCGGATTGGGAAAATGATACTCCTATGGAGTCTATTGTCTCGCAGGTACAGTGGGCAGTGGCGAGCGTGCTGAAAGAGGCCGATGAAAAAGGGGCTCCATCTGTCTACATCGTAGGGCATTCGGCAGGTGGCCAACTGGTAGCACTGCTGCATCAGACGGACTGGAGTCAATTTGGCGTACCGGCATCTGCTCAAAGTAAGTTTAAAGGTGCATTTTCCCTAGCGGGACTATTTGACATTCGCCCACTGGTTAATAGTTTTGTCAATGACGCCATTAATATGTCGATGGAATCCGCCGAAAAGGTAAGCCCCCAGCTGGTAGAGCCTGGTATTGACACAACTGAATGCCCGCTACATTTAATTGTGCCTGAATTTGATACGCCAGAGTTTTTTCGGCAGACGAAAGAGTATCAGGAGAAAATGCTAAAAATGGATAACCCCTGTTATTTCAAATTAGCGAACAATCGGGATCATCTTGACCTGATAGAAAAGTTGGTAGATGACCGTGACGAAGTTTTAACTTATATGCTGGAGCATATGAAAGACTAGCAACGATTTATTGCTTTGTGTCTTAGGCAGGTCTGCAATGATGTTTTGTGATTTGGTGGCTTAAGCTGTAGCCTTGACGAAATCATTAGTGTCACGGCCTGCCAGAGGGGTGTGAGGATAGGTGCTTCTAGGTATTACTTTGAGGCGGCGCTTTAGAGACAAGCGTCTATATAAGTTCTATTGACGAATTATAATGGGCGCCTGTTTTCTCCTCCTGGATAGATTATGCCGAGACCCAAATCCACTGTCTCTTTGGATGAGGTGCACTGGGGTGCACTCAAAACCCTCTTCCCCTACCTATTGGAGTTCCGTCGCGCCGTAGTCTTGGCGATCCTCTGCTTGATTGGCGCCAAGGTTGCGGGTGTTACCCTGCCATTTTTGCTCAAACATATTGTCGATGACCTGGATAGTGCTGGGGGCCTGGCCCAGGCAGTGGCATTACCTTTGGGGCTGCTGTTGGCCTATGGGGCTGTGCGCCTCTCCAGCACTCTGTTTGGCGAGCTGCGAGACACGATTTTTGGCCGTGTCACCGAGCGGGCCCAGCGCCGGATCGGGTTGGAAGTGTTCCAGCATTTGCACAAGCTGGACCTGGATTTTCACCTGAACCGCCGTACCGGCGGGCTCTCTCGGGATATTGAGCGGGGCAATAGCGGCATCGGGTTCCTGATGCGGTTTATGGTCTTCAATATCGTACCCACGCTGGTAGAGATAGCCATGGTGGCGGGATTGCTCTGGTGGAATTACAGCGGGTTATTTGCGCTATTAGTGTTGGCCGCAGTGATTATTTATATCGGCTTTTCAGTGGTAGCCACTGAATGGCGTACGCGCTTTGTCAGGGAGTTGAATGAGGCGGAGTCACAGGCCAGCAGTCGTGCAGTTGATAGTCTGCTCAACTATGAGACGGTTAAGTACTTTGCCAATGAGCGACATGAATCCGGTCACTATGACCGGGAGCTGGCCAGTTGGGAGAAGGCCCGGCGTAAGAACAGGCTGTCCCTGTTTGGCCTAAATAGTGGCCAGGCGCTGATTATTGCCAGCGCAATGTGTGCAGCAATGGTTCTTGCCGCGGTAGGAGTCACCAAAGGCACTATGACCATCGGTGACTTCGTATTGGTGAATGCCTTTATGATGCAGATCTTTATACCGCTAAATTTCCTCGGCTTTGTGTACCGGGAGATGAAAGGGGCACTGGCAAATATTGAGAAGATGTTCTCTTTACTGGCGGTAAAACCTGCTGTGGAAGATCTTCCCCAGGCGGCTCCCCTCACTGTGATGGAGGGCCGAATTGAGTTTGATAACGTCCAGTTTGGCTATAAAGATAATCGCCAGATCCTCAAAGGTATCAGCTTTGCTGTGGAACCACGGCAAAAAGTGGCAATTGTTGGCGCTAGCGGTGCAGGTAAGTCCACCCTCTTTAAGCTCCTGTTTCGTTTTTATGACACTAACAGCGGTTCCATTTCCATTGATGGCCAGGATATTCGCAGTGTTTCCCAGGAGTCGCTGCGCAGGGCTATTGGTGTTGTGCCTCAGGATGCAGTGTTGTTCAACCAGTCGATCCGGGAGAACGTGCGTTACGGACGTGTAGATGCCTCAGATACTGAGGTGGATGAGGCGATCCGTCACGCTCAGCTGGAAGGCTTTGTTCAGCAGCTGCCAGAGGGAGCCGATACCCTGGTGGGGGAGCGGGGGCTCAAATTGTCCGGAGGGGAAAAGCAGCGGGTTGCTATCGCTCGGGCCCTGTTGAAAAAGCCTCCGATTATGATCTTTGACGAAGCGACCTCATCTCTCGACAGCCACTCTGAGCAGGGCATAGTGGCATCCCTGCAGGATATTGCCCGCGAGCAGACATCGTTAGTGATCGCTCACCGCCTCTCCACAATTGTGGATGCAGACTGCATTCTGGTAATGGATCAGGGCGGAATAGTCGAGCAGGGAGCCCACCGGGAATTGATGCAGGCTGACGGACACTACGCGGCCCTCTGGCGTATGCAGCAACAGGAGCGTGGAACTGAGACCCAGGCGGCCGAGGTGCCTACGCCATGACGGTTGATAAATCCCTACAGCCAGACTAATGTGGCGCCGATACAAAAAAATGATAGGCAGAGCGATATGACCATTCCTTTTCAGGCTACCAAGATAGCGGCAGCAGTGTTGGCACTGGCCCTTGTTGGCGCTTGTTCCAAAAAAGAGCAGCAGCCCGAAGAAGTTGCCAAAGCGGAAGCTGAGGCTCAGATTGTAGAGTCCAAGACTGTACCTGTGCCCTCAGGCCAAAAGGTAGAAGATGCGGATAAGCGTTTTGATATCTATGTACCGGTTGAGCTCACTGCAAATCTAAGCGGTCTCTCCGACAACCAGCGCAAAATGATTGGCCTGCTGATTGATGCCAGCCAGATTATGGATCGCCTGTTCTGGTTGCAATCCTACGGCCCGGCGGAGGAATTGCTGCCGGATATTGAAGACAACCGCGCTCGTAAGTTTGCCGATATCAACTATGGCCCCTGGGACCGCCTTAACGACAATAAGCCGTTTATTGTTGGTTATGGAGATAAGCCCCTGGGTGCTAACTTCTACCCAGCGGATATGACCCGCGAAGAGTTCGAGAAATGGGACCAGGCAGGAAAAGACGGCTTGTACTCCCTGGTACGCCGCAATGAGTCTGGCAGTCTCGAACTGGTGCCTTACAACGAAGCCTACAATGCGGACCTGAATAAGGCAGCCAGCATTCTGCGCCAGGCAGCTGAACTGGCTGAGAGCAAGGAATTTGCTAACTACCTCACCATGCGTGCCGACGCACTTCTCTCCGATAATTTCCGACCCAGTGATATGGCCTGGATGGATATGAAGGAGAATGATATCGATGTGGTTATTGGTCCTATTGAAAACTATGAAGACCAGTTGTTTGCCTATCGTACCGCTTATGAGTCCTACGTCCTGCTGAAAGACAAAGAGTGGAGTAAAAAACTGGCCAAGTTTGCCGCTCTGCTGCCCGAGCTGCAGAAGGGTTTGCCGGTTGAGGAAAAATACAAATCTGAAGAGCCCGGTACTGATTCAGACTTGAATGCCTACGATGTACTCTTCTACGCTGGCCACAGTAACGCGGGCTCCAAGACTATTGCCATTAACCTTCCCAATGATGAGGAAGTACAGCTGGCCAAAGGCACTCGCCGTTTGCAGCTGAAGAATGCAATGCAGGCCAAGTTTGACAAGATCCTGGTGCCGATCAGCGATGTATTGATTGCAGAAGATCAGCGCAAGAATATTACCTTCCCGGCTTTCTTTGCCAACACCATGTTCCACGAAGTGGCCCACGGTTTGGGAATTAAAAAGACCGTAGAGGGCGGAAATAATGTTCGCCAGGCTTTGAAGGAAACCTCTTCCGCCCTGGAAGAAGGTAAGGCTGATATCCTCGGTCTGTACATGGTTACCCGCTTGCATGAAAAAGGTGAGCTGGAAGAAGGCCAGCTGATGGATAACTATGTTACCTTCCTGGCGGGTATTTTCCGCAGCGTACGTTTTGGTGCAGCCAGTGCCCATGGTAAAGCCAATATGATGCGCTTTAACTACTTTAAGGAGCAGGGTGCCTTCACTCGCGATCCCAAGACTGGTCAATACAGCGTTGATTTTGAAAAGATGCAACAGGCGATGACCAACTTGTCTCGTTTAATCATTACTATCCAGGGTGATGGTGACTACGAGGAAGCCAAATCACTGCTGGAGACTAAAGGCGTAATTGGCCCTGAACTGCAGGCTGATTTGGATCGCTTGGCTGAGGCCAATATTCCGGTTGACGTTACCTTTATTCAGGGTAAAGAAGTACTTGGTTTGAAGTAATTTCCTTACCTTTTGTTTAAAAAAACCCGGCGCCTGCCGGGTTTTTTTGTGCCCCGAAAATTTACCCCCCCTTCGATTTGCTATTTCCCCGCTGATTGCAGCTTAGTACTTTAGGTACTTTTTCTTATGGCGGAATTAATAGTCACGTCCAAACTAAGGAGGCAGTCTGTATCCCAGGCTAGGAATTCCAACTCTTATACAATATTGACAGAGGTTTTACATGGATATTAAGCAGTCAGTTATTAAGTTATTAATATTAGGCGTAATGGGGCTATTTACAGCGTCATACTCTTTTGTAGTATCCGCTCAGGTATCCTGTGGTGATGTTATTACAACCGCCGAAGTGCTTACACAGGATTTACTCTGTGACCTTACTGCTGCTGAGCCTGATGCCCTTACGATAGTTGGTCCTGAAGGCAGTTTGAGTATGGGAGATTTTTCTGTGACCTGTGCTACAGGTGCGGGATTTGGCGGTGCTGGAATACGTATCCTGGGCCAAGGTGCGGTATTGACTGGCGGTGCCATTAATGATTGTTTTGACAATATTTTTATAGACGGTGTGGGTTATCACACGGTCGTCGGAACTGAGCTAGTTGGTAGTGTTGACGATGGTATTGATATTGACAGTATCTTTAACAATATTAGTGGATGCATAATCACTGATAGTGGTCGGGTAGGTGTTGATATGGATGATGATTTTAATACTCTCTCTTCTTGTGTTGTATCGCTCAGTGTCTCTGATGGAATTCAGGTAGATGATAGCTTTTCAAATGTGTTCAATAATATATCTACATTCAATGGTGGAGCAGGAATTCTAATCGAGGGCTCATCCAGTAATATAATCTCCCAAAATTTAGTATCAAGTAATGATGGTGGAGGTATCGTTTTGGAATTCACGAATTCAACTAATAATGTCATAACTGGAAATTTCTCTGAACTTAATCTTTCCTTTGATTTATATGATACGGTTGATCCCGATTGTAGTGGCACCAACATTTGGTACGCTAATGATGCCATTACTAAAAGTCCAAGCTGCCTGGATTGAATTTTTTCGCGATTTGCGAAACTTACTAAAAAGGGAGAAGGAAAGACTACACCGCGCTCGGGACCCTATGAGGCATGGATGCCGATTAGGAGCTTACAGGGATGTATTCACTGCGTGTCTCGAGTACGGTGTAGTCTTTCCTTCCACCCCAGTAGTAAGTTGTGTCTATTAGGCGATTCAATTGAATAGTGAGAGTTAGCCTAAACTTGAGTCGCCTTTTGGTTTTCTTTAAGTTTGTGAGGCGATTCAAAAAATAGCTGTTTGTGATGAGGCATTGATGGCTATGAATCGTAGTGCTGTTAATGCACAATAAATTTGATGCTATATTCTAATTGTTTGGCGGTTAAGCGGTATAAGTGAAGCTCCCAATTGATCAATATAATTCAACTATAACAATGGATTAATTATGTCTCGTGTTCTGTACTCGGGTACTAAAAATGCATCCACTTGGGCCTTTAGGGCTTGGTTGGCATTGCGTGAACAGGAAGTTCAATTTGAGGAAGTGGTTGTAGATATTCGCCGGCCACAGCGATTCCAGAATTTACAGCGTATAGGAGAGCTATCCCCTGCGAGATCAGTACCCGTACTGGAAGAGGGGGATATAATTATTTTTGATTCCTTGGCCATTATGGAATATGCCAATGACATTGGCTCTGGTGAACTGTTACCTCAAGATCCATTGATGCGGGCCCGAGCCCGGGCCATGCTTAGCTGGCAACATTCCGGGTTGTCCGGGTTGTGTCCACGCCTATCCTTTGAAAGTGCATTTTACCCCGACAAACGCCTAATGACCCCCGAAGAAGAGATGGATGCGGAGCGCTTATTTGCCGCCTGGGAAGGAGAGCTTGAGCAAAGTGGTGGCCCTTACTTGATGGGTGCTTTGTCCCTGGCAGATTTAGCCTTTGTACCAACAGTGATAAGAATTTTCTCCCACGCCCCAAATTTGCAGCCCTGGCCGCTTACTAAACAGTGGATAGACCGGTTGCTGGCGCGTGACAGCGTAAAAGAGTGGATGTCAGAGGCCGCTGAACTGCCGCCGGTAGTACTGTCGGATTATCGGTAGGGACTAACTTCCGCAAAGATCAGGATTTTTTTAATTACTAAACCCGTTAGGTGAAGCTGTAACAGCTTCACCTTTTTTACTATTAGTGGCGTAAATTAATCGGAAAAAGAAGCAGGGTACGTATTTTTTATCGTAAGAAAGTTTCAAGCGCAATCACTGGCTAATAGTGATGCCAATGAGGTCTAAACTGTGCTGGGTTAACCAGTGCGCCAGTTGATGTTTGAGGCGATCAATTTATCAAATATTAAGGATAATATTTAGATCAATGAAAAGATTAGCCTTTAGTCTATGTTTCTTGTTGAGTAGTGGGGTGCAGGCATCGTGCCACTTAGAAGAATATGAACGCTTTATCAATACTCAAAGCCTGGTAATGCTTGAAGCATCCGTGAAACTATTTGAGGAGGATAAGGAGAAGTTTAAAATAATTAAACCATTTGTAAAATTGGAAGTGCGCAATAACAAGCTTAAGGTTTATGTGGCGAAGAAATTGAGTGAGAAGGAATCCACCGTTCTTAACTTTGAAGGCCCTATTGCGAATTACGTTCCCAGCGTATCGGTGCAAATTATGCCGGATGGCTCCATACGGGATAAGGTTGATTTGGCGATGTCTGATGATGTTTTTTATCGCACAGAGAAAACTGCCATGGCGCCACTGCAAAGTTTATATATGTTTAACGAGGGAATGAATGCGGCGGAAAAGAGAAAATTCACACGTGCAAGAAACTCCCTGAGTAAGCATATGGAGACCATCGAACAATTTTCATATATGAAAAGAGCCTTCACAATGCGTCTTGAAAATGTTTGTCCGGTAAATAGCTAAATATCTAGACGTTCATGCTGCTGTTTGAAATAAAAACTATAGCTTTGTTCCTGGCTACGGCGCTTGCAGAGATAATAGGCTGCTACACGGCTTACTTGTGGTTAAAGCAGGACAAAAGTATTTGGCTTCTAGTTCCTGGCGGTATAAGTTTGGCGATATTTGCCTGGTTATTGACATTGCATCCGGCTCCAGCGGGCCGGGTGTATGCCGCCTATGGAGGAATTTATATTTTTTCCTCAATAATGTGGTTATGGCTGGTTAACGGTGTTAAACCCACGGTTTGGGATGTGAGTGGTGCCGCTGTAGCAATGCTGGGTATGGCTATTATCATGTTTTCACCGAGGCAGATGATCAATTAGATTTGATAAATCTACGCCCTTATTTAAGGGTGACTTTGTGATTAATCCTTAAGGCTAATAAATTCTTGGATCGCGTAAATATCTTACAGTTTATTAAGCCAGCTGATAATTGCTTCGTGTTCAATATTTCCAATGGTCGATATGCTTGGGTGGCTTCTATTGGGAATTTTCACCAAATTAATATTTGATTGATCTAAAGCTATATAATTACCATAGGGTGCAATTAGATCCGAGGGGGAGGATATTAGCAGTATGGGGAGCTTGGAAGAATAGAGAAGGGGAAGTATATTGGTATCACTCGGTTCAATACCAGACTGCTCCAGAGCCAGATTTGCTCCTTTTCGAATTTTATTTTCGGGTATAACCCGGCTAAGTATGGGATGATTGAGCCTACCGTAGTTATACACGGCTTGATCAAAAGGGACCATTGGGGCAAGTAAAATAATGCCATTTAAGTCAGATCTCATGGCTGAGATATAGAGAGCCGTTAAGGCTCCCATGGAGTTTCCTACAATATATAAGGGCTTGCCCTTGATGTTCCCTTTACTGATTAGTGCATCAATAAGTTTATTGATGATTTCACTATCTCCTACGCCATATTTTTTGGTGCTATTTGATTCCCCGTGACCAAGAAGATCCGGAGCCACAACCTGAAATCCAAGAAAGCGAAAGTACTGAGCAGAATATAACATGAACTCTTTCGATGATCGGAATCCATGTAATAAAATCACTGTTCCAGAATATTTTTCTTTCAGAGCATCTTTTGGTAAATCAAGTTTAACGGTGCTTTCTTTGCCGTCGGTGTCATATTTGACGGAGTAATGAATACCGTCTTGAGATGAGGCGGGAGCGTAATAATACCTGATGTATTCTTTGCTTTTTCCTATATCATAGCTGCCTTTTTTAAATCCTAAGTCTTTAATTTGCTCTGGGGTTATTGTCTCATTGAAAGGAAAGCTTTCAGATTTTTCAATAAGTTTGGCAATTCTCTGAGAGAAGCTGGATAAGCTAAAGCATGTGCTAATGACAGCAAATATCGTATTTAGTTTAATCGCATTTTTCACTGGCCGTTGATATCCAATGGATCTAATCGTATAGAGAAGGATATCTTGTTGCGATTAGGTTTGGCTTGAATTGGTGCCAATATGGCCAGTTCCTGAAAATGGCTTCTCGTTAAGAGAAGCTAAGCGAAATCCCTCTAATACTGGCAGGAGAGAATTCATTGTTCCTTCGGAGATTGTTCGATCGTGCCAAATAAATGCTCGCCGAGTGTACTTCTTGTCCTAAATCAATAAGAGTGACGGCAAAATCAAAATTTAAGCAATTAGATTTTAATCTCTGTGGGCTGCGTGATACTTTATGCGCCACTATAGCTACATAGATACGATTGCTGTATTTATGTACAGTATTGGGCTGTATAAGGCAAGAGATGAATATTTCCCTAGAGGTTGTGCAAGAACTGGCCCCAGACCAGGCTTCTTTAAACGCAGCCAAAAAACTGTTGAAGCCGGCTAAATGGCCTTTGCGCGGTAAAGCGGCTTCTGTAAATTGTATATGGGGGCAATGCCAAGGATCGGGGGCCAATCCCTATTACACCATGGCAGATACAGTAGATCACGGTTACAAGTGTACCTGCCCCTCACGTAAGTTTCCCTGCAAGCATGTTCTAGCCCTTCTGTGGCAATTCGCCGACGGCCCGGATGACTTTATTGAGGCTGAAACACCGGAGTGGGTAGTGGAGTGGTTGGGGCGGCGGCGTAAGAGTAAGCCTGAAGCCCAAGCTGAGACAAAAGTTTCTACCAATAAAAACATTCACGGTATTTCTGAGGAAACCTCGGAAAGTAAAGAGGCGCAGGAAAAAAAGGAAGCGGCCAGGGCTAAGCGGGCAGCGCAGACACGCGCTAAAACCAACAAGAGTATCGCCACTGGGCTAGGTGAATTCCAGCAGTGGGTTGAGGATCAATTGCGCACTGGCATGGTGGGATTTCTCAAGGAACTTCGCCAGCGCTGCCGCTATATCTCTGCGCGCTTGGTAGACGCCAAAGCCGCCGGCCTAGCATCCAGGGTTGATGAGCTTCCAGCCAAGGCCCTGGGGCTTGGACCACAGAAACAGGCGGAAGTGGTATTCAAGGAGCTGGGGCAATTAATGTTACTCAGCAGTGCTTGGCTCACCGATGAGGAAGATGTGGATGCTCGCAGAGCTATTGCCGTTGCCGAGAACCGTGACCAGGTCTTGGAAAACCCAGCCAGCCTCAGACACAGGGGCATTTGGCAGAATGTAGGAGAGAAAGTGAGCACCCGCCGCGATGGTTTGGTGAGCCACGCTTCATGGTTGCTCAAGCTTGATAGTAATACCCCAGTATTTGCCCTGTTGTTGGATCACTATCCGGCTTCTGCGGGGCGCCGGGAGGTGGGCATTGGTATCGGCGCCAGTGTAGAAGGGGAGTTGGTTTTTTATCCCGGTCGCATGCCTCTGAGAGCTTTCCCTGTGGAGTTTAAAGTGGTGCAGGATGGTGTGAATCAGAGATGGCCAGCCCAGCAAGAGAGCGTGTTCTCCCACTACCAAAAGCAGTTGTCTCAGCAACCCTGGATAGAGCAGGTACCGCACCTTCTTGAAGGGGGGCGTCTACTGCGCTGTGCCAACGGCAATTATTGGTGGCGCTGCTCGACTGGGCAGCAAACGCTACCGCTCAACAATGAACAGATTCCCTCTCTACTACTGGGTTCAAGATTACAGGCGGCGTTTATTTTGTGGGATGGAAGCAGCGCTGAATTGCACAGCGCGCGTACAGATGAGTGGGGGACAATCGCATGCTAACGCCTGAGAAAATCCAGGAAGAGCAGTTGTTGGTAGAGCGCCTACAGCAGCGTTGGATGGTGGGCAGTGATTTGCCCTTAGAGCTCGAGGCCCTACCTGAGTCCTGGCGTCCATTGTTTGAAGGCCTGGAAGAGGAGCGCTTGGCATCAGCGGCGGTAGCGCTTCTCAGCCAGCACCAAAGCGCACTCTATCAGCCCCAGGCTCCAGCAGAATTACGCGAATTTCCCTTGTTGCCCGAGTTGAATAAGCCCGTGCTCCCCTACCCAATGCGGGCCCATTTTCGACGGGTGACTGAAAGCGTTCAGTCCCGCTCTATGGAGCAAACCGGATTGCTCCTGAAGTTGCTGTTACAGCGGGGATATATTGCCCATCCTGCGGACTGGCTTCCCTCAAGTAATGATGAAGGCTTGCCGGAAGTATATCTTCCCTGGTCACAATGGGCCGCGAATGAGCGGGGTAGTATTGATGATTCTGAAGCGTTAATCGAGGAAAACTGGGATGATTGGTATCCCGCCAGTCGCTTGGCAAAGCTCAGGGAGTTGCGCTTCAGTAACCCCGCCGCCGCTTTGAATTTGATCCAGACCTGCGCCGGGCGCGAACCCGCTGATAAGCGTTTAAGGATCGTGCGAGTTCTTGCTATCCGGCTGAGTGAGTCCGATGGGGAATATTTACAGTCCCTGCTCAAAGATCGTTCACAAAAGGTGGCACGTCTTGCCAATCAGTATTTATCTCGATTGGGATTGTCATCGGAACTTGAATCTAATACTCAGGAAGAGTTTTCTGCACAGGAATTGGCTGAGTTTTACGAATTAAAAAAAGTGGGCTTGGTAAAGAAGCAGTTGCAACTATTGCCCCGCAAGCTCAAGAGCAAAAAACAGCAAGCCATTCGCTCGGAATTTTTGCAGAAGGTATCTCTGCAAAGCCTTGCGGAAGCACTGGATATCAGCGTGACTGACTTAGCTGAGGCTTGGCAGCTCGATAAAAATCGCGATTATGACAACCACAGTTTTGTTACCAATGCGGTAGATACTTTGCCAGATAAGGCTATTGCCCTGTTGGTCACCAATATTGAGAGCTACCTGGATACCGGTGAGGCCGGTATGTCTCTCTTACACAGTTTATTGCCGCGTCTTGAACAGTCCCGCCGTGCCGAATTGATGTTTGGACTTTTGCGCAATAAAAAGGCCAAAGTGGATTTTCAGGATTTACTCAAGTTTTTGCCCGAACCGTTAACGGAGCTCTCCTGGGATGATTTGAAAAAAACGTCACCCTGGAAGGCGCTGTTAAAGCTCGTTGTCGAGGAATTAAGTGAGAGTGGTTATTTGCAGTCTATTTATCTACAGAGGGAGTTGACTGCGTTGGGCTTGATGTTACCCAGAGAGACCGCTCGACAGTTACTGGAAGCGCTTTTTGAGCAGGGCGTGCTACGGGCAGACCCCGCAACTGACTGTCTTCGATTTAATAGCGAGCTTGCCGGCGTGGATGGCCTTTAGTCCATACACACCCAACACAGATTTAATTTTAAGACCGATCGTTGCCCGGCAAAATTCATAAAATAAGCAGTGAATTTCCGGGCAGGTAAAACAAAAGGATTCCCCATGAGTGACGTACTTCGTCAACCCGCTGAAATTACCTACCAATCAGAACTGGATGCCTTAAAAGCAGAAGACACCGGAAAAAAACCAGAGAATTGGAGTCTGTCTCCGCAGGCAGTCGTGAAATACTTGATGGGCGGCACAACGGCTGAAGGTGCTGAGATCAGTGCAAAATATATCGGCAACCGCCGCTTGATTGAAACTGCTGTTGCCACCCTCGCCACCGATCGTGCACTGCTGTTACTCGGTGTGCCGGGCACGGCAAAGTCCTGGGTGTCTGAACACCTGTCTGCGGCGATCTGTGGCAACAGTACCCGTGTGATCCAGTGTACGGCGGGTACCGATGAAAACCAGATTCGATATGGCTGGAACTACGCTCAGCTGCTGGCAAAGGGCCCCAGCAAAGAAGCCCTGGTGCCAACGCCTTTATATCGCGCTATGGAGCAGGGTACTTTGTGTCGCTTGGAAGAGCTGACTCGTATGGGTTCTGATGTTCAGGATACATTGATTACCGTGTTGTCAGAGAAAATGCTGCCGATCCCCGAGTTGAATGATGCGGTTTATGCGCAGCGCGGTTTTAATGTAATTGCAACAGCCAATAACCGCGATAAGGGCGTTAATGAATTATCCTCCGCATTAAAACGTCGTTTCAATGTTGTGGTATTGCCGCTGCCCGATGATATGAATGAAGAGGTCAGCATTATTTCTCGCCGCGTGGCAGAAATGGGTGAGAGCCTGGAGTTGCCAGTGCCGGCAAATGCCGGCGAAGAGATCGAGAAAATAGTGACCATTTTCCGCGAGCTGCGCGGTGGTGAAACACTCGATGGAAAAATAACCCTGAAAACACCGTCCGGTAACTTGTCTACAGCTGAGGCAATTGCGGTAATGGTGGGTGGATTGAGCCAGGCGAACTGGTTTGGCGATGGTAAATTCAGTGCAGAAGAGCTTTCCAGTAATTTGGTGGGTGCCATTGTCAAAGATCCAGTGCAGGATAAAGCTGTATTGGAAGAGTACTTGGAAACGGTCCTGAAAAAGCGCCGAGACTTTGCCGGTTACTACCACACCATGAACGAAGTACTGTAAGGGATATCCCGTGTCCAAGGTGGATTGTCATTATTTTGGTATTCGGCACCACGGGCCCGGTTCTGCGCGGCGCCTTGTCGCCGCGTTGGATCAGCTGAAGCCAAAAAAAGTATTGATAGAGGGCCCCGCTGATTGCAGTGAATTACTGCCTCTGCTGGCTAGCGCACAGATGCAGCCGCCGGTAGCGCTACTCGGCTATGCTGCAGAGTCGCCCGGCTCCAGCCTTTACTACCCGTTTGTGGAATACTCCCCTGAGTACCAGGCCTGCCTATGGGCTGTACAACAGGGGGTAGAAGTTAAATTCATTGATCTGCCCATTAATATCCAGCTGGCGCAGTTACTCCAATCTGAAGCCCAGGACCCTGAAGCGGAGCAAAACGGCGGAGAGTCTGATTCCCCTGCGGTGGCAGGCGAGCCAGAGCCACCATCTGATACCTCTGATCCTATCGGCCTTTTGGCGAAGCTGGCGGGTTATGAAGATGGTGAGGCCTGGTGGAATGACCTGATCGAGCAGAATAACGATGACAGTGCGGAGATATTTGCCCGGGTAGAGTCGGCGATGACCGTGCTGCGCGGAGAAATAACTGAAACCGCGCCGTTATCGCAAAGGGATTTACTGCGCGAAGCCTATATGCGCCTGGAAATTGCCAAAGAAAAGAAAGGGGTGGAAGGTGAGGTTGCTGTAGTCTGTGGGGCCTGGCACTTACCGGCATTTCGTGAAAAGCACACAGCAAAAGATGACCGCGCACTGATTAAACAGCTGCCGGCGAAATTGCCCAAGAGTAAAGTGAAAACCACCTGGATTCCCTGGACATCGCCGCGATTGGCGATGGCCTCCGGTTACGGGGCTGGGGTTGCTGCACCTATGTGGTATCAGCATATTTGGCGCGAGGGCACCGGCGAGCAGTGGCTGGAGCTTTGGTTTGGGCGGCTGGTGCGCGCATTGCGCGAAAGTGGACAAGTGGTCTCTACGGCTTCGGTTATTGAAGCCGTGCGTCTGAGTCGCAGTTTGGCAGCCGTTAGAAATCGTCCAGCTCCGGGGTTTGAAGAAATTATTGAAGCCGCTGTGGCCTGCCTCTGTTTTGGCGAGCGCCTTATTTGGCAACAGGTAGAAAGAGAGTTGCTACTGGGTGAACAAGTTGGCTCCATCCCCGAGGATGCCCCGCTGGTGCCCCTGCTGGAGGATCTACAGCGCTGGCAGAAAAAGACCAAGCTAAAGCCCACGGCTCTGGATAAAGAAGTTTCCCTGGATTTACGCAGTGATATCGGCCTGAATAAATCTACGTTACTGCACCGTCTTGCTGTGCTGGAAGTGCCTTGGGGTAAACCCTCCCATACCGGAAAAAGTCGCGGTACTTTTCGGGAAAACTGGGTGCTCAGCTGGCAGCCGGAGTATGCAGTTAAGTTGGTGGAAAACTTAGTTTACGGTTCCACCATTGAGCAAGCGGCTAACAATAAACTTATCGAGGCGATTACCGCTGAGAGTCATTTGGGCAAATTAGCAGAAGTGGTTTTGCTGTCCCTCGAATCTCAGTTGCACCGGGCTTCTGAAGCGGGGCTGAAGCGATTGGCCGAGAGAGCGGCTCTGGCCAGTGACGGTATCGAGCTTCTCGACAGCCTGCCGGCGTTAATCCAGGTTCAGCGCTATGGTACCGCGCGAGAATTAGCGTTGGAGCAAGTTGCCGGCCTGGTAGAACGATTAGCCATGCAATCTGCCTTGGCCCTGCCGTACGCCTGTCGCAATCTTAACGATGAAGAGTCCCTACGGCTGCGAAACAGTATTCACAGCGCTCACCAGGCACTGCAATTGGCAGAGTTGGGTGATGAAGTTATGGAGGACTGGTGGCAAGCCTTCGAGCAACTGGTAGATAGCTCTCTTTCCAGTTTGCAAGTTAGCGGCCTTTGTGCGCGTCTTTTGTATCAGGCCGAGAGAATTGATGGGCATCGGTTACAGCAATTACTGGAAAAATCACTGTCTCCAGCGGTAGCTGCCGCTGATGCAGCACGATTTTTCGAGGGCTTTTTTGCTGAAGCGGTTGAGCGTCTGCTGTACGACCCGGTATTGATGGGGGCAGTACAGCGCTGGTTGCTGCACCTGGACGAAGAAATATTTATCGAGTATTTGCCTTTGTTCCGACGCGTATTTTCCAGTCTCGATGCGATGGAGCGTCGGCGCATGATGGAGCTGGTACTCGGTGCCCGGTCTAACCACTCGGTATCCAAAGCCATTAATCCCGAAGTTTTGCCGTTGTGGTCAGAGCATCTATTGCGTATCGGCAAGTTAATCCAGAAGGACAAGACATGGGCGCAGTAAACGAAGTGTCTGAAGGGCAACAACCCGATGAGGTAACGGTCGATAAAGACCAACAAAAGGAGCGCCGTTGGCGCCTGGTATTGGGGGCTGATGAAGGTGAATCCGGGCTTTCTGAGCGGGATATGCGTTTGTCCCAAGCGTTAACTGCGCTTTATGGCGGCGGAGACTCGGAGTCTGGTAAAAAAGGTCGAGGTGGTTTGTCTCGCTCGTCGCCACAAGTTTCCCGTTGGCTGGGTGATATCCGCGAGTTCTTTCCGACTTCGGTAGTACAAGTTGTCCAGCGTGATGCGTTTGAGCGCCTTGGCCTCAAGCAGATGCTCATGGAGCCCGAGTTTTTGTCGGCGATTGAAGCGGATGTTCACCTGGTCGCAGACTTGGTCAGTCTGCGTTCAGTGATGCCTGAAAAGACTATTGAGACTGCTCGCCAGGTCATCAAGAAAGTGGTCGACGAGCTGATGGAGCGCTTGGAGCGAAAGACCACAGAAGCGGTTAGGGGAGCTGTCAATAAATCAAAACGCAGTTTCAGGCCGCGCTTTGCTGATATCGACTGGCATAGAACCATCCAGCAAAACCTCAGGCACTACCAACATGACTACCACACAGTGGTGCCTGAGAAATTGATTGGTTTTATGCGACAAAGTCGCCGACTTGCGGACCTGGATGAAGTTATTCTATGTGTCGATCAGTCCGGCTCCATGGCGACATCGGTGGTGTACAGCTCAATCTTTGCAGCGGTAATGGCTTCAATACCGGCAGTGAAAACCAAACTGGTCTGCTTTGATACCGCAATAGTAGATCTTACTGAGGACCTGGAAGACCCAGTCAGCGTTTTGTTTGGCGTGCAACTGGGCGGTGGCACAGACATTAACCAGGCGGTGGCTTATTGCGAGGATAAAATTGAACGGCCTGGCAAGACACATTTAATCCTGATTACCGACCTGTATGAAGGGGGGAATGAAGAGGAGTTAAAAGCACGGGTTGCTAACCTTGTTCGCCAGGATGTAAATGTGATTACCTTACTGGCACTCAGTGATGATGGGCGTCCATCTTATGACCAGTCGCTGGCGGAAGAGTTTGCTGCGATAGGCTCTCCGGTTTTTGCCTGTACACCGGATCAATTCCCGGACCTAATGGCAACGGCGCTGCGTCGTGAAGACGTTCTTAACTGGGCTGCAGATCAGGATATCAAAGCCGTTCGGCCAAAAGCCTAAATTCTTATCCACTAAATGATGGAGCAGGGGCGACGCCCACTCCATCATTTGGCCATCTCCCTAACTCTCGTTTCTTTAATAAAACCCATAAAATCGTAGCCGTATTGGCGCATATTAAACATAAAACCCAAACTAAATTCCCATTTTATTAGGAATAATTTCTCATGGTTCTTTCTTAATGCTGGATCAAAATCACCTAGGCATGACCCTGGACTATGAATAACGAACACAGCGCTAAGGAAAAATTTGATGAAACTCCCTCGTTCAAGTCTCTATAAAATCGCCATTGTCTCAATGATCGGGATATCCAACATTTCCATTTCCAAGCCAGTGATTGCGGATGATGTTGAATGTGGGGATACGATTACCACATCCGTTACTTTGGATGAGGATCTCACTTGTGATGTCAGCCCTGCTTTAACTGTGATAGGCCCAGATGGACGCTTGAATATGACCGGGTACGAGGTTCAATGTGATGGTAGTGAAGTTGGAGTGCTGTTAGAGGGGCGTGCAGCGCTACTTCGAGGAGGGCAGGTTGCAGATTGTGAGGTGGGTGTTTTAGCGAATGGAGATGGATTCCATAATATTCAAGCGGTATCGACCACTGCAAATGCCAGTGCCGGATTTGAATTAGTGAGCAATAGCAACTATATGACAGCCTGTACCGCTCAAGCAAATACGGGGGTTGGACTAATTGTTAGTGGGGAGAGAAATAATGTCTTCCAGAATACTTTTGAGGAAAATACCCTGAGTGGTATCCAGATAGATGGTGATCGGTCATATATAACAGAGAATTTCTGTTTTGAGAATATGGGCTCAGGAATAGAGATTAATGATTCCAGTAATAGCTGGATCGTTGAAAATGCATCGGAAAATAATGGCACTTCAGGTGCGGGAACGGCAGGAATCTTAATGAATGATTTTGATCAGCAATATAATTTGATCATTTTAAATGTGGGGATTCTCAATGAAGATTTCGATGCGCAAGATTTAAACAGTGATCCCTGCAATGGTACAAATTTATGGCGAAATAATACTTTTGATACTGTAGATCCTAGCTGCCTGGATTGAAATATACGGATATAAAAAGATAGTGCCACTATGGTGGCTTCGGTAGTGGTGTTATCTTTTACAATTTATATTCCTGTAGCTTGTATATCAATATGCTCCATTCCCCGCTTAAACTATTTTACTAAATTTTGCGGACAAATTTCCCATGGCTGTTACCAGTTTTTGACTCAAAATCAGCATGACATATCTTTTCTGTATTTGAGCTTTATTTGGGAGGACTCTCGTGAGCTTTATATCTCGATCTGTGATAAGCAAGGCATTGATAACTTCTTTGGCGGCTTCTTTATTGTCTGCATCTTTGTGTTCACTAGCAAATGGTGCTGTTGAGTGCGGAGACACCATAACCAGTCCGGTAATACTGGATCAAGATTTGCTCTGCAATGTTACCCCGGCTTTGACTGTAACTGGGCCGACCGGATATCTGGATTTGAATGGTTATACGCTGAGTTGTGATGGAACTACAGTGGGAATTTTGGTCGATGGTTTTGCGGCCATAATATCGGGCGGGGTGTTACAGGATGGGTTTGTATCTAATTGCAATACAGGTATTTCTGTGGAAGGTTCCGGTATTCATAATTTGTTCGGCCTGAACACCTCTGGTAATACTTCTTCTGGTATTGAGTTTGTTAGTAGTAATAATACGCTAACCATATCAAATATATCGGATAATGCAGGTACAGGTATTATAATCGCGGGGGGAACAAATAATCTGTTTTCTAATGACATAAGTCGAAATGAAATAACGGGTATACAGGTAGATGGTAGCAGTTCAATAATATCGTCAAATACAGTATCGGATAATACTTTAACTGGAATACAAATTAATAGCGCCAGTAGCTGTCTTATCAGCCAGAATACGGTGGAGAATAATGGCACTCAAGGGTCAAATACTGCAGGAATCTTAATGGAGCTATTTGGCCAGACTGGAAACAATATCGTAGGCAATACTGTCTCTGGCAATGTGGATTTTGACTTGCAAGATGATAATTCTGCCCCCTGTGAGAATAACTGGGTAGGAAATTCACCTGACGCTACTACCTCCGGAGATTGTGTAACGTCAAATTAATAGCGTTTTACGATAAGTTGATAGGCTTGCAGGCAGTTTAATGGTGTCGCCACAGTATTGCGGACACTGCAGCTAGTGTAATTGCTGAAAGCCTGATTTCCCTTTAGATTTTCGTTTTCATATTTATTCCTGAGGGATATCCAGTCGGCCAGTGTGGATTGATGTAGTGAGAGGAGAGTTTGGTTTGCTAGGCTGGTTCAGTTATAGAGAGATATTCTCAGAAGTAAGATATAGATAAGCGTTAATTGTTTTTATACGGGATTCAAAGGCTAGAAGTTTAATGCCTTGAATCCCGCAATTTTTTTTAAGCTAGTTTATGCAGGCGTCATTTGATGAGCTGAAAATATTACCGTACCATGTGGTTCCTACACAGGCAGGAGTATTATCATCAAATAGGTCATCTATGTCGTTGGATTCAGCAGTATTTCCTGTTATGAGATTCCCTACTTGCCCAAAATTACTTACTGAAATACCGTATTCATTATTACTTGATGTAGTGTTTAGTATAATGTTGGTGTAGTTTGCATCTTGGATTGCTATTCCAGAAAAAGTATTATTTCTGGCGGTGCTTTGGAAAACTTGATTGTTATCTCCTGAGATAATAATGCCACCTTCCCCATTGCTGGTGGCGCTTACTTCAAAAAAACTATTCCAGTCGCCGAGAACGATAATGCCATTACCAAAATTAAAGTCATTGATTGAGCCGCTGACAATATTGCGACTGCTACTGACTGACATTCCCAAAGATCCATTTTCTTGCGTTGTAACGCCGATGACATTGTGAAGGCCGCTGCCTTCTACAGATACGCCTATATCACATGATGTAATGATGCCACTGGATGCTTGGCTATTAATAAGTACAGCTGTAGTTCCTTCCAGTAGAATTCCTGTGCCAGCCAGGCCATCACAGGATAATGAAAATCCATTGAGATCGAGACTACCGGTAGGGCCCATTATTGTGATGGCAGGAGAAATCGCACAATTAGATATATCCGCATCCAATACTTCGGCAGTAGAGATTATATCACCACAACTTACGGCTAAAGCAATGCCCGGTGCACTTATTAAGCAGCAGCTTGCTGCTGCGATTATTGATGTTTTAATATTTAAAATCGCCTTCATTGATATATTCCTATTGTGATTGTCTGATATTTGAAGTGGTTGATAGGGTGTAAATATCTCGAATTTTGGTCTTTGTTTGGTTGGTGACAATAGGAAGTTGTTCTCATATTTATGGAGAATAATTCCTATTGATTAACTATGTTGATGGGATATGTGCTGGAGGAGTTGGGTTTTTATTATTTGGTGTTTTATAGATGAGTTTAAAGGTTGGCTTTTCGGTTCAAATATGCGTAGTGTTTCCATAATTGTTCTTTGGTGGCGTGTCAATTAGTGAGGGCGTGATTTTCTAGAGTGGTTTGTGGCCTGGTTGATATTAAGAGAGGGTATGTTTGAGAGGTTTCGTTGTATGTGTGTAGTGATGGCGTTAAAAATAATGGATTCGCCTACAGTATGGCTGTTTTCCTAAATAGGGGGGGAACTTTCTTCCTATATTTTCCGCACTATTCTCCTATTGCTGAAAGTGCCATCGGAGATAAGACTCAACACAGCATCAAGCATAGATTCCTGAAGGAAGCTGGGGATTGAGTCCTTGAGAAGCAAGAGTTTATAAGCATAAATGCTGAAGTTCCGGTATTTGTTTTAGCAAAATTAAGCGCAGCTGATCGTAAATCGCTTTCTCTTAATGTTGTTGCATATGGTGCTAATTAACTTCGTGTGTTGATGCAGTATAAGAATCTTAATTTTGCGACATTTCATATTCTAAGGAGATAAATATGAAAAGGTGTGCCCCGTTGGCGGCTGCGGTCCTGCTTGCTGTTGCAAGTCAGGGTGTTTTTGCCTCCGACAATGTTGCGGTTCAGAACCAAAGTGGAATAGGTAATACCGCGACAGCGGATCAAAGTGATCCATCCGTTACATTTAACTTTATCAGCCAAACCCAGACTGGCGACACTAATACAGTCACTGCTACTCAGGTAAACGGAAATACCGGAAGCACAGTTAATCAGATACAAACAGGGAATTTAAATTCTTCCACGGTTGCTCAGAATTCATCTGATACTGTGGCTGCCGTTATTACTCAAAATGGGAATACTAATGTTGGCGTAATTAATCAGGTGGCGTCTACAACCAGTACTGCAACTATTAATCAGTTTAATCTGGTTAACTTTGCCACTGTTACACAGTCAAGTAGTACTACTGATACAGCAGTTATTAATCAAGTAGGTGACAACAACACCGGTACGGTTGTTCAAACCAATAGCACGACGAGCTCGGCGGTAACTGCCCAGCAAGGGAATTTGAATGTGGCTACTGTGTCGCAATTTGTATCCGACACTAACACTTCCACATTAAGTCAGTTGGGAAATAGTAATAATGCTACTGTGAATCAAACAGATAATAATAATACCAGTGCAATTAGTCAGCAAAATGAATTTAACACTATTATCCACGCTCAATCTGGCAGCTTTAATTTGGCAAGTACCACTCAGATCGGTTTGACTAATATGGGTTCGACTATCCAAAGCGGAGCGAATGGTGTTGCCACGGCATTACAGCAGGGTAACTTAAATATGTTTACCGTTAGCCAGGTTAACGATTTTCAAAATGCTAATGTTTCCCAGATTGGAAACAGCAATATGGTAATAATTGTGCAGTAGGGCGAGGCTTAGGACGATATCGTAATTCCGGTCCCTGTGTGAGATAAACTCAACTAGGGGCCGGATTTTTAGCTGTTGGTAAAGGAGCTAATTAGAAGCGGTAGGTAGCAGAAACACCAATACTGCGGGGCTCAACAATGGCTGCGTAGCCGTCTGGATAACGTGCACTGACCGGTTCAACGGTTAAGTAACCTTCTTCATCCAGGGCATTATTAATATAAGCTGAAACAGTCCAGTCCTGGCCTTCATAGTTCGCATTCAGTCGTGCCAAAACGTAATCCCCAGCAACTCTCTCATCGGTGTTGCTAAAGTCACCGTAGTACTCACCTACATAATTTGCGGAAATACCTACGTTGAACGCATCGGTAACCCAGAATTTCGTACCTAGATTTGCAGTGACGTTGGGCGCTGAGTTGAGCTCATTGCCATTCGTATCGGCGTAGTCAACACCGGCGTCAGTGATTTCGGTTTCCAACAAGCCCAGGCCGGCACGCAATTCCCATTGCGGGGTCAGCATAGCTACGGCTTCAAGTTCAAGACCATAAGTCTCAACTTCATCCATGTTGACGATAACACGGGAAGAGCTTAGAGCTTGGTAGCCGGAGTACTCATTAAAGAAGAGGTTACCGCTCAGGTTGAAAGTACCGTTTGCCAGGGAGCTGCGAACGGTCAGCTCGTAGGTATTAACGGTTTCTTCATCGTAGTAGTAATAGTCGCCTGCGCTGAAGTTAAGGGCACCACCTGCCGCGTTGTAACCTTTACGGGCACTGGCAGAAACAACGGTGTCTTCAGTTAGATCGTATTGCAAGGCAAGCTTTGGAAGAGTGATGGTTTCATCAGTGTCCAGGCCTGCAATCAAGAAACCATTGTTAAAATTGAAATCACGATTTTGTTCTTCATTCTCCACACGCAAACCGCTAATTAGATTCAGTCGGTCTGTCAGTGCGTAAGTTACTTCACCATAAAGTGCAGTAGAGGTACTTTTGTCATCACCGAAATAGGTGGTCGAACCAGTGCTGTGAAATTCTTGCTCTCTTTCGAAGTGAGCAAAGCCAATAAACCCGTGCAGGGTGTCACTGGTGAGACCAAAGTTTAACTTTGCATCGATGGTGGTGTTCTGTTCGTCCATACGAACATACTGTTGGCTGGTGGCTTCTTCTTCATAGGAATCAAAGCCCCACTGGTAATCCATATAAGCTGCCAGGACTTCAATAGATATATCGTCGCTGATTTGATAATCCACTTTAACGCTGGTAGTTGTGGATTCAGTGTCCATGTCGCGATAGAAATAAGTTTCGTAGTCATCAACACCGGTTAGTGTGTAGTACATACGCCCGGTATTTCCCTCTTCACTGTTAGTGGACACAGTAAATAATGTCTTTAACTTTTCAGTGGGGGTCCACAGAAGCTTGCCTTTCAGTCGCTCGGTTTCCAGAGTGTTCAGGTCGAAGTCAGCGGGGTTGCCCTCATACTCTTGGGCATTACTGATAGTGTCGCCGGTGAGTTGCTGGGCCGTCAGGCGGAAGGCGAGGGTATCATCAACAATCGGGCCGGAAATCATGCCAGAAGTATCGATGTAGCCATCCTGGTCGCGGTAACCTACGCGAGCTGCACCTTCCCAGTCGAAGCTGGGATCTTTGGTTTTGATAAATACAGAGCCGGCAATGCTGTTACGGCCATTGCTGGTGGACTGGGGTCCACGAAATACTTCAATTTGTTCTACATCCCAAATACCGGAATCACCCGTGAGGTCTGCGACAAATGGCTCGGCGACACCATCAATTAACGTGGAGACACGGGCTTTGGCACCACCCGTAAAGGAGTTAAAGCCGGTGGCTGAACCATTACCGGACACACCGCGAATATCTGGAGTAGCGCCGGAAAGTACTACCACGTTAGAGATATTGGACACCGCATCGGTGATGCTCAGGTGTTGCATGCTATTTAAGGTTTCTTCGGTAATCACGGATACCGAAGACGTGGTTTCCTTGAGGGAGCGCTCTGTTTTCTCGCCAATAACAATGACATTTTCCATTGCCTGCGGCGCATACTCTTCTTTCTTCTCATCTGCGGCGATCGCAGTCGCACCAATCGAAGCAAGAATAGTGAGTGAAACGGCTTTGCTGAGCAGGTGGCGTTTATACATAGCGTAATCCCTAGCAAGGTAAAGAAGTCAGGCCGACAAGGAAGATCGGCAGCGAATATAATGCTAATCATTCTTATTTGCAAATAGGGAATTGCCGCAATAAACTCTCACTATTATTTGGTCTGGCAACGGCTTAGCTGCACCGATTAATCAGTGCCTGGCAAACAATTTTCTACCACTTTAGTGGTAGTGCTTCTAACCCTTAAGTGAAACTAGAAATGTATTCCTCAGTTTTAACGGGACTCGGCCTATTGAGTTGTCTCCTTGCGTCTTCTGTCTTTTATTTAGGCTGTCCCAATCAGCAGTGGCGTGAGCAGAGACCAATCCAGTTTTACCCCGCTCTTCTCATCAGTTTTGCGCTCCTTGTCATTTCCTGGGCACTTTTCCACCAAAATTTTTCGGCAATGTCAGCTTCCTTTACGCTTCTTAGTACTTTTATGCTAACTCTGGGATTGCTGCCTTTTAGCGGAGTGCTAGATAAGCCAGGCAAAGTCTTGGCAAAGAAAAAGAAGCGAATTGAAAAAGGGTTAGAAGGCTATAAACCTCACTGGTGGGTAAAAAGCCTGTGTGCAGTTTTCTTGGGATTACCCATCGCAATTGCCATTGCTGGATTGATTGCTCTGTGGGGCCCCGGTGATGTAGTGGTCGATGATAAAAGCCAATTCGTGATGTGGCTGATCACACCTGTCTGGCTCACTTTGGTAAGTCTGGTTTACCTGTTTATTAGTGTCAGACGTATGTTGTCTCTCTACCTGGGGCTAAATTTGGTGCTGTTTACCCTGTTGTGGGTAGCGAGATTCGGAGTCTAAGAATATGCGCGTTGAACTGATTAAAACTTATAAGAGCGTGCATACCTGGACCGGTATTGTTGCAGGCTTGTTTCTGTATATCGCTTTTGTCGCTGGTGCCCTGACCATGTTTAAAGGGCCCCTCAATCAATGGGCTCTGCAGCCTGAGACCACCCTGCCAAGTATTTCTGTCGATCAGTATGACAGCCTTATTTCCGAAGTTCTGCAGGCACACCCGGAAGCGGCAAAACAGATGACCGTCCAATTGCCACTGGCGGGTCTGCAGGCGGCACCGGTGAGTTGGGAAATAGAGGATGAAGAAACCCATGACCATACTCTCTGGTATGCCAGCTTCGATGAAAAAAGGCAGCTGATCACTCAAAGTTTTACGGTTTCCGCCATTGGCGAATTTGTCGACCATTTACATCGCACCGCCGGTATTCCCGGTGGTGAGGGCCACGATGCTTTTGGTACTTATGTATTGGGTGTTGTGGCGGCTCTGTATTTTGTTGCGCTAATTTCGGGCCTGATTGTTTTCCTGCCCACTTGGTTCAAAGATTTATTGGTACTCCGAAAGGGTAAAAACCGGAAGCGCTACTGGCTGGATTTTCACAATGTACTGGGCATCACCTCGCTACCGTTTCACTTAATTATTGCTTTTACCGCTTTTGTATTTGCCTTCCATGATCCGCTTTATGGTGCCCTGCGCGTGGTGGTCTACGGTGATTCCCCTATGTTCACTCGCCCGGCGCCAGCAGAGGTGAAGAGCTTCTCTGAGTTGGTGCCTGTCACAGAGTTGGAAGCTGCGATTCAGAAGGGGGAACCCAAATTCCAGATGGCAGAAATCCTCTATTTAAATCTGGATACCCGGGCTCCGCGAATGCGAGTAGGTGGAATCATGCATGGCGAGGTGGTGCGCGGTGCTGAGTACGGCTATGTGCTCGGTAATCCCTATCAAAGGGAGATTCCCTATAGCAGCTTTCTACCCAGCAACTTGAATGGGTACAGTGGCGCAGTAATGAGTTTTTTCTCGCTGCATTTTGGCAGTTTTGGTGGAAATGCCGTGCGCTGGGTGTACTTTATTCTCGGCATTATGGGAGCGCTGATATTCCTCACCGGCAATCTGCTGTGGATTGAAAGCCGCCGCAAAAAACGCAGGGGGCAGGGGGCGCTGCCGGTACAAACAACCTCATCAGTGGTAATGGCAAAGCTCACAGTGGGGGTTGGGCTGGGCACTATCTTGGGGGTCGCCGCTAGTATGCTGGCAGTTAAATGGCTGCCCCATGCGCAGGTGGATATTGAGTTTTGGCAGAAAGCCGCTTATTACACAGGCTTTTTATTTGCGCTGGCATGGGTATTTGTTCGTCGTCCCATGGCAGCTGCTCGGCAGCTCCTTGTCTTCTGTGCCGCCGCTATCTTCCTGATACCAATTAGCTCACTTATAAATGGCGAGTTGCTGGGAGCTGCCACCCAGGTATGGGCGGTTGACGTTGTTGCGCTACTGATAGGTGCATCATTTGTTTTACTCTTGATTCATCTTCGCAAGCGGCAGGCAAAAATCGAAGCGGACAGTGTCTGGTCTGAGCTTGTGGAGAAGCCCTTGGTAGAGAGTAGTATTCAAAATCCTTTACCTGATACCCATCCACAGGCATCAGGATAATAAAAAGGGGCTCTATTTAGAGCCCCTTTTTTGATGATATATGGGTACTATTGGAATGATTATTTTACCTTTAGTTCATGCCTGATGCCTCTATAGGTATTGCTAAATAGGCTGACTCCAATTCTTGTGCTTATGCGCATATGAATAAGTTGAATAGCCTGCCCATTCCTTTTTTATTAGATTTTGATCCTGAGTAGACAGAGAGCGTTTAAAAGCTAATAGGCTTTGCATAGCTACTTGCTAAATAGAAGGCGTTAATTTTAATAAAGGCATTACGTCGTTTGGTGTGCTTGGATTTTATTAGGTCCTAGGCCGAAAGTATTATTTAGTGTCAATTTGTTTTAATTTCAAAATTTAAGGTATGAGAAAATTTTCTTATCGTTAAGTTAATAACCGTAGCTAGACTAAAAAATGCTTCGCCTCCGATAAAAGTAAAATCTTCGGATGCGAACTTTTTTTAATTGTTGTTTTTATAGACTTAAAGGTTTAGCTCATGAAACTAATGGATGTGAAGCTTCTAGTGTCAGCAATATTGGCTCTTCCCTTTGTGTCAGTGGCTGCGGTGGAGTGTGGAGATACTATTACAAGCGCAGAGATTCTCACTGAAGATCTATTAAATTGTAGTGGTACGCCGGCGCTAACGATTGAGGGTCCAACTGGAAGTTTAGATATGAATGGATTCACCTTGGAATGTGGCGGTGGATCCTCTAGAGGTATTGACGTCCTCGGCAGCGCGGCTGTTCTTTCAAATGGAGTGGTGGATGGATGTGCAATAGGTATTTTTGTGGATGGGGATGGCTTTCATAGTATTCAAACGATGACTGTGCAAGATGGTATCGACGTCGGTATTTGGTTAATAAGCGAAAATAATATTGTGAATGGTTCTACTGCTACTGGTTTCTTTAATCGAGGGATTGAAATTCAAGGTTCTAACAGTCAAGTAATTGGAAATTTTCTTATAGATAACCAAGGAGGAACCTCTAGCGGGATATTGATTAACGGTGATAACTCATTTGTTGCTCAGAATATTTGTGATAACAACAATGGTGAGGGAATAGTTATTGACCCATCTTCTGGTGGCTTGGTTGTTCAAAATATAGTGACAAATAATGGACAGACTGGAATATCAATGGAGGGAGGGGGTCAAAGTGATTATTTGATTACCGGAAACATAGCAACGGGTAACCCTGATGGTGACTTGGTTGACTCAAATCCGGATGCCTGTATGTCTACCAATTTATGGTATGGAAATATTTTTGATACGGCTGATCCGAGTTGTTTAGATTAAATAATAATCTATGGAGTAGTCGAAGTGTATGGCTGCTCCTTCATTTTCTAGTAAGAAATACTCACTCTCTGGTTGTTCGCCTGTGTAAACAGGATACTTTCTTCCCACTAGCATACAACTAATCTCTCATAGAAAAACCTCTGTTTCTTATCAATACTGAATTCAGCATCGTTTTATTACTCAAGAAGTATCGCAATATTGATGTTTGTATGCGAAGTAGTATGAGTTTGACTTATGAAGCTAGTCATTCAACTGTCACCGCCCGCCCCTAAGTGGCCCATGCAATGCGCCACGACCTCAATATTTGTTCTACTCAATGATGCTGCTTTCTTGAAAAAATCGTCGTAAAAGCTTTCGAGCTGGACCTGTCATCTTTAAGGAGTATTGGATGAACATGTACAGACCTGTTGTAGCAACTGCTTTTTTTACTCTTATTGGAAGTGCTTCTTTTGCCGCCGATAACACCTATGATGTTCTTCAGGTGGGATCGGGTAATACAGCAAACTCAGAACAAAGTGACCCCTCAGCTATTGGCAACACTGTTATTCAAGTCCAGGTGGGCGATGATAACGAGGTGTATGCAACACAGAATCTGTTTACGTCATTTAGTTTAATTCAGCAATCACAAGTAGGTGACAGTAACTATATTGAAGCAACCCAAGCGGGATCGGTCTTTTCAAGCATCCTGGTAGAGCAAATTGGAGATAATAACTCTGCGGCACCCGGGCAAGAGTTTGCAGAGTTAAGCACTATATTAATTGTGCAGATTGGAGATAACCATGAAGCTTCCTTCATGCAAACAAATACGCTGGGAGAATTTGTAAGTATTGTTCAGATTGGGGATGCAAACGCTGCTACTTTATTGCAAAACGGCACAGCTGGGAATTCTATTTCCATGCATCAGGAAGGTAGTGACCAAAGCACAATCGTTGTACAAAATTCGAGTGTTGGAAACAGTGTTACTACCGAGCAGTACGGGAACTCCAACTCCTTAAACGTTAGCCATACTCTTGCTTTTGATTCCACTGCAATAGTGGTTCAAGATGGAGTTGGTAACAGCGCAGACACGCTGCAGCAATCAATTGGCCACTATAGCGAAATTCGTCAGGAAGGAGAGGGATTGGATGCTCGCCATGAGCAGTCGGGCCTCTATAACGATGCTTATTCCCAACAGTTTGGTGAGTCAAACAGTGTAGAGGTGTTCCAGGTAGGAGGATTTAGTACGGTTCAGGCGGAACAGTATGGTAGCACTAATACTGCCGAAATTGCACAGGCTGGGACCTTTAATGACGCCGATATTTTACAGCTTGGGGGGACAGGTAATTCTGCTGTTGTTGCACAGTTAGCTAGTTTTAACACCAGTTCCACTTCTCAGTTGGGTAACTCCAACCAAATTACTTTTACCCAAACCGCCGCTGGTAATACCGCCTCTGCTACTCAAGTGGGGGATGGAAATGTGGTTTTAGGCTTACAGTAAATCTGAATCAAAGTAATGTAATTAGATCTTGCGCTTACTCTATTTTGCTCGATGGCGCGGATGGTTGTCTATTTCTAAATTATGTTACTCAAAGGAGTTTGTGGTGAATACATTAAAACCTCTTTCAATAGGTTTTTTAATTGCAGTAGCAAGTGCGACTTCTATAGCAGCTGACAATTCTTACATGGTTTTTCAAGTAGGCTCTGGAAATACTGCAACAGGTGAACAAAGTGATCCCAGTGTTACTAATAGCCTTATTAGTCAGACACAGATCGGCGACAATAATCAGATCTTAGGTGAACAGCAGTTGTTTACCGAATTTAGTAGCATTATTGAGATCCAGGTTGGCGATAGTAACTTTATGGAGGTGTACCAAGTTGGAGCTGTGCTATCAGCTGTTATAGTTACGCAAATAGGTGATAATAATGATGGTTTAATTTCTCAATTCAATACATTGGGTAGTACCATTAATGTCAATGAAGTGGGTGATAGCAATAATGTCTCTATGCTGCAGAGAAATAGTGCTAATAATTCAATTAGCGCAACTCAAATAGGCAGCTCTAATAACGGTTCAGCTACTCAAGAAAACAGTCTGGGGGATTCAGCCTTTAGTCTACAGGTTGGGTCGGCGCTGAATTTCGCAATTGATCAGATTGGTGGTGCGGGAAATCAAGCTGTCATTTTTCAGTCAGGTAATGCCTTAGATGGTGGGATTTCACAAATCTCTGCTTTTGATTCCTATTCATTTATTTATCAGAACAACAATAATAATGCATTTCAAAGTAGGCAGGAGAATGTGGGGAATACCAGTGTCGGTATTCAAGATGGAACAAGTTTAGAAGGGATTCAAGAGCAGATCGGTAACTTTAGTAGCGGATTTATTCAGCAATTCGGTGGGCTAAATTTTGCTGAGTTAGCTCAGAGTGGAGATTTTAGTTCTTCAGAGATCCTGCAGTTTAGCGGTCTGTTGAATACTGCACTCGTTGTACAACTAGAGGCTTTTAACACTGCCATTGCGGCGCAAACAGGAGATACCAATCAGACGACACTAAGCCAAACAACAGTAGGAAATTTTGCTACCTCTGCTCAGTTTGGTGATAACAATACGGTCCTGGGGCTTCAGTAATACTTGGGAGTCTTTTGGTTGTTCTTCTGGTAAACAATCTCCCAGAGAAATTCTGGGAGATTGATGGCCTCTGTTTTGTGTGCGGGATTACTCATCTTAAAGGAGTATTAGATGACTAAGTACAGACCTCTCGTTGTTGGTGTCGCTTTAATACTCGTTGGAAGCGTAGCTATTGCGGCTGATAATACCTACGAACTTATTCAAATCGGTAATGGTAATACCGCATCGGCTGATCAGAGTGATTCCGCAGTAGTTGGTAGTACCATTATTCAAGTACAAATTGGTAATAACAATGATGCTATGGCAACACAAGAGGGAGTAACGGTCTCTAGCTCGATTGTTCAGTATCAGACAGGCGATACAAACGAAACAGATGCTGCGCAAGAAGGAACTGTTTTTACTAGCTCTATAATTAATCAAGTTGGAGTTAACAACTTTGGATCTTCGCTTCAGTTTAATGCAGAGGGGACGTCAAGTTCAATTTTGCAGGTTGGATCTGGCAACCTGGCGATGGTAGATCACCGTAATAGTGTTAATGATTATGCGAGAGTGGATCAGGTGGGCATCAATAATGATGGCTCTACATCGCAGAGAGATGGCTTCGGCAATACTGGTGTTATGATCCAGGTTGGGGAAAATCTAACTTACCTGATCAATCAATTTATGGGGTCAGAGAATACCGCCGTAGGTTTTCAGTTAGGTAATCTTCTTAACTTAGCTATCGAGCAAAACTCAGCCTCAGCTTCAAATTCTATTGTGATGCAAGTAGGTGGAAACAACAATTTTGCTCAATCCTCACAAGAGAATGTGGGGCATGACAGTTTTATACTCCAGAACGGCACTAGTCTTGAGGCTGTGCATGATCAAGTTGGTGATTTTAATACTGCATATACAGAGCAGTTTGGTGGAATTAATACTGCCGAAACCGCGCAGAGCGCAGGATTTAATACAGCTGAGACACTTCAATTTAGCGGCTTGCTAAATGAGTCCTTAATTGTACAGTTGGATGTGCTTAATTCAGCCGTCGCCATCCAAACGGGAGCTAGTAATTCTACACGTCTTAGCCAGACTACTGCTGGAAATTTTTCTACTTCTATGCAGTTCGGTGATAACAACACGGTATTAGGACTTCAGTAATTAATATTGTCAGATGAAAGGGAGTATTCGGCAATGAAGTATAGTTCTCTCGTGATAGGCGCTCTACTTTCTATTTCCAGTACCGTGGGAATTGCGGATGATAATACCTATCAGCTCATCCAAATTGGGGAGGGTAATACTGCAGAAGCTGATCAAAGTGATCCTGGCGTAAATGGAAGCACTATTATTCAGCTGCAAATTGGTACCAATAATGAAGTCTCGGCGACTCAGGCTTCGTTTACCGAATTTAGCACTATTATCCAGCGGCAGGTCGGTAGTAATTTGTCCGCTAGTTCAGAGCAACTAGGGACAACAGTTTCTTCAACCTCTATACAGTATCAGTTTGGCTCTGGGAATACAGCTTCTACACTTCAGGTTAGTGCCCAAGATGACTCTGCTTTTATTTTACAGGGCGGAGGAGTGCTACTCGATGCGACGATTATTCAGACCAGTAGTGCTGACAGTTTGGCTGTTATTAACCAGTTAGGTGCTGGTAGTAGTGCTTCAGTTAATCAGAGCGATAGTCTTGGAAATAAGGGAATTATTTTTCAGGTAGGTGAAAATTTAGGGTTCGATATAGGTCAAAGCTCTGCGATAAATAATATTGGTGCTGGGGTTCAGGTTGGGAATTCTATGGATTTGGAGATTACGCAAGATTCTGCTGTGGCCTCTAATTCTTTTGCGCTTCAGGTTGGAAATAATAACTTTGTAGAATCCACTCAAGAAAACTTAGGGCATGATAGTTATATTTTTCAGGATGGTACCAGCCTTGAGGTGATCCATGAGCAGATTGGCGCTTTTAATACGGCTCTAACTGAACAGCGCGGCGGGCTTAATACTGCGGAAACTGTGCAAAGCAATGAGTTTAATTTTGGAGAAACATTACAGTTAAGTGGTCTGCTTAATGATTCCTTGATAGTACAGCTACAGAGTTTTAATACCGCAGTGGCTATACAGGATGGCGATACCAATCAGTTGCGATTGAGTCAGACAACCGTTAATAACCTGGCCGCTGCAGCTCAATTTGGGGATAATAATACAATACTCGGTTTGCAGTAGGTTTTACGCTCCATCTAGGTGGAGCGGTAACCATTATTTCTTTGTATAAATTTTTAGTAGTGATTCAAATAAATCAAATCAGCCAATCAATGTGTCAATGACTGCCGAGGGGTATTCAATGGCGCATTGCCTGGTTGAGCTTTTTTTAAGAACTCTGAATCTCAGAGTTTTCCAGTCTAACATTAGTGATAAAAGAAGTTTTGTGCGTCGAGAAGGCTTTAAAGCGTTAATAAACTTATTTGATAATGAGCAGTTTCAAGAATAAACCGCAGGTAAATAGACTGGTCAGTGCAAACCTGGTTACGTTCTGTGGGTAAGTGCGATCATTGTGGAGTTAATTCGTACTGTCGGTGATTATCTAAGCCACTTCACTGTTCACTAAAGTCCTTGCAGCCTTCAAGGGCTGAAAATAGTAGCTGCCTTATGGTATGTCTTTACCTACAAAAGCATCACGGACCGCCTTAGTCTAATGTAATAACAGACCATGCTTTCGAATCTTTCTTAATGCTGATATTCGATCACTTAGTTGTCATCACTTTATGCTAGTGTTCGCCATAATTCACTGGGGTATTTAAAGAAGTAGTTATGGAGAGAAATGAGCCCGATGGCACTCCAAATCCGTCATTGACTGAAAATGCCCGGTTCAGCGAACACCATTCGGCTGACTATTACATTGACGAAACTCCCGTTTGGTGTGATGGAACCTCGATTCCGCAGAATATTTTTACGCCAATGCAGTGGCGAATTTGGTGGCTTGCGACAGCTGGTAAATTTTTCGAGGGAATGATCGTCTTCATGACTGGGGTATCCCACATTTTAATTGCTAAAGAATTTGGTTTGACCGCCTTTAGTATGGGCTTTGTGACATCGGCGACATTGTTTGGAATTCTGGTTGGAGCGATAACCCTAGGAGGGCTCAGCGATCATTATGGCCGGCGGAAAATGTTCATCGCTGAGATGATCATGTTTATCTTTTTCCTGGTGATATTAACCTTCGCAGATTCTTATCTCGTGATTGTTATTTCATTATTTGGTCTGGGATTGGCGCTTGGATGTGATTATCCCACAGCTCACATGATGATCTCTGAAAGCATGGCATCGCGGATGCGGGGCAGGCTAGTTCTCGGAGCCTTTAGTTTTCAGGCTGTTGGAATTTTGGTGGGGACAGGTCTCGCATTTTTGGTCCTCTCTTGGTACCCCTCCCTGGAAGCTTGGCGGTATATGTATGCTGCGGCGATTGTTCCAGCGATTTTGATCACGATTGGTCGTTTCTATATTCCAGAGAGTGCAATGTGGCTTCTGGCTAAAGGTCGGATGCCTGAGGCGGAGAAATCTATCAGCCAACTGTTGAAAAGAGATCCTCCATACCCGTCCAGATTCTTATTGAAGAATGTTGCCACAGCGGAGACGAATGAGAAAAAGATAGGTGAACTATCGAGTATTAAGCATTTACTTCAGGATAAGAAATCTCGAAAAGCAATCAAACTCTCTTCTATTCCCTGGTTTTTGCAGGATTTGGGAACCTATGGCGTTGGTATCTTCACGCCAGTAATTTTAGCGAATGTGCTTGGATATGCGTCACCCCATGCACACTCCATTTCGGAATTAATCCATAACAAAGTCGAGGCGGCGAAAGGGGCAGTATTAATCGATGTAATGCTGGTAGTTGGCGTTATTCTAGCAATTATATTTGTGGATAGGGTGGGGCGTATCCGATTGCAAGTTCTTGGCTTCCTTGGTTGTGCACTCGGCCTTCTTATTGCCGCCTATGGAGAATCTTTAAATACTAGCCAGCAGTTACCATTCATTTTCGGGGGGGTTATGTTGTTCAACTTGATGAATAATCTGGGGCCAAATTCTCAGACTTATCTAATCGCTGGGGAGGTATTCCCGACCCGCTATCGTGGTGCTGGTGCGGGATTGGCCGCATCCATCTCAAAGTTCGGGGGTGTCGCAATCGCATTTTTTTTTCCAATTTTACTTAGCGACATTGGCGCAAGTATGTTGCTTAGTGCACTAGCGGTGACTTCCTTGATTGGCGCACTGATAACCTGGAAGTACCGGATAGAAATGACGGGGAAGTCACTCGATGACGTTGGCTAATCATTAAAAAAAGCCATGGAGTTCCTCGTCAAGTACTTCACCTCCGAATGTACAGATACATCTGCATGTTATTGATAATGGCAAGCCCATATTTTTTCTAAAGTCTAATTGCAGCTGGAATGGTTTCTGAGAGGCGTTTGAGTAGCTATAAGTTTAATTGTCAATTATGCCTAAAAAATAAGCAGACCGATATATAGTTAACTTACTGGTCAGTAACTATAAGATGCGCCGCTGTCAATTTGATCAGTCCTATCTTGATTGTTTTAAAAAGTATTATTTTTTAGGGTTTTTGATTTTGTAGTTTTTGGTGTGTGGGCAATAGATGGGGGTAAATAAGTTCTTTAGCTTGCGTTCTTTATTGTTTTAAAGGTTGGAATTGGTTTTCTTTATGTGCTTTATTCCTTTCAATTTAATTGTAAATAAAAAGCCCCGGCGTACCGGGGCTTTTTATTTCTTCTTTTAGTTATGGTTGGCCCACAGCTTTTGAGCAGGCCAGGTAAACATCCAGTTGGTTGTTTATAAAGCTCAAGCCGCTCAAAGATAGCCTGACCTGATCAAAGTCACTATTGGTGGTGACTAATAGCAGGCGGTGATTGCGCGCACCGTTGACTTTGAATGGGGCCAGACGATATCCGCTGGTGGACTCCCCTGTGGCTACTCCGTCCAAATAAGTGCTGATTGTGATGGTGTTCAGGTAGATGATATCCAGCAGTGGTGTGGTGTGCTCTACCAGGAAACCGACCACATGGCGTCCCTCTTTAACCGAGTGGTGGTTGATTTGAATATGGGTAGAGCCGCCCGCACCGCTGACAACTTCCATTCTGGCTGCATCAGATAGGACGCCGTTAAATACCCTTTCTACTGCAGTAATAGAACATCCATCACAGGGCTGTTCAATTCCGTAAGTCAGGTCTGCATCTACACCGTTAACGATCTCCAAGTCTTCAAACGCTGCACAGGACAGGCCTGATTCGAGGTCGCAGGCGTCGCCGATACCATCGTTATCAGAGTCCTCCTGGTTGGGATTGGGAGTCTGGGGACAGTTATCGAGATCGTTTTCTACCTCGTCCCCATCCAGGTCTGCATCGCAAACATCTCCCACTCCATCACCATCAGTATCGGTTTGGTTTGGATTTGGAATCGCGGGGCAGTTGTCGACGGTATCATCAAGACCGTCATCGTCGCGGTCGTTATCGCAGACGTCTCCGGCACCGTCGTTATCGCCGTCTTCTTGCCCTGGATTCGGAATCATTGGGCAGTTGTCGACGTCATCATTAACGCCGTCACCATCCAGGTCTTCGTCACAGGCATCCCCAAGACCGTCACCGTCAGTATCGGTTTGGTCGTTTGGCGTTAGTGGACAATTGTCATCGGTGTTGTCCGTGCCATCGCCATCGGCATCGCTATCACACTCATCGCCGACACCGTCACCATCCGTGTCCGTTTGATTCGGATTGGGGATGGCTGGGCAATTGTCTTCACCGTCATCGTGGCCATCATTGTCGGTATCGCTGTCATCGTCACAAACATCACCGATGCCGTCACCGTCCTGATCGGCTTGATCATCATTTGGAATAGCCGGGCAGTTGTCGGAAGTGTCCGGGACTGTGTCGCCATCCCGGTCGCTGTCACAGACATCGCCGATACCGTCCTGATCGATATCCGACTGATCGCTATTGGCAGTATCCGGGCAGTTATCGTTAGCGTTATCTACGCCGTCGTTATCGTTGTCGCCGTCGCAGGCATCGCCGATTCCGTCGTTATCACTGTCTTCCTGTAGTGTATTGCTGACATAGGGGCAGTTATCGTCGTCATTGAAGATACCGTCGCCATCGAGGTCTGGATCACAGGCATCACCGACTGAATCCCCGTCGGTATCTGTTTGATCACTATTGGATGCAGTGGGGCAGTTATCGGCTATGTCATCGATGCCGTCGTTGTCGTCGTCGCTATCACAGATATCGCCACTGCCATCCCCGTCAGTATCGAGTTGGTCTGAATTGGGTATTGATGGGCAATTGTCGGCATCGTTATCGGCGCCATCTCCATCCAGGTCGCTGTCACAGGCATCCCCGACACCATCTCCATCCTGATCAGTTTGATCGGTGTTGGGGATGAGTACACAGTTGTCGACGCTGTCAGGTACCTGATCGCCGTCGACATCGGTGTTGTCATCGCAGGCATCTCCGTAACCGTCACCATCTGTATCTGTTTGATCTGCGTTGGGTACCAGCGGGCAGTTGTCATTTTCATTTTCAACGCCGTCATCATCGCGATCGCTGTCGCAGGCATCGCCGGTGCCGTCGCCGTCGGTATCGGTTTGATCATCGTTGGCAACGGCCGGACAGTTGTCATTACTATCGTCTATACCATCGCCGTCATCATCGCTGTCACAGCTATCGCCTTGCCCATCACCATCGATATCGCTTTGGTCTGAATTGGCGGTAGCAGGGCAGTTGTCATCGTCGTTATCAATGCCATCACCATCCTGGTCGCTATCACAGGCATCGCCGACACCGTCTTCGTCGATATCACTTTGGTCGGTATTGCTATGGCTGGGGCAGTTGTCGACCTCATCATCGACAGAGTCATTGTCGTCGTCGCTGTCACAGGCGTCGCCAATGCCATCTCCGTCGTTATCGTCTTGGCTCGGGTTGTGGGTGGATGGGCAGTTGTCATCTTCGTTATCGATGCCGTCACTGTCCGCATCGTCATCACAGGCATCACCTATACCATCGCCATCCTGGTCGGTTTGTGAGGAGTTGGCTGCGGTTGGGCAGTTGTCGTCTTGATCGTCTACGCCGTCACCGTCGTCATCGCTGTCACAAGCATCGCCAATGCCGTCGCCGTCAAGGTCGGCTTGATCTGGGTTGGATACGGCTGGGCAGTTATCCTGGCCATCGTCGTGGCCGTCATTGTCAGTATCGCTATCTTCGTCACAGGCGTCGCCGATACCGTCATTGTCCTGATCTGATTGGTCTGGGTTGGCTACGTCCGGACAGTTATCCAAACTGTCGGTGTAATTGTCCCCGTCGCGGTCGTTGTCGCACACATCCCCGACGCCGTCGCCATCGATATCACCCTGCTCACTATTTGAATCAGCAGGGCAGTTGTCAGAATCGTTGGGGACATTGTCGCCATCCAGATCACTGTCACAGGCATTGCCTATGCCGTCGCTATCACTGTCGGCTTGGTCCGAATTTGGGGTTTGTGGGCAGTTGTCTGAAGTGTCTGGGTGGGAGTCGCCATCGTCATCAGTATCACAGGCATCACCGCTGCCGTCGCCATCTAAATCATCCTGGTCTGAATTACTAACACTCGGACAATTGTCATTATCATCATCGATACCGTCACCATCTGAGTCTGTGACGCCAGGGGGCGGGAGCAAGTCATCGGCGGCATCGCCCCGGCCTCCATCAGAACCGCAGGCACTTAAAAGCACCAATGAAAATAGTATCGCAATAAGCGAAGGTAGACGCATGGTCATAATCTCCCGAACAAAATCCATTTTTGTTATCTGTCGGACAAGCGCAGTAGACCTATAAAAAATACACCTGCAATAAATCATTTATGCTGGCGCACTTGGACTCCGGCTTATTTTTAGATAGATGTCATTATTTTGGTTGTGCGTATTTCTAATACTAAAGTTATGGCGCACAACCGTTTATGAGTGTGGTAACTATGCGTTCTTTCTAACTAAAAGTGTGATGAATAGCGAAATTTTGGCGGGATAATTTATGGGTGATAAAGCATGTAATTAGTAAGGGTAAATTCACGCCATTAAAAATATCGGAATAGATAATTTGACAGTTTGTTTTGCTATTGGTCTTAACTATCTGTGGAATGGAAACAGATTCTAAGCCTGATTAAATCGCTGTAAAGATGGGGAGTTATACCGCCACTGTTTATTGGGAAAGTGGCCAAATGGCTGAAGGCGATAAGGAAAGTTCATCTTTTGGTAAGTCTGATGCAGATCAGAGAAAACAGGAAGTTATTCCTCGTGTTCATGAGGTTTTATAAAAGTTATCGTTGAGTTTGTCTCAAGCATGTTCGCCAGAAGCGTAGCAGGATGGTTTTTTGTGGAAGTTAATTTTTCTGTTTGATCATGACATTTGCAGCTACGCATTTAAGTCGAGATATATCGGCTAAGCTTTTCTTGAAGAGCATTCTTTGAAGTCATATGGTGTAACCCAGGTGAGCCAAAGACATCACCTGGGTTTATAGATTGTGATCTTTCTATTTAAGGTTTAACTTCATTTCCATAAGTGATGGTTTGAAGCCAACTTTTTCATAGGCTTTTATTGCTGAGCTATTTTGAGAGTAAACGTCAAGGTAGAAATCTTGAACCCCACTCTGTTTTCCCCATGCAATTAATTTCTCTATTAGCTTTGAGTTAATGCCCTTTCCTCGGTGTGCTGGTGATACATACATAAAACCCAGATAAGCATGCCGCTCATGATCAAGAGATATCTTCGAGTTTCGTATCTGGGCATATCCACTTCCAATAATCTCATTTTCGGTTTCAACTACCAGAAGATATGAGTCATCAGATAGTATCAAGTTTTCCATATCATAATAGAATGCTGATTCAGCCTTAATGGATGAATTGTATGGTCTTTCGGCTTCGATAAGGCACTGTTCAAATTTAAGTAAATCAGGAAGGTCTTCTATAAGTGCTTTTCTAAAATTTAACATCTTTATTTTCAGTGGTGATAGGTTTGGTAGTGAAAACTGCTTTAGCTCTACAAAGGCCTGTATCTGACATTGATGTGGGCTAAAAAGGCTCGATGAATTCCTATTGTTTGATGGTCAATTCATACATATATCTGCCCACTACTGTGAGCCGTTATCTGTGTGATTGCGTGAGAATAACAGATTATACTAAAAAGGGAGAAGAAAATAATACACTACGCTCAGGTCCCTATGAGGCATGGATGCCGATAAGGAGCTTACAGCGATGTATTCACAGCGTGTCTTGAGTGCGGTGTATTATTTGCTGTTACCTCAGTAGTAAGTGTTGAAGCAGCTTTTGTGATTCAAGTTTTGCTTGTTTAGGAAATTAGCCCTAGAGCCCTGTCAATTGTCCAATACCCGCTGGCTATTCCAACTGGATAAATAGCGTATTTTGATTGTGTCAGAAGTTGGTTATACAAAGTTGTAATTTTCCACTTAGAGAATATTTGCTGAACTGTAGATGATAAGAAAATCAAAACCAAGACAAATAATATCTGCCCCAGTTCTACACCTATATTAAAGCTAAATAATGCGGTGATTTTATGGTTGTGAGGAAGGCCTAATTCCGCAAGCGCACTGGCAAACCCAAAACCGTGAAGTAATCCAAAGCCAGTGGCAACAATCGCAGGATAGCGTCGGGTTAAACTCGTTTTACTCTGTCCATTGTGTGCGTATACAATTTCTGCTGCTAACAGCATAATACTCAATGGAATCAACACTTCAACAACATCTACTCTTATGGTGAATAAGTCTAAACTTGCGAGCCCTAGAGTGAGAGAGTGGCCTACTGTAAATCCGCTAATCGCTATTAAAATGCCTCTAAATTTTCTGGCGATAAAGACTAAACATAATACAAATAGTAAGTGATCATAGCCCTCTAATATATGTAAGAAACCTGCTTCAATATATTGTTTGACACAATCCCATATAGTTAGGCGGGAAGGTAAATTTATTTCTAAGACCTTGGGGCCATTAAAGAGATTAATAGTTTCACCGTCTGATTTTTCAAAATGAATTAAGCTCGATAAGGCTGGATTGGCAATGGGGTATGTGATTTTTATTGTTAGGGAATTATATAGCCTTGTAAAATTGTTTGGGTGGGGGTTCCTGCATAGGTAACTCTTCACGTTGGGTCCGGTAGGTCCTGATATCTCTGGTTGTATTTGGCAGAATTCGCCCTTTAAGTGTATCTCAGGTTCAGTGCCTGGCTGCATGATAGGCGGGATTTTCCATCGAAGGATATATCTGCTTTCCGTGACTTCTTTTAACTCAATGTATATCGGTCTTCCGTCATGAGCGAAACTAAAATTACTAATTGTTGTAAGTAACAATAAGAATAGAAGAGCTTTAATGATCTTGTGGAAATTATTAGTTGGCATAGGTAATATCCACAGGTACATATGGTATCGAGGCATCCCTCTCTATTCTGTAGCCTGCCAACAGCTCTTGTATCCTAAGTTGTCTGTTTTCTTCCATTTTATTTCGTCGATAATCCTCAAGTACTAAGGGGGAAGCTTCTCTAAAGCTGGGTAGACGGCTTGTTTTGTTTTCACTAACCAAAATTAGATGTAGACCATACGGAGATTCAAATGGACCGGACCAGGTATTCAATGGTAGTTGAAAGATATTTTCTGCGAAATTATCTCCGAAGTGGCTGGCCAATAGACGGGGAGTGCGATCTACATAATTCCGATGAAAGATAAATCTATCTCCGTAGAGGGCGGACTCCTCGAATGGAACTGACTGCTTTATTAAGTGGTTCAAGTTCTTTTTGACAGTCTCCTCTAACTTTTCTGTAGAGTGCCGCCTAAAACCAAAGAAAACATGAGTAAAGGTAATAGATGCTTCAATTCGATATTTTTCGCGATGAAGCTGGAAGTAGTTTTCCAGATCTTCTTCACTAATATCAATGTTACTGGAAAAGCCACGATTTACATAGTCCAGCTTTTGAATAAGGCGTCGTCGTATAATCTGATCATGCTTCTGCAGGCCTAGATTAAGGGCTTCACGGTAAAGTACTTCTTCTTTAATGTAATCATTAATCAAGTTGGACTTCTCTGGCTGAGTCAAGCCCTCCCAATAACGTCGTGCAAAACTCTGGTTAAATGTTTTTTTCTGGAATTGGAGGTGTTCAATTAGAATGTCCTTGCTGATAAGCAAGGTATCTTCATAGTTGGTTCCATTTTCCTCTATTAATAACTCTGCGAAAACGAACAGCAATAAAGCAATAATAGAAAAGTGTACCAGAGGCTCCCTCTTCAGAATCTCTAATTTCCGCTGCATGAAGCTTCCTCCATTGAAACCTGCAGAGAGTATTGATATCAGTATGTAAGCGACTTTTTTAGATATGCTATTTGCTTGCTTTGGCGTCGAGGTTTCCTGCCAGTCTTAGGGGGTATACCAAATTGGGGATGTATAAGCGCGCTCCTGGATAACGGCGGGCCCTTCAGGCGGTACCTGAATATTTCCATTATTGATTTCTTTTGTAGCTATCGCATCGTAGAGTGAATGGCGTGGGGTAGGGATTTGTAATACCCGAACATAGTAAAAGGCTCTTTCGTTCATATTAAACTTTGGATCTTGCCATAGGGTTGATAACTCTATGGAGCCAATGTTGTTAGTGTATTGCCCCGTTTCTCGATTTACCGTATCTCCCACAGGCATTAGCTGCCCTTGGTTATTGAGCGTGCGTTCGCCAGACCAGGCAACATTAAATATTTTTTCTTGACTCTTTCCTGTTGGGTCCAGCCAAGATTTAACCACTTGAATGCGATCCAGATTTGCCCCTTTAGGATCTTTTGTCGCGCGTATAAGTAGTTGAATTGGTTGGTCAGTTCTTTGTGGTTTGACTAAATCACCCCCCATAGGTACTCCATGGGAATAACCTAGTTCAGCAATATTTTCAGCATCGATAGCGTGCTTAGGAAAATTCCAACCTGCAAAGACGCGCACCTGAATTCGAGGACCTGTAGTGGCGTATACTTCACGGCGTTTAAAGGCAGCAAAAAGGCTTTCTCTGGTATTTTCTTCTGCCCAAGCAGCGGCGAGTCCAGAAGCGGACATATTCCAACCTGTAGCCTTGGTTCCGCCAATGACAGTGTTAGTTCGCTTGCTGCTTGGTACTGAGTCATGAGCAAACTTGCCCCAAAAGTTGTTCTCCTCAGCAGTTGACATACCCGTGTGTGAATCTGTGGACCCTACAAACCCCAGCCTATAGGGGTTTACACCAATTTTCTCCTGTATTTCCAGCCCTGACCGTAAGGCGGATCGGACGAAATCACCTTTAGCGACACGGTATGACTCCGGGTCAGCTTGTAGGTAGAATGGATAGTTCTCAAAGTCTGCGAAAGGATCGTCCGGGGAAAGCGTTGAATGGGTTTCTGAATCCCCTTTAATTTGTGTTATTTCAACCAGGGGCTCCCAGCGCATGCGTGTACGCGCATACTGTGTATCAATTGGCTCACCACGCAGAGTGGTTTCTGCAAACATATAACCTTTGGACACATTGGAGTTGTGGGGGATCGCAATGAATTCACTGCCAGTTCGTTTAGATGTCTCATCTAACCACTGCCACAAATCTTCTGGGTACTGGCTCCGATCAGACCCAAAAGGAAGATACTGTTTAGCTTTTTCCGCCCCATCAGGAGAGACAACCACCCGGTGTAAGTTGGCCCCAGTTGGTGTTGAGCTCCATTCCCAGCCAATAAAACTGGTAAAAGTGCCCGGGTTATTATGGCGCTCTGCGGCATCGACTATTGCGCTCCATGCGCTTGTCCGGGTCTTATCCAGATCTCCAAGAACGGGCTCAGGGGGCGTGTTGGCTGGGTCCTGGACAGGGTCAGCGGGAGCTACTGTGTCTAGCGCTTTTTTGGGCAGTAACTCATTGAAAATATCCATACCTTCATCTATTGAGACTTTATATTTAATATGCTGCTTGGCAAACCAGCGCATCATTGACTGGTATAAGGACATATCGCTGTCGAGCTCATCTGTTTCATTCACCACTGCCCTCATAACTCCCAGCCCTTCAGCGTGATCTGAAACCACGAGAAAATCCAACGGGGTGTCTATACGTACTTTTGCATGAGTGTAGGGGTGAATAACCGGTTGTCCCTTGGCCCACCGATAAGCGGTGTCCGGAGTTGCCGAATAATTTTGGCTTAAAAAGGCATCGAATGAGTAGGAGGTATGAAGGTGCATATCTCCCCAGAAAACCTGAGTGGGCTCACTAGCTGCAACACCAAGGTGAGTGATGGATAATGTAAGCCCTACCAGACGTGCTATTCTTTTTATGGGATTTTTCATATTTCCAATTGCCAGCGTCGGCTGGCTATCTTTTAGGTGACTAGATCCTCTTAACATGTCAGGATCGTTAGGATAATCTTGGTAAATAAGGACGTGACTGATTAGATGCTAATCATTTGGCTTTTAGGTTTCTTTGCAAATAAAGCCAATCTCTTGACCAATTAGGACACACTTGTAGATGGCTGAGTATGGACACACGACCATTGCAACCTGGGTATTACCTATTATTGAGGCCCTAAAACCATTCTGTTCTACCCAAGAAATTTTGCAGCGTGCAGAAATTGACCCCAAGTGCATAGAGGATGCGAATCAGAGAATCCCTTTAGAGAATATGAAAAAACTATGGGGGCTCGCTGAATCCATATCAGGTGATGATTGTATCGGCCTGCAAGTCACTAAGTATGTGAATCATACAAACCTTCACGCTCTAAGCTATGCCCACTTGGCCAGTAGCTCCATCAGGGAGAGCTTACTGAGGTCTGCTCGATTCTCGGAAGTGGTTACTACCGCTATGCGAATCAATGTTCATGCTGAACAGCAGCAAGTAGTAGTATCCTGGGAAAAAGTTGACAATTTTTCATATGATCCAAGTATTCATGCTATAGATGCCTTTATGGCTTTGCTAATAAAGTCCATCAGAAAGATATGCCCTGATGTGCATCACCATTTGATTTCTATTAACCTGGAGAGGCCCAGACCTGCCACTCTTGAGCGGCATCAATTGATGTACAAGTGCCCAATTAATTTTTCGTCAGACATTTGTGAGATTAGGTTTAAACAAGAGTTTGTTGATCGAAAGCTCTCTTCGGGAAACGATGAGCTGGTCAGGGTCAACGAGCAAGCCCTAATTGGTTATTTGGAGCGTTTGCAGAAGAATGACATAGTTAGTATGACCAGTAGAGTGCTTGTTGATCTGATGGCTACAGGTAATTTTTCACAAGAGGTCGTAGCCAAGGAACTTGGTATTAGTTGCCGTGGTTTGCATAGAAAACTAAAAGAAAGAGGTTCGAGTTATCAGATTGTCTTAGATGAAATACGCCAGTATCAGGCTGTGCAGTACCTTAAGCAAAACGATACCCCGATCACATCAATCGCCTACAAACTGGGATTCGGTGATACCAGTAGTTTTTCGAGAAGCTTTAAAAAATGGACTGGGCAATCTCCTCGAGAGTTTCGGAATAAGCATAGTAGAGATACCTCAACAGAAATCTGTATAGATTAAGAGCGACTTTATTTATCAATAAAGGATTCGATTTGTTTCCTTTAATTACTCCTAGGGCTATTGGATATTACATACCGCCCAGCCAGGTTTGGTTGGACTATTTTATAGTTATCTAGAGAAAATAGGGGAGGTCTAATCTTTAAAGGGGTTGATAAAGTACTTGAATTTCTCATTCGGCATCATCAAATGCCTCAAGCTCTTCCTTGCTTCGAACCCAAGATTTAACTCTGCCAACTGTAATCCCATTATCATCGTCAAATAGGATTTCAGTGCCTTCAGGATCAAGTTCATCATAGATGGGAATAAGACTGCTTAACCCCTCAAAAATCCATCGACCTCTACGCCCTTTATCATTTGTCCAGTCGCTTTTGTCCTCGATGCCGGACTTCCCGTACTGAATGGCCTTCTGGTAAGCTTGCTCTCTATCATCAGCCTTTAGTATCACAACATTTGAGAATGCCCGACAGCGCCGACGCATATTGTCGAGTTCCTCATCATCAAATTGAAACCTCTCTATAATTGTTACGACCCACCAGCCGTAGGGGCTCTTATTTCTGTCAGGAATTCTCTGGTTACTCATTTTAACTGCCTTGTACTCACCAGTGATGGGGAAGCTTATTATGCATTAATTCCTCCGCTTGCGCTCATGTAAAACAGGAACAAAGCAGCGGCGAGATTTAGGGGTACACGAATAATACCTGCAACTCTGTTTGGGCCCCACTCATCTTTGGCTATGGCTGTCTTGAACTCATTTAGAGTGAAATAACAAAATGCGCAGCCAAGTAAAAAGGAGCCTGCCCGAGTATTGAAAATGGACAGATTTAGCATCTCAGGATTCAAAAACCGGATAGCCAGCAAGCCAAGCATTGCCAGTAGGGTGGTGAGGATAATAAATTCATTAATTCCAAATGCCTTCTTGCTCATAAAATATGACGTTCCAATTAGTGCGGGCTAATAACTAAGGCAACCTGCTAGTGATGGACTTTTCTTTGGGGGCTTGCCGGTTTGTTAAAGTAGTGCATGTCCTTGCAAGCTTGTATGGTTGCTCTCATCCGAGCTTGATCTTAACGCCCCCACCGCGAGGGGATAGATAGGGCCCCACCTTGGGAGCCAATTCTAGACCAAACAAAGGATCAATTGCAGTCTAATTCCCATACTAACCAACACACTTGTCGGTAGTAATGGAAGCTAGCAGTGGACAGGCGTACCCTACACAGACAAGCTAGGGATTCCATAGGTATTTATATCGGCTCGCCGCACCTGGATAAGCGGCACTAGATTGGTGTCGTCAATTGATAGGAGTGCTAGTTCCAAACCGTTGCTTTATATCTCAATTACTCTGCAATCCCACCCCTAGCGAGTTCAATCGATACACGTATATTTCGATTGGGCTTCACTTTCTGAGATACACTACGAACATTTAGAATTTATAGTTTCACCCTATGAGTGAAGTGAGTTCTTAGGGGGTGTCGCATCAAAAAGTCCAAACCCTAAAGGGTTATAAAATAACACCATTGCTATTCCTAATAGACTGATTACCTAAAATCCTCACAATATATTAAAAATACTAAGCAATTTTGACTGTAAGAAGAAGGGGGCTTGCGGTAAGTAGCAGTATTGAAGATCTATTCTTCTGAATTCTTTCGTGTGAGCCTAATGGAAGCATCAGCATAAGTGGCTAATTATATGCGTAACTCAGATTATTCAAATCGCTAAGTTAAAAAATATAGGCACAAAAATAATCTTATTGGATTTTATTAAGTTTGTTTTAGTGTCAAAGCTGCGTAAAATCAATGGATACTTATTGGTATTTTGGTCGGCGTTGAGCTGCCTTTTAAAAAATCTATCTACCAAAGAAGTTTAACCAAGTCAATAATTTTCTAAGAATCAGCCCGTCAAAGGAGAGCGGTATTGTGACGTAAAAGCAAGTAAAAGGCGCTGACCCGAGGTGGTGGAACACCAGGGGCCAGCTAACCAAATTGATAACCGAACTATCAAAATGGCTATATGGATCATACGCTAGAAACCCGCTCGTCTTCAATAAACTGGAGAGTATTGAGCAGTTTGGAGAGGTTCTCCAAGCTCTGGGAGCGTAGTGCCCGCCTTTTCTTTTTCTATGCCTACCGTTCTCGTGCACCACCTCATATATCCTCAAAAAGTTACTTATAAAGCCTTCCATTAAGGGCGGCCAACAAATGGTTTGAGTCTTAGAGGAAACAAATATGTTGGTCTTAAAGCGCCGGACGGGTCAAAATTTAAGGATTGGAGCAAATGTCTCAATTACCGTACTGGAAGTTAAAGGTAATCAAGTGAAGATAGGCATACTTGCTCCCAAATCCCTGCCCGTTCACCGTGAAGAAATATATATACGTGTACAAAAGGAGCGGGCAATTGGAAGAGGAGATCGTTGATAGCCCCGCTGTTGTTACGGATGTCCCAAAGCATCCATGTCAAAACCATGGTGAGGTAGCGGTTTTGATATAGGATGCCTTTGCTAGCGATCCCTATTTGCTGCATGTAATCGCTGGGTTAGTGTTGAACTCACCTACCAATATGCCATAGGTGCCCAATTTATGGGCCCCCAAGATTGTTCCAACTCAAATGAAGAGCTGCTCGACAGTATTGTTGAGTAGAGATTCATTATTGAGAGGGAGCTGCCCATCTCTGACCCGCACGATAGGCGGTGTGGGGGCTGGTAGCTAGAAACTACCGGACACCTGAGTTATGTTTTTTAGCTCTTTCATAAAGACTGAAGGCTATTAGATAACCTAGAGCCTGGATTACCCATACTTCAAAACCTAGAATAGTGTTGCCTATATCCAATAGCTCTTGAATGCCAAGATATATTGATACTGGCCACCAACACACAATCGCTATGGCAAATTCGATTTTATAATACCATTTCAAATATTCGTCACCATCACTTGCCGTCCCAGCGTGCAGAAAAAATAGATACCCGACTATAGATACGATGATTGTGAATATACTTCGCTTAACCCATTTCATTTGAGTGCCTAAGTAAACATACGCTTTGATTTGATGTGCACGTTAGCGCGTCCTGTGGGGCTATACTTTTCATGGTTGGATCGAACAAGACAAACTTATTAAGTATCTCGATTAGTGTTTGTAATTTGACCATTTGATAGTTGTATTTCTAATAACATTACATGATTTTAGTATTACCTTTTTAAATTCAAGTTTAGTATTAAGCTTGTCCTTAGCGCTTAGAGTAATCATAGTACTGTTATTAGACCATATCATGCCAGTATTCTGAAAAAGATAAGCCTTATCATCTAAGGCTATTAATTCTGCGGTAACACATCCTTCAGGGTACTTTCTATCAGCTATTTCACGTGCCTCAAGGATAGCAGAAGCATTAATCTCACTAGATGTATCAATTTTTAGATTTGCCCCCATAGTAACCACATTTAACTTTTGGGCTGGGATAAGTATTACTGGATTGTCATTAACTGTAATTGGATTTTGATTTAGTTGTATTGTTGCACCAAAAAATATTATTTTTAGAAAGGTTGACACGGATTTATCCTGTATACACAACGCTAAAATAACCGACGGCTCTAAGCCGTCTCGCTTGATTGTTTTATTAGGCCTTTACTTGAAGATATGCACGACCTCTCCAATTATGCGATTGCTGGTAACATAGCCCCAAAACCTGCTATCTGCTGAGTTGTCTCGGTTGTCACCCATGAAGAAATAGCTTTTCTCAGGTACTACAATTTCCTCCATATCACTAGCTGGACGCATTTTCATTCGTTGAATCAAATACGTGATACCATTCAAGTGCTGCTCATAGACTGCTAGATGATCTGTTTCGTATAGTAGATTTGTGGTTAATAAAGAGCCATTAATAGTAATGTCATTGCCTTTGATAGCAATCCTATCACCAGGTAGAGCGATCAATCTCTTGATAAAAGGAGTGTCCTTATGAGGCGGATAGAACGCATACAATTTTCCTCTCCGCATTAGATCTGTTGAAGTTATATTCCCGCTGGTTAAAGAAGCACCATACGTTCCATATGTGCGATAGCCTAACTTCTGAACAACGATGTAGTTTCCGTTATCTATTGTTGGTTGCATTGATGCGGAAGGAAAAAGAAAAGGCTCGTATAGGAAAGACCTAAATAGAAAGACTGTTGTAAAAAACGTAATATAGATGGCAGGGATGCCCCACCACTTGGAGTACCAACCCCGCTCACTAGAACTCTCAAAATTCTTTACAACAAAATACGCATGTATTGGGCAGATCAATGAAAAAATGGCCGCAAATAGAGTTTGATACTTCCAGTCAAGTATAGAAACAATACAAGAAAGAAGGACATAGAGCCAAAACAGTTTTGGCCTATTTAAGTACAGAAATGTGAACGCTTGTAGGACTACACCTAACAGTACCGCAATCCATGCCTTCGGTTTCCAATTGATATTCAAACTTTCTCCTTAGTTCCGTATGTCTAATACCACCAACGGTGGTTTTTGTTCCCATGTCTTGGCTTGTTAACAGCTGATGCGACGGGTATAGCCATCAGCTGCGATTGATTCTAATAGCGAATCTAGTGGCTCATACATGTGCCACCGATCCACCGACTGTTGTTGAGCTATGTGATCGATATTCAAGATCTCAAGATCTTCAACTCGATTACCCTTCCATAGCTTGCCCAATAGAGCTATAAGCAGTTCTTCAAGAGAGGATACCATTTCCTGCCAGCGAGGAAATGGCATGCAACATCTTGCCAATCTGGGAGATGTCCCCTTTTCTAACAATAGGTTTTCGCCATCTGGTTCATGTTCAGAGCCAGTCATATCGTGAGTGTGAATGATTTTTCCGATGTCATGGAGTGCTATCCTCATTCTCATTAACTCTCCTTAAACAGGTACCTCCATACCAGATAACCCGCTTAGAAGTAGATCGGCAGCTTCGCCTACAAGAGTAGCGTGCATTTAAAGGTGTTCTGGAGCACCTAAAGCCTTTCTAAGATCAAATGCGTTCTGTCTTGTTTCTAGCTCCATACTTCCTCTAGTCTGTTAACACAGAGTTAATGGGCCACGTTGCTGTGAAGCAGTGCTTTTCGCGGTCCAACCCACGTAGTGGGCGGCCATTGGACGTATTATTATACCTTTTGAGCACTAAACACACCTTGCCAACTAAGTAGCTTATAAATAGCCATTGCAACAAACAAAAAAAGATAGCCAAAGAATATAGTTGCTATAAACAAAAGTTCCATGAACTCAATGGCACTATTGATACTGATGCTTTCTTTACCTAACCATAAAAGTGGATTGATCAGGCTAAATATTTGAAACACACTTGCGATTACAGGAGAGAAAATCAAATATATATTTATCTCTTTGTCGCTCAGGCGATCAACTATGAAAAAACTGAATACTGCAAAGATAATATAGCCAATACCAGCCATCAGCATACCCACAAGTATTGCTGGTATTATCATAGCCAAGAATGGTAGCAATAACATACATTTCCAGTACTTTCTTTTATTCATGTTTAGGTATAACGCTACGCTTAATTATGTAGAAAAAATGGTGTGTTTTTTTGCTCTTTGCAAAAAATGATAGTTTTGTCGAGCCCGGTAAAGTGCATTGTTAAGGCTGTGCCTCCACTTTGGAAATCGCTTTATCTATACTGCGATTAATGAAAAAGCTAATTACAACGGGCAACACCATAACGATGCCAACTATATCAGAGATAACACCCGGAATAAAAATTAGGAAAAAAGCAATCCCATATCTGACCATAAATAAGAAGGGCCTTAGCTTTTCTAATTGCTCCGGTGATAAGTTGTGGCCTTTACCTTCAAATTGCTTGCTTAATTTCTTGCCAATGCTTTTGCTGGCCCTCTTGGATTGTTTGAATTCTGGATACTGTACATATAGAAACACCGCACCAATAGCAGTAGTAACAATATAAAGACCAATTAACGTGTAAAGCCCAAGTATTGAATGAAGCCACCCAATAACTGCCAACTCACTGACTCCAAGAATTATCAGAAACAAAAACCACTTCATAATTTTTCTGCTACCTTAGCGCTGCGAGCAGGAGCTAAAGAACTATACTGAATAGGAGGTTTTTGGTCTCTCTGGCTGGCTTTGTTAGGTGATTCCTCTGCTATATACATATGCTGTCTATTGCGTCTACATAAGTTAGTTTCTGAATTTTAGACTCTGAATCATGAGAGGTGGTGACGAGTATTTCTGATACACACCCACCACAAAATAACTCGCCAACCCCTATAAGGTAGCCATTCATAGTTTTCTCGACTGAATTTACGGAGCCTACACCAAATACTTTGCGATGCCAATCAGGGAGACCTTCAATACCAAGTCTTTCAAAGGCTGATATTACGTCGATGGCTTTCTCATAGCCAAGTATGCCGGCACTGAAATAGATTCCCTTGTATTGGTACTCCCAGTCCGTTTCTACTGGTCGGCAAGAAAGGCCACCACCTACAGGACTACATGAAGCAGACTTTATTTTTACCTGATGAGGTTCATCAGTTTCAGCCACGAATACAATAGACGTGGCTCCACTCATGATAGAGTTCGAGCACAATGATAGCCTTTTGTCGGACTTATTAATCCCGGTCAGGGCTGCTCGAATATCTTCTTCCCTATATGTGAACATACCCCTTCCGTCACCGATGATTTCTTCCACATCGAAATCAGCCCATTCTGGATCGTTTTTGAGTCGTTCTTTTTCCTCTTCAACCTCTTTCTTTGTTAGCGGAGAAGCGGGAATAAAAATAGTCTCTTTTTGCGCGGCACATCCAAAGATATTTAAAGCTAGAAATATGAGTAGTACTATTCGCATGTTCACCTTACGCTATTTGTAATGGACTGCCTTGTGGTTAAACCATGCATAACGTTGTCTATCCTGATAGGCGACCGTTGACAAACTCATTATGTGTTTGTACGACTCCCCTCAACTATTGTTAACCCAAAAAACGCTACATCAGCTAATTTAACTGCGAGCAAAAGTACGCTTTAACACGTCCAGCCCACAGAGCAATTTTGCCTTACTTTGTTAAATATTGCATATATTCAGCTGCGGTAATTCCGGCTGCAATACCAATAATTAATGGTAGTACTGAGTACTGTGCATAGTATAGGTCTATAGCTTGTACTCTAATACAATTTAGAGTCAAAATCAGGGCGGAAATAATTATACCAATATTAAAGACGGCGTATTTGGAAATGCCAACTTTTTTTGCGAGAATCAAGCTCAGAATCCCAGAAAGAAATCCTTGAGCAAAGTAGCTTTTGAGGTTTAGAAAAATATCTAAATAGAGAGGCAGATCAAATACTTTTGGAGGGGCTATATAAAATGCCGACCACAGCATGGTCGCACCCATAACAACCACAAGTATTGAATGTTTTTTAAGCTTATCCATATGATATTTAATGACCTGCGTTTAGACAGCCGGATTGCAATACAGGCTGTCCTAGAGATGCCAAACATGGCGATAACAACGTTTTCTTATGTGTTTTTGACATATCCCCTGCTCAGAACCTTATTGAGTATTATTGTTGATAGCGCGAGGACGAATGACAAAGCTATGCCCCATGTAACCCAGAACGCCATGTATTGGAATCCGTGATTATTTGCATACAAATCTGGAGACGGATTCCTAGCCAGTTCTTCCATCATTTTTGCAGCATATATTTCGCCTAGCAAATGAATACTAACAGTACCCAGAACAATATATATCGAAATACAGATGCGGCTGTCTCTTTTATTCATGTTGCCTCGGGTTATAGGGAACGCCTAGAGCCCTGTGTCAAAACCAAAGTTAAGTGGCGTTTTTGATCTCGGGTACCTTTACTTGGTACGCCCAGCATGGGCGTGAACTAATGAGGTGGAAGCCTCCTGTATGAGGATCACCGTTTAATCGTTTCCATTAAATGCTAACTACTAGCGAATGGCAACCGCAATACCGCGAGGTCTTGTGGGGAGGAGGCCGCTAGAAAAATTACGAGCTGACGAATAGAAGCATCCTATAAGGCTTAGCCTGGAGGCGAGGTGGCCAAGCACACCGAAGCCGGGTGATCTAATGGGTAGAGTAAATGATGCAGTTGTGTAGTGAAAGTTCACGTTCTTATCTGGGGAGATCTGTTTAACTTGTTGCCGTGAAGCTGTCAGCGTGGCCGCTGATTCATAAATAGGACCAGCTAGCCACTATTGCGGATTGGCACGATGGGTAGCTTGGGAGCTGGTAGCTAAAACTACCGACATACCCGATTTATGCGCCTGTCCCTGCCTTGTCACAGAGACATCTATGTGGTTACCAAATAGTGCTTATTTACGATTAGCCCACGGAGAGTTATTTTCAAAAGTTGAGATATACAGATCTTCGACTTTATCTCGTGCCCACTGGGTTTTGCGTAAAAACTTGAGCGAAGACTTAATTGATGGGTCGCTCTTAAAGCAATTGATATTGATCCTATCTGCCAAACCATCCCAGCCATAATGCTCCTGCAAACGTGTAACAACTTTCTCAAGAGTAATACCGTGTAGCAGATTATTTGGTTGTTCTTTACTCATTTTATACTCTATGTTTAATTACGCATAATGCCGTGAATATGGACTGATGAAGCTGGCACGTAATCACAAATAAAATTAGGTGACAGGCTTGCCAGTCCTTTCTCTAAACTTTTTGTGTGTTTAAAGCCCTTTGATGATTATAATTGATATACTAATAAACATGGCTATAAGTAATATAGAGATACATTGTTTGAATCTTTGATTACTTCGCTTTGTTAACTTTTGAGTAAAGGTGGTATCTGTTTCGATAGCATCTTTTAATAGAATGTTTGAGCTAGATTGCAATAGTTCACCTATCTTGTCAGCTTCCTCTGGGCTAATTTCAGCCTTCGATGACATTTCAGATATCCTCTGGTGAATCGATGAGAGCTCATTGTATTCAGCCTTGTTGATTTTACCTGACTGAAAAAACTCTTCCTGCTTTTCTCTCAGTGTAGTTACATCCACGATTCTTCCTTAAGCATAACGCCTTGCACAGGTGCCGCTAGAATGGAGCCGCTTTGTGCTAGCGTAGCGTACAGCACAAAGCGAACGGAGTATAGGTGGTGGGACTCAGCAACTTGTTAAAAGCTTACTGGGACCAGTAACCCAATATATGGTATTTGCCGGACTCTTCAGGTTTTAAACGAACGCCAAGAGCTCTAAAGCCAGGGCAGATAATAAGAGCATGATTGCTAGCGCTACCATCACCTATTGGTTGTTTGGCATCGCCTTCTAGAATGTTGAGGGTGCATGACGAAGCAATATTTCGCTGCTTATTGAATTCTGACTGTGTACTGTTTCCGGTGTGAACGAAGCTATCTGTACTCCCTGATTCTAATAGTGATCTGACCGCTATTGAAACTGCCTGATATGATAAGGCACTAGAAGATAGAGCAAACAAAATAAATGCTGCGATAGTTTTCATAACTTTTAACGCTTTGCACACAGGCGAACGGAACGACGTGTACCGAGTCCAGCCTGTATCCTTTGTGGGCGATTGTGCCACAATTTGTAAGTACTATTTAACAGCATTGATCTGAACTACCGTGACATTAGCAATGCGACCACCGCGCCACCAAGTCCCTTTTGTACCATTCTTAAGCCTTTTATGGTGATATTCACGGCGCTCTTCACTTAATATCCACATATTGGCAAAGCCTTCATTAGGAATATTACCCGGAGTAGTATCTCTTATGACTCTGCCATCTTCATCAAGAATCTCTGGCCAGATCATGTGTATACCTTCAACTTGCGGATCATCCCCGTCATATAGAAAATCCACTCTCATTCCTTGACCCGGCTTGACATTTTTATTCTCTTCAGATAGGTCTATCTTGTACTTGACTACAAAATCTGGATTTCTTCCAGATCTTTCTTCATAAGGTATATGTGCTTTCATATAAGGCGCTATCATGAAGTTGTAGGGCGCCGTAGGCGTCCCGGGCAGCTTGCTATCGAATGCCGACGTCTTGTTATGCCCACCACTGGTTTTATTACATAAACGTGGTTCGCACAGCGTTCACTGTTAAGGCTAATAATGGAATGTTTGATAGAGCAAATATTAAAAACCTGATTTCAATTTTGTTGAAGGTTGCTTGCACAATACTATGAATTACTCGAATACCGACATACGTCCATGCCAGAATAAAATTTATGCCATCTCCTGCGCCAAGGACTGCAAGTGATATTGCCAAAGCATAGAAAATAGTTGGTTGCTCCATGAGATGATTATAATTATCAGCTTTCCAGCGAATATGGGGAGGCAGGGTTGACATTTGCTCTCCGCGAGGAGCATTCGGATCAAGCTTTAATTTAGCTTTCTTTACTGCAGGCAATCGTGTTGCGTACATCCACAACCACATAACCATAGACCAAGCTATCAAGGCAATTACAGGCTGAATTATTTGGGCACTTTCAATCATCCGTTGATTCCTTTTTATTATTTATTGAAGTTAGAGAGCTGAACAGAGCATAATGACCGCAACAGGAGCGTTAGTCGTCCCGCGTAAGGCTGGAGGCCTGGAACAAACTGATCGGCCATTGTTTTAATGGCTATTTTTTCGGTGGAACTCTTGTCGATACAACTTGGATTTCATTCTCGAAATATACTCTCGGATCGGTATCATTCAAGAATATAAAAGATTCGGGTTTAATACTAGGCTCAATAGCACGGGATTCTTCACGCGAGAGAATTAGAGACTTTTAGGATCCACCCATATCTCCTTATAAGTTCCTTCGCAGGTTTCAAGATACCACACATTTCTCCGTGGGTCTCCTTTTTAAAGGGGTTGTCTTGAGGGGAATTCCCTGTTTACTTAGAATATTTGATCCATTTTTTCTCTAAATCTAGTTCTAGAATGCAACCTCTCGTAGCAACATTTCCGTCTACAAGAATATACGTCCAATAGGCCCAGCCAGCATTGGTCGACTAATGTCCTTGGTATGTGTTTTACTCATTAATTACACAAAACCCATTACCAAAAGGATCTGAGCAATATGCAATAGTACCCCAGTCACCTCTTGCTCCTCCTTCATGCTTTCCGCCTAGTTTAACAATTCGCTTAACTATTTCATCTACGTTTCCAGTTAGAAAGTCAATATGAACGGGGGTCCAATGACGAGAATAATTTCGCTCAGCTGTCTCGGTGAGGGCTGCTGCTGATTCAACCTCTTTCTCTTGTAGATAAATATCACAGTTCTCTACTGAAATTACTGACATTCCAGCTTGATCCCTTAGCTTTTTACAACCAAGAGCTTTAATATAAAAATCCTCAGCTTGTTTAATGTTAGAAACATCAATACTTATAGAGAGCTTTATCAAAATATATCCTCTTTTATTGATTTATGATAAATGACAGCTACAACAGGGACGACCAATACTGAATACGTTTGTGCAAAAATGGGAGCGCAGCGACCAGCACATAACTGCTTGTGCTTGCTAGGCTGATGCACTCTAAACGGATCAGAAAAAGTTACGCCTCTACTTTAAATAAAATGGGAATTCTATGCAGCCCTTCACTTGGATTTGGCAGCCATGTAGATAGGTAATAATTTGAATGCTTTGCCAAGCATTCTGCATAAGCGCGTAATTCTTTAGGATTAATGTCCTCTGGTTTAGCATCAATCAATCTTCCATTCTTCGCAATAGTGAGAACCATTACAAAGCTGCCTTCAATATTTAGCTCTCCTAAATACTCCACATGAGGCGTGCAAAAACCGATCGAAGTAGCTGTAGCAGTGGAGATCTCTGTTAAGAGGATGGCCAGCAACATTACTTTAAATATATTGTGAATCATCAAATAAGTCCAACGCCTTGCTAATGAGCAGCCGAAGTAACGCGCAGGCTATCCTGTGGAGGCCGCGCTTTTCGCGGTCGGAACGAAATTGATAAACTTGTTATCATCTTTTACCACGTAACTTTGTACTTAACGCTCGTACACCTACAGGCTTTAAAGAATAGTACTTTGCAAACAGTAACTCGCCCAGAAATGGGGCTAAGATCAGTACTATACCGAACACAACCCAACTCTTACTGGCCAAACCCAATATAACAGCCAGCATTGGAATAATGGCGCCTATAAATGCGAGTGCCCATTTTGACAACGAAGTGTACTCGCACTGAAAGAAGCACTTTTCACAGTGCATGCGGTTTGAAAAAGACAGCATTCTGACTTTTACCGCTTGCTTTCCACATTGTGGGCACTTTCTTATCATGGCTTACAACGCCAAGCTTCGTGACTGCTGTGAAGCGGATGCGTATCAGCGGCTCCAGCCACGGTAGTGCCGAACAAGAGTGCTTTGCTATGCATTTTCCGGCCAATCAGAAAAAAATCCCCATTCAATATCTGCTGCATTTAGGCAAAAACTCCAATTACCTCTCGGCAGTCTTTTGGAGTCAAAGCCAATAATAGGCAATGGATATTCAAGCAAGTCTTCTCCATCAGTTAAATCCTGCTCATATCGTTCTTGAATATTAGCAAATTTAAAGGATTTTCATTCTTTATGATTATATGCAGGAAAAATAGTGATAATCGAGGTTTTGCCGTTTTTTTCTCACGACACAAGATCATGAGCTACATTACCTCTTAATGCAAATTTTTCGATTTTTGATACTGCTAACGCATTGCTCAGTTGCGGCCTGATTGGAGCTTGTGTTGTGCTAATATTTTCTAGCACAATACAAACGGAGTGTAGGATGTAAATTGTAGCAATTCGTTATGGCATTTTTGATGGGTGGGGGAGTTGGAATTCTAGCTTAGCTAAATGCATGTTTGTGCGAATTTTCTGAACATCTGTTCCCAAGTGATTTTCAGGATTGCAAGAAATATAAATTTCCTTTGTATTTGTGAAGAATATCAGATTGGCGGGATGTGGATGACATTATGGCGCCATTATAGATTTAATATACTCCTCAAGACACTTATCTCCGGCCGTATATCTCTATTTAACAAAAATCCAACTATTAAGTAAAAATATCTTTGAATGACTAGGTTGAAGGAAAAACTACAATCTATCTGGTTTGTGGAAGTGGTCTTGAGGTGCTTATTCCTGGTGGTTGTGGATCATTTCTTTTTTAAAACTCTTTGAAATTCAATAATTATTTTGTAGAACGTTAGCAGCCTAAGGGTAAATACCTTGAGGGATTTGCCTTGTGGGAGGGGTAATACTTAAGTATCAATTTCGGCTGAAAAATTCAAATCTAAGTGCTATAAGCTTCAACTAAATGGCTGTAAGTTTTCTTTGCGTTTTCATGACTATCGACATTGAATTTAGAATAGTGTTTACTGGATTCTCCATAGGCGATTTCAGAAAAGTTTTTAAGTGAAGAGCTAAGCTCTCTCAGTGACCGCCTATGGTTTAAATATTTTTTTCTTTAGTATTTTTAATTAACAGGTTTGCTCAAGCGCCAATTACTTTTAAGCTTCTGTCAGTATCTATAAGCAAAAACTGATCGGAAAAGCTTTAGTATTTGGCACTTAAATTACCTTTTATCTTGAAAAATTTTCTGCCGTATTAAGAGGGTTTTTTGTTAAAAATGGGCAGGCCTGTACCTGTATATATCACAAACATTAATGGGAACTAACATGGCTACAAACACTTACATCTATAAATCCTACGCAGACGGTGAGTCAGACAGCGATACTTTGTGGGGGCAGGTACAAAATAGCCTTAATAGCTTAAGCCAGAATGGCCGCGATTCGGTAAAAATCGCAAGTTCAAACGAACATGGCGGCAATTGCAGGAGTGTCATTATTTACACAGACGACGCGGCACCCGCTGGCTCAGTTGACACATTGTCACAGACTTGGAATTACGAAACCTTCGACGATTCAGACGGATATAGCACAATGTATCAAAATGCCGTCAATTTTCTGAATGAAACCCTTAATTCCGTACAGGCATACTACTCGCGACTGTCTATGATCGATGCCAAGAGTCACTCAGCACACCTCGTTGTTTGGTACCGTGGAGGTGCATAAACAGAATTATTATATTTTCGGAATTCATTGATGGCTCATAGTCATCATCTCTTTTTACACCAATGCAAACAATTAGCCAGCCTGTGCTCACGCGCCATAAGAGCGTAGCTCTAAAGTCGAAGTGAGCAGCTGTCAGGTTGTAGGGTAAGGCGTGTGGAGATAACAAGACACAGTTAATCTGTTTGCGTAGCTTTTATATTTATATAAGGTGAGCACGTGTCAAACTTCGACCAGATGGCAAACTTTTCTAGTACCACCAATATCGCTAGCACCTCCACTGGCTCTAACTCATCCTCCGTCGCCAAAAATTATGCGAAGAATTTTCTTACCCAAGTCAATCCCCGTACTGGTTTACTCAGCGTTACGATCCCATCGCCACCTCTAAAAGGGATTCTCTCGATGGATGTGAATCTCGGGATCACATACGCGCAGGAGACCGTAGGTTCCTATGAACAATTGTTTGGTCTACCTGTAGGATGGTCCTATTCGTTAAGTTACATTAATGATGGGATCTTGACTCTCAACGGTAGCCAAACCTATGTTTTGAGTCCGGAAAGTCCTTCTGGCTTGCAGTATTACTACCAGAAAAACCTTGAAATGACGCAGTATAGTCCAGGGCAATACCCTAATTTGCCCTATGACCCAAGTACCCCTTATGCATACCTACTGACCTTTTTAGACGGCCATCATCAGTATTTCGATGCCCAGGGGAAATTGATCTGTTGGGACGACAAAAATGGAAACCATCTGCTTTTTACCTATGATTCAAGCGATGCTTCCATTACACAGGCGAAGCTTATCAGTGTTACCGATGCATACGGACAAAACCTATCGATTTCACTCAGTAGTGATTCCATCGACGTGATTTACCCAAAATCCGATGCCAACCCTAACCCGATCACCTATTCTTACCAGCTACTTGAGGGTGCGCTGGTTTCCTACATTGACCCTATGGGCTTGACCACGCACTTTATTTACAACGGAGGTCTTATAAATAGCAAGCTCCTCTCGAACGTCAACTATCCCAATAAAGTCAGCTCGACGTTTGACTACAGTACAATCTACTACAAAGATAGTTCTGGACAACAAGAGCAACAAGATGTCGTGAGCAAGGTGATCAACACCTATGAAGAAGAAACCCGTAGCACAACCTATAATTATCACCCTGAGCAAAGTGGTCCAGATGGCCACAATTATCTTGGAAACCCTACGTATGAGGTCGCATCTACAACATCAGATACTTTATTTCAAAGTGATGACAATAATTACAGGTATTACACCACGATCAACAATAACAAAACGTTGGTTGTTAATCAGTACAACAATCTGCACCTTCTTCTAAAGTCGACCACCTTCACAGCAGATGGAAGCGAACGCATCCAAGAAATAGCGTACACTTATGTTGGTGAAACGGACGGCGACTTCCCCCCCTACAACCAGCTCGATCCGAATTATCAACTGATTGCAGAAAAGCTAAGCACCTTCTACAACGAGCAAGAAGACACCAGACCCGCTAAAATTATTCGCAGCTACACAGACAATGGTCAAATTGCCTCTATCGAAGAGTACGAACAGATAGAGGGTGAATTACAGCTCGTCAAAAAGGGAGAGGTTGAATACGATATCAGTTTTGGTATGCCCACTTCCGTTAAGGTATACGACTACAAACCCAGAGGAGTACTTAGTCAAACACCAGAGATTATAAGAACGGACAATAAGCTTTCAGATGATAAGAAGCACATCCTCACATCCACCCGCGGGACTGAAGTGAATGGCTTACTTAATCCACTACTCGTGACCTCTGTTGAGTATGACACTGCTGGCCGTCCCAGTTCCTCCACGCGTACCTGGGGTTCAGCAGCACCAGATCATTCTGGAATTGCGAAAACCAACACGACCTTCGAAAATATTCTTGACTCTACCGCACACACATTGACGCATGCGACAACCGATTTCTTTGGCAACACCTCTAATGAGGTTTACGATTTATGTACTGGTTTCCCAATCTCAACCAGCAACGCCGTGGGTGCGATCACTACGTATAACTATGACCTCGCTGAAGCAACCGTAATACGCACTGACTCTATGGGTAATACCACAACATGGAGCTACGATCTTACCAATAACATAATGCGAAAGCTCGATGCCAACGGTTACGAACAGAAGTACTACTACAACGGGTTTGGGCAACTTATCCAGCAAAGTGATTATCCTGTGAAGGGTGGGGCAGAGCGAACCTTAACGACGAATACTTATGATCAGCTTGGGCGTCTCAGCGTACAATTGGGTGTTCTAGGCGAAGCATCAAAAGTCACATACGCCTATAACTCACGCAGCCAATTAGCCTCTAAGACTGATGCCCTTGGCAATATATCGGGATACGAATATGATTCGGTAGCCTGTACGAAAGCAAGCTCCTTTAATTCTCTGAAATCAACTGAAGTGACTTACGGTCCTGAGAAGTCTGGCGGCCCACTTCTTAGTAAATTCAAAAAAAGAGCTAAAAAAGAATATAAACAAAGACTTGTCGCTTCGGCTAAAAAGTTCGATAGGCACAATGCTAATCAGTACGCCTGCGCTACACGCTTGTGGAACGCTTTTCAACTCAATGTACAGACCAGTATTGGGGATCAGCAGACCCCTCAACAGTTTTCTCTAGCGAGATCCTACAATATCCTCCAAAGCCCCACCCAGTATTGTCTAGGTGGTGCAAATCTCAAGCGCACACTAGTGGCCTCGCGAGATCTAAATGGGAATATGCTTCAGAGCACTTGTACACTTGAAGGTACGTCTCAGACAGAAGCGTCGTCAAATCGTAGTTACAATGAACTCGGGGAATTCACACAAGAAGCCACACTGACGGAACAGGCTCGAAAATTTTCTTATGATGCGGTAGGAAATAGGACTCAGATCACCCAGTTTAATGGATCACAGGTAAACAGCACCTATGATTTAAACAAGCGAGTCTCTTCTCATTCGTACACCGAGAATGGTTCGAGCATTGAAATTCATTATGAATACGATGGTGTCGGGCAGCGTACTTCCATCGAGCGCTTCGTGGATGGGGAAAGCGATGCACTGCTCAGCTACACCTACACGCTTGATGGCAATATTTCTTCAATAAGCTATCCAGACGGGAAAACAGTTTCGTGGAACTACGATGTCAATACGGGCCTTCTGACTTCATCCATTGATGCGCTCGGGCATCAGTGTAGCTATTCCTACGATAGTTATGGCCGGCTCGCTAAAATCGCTCGGGACGATGGCTCTGTTTCTGTGGGAATCACCTATATCACCCAGGATATGGACAAAGCTAATGTGGGGAAAATAGCCTCGGTGAGCTACTCAAATGGGGTCAAGCTCGCTTACACCTATAACGGCTTTGGGCGCCCCCAGCAAATCACCGCTACCAGTATGGGTGAAGGCGAGCCGATTACCCTCACCTACAGCTACGATGCAACGACCTCATTCGTAACCGCCATTAGCTACCGACACCCTGGGGGCTCAAGTACACTCAACCGCGATGTTTCATTCGTATATGATGATGTTGGACAAGTCATTGGGGAATCATCTGTAGACCTACAAGGCAACCCACTCGAAACCGTATCTTATAGCTATGATGCGCTAGCCAATATCAAAACTTGCACTCGCTCACTGCCTTCTTCTGAAAGTGCGGAGACAAATTACACCTACGACGCCGATAACCGGCTAAATTCCATCAGCGTGGCTGGCGCTCAAGATCAGGCTTTGAACTACGATGAAAACAACAATCTGATTAAAGATGAAAATGGTAATAGCTACCAATACAATGCATTGAATCAACTCACACAATTCACCTCAAGTGACGGCGAGAATACGACCTACACCTATTATCCCAATGGGCTGCGTGCAACCAAGCAAACCGGTGATGAGGAAATCATTCGCTATTATTACGACAACGCCAGCAATGCCAATATCATCAATGAAGTTCAGGGGGATTCAGAGGCCAGCTACATAATATCAGCATCGTCGCGACTCGCTCGTATGCTGAAGAAAGACTCGTCATCTGAACTCCAGTCTTATCTACTCGATAGACAAAATGTTCTTCTGACTTTCGGTAATTCAGGTTCTATCAGTAGCGAGTATGTCTATAACGCATATGGCAACTGTAGGTCATCCCAGAGCGGAAGCATTGCTGACAATCCATTTGCTTATTGTGGAGAATATGCCGACTCGGAATCGAGCTTGCTCTATCTGAGGGCCCGGTACTACGCGGCGCAACGGATGAGGTTTGTGAGTCGAGATAGCTTCCTGGTTATGAATCCTTACACCTATGCCGATGGGAATCCTGTCATGAAGCAAGATCCTTCTGGGCATCTTTCAACCGCAGCAAAGATTGGTATCGGTGTGGGATCAGCTGTTGGTGCAACCATCTTCGGATTTGGCGCGTGGGGTGCCTGGTCACACTTGGTGCGTGGGCAAATTGCTCAAGATGGGGAGGAAGAGGTATTTAATGATGTTGGTCAAAATTATGGCGCTTTTGGGGATGATGGCGATTTTGATTTTGGAGCGCTGGGAGAGCAAGTTAATGCTTTTGATCAAAGTATTGGCATTATGGGGTCGGCGAATACAGCAGAAGAGATAATGGATCAAGTTGGTTCAAATTCAGAAGTCTTTATCTACTTACAGGACGATGGGCAATATGGTTTCATGACACTAGACATGCCCGATGACGAGTTACCTATTCTGAATGACACTGAAACACTTCGTCAGGAAGCCCCTGAAATACTTCAAGAGGGATTGATCTATCGGACACCCCTTCCAGCTATAAAGCCAGCTAGACGAGATAGAGATGAGGAGTCAGCGGCGGACGACTCTGAATCAGTTGGGATGACAGTATTAGAGGATCCGGAGCTACTAGCGCTTTTTGCATGTTAAACCAATAGAAATAAGAGGCTGACTTAAATTGCAATCCCTGAGTGTAGGGCGCTACTTTATCATTGTGCAATGGCAAAGTAGCGCCCTACAATTATTCATAGCCAGAAAAAAGGTAATGTAAATTTTTTTGTGTATCTGCCCGCTCATTTGCAAATTGATGAAATCTATCATTGTCAATTGGTTGCCAAGCTCCGCAATGCTTTCGGGGCGCAAATTTCGCCAATCAACTTCAGAGCTCTCAAAATATATTGGTATTTCTATTTCGCGAATACTTAAAGCAACTTGCAGAGCTAATTACCCGTTGGGAGAAGCTGTTTCGGGCTCCCTCTCTGGCTCTGCACTATCTCAAAGGCGATACCCTCGATCACTGTGAGCTGAAAAAACTAAGAGAAGTCACCGCTATATGGCGGGAGCGCTTAACAGGTATCAGTTGGTTTATGCGCTGTTTAAACGAGTCTACCGCCCGGCAAGCCAATGCTGAAGACAAGTGCACAGGCCGTTTTTGGGAGGGGCGATTTAAGTCGCAGGCTTTACTGGATGAAAATCCCTCGCCGCTTGCATGGCCTTTGTAGACCTAAACCCTATCCGCGCTAATATTGCCAAAACGCCTGAAGGCTCTGATTACACCTATATTCAACTGCGTATTCGCTCTGCAATCACCGCTGAGCAACCCAAAAGTTTACTACCGTTTGTGGGAGATGAGCGCTTAAATATGCCAAAAGGGTTACCTTTTGAGCTGGGCCACTATTTGGAGTTGGTGGATTGGAGTGGTCGGCATCTAGATCCCAGAAAGCGCGGCGCTATCGCTGAGAATACCCCTCCCATATTTGAACGCTTGGGTATTTCACCTGAGCACTGGCTTTACCTAAACCGAAATTTTGAAAGCCGATTTAAAGGTTTGGTGGGGTCGGTTAAAGCAGTACGGAAAGCCTGTAACTTATTGAATAAACGCTGGGCCCAAGGTGTGCGTGATTGCCAGAAGTTTCTCTCTTACTCCTCATCTCAACTAAATTGAATCATTTTTAATCCCACCGATCGATACCTGTTCGCCCTGTGTGCTGAAAGCTCTGCACACCAAAAATAGACAAAATACTCCGCATATTCGTGCTTCGATGCTCCTCTGGTGAGTATGGATTTTTACTCCGCCGATTTCTTCCTCACCCATGATTCATGGGTGTCCTATTTGTGTTGTGATTGTTAGCTGCCTTTGCGTAATTGCTCATTATATATTTCCTGTATCTCAGCATAGCCAACTGCTCTTGAGCCTTCTAGAACCTCCAGATTAGCACCAGTCTCTAGGCATTTTGGGTATGCCTCTGGCGTGATGAATTTAACAAATGCTAGAGTGCGCCTGTTAGGTTCCGCAATCCCCGCATCAATAAACCAATGAATTGTAGTCGTGAGGTAGTCGGCTTTAACCCTGTAATGAGGTCGGTATCCATTCTTTACGATAATATCTTTACCGGAAAGATATACCTGCACAAGAGCATCAGGCTCCCAGTCTGGATTTTCAATTCTATCGAATTTATCAGATATCACATTTGTCTCTTACAACAGTTAACGCTGGTAGCAAGGGCCGGAGCCGCAACGCGGCGGAGGTCCAGTAAATGCGCAGCATTTACGATCGTGCCTGCCCTTGTTAAAAATTTCTACCAACTATCAGTAACGGTCTCAATTGACCTTGAGACCAGTTTACCTGAATGGAACTCATAAACTACAGCTTCATACTCGATGCCAGATAAACCATGCTCTTTTGGAGATAGAAAAGTTCTCTCACCAATCCTTACGATGATTTTTCCTGTATACCAAGTAGCGGCTATGGGATAGCTTTTACTCGGAAAAATTGCGTCCACATCGATAGATTTTGGAGATTTATCACAAGCATTGGCAACCAAGTGCCTTAGTACAAGCATCCCTTTTTCTAAAGCCCATGATCCACGATACCCTCGCCAATTTGCACTACACATTCGAGGCTTGACCTTTTCATGAAAGGAATTTTGATCAATATAAGAATCCAGCGGTAGCTGAGATATTTCGAATCTGGCTTGGTCAATAGTAAATTCTTCTTTGATTTGTTGTGTAGCTGAAGCCTGCAAGCTCACGAACAATAAGAGGCTTGTAAATAGTAACTTCACTTGAATCATTTCCTATTTTTAATGCTCAGCGCAGGAGCAGCCAGCGCGGAGCGCATTTTGTGTTAATGTTTGAGCGCCAGCGAGTAACACAAAAGGTGCGTAGCGTTGGCTGTCGCTCTGCCGCTGCTTGGTACGCCCAGCATGGGCGTGAACTAATGGGGTGAAAGTCCCCTGTAGGAAGATCACCGTTTAATGGACTTCATTAAATGCTAACTACTAGCGAATGGCAACTGCAATACCGCGAGGTCTTGTGGGGAGGAAGCCGCTAGCAAAGCTACGAGCTGACGGACAGAAACATCATATAAGGCTTAGCCTGGAGGCGAGGTGGCCAAGGACACCGAAGCCATGTGATCTAACGGGTAGAGTAAATGATGCAGTTGTGTAGTGAAAGTTCACGTTCTTATCTGGGGAGATCTGTTTAACCTGCTGCTGTAAAGCTGTCAGCGTGGCCGCTGACTCATAAGTAGGCCCAGCCCGCTAGCCACTATCGCGGGGGTAAACAAAATTGGTGGAACACAGCGGCGCCTTGGTCAGTAATGATCAAGGTGATTAAACAGAAGTCAGCCGACGGCATAGTAGCCTAATGCCAAGATTAATACCTTGGATACGGTGAAGGCCTGAACCCAAAATCCATGAGTTAAAAGACAGGGCTAGCCTACTGATATGTTGCCGGCCGGATATAAAATTGACGTAGCGCACTGCCATGACACTCAACTCAAATGAAAATCTGCTTGAAGCCATCCTCAGCAAAGAAAATCTTAATGCTGCATGGAAACACGTGCGAAGCAACAAAGGTGCCGCAGGCATTGACGGGATTACTGTCGATAATTTTGTGCAGCACTTCAAGGCAGTTGGCGACGACCTCATCGAGACCATTCGACAGGGTCATTACCAGCCGCTTCCCGTCAGGCGCGTCTACATTCGCAAGCCAGATGGTGGCCAGCGTGGTCTCGGGATACCTACGGTCTTTGATCGTGTTATTCAGCAGGCTATCGCCCAAATCATCGGTTCCAGTTTCGATAAAACCTTTTCGGAGTTCAGCTATGGGTTCCGCCCAAAGCGATCGCAGCATCATGCGGTAAAAAAAGCTGCGAAAGTATATCGAGGGAGGGAAACGAATAGCAGTGGATGTCGATTTATCTAAATTCTTCGATCGGGTAAATCATGATTTCCTCATGAGTTTACTTGGCCAAAGAATCAGCGATAAGCGCTTACTCAAACTGATCGCAAGCTACTTGCGTGCAGGAAGAGTAGAAGATGGATGCTGGAAAGCCTGTCATGAGGGGGTGCCACAAGGTGGCCCTTTATCGCCGCTGCTCTCCAACATTGTACTCGACTTGCTCGACAAAGAGCTGGAAAAACGCCGACACAATTTCGTCCATTATGCGGACGATTTTGTGATTGTGGTTTCCTCTAAACGCGCGGGTGAGCGGGTTATGGTGAGTATTAAACGCTTTGTTGAGCGCAAGCTTAAGCTCAAAGTTAACGATACTAAAAGCCAAGTGGTTCCTGTCAGCCGTTGTAAGTTCCTAGGCTTCTCTTTTCGGGGGGCAAAGCTTGTCTGGCATGATAAGTCCCTGCTCCAATTTAAATACTGCGTCCGCCAGATTACAGGGCGATCTCGTGGTATCTCTATGGAAAAGAAACTGAAAGAACTTACCGTATACCTCCGTGGTTGGATCAACTATTTTGGAATAGCGCAAGGCTATCAAAAATGTATAGATCTAGACTGCTGGATACGGCGGCGATTAAGAATGAGCTATTGGAAGAATTGGCGCAGAGTGAGAACGAAAGTTCGAAATTTACTGCGTATGGGTGTGAGTGAATCGCTGGCAGTTACCTGGGGCTCGTCCGGTAAAAGTTACTGGCGAAGCGCAAAAACTGAGGGTATTCATATTGCGCTCAATAATGAGTTCTTCGAAGAGATGGGTTTGATTTCATTGCGAGATCGTTGGGTAGAGATTCATTACGGATAGGGAACCGCCCATTGCGGACCCGCACGATGGGTGGTGTGGGGGCCGGTAGCTAGAAACTACCGGCTACCCGATTTAGGTGCTCCACTGCTTAATTGCAGGTTCCACGTCATCATCCCAGCAATGTTCGGCTAGTGTGCCGATGTAATGATCTTTGAGAATAACCAAGCTGTTTTGCACCGCCTGTCGCTGCTCTTTGGAAAAAAGCGAAAACTGCTTTGCACCGCTGTTTAGGCCAATTTGGTTTATGAATAAGCACATATACGGAGTGCCGCCTTTATCGTTTTGGGCTGTGACAGCGAGCTCTATAAGCCTAGGAATGTAGTACCCCATAGCCTCTGGGGTAAGGAATGATGAGATTCCCCAGCATACAGTGCCAATTTGCTCGGTAGAAAGCTCCCTTCGGCTTGCACCATTAACCTCATTGTTATGGTCTCGGCACTCCTCGCAATGATTTATATCAGTCGCAAGCAGCGGCTTGCTGAAAGATTCGAACAGTATATAAGTGCTCTCTACGAAGTCAGTAATTTCCATGCTTACACCTAACGCTCAGCACACGGGCGGCCGAAATGAAGCGAAGCGCAATGTAGGCCGTCCTGCCCGGCGTCTTTTGCCGGGCATTCGTGCTGCTGCTTGTTAAGTTTTACTGGTACCACTTTACGCCCTTGGTTTTATTCTTGTGTTCAACTGAATACAGATGCTCAATGGTTCCCTTGTATTCACCATGTTGAAACACGAGACGAACGTAACTACGATCATCTGGTGATACCGGTAGTTGCAAATAAAGAATATCATTTGCGCTACCCAATACGAATACTTGGCCAAGATCAATATATGTTACCGGCTTATAATCTATTTTTGGTATTTGGATTTCTTTGCCGCCTAGCTCAAAACTCACTCCCTCAAGTTTATAGTGAGCTCTGTGCGGGTAAGTCGATAACTCTACACTTGAAACCTCCAAGCTCGCCTTATAACTCAGGCCTCTAAATTCGCCAGACATACCAACATGTGTAATGGGGCGAGCCACATCCTCTACTGCATTAGCAGAAAAAGAAACCAAGAATATTAAAACTAAAAATTTACGCATAATCTGATTAAAACTTAACGACTACAACAGGGGCGGCCGGAGCGTAGCGTAGGCTGTCCCGCGAAGGGCCAAAGGCCCGCAGCAACCTGTTTGTACTTGGTACGCCCAGCATGGGCGTGAACTAATGGGGTGAAAGTCCCCTGTAGGAGGATCACCGTTTAATGGATTCCATTAAATGCTAACTACTAGCGAATGGCAACTGCAACACCGTGAGGTCTTGTGGGGAGGAAGCCGCTAGCAAAGCTACGAGCTGACGGACAGAAACATCATATAAGGCTTAGCCTGGAGGCGAGGTGGCCAAGAACACCGAAGCCATGTGATCTAACGGGTAAAGTAAATGATGCAGTTGTGTAGTGAAAGTTCACGTTCTTATCTGGGGAGATCTGTTCAACCTGCTGCTGTAAAGCTGTCAGCGTGGCCGCTGACTCATAAGTAGGCCCAGCCCGCTAGCCACCATCGCGGGGGTAAACAAAATTGGTGGAACACAGCGGCGCCTCGGCCAGTAATGGCCAAGGTGATTGAACAGAAGTCAGCCGACGGCATAGTAGCCTAATGCCAAGATTAATACCTTGGATACGGTGAAGGCCTGAACCCAAAATCCACGAGTTAAAAGACAGGGCTAGCCTACCGATGTGTTGCCAGCCGGATATAAAATTGACGTAGCGCACTGCCATGACACCCAACTTAAATGAAAATCTGCTCGACACTATCCTCAGCAAAGAGAATCTTAATGCTGCATGGAAACACGTTCGGAGCAATAAAGGTGCCGCAGGCATTGATGGGATTACCATCGATGAGTTTGTTCAGCACTTCAAGGTAGTTGGTGATGAGATTGTCGAAACCATTCGGCAAGGTCATTATCAACCGCTTCCCGTTAGGCGTGTCTACATTCGCAAGCCAGATGGTGGTCAGCGAGGGCTAGGGATACCTACGATTTTTGATCGTGTTATTCAGCAAGCTATCGCGCAAATCATCAACCCTATTTTCGATGTGACTTTTTCAGAGTTTAGCTATGGCTTCCGGCCAAAGCGATCACAGCATCACACGGTGAAAAAGCTACAAAAGTATATCGAGGGTGGCAAGCGAATAGCGGCGGATGTCGATCTATCCAAGTTCTTCGATCGAGTGAATCATGACTTTCTCATGAGCTTACTCGGCCAAAGAATTAACGATAAGCGTTTACTCAAACTGATCGCAAGCTACTTGCGCGTAGGCTGGGTAGAAGATGGATGTTGGCAAGCGTGTTATGAGGGGGTGCCGCAAGGTGGCCCTTTATCGCCGCTGCTATCCAATATTGTACTCGATCTGCTCGACAAAGAGCTGGAAAAACGCCGACACAATTTCGTCCGCTATGCGGACGATTTCGTGATTGTCGTTTCCTCTAAACGCTCAGGTGAACGGGTTATGGCCAGCATCAAACGCTTTGTTGAGCGCAAGCTTAAACTCAAAGTTAACGATGCTAAAAGCCAAGTAGTCCCCGTTAGCCGGTGTAAGTTTCTGGGGTTTTCTTTCCGTGGAGCAAAGCTTGTCTGGCATGATAAGTCGCTGCGCCAATTTAAATATCACGTCCGTCAGATTACAGGGCGATCCCGTGGTATTTCGATGGAGAAGAAAATGAAAGAGCTTACCGTATTCCTCCGTGGCTGGATTAATTATTTTGGTATAGCACAAGGCTACCAAAAATGTATTGATCTAGACTGCTGGATACGGCGGCGATTAAGAATGAGCTATTGGAAGAATTGGCGTAGGGTAAGAACGAAAGTTCGAAATTTACTGCGTATGGGTGTGAGTGAGTCGCTGGCAGTTACCTGCGGCTCGTCCGGTAAAAGTTACTGGCGAAGCGCAAAAACTGAGGGTATTCATATTGCGCTTAATAATGAGTTCTTCGAAGAGATGGGCTTGATCTCATTGCGAGATCGTTGGGTAGAGATTCATTACGGATAGGGAACCGCCCATTGCGGACCCGCACGATGGGTGGTGTGGGGGCCGGTAGTTAGAAACTACCGGCTACCCAATTATGATTGCTCTTGTCTGATTCTGATGTTGAAAATCCTTTTCGTTAACGGGTAAATTGAGACCCACCTTCGGCGGCCACCGAAGGCCTTGTTTATCACAGTTCGCTGCTTGACTGGTTCGTAAAAGACCGATAACAAGTATGAACGTGATAAGCACTCACTAGGCATAACTCGGATAGTCATGTGGGCCTCGAGCCCGAATAGCAAGGCGGAGATAGCTTATCTTATGGAACCTCAAGAGATCAATGTCGGTATCGATACCAGCAGTAAACAACTCGATATTTATGTGAGACCTACTGGCCAATTCTTTAGTGTTGCCAATGATAAAAATGGCATTAAGGATGCCATTAAACAATTACAACCTCTTAAACCTCAAAGAGTATTAATAGAGTCTACAGGAAGACTCGAATTAGAGTTTGTTTGCGCCGCTGACAGAGCAGGATTACCTGTTGTTGTTTGCAACCCTTCACAGATAAGAAGCTTCGCTAAATCCGCAGGGCGCCTCGCCAAAACTGACAAGCTAGATGCAATGGATATTGCACATTTTGGTGAGGCCATGAAGCCAAGACTATCGGAGCTAAAGCCAGTAAAGCTTAGGGAGATCAGTGACTTACTGGCTGTAAGAAGTCAGTGTTTAGAGATGAGTACAATGCAAAAGAATCGGCTTCAGAGGATGCCGAAATCAGTACACAAACCTATCCAGACCATTCTAAACACCATCAAGAAAGAGTTACAAGGTATCGACAAGCAACTGGATAAACTGGTTAACAGTGTGTCTGAGTGGCGGCAAAGGCGCGACCTATTGTTGAGTGCCAAAGGGGTCGGAAATGTATTGGCTTATACGCTGATGAGTGAACTTCCCGAACTAGGAAAATTGAACCGTAAAGAAATCGCTGCACTTGTAGGTATCGCTCCGATGAACCGTGATAGCGGCAGCTTCCAGGGAAAGAGATATATTCGAGGAGGAAGGCATCGTGTACGAACAGTTTTGTTTGTCTCCATCATGTCAGCCATTCAGCATCATCCCAAATTGAAGCCGATGTATAAGCGATTAGTCGACGCTGGCAAACCTAAAAAGGTTGCTCTGATTGCCTGCATGAGAAAGCAGATTACCATCCTGAATACGATGGTGAAAAATAACACCTATTGGGATGAAAGTATGGCTTAAAAACTTGACGAGTAACCATAGTCACTTGTTAAGAGCTGCTTGCACTTACTTGCCTTATAATTTTTTGAATAAAACTACGGCCTTGTGACAAAGGCTTGTTAGTAAAATAAGTTATGACATATACCTTATTATTTATATGAAACACATTATGGTAATAATTTAACCTACTTTCACCCGATTCTCGAGCAGCCTCAGCAACTAGAAGAGTACACTTATTATCACACTTTGCCTCACCTAAGCTTTCACCGTACTCTGATAATATTTCATTACTTTCTTGGATTACTGCCTCAAGATTATCAGTGCTAGCCATGTGAATAACGATCATCTCATACGGATGGCCAGTTTTTTTATTAGGGACAAAGGCTGCGAAATCTATTGAAGAGCCTGTTTCTTCAATGTGATAGTTTGAAGGCAAAGAAATCTCAAAGAACTCACTCTTCCAAGAAGCAGAGAACGCTGTTTGTGCGAGAAACAATATTAAAAGTGGTATCAGACGCATAACGTTTTCTCTAAAGGCATTGGTCTTGCCCACAAAAAGTAGACACTCTAACTATGCGTATTTTCGTTCATACTCTGCTGGACTTACATAGCCCAATGCAGAGTGCCTACGAACCCTATTGTAGAAAATCTCAATGTATTCAAACACCTCAGATTTTGCTTGCTCTTCGCTTTCGAATGTTCCGGCATAGACCAGCTCGACTTTTAGCCTGCTAAAGAATGATTCCATTGCCGCATTATCCCAACAGTTAGCCTGGCGACTCATACTCGGCTTGCACTTACTTTCGGACAAGAGATCCTGGTATTTCTGCGATCGATATTGCACACCCCTGTCAGAGTGAACTAGCAGTCCAGGCTTTATTGGTCGTCGCTCTAGGGCCATTTTCAATGCTCGACGTGTCAATTCATCGGTCATCTGCGAGTCGAATGCCCAACCTACAATACGTCGAGAGTACAGATCCATAACTACCGCGAGGTATAGCCACCTATCCAGAACCCAGATATACGTAATGTCACTGGTCCAGCGGCAATTTGGTCGATCCACATCAAAGCAACGCTTAAGTAAGTTGGCGGAGACGTTAATGCTCCCCTCTACGGGCTGACTATATCGAAAGCCTTTGCCGTTTCTCGCTTTAATATGTTCCTGTTGCATAAGCTTAGCGACGTAGTTCCGCGAGCATGGCTCACCTAACTCTTGAAGCTCGCAAGCAATTCTAGGCGCGCCATAACGACCTTTAAACTCAACAAACGTCTCTCGGATTTTCTCGATTGTTCGTATCTCTCTAATCGTGCGAGCAGATGGCAATCGCCCCCGCCATCGATAATAACCCGATCTTGAGACTTCTAAACACCGACACATCAAACTAACCGGGAATGACCCTACATGCTCTTGTATCAATGCGTACTTTACTCTTGGTGGTTCGCAAAGTACGCAGCTGCCTTTTTTAGAAACTCAACCTCCTGACGAGCTTCATGCAGCTCCTTCTTGAGTTTGCGAACTTCAGCGCTTTCCTGTTTGGAATAGTCGACACCGTCTAAACTATTGAACTGCTTATCAGACAGTCGATTAAATTGACGACGCCAGTTGTAGATCTGCTGTGCGCTGACGCCTAGCTCTCGCGCCACAGAAGCCGTTGTTGCTCCAGCCTTTTCCGCTCTCTTAACTGCTTCTCTGCGGAACTCCTCCGTATACGCCTGAGTTCTTTTCTTACCCATGATACACCTCCGTGTTAGGCCTAAACCTAACTATACAGGGTGTCTACTAAACGTGGGTAAGTCTTGCATTTAACGCCTCAATAACCCGCAGCTGAAATATAGCGAAGCGGAGTGTAAGCTGTCGGGCGCCGAAGGCGCGAAGTTCATTGATTTGTTAGATGTGTAGTTACGATTCATCCTGACTGTACCTGTTCAAACAAACCAAGTTATTATGCTGATTGGATTTAAATTCAGTCCATGATGCACGTGTTCCAACCCAAAGTACCACATACGAAATATTCTTAGTGTGATCACCTTCAGTATAAATACCAAACATCGTATCTCTAGGTAGCTTGCGCAATCTTTCACTCTCAGAAGGTTTAGAAAAGTATCTTCTTTTACGATGACTTTTTAGAATATCACCATCAACGACTAAAAGACCATTTTCTTGTATTTCATATCGAGCCACTTCACTTTTGTTTTCATTAGAGCCTGGACGAGAAGTTGCACACACTAAACCTGCAAATCCTTCTGGTATTACTATCTCAATATCTGGTTGAATATATTCTTCAAAACCACCCGAGACCCAAAACGTAAATATCAATAACATAAAAAAAACTACAAAAGTAAAAGATCTCATTAGAAGTTTCATGGATAATTTAGTCATCTAACGCCCAGCGTTGGCTGTCGCTCTGCCGCTGCTTGTTAGGGCATTACCCTTTTGGTACGCACTGAATTTCATTATTACACTGCCCTAACCATGACCTAAACTTGATTATATTTGCGTAAGGATATTCCCCATTTGAGCTTGGTAGTTCTTTCACTGACCATATAGTGGACCCACACCATTGCTCATTGCGCCAGTAGCTTACAACAGCGTAGTCGCTAGAAATAAGCTCCTTAATGAATGAAACTGCATCGTCACCTTCCGGATCGATGAAGTCATAGAAATGTGCATGGTATGCATCAAAAGCTACCGTCACCTCGCCTCGAAACGTGTCAACACTCAACGGACACTCCTCACCGCCTGAAGGACTTGGAACTTTGACTGATAGTACCTCTTCTCCTTCATCCATTGCAGTGAAGCAAAATTTTTCCCAGTCGGGAAATTCCTGGATAAATTGAGTTTTAACTTTTCTTGAGAATTCATCCATAGCTTTGACGTGCCGTAGCCCTAACGAGGCTGTAGAAAAACAGTTTTAGAAAAAGCTGTCATTCCTCAGGTTCCTCCAAACAAAAATTTCGGTCTACATTTAGCGATACCACTAAATTTCTTTCATTGTATTAAATTTAGGGGCCTTGATGCCCTTAACTTATACTCAATCAGTGGATACTGCCATATCTCATCAACTTTTCTATATTATGTACCAAGCAGAACATCTGCCATTGTCCCTTAACCTTAATTTTTCCTCGTAGCGAGAAGCGATTCAATCGCTTGTTGGTACCAATGTTCCCGAACACTGGCTCGACAACAGACATTCGATGTCCATAAATGGTCTTGCCTTCGATACTATCAACCCGCTTTTTCATCCAGTCAGTGGCTGTCCGTCCGTTTGTCCAAGTTAGGGATACTTGCCTTCCGTGTCCTTTTCGAGAGTTGGCAGAATCCGGGTTTCGCATACACTGATTTTTAAGGCTGCATCCCCTGCAGTCAGTGAGGCGCCCTTCGAACAATAGCTTTTTCTTACCTTCACTAACATGCTCTTCCTTTAATAAAAGCATAGATTTTCCTGCCGGACAGATACAGGTTTTCTTTTTCTTATTGAATGTAAATTCACTAGCAGGGAAAGTCTGCTGGACATTAGCCCTACCTTTTTGTTTACGCTTGCCATACTTGGCTTTTTGCTTAGCAAAAGCTTTATCACGTGAACGGAATATATTGTCAGGTATGTAGGCATTGATGCCGCTCTCTCGCAGGTAGCTGTAGTTAGCGTCGTTGGAGAACCCAGTATCAGCAGTAATGATGACCTGTTTGGCCAAGATGTCTTCATCTATTCCTATATGCTGATAATGGCAACTGATGCCATCGAGAATAGGCTTCAATGTATGATGTTCTTGCCCCTCACCAAAGGCCTGTGCTTCAACAACTATCTGATGCTTCCTATCAACTGCGGCAACGCCGTTATAGCCCTGGATGGTCCCCTTGCTGGTAGTCATCTTGGCTGACTCATTGTCTGTGATATTACTTTTTACTTCTTTAGGGTTTTTACCTTGTCCCATCCTGGGGGAGTGATTCTTTAAGAACTGATCAATTTTATCAAAGTGTTTCTGAAGAGTATCAGCCGCTTTAGCTACCGCTTGTTTTCGCTCTTTTTCTTTAGGCTTCCTGCCATCAAGCCTCTTGTGCTCTTTGAGGCAATATTTGATCTTCTTGCGAATTTTTTCCTGCTTCTGTTCTAGTTCTTTAAAAGTTCCCGAATGTTCTTTGCTGGCATTGGATGGCATCTTGCATCCATCTATTGCGAAAAGCTCGTTGCCAAGCAGCCCCTGCTGATCGCAGACTAGTAACACTTGCTCAAACACCGACTCAATCGCATCAGGATAACTGCTTACGAAACTCGCAATACTAGTAAAATGTGGAACGGTATCGCATGACAGTGCTTTGAAGAGGATATTGTTCTCACATTGCCATTGAATTTCACGGCTTGAGGTAATACCTTTTGAGTAAGCAAACAATATGATTTTCAGGAGGATGGCTGGATCATAAGCGGTTCGCCCGCCGCTATCATTTTGATATTTTTTATGGAAGACAGAGAGGTCGATATGGTCATCAATCAAATGATGAAGTGTAAACTCAAAGGTTTCAGGTTGTAGTTGTTCTTCGAAATTGATGATTACCATTGCATCTTGGTTGTAATCGTAACGTTTGAAATTGGGCATATGGATAATCTCGACATCAAGACCTCCATTTTAACAAAAAAGCTACCTTTTAAGAGTTTTTCTACAGCCTGAACGCCCACAGCAGGGGCGGCTGAAGCGAGGCGTAGGCCGTCCCGCAGAGGCCCCAATAGGGGCCGGCGCTAACTGCCTGTGATTGTTAGCATGTGCACTATTTGACTTCAATATCATGACTGTCCCAACTTTCAAAATGGTTAAACCAACTAAGTATGAAAGAGCCACTAGGAGATTTTTTTACAAAGTAGCCAATTCCTTTGCCTGGCTGTTTGTAAAGGTTTACCTCACATGAATACTCTGAAGCTCGGACATATTGTGGCGACAACGACTTTAGCACTTCTGGGATATCCTCATGCATTAAAGTGCGCTCTTCTCCATCCTTTATTAACTTCGAGCACTCATTAATTATTAGCTCGTGCTCGTTACTGCCATGCTTGCTCAGAAGTTCTTTAGCCTCGCCTATTGAGTTGATAGAGTTCATATCCCACAACCAGACAAATCCTATAGTTAGGAATATAAGGATTGCTGAAACTCCAACAGCTCCAAGAAACAACCAACGCAGTATTCTATATAAAAATTTCATATTTACTGAATGCTAACGTTGCCAGCAAGGGCAGCCGAAGCGGAGCGTAGGCTGTCCAGCCTAGCCACCGGCTGGGCGATCTTGCCTGGCCTGGTTATAGCTGGCGCGCACTGAACGACCTACTTGCTCTCTGCCAGCCAACTTTGGCTGGCCACTGCCCGATAAATTTACAGGGGAAAATACCATACTTTCCCCACCGGATAACTATCTAATTGGCACTCCACGATGGCCTAGCTGGCTTGCAGGGCTTGCTGACTGAAAACGAAGGCACTGGAACGGAACTGCGGTACCAGCTTGCAGGAAAACTCTCAGAAAAAATGTGCTCAGATAGAGATTGATGCTTGCAGCAGCTACAAAACATCTAAAAATTGACCGCCACAATAACGCCTGCAGCAACGGCCGTAATGTAGCAGCGGAGCTGCGGAATGAAGGTCCAGCCCCGAAGGGGCGCTGTTGCCTGCATTTGTTAAAGTGCTATTGCTTGAATTCACTGCCTTACCTATTTTTTAATGAAACTATATAAGAGCAAACCAGCGAAGACGCAGGGGTAAACAAAGATAAAGTAATAAATCCCTGTGAAGAAGCCAAGAAGAGGCGCTGCCCATATATCCCGACCAGTAATTGTGTCAGATATTACTGCGTAAATTGTGGCTATGACCATTGCTAGTATGAGCAAGGCCCCACAAATAATAAACGCTCTACTCGCTGCTCTCCTGATCATAGTTGCACTTTAACGCCTCAATAACCCGCAGCTGAAACGCAGCGAAGCGGAGTGTAAGCTGTCGGGCGCCGAAGGCGCGTAGTTAATTGATTTGTTAAATGTAAGACCACACTGCACCTATGATAAGTAGAACTATTATTGCCACTTGGATTTTATTGGCTTTACTTTGTTCAGCTCTGGCTTCAGGTGTATCAGTCACTCCTACCTGATGATCGAACCCTCCTTCATCAAGATCTTCGTTGAAGATGATGAGACCATTAATCAAAACAGCGATCATTACCAGTAACATTGCTGTTAGCCAGTAGAATCCCGTGAAGTACTGGATACCCAAACCAAATAGAAGACAAAAAGTAATCATTATTGCTGCGGGTTTTAGGTCAATGCCATTCATCTTCGAGTACATTTAACGCTGAGTGCAGGGGCAGCTGGAACGCAGTGTAAGCTGTCCCGGCGCGCAGCGCCCTTGCTGCCACGTTTTGTTAGGTGCTTTTGCAGATGACCAATACACTGACATTTCCACCTTCATCATAATATGACAGAGTTTCCTTAATATACTTACAGTCGCCATGCTGTGACATATTTGTATTTATATATCTATCGATGTCGGCATAGTACTTCTCAAAGCCGTCAACATCATCCGCAGATGTGAATCGATGGCGGGTGTATACAAAGTAGTAAGCTCCCTCGCCATGCTTAGTAACCATTCGCTCTTTTTTAGAAATGGAATCAAGCTCAACGTGATACGGGGTATTTGAGCAAGCCATGAGAGCAATCGTTATAAAGAGTAAGAATATTCTTCTAGTCATGATTTACGGTTGCACCTAACGCCGCCAGCACAGGCCGGAGCACGCAGTGCGGAGGTCCAGCCCCGAAGGGGCAATTGTGCCTGGCCTTGTTAAGCGCTTTGCCATTGCTCGATTACCTGATTATATTTTTGGTCTGCTTGCCCCTCAGTATCATCACATGAAAAGTAGGCAATACTTAGAGCGCAATACTGGTCTGTGTGTTTTTCAATTTCTCGCATTAGTTCGATAGCACGAGAAACTGAGATAACTTTGCTTGCTAATAGAGCAGAAGCCGCTTCTTTTATGGGTTCTAGAAGCTCATGGGAGAAACCGTTGCACCAATAATTATATAGGCGCTCTTTTGTTTCTAGCGCCACTTCACTTGGTGCACGAACTATCTCATGAAGAACCATAAACGAAGCATTTGCTGATATTGCTCTCCCTTGTGTGATTAGATCGATTGCTCTCTCTTTATCTTTATAGGGAAAGCTGAAATCAATTGATTCTATAAATTCTTGCTCAGTCATAATTGTCGCTTAACAGCTATATAGCTACCAGCTTGACTCTACCTTTGGCTATTTGAACCTTACTCGCGAAAAGGGAAAAATCATCTCCCTCATTGAGGTTACCAATATGGATTGAGTCATCTAGGAATCGAATTGTGACTTCAACTCGATCCCCATCAAATGCCTCACCTGCTGGCCCAAAATAAAGCTGACAACCAGCAAGGCCATCCAATTTCGGATAGGAAATAAATGGCCAACAACCGTCAATATATCTGTAATTGTATTTTGAGCGGTCGATCTTCAAGAATTCAACGTCTGCTAGAACTTCCATTCTTTTGCCATGTAACGACCACAGCAGGGGCGGCCGAAGCGTAGCGTAGGCTGTCCCGCAGAGGCCTCATAAGGGGCCGGCGCAAACTGCCTGTGATTGTTAGACTGAACATTGCACTCATGACCTAAGCCTACAAATAGCTAACTTTGAAAGGTATACAACTAAACATACCGCCCAAAAAATAGCTAGTACAGGAAATGCAAACCTAAGTTGGCTAGAGCATGCAGAAGGCTCGCTGACGAATTCACTTATCAATAATATTGGGAAAGGTACAAAAGCTGCTGCTCCACACGCAAATACTGTCGGTGCAAAGAAAAAGGTAATTAGACAGGTTCTTAGTGGAATTTTGACTGCGCTTTTGAAGTACTCAAACTTTCTCCAGCCCCACCTTACAGTGATGAAAGACACAAAGAAATACACAGCTAGAACTGCCAGATATATGACCAGGTAAGAAATTTCTTCAGTGTCCATTTATTGCTCTAACGCTTAGATAACCTGCACTGCAGGCGGTAAAAAAAATGACCTGGCATTGAATTTAGGCCGAACTAAAGAGGCCCATTCCTGCAGTGTCTGGTTCATCGCCATGTTGTACATTCCCGCCGGCACTATCTTGCCGAGCCGCCCCCTTTATAAAGGAAATTCCTTTTTTCGCCTTAGACCACACTCGGCCAGTCAACTTTGTAGATTCATGGCACTGCCCACACTCTACCATCAGATCTTGGATTTGCAATCCAGCTGGGAGTCGTTGATCTTTCATTAAACCCACTTGATTACTACATAGATCGTGCTTTTTCTTATTGCACCCAGCATATAATCCATAACTCCGTACCATGTGTTTTCCTATTGGAGGTATGTGCTGCAAGACACGTCTTAAGAACTCCTGAGGCTTTAACCGAAGTTGCTTACGTCGCTGGTCACGGTGATCAAAATAACGAAAATCCAGCCCCTTATGATCCACGTTTAATATCTGCTTTGGCTTAAGCGGGCCACCTTTGATGTAGCGTGAAAAATACAGCAGAACGCCTTGACCATGCTCATATCCTTCTTGAATACGAACCAACCATTCCTTGCGATAGCAAGCTTTAAAGAGGATATCAAACTGGCCAATTGACCAACTGGGAGGAAGCTTGAGTAACCCGGCACGATACTGTTCTAATAAAAGCGCTTGAAATTTTCCCCTATAAAGACTCTTAACCACTCGCACAGGCAATAAATATTCACCTGTTTCTTTCCATTTTTCCCTTAAAGTCAAGCCGCCAGCAGTTATCAAACAGTGTATATGGGGATGTAAAGTTAACTGTCTTCCCCAAGTATGCAGAGCCATAAGCATCCCGGGAGTTACTCCGTGATAGTCTTTACTCGCCATTAATTCAAACAGGGTTTCTTTACTCGACAAAAAGAGTATATCTGTAACCTTCTCTTCGTTGTATTGCCATAACGGCAGATACTCATGAGGTATAGTAAAGACCACATGAAAATGTTCTGTATCAAATAATTTACGACGCTGCTGATCAACCCACTGGAGCTGTTTTCTGCCTGAGCAGAGGGGGCAACTTCTATGCCTACAAGAATGATGCTGTTCAGTGACATGGTTGTGCTTACAACGATAATAACTGCTTCCCATCGATTTTGTACGGCATTCTTGTATCGAGGAGATAGCCTTTAAATTTTTTAGTGGTTGCGCAGTTTTAGATAAATAACCACTGTACGCAGAAAATATATTTTGCAATACCCGGTTATGCATTTTCTAAAATGCCTCTTATAATTTAAAAGTGGCACCACTCCCGCGCAGCGGGTTTGTACAACAGCTATATAGTAATCATTATGATCACTATTATCCTGATTACTATCCTGGAATCAATCTTACGCCTTGGCTAAAAAATGTTATTCAAATCAAAAGATTACTAGCTTTTATGTTAGTCGTACCAAATGTAAAAATGATCACTTTGACTACTATCCCCAAAAAAGACTACCTTTGTAACTCATTGTATTTCATCAAATTTTTTCCTGATAAAGCTATTCTGCAAAAATAACAGTCAAGATGATCAAAAATACCCCTGTATGCCCATTAATTGTTAGCGACCGTTAGTGCAGATAGGGCTGGAATTGAGCAACAGCTATGGCCTGGGTATTTCAAATCTATAGTGCTACTGAATAATTTCATGATACTTCTGGCTAACCGGGCGTTTCCCAATCAAGACGCGGTTCGACGGAAATGTCTGGACCGTTACAACGTCGTGGTGCAGGTTGCTAATAACTCTACAAGCGTCGAAGGGTGTGTCTTGAAGGCGATAGCTGCTGCATTACGGGGTTTGCAAAGGATTAGGTCCATTTGCGGCGAGTTGCGCTTACTACTTGTAGCCTTCAAGGTGCGCATAGAATGAATGGCTCCGTTGCGATTGCCTTGCGTTATAGATTTCCTTGAGCATTTACGTTTCAGGGTTTGTATCAATTAGCGTTCCTGATGGGGAGTAGGGCTATTCCAGGGTTGTTTAATCCACTTATGAATACCTCCCTGGAATGGTCAAAAGCCTCCGTTTTATCAATTTACTTAAAGAATAATCTTTAGTTGAGACTTATCGGCCGAGGGGCTTTTTACGTAAGGTATTCAAGAGCATCTAATTGGCTTCACTCTTTCAGGCCGCGGCTGCCTGACTTATAAGTCTACTGCTCAAAATGGTCAGTTCCGTTTATGACTAGTTCCGATACCGTCCAATTCATACACTGGTAGTCAGAAACGAGAGAGACTTATGAAGATTGATGCAGCAGTTTGCTCCAGTGCGCGATTGGCCCGAGACCGGCGCTTTGATGGGCGCTTCTATACCGCAGTAAAAACAACCGGCATTTTCTGCCGCCCGATCTGTCCCGCTCGGCCTCCGCTTGAGCGCAATGTCACTTATTTTGAGACTGCGGCGGAGGCGGCCAATGCGGGCTTTAGGCCCTGCCTGCGTTGTCGCCCCGATTCTGCGCCGGGCAGCCCAGCTTGGGGATTGGTATCGACCACCGTGCAGCGCGCTTTAAAACTGATGCGCAGTGAGCGCGAGCCTCAATCTGTGGAGCGACTGGCAGAGCGGCTCGGAGTCAGCAGCCGTTATTTACGCCGTCTGTTTTCTGAGCACTTAGGGGTAAGCCCCTTAGCGGTTTGGCAAACTGAGCGGGCACTGTTTGCTTTTCGTTTACTGCGAGATACGGACCTGCCAATTGCTGAAATTGCGTATGAGTCTGGTTTTAACAGTTTGAGACGCTTTAACGGCGTATTCAAACAGATCTACAAACGCACCCCATCCGAGGTGCGCAGGGAGGGACACGCAGCGCGCGCGGAGAAGGCGAGTGCCACACGGGTGCGGTTGTACCTGGATTACCGCCCGCCGTTAGATTGGCAACAACTCCTGGCTTTTTTGGGAACTCGCGCTTTGGCCGGGGTAGAGCAGGTGGAGGGGGAGGTCTATTCACGCAGTTTCGAGCTGGATGCCTGTCGCGGTGTGATGGAGGTTTCCCACGATCCGGAACGCAATCGCCTGGTAGTGGAGATATTTGGCCAGGAAGGTGGGGCAGGGTTATATCTACTGAACCAGCGCCTGCGCCGGTTGTTTGATCTGGATGCGGATATTGAGGAGATCCAGACGGTATTAAATGAAGATCCACTGCTGGCGGATCAGTTGGCGAAGAATCCGGGCCTGCGCTTGCCCGGTGCCTGGGACCCATTCGAATATGCACTGCGGGCGATTCTCGGTCAGCAGATCAGTGTCGCGGCGGCGACCACTATTGCCGGACGTATCGTGGCCCGCTACGGGGAGTCTTTTGTGGACGATGCTGGTAGAGAGCGGTTTTTATTCCCAACGGCGGAGCGTCTCGCTGAGGCGGACTTTGCCGATCTGGGCTTGACCCGCGCTCGAATGAAAACCCTACAGGAGTTTGTCGCCGCAACTTTGGATGGCCGTGTGAGTTTTGCCGATCAGTCCCTGGAGGACTGGTGCAGCCAAGCCACGGCACTGCCGGGTATTGGTGATTGGACAGCGCATTATATTGCTATGCGGGGCCTGTCGATGCCGGATGCTTTCCCCGCGTCGGATTTGGGTATTCTACAAGCCCTGGGCAGTGAAGGTGAAAAGGCAAAACCCAAGCAGGCCCTGGAGCGGGCAGAGCAGTGGCGGCCCTGGCGGGCATATGGAGCCATTTTGTTGTGGCAGTCCCTGAAACCTGGAGAGAAAAAATGATTGTCTATGAGAGTTACACCACGGAATTGGGTGATGTTGCCATCGCGGCCTGCGAGCAGGAGGGAGAGGGCCTCTCCCGAGGGATAGTTGCACTCCAGTTTTATGACGATGAACGACCATTGCGTTTAGGGGCCGGTTGGCAGCGGGGCGCCTCGGAGCTTACGGATTTGGCCGCCCAGCAGTTGCGGGAATATATCGCCGGCCAGCGCAAAAGCTTCGATCTGCCTCTGGCGCCAAAGGGTACTGAATTTCAGCGCCGGGTTTGGGGTGCGCTGTTGCAAATTCCCTTTGGCGAAACCCGCAGTTACAGCCAGCAAGCCCAGTGGCTGGGCCAGCCACGGGCTATTCGCGCGGTGGCGCGGGCCAATGGTGCAAATCCGATTGCCATCGTTATTCCCTGCCACCGTGTAATCGGAGCCAATGGCAGCCTTACCGGCTACGCCGGCGGCCTGTCTTTGAAAGCGCGCTTGCTCACTCTTGAGGGCGCCAACTTTGTCCAGCAGGGCGAGCTGCTCTAGCTGGTCATATTGGGAAAAGCGCAATCATCTCTCCCTAGCCACGGCCTCTTTGGCGCGAGATAATGAGCGGTTCATAATCATATTGAGCCGGAGGCCAAATGCTGTACAGATTGGGGGATAAACAGCCACAACTGGAAGGTGAGGGCCACTATGTTGCGCCCGGTGCCCATGTGATTGGAGATGTGCGTATGCTTGCGCACAGCTCCGTATGGTTTAACGCGGTGGTGCGCGGCGACTGTGCGCCGATCACTATCGGTGAATGCAGCAATGTACAGGATGGCTCGGTATTGCATGCCGATGTGGGTGTGCCATTAACCATCGGCACCGGTGTCACCGTAGGCCATAAAGTGATGCTGCACGGCTGTGACATTGGTGATTACAGCCTGATTGGTATCAATGCCGTGATCTTAAACCGGGCCAAAATCGGCAAGTGCTGTATCATTGGCGCCAATGCGCTGGTGACCGAGGGCACAGAAATCCCCGATTACTCTATGGTGCTGGGCTCTCCCGGCAAGGTAGTAAAATCTCTCGATCCCGCCACCTACGAGCTGCTCAAAGCCAGCAGCGATCACTATGCGGCCAACGGCAAACATTTCGCCAGTGAACTGGTCCCGCTTGAGGCTAAAGATGTCTGAACAACCGGTAAAAACCGTGGAGCCGAAAGAGCGCCCGGTGAAATCCCCCTGTATCTCCGTATGTGCCCTGAATGAGCAGGACCTGTGCGAGGGCTGTTTTCGCAGTGGTAACGAAATCAGCCGCTGGGGCTCCATGAACAATGATGAGCGCCGTGCAGTGTTAAAGCTTTGCACCGAGCGCGCGCGGCAAATGGGCCGAATCTGGTAAACAATCGATAGCGCTTTGTCGGGGCCGGGCCTCGCAGGGCCCGGAACTAAATGCGACTATGACCCAACCCTTTGTCCACCTAAGAATTCACTCAGAATTTTCCCTGATCGATGGCCTGGTAAGAATCAAGCCGGCCATCGCCCGCGCCCAGGAGTTGGAAATGCCAGCCCTGGCGATTACCGACCAGTGCAACCTCTACGGGCAGATTAAATTCTACCGGGCCTGTTTGGGCTCAGGTATCAAGCCGATTACCGCAGCGGATTTTTGGCTCAGCGAAGGCGGCGAGGGCAAGCCGACGCTGATCACGCTCTATGCGATGAACGCCGACGGCTACCGCAATATTACCGAGCTGATTTCCCGCGCCTGGATGGAGGGGCAGTATCACGGTAACGCCTATATCAAGCGCGAATGGGTTAAGGAGTACAGCGAAGGGGTGCTGATGCTGTCCGGTGCCAAGTACGGCGATGTGGGCCGTGCCCTGGTAGCGGGGCGCCGCGCCCAGGCAGAGGAGCTGGCACGGGAGTGGGCAGAGTTATTTCCCGGCCGCTACTACCTGGAATTACAGCGCACCGGTCGCGCCGGCGATGAGGACTACCTGCACTCGGCGGTGAAGTTGGCCCAGAACCTGAACTTGCCCGTGGTTGCCACTAACGACGTGCGCTTTATGGACGAGAGCGAGTTCGAGGCCCACGAGGTGCGCGTTTGTATCCACGAAGGCCGCGCTCTCGATGACCCCCGCCGCGAACGCCGCTATTCCGCACAGCAGTATTTCCGCACACCGGAAGAGATGTGGGAGCTGTTTAGCGATATTCCCGAAGCCCTGGAAAATACCGTGGAGATCGCCAAGCGCTGCTCCGCACCGATCCAGTTGGGTAAATACTTCCTGCCGGAATACCCGATTCCCGAGGGTATGACCGAAGACCAGTTCTTCGAAAAAGTCTCCTATGAAGGTATGGAGCGGCGCCTCGCCACCATCCTCGACAAGTCTGCTGCGGACTATGCCGAGCGTCGCCAAGTCTACGAAGACCGCCTGCGCTTTGAGCTGGATATCATTATCCAGATGGGATTCCCCGGTTACTTCCTGATCGTAATGGACTTTATCCAGTGGGCCAAAGATCACGATATCCCGGTGGGCCCGGGGCGGGGTTCCGGTGCCGGCTCCCTGGTGGCCTACTCGCTGGATATTACCGATCTGGACCCGCTGCAATACGATCTGCTGTTCGAACGATTCCTGAACCCGGAGCGGGTGTCGATGCCCGACTTCGATATCGACTTCTGTATGGAGAAGCGCGACCGGGTAATTGGCTACGTTGCGGATAACTATGGCCGCCAGGCGGTGAGCCAGATTATTACCTTCGGAACCATGGCCGCGAAGGCGGTGGTGCGAGACGTGGCGCGGGTACAGGGCAAGTCCTACGGCCTCGCCGATAAGCTGTCCAAAATGATTCCCCCCGATGTGGGCATGACCCTGCAAAAGGCCTTCGACCAGGAAGAGATCCTGCGGGAATTCCTCGACCACGACGATGAGGGTCAGGAAATCTGGGAGATGGCCCTGCAACTTGAAGGGGTCTCCCGTAACGTGGGCAAGCACGCCGGTGGTGTGGTTATCGCCCCCACCAAGCTCACTGACTTTGCGCCGCTCTACTGTGACGAGACTGGCGCGGGTCTGGTAACCCAGTTCGATAAAAACGATGTGGAAGATGCGGGCCTGGTGAAGTTCGACTTCCTCGGTCTGCGGACGCTGACCATCATCGACTGGGCCAAGCGCATGGTGGACGAGACCCGTGCGCGCGTGGGTGAGGAACCCCTGGATATTGCCGCGCTGCCGCTGGACGATGAAGAAACCTTCAAAATGCTCAAACGGGCAGAGACCACGGCGGTATTCCAGCTGGAATCCCGGGGTATGAAGGACCTGATCAAGCGCCTGCAGCCGGACAACCTGGAAGATATGATCGCCCTGGTGGCCCTGTTCCGTCCGGGTCCACTGCAATCGGGCATGGTTGATGACTTTATTAACCGTAAGCACGGTCGCGCCCAGGTGGCCTACCCGGATGCCAAATACCAGCATGAAAAACTGCAACCGATCCTGGAGCCCACTTACGGGGTTATTGTTTACCAGGAACAGGTTATGCAGATTGCCCAGGAGTTGGCGGGCTATACCCTCGGTGGCGCCGACCTGTTGCGCCGGGCGATGGGTAAAAAGAAACCGGAGGAAATGGCCAAACAGAGGGCCACTTTTGAAAACGGGGCAAAAGAGCAAGGAATTGACCCCGAACTTGCGATTAAGATCTTCGACCTGGTAGAGAAGTTCGCAGGCTATGGTTTTAACAAGTCGCACTCTGCGGCTTACGCACTGGTGTCATACCAGACCGCTTGGCTGAAAGCGCACTATCCCGCCCAGTTTATGGCGGCGACCATGTCTTCGGACATGGACAAGACCGATAAGGTGGTGACCTTTATCGAAGAGTGCCGAGCCATGGAGCTGGTGCTGGTGCCGCCGGATGTGAATCTGGGCAGCTTCCAGTTCTCGGTGGATATCGACAATCGCATTATCTACGGTCTCGGTGCGATTAAGGGCCTGGGTGAAGGTCCGATCGAAAATATTATTGCGGCGCGGGAAGAGGGCGGTCCCTTTACCGACCTGTTCGACTTCTGCTCGCGGGTTGACCCACGCAAGGTGAACAAGCGCGCGCTGGAGGCGCTGGTGCGCTCAGGGGCACTGGACAGCATAGGCCCGGATACCAATGGTGCCGACGGATTGGATTACTCCCGCGCTGTGCTGTTTAACGCGCTGGATGAAGCGGTAAAAGCGGCGGAACAGCAAAAGGCCAATGCCAATGCGGGCATGATGGACCTGTTTGGCGAAGTGGTGCCCCAGGCATCCGAAGGTGATGTGTACGAGGATTTCCGCCGCACACGCTGCTGGAGTATTCGCGAGCGCCTGGAAGGCGAAAAGAATACCCTGGGCCTGTATCTCACCGGGCACCCGATTGATGAGTATGCCGGTGAGTTACAACACCTGGTGAAGGCGCGAATCGCCGATTTGAAACCCGGCCGGGAATCGCAAAAAGTTGCGGGCCTGGTGGTGGCGATGCGGGTAATGAAAACAAAACGCGGTGATTCCATGGCTATTGTTACCCTGGATGACCGCAGTGGCCGTATTGAAGCGGCCATGTTCAGCGAGGCCTTTGGCGAACATAGAGACAAGTTGGCCAAAGATGCATTGCTGGTATTGGATGGACCGGTTGCCACTGACGATTACAGCGGCGGCCTGAAGATGACAGTAAACAGCGTTTCCACGCTCGATGAGCTGCGCCAGAGCCGGGTGACCGGGGTGCGTTTGCGAGTGGATAGCGGCAGTGTGGCACCGGGGCTGGCCAAGCGGCTGGCCGCTTGCCTGCAACCCTATACCGGTGGTCAGTGCGGGGTTAGCCTTGAGGTTTCCCGCCACGATGCCCGGGGCTTGTACCGACTGCCGCCGCAGTGGAACGTAGAACCAAACGACCAGATGGTCCAGTCCCTCAGGGAACTGTTGGGACGTGAGCAGGTGGCGCTTCAATACGCACAACGGCGTTAAAATCTACCGGGCTCGACTGGCTGGTTCTGTACAGTTAAGCTATGCCGCTGTGATAGCCCGGTGGTAACAAAAAGAGTTAAAGGCGCAGATTTCATGAATTTTAATTTTCTCGAGTTTGAGCAGCCAATTGCAGAGCTGGAAGGCAAGATAAAAGAGCTGCAGCTTGTGGGTGATGACAACGAGCTGAATATCGCCGATGAAGTTACCCGGTTGCGGGAGAAGAGTAGAACCCTGACCGAGTCGATCTACTCCGACCTGAGCCCATGGCAGGTGGTACAGGTAGCCCGCCATCCGCAACGTCCCTATTCAAAGGACTATATCGAGCGCTTGTTTACCGATTGGGATGAGCTGCACGGCGACCGTCACTTTGGTGATGACAAGGCGATTATCGCTGGTATCGCGCGCTTAAATGGCAAGCCGGTAGCGGTGATTGGTGAAGAGAAAGGCCGCTCTGTAAACGAGAAGGTTGCACGCAACTTTGGTATGCCGAAGCCGGAAGGTTACCGCAAAGCCCTGCGTGTTATGGAAATGGCCGAGCGCTTTAAAATGCCGGTGCTAACCCTGATCGACACCCCGGGAGCCTATCCGGGTATCGACAGTGAAGAGCGCGGTATCAGTGAGGCCATCGCCCAGAATCTGGCAGTGATGTCCCGCCTGCGCACGCCGATTATTTGTACCGTGATTGGTGAAGGTTCCTCCGGTGGTGCACTGGCGATCGGTGTGGGTGACCAGCTGAACATGCTGCAGTACTCCACCTACTTTGTGATTTCCCCTGAAGGTTGCGCCAACATTATCTGGAAAACGGTCGAGAAAGCGCCTTTGGCCGCTGAGGCGATGGGGGTGACCTCCAGCGTGTTGGAAGAGTTGGGTATTGTGGATGAAACCATCCCCGAACCTCTCGGTGGCGCTCACCGCGATCCGGATACAATGGCCACTAGCCTCAAAGACCGTCTCAGCGAGCAGCTGGACCAGCTGAGCAGCATCCCCATTGATGAGCTGCTGGAGAAGCGCTATCAGCGCCTGATGAGCTACGGCAATATCGTTTCCTAAGCTGCTTTTTTACTCTAGGGAGTTGTTCAGAGGCTCCCTAGATCCTTTCCCTGCCGCGCCAAGTGTATAAATTTATTGCCGTGTGCGCGGTTGGTGTTTCCTTCCTAGTCCCTTCTTTCCCTACTCATAGATACTTGCGCTTGTGTGTCATTTTCCGCGCGATTGAGTTTTCCCTTTCGCTGTCCCTCTGCCTGAAAAAAACCACTATTTACAGAGCTGCCTTGTGGTCAGTCTCCTCTATGTGGCTAGGTTATTGGACTCCCGGGAAGTCTTAGAGGGGAATAAAGTACTCAAACAGGTTGATCTACTCTTTCGGGGGAAGCCGTTGAGAAAGCGCTTCAGCTGGCCCGATAGCAGACAGTCTGGAGCCTGGCGGCCGCTGAATGTCCACGCTGCCCCCATTTTGAACCCCCTTATCGAAAAGCCCTCTGAGGCGGCGCTACCTCCATGATAGAAAGTACCAACAATAAAGATTGGTGCAATAGGCACAGGTTTGCCCGGATAAAAATATCGACCGGAGAGGCCTGTGAGCTGAAGTCTCAGGATTAATAATTATGGCAATAATGCAGAGTAATACAGCAACGGATGCTGCGCAGATACCGACGGGTGACCAGTCGGGGCACAGGTTTGCCCTGGTGGCGCTGACCTCACTATTTTTTATGTGGGGCTTTATCACCTGCTTGAATGATATTTTGATTCCCTACTTGAAAGGAATTTTCGAGCTGAACTATGCCCAGGCAATGCTGGTGCAGTTCTGCTTTTTTGGTGCTTATTTCCTCGTTTCCCTGCCTGCCGGTGCCCTGGTCAGTAAAATTGGTTATCAGAAAGGGATTGTGACCGGCTTAAGTATTTCGGTGGTTGGCTGTTTGCTGTTTATCCCCGCTGAAAGAATGGAAGTCTATGCGCTGTTCCTCGGTGCACTGTTTATTCTGGCTTCCGGTATTACTATTTTACAGGTTTCCGCCAATCCTTATGTAACAGCATTGGGCGATGAGCGCACGGCACCCAGCCGCCTGACCTTGACCCAAGGCTTTAACTCCCTGGGCACGACTATCGCCCCTCAATTTGGAGCATTGCTGATTTTACCCGCTGCCGGTGTTGCAGCGGGTGCTGCCAGCGCTGCTGTTATTGAAGTGCCTTACCTGATCCTGGCCTCCGCGCTGGCGATCCTGGCTATCGTCTTCGCATTTTTGAATTTGCCGGCGATTGTCAGTAGTGCAACTTCTGAGTCTGTTTCCAATACTGAAGCCGCTTCCGCCTGGAGCTACCGTCACTTGGTGTTGGGTGCGATCGCTATTTTTGTCTACGTGGGTGCTGAAGTCTCTATCGGCAGCTTCCTGGTGAACTTTATCGCTGAGGATTCCATCGCCGGTTTGGAAGAGTCTGAAGCCGCCTTCTATATCTCCCTGTATTGGGGTGGCGCTATGGTTGGTCGCTTTGCCGGCGCTTTAATTATGCGCTTTATCTCTGCTGGCAAAGTGCTCGCAATCTGCTCTATCGGCTCCTGTGTATTGTTGTTAATTACTGTTACGGGTAGCGGCTATCTGGCGATGTGGGCGGTACTGGCTGTGGGTCTGTGCAACTCTATTATGTTCCCGACTATCTTTAGTTTGGCGCTGGCCAAGCTGGGCCCATCGACCAGTCAGGGCTCCGGAATCTTATGCCTGGCCATTGTAGGCGGTGCTATTGTGCCGTTGTTACAGGGGCTTCTGGCTGACCAAATTGGTATCCAATTGGCGTTCGTTCTGCCGATCTTCTGTTACCTCTATATTCTCTACTACGGTCTCTCAGGACACCGTACAGATAAACGCGCTTAAGTTTTCTTTTCTTCTCTTCTGAGCTCGTTTGCCGGCATTTTTATGCCGGCTTTTTTGTGTCCGGAATAAATGGCCAATTTGAAATGTATTTGATTGTGGGGGGAGGGGGTACCGGCGATCCCTGCCAGTTTTAGAGAGGTTGGGGGTTAGGAAGCTTGGGGGGCAGTTAGATCAGACTGTTTGTTGGAATCTAGAAACTCTTTGATCGGTAAGCGATAGTTGCGACTTACTTTCAGCTTTGCACCGCTGCTCAGGGTGAGAAAGTATTCGCCTTTGGTTAAAACCTTGATATGTACAATAAAGTTCAGGTTAACCAGTGTGGATCTGTGAATGCGTTTAAAAGTGTCCGGGCAGAGTTGTTTTTGCAGGTCTTTAATGGTGCTGCGCATTACATGGGTTTCCCCTTTGGCATGCACACACATATAGTCCCCCGCCGCATCGATCCACTCGATATCCGGTTGGCTAACCATGGTGATACTGCCCCGGTCTTTAATGGCGAGACGTTGGCTTGAAGCAGCGACGTTCTCTCCGCTTGATGCTTTGCCGGCACTGCTTTCGAAAGATCGCATCAGGCGATTTTTCTCTTCCTGATGGCCATCCCCTCCTTTGGATATCATCTGTGCCTGGCGCTGGCGGGCTCGGTCGAGGGCGGTTTCCAGTCGGCGCGGGTCCAGTGGTTTGAGTACATAGTCAACTGCGTGGACTTCAAAAGCCTTAAGGGCGTATTGGTCGTAGGCTGTGGCAAAGATGACCAGGGGCATGGTGTCTGCCTGTAGGTTGCGCACCACATCAAAACCGTTCATTCCTGGCATCTGCACATCGAGAATGAGTAGGTCTGGGTTGTGCTCTGAAACTGCTTGGACAGCTTCCCGGCCATTGCGACAACAGGCGAGAATATCCAGGTCCTTGCGTTCTTCGAGCATACTTTTCAGTAGTCTTAAAGCCAGGGGCTCGTCGTCCACCAGTACGACGCTGAGCTTGCTCATTGAACTTCTCCCTGTGTCAGGTGGGTTGATTGGTTGGAAATTTCCAGTGGAATATTGATGAGTACTTGCATACCGCCATCAGAATTTTTGTTTTGTTCTATTTTGAAATCTTGCGGGTAGAGCGTCGATAGCCGTTCGCGTACGTTTTTGAGGCCCACTCCCGTTGAGGAGGATTCCGGGTCACATTCGCTGGCAAAGTGATCTGGGCAACCGGTGTCGTAGACTTCCAGCACTAGGCGATCATCGGTGTTGTGCGCGTGGATACCGATAGTGCCCCCCATTTCGTTGGGGGCTATGGCATATTTTACCGAGTTTTCTACCAGTGGTTGCAGCAACATGCTGGGCACTTGTGCGCGGCGTACGGTTTCATCGATCGACAGGTCTACGGACAACCTGTCGGCAAAGCGGGTTTTTTCAATCTCCAAGTAGAGCAATACCGCCTCGATCTCTCGTTCAAGCTCAACTTTCTGCATCGGGTCTTCTTTTAGGGAGAGCCTTAAAAAATCACTGAGACGCACAACCATTTCCCGCGCTTCATCAGCTTGCTGGAATCGAATTAGAGCGTTAATGGAGTTGAGCGTATTGAAGAGAAAGTGGGGGTTGAGCTGGTAGCGCAACATTTTTAGTTGCGCCTCATTGGCGATGGCCTCTGCCTGAAGTCTGCGGAGCTGCTCCCGCTCATGTACTGCTGCAACCTCCAGCATTTTCTTGTGCTCTTCATTGAGTAGGAAGTGATATTTTACCCCGCAGTACAGGGCGCTCCAGAATAAAAATACAAATAAAGAGGCGTAATACCAGCCGCCGAACTCAGACCAGATCGAGTGTTCACCACTGAGGCGTATATAAGCCTCCATTCGAACCAGGGTCCATATTCCGGAAATAACAGCGACAGCCAGAAGGTAGATCACGGTGCGGAAAGCGAGCTCTGATTCCCAGGCAACATCAAAAATTGGTTTTAGAAACAGGGATAATAAAAATGCAATAGCGCACTGGAATACTGTATTGACCGGCTCGAAGTGAGGCCACTCGGTAGGGGAGTGCCACAGGGTCAGTGAAAGAAAAGTGACCAGCAGTATGCCAACCCAGCTGACCAGCTGCAGTTTCCAAAACCAGCGGGTCGACTGAATTTCAGTGTTCGGTCTCGTATCTAGACGGGTCGAGTACTGCATGATTTCCCGCATATTTAGTATTGTGAAAAGGACGGGATAGACGCTCATCGTCGCGTTCATTATTATCCGCAGAATATTACCTTGCAGAAACGTGACCCGCCAGAGGGGTGAGCGCCACACTTCCGACTTATCCCCGAGAAAGTCCTTTTTATCTGATTTCGGGGTGAATAGTCGAGTAATTTTCGGCAATCTCGATTCAGAAGACAACTCCTCTCTATTTTTAAATACGAGTTAATCAGCCCGGACTTCTTTGAGGCTAAAGTTCAGTGGTACTTCTGTTTATCCAGCTCGACACTTTTAGATTGTCTATCTGGTCAAAAACAGTAATTTGAAATTTGGTTGAGTAGATAGGTAGTTGCCAATAATTGTGGTAAAAATGTGCAGGGCCTTTAACGGCTTGAATGAATCCACAGTCGCAGAGGTGATACTAACTTTTGCGCAAAATCATGTGGTGGCGGAAAAAATTCCGGGTGAATGGACCAACCGCTAGAAAGAAATAGTTTAGATTTGGGGATCGGTTTCCGATGAGCCAGATGTTGCCCGAATCGGGGTTCTCCTCGAGCGAGATGGCTAAATATGACACTGATGCCCGTGCCGGAGTAGCGGCCGGCGTTGCCCCGCGTTATATCAACTTAATTGCACTTACGTCCCTATTTCTGATTTGGGGATTTATTACCGGCCTGAACGATGTGCTGGTGCCACACTTAAAAAATGTTTTTGAGTTGAGTTACACCAAGGCTGTCTTGGTGCAGTTTTACTTTTTTGCCGCCTATTTTCTGGTATCTGTGCCGGCAGGCATGTTGTTGAGGCGGGTTGGTTATCAGCTTGGTCTGGTGCTCGGGCTTTTGGTGGCTTGTGCGGGCTGCCTGGTCTTTATCCCCGCTGCCCGCCTACAAATCTACGAAGTGTTTTTGCTGGGGCTGTTTGTTCTGGCTTCCGGGATTACCCTGCTGCAGGTTTCCGCAAACCCCTATGTTATCGCGCTGGGCAGTGCTCGCACGGCGCCCAGTCGACTGAATCTTACCCAGGCTTTTAACTCCCTGGGAACCACCTTGGCACCGGTGATTGGCGGCGCAGTTTTCTTTGCGGGACTTACTATTACCGCTGACCCGGATACAGCGGCGAGTATTATTGAGTTCAGGGCTCGCGAAGCGGCTTTGGTGGAGACCCCTTATTTCTGGTTAGCGGTTCTACTACTGGTGATGGTCGCTTTCTTTTCCTGGATTAGGTTGCCGGCCATTCCCGAGCACCAACAGGGTGGAGGAGCGGATGGTCACGATGTGTTTTCTCTGTGGCGTTTCCCCCGCTTGACCCTGGGGGCTGTAGGTATTTTTGCCTATGTGGGTGCGGAGGTGGCTATTGGCAGTTTTCTGGTGAGTTTCTTTGGTGAGCCATCAGTGGCCAAGATGGCTCCTTTTGAAGCGTCAAAGTATGTCTCTTATTACTGGGGCGGAGCGATGATTGGGCGCTTTGCCGGGGCCTTTTTGCTGCGCTTTGTCTCTGCTGGAAAAACCCTGGCGGTTTGTGGCCTGGGTTCGGTGGTACTAATAGCAATCGCAATGATGACGTCAGGCCCGATCGCGGTCTGGTCCATAGTTGCAGTGGGCCTGTGCAACTCGATTATGTTCCCGACTATATTCAGCCTGGCTTTGCGCGGGCTGGGCAAACATACCAGCCAGGGTAGCGGTATCTTATGCATGGCTATTGTAGGCGGTGCAATTATTCCTCTTTTCCAGGGAATGCTGGCTGATAGCGCCGGTATCCAGTATTCATTTTTGGTGCCTCTGGTGTGTTACTGCTACATCGTTTATTACGGGGCTTTTTCACGAACCCTGCGCGGTAGCGCGGTGGAGTAGAACCTTCATTTATCCTTTCCGCCTTGTCTGCAATTTGGACCAGCCCATCGGATTTCTATTGGCCTGTAGAGACAAGTACTGCAATTTGTTGTCATTGCGAACTGTGCCCACTGGGTAGCCATGACTCAGTTTTATGGCCGATCGGTGAATACGGCATTAGCAGAACTTGATTCCGACGAGAGCTGGATCTGGAGTTATCTCTAATATTTCAGCTCGGTGGAGGCAGACCGTGCACAACTGCCGGGGCAGGTGATGTGCGGCATAATAAATATGGCGATAGTAGGTCGCGCTGGGTGTAGGGCTTTGGAGATATTTCCTCTGAAGTTTGTCTGAGCGCAACTCGTAGAGCCAGTTAACAAGCGTGGAATAATTTTGGGAGTTATTCGTGAATTTTAGTAAGCGATTTTCGCTGGGCTTTGTGCTCTGTGCTTCTGTGCTCGCCGGGTGTCATTCCGAGAGCCAACAAACTGAGCCAAAAGCCGATAAAGCGCAGGCCGATACTGGCACCAGTGCCGCCGAGGGCATCGACAACTGGCCTGAACTCAAGCCAGCCTTACCACGCGATGAAAAGCTGGAAGCCCAAATCACTGAAATCATGTCCCGCATGTCTCTGGAAGAGAAAGTGGGTCAGATGATCCAGGCGGAAATCCGCAGCGTTACTCCTGAAGATGTGAAGACCTATCACCTGGGTTCCGTATTGAATGGTGGTGGCGCCTTCCCGAACAACGATAAGTTTGCCACGCCGCAAGACTGGTTGGCCCTTTCTGACGCCTTCTTTAAGGCTTCTATGGACACTTCCGATGGCGGTGTTGCGATTCCCCTGATCTGGGGTTCCGATGCGGTTCACGGCCACAACAATGTGATCGGTGCGACTCTGTTCCCGCACAATATTGGTTTGGGTGCCGCTCAAGACCCGGAGCTGATTGAGCGTATTGGCAGCGCCACCGCCCGCGAAGTGGCTGTGACCGGTATCGATTGGACTTTCGCTCCCACCGTCGCGGTAGTGCGCGATGATCGCTGGGGTAGAACTTACGAGAGCTACTCAGAAGATCCCAAGATTGTTGCGGATTATGCCGAGGCAATGGTGAAGGGGCTGCAGGGCGAAAAATCCAGCGCTGAATTCCTGCGCGGCGAAAATCTGGTAGCCACTGCCAAGCACTTTGTCGGTGACGGTGGTACGAATCGAGGAATTGACCGAGGTGATAATGCGGTTCCGGAAAAAGAACTGGCAGAAGTCCATGCAGCGGGTTACCTGACATCTCTGCCGGCTGGCGTACAGACCGTTATGGCTTCATTCAATAGCTGGAACGGTGAAAAACTCCACGGCCACAAATACCTTCTGACCACTGTGTTGAAAGAGCGCCTTGGTTTTGATGGCTTTGTGGTAGGCGACTGGAATGGCCACGGTTTCGTGCCCGGTTGCACCGTAGAGAGCTGTGCAGCGGCGATTAATGCCGGCCTGGATATGTTTATGGTACCGGCGGACTGGAAAGCCCTGTATAACAACACCCTGGCCCAGGCCAAGAGCGGTGAAATCGGTGCAGAGCGTATCGATGATGCCGTTCGCCGTATCCTGCGAGTCAAGATCCGCGCAGGTCTGTTTGACCGCAATATGCCGCTGGCAGGCAAAGACGGCATCCTGGGCAACCCAGAGCACCGCGCAATCGCTCGTGAAGCGGTACGCAAATCCCTGGTGTTGCTGAAAAACAACGACCAGCTGCTGCCATTGGCTGCGGACCAGAATATTCTGGTTGCCGGCGATGGTGCGGATAACCTGTCCAAGCAGAGTGGTGGTTGGACGATTTCCTGGCAGGGTACCGGCAACACGCGCGCAGATTTCCCCGGTGCCACTTCCATCTTTGAAGGTATTTCATCGGCGGTTAAAGCGGCTGGCGGTGAAGCGGTGTTGAGTGCGGATGGCAGCTTCTCAGATGCCACTTTTGCCAATGGTAAGGCGCCCAAGGTTGCTATTGTTGTATTTGGCGAAGAGCCCTATGCAGAGTGGCACGGCGATATTACCAACCTGGAATACCAGCGTGGTAACAAGAAGGATTTGGCGCTGCTGAAAAAACTGCGCGAGCAGGGTGTTCAGGTAGTCAGTGTGTTCCTGTCCGGCCGTCCGCTTTGGATTAACAGTGAATTGAATGCGTCCGGTGCCTTTGTTGCTGCCTGGCTGCCTGGCTCTGAAGGTGCTGGTGTTGCGGATGTGCTAATTAAAGGCGCCGATGGGGAAGCCCATTACGACTTTACTGGCAAGCTGCCATTCAGCTGGCCAATGCACAGTTATCAGAATGTCCTAAATCCATACCACGACAATTACGAGCCATTGTTTGAGTTGGGCTATGGCCTGGCTGCGGCACAGGAATCCCTGGTGAGCAACGAATTGCCTGAGACCAGTGAATCCAGTGCCGGTGGCGGTTTGGAAGAAGCCTGGCTGTTGGTATCCCGCCCGCAAGCTCCCTGGGTGTTGAATATTGCTGAAGCTGGGGCAGAGGCTGTACCTGTACACGGTAACTTCGCGGTTAGCGGAGACGATAAAAACATCACTGTCAGCTCCATCGATATGTCTTCCCAGGAAGATGCTCGACTGATTACCTGGAAAGGCCTGCGTCCTGGCGCAGTTCAGTTGTCTGCTGAATATATGCAGGACCTGAATGTCTACCTGGAAGAGAAATCTGCGCTGACACTGAATATTCGTGTCGATCAGCCAATTGAAAAGCCGGTGGTGGCTACCATGAACTGTGGTGATGGTTGTTCTGCCAAGGTACCGCTGGAGCCTGCGCTGAAATCCATGGAGCAGAAAAGCTGGACCCGGGTTTCTGTAGATCTGCAGTGTTTTGTAAAAGCCGGTGCGGATTTCGGCAAGGTGTTTAGCGCCTTTGGTTTGGAGAGTGAAGCTCCGATGGCTATTGCGGTTGCCAACGTTAAGTTGACCCCGGAAGCTGGAGTATCTGCTGATATTCGTTGTGACGGTTAAGTTACAACACACTAAAGGGGCTAATTACCCTCAGTTCTAACCGGAGCCTGTTTTTTGGTTCCGGTTAGCGGCTGAAACAATTTGTTCTCACAGGAACGGTGCCAGTGTGATGTTCTATCCCGTTGGCACTTCTTTGCCCGCCAATCTCTTCTTTCCAGATATTACTATTTCTTTTATCCCATAGATTTACTATTGGAGTGGAAGGAAAGAATACACTTCACTCGAGACACGCTGTGAATATGTCCCTGTAAGCTCTTAATCGGCATCCATGCCTCATAGGGTCCCGAGCGCAGTGTGTTATTTCCTTCTCCCTTTTTAGTATATTGGATAGCGTTATCCCACAGTAAATCTACCTCTCCTGATTTTTGTTATTTCACGCCTTCATAGTATTACTTGTCACAAAATTATTGCCGCTATTGGTGCTGTATTGATTTGTCAGGCACTGCAAACGTGCAAGCGAATAAATAATTCAATAAATTTTATTTTCTAATCTTATTTAAATTTTGGAGTAGGGTAGGCTTTGCGCAGGTTCCATTTTCTCGGGAACAGAAAGGTAATTGATTTGAAATGAAGCTGCCATTCCTCTCTGGTTAGTATGACTTCGCTTTCAAAATTAGGGCTCTTGGATAGTTGGCATTCTTATTGCTGGTTATTTTTCGAGTGTTTACTTTTCAGACCTGGCCTTCCATTGAATTATGGCGGTTATGGTGGGTTGGTTCCCTGTTTGATTTTGTGCATTTTGAGGTCCCCGGTCATGGTAGTGCCGGGGATGGTGCGGATAAATTAACTTGAAATGGAATTGGAGGAACTAATGGCACCTTGTCATATCGTTTTTTTACCAGGACTTTTCGCGCGTGGATGGATCTGGAGCCAGGTTGCAGATGCTTGCCGGCAGCAGGGGCATAAAATAACTGTTATCGAGCCATCTATCCCCGAGGTTTTTATGGGTAAGTTGGATTCGGCGCACGAAATGATTAGAGAGTGTCTCCAGTTAAATGGAGATATGGATAATAACATTCTCGTCGGCAATTCGATGAGTGGGCTTATTACGTTAGATTTTGCCGCAAAATATCCTGAATTGGTAGCTGGGGTGGTTATCAGTGGAGCCCCGGGGCTTGAGGAATTGGAGGCAGGAGTTTCCCTTTCTGATTTACGCGGATCGGTACCTGGAGCAGCAAATATACTTTGTGAGCGGGTCTTCCGAGATATTAACCGCCTGCCGAAACCGGACTACGAAAAGGGCGTCGCCGATATCAATACTATTTTCTCCACTAACGAAACGTTTAAATCAGTGGTTAAATGGCTGAATATAAGTAGGAAGTATGATGTTTATGGCAGTCTGAAGAAAGTGAGATGCCCGATCAAGTTAATATGGGGAGACTTCGATCAAATAACACCGGCTGAATCCTGGCGGTCGCTGGCCTCCCAGAATGATAATTTGGATTATTGTGAAGTGTATGATTGCGGGCACAGCCCTATGCTGGAAAAGCCTGAAGAATTTTATCAGCTTCTCTCTGGGTATCTTCTTGGTATAAGCAGACCCTTGGCTCGGACTGCTTGATGACAAGCATTTCCCGGGTGGTTCGAGATGCATAGCTATGACAGAAGTTGCGCTTGTCATAGCTATGTATCTCGAAGGGTGTTATTAATGTTCTCTCGAATCTTTTTCTTCGAGGCGACAGTCGGGTCGTTAGGTTCCCTGCATATAGTCTGTAATTGTTTTTTTCCTCAAAGTTAATATCAGAAAACAAAGCTTGTACTTTGGGGCCTGTAGGTGATTGGGCGAGAAAACCAATCCTGGTGGACTTGGAGATCTGCAGGGAAAATGATCGAAGGTATGACCAGTGTCTGCTATCCTCTGAGTGATAAAAGAAGTATGTAGTTCCTTTTCTCGCAATTTTTAGATAACTATACTCCCTCTGGGTTTCTATATGATAGGCATCGTCACCACCTTCATAAGCCACGGTAGACGCTATGCCATTTCTGCCAGAGTTAAACCTCTCAAGTAGAAGTTTTGCCCAGTTTCCCTCGTCTACATAAACAATTAAAGCGGCTCCATCAAAGCTTTTCTCAAGGTCTACAGAGACTTTTGCGGAAAAAATAAAGTCAGATTTCGGTGCGAAAATTAATCTTGGGGCATTGTCTATTTGATAAGAGCTGTCGGCATTAGTGAATAAATCGCTGCCTTTTGTGGCGGTGATAGTGATTTTTGAAGGTGCGATGCTTGGTTCTTGAATAGTGTGCTGTTTTTCCAGCGGATAGGGAATTCTTAAATAGTTGTAAGTTTCTGGGGCGGTTGTCATTGCTATGCAATTGCTGGTTTGAAGTATCAAAGTCAATAGGGCGGGGAGTAGGTATTTCATGATTTTATATCCTTTCTAGTGGACATATACGATGAAAGGTATTTCTGAAGATTTGCTTTTGATTTTATAAGTGCCTCTATTGTTTTCATACCCTTTGGCGCAGTCTCCTGCTCAAGAATAATCCACTGGCTGCCGCCGACTTCGATACTGACCTCAATAATTGAAGGCCAATCTATTAGATCCATGCCGACTATAGCTTTATTGTTAATATTCTCATCAGGAACCCAGGATTTAAAGTGAGTGGTATAGGTTCGCCCCGGATATCGTTTTAGATAGTTGATGGGATCTTTGCCTGTCGCAGAAACCCAGCCGATGTCTAACTGCAAAATGAAATTGTCATCAGTAGACTGGGATATATAGTCCCAGAAAGTTGTGTTTTGGTAAGTGGAAAATTCTTTATCGTGATTATGAAATCCCATTTTCAAACCGTACTTGGAAAGAACGGATTGCGCACTGCGAAGCTGCGATATTAACTTGTCTACCCCGTTAGGGTCCCAGCTTCTCGGGTCCCAGCCAACGATTAGGTATTCGGCACTCAGGGTCTGGTAATAAGTGGCCGTTGCATCAATTGATTCCGGGAGCAGCTGGGTAATAGAAACGTGTGCACCGCTCACTTTTAGCTTTAATTGCTCCAGTAGAGAGCGGAGTTCCTTTGGCTTTTCTTTGTACGGACCTAGTTCCGCAGCCAGTTCTATCGGATTAAAACCTGCTGCTTTTAGTCTTTTTAGTGTGCCTGAAAAGTCCCGGTTCAACTCATGGCGAACAGACCATAGTTGAACCCCGAGTTGGGGTTCAATTTTCTCAGTAGTCATATTCACTTCTACTGCGACTGATTTTAAGGTAGGTAAAGTTGTCAAGAGAAGAGCTGTAAACAGATTGCGAGATAAATTTCGTAGGCTTATCACTTTTATAATCTCCCCGCAGAAAGTTCGCTGGCTGCATAGTTTGCGGCTCGAGCAGTTAATGCCATAAAAGTTAGAGAGGGGTTTTGAACTGCTGAAGAGGCGAAGCAGGAGCCATCGGTTACAAAAAGGTTGGGTATATCGTGCGATTGGTTGTGCCCATTTAAAACTGAGTTGGTTTTATCACTACCCATTCGTGCTGTGCCTACCTCATGGATGGCGCTTCCAGGGGGATATTTATCACTAGTGACTTGTCCACTAACGTCATTTAGCCCCAAATTCTTAAGCATAGCTTGCATGGTCTCACAGGCATCCTCCATCATTAGGCGCTCATTTTCAGACCATTGGCAATTGATATGTAGTTGCGGGATTCCCCACTTATCTTTTTTGGTGGAGTGGAGGCTGACCTGGTTTTCGTGCCTCGGTAACATCTCTCCCTGTGCACCGATCCAAAATCCCCAGCGCCCAGGTTGTTGCAGTTTTTCTTTGAAAGATTTTCCAATCCCCTCGGAAGCAGCCATTGTCCGCCAGTCCTGCCGATAGGCGCTTCCTGAAATCTGGTAGCCGCGCTTGTAGTGCTTTCGGTAAAGTTCGGGGCGATATTGGAAATTGGGAATCAGGATGCCGGTTGGTCTCCACCCGGAGAAGTACTCATCTTCATAACCATCAATAAAGCCGTGGGCTGAGGCATTGTAATTGTGATCCATAAGGTAGTGGCCCAGTACACCAGAGCTGTTGGCGAGCCCCTTGGGGAAATGCTTGTTGGCTGAGTTGAGGAGTATTTGGGTTGAGCCCAATGTGGATGCGCAGAGGAAAACGATTCGGCCAAAATACTCTCGTTGTTGCAGGGTTTCGCTGTCGATTACCCTTACGCCAGCTACTCGGTTCTTTTGCGAGTTGTAAATAAGGCTGTGTACCACGCTATTACTGGCAATTTGTAGTTTGCCGGTTCTCATTGCGGCTGGCATGGTGGCGCTTTGTGTAGAAAAGTAGCCGCCGAATGAGCAGCCTCGTTGGCACTGGTTACGAGCCTGGCAGTTGTATCGGCCTAGGGCTACCTGTTCCCGGTTTGGCTTGGTCAGGTGAGCAGCTCTTCCAATAATGAAATGCTTATCACTGTACTGCTTTTCAAACTTGGACTTGATGTCTTGTTCACACTGGTACATCTCAAATGGTGGTTGGTATTCGGAGTCTGGCAGCTGCTCAATATTGTCCGTATTGCCACTGATTCCGGCAAAGCGTTCGACTTTGCTGTACCAGGGTGCAATATCCTTGTAGCGAATGGGCCAATCAACTCCTACGCCATCACGTTTGTTTGCGAGAAAGTCGTGGTTACTAAATCGATATGACTGCCGGAACCAGAGAAGGCTTTTGCCCCCTACTTGATTGCCGCGAATCCAGGTAAAGTCTGAGCCGGGCTCTGTGGAGTAGGGTTGTTCGTTGTCATTGCAGAAAAAATGCTTGGTGCTTTCATTGAGAAAAATACTACGACTTTGTATCGGGTAGATTTCTTTTTTCTCTTTCAGGTTCATTTTAGTACGGAGTGGGAATTCCCAAGGTCCCTTGTTTTCTGTGGGATAGTCCTGACCGTGTTTTACCATTCTGCCCCGATCTATCATCAGGGTATTTAACCCTCGTTCGGTTAGTTCTTTTGCTGCCCAGCCACCGCTAATACCTGACCCTATAACGATTGCGTCAAATACCTGGCTTTCTTTTTGGATCAATAATTCATCATTTTGCATAGTACTTTCCTTTAAATACGTGGCAGTGAACCCCAGGCCTTCCCGGTTTGATCCAAGGGAACTGAACCTTTGAACCCACCGGGAATTGCTTGGTAAGCAAGCTCACGGGTGGCTCCGGTAAAGCTGGTGTAGTAGCCAAGGCACACCAGGAATTTAAGATTCCTAAAATCTTGCTGTAAGTCTGGGTTAAAGGGGGCTATTCCGGTGTCGAGTGATTCGAGTAGAGCAAACGATTGTTCTGGGGCAAGATGAATAAAGGGGTATCCATACCGGGTGGTGGCACGCTCATCCAACTCATGTAAGAGCTTTTTGGTTTTTAGCTGGGTCTGCTCTTCTATGCAGTCGGTCAAATAGTGATCGACAAATAAATGGCACTCTGTTTCAGCTGCGCCGGGAGTATCCGTTGCGGGTATCAGGTAGGAGCAGATTTTGTGCAGGGTGGTGAGTTGCTCAATAGAGAAAAGCCGTGCCCGGTAGGCGTCAGTTCTTTGCGATTTGAAAAAATTATCTGCCGCCGCAAGAGCTTGCTGCTCTGTGCAGATTAAGGCCAGAGAGGTCCCGCCCACAGTGGCCAGCCCTTGAATAAATTTCCGACGGTTTATCATCCCGGTCTCCTCTTGTTGCTTGAAGAGTTAGTTCTTTTCTAGTGAATCGATACTGGTAAGGAGATTTTGTCTTGGGGGCTTAAACTCGTCGTCTTGAATTGTGGTAATACCCAAATCTGGACGTACAAATTCAGGTATTACCTAAAGCTTTACCCCTTATTTGGGCGGGCCGATGGTGGTTTAGTGGTAATATCTTTCTAGGGAGCCTCTGAATAACTCCGTGATACTTCTGGCATGCAGAGCGGTTCACAATCAAGGCGCGACTTCGCAGGAATGTCTAGACCTTTCAAGAAGGTAGAAGGGCTATTTGAGTATCAATGGACGCTTTACTATTCAATTTCCACGATATTGTTCTGATAATGACCAGTTATCAGTGCGCTGTTTTTGCACTGTTGTTGTTAGTGATTCGTCGTGAGCGGCGTTTCAGCAACACCTTGTTGGCGCTATTTCTGTTCTCACAAGCCGCTATTCCCCTGGATATCCTGATTAATTTTGGTGAGGGTTTCCGCAGTTGGTCCATTGAGACTTCCCCGAACTTGTTTTTTGTATTTGGCGCAGCCTACTGGTTAGAAGGCCCCCTGTTACTGTGGTATACCCGCTCCTTAACTCGCGAGGGGTTTAGGATTTCCAGGCGGGACCTTTGGTACTTGCTGCCTTTTTTTCTGGCAGTCGTGTTTGAATATTTCTCCTACTGGCAATTTGATAGCGAAACCAAGACAGCCATGCTGCGTGGGGAGAATTTAACTACTGGCTCAATGTTCGATCACTTGTTGGGATTGGCTCGTGAATCGCTTCGGGTACTTTTCGGTGTTTTGTGTCTTTTTGAGGTGCGTCGATGCCGCAGGCAGATTCGAGATAATCATTCCAGTATTGAGAAAATTGACCTGACTTGGCTGCTGGTGTTGATCTGGGGCTTCTTGCTGGTTCGTATTTGGGCTCTGATGATTAACCTGGCGGTAGGGTTGGCGCAGGAGTGGCAGCTTCAGTTGGATATTGGAGCGATGGGGCTGTTTAGTAACTACGCCGTATTTGTTTTGGTTAGTACCATGATCTTCTTTAGTCTCAGTTACTCCTCAATGTTTGAGGGCGATGGGCATAAAGTGGAGAAGTCCGGGGAAGGTGTAGGTTCTGACCTGGAACAGGATGCTAATGGGGAGCCTGAGATTGACCTGGAGTTGGCAGCCCAAATTGAAAATTATATGCGGGAAGAAAAGCCTTACTTGGTTCCAGCCCTTACCCTAGAGCAGTTGTCCGGGCAGTTACAGGTATCACGCAGGTTGCTTTCACAGACGATTAATCGTCATTTTCAGTGCAACTTCTTCGAGTTTGTAAACCGTTACCGTATAGATGAGGCAAAACGGATGTTGCGGGAGCCGCAAAATGTGGGGCTCACCGTGATGGAGGTAATGTTGTCCTCGGGCTTTAATACCAAGGCTACATTTAACTCCTTTTTTAAGAAAATGGTGGGTATGACGCCGACCGAGTACCGCCGGCTTAATTGCGAAGCCAGGGCTGGCAGTGAGAAGGGTGCTGTAGAGCCCAGCTAAAGGGCTCTAGCCGCCTTTGCTGGGTTTGGCAGTATACTTTTGAAAATTTGATTCTGGCTCGACCCCTTGTGAAACCCGTAGACCTCCCTGAAAAACTCCCAACTCTGATAAAGGGGTTACTAAAGTCCCACCCTGCCAGCGGCCAGTTGTGGGTGGGGTTTTCTGGTGGTCTGGACTCCACTGTTCTCCTGCACCTTCTGGTAACTTGCCAGATTCCCGTGCGTGCGCTTCATATTCACCATGGCCTAAATGCAAATGCGGACATTTGGCTGGCTCACTGTAAAGAGTTTGCTGAAAATCTGGCGGTACCCTTTACAGCCATCCAGGTTACTGTTGATTACAAAGATGGCGGATTGGAGCAGGGGGCTCGCCGGGCGAGATATGCGGCCTTCAATCAGGTGATGTCCGAAGGTGATCAAATTCTTCTCGGTCACCACGCGGATGACCAAGCTGAGACTTTCCTGCTGCGCTTAATGCGGGGCGCGGGCGTGTTGGGATTGGCCAGCATGTCCGAAAGCCGAACTATCGGAGATAATAAGTACTTACTGCGCCCTCTACTCGGAGCGGGGCGAAAAGAGCTAGAGCAGTGGGCTGAGGCTCACGGATTGAGCTGGATTGAAGATGACAGCAATGCGGATGAGGCCTTGGAGCGTAATTTTTTTCGGCATCGAGTTGTGCCACTGCTCAACCAGCGTTGGGGAGCGAGTCGCCAGATCGCTCGGGCAGCGGAGAACCTGAGGGAGTCTGCGGACTTACTGTCTGAGTTGGCACTTGCTGACCTGGAGGAGGCTGATTTAAAGGCGGAGCGATTTGGCGAAAGTCTGGCCCTGCCTCGCTTCTTCAGCCTTAGTGAGGGGCGCCGTAAAAACCTTATGCGGCATTGGGTATTGGGCCAAGGGGGGCAGCCGCCAGAGTCAGCCCTATTAAATCAGGCGCTTTTCCAGGTGACTCATGCTGCAGAGGACGCACAGCTTGAAGTTAATATGGGTGGGCGAGTGGTGCGACGTTTTCGGAATCGCCTTTACCTGACCCCTGAGCTGGCGCCAATTGCCAATAACTCCGATAAAAGTTGGCACTGGGATGGCCGCTCTAATCTCACTCTGCCAGCGGGTGGCATTCTTCGGCCCTTGTCGGATTGGCCAGTGGGCGATTATCGAGTGTGTTATCGCAAAGGAGGGGAGCGTGCGCACCCGGTAAATCGCTCCAGGTCACAAACGCTTAAGAAGCTCTTGCAGGAGTGGGCTCTAGAGCCCTGGCTCAGGGATCGTGTCCCATTGGTATTTTTGGGGGGTGATCTGGTGGCTGTCGCGGGGCTCTTTTCATGCAAAGCAGGCTGCGCCATCCCGGATGAACCACCCGGCTGGCGGTTTTTCGATTGAGTGTTAAGGGGGTTTCTGCTACCCTGGCGCCCCGTCTAAAAGGCACCGGGAGAAGCTGGATTATCCGCCCGGGCCAGCCCTGTAAGCTCGACATTCATCGAGCGCTCAACTGACCAAGGTTTTGCATGACGCGCTATATTTTTGTAACTGGTGGCGTGGTTTCCTCGTTGGGGAAAGGTATCGCCTCCGCCTCTTTGGCCGCCATTCTCGAGGCCCGCGGCCTCAAGGTTACCATCCTCAAACTGGACCCCTACATCAACGTAGACCCGGGTACCATGAGTCCCTTCCAGCACGGCGAGGTGTATGTCACCGAGGATGGTGCCGAGACTGACCTGGACCTGGGTCACTACGAACGCTTTATCCGTACCCGGATGTCCAAGCGTAACAACTTCACCACCGGCCGCGTGTACGAGACCGTACTGCGCAAAGAGCGCCGTGGTGACTACTTGGGTGGCACCGTACAGGTGATCCCCCATATTACCGACGAGATCAAGCGCCGCGTTGTAGAAGGTGGCCGCGATGTCGACGTCGCTATTGTTGAAATCGGTGGCACCGTAGGTGATATCGAATCCCAACCGTTCCTGGAATCTGTGCGTCAGCTGCGTGTGGAAATGGGCACCAATCGCGCCCTGTTGATCCACCTGAGCTATGTGCCTTTCCTTGCCACTGCTGGTGAAACCAAGACCAAGCCGACCCAGCACTCTGTTAAAGAGTTGCGTTCTATCGGCTTGCAGCCGGATATTCTGCTGTGCCGTTCCGAGCGCGAGATCGATGAGGACTCCCGCCGCAAGATCGCACTGTTCACTAATGTGGAAGAGCGCGCTGTTGTACCTCTGCCCGATGCCAAGACCATCTACGGCGTACCGCGTCTTCTGCACAGTTACGGCCTCGACGATATCGTTGTGGAAAAACTGCAGCTGGAATGCCAGGCACCAGACCTTTCCGAGTGGGATGAAGTGGTCGATGGCAAGCTGAACCCGCAGCACGAAGTGAAAATTGCCATGGTTGGCAAATACATGGAGTTGCTGGATGCCTATAAGTCCTTGATCGAATCCCTGACCCATGCGGGTATCAAGCATCGCTGCAAAGTGGATATCGACTTTATCAACGCTGAAGACGTTGAGGGTGAGAACGGCATTGACCTGATCAAGGATGCCGATGCAATCCTGGTTCCCGGTGGGTTTGGTGAGCGCGGTTTAGAGGGCAAGCTTGAATCTGTTCGCTACGCTCGTGAAAACAATATTCCTTACCTGGGCATCTGCCTCGGTTTACAGTCTGTGGTTATCGAGTTCGCGCGCAATGTGCTCGGCCTCGAAGGTGCCAACAGTACTGAATTCAATACTAAAACCCCGCACCCAGTTATCGGCCTGATCACAGAGTGGATCGATAGCGAAGGCAATATCGAGAAGCGCGACGAGCAGTCCGACCTGGGTGGCACCATGCGCTTGGGCGGCCAGGAGTGTCGCTTGGCTAAAGACACTAAGGCTCGCGATATCTACGGCGCAGACGTCATTGTAGAGCGCCACCGCCACCGCTACGAAGTGAACAACAACTACGTTGATCGCCTGCAGCAAGCCGGTTTGAAAATTGGCGGCTGGTCTGCAGACGATACCCTGGTAGAAATGGTTGAATTGCCGAACCATCCCTGGTTCGTTGCTTGCCAGTTCCACCCGGAATTTACTTCAACCCCGCGCGACGGCCATCCGCTGTTCGAAAGCTTTGTTGCCGCCGCAATGAAGCAGCGTGAAAACCAGGGTTAAAAAATAATTCCGCCTTAGCTCTAAGTTAGTTGAGGCGGAGATAACAGGGAGTAAACTGTGAAAACAATTGAAGTCGGAAATATCCAGGTCGCCAACGATAAGCCCTTTGCGCTGTTTGGCGGTATGAATGTATTGGAATCCCGCGACCTGGCGATGCAGGTGGCTGAGCACTATGTAAAAGTCACTGAAAAACTGGGTATTCCCTATGTTTTTAAAGCGTCTTTTGACAAAGCCAATCGCTCTTCCATCAATTCCTATCGCGGACCGGGAATGGAAGAAGGCCTGAAGATTTTTCAGGAAATTAAAGATACCTTTAAAGTTCCCTTGATTACCGATGTCCACGAAGTACATCAGGCTGCTCCGGTTGCCGAAGTCGTGGATATTATTCAGCTGCCGGCCTTCCTGGCCCGCCAGACTGATCTGGTCACCGCTATGGCAGCGACTGGTGCAGTGATCAATGTCAAAAAGCCCCAGTTTATGAGCCCGCCGCAAGTTAAAAATGTGGTGGAGAAATTTGCTGAGTGCGGCAACGAAAATATTCTTTTGTGTGAGCGCGGAGCCTGCTTTGGCTACGACAACCTGGTTGTGGATATGCTGGGCTTCAGTACCATGATCAATGCCTCCGGTGGCGCGCCGCTGATTTTTGACGTCACCCACTCACTGCAAATGCGCGATCCTTCCGGTGCAGCCTCTGGTGGTCGCCGCGCACAGGTCACTGAGCTGGGCCGCGCAGGTTTGGCTATCGGTATTGCCGGCCTGTTCCTGGAAGCACACCCGAATCCAGACAAAGCATTGTGTGATGGTCCCAGTGCATTGCCATTGGAGAAGCTGGAGCCATTCCTGGCGCAGATGAAAGCGGTAGATGACCTGATCAAAGGTTTTGAGCCGCTGGATACGAAATAAAAAAGAGATATTTTTGCGCGCCCTGATCGGGCGCGCAGCACTTTCCTCTCTGCTATTTAGGCTGAGTGCTATAGCAAAAGTGCATAACGTCTGATTTACGAAAACCTATTTTCAGTAAGTACCAATACGGAGCCCATTGTAAATGAGCAAGATTGTCGCTGTTAAAGCCTTTGAAGTAATGGATTCTCGCGGTAACCCTACCGTTGAAGCCGATGTAATCCTGGAGGATGGTTCTATTGGCTCCGCCTGCGCCCCCTCCGGTGCCTCCACTGGCTCCCGTGAAGCGCTGGAACTTCGCGATGGCGATAAAAGCCGTTACTTGGGCAAGGGTGTCCTGAAAGCGGTTGAAAACATCAACACTACTATCGCCGACCTGCTCAAGGGTATGGATGCTACCGATCAGCGCGCCCTGGATAAGGCGATGATCGATGCCGACGGCACTGAAAATAAGGCGAACTTCGGCGCCAACGCTATTTTGGCGGTTTCCCTGGCTGCCGCTAAAGCAGCTGCTGCTTCCAAAAAAATCCCTTTGTACCAGCATATTGCTGAGGTAAACGGCACTCCGGGCGAGTACTCTATGCCGGTGCCGATGATGAATATCCTCAATGGCGGTGAGCACGCTGATAACAATGTGGATATCCAGGAATTTATGGTTCAGCCCGTTAAGGCTGAATCTTTTGCTGAAGCTCTGCGCCAAGGTGCTGAGATCTTTCACTCCCTGAAAAAAGTACTGTCCAGCAACAGCTTGAACACTGCAGTTGGCGATGAAGGTGGCTTTGCTCCGAACCTGCCTTCTAACGAAGCGGCACTGAAAGTCATCGCTGAAGCGGTAGAAAAGGCCGGTTACACCCTGGGCGATGACATTACCCTGGCTCTGGACTGCGCTTCTTCCGAGTTCTACAAAGATGGCAAGTACGATCTGGCTGGCGAAGGCAAGCAGTTCGATAGCGAAGGTTTTGCCAGCTACCTGGCCGATCTGTCCGCCAACTATCCGATCCTGTCTATCGAAGACGGTATGGACGAGAGTGATTGGGACGGTTGGAAAGTGCTCACCGACAAAATTGGTGAAAAAGTACAGCTGGTAGGTGACGACCTGTTCGTAACCAACACCAAGATCCTGAAGGAAGGTATCGAGAAAGGTGTCGGTAACTCTATCTTGATCAAGTTCAACCAGATCGGCTCTCTGTCCGAGACTCTGGATGCGATCAAAATGGCTAAAGATGCGGGCTACACCGCTGTGATCTCCCACCGCTCCGGTGAGACCGAAGATACTACTATTGCGGATCTGGCGGTTGCGACTGCTGCTGGTCAAATCAAGACCGGTTCCCTTTGCCGTTCAGACCGCGTAGCCAAGTACAACCGTCTGCTGCGCATCGAAGCTGAGCTGAATGGCTCCGCTCCTTATCGCGGCCGCGCTGAATTCAAGTAATCAATTATTTGAATTAGCGTGCAAGTACTACAAAGAGGGGCCAGCCCCTCTTTGTAGTACTATAAGTACGAACAAGCGAAATATCGTAATCTCGTATGAAATGGCTGCTGGCAATACTCACCATTATGCTCCTCGCCACCCAGTACCGACTTTGGGTTGGTGAAGGTAGTCTCGCCGAAGTTACCCGTCTCAAGCGTCAATTAGCCCAACAGCAAGAAAAAAATATCGCGCTGGTGCGGGAAAACCGTCAACTATTTAGGGAAGTCCGCAGTTTGAAAGTTGGCACTGATGGTGTGGAAGCGAAAGCCCGTTATGACCTGGGACTGATCAAGGAAGGGGAAACACTGTTTATCTTCCTGGATAAGGAAGAGGCTGAAAATTGATTAAGGATTATTGGGTCATTGTACCCGCTGCCGGCGTTGGCAAACGTATGGGGGCTGATCGCCCGAAACAGTACCTGCCATTGCTCGGGCGACCACTGTTATCCCTGACTTTAAAAAATATTCTTAGGTGGCCGGGTTTGGCTGGCGTTGTAGTATCGCTGTCGGAACAGGATACCTACTTCCCTCACCTGAAAGAAGCAAACCACCCCTTGGTACACACCGTCATTGGTGGAGCTGAGAGAGCAGACTCTGTTCAGTCCGCTCTGGATTTCCTGGCGGTGCGAGAAAGCGGTGATACTCCGGTTTTAGTCCATGATGCTGCACGACCCTGTGTGTCTGAGCGTGATATTTGCGCTTTACTCAGTGACGAAGTCTCACCGATGGCACTTTTGGCGCGCCCCGCAAGCGACACATTAAAGCGCAGTCATGTGACTAGCGGTGTAGCCTGTGTGGAAGAAACGGTTGACCGCGAAAGTATTTGGCTGGCGCAAACCCCGCAACGGGCCCCTCTCAGTACTCTGCACTCATGCCTTGGCAAAGCCCTGGAACAGGGGGTTACTGTAACCGATGAAGCCAGTGCACTGGAGTTTTTTGGCCATTCACCGCAATTGGTTACGGGTGATAGTGACAATATTAAAGTGACGCACCCCGCCGATATCATAATTGCAGAAACTATTTTACGTCTGCGCTACTCCCCGACTGAGGATAAGCGATAGTGAGTTTTCGAATAGGTCAGGGCTTTGATGTGCACGCATTTGGCCCTGGTGGTCATGTAGTGCTCGGAGGAGTACAAATCCCCTATGGGTATGGTTTGGTAGCTCATTCTGATGGGGATGTTTTACTGCACGCCCTATCGGATGCCTTACTGGGTGCTCTGGCCCTGGGAGATATCGGTAAACACTTTCCCGATAACGATGAACAATTTGCCGGAGCGGATAGCAGAAATCTGCTTCGACATGTTGTTGGGTTAATCGATAGTAAAGGGTATCGCCTGGTTAATGCGGATATGACGTTGATTGCCCAGGCCCCCAAAATGGCTCCGCATATCGATGGAATGCGAGTCAATATTGCCGCTGACTGTGGTGTTGATTGCGATGCGATCAGTGTCAAAGCAACCACTACAGAAAAGCTTGGATTTACTGGTCGCGGTGAGGGTATCGCCGCGCAAGCTACTGTTTTATTAGAGCGCAAAGATGTCTGAAGTTTGGAATCTGGATTGGCCCCGAGCGCTTGGGGGTGCGGTAATTTCTGGTGATTTTCGCACAGAACCAGAAGATTTTATTGTCGATGAACTGGCTATGCCACCGGCTGATAAAGATGGTGAGCATGTTTACTTACAGGTTAAAAAGCGTGGGGCAAATACCGCCTGGGTTGCCAAGGAATTGGCGAAGTTAGCCGGGGTGCAAAGCCGGGATGCCAGCTTTTATGGCTTGAAAGACCGACATGCTGTTACCACTCAATGGTTCAGTGTATGGCTCGGACAAAAGCCAGAAGCAGACTGGTCGCAAATTAACAGCGATGAGATTTCATTGCTCCAGGCCTTCCGGGGACCACGCAAGTTGCGTCGCGGCGAGCATATGGGGAATCGCTTCAAGATTCGTCTGCGCAATGTAGAAGGTGATCGGGACAAAGCAGAAAAAGTACTTCAGCTGATTCCCAAAGGGGTGCCCAATTACTTCGGTGAACAGCGCTTTGGGATTGATGGCAATAACCTTAGCCTGGCAAAAAACTTAGCTGAAGAGGACGGTCGCTGCCGCAAAAGCGAAAAGGCCTTCGCCATGTCTGCTGCCCGTAGCTGGCTGTTCAATCAGGTTTTGGCTGAACGAGTCAACACCGGAATCTGGCAGAGCCCTCTCGTTGGAGAGCCTGAAGATTACCCAACCGGGCCTCTTTGGGGGCGTGGCAGAAACCTGTCAACGGATGCCCTGGGGCAGTTGGAAGAGCAAGTGTTGTCTCCGTGGCAGCCTTGGTGCAACTGGCTGGAGCACTGCGGTCTTAGCCAGGAGCGCCGGGCCATGATTTTATCCCCGGAGGCATTTCGCTATGAGTGGGAAGGTGATCATTTAATCGTCGAATTTGCCTTGCCACCGGGTACTTTTGCTACGGCTTTGCTACGGGAGATAGCTCAGCTGGTCAATGTTAAACAGTGCACATAGAATTTTAGGTGACTGGCACTGTTGCACAAATCATGGACAAGAAAAGAATATGGATCGCTTGAGACAAGAAGGTCTGGGGATGACTTCCCAGCGAACCCGTAATCGCTTGATCCAGCGATTGCGGGAAGAGGGGATATCCAACGAGGAGGTACTGGATGTAATGGCATCTACACCTCGACATCTCTTTTTGGATGAGGCCCTGGCTATTCGGGCTTATGAAGATACTGCTTTGCCCATAGGGTATGGCCAAACTATTTCCCAGCCATACATTGTCGCCCGTATGACTGAACTCTTACTGAGTAGAGCCAAGTCTCTACACCGAGTTCTGGAAGTGGGTACGGGCTCTGGCTACCAAACGGCCATTCTTGCTCGTTTGGTTGAACAACTTTATTCCGTCGAGCGTGTCGAACCTCTATTGGAAACCGCTCGCCATCGGTTGGGGGAGCTGGGTTATAGCAATGTAGAGTACAAGCTCAGCAGTGGGGGCTTTGGTTGGAAAGAAGAGGGTCCTTACGATGCTATCCTGGCTGCAGCAGCACCTGCAATGATTCCTGATGAGCTGCGAGAACAGCTGGCTCCCAATGGAGTTTTGGTAATTCCGGTGGGGGCTGAGCAGCAATACCTGACGATGGTGACTCGTCGTGAGGATAGTAATAAGTTTGATGTGGAAAAGTTGGAAGCGGTACGTTTCGTGCCTTTACTCGGTGGCGTGGTTCGATGAGATTTACTGAGGTTCTAAAAAGTCGCTACCCCGGAGTTCTTCTGCGGGGAATGGCAATGGGGGCTGCCGATGTGGTGCCCGGTGTTTCCGGGGGAACTATTGCCTTTATTACCGGCATCTACCAGGAGCTTTTGGACTCCCTCAGTCGAATAGGCCCGCATTGTATTACAGTGTGGCGGAAGGAGGGGTTTCTATCCACTTGGCGCTATATTAATGGGAGCTTTTTGCTCTCTCTTTTCCTTGGGGTATTGTTGAGCGTTTTTAGCTTGGCCCACCTGATTAGTGGCTTACTGCAAAATTATCCAATTGTTGTGTGGTCTTTCTTTTTCGGTTTGGTTCTCGCCTCAATTGTTCCCATTGTGAGAAATATCCCCGGGTGGTCGCCATCTGTTTTGGTTTTTCTTGCACTGGGTATTGCGCTTGCAGTAACAGTGAGCGAGATGCGGCCTTCGGAGATACCGGCAACTCCACTTACGCTGTTTTTATCAGGTGCTTTGGCAATATGTGCGATGGCACTGCCGGGAATTTCCGGCGCTTTCCTGCTGTTATTAATCGGGATATACCCCAAGGTTTTAGCTGCAGTTCATGAACTCCAAATTTCAAACCTATTGTGCTTTGCGGCAGGGGCGGCAATAGGGCTGATGCTCTTCAGTCGCTTGTTGTCTTGGCTGATGCACAAATATGTAGCCAGGACACTGGCATTTCTTGCCGGGGTTTTGTTGGGTAGTTTGAAGATTATTTGGCCCTGGAAACTGCCAATGTCCGGGGAAATCGAAGCATCAAGCAAATTGGCCCCTTTGCTATCCAACACTTCTCCGCTAACTTATGTCGAGCAAACCGGCGACAGTGCTCATTTGGGGGGCGCAATTGTTGCGGCTCTAGTGGCAGCGCTCTTGGTTCTCGCTGTAGACTTCTTTGGCAAGGTGCACAGAGAGAAGTCTTGCGCCACTCCGCAATAAGATCTGGAAAATCTCGGTATGGCAGCGTTTTATCAAACTTTTCCAGAGATTTTTGGAGCTTTTCTTTAGACACTTTTTCCATAAATGCCGTGGTCTGATGTAAAAAGAGAATAATGGAATGTCATCTTTTGCAACCTTTTGAGCGCCGATGTTGGCGGAACAAGCTCCCTAAAATCGGTCATTGTTTGTGGGGGGTGTTTAAAATATTAGGCTTGCTGGTTCTGCTGCAGGCCGTTTCCTCCTGTTCCAGCCATAAGGCTCCCTCAAGCTCCCTACGCCAGCCCCCGAGTATCAAAATTACCCACCACACGGTAGGTAAAGGGGATACCCTTTATTCGATAGCCTGGCGTTACGGCAAGGATTTTCGCCAATTGGCGGCGATAAATGGTATCCGCTCCCCTTATCAAATATATCCTGGGCAGAGAATCAGGCTGACGGGTTCAGTGCCAACCAAGAGCACTGCCGGCACGCAAAAGAAGCAAAAAGCGCCAGTCGCAAAAGCTAAACCGAAAACAACACAAACGACCACTGCTAAAAAATCTTTAACACCAAGCCCAAAGCGCCAATCAACAGCATCTCGCCGGAGCGGATCGGTCAACTGGCGCTGGCCCGCCAAGGGGAAAGTGATTAGTCACTTCCGCTTTGGGGACCCATTGCGTAAGGGAGTTGATATCGCGGGTGAAAAGGGTGAGTCTGTACTGGCAGCGGCTGATGGCACCGTGATCTACGCAGGAAGCGCCTTGAGAGGTTATGGAAAGCTGCTGATCGTCAAGCACAACGAGGTTTACCTCAGTGCCTATGCACACAATCACCGGTTGCTCGTAAAGGAGGGCAGCAGGGTAAAGGCGGGGCAAAGGATAGCGGAACTGGGTTCGAGTGGTACCGACCGCAACAAGCTCCACTTTGAGATTCGCAAAAACGGTCAGCCAGTAGACCCTCTTGCCTACTTACCGTAAGTTCACGGCCGCAGTAAAGCTCTGCAAATAAAAATGGACTTTTAACTAGTACCACTTGAGGTAGTCACTGTAATCGTGGCCATCCCAGGGTCAGCCGATTCAGTGGCTGTCGCCACATACCTGCGGCATTGATAGTTGTGTTATCAATGTCCGAGTGTGTTGTGCGGCTGAAATTGGCAAAGTACAAGGAGCAGGGGAAATGGAAGCACAACGGCAAGACCAGTCTATGGCTGGCCAGGCAGAAGACTTTCCTCCTGAGTTAGACGTTGAAAATGATGAGCAGAAATTAGGTTCAACTGAAGCAGGTGTTAGTCGCACGCGGAAATCTGCGGCTAAAAAGAGTTCCGCACCCTCCCAGGCAGAGAAAAGTAGAGTTTGTAGATTGGATGGCGATGGCCATTTGCAGAAAAATCTCGACGCTACTCAACTCTATCTCAATGAAATTGGATTCTCCCCCCTATTGACCGCAGAAGAAGAGGTGTATTACGCGCGCAAGGCTTTGCGTGGAGATGCTGCGGCAAGAAAACGAATGATCGAGAGCAATCTTCGCCTTGTTGTAAAGATTGCTCGCCGCTACGTTAGCCGAGGTTTGGCACTGCTGGACCTTATTGAGGAAGGCAATCTGGGCCTGATTCGAGCAGTTGAGAAGTTTGATCCAGAGAGAGGTTTTCGCTTTTCCACTTACGCCACCTGGTGGATACGTCAGACGATAGAACGGGCCATAATGAATCAGACCCGGACCATACGCCTGCCCATCCATGTCGTGAAAGAGTTAAACGTGTACTTGCGTGCATCTCGAGAGTTGGCGCAAAAGCTGGATCACGAGCCATCCGCAGAAGAAATTGCGACCCTCCTTGAGAAGCCAGTCGAAGATGTCGAGCGTATGCTGGGGCTCAATGAGCGGGTTACTTCTGTAGATACTCCCATTGGGCCCTCTTCTGAGAAGACCTTGGTAGATACCATCCCCGATCAGCAGGAATCTGACCCAGCAGAGCTTTTACAGGACAGGGACCTTTTTGACAGCATCAACCGCTGGTTGGGAGAGTTACCTGACAAACAGTGTGAAGTGGTCTCTAGGCGGTTTGGTTTGCGCGGTTTTGAAGCGAGCACCCTGGAAGAAGTAGGGCGTGAAATCGGTCTCACCAGGGAGCGGGTCAGGCAGATACAGGTGGATGCACTGAAACGTTTAAGAGAGGTTATGGAGAAGCAGGGGCTCGACGGGCATTCACTATTTGGCAATTTGTAGCCTCTACTCCTTGATAATACCCCACTGCCAGTTTCTGGCTGTGGGGTTTTTTATCATCTCTTCTTGCTGAGCTGAAGTCTTCGGGCTATGAGTTACTTCCTTACCCAGCGTCCCAGGTTGTCCTGGTAGTATTCTCCGGGTGACAAGCGGGCTTCCAACTTTTCAGCGGCGCGTGTTGCCACCTGGGCTATATCAATTTTATTGCGCTCAGCGATTCGAGCGTAAGCAGCTTTTCGCTTGGCATTCACTTCTTTGACCAGTTTTTCCAGTTCTGGTGAGCTGGCATCTACGATAGCGATGTATCCGCTATTGGCTTCACCAACCAGGCCCTTACTTTTGGCTTCATTTAGGGAAATTGCCATTGCAGGCAGGGCGATTAATAAGCTCAGTGCCAAAAAGGCTTTCATTAATGTCTTCATATTTGCCTCCTTAGAAAATCCCTTCCTTGTCTTCAAACAGGTTGTCCAGGTCCTTGTCGACCTTGACCCGAATTTCGTGCTCAATTTTCACATTCAGGTTTACTGTAATTGGCTCACTGGGAGCCTTTACCGCTACAGTGGGTGTACACCCTGTAGCAACCATAGCGTATAGCAGCCCCATAGGAATCAGTCGGCTGGCTTTCATCTGACACTCCTCACAGTACCTCTTTGGTACCCTTTTACTTTTTGTACCTAGCCCGTGTTACCTGCCTGGTTCAGCAGGTGAGTTGGATGCCGGCAGACCCAAGTATTTTATTGAGTCAACCTTAACCGGTGATGAACCAAGCAGGCTTGTACATACCAATAAAGGCTACTTCACTCCTGACCTATTGGTCCAGCTGCTTTTCTAGGGTTTCAGTCAAATCACGACTGGCTTGCAATGAGCGCAACATGTCTGGGATATTGTTTTCAAGGTTCAGGTTGATCACCAGGTCTCGATCAGAATCGATAGCCTCACTTCGCCCAACCAGCTTTAGCTGTAGTTGGAGATCTCCGCTGGCTGGATAGTCTATGCTGCCTTCCAGTGTTTGAAACTCATAATCTTCCAATGCATTGGCTATCAACTTGAGTTGAGGGTTGCTTGCCAGCATCTGCGGAGAAAAGGCTCCGTAGTAGCGCAAGCGTCCGCCTGGAGCTTCACCCTGAAGGTGACCGGCTTCCACAGTGATACCCTCAGGCCCCGTTACAATGGGGATTTCTAAATTAATTAGCCCGCTGGCCTCAAAGTTCTCTGAGTCCGTCTCCTGTGCTAAAGCCTCTAGAGAAATACCTTGTGCATGTACAATGCTTTTTCGAGTCTCTTCAGCGAGATTCCAAATAAGGGCTGATGAAGTAACCTTGCCTTGCAAAAAGTCAGCAGAAAAATTATGCAATGTAATATCTTTCTGTTTATCCAGTTGCAGTGATAACTGGATATTTTTTACTGGTAAACCCGCGTTAATAGATTCTATCGATAGTGAGTATGGTGTAGGTGTGATCCAGTGCCCATCTTCGTTTTCTACTTTTAGATCTCCACTGATTCCGGTGGCAAAACTATCCTTATAGGTTGCTGCAATATCGTCCAATGAAACATGGATACTATCTTTGGACCGGGGGGGCAAAGACACAGAACCACCGGCAGAAAGTCTGCCCGAGACGATATTGAGGGGAAGCCCCTGGATCGTATCGTTTAGAGAGCGATCCGTACTAAAGGTAACTTCAGGAACGGAAAATTCAACTCCACCTGAGGATTTTGATAAGTCGTAAGAGCCGCTTAAATCAATTTTAATTGCACCTGCTTTAATTTGACTATGACTTGTTAGCTTATTGTGTTGCAGGGATAGCTTGCCTTTGGTTGAAGAGTTAACCTTGTACTTTTCCGATGTCTCAATCTCTAAATTGTTACTATTAAATTCACTGTCCAGCGCTGCAGCACCATTTTTGATGGTAACGATACTATCAAGAAAATTGAGGTCTCCAGAAAGGGAAAATTGCTCGGTGTTGATAATTCCAAACTGACTGCTTATTTCTGGGAGAGTGCAGATTGTAGGTTCTGTTACTTCGCAGTGTACTGTTGGTATATCTAAGTTTACTCTGTCAGCCGCCAATGTTTTGGTTGCCATTTTTTCTCCAGATACTTTAATGCTCTCTAGCGTGAATTTTTGACCTTTAAGATTGCTTTCAATCTTTGCCTTGGCCGTTGAGCTCAGATTGGTAACTGCTAATTCTCTGGCCCGCTCATAAAGTTGGGGTACCTTTGTCTTCAGCTCAAAGTTACAGGCACTGATATCAGAGAAGTGACATTGTATGCCGCTAGCGGTTAACTGTACTGTCGAGTCCCCATTGGAGCCTTGTATTGTTGCAGTTAGAGATCCTTGTTCGACCTCAATATCTCTTTTGTTGGGATTGGTCAGGTCACCTGTAATGGAGATAAGATCTTTAATGCTTGCCTGAATCTTGCTTTGATGTAATCCGGTAGTAATTAAAGGCGAGTTTTTCCCTGATGTGGGAGCTGAAATATCCAATTGAATAGTTTGGTTTGGTATTAATTCTAATTGAAAGCTATTTACTTCTGGAGAGTTAATATTGTTAAGCGAACTTAGTTGAAGTTTACCCTTAAATGCCACATCTCCATTAACACTATCTATAGGTAGTACTGGCAAGTGCCTGAGATATAGGGGGGAATTAACTATAGTATTTGCACTTGTTAGATGAAAAGTACCTTCGATATCTAATTCGGGAGATGTCGTCGATGTGCTCGAGCTAAAGTCCGCACTTAATAGCGGGGTATTGGTGTTTTTATCAGTACCTAAAGCTATATCAAGCTCGCCACTCCCCTTGATATGTCGAGGTTTAAATGGAAATAGTGATTCAAGTGTTATTTTTATTGGATTGCTTATAGATAATTGGGCTTTTATATTGGAGTTTAGTTGAGCGTATGGGATTGTGGCCTTTAGGTTATTGCCATTAAGTTGAATGTCAATTTCTCGGTAGCTTGAAATGGATAGCAGATTGTCTGGCAAGCTAATCGCGGTGGTAGCTATAATTTTGCCTGATACTGTCGGCTTAGTTGTAGAGCTAGCTTTAGGTTCAAATATCTCTATCAGTGGGGCTATAGATTCCAGCTCTGATACAAGTTCACTGTTTAAAACCCATGTGTCAGTTTCTAGTTTAGCAATAGTTATATCAGATTCAGACAGAATCTTTGAGTTGTTAGTTAGTATTCTGGGTTTTAGTTTGATTTCTGACAAACCTAAAAAAGCCTCAAAATATAAATTAATCTCGCCAAACTGGGGGTGTTTAAGGGGAGTTTCGGCATGAATTTTTGTGTTGTCGCGAACTATATTTAGTGGGCCGCCAATCAATTGGCCATCGAGTACTATTTGCTTAACGGATATCTTGCCTGGCAAAAAGCGGGTTAGACTTTGGCTTAGGGCACTTAACGATAATGTATTACTTGTCTTGACATTATTTTCCGGGAGCTGCTCGTTGATATGGGCTTTGGTAACGATATCTTCAGCTTCCATGCTCCTGGTTAGCTTCTCTATTGATAGTTCAATTTTTTGAGTGTTATCTCGGTCATAAATAATATGGAAAGGATAGACAATTTTTACTCCCTCAAGGAGGATAATGCTATTTACACTGGACTTTAGGCGAACTTCCTGGATCGAAACTTCTTTAAAACCCAGTCGTAGTCCTGTCAGCTCCTGAATAACTACCTCTCCTGAGAAAATATTGATTAGCTGAGAAGCAACGATATCCTTTTTCCACCAGCTAGCTGCTATGAGCGCAGCTAAAAAACAAGATAGGGTTATGATGGATATACGGAGTTTACGCACACTGAACCTCGGAGTTCTCGCAAGAGATTAGTTCAAACTTAAATCTATTATTCGTTACAAAAGGGCGGAGTAGGAATACTTTAATCCCTTACTTCTACCTTATGGGGAGTTTACCAGATTGGATAATTATACTTGCTGCAATTTCTCGCCATGTTGATGAGTATCTACTGTGCTAAGGGGTGGGGCAGACAATAAGTGCTTTATGTAGATAGATAATCGACCATTAATTAATAGTTTTTATCTATATGAATGGTTGTACTGATAGTTTTTAGCTTCTCCGCCGCTGTTGCCGCCACGTCTGTGGGGGCAGATGTGCCAAGAGTGCCGGTGGGCAAGGCTGCAAGGGCAAGTATTAATCTAACTTATCTATGCGTGGCACCAATCGCGCTGGGAAGCTATAGTCCGGTTTTTAACTTGGGTGATAAATAGTATTAGCCCGGGTAACGATATTGTTGGTCCAATTAATCGAATTCATACTGCCCCGGAAGGGCATAGAATGACTGAAGGTGTTTCAATAATGAATGATAGCCAGCCAAAGACCATTTACCTGAAAGACTATCAAGTACCAGATTACCTGGTGGATGCTACTGATTTACATTTTGAGCTGGAACCCAAGGCAACTTTGGTCAAATCTCGTTTGAATATTCGCAGAAATCCGCAAGCGGACGCAGGGCTGCCGCCTTTAGTGCTGGATGGTGTTGAGCTGGAATTACTTTCGGTTTCTTTGGATGGAGTTTTGTTATCTACATCTGATTATCAGGTTCTACCTGAGGGCCTGTCTATCCCTGTAGAGAAACCAGAATTTCTGCTGGAAATCCGCAATCGGATAAATCCGGAGGAAAACACATCTTTAGAGGGATTATATCTCTCTAATGGTATGTATTGCACTCAATGTGAAGCTGAAGGATTTAGAAAAATTACTTTCTATCCTGATCGGCCGGATGTTATGTCCAAATTTACCACCACCATCATCGCGCCGATGGACCACCCGGTACTACTTTCCAACGGCAATGAAATTGAGAAAGGTAGATATGAAGATGGTCGTCAGTTTGTAACTTGGGAAGATCCATTTGCCAAGCCGGCTTACTTATTTGCGTTGGTAGCCGGGGATTTGGAGCATGTGGAAGATAGCTTCACAACAGCCTCTGGTAGAAAGGTTAAGTTGCAGATCTTTACGGAAGCGAAAAATATTGGGAAGTGTGATCATGCTATGCGATCCCTTAAAAATGCGATGCGTTGGGATGAGGAAACTTACGGAAGGGAATATGACCTAGATATCTTTATGGTTGTTGCTGTTGATCATTTCAATATGGGGGCTATGGAAAACAAAGGATTGAATATTTTCAATTCGGCCTGCGTGCTCGCTAGCCCAGAAACAGCGACGGACTCAGCTTTTCAGCGGATCGAGTCTATTGTAGGGCATGAGTACTTTCACAATTGGTCCGGTAATCGGGTCACCTGCCGGGATTGGTTTCAGTTGAGTCTGAAGGAAGGTTTTACCGTATTTCGTGATGCAGAGTTCTCCGCTGACCTTAATTCCCGAGCGGTTAAGCGTATTGAAGATGTATCCCTTTTGCGTACTACCCAGTTTGCTGAAGATGCCGGCCCTATGGCCCATCCTATCAGGCCAGATTCTTATATAGAAATTTCAAACTTTTACACTCTGACAATTTATGAAAAGGGTGCGGAAGTTGTACGGATGATTCATACACTCTTAGGTGCAGAAGGATTCCGCAAAGGAAGTGACTTGTACTTTCAGCGGCACGATGGCTGCGCGGTAACCTGTGAAGATTTCGTCAAGGCGATGGAAGATGCTAACAAGGTTGAACTGAAGCAATTCCGCAACTGGTATAGCCAAGCAGGCACGCCGATACTTGATGTGACAGATAGCTTTAATGAAACTGATGGCACTTATAGGCTAGCTATTCGCCAGTCTTGCCCTTCATCGCCGGGTCAGGAAGAGAAGTTACCTTTCCACTTACCAATAAGAATTGGATTGCTGGGGGCTGATGGCGCAGAGCTTGTACTCAATGAGCAGGGTGATACTGAAACTGTTTTACAGTTAACAGAAGATGAGCAATCTTTTGAGTTTTCCGGACTTACGGAGAAGCCTTTACCCTCATTGCTGCGGGGCTTCTCTGCTCCAGTAAAAATAAGGTATAACTATAGTAATGAGCAGCTTCAATTTTTAATGAGGAAGGATAAGGACACGTTTAACCGCTGGGATGCAAGTCAGCGCCTAGCATTAAGTGCTTTGTGTGATCTTCAGGTGGCTTTTCGTAAAGGTGAGGAACTACAGGTACAATCAAGTTTAATCAGTGCTTATAAAGAGGTTTTACAGGATGTTGATCTCGATCTAGCGCTGGTTGCAGAGATCTTGCAGTTGCCCAGTGAGCAGTTTATCGCTGAAGAGTCATCATTTATTGATGCGGAAGCAATAATTGTTGCGAGGGATTTTGTAAGGAAGGTAATTGCAGGTGAATTATTTGATGAATTTCGCAAGCGCTATCTAGAATTGAATACGACAAAGCCCTATAGCCCGAATGCGTTAGATGTTGCGCAAAGACGACTCAAAAATACCTGTTTATCCTATATGTGCATAACAGAAACTGAGGAGGTCTTAAATATAGCCCAGGTTCAGTTTGAGAGCGCTAGTAATATGACAGATAGTGCGGCGGCTCTCGCTGTTATTATTAATCATGCACCGGAAGACCGAGCCAGGGGGTTGATTGAGCAATTTTATGAGCGCTGGAAAACCGATACTCAAGTCGTAGAACTATGGCTGAGCCAGCAGAGTTGTAGTCCCAAGCGCGGTACATTGGAAAATATTCGTGCACTTATGGATCACCCTGCTTTTGAAATGAAAAACCCCAATAAAGTAAGGTCTGTAATAGGTGGTTTTGCTAATCGTAATTTTAAGCAATTCCATAAGAGCGATGGTAGCGGGTTTGAGTTTGTTGCCGATCAGGTTCTGGCCTTGGACAAGCTAAATCCACAAATTTCAGCAAGGCTGGTTATACCGATCACACGTTGGAAAAAATACTCTGGTAGCCTGGGTGAGAAGATGAAAGTTGCCCTGCAAAGGGTTGCTGATTCGGGAGACCTATCTAAGGATTTGTTTGAGGTGGTCAGCAAAAGCTTGATTTAAAATAAATACCTGCTTGGGGTATGCTGCACATACCCCATTTTTTTATAGGATTTTGTTAACTTTTTCTTCGCCTAGCTGAACTAAATGTAGCTTGTTCCCATCATTTTTTAGCTCAGTGATTGAAGTGTAATCGGGCCTAAACTGTTGTACTTTTTGGTGGTTTCGGATATGTGCAACAACTGAATTGATGACCATAAAATGGCAGAAGATAAAGGTGTCCTCTGAAAGACTTTCCAAATACCGGATTATTCCCTCGCGCCAGTCTTTTTGTTCTCTGTCGCAGGGGTCCCACTCTCCAGTAAGTAATGTTCGTAACCAGGTTAGGCGTTGAGCTTTGGGTATTTCTTCTGGTGTAGGTATTTCCGTCACTGCATTTTCAATTACAACCTCTATATCCCAAACTTCGGCCAAAGGCTTTGCTGTTTGCTGTGCACGGAGTTTGGGGCTGCTGATTAATTGAACTTTCTCAAGAGAGGAAAGTTTTAGGGCTAGCTCTTCTGCCTGCTTGTAACCTTCGTCTGTGAGTATTGGGTCGGGGATGTGCTCCCCTTTCGCTGCTTCTCCATGCCTGATTAAAAAAATTCTTGCCATCTATGCCAACCTAAAGATAACCATTCAAACTATCGTCGGGTATATGTTGCCATAAACTGAGAAGCTCTGGTGAGTTAAACGCTCTGGCTGAGGGATGATTGCCAAATCGCTTACTGTGTTTTCCTGAAAACTCTGGCCAATCATTGCCGGGGTTCCCTGTTTCAGCAAAATTCAGCCAAGCTTGTTGCATTGAGGCACTTAATAAATGGGGGTTTTCTTCAGCACCATATAGTGTTTTCAAGGAGTGATCGCTATGGGTTCCAAATACATAGCCAAGCTCAACGGCGTGACAAGCCCCTAGCAATGGCTGTGCTGCGAGAGGTTGTGCAAAGTGATAGTGATAGTTTTCCCCCTGATGACTTTGTAGGTGTCTCAGCCCAGGCAAGGTGAATACCATATCAGTGAGCAAAAGGTTCCAGGCTCGGCTCCACTCTGGCCAGGGGTTGTCTGTCATTTTTTTTGCTAGTTGATAGTAATGTCTGAGTAGGGGCTTTAGCTCGGATTCTGAGATAAGCCATTCCAGATGAGTGCATATTTGCCGGTAGTCCATGTTAAAGCTTTCAGGGTTTATCGCGCTAAAGAGATTCCATTCCTCCAAATTGTTCCCTAACAAAAGGGATGTTTGGTGTGTCGGGGAGAGCTTCTTTTCAGGGGAAAAAAGTTCCCTGTCTGCGACAGGTTTAAATGGCAGTTGCCCCCATTTTGCTGTCATCGACGTGTCAGATAGTATTGCTTTTTGGGTTTTCAGAAGAAGTTTGGTTGGACAATTTTGTAGTGAGATGCCACCAGAGATTTTTTCATATTGTTGAATGAAAGTCTTACCAACATGGTTAGCGCTTTGCAGGGAGTGGGAGGCTCTTGGGTGCCCACTCTGGACAATTGCACGGCGTATAAGACCTTTACATTGTGGAGTTTCAAGTAAGGAGGCAATACTCATTGCCCCAGCTGATTCACCGAAAAGAGTGATATTGTTTGGATCTCCGCCAAATGCTGAGATATTTTTTTGAACCCATTGTAGGGCGGCTATTTGATCTAAAAGCCCTTCATTGCCGGTTGATGGTATATCACTAATATCCTTTAGACGTAGAAATCCCAGTGCGCCTAAACGGTAGTTTATAGTGACAACAATTGTCCGACCGCTAGCTGCTAAGTATTTACCATTGTAAATTTCTTGGCATCCTGATCCCATGTAAAAAGAGCCGCCATGAACCCAAAACATTACTGGCAGCTTTTTTCCTTGCGACATTGCGGGAGAAAATACATTCAAATAGAGGCATTCCTCCCTTTCAGGAAGATTCCCGTTTTGATCTCGAACTTCCATTAGGGCGGATGAGTTTTGCGCTGCTGGTGAACCAAAGCTATGCGCTTGGAAAGGATTTTTCCAGGGGTCCAACTCTTGCGGTGGTAGCCAACGTAAATTCCCTACAGGAGGGAGAGCGTAGGGAATACCCAAGAATTTATATACGCCAGTTTCTTCATCTGTGGTTCCGATGATTGGCCCGGCAGGCGTATCAACAACGGGTGTAGGTTTTTTGTTTAAGTGCCTGCCAATTTCCGGGTCTGTAGTCATTTGTAACTTCCTAATCTTGCTGAAGTTAGCACGAAAACTGTTTTTCTCCTGCCGCTGCCTAACTCCTCCTTGAAAACGTTTTGAATTACGTCCATACAAAAGTAGTGCGCGTAAAAACGTACTGGCGTAATTGTTTTTTTATGGAGGGAAATTAGTAAGGCAATGTATTAGTGAATCTAGTCACGGATGGGCTCAAAGTGGGGTATTTTCCGTCTTTAAGCTCAGGCCATGAACTGTGTATTTAGGAAGTTGCACCGTTTGAAGTTGGTGAGAGCATGATTGCGAAAATCTTTGACAAATCCACGGGCTCAATCGACGAGCGATCACTGGAGGGGCTATCTTTGACCTCTCCTGGTCTTGTCGAAATGCCCGCAGATCCTGAGGATATTGCGTCTTTTTCCAAGGACGGATTAGACCTCGTTATTGTTTTAAAATCCGGCCAGATCGTCATTGTTTCAGGGTTTTACCTGTTAGATGAAGATGGCGAGCACAGTGAGCTAGTGCTAACAGGGGCTGGAGAGCCTCTTATGTTAGCTTCTAATGGAGATTTAATCTCTGCCTTTGCTGCGGCTGGTGGCGCTTCTTATCCAGCACCAGCACCAGTCGATCCGGGTATTTCTTGGTGGATTCCTGCATTAATTGCACTTGGAGTTGTTGTTATCGCTGTAGCGGCTAGCGATAACGATGATGACAATCGCGATCAATTTTTTATTCCTGACTCTGATGCTGATGCTGATGCTGATGCTGATGCTGATGCTGATGCTGATGCTGATGCTGATGCTGATGCTGATGCTGATGCTGATGCTGATGCTGATGCTGATGCTGATGCTGATGCTGATGCCGATGCCGATGCCGATGCCGATGCCGATGCCGATGCCGATGCCGACGCGGATGCTGATGCCGACGCAGATGCCGATGCCGATGCCGATGCCGATGCCGATGCCGATGCCGACGCAGATGCGGATGCCGACGCGGATGCCGACGCTGATGCCGACGCGGATGCCGATGCCGATGCCGATGCTGACGCGGATGCCGATGCCGATGCCGATGCCGATGCCGATGCCGACGCAGATGCTGATGCGGATGCCGACGCGGATGCCGATGCCGACGCGGATGCCGACGCGGATGCGGATGCCGATGCGGATGCTGATGCCGATGCCGATGCCGATGCCGATGCCGACGCGGATGCCGACGCGGATGCGGATGCCGATGCTGATGCCGATGCCGATGCCGATGCCGATGCCGATGCCGACGCAGATGCGGATGCCGACGCGGATGCCGACGCTGACGCTGACGCGGATGCGGATGCGGATGCCGACGCAGATGCAGATGCTGATGCCGATGCCGATGCCGATGCCGATGCCGATGCCGATGCCGATGCCGATGCCGATGCCGACGCGGATGCCGACGCAGATGCCGATGCCGACGCCGACGCCGACGCTGATGCCGATGCCGATGCCGATGCCGATGCCGATGCCGATGCCGATGCCGATGCCGACGCAGATGCGGATGCCGACGCGGATGCCGACGCAGATGCCGACGCGGATGCAGATGCCGACGCAGATGCCGATGCCGATGCCGACGCGGATGCCGACGCGGATGCCGATGCCGACGCGGATGCCGACGCGGATGCAGATGCTGACGCGGATGCGGATGCGGATGCCGATGCGGATGCTGATGCCGATGCCGATGCCGATGCCGATGCCGATGCCGACGCCGACGCTGATGCCGATGCCGATGCCGATGCCGATGCCGATGCCGACGCAGATGCGGATGCCGACGCGGATGCCGACGCTGATGCCGACGCTGATGCCGACGCGGATGCCGATGCCGATGCCGATGCCGATGCCGATGCCGATGCCGACGCAGATGCTGATGCGGATGCCGACGCGGATGCCGATGCCGATGCCGACGCGGATGCCGACGCGGATGCCGATGCTGATGCAGATGCCGATGCCGATGCCGATGCCGATGCCGATGCCGATGCCGATGCCGACGCCGACGCCGACGCCGACGCTGATGCCGATGCCGATGCCGACGCAGATGCGGATGCCGACGCGGATGCCGACGCTGACGCGGATGCGGATGCGGATGCCGACGCAGATGCAGATGCTGATGCCGATGCCGATGCCGATGCCGATGCCGATGCCGATGCCGACGCGGATGCCGATGCGGATGCGGATGCCGACGCGGATGCCGACGCTGACGCGGATGCGGATGCGGATGCGGATGCGGATGCCGACGCAGATGCCGATGCCGACGCTGATGCGGATGCCGATGCTGACGCCGATGCCGACGCCGATGCCGACGCCGATGCCGACGCCGATGCCGACGCGGATGCCGACGCGGATGCCGATGCTGACGCGGACGCGGATGCGGATGCCGACGCTGATGCCGATGCCGATGCCGACGCCGACGCCGACGCCGACGCCGACGCGGATGCAGATGCGGATGCAGATGCCGACGCCGATGCCGATGCCGATGCCGATGCCGATGCAGATGCCGACGCCGACGCCGACGCTGATGCTGATGCGGATGCGGATGCCGACGCCGACGCCGACGCCGATGCGGATGCCGATGCGGATGCGGATGCCGACGCGGATGCCGACGTAGATATCGACATAAATATTGATATCGACATTGATATTGATATCGACGTTGACATCATCATTATCAATATCGGACATCATCCGCACGAGCAGAGCGCACTTCATGGAAGTGATGTAGCGACTCTGGGTGGCGACGGAGATATTTTGGCAGATCCGCCGTTATTCACTTGGGAACCGGACGGAGATGCAGATGCAGATGCAGATGCTGATGCTGATGCTGATGCTGATGCAGATGCAGATGCAGATGCCGATGCCGATGCCGATGCCGATGCCGATGCCGATGCCGATGCCGACGCTGATGCCGATGTGGATATCGACATAAATATTGATATCGACATCGATATCGATATCGACGTTGATATCATCATTATCAATATTGGAAGGGACTACCAAGAGCCAGATGCGCTCCCAGATGAAGGTGTCGCTTTCATGGTTGAAAGTATTGGAATGCCAACAGATGAGATATTTGTTTGGGATTCTGACGCGGATGCCGATGCCGATGCCGATGCCGATGCCGATGCCGATGCCGATGCCGATGCCGATACTAGCGTTGACATTGATATCAACATCGACATTTCAGTTGATATCGATATTGATATTGACATTACCATCATCAATATTGGATCAGATGTGGCAATGGACTCTGACGGCATATTGGATGTTGGTACTGCAACTGTGCCTGGTATTGATATGCTGGGTAGTGGCTCTGACTTGACTCTTGATGATCTATTCGAATCTGTGGGTAGCGATACTCAAATATTCGAGTCTGCTGGAGAGGTGGCTGGCGTAGATACGAGCCAAATTTCTAGTGGAGTAATGGATTCGATGGAGATGTCGGCAGCAATTGACGACACTATCGGAGATATGTGGCAACAAAACAGCTTGAGCGACACTTAGATCTGAAAGCGAAAAATTAACTTAAGTACCGGGCCGTAAGGCCCGGTTTTTTTTGGCTAGACTTTTGTGGCCACTCTACAGAATTTATGTAATTAGATGTTAATAGAGTGTTTAACCTCCCGGTAATTATTGAAAGTGAATATAGTGGAAGTGTTTAAACAGAAAATGAAAATATCATTTGTGTTGACTCTGGTGTTTTGGTCAATCACAGGTGACGCCGATATATTAATTTCTCCCCGTTCCTCTGAAGTAATTAGCCCAAGAAGCATGGAAGTAGAGGCTTATGATTCATTAAAAAAGTTTTCCTTTAGGGAGTATGAGGAAGGTATAAAGCGAACTGAATTCAATATGCTTGAAGTGGTGCACCAAGCCGTCGGTTGGCATCCATTAATTGCAGAAGCCGTTGGGAATCTCTATCAGCAGAGGCAAGGCGTCAAAGCTGCACGATCGGGATATTTTCCTCGATTGAATGCTGGAATTGTGGCCGGGAACGACTCCGAGTACAAAAGCGAAGGTGATGGACACGCGTTCCAGGTGAATATTTCCCAGATGGTTTATGACTTTGGCAAAGTATCTAGCAATGTTGACTTTGCAAAGGCTGGTGTACAAAGGTCTCAGGCTGAAGTTCTCCAATCTATTGACGAAGTTGCAAGGAGAACCGCAAAAGCGGCAATTGAGGTTCAGCGCTATCAGTCTCTCCTTTTAACTTCTGATGCACAAGTTAATGGCGTATCTGCTATTGCTGATCTTGTGCAAATTCGAAAGGAGCGTGGAGTTAGTTCCCGCTCAGATGTGTTACAGGCGCAATCAAGAGTTGATGCTGCACAGGCATCTAAACAGCAAGTAGAAGCTTTGTTACGCCGATGGCGTACCACTTTACAGAATCTCACTGGATTCCAATCTCCATTTCGGGTGGCTATGTATGTTCCTGAGGACGTCGCACAAGCATGTGATGTCCAGTCTTTTGATTTGTCGTCAGTACCAGATGTACTTATTGCTGCCGCATCTAGAGCTGAAGCTGAAGCACAGCTTAAATCGGCAAAGGCAAATGCATGGCCAACCTTAACCCTTGATGGAAATGTGAATCAGTACTTGGATCAAAACTATGTTGATGCCAATGCACTTGATAGTAATGAGAAGGCGATTTTCTTTAATGTTTCCATGCCTATTTATCAAGGTGGAAAGATATCTGCCGGAAGAGAGGGGGCGAGTTATGCCTTGCTGTCGGCTGATGCGGCGAGAGACTCGGCACAATTATTTGTAACCCAAAAATATCGTGAGGCACAAGAAGAAGCTGAAGGGTTAATGCGTAGTTTGAGTTCGCTTAGCGCTAGGGAGAGCGCTATAGCTGAAACAAGGGATCTATATAAACAGCAGTATTCCACTCTAGGCACGCGGACTCTAATTGATTTGCTAAATTCAGAACAGGAGCTACACATTGCCCGCCGAGAAAAAAATAATACGATTTTTGATTTGCACCTTCTAAAAATAGATTGTCTACATAGTCGTGGTGGTTTGCGCGAGGCATTTAAACTGGATGGAACCGAGATTCAGGGTGTGGAGGTGTTGCCTTGAATGGAAGCCAATTAGATATTGCGGGTGAAATTGAAAAGCCATTTTCCAGCTCTAAAAATAATGCCGCTAACGTTACTCCTTGGTGTGAGGCAATAATTTCTATTGCTCGACATTATCGAATTGATTGCTCTTATGAAAGGGTCCGAATAGCTGGGAATTGGGGGGGATATAACTCTATAGAAAGCGTTGTTAGGCAGATGGCGCGACAGGCCGGGCTTACGGCAACATTCAGCTCGTTCAATGAGTCTGCGATCAATTCGTGGCGTTTGCCCATTGTTGCCCAATTGGTGGATGGTCAGTTAGTTGTTGTAGAGTCTGTATCTAAAGATATGGAACTGAGTGTTATCTACTGTGGCGATAAAGGTCTAAAGAGTACAGTACATCTGGACGATTTAAAAAATAATGTTCTGAACCTGGCTATATTTCGTCCCAGGAGAACGGCAACAGACTCTCGTATAGATGACTATGTTAAGACTGAAGACAAGCATTGGTTTCGCCGGATTATCCTTAGGGATTTGAAACCCTATTTTCATGTGATGATTGCCACAACAATTGCAAATTCTCTAGCACTAGCTGGAATTGTTTTTTCAAAACAGGTCTATGACAGAGTCATTCCAGCTGAGTCTTTTCCTACCCTTTACGTTCTATTTAGCGGTGTTGTAGTAGCAATTATCTTTGATTTTATTATGCGTACTATGCGAGTCAGGGTAACGGACTTGCTGGGGAAGCGTGCTGATATTCGTATGTCGGATTTGGTTTTTGGGCATGCTATTAGGGTTAAAGATCAAGCCAGACCAAAATCAACCGGTACATTTATCTCTCAGATTAGAGACCTTGAGCGCATAAGAGAATTGTTTACATCTTCCACCGTTTTGGCTCTTGCAGATTTACCTTTTTTTGTACTCTTTCTGTTTGTTATGTGGTGGGTTGCTGGGAGCTTGGCACTAATACCTCTTGTAGCAGTTTTCTTGTTAATTATTCCTGGGTTGCTTCTTCAGCCGAGGCTTGCAAAGTTATCGAAGGAATCTATTAAAGAAGGAGCGCTACGTAATGCAATGCTAATAGAAACGGTTCAAGGGCTGGAAGATATAAAAGCCATGCAGGCGGAACAGCGCTTTCAAGGGCAGTGGAATCATTTCAACGCAGTCACCGCAGATTCCAATCTAAAGCTGCGATATCTGGTTGGTGTTTTACTGAGTTGGACCCATAACGTGCAGTCATCAGTTTTTGCTGTAGTTGTGTTATTTGGAGCTCCGATGGTCATGGCTGGCGACATGACAACGGGCGCACTGGTTGCTGCCTCTATTCTTGGTTCGCGGATGATGTCACCAATGGCAAATATCACCCAGGTTTTAAGCCGCTGGCAGCAAGCCCGGTTTGCGATGAAAGGAATTGATCAGATTATGCAGTTACCGGTTGATAACCCTGAAGATGAAAAGAAAGTGCAGAAGTCCTCGCTTCAAGGAAATTATCACTTTAAACAGTCGGTTTATAACTATGGAGATGATACGTCTGATCCCGCTCTAGTTATTCCTGAATTAAAAATTACTCAAGGTGAACGGATTGCTATATTAGGTCGAAATGGATCCGGTAAGTCAACGTTGCTACATGCACTGTCGGGTTATATTGAGCCCGCTCGTGGTCAGTTACGGTTAGATGATGTCAGCTTGGCTCATATAGATCCCGCTGATGTAAGACGAGATATTTCTCTCCTTAGCCAAAAGACAGGGCTATTCCATGGGACTATTTATGAAAATCTTGTCTTAGGTTCTCCCAATGCCAGCGATGATGAAATTCTCGTCGCACTTAAAATGAGTGGTGCCGAGACTTTTGTGAGTAAGCTCCCGAAAGGCTTGGGATCTATGATTCAAGAAGGTGGCTACGGGCTGTCTGGAGGGCAAAAGCAGTCTCTGCTGATTGCTAGGATTTTATTACGTCAACCAAATGTTCTTTTGCTGGATGAGCCTACTTCAGCACTGGACGAAGCCACTGAGAAAAAATTTATTTGTGCATTATCAGATTGGAGTGTAAACAAAACAGTTGTTATTGCAACTCATAGAACTAGCATCCTTAGCTTTGTAGATCGAATAATTGTGCTGGATAGTGGCCGAGTTGTTCTCGATGAGCCAAAAGAAAAAGCACTCTCTATTCTTTCTCGACGGAAGGATCCTAAGAAGGATGAAGAAGTTTCCTAGAGGTTAGGATGGAGAAGCTGTAATGCCAATTCCAGATGACTTCGGTTTTCGCCGCGAACCAAAACGCATCGCTCTCTTAGATATTGATTCACAAAATGATGAAAAACAATATGAGGATGATATTGATGATGCATCTCTCGTACGCTCAGGAAGAATAGTTTGGGTATTTTTTTTATTGTTAGCCGCGTTGGTTTTTTGGTCTTACTTGGCCAAGGTTGATGAGGTTTCTTCTGGCGCTGGTAAAGTGGTTCCGACTTCGCGTTCACAGATTATCCAATCATTAGAGGGAGGAATACTGGAGGATCTTAAAGTTTCTGAGGGGGATATTGTCGAAAAGGGTGAAGTGTTGGCGCAGTTGGATCCTACAAAATTACGTTCGAATGTAGAAGAAATATTGGCTCGCTACAGAGCTGCTTTGGCTAGTGTCGCGCGATTGAGTGCTGAGGTAAATAGTACATCGATTAAATTTCCAGAGGAACTGTCTTCGCATGCGGAGCTTATTGCTAAAGAAAGAAAACTATTTGATACGCGGCGGAGAGGATTAGCAGAATCGTTGAAAGGTTCAAAGGAAACCCTAGAGTTGGTCAATAAAGAGTTGTCTATCACCAGGTCGCTTGTCGAATCAGGGGCAGCCAGTAGTGTTGATCTTTTACGTCTGCAAAGACAAAAGTCTGAGTTGGAGACAAAGATAAATGAGATAAAATCTATGTACATGGTGAAAGCCCGAGAGGAGTTGGCAAACTTTAGTGCTGAAGTTGAGGCGCTGTCTTCTGTAGTTGAGGGGCGTTCTGACTCACTAATAAGACTTACTCACAAATCTCCTGTAAGAGGCATTGTTAAAGCTATTGAGGTTACAACTATTGGTGGCGTAATCCCCCCAAATGGAAAGATAATGGAGATTGTCCCACTTGATGATCAGCTTTTAGTTGAAGCAAAAATTTCCCCCAGGGATATCGCATTTATTCGTCCTGGGCAGGTAGCTAAAGTAAAAATTACTGCATACGACTATACGATTTATGGTGACTTAAATGGTACAGTGACGACTATATCTCCTGATACGATTCAAGATGAGTTTGTGCCAGGCGAATACTATTATAAGGTTTTCATCCTCACAGATACTGATTCTCTGGAAAATCATGAGGGTAATAAATTTCCGATAGTGCCAGGTATGATTGCAGCGGTAGATATAAAAACGGGTTCGAAAACTGTTTTTGATTATCTTATGAAGCCAATCAATAAGGCGGGTGAGGCGCTACGGGAAAGGTAATGGCGAAATGGTTAGCTAACTCATTGGTGCACATTGTTTTTGGCTTCTTTGGTCTTTCTAGCTTATCTCAAGCTGAATCAAAAATTGTTACTCTTTCGGTTGAGGTCGCAATTACGAACTCTTCGAAGCAGGATATTAATGGTTATGTTCAAAGACTTTCTATGCCTGTAGAGTATAGTTTGCAGCAGTCATTAAAGAAGATTAGATATAATTATCCAGAAAAAATTATTTACAAGAAGCATGGTGTAGGGGGTTCTAAGTACCTTGAGTTTGTGCTGAGTATTCCTGCTGGAAGGACAGTTTCCAGGATTGTTGAGTTTGATTTAATGCTTACTTCATATGATTATACTCAATTGAGCAGGGGGCGAGACTTTTTTCCAAGTGGTACTTACTTAGAGTCAGCGAGGTTTATCGAGTCAGATTCCACTCCAATTAAAAAGTTATCCCTTAAAATACAAAATACTTTTGAAGATGAAGAGAGTCGTTTGAGGGCAGCTTTTTTGATTCCTCAAGCAATAATTAAATATAAAGTTCAGCCTACAAAAGGCGCTCTGGCGGGCCTTGAGTCAGGGGAGGGTGATTGTACAGAGCATGCGGCGCTTTTTGTCGCATTGGCACGCTCTATGGGGTATCCTGCAAGAGTTACTTCAGAGTTTCTTTTTTCCAAGAAAAAAAGATTTGATCGACCTAATCATCATGCCGCTGAAGTTTTTATGGGTGGTCGGTGGGTGCCGGTAGACCCCAATTTGGCGCAGAAGCCTTATCTTGGATATGGTTTCGGTAAGGGTAGTATAAGTAAAATTGTTCTTACTCGAGAGTTTTCATGGGTTTGGTCTAATTTGTTTCCGAAAGATTTTAAAGGTAAAAAAAATAATGTTAGTGTTTCTGTTTTGTGGAGTTTGCAATAAATATTGAATTTCTGGATTCAATTATTTGTTATGGGTGGGTTTAGTAGGGCGTGCAGTGGTATAGCGAATTACATCTGTCGGCCAGATGTGTAAGTTTGATCTGTATCATGTTTTTCTTGAGTTGTCATGTGTTGGATTTTAAGTTTTATTCTACCTCTATGGGTTGTCCGGTTTTTTGAAGTTTTTCTAGTAGGATGGGGATTGAGCCAAAGTCGGAGTCCCTTCTGGATCCTTTGATAAGTATTAGGTCTGAATCCTGGGAGAAATCAGCTAGATAGTCAACGAGAGGTGAAGCCTCTGAAAAATGTGGTCCTAAAATTTCTTCCGGTAATAACTCCCGGAGAAATTTCATTTCCTCACCGTGTGTTATTACCCAGTTAACATTGCTGTTGAGTAAGGGGTGAGTGAGACTTTCATGTAATTCTTGTGCTTTTTTACCTAAATGGACAATGCGACCTAGTACCGCAATTCTTCGTCCATTATTTTTTATTTTACTCTGAGAAAATACTGAGAATGCATTAATCATGGAGCAAACTTCAGCGTTCCAGCTATCATCAATAAGTGTTAGGGATTTACCTTGAATGTTTAAATTTTTTCTTTTTAAATGTCCCTCATCAAGTTCTAGGTCAAGCAATCTATTTGCGCATTGGGCTAGGTCTTTATCTAGCGCGTAAGCTGCACAAATAGCAGCTATGGCATTGTACATCATGCCAGTGCTGGGTGCGGGAACCTTTAATTCTAATCTTTGAGTTGGGAACTGTAGTGTGACATTGCTTCCAGTTTCATCGGCATCAATATTTATTATCTTAACATCTGCCCTTTCTCCTTTGCCAAACACTATTATTTTTTTAGCATATTTTTTTGCTTGCGAAAGAATATAGTCGAAGCACTTTAGGTGGTCCCCTAATATAGCTACTGAAGAATTCGTTAATCCGTCAAAAATGCACGATTTCCATTTCGCAGTGTCTTCAACTGATTTTATGCGATGGTTAGTTTGTGATAGACCAATTTCCGTAATTATAGATATAGTTGGTTTTATCTGTCTTGTGATGGGGCCTCGTTTCATCCATAATGCGCTCTGAGCCACTTCGATAACGGCAGCTTCATGGTCAGGATTTAGACTGGCAAGCATCGAAGGTGCGCCTACACGTGAGTTATAGTTACCTAAACTGGATAATATCTTTTCTTTGGGGCCCAGAATTTGCACAAGCATTTTTAGGGTGCTTGATTTTCCTGCAGTACCTGTAATGGCAATGACATCGCCTTGAAATCGTTTTCTGGCTGCTAATCCGAGCTCAATTATAACTTTTAATGGGTCTTCAACTTGAAGTACAGGCAGTTCCTTAGGTAATCCATCTACAGGGTGGGAAACAATGGCGCCAGCAATACGATGTGCAAATTCAGGAAGGGTTTTATGGCAGTCAAAGTAATTGGCAGATGGCTTTGAGCGCTGTTCGTGAAAATCTCTGTCTTTACTTGTATGAGCAACAAATAAGACAGGCCCCACTGCTTGGTCTAAAAATCCACTCCCAGAAATTACGCTGCGAATGTACCAATTTTCAGGTGGCGGCGTTAGCCATTTTCCTCCAGAAACTAGTTCAAGTTGTTGAGCATTCCAAGTCTGCATAGGCGTATGTTGGTATACAGCCGGAGGAAAATCTGTTTTGTATGTAGGAATTTGTGGCGGCTTCTTAGAAAAGTTTAGCTGTGTAATCATTCCGCCAACAATTACAGGCTTTACTTGTTGTGTGTTGGAAATAATACCTACGGCAAGTTGAAGGTGAACAGGCTTAATTTGATTGGCTGCCGGGGCCCTTAACCCATAAAAGTCACGGTAGATTCTTCCTGGTTCCCATCGAGAAGTGGGTACTTGCCAATCACAAGGATCGTGGTCCATCGCCTTTCCCCAATAAGGCATAGATGTTTCTTTGATTGGGATCGCTCGAAAATCTAAACGGAAATCCTCCTTTACCTTTTTATCGGTAGTCCAAAATGACTCTACCCATAACATTTGTCTAGTCTTTATTTCACGCGGAAAAAATCTTACTCCCAATAGTTTAAGCGGCCCGCATTTTATTGGGGGGATGCGAGCATCTAGGGGGACTTGATCTACAGTCCAATTAGGGTTCAATGGACGCTTTTCTCTAATTACTTCTCGTTTGTAATGGGTTTTAAGAAGATGGGGAAGTTTACGGTATTGCCTGTCTGGAGGTGACAGTAGAATGGTTCCGCTACCATCTGGATTTAAGGTCAGGTGTGTCCCCAGCTCTGAGCAAGCTTTCGAAAATCGTTGCGTAAGATCTTTTGCTACATCTCCACTTAGTTGCTTACTGAAACCAAACCCAACACCTACGGGCACAAAAATGATTTTTTCTATTCCATTTTCGCTTAATTGGAGGCGAAAGATTCCACTATCGGCTAGGTTACGTCGGACCGCATCGAACAAAAGATCCCCAGCATCGTGGATAATAGGTCTGTCCTGATAAATTTCAATACCTTGTAGGTTATGTGCGCTGGTACCTAATATACCATCTGCTCCGGCATCGATAATGGCGTGGCCAATGGTTATTTCATCTTCGCTTGGTTTTGGTTCTCTGTTGTTTCCCCAATGAACAGCGACGAGCACGAGATGTGCTTTTTTGCGCGCTGCTTCAATCCTAGGCTTTAGGTTATCAAGCCAGAGGCTGGGTATGGTAAGTGGTAGATGAGCGCAACCAGGCGTACTTGGACCTGCGGCAAAGCGGGGCTGTGTGGCATCAATAGAGAAAATGGCGACGTTTAGCCGACCGGCGGGACGATATACTGGGGTAAGTGCTTCTTCGATATTAATACCTGATCCAGCGTAACCGATACCGGTTGCATCCAGCCAGTGTTGTTGCTCCAAAAGTGCTTTGCTTCCATAGTCCCCACTATGATTGTTTGCAGTAACAACGACATCAATACCGGCCTCCATTAACACGGATAGCATTTCAGGGCGGGCTCGGTAATAGTATGGGGATGACTCTCCCTTACTGATTCCTTGTTCGCCCTCAGTCCCTATCACACACTCTAGATTCACTACGCTTATATCTGCGTTTTTTAGGGCAATAATTGTGCCGAGCACTTTCTCGGTTCCAAATTGTGCCGTGCGATAATGTTGCCTTCGTGCCAAGTTTACGTCCCCCCCCCAAGCGAGCACAGGCAATGACTTGTGTGAATCGGCAGCTGGTTCGATAAGCATTTCTTGGTATGCCTCCTCAATATCCTCCGGTATATCTTTGGCGGCAATAAGATAATTTCGATAGGCGATAAAACCAGATAGATAGTGCTCGACATCATCAATACGAACTCTGAAAGCATGGTGCCGTATAAAAAAGCTTCCTAAGATTCGTCTGGGATTCTTGAAGTACATGGCTATTTCGGGCCAGAAATAGCCGTTTAGGAGGTACATTGCACGTTTGTGTAACGCTCTGTAAAAGTGCTTTAGATCTACCTGGTCTAGTAGGTACTGAAACTTGGGCTCTTTGCGTAAGCGAGTCACCATCTTTTCAGCAGCCATCATCAATTCAAGCAGAGTTGGGAAGGTGGTGATTCTATTTTCAACAAAATCCAAGTAACTGGAAAAGTTGCGAATACCGAACTGATAATACTTTTCTTCAGGGCGATATAGTGTCAGCTCATTGACACAGTAGCTCAGCCAGTGATCGTGGGCACGCCAGTGCTCAGCTCGGATAAAATAATTGAATGCCTTCTCGACCAATGTCAGCCAGCGGGAATCTTTAGTAAATCCGTAAAGACGCATTAAACCAAAGGCAGCTTCACCATCGTAATAGATGACTCTATGCTTGTCTTTAACTTGAAGTTCAGGATATTCAAGAACATGACAAAATTGCCCAGTGACGGCGTCTTGCATGTACTCCATACCAAGTGCCAGCTGCTCCATTAAATCGGAGTAGTGTTCGGTTTCTGTTACCTCAGAGTACTTTACTAGTGCCAGGAGTGATACAGCGTTGCCCCCTAATTTAATCTCATTATTCGACTCTACTAAAAATGCACCCATCTTCCCTGAAGGAAGGAGCGCGGATTGTATTAGCTTTTCTGTCAGGTACTTTAGTGACCGAAGGATGGAAGTCATCAGTGCTTTATCACCGGTTACCTCCCAGGCTTCAATCATCGCATAGGTACTGCTTGCATGACGCAAATTGTTATAGGTATCTATCTTCCGGTCGAAGCAGGCATGCCAACCATAGTGGAATGCTCCATTGTTTTTGACTTGGCTGCCCAGGTAATGGCTGCTTGTTTTAATTAATTTCGTAACAGTATTAGCATTTAGTTTTTCGATGATACGCCGACCAGCGTCTAATCCTGGACCATAGAGGCAGACGGGTTCACGTTTAGCTTCACAAAAAATCCCCTGAGTTGACAGAAGATATACTGGGCTGTCATCTGAAAAATCTAACTTGGTGTTTAGTCCAAAACGTTTCTTAGCATAGGCAAGGAAATTATTCTCGTTGATGATTACGTGATCGATCTGATTCCCGCCATAAAGCATGGCATTAGCATTGAGTTCCTGTTCAAGGAATGCGACATCACAGTTATCATCCAATGCCAGACCATAGCGAAAGTATGATCGTTTGGTATCTCTAAGTATTTGTTCCAGCCCAGCAAACGTCATTGCACTTTTTTGAGTTACCCAGTCAACTCTCAACCAGCAGGGGTTCACCCTGTGCGATTTTGCTGCACTTTGGATGATCTTTGCTAGGTCTTGCCATACCTCTGCAATATCTGCCGCCGTTTTATGTTTTACGATGGCACGCTTCTTTACATCACTAATTGAAAAAAACAACGTATAAGGAGGGCGTTGGCTCCTCAATGCCTGCTCAACCTGAGCACGCACTTGAACGAGCATGTTGGATAGGGACATGTCGCGACTTATCTCTCTATTAAAAAAGCGTGGCAGTATTTTTTCTGCTGGTCGGCTCGGGTGCTTTTCCTGAACGAGTATAGACGGGGGGGAAGATTCTGCTTTTAGTGGTTTGTACTGAGGTGGTGGTGTGGTAAATATTTTTTTGTTTTATCTGTCAATTTGGGTTTTCAAAACAAATCTTGTCGGATAGTATTGGGTAACCGTATTCAGAATGATTGTTGTGCAACTCACTCAGATTATTCTCTATTAACCTGTAATTAACAGTGTGGGTTAATACCAAGGTTTAGCCGCAGGGCAGGAGCATTTTCTGCCAAGAAGGAAACCCGGGATCTTATCATCTCGGGTTTTTTTGTCGGTAAATATAGGTTGTTTGTCTCAAATTCATCTTGCTTACTGAAACTCTTCTTTGTCTGCCTCTTAATTTTCTGAGGTAGGCTGCTTGCCCTCCCCAGAAAGATGGGCACCTTGGCCGAATAGTGAGAGAACCTTCCGGGTTTGTATTTGTACCAATGTCTTTCGGGCACTCGCCGAGTGGCCTTAGCGCCATTCTTTTATCTGGAACCAGTCAACTTAAACCATACAGGACAGGTGCCTCTATCGAATTGTTGGCAGTGAATCTATTGGAGTAGTAACCATGAATGGGAAGTGGTGGAGAAGCTTGAGGAGCTTCCCTCCGTTAGTTTGGATTATTTTAATTGGCAGTTTTTTTAGCCGTGGAACTTATTTTATGGTCTGGCCTTTCCTGGCCATCCTTCTATTTGAAAAGTTTCACCTCGGCGCGGCTGAAATTGGTTTGATCCTGAGTGCATCTGCCGTTGGTGCTGCTGTGTTGGGCTTCTTTACCGGTGCGCTATCGGATCGCTATGGGCGTCGCAATATGCTATTGCTTGGCTGTATTGTGAGTATTTTTTCCTTTGCCTTGTTGGCTGTGACGCAAACCTTGGCAGGATTTATCTGTGCGATGACCCTGTGTGCTATTGGTCGTGCGGTGTGGGAGCCGCCGGCGAGTGCGCTGATAGGCGACTTAATTGACGATCAAGCCAGCCGTGAATTGGCGCTGCAATTCCGCTACTTCCTGATTAATGTGGGGGCGGCGCTGGGGCCGATTGTAGGTGTCTGGGCCGGTTTGAGTGCACAGCAATCCACCTTTGGGCTCACCTCTCTCAGCTACCTACTCTTAGCCCTGGCCTTTGTTTGGGGTTTTGCCAGAACTGAGAGCGGGCGTTTAGCGAGTAAGCAAAGGGATGCGGGCGTATCTCTGGGAAATACGCTTTCGGTATTGCGCCGTGATCAGGTATTTCTGGTGGTGATTATTGCGAATATTTTAACGCTGTTTATCTATGCGCATATGGATTCAAGCTTGGTGCAATACCTCACCCGCGCTGAAGCGCCGGGATTAGTAGAGCTGATATCCAGCATGATCTTTGTTAATGCGTCGACGATAGTATTACTGCAGTTTCCCATTATGAAGTTAATGGGGCCGCTGGCCATTAACACTCGTATTGTGATTGGGTTGGGTATTTTGTCGATCTCCCAGATTTGGTATGCCCTAAATCCGGTAGATTGGTTTTGGGGTTGGCTCGGAGCGACTTTTATTTTGAGCCTGGCTGAGGCAATTTTGTTTCCAACCATGAGCATTCAAATTGACCGGCTGGCACCATCCCATTTACGCGGTACCTATTTTGGGGCCTCTTCCTTTTATGCCATTGGCTGGTCGATGGCGCCATTAATTGGTGGAGTGATTATTCAATGGTGGAGTGGCCCGGCCTTATACGGCTTGTTAGTGGCGTTATGTGGAGTTGTGTTCGTGCTCTATCGTCTTACCGAGTATCTGTCTCGCCCTGAGTGGCCTGAGCCTGAGGGAACGGTAGTCGCGGATCGAGTTGCCAATGTCTCCTAGCACGGGACACAGAATTTAAGGGCAAAAAAATACCCCCGCCAATTCGAATTGGCGGGGGTATTTTATATTGTGATCGCCGGGAGATTAGATCTCGGCAGCGAGACGAGAGCCCTGGTCGATAGCGCGCTTGGCATCGAGTTCTGCGGCTTCATCAGCGCCACCAATCAGGTGGGTGGTTACGCCGCGCTCTTGCAGAGCTTCGTATAGCTTGCGTGCAGGCTCCTGACCGGCGCAGACAATAATATTGTCGACTTCCAGTACCTTTTCCTCTTCGCCAACGCGGATATGCAGGCCTTTATCGTCAATTTTGTCGTAAAGGGCACCAGCAATCATCTCTACCTTGCGATGCTGCAGGCTGCCGCGATGAATCCAGCCGGTGGTTTTACCCAGGCCCGCGCCCACTTTGGTGGTTTTGCGTTGCAATAGGTATACCTGGCGCGGAGAGCTTACTGCTTCGCGTGGCTTCAGGCCGGAGCGATTCTCCAGGGCAATATCGACACCCCATTCGTTGAAGAACTCTTCCTTATCGCTGGCGACCACTTCATCTTCAGTGGAGTGGGGGCCATCGTGGGTCAGGTACTCCGCTACATCAAAGCCGATGCCGCCGGCACCGATAATGGCAACCTTCTCGCCAACCGGCTTCTTGTGCTTCAGTACATCCAGGTAACCCAGGACTTTATCGCTCTCAATGCCGGGGATCGGTGGAGTGCGCGGCTCGATACCGGTAGCAATAATCACTTCATCAAAAGATTGCAGGTCTTCCGCTGTGGCAATGGTATTAAGTTTTACTTCAACACCGGTGACTTCCAGGCGGCGCTTAAAGTAGCGCAGGGTTTCCTGGAATTCTGCCTTGCCGGGGATCTGCTTGGCGATATTGAACTGGCCACCAATCTTATCGCTGCCTTCGAACAGGGTTACTTCGTGTCCACGCTCTGCGGCAACGGTAGATGCGGCCATGCCCGCAGGGCCGGCGCCGATTACAGCTACCTTTTTCACGTTGTCGGTAGGCAGGTAGTTCAATTCGGTTTCGTGACAAGCGCGGGGGTTTACCAGACAGGAGGTCAGTTTCAGCTGGAAAGTGTGGTCCAGACACGCTTGGTTACAGCCAATGCAAGTGTTGATCTCGTCGGCGCGGCCTTCGGCGGCTTTGTTGACGAACTCAGAGTCTGCCAGGAAGGGGCGTGCCATGGAGATCATGTCAGCCTGGCCGGAGGACAGAACTTCTTCGGCGACTTCCGGCACATTGATACGGTTGCTGGCAACTACCGGGATAGACAGGTGCTTTTTCACCTTGGCGGTGATATCGGTAAATGCCGCGCGGGGAACACTGGTGGCAATAGTGGGAACGCGCGCTTCGTGCCAGCCGATACCGGTATTGATAATTGTAGCGCCAGCTTTTTCGATAGCCTGCCCCAGAGCCACTACTTCATCGAAGTCACTGCCATCTTCCACCAGGTCCAACATGGACAGGCGGTAAATAATAATAAAGTTCTCGCCGACGGCTTCCCGTACGCGGCGCACAACTTCGATCGGCAGGCGGATACGGTTTTCGAAGGAGCCGCCCCATTCATCGGTACGCTTGTTGGTGCGTTTCACGATGAACTGGTTAATAAAGTAACCCTCGGAGCCCATGATCTCCACACCGTCATAGCCGGCTTCGCGAGCCAGGGTGGCGCAGCGTACATAGTCATCGATCTGGCCTTCGATTTCCTCGCTGGTCAATTCGCGCGGGGTGAAGGGGTTGATCGGCGCCTGGATGGGAGAGGGTGCAATCAGGTTTTCGTTGTAGGCGTAACGGCCGGTGTGCAGGATCTGCATACAGATCTTGCCGCCCTCAGCGTGAACAGCATCGGTGACTTCGCGGTGCTGCTGGGCTTCTTCCGAAGTGGTCATCTTCGAAGCGCCCTGGAATACGCCACTCTCTTCGTTTGGGGCAATACCACCGGTTACAATCAGGCCAACGCCACCGCGGGCACGTTCGGCAAAAAAGGCCGCCAAACGGGTGAAGCCATTGGGGTGTTCTTCCAGGTTGGTGTGCATGGAGCCCATCAGCACCCGGTTTTTCAGGGTGGTGAAGCCCAGGTCCAGGGGGGCAAGCATATTAGGGTAGGCTTGGGACATGGCAAATTTCTCTTCTTGTAACCTTTAGGGTTCATTTATGTATATGCAAAAAAGTGCATATCGTTGCCCAGCAGGATAACAAGACGGCCCACTGTGAAACAGTGACTTAACCGGTCGAATTCAGTGATCAATTACGGGCCCTATCTAACCTTGATGCGTCCCATTCTCATCTATAAATAAAGTGTTTTTTAAGGGTTCCCTGTCTCGACGTATACAGAGGCTCATTTACTCCTCTACCAAGCTTACCAACTTGTTTCGCAGCCATTGATTGGCTGGGTCGTCGTGTTGATTTTTATGCCACAGCAGGTGCCAGTCCATTTGAGGTATTTGAAACGGAAGCTCAAACAATCGGGCTGAGTACTGTCGCGCCAGGCTGGCGGGGACTGTCAGTGCCAGGTCGGTTCTCAATACCACTAACGGTGCGACCCGGTAGTGCTGGACCCTCAATTTCACATTGCGACGGCGCCCTAACTTGTTCAGGGCAATATCTTCCAGGCCAGGACCACTGCGACGGCTGGAGACATGGATATGTTCCAGCTTCAGGTACTGTTCCAGGGTAAGGCTGGCGGAATCCGCCAAGGGGTGATCCTGGCGCAACATACACAGGTAGCGATCGTTCATCAGTCGCTGTTGTTTTATCTGTGGGGAAGTGGGTACGGGAACATCCAGGGCAAAGTCCAGCGTGTTGGCGGCCAGTTCCTTGACCAGCTGCTCCCTTGGGACCTGGAAAGACTCGACAGTAATACCTGGGGCCTCCTGCTCCAGCACTTCCAGCAGCCTGGGTAAAAGGAAAGTCTCCGCCATATCGTTCATGGAGAGGCGCAAGGTTTTTCTGGCTTCCTGTGGCACAAAGTGACGCTGCTCGCTAAGGCTTGCCCCCAGTAGAGAAAGAGCTTCCTGGACCTTCGGCATAATACTTTCAGTCAGTGGCGTCGGTGCCATACCGGTGGGACTGCGAGTGAATAGTGGGTCGTCTAACGTACGGCGAAGTCGTGCCAGAGCATTACTGACAGCCGGCTGGGTGATGTGCAGTTGCTCAGCGGCACGAGTCAGGTTTCGGGTTGCGTATATCGCCTCCAGCACGGGAAAGAGGTTCATGTCGATTCGCTGTAATTGCATTGCTGCCACCGTCATCACTCTCATGAATGATTCAATATTCGCATAATAAACTTTGATGATTCAAATGCTGGGGATAGGGTTGGGGAGATCAAAAGGGGAGGGAAATAGGTGGCTGAATTTATTCTGGTACGTCACGGACAGGCTTCATTTGGGGCCGATGACTATGACAATCTCTCCGATACCGGCTGGCAACAGTCGCGCTGGTTGGGTGAATACTGGCGGGATAAGGGTATTCGTTTCGACCGGTTGCTGTGTGGCAACCTAACCCGGCACCGGCAAACTTTGGACGGCATTTGCGAGGGGCTGGAAATCCCCGGTGAAAATACCCGCAGTGTACTCACCCAGCTTAATGAATTTGATTTTCTAGCGGTTGCCAAGCATTACAGCGAACTATACCCGGATCGGGCACCGGGAGCAGGTGCCAGTCGCGCCGATTTTTATCGATTCCTGAAGAAGGGGATGCTGGCTTGGGCCGCCGGTGAGATCAGTCCACCGGAAACCTGGTCGCATTTTGAAGCCAGAATCGCAGATGCGCTTAAAAACATTTGTGATAGCCCCAAAGGCAGCCGAACCTTGGTTGTTAGTTCGGGCGGTGCCATTGCCATGATGTTGACGCAAATATTGGGCGGCTCAATTTCCACCGTCGCCAATCTCAATATGCAAATCCAAAACACAGCCGTTAGCCGTTTATTTTTCAGTGCAGAAAATATCAGTCTGCACAGTTTCAATCATGTGCCGCACCTGGATCGGGATGGGCGTCACGAACATATCACTTACAGTTGATCGGGCAGGTAGCGATGGAATTTGAATACTCAGATAAAGTAAAAGGACTGCTGGAACGCCTGCAAAATTTTATGCAGGAGTATATCTATCCCGCCGAAGCGATATTTATGCAGCAGTTGCAGGAGGATCGCTGGGGAGAGCCGGCGATTTTGGCAGAATTAAAGATTAAAGCCCGGGAAGCGGAACTCTGGAATCTGTTTTTACCAGATTCCCGTTACGGTGCTGGGCTCAATAACCTGGAGTATGCACCCCTGGCTGAGGAAATGGGGAAAGTGCTTTTCGCATCGGAGGTATTTAATTGTAATGCCCCGGATACCGGCAATATGGAAGTTTTGGCTCAGTACGGTTCTGAGGCCCAGCGGGAACAATGGTTAACCCCGCTTTTGGATGGAAAAATTCGCTCTGCATTTGCTATGACCGAACCCCGGGTTGCCTCCTCCGATGCCACTAATATCGAAACGTCGATTACCCGCGATGGCGATAGCTACGTTATTAACGGCCACAAGTTTTATATCAGTGGCCTGATGAATAAACGCTGTAAAGTGATGATCGTGATGGGTAAGACTGACCCGGAAAATCCCAATCGTCACCAGCAGCAATCGCAAATCCTGGTACCCACCGATACGCCTGGAGTCAAAATAGTTCGCCCGATGACGGTATTCGGTTATGACGATGCACCGGAAGGGCATGCGGAAGTGATTTTCGAAAATGTCCGGGTGCCCGCAAGCCATTTAATTCTTGGAGAGGGGCGCGGTTTTGAAATTGCCCAGGGACGCTTGGGGCCGGGCAGGATACACCACTGTATGCGCTTAATTGGCCAGGCTCAAAGAGCGCTGGAGATGATGTCGGCACGCGCGGAGCAGCGCATTGTTTTTGGCCGCCCGATGAGCAAGCAGGGATCGGTGCGGGAAGATATTGCCAAATCTGCTTGCGAAATCGAGCAGGCACGCCTGCTGACTCTGAAGGCCGCTGCGCAAATGGATCGGTTGGGCAATAAGGCGGCCAAAGATTTAATCGCGATGATAAAAATTGTCGCGCCACAGATGGCTTGTAAGGTGATAGATCGCGCCATACAGATTCACGGCGCCGCGGGATTGGGGCAGGATTACAGTCTCGCCCATCACTATGCCTATGCTCGGACCATCCGTCTGGCGGATGGTCCCGATCAAGTCCATATGATGCAGTTGGGCAGGAACCTGGCAGCTCACTATGCCGCCGCAGAAAATCATGGAGGACTCAGTGACTGAGACGGTAAACAATTTGCGCAGCTCTGTGGAAGAGCTGCCTGTTGAGCGACTGCAAGAATATTTGTCCGGCAAAGTCGACGGTTTCAGTGGGCCTGTAACGGTCACCAAATTTCCCGGTGGCCAGTCTAACCCCACGTTCAAGTTGCAGACCCCGGCGCGATCATATGTTTTGCGACGCCAGCCTCCAGGCAAGTTATTGAAATCTGCCCATGCCGTAGATCGGGAGTACCGGGTAATGTCGGCACTCGCCGATACTAATGTGCCGGTGCCCAAGGTATTGCACCTCTGTGAGGACCGGGACCTAATCGGTTCTATGTTTTATTTGATGGAATATTGTGAGGGCCGGATATTTTGGAACGCGGCACTGCCGGAAGTTGACGCCGAGCAGCGAAGTGCTATGTACGATGAAATGAATCGTGTACTGGCGGCCATGCACAGTTTGGATATTAATGCCGTAGGCCTTTCGGATTACGGCCGACCAGGTAATTACTTCCAGCGGCAGCTGGACCGCTGGAGCACTCAATATCGAGCCTCTGAGCTGGAGCCCATTGCCGCGATGGATGAGTTGATGGCCTGGTTGGGTGACGTTTTACCGGATGATGATGGGCGTATCGCATTGGTGCACGGTGATTACCGGCTCGACAATATGATTTTCCATCCTCAGGAGCCCAAGGTCATAGCGCTTTTGGATTGGGAACTTTCCACTCTGGGACATCCCTATGCCGACCTCGCTTACCAGTGTATGCAAATGCGAATGCCCGCTGGCAAAGACAAAATGTCCGGCCTATTAGGCTTGGATATAAAGGCCTTGGGCATCCCCTCCGAAAAAGAGTATGTGGCCAAATACTGCCAGCGAATGGGTATTGATGGGATTGATAATTGGCCGTTTTATCTGGCTTTTAGCTTCTTTCGCCTGGCAGCGATTGTTCAGGGGGTGGTGAAGCGTGCAAAAGACGGCAATGCCTCCAATAAAAATGCGGCAAAACTGGGAGCCCTGGTAGAACCCCTCGCACAAGCTGCATTGGATATCGCTGCTAACGGTTAACTTCTGAAATTATAAGGATAAGAAATGGCAAAGAATATTTTTGATCTCTCGGGAAAAATTGCCCTGGTAACGGGTGCCAGTCGAGGTATTGGTGAGGCCATTGCAAAACTTTTGGCTGAGCAGGGTGCCCATGTTTTGGTTTCCAGCAGAAAAATTGAGGGGTGTCAGGCCGTAGCCGATGCAATTGTGGATGCTGGTGGCTGTGCCGATGCGATCCCCTGCCATATTGGCAACATGGATAATATCCAGCAGGTTATTGGCGATATTCGCGAGCGATTTGGTCGCTTGGATATTTTGGTCAACAATGCGGCGACTAATCCCTATTTTGGCCATATTCTTGATACTGATCTAGCGGCCTTCGAAAAGACGGTAGAGGTCAATATACGCGGTTATTTCTTTATGTCGGTAGAAGCCGGCAAATTGATGCGAGAGCAGGGTGGTGGCGTTATTGTAAATACCGCCTCAGTGAATGCCTTGCAGCCGGGTGTTGGGCAGGGTATTTACTCAATTACCAAGGCGGCGGTGGTCAATATGACCAAAGCGTTTGCCAAGGAGTGTGCGCAATTTAATATCCGGGTGAATGCTTTACTACCAGGGCTTACAAAAACCAAATTCGCCGGGGCATTGTTTTCCCACGAGGATATTTATAAAACTGCGGTTGGCCATATTCCCATGCACCGCCATGCGGAGCCGGAAGAGATGGCGGGTACAGTTTTGTACTTGGTCTCCGATGCTTCCAGTTATACGACCGGCGAATGTGTCGTTGTGGATGGTGGTTTGACTTCTTGTGGGGGGATTTAACCATGCATGATCCAATTCTCGATTTTAGCGATAAAGTCGCATTGATTACCGGCGCTGCCAGTGGATTCGGAAAATTACTAGCAGAGGAACTTGGTTCTCGGGGTGCTCGTTTGGTATTGGGAGATATCAATGAAGAGGCCTTGATGCAGTTGGCGGACAAACTGGGAAGCCAAAATATTGCTGTGCGCGCCCAGCGCTGTGATGTTTCCCAAGAGTCTGATTGCGCTGCTCTGGCGCAATTGGCTCAGTCAGAGTTTGGACAGCTGGATATCGCTGTTAACAATGCTGGAATCGCGCCTCCGATGATGTCTCTCAAGCAGACAGATGAGGCTATGATGGATCTTCAGTACAACGTTAACCTTAAGGGGGTTTTCCTGGGGCTTAAACACCAGTTGCCCCTATTGAAGATGACCAGTGGAGCTGTACTGAATGTTTCCTCTATGGCGGGGCTGGGCGGTGCTCCCAAGATAGCCTCTTACGCAGCGGCAAAACATGGTGTGATCGGCCTGACCAAAACGGCAGCGATGGAAAACGCCAAGTACGGTATCCGTGTAAACGCGATTTGCCCCTTCTATTGTCTGACCCCGATGGTTACCGATATTGCAACTGAAGATGCTAGCCCTGAACAAGTTCAAGCGTTTCTCGCTGAGGGTTGCCCGATGAAACGCCTGGGTAAGCCGGAAGAAGTCGTAGCGGCCATGTTGATGCTGGTTTCCCCAAAAATGACTTACATTACCGGGCAGGCATTGGCGGTAGATGGCGGCCTCTCGGCCTATTGAGGTCGGGAGTCGCTGAGAAAGCGAATAGAGAATCGAAAAGGAGCCTTCGATGCCTGTAGAAATTTCACCTGATAGCCTCGGCTATTACGTTGGTTTTGAAACAGAGCCCACAGACTGGTTTGAAATTGACCAGCAGAGAGTTGATAGCTTTGCTGAGTGCACCTTGGATCGACAGTTTATTCATGTAGACCCAGAGGCCGCTGCGAAAACACCTTTTGGTGGAACGGTTGCCCATGGTTTTCTATCACTGTCACTGCTGCCTTATTTTGTAGGTGCTCTACAGATAACGGTTACAGGTGCTTATATGGGGGTGAATTATGGTTTGGATAAAGTCCGCTTTATCAACCCGGTAAAGACCGGTAGCCGGGTGCGCGTCTCCGGGAAAATACTGGATATTACGGAGAAAAAAGAGTCCCAGTATCAAATTAAGCTGATGGTAACTATGGAAATTGAGGGTGAGGCGAAGCCAGCTTTAGTTGCAGAGTGGATTTTTCTGCAGATTACCTAGTGGGATCAGTATAAGGCCGGACCACCATTTTTCTAAGTCGCAGTGGAAAGTGGTGGTTTCGATCTGTTTGAGAGTTTTTTAAGGCGAGTTTACATAAATGTTTCTTGTTGTTTAAGGGTGTTGAGACCCATGCGAACAATATTCAAGTGAGAAGCGGGAATACCTTTTTTGTAGTACTCGCCAGTAAAGTCAAATTGTTGGACTTCGATAAATGGTGAGAATAGGGTGCATCCCCAGTAGGGGTTTATACCCCACCAGCCATATTTTCCGGCGGTTCTGGGGTTTCTTTGAAAGAAGTTGTAAGCCCTTTTGATATTGTCATATTTGAGTTTGAATTTTCTTTTGTCATTGATGCTGTGGGCATCAAATATCACCAGGCATTGTATAGAGATGCCTTGCCGACCAAGTGCATTGGCGATTTTTATCGCAGCATTTCCCCCTCTGCTGTAGCCAAACAATATCGCTGCTTTTTTGCGCGAAACCCCATTTTTAAGGTAACGGTAAATAGTTAGCTTTCGTGTGTGGGAGAATATCCGCCCTTGAAGTTGGTTTATTACCGACTTTAGTACCGGATTTTCTCCGGCAGAAGGACCACCGGCACCGTAGATGCCTACCACAGTGTAGTGGCTAAGTTGAGACTGTATAGGAAGTGAGAATTCGAACTGGCCGCTTGAACTTGATATCAGTTGTTTCTAGCTCCTTGAAGCCGTGCTCGATAAAATTCGGCAGTGACGCTTAGCACTTTTACGTAATTCATCGGGTAGGGATTCTTCACTTGCATCCTGCTGTTCTGCCCGCCAATAGTGGCACAAGGCAACATACTCGCCACTATTTACCTGATTGCGTAGTGCGAGCCAGGGATCTGGCGCTGGGGTAACTGCCATCACAGTTTCTTTCCAATCCCTTAACGCCGGCTCGTACAAATGCTGCTCGGTGGAATTTGCTTTGTGAGTGAAGGCACCCAGGTGTTGAGCTGGATGAAGAAGCAATAGCAAGGCGGTTACCAGGCTACAACTTACTGTTGCACGAGAGAGTAAATGATTGACGTTTACTTTCGGCTTATAGGTTTGGGCTGTTTTATATAGATCGTCATCCAGCTGCTGCGGGGAAGTCAACGTCTCGGCTTCTTTAAAATATTGATTTTCCCAATTGCTCATAGCATTAACTCGATTACTCTTCGATAACTTCTACTTGCCAAGGTCTTCTCTCCGAACCGTATATCGCTTCGTCCAATGCGGTTCGGGCGCGATGATATAGGGTGCGGCATTTATTGAGAGAGAGCTGCTCGATGTCAGCCACGGTTGCCAGTGGCAGCTTGCATTCCATATGCAGTAATAAAACATTGCGCAATTGAGAAGGTAAATTTTGAATCGCTGCGAGAATTCTATTCTGCTGGGGAGACTCTTGCGCGGATTTCTTCGAACTGGAAAATTCCTCAAGCTTGAGCAATTTATTGACTTGGATGTAAAGCCAACTTTTAAGCAGGCGCCCGTGCAATTCTGGCGGATTTTCCAAAAGACCACGCCAGAGTTTTTGCAAGAGTAAAGTGGATGAAGACGGCGCCATTTGCATACAGTAGCGATACAGGGAGTCTTTATGACGGCCGTAGAGTTGACGGAACACAGCAGGTTTGCGCGACTCCTTGTAGTATTGGAATAGCGCCTCGTCAGATAGCTGGCGTAACTCTTTGAGAGACAATGTCTTGAGCCTCCGTACGCAAATTATCCCGCCTCGAACCACTGGCCGAGTATTGGTTTATGCGGCGTCAATAAAGAAGATTGTAGTATGGTTCTGCGTCGCAATTATTTTCTGGCCAGTACTTATAATTTCAGCCGATGTCACGGTACGACAGATACGAATCTTCGGGCTTGCGAAGTATAGTTGCCCCTGGTTTGAGAGGTGGTTGCTCGGGTAAGGGCCAACGCCAGATTTATCAATAAGTGATGATGCGCCTAATTAAGCAATCAAACGTCAAAAAGAGGCTTGCTCCGGCAAGGGTAGTGGCAATTGAACAGGGCCTTTCCCCGCCCGGAGGTCTGTGAGTCGCAGGCCTACCCCAAGAAGGCGGATGGGAGCAGGGCGTTTTTCTCGACACTCCTGCAGTAGCTGGCGGAATTCAGAAATGCGCCCGGCACGGCTGCTGCGCTCGTGGGTGCTGGTAGTAAAATCTGCGTACTTTAGTTTAACGGTGACACCATTTACTTCGTAACGATCGCCGAGTTTTTCCAGCCGCTCCAGCAGGCGCATATACAGCTCTGTCAGCTGTTCCAGCCATTCGTCAAAACTGGATAAGTCTTCGCGAAAGGTGCGCTCGACACTAACACTCTTGCGGGAGCCATCGCCGCTTACCGGGCGATCGTCAACACCACGGCAAAGGTCGTAAAGGCGGCGGCCAAATTTGCCAAACTTCTTACTCAGTTCAACTTGTGAAAAATTGCGTAAATCCGCGCAAGTGCGAATGCCTTGTCGATGCATTTTCTCTGCGGTCACCCGTCCCACGCCATGTATTTTGTTGATAGGCAGGCGCAAAACAAATTGATCGACCTCGCTCGGCGTAATGACTGTCAATCCGTCAGGCTTCTGCCAATCACTGGCAATTTTGGCCAGGAATTTATTCGGGGCCACCCCGGCAGAAATAGTGATACCCAGGGTATCGCGCACCCGTTGCCGGATTTCCTCAGCGATTAGGGTAGCGCTGCCGTGGCAGCGGCCACTGTCGGTGACATCCAGGAAGGCTTCGTCCAGGGATAGGGGCTCAATATCATCGCAGTAGTCGAGAAATATCTCCCGTATCTGCACGCTGACCTCCCGGTACTTAGCCATGTTGCCGGGTACTACAATCAAATCAGGGCACAGTTTCTTGGCCTGGGCGGTAGGCATTGCGGAGCGAACCCCATAGCTGCGGGCTTCATAGTTGCAGGTAGAGATCACTCCGCGGCGGTCGCTACTGCCTCCAACGGCCAAGGGGCGTCCACGGAGATTGGGATCGTCACGCATTTCGACCGAAGCGTAGAAGCAGTCACAATCACAGTGGATAATCTTTCTCATGCTGTGATTATATACAGTGTTATGTCGTGCCAGAAAGTAATTTATGCCACTCGGACACCCGGCGATGACAGGTAGGTGAATAATGAGCAGTATTCCGTTGGTCGAGCACCCAGCTTCCGATGATGTAGCCAGGGTTTTTGCTGAGATTGATGACGAGCTGGGGGGAATCCCCAGTCTGTTCCGTGTCTACGCCCAACACCCGGGGTTACTTGAGGCAAACTGGTACAAGTTTAAGACAGTGATGATTCACGGCTGTTTGTCGGCGCAGCTGAAAGAAGCCATTGGTCTGGCAGTCTCAGCCGATAACCACTGTGACTATGGCATTTACCATCACAGTATGTCCCTGCAAATGCTTGGGGTGGAAACGGATGAAGTGATGCGGATTCGCACTGACCCCAAGCATGTGCACTTTTCTGAAAAAGAGCACGCCCTGTTTGACTTGGCGCGCAATGCCAACAGCGCCCCTGATGACCATCGCGAGCACCTGATCGCCGCTGCGCGAAAGCTCGGTGCCGGTGATGATGAGATTCTTGAGGCGTTGGGCGTAATGGAGATGGTATTGGGGGCCAATCACATTGCTGAAGTGCTCAGCCTGGCGCCGACCCGAGTGCCTCACAAGAAGTAATAACAGGCGCCCTTGGGCGGCTGTTCTACTTGGGTCTGCCGAAAATCAGTGCCAGCACAAACATCACAAGGAAAATAAAGAAGAGAATCTTGGCTATTTCAGTTGCGGTCGAAGCGATGCCACTAAAGCCAAAGAAGGCGGCGATCAGCGCAATAACCAGAAAGGTGACAGCCCAGCGCAACATAAGAGGCTCCCAATAGAGTGGAGGGAGCCTTGGGCTCCCGTTCCGCTAATTGATAGAGTCCCGCTCCACAGGTTCCAAATGGTCGCCTGCTTTCATCAGGGTTAGTTGCTCCAGTGTGGCAAACTGGAAGCCCTTTTGCCTGAGTTGCGCAGTAATGAGGGGCAGGGCCTCCATTACCTGATGGTGCTGACCATACATGGGATGCAGCAGAACTACACTTCCGTCTTTTGCCTTTTGGGATATATAGTCAGCTGCGACTTGAGCGCCGCCTGCTTGCAGTTGCTCAGTAGGATCGATATCCCAGTGAGCAATCTTGAACTGGTGATCGCTTAAAAGCGTGCCCAACTCGTCAGACATCTTTCCGTGAGGAGGGAGAAACATGGGCTTGCTGGTATAGCCATTTCTTTGTAGTAGCCGACAGGTTTTTTTAATCTCTTCCTTGGCACTACTCAAAGGCATCTGGGAAAGGTTTGTATGTGAGTAACCATGGTTACCTAACTGATGTCCAGCCTGAATGATTGCCTGGGTCTGCTCCGGGTACCTTTCCATTTCCTGCCCTGTAGGGAAAAAAGTGGCGGTCACTTCCAAAGATTCGAGCCGCTTTAACAGTGGCTCGGTTTTGTCGGGGGAGGGCCCCTCATCAAAAATAAGCGCTACCCATTTATCCTTGCCGGTAATTGCCTGGGCACAGGTTGAAAATACAAAAAGCCAAATGCAAATAGCATTAATTATTATTTTCATTTTTTAGGGTTTCCACAGATAGAAAAAAAGCCGTCAATGACGGCTTTTTTCTTTGAACTTGTTTAGCGCTCTAGCTGGTCCAGCTTGCCCTTCTTGCCGTCCCACTCCTCGGCATCCGGTAATGGGTCTTTCTTCTCAGTAATATTGGGCCATACCTCGGCGAGTTCTGCGTTCAACTCGATAAACTCCTGCTGATCGTCCGGAACCTCATCCTCAGAGAAAATCGCGTTGGCGGGGCACTCCGGCTCACACAGGGCGCAGTCGATACACTCGTCTGGGTGAATTACCAGGAAGTTGGGGCCTTCGTAAAAACAGTCTACCGGGCAAACCTCTACACAGTCGGTGTATTTACACTTAATGCAGTTTTCCCCAATTACGAATGTCATGTTTGTCCCTCGATAGTGCCACTGAATTCTTCGTGCAGCGGATTTTATCAATTACTGGCGCGAATTGTAGTGGCTTTTCAGTCGATTTAGTTCACTGTTTATAACAGGATGAATTGGGCGACCAGGGTCGCCCGGTCTTTTACTTCAGTAACTTGCGTAAAGAATAGAGCGCTTCCAGTGCCTGGCGTGGCGTCAAATCGTCCGGATCAAGCTCCTCAAGGGCATCCACGGCCGGGTGGCTCGGGCTGCCAAACAGATCTACCTGCTGGGGGGAACCAGGGCCCGCGGCCATTGGCACAGGGGCTTCTTCCGGCTCCTGTTTGGGGGCCGGTGCAGGCGTAGCAATAGGAGCTGGCACATCTACCGACTGGGCGCCGGCTTCCAATGCTGCCAAGCGCGCGCGGGCCTCGGTCAATACATCACTGGGGATACCGGCCAGTTTGGCCACCTGCAACCCGTAACTTTTAGAGGCGGGCCCTTCCTGGATGCGGTGCAGGAAGACAATTCCCTCGCCGTGCTCGGTGGCATCCAAGTGGATGTTGGCGGCTTCAGGGCACTGGTTGGGCAGGTCAGTCAGTTCAAAGTAATGGGTGGCGAACAGCGTAAAGGCGCGCACTTCCCCTGCCAGGTAGTGGGCACAGGCCCAGGCCAGGGACAGGCCGTCGTAAGTGCTGGTACCACGGCCAATCTCATCCATCAGTACCAAACTGTGCTCGGTGGCATTGCGCAGGATATTGGCGGTCTCGGTCATTTCCACCATAAAGGTGGAGCGGCCACCGGCCAGGTCATCGGCACTGCCGATGCGAGTGAAGATACGATCCAGCAAGCCGATCTGGGCACTGTCGGCGGGTACGTAACTGCCACAGTGGGCCAACAGGGCAATCAATGCTGTCTGGCGCATATAGGTAGATTTACCGCCCATGTTCGGGCCGGTAATTACCAGCATGCGGCGGTCGTCGTGCAACTCAATATCGTTGGCCACAAAGGGCTCGTCCAATACCTGCTCCACCACCGGATGGCGCCCGCCGGTAATATGCAGGCCCGGCTCAGTGCCCAGTTCGGGACGGCACAGGCGCAAATCGTCAGCGCGCTCGGCCAAGCAGGCCAGCACGTCTAATTCGGAGATACCTGCTGCGGCGGCTTGGAGCTCTGCCAGGGACTCATTCAACTGATTGATCAGCTCTTCGTACAGCGCCTTTTCACGAGCTAGCGCGCGGCTCTTGGCGGAGAGTGCCTTGTCTTCAAACTCCTTGAGTTCGGGCGTGATAAAGCGCTCGGCATTCTTTAGGGTCTGGCGGCGAATATATTCAGCTGGCGCCTTATCGCTTTGCCCGCGACTGATTTCAATAAAGTAGCCGTGCACCCGGTTGTAACCCACCTTAAGGGTGGGAATACCGGTGCGCTCTTTTTCCCGCTGCTCCAGTTGCACCAGGTAATCGCCGGCGTTTTCACTGATAGCGCGCAGCTCGTCCAGTTCTTCGTCGTAGCCGGTAGCAATAACGCCACCGTCGCGAATTACTACCGGAGGGTTTTCAATAATGGCATCTTGCAGCAGCTCTACGGTTTCTGGCCACTCGCCGATCTGGCTGCACAATTCATTCAATAACGTTGCGTCAGATTCCGCTAACTGTTGCTGGATTTCCGGGAATTGAGCCAGGGACTGGCCCAGGCGAGCCAAATCCCGAGGACGTGCAGAGCGCAGTGCCAAACGGCCCAGGATTCGCTCCATATCGCCTACAGGTTTGAGGGCATCACGCAGAGGCTCAAAGCCATAATCGGCAATTAATGCTGCGATGGCATCCTGGCGGTTGCGCAAGGTGGTTAGCTGGCGCAGGGGGTTGTTGAACCAGCGGCGCAATAAGCGGCTACCCATAGCGGTTTTACAGCTATCGAAGACCGACAATAGGGTATTGTCATCGCCACCGTTCAGGTTCAGATCAATCTCCAGATTGCGGCGACTGGCACCATCCAAGGCGACTGTCTCATCACCACTTTCCGTCAGCAGGCCGCGAATATGGGGCAGCTCGGTACGCTGGGTGTCCCGTGCGTATTGCAGCAAACAGCCGGCAGCGATCACAGCACCGTGCATATGGCTGCACCCAAAGGCTTCGAGGTTCATGGTGCCGAATTGTTGGTTGAGCAGACGCAAAGCGCTCTCCAGCTCGAACTCCCAAGGTGCACGGCGGCGCACGCCCGCGCGGCGCTCGATTTCAACCGGCAGGCTAAGGTCTTCCGGCGCAAGCAGTTCAGCGGGATTGTGGCGCTGCACCTGCTCGGCCAGAGCTTCCAGAGTATCTGTTTCCTGAACCACAAAACGACCGGTTGCCAGGTCCAGCAGTGCCAGGCCAAATACATCGCCCAAGTGTGAAATAGCAGCCAGAAGGTTATCGCGGCGATCGTTGAGAAGTGCCTCGTCTGTGACTGTGCCCGGAGTAACAATACGTACGACCTGGCGCTCAACCGGCCCCTTGCTGGTGGCGGGATCACCGATTTGTTCACAGATGGCAACGGAAACACCAGCTTTAATTAGCCGCGCCAAGTAGCCCTCAGCTGCATGGTAGGGAATACCGGCCATGGGGATAGGTTCCCCCCCGGACTTGCCACGGGCAGTAAGGGTGACATCCAACAGCTCAGCCGCCTTCTTGGCATCATCAAAGAACAGCTCGTAAAAGTCCCCCATGCGGTAGAACACCAGCTCTTGGGGATGCTGGGCCTTGATGCGCATGTATTGTTGCATCATGGGGGTGTGTTCGGGTTTCGCGGCCTTGGTCTTGTTTGCGGTTTTTGGCATTTTTCTCTAAGAAAATCAGTAAGTTACAAAAGTGTTCGCAAACCCCAAGAGCCCCGCAGGAGTGGCGGCCGGCTCAGATTGGGGTAGGGGGCAGGTTTCCTCGGGGGCTTAATAAGCTGAAGCGTTCGATCAAATAATGAACGGCAAGCCCAAACCTGATGTTCCTGAAGCATACAATCGGGAAAGATCTGAACAGAAAGGTCCAGGCCAAAGTTCGAAGGGCTTCTTTATAGGGGGCGCAGAATAGCAGAGTGGGGGGCAAACCACTATGGATGGCTTATCAACTGCAAGTGGGATGGCCTGCAGCGACCCTGTGATTTTATGAGAGCCTTGTAGGGAAGCGGGACGTTTTCCTCTTTGAGGTAAGGACCGTCACTTTTCTTTCCTCTAATGAATCTGCTGCTGATCTCAACAAAAAAGATTCCTGACTCAGTAAGGTCGAGTACTAAACAAGCCAATTCTTTACGCGGTAGCGCATCCCTCCAGCTGGGACATATGTGCATAGTAGGCTGATGAAATACAGTACTGATAACTAAGTCCTGCTTCGTATATCAGAATTCAAAAGACGCTGCTCCTATTTCTGGGGAAAATTCTATAACTTGTTGATTTTTAAAGGATGTGAAAAATGATATAAAGCAGGGGGAGCGCGGAATTATAAAGACGCTGCTTTATATCTACTTGTTTCGTTTCGTGCCACTCAATGTATTTTTTTGATTTTATTGGGTTTTTAAGCGGGCTTTGATTGAGGGCAGTAGAATTATAGAGAAGGGTGATATATAGAAGCTGCTTTTGAATTAACTGTTATTGGTCGCTCGCTCCAGTTTTGCGGGGGTTCAATAAAGAATAGCAGGTAATTATTAGATTGCTGTATAAAAAAACAGTATTGGCGGGAAAGCCCATAGCCAACGGTTCGACCTTCATGTAAGCTTCGAAGCTTCAGCGACGCTCGCATAACGAAGTTAATGCGGACGGCGCAGCCGCTTCGAAGCAAGGCCGCGAACCTAGTGCTGCTAGTTTCTCTCTCCGAATCGTGGTAGACAATAAAAGAAAGATATTTGTAGTGGATTTGTACACAGTGCCACGAGCAACAAATAACAACCCGATTATGCGGAAACCTAAAAGTTGTCATTCCCTTTGCTTGCACAAAGGCACTGCCAACTTTCTTAACGGTTCCGCATATCTATTTTCGTTAGCAATAATAAGTAATTTGGAGTTTTTATGAATGTGTCAATGGGAAAAACCAAGTGGCAAAAGTTCGAAAATTATGCCCTTTTAATTATCTTGGTGCTGGTAGGCTTGGGTTATGCTGCTTCAAAAATACCATCTTTGTTTTCCCCTGATGAGCGGCAAGTTGCTGTATCCGGTTACATTGCGAATGCACAACAGAAGGGTATTTCTTGTAGTTATTCGGGCTTTGTATTTGATCGTAAATCTGAAGTAGAGAGAACATTTCTTACTTGCAACCCCAATAGTGTTATTCCTGGCGAAGTAAGCTCCAGGGAAGAATTGTTTAGTTCAATTGGTGAGCATGTGATAACTCCAGCTATTGAGTATCTCCCAAAAAATGAAATGGGCTTTGTTATCGCTATTACACAAATTGATCAAAACATGGTCGTTTGTACTAATGTCGAGCGTCAGGAAATCACGCAACAGTGGTTGGACTCTTATGACAATTACTGCATGCCTGGATAAAATTGCTAACAAGGCGTTGCAGTGGACTCCCAAAGCTATGCACCTTTTTTGTGTAATTCGCTGCGCTCACATTATACACAAGGCGGTGCGCCGCTTTGGTCGCCCCTGAACGCGGCGCTAAGTTTTATACACAAGTTTTTTCAGTTTTATTATAAAAATCAATGAGTTACAGTTTGTACGTTATAGGGGCTACAAATTTGGCTGGATAATTATGCAGGACTGGGTCAGGGACGAAGTGAAAAATCAGGTTATGGGTGATACACGATTGAATAAGCGCTTGTCCAATATTCTCAGTAATTTAAGTTCCGACCCAAAGGGTAGCATTCCCTGTGCAAACAAGTCTTGGGCAGAAACCTTTGCAGCCTATCGATTTATCGAAAATGATAAAGTCAGCTTTGACTCCATTATGAGTGGCCATAAATCAGCCACTCTTGAAAGAATCAAGGTTCAACCAGTTGTTCTTATCCCTCAGGATACCACTTTCCTAAATTTTGCTACCGATTTAGAAAGCAAAGAAATGGGAACACTCCGACGCAAAGAGACTAATCAGCAGCTCCTACATACGTCTATCGCTATAACACCATCCAGAGATAATCTGGGTATTATTGAGGGTAGCATGTGGCAGCGAGATAAAGAATCTAGTGCTAATTCTCGCTATACCAAGTCGATACAAGATAAAGAGAGTCGACGCTGGCTAGACCATTATGAATCAGCTTGTGAGATACAAGAGCGCTGCCCTGAAACCACGATTGTGAGCATCGCGGATAGAGAGGGGGATATTCATGAGTGGTTTCAATTAGCTGAAGATCAAAATGAACAGCGGCGTGCAAGCTATATTATTCGAGCCAAGGCTAATCGTAGTTTAGAGATCGAAGGAGAAGATACGACTTTACTTTGGGACTATATGACCAAGCAGAAGTCCATCGGGAAATACTCAGTAGGTATCCCCAAAAGGAATGGACAGCCAGAAAGGGAAGCTAAGGTCAGTGTATCCATTGCAGAAGTAAGATTGCAGGGAAAAGGAAAATCAAAACGACCTCTTTCTCTCTACGCAGTCTTTGCTAAGGAATTAAGCCCACCAGAAGGGGAAAAAGGTATTGAATGGATGCTGCTGACCGAGCTTGCAGTTGAGGACTTTAAGCAAGCGAGGATCATTATTGAGTGGTATCGAAGTCGATGGGAAATTGAAACCTATTTCCGAGTGGTGAAAGGCGGATGCCAGATAGAAAGTAATCGCTTTAGAACCGAGCAGCGAATGCTGAACTGTATTGCAATCTATATGATTATTGGGTGGCGTCTACACTCCATGACAACACGGCCACGAACGCTTCCTGATACGTCGTGTACGAAAGTCTACTCTGAAAAAGAGTGGCGTATGATATGGATAATGCAAGCTAAAACCTCCCCACCAAATGAAGCTCCAAGTATGAGAGATATAACTCGTATGTTGGCAGGACTTGGAGGCTTTCTGGGGCGGAGCGGCGATGGTGAGCCTGGAGTTAAAACCGTTTGGCAGGGGTACACTAAACTTCTCCATTATATGGAGGCAGCAGAGGCTTTAAATGAACTTAAATGATGTGTATAAAACACAGACGCGGCGTTATGCGTAGATTATGATTTGTGAGAAATGTAAGAAAAAATTTAACCCAGGCGTTTCCTTGGGTGAGTCTCGAACAATGTTTGGTGTCTGCGAAGACTGCGGAACCAAATTAAAATATGAAGAAGTTCCTGAAGGTTTTTTATATGGTGCTGTCATGGCAGTGGCCAGTACCCCTTTCATATTCTTTGCGCTTTTTGATTGGGTGTTGCTTCTCCAGATGGGAGCCTTTATTGCTTTGTTAAGTTATGGTGTGTATTACATGACTAAGAAATTTGGTGGCGTCACTTATCATTACTCTTTAAAGGAATTCGAGAAGAACAATATTTTTTTAAAGTTTTTATCTTTTTTGGTGGGTGTAATAGTCGTATTTTTCTTTAGCATGTTGTTGTTGAAGTTTAGTGTGTAGTATACGCATAACAAAGCGTTGCAGCACGACGCCAAAAGCTGTGCGGCTTTTGCGGTCGCTGCGCTTATACCACAAAAACCGCCCAACTTTGGCCGCAGCTGAACGCGGCGTTAGCAATACGAGTGAAGCGAAGTTTCTTTGTGTTGAGTGATATGGACAGAGTTGAGAAAATAAAAAATTACTGCTGTATCGGCCTATTTTCTTCTGTAGAGGAAGCTGAGAGTGGTGATGAAGTTATTGTTAAATTCACCAGTTCATTCCAAAAAGATTCAGTCTGGTACATTGAAGTTCCAGAAAGAGTGATTGGCGGAGGGAATCTCATCTCGTACTGCCCTTGGTGTGGTACTAAGCTCCCTAAGTCACCTTATGGCGCGGGAGGTACCGCAGAGTGAGTGCCACCAAGTTACTAACAATCACAGGCAGTAAAGCTCCGGGCCTTCGGCCCTCCGCAGGACGTCTTACCTTGTGCGCCTATTACGCGGGTCGCTACGCTCCCATTTTCGCGCAAAAGGCGCACAAGGTAAGCCGCCCCTGCTGTGGGCGTTAGGTGTAAGACTTACCCACGTTTAGTAGACACCCTGTATAGTTAGGTTTAGGCCTAACACGGAGGTGTATCATGGGTAAGAAAAGAACTCAGGCGTATACGGAGGAGTTCCGCAGAGAAGCAGTTAAGAGAGCGGAAAAGGCTGGAGCAACAACGGCTTCTGTGGCGCGAGAGCTAGGCGTCAGCGCACAGCAGATCTACAACTGGCGTCGTCAATTTAATCGACTGTCTGATAAGCAGTTCAATAGTTTAGACGGTGTCGACTATTCCAAACAGGAAAGCGCTGAAGTTCGCAAACTCAAGAAGGAGCTGCATGAAGCTCGTCAGGAGGTTGAGTTTCTAAAAAAGGCAGCTGCGTACTTTGCGAACCACCAAGAGTAAAGTACGCATTGATACAAGAGCATGTAGGGTCATTCCCGGTTAGTTTGATGTGTCGGTGTTTAGAAGTCTCAAGATCGGGTTATTATCGATGGCGGGGGCGATTGCCATCTGCTCGCACGATTAGAGAGATACGAACAATCGAGAAAATCCGAGAGACGTTTGTTGAGTTTAAAGGTCGTTATGGCGCGCCTAGAATTGCTTGCGAGCTTCAAGAGTTAGGTGAGCCATGCTCGCGGAACTACGTCGCTAAGCTTATGCAACAGGAACATATTAAAGCGAGAAACGGCAAAGGCTTTCGATATAGTCAGCCCGTAGAGGGGAGCATTAACGTCTCCGCCAACTTACTTAAGCGTTGCTTTGATGTGGATCGACCAAATTGCCGCTGGACCAGTGACATTACGTATATCTGGGTTCTGGATAGGTGGCTATACCTCGCGGTAGTTATGGATCTGTACTCTCGACGTATTGTAGGTTGGGCATTCGACTCGCAGATGACCGATGAATTGACACGTCGAGCATTGAAAATGGCCCTAGAGCGACGACCAATAAAGCCTGGACTGCTAGTTCACTCTGACAGGGGTGTGCAATATCGATCGCAGAAATACCAGGATCTCTTGTCCGAAAGTAAGTGCAAGCCGAGTATGAGTCGCCAGGCTAACTGTTGGGATAATGCGGCAATGGAATCATTCTTTAGCAGGCTAAAAGTCGAGCTGGTCTATGCCGGAACATTCGAAAGCGAAGAGCAAGCAAAATCTGAGGTGTTTGAATACATTGAGATTTTCTACAATAGGGTTCGTAGGCACTCTGCATTGGGCTATGTAAGTCCAGCAGAGTATGAACGAAAATACGCATAGTTAGAGTGTCTACTTTTTGTGGGCAAGACCAGCCCCTGAAATGGATAATTCATGAGTAAGGATAGAGAACAGATAATCGACAAACTGATGGAGCACATTCGGGCAAGAGATTTCTGCCTTGATGATACTGCTCTAGAAGAAATTGATGCATCGTATAATGATGAGCTTGTATCAGGTTGGGTATTTACTTATAGGGCATATGCTTCAACAGAACAAAAAAGAAATGAAATGCTTAAGGCAAATATTTCAAACTCAAACCCAAGAATTCGAGAACAAGTCTGTGACATTATCGGTGATGAATTCATTGGTGAGTTAAGAGATATACTTAAACAATTATTCAACGATCCCATAGATTATGTTTCATCAGCGGCAAGATATAACCATGATGAAATGTTTTAGGCTTAACAAGCGCAAGCACAATCGCCAGCAAGCTGGCTGGACCTTCGTTGCTTCGCAACTCGGCCTGTGTTGCGGGCGTTATTGTGGCGGCCGATTTTCAGATGTTCTGTAGCTGCTGCAAGCATCAATCTCTATCTGAGCACTTTTTTCTGAGAGTTTTCCTGCAATTTGGTACTGCAGTTTCGTTCCAGTGCCATCGTTTTAAGTCAGCAAGCCCTGCAAGCCAGCTGCGCCATCATGGAGTGCCAATCAGATAGTTAACCGGTTGGGAAAGTATGGTATTTTCCCCTTTAAATTTATCGGGCAGTGGCCAGCCAAAGTTGGCTGGTAGAGAGCAAGTAGGTGGTTCAGTGCGCGCCAGCCACAACCAGGCTAGTCAAGCTCGCCCAACCCCTCCGGGGCTGGGCTGGACAGCCTACGCGTTGCTTCGGCTGCCCTTGCTAGCGGCGTTATGTGCAAGACTTACCCACGTTTAGTAGACACCCTGTATAGTTAGGTTTAGGCCTAACACGGAGGTGTATCATGGGTAAGAAAAGAACTCAGGCGTATACGGAGGAGTTCCGCAGAGAAGCAGTTAAGAGAGCGGAAAAGGCTGGAGCAACAACGGCTTCTGTGGCGCGAGAGCTAGGCGTCAGCGCACAGCAGATCTACAACTGGCGTCGTCAATTTAATCGACTGTCTGATAAGCAGTTCAATAGTTTAGACGGTGTCGACTATTCCAAACAGGAAAGCGCTGAAGTTCGCAAACTCAAGAAGGAGCTGCATGAAGCTCGTCAGGAGGTTGAGTTTCTAAAAAAGGCAGCTGCGTACTTTGCGAACCACCAAGAGTAAAGTACGCATTGATACAAGAGCATGTAGGGTCATTCCCGGTTAGTTTGATGTGTCGGTGTTTAGAAGTCTCAAGATCGGGTTATTATCGATGGCGGGGGCGATTGCCATCTGCTCGCACGATTAGAGAGATACGAACAATCGAGAAAATCCGAGAGACGTTTGTTGAGTTTAAAGGTCGTTATGGCGCGCCTAGAATTGCTTGCGAGCTTCAAGAGTTAGGTGAGCCATGCTCGCGGAACTACGTCGCTAAGCTTATGCAACAGGAACATATTAAAGCGAGAAACGGCAAAGGCTTTCGATATAGTCAGCCCGTAGAGGGGAGCATTAACGTCTCCGCCAACTTACTTAAGCGTTGCTTTGATGTGGATCGACCAAATTGCCGCTGGACCAGTGACATTACGTATATCTGGGTTCTGGATAGGTGGCTATACCTCGCGGTAGTTATGGATCTGTACTCTCGACGTATTGTAGGTTGGGCATTCGACTCGCAGATGACCGATGAATTGACACGTCGAGCATTGAAAATGGCCCTAGAGCGACGACCAATAAAGCCTGGACTGCTAGTTCACTCTGACAGGGGTGTGCAATATCGATCGCAGAAATACCAGGATCTCTTGTCCGAAAGTAAGTGCAAGCCGAGTATGAGTCGCCAGGCTAACTGTTGGGATAATGCGGCAATGGAATCATTCTTTAGCAGGCTAAAAGTCGAGCTGGTCTATGCCGGAACATTCGAAAGCGAAGAGCAAGCAAAATCTGAGGTGTTTGAATACATTGAGATTTTCTACAATAGGGTTCGTAGGCACTCTGCATTGGGCTATGTAAGTCCAGCAGAGTATGAACGAAAATACGCATAGTTAGAGTGTCTACTTTTTGTGGGCAAGACCAGTGCCCCACATCGGTTCTAATATGGCAACCTAGAGATAGAATATGACTTCAGGTATCGATGAGTTAATTAATCATCTCAAAGAAAGGGCTGACTTCTACATAAAGCATTATCAGCCAACATATGATTTTTGTGATGAAGTTGTTTTTGGCCTAAGTAAATTCTCTACAGATGACTACAAGCTTCAAGATATTTTTCCTAGAGAAATTATTGAAGAGCATATTCTTGAGCATTGTTTGTCACCTCTTCAGGCTGATGTAATCGGGGGAGGATTAACAAGTTATATGTCTACCAACCAAGGCGGGGCAAAAGAAATCGATTATTCTTCAACGATTTCTATCTACAAAAGGGTCGTAAATGAATGGCGCAAGAAGGATTGGGTTGAAATTGAATATGATGCCGAAAAGCTAAACTTTCCGATTGCGATAAATTTAGTCTCGATCAGAGATTGAGGCATGGCACGAAAGGTTAAAATTAAAGCACATAACAAGCGCAGGCTGTCGGAACGCCTTTTCGCTGCGCTCCAAGTCGTCCGCAGCTGCGGGCGTTAACTGTTGTAAGAGACAAATGTGATATCTGATAAATTCGATAGAATTGAAAATCCAGACTGGGAGCCTGATGCTCTTGTGCAGGTATGTCTTTCCGGTAAAGATATTATCGTAAAGAATGGATACCGACCTCATTACAGGGTTAAAGCCGACTACCTCACGACTACAATTCATTGGTTTATTGATACGGGGATTGCGGAACCTAACAGGCGCACTCTAGCATTTGTTAAATTCATCACGCCAGAGGCATACCCAAAATGCCTAGAGACTGGTGCTAATCTGGAGGTTCTAGAAGGCTCAAGAGTAGTTGGTCATGCTGAGATACAGGAAATATATAATGAGCAATTACGCAAAGGCAGCTAACAATCACAGGCACGTTGCTACGGCCCTTTGGTCCTTCGCGGGACGGCCTACGCTGCGCTCCAGCCGCCCGTGCTGTGGTCGTTATGTGCAAAACCAGATATGAAATTTGAAACGATAAATGTGAGGGATCTAAATCTCTCAGAGGCAAATGAGATTCAGTTTTTATATCCGTCAGAGCCTGATTGGAAGGCAGTTTCAGATGATACTCTGGTGGCTCTTATAAAGGATTATGTCTCAGAGCCAAATTGTGCAACTATCGCACTAGGCAAACTGAGCATTCGAAATCATCCGCTAACGAAGCCTCTTGCTAAATGGTTGCTGCAAGAAAAGCAAGCTGATGAATGGCTAAGGGAATCAGCGCAGGATACATTAGATGATGAGTAGCAGACACATAACAAAACGCTCAACTACACTCCGGCCGCAAGCGGCCTCCGTCGGACTGCCAAAAGCGTGCTTCGCACTGGCTGCCGGTTAGCTCAGCGTTATGTATAAATAGAGTATGGAAAAATTTCGAGTAAGACCTGGCTATAAATCGAAAGAACTTTTAGTAGAGTTCTGGGGGGAGCATCGAAGTAAAAGCTTTCCCGACATACAAGATATATTAGCCGAGGGTTTGAATGCTAAGCCGGTGAAACATCCAACATTAGATACGGCTACTATCTCTATGGCTACGGATGAATTTATCACGCTATGGGAGTACAAAAATGGCGAGTATGAATTGGATGATGATATCTGGGCTTTCTTTATCTATGCTCCCGAAAACAACACTCAAGTAATAGCTGATATCGAGAGTGTTTTATTGGCTAGTGGCCAGTTTATTAAAGAAAAAGCAGATTTCAGTGAGTACACATAACAAGTTGCTCAAGTACACTCCGGCCGCGAAAGGCGCGGCCTCCGCAGGACAGCCTACACTGCGTTTCGGCTGCCCCTTAGCAAGACGTTACATGTGATCACTATGACTAAATATTTCACTTTTCTGGTAGCTTTTTTCCTCCTATATCAAGAGGCCAATGCGTGTTCATTTTCTCGTCCAAATGAGCAAGAAACTTTCGATCGTGCAGAGCGAGTATTTCGGGCAAAGATAATTGCCACCAAATTAGTGGCGGAGAATCATGATGGAGATTCGCATGAGGTTGTAAATGCTACGTATCAGCTTGTCGAGTCTTTCAAGGGTGATAATCCCAAAACGGGTTTGGTAAAAGAAATTCCCTTTTCTCCAGGAAATTGTATGCTTGGCTTGCTAACCGGCATGGAATACGTATTTTTTTTAAAGGACAACCTGTTTGTAACCATGCCAAATGGATCTTGGGCTTATTTCAATGCTGAGGGCACCCAAGTCAAACCTGAGCTGGAGAAGCTTCGCGGTTATGCCGGCAAAAACATGTAACAAGTTGCTCAAATTCGTTCCGGGCGCAAAAAGCGCGCCCTCCACCGGACAGCCTACACTACGTTTCGGCTGCCGTTTAGCAAGGCGTTATATTTATTTATGACCAAAGTGCCAAGTGTTGGAATATTAGTCTTTGCTGACAACGGAAGTTGTTCAATGTATCTCGTTGAGCATTTTTTAGGAGATTTAAATTATCTTGAGATTGCCGAAGGTGTATTTAAAAAAGATTGCATACCAGAAAATGTAAAAATATTTGTCGAAGGAAAACCATGTGACTACGTAGGTAACCCATTGAGTTGGCATATTTGCTCAAATCGGCTTGCAAAGCATTTGGAGACTCATGCGTCCGCTTGTGTGCGTTTAATCGATATACCTTTGTACTACAAAAGTGGTGCTAGAATTGACGGCTACAGTTTGGTAATACCAACAAAAAATGTCGATTGCTTAAATTACGATAAATCGGAATTCCTCGATGGACAGGGTGGCCCTACATGTATGGAGCCAGTAATTAAGCGATCGTCGGTGAAAGATTTGCCGCCGCTATTTCTAGTAGAAGGTTGTCCCTGGACTGTCCTTTTTAGTCAAGGGCTAATCGCTTCATTGGTTGGCAAGGGGTTTACTGGTATTGGGTTTTTAGAGTGTGAAGTATCATAAATATAACAATGCAATCGTAGGGACTTTTGTTGCTACGCTCCGTTTTGGGGTGGCTTCGCCACTGTACCCCAAAACTCCACTACACAACAAAAGCCCCACATAGCGGCGTTATGATTAAGAAAGTTTCTAGATTCACGCTCTTAACTTACTTGGATTTCGGGGGGCTGATTGATTACATTTTTATACGTTGTCCTAATTATCATACTGGCTGTCGGTCTTGAGATGGTCTATGAAAAAACCAGTGGAGTTGATCGAATATATAAAGCAGATGATACAATGGAGGCTATGGCTAATAGCGGTATTAAAACTTCTCTCAGGCTAATTGGCTTTGGTTTGTTATCCATTATGATTGTTGTTGGTCTTACCCAAAGGTTTAACTAAGTGCAAAACATAACAAATACAAGCAGGTTGTTGCGGGTCTTTGACCCTTCGCGGGACGGCCTACGCTACGCTCCAGTCGTCCCTGTTGTAGTCGTTAGAAGGCTTTGAGAATGTCGAGAAAACTCAAAATCACGATCGTTATAGCGTGCGTAGTGGCAGCACTACTTACTGCCACATACTGGTTCCTGATTAAAGCGCTAGAACCTAAAATACCTGAACCAAAATCTGATGTACCCATAACGTATAAAATTGGGTGGTGGGGCTACCAAGACGACCTAGTAATCGACGTATTAGAAACCAAAGAAATATACTCCAACTTGTACTTATTTAATTCCAAGGCTGTTATCGAGTACAGATTGAGAGGAACTATCAAAAACAAACCAATGTGGAAACCTTATATAAAATCAGTATTCCTTAGTGAGCGCTGGCTTGGTAATCCTGAAAGCTTCAAAGGAAATACTGGGGAAGTTATTTTGACTCCTGTTGTAGGCGTGAAGGAAGATCAAGCGTATAGGGGAGAAAGAGTTTCTTTCGATCTTAAAGTACAAGACTATTTACAGGCCGGAGGATGGGGTACAAATACTTATCTGGTAAAAGCACAAGACAAGGAACAAAAAATTGTACTCCAGCAGCGTAAGTAGCCTTCTAACCAGGCCAAGCAACAGGACCCGCGCAAGCGCGGGCTTCTGTTGGCGGCGTTACGCATCGGTATTGAGAGGAGCGATGGCTAAATATATAACTACTTTAGTATTTTTATTATTTTTCACGGGAGCAGAATTAGTGAGTGCTGGTACCGACGATTCAAAGATTGAGTTAAATAACGAAGATGGGGCCATTGAGCTAATTTATCGTTCTTCGAAACCTCAGATTAGCGGTGTAATTGCCTCCAAGGAAGATAATGAGGATGAATGGTACGTATTTGTAAATGCTGCAGAATTTGTTCGTGATGAACCCCTTGAGAGTAAATTGCAGAAGGTTGTTCACGAATCGTTGCTAAATGTAAATGGCGTCAAATCCGTGGAGGAAGCTGACCGGGAGGAATGGTTGGTGATGGGGAACCCTGATGGTAAAGACTTAGTACGTGCGTGTGTAAATGGCTTGAAATCTATTGAGTCAGAAATAGAAGCTTATATCAATAGTTTTTCTGGCTGAAAATGCATAACAAACCAATTAACGCCCGCCAGCAAGCTAGCTCGGACCTCCACTGCGTCGCTCGTTTTTGTGCTGAAATAGCGCAAAAACGGCTCCTGCGTTCCAGCCCGTTATTGGGCCGTTATGCTTCTGGAGGATTAATAGTTGCGCAAATTGTATGATATCGATTCGATTAGATGTTTTAAATGCGGTGAAGAACATTTTTTTCCTCATGGCCCTGGGCGTGTTTACTACTATTTGTTGGTTGAGATTGAATCATCGATGGATAGGTTGGAATATAAAGATTTAATATCTGTAATAATTAAACCTGTCTGGTGTTTTGATTGCGAGGCTGCTTCCGTTGCGGAAGATATACCAACAATTAGAGAGTTTGAGTATATCTATAAGGCTGTTTCAGATGGCGTTGAAATAGAGGTTCCGTTCTGTAGTAGTAATATACCAGTAAAAGAATCACAAGAAATTCTAAAGAGTTACATTTCTTGGAAAATGAATCGGGTAGCAGGAGAAAAGTGTTTACATTGTGGGGGAGCAAATTTTCTAACAATTACTGAGGAAATGAATTTAATCCATGACAGTTGTGAGGATGGAGTTTTTTGTCATCGTCTTGCGGCGAGAGGGCCTTTCAATGGGCCAATATATGCAAGAGTATATAGTGCTGACGGTGAGTTTAAACTAGAGGGTAATGCAAATTATTCTCATGTCTCAGTCAACAAGTAAAGCATGACAAATAGCTGCAGTGGAAAACTTGACCCTGGCTTTAACTTTACGCTGATCGCGCAATACAAATCCAGCCTCAAGTTTCCACTGAGCTTGGGCGTTATGTTTCTTGGGTGGTGAATGGTCAATAGATATTTTGAAATATACCTTGGCTCTCCAGATGGTTTGAAATGCCTGATACAAGGTAATCTCAGTAAGTTACTCCAATTTTACAGGGATAGCTTATGGTATGGCCTGTCTGAAGAAGTGTTGAACTATGTAGACTCTTTAAATTTTGGTTCAGAATTAGAACCTATGGATGTAACGCAAGCTAGATATATCGACAAGTTTATTGAGTATGTATTTGACTTTTATGGTGAACATCATGAGTTCCCAGAAAGTTTGGGAAATGTGTGGTGCACTGAATCAGAGATAGAGCATATTTTTTCCATAACAGGCAGGCGCATATTTGCTGGTTATGGTGCTGATTTTGATACGAGAAATAAATAGACAAAAATAGGGTATTTATCAAATTCTGAATTAAGAGATTTAAAAATATCTGGTGCGAGCGATTTTTTACAATTGTTAACGTCAGCGAGAGATTACGCAAAATCAAAAGGGTGCGGTCTTGTATATACCATCGATTAAACATAACAAGCGCAGGTTGTCGGAACGCATTTCCGCTCCTTCGTCGCTACAAGTCGTCCGCAACTGCGGGCGTTATGTGTAAGACTTACCCATGATCGATTCGAACCAAATTAAAGCCTTGTACGAAAGTGAAAGAAGACAGGACCTTCTTGATCTATTGCTAGAGGAATCCCAATACACGATTCCTTTGGGGGATTATGATGGTGATGAAACAAGGCTGACGTTAGAAGAAAAAGAGTTGCGTGGGTGTGCTATCGATCATTTGCGATTTGTCATCAGCTATGGTTTCGTACAAAGCGTGGTAAATGATAATGGTAAAATATACGCACCACGCTACCAAGAGTTCGAGAATTGGTTAAAAACTGGATGTCCGGGGCTAATCAGTCTAGAAGTAGAAGCGTATTTAAATGATAACTCAGTCAACACATAACATGGTGCAGCACAGCGCGGCTGAGCCGCTCGGACAAGCTGCACTGCGTTTCGCTTGCCCGTATGCACGGCGCTAAGTTTTATACACAAGTTTTTTTAAGTTTTATTATGTAAATCAATAAGTTACAGTTTAGCCCAGTAAGAACTACAGATTTGGCTGGATTATTATGCAGGACTGGGTCATGGACGAAGTAAAAAATCAGGTTATGGGTGATACACGCTTGAATAAGCGCTTGTCTAATATTCTCAGTAATTTAAGTTCAGACCCAAACAATAGCATTCCTTGTGCAAACATAACTTGGGCAGAAACGTTTGCAGCTTATCGCTTTATAGAAAATGATAAAGTCAACTTTGACTCTATTATGAGCGGTCATAAATCGGCAACTCTTGAGAGAATCAAAGCGCAGCCTGTTGTTCTTATCCCACAAGATACTACCTTTCTAAATTTTGCCACTGACCTAGAAAGTAAAGAGATGGGAACTCTTAGGCGTAAAGAGACCAACCAACAACTCTTGCACACCTCCATCGCGATAACACCATCCAGAGTTAATTTGGGTGTTGTTGAAGGTAGTATGTGGCAGAGAGATAAGGAATCAAGTTCTAATTCCCGCTATACCAAGTCGATAAAGGATAAGGAGAGTCGACGCTGGCTAGACCATTACGAAACGGCTTGTCAGATACAAGAGCACTGCCCTGAAAGCACAATTGTGAGTATTGCTGATAGAGAGGGTGATATTCATGAGTGGTTTCAGCTGGCTGAAGAGCAAAGTGAACAGCGGCGGGCGAGCTATATCGTTCGAGCTAAGGCCAATCGCACTTTAGAGCTCGATGGAGAAGAAACGGTTTTGCTTTGGGATCATATGAACGAGCAGAAATCTATTGGTCTATACGCGGTAGACATTCCCAAACGGAATGGGGAACCTGGAAGAAAAGCCAAAGTCAGCGTATCCACTACTGAGATACGGCTACTTGGAAAAGGAAAATCTAAACGACCACTTTCTCTCTATGCTGTATTGGCTAAGGAATTAAACCCACCAGAGGGTGAAAAAGGCATTGAGTGGATGCTGTTAACTGATCTTCCAGTTGAAGACTATAAGCAGGCGAGAGTCATCATTGAGTGGTATCGAAGCCGGTGGGAAATTGAAACCTATTTTCGGGTGGTAAAAGGCGGATGCCAGATAGAAAGTAATCGTTTTAGAACAGAGCAGCGAATGTTGAACTGTATTGCGATCTATATGATTATTGGATGGCGACTACATTCGATAACTACACAAGCAAAAAGTCTTCCTGATGAACCATGTACGAGTGCTTACTCTGAAAAAGAATGGCGCATGGTATGGATGATGCGAGATAAAAGTTCCCCACCGAATATACCTCCAAGCATGAGAGATATAACGCGTATGCTGGCAGGTCTAGGAGGATTTCTAGGGCGTAAAGGCGATGGCGAGCCAGGGGTTAAAACTGTTTGGCAAGGATATGCTAAGTTGCTCCATTATGTTGAAGCAGCAGAGGTTTTAAATGGACTTAAATAATGTGTATAAAACACAGGCACGGCGTTACAGAGCAGCAGGGTTCGAGTAATGGAAGTATCTATATCCCAAGAATTCGTAAAAATCTGTAAGCAAATTAAAGCCAAATCGCATTCAATCTCCCGGTGGTCCAAAATCGAATCCGATGATATGTTTCACTTAGATTCTTTTCGTGGTGGCTTTGATGCAGATGAACAGCAGTTCTGCTTTAGCTTTTATGACCAAGCTGGAGATGAGTATTGGTTTCAAGTAAGTCTTTCTTTAATCATAGAAATAGCTAGTGGTATACAGCTTAAAATTGTAGGTAGGGCTGCAGAGTGAAGGCCTATAACAAGGTGCTCAAACACCGTTCCGGCCGAAAGCGGCCTCCACTGGACGCGCAAAAAGCGCGCGCCGTTTAGCACGGCGTTAGGTGAATATGAGATCAATACTTTTAACTATTTTTTTAGCTCTTGCTTCACAAGCGACTGCTTGTGGTGAGTGTGATCTTGTAGATACTTTGAGCCGGATCTCTGAATTCAAAAATATTTCACGAGAGAAACTTTCGCTAGCCATTGGCCAAGGAAAGTGGAATAAGTGGAAAAGCGCTTATGCGCTTTGCTACAGAGAAGAGTCTTCACAATGTTACTTAATTATCTTCGGGGCGGGTGACCTGCATGTAACCGACATGAGTAAAATCGAACATGCAAATCTCGGTAAATTAGGTGCACCAGGAACTAAGTATGAAAACGTAAAAACAACCGTAACTAAATGGTTTTATTCGGACGAAAGGTTCTTTCAGTTAGAGCTAAAAACCGTTGCTTATAGAGATGGACAGAGACTTACAGTAACAGAACCTGTATTTGTAAAGAAGAATGGCGAACTTATTTATCGGTAAGTCACCTAACCTAACCAGGCAGTACGTTCCGGCGCTGCGCGCCTCCGCAGGACGGCCTACGCTATGCGCTGCGCGCATACACAGCGTAGGCCGCCTCTACTGGCAACGTTCAGGCTGTAGAAAAACTCTTAAAAAGTAGCTTTTTTGTTAAAATGGAGGTCTTGATGTCGAGATTATCCATATGCCCAATTTCAAACGTTACGATTACAACCAAGATGCAATGGTCGTCATCAATTTCGAAGAACAACTACAACCTGAAACCTTTGAGTTTACACTTCATCATTTGATTGATGACCATATCGACCTCTCTGTCTTCCATAAAAAATATCAAAATGATAGCGGCGGGCGAACCGCTTATGATCCAGCTATCCTCCTGAAAATCACATTGTTTGCTTACTCAAAAGGCATTACCTCAAGCCGTGAAATTCAATGGCAATGTGAGAATAATATCCTCTTCAAAGCACTGTCATGCGATACCGTTCCGCATTTTACTAGTATTGCAAGTTTCGTAAGCAGTTATCCTGATGCGATTGAGTCGGTGTTTGAGAAAGTGTTACTGGTCTGCGATCAGCAGGGGCTGCTTGGCAACGAACTTTTCGCAATAGATGGATGCAAGATGCCATCCAATGCCAGCAAAGAACATTCGGGGACTTTTAGAGAGCTAGAACAGAAGCAGGAAAAAATTCGCAAGAAGATCAAAGATTGCCTCAAAGAGCACAAGAGGCTGGATGGCAGGAAACCTAAAGAAAAAGAGCGAAAGCAAGCGGTAGCTAAAGCGGCGGATACGCTGCAGAAACACTTTGATAAAATTGATCAGTTCTTAAAAAATCACTCCCCCAGGATGGGGCAAGGTAAAAAACCTAAAGAAGTGAAAAGTAATATCACGGACAATGAATCAGCTAAGATGACTACCAGCAAGGGAACCATTCAGGGCTATAACGGTGTTGCCGCAGTTGATAGGAAGCATCAGATAGTTGTTGAGGCCCAGGCCTTTGGAGAGGGCCAGGAGCATCATACATTGAAACCTATTCTTGATGGCATCAGTTGCCATTATCAGAATATAGGAATAGATGAAGACATCTTGGCCAAACAGGTCATCATTACTGCTGATACTGGATTCTCCAACGACGCTAACTACAACTACCTGCGAGAGAACGGCATCAATGCCTACATACCTGATAATAAATTCCGTTCACGAGATAAAGCTTTTACAACGCAAAAAACCAAGTATGGCAAGCGCAATCAAAAAGGTAGGGCTAATGTCCAGAAGACTACCCCAGCTAGTGAATTTACATTCAACAAGAAAAAGAAAACCTGTATTTGTCCTGCAGGAAAATCCATGCTTTTGTTAAAAGAAGAGCATGTCAGTGAAGGTAAGAAAAAACTATTGTTCGAAGGGCGCCTCACTGACTGCAGGAAATGCAGCCTTAAAAAACAGTGCATGCGAAACCCAGATTCTGCCGACTCTCGAAAAGGACATGGAAGGCAAGTATCCCTAACTTGGACAAACGGACGGACAGCCACTGACTGGATGAAAAAGCGGGTTGATAGTATCGAAGGCAAGACCATTTATGGGCATCGAATGTCTGTTGTTGAGCCTGTGTTTGGGAACATTGGTACCAACAAGCGATTAAATCGCTTCTCGCTACGAGGAAAAAGTAAGGTTCAGGGACAATGGCAGATGTTCTGCTTGGTACATAACATTGAAAAGTTGATGAGATGTGGCAGTATTCACTGATTGAGGATGAATTAAGGGCGTCAAGACGCCTAAATTTAATACAATGAAAGAAATTTGGTGGTATAGCTAAATTTAGCTCGAAATTTAAATTAGAGGAGCCTGAGGAGTGACAGCTTTTTCTAAAACTGTTTTTCTACAGTCTCGTTAGGTGTACTCGATGGAGTTTGGAATGGAAGCATTATTCGTCGGCGCAGGCACAATCATTCAGGCAATCGGTCCCTGGATGGCTATAGCCCTAGCTATAGGTGCGCCAGTCGCAGTGGGTAGCATTGTATCGAAGCTAACCTTTGGTTCGTATGCTCTCCATCGCAACAAGTACATTTTAGTTTCAACGCTTACTATTGCTGCTTTACTGTTTTTGGTGGTGTCAATATCCGTCGTCGTTTTGGGGCAGTGGGGTTAGCGTCATACAAAAAATCGGGGATGGTTTCATGGCGCTATACTGCGAGTCCGCACACCATACAAGTTTAGGCATGCTCGCCCGGCAAAAAGCCGCCGGGCTGGACGTCCACTATTCCGCTTCGCTCCATAGCGGCCGCCCATGCTAAAGGCATTATATTTAAATCATATGAGAAAAAATTGTAATCTTTGTAGTGTTGTCAATTTCTTATGCTTTTGGGGTGATATGCCTCAAGCAAACTGGAAACGTCCAACACTCTTTATACTCAGCTTTATTGCCCTAGTGGGCGGAGGTTATGGAGTATATTGGGTAGCCCAAAGCGAAGGACCTTTAGATATAGTTACAAAGTCACTTTGTATTTTTCTTGGCTTTCTATTTTTCCTTGGGTTGGTGACTTCAATCTGGGGTTGTAATCGGTGTGTGGCTCGTGTCTTTGGTAGTGCATAAATATAACAAGCGGTTCAATTCGTTCCAGCTGCGAAAAACGCAGCTTTCACTGGGACAGGCTACGCGTTGCTCCGCTTGCCTATTAACCGGACGTTAGCCTCTAAGCCATGAATAAATTCTTAGTAGTCTTAGCTCTATTGATATGCTCGCCAAGTGGGCTGGCAAGCTGCTGGATTGAATATACGAAGAAAACATTATCTGAAAGAATAGAAGAGTCGAATTTTACCTTTCGTGGAGAGGTTCAATATCGAAAGGCTATCGTATCGCAAGAAAAGGGGCATGAAGAAAGAATAGAGTCTATTGAAGTTCTATTTGATAAGGTCGAAGATCTTAATGGAAATAGGATTGAAAAAATCTATCTAAAGCTTGATACAGCCTGTACGTGCAAATACGACTTTCAAGTCGGGGTAAGATATGTGGTTATCGGAGATAAGTCAGGCGCTCGGATTTCGGTTCAGAATTGTAATAATATCCTTACGGAGCAAATCTATGAGTTGCATCAGAAGTTCGAGCTTGGTGGCAAAGGCTAACAAGTAGGTGATGTTCGCTCCAGCCACTGCGTGGCTTCCATATGCCGCTTATGACTATGCCCATTCATATAATAAGAACACGAAGATCAAGCCAGTGAAGGTCGAGTTCTCTGAGTCGGTGGTAATTGATATAACAGGCTATGAGAAAGAACATGCCATCGATTGGCTCCCTGAGCCTTACTACAAATTAGAGGGAAGTTCTGCTGTAGTAGTTTACGGCAACTATATCGATGAGCTGTTTCTTTTGAAGCAAAATGGTATTTTAAAAGCTCGTGGGGACTTTCAGTAAAAAGCTAACAAGTGACTATGGTTGTTCGTCAAGTTATTAAGCCATACTTTCATCCCAGTAGGTGTTATTTTTCACCATCGTATTCAGGATCGTAATCTGCTTTCTCATGCAGGCAATCAGAGCGACCTTTTTAGGTTTGCCAGCGTCGACTAATCGCTTGTACATCGGCTTTAGTTTGGGATGATGTTGTATGGCAGACATAATGGAAACAAATAGAACCGACGTACACGATGCCTTCCACCCCGAATATATCTCTTTCCCTGGAAGCTGCCGCTATCACGGTTCATCGGGGCGATACCGACAATTGCAGCGATTTCTTTACGGTTCAATTTTCCTAGCTCGGGAAGTTCACTCATTAACGTATAAGCCAATACATTTCCGACCCCTTTAGCACTCAACAATAGGTCGCGCCTTTGCCGCCACTCAGACACACTGTTAACCAGTTTATCCAGTTGCTTGTCGATACCTTGTAGCTCTTTTTTGATGGTGTTTAGAATGGTCTGTATAGGTTTGTGTACTGATTTCGGCATTCTCTGAAGCCGATTCTTTTGCATTGTGCTCATCTCTAAACACTGACTTCTTACCGCCAGTAAGTCACTGATCTCCCTAAGCTTTTCTGGTTTTAGTGCCGACAGCCTTGGATTCATGGCCTCACCAAAATGTGCAATATCCATTGCATCTAGCTTGTCGATTTTGGCGAGACGCCCTGCGGATTTAGCGAAGCTTCTTATCTGAGAAGGATTGCAAACAACAATAGGTAATCCTGCTTTGTCGGCGGCGCAAACAAACTCTAACTCGAGTCTTCCCGTAGACTCTATTAATACTCTTTGAGGTTTAAGAGGTTGAAGTTGTTTAATGGCATCCTTAATGCCACTTTTATCATTGGCAACACTAAAAAACTGGCCAGTAGGTCTCACATAAATATCGAGTTGTTTACTGCTGGTATCGATACCGACATTGATCTCTTGAGGTTCCATAAGATAAGCTATCTCCGCCTTGCTATTCGGGCTCGAGGCCCACATGACTATCCGAGTTATGCCTAGTGAGTGCTTATCGCGTTCATACTTGTTATCGGTCTTTTACGAACCGGCCAGGCAGCGAACTGTGATAAACAATTCCTTCGGTGGCCGCCGAAGGTGGGTCTCAATTTACCCGTTAGCGAAAAGGATTTTCAACATCAGAATCGGGCAAGAACAACCATACAAGCAATGGCAGCATTGTCTAGACTATGAGAGATAAACGAGCCATATTTGCGACAGTTGAACTCTGGTATTGCGAACACAAAGGCATTCTGTTCGCAATCTTGGTTACGCTGGGAGTTGGAGTGCTCTTCCTATATGTCGGTTTTCCTAAAAGCACTGAGCTTGTTTCAGGTGTCGCGCATGCTCAGGTTTATGGTGGCAGCCAAACTGGAAATGATCCTAAACTCTTGGTCAAATTAGCTAACGGCAACTTAGCTCATGTGGGGGTAAGCTCTCCTGGCCAAGTAAAAATAGGCTCAGAGCTGTGCCTATATAAAAAGACAAGTCATGCAGGAACAGTACATTTTTCAATTAAGGCAGTAGGTAAATGCACATAATAAAATTAGACATGTGACGTTTGCTGCGCGGCCGCACATATTAAAGGTGTTAAGGTTCTCCATGAATAAGCTCATGACTCTATTGTTACTAAGTACAATACTTGCTTAGCTCAGGATCTAGTAGGCACCTGGGAGGGTAGGAGTGGGGGCATATTTGGTGGTGAGTCAGGCTGGGACGAGTGTGAGTTTACATATAACAACACTTTTAAGTGTACAAAACATCCAAAACTAGGCTGTTTGGTTTTACCTTTTGAAGGAGCTTGGGAGTTAATAGGTAACACTCTCATTCTTCGCTTGGATGGTTCTTATATGGTAAAGGCTCATATTGCCGAGATTGATAAGGGTTTCTTTAGAGGGCTGGTAGAAAATGGCAATAAATTTACGTTTAGCAGGCAAAAGCCTTAACAAGTGACTATGGTTACTCGTCAAGTTTTTAAGCCATACTTTCATCCCAATAGGTGTTATTTTTCACCATCGTATTCAGGATGGTAATCTGCTTTCTCATGCAGGCAATCAGAGCAACCTTTTTAGGTTTGCCAGCGTCGACTAATCGCTTATACATCGGCTTTAATTTGGGATGATGCTGAATGGCTGACATGATGGAGACAAACAAAACTGTTCGTACACGATGCCTTCCTCCTCGAATATATCTCTTTCCCTGGAAGCTGCCGCTATCACGGTTCATCGGAGCGATACCTACAAGTGCAGCGATTTCTTTACGGTTCAATTTTCCTAGTTCGGGAAGTTCACTCATCAGCGTATAAGCCAATACATTTCCGACCCCTTTGGCACTCAACAATAGGTCGCGCCTTTGCCGCCACTCAGACACACTGTTAACCAGTTTATCCAGTTGCTTGTCGATACCTTGTAACTCTTTCTTGATGGTGTTTAGAATGGTCTGGATAGGTTTGTGTACTGATTTCGGCATCCTCTGAAGCCGATTCTTTTGCATTGTACTCATCTCTAAACACTGACTTCTTACAGCCAGTAAGTCACTGATCTCCCTAAGCTTTACTGGCTTTAGCTCCGATAGTCTTGGCTTCATGGCCTCACCAAAATGTGCAATATCCATTGCATCTAGCTTGTCAGTTTTGGCGAGGCGCCCTGCGGATTTAGCGAAGCTTCTTATCTGTGAAGGGTTGCAAACAACAACAGGTAATCCTGCTCTGTCAGCGGCGCAAACAAACTCTAATTCGAGTCTTCCTGTAGACTCTATTAATACTCTTTGAGGTTTAAGAGGTTGTAATTGTTTAATGGCATCCTTAATGCCATTTTTATCATTGGCAACACTAAAGAATTGGCCAGTAGGTCTCACATAAATATCGAGTTGTTTACTGCTGGTATCGATACCGACATTGATCTCTTGAGGTTCCATAAGATAAGCTATCTCCGCCTTGCTATTCGGGCTCGAGGCCCACATGACTATCCGAGTTATGCCTAGTGAGTGCTTATCACGTTCATACTTGTTATCGGTCTTTTACGAACCAGTCAAGCAGCGAACTGTGATAAACAAGGCCTTCGGTGGCCGCCGAAGGTGGGTCTCAATTTACCCGTTAACGAAAAGGATTTTCAACATCAGAATCAGACAAGAGCAATCATACAAGGCAATGTAGCTGACGTTTTACTTTGTGCGTTTTTTATACCGTTACTACGTTCCAATATGCATGTTAAATGTTCACTAAACAAGCCGCCGCTGATCTTAACGTTTTGAGAATAAGAACATGAAGAGCATTCCAATAATATTCACTCTCACTATTTCTCTCATGTCCGGAATTGCGTCGGCAACAATAATTTATGTAAAGTCAAATTATCCTTTAGAGGCACTTAAAAATTGCATAGAGGGTTGGGTAGAGTTCGAAGTGACGGTAATGCCTGATGGTTTTTTTGAAAATGTTAAAATCATAGATTCTAATCCTGAAGGTGTATTTGATGAGGCAGCTAGAAAAGCTCTTATGAAATACAAGTTAGTGCCTAGGGAGTTAATAGGTGTAACTGCCCCAGTTCATGGCGTGAAGCGCAAAATAAGCTACAATCTGGACGGCGAGTGTATACGGAAATAACAATCACAGGCAGCGAGTTTGCGGCCCTATGGGTCTCCGCAAGGTGTTAAGTGGTACAAGGGGAGCAAATGAAATCATTCATAATTAATTTTTTCGGCCTAGTGGGGTCTTGGTATTTGATCGATCTTAGTTCCGAAAATTTGCTTAACTCAGTTTTTGCCCCGTTAGTATTCACTGGCTTCCTAATTTCCAGTGTGCTGTGGTTTATTGTAAAGTTTGGAATAACTCAGGGCTCTAGCTCTGGCGCTTACCTTGGCAGTGGATATTCAGGAAATATTGGTGGTGGAGATGGAGGCGACGGTGATGGTGGGTGTTAAATCACTGAACAAGCACATATTATTCGCCGCTATCGTAGGGCTTAAACTACACTTTACCCACCGTAAATGCGAGCGTTATGTAAATACTCTGTAATCGAGTAACCATTGATAGCTATGTCTTCAATTTCGAAAAATAAAGAAGAATTAATCTCGTCAATTGAAAATTCTTATGAAAATTTATTTGCTGATTATATGGGGGTCCCCAAGGAGCTTTCGAGAGAGATTGGTGTCGAAGGTAATATAAAAAATACAGAAATAAGCGTTTCTGATACTATTTCATACCTGATCGGTTGGGGAAATCTTGTCCTAAAATGGCATGAGCTTAGGGTAAATAATCTCGAAGTAGATTTTCCAGAAAAAGGTTACAGCTGGAATGAGCTTGGGAAGCTAGCGCAGCACTTTCATGCATCCTATAAGGATTGGTCTTATAAACAGTTGCTGACAGAATTCCAGTTTACAATACAAAAAATACTAAAGCTTGTAGACTCATTGAGCAATGATGAACTTTATGGGCACAGTTGGTATAAAAGTTACACTCTTGGGAGGATGATCCAGTTTAATACCTCATCTCCAATGAAAAATATCCGCACAAAGGTGCGCAGGTTTAAGAGGCAGAATAATATCAAGTAAATTCATACAACCTGTAAACCCAGATAACGCCTAAGAAATACCTAATTTAAGTGTTTTGTTCGAGGTGAAGAGTGAATAGTGAAACAAAAAACGTACTGCTAAGTGCATATACAGCTATAGGGCTTCCTATATCAGGTATTTTGCTTTTTTTTTGCATATATTCTTACAGACAAGACAGTGCCTAGCGTTCAAGATTATGTAACTGCTACGATATGTGTATTTGTTAGCTTAAGTAGTATTTATCTATATAAGAAATTGAGCACTAGAGAATCTAACCCACCGTTAACTATTCGTACTGCGATTAATGGTGTTTTGTATATTGTAGCAGTAATAGTAATTACAAGTATCATATGGTAATCCTCCTACACAACAAGGGGTTCCAGTCGACACCCAAAGCTACGCACTTTTGAGTGTAAGGTTACTGCGCTCCCCTTAATACACAAGTGGCGCTTCGCTCCTGGCGCGCCTGAATCCGACATTATGAGCTAAACGAGCTATGTTTAAGCATGTTATAAAATTTTTATTTTTAGCGCTTTGTGGTGAAGCTATGGCCTATGGCCTACCTAAAAATACTGAAGTAACACGAGCAAATGCAGACTTGCTGTCTATTAAGTTGGAAAAAATAGATTCTGGAAGTGTTGATACTTTTCTATATCAGCTTGAGTTTGCTAACAAACTCGAAAGTTGCTTAGCGGGACGGGTTCAAACCTTCCTATTGATTGATAAAAAGGAAATTTCAAGCTCTTCTATGGATTATAAAGTCGGCAGTGAGCAACCCAGTGTTTTACTTCATATGCCCGCATCGGGTTATGATATGGCGATAACTATCCAGTATTGCTGCTCAGAGGGAGTATCCCCCAGCTGTAAACAATCACTCTCAATCAGTTCGCTCATTGGGATTACGTCGCAATGAGAGGTTCTCATAGCAAGTGACAATGGTTGTTCGTCAATTTTTTAAGCCATACTTTCATCCCAGTAGGTGTTATTTTTCATGGTCGTATTTGGGGGGGGAGTCTGCTTTCTCCGTGCACAAAAAAACTCTAATTCGAGTCTTTCTTTAGACTCTGCTAATATTCTTTGAGATTGAGTGGAATCCTTAATGGCTTAATGAAATTTTTATTGGTGACGCTAAAGAATTGGCCTGTAGATCTCACATGAATATCGAGTTATTTATTGCCGGTATCAATTCTGACATTGATCTATTGAGGTTTCATACGATAAGGTATCTCCACCTTGCTATTCGGGTTTGAGGTCCATATAACTATCTGAGTTGTGCCTTGCGGATATCTGTCACGTTCGTACTCTTTAATGGTCTATATAAACTAATCGGTTCAGCAGTGAACTGTGACTAACAAGGTCTTCGGTGGCCACCGAAGATGGCTCCCAATTTACCCGTTAGCGAAAAGTACTTTCAATATCAGAATCGGGTAAGAACAACCACACAAGGCGCTGTCACCGGCTCCAGCGCGAATGTGTCTCTGTGGGTGAACTTAGCGTTATGAGGAAACTATGGTAACTCCAATAATTATTCTTTTACTGTTGTCTAGTCCCTTAGGTATCTCTTTTATTTATTCAAAGTTTAGCGGCAAGCCTCTGAATGTTAAAAAGTACGCCTATTGGGGATTGGGAATAACCTTCATATTCTTCTGCGTTGGGCACTTTGTTAAAACGGAGGGCATGGTGGAAATGTTACCGTCTTGGGTTCCTTTTCGCCTAGCGATAATCTATCTCACCGGATTGATTGAGCTATTGATAGGTATTGCTCTTTTTGTGCCAAGATATCAGCTCCATGCTGCATGGCTTGCTATTGTAGTTTTCGTTATTTTCTTTCCTGCAAATATTTATGCGGCATTAAACGGTATTGGTCTTGGTGGGCATCAATGGGGGCCTGTTTATTTGTTATTACGTGCGCCACTGCAAATCATACTAATTGCGTGGGCATATTTTCTGTGTGCGAAAGGTCATAACAATTTAAGGCTGTCGACCACTAATTCAGTCGGCTGATTGAAGTGTTGTGTGTAAGGTCTGCCCAAGCTTTAGTAAATCAAATCAAATCAAATCAAACAGACGCGCTAAAGCACACATGTGTTTGAATTGTTATATTTTTAAAAAGGTCGGATGAAATATAGAACATTATTTGCGGTAGGTTTTTTTGTTGGGTGTGTAGTTCCGATTTCTTGGTGGGTTGTGATTTTTACTCAACTGAGTGGTTTGATAAAATCAATCATATTGGTTGTCGCTGCTTTGATCATGATAACTTCGATGTTTATTTCAAGTAAGGAAATAGGCGAACCGTTTCGGTTTAGTAAAATTTACAAAAGCAGATGGAAGCCCAAGCTTAAACGTTTTCAAAATTTTGGTGTTTTATCACTAGGAATCAATACTCCTATATTCATGTGGGTTGTTTTTTCAATTATTTGGAGTAAAGCATAACAAATTGCTGAATCCTATGTTCTGTTCGCTTTGTGCTGTAGACCAAAGCAGCTTTATCCCGGTGATGGCCTGAGTAAAGCGTTGCGCTTATGAGTAGGTCTATGCTACAACTCAGATATGTGTAATCGGGAGGAATAAAAGATGATGAGTTCTTTGGAGATAGCAGAGTATTATTTCAAACTCTCAAACGAAAGTAACTTTGATGAAATCACAAAACTATTTTGTGAAAGCTCCACATTCAGGTCAGGAAAAGGAGATCTATTCTTAGGTGTGAATGACATCATGTCTATGCAGAGACTTCATCATGGTATGTTTTCAAAGCTTGAGTGGGAAGTATGCAGTGTTACAGAAACCAAACCCGGGATAGTTCATTTCAACTTTAACTTTACAGGTGAAACACATGCTGGAGAGAAAGTAGAGTATTCCGGTTTGGAAGATGTGGTTGTATATGGTGGTAAAATTCAGCACGTTCAAATACAGCGTCTGTGATGCCTTATAATCCCATGTCATGCAACCTATCTTTTGCTGCATGCATGGGTCAAAATCAGGCAAGTGAAACCATGTAAGTTAAAGCATGAAGCTTTGAAAAGCTGGCCTCGTTTTGCCCACCAAAAGCCTCCAGCTTCATAAGTCCGGTGTTTGAGATGTTAATAAAAAGACTAGCCTGCCTTTAGTAGGTATTCGGTATCGTTAGGTTTAATTGGAAGTTAATAGAAATTTTTGCGGGGAGATCTTTCACCCGTTAAAGCTGGAGAAGTGTTTAAAGTACTTCTCCAGTTTTTCTTAGGCTGCCAATCAGCATTTCGCAAATTATTAGCTCACAAAGTGATGGTGTTCTGCTAAAGAGTATATGGTTTATGGTTTGATTAGATGGAGCCTAATCAATCCATACCCTGGTATAAACCCGCTTCTGATCCGGAGTATCAATAAATCCATCCCGATCATGTAGGACTTTGGTGTTGTCAACGAAGACCATATCTCCAGAGTTCATGTAGAAGCTTAATGTATTCTCCGCACTGTTTAATTCCTTATCTAGTATATCCAGAGCCTTAAGTACTTCTTTTGATAAAGGCTGGTTCACGCGCTGATGGCCTTTCTCAATCCAGTACCGCATATAACGAATACTGAGCTTTTCGTTTGAATATTCGAAAATAGGAAAACAGTTCTCAAGTATGCTTTTTATGTTTTTGTCACTGCCTGGAGTAACTAAATCTCTAATATAGTTTTTGTACAGGATCTCTAGTTTTTGTGGAGCAGTTTTTCGCAAGTTTTCATGAACTTGAGCCGCAGAGACGATTTTCGATTTTCCACCCTCAACTGCCGGAGTAAGGCAGCATAATCCAAGTATCTTTGGTTGTACGGTACGTTGTGAGCTATCAGTATGGACGCCAGTGGGTGAATTTGTCTGAGACACAGGAATAGCTTCGCTAGTGTAGTCTTTTCCTGTGTCGAGAATCCCATAAAGCCGGCCATAAGTATCTATAGTATTGCCCATTGCCAGGCTAAGCTTTAGAAATAGTAGGTTAAGCGTTGGCTTGCTTAATGATTCCTCGCCTTGTATCCATGCCACACCACTACCATGCTCTATTTCATGTTTTATCTGGTTGGCAAGTTGGTCGAATTCAGGTGTGGCAACTGATTCTTGGGTCAGATTTTCAATCGGGTTGTTTTGTTGTTTGGCCCAGCTCTCCAAAGCCTCGACTTCAGATTTCCAGTTTGAAGGCCACAGAAACTTCCAGTTGGAAGTTGCGGTCATATCATTAGCAGTCCAGGCTTGAGTTTGAACTACTTCACTTGGGGCTAAGTTAGTCATTTACTTGCACCTTAAATAATACGTGTAGTGGATAGCCGGCTAGTGGTGAGAAAAAATCTGGATCTAGGTCGAGGTGCTCTTGAGTCACTGAGAGTTCTTGAACAGTTGGCAGGGATTTAAAACCAGCTTGTGCCAGAGCTTCAAAATAGTGTGAAAAATTTTTATGCACGCATCGTACTGAAACTGGCTTGCCGTCTCTGCGCCATATTTTCCCTTCAAATGTTTGATCTATGCCATCTAAATAAGTCAAGTTGCCGTGTTGAAAGTAGAATGGAGGAACTTCTTCCCTCATGAACGGAAGGCAAGGGTGAGGCACTGTAAAAATAAAGGTGCCCCCTTTATTTAATAGACTCTTGACCTTACTTATGGCCTTTGTCATTTCTTCTATGGTTAGATAGTTGAAAAGAAATACAGCAATAGCATGGTCAAACTTTTCTCTAGGAAATTCTGTAAATGTAACGGCATTTCCAACTGCATATTCTGCTTTCGTCAAATTTCCAGCAGAAGCTGTTTCCTTTGCCTGGGAAATCATCTCTGAGGAAGAGTCAACACCAAAGATTGAACCTGCTCCCTTATCAAGTAGCATCCTGGATACATAGCCTTCACCGCAGCCCATATCCAATATGTTTTTCCCGGAGATATCTCCGATTGCTTCCAAAACTTTGGGGCGAGCGGTGAAATCACTGAGTAGGATTTTCTCAGAGCGATTCCAGCTATGAGCTTGTTTGTTATAGATGGTTTCAGTTGATAGTGGTAAGTTCATCCCGAACTGCTCCTTCAATTTTAGGGATAAAGTATGCTATGCAGTGGTGTGTATATTGGTGTTTACTACATGGCTGGTGAAATTTTAGGTATTTGCGGCTTTAATTATTTAAGTTTAATTGCTGTTTTGATAAGGCCGGCGTTTTAAATATATAAAGTTAGTCGTTCCCAGGAAATCCACTTGGTGTTTTGTTGTATTCTGCAGCTTGTTTTGCGTGGGCATGCTGGCAGTTTTTTATTGTTTGATTTTGTTGCTTGGTTAATTGTGCAAAGCTGGAGGAGGAGCCTCAAAGTCTTTTTGTTGAGATAGAATATTCATAGCTCACATTTTATTTATATTATTCATGCCGCTCAGGCTAGCAGTACTTTTGTTTTTAGAATTGATATATGTCAAATAAAACTAATTTTTTGGGGTTGAATTTAATGGATTAAATTCGCTTTAGGATGCTGTTTAGATAGGGGGTAATGTAATCAGGAGTATGTTTTAGCTTGTTGTATTCAATTCTCTTAGGTTGGATTGATGTGCTTGATTAGCGGCGCCTCTAGTTCCCCATATTCTTGGCGCCTCGATTCTTAGGTTAATTTTTTAGAATATCTCTTCCTTAGCTAATCTGATGTTGTTGTGGTTTTGATCCTGTTGGCGTCTAGGCATCTTGTTAAGCGTGATTTGATATGAGAGCAACCGCGATTGATTCTGTCGTTTTTTGCGATATTTTTAGTACTTCAGCAATGCGGAAGATTTTCTCGGATGAACAGCGTGTTCAGCGCTATCTCGATGTTGAAGCGGCGCTGGCCAAAGTACAGGCCCGGTTAAAAATAATCCCTGCAGAGGCTGCAGAGGACATTACTCAACACTGTGACGCCAAGCAGATAGATTTTGTAAAGCTCAAGGAGCAAACGGAGCTGATTGGTTATCCGGTGCTGGGTGTTGTAGAGCAGCTAGTGGCACTGTGTAGTCGAGATTTAGGTCAGTGGTGTCATTGGGGGGCTACTACTCAAGATATTACGGATACGGCAACCGTCTTACAGATTAGGGCGGCGCTTGAAATTGTTGAGACGGAGGTCAATGGGATAGCAGATGCTTTAGCGAGCCTGGCCAAGCGTTTCAGGGATACGCCTATGGTTGGGCGCAGTAATCTTCAACAGGCGGTACCTATAACGTTCGGCTACAAGGCGGCTGTTTGGTTGGCTGGTATTCATCGCCATCAAACGCGCTTAAAAGAGATAAAGTCTCGGGCGTTTGTAGGGGAATTTGGTGGTGCGGCGGGTAATCTTTCTTCCCTGGGGCATCAGGGGCTAGAAGTTCAAAGAGGAATTATGCAGGAACTCGATCTCGGAGTCCCTTGTATCGCCTGGCATACGATGAGAGATCGCGTTACCGAAGTGGCTTGTCTATTGGGGCTGATTACTGGCACCTTGGGAAAAATAGCCTTCGATATAAAACTAATGGCACAGACAGAAGTCGGGGAGGTGGCGGAGCCTCTTATATCTGGCCGGGGAGCGTCTAGTACAATGCCCCAAAAGCACAACCCTCTATCAGCAGTTCTTATCAGCGGTACTGTCCCAGTGGTTAGACAGCAGGTTGCCTCTTTGCTGGAAGCGATGGTTGAAGACCATGAGCGGGCTACGGGCCCGTGGGAGATAGAGTGGATTGTTCTGCCGGAAATATTCTGCCTTACCGCATCGATATTATCCCAGGCACGTTTTGCGCTAGAAGGACTTCAGGTATTTCCTGAAAAAATGATGCGAAACTTGGAAATGACAGGAGGTTTAGTGCTCTCTGAGGCTGTAATGATGGGACTGGGACCGAAACTGGGGCGTGAGAATGCCCACGATTTGGTTTACCAGATTTGCTGCCAGGCAATGGAGACGGGTCGTCCTTTTTCTGACTTGTTAAAGGAAGATAAACAGGTGTCGGGGGCTCTCTCTGATGCGGAGTTAGATCAACTTCTTGACCCTCATAACTATCTTGGATCATGCGGGGAGATGGTTGATGCAACGCTTGCTGGAAAAGAGCGCTGACTCAGTAACCTGCCGTTTCCCAATTGTCACTGCTAGCTGCTGTGGATTGATTCTTGTCTCCGCTGCTCTTAATGCAAACTCTCTAAGATTAGAGTCTAAATCTTTATCTTGGCTGGTTTTTATTTTTTCAGTCAACTATTTTTTTTAAATAGATACCTGAAGAAAATTTAGGTTGTTTATTTAAGGATAGGGATTCTATAGCTGGAAGAAACTTAAAAATTAACACAATCAAGAATCGATGCTTATTACTTGTGGTGTAACATATACAGTAATTTATTCGGTTCATGTTGTATTTAAGTGGTGATCTGAAGGGGGGGGTGATGGGCAGGTTTAAACTGGCATTGGCACAGTTGCCGTCAGTGAAAGGAAATATAGAACGCAATATTGAGTCACATATCCATGCTGTAAAAGTCGCAGTAAGGAGAAAGGCCTCTATTGTGGTATTTCCTGAACTTTCTTTAACTGGTTATGAGCCGGATCTGGCTGAACAATTAGCGCTTAAGATCGACGATCCACAGTTAAGCCCTCTAGCGGAGGTGGCAGCTGACAGTGGTGTTTGGCTAGTTGTGGGTGCGCCTATTCGTCAGAAGAATGGTATTGCGATCGGTTCGCTCGTATTTTCTCCTCAGGGTGAGATTTCTGTTTATTTGAAAATACATTTGCATCCAGGAGAAGAAAAATGGTTCGTTCCCGGATCTGAATATCTATCACTGAACATCGAAGGTGAGACCGTAGCTCTGGTTATTTGTGCAGATGTTTGTAACCCAGGTCATGTTGCCACCTATGAAAAGCAGGGGGCTTCAGTTTATGTGGCAGGGGTATTGATTACTCCGATGGGATACCCGGAGGATAGTCAACAGCTGGCAAATTATGCTTTGGAGCACAATTTATTGGTGGCTATTGCGAACTTTAATCAGCCGACAGGTGGTTATTCCACAGCCGGCTGTAGTGCAGCTTGGGGCCCCGAAGGTGAGATTGTCAGCGCGAGTGATACAGCCAGCCAACTAGTTTGCGTTGAGCGTGACGATGAAGGGTGGTGTTCGGAGATTGTGTCTCTTTAATTGTGCAGCTCTATAAATGGTAGTTGCCAATAGCTCCCCTCATTGACTCGCTTCCAGCTCTGCTACTAAAGCTGTCACCAATCCGGCTGCGGGCAGGGCTCGTGCGAGAGGGGCTCCTTGTCCGGCCCATTGAACGGCATAGTCGTCATTGCCCGCTTTTGTAGCTGCTTGAGCCAGGGCTTTGCCTGCGGAGTAAGCGATCGGGTAATCCGGCAGAGGGGGAGCGCCCTTACTTAGTGCTTTATAGAATTGGTTGCTGATACCGCGAGCGGGGCGCCCGGAAATATTGGCGGTAATCTCTGTGTGCTGTGCGCGCTCACTTTGCAAGGCGCTGCGGTAGCTGTCGGAGGCCGCAGATTCCGGACAGAGGACAAATGCGGTTCCCATTTGCACGGCGCTGGCTCCGAGAGATAGTGCAGCGCGAATGCCAGCGCCATCCATAATGCCACCCGCAGCAACGATTGGTAAGCTGCTGTGGCAACACAGCAATCGCACCAAGGCCAGAGTTCCAATTTCCTGGTCGCTCTCTGGGTGGAAGACCCCCCTATGCCCACCAGCTTCAATACCTTGGGCAATTAAAACATCGATACCAGCATCCTCAGCAAGTTTGGCTTCTTGAGGAGAGGTTGCCGTGGCCATCAAGATAATCCCTGCACCTTTTAGTGAGGCGATAAACTCTTCTGACGGTAGGCCAAAGTGGAAGCTGACAACCGGTGGCTTTTGCTCGAGCAAAACTTCCAGCATGGCCTTATTGCTGATAAATGTTGAGTAGGGTTCATTGATCAGCTTGGGAACCGGTGCATCGAAGGCGGCAAAATGTGGGGCGAGATGGGAAAGCCAGGCTTGTTCCCGTTGGGGATCTTTTGTCGGGGGCTGGTGGCAAAAGAGGTTTACATTAAAGGGGTGCTCGGTCTGGTCGTGAGTACAACGAATTTCATCTGCGGCTTTTTCTACTGAGCAGGCGCCGAGTCCAAGTGAGCCGAGTCCTCCTGCATTGGATACAGCGGCGGCGAGAGCGGGTGTGGATACCCCGGCCATGGGTGCTGCAAAAATAGGATGGGAAATTCCGAGTTTTTCGAGTAATGGATTCATGGCCCTGCCTGTGAGTTGCGCTCCCCTTCTGGGCCACCTTAGTGCAGATTGTGCGAGGTAGCTATACCTCGCAGGCGTTACTGCTGCAAAAGTTTTTGGGGAGCGCGAACAGCAATCCTAGGTGGATTGCTTACAGGTGCAGGTTGAAACCGATGTATGGTCCTTTGATTTCAATATCGCTCTGCAAGTCGTCGAGCTCTTCCAGGTCGAGAGTCATTACGCGGTAACCAGCTTCGATAGCAAAGTCGACAGCCGGTACAAAATCCCAGCGCACTTTAGCTGTCAGGTCGGTATGGGTATCGCCACGGTAGGCCGTTGCATTGCCTTGGGCAATTACAGACCAGCCGGTAAATGGAAGATCAAAGCGGGCCATGCCATAGGCCATTGGCAGGTAGCCCGTGAGGTCGACAGTCTCTGCCTGGGTATCGCTCACTGCGGTAAATTCACCGTCATACATACGCGCAGTTAAACCGACATCCAGGTTTACCCAGTTGTCCAAAATTTCGTAGTAAAGGGTGGCGTCGGTATGGGTGAGGTTCAGATCTGTGCGGATTTCTGAATTGGCAGTGAAGGTTTCATCATCAAAAGTAACGGAGGTGGCCAGGGTATCGTCACCGTCGGTATCGATATTACTGTGGGCCAGAAGCACATTGGGCACCAGGGGAATGGGGTGTTCCAGGGCAACCTGCAGGAAGGTAATGTTATCTTCCGAGAGGGACAGGTTATCCAGCTTGTATTCGTCGGTACCGATATTACCGCTATAGCCTGGCAGCCATGCGCCGGCAGTAGCATCAAGGCCGAGGATAGTATCTGCGCTTGCGGTGCCGCAGGCGAGGAGGGTACTCAAGGCAAGTGCGGATTTCTTCATTGACTTCACTCCGTGATGAATTTGTCGCGGAGTTTACAGATAAATTTTTCCCGTGCCGTGGCTAAGTTGCACATTTTTACAAATCTTTAACGTTTTGCACTGGTAAAAATGGTGCGTTTGGGTATTGCCTGTTAGTAAATTGGTCGCTTTTTTCCTGCCCCACTAAATAGCTGCTTCGAACAACATCTGTTGTAGCGCGCTGGCGGGATTGCTCAATGTTCGGCCCCGGTGACTGATTACGCCAAGGTTTCGCAGTACTTGCAGCTTTTTGACTGGCAGCACTGCCAGGCTGCTGTCCACCAATGTGTGGGGCAGAACACTCCAGCCGAGACCGACACAGGCCATCATCTTAATGGTTTCCAGGTAGTTGGTTGCCAGTTTCGCGGTGAGTTTTAACCCTTGGGCATCAAACTCTCTTTTGATCAGGCGCCCGGTATAGGTATTCATATCCGGCAGTATGGCGGGATAGTTGGCGAGGTCGGTGAGTTCCAGTTCCGGCAATTTTGCCAGGGGATGATCCGGGGCCGCCACCACAACACAGGGGTCGGGCCAGATCACTTCGGCATTCAGGTGCGGATACTCCTTAAGTGCCAGGGTGACCACGGCCAATTCATATTTGGCGGCCATCAGGGCTTCGTAAGCTTGTTCTGAGTCGACAAAATCGATGTCCAAGGCAACCTGTGGATAGCGAAAGCTGAACTCTTTCAGCACTGGGGGTAGATGATGTAGACCCACGTGGTGGCTGGTGGCGATACGCAAGCTGCCGCTGACCGAGTTGCTCAAAGCGCGCAATTCCCGCTCGGTGTCGCTGATTTCATTAAGTATATGGCGGGCACGGGGCAGTAGGGCGCGACCGGCATCGGTGAGCTGCAATCGCCGCCCAATACGATCGAATAGAGGGGAGCCCAGTTGCTGCTCCAGGGCCGCCAGGCGCTTACTCATGGCGGGCTGGGTCAGGTGCAGCAGCTCGGCGCCTTCAGATACCGAACCCTGTTCGGCGATTGCCAGAAATGCCCGCAGCCACTGTAGTTCCAAGCTGTTTCCCCTGAAGCGGTTTGTCGATAAAGGCTCAAATTGAGCCGCTGGATAAATGGCAGAGACGCCAGAAGATGGATATTACTCCAGTTTGGCTTTCGAATTCCATTTAGGAATACTTTAGATAATAAATATAAATTGGTGTTATTTGGTGGGTCTGGGTAGACTCAGGCTCTTAACTACTGAGAGGAATGGCTGTGGCAGGGCAAACACTCTACGACAAACTCTGGCAGGACCACCTGATCAAGAACTGTGATGATGGCTCCTCACTTATCTATATCGACCGCCACCTGATTCACGAGGTGACCTCCCCCCAGGCGTTTGAAGGCCTGCGTCTGGCTGGTCGCAAACCTTGGCGCAAGGATTCGCTAGTCGCCACTCCCGACCACAATGTGCCTTCCGAGGCGGCCGAGCGCGCCGCTGGCGTCAGTGGTATTCGCGATGATATCTCCCGAATCCAGGTGCAGACCCTGGATGAGAACTGCCGTGACTTTGATGTAGTCCAGTTCGGTATCAATGAGCCGGGGCAGGGTATTGTGCATGTGATCGGGCCTGAGACAGGTGCGACACTGCCGGGTATGACGGTGGTTTGTGGCGACTCACATACCTCCACCCACGGGGCACTCGGCGCCTTGGCCCACGGTATTGGCACTTCTGAGGTGGAGCACGTGATGGCTACCCAGTGCCTTACCCAGAAGAAAATGAAGAATATGCTGGTTCGCGTCGACGGCCAGCTGCGCCCAGGTGTCACTGCAAAAGATGTGGTGCTGGCGATCATTGGTAAAATTGGCACTGCTGGCGGTACCGGTTTTGCGATTGAATTTGGCGGCGAAGTGATGCGCAACATGTCCATGGAAGGCCGTATGACCGTGTGCAATATGGCCATTGAAGGCGGTGCTCGCGCGGGGATGGTGGCGGTAGACCAGATCACTCTCGATTACGTGAAAGGCAAGCCCTACGCGCCGAAAGACGAAATGTGGGATCGCGCAGTTGAGGCCTGGAGCCACTTGCACTCCGATGACGATGCGGTATTTGACGAAGTCGTGGTATTGATCGGTGAGGATATTGAGCCGCAGGTCAGCTGGGGCACTTCCCCTGAGATGGTGGCGCCGATCAGCGCCCAGGTGCCTACTCCCAGTGACGAGAGCGATGCCACCAAGCGTACGGGCATGGAGCGAGCGCTGGAATATATGGGGTTGAACGCCGGGCAGAATATCAGTGATATCAAACTGGATCGCGTATTTATCGGCTCCTGCACCAACTCCCGGATTGAAGATCTTCGCGCAGCAGCAGAAGTTGCCAAGGGCCGTTACAAGGCGGATAGCGTCAAGCAGGTGCTGATTGTTCCGGGCTCCCAGGCCGTAAAAGCCCAGGCTGAGCGCGAGGGGTTACACGAGATTTTTGTTGAAGCCGGTTTTGAGTGGCGCGAACCGTCCTGTTCCATGTGTCTGGCGATGAATGCGGACAAGCTGGGGGCGGGAGAGCACTGTGCTTCCACCTCCAACCGCAACTTTGAAGGGCGCCAGGGTTACGGTGGCCGCACGCATCTGGTGAGTCCCAGTATGGCAGCAGCGGCTGCAATTGCCGGCCACTTTGTCGATGTGCGAGAGATGGCACCGGTACAGCTGGAAGAGGAGATGGTTTGATGAAAGCGTTTACCCAGCACGAAGGTCTCGTGGTACCGATGGATCGGGCCAATGTGGATACCGACCTGATCATCCCCAAGCAGTTTTTGAAATCCATTAAGCGCTCTGGCTTTGGCCCGAACCTGTTTGATGAGTTGCGCTATCTGGATGAGGGGGTTCCCGGGCAGGACTGTTCTGGCCGTCCGCTCAATCTGGACTTTCCCCTTAATTTCCCCCGCTACCAGGGTGGTTCAGTGCTGATTGCACGGGAGAATTTTGGCTGCGGTTCCAGCCGTGAGCACGCGCCCTGGGCACTGGAAGATCACGGCTTCCGCGCAATTATCGCGCCCAGCTTTGCCGATATCTTTTTCAATAACTGTTTTAAAAATGGTCTTTTGCCAATTGTCCTGGCGGAAGATGTCGTGCACCAGTTGTTTGAGGAAACACACGGGCAGGAGGGGTATACGCTCACCATCGACCTGGAACAGCAGCATGTGCGCAAGCCCTGTGGCGAGCTGATTCCATTTGAAGTGGATGCCTTCTACAAGCACTGTTTGCTAAATGGTCTCGATCATATCGGTCTGACCCTGGAGCACGCCGACGATATTCGCGCTTATGAGCAGGCGCGCCGAGAGAAAGCCCCCTGGCTTTTTGATGCGGTTCAGTAATTAAAGGAAATTCCTGTGACGAAAAAAGTAATGATTCTGCCGGGTGACGGCATTGGTCCGGAAATTGTTGAACAAGCCATGGCGGTGCTGGAAGTTGCATCGGGAAAATTCAATCTGGGGCTCAGTTTTGAGCAGGGCCTGATTGGTGGCTCGTCTATCGATGCCCACGGTGAGCCTCTGACCGACGCAACGCTGAAGGCGGCGGGTGATTGCGATGCGGTGCTGCTCGGTGCGGTAGGCGGCCCCCAGTGGGATACCCTGGAGCGGGAAAGTCGCCCGGAAAAAGGCCTGTTAAAAATTCGCAGTGGCCTGGGCCTCTACGCGAATCTGCGCCCGGCAATTCTCTACCCGCAACTGGCCGATGCCTCTTCGCTAAAGCCTGAAGTGGTTGCCGGCTTGGATATTCTGATTGTGCGCGAATTGACCGGCGGCATTTACTTTGGTGAGCCGCGCGGTATCAAGACATTGGAAAATGGTGAGCGCCAAGGCTTTAACACCTACGTGTACAGCGAATCAGAAATTGAACGTATTGCCCGCTCTGCCTTTGAGGCGGCACAAAAGCGCAATGGCAAACTCTGTTCTGTAGACAAAGCCAATGTACTGGAAGTAACAGTGCTCTGGCGCGAGGTGTTGGATCGTCTGGCTCCGGAATATCCCGATGTAGAGCTGTCCCATATGTACGTGGACAATGCGGCGATGCAATTGGTGCGGGCGCCCAAGCAGTTTGATGTGATGGTAACCGGCAATATGTTCGGCGATATCCTCTCCGATGCTGCCGCCATGCTTACCGGTTCCATTGGGATGTTGCCCTCCGCCTCCTTGAACGAAAGCGGTTTTGGTCTTTACGAGCCCTGCCATGGCTCCGCTCCGGATATTGCTGGCCAGGGTATCGCCAACCCGCTGGCGACTATTTTGTCTGCTGCCATGATGTTGCGCTATTCCCTCGATATGAATGAGGCCGCAGATGCGATTGAAGCAGCAGTGAGCAAGGTGTTGGAGCAGGGTTTGCGCACTGCCGATATTTATACCGACGGCTGCCAGAAAGTCTCTACCGCAGAGATGGGCGCTGCCGTTGTAGCCGCACTTTAAGTTTCGATTCCACAAGTTTCGAAACCGCAATTTTCGATTCCACTATCGCGCCGCTTTCCCGGCGGCGCACTTTGACCACCTCACATACAGGACACCGCAATGCAAAAAATAGGTTTTATCGGCTGGCGCGGCATGGTCGGCTCGGTATTACTGGAGCGCATGCGAGCAGAGGATGACTTTGCCCATATCGCCGAACCGGTTTTTTTCTCAACTTCCAACGCCGGAGGCACGGCGCCGGACATCGGCAGGCCCCTGCCGCCACTGGGCGATGCTTACGATATTGATGCACTGAGACAGCTGGATGCGATTGTCAGCTGTCAGGGTGGCGATTACACCAAGGAAGTTTTTACCCGCTTGCGCGAGGCCGGTTGGCAGGGTTACTGGATTGATGCGGCTTCCAGCCTGCGAATGCAGGACGATGCTGTGATCGTGCTGGACCCGGTTAATCGCGATGTGATTGATCGCGCGATTGATGCCGGACAGAAAAACTTTATCGGTGGCAACTGCACCGTGAGCCTGATGTTGATGGCTCTGGGTGGGCTGTTTAAGGCGGGCATGGTCGAGTGGGTTACCGCCATGACTTACCAGGCGGCCAGCGGTGCCGGTGCGCGCAATATGCGCGAATTGATTGCGCAGATGGGTGCGCTGCGCGATGGTGTGGCAACAGAGTTGGCCGACCCCGCCAGTGCCATTCTGGAGATTGATCGCAAAGTAGCAGCAGATATGCGCTCAGCAGAATTCCCCACGGCAGAATTTGGCGCGCCACTGGCAGGCAGTTTGTTGCCCTGGATCGATACCCAGTTGGAGAATGGCCAGAGCCGCGAAGAGTGGAAGGCGCAAGTTGAAGCAAACAAAATTTTACAGACCGAAAACCCGATTCCGGTGGACGGCACTTGTGTGCGTATCGGTGCCATGCGCTGCCACAGCCAGGCTTTCACCATAAAATTGAAAAAAGATTTGCCACTTGCCGACATTGAACAATTGTTAAATGGTGCCAGCGACTGGGTAAATGTGGTGCCCAATGAGCGTGAGGCTACGGTGCAGAACCTGACGCCAACAGCAGTTACCGGAAAGTTGGATATTCCTGTTGGTCGACTGCGTAAATTGAGCGTTGGTCCAGAGTACTTAAACGCCTTTACTGTAGGGGATCAGCTGCTTTGGGGCGCCGCAGAACCCCTGCGCAGAATCCTGCTGATTTTACTCGGCAAACTGTAACTGGTACGAACCTGAGTAAGTCCTCTACTAAGAGTGGAAATAGGCCACTTTAGTGGAGGACTTTTTGCCAAGCTGTGAACTTCTTCGCGTAAAAAACGGCTACTGTTTGTCATAGCGCCTTTTTCGAATTTTCCCCACGGGTATAATCGCCCCTCATTTTTCCCTTTCCAATTCAATGAAGTGATTTGCCATGTCCGAAGCCACCCGCGAACTGGTCATTGTCGGTGTTGATAACGCCGCCTTTGGTCCCCTGCTGGAAGTACTCGAAGAGCGTGAAGTAATTTCCGCCGAGCAGCTGAGTTTGCTGGAGACTGACGAACGGGAAGTAGACCCCCAGGTATTTGCCAATCGCAATATTCCGGTGGAGTCCCTGGAGAAATTTACATTTAACAATAAGCAGGTCGTGATTCTGCTGAGCGCCGGCGAAGCCGTTGAAGCTGCCATGGCTGCCGCAGAACAAAATGGCGCCTGGATTGTAGACGTGGCCAACAACACCCGTGGCGATGAAAGTGTTGCCCTGGTACACCCAATGTTTAACAGCGGTGAACTCGCTTCTGCCGAGCGCCGCGTTGTTGCGCTGCCAAGTGCCGGCGCCTCCATGGTGGCGGAAGCCCTGGCGCCCCTGAAAGATAAACTGCAAGCGGTAGAGGTACAGCTCAATCAGCCGGTGTCTGCTCTGGGCAAGGCCGCAATTGATGCTATGGCGGCACAAACCGCGCGGATGTTTAGTGGCCAGGACGCAGAAATTGATCCTGAGATTGGCCACCGATTGGCGTTTAACCAGCTCAGTGCCTGCGAGGCTCTGCTCGCCAGTGGCCACACCCTCAGTGAGCTGACTTTGGTTCACGACCTGCGCCGCTTATTTGGAGACGCGGTAGCAGTCGATGCCAGCATCAATACGGTCTCTGTTTTCCACGGTCAGCTAGCTAATTTGGGCGTCGCTTTAACTGAAGATGTCGATCTGGAAAAAGTGCGTGCGCTGCTGGCAAATGGCGCTGGCCTCAAAATGGCGGAGCAGCCCTCGGCAGAAAGTGCGGTGGGCAGTGACGTGACAATCATCGGCCGCTTGCGCCAAAGTCTACTCAACAAGCGACAGTTAAATCTTTGTGCGGTGTCTGACAACCTGCGTAAAGATGTAGCAATAAACTGTGCACAAATTGCCCACTTGTTGCTAAAAAACTACTGATATTTAATACTTAGCGGCCATAGTGAAGGTGTAATCTTAACTTTGGCCTGGCTGAGACTGGCGAAAAATTCGCCATAGTTGGCGGCTGCCTAAACGGCGGCTAATTAGTTGAACGATTACCGTTCAGTAATGGGGATATTCTGAAGGCGCGCTTTTCGGAAACCCTGGGAAGGTTCTAACAATAAAGGGAATCGGATATGCGTGTGCGTAAGTTGGCACTTGCAGTTGGTCTAGTCGGTGCACTGGGAAGCAACGCGGCTCTGGCGCTTGGACTAGGTGAGATCAAGCTCAACTCGACCCTTAACCAGCCTCTCGATGCGGAAATCGGACTGCTGCAGACTCGCGGTTTGGAAGATACCGAAATTAGGGTTCGCCTCGCAGGTCCTGAAGAATTCGAACGCGCTGGTGTCGAGCGCTCTTACCTCCTTACTTCTTTAAGTTTTGAAGTGGACTACTCCGGTGGCAAACCGGTTATTCGCATTTCCAGTCGCGATGCCATTCGCGAACCTTTTTTGAATTTCCTGGTTGAGACTCGCTGGCCCAGTGGCCGTCTACTGCGCGAATATACGCTGCTGATGGACCTGCCGGCGTTTTCCCCAACGGCTGCGCAACAACCCGTGCGCGCAGCTGAGCGTGAGCGGCAGCAAGTGCGTCGCACTACCCCAGTTCAGCAGCCCCAGCCTCGCACAACACCGGCCCCGGCTGCTCGTCAGGCACCGGCTGAACCAGCCCCAACTAAAAGGGCTGCCCCAGAAACTCGCGAGCCCGCTCGTCCGCAGCCACGTTATACGACTACAGACACCAACGAAAGCAATAGCCAGGTATATGGCCCGGTAAGTTCCTCCGATACGTTGTGGGAAATCGCGCTGCAAAATCGCGCCAGTCGCGAGTTCTCTGTTCAGCAGACCATGCTGGCGATTCAAAGGCTGAATCCAGAAGCCTTTATTAATGACAATATCAACCTGTTGAAGAAAGGTGCCGTACTGCGCCTGCCTAACTCCGAGGATTTGCGCACTCTGACTATGACGGAGGCGATTTCTGAGGTGGCTCAACAGAATGACTCCTGGCGCCAGCGCTCCGAAGTGGAAGTGGCTACCGGCGCACCGCTGGATGCCCGTGCGGTTGAGGAGGAGTCCTTTGTCAGCGAAACGGTTGAAGGACGCGTTAGCTTAGCCGCTCCGGGAGACAATGAGTCCGTTACCTCCGGTTCTGGAGTCGGCACTGATGACAGTGAGGCGCTGGAAGGCGATCTCACAGTAGCTGAGGAAGAGCTGGATAAGTCCAAGCTCGAAAACACTGAATTGCGTGAACGTATCGCCGAGCTCGACGAGCAAATCGATACCATGGATACGCTGATTGATGTTTCCAATGAGGAATTGGCTGCGGTGCAGGCCGCCGCGGAGCAGTCAGACGTGTTGCTCGACCCCACTGAGGCGGATGGCGTTGAAGTAGAGTCTTTAGATGACAGCCTGACTGTTGAAGACAGCGAAGAGTTTGATGTTGCTGCTGATACGGAAGAAGAAACTGTTGAAGCCGAACCAGCTCCAGCAGAGGCGCGTAACCGTGTAGTTGAAGTTCAAACCAAGCCCAAGCCAACCTTTATGGAGCAGCTGGCCGATAACGGAATGCTGATTGGCTTGGGTGGTGCGGGTCTGCTGGCCGCTATATTTGGCCTGTTCACCTGGCGTCGCCGCAAGGCTGAACAAGAGGCGCAGCAGGAACTTGAACAGCAGATGGCTATGGAACAAGAGCCGCTGGATATTCCTGCGGATATTGCCGAACCCGATGAAACTCTCGCTGCAGTTGAGAGCATGGAGGCAGACGATACCTTCGATCTGGGCGATCTCGGCGATGTAGGCACTGATGACCCAATTTCTGAAGCGGAGATTCACCTGTCCCTGGGGCAGTATGAGGAAGCGGAAAGCAAGCTGCTGCTGGGCCTGGAAAAGGACCCGCAGGTAGTCGATGCGCGCCTGATGTTGATGGAGGTTTACGCCCACAACCAGGACGTTGAAAAGTTTGACGATCACTACCGCCAGCTGCTTAGCATCAGCGACGGTCCTGCTGCCGATCGCGCCGCCCGCCTGCGTGAATCCATTGCTGGTGCGCCGGATTTTGAAGCCCCAGCTATGGGTCTTTCCAATGAGTCCTTCGAAGCGGCGCAGCTCGACGATATCGGCGCGGCCCTGGACGATGACTTCACCAGCGCCGAGCCGGGACTGGTTGGTAGCGGTGACGCGCTGGAGCCGGATACCTCTCTCCTCGATGACCTGACTATGGATCTGTCATTGGATGAGGAAAGCTCTGATTCTGAGCAAGAGCTGTCCCTGGATCTGGAGTTGGATAGCAGCTTTGAAGAGCCGTTGCAGGCGAGCGCAGATCAAAGCGAGTCGCTGGATACCGAGTTCAATCTGGATGATTTGGACCTGGACAGTGCTCTAGACGGAGACAGCCAAGAAGTTACTGCTGAGGTATCGGAACCAGAAGTTGAAAGCGATTTAAATCTTGATGAACTTGATTTGGGTGAGTTGGACCTGGGTGATCTGGGCTCAAGTAATCAAGAGCCCGCTTTGATTGAAGACGATTTGGGGCTTGAGCTTTCTGATAACACAGAAGAGAGTGTCGATGCTCCAATAGAATTCGATACCTCTGATTTGGATCTGGATTCCCTCGACTTGGAGCCGGCGGCAGAAGAAAACTCTGAGGCCTCAGTTGAGGCCCAGCTGGAAGAAAAGGCAACTACCAGCGGTGGTTCCGTTCCGGGTTTGGATTTTGAGCTGGATCTTTCCATGATGGAGGAAGAGATTCAGCCCCAGAAAGAAGAAGAGATTTCGGTTGAGCTGGATACGGCCTTTGAATTGGATGATGCTCTGGAGCTGGATTCCGTTGACAGCGGTTTGAGCGAGGAGATCTCCCTGGCAGAAGGAGTCTCCTCTGCCCAGGAGTCTGCAGAAGAGTTATCCATGGATGACTTCTCTGATGGCGATCTGGAGATGATCGGCGGCGACTTGGATTCCGACCTGGATCTTGACGGTATCGACCTGGATGATATTGCTGCGGATCTCAACGCAACTGAGCAGCCCTCGGCAGAGGTAGCCGCGGCCAGCAGTGAGCCGGCGGCAGATTTATCCCTCGATGCTGACCTGGAAACTCTCGATGCGGCAGGTATGGAGCTGGCCGGGGCTAGCGACCTGGACTTCAATGCGGATGCAATCGAAGAGGAGTTCTCCCTGGAGGATGAGCTGGCTCTCATCGATGAATCCACTGAGGGTGATTTGACTCTTGAGCCAGAACCCCTGGTTGAAGCTAAGCCTGAAGCGACAGAGCAGGTTGAGGCGATTGTCGAGAAGCCGTCAGATTCTGACTTTGGTGACCTCGACTTCAACCTGGAAAGCAACCTCAATTCAGAGTTGAGTTTGCTGGAAGGCGGCGATGAGATGGCGACCAAGTTGGAGCTGGCTCAAGCTTATATGGATATGGGTGACGAAGAGGGTGCCAAGGATATCCTCAAAGAGGTAGCCCAGGATGGTGGCGGTGAACACAAAGACCGCGCCGAGGAAATGCTGGAGCGGATGGTGTAAGCTAGCAGCATATTCCGTTTTTGAAAAAACCTCGCACTGGTTGCGAGGTTTTTTTATTTTTACCGGGAAGTTCCCGGCAGTGATTTTTACCCGACGCAGTCGCAGCGGGGAGAGCAAGTGGTTTTGGTGATATGAGTCAGGTGACGCAGAGGGAATATATTTACAAGCCAAATGGGGAGGTCCCTGAAGGTGAGGGGCTGCCCGAAGGACTGCGCCGCATAGCCCTGGGCGTTGAATATTGCGGAGCCAAACTGCACGGTTTCCAGAAGCAGAAGTCTGCATCGGAGACTGTTCAGGCTCATCTGGAGCAGGCTTTATCCACTATTGCAGCGGAGGATGTGACCCTGGTTTGTGCCGGGCGTACCGATGCGGGCGTTCATGCTACCAACCAGGTCATTCACTTTGATACCCGAGCGCAGCGCCCGGACCGCGCCTGGGTGCAGGGAGTTAATACCAAGTTGCCGGATTCTGTGCGGGTGCGCTGGGCGCGGGAAATGCCGGCGCAGTTCCATGCACGTTTTTCCGCTCACGCACGCAGTTATCGCTATTTGATTCACAGTGCGCCGACCCGCTCAGCCCACAGCGCCGCTGAGGTAACCTGGACCCAGCACTCACTGGACTTGGAAGCGATGCGTGAGGGAGCCAGCTACTTGATCGGCCGCCACGACTTCACCAGCTACCGTGCTTCTCAGTGCCAGGCCAAGAGCCCGGTGCGTGAAATTACCCGCCTGGATATTGCTCCAGTGGGTCAGCTGGTTGCCTTGGAAATTAGTGCTAACGCATTCCTTCACCATATGGTGCGTAATATCACCGGGGTTTTGATGGCTGTGGGGCGAGGTGAGCGTCCACCAATTTGGGTAAAAGAGGTGCTGGATCAGCGGGACCGCTCCGCCGGAGGCGTGACTGCGCCGCCGTTTGGCTTGTATCTCGTTGATGTGCGCTATCCGGATCATTTCCAGCTTCCCCAATGTGAGCCTGGGCCACTGCTGGTGCCACAGCCTTTGGGTGCTTTGCTTTCCAGTTAGACTGCTGAATTTTTCGAGGCTAAAGCAAATCTGGGAGAGGGCGTGCATTTCGCGCCTTCTGACTATCTGCTAGTATCCGTCGTTCCCTCTTTTGATCGGCCAGCCGGCTGAGTCCAGGTTACACGATGCAAGTAAAAATATGCGGCATCACTTGTATAGAAGATGCTCTGATGGCTGTAGATGCGGGTGCCGACGCGTTGGGCCTGGTATTTTATAAGCCGAGCCCGCGCTATATCGATCTTGATATGGCAGCTAAAGTTGCAGCAGCAGTTCCCCCATTTGTCACCCTGACGGGGTTATTTGTCGATGCGGCACAGAGTGAGGTGGACGCTGTACTGGAATCGGTGCCGCTCAACCTGTTGCAATTCCACGGCGATGAAAGAGCCCGTTTCTGCGAACAATTCCGGCGCCCCTATATCAAAGCGTTGCGGATGAAAGATGACCTCGATGTCAAAGCCGCAATGACTGAGCACCCCAAAGCCCGGGGTTTTCTATTGGATGCTTACAGGCCCGGTATCCCCGGTGGCACCGGAGAGACCTTTGATTGGGACAGGGTTCCCCAGGATAGCAGTCGCCCGATCGTTCTTGCCGGTGGCTTGAATCCCGCGAATGTAACTGCAGCAGTAGAAGCTGCGCGCCCACAAGGGGTGGATGTGAGCGGAGGTGTAGAGCGTCAGCCGGGACGCAAGGATCGAGAAAAAGTTTTTGCGTTTGTCAGCGCGGCGAAGAGATAGATTTAGAGGCGTTACCGGAAGTGCCGCCCGCCGGCTTGGCCGGCGCGAGCCAGTAAATACCAGTAGATCGACGCATCTGCGCCAGTATTTTCTGGCGACGTTTGAATAGTTCAGGAAGAACTACGGCTAATAGTATTGAAGCGGCACAGGGAAGTGCCGCTCGCCGGCTTGGCCGGCGCGAGCCAGTAAATACCAGCAGATCGACGCATCTGCGCCAGTATTTTCTGGCGACGTTTGAATAGTTCAGGGAGAACTACGGCTAATAGTATTGAAGCGGCACAGGGAAGTGCCGCTTGCCGGCTTGGCCGGCGCGAGTCAGCAAATACCAGCAGATCAACGCATCTGCGCCAGTATTTTCTGGCGACGTTTGAATAGTTCAAGGAGAACTATTCAAACAGTAGGTAAACAGAAAGAAAGTTTTAACCCCACGTGACCCACGGAGTATGAGTGTGAGTAAGCCAGGTGCTATCGATTTTTCCACCTTCCCGGATGCGAGCGGACATTTTGGTCCCTACGGCGGTCGCTTTGTATCGGAGACGCTGATCAGCGCATTGGATGAGCTTCAGGCAATGTATAGCCGCCTGAAAGATGATCCGGATTTTGTCGCTGCCTTTGATCACGATCTGGCGCACTACGTAGGCCGGCCATCGCCGCTGTATCTTGCTGAGCGACTGACTGAGCAGGCGGGCGGTGCGCGAATCTGGCTTAAGAGGGAAGACCTGAACCATACCGGTGCGCACAAGGTAAATAACACGGTGGGCCAGGCACTGCTGGCCAAACACAGCGGTAAAACCCGTGTTATTGCCGAAACCGGCGCTGGTCAACACGGTGTGGCTACGGCAACCGTGGCGGCGCGTCTCGGTTTGCAGTGTACGGTTTATATGGGTGCGGAAGACGTTAAGCGCCAGTCCCCCAACGTATACCGTATGAAACTGCTCGGGGCAGAAGTGGTGCCGGTGGAATCCGGCTCCAAGACCCTAAAGGACGCCATGAATGAAGCCATGCGCGATTGGGTAACCAATGTCGATAATACTTTCTACATTATCGGCACTGTGGCTGGTCCTCACCCTTATCCGCAATTGGTGCGCGACTTCAACTCTATTATCGGCCGTGAAGCCCGTCGCCAGAGTTTGGAGCGCTTTGGCCAGTTGCCCGATGCGCTGGTGGCCTGCGTCGGTGGTGGTTCCAATGCGATCGGCCTGTTCCACCCGTTCCTGAATGACGCTGAAGTGAAAATGTTTGGTGTCGAAGCCGGCGGTGAAGGCCTGGCTTCCGGTAAGCATGCTGCACCACTGAATGATGGTATTCCCGGTGTTCTGCACGGTAACCGCACCTACCTGATGGAAGATGACGACGGCCAGATTATCGAGACTCACTCGGTTTCTGCAGGGCTCGACTACCCGGGTGTTGGCCCTGAGCACTCTTGGCTGAAAGATATCGGCCGGGTGGAATATGTCACCGCCGATGATGATGAAGCCCTGGATGCCTTCCGTCGACTCACTCGCACTGAGGGCATTTTGCCGGCATTGGAATCCAGCCATGCAGTCGCGTACGCGCTCAAGCTGGCGGCTTCCATGAGCCCTGAACAGAATGTCCTCGTGAATCTCTCCGGCCGAGGCGATAAGGATATTTTCACCGTTGCTGCTATCGACGGTATCGAGGTGTAGCAATATCACCGCCCGCCTCTGAGGCGGGCAAAATGGGTGAAGATCAAATAATTGAGCTGGCTTTTTGCCAGGAGTAGCTCAGGGAATAAACTGTGACAGAACAAAATAGAATTGATCGCCGCTTTGCCAAGTTGCGCGATGAGGGCCGCAAGGCACTGGTAACTTATATTGTCGCTGGCGATGGCGGCTTGGAAAATACTGTGCCGCTGATGCATAAGTTGGTGGCCAGCGGGGCCGATGTTATTGAATTGGGGGTGCCGTTTTCCGACCCCATGGCAGAGGGCCCGGTAATTCAGAAGGGGCATGAGCGAGCGCTGGCCAGTGGGGCTTCGCTGCGTAAATGTTTGGCTTTGGTGAAAGAATTTCGTCAGTTGGATAGTGACACTCCGGTAATCCTGATGGGCTATGCCAACCCTATTCAGCGTATGGGTGAATTGGAGTTTGCTGAAGCGGCGTCCACTGCGGGTGTCGATGGTGCCCTGACCGTAGATCTGCCGGCTGAAGAGTCCGATTCCCTGAATGCCTTTTTGGCGGAGCGCAACCTGCGCAATATCTTCCTGCTGACGCCTACCACCACTGAAGAGCGTATTCGTGAAATTACCGATGTTGCCAGTGGCTTTGTTTACTATGTATCCCTGAAGGGGGTTACCGGAGCAGGCCACCTGGATTTGGATTCAGTGCGTAACAATCTGGACCATATTCGCCAGTTTACTGATCTGCCCCTGTGTGTTGGCTTCGGTATCAAAGATGGTACCTCGGCCCGCCAGGTCAGTGCCCATGGCGACGGTGCTGTAGTCGGTAGCGTGCTGGTGTCGGCGGTAGATGCGGCGGCAGACCTGGAAGCCGCTAAAACGGCGGTTGGGGCTATTGTCAGCGAGATGCGCGAAGCCCTGGATCGCTAAAAGCAGCTATAGGTCTAAGCACAAAGCTGGCCAGAAAGCCAAAAATAGCGGCTGATCTGGCCGGGTTTGTTGTTCAGCTTAGTGTTTTAATTCCTAGCCTGAAACCCACTGGTCGGTAAAATGTGCCGGCCCAAAGAAAGCCTCCGGATTTGGAAACGAGATGAGCTGGTTAGAAAAAATTGTCCCTGCGGTAATTCGCACAGAGCGTCGCACCGGCAGCAGCAAGGTCCCCGAGGGGGTTTGGAAGAAGTGCGTCAAATGCGATGCGATGCTTTATCGCCCGGAGCTGGAACGCAATCTGGATGTGTGCCCCAAGTGCGATCACCACTTTAGAATCGGCGCCCGTCGCCGCCTGGATATCTTCCTCGACGAGGAAGGTCGTGAAGAGCTGGCCACCGATGTGCAGCCGGTTGATCGTCTGAAGTTTAAAGACGTTAAAAAATATAAAGACCGCTTGGTACAGGCACAAAAGTCCACTGGTGAGAAGGATGCCCTGATCGCCATGCAGGGCAGCCTGAATGGTGCCCCTCTGGTAGCGGTAGCATTTGAGTTTGCTTTCCACGGTGGCTCCATGGGCTATGTGGTCGGTGAGCGCTTTACCCGTGCCGCTCAGCGTGCCTTGGAGCAGCGTATCCCGCTAGTTTGTTTCTCTGCTACTGGTGGTGCCCGGATGCAGGAGGCCCTGATCTCCCTGATGCAGATGGCCAAAACCTCGGCGGTGCTGGAAAAAATGAAGATGGCCGGTGTGCCTTATATCTCCATTATGACCGATCCGGTTTACGGTGGTGTTTCCGCATCCCTGGCCCTGCTGGGTGATATCAATGCAGCGGAGCCCGGAGCGCGCGCTGGTTTTGCCGGCCCGAATATTATCGAGCAGACCATTCGCCAGAAATTGCCGAAAGGTTTCCAGCGCAGTGAGTTCCTGCTGGAGCACGGCGCAATTGATATGATTATTCCTCGCAAGGAAATGCGCTCTACAGTGTCCCGCATATTGGGTAAACTGACCGGCAACTGATTTCCATTCCCTTGGGGTTATGCTGTGATCAGCTTAATTTCCGCTGATTGCAGCCCCCATCATCGATGTTTTCAACTATGCCTTCACTGCAAGATTGGCTCTCCCGTCTGGAGCAGCTGCACCCTTCCGAAATTGAATTAGGTCTTGAGCGCGTCGCATCTGTGGCCGATGCACTGGGTATCCAGAAACCGGCACCGACAGTGATTACTGTGGCGGGCACCAATGGTAAGGGTTCCTGCGTGGCGACTATGGAGGCGCTGCTGTGTAAGGGGGGGCGCTCCGTAGGCGCTTATAGTTCCCCACACCTTCTGCGCTTTAACGAAAGGGTGCGTATTGGGGGTGAAGAGGTTGCCGATAAAGATCTTGTGCTGGCGTTTGAGGCTATCGAGGTTGCTCGCGGTGAGACCAGCCTGACCTATTTTGAATACACCACCCTGGCGGCGCTCTGGTTATTTCAAAGGGCAGGCGTCGAGTTTGCACTTCTGGAAGTTGGCCTGGGTGGGCGCCTGGATGCAGTTAACCTGGTGGATGCGGATCTCGCCATTATCACCAGTGTTGCCATTGATCACGAGGACTGGCTTGGCAGTGACCGGGAAATTATCGGCCGTGAGAAAGCCGGTATCCTGCGTGCTGGGGCGCCTTTTGTCTGTGCTGATAGCAATCCCACCCAATCTGTGCTGTCTGCGGCAGAAAAATTGTCCAGTTCCAGTTACTTTATAGGTCAGGATTTCTCTCTGAATTTGGGAGAGGGTAAAAAAGAACTTTACCGCTTTGGTGAGTTGGAACTTGCTATCCCCCCGATCAACTTGCCGCGCCCGAGTATCGCTGCTGGGATTACCGCGCTGGCTCTGCTCAATGTATTGCCCCAAGGTGAGGTCGAATCTGCACTGGCTGAAATTGCCCTGCCTGGGCGCTGTCAGCAGGTTCAATGGCAGGGGCGCAACTTGCTATTGGATGTGGGGCACAATCCGGCAGCGGCCGAACACTTGGCTAAATGGCTTGCAGATCACCCTGTAGATGGTGAGACCCATGCGCTGGTAGCGGCTATGGCCGATAAGGATTTGGTGGGACTCTTCGCGCCTTTGCGGGATGTGGTGGATGCTTGGCACCCCGCAGAGTTACCAGGTAATAGCCGCGCTGCGAGCGGAGAGACCTTGCTGGAAGGTCTGGCCGCAGCAGGTGTTGAGGCAACGAACGCCGATAGCCGCTGTCCAAGCGTCGCCGATGGTTTACAACAGCTGCTGCCGACCATTGGTCCACAAGACAGGTTGCTTGTATTTGGTTCCTTCTTTACTGTGGCTGAGGTTCTGCAGCAGATGCGAGACGAAGGTAATGGAGAATTGCGAGGGTAAACCCTCCCGCCGAGGGCGATTGAACGACGGATTTAAGCAGCGCATTGTCGGTGCGCTGGTGTTAGCTGCGCTTGCCGTTATTTTCTTGCCCAGCCTGTTGGACCGGGAGGCCGCAGGCAATATCAGTGAAACCAGCCAGATTCCGGCGGAGCCGGATATACGCCCTATTGAAATTGCCGAGCCGCAACCGGTAGCGGATGCTATGCCTGCACCGGCGCCGGGTGAGGCTTTCCAGCCGGACCTGCCAGAGAACTTCTCCAACCCGAAGGCTCCAGTAGCTGATGAGGGAGAGGAGCGGTCAGAGATCGCCAAGAGTGATGAACCGGAGGAAAAACTGGCCGCGCCGAAAAAGGGGGCCTCGCCCCTTGTGGATGCCTATGGCCTGCCTGTGGCCTGGGTGGTTCAAGTGGCTTCCTACCGGGATGAGTCCAATGCGGACAAGCTGCGTTTGCGCCTGATGAACGAGGGCTACAGTGCCTATACTCGGGCAGTGGATACAGACAAGGGTCGCCTGGTGCGGGTCTTTGTTGGGCCAAAGGTCAACAAGGCTGATGCCCATCAGCTGAAAAAAGAACTGGATACCCTTCTGAAAGCCCAGACTCTCGTGCTTCAGTTCAAGGCCTGATCGGGCCTTTGGCTTCAGGTTGCCACCATTTCAGTCCGAGGAGGATGGCGGCAACTTGCTGGCAGACTTCCACTTTGCACTTTTATTCGCAATTAACCGATTGCCACTGCGCCAAACGTCCAGGGAAAGCGGTACTACAAGTAATAAATTCCAATCGGTTGGCCTACGGCTTCACGCGCTTAGTCCCTTCAGTTAGAATGCGCGCTCTTCGCGGCAGCAGCCGCCACGCAGGTAGGATTGAATGAATTGGGCTGACTGGATCATTCTGGCTATTGTGGGTATCTCCACGCTTATCGGCCTTAGTCGAGGTTTCATCAAGGAAACCTTGTCTCTGCTTACCTGGATTGCCGCCTTTATCGTCGCCATGATGTTTCGCGACCAGCTGGCGCCAATGCTATCCAACCTCGTCGACACCCCCTCCCTCCAAATGATTGCAGCTTTTGGCATCCTGTTTATCGGCACCTTACTCGCTGGCGCCGGTCTCAACATGGTGCTTTCTGCCTTTGTTGAGGCAACTGGGCTATCCGGTACAGATAGAGTGCTGGGAATGGCGTTTGGCTTGGTGCGGGGAGCCATTGTCGTGATGGCGCTGTTGATCCTGGCCCCGGCATTGGTGCCGGTGGAACAGGACAGCTGGTGGAGTCAGTCTGTTCTGATTCCCCATTTCCTCGAGTTTGAGGATAGTGCGCGGGAGCTGGCGGGCTCCGTTAAGGAATTCTTCGTAAAGTTGTTTTAAATAGAGCGCCAAAAGCGCTCTTCTCGAGTCAATAGGGTCAAATATATGTGTGGTATCGTCGGTATCGTCGGTAAGAGTGACGTCAATCTGCAGCTCTATGATGGGCTCACTCTGCTACAGCACAGGGGACAGGATGCCGCCGGTATCGTTACCTGTGACGATGATCGCCTGAACCAGCAGAAAGCCAATGGTCTGGTTCGCGACGTATTCCGCGCGCGCCACATGGAGCGTCTGAAGGGCAATTTTGGTATTGGTCACGTCCGCTACCCCACTGCCGGTAGCTCCGGCCCGGCGCTGGCTCAGCCGTTCTACGTGAACTCCCCCTACGGCATCGCCATGGCTCACAACGGCAACCTCACCAATGTGCACGAGGTGGTCGATGAGATCTTCCAGCAGGATCTGCGCCATATCAATACAGATTCTGACTCGGAAGTGTTGCTGAATGTGTTCGCTCACGAGCTGCACAAGTTGCACAAGCTGCAGCCGAAAGCCGAAGATATCTTCAGTGCGATGCGCTCTGTACACAAGCGCGTGCGCGGCGCCTACGCTTGCGTTGCCCTGATTGTCGGTTACGGTATTGTTGCTTTCCGCGATCCCAACGGAATTCGCCCACTGGTTTACGGCAAGCGTGAAACCGAGAAGGGCACCGAATATATGGTGGCTTCCGAGTCCGTGGCTCTGGACGTACTGGGTTACACCTTGGTGCGCGATGTCGCTCCTGGCGAAGCGCTCTATATCGAGCTGGATGGCACTGTGCACTCCGAGCAGTGTTCAGATAACCCGTCTTTGACTCCCTGTATTTTTGAGCATGTGTACTTTGCCCGTCCTGACTCCATTATGGATGGCGTATCGGTACACAAGGCGCGTTTGCGTCAGGGTGAGCATCTGGCGGACAAAATTCTCAGCATGCGCCCGGATCACGATATCGACGTGGTTATCCCGATCCCGGATTCTGCCCGCACGGCAGGTCAGACGGTAGCCCACCGCTTGGGGGTGAAATTCCGTGAAGGTATGGTGAAGAACCGCTATATCGGCCGGACCTTCATCATGCCCGGTCAAAAGCAGCGCAAGAAGTCGGTTCGCCAGAAGCTCAACGCCATCGAGCTGGAATTCCGTGGCAAGAATGTGTTGCTGGTAGATGACTCCATTGTGCGCGGTACTACCTGTAAGCAGATTATCCAGATGGCCCGCGATGCCGGTGCTGCCAAAGTGTACTTCGCCAGTGCTGCACCAGCGGTAAAATACCCGAATGTCTACGGTATCGATATGCCCTCCGCCACTGAGCTTGTGGCTCACGGTCGCACCACCGAGGAAATCTGTGAGGAGATTGGCGCAGACTGGTTGATCTACCAGGAGCTGGAAGATCTGGTGGTCAGCTCCAGCGGCGGCAAGCAAAAAATTGATCGCTTTGATTGCTCTGTATTCGACGGCAATTACATCACCGGTGATGTGGACGAGGAATACCTGAACGATCTGCACGCTCAGCGCAATGATACGGCGAAGCGTAAAAAGGCCGACGCCAACGCTTTGTAATTCGCCCTTGGGGGAATATCTAAATATCCTTCACCTGATTGGCGGGCGGCAAAAAAACCGTTTTTGTAGCCTGCCAATAGTAAAAAAGCGTAAGCGTCCTTTTCTCGCGGCAGAAGAGGGCGCCAGTTAAGATCGTTTCGGTTAAGATGACTGCTTCCAAAAATACTGACCAGGAAGCGGTATATGTTTGAAGACGACGGTTACGCTCTGGAAACCCTGGCGGTGCGCGCCGGCCAGGTTCGCTCACCGGAAGGAGAGCACTCCGAGGCACTTTACCTCACCTCCAGTTATGTTTTCCCCTCTGCTGCAGAGGCTGCTGCGCGCTTTTCTGGCGAAAGCTCCGGCAACGTCTACTCCCGCTATACCAACCCCACAGTACGCACTTTTGAAGAGCGCATCGCTGCTCTAGAAGGCGGTGAAGCTGCAGTAGCCACTGCTAGCGGCATGGCTGCCATTCTCAGTATTTGTATGGCGCTACTGAAAAGTGGCGACCATGTAATCTGTTCCCGCAGTGTTTTTGGCACAACTACGGCTTTATTTGGCCGCTATATGGAAAAGTTTGGCGTGCGGGTGAGCTATGTCGATTTGACCGATATGGACGCCTGGAAGCAGGCCGTAGATGGTTCCACCAAGCTGCTGTTTATGGAGACGCCTTCCAACCCTCTGTGTGAAGTAGCCGATATCCGCGCGTTGGCACAGGTCGCCCACAGCGCTGGTGCCATGCTGGTGGTCGACAACTGTTTTTGTACTCCGGCACTGCAGCGACCTCTATCCATGGGCGCCGATATTGTGGTGCACTCTGCAACCAAATTCCTCGATGGCCAGGGCCGGGCCCTGGGCGGTGTTGCTGTTGGTCGCAAGGAAGTAATGGATGAGTTGGTGGTTTTCCTGCGCACTGCCGGACCGAGCATGAGCCCGTTTAATGCCTGGGTATTCCTCAAGGGCCTGGAAACTTTAAAGCTGCGTATGCAGGCGCACTGTACCAATGCACTCGACTTGGCTTGGTGGCTTGATGAGCAGGAGATGGTGGAGAAGGTGAATTACACCGGCTTGCCTAAACACCCCCAACACCGCCTAGCGCGGGAACAGCAAGACGCTTTTGGCGCAGTGCTGAGTTTTACTGTGCGCGGTGGTCGCGAAGCTGCCTGGAAAGTGATCGACAATTGTAAAATCCTCTCCTGCACTGCCAACTTGGGGGATGCAAAAACCACTATTGTGCACCCTGCCACGACAACCCACGGCCGCCTTAGTGATGAAGATAAGGCTCGCGCCGGAATTACCGAAAATTTGATTCGTGTTTCGGTAGGGCTGGAAAATGTTGAGGACCTCAAGCGCGACCTGATGCGTGGATTATCCCAGTTATAAGCGCGCCCAGCTACCTATGATTATTAGCGGACAGTGAAATACTGTTCGCTGCTTCCGGTAGTGTTTGCATTTTGTCGCGCCCCTGTCGGTGTGCAGAAATAGCCCCCTTTAGAAAAATTGAGCAGTAATGGATTTGCCGTGCAAAAAATAGTTTCCGCCATAGTGTCTGATATCGGCAGCGTTTTATTGGGTAAAGAGCGCCAGGTGAAGTTGGCGTTGGCCTGTTTGTTATCAAAAGGCCACCTGTTGATCGAAGACCTACCGGGTATGGGTAAGACCACCTTGGCCCATGCACTCGCACAGGTGCTGGGGCTAACTTATAAGCGGGTGCAGTTCACCAGTGATATGTTGCCGGCGGATATTCTTGGTGTTTCGATATTTGATCGGGAGTCCAGCCAATTTCACTTTCACGAGGGACCTGTGTTTAGCCAGGTGTTATTGGCGGATGAGATTAATCGCTCATCGCCAAAGACCCAGAGTGCGCTGTTAGAAGCTATGGAAGAGCGCCAGGTGAGTGTCGATGGCGAGACCCGCACACTGCCCCAGCCATTTTTTGTGATTGCCACGCAAAACCCGATGCAACAATCGGGCACCTTTGCATTGCCGGAATCCCAGTTGGATCGCTTTCTAATGCGTATTAGTCTCGGCTATCCCACCCGGGAGGCGGAACGAGCTTTGTATTTGGGGGCCGATCCGAGGCAGCAGCTGGCAAAGTTAAAGCCCAGAATCGATATCGCCACACTCGGAAAAATGCAAAACCTGGTTACGCAGGTGAAAACTTCTGACAGTCTGTTGGATTACCTTGAGCGACTGGTTTTGCAAACCCGCCAGAGCCCGGATTGCGCAGTGGGTTTATCACCCCGAGGCGCTTTGGCCCTTTTACGCGCAGCCAAAGCCTGGGCGTTGATTCACAATCGCGGCCATGTTTTGCCGGAGGATATCCAGGCTGTGTTGCCGGCGGTGGCAGGACATCGATTACAGAGCGATGGCAGCAACGGCGAGCAGTTGGTTGAGCGTTTGATGCGCCAAGTGGATGTGATCGCGGCCTGAGTCGATGAGTGTAAGTCACCCCCAACGTCGGAACCCTTCCCGCAATCCGATACACCTACTGGTGGAATATTGGCGCAACCTTATGCAGCGCTGGCTTAGTCGCCGGGCACCGCGGGCCCGAGCGATTACCTTGAACCACAGTTGCTTATTTATCCTGCCCACGCGCGCAGGCTTAGGTTTTCTAATAGTGGTGGCATTGTTGTGGTTGCTGGGCACCAATTATGAAAACAATCTGGTTTTCGCTCTGACGTTTTTGTTAGTCAGCATTTTGGCGGTGCTGCCACTACACACCTTTGCCAATTTAAGTGGCGTGCACTTGCGCCTTCTGGATACCCGGGCAGCTTTTGCTGGTGATTTTGCCGAGGCGGAAATTAGTGTCAGTTGTGAGGGTAAGCGGGAGCGGGAATGGCTCGAGCTGAGTTGGCCACCGGAGCAGGGCAGTCGCGTAGATTTGTGCGAGCAGAACAGTGCAAATGTTTGTATCTCTATGCCGGTAGTAAAACGTGGGCGAGTGCAGGCACCTCGATTGAGGGTTGAAAGCCGTTTTCCCCTGGGGTTATTTCGCTGCTGGAGCCGCATTGACCTGGATGTTGAATTTTTGGTTTACCCCCGTCCAATTTCTGCGGGCCCTTTACCGCTAGGAGAGACTGTTGCCGAGGGGGAGTTTGGTGAGGTGAAGCGGGGGGGAGATGATTTTGCAGCGCTAAAACCCTATCAAGCGGGTGACTCGTTACGCCATGTAGCCTGGAAGCAATATGCGGCCGGACGCGATCTTTACAGCAAGGACTATGAGCGCAAAACTGACACGCGCTTGTGGCTCGACTGGGGTTTACTCGATGGTAGGGATATAGAGATGCGCCTGAGCAATCTCTGTGACTGGACCCTACAAGCGGAAAAGCAAGGCATTGCATACGGTTTGTGCCTGCCTGGCATTTCAATAGAGCCTTCGCTCGGTCCCGAGCATCAGCAGCAGGTCTTGCAGGCATTGGCCCTGTACCCAGGGCGAGGCCAGTGATGATTGCGAATAAGGATTTATTGCCCAGGGAAAGTTTGCTGTGGATTTTTGCCGCCCAGTTTGTCGCCCTTTTGCCGCAATTCACAATGCTGCCACTGTGGGTGGCTTTTGCCTGGGCCTTTGCGGTTTATTGGCGCCTGGAAGTCTTTCGCGGGCGCAGGGATTTACCCGGCCGCGCTCTTAAACTGACAGTGATTCTGTTGACGGTGGCGGGACTGGCTCTGTCCTATCGGCGCTTGTTTGCTTTGGAGCCGATGATTGCACTCTTGGCGCTGTCATTCACCCTGAAAAATCTCGAACTGGTCAGCCGCAGGGATGCCTTTGTCAGTCTACTGCTGGCCTACTTCGTAGCCGCCACTCTGTTTGTGCAAGAGCAGACCATTCCCTATGCACTTTACGGTTTACTGAGTGTGTTGGTAATTACTGCAGCCCTGGCGGCGCAGCTGGGACACTTTAGTGCGCGCCCGCGCCGGGCTCTGGGGTTATCCCTGCGGTTGGTGGCACAGGCCACGCCGTTAATGGTGTTGTTGTTTTTGGTTATGCCTAGGCTGGGGCCCCTTTGGTCTGTGCCGCAGAATACCTCCGCTGGGCGTACCGGTGTCAGTGATTCGATGGCCCCGGGAGACTTTACTGAGCTTTCCAAATCCAGCAAGCCGACCTTGCGTATCTCCTTTGATGGACCTGTGCCCCCGCCTGAGCAGCGCTACTGGAGGGGCTTGGTGTACTCGGAATTTGATGGGCGTACTTGGCGCCAGGGCTATGGTGTTGACCCTCGAAATGGCGGGCGAGTGTATTGGAGAAGTGGTGAGCAGGTGCTTCCGCAAGTGGGTCCCCGTTATCGCTACCAGGTTATCCAGGAAGCGAGCCGCAGCCCCTGGCTATTCGCTATGGCAAAACCGGCTTCAGAGAGCGCGGGTGTGGGAGAGGCAACGGATGATCGCCTGGTAAAACGGACCCCGGTTTTCAACCGCTTTTCTTACCAAGTAAGTTCCTGGCCGAGAGAAACCCTGTCGCTCAGTGCTACTCTCAGCAATGCGGAGCGGCGCAGGAATTTGCAACTTCCCAGTTTCGGCAATAGCCGTACTCGTCAGTGGATGGCTTCCCTGCGGGACCAGGGGCTCAGTGCTGAGGCGGTTTCCTCCCAGCTGCTGTCGCACTTCCACAATGCTTTCACTTATACCCTGAAGCCTCCAGCACTGGGCGGCGATACTATTGATGAGTTTCTTTTCGATAGCCAGCAGGGCTTCTGCGAGCACTTTGCCGGTAGTTATGTGTTTGCCATGCGCGCAGCGGGGATACCGGCGCGAGTAGTGGCTGGTTACCAGGGCGGTGAGTGGGTCAGTGGAGAAGAGTACTTATTGGTGCGAGAGTACGACGCCCATGCCTGGGCTGAAATTTGGCTCGACGGCCAAGGCTGGCAACGTGTAGACCCCACAGCGGCAGTAGCTCCGGAGCGGGTGCGCGATGGTCTGGAGAGTGCAGCCGGTGAGGAGTTTATGCAGGACTCCCTATTTCCTCTACACCGTATCGGTATTCTCAGCCAGTTGCGCTTACAGTGGGATATGATCAACTACCGTTGGTATCAAACCGTAGTGAGCTTCGATGCCGATCGACAGCAGAATTTGTTACAGCGGCTATTTGGTGATCTGTCTCCAATGCGTATCGCCCTATTACTGGGGGCACCGATTCTTGTGCTTTTGCTGGGTATCAGTTTATGGGCAGCCCGCTCTGCAAGAGGACCCAAGTTGGCGCCTGCGGAGAAGCTCTACCAGCGCTTTTGCCGGCGCATGGCCCGCAATGGGGTCCAGCGGCATTCCGGTGAGACTGCAGGATCCTATGCCCGCCGGATTGCCGAGGAAAAACCGGAGATGTCTGGTTATGCCGCAGCAGTGACAGAGGCTTTTGAGTCTGCCGCCTATGGTGGTGATGGCTCTGGGCTAAGAACACTTCGGAAGCTATCAAGCTGGTATTTCTGGTTGCGGCACTCGGCAAATATGACGCCGCACAAGCGTGAGTTGGCAGGTTATTAATCATTGAGTTATTTCGTATCTAGAATGCCAACCCAATTGCAAAGGTTTCTGTTGGGCTATAGCGGCACCTCCCTGGCAACCGGGTTGCAGGTGATATTGCTGCCCTGGATTGCGCTGACGATCGTGGATCTTCCCGCCCTGCAATTGGGGTGGATTCAGGCATCAGTATTGCTGCCAAACCTGGTATTCCTGTTGTTTGGCGGTGCTTTGGCGGATAGGCGAGACCCGGCTCTGGTGTCAGCTCTAGCCTGTTTGGGCCTGGCGCTTTGTCATACCGCATTGTTGTTGTATTTCACCTTCCATGTCCTGAATTTATCCACCTTGATGGTTTACGGAATTTGCCTGGGGGTGTGCAGCGCTTTTTTACAGCCGGCACGGGACAATCTGGTGCAGCGCAGTGCCCGCAACCGCAAGGGGCAGGCCACTGAGCGAGGCGTGCAAAAAACCGTAACCTGGATGATGTTGGCGCAGTACGGCGGCCAGGCGGTGGGTATGCTGCTAGCGAGTCGATTTGACCAGTGGGGCTTGCAGCACTTGCTGGGTGTACAGATTGCCGTTGTGCTAGTGGCTTCATTATTGCTTTTCTCCTTGCGCCAGCCTCAAGAGCGTCAAAAGACACCAGAGAAGCGACCCCATACCCTGATTCTGGATGGTCTCAGTCAGGCATGGAAACACCCGGTTTTGCGGGAGCTGACCGCATTGATGGCATTCAATGGCTTTGTGCATATCGGGGTTTTCCTGGTGGTCTTACCGCTGCTGGCGGAGGACTACGGTCGCGGTGCCGGTTACTACGCGACCCTGCAGCTGGCATTTATAGCGGGCACGGTGATCGCGACGGTGACTATGTTGAGACGGGGGCAGGGACAAGAGCCAGGGCGGGGAATTTTGATGTGCTTGCTTTACAGCGCAGCACTCTTGATTGCTATCAGCCTGGGGCCAACAAAGTTTGGCTTGATCCTGTTGTGTCTGTGTTGGGGGGCGGTTGCGGCAGCCTCTGCAGGGCTGGGGCGAGGCATTGTGCAATTGCTGGCGCCGGCGGATTATCGCAGTCGCATTATCTCTATTTATCAATTTGCCCTATTTGGCTCTGCGGCGCTGGGAGCCCTGGCTGCGGGTGTTTTGAGCGAGGTCGCAGCGCCCCTGACGACACTATTGTGGGCGGGAATCCTGAGTTTATTGGCATTCGCACTGGTTGCCCTGAGTGGGGCTCTACGGCAGGTTAAAATTTCCGATAGCGAGGTATAGGAATCCCGTAACGACCAAATCCGGTTGAGCCACCATATATTTAACAGGGAACTGCGGTTATGGAGGTGGGGTTTGGTATCAGTAAAAAGTGCCAAATGGTCACAGAGAGTCACGACAAACAGCCATGCGCTGGACCTTGAAGCCGGTGTATTTAGCCTGGATGATCCAAAAGCGATAGCCAAATCCCTGAAGAGTGCAGCTGAGGCCAGTCAGCAGCGCAAATCAGAGCCTTTCCGTTCAGCCATGTCTATGCTCACTTTTTATATCAATCGTGCGGGTCATCATTTACCTGCGCGCAGGCGCAGAATCCTGGAGGCCGCGAAAAATGAATTGCGTGAGCTTTATGGGCGTCCGCGCCGGCATTGAGCCGGCGCAGGGTAGAGGCGATGAAGTCTTTTAGGGGGCTAGGCAGGGCAGGCAGCGCACGTAGAGTCCGCGCGGGTCGCGGAAGCTCTGCAGTTCGCCGATTGGTGCCAAAACCGGTTGTAAGCTGTTTAACCAGGCGCCGAGTGGCAGGTTTGCCTCAAGGCTGGCGGCGATACGTGCATCCACATTATCGCTCAGGGCGCGCAGGAATCTTTCGCCGGGAGTCAGCTCGCGCTGGATCTCTATTACATCGTATTCTTCGATCTCAGCAAGCTGTGCGGCGTCGGCAATGGCGTCGTTGAGATTGCCCAGATCGTCTACCAGCCCCAGGTTTTTAGCCGCGCGCCCGGTCCAGACCTGGCCCTGGGCAATTTTGTGCACTTCCTTGGGAGTGCTGCCACGGGACTCGGCCACAATTCTCAGGAACCTGGCGTAGGTATTATCCACTCCCTGTTGCAGGATACTGGCGGCTGCCTCGGGTAGGGCTCGATCCAACCGCATGCTGCCGGCCAGGTCTGAAGTGCCCACACCATCGGTATAAATACCCAGTGCCTCAAGGGAATCCTCAAAGGTCGGGAAGGCACCAAATACGCCAATGGAGCCTGTCAGGGTTGCGGGAGAGGCCCAGATTCGATCGCCGCCGGTAGCAATCCAGTAGCCACCAGATGCGGCCAGACTGCCCATGGAGATAACGACAGGGATATCGGCTTCGCGGGTGGCGAGTAACTCTTGTCGAATTGCTTCTGACGCGAAGGCGGAGCCGCCGCCACTGTCAATGCGCAGAACCAGTGCATCAACTTCTTTTTTGCGCGCCTGTGCGATTAGTTCTCCCAGGCTTTCGCTGCCGATCCTGCCGGCGGGAGCGCGGCCATCGACAATGGAACCGCTTGCCGTGATTAAGGCAATCTTATTGGGTTCTTTCTTGGCGGCGACTTCGCTGAGCTTTTGGCTGCGTAAATAGGTGAGGGCATCGATGGCCTTATAACTGCGTTCATCGTTCTCATCTTCACCAATGGTTTTGCGTAGCTCTTGAACAGCCAAGTTGCGGTTGGCGAGTTGGTCGACCAGTTTATTGGCCAGAGCAGTACGTGCCCAGTCGCCCTCATGCTGCTGCAGTTTCTGGGGTAACTCATCGATAAATAGATCGATACTCTCAGTTGGCAGGTTGCGAAGGCCGGTTACCTGTTCGGTGTACTCACCCCAGAGTTCATGTAGCCAGCGCTGGTTATTCTCACGGGAAGCCGGAGACATATCGTCGCGGGTATAGGGTTCGATAAAATCCTTGTAGTCGCCAACGCGGAATACGTGGAAATTGACTTTTAGCTTTTCAAGGGCGCTTTTATAGTAATTTCGATAGACGCCAAAGCCAGTGAGCATCACTGAACCCATTGGGTTCAGGTACACCTTGTCGGCGTGGCTGGCGAGGAAATACTGAGCCTGGGTGTAGTTATCACCCACCGCGTAAATGGGCTTGTCGGCTGCCTTGAAGCGCTGCAGGGCTGCGCCAATCTCGTCTAGCTTGCTGAGGCTGCCGCCGACCATATTGTCGAGCTCCAGCACCAGTGCGGAAATGCGTTTGTCCTGTGCGGCTTTGTCGATAGAGTCGACAAGATCCTTAACCCTGATTTCCGCTGGCCCCTGGGAGCCACCGAAGAAAATCGGTAATCCGCTGGGCTGGCTGAGCTCATCTACCAGAAATCCACTCGGAGCCACTCGAAGGGCCGCGCCTTGTGGGACTACCAGCTGTTCGTCCTTGCCAAAAATTGCGATACCCAGGAATACCAGTATTAACAGGAACACCAGGTTGGTAAACACTCGCCTCAGCCAGGTAATTGAGCCGCCAATGGCACCAAAAAAGCTGCGGAACAGTCCTTTCTCATTGGATGAATCAGTCAAACCTCAAAACTCCTTAGTGCGCTGAGGGGCAAGCGTTGTCTATTTATCAGTTACAAAATCATTAGCAATGTGAGTAGTGCCGGTGGCTATTGCATGCGATGCCAGCGGCTGCTCATCATTGATGAAAAGAATAGGATAAGGCTAAGGACTACCAGTACGCCATCCTGCCAGCCGCGTGTAGGCATCATTACGTCGACAATACTGGCAGTGATATACAGCAAAAGAATAAAACAGAGCCACAGATAGCTGCGATAGTGCTGCTTTAGTAACCCAGGTAGTACCAACAGCAGTGGTATGGTCTGCAAGCACCACAGGAACAATGAGCCGCCTTCGAGGAATAGATTCCAGACGACAAACAGTACGAGCATGCCGATATAACAAATCCAGTTAATTCGCAGCGCTATCTTGAGCTTGCGCTGTACAGAATCGTTCACACTTTATCCTCTAGTTGTCGCCGTTATGCGAATTATCCAGCGTCTGTGCCAGGCTGCCGACTCGTTTGCCCAGTGCCCGGCACAGGGTTACTTCGTCATCGGAAAGCGATGTGGCGTGTTCACCGGACCAGTGTGAGGCACCATAAGGTGTGCCGCCAGTGCGGGTGCGCATTAAGGCGGCTTCGGAGTATGGGATGCCGGCGATTAACATGCCGTGGTGCAGCAGGGGCAGCATCATGGATACCAAGGTAGTTTCCTGACCACCGTGAAGACTGCCAGTGGCGGTAAATACCGCAGCCGGCTTACCGGTAAGGCTGCCATCGAGCCAAATATCACTGGTTTGGTCAAGGAAATAGCGCAGCGGAGAGGCCATGTTGCCAAAGCGGGTGGGGCTGCCCATCAGTAAACCGGAGCAATTGCGCAGGTCCTCGATTGTACAGTAGGGGGCACCTTCGGTGGGTACCGGCGGCTCGCTGGCTTCAGTGTCTGGGGATACGCCGGGTACGGTGCGCAGGCGAGCGGTAATCCCGCTGGCCTCTACGCCGCGAGCCAGTTCGGTGGCCATGCGCGCCGTAGCACCGGTGCGGCTGTAGTAGAGGATGAGGACATAGCCTTCGTTGTCCCGATCCATCAGATCAGCCCCAGTACATTTTCAGGGGGCCGTCCTATCACTGCTTTGTCGCCTTTTATAACGATCGGGCGTTGGATCAAAATAGGGTTTTGAGCCATTGCGTCAATTAACTGGGATTCGGCCAGATCTTTGTCTTTCAGGTTTAACTGCTTATAGGGTTCTTCACCAGTGCGCAACAACTGTCGTGCATCAATATCCAGTTTGTGCAGCAACTTCTGAATATCCTCGGCAGAAGGTGGGGTTTGTAGATAGAGAACCACCTCCGGTTCAATACCGTTATCCTGCAATAGCTGTAGGGTTTGGCGGGATTTTGAGCAGCGGGGGTTGTGGTAAATCGTCCACATTGTGGCGGCATCCTGTTACTGTTTGGCGTATTCTAACCGAAGAATGTTGCGGAGTTCTAAGGCGCTTCTGAATAATTCCCCCAACGCCCTGCGGGGTTTTCGGGAGCTCCTTGGCTATTTGGGGCAGTAATACTGCGGCCTGGGCGAGATGTTCAGGCATAGAGAGATCACAATGAGAAGCACCGTAAAGGATTGGGGAAACCACTGGCTGCGCTTTGCGACGTCACTGTGGAAACTGTTTGATGAAAAGGATTGTCGGCAACGCGCGGCTGCTCTCACTTACCTGACACTGTTTGGCATAGTTCCCCTAGTGACGGTGAGCTACGCCATGTTGTCACTGTTTCCCGACTTTGCCGGCTTGCAGAGTAGGTTACAGGATCAACTGTTCACCCACTTTTTGCCTCAGAGTGGGCGCGAGATCCAAAAATATATCAGCAGTTTTTCCGAACAGGCACAGCGTTTGACTGGCGTTGGTATCGCGATGCTGATCATTACTGCGGGCTTGACCCTTCGCGGTATCGAGGGGACCTTTAACTCTATCTGGGACGTCCAAAAAGGCCGCAGCGGCGTTTCGAGTTTTCTTTTGTACTGGGCGATATTGAGTCTCGGTCCAATCCTATTAGGGGCGGGACTGGCGACAAGTACTTTTGTCTTTTCTCAAAAATTTTTCTTGGGTGGGGCTGATTCCTTTGAAGTAACTTCGTTGTTATTCAGGATTCTGCCGTTTGTTTTCAGCTCCATAGTTTTTACCCTACTGTTCATCGCTGTGCCCAATTGCTATGTCCCGTTGCGCCACGGAATAGAGGGGGGGATCATAATCTCGATTGTTTTCGAGGTTATGAAGTACTTATTCGGCTTGTTGGTAGCGCGGAGTTCGGTCCAGGCAATCTACGGGGCATTCGCTGTTGTTCCCCTGTTCCTGCTTTGGATTTATCTGATGTGGATACTGGTATTGGCCGGCTGTGTGTTGGTGCGCACGCTATCGGTTTATCAAGCTGCGACCCAAGAGCGGGAGCATTCTGACCTGGTTGCCCTCCTTATTGTTCTCTGGCAGATGTATAAGAAATGCGCGAAGGGGAGGCCTCTGAAGGAGCGAGATATTTCCCGTATGGGAATCAAGTTTGTTCAGTGGCGAAGGTTGCGGAATATCCTTCAGGCTAATCGTATGGTGACCCAGACTGATCGCAATGATTATGTTTTGCTGAGGGACCTGAATACGGTGTCCCTGGTTGAATTGGCAGGTTGGCTGAGTTCGGATTGGATGCCCAGTGGAATTCCTGCGAGTCTGGATGGATTGCCCTGGTATGGAGAGGTAGAGCAACGCTTTGCCAATGCCAGAGAGTCAACCCGGGAGCAATTAGGTATCACTGTTGGAGAGTTGTTCCTGGAGGCCGAGCAAAAGGAAGCTGAAGATAAGCCCCTTGAGCTGGGCCACGACGGCGGGACTGATGATAAGCAAACAAACTCTGAAAGCGGGGGAGAAAGTGGGCCTGATGAAAATAGTCAAAGTGAAGATGGCAAGAGCAGCAGCGGTCACCTTTCTTTTGTTGGTATGCGGAATAAGCGCCTGCGCTAAAGACGATAAATCGCTTCTAGCCATTGATGGGGAAGAGTTGGATGTATCGGGTAAGGTTTTGCTGGTTAACTATTGGGCAGAGTGGTGTAAGCCCTGTCGAGAGGAGATCCCGGTCCTTAACCAACTGGCCGACGGTAACAACAATGTCGTTGTTGTTGGGGTGAACTTCGACAATTTACCGATTGCGGAAATACAAAAACAGGCGGATAAGTTGGGTATTACTTTTCCCGTTCTAGTGGCCGAACCGCAAGGGCGCTGGGGGCAGGAGAAGCCGGAGGTGCTGCCTTCTACGTTCATTATTGGTACCGATGGTCGCTGGCATAAAACATTGGTTGGGCCGCAGGATAGAGACGACTTCATTTCGGCTCTCAATCTATAGCGAGTACTAATGGAGTGCTGGTAAAAGCCGGCGGGGTAACAGTGGATTATTAGAAGCTCCCAAACTTTATAAAACTATAACTAACACATCTATAGGCTTGTGGCGGATCGCTGATAGCATGCCGCCACTTTCCCCTTTCGTTCCGGGTGGGACCCAGACCTTATGCATATCAGTTCATTTGCTTTCCTGCTTCTATTTATTGTTTTTATATACGGACTTTTTCGCTGGCAGCGAGGCCGTGACTCCCTCGCACCAGCAGTGCTGGCAGGCCTTATTCTTGGGGTTATCTTTGGAGGCACCCTGCAACTGTCTCGCGGATGGGGGGCTGCACCCGCAGAGGTGATACCTTGGGTAGAGATGATAGGGGACAGTTACGTAAATCTATTGTATTTACTCGTGATGCCCCTGGTGCTGACTTCCATATTAGTGGCGGTAGTTAAAGTCAGCCATACCCAGGCGCTGGGCAAAATCAGTATTTCAGTCCTGGGGGTGCTATTGGGAACAACGGCGGTGGCCGCTTTAATTGGCGTGGCTATGGCCGAGCTATTTGGTTTGTCGGCTGCGGGATTGGTTGAGGGTTCCCGGGAAGCTGCGCGAGTGGAAGTGCTGAATGAGCGCATTGGCAAGGTCACAGACCTTTCCATTCCTGAGATTATTACCTCTTTTGTGCCGCGCAATATTTTTCTGGACCTGACCGGGGCTCGCTCTACTTCTGTTATAGCGGTGGTTATATTCGCGGTGCTTTTAGGATTGGCAGCCTTGGCGGTTCGCCGTGAATTTCCCGAAGAGGGCGCAGCGATTGAGCGCTTCGTTCATGTGGCTCAAGTCTGGGTTATGAAGCTGGTGCGACTAGTGATGGCTTTTACCCCTTACGGCGTGATGGCTTTGGTTACGGGCCTGATCGCTAAATCCAGTATGGGGGATATTCTTAACTTATTGAGTTTTGTGCTGGCCTCCTTTACGGCTATTGGTTTGATGTTCCTGGTGCACGGTCTGCTGCTACTGATTAATGGTATCAATCCGCTGCACTATTTCACCAAGGTATGGCCGGTGCTGGTCTTTGCCTTTAGCTCCCGCTCCAGTGCTGCAACTATTCCCCTGAATGTCGAGACTCAGGTGGACCAGCTGCGTACGTCTCCAGCAATTGCCAATTTCTCTGCATCTTTCGGTGCGACTATTGGGCAAAACGGCTGCGCCGGCATTTATCCGGCCATGTTGGCAGTGATGGTGGCAGTCCCCATGGGGATCAATGTATGGGACCCGGTATGGATTGCTACTTTAGTGGCGGTTGTAATGATCAGTTCTTTCGGTATAGCGGGCGTTGGTGGTGGGGCTACCTTTGCAGCCTTAGTGGTATTGCCGGCGATGGGGTTGCCAGTCACTATCGCGGCTCTGCTGATTTCTGTTGAACCTCTGATTGATATGGCGCGAACCGCGCTGAATGTTAACGGCGCTATGACCGCTGGCACCCTGACACAACGCTGGCTCGGGGATGAAGTGCCCGGCCCGGAAGTTGTAGAGGGTTGAACAGAGAATGGTACTTTGTGCACCGATTATTTTTGTCTTCTTATTTCGCTGATTTTTCATAGGAGTCCTGTCAACCAGCTCCAGTGCCTGACGTTATAGTCAGTGCTGTTAATGCATTGAGTTTTTTGTTCACGGAACTGGAGCAACTTATGAATAAACTGATAGGACTGTCAGTACTGGCGCTTAGCCTTGGTTTTCCCCTCTCGCTGCAAGCTGAAAGTAGTGAGGGTGATGGACATGATCGCGGCGACCGTATTGAAAATCGTCTCGATCGAAAGGGGGATCGCATTGAAGAGCGCCTCGATGATAAAGGTGATCGTATTAATGAGCGCTTGGACCAGCGGTCTGAGCAGGCTGCGGCTAATGGGAGAGATAAATTAGCTGCACATTTAGATAAAAAAGGTGATCGTATCGATAGGCGCCTGGATAACAAAGGTGAGAAAATAAACGAGCGCCTCGATAAAAAAGGCGAACGAATAGATAATAGATACGATCGGAAGAACGAACGCGGCGAGCGGACAAAAAAGCACCATCGTAGATCCCGTGACAACAATAACGATTAGTGATTGTTGGTTGTAGCAGGCATTATCTAGTGGGTTGCGGCAAACTAAGGAGCCTCTGAATAATTCCGTGATATTTCTATAGTCTTGGAAGACTGCAGTCGCTAGGCGCAGCCTGCTGATAAAGGCCTTAGTCCTTTGCAAGAGCTATGCAGTAGCTGGGGCCTTCTAAGTCTGTCCTACGGGGATTTCAGAGTGGTTCATACTCTGTGCTGCGACTTCTCAAAAGGTTTAAACACTCCTGTGAAGCCGCGCCTAGACTGTGAGCTGCCCTGACAGCCAAAGAAATATCACGGAATTATTTAGAGGCTCCGCAATAGCCGTAGAAGGATTGCATCCTCGTCAAGGGACCTCAATCGGCTTTTATGGATCAGTTTCTCGCTTCAGTTGAAAAGCGGGCATTCACTATGGCGAAATATGCTGTAGGGGACCGTGATGATGCGCTGGATATAGTTCAGGACTCTATGCTTGCACTCGTCAAAAGCTATAGCTGCCGAGACAGTGCGGAGTGGCGCCCATTATTTTTTACCATTCTTAATAACCGCATAACCGATTGGCATCGTCGCAAGAAAAACCTGTCCCGGTGGCAGCTGTTGAAAGATAAACTTCCTATTAATAGCGAAGGCGATGAATGGGATCTGAGTGAATTTCCCGACCCCAACGGCCGCAGCCCGGATAGTGTCCTAATCGGTGAACGTACGATTGATGCCATTGACCGCGCCATTGAAAAGTTACCTCTGCGTCAACAGCAGGCTTTTTTGTTGCGCTGCGTTGAAGGCTTTAATGTCAGTGAGACAGCAGGGGCTATGGCTTGTAGCGAGGGAAGTGTGAAGACTCACCTCTCTCGAGCATTGCGCAGCCTGCGGGTTCATTTGGAGGCGATGGAATGAGTAATTTTGAAAACAATTCATCGACTAACGAGAAGCGTATACTCGGAGCGGCCAGTGCCGCTGTTATACGTAGAGAGAGATCGCTCGATACGGAAACCCTGGCTGAGTTGCGGCGAATCCGCTCCGCAGCGCAAGATCAAAATAATAAAAAACGGTACTTTTCACTCAACACCTTGTATCCATACCTTCCAGTTACAGCGGCTTCTGCCGCAGTGCTATTTCTTACTCTATGGTGGCCCAGTTCTGTTATCAATAATGAAAGTCGTACAGAGCTGCTAGTGAGTGGTGATTGGCTGCTGGATGAAGATATGGATATCGAGATGATTGAGGATATGGAGTTTTATCAGTGGTTGGCGGAGGAGTTGGATGGGCACTCTTCGTAGTGTTTTATTCATCATATCTATGTGTGCGCTCGTATTTCCAGGTACTACCGAGGCGGAGGAAGCTGAGCCTCTGCCGGAGGAATTCCTGTTATTCCTGGAAGAGTGGGTCGATGAACAAGGTGATGTCGTTATCCCTGAAGATCCCGAGTTGGTTCAAGGTCCCGGGCAAACCCAAGAAGGCACCAAAAGCAAAGATATATGGCTGGGGGACAGTCATGATTAAAACCCTGGTCGCAACTTGTTTGATGGCAGCCCCTCTGCTTTGGGCTGGTATGGCGTGGTCGGTGGAGTGGAAAAGCCTAAGTGATAGTGATCGCAAGCTGTTACAGGGCATGGAAGAGCGCTGGCCCAACATGTCTGATAGCCAGCAGGAGAGGTTGTTGCGGGGTGCGCGTCGATGGAACTCAATGAGCCCTGAGCAGCGTGACAATGCTCGGCAGCGCTATGAAAAATGGCAGTCTCTGCCCCAGGAACGCCGTAATCAGCTGCGGGAATCTTATCGACAGTACCGTGCCCTGCCGGAAGGCAGGCGTGAGAGTATCCGTGAGGCCCGTGAGAGATATCGGCAGATGTCCCCCGAACAGAGAGAGCAAGTGCGCGAGCGCTGGCGGGAAGCTAGGGGCGATAGGAGTGAACCGCAAAGGCCCAGAGGTGATAGGGCTCGGGGAGAGCGAGCGCAAGGGGATAGACTCAGGGAAGATGGGCCTAGGCGGGATCGGTCCGATGAGAATAGACCTAGAGGAAACCGGCACAGAGAAGACCGACCAAGGGGCGACCGGGCGAGAGGAGATAGGCCCAGAAGGGAGCACGAAAGGGGGAGAAGGCACCAGGATTCTCGGCCTAGGCGTGATCGAGAGGCCAGTGACCGACGAGAGGGTGATGAGGAGACTGATAGTTCATCTGGGGCTCCTGAATAGTGCCCTGCCATTCAAATTCCAATCCTGAGAGGCTGGCTTATCGTTTTACCTCGCTGCTACGCTGGTACGACAGTGTAATTCAGCGTCTATTCAGATCATCTTAAGTAATCTGGCTCCCGTTGATGACTAGCGGGAGATATATCGTGCAACTATACAAACAGCTAATCGCGGGTGCGGCAGTTGCGGCACTGGTGGGTCTAAGTTCTACTGCCAGCGCGGGCCCCCGAGGCTATGCTGCGGGTGGCTATGATTATGCGCGAGTTACCGAGGTTACTCCCGTCTACACCGATGTTCAGGTTGTTACACCGACGACTCAGTGTCGCGATGAACAGGTTGCCTATCGCGAGCCGACTTCCCCGGCAGGTACTGTAGTGGGGGGACTTATAGGTGCTGCAATCGGCAATAACTTAGGCGATCACGGCCACCGTGGACGCTACGGTTATCATCGCAGTCACAATCGTGGCGGCGCCACAATCGCAGGGGCTTTGGTGGGCGCCCTGGTAGGTAACCAGATCAGCCGTGCCAATGCTCCAGTCCACTATGCAACAGAGTCCCGTTGCCATGTTGTAGATGAATACTCTACAAGAAGGGAATTAGTCGGATACGATGTCCGCTATCGGTATAATGGGCAAGTTTACTTGACTCGCACTGACCATCATCCGGGCGATAGAATCCGGGTCCATGTCGACGTCTCACCGGCTCTTTGAGCCCGGTTGAGGGCGGCAGGGAGTTTATAAAGGGTGGAAAATTGGATATCCACAGGAGCCGCACCGTGAAACTGAATCGTACCTTACTTGGCTTTATTGCTTTTACCGCTGTGTTTTTGCCGGCGCTCTGCAGTGCCACGGTACACAGCTACCCCGCTTATGAGCGGGAGAGTTTTCAGCCCCACTTTCTTCGTGTTCAAGGGGGAGAAATCTCAAGGGATCGGGCTGCTTCAATCGTAAAACAACGCTTTGGTGGAAAAATTCTCGCCATTTCTGAGACCAAGAAACAGGGGCGAGCCGTGTATAGGGTGAAAGGACTGTCGGCCAAAAGCCAGGTTTATGTGGTGTTTGTCGATAAACAGAGCGGCCGTATATCCCGCTAGCAGAATAATTGAGAGCCGCAATAAGGTAATTACTATGCGCGCACTACTAGTTGAAGATGAAGCATTACTGCGGCAGCAGCTGGCGGAATCCCTGCGCACGGCCGGGTACACCGTTGACGAAGCCCCCGATGGAGAAGAGGCACTTTATCTGGGGAGGGAATATCCCTACGACGTTGCAGTAATGGACCTGGGTTTACCCAAAATTGATGGTATCCAGGTTATTGAAACACTGCGCCGTGAAGAGAAGCATTTTCCTATCCTGATTTTAACGGCTCGGGGACACTGGCAGGAAAGGGTCTCCGGCCTGGAAGCTGGCGGGGACGATTACCTGGTAAAACCCTTCCATACTGAAGAACTGCTCGCACGGTTGAATGCCTTGGTTCGCCGTTCCGCAGGTTTCTCATCACCGACGATTAAAGCCGGACCTATCGTTCTGGATACCAGTGCGCAACGGGTTAGTGTGGATGAAGTTGAATTGGACCTGACTTCATTTGAGTACAAGGTACTTGAATACCTGATGCTACATCCGGATGAAGTGGTGTCAAAAACCACCCTGACAGAACATATCTATGAACAGGACTGTGACCGGGACAGCAATGTGATAGAGGTGTTTATTGGACGCCTGCGGAAAAAAATTGATGCGGCAGCCAAGCTTAAGCCTATCGAGACTCTGCGCGGGCGCGGCTATCGCTTTGTGATTCCGCAGTGAGATCCATCAATTTCCCCCTGCTTTCCTATATTCTGGGTTCCTTAAAGGGGCGTCTGGCCCTGGTTACCAGTCTTGTGCTGGTCGGCTTTATTCTTCTTATCTCTGGAGTCCTCGAGCACGCCTATCGCACGTCCCTGAATGAAGCCAAGCAGCGGGAGCTGCAGGTCTACATTTACACCCTGCTGGCGGTTGCTGAGCCGGAAGGTAAAACCCTGATTCTGCCCCCGAGTTTGCCCGAGCAACGCTTCAACCAGCCTGATTCCGGTTTGGTGGGCGCTGTTATTGATCGGGAGGGTGAGATTATCTGGCGTTCGGAGTCAGCCCTGGCAATGCCGCAGCTGGAGTTCTATCCGCTTTCCCAGGGGCAGCAGTCCTATTCGCAGGTATCGGTTCCGGGAGAAGAGGGAAGTTATAGCAGTTTCCGCCAAGGGGTTGCCTGGGGGCTGGAAGATGAAAATTTGTTTACCTTTGCAGTGCTCGAGGATGCGGCCCCGCTACAGGCCCAAGTGGGGCAGTTTCGCTCAACCATGTGGCACTGGTTGGGGTTGGGAGCATTGTTATTAATCCTTGCACAGTGGTTGGTTCTGCGCTGGGGGTTTGCCCCGCTGACAGCCCTGGCTAATGCGCTTCAGGAAATGCAGCGTGGGGGTGCTGATCGATTGGAGGGTAATTTTCCTCGGGAGCTGCGCCCACTGACAGATAACTTAAATCTGTTGATTGAAAATGAGCGCCGCCAGAGAGAAAAAACCCGGCATACATTAGCTGACCTGGCCCACAGCCTGAAGACGCCATTAGCGGTATTGAAAGGTCTCAAATTTTCTGGAGATTCAACAACCGCCGGCAAGACGCTAACGGATCAGGTGCAGCGGATGGACAGTATTATCAGCTATCAACTGCAGCGGGCAGTAACCAGTTCGCCGAAATCCATTATACGGGGAACACCGGTCGCGCCACTGCTCCATAAAATACTGGATGCGCTTGAAAAGGTGTATCGCAGTAAGCCGTGTGATGTCGAAAGTTCCTGTGCTGAAAACGCCCTGTTTTATGGTGACGAAGGTGACCTGATGGAAGTCCTGGGTAACTTGCTGGATAACGCTTATAAATATGGTGACGGGAAATTATCGGTTGCCGTTGAGAATATGGAAGATACTCGCAAACTGTCTATTCGGGTTAAAGACAATGGCCCAGGGCTGGACAGTGAGAAATGGCAAGCGGTTACCCAGCGGGGCGTTCGTGCCGATGAACAGCAACCTGGGCAGGGTATTGGACTTGCCGTGGTAGTGGATATTGTTGAGAGCTATGAAGGGCAAATAAATGCGGCCCCTCTTCCTCAGGGAGGTACGGAAATTACGGTACAACTGTAATTTCCGTTTTGCTCGACAAGTCGTTTAACTAGAACCAATTTTCCTGCATGTCGAAAGGAACGCTATTGCCTGATTTCAGCAGTGCGATAGCTGTCTCTGTTTTTGGCAGCTCCCATTCAAAATAGTATTTCGCAGTGTGTAATTTACCCTGGTAAAAACCCTGAGCTTCACTGTTAGGATTTTTTTCCAGTGCTTTTTCTGCGATAACTGCCTGCTGTAGCCACAACCAGGCGACTACGGTACAGCCAAATAAATCCAAGTATAGGGTGGCATTACCCAGGCCGCGATCCACATCTTCCTGAAGCTGGGAGAATAATGCAAAACTTGTCTCATCCAACTTTTCCAGGGCTTCTTCCAGCATTTTGGCCATAGATTCGAGCTTAGGTTTATCCCTGGCCTGCATAATCGTATTGCGGATCTCTGCCTGTAACAGTTGGTAGCCAGCAAGATTTTTTGACGGTACTTTCCGGGCCAGTAAATCCAGGGCATGGATGCCTTCTGTACCTTCGTGAATTGCGTTAAGGCGATTGTCTCGATATAACTGCTCTACCGGATATTCACGAATATAACCCGCTCCCCCCAAAACCTGAATCGCCAATTCATTAGCTTTTAGGCAGTACTTGGAGGGCCAGGATTTTACTACGGGAGTTAGCAGATCGAGCAGTGTTGCAGCACTGTTGCGCTGCTCTTCTGTAGGGGCTGTATGCTCATCCTCGTAAAGTGAGGTGGCATAAACACTCAAGCTTAAGCCACCTTCAGCATAGGCTTTTTGCATCAGTAGCATACGGCGAACATCGGCATGCTGGACGATAGGGACCTGTTTGGATTCAGGATCTCGGTTAGAGGGCATACGCCCCTGCGGGCGGCCTTTGGCGTACTCAAGGGAGTAAGTGTACCCCTGGTATCCAAGTACAGAAGCGCCAGCTCCCACACTGATACGGGCTTCATTCATCATTTGGAACATATACTTCAGGCCCTGGTGGGGTTCACCGATCAGGTAGCCTACAGCGCCACTGTCCTCACCAAAGCTCAATACCGTTGATGTGGTATTGCGGTAGCCCATTTTATGTAGCAGGCCTGCGAGTTTTACATCATTGCGTTTTACTGGTTTCCCCTGCTCGTCCAGAAGGAATTTGGGAACCAGAAAAAGCGATATTCCCTTCACACCTGCGGGTGCGCCTTTAATTTTTGCCAGAACCAGGTGAACGATATTCTCAGTGAGGTTTTGATCGCCACCAGAAATATACATTTTCTGCCCATGAATGCGGTAGCTGCCGTCTTCTTCTGGTAGGGCGCTAGTGCGAATGTCTGACAGCGCGGAGCCCTGATCCGGTTCAGTTAGTGCCATAGTCCCGGCAAAACGCCCGTCCAACATTTGTGGAAGGAATTGCTTTTTAAGCGACTCGCTGGCGAAAGTCCGTACCAGATTGGCCGCGCCTATGGTCAAGAACGGGTAGCTAGCACTGGCAACGTTTGCTGCAGCCATGTAAGCGAGTGCTGTGCGCAGAATAACCTCTGGCAATTGCAGCCCGCCTTCCTCAGCATCACAGTGAGCGGCAAGAAATCCTGCAGAGGCAAAAGCATCCCAGGACTGTTTGGTTTCTTCGATAACGCTGACGTTTTCACCATCAAAGCTCGGTTCAATCTCATCGCCTTTGGCGTTGTGATTAGCGAAAAATTTTTCTGCAATGGTGTGTGCAGTATTCAGTGTTGCATCAAAAATTTCACGGGAATGCTCACTGTACCGAGGGCGATTGATTAGGGCCTCGGTATCTAAAAATTCGTAAAGCAAAAAATCGATTTCACGCTCGTTGAGCAGCTGATGGGCCATGTTTACCTCTTACATTATTCTTTTTGGGTAATCCGTTTAATTTCCAGGTAGTTTTCCATTGAATATTTTTATGCTGGAACACTACGATTCAAGTGTATATGTAAACGTGGAGAGGGTGCACTGGGCAATGACTGATTCTATGAATAGACTTGGCGATTATTAGAGTGCTTTTACTGGGATATTCTTTGAAATACTGGTGCTGCGTCTGCAACGGGCTTTGGTACCACCTTGCGCCACAGCTGGGAGGATAGTTCAGCTGGGCTTTGTCGGCACCCGGAAGCAATCCAGTTGCCCAGTGATTGAGCCACATCAGGCCAAACTATCCGAAGTGGAGGGGGGCAGTTGGTTAGCCACTTGTCGATCGTATGGGCATTTATCTGTTTTACGATTGTGGCCAGTTTGAGCTGATCGAGCGCTTTGGCATTGGCTTCCTGCTCAAATTGATTGGCGAGAGGCCTACTGAGAATGGGTTTTCCCAGAGCCAGGGTTTCAGCCAATAATTCAAATCCGCTATTACAGATTACTGCTTTAGAGGTTGCCAGATCCTTCTGAAAGCCATTAATTGAGGGGGCCTTAACTTGAATATTACTAGAGGTAGGTAAATTGTGGGGTATACCGTAGACGATAAACCGATAGGGCAGCCTGGAAAGTTCGTCCAGCATCGGAATAGGCTGTTCGAAAGGCAAGTAAACTAGAATATGTTCACCCAATTCTTGGGAGAGTCCAGGTTTCTGAGGGACGATTGGCGGTAGTATTGGGTTGCCGAAGTGGTGCCAATGCAAACCGATACTCTCTTGTGTTGGGGCAAATGACTTTAGTACTGTGCGGGATGCCCACTTATTGCGAGGTGCAGGGATCGGGAATTCAAAGGCGTATTGATGGCCGATACCGATGCTGCGTTTTTTCTTAAATTTCGCTGCCCAGGCCGTAACAGGTTCATAGTCACTGATAATTAAATCAAAATTATTAACCGGCAGTGTTCTTATATCCTTGATGAATCTTACTGCATTGATGTTTCGTAGTGTTGCGAAACTATTCAAGCGGCCGTGACTGTGGATAAAAGTCATTCCCTCCCGCCACCAATAGTCTCCAAAAGAAGACATCTCAAATAAGCTTTCTCTTGGACGGCCTGAAAATAACCACTGGACCTCGAGATTTGGATACTTTTCGAATTGCTTAGCCAGCGCACGGGAGCGACTGATGTGCCCATTACCCGTGGATTGAACGCCGTAAAGTATCTTCATAAAAAGGCAGCACTCACAATTAAACTGACACTGGTCCCCAAAATAGCGCCGGCACAAATATCAGACGGGAAATGAACTCCCAGGCCAACCCTGGCGGCTCCGACACCGGTGGCCCAGATATAACCGAAGCTCCACATAGGGCTCACCTGTATAGACATCGCGGTTATAAATAGGAAGGCGCATGAGGTGTGGCCCGACGGTAAGCTGAAACGATCGTGCGCCACAATTACGGGACGCATGCCCGGGATTGCTTGGGGCGGGCGAAGTCGTCGTGTCGTGTTTTTTATCCCCCAGTACAATCCGCGTTCCAAGGCAACTGCGGTACATGCCAAGTACAGCAGTTGAATGGCTGAATTGAGCCATACATAGGTGAATAAAAGTGCCCCGGCTGCCCACCCATCCCCAGATTTAGATAGCCACAGATAGCGCCGGCGAGAGCTGGGGCGTGATGCCCGCTCAACCATATACAGCACTATGGACACATCAAAACTCTTTAGATTCATCGGTAAGCCTCGCATGCCGACAAGTTACAAATCGATTATTGCACGGACTTGACCGATTTATGTCGCAATAATGAAATCTTGACCAGGCGGGAAGAATAGAATGAAAGAGCTTATTTCAAAGGCTGAAAGATCCAACGAATAGTTGGCGCAAAATTATTCCAAATTAAAATTATAAGTAATTCGATTAATAAACACTGGGGGTTTTCGGGGTCAGTTGTAAGCTGATAGTACACCTGAGTACCAGCAAGTTAGACAAAAGATTGAGTTGGATTGGGTGCAGATATAACTGGAGAAAGTTGCTTATCTTATTGGAAAAAATAATAGACAGATAAAGTGACTTTGGAGGAAGCATGGCCCCTCCAAAATTAATTATATTTCAGTCAGGTCAGGCAGCTATGTCAAATGCCTGGACTAATTCAAAGCGTGGAGATTTAACGCCATTTTTAGAAACTGTTTCATTAAATGTTCTTTGGGGTCGCACCCAGACACCATAGCTTCCATAAAGGGCTCGGTACACAACCATAACTTCTTCGGATTCACTATGTTTTGCGGTATGTAAAACCTCGTACAGATTTCCTTTGTAGTGACGATATATGCCGCGTTGCATGGGTACCTCTAACTTACGTGGTGGGGGGCAAGCTGTAGCTGTTGGATGCGATTCCCGTGAAGTACAGCAGTGCCTGAATAGCGATGTTCGCCTGTAGAAGTAAACTCAAACTTGTAACTGCGGTGAAGGCTGAAAAACCCCCTCTTATCCTTTTTGATTCGAGTACGAACCAAAAGCACGGTGTCGTCTAACAGTTGGACACCGAGCTGTCGGCAGTGATCAGAAGCGGCTCGCCGGACGTGCTCTTTAGCGGCCATACTGGCCCAGATATACCAAAGAACCACAAAGAACAGGGAAAGCCACAGTATGTCGCTGAGAGTGTAATACATTGCTATACAGTTGCTATGATCGCTTTCCCGCAAGAATACCATTTAAGGAGCGCCAATGTCCGGCACGATTTTAATTACTGGCTGCAATCGGGGAATTGGACTTGAGTTGTGTGCCCAGTTTGCCGAAATTGGCTGGAAAGTCCTGGCTTGTTGCCGGGAACCGAAGAAAGCCGCTGAGCTCGCGGTGTTGCAAGAACGCTACCCCTCGATACAGTTGATTCGCCTAGATGTGACCGACTACGAACAGATGATCTCTCTAGGTAAGGCCTTTCAAGGAGAGCCGATAGACATATTGCTCAACAATGCAGGTTACTACGGGCCGAAGGGCGTGGGATTTGGCGCTGTTGACCGCGCAGAGTGGCGTCGAGTTTTAGAGTCCAACACTATCGCCCCCTATATGATGGCAGAAACTTTTTGTGACAATGTTGCGGCCAGCGAGCACAAGCTAATCGCGGTGATGAGCAGCAAGGTTGGGAGTATCGCTGATAATCGCTCTGGCGGGGGATATATCTACCGAACTTCAAAGACAGCCGTAAACCAGGTCGTCAAAAGCTTATCTGTCGATTTAGAGCCGAGAGGAATCACGGTTCTCGCTTTGCATCCGGGGTGGGTAAAAACGGCTATGGGCGGCCCCGGAGCACTGATTTCTGCTGAGGAAAGTGTCGGCGGACTAAAAAAGCTGCTTTTATCAGTAACGCCAGCAAAAACGGGTCGATTTTATAACTATGACGGGACAGAAATTCCCTGGTAACGCTTGTAATGGGCTGTGACAAAACTCCTTTGAGAATCTAATAGAATGCAGCTCCCACACTCTGCCGGCCTGAATACGAGGTCGCTTGAGTAGCCTTGATCAGTCGAATTTATGCATTTCAACTTTTTGCACATGGCCGGCGGGTGAGTCTGTTTTGTCTGCTTCGTGCTACTGCCTGCTGATTGCAAGATTGGGCAAGAATACGGAAGAAGTTTTCTATCCCCCAGAGTGGGAACTACCTGAAAATAGCTTCATATCAAGGAATGGTTCTGATAGATCCTTTCAGAGTGTTGGCGGGTTTTACGTTTTAGGCAAGGAATCTTACCTCTTATCAGGGTGTCCTCGAAGGAGTGGAAATCATGAAGTGGCCCAGTGTTTTAACCAAGCGTAAAAGCTTGTCCCCCCAGTTACTGAAGTCACCAATCCTTGCAATTCTCATTGTTGCGGCACTCGTCGGTTATCTGGGCGGAATGCCAATATGGGTAGCGGTGTTGGGTGTTATTGCCTATTACTCCAGGGGGCGTGATTGGCGGGCAGGTGCCTACAATCTCGCATGTGTGGTGACCGGGCTGGGGTTGGGGTTGGGCGCTCAAACAGCGGCACATAAATGGCAAATTGACCCAAGTATCCTGGTTGGGCCGATTGCACTTCTCTTCTCGATTATCAGTGTATGGGCAATGGGAATGGTGACCGGTATTCGGAACGTCACCAGCTATGCCATTGGTATCATTATTGCGTTTCTTGCGCAGTTGGACATTACCTTGGATACCTATTTTCAACTGATTGCAACGGTATCTATCGGTGCAGTATTTGCCGGCCTGATTGATATTTTATGGCCGCGTCAGCAACGAGCAGTAAGGACTTGTTGAAAGATTAATCTGAGTGCTTTAGGGAAAGGGTTGTAAGGGGTTCAGTAAGATTGAATAGAGGTGTAGTTCAATGGTAAAACGTATATTGCTATCTACAGCAATGGTATTTGTTGCGGCTTTGGCGTTTACTGAACCCTATGAGTCTGAAAGTAGTATCGAAATGGAATACTACAGAACACTTCTTCATTGATGTAATTCGTTTCTTATCTATTTTTTTACCTTGGATTGTAGGAGCCAGTTGTGAAGGAAGAATTTTGGCACGATAAGTGGAAAAGAAATGATATTGGCTTTCACGAGGCGGCCGGCAATTCGTTGTTGACCGAATTCTTTTCCAGTCTCTCTCTGTCTCCGGGTGATCGGATTTTCTTGCCGCTATGTGGCAAAACGAAAGATATTGCTTGGTTATTAGAACAGAATATCTCAGTCGTTGGCTGTGAACTCAATGAGGAGGCCGTGAAGCAGCTCTTCAGTGAAATGGCAGTAACCCCACAGGTAAGCCAGGTAGGTAATCTGAAGTGCTACTCTGGTGCCAACATCGATATTTTTGTTGGCAATATATTCGATTTGGGTAGAGAGGAGTTGGGGCCGGTTGTAGCGATTTATGATCGGGCTGCACTGGTAGCCCTCCCCACAGATATTCGTGAGCAATATGTCAGCCACTTAATGGCTATTACCCAAGTCGCACCTCAACTCCTCGTATCCTTCGAGTATGAACAAGCTCAGATGCCTGGCCCACCTTTTTCTGTTGGGAGCCGTTTGATTTATGAATATTACGATGCCGATTATAGCCTACAAGTATTAGCGACAAGAGACGTTGTTGGTGGGCTTAAAGGCAAGGTTCCCGCAAGAGAAGAGGCATGGTTGTTAACACCAAAGTGATAATGGCTTTCTCAACAAGCTAAATTTCTGGCAGGGAATGAGAGCCAAGTATTAGTTTTTCCTTTTTTGATTTTGGCCACTTCTTAATGGCTATTTCCATTTTCAAGGCGGTTGATTTATCGGGTAGCCCCACAGAGAACACGAGCGTAAGGGGCCCCTTACCTCGTAGTGCTTTTGCCGCCTTTGGGCCATCACTACAGTGCTCAGCAAAACGCCTCTCCAAATCATTGGTTATACCGGTATAGAGTGTTCCTCTGGCCGTTCGAATAAGATAGAGAAACCAATTCACCCTCAGCCCTTCCTTCTTTTTTATATAGCCCATAGATTCAAGAGAATAAATCCTGCTGCTCATTAGTGCGAGGCGGTGGCTTGAACTGTGAGCAATCCAAGGTAAGGCGCCGATGATCCAAACCCAGCTTTTTCATTGCCACTTGAAAGCGTCTCTGGAGTAGTTGAGCAAATATGCCAGTGCCAGTTCGCCTTTGGGAAAATTCACTTTGATAGTCCTTACCTGCACGGCTTTGCTGCACCAGGCTCATGACATGCTTTGCTCTTTCTGGGTAGTGTACCTCTAACCATTCCCGAAATAGAGGGGCAACTTCATAGGGGAGGCGCAATAGGATATATGCGGCTCTTACAGCCCCTGATTCCCGCGCAGCTGCAAGAATCGACTCCAATTCACAGTCATTGAGAGCGGGGATCATAGGCGCAGCGAGTACTGCGGTAGGAATGCCCGCTGTACTCAGCTGTTCAATTGTTCGCAGACGAGCAGCAGGGCCAGCGGTCCTTGGCTCAAGCTTACGCTTAAGGGCATTATCTAGTGTGGTCACACTAATGGCGACTTGGGCCAAGTTATCTTGTGCCATTTCTGCCAGCAGTGGGAGGTCTCGCAAGATTAGCTGGCTTTTGGTGACAATGGTTACCGGCTGGCGAAACTCCTGCATAAGCTCCAACAAACTACGGGTTATCTCTTTCTCTCGTTCCAGAGGTTGATAGGGATCGGTATTGGCTCCCAGAGCGATGGGACTGCACTGGTAGCTGCTCTTTCGTAGTGCTTTCTCTAAAAGCTCAGCAGCATTTGGCTTGTAGAAAATCTTGGTCTCGAAATCGAGCCCTGGCGATAAATCCATGTAGGCATGGGCTGGGCGGGCATAGCAATAGATACAACCATGCTCACATCCCCTGTAGGGGTTTATCGATTGGGAGAAAGGGATATCTGGAGATTGATTAGTCGAGATAATAGTTTTCGCCTTTTCCTCAATGGATGAGGTTATTAGTCTCACCGGCTGATCAGGCTCCACTTGCCAGCCATCAGTTTCACGGGAGCTGGAAAGTTCAGCAAAGCGCCCAGGGAGGTTAGAGGCGGTTCCTCGGCCCTTGCATGGGGATGGCGCTTTAGTGGAAGGATGATCTGACATTTTTTTAGCGATAACTGTATTAATGTACAGTTTACGCCTTAATTTTGAAGGATTGCAAGCCTTAGCGGATTTACCTGGAGAGGAAAATAAGTCTGGATTTGGTTTCCCCAAGAGGAAATGCCTCTTAGGGTCTAATTGTGCTCGTAAATACTGCTTAGGCAGTGACTGCGGGGTTATATTTCGATTCCATTGTCAGCCCGGGTCTTTCGTCATCCCAAATCATATGCACTACCTTCCAGGATTCGCCATCGTTCAAAAGTTGGATACTATTTATCCCTCTTTTTAGGAATTGGGTTTTCTCCTTATCGCTCCATGCCTCATAAACACTGAAGACGTGAGCAATATTTCCAAATTGCTCGATAATGTTGTGTATTTCAGCTTCATAGAAAGGGCGATCTGCAATTAGATTTTCAAAATTTTCTGGATATTCTTGGACGCTGAGGATCGTAGACTGGGGCTTGCCATTGCTATCCACAAATGTGCGAATCATTTTCGTATCAGGGGAAAATAATGATGCCTGTCTTTCCCAGTCGCGTTGAAAACCTGAAGGGCCAGAGATTCCACTATATAATTCATCGATAACTTGTTGTATTTCCATATTATTTGTCATATTTCTATCCTTGTCTAATTTCAATTAAAAGCTTTGATTGTCTAGCCGGTGACCCTGAGTTAATATTTAATTCTATTTTGTATATTGAAAATACCCATGCCGACTCGCTTGAATATTTAGTGCTGTCATTAGTGAGCAGATTCAAAGCTGTCATTATGATATCAACTGAAAGTGAGCTTATCTACAAAGCCGCTAGGTGTGCATAGCTACGAGATAGTGTGTCACTTCACTTTTTATGTCGTAATTGTTTGATTTATATGTGGTTTTATTATTTTCTATAATTGGTATGAATGCCTAATAGGTACGGTAGCTTCAACCATGAAATCGGAGATACCCTCTCGGGAGATGGGACGCCAAGAAGCTCTTCATGTAGAGCTGTCTAGGCAGTCAAAAGGGGGCTTGCAACTTATTTCTTTTATTCGAGTTTGTGAGCCTCTAGCAATTGATACGCTACGTTCTGGCCTTAAAATACTACACCAGTATCATCCCCTCTTGCGAGCCCGCGTCGAGAAAGATAATAAATATCGGTGGGTTTGTGATGTGAATTTTTCCGAAATACCTATAGATGTGTACCGGCTAGATAAGGAAATGGATTTTGAGGGAGAGTACTCAAACCAGGCCAAAAAATATATAGACAGTGATAGATATGCATATTGTCTAAGCATATTTTGCAATCATGAAGGTTTAGTGCAGTGGGTTATTGTCAATAATATTCATGCGATTATGGATGGTCGTTCTATTATGACTCTGTTCTTGCAGTTGGATCAGTTAGTACAAAAAAATAAACCCTTTAGAGACAATGAAACGCTACCTCTTGGGGAAAGCATCGCTAAAAATTTAGAAGTTGCTGGATATGTAGGTGAAAAACATATATTTCATGATGCGGATGATCAAAAATTAAACTGGCCTGTTGAGAAGGTTGCACCGGCAAGTAAACGGCAGGCTGGTGCAATAGCGAGACTATTGTGTCCTGAAGATCTCCATCAGCTAGCAAAAATAGGTAAAGACCGAGGAGTAAAGTTAACCGCAATTCTTTGTGCAATTGCTTCCATTGCTTCAGTAGTCCTACCAACCTATAAAAAGGGAGAGGAGATTATTTTAGCTTTAGATGGAAGAGGCTTATGTACCCCCCCGATCCCATTAGAGCATATTGGTTCGTTTTCGCAAACTACTCAGTTATCTATTCCTGAAGACCCTACATCGGTTGATATCATAGATTTTGCTGAAAATTTACAGTCCCAAATATACACGGTACTAACTAAACAACGTCCGATGGCAAAAAAAATTGTGTCTGCATACACTGTTGCTGAGGTGGAAGCTATGGCAAGAGAGACAATCTCTGGCTCAGAATCCTTCTTTGCCGGTATTTGCGTATCTAATGTAGGAAGTTTAAGTAAATTAGGTGGAAGGATGAAATTTTTTGATATTGAAAAAGGAATGGTGACCCAAACTAATGGGCTAAACCCATTGACGGTCATTTCATATACAACCAATAAGAATTCGGTTTTTGTATTTGGTTACTGTGAACCACTTTTGAGTCGAAATAGTGTTCTTCTGTATATAAAGCGGTATATGGATATTATTGGTGGTCTAATTCATTAGTTTTTATACAGGGTTTCTAGAATGCTTTCTTGTTTTTATGTGAGGATTTCAAGGGAAGATTGAATTATTCTTGTGTTGGTTAAGATATCAATTTAAATACATAGATTGCTAGGCGCATTTGCTATTTCTTACTCGGTTGCGATGATTTTCTCCATAGTGGTGATGACGATTTGGTGGAAAGAAATTCTTGTAGAGGTTATTAATAATCGATATTCATACGAAGGTTAGTTGAATTCTATTTAAGTGAGGAATAATAAGATATCTATCCATTAGCAATGTTTTTTAATATTTTATCTGTATAGACGAAGGAATCAATCGATTGTTAACTAGATTGTGATTGTGCTGACTGTCTTAGTGATCTGCTCTCTGTATCAATAGCCAATATCAACAAACAGTTTCTAACTATTTTCCTATACTGAGGAGAGTGCTTCTTGTATCACAGGTGATTTACCAGTTAGCAAATGTGAGGCCTGCATGGAGAATGAGCCACTCTCATGTGAGTTGGGGTCCCAAGAAGCTCTATTTATTGAATTGACTAATGAGTCTTACGATGGAACTCAGCTAATATCGTGTGTTCGCCTCCGCGATTCTGTTACTTTCGAGCAATTTTGCAGAGGTTTTACCTTTATCCATAGAAGACACCCAATGCTTCGGGCGAGGGCCAAGAAGGGCACCAAGGCTTCTTGCATTTGTGATGTTGAATTTGAAAAAGTACCTCTAATCATAAAGCATTTAAATAAATCATTAGAATATGAGATTGAATACCTTTGGCAGCAAAATCAATTTGTTGACATAGAAAATTGCGCCTATGGGATTACCTTGCAAGTTAACGTGAATGATGAAGTTGAGTGGGTCATCATTGTTAGCAATCATACTGCATTGGATGGCCAGTCAAGATTGGTACTTTTTTGCGATCTAGACAGGTTTCAGGAGAGGGAGGGAGACGATATTGGCCAAGAACCTAAACTACTAAGAAAAAGTACGGGTGAGTATTTTAATTTGTCTGGATTCAAGGATGTCGATTTATTTAATGTGCGGAAATCCAATAACTGTAGTAAATGGAAAGTAAAGCAAGCGGTACCCATTATAGGAAGAAAAGGATACTCAACACTTAAATTGATATCCCCTGAAGCTGTTGCCGTTTTTGCTGCGCAATGTATACCTACATTACCAGAAGTCACTGTATTCCCTGTTGGTATTTGTGTTTCTAATACCTGTAATATGCAGCGATTAACTAGTGGGCTTAAATACTTTGAAATTGAGTCAGGCATTGTCGTACAAGTCCACGTTACCCACCTGCTAATAGTTATTACGTATACCACCTGTAGAATTACCATTTTTGTATTTGGATATTGTGAGCCCTTAACTAGCCATGAGAGTGCACATTTGTATGTGGAGTCATACTTAAAACTTGTAAAGTCTCTACTTGTAGATGAGTGTGTTCAATGAGAGTGTGTCTGTATTCGAAGTGCGAATGCACTGGCAATGGGAGTTGACAGGTGAATGATATAGTCACTGTTGTAGGGCAGGGGTTATATCTCGCTGCCGCTGCAGTTATTGGACTGGGCATTGCAAGGATCTTACGTATTGATAATACACTTGGCTGCCTTGTCGCAGGAGTGCTGGCGGCTTTGCTACTTCCCATAATTGACTATGATACAGGTTTGCGTGCAACCAGTATCAGAGAGCTGGTATTCTTTGTTATTTTACCGGTATTAATTTTTGAGTCCGCCTGGCAGCTGGAACCCAAAGTCTTAAAGCGCTGGATTGGACCTGTACTGTTATTCTCTACACTCGGTTTGGTTATTTGTGCAGTTCTTATTGCAGCAATTACTTATTACGGCATTGGTCATCCGGAGGGTTTTCCTTGGGTAGCGGCCATGCTAACCGGGGCTATTTTAGCGGCTACTGACCCTGTTTCTGTAGTTAATAAGTTGCGTCAGGAAAAAACGGGAGAAGATCTCTTAACCTTGGTGGATGGAGAGAGCCTCTTCAATGATGCTGCAGCTGTAGTTCTCTATTCGTTAGTATTAGGGCTAGCTACCTATGGTATCGTTGAAAGCTCATCGATGGGGGCTGCAGCCCCTTCGTTGGACGCGACTTCAGTGACACTATATTTTTGCATGGTATTTTTCGGTGGTGTTGCGATTGGGCTTATTTTTGGCTTGATAACCACTCTTGTCATATTGTTTCTGCGATCTCCCAGTGCGGCTTTAATGACTTTAGTAATCGCTGCATTTGGTAGCTTCTATTTGGCGGAAAGTATTTTTCATGTGTCAGGTATCATTTCGGTAATGATATGTGCAATTGTTGCTCGAGCGTGCTTAAGCAAGCAAAATAGCACCTATTTAATTCATGCGGGTCCAACCTGGGAGTGGATGGGGCTGTTTTTTACCGGTATTATTTTTGTGATTATGGGATTGGTGATTACTTTTGAGATGTTTACCCACCAATGGCTGGCGATGGTTATTGCTACAGCAGCTGCTTTAGGAGCTAGAGCATTATCTGTATTCTTAGTGGCACCTCTGACTCGCTTTGTTGGCCCCCCGATACCGAAATCCTGGCGTCTATTAATGAGTTGGGGCGGGCTGCGAGGGGTTATTGCGGTCGCTCTGGTGCTTTCTCTTCCAGTTGAATTGCCCTATTGGTGGACAATTCAATCTATGGTATTTGGCGTGGTCCTTTTCTCCTTGTTGGTACAGGGGACTACCAGTGGCCGCTTGATTCATAAATTAAACCTTTGAGTTAAGGTTCCAAGTCATACAGCCTTTAGGCTAATAGCGGTTGGGTTATCAGCAATTAACCACACAGCGACAAGAAGCAGGCTGAGTGCAAAAAGCTTGTTTTGCAGATTTCTATTTTTATCGTTGATAAGTGCTTTCGATAAGGTCCGACCAAAAGCGATCCATGAGAAATGTGTCACAAAGTTGAGTATGGTGATCATAATAATCAAGGTGATAACACTGCTTTCATTGCTCTCCTCTTGCTTTGGTGCGAACACAGAGAACATAGTAATTACTATCATCCAAGCTTTAATATTCATACTTTGAATCAGCATTCCCTGCCAAATACTTACCGATTTGGTGGCAGTTTTTCCAGGCTCTTTATTAGGCTTTATAAAAACGTAAGCAAGGTAAATTAAGTAGATAGCACCAGTCCACTGTAAGAAGGTCATTACCATAGGGTAGTGAATTAGCCAGCTCATAAATCCGAAGCCAACTAATAAAGCCTTCATTAGAAATACAATGTCTATGCCTGCCAGTAAAGGTAAGGAGCGACGAATACCCAAGCTGGCTCCGGCTGCTGCAAAGGTGATATTGGCAGGTCCCGGGCTAAAAATTAGTGGGAACATTACTGCCAGCCAGGCTAATAGAAATTCTAAGCTCATATATATTACTCATGTCGCAGAAGAGATATTGCTATGAGAAATGGTTCACACTGTTTAACGGTGCGCTTTGTTTTCCCAGAGATAGGGGAGCTTAAAGGGAGTAGAAGGAAGGTTCTTGTACGAAATTGCGCTGTGCAGACTTTAAGTAGCGAGCAGGTGTGATACCGAAAGCACGCTTGAAGTTTCGACTCAAATGGCTCTGATCAAAAAAACCGCAGTCAATAGCCACCTCAGCCACCTGGGCTCCCGTACGAAATAATGCTCGGGCCCTTTGGGTTTTTAGGAGGATTAGGAATTGATGTGGAGGAACGCCAAACTGGGCATTAAAACTACGAATTAGCTGATATCGACTCATGCCAGTTAATTGGCACAACTCATCCAGTGTCACATTTCTTTGCCAGTTTTCCTGTAAATAAGCACGGGCCTTCAAGACTCCCTGTTTGTTAGACGATGACTTCGGGTAGATCTTTTGGTCGCCGTGACGGGCAAAGAGCTGGCTAATTGCCAGGATGAGTAGAGAGTCTGTTGAAAGGGATAAAGCGTTCATTTCAAGACTGCTATGTAGCTTGTAAAGGAGCTGAAAAAGCTCGGGATCATCCAATAGTGGCCCCTTCAAAAATGGTACGGGTGTTTGGTTAAGTAGAGTGTGTTCCCTGAGGGTTTCCTCAATAAGCGCCGTGTCAAAGTAAAACATACGATAGTGCCAACCAGAGTCACTTCCGGAAAAACCGGTATGAATCTCCCCTGGATTAAGCGCAGCAAGGGTTCCCTGAGGAATAGTCACTGTTTCACCGCGATAATCGAGCTTTTCTACGCCAGAAAGGAAGATTCCAATAGCGAGTTCATCATGCCAATGCTTGGCAAAGGAAAACTTATGGAAGTAGGCGTGAAAAAGCTCTATGCCGCAATGACTCGGACTTCGCCAAGCCTTAGAGAATTCCTTTCGCACTGATAACCCTCGTATGATAAATAACCATTACTTTACAGAAAGAAAGGGTGGTAAAGCAAAGTTACAGATGGGTGTGTAACAATTGAATAGTGGAGAGGTTCGGAGTGGTACTTTTGATATCGAGTGCCTTTGTTTGGTAAGCATTTACCTTACGAAATATAAATTGCCCATTCTTACTTCATAGCTCACTGGTTTTATCCTACCCGTGTACCAGCCAGGATTTGAAACCATTGTTCCTTCCAAAGAAAACCAACCACCTTTACCCTCCTCAACGAAGGCATATTTCTTCCCATTTGAATAAACTCCTGATCTGTATCTGATCAATCTATAGTACTCGGAGTCATCATATTTAACAGAAGCTTCCAATATCACAGGATCACCAGTAGCAGAGGAAATATAAATAAAGACTGGCAATTCATCTCGCCCAAATAACTTTGGCTTATCTACCAATAAGTTATCTATTGGAACAACTCTAAATTGATTTTTCCTTGCGTAATCTATAGGTTTATTTGACCTGAATACAATTGATATATAGAAAACTATACCTGTTAGGAAAATCATTAAAGTGATTTTGGTTAGGATTTTTCTTCGAATTTTATTCATATTGCTTAACGCCATGATTTTGGGTCCCGTGAGGAGGCGAGTTCTTTAATTGAAGCCTTCGAAGCCCAAGAATGGAGATCCAACCCTCATAGTAGGTGGCGTTGACTAGTCTTGTAAAGTGTAACGATATTACTTGAGTAATTTCATTACTAGTATGCCCCTCTTTTTTGTAGATGGCTCCTTAAGAAAGCCTATGATAGGCTGGGAACGATTTTCTTATATATTAACAACCGATCACCTTGCCGAAATTTAACGCATTCGATAAGCGGTTTTTGGAAAGTAGGGTGAGTTGTTCATTGCCGGGGCAGTGTAATCGAATGCATTGCTAAACGCCCTACGCTACGCCTTGCCATTTTTCTTTGCTAGGTACTCCTTAAAAGTCCAATACTGTACCCCCTGCATTTCTCTCTCCAGCTCATCCATATCATCGGGTCCAATTTCACTCGAAAACGGTTTTGAAAGTATTGAGCGTACTTGCGCTAGCCTATCACTTACCCTTGCACTCTGAAAATAATCAATAATTTCATCTTTCCACGCCTCTTCACCAAACTCGTGGTGTACTTTATTCATTTGATCCAGTGATACCACGAATTCATTGATATCTCTAAGAACCGACAGGATCTCTTCTTTGCTATATATTAGTTCATCCACTATAAAGATCTCTTTCTATAAGTCTTAAATGGGCGGCCGAGCAATCTGTTGTGAAGTTACGCCCGACTTGATTGTTAGATTGAATTTCGTATATCAGTCCTCGCGGGCAATAGTCAAAAGACAAATCGCCAAGAGTAAGGTTGCAAGAACACCCGATGCTCCGGCAGCGGAAGAGGGTAAATAGGAATCACGTCCAAACGTAATCGAAATAGCATTAGCAAACATTGCAATAACGCCAACTGAGGCAGTCAAACCTCCCAGCACTTTGGAGCTCCCATTCATTTTGGCAATTCCAAAAATAAGAGCAGCAAAGCCCAGCAAAAATTTCGCCGCGTAATAGATCATAAATGAAAAAGCCACAACGGCCCCCGCTGCAGCTCCAAGCGCCTCTAATTGGCTAGCGACCTCCCGAAATGGCATAAACATAGTGGCGCCAATGCTAACTTGCACCACATTGAATACAGAGCTGAATGCAATAGCGGACCACCCTACATGGTGGTTTTTAGTCTGCACCATGGCCGCTCCAGCAAAAGCTGAAAGAATGGTAAACAGCAAGCCCTCCAGCCCCCAGAAAAGTTGCCGTGAGGGGGTAATCTCTGCAACATACAGCATGGTAAAGAGTGCCTGTGTAACTACTAGCGCCAACAGCAGAAAAGCTATGATTTGGATATTTCGCGCATTGGTGAACTTCATAGTTAGATGCCTTGTATTTTCTATATATGGATCTTGCTTCTAAAGATAGGGGTTGGCCTTATTTATTTTATATCGAAATATTGGGATATGCGGCTTTCTCGAACCTAACTATATATTTATATCGGGTTATAGGAAAGCAAGCGTCCCCAACGAAAATTTTTAGATTGTATGTGTCAAAGTCTACTTTTTTAGGATCGGACCTCGCGATTGAGGTCGCATCATAGCTTAGCAAAATAGTTGTGAAAAAGAAGCGATTGTAAAAAAGAGCAATTTCTTCATTTTATTATCATATTGTTAAATGGGTATGTGAATGGTATTAGCGTAACTATCTGCGCCTAAAGATCTGCAAAAGACAGCTCGAAGTGAAGCATGGCTCGTCTAGCCCGTATGTTTTTTGAACGGTTATTCTGTTCCGGTTGCTGCCTGTTATATGTTTAGCCTTTCTGCCAGCCTTTGATAATTGAAGCAACTAAAGCTATGAAAATAACAAGTAAGAAATAGGTGGTTGCACTCGCCTTATAAATTAATGTTTAATCTGGTATGGTTGGCTCATCATCCCAAGCAGTTGGGCCAGAACGATTTACTGATACGAAAGGGCTGTATATAGATGCACTATGAGTCGAACGAAAAATGAGGCGATCATTTATAATAGTTTCGACATAACGTCCATCAGGGGCAAACACCTTTTCCCCTTTAATTCTTCCGACAGCAGTACCTGATCGACCGTAAATTTTTAGATCCTTACTCCGTAATTTTACTGACATGACAATTGGCCCGGATAGTTCTGTTTTTTGTATTCATCTCCCCTTTTCTAGAAACCCACATGTGGCTGGTAGTGGAAACCTGAGGGATTATGAATCTCTGCATGCAATGTGGCATGTATTCTCGCCAGTGGAGCATGAATTTAACACTTGTTGATCCACTAAGTGGGAACTTCTCATACCAAGAGGCGCGACAACCTTCTACAGCTTCGAACTCTCCAAATATGGCATAGCTATGAGCAATACCGATATTGTCGCCTTGGGCTGTTTCATAAAAGTAACCTTTTACCCGGAAGCTCGTCTCACCTTCAATGGGCTCACAAGAAAACATAACCTTAGTGTCCGCGATACATATTTCAGGTAAGGATAGTAATAAGATGATGAGTAACCTCATGAGCACCTATAACCGTTGGGAACGGAGTTAGTTTAGTTCTGCTGGCGTAGCGATAAAGCACAGCTGAAGCAATGCAGTGTCCGGCCAGCCCACATACGAACGGTGGTTAATGGCTTTATTATGAGGCTAAAAATTGGGTTTAAAGTAGATACCTAAGCCGAGTGCAGCCACAGCCAAACTAATGAAAATCTGAACAAAAAGACTAAAAAAGAAATTTAGAGCACCATGGGTGAGTGTGACTTCGATGATACCATTCATTTTACTTACATAAGTAAAGCTACCATCAATTGAATCTATGGCAGTTAGTATGCATAGCAAGAAGCCTGCTATAGCCAGGGTTGTACCACCGAATTTATCTCTCATAGTGCGTATGCGTCATAATGCCTCAATATGGCGAAGCCATGCTATTGCGGTCCAGCGATAAGGTGACATTGATTGACTTATTAGATTTTTCCTTGCTTAAGCATTGCTTCATACTGTTTTTTTACTAAGTAACCATAGGAAAATGATAGGGCGAGAAAGTAAATAAGTGACAGTACTACAACTATAGCGATGATGATCATTAGATTTGCTGATTTTATAGGTTCTAGTATTTCAGCACCCTGGCTACCCGCCAAAAGTAATATGCTCATCAGTAACAATGATACTATCCAAGATGCTAGTAGCGATATTAAGGCAAGTCTATTCTTCTCTGATTTAGTTGGTGGACGCTTATTATCCTGAACAAATTTTATTGCTGTCGCCATAGCCGAACCCATGAGTGCCCCCATTGTTGCGCCTGAATTTGAGTCAATTTCAAGAATGCTCAACACTATTGCCATGACTACCAACAATAACAAATAGATAACTCCAAAACGAACAGCATATTTACCTAGCTTGACTTGATTTTCCATGCTGGACCTCTTTGTCTTCAATCTAACGCTAAGTTCAGCTGACCGAATCCAGGGACGCGAAGCGGCGGCGGATTTGGGTCAGCAGGAACGACCTGTTAGAAAAATTCAGATTGAGTCTAAAAATGACGTAATTTGCTCGATTCTTTCTTTGGGATTTCCCCTAATCTCAATAACTCGAAAGCCACTAGAATCTTCAAGTTCATATATTAGATCTTGAAGTTGAATATCGACTTCTTTTCTCAGTTCTGGATTTTCCGATTCAGGACATCTTATTCTATCAGGGTTTTCCACCGGGACAAAAATGACAATGTCGATTAGCTCCATCGTTTCTAGAATTTGTTCGCGGTATTCTTCTAGTGATACCGAGTTATTATTTATAGTATTTATATAAGCGACGAAATCTAATGGGCAACGTTCAAACAGTCTATTGCTCTGACTACTTGTTATCAATTCAATGGAGTAGTCTAGCTGAGCTACAAAATCATCTTCACTTGGTGGGTCGCTGAATTCATGCCCCTTCTCTTCAAGCAGAATGTATGGCTCCTCTATAATTTCAAAGTTATCAAGCGAATCACCGAGATCGTCTAAAGTAGTTGTCTTTCCTGTGCAGTGCGAACCTGATATAGCAATTTTCATATTCTATTTTATTCCAATTGTTTTCTAATACGGCAATCAAGGCAGCATAGTTTGAGAGCTTTTTGTATAAAAAGGGGAGCGCAGCAGCTGTGCAAAAAATGCATAAGGTAAGACATCGGCTGCTTTGCGTTGTTATGGCGCAGTTAACTCCGCGTCTATGGAAAACTGGGTGAACAGTTTCTCTTTGCCTTGGGAAATCTTCCCTTCTTTTTCCAGCGCTCAATATCTTTTGATTTTAATGAAGGCTCTGAGATCTGAATTTGTCGTATTGATTCCTTTAACAGTTCTTGCCCGTTTGCATCGGCCATGGATAGACGATCCAGTAAATCTAGAGCGAGATTATTTTTGTTCGGAACAATCCCAATATGTTAAATGCTGATTAAGCCCGATACCTACTTCAAAACTATCTGGTAGATTTTCTACCGCCTGAGTTTAATATCATTCCTGAGCTGATCAAGTGATTAAAATGAGATGTGAATTTTTCACAAATCACGCCTTCATTGTCAGATACTGATATCCCTATATTTTCTAGGACCAAGAATTATCCAGACACTTTCAATCCAACTGTCACTTTCAGATGGGCTATCAGCTTTTCTAGATAGGCCCTATCTATTTCCGTATAACCTCACTAGAATCATAACGCTTGCCGCACAGGCGAGCAACTTGTTGCGAGTCCAGCGCACTACGTGCGCGCTTGTGCCGGCTCTTGTTAAATTCCGTAGCTTGGTTATAAGTACTTAGATCTGGCAATTGCCTGGTTCTTTTGAACCATGTCTATGCATTGCTTTGCGAAAACATGGATCTGTTGACCTTCTGAGCTCGACAAACCGAATTCATTAAATAACTCAGTACTTGACAACCCTTGATTAGCACCTAACTCCAGTCCAGCGACCATCCAAACTATGCCATCGGAGTCCTTTTCGCCATATGCTCCTTCAATCATTGCATAGCCGTAATTGTACATGGACTGTCCATCGCCAATGTAGGCAGCTTGCTTCAAGTAAGCCAGAGCTTTTTGCTCGTTCACTTCTACCCCTACACCGCTCTTATATCTGACCGACAGATCTGCAAGGGCTACCTCGTAATTTTTTTCACTCGCTTTTCCTACAAGAGCAAATGCCTTCTGGCTCGATTGTTCCACTATGAGGCCTTGTTGATAGAAAGCGGCTAGGTTATATTGACTCGGTGCATGTCCCTTATCTGAGGCTTTCTTATAAAAGGTATATGCTGCTTCTTTACTCTCTTTACCACCCAAACCATTAGAATACATTGTTCCTAACGCATACATAGAGTAAGCACTACCCTGATTTGCACTGGCCTCGCAAGCCCCCCTTGCTTCCAAGTAGTTTTCTTTCTTGACCAACTCCCTACATTGAGCCTCTCCTTCACTCTGGCCGATATCCTCAGAGCCAACGCCTACCTTCACCCCACACCCTAGTGTTTGCGACACGGCAAATACTAAAACAGAAAGAGAAACTATTTTCATATTTTTGTCCTGATACTTCGTGATTCAGAATTTAACGCCGCAATTTGCGCGACGGAGTGGGATGGCGACTTGTTTGCGTGTTTTTGCAAACAAGGTGACAGCTCACGGAGTTCCGCAAGATTGCTTGGTTATGCGGCACGCCATACCCCTCTAGTTAAAAGGCCCCCAAGAAGAAACGCAGGAGGAACATAAATTGGCCAATACCACAACAGAGGGTTGCGCCCAAGATGACTAAACCCATGCCATAAGAGAAATAGAAGCATTGGAAGAGCCACCAAACAACCTAATAAGAAAGTTAATGATACTTTTTTGCTAGGAAGTATTGCAGATGTTACAGCACCAGCAACCAGGCTAGCGATTACCGGAGGAATTAACCCAGAAACTTTTAGCTGCATAAATATTGGATGTGAAGTAGCAATAGAAAACCAAAGGATTACAGCTAAAGCTGAGCCCAAAGTGAATGCTAGAATATATCGAAGTTTATGATTCATTTTTACGCATAACGACCACAGCACGGGCGGCTGGAGCGCAGCGTAGGCCGTCCCGCGAAGGACCAAAGGGCCGTAGCAACGTGCCTGTGATTGTTAGCTGCCTTTGCGTAATTGCTCATTATATATTTCCTGTATCTCAGCATGACCAACTACTCTTGAGCCTTCTAGAACCTCCAGATTAGCACCAGTCTCTAGGCATTTTGGGTATGCCTCTGGCGTGATGAATTTAACAAATGCTAGAGTGCGCCTGTTAGGTTCCGCAATCCCCGTATCAATAAACCAATGAATTGTAGTCGTGAGGTAGTCGGCTTTAACCCTGTAATGAGGTCGGTATCCATTCTTTACGATAATATCTTTACCGGAAAGACATACCTGCACAAGAGCATCAGGCTCCCAGTCTGGATTTTCAATTCTATCGAATTTATCAGATATCACATTTGTCTCTTACAACAGTTAACGCTCTAATAACCGGCAGCCGAAGCGTCGCGTAGGCTGTCCGGCGCGCGCCTTTCGCGCGCGAAGTTCATTAGCTTGTTAAGCATGGCTACCTAACAAGCTCCAATGCTCGACGGTTATATGCTTCTGCAAAATTTACATTCTCAGAGCACGTAGATGGATCCAAACTTAACCCTAAAGATTTACACCCTAGAGGGTCCGTGACATACCCGATTTTTACAGAGCTACCTTCCAGTGAGCGTAGAAATTCGAGCGCATCCTTACGATCCAAGCCATAGAGATAGAGCCGACTACTCTCAATACGGCCTTTGAATACTATGAAGCCTTGATCGAAATCTGATTTAGCTTCCTCAGCGCCCATCTCGGCACCAGCTTCATTAGAGGAAACCTCCTCAATAACCTTCTCACTACTTTGTATTTGTGTAAATAACACAGCCGAAAGAGTAAGAAGAACCGCTACCCCCAAAATCACTATATTCTTAGATATATGCTTAACATTTATATAGTAATCATTCTGATCACTATTATCCTGATTACTATCTCGGAATCAATCTAGTTGGAGAGAGATAAATTTTCATTTTAAATCAGAAGGTTATACGAATTTGGGCTAATCGTACAAAATGGAAAAACGATCATCATGACTACTATCAAGCAATATCAGAAAGCTCTTAACTTGTTGAATTATATACTATTTCAGAGTTATTTATCGTTAGTAAGAAAATAACGGTCATGATGATCGAAAATCTGACGAGCTAGCGCTTGCTAACTTTATTTGGGCCTCGTGTAAGATAGGTTGAAACGGCAAAAACATACAGAAAGTGGGCTATAAACAGAGTGGAATTCTAGGAACTGTTGCTCTGGATAACTGATGATTTAGTGGTGGAAGTCTAGTGGGGAAAATTGGCTCTATTTTTGATTGAAGTAGTAATTTGGGTGGGGTTATTTGCTTAAAAGATCAAAGTATTAACTCGGCTAAGGAGAGGTTCTGGCTCTCCTTAGCCGAGTTAAGGACGTGAAGCAGCTAAAGGGCAAGGCTGTGTGTAGTATTGTTGCTTGACACTGATCATTGAGAGCTGGTTGAGCGGCTAGCTTCTATAGTGGCGATGTGAGTACATTATTGAACTTACGTGAAAGCTATTTTTGAGTGTTAGTGATTTTACTGTACGCAGGATGAGGATCTCGATAGATCTTGCTGGCTTTGAAAGCCTGTCAATTCAATCAAGCATGGGATTTGAAATACTGTACACAAAGCCGCTGCTTCAGCTCTTCCCCTTGTAGGGTTTACGAGCTATAGACTCACTAAGTAGTGCAAAATCAAACTTGTGATCAGTAGCTACTATCTATTACCGCTTGTTCTTTTTAATACGCAGATAGACCTCCTCACGGTGCACGGATATTGACTTTGGGGCGTCTATGCCGATGCTTATCTGGTTTCCCTTAACTTCCAATACTGTGATTGAGATCTTTGCCCCAATTCTGAGGTTTTCACCAACTCGGCGGTTTAAAATTAACATATTCCGTTCCTGCTGAATTGCAAAATTGAAGGTGGTCTTCCGCAGTGGGAAGACTCAAGAAGTAATGTGTGGGGTTTGAAAGCGGTGGGGCGCGAGAACGATAGGCATAGAAGAAGAAAAGGCGGGCGCAACGCTCCCAGAGCTTGAGGACACTCTCCAAGCTGCTGAATCTACTCCACTTTATTGAAGACGAGCGGGTATCTAGCGTATGATGCATATAGCCAGTGCGTCCTGAGTATTTTTTTATTTTTTTATTTATTTTTATAAATAAAAAAATACGTGCTATCCAGGAGATGGAGGTCGGCCCTCCGTTATCGCTTTGCAGGAAGTGGTAACAAACCGCCTCAAGGTGATCGGAGTAAAGAGCTTTGGTTAGAAGCGCTTGAGGAAAAGGCGTACGAGATACGTCAGGTATGTTGTGTAGAGACGAATGCAAATGAACCACTGATGAGGTGTCGAAAGCGTATTACCAAGATGATGTCAAAACCCGTGCACTGGCTAAGTGCGGGGATAAGCTTGGAGGTTACCTGTTTACCGACCGAGTGGCATCCGGCATAGAGGTGGCGTGAACACACAACAGGCTTTTGGGTGGAACAGGAGAACCTGTCGTCCAGGTGTTAAGGAAGAGCGTCAAGTAGAGGCCCTACAAGACGTTGAGTACCAAGACTGGTCACAGGGGCGGAACAACCCGTAGTAGTGGAGAAGCGGCTGTAATGGACGTGGAGCGAAGGGGTTGTCGTATTCGGCGACTAACCGTGTAATCAACCCAGATGGGGAGGAATTAACGATTAGCGCAAAGCCATTCAATATTCCCAAGCGAGCGGTTTGGGGAGCGTGGAAGCAGATCAAGGCTAATGGCGGCGGAGCGGGGATTGATGAGATAACGATAGAGCAATACGAATCGAGTCTCGTCAAAAACCTTTACAAGCTATGGAATCGGATGTCATCTGGCAGCTATTTTCCATCAGCCGTCAAACGAGTGGATATTCCGAAACTCGATGGCAGCCTGCGACCACTGGGTATCCCCACAATCGAAGATCGCATTGCACAAATGGTGGCTAAGCAACTGCTGGAGCCAGAATTGGAGAAGGTATTTCACCCTGACTCCTACGGCTATCGGCCAGGCAAATCTGCTATAGACGCAGTGCGTCGAGCTCGACAACGATGCTGGGATAGAATCTGGGTAGTTGATTTAGATATCAAAGGTTTCTTTGACAATATTAATCACGAACTCCTACTGAAGGCATTGGATAAACATAATGATCATCGGTGGGTCAGACTCTATGTGCAGCGCTGGTTGACGGCTCCGGTACAACATCAGGATGGACAGCTTGAAGAGCGAACACAAGGCACTCCACAAGGGGGCGTAATCAGCCCACTGTTGGCGAACTTGTTTTTGCACTACGCGCTGGACGTCTGGATGGTAAGAACGCACAGAGATATTCCTTTTGAGCGTTACGCGGATGATGCTGTTTACCATTGTCGTAATCCCCGGGAAGCGGATCGCTTACTGGCGGCTCTAAAAGCACGCCTGACTACCTGCGGGCTTGAGGCTCATCCAGAGAAAACGCGCAAGGTCTATTGCAAGAACAGTAATCGTAAAGACTCCCACCCAGTGATCCACTTTGACTTTCTGGGGTTTCGATTTGGTCCCAGAAAAGCAAGGAATCGCCAAGGACAGATCTTCACCGCATTTAGTCCTTCAATGAGTCCTAAGGCCTTCAAGAGGATTAAGGATAAGGTCAGGCAATGGCGAGTAATAAACTGGGTGGATCGATCACTATCTGAAATGGCAAAAGTACTTAATCCCGCAATACAGGGTTGGCTGAACTACTATGGTCACTTTGGGCGGAGATATGGTGTTTATCGGCTACAGAAGTATCTTGATCAAACGCTGATGCGTTGGGCCAGGAAGAAGTTTAAACATCTGAAGCGAAGCTGTTTTAAGAGTTGGGTCTTTATTGGAAAGGTTCGTCAACAAATGCGTGGCTTGTTTGCACACTGGAGAATGGGAAGCTTGAAAATGTGCTGAATACGAAGAGCCGTATGAATTGAGAGGTTCACGTACGGTTCTGTGAGAGGTTGAAGGGGAAGTTCCTTTGGTCTACTCGACTTTTGATAGTGTCTGTATCAATTTGGTTAGCTGACCCAGGGTGTTGGTAGCACCTTGGGTCAGCGCCTTTTACTTATTCTTATATTGCTCTAGCGTTCTCCTTTAAGTAGATGAGTCTTTTTCAGACTTCTTAGGTCTCTCTTGTAGCTTATTTGGACCTCATAGAGACTCATTCAAGTAAACTTTATATGCCGATACATATCCATCGATTTTACGTAGCTTTGATATTAAAACAAACTTAATAAAATCTAATAAGATCATTTTTGTGCCTATATTTTGTAAATTTGCACTTCTAACTCATTGAATCACTGGTAGTGAACCTCAGGTTGAAAAATCTACTTTTAAACTTTAGGTTCGAGGTTTGTATGGCTTGCTAGCCGAATTAGGTGGTTCCGAGTTAGGGTGTTAGTAGGTTTGGATGTCTTAATTTTGCGGGATGACTCTACCTGTTAATATGGAGTTCCCTTCTAATTCGGCTGGGCTTTCTCTTTTGTGGGATGCTTTCTTAGTTTATTTAACTGGCAAGGTCGCTAGTAAATATAATTATCCACAATCCACCAAAAATAGAAATTACTTTTCGATCCTGTGCTTTTGGCTAGCTCTTTCATTTCACTAAGGCTATGTCTATCGAAGTAGCTCTGATCCAAAATTACCCCTAGGGGATTGGTTAGGGTGTTCAAGTTTTCTCGTGGATCATCTTCGAGCAACAATAGTTCAGCATTAAAGCCTGTGGAAACGGAGCCCACCTTATCGCTAATACCCAGTGCTTTTGCTGGGTGATGGGTTGCTGCTCGCAATACATCTTGAACAGGAATCCCCACCTCCACTAATCGTTGCATTTCTTGAATAGTGCCCAAGCCGTTGGGCGTATAGAAGGTTCCTCCGTCTGACGCTATCAGTATCTCAACACCGGCTTGGTTTAGCTGCTTGGCCATATCCCCGAAAATGTTGGATTTACCCTGCCAATCCTGTTGCGCTTTAGCGCTATGTATCCCATTAACCTTCTGCTCACCCATTGCTTTTATCGCGGGGTGATTGAGCTTGAGATCACCAGCTACGCTGTGCCAATAATCTGGCCCAAGCTGCGCGACCTGTGCTACGTTGTCATATACGATTAATGTAGGGCTAACTGGTACGTTGCTATCTAATAGTTGCTGCACAATTTCATCGAAGCTCTCCTGCTGATAATCGTAGTTCAAATGTGCCTGAAAGATCATTTCCACATGCTCTAATGACTGCGGTTTAGCCGATAAGTATTCATGGAGAGTAAGACCAAAAGGAGGGTGGCCAGCTAAAGGCATGCCGAGCTTCTGCGCCTCATCGGCTATAGCGAAGAAAACCTCACGGGATAAACCGTCATAAACTTTAACTTGCTGGTACCCCTGTTGATATTGCTGGCGAACCAGCTGGCGAGCCTCTTCTTTACTACCAATAAACTTGTGGTGTCGGCCACTGGCATAGTGGGAATGTTGATTTACAGGTGCACCGGATAACACCATATGCGGGCCGGCTATATCCCCAGTATCGATCCATTTTTTAAGAATACGCTGAGGGGAATTGCCAGCCATAACTCTTGTGCGAGTGACTCCGTGCGCTAACATAGCTAATAGATCGGATCGACCCCATACATGGCTGTGCATATCGATTAAGCCTGGCATCACATATTTACCCAGACCATTAATCCTCAGCTCGCCTTCAATCTCAGGTATTACATCTCTAGTTATTTGGGCAATTCTTCCACCTTGAATGACGAGGTTTTGGTTACTTGCGGCTGTATTATGCTGGGTGTCGATGACTGTGATATCGGTAATTACAATGCGAGCATTCTGTTCAGCTAACCCGTAGGAAGAGGGAGGGATGTACCATGCACATCCCCAAGATCCGAGCGCAGCAACGCTAATGAACACTAAAATAGCTACCGCTGCTTTCCATGAACGAGAAAAATAGGAAGATAACTTCATAATGACCTCTTGCGAATCAAAGAGGCCAAAATGCCAAAATTATCAGCTTCTAGCGTCCGAAATCCAGATTCTGCACGTCCAAAGTAACCATTATTGGGGTTTTGCTACTAAATACTGACTAGGAGTCATCCCAAGGTGGCGTTTAAACAGGCTGTTGAAGCTAGATTTAGAGTTAAAGCCCGCTTCAAGTGCAATATCGAGGAGACGAACTTTTTTGTCCGAATCACTCTCTTTTACTGAATCAAGTTGCGAAACTACATCTGCCAAACGTTGGGCATTAACATAGTCATTAAAGTTACCGCCATAGCCCTGATTGATGGCCCAGGAAATATCTTTCTCTCCAAGCCCTGTATGTTGTGCCAAGTCCCGGAGGGATAGCCTTGGTAGGCGATAGAGCTGTTGACTATGAACCTGTTTGTTAAGCTCCTCGAAAAGCGTATCCGCCTGAGTCGTTTCGTCAGCTTTGCACTTTCCCTTGTCACAACCCCCTATTACGGATAAGCCCAGGGCTTGTTCACCATCTGTTAAACCCGCAAATAGCTGCGGTTCCCTAACTGCGCGAATTACAAGCAAAGCAACAATCAAAAAATAGCTCAGCTGCATAACAAGGTACCATCTGAGCAAAAGAGGAGTGGGTAAGTAAGGTTGCAAGTTATGCCGCACTGCATCCACCAGTGCAACGCAAACCAGAACCCATAGGATACGCTTAACCCAATCAGCTCTCAATTTGTTAGCATCGGAGCGGTTTTGGGGCAAGATATGTTGATATCGAATAAGCGCTTTTATACTTAATGAGAAGTAAACAATCTGACTTAAGGTACCGGCCGCTAAAACCCACTGGGGCCAGTGATTAAATAATAAACTGATTGCTGCTGGTGCTAAGTGCACCCAGTGTTTACTTTGTTGTTGATAACTGGCGGATATTAATTGTGCAACTACGGCAAAAAATAATGGACCCATCAATAATGAGAACGAAGGCGTGATTAAATAGCCAAGATTAACTACTTTTGTTTCTTCTACAAAATTAAATGTCATCAACAATGCAGTGGCGCCTAACAAGTATCGTATTGCTGTAAAACGGTTTTGCGCCCAAAGTAATGCAATACCTAGAATCGATAGGGTGATAAAGGCTATCTGTAAAAAATTAGATGCGGAGTAATTTACCATATTTGCTCAAATAATAATCTATAAGTCGATAAGCAGAATTTCTTAAATGGGAACATCGTTCGAAGCTTCCTGTATTTGATCATACTGGGTGACTACTTATGGAGCCTCTGAACAAGCCTACAGGCCCTAAAGGGGGGGAATGCCACAGCTGCTGCGTTTCAACCAGGTCATTTTCGGTGAGCTGTGCCTAACGTCTGCAGCCTTCAAGATCCGCAGGGGTATTATGGAGCTATTCAGAGTCACTCTAAGTGTAACTTCCCAAAGTATGGGGCGGAGTGAAGCTGAGATCGATTACTTGAAGTACGCGAGTATACCTCTACTTGTTGTGAGTCTTATTCAACACGACAAAAATATTCTCTAAATTCCCATTTTGTTACTGGCAATGAGTAGCAGTTATTTTCGTATTTTAAAATCCGTGTCTCATCAGAAGTGGAGAGTTCGTCGTAATATGTGATACGAATCGTATCGGCACTCAAGACTTCGATCGTATGTGGTGAAAATGTCAATACCCCCGGCTTTTCCCCTATGATGTAAGTTGCAAACGAATCTACTCGAACTACATTCACGAGACGCCCAAAGAAATTGGAGCGGAAGAGCATTTGGGTTTTCTCGGGTATCTCCTCCACGCTGTTCATGCTGGCTAAAGTCTTTTTTTCATTTGATTGCCAAGTTCCCACATAGAAGAGGTTTTCATCTGCTATGACAAATGGTGTAAAAAGAAGTAATGCCAAAGTTAAATATAGTTTCATGTTCTTACTTTTAACATTTGTGCCGCAGTAAATCTGATCTTTATTATCCCGATTGTTATCTTGGAATCAATTGGAGTTGAAACCGGAAGACCTATGTAGGAGTAGAATGTGGTAGCGATCCTGTCCGATCGTACCAGGTTCAGGCGCTATAAATATAAAGATGTACAGTAAAAAAGGCTTCAGAGATGCTGAATGAATCGTGTGTTAGGTCGGCTGGAACCTAATGATCCATGATTTTGAAAAAATAATCGAAGTTTTAGAAGATCTATTTCAGTCGCTAACTGTTTAAGCTGTAGCAACTGCAAATGTGTAGAAGCTGGCAGGTAACGCAAAGATATTTGGGGGCAGGGGGAGTGGTAAATTGAGGGCAGGGAGAATGGCTGCGGGCAATCCCGCAGCCATTGGGACTTATTTCCAGTTCAGGATAACCTTACCGGATTCACCAGATCCCATGGTATCGAAGCCTTGTTGGAAGTCATCGATCGAAAACTGGTGAGTGATAATTGGGGTTAAATCCAGACCGGATTGAATCAGGCTGGCCATTTTGTACCAGGTCTCAAACATCTCACGGCCGTAAATACCTTTGATCATCAGGCCTTTAAAAATAACCTGCCCCCAGTCGATCGCCATTTCACCTGCGGGGATGCCGAGCATGGCAATTTTGCCCCCGTGATTCATTGCGGCGATCATATCGCGGAAGGCAACGGGTACGCCGGACATCTCCAGGCCAACATCAAAGCCTTCGCTCATTCCCAGCTCGTTCATCACATCGCTGAGGTTTTCCTTGGCAACGTTTACGGCGCGGGTAGCGCCCATCTTGCGTGCCAGGTCCAGGCGGTATTCATTGATATCGGTGATAACTACATGGCGTGCGCCAACATGTTTGGCGACTGCTGCAGCCATAATACCGATAGGGCCGGCGCCGGTAATCAGTACATCTTCGCCCACCAGGTCGAAAGACAGGGCCGTGTGTACCGCATTACCGAGGGGATCGAAAATAGAGGCGAGATCGTCAGAAATGTTATCCGGGATCTTGAAGGCATTGAGCGCGGGGATTACCAGATACTCGGCAAAAGCTCCGGGGCGGTCTACACCGACACCGTAAGTGTTGCGGCACAAGTGGCGGCGGCCGGCGCGACAGTTGCGGCAGTGGCCGCAAGTAATATGGCCTTCACCGGAAACACGGTCGCCCATCTGGAAACCTGCAACTTCCTGCCCCATACCGACAACTTCACCCACATATTCGTGGCCAACCACCATAGGGACAGGAATAGTCTTTTGAGACCATTCATCCCAGTTGTAGATATGCATGTCGGTACCGCAAATCGCGGTTTTGTGAATCTTGATCAGCAGGTCGTTGTGGCCCGGTGTGGGTATTTCCACATCGGTAAGCCAGATTCCCACTTCAGATTTCAGCTTGGATAGTGCTTTCATTGTTTTTAAAACTACAAATGGCAGGGCGCGGTGCCGCTCCGGTGAATTCCTTGTGAGAATTACCGTATCAGCACCGCTGTTTGGTTTAGATAATATTCAGTTCGCGGCCAACTTCAATGAAGGCATCGATACACTGGTCGAGCTGCTCGCGGGTGTGGGCGGCGGACATCTGGGTGCGGATGCGGGCCTGGCCCTTGGGCACTACTGGATAGAAGAAGCCCACTACGTAGATGCCGCGCTCCAGCATTTTGTCAGCCATTTTCTGCGCCAGGGCAGCATCGCCAATCATCACCGGGATGATCGGGTGGTCGGCACCAGCCAGGGTAAAGCCGGCTTCGGACATGCGCTTGCGGAAGTATGCGGAGTTGTCGCGCAGCTGTTCACGCAGCTCGCCGCCTTCAGTCAGCATATCCAACACTTTCAGGGAGGCGGTGACGATCGCTGGGGCTACGGAGTTGGAGAACAGATAGGGGCGCGAACGCTGGCGCAGCATATCGATAATTTCCTTGCGACCAGAAGTAAAGCCGCCGGAAGCGCCCCCCAGGGCCTTGCCCAGGGTGCCGGTAATAATATCGACGCGGTCAATCACATCGCAGTATTCATGGGTGCCACGGCCGTGGTCACCGAGGAAGCCCACTGCGTGGGAGTCGTCCACCATTACCAGGGCATTGTACTGGTCGGCCAGATCGCAAACGGCTTTGAGGTTGGCGATAACTCCGTCCATAGAGAAAACGCCGTCAGTGGCGATCAGTTTGGTCTTGGCGCCAGCGGCGTCTGCGGCCTGTAGCTGCTTCTCCAGTTCCGCCATATCGTTGTTGGCGTAGCGGTAGCGCTTGGCTTTACACAGGCGCACGCCGTCGATGATGGAGGCGTGGTTGAGGGAGTCGGAGATGATGGCATCTTCCGGGCCCAGCAGTGTTTCAAACAGGCCGCCATTGGCGTCGAAGCAGGAGGTGTAAAGAATGGTGTCTTCGGTTTCCAGGAATTCAGACAGGCGCGATTCCAGCGCTTTGTGAATGTCCTGGGTGCCGCAGATAAAGCGCACCGATGCCATGCCGAAGCCGTACTGTTCGAGCCCTTCTTTGGCCGCTTCAATCAGGTCCGGGTGGTTGGCCAGGCCCAGGTAGTTGTTTGCACAAAAATTCAGTACCTGGGTGTCGTTGTTCACCTGGATCTCAGCGGCCTGCTGGGAGGTAATAATCCGCTCGCGTTTGTACAGGCCGTCTGCATCGATCTGTTTGAGTTCGCTGCGCAGGTGCTCAAAGAATTGTTCTGGCTTTGACATGGTATTGTTTTTAGCTCCTGTCGGGTGCTCTTGGCACAGGGTAACGGGCGCGAGCTCGCGGCGCCTGTTGGTTCTACTTTATCCCGCCAGTTCGCAGGCCTCATGGGCCGAAATAGGGTGCTCACTGGCGCGGCAACTGGTGGCAAATTTTAATGCCTCTTCGGCAGTGTCGAACAGTAGTTGCCACAACAACTGACGATCACCTCTTCTCACCGCGCGTACTGCCGTGTGGCTTCTTTGGCTGGCGATTTGAATTTCGATAATGTCTTTACTGGAAAACGGTGATTCGGACATGGTCCCTCCAATGGTAAAACTATGGAGGACTGACGTGGAAGCGGCGAAGTGATGTTCGCTAATCCGGTTGGTTTGCTCTGGTAGAGCCCCATCCTCCCTGCAGGCCTTGTGTGCCGCAGAGAGAGAACCACCTTGCCCCGGTCGGCAGGTTGGCGTTGGCGTCAGCCACTCTCGTGATGTGCGAGCAAAGATAACGGGGAGGGGATTAGCAGTCAACAGTACCGCCCCCATTAGAGGGCGGTGCAGAAGTTTATGCGGGAAGCTGCACGGATTTCAGTTCGATAAACTCACCGAGACCGGCCTCACCAAACTCGCGTCCGTTGCCGGAGCGCTTGTAACCGCCGAAGGGGGCGTCGTAGTTAAATTCACCGCCGTTAACAAAGCACAGGCCCGCTTCGATGCGGCGAACGATAGGCATGGCGCTTTCGGCGTCTTTAGCCCATACGCCACTGGACAGACCGTATTCGGTGTCATTGGCAATGGCGACGGCTTCATCCATATCCTTGTAGGGGATCAGGCAAGTCACCGGGCCAAAGATTTCTTCCCGGGCAATGGCCATATCGTTGTGAACGTCGGCAAATACCGTGGGTTTCACATAGAAGCCTTTATCCAGCTCGGTGGGTAGATCGAGGCCGCCAGTCACAAGGCGGGCACCTTCCTCGATACCTTTTTTGATGTAGCCGCGCACGATTTCCAGTTGGCGAGCGGAAGATAGGGGGCCCATAAAGGCATTGGCATCGGTGCCCATGGCCACTTCTTCAGCCACCTGCTTGGCAACTTCCACCGCCTCTTCATAGTGCTCAGCGGGAACCAGCATACGGGTGAGTGCGGTGCAGGTTTGGCCACTGTTGATGAATACATCTTCGCAGCCCCAGCGAACCGCTGCTTTAAGATCCGCGTCCGGGGTGATAATCAGAGGCGATTTACCACCCAGCTCCTGTGTAACCCTTTTAACTGTGGGCGCCGCAGCCTTGGCAACTTCAACACCTGCACGGGTGGAGCCGGTAAAGGACACCATATCGATTCCCGGGTGCGATGACAGCTCTGCGCCGACGACCGAGCCTGCACCGGGGATCAGGTTAAATACGCCCGCAGGAACACCGGCTGCTTCGATAATCTCCGCCATGACGAAATCCTGTAGCGGAGTGGTTTCCGAAGGCTTGGTAATCATGGTGCAGCCCGCTGCGAGAGCCGGGGCCACTTTGCCGACAAATTGGTGCAGAGGGTAATTCCAGGGGGTAATAAAGCCACACACGCCAATCGGCTCCCGGATTAATACCGAGTGGGCCGCCTTTTCGGTCTCTTCCATGATTGAAGTGCGACCGGCGTAGTAACGCATGGCGTAGATAGGGCCATCCACATGCAACCAGCGGGTGATATGGGCGGGGCAACCGAGGGTTTGTGAGATCGCCTGGATCAAGTCTTCCTTGCGCTCTTCCATACCGTCAGCAATGGCATTTAGCAGTGCTGAGCGCTGATCTGCGCTGGTATGGCGCCACTTGCGAAAGGCGCTGCGGGCAGCGGCAACGGCAATATCCACATCCTCAGCAGAGCCTTCCACCACCTGGCAAATCATTTCTTCAGTGGCGGGGTTGATCACAGGATGGGAACTGGTGCCGAGGGGCTCGCGCCACTCACCATTGATAAACAGTTTGTCGGTATGCAGCTTGCTGAAATCTGTCATGTCACGCTTCCGTTTGCTTCGCGCCAGTTCAAGGGGCGGTGATTTCGATAATTGTTGGTGTTTTGCGTTGCAGGGCTTCTGCGACTGCCGTAGCTAATTGCTGTGGTTTGTCGATGCGACAACCTTCAGCGCCAAAAGATTTTGCCAATGCGACAAAATCCGGAGTGCGAAGATTAACACCTTCTTGAGGTACTTCTGCGGCATCCATAAAGTCGCGTATCTCTCCATACCCGCTGTTATTCCAAACCAGTATTGGCAGGGGCAGTTGCTGTTCTACTGCAACGGCCAGCTCACCGAGAGTAAACATCAGGCCGCCATCGCCGATCAAGGCAACTACATCCCGCTCGCTGGATAACTTGGCCCCGATCGAGGCGGGCAGGGCAAAGCCCAGCGTGCCGTAACCGGTGGTGCAAGTAATATGGCTGCGAGGGTGGTACAGCGGCAAGGCGTGGTTAGTGTTATAGGCCAGTTGTGTGGAGTCGGTAACCAGAATTCCCTTATCGGGCAGCGCTTCGCGCAGAGCTTCAACCCAAGGGAAGCGCTCCTCAGAACCTTCCCAGCCATTCTTTGCGGCAGTTACTGATTAATTGTGAAACTTCCTCTTCTGCGCGCTGTTTTGAGCTCTCTTCGCACTGAACCAGGGCTTCGCTTAATTGCTGAAGGCTTTCTGCTGCATCCGCGCAGATGGCCAGGTCCGGCTGGGCGTTACAAACCAGTTGAGCCGGATCAATGTCGATGCGGATCAGCTTGCCTGAGAAAGCGTAATCCTCTTTCACCAGATTGCGATCGGTTTCCGAAAGCTCTGTGCCAACGGCCAAGACCACATCGGCAGCTTCTACTCGCTCACGCACGCAGTCGAAACTGAGATTGGCTCCGCCACACAGAGGAAGTCTTTCATCGACAACGCCTTTGGCGGCCAGAGACAGGAAGACTGGAGCTGCAATTTTTCCTGATACCTGTGTTGCCGCTTTTCCAGCAGATTGCGCGCCACCGCCCAGGAGAATCACCGGGCGTTCGGCAGCTTGCAGCCACTGGGAAGCAGTCGCGATAGCTGTCGCGTTGGCTGCCGGTACCATGGCATTGGGTGCCGCGCGGTAATCGTCCAGATTGCCGGACATAGGCGCCGGGAATAAATCGATAGGGATTTCGATATGGACAGGGCCGGGGCGGCTGGACTGCAACAGCTGGAATGCCCGTGCCATCACTTCCGGTAGTTGTTCTGCCTGGGTCAGGGTGTGCTGCCAGATACAGAAGCCTCGACTGGCATCGCTTTGGCGGGGTAGCTCATGCAGGCGCCCACGGCCCATGCCAAGGTCTTCCCGGCGATTGACGGCGGAAATAACCAGCATAGGAATTGAGTCTGAGTAAGCTTGCGCCATCGCAGTGGCTGCGTTGGTCAGCCCCGGCCCAGTGATCAGGAAACAGACACCGGGTTTGCCGCTGGCACGGGCATAACCGTCTGCCATAAAGGCGGCGCCCTGCTCATGCCTTGGCGTGATATGCATCAAGTCGCTACCGGGCAGGCCGCGATACAGTTCAATGGTATGTACGCCGGGAATCCCGAAAACTTTTTCTACCTGGTATTCGCGCAGCAGGCGCATCAGCACCTGGGCGCATGTGGGCGCAGAGGACATAAGCACCATTTTCCTTATTCGTGTAAAAATGCAGTGAGCCTAGCGGCCCACCAAAAGCCGTGCAAGCACCCGCAGAGTCTGCACCTTCACAGGCAATATCGCAGGAAAATTGAGATTCACCCGGCACTGCGGCAGGAAACTTTGTACGCTTGGGTTACTTTGCCTGCCAGTAGATTTTGAGGAATTTGACGAGGTGGCTGCCGCACAATAGCCTTCCGGCACTTCGCTGAATAAACTTTGAGCTAGAACAACCGAGGAAGTATCACCATGGAAATCGATCAATGGCGTCGGGAATACCAAATGGGTGGTTTAAGGCGCTCTGAATTGAAGCCGACCCCCGTGGAGCAGTTTCGCAAGTGGCTTGCAGAAGCTGTTGAAGCAGAATTAGTTGATGCCAGCGCCATGTGTCTTGCCACCACTAACGCGGACGGGCACCCCTCGCAGCGGATTGTTTTGCTGAAAGGCTTCGATGAGAAGGGTTTCGTTTTCTATACCAATTTACAGAGTGACAAGGCCCGAGATATGGCCGTTAACCCTCAGGTGTCGCTGTTGTTTCCCTGGTGCCGTCTCGAGCGGCAGGTGATTGTTTATGGGAAGGTGGAGCCCGTTTCCCGCGAGCAGGCAGAGGCCTATTTCCAGTCGCGCCCCCTGGATAGCCAGTTGGCCGCATGGGCCTCGCACCAGAGCCGGCCGCTTGCGTCCAGGGAGGAACTGGAGCAGCAGTTTGATAAAGAGAAGGCTCGCTTTGCCGGTAAAACAATTCCGTTGCCAGAATTCTGGGGTGGCTACTGTGTGGTACCCAATGCTGTTGAGTTTTGGCAAGGGGGTGAAAATAGATTGCACGATCGTTTTATTTATCGCCGTGAAGAAAACGAAAACTGGAATATAGAACGTCGCGCCCCCTAATTATTATATTTATCTTTTCGTGGCCCAGCCCTTTGGGCCACAACTAACCGCTTAATCACGCTTCACTTTGTGAGTACCTATCCCCTGATATTGTTTTATAGCGGTGTCTTATCTGGCAATTTGTGGTCAAGGCCGCTTAGAATAATGCGCCATAAATATAGCTAAAACTATTGTCTTAAAAATTCTATAGATTCGATCGTTTTTGTAATTCGAATCCAAGGGTAGGTAGGGGAAATATGGCCATTATTGGTATCGACTTGGGAACCACTAATAGTGCTTGTGGGGTACTGACTGATGAAGGGGTAAAACTAATCCCCAACCGTTTGGGTGAAATTTTGACCCCGTCAGTTGTGGGGCTTGATGATTCTGGCACATTGCTAGTCGGCAAAACGGCTAAAGAACGTCTTATTAATCACAGTAGTACCACTGTGGCTGCGTTTAAGCGTTTAATGGGCACTGACCACAAAGTTTCCCTGGGGAAACAGAAATTTAGTGCAACAGAACTTTCCTCATTAATTTTACGTGCGCTCAAAGAAGATGCAGAAACTTTTCTTGGTGAAGAGGTAACCGAGGCGGTAATCAGTGTCCCAGCTTATTTTAATGATAATCAGCGCCATGCCACCAAGTTGGCAGGAGAGCTTGCGGGATTAAAAGTAGAACGGCTAATTAACGAGCCAACTTCGGCTGCCATTGCTTACGGTTTACATGACAAGCGCGAAGGGAACTTCCTTATTTTAGATCTTGGGGGTGGCACCTTCGATGTTTCCATCCTGGAATTTTTTGATGGCATTATGGAAGTTCATGCCAGTGCCGGAGACAACTTCCTCGGTGGAGAGGATTTCGTTGAGGCAATGATCGATGATGTCCTGGCTGAGTTTGATATTAAGAAAGAGGCTTTAAGCCCTCGCGATTTGCAAAACTTATATATGCAAATGGAAAGCGCCAAACGTCGAGTCAGCCAGCAGCCTGAGCAAAAACTTGAATTACAACTTGATGGACGCTCCCTGCAATTCCAGGTGACCCCAGAGTGGTTTGAAAAACTCAGCACCCCCCTGTTGTTAAGAGCGAAACGGCCAATTGAGCGGGCAATGCGCGATGCAGATTTGCCCCCACAGAAAATTGATGAAGTGGTATTGGTTGGCGGTTCTACGCGCATGGCCCAGTTTCGTTCAATGGTTGGTCGAATGTTTGGCCGTCTGCCAGCCTGTCATTTGGACCCGGACACTGTCGTTGCGATGGGAGCAGCTATTCAGGCTGGCTTAAAAGAAAAGAACTCGGCACTGGATGATATTGTCCTGACTGATGTATGCCCTTACACCTTGGGAACAGGTGTTATCAATGAAGATAATCCGCAGCTCGGTGCCTACTTTATGCCTATTATCGAGCGCAATACCGTTGTACCAGTCAGTGTTGTAAGGCGGGTTTGGACTGCTCGGGATGATCAAACCCAACTTTGTGTAGACGTATACCAAGGAGAGAATCGCCTGGTATCTAAAAATGTGTACCTGGGTGAGATGACGGTTCCTGTGCCGAAAAAGCCTAAAGGGGAAGAATCGGCAGATATTCGCTATACCTACGATATGAATGGGCTTTTGGAAGTGGATGTGACCGTGGTCTCCACGGGTAAAACCTTCAACAAGTTAATCGAGTTTACGCCGGGAGCTCTCTCCGATATACAAAAGGCTGAAGCCCTGCAAAAACTGGCAAAACTGAAATTCCACCCCCGTGAAGATGAAAAAAACCAGGCAATCATTGCTCGTGGTGAGCGCTTGTATGAATCCAGTCTTGGCGAGCAGCGTGAGTATATTGCCAAATTACTGTCATCCTTTGATAGCGTCCTGGAAAGGCAAAACCCTACAGAAATTATTAAGGCTCGAACTGAGGTTAGTGAAATTCTGGATCGCTTGGATGGTGAGGATTGGATTTGATGAATCCCTGGGCCATTCTTGAAATTAATCCCATCACTGATGCTCGGGCGATTAAGCGCGCTTATGCAAAAAAACTAAAGCAAACCCGCCCAGATGAAAAGCCGGAAGAATTCCAGGCACTTCATACTGCTTATAAGCAAGCATTGAAACTGGCTGAGCAATTGCAAGAGGAGACTGCCGGGCATGCGGAAGCCTCCTTGGAAACTCCTTCACTAGGGCAGGCAGGAAGCACAAGCCATGAGAAGGTTAACAGTGAAAGGGTAGCTGTATTAGAAGGGGCGCAGGAAACAGAAGTGCGGCCTTCCACTGATGAAGTGTTAACTCCGCTCGCAGCTGAAGAACACCCAGCGAAGCAAGAGAGCGTTTCTGACCCCTTGGAACAGAGCGAAGGTGTATCCCCTGATACGCAGCCAAGTGAATCTCGGGAGCCGCAAGACCCGGATAGAGATTTGCGTATCGAAGAGTTTCGGCGGGTGCTTAAGCAAGTTGATGAAATGCTTAATAATCACTTGGAAATGAGCCTGGAGAGGAGTTGGGACTTTCTCACCAAGAGTCCCTATATGCTGGATGAGGAGTATAATTGGAACTTAGGTCTTTCTGTATTTGAACGCTTTGCCCAATTTAATCAAAATGCTGTAGAGGGGGGTAAGTCCGCAAGGTTTCGCCCGCAAGTAACGCCGAACATCCTGCAGTACTGTGACGAGCTGTTCGATTGGCGAGGGAATGCGTCTTACCTCTACCAAGCGCTTGATGAAAAGTTGTGCAATAGCATATTTAATAGCTTGGAAACCCATGAGTCCCGTATTGATCCTTTGCAAGGGCTTCGTGGCGGGGGCAAGGTAAAGGCACAAAGTGAGGCTGAATTTGAAGAGCGCTATGAAAAGTACTTTTTTGGTGATGTTGTACCTAGAGGCGTTGCATTCTTTTTAGACTTGGTTATGACTTATATGGCCGTAGGCTCTCTTGCAACTGCGGCGATGATGAAAATCTTTGGATTGCCGGAAGCTGTAGCAGCCGCAAAAGTCATACCTTTTTGTTTTGGAGCCTACCTGTTATTTGCTTGGTTGTTTGAGTGTTCCAAACTTCAGGCAACACCTGGTAAGTATATAATGGGCTATCGAGTAACCAGTCAAAAATTTGGGCGGATTGGATACTTGCGAGGGCTTTGGAGAACTGTGAGCTTTGCTTTCATTAGTGCATTTGGGCTTTTTGCATGGATTATCAACTTCTTCCTGGTTAACAAATTATTGCATGATCGGTTAAGTCGCACTTATGTTATTAATATGCGTAAGACTCATGAAGAGCATTTGCGCCGTTTGGGTAACATCTAACTCTGGGGTGGGGTTTTCCCCACTTTCATTCTATTAGGGTTTATATTCTTCTAAGAGTTATAAAGTCTTGTTTTCAGCTGATAGTAACACTTCCTGAAAACTGGTGAATAAAGCGTTATTGCCCCTTTGATAATGTTGAAAGGATTGTTGAGGTGAAATAAGTGGCGTCATTCTTACTGGAGATCAGAAAGTGTTGTATAGTGCGCAATTGAGGAGTGCTTCTGGTGTAGCTTCTGATTTGTCGCGCTAACGCTGATGAAACATTCCTGGGAGGGGATGATAACCCTGCATGAGTTTATGAAGTAAGACTGTTAGATTTTCCGTTTGACTAAATATGACATTTAAAACAGAAGTACTTAAGGCTGCTAAAGTATTGGAGGCCGATTACCCAGGTTGGAAATTTTTAGCTAGGAGATATAAGTCTCGACCAGCTAAATTTTGTGACTTTCTTATCGTACCTTTCTGGACTTTTTCTAGTCCTCCGGCGTCAGTTTTAATACAGCCAAAAGCTGGCATTTATCTTCGGGAGGTAGAGGATATAGTATCTGAATTAACTGGATTACCTCGGGGTAAGGTGCCAACATTTACTTATCCTATTGATTCTTCATTTATTGATGAATCCTGCTCAAAGAAGAATTATTACCCTAGAGTATATGTTAAGGATTTTGGCTCGCAAGAAGAAGCGGTAGAGGAGGTGATGAGGGGGCTTGATAACATTATTGAGACTGGGCAGGAGTACCTTGACAAACAATTTGCTTTAAGCTCTAAGGAATCTCTATATCAAAGTATACCGGAGATGACTCGTGGCCATCGATGCATTTGCTATTGTGTTGTCCGTGGCTTGCTAGGTGACACCGACTATATAGAAAGGGTGCTTCGTAAAGAGATTGATCCTAAAGGTTATCAAGATCTTGAAATTGTTGGTAAGGTATTAGATTATTTTTCCTGACTTTGATAAAAGTAAGGTATGCCTTCAATTTGTCTAGCCCTTGATTTATAGTGGCACACTGAATCCAATTGCCAGTCCGGTCAGTTCCGTCAAATTAATGTTAAGCTTATTATCATTATCGGATGTGACCTCTGCGTATGTTAAGGTGGGTAATATGCAGGTGAATACTATTTATAGTTTTTTCATCTTTTATTTTGAGCGCGATCGAGAACTGCGAAGGGAGGGGAACATGCCAGAAAAACTTTACTTTTAAAGTGGTTGCTATTTCTGAATTTAATAAAAAGTTCTAGAAAGAATATTTTCTAGGTAGTACCCTAGCCTTAAAGACCTTTTCTATCCCTCGATCATAACCTGGATTAACAACACTACCGTGATTCTCGTTATCAAATACACGTTTTCTTAGGGTAAGGCTATTGTAGTTACGGGACTTAAGTCTTTTTACTAGTTGAGAGAAGTCTTTTACTGCGCAAACTGAGTCGATTTCACTGCAAGTCTCCTCACCACCAATAAATAAATACACACTTTTTCCTAAATCGGCATTGCGTTCTGCATAGGCCAATTCACTATCTAAAATTTGCTTATCGGCCCACCAAATACTGGGGCTTCCAATGATATATCGGTCAAAGCTATTGGTGTGGTTAAAAAGAGCATGGAGAGCCAGAAGCCCACCCAGGGAATGGCCCACTAGGGTTTCGTCTTCTTCGTTACCTTTAAAATTATTATTGATAAAGGGTTTGAGTTCCTCTTCGATAAACTCAAGAAAGTGATCGGCGCCTCCACCTAGTTCAGCACCTTTGATCACACCAGGTACGGGGGTGAAATCCATTACTCGCTGGGCGAAATTCGGACTGTCAAAAGCGTGGGAGATACCTACCAGAATTACAGGGGGTATTTTGATATTGCCAAACTCATCGGGAACCTGTTCCTGAAGAAGGTTAGGGGCTGTCATAGGGAAATGCAGAAAGCCATCGGTCATATAAATGACTGGATAGCGATCGGTGTTTTCCGGGGTGTACGAAAGAGGCAGCATTATGTCAATAACGTACTCACGCTCTAGTAAATCAGAGTAAAAGTTGTATGACAGTATCCCTGGGCGGGTGAAAGTTGTGGGTTCGGCACTGCCGGCTGCTGCCAGCTGGCAACAGGCACTAAGAATACCTATCACTAATAATCTAATTATTTTCATTGCTATCCCTGAGGGGCGCTGAAACTTACCTGTTATCGCCCTGCTTACTAGAGGTATCTATATGGAAGCCTAACAGATAGATAAAGGGAATCGCTAGCTGGGGAGGGGGTTACTGCCGCAGGAATCACTCTGCATCGCAAGTTTTTGCCCAAGAAGTGGTCGTGATCACAGAAATTTGGATATTGCGCGTGGGAACCACGTCCACTTAAAAGAGGATGGCAGGAAGGGGATGTCCCCTCCCTGGTTCAGGCAATGACGTTTTTAGTGTTGTATAGGTGCTGGGCCATCCGTAGGGAGCCGACCTCACCGGATCTTCCCACTAGTTTTGGTGCAACGATATACCGTTCAATATTACTTTCTGAGACTTGGGGAAAGTAACCACCGGCTAAGGCTAGGAATTTTTGTCTTACACGGTTGAATAGGTGCGCCTGTATCATCACTCCACCCCCCAGTATGATCCGCTGTGGTGAATAGCAGCTGGTAAGGTTGACACACATAGTGGCCAGATACTCCGCCTCCAGGTCCCAGGCCGGGTGGTGTTGTTCCAGGTGTTGGCCACGCAGTCCCCAACGCTCCTCTATCGCAGGACCTGAGGCCAGTCCTTCAAGGCAGTTGTTATGAAATGGGCAGTTGCCTTTAAAAGAATCCTTTTGGCTGTCTCTAGGCATCAACATATGCCCAATTTCCGGGTGCATAGATCCATTGATCAGCTGCCCGTCGATCATAATACCGGCGCCGATACCGGTACCGATGGTGACGTAGACAAAGTTCTTAACATCTGTAGCGGCGCCGCAGAGGTGCTCTCCAAGGGCGGCGCCATTAACATCTGTATCGAAAGCAACTGGTACCGACAGGGCTTGGCTGAAGTAGCCAGCCATATTGGTATTGGACCAGCCAGCTTTAGGTGTTTGGGTGATATAGCCATAGTAGGCGGATTCTGGGTCCAGGTTTACCGGACCAAAGCTGGCTATGCCCAGCGCAGAAACAGTGCCGTGGCGCTGACTGCTTTCGTGAAAAAACTGAGCGACCTTGGATAGCGTATGTTCTGGATCGGTGGTTGGGAAGCTGGCTCGCTCACGGATGTCATTAATCCCAGCGGCTACCACACAGTTAAATTTGGTACCACCGGCTTCAATTCCGCCGAGCAAGGTATCTACCGCATTGCCTTGCATTTCCATCCTAATCCGCTCCCCGGGTTACATAAGTTATTCGTATTATCAGTTGATGGTTTCCGAAATTACACTACTGATAGTTTATAGCTGGTTATATTGTTTCTTAAAGAAAAAAACCGAGCGCCGGTGGGGGCCAGACGCTCGGGGTTTGCAAAGCTATGGGCAGAACTGCAAACCACTTACTAGAGTAGGGAAGAACAACGATCAAAAAGCGTAATTGAAACTGACGCTGGTGGAGCGGCCACTGATAGCCCGTCCGCGTACTATGTCTCCAACTTCTGCGTAAGACTCTTCAACTTCGGTAACAACAAATTCATCGGTTAGGTTGTTTACATTAAAGGAAACGGTAAGGTCTTCTGTCAGGTAATAAGAACCAAACAGATTGACCAGGACATAACCTTCCTGTTTCAACTGGTTGGAGTCAGAAACAAAATATTCTGTAGACCCTTGGAGGCTTGCACCAAATGTAAAGTCATCGCCAAAGTTATATTGCGGTGTAATCGTGTAAATGAAATCTGCTTGGCGGCGCGGCGTATTACCTACGACAGAACTGTCGTTGGCATCTTTTGAAATTTCGGCGTCGGTCCAGGTGAGGTTTCCATTTACGGAAAAGTCTCCATAACTGTAGGCTGCTTCCAGCTCGATTCCTTGGGCTTCATACTCGCGTACAAACGTTAAGCCGCTAGTGATTTCTGCATTGGTCTCTTCAGTGACCGTATTGAAGTAAGTTGCAAAGAAATCCAGATCGCCGGTTGAGAGTTTGTATCCAATTTCCAGCTGGTCCACAGAGTCGAAGCCATCGGTGGTGTCGGTTAGGCTTCCGTCACTGTTGAGGGCGCCGCTAATTTGTAGAAGCCGATCGGCAATTGCTCGACCACCCTCGCTGTAGCGGGCAAAAATAGCCATGCTGTCGTTGAGAATATAATTTCCACCGAGAGAGAAAGAGGTGTTGTCTGCATCGTAATCAACGTGCTGGGTGGATCCATTGGCCATTGTGATGACGCCGCCGGTGAATCCAAAGGCATCGGAAGCGCTAGCACTTTCCACGTCGCTGATAATACCATCGCCATTCAGATCGTAGTCTGTATCACCACCGCAGCAGCTGGAAACCAGGGAGCCTTTGGCATTGACCATATCGTGGCGGGCACTGACATCGAAGGTAAAGTCGCCGATGTCGATCGCCACATTCATATAGGGTGCATAAGTTTCATATTCCAGGTCCCAGGCCCAGGAAAGAAAGCTTGCAGACCAGACCCCATCATCTACCAGTACATCTCCGTTGGCATTGGCAGTTATGGTAAGGTTTTCAGAATTGCTGCCGTCAACAGTTTGAACTAGGGCATTCCAACTGTTCCAGCTGGTTTTGATATTTTGGTTGGAGTAATAGAATCCACCGGAAACAACAATATTATCGCCAATTAATTTATCGACTTTAAAGTCGTTAACTATCAGACCCAAATCGTGTATTTCTGTATCAAAGAGCAGGTCGACATAGGCGAGGCCTTCGGCCTCTTCACCATTGGCATAAGTCACCGTTGTGCCGGCGCTACAGTCTATGGCCTCTCCGTTACTGCCTACGGCATTTGCACAAATGGTATCAGCCATATCCTGTGTGGATTGTGGTCCGTAATCGCCGAAAGTATCGGTAAAGGGGGAAATAAAGCTGCCGCTAACATCAGAAATTCTGAATTTGTCGGTAACAGTCCAGCCATCATTAAATTCAAATTTGGTTTCAAAGCCATAGGCTTCCACCAGTGATTCGATACCGTCGGATAGGTCGCGGGTTACCGGATTGCCGTAGGCATCAAAAGTGGAAATGTATCGATAATTATCGGAATGCAGGGTTTGGCTGCTGGCATCGAAGTTGGCAACCGTGCCGAATTCACCATCGCCTTTATAGGTTACAGGGCCAGGAAGATAAGTTGTTACCCGGTCATCGAGATGTTTGTAATAGAGGCGGACATATCCGTTATCAAATTCTTTGGTGAGGTTGGCCTTGAGTTGGCCGCCGGAATCCCCATCAAAGCCGGTCTCGCGGATGCCTTCCCCCTCTCTTAAAAATCCGCCGACATAGAATCGCAAAGAATCATTCAAGTGGTGGCCATAGCCAAAGTCCAGGCGGGATTCATCGTAGTCCGCACCAAACGAAAGCCCTACATTACCACCTTCTTCTTCGCCGGTGTTGCTGATCATATTGATCACACCGCCAGGGGAATTACTGGCAAAGGTGGAGGCAGAGCCGCCGCGTACGCTTTCTATACGTGCGAGAGAGGAGTCGGTGCGAACAAAGTTGTCAGTGTTACCGAAATTAATATCGCCGTATTCTAATACAGGCAATCCGTCTTCCTGGATTTGCATATATTTGGAGCCTCCAGTTGCCAGGGGAATACCTCTAACGGTGATATTTGCATTGCCGCCGCCACCGGAGGATTCCGCCCGAATACCGGGTAAGCTGCGGAACAGCTCTGCGGTAGAGCGCGGGGCGTACTTCGCCATTTCCTCAGTGTCCAGTGCACTAACGGAAACGCTGGATTCCATCTTGGTAACCGGTCGGGCGGTTGCGGTAACCATCACCTCTTCAATTTCCGGCATTTCCTCAGCTGTTGCCGGTACCGCAACGCTGGAGGCCATGGCAACTGCCAGGGCTATGGAGTGTGGTTTAAAGTGTTTCTGTGTCTCTGAACCTGCTTGGAAGCCCTCTGCAATCACGGCGCTCTCCTCAATCATCTCTTATGGTTATTAGATTTTTCACGGCCCGTTCTCTGCGGGCTCGAGACTCTCTTCCTGTTACCGCATGGGTGGGACCTCTCCCCGCGAACACATTTATTAAATCACTGTGGTTTAATAAAGGCAATACGAAAATTTGCAGAATTTACGCAGTGGAATCAGCAAATAGATAAGTAAACCAAGGGGAAGTAGTGATTTTCGCGGTATCGATCTTTGCTTTTGGTGACAGCGCTGCTTGTCTTTCTAAGTAGCACTGGTTGCGGGAGAAGGGGATAAGGGGCAGTAGATGCTTCTGGTGAGCATCTACCTAAGGATTTGGTTGCGATTCCTGCCTGCTAGTCTTTGGCCAATTCCAGTTGTCCATCGTCCATAAACTCGATGCGTTTGGGGTCGCAGATACCGCCGATAAAGTTGCCCTCGGCATCGTCCCTATTAAAAGCCAGCAGATACCAATGTTGGTCCGGCCCCTGGATAACCCGGCCGGAATAGAGTGATCCCTGCTGGTCTGCGCCGATAAAGCCATCTCCAACCACTTCGTATGGGCCATTCAGATCATCGGCGATAAAATATTTTGTGCCAGTCAGTGGTGTACCCTGCATGGATTGTCGATGGGCAGCGCTGTGGAACTTTGTCGATACTGAGCAGAATAAGTAGTAGCGGCCATGGATGTATTCAATTTGCGGTACTTCCATTTCGCCATACCAGCCGGGAGCCAGTACCGGTTGCCCCACTTTCCAGTGAATTAAGTCCGTTGAACTGGCATAGCCAACTGCGCCACGCCCATCAGGGCTGCCCTGGTTACAGCGCGCAGTGAGATACATATGGTAGAGATTCTGCGTGGGGTCTTTAACGATCCATGGGTCACGCCAGGATGCATCGTGCCAATATTCAAGGTTCAGGCCATCGTAGAAATTGGGATCTAATTCCACCAGGGGGTTGTTGGGGTGTTTTTCCCAGTGTAATAAGTCCTTGGAAGTTGCCAGGCAGACCCGCTGAATCAGGCCTTTCTCCGAATATTTAGTACCGGTATAAAACATATACCAGGTATCGCCTTCTCTGTGTACACAGCCGGTCCAGGTAGTGTAAGAGTCTGCAGCTTCCTCACTGGCGGTTGCAGTTCGAGGTGAGGGTTTTAATGCATCCTGGAGCGTTGTCCAATGAATAAGGTCCGTAGAAACGGCATGACCGACAGATACATTCCAATGGCGCAGCTCAGGATCGCCCAGTGATTTATCGGCTTGAAGGTAAAATACATGGTACTGGTCGCCGTCCTGCGCGAACCAAAAATCCCATACCCATTTATTATCGAGATTAAATGCCATGATATTTACCTCATTGGTGCTGATTGGAAATTTGCCGGTGAGTTATTACTTTGATTATTCTTAAGGAGCCCAGAGTTATTTTTATGCTTTTCTGGGGTTCCAATTAAGGCGCAATCAGGTAGATATTCTTCCTGGTATGCCGCCCTTTAATAGAACTGTTTTATCCGGTGCAAAAATTGAGTAAAAAGGCAGAATCGCACCGCCTGTGGCGATAGCGTCGACTCCAATTTTTCCACTGACAATTTTGGGCGCAAATACACCTGAAGGCGCCACCTGCTTTATTCTGCGAGAAATCATTTCGACCAGTTCGTCTAATAAAAAGCGGGGTAAATGCGCATCGACAATAATAGCCTCCAGGTCCAGCACGCTGATTGCCGATAGAAATGCATAAACCAGCGCATCTGCACAGTCGTCCAGCCATTCTTGGATCTGAGGGCGGGCCTGGTCCATCACTGTTTCAAGTTCGGAAGTGCTGGTAATTTCGATGCCGCACTCTCGTAAATGTCTGCGCAGCCCAAATAGTGAAGCGCGATTGAGGAGTAGCTCAAATGCCCCTTGATTTTCAGGGGTGCTGCTAAGTTTTGAGGGGGGCACTGGCAGGGAAACCAGGTTGCCCGCATTGCCATGGACGCCGGTTTCCAGGCTGCCATTTAATACCAGGCCTCCACCGATAAAGGTCCCGACATAAACGTAGAGAAAATTGGATATGTCCTGGCCATTGCCAAACTGCAATTCGGCAACAGCAGCAGCGGAACAGTCGTTCTCGAAGAAGACCGGCAGATGTGTGCGCTGAGCAACTTCTTCAGCAAAATTAATTTCCTGCCATTGGGCGGCAAGTTCTTCACTCATATTGAGCTCTTCGGTCCAGGCGCCGATAAACCAGGGCATAGCGATACCCACGCCCACTAGTTTCCCTCTGTCTTTAGCGGGTAGGGTATCAGTAAGTGCCTGGAGGCCCGATTCAATTTTTGCCAATAAAAATTCGGGCTCCGGGAATTCAAACTCGTGGCAAATTTTCTTTAGTACTGTGCCACCAAAATCCATTAGTAGCAGCTCGATATTGCGCCGTCCCACCTTGATGCCGACAGAGTAAGCACCAGTAGGGTTAATAACGTACATAATCGAGGGTTGGCCTTTGCCGCCCAGCCGGCGTCCCTCTCGCATCACCAGTCCTGCGTTTTCCAAATCATCGACAATCCGGGTAACCGCCTGAGCGGTGAGGTCAGTTTGGCGCGCTAGGTCGGACTTGGAGGCTGCGCCAGTCTTCCGCAGGGTCGTAAGCACCACTCGCTCGTTATAACGGCGTAAACCACTGGAATTGCTACCTTTACCCATCCGTGCCCCCTGAGATGAAACGTGATCTGATCCGGCCACCGATTGTCCGGTTCTATTGTTAAAAGTGTAACTTTAAAGCCTTTGCTTAGTCTATTGACTTCGTTGGTACTAAGATCCGAGTTTATATAACCTGTTGATTAATAAAGCTTTTTTTGTTTATTGAAGCTTAGCTTTACTTAATTAAATCACTGTGATTTAATTTTTGGCCAAGTTCAAGCAAATCATTCTAAAAATACGCTGCTAGCAGTGAACGAGGAAGTTATGCCGGTCGATTTTGGTCTTCACCCAGTCGATGCGACCATTCTGGTCGTCTATTTTGTTTTCACCATCGCCCTTGGGCTCTTCCTAAGTCGCCGCCACGATACTGCAGAGGACTACTTCCTGGCTGGGAGGAAAATGGTATGGCCCTTGATTGGCTTATCCCTGTTCGCTTCCAATATATCGAGTACCACTTTGATCGGCTTGGCCGGAGATGCTTACAGCACTGGCATAGCGGTCTTCAACTATGAGTGGATGGCGGCGGTTATCCTGGTTTTCTTTGCCGTTTTCTATCTGCCCACAATTCTTCGCTCGCGCATTTACACGATGCCGGAAATGCTTGAGCGTCGCTTTAACAGCACCGCGCGCACTTATTTTTCGGGATTGACTATTTTCCTGAATATTGTGGTTGATACTGCAGGTAGCCTCTATGCAGGGGCCCTGGTAATGAAGTTGATATTTCCTGAATTACCAATTTGGACCACGATTTCAATTTTGGCGGTGATCGCGGGTATCTACACCATCTGTGGAGGTTTGGCGGCCGTTATTTATACCGACACCATTCAGGCGCTGCTGCTGATATTTGGTTCAATCCTGATCAGTATTTTTGCCCTGGATCGCGCAGGAGGTTGGGAAAATGTTGTATCCCAGGTCTCGGCGGAACAATTGAGTCTGATACGGCCCATTGGTGATTCGAGCGTACCCTGGTTGGGGCTAATTACGGGAGTCACTTTGCTGGGCTTTTATTTCTGGTGTACTAACCAATTTATGGTGCAAAGGGTACTCAGTGCAAAAGATGTTAATCACGGCCGCTGGGGAGCCTTATTTGCCGGTCTGCTCAAACTTCCCGTGCTGTTTATCATGGTTCTGCCTGGCACTATGGCGATTGTTATTTTCCCCGAGCTAGAGCGCGCAGATATGGTTTATCCCACTCTGTTATTTGAGCTGTTGCCTGTTGGTATCCTGGGGCTAGTGTTGGCAGGTTTTGTTGCTGCACTAATGTCGCAAATTGATTCCACGCTTAATTCAGCTTCCACGCTGGTGACCATGGACTTTGTGCGGAAGTTTTTTCCGGGCCTAAACCAGCACCAGTTAATGCGTGTAGGTCAGCTGGTCACCTTTATCTTTATGATACTTGCCGTACTTTGGGCACCACAAATTGAAAGTTTTGGTTCCTTATTCCAGTATCTGCAGAAGGTGCTTTCCTATGCAGTTCCCCCTGTACTGGCACTTTTCCTGATCGGATTCTTTTGGCGTGGTGCTAACTCCAAGGGAGCCATAGCTACTTTGCTGTTAGGCACCTTGGGCGGTGTTGGCCTCTTTTTTGTCAATGAAGTCTTCGACTGGACAAACTTACATTTCCTCTATATTGCTCCAATTTTATTTGTCTTCTGTTCACTGGTATTGGTGATTGCCAGCCTGCTTTATCCTACTGAGATTAGCGAAGAAGCCAAATCTTTCACTTGGTCTAAAAGCGATTTTGACACTGAGACCGTATCCCTGAAAGCACAGCCACTATGGAAAAACTATCGAGTTCAGTCTGTGCTACTGCTTGTGGTTACTGCGTTGGTGGTTGGTTCGTTCTGGTAGCGCGAAGTCAGATTACTTCTATTTTTCACCCCACAGGATGGAAAACTTAAACAATAAAGGCAATACAGGAGGGTTGGACACGGGCGAAGTTGACAAAAGGTTGTACTCAGATAGTTGTATCCGTTTAAAAGAATAATCTTATAAAGAAGGTGTTGACTATGAAGTATTTCGTCACAGCGATGTTAGGTTTATTGGCTTCTGTGCAGCTTAGTGCAACAGAAAATATTTTGGATCAGTACTTTAATACATCAGATAATGGTGGGACCCTAAGGTACGATACAATATTTCAGTATGGTAAGAGTGGGAATGGTAGCGATTTCGATATGTGCGATAGCTATGTTACCACCCGAATCCCTGGAGACAAGATCACCGCTATAACCAGTTTTAGCGGTGATGAGAGAATCAAAGGGTTAAAACTCGAATACTTATATGCAGGAGATGAGGAGGTTGGTAAAACCACTATCTCCGGGTATCGAAAGTTGCTTGGTGCTACCGAATATATTCAGGGTTGGCGCTTCTATAAAAAGCGCGATGGCAATATTTCCAGGATTCGAGTCTACTTGAAAGACATGGCGGATAACTCAACCCGTGATATTACCTTTGGAGGTAATAATGGCTGGTATAAGTGGGAGGAATACCATCTAAGTATTGGAACCCGGTCAGTAGTTGGGTTTGCTGGTACTGCGAGTGATAGTAAAGTTTGGAGTATCTACCCTTGCGTTGCGGATCGTTTGGAGTTGGTGGAATCTGGAGTAGAGATTCACTGGGATCAGATTGTGGAAACTCCCAACAATACCAGGACATTCTTTGGTGAGAGATTGCTTGAGAACTCCGGCAGTATTGCCCAAAACGACAGTACAGAAGTCTGGTATACCGACGGGAAGAGTGAAACAGATACCTGGACTAATACTATGGGGATTTCGGTTACTGCTGGAGTTAGCTTGACCGAGGGGTACAAAGTCGGTGTTCCCGGTACTGTTGAAAATAGTGGCTCCATTACATTCAGTTTTTCTGAAACTTTTAGTGTTTCAACGACCGTTGGGGAAACATCGACCAAAAGCAACCAGGAAACTGTTAAAGATGCCATGCCATCTAATGTACCCGCTTATGGACTAATGATGGCGCGGATGATGGTGGAAAATAGCGAGGTTGAAGTTCCCTATACCACAACGGTCATGAATCCCCATAATGGTGATGAGTTCGAGTTGTCAGGAGTTATCAAAGGTTCCAGCTATTCCAATGCGCGGAAACGCTGGGATGAAGTGGGGCGGGCCTATCCGACTCGTTATGAGATATACCAGAGTTATGCTTGGGTGATCGAGTACTATGGGTTGGAAAATGCAAGTTTGATAGATGATCCGGATGTTTTCTAGATTGATATTGATAAGAATTGACTGGCCCAAATTATAAAGGGCCAGTCAATCATATGAGATTTGGCTACTCATCATGAAACCGGATTGAGCCTAAGCGAATCCTGTCATCTTCACATCCGTAGTAACTGAACTTTACAGTTTTCTGGGACATATATGCGGAAAGCAGAAAAGATACTTTGGTGTTGTATATGGCAGAGTCGTCATTGATAAGAAAAAAGGTGTTCTTGCTCACGCAGCTCACCTCTGTCTCTGGATTGACAAATCCTCTAAGTCTGACATCTACACCATTCGAGTGTACTTTTAAGTAGTAAATTTGCGCCTTCTCTGTCCAAGCGGCATCGCTGATAAGTGGCAGTGTAAATGGGATACTCAAAAGTAAATATATTAGAGACTTCATCCTTGATTCCTTACCAATTTATAAGTGGTAATTAAACCTTTGCTCTCCATGTTGGTTAACTACATCCTATAAAACTATAGCAAATAAAGTCACTTGAATAAGTGGCGCACTGCGTCGCAAAGTACTTTTCGGAGTAGGTATTAACGCCCATTCTGGCACCAAAATAAGGCTTCCAGTATGGGCGTGAATAAATTGAGGTCAAAAGAGGGATATCACGCAGTAGTGGCTTCTGGCAGTTTCAGGTCATCCTTATGAGTAGTTTGAGATGTATGAGGACTAAACAGTTTCTGTGATAGCAAAGCAGACATAAATGCCAAGACAAATAAGGCGCTAAACACCATTCCGCCGGTAATAACTGTAGCTAGACCGCGATAGATGGCAGCGCTACTTCCGGGGTTGAGCACTAAAGGGATATTGCCAAAGATGCAGGTAATTGTTGTAAGCATAATGGGGCGGACACGCAAGCTGGCAGCCATATATATCGCCTCTAATTGAGTGGCTCCGTTTTGCAATGACTTATGAAATTGGTTGACTAGTAGTATCGCGTTATTAACTACCAATCCCATTAAGATTACAAAGCCGATCATGGTTATTACATCCAGGCTTTGGGGGGTAAATAGATTTAAAATTTGTAAGCTAATCATTCCGCCTGCAAATGATAAGGGTACAGCACAGAGTACTGCTGCTGCTAACTTTGCGGACCTTTGGGCGAAATACATTAATAAGGCCAATACTGCGATAGCTGCTGCAAAAATTTTTAGGAACTCACTGAGGAACAGGTTGAGTTCATTGGCGCTACCTCTAAACTGTGTATGAAGATCATTGTAGGAACTTTCTGATAAAAAATCTGTCACAGATTGGTCAACATCCTCGACAAATGACTTCATAGCAACCCCTTCGGGAGGAGTTAAGTTTATTGATGCACTCACTTCCTGGCCGACACGAAGTATACTGGTTGGCGCCTGAGTGATTTTGGCGTCAGTCAATTCACGTAGAGGAATAAAGCCGTGACTGTTAATCAGTATCTCTGTATTTAGGAGCTTCTCAAGGTTTTGCGGTTCTCTTGCTTTAAGGTAAAAAGGAAGAGTGTTGGTTCCCGTATAGAAGTGCCCAATATATATTCCATCGGTTAAAGCCATCAGATGATGATTTAATTCCGATATCGTAATACCTAAACGAGCTAATTGTACTAGCTTGGGTTGAAATTCAATACGAACCGCTCTATTTTGAAGTGCGCTTCCCTCTTGAATTTGCGCCTCTGGAAACTCTAAGCGTAAATGACTCATCAGCTCACTCCCCGCCATCTGTAGTCGAGATAGCTTTGCCCCTTTGATATCTAACTGGCTAATACGGTTATTGGGTAGGGCAAACCTTAGTAAACCACCTTGTCTGAAATGTATTCGAGTCCCAATTAATCCAAAGAGAGCTTTTTCGTTTAGCCAACTCTTTAGTTCTTCAAAATCCCAGTCCCCTTTTGTGTATAGATAGAGATTGCAATTATTTGGGTTGCAAATTATTCCATAGGTTGAAACTTGGTTCTCTATTTCTTCTCTATTGGCTGTGATTCTATTTACGACCCGTTCCCCAATTTCATTTCTTATGGTCTCTGTGGATAAAGGACTTTCAAAGTTGATATAAACAGAGACCATATTTTGTTTGGGGTCTGGGAGGACATCAATGTCAGGGCTGGAAAAGAAGGTAGCGATGAGTGCGACGGGTAATCCTAACAAAATCACAGTGGAGGCTAGCTTAGGATTGCTTGCAGAACGGATAGAAAGCTTCACCCACCACTCAAGCGCCTTATTGATTTTGATACTACTGGATCCCTCCTCAGAAATTTCTGCTTTTCCAAGTAAGTGTCTGGCCAATGAGGGTAGTATTAGTAGAGCAAACAATAGTGATGCTAATAATGCGCTTGAAATTGTGAAGGCCAGGTCTTGAAAAAGCTGCCCTGTTGCTGACTGCATAGCAATAATGGGCAGGAACACGATAACACTGGAGATTGTAGATGAAACTAGTGAGCCCGAAACTTCTTTGGTTCCCCGCGTGATACTTTCCTGAATATTTATACCCTGCTTGCGCAGTCTTTGAATGTTTTCTACGACAATAATTGCTGCATCGACCATTAACCCGATAGAAAGTGCAATCCCTGCAAGTGAAACAACGTTCATACTTCTATTTCCAAGATACATTCCCAGAACTACCAGAGAGATACAAATGGGAATGCTTAGAAATATTAGGGTTAGAGTTCTGGGGTTACGTAAAAACCAATAAATAACCAGGCAGGCGAGTAGTGATCCCAGCAAGAGGCTTCCGTATACCAGACTGAGGGAATTCCGAATACCCGTGGAGTCATCCCGGCTTATGGCGAGCTTCATCCCCAATCGATTTAACTCGCCGTCATTTAATTCTTCTATTGTTGATTTGAGCTGGGCGATGGTTTCTAGAACATTGACATTTTCGGTAGGGCGTAGATAGAAGTATAGAGATCTATTGCCTTCAAGGGCAAAGTATAACCAATCTGAAGCTACACGCTCTTTTACCAAAGCAATATCCGAGAGTTGAATGATTTGGCTTTCTCGTGTTGCGATAGGTAACGTTGAGAGTTCCTCTAGTGGGATCTGACCTTTGAAATGAAGGGCATAATCTTTTGACCCAATTTTTAGATTTCCTCCCGAGCGATCCGTTAAGTTGTTTAGATTTTCGGTTATCTCACCAATGGTTAAAGAGTACCGAGTCATATTTTCCGGGTCGAACTCAATATCGACCCGTTGGGCAGTGGGTGTGCCGGCTTCTTCAATGGACTGTACACCAGGAACTTTACTAAAGGCTGGCTTAACATGATTTATAAACGCGTCGATTAATTGAAGTTCGCTAGCCGGTTTCTCAGAATATAGGAAAAAGGATCCAAGCGTAGCCCCTGCGCCATTTGCAAAATTGAATACATCCGGTGTGCGAACTTGTGTTGGCCAATTGGGTACTTGGTTGATTTTGGACAGTACCTCAATATACATTTGCTCCATATTTGCCTCCGAATGGAAGTCAATTACGGTCCAAGCCCAGCTACTATTAACATTGGTTTGCAATTCTTTGAGGTGGCTTAGGCTAGAGAGTTCCTGTTCTAGTGGAGCAATTAGTATTTGTTCTATTTCTTCTGCGGTCTTTCCTGGCCAGGAGGTTGCGAGTGCAATTTGTGGACGATTAATGGATGGGAGTAGGGCGTTCGGTAAATTTATCCCGGCTATAACCCCGGCTATTATTAGGGTAAAGGTACAACAGATGATAATTGAGCTGTATTTCTCCAGGGACTTCATGTGTTTTCCCTCTTTGTTGGAGTAACGGCTTCATTGAGTTGTAACCCTTCGTGACCTAGTACAATCAAAAGATCGCCAGGAGCGATGCTTGAACGTACGACAAAGTAATTATCGAGAGTATCTATTATTTGCACCCTGGTACTAACTGCTCTTTGGTCGTTGTCTAGAGTCCAAACCTTATATTGTCGCCCATTCTCAAGAATTACGGCGTCACTAGGAATTCTAGTAATGTATTCTTGCTCGCTATGACCCGCGAAAGGGGTAAACATAGTTATTTCAAATCGCTGTCCAACCAGTAAGGATTTGAATTTTTGTCTGTTTACTTTAAAGTAGAGATTAAAGTTCTGTGTTTCTGGGTTTACTATATGGCTGATATTTCTGAGTTCAATATCTTGCTCCTTAATTTTGAAGGTGCTATTGCTTAGCAGACTTTCTTTATTTATGTGTTCTTCAGGGAGACTACATTCAATTTGGTTTTCAGTTAGTGGGAGTAACTGCATAATTCTTTGTCCTGGGTTGAGGTTTTCTCCAGGATTAGCTTCTATGCTTAAAACTTGACTATCGGTTTTTGCGTAGTGCAGTAGTCGTTTAGAACGATATTCAGCTGTATTTAGTTGTTGTTCGAGTCTTTGCTTGGTTAATTGATAGGTGTCCACATTGAGCTTAAGGTTATTTAAATGAGACTGAGAAACCATGTCGGCGGAGCGAAGTTTCTCCAGTCTACCTAGTTCTTCTTCTGCATAGTTAAGCTGGCTTTGTGTTAATTCAATATCGGTGCGAATGATCTTCATTTGCTGGGAGAGATAAAAGTCATCCTGGGCTGCTACTAGTTCACCAGCTTTGATAATGGAGCCAACAGGCTTTATTTCTATAAGTTCAGCATCTGAGTGACTAGATATTTGATGTAAGGCAGGGGATGATACAGAGCAAAATAACTTTGTTCTAATAGCTTGCTCCCAGGGTTGTGCTGCTTCTACCAGTACTGTGCGGCTATCGTTGGCAAGGCTATTGGAGCCAATAATTAACAGAATAGGTGGGATGCTGCCCATAAAGAGCTTTTTAATTTTACTGTTTCTCATCCTGAGGCTCTGGTCGGTTTTATTTCTGAGTTAATTGCTTAAGCGCGGTAATTAGTATTTAAAATTAAATAGACTGAAGTGCCTTTAGTATTATATTTGACTAAAAGGTATTTGGATGAGCTATTTGCTGCAATCTCGGTGCGGTAAGATGAAATCTACAAGGGGTGAGTTGTTCACGTTCAGAATTTTATAAAATGTCAACTTTCACAATGGATGTCTTTGGCGCCAATAACTAGGTTTTACTGCATATATTGCAGTGCTTATATGCTCAGCTGGAAATGACGGCGGGAGTGGCGTTGTGAATTTCAGAGTGACTTGCCTGCTCGGGTTTTCTATCGGCGTAGTTTGAATAGGTGTGTTTGCAACTTACTTAAATGGTAAAGATGTGCCGATATTATAAGACTTAAATAATTAGCTTTAATAATTTGGTCAGTAAAATGTATCTAGGTCTGAGGTGGCCAGGTGTTAGGCTAATTGGTGTTGTGTTAATCGGGTGCACTGATAATGTTCTGTACACCCGAATTGATCTATGCGGAATTTGTGTGGTAGGAGTTAAAATTATAGTTAGAAAGGGCGTTACTCCTCTCGTCTTAACTCCAGACGTTGAGATTCACGTATACGAAAACGCCGTTTGTTTTCTCGCTCTCCATGAATACGTACTCGCTCACCAGACTGCATACCTTTCTGCTTTGCCTCTTTGGCGTCGATAAAGTAGTACTCACCGCTAGTTTCGTCTTTTACGGAGAAGCGATGATCCACTTCTCCTGTTTGAAAGTTCTCGGAGATCTCTTCCTCTAACACGCCAGTTACGGTCTCTTCGGCAATCGCTGAAGAGGAAAGGGCGAGAAGTAGGGCTAAGGGTAGATTTTTCATTGCGGTCTTACTCCCCATTAAATTATTCATCGTAAGTTACAGAAACAGTTGCAGAGTTGGTGCTGTTGTCAGTGGATAGGAATTCAATAGTGATTCCAGCAGATGAGTCAGTAAAGCTGTCCCCGGTAGTTGACAGTGTGGCTACCTGGTTGGCGGTAACATTGTTATTACTGGTGCCGCTAAGATAGTGAACGGTTACCGCATTTTCGTGGTGTGGATGGGGGTTGAGGGTGTCGTGCTCGACGTGGTATTCGATGTAATAGTAGTTTTCTCCATTCCTGCTACCAATACTTTCGGCCTTTAAGAGTTGAGGTAGATCGCTACTAAGCTCACCGGCAGTAAGTTCTATGGCTTGAAACTCAATATTAGTGGTGCTGCCTGCGACTGCCTCAATAGTTTCAGTGTATCCGGGGAATGAGTCATACCAGCCCATATAGTCACGATGACCGCTTCCAAAGAGTCGTGATTGCCAAGCATTGCCCATTAGGGAGCCGTCACTACCATATTCACTCTCACCGCTATCGTTGGTATCCCCATCATTATTATCGTCATTACCGGCGTGGCTCAGGCCAATATTGTGCCCAATTTCATGGCCCATAATCAGTTGATCACTATCTGCAATTATCATGCTCCAGCGGCCTCCGACAGAGGCGACTCCCGTGCCAACCAGTCCTGCACTGGCCGCAGCTTCCGGGAAAATGTAGACCCGATGACGCCAATCGTTGAGCTCTACGGGCTGGTTGTTGGAGTCTAGGTAATTGCTTTCGATCCAGCTGGTTGCCCTATCTCTCCATGTATAGCCGCTATCGTTATATTCACTGCCCGAGCGAGATTCCGCATCTTCGATGCTCAGTACACCACCATTCTGGCTGTCGGCAATGCTGTAGGTAAAGCAGTCTATAGAAGTGCTCTCATCATTGTCTTCACCGTAGCAGTATTGATCTAGTGAAGTGTCATTGCTTAGATGGCGGCTGAACTTTAGTTGTCCCAGGGAGTTTTCATGGTAGGCATTATCAAGAGAATCTGTGTCATTGAAAGCCATATTTGCAATTTGGGTAATGCTTAGATCATCTTCTACGGCGGCATCTGAGAAGTTCATAAAGATAAAGACAATGCTGCTTTCTGTGGCTTCGATGGTTTGAATAGAGAACACTACAGAGAGGGTGCTGCCATCGGTGAGCTGGAAAGAGATAGTGTCCTCCACGGACTCACCATCATTCAAACTCTGGGAACTGGTGTTTAATTGATATTCCCAGTTTCCACTTTCATAGAGAGTAAAATCTCCATAGCTTCCGGCCACACTGCTGGCTTGAAAGGTGGGGCTATTGCTATCGGTATCCTCGAGGCTGAGAGTGCCACTGGCATACTCTTGTGTCCCTACGATAAGTGATGCCAGGGGACTACTGGGGTTAAAAGTGTAGCCCCCCGTTTCTTCATCACTGTCGTCGTCCCCGTTATCGGAATCATCAGAACCACTGTTGTCTCCGCCGTCGGTACTTGTTTCGGTTTCAGTAGTCTCATCGTTGGAATTACTACTGCCGGATCCTCCTCCACAAGCTGTAAGGAGAACCGATAAACTGAATGCTGTAAGGAATTTTAGGGTATCAGGCATGACAAACTCGACGTATTTCTTAATCTAATTGAGCAAGGCGATTTGTAATTGATGGACAGCTGCTCAGTGGCCCGGTTCCTGCTGATTATTAGTTAAATAACTATATTTGGATTTTGGGTCACCTAAGGCAAAATAGCTATCGCTTTTTTGGCAGGTTGTGACGGTGTTGGACCAATTGCTATTAGCGCCTGTAAGTAATGTGAACCCCGTTTGAGCAATTGATGACAGGGTTCAAAAAGTTAACTAGGTGTAATGAGTAGGATAAAGGAATGAGACCTATATTTGAACGTAGAGTGCACTTAACCCCATTTGCTTTTTTGCACAGGTGGGAGTCTGAAATTGGGGTGTTTTTAGTTGGGGTTGATTAGAGGGAAATATGGATGTTGTCTTTCGTTGAAACAATCAAAGAAGGTGGAAGGAAGGGTAGGTTAATTGTTGTTGTGGCCGGTATAGGACTTTTGATCGCCGTGATATATCAACTGGCTACTCGCCTAAACCTTAATACAGCTTATTCTGTCGGAGAGATTATAGACTCACTTCATGGGGTAGAAGTTTATTACAATGGAGGAGTTAATAATGTTGAAGAGCGCAACACCTCGGAAGACGGTTATAATCTTGGCCTAAGGTACCAGTGTGTTGAGTTTGTTAAGCGCTATTATTACGAGCGATTTGGGCATCGAATGCCGGATACATTTGGACATGCTAGAGATTTTTTTGACCTGACAGTCCAGCACGGGAGTGTGAATACCAAAAGAGGATTACTGCAGTTTCACAACCAAGGTAATACCCCTCCGAATATTGGCGATATCGTTGTTTATAGCCCCTCCCTTTTTAACCCTTATGGCCATGTAGCTATCGTTTCTATGGTAGATATAGAGAATGCTACCCTGGAGATTATTCAGCAGAACGCGGGTCCATTTTCTCCCTCCCGAGAGCGTTACCCACTTATTTTCATGCCCTCAGGGCAATGGTATGTAGAGAATAACCGTATTCTCGGATGGTTGCGCAAAGAGTAATCAACTTTTCAGAGGGTTATTTAATGGATAACCCCCTCCATTAATCTCGGTCAAAAGCCATTTATCTGATTCCAGTACCGTTGGTCTTATCCGATGGTATGGGCCTGGAAGGTTGGTAGTGTGCTTCCCACGAATGGAGGCAACTATGAAACTATATTCTCTTTGGGCGCTACCTCTACTGATTGGTAGTGCTACTAGCCAGGCGGATGCCCTTGAATCACAGTGGGAGCTGGCGATGACAGCCGCTTATGATCGCGCTTCTGATAGCTCACTTTTTGAGGCGCAATCAAGTGTGTCTCGGCAAGCTTTACTACAGGGGGCACTACAGTATGAAGCTTGGGAAGGGCAGATCTCTGCATTCCACCAGGCAGAGCGCGGTGGCAGTGAAGACTTAGAGTTGGTAGTTGAGGAGCTTTTCTGGCAGGGGAGCTGGCAGGACTGGGATTGGTTGCTGGGCAAGCGCCGCCTGGACTTTGGTGTTGGTTATGGACATCGCCCCCTGGATTGGTTTTTACCCATTGAGCGGAATCCGGTATCACTTCAAGTGAGCGAAGGAGTTGGGGTAGTGTCTGCCAGTCGTTTCACTGAAAATGGAGAGCTAAGTGTAATGCTGGTGGATGCCGGTATCAGCCAGGCCTCTGGGGGTGACCACCCGAAGGGATTTGCCATGCGCTGGTATCAGCTTGGAGCTAGTGCCGAGTGGCAGTTACTGGGTTACATGGATGATCAGCGAGGTATGAACTTAGGGGGAAGCTGGGTTAATACTTATGGAGAGCAATGGGAGATTCATACAGAATGGCGCTACCAGCAAGAATACTGGCGCTGGCGAGCCCCAGCTTTGACGGCTATGCCAAAACAGGAGCAGATGGATGATGGCTGGCAAGCTCTTATAGGAATGACTTGGGCAAACAGCATTGGGCATTCGGTTATTTTAGAGTACTGGTTTGATAGTCGGGCCTGGGGGAAAAGCGAATGGGAGCAGGTGCTTGATAACAGCCTATGGTACCAAAATCAGGGAGTGCAGTGGGATGGCCTTCGCCAATCCTCAGCAATGGCCTTTTTAAGTGATAATACCCTGAGGCATAATTTACTTTTACATTGGACGCTTACCAATAATGAGTACCATCCAAAAGTAGATTTAATATACACGCCTGAAGATGGTGGCCTTATTTTAACTATCGGGGGTGAGAGGGAGATGGCGGACGATTGGGTACTTGGAACATCCGTAAGATATTTTGCTGGTCCTGATGAGTCTGCTTTTGCGCAGCTTCAAAACCAGGCTGTATTTACCTTGAGTACGACTATTGTTTTTTGAGTGGAGTTAAGGGTGAATCTGTTAAGAGAGTGCTTACGTACATTGATAATTTGTGTGGTGGTGGCGGTGATCACTCAGGCTATCTGGGGGGGAGCTATGCAGTTCACGGCGTAATTTCTCTGGCGTACGGATTTATAGCGACATCCACGAGGCAGGTAGTCGAGTTTTTCAAGCCCACTTGGCCCTCAAAAGTAAAGTATGCGGTAGTGAGTTTAGCGGCAACTGTACTGGGAACTCTACATGCTTGGTGGTGGGTATCGGGTTTTGGGGAATTTCGGGCACTTGATTTTTTAATTATTGCCATTCTTCTTTCCATTTTTCTCTATCAAGTTCATCTTAACCGGGAGCAATCTCACCAGCTTGAGAGGGAACGTCAGGAAGCTGAATTGTTAAAGCTTGAACAACAAAAGACTCTTGCTCAAAGCCAGCTAAAAGTGCTGCAAAGCCAGATAGAGCCTCATTTTCTTTTCAATACTCTGGCCAATCTAAAAATGCTAATTCGTCACGACCCTCAAAAGGCAGAAGACCTACTGGATAACTTTAGTGATCTCTTGCGAATTAGCTTGAAAAAATCCCGTTCCGATCAGGTATCTTTAAAGGTTGAGCTTAGCAGTTTGAAATGCTATTTAGAGATTCAAAAGATACGCCTGGGGGAAAGGTTAGAGTATGAAGTTGATTTATCAGGGGATGTGAGTTTAGAGGCATTTGTTCCCCCGTTACTTGTGCAACCCTTAGTGGAAAATGCAATTTTTCATGGCATTGAGCCTGCAGCCAAAGGTGGACTGGTCCGGTTGCGGGTGAAACAGAAGGAAGGCCAATGGGTTATTGAGGTGGAAGATAATGGTGTGGGACTCACTGCTGGAGCTAATAAACTTAGCTCCAGCAAACACAATGGGATTGCGCTAAGCAATATTAGGGAGCGACTTTCTACCCTTTACCAAGAGCGTGGTAAGCTACTGATTCAAAGTAATAATCAGGGCGGAGTAACTGCCCGTTTGGAGTTTCCATGCGTGCCATAATTGCAGATGATGAGCCTTTATTGCGTCACCATCTCGACCAAATGCTTGCCGATATTTTTCCTGAGCTTGAGGTTATTGGTAAAGCCTGTGATGGTAACGAAGCGTTAGCTCTGTGCCAGCGAGAGGAGCCTGATGTGGTTTTTCTCGATATTCGTATGCCTGGAATGGATGGTTTGGCTGTTGCTGAGGCTCTTGGCAAATTACAAACAAATCCTATTATTGTTTTTATCACGGCCTATGATGAGTATGCTGTAAGTGCTTTTGAGCATGAGGCAGCCGACTATCTGCTAAAACCTATTGATGACAAGCGATTGGAAAAAGCTTGTGATCGTATTCGGCAGCGCCTGAGAGACCGGGAAGAGGGTAACCTAAAGTCAGGACCTGATATTGAGGCGTTACTGAGGCAGCTTTCCTTAAGCAGACCTGAGTACCTTCGTTGGATTAAGGCAAGCAAGGGAGAAGATATTCATCTGATTGCCTGCGATGAGGTTTCGGCATTTGTGGCAGAGGACAAATATACGACGGTTTACTCTGGTCAGGGTGAGCATATTATTAGAACCCCACTAAAGGAGTTGTTAGCTCAGTTGGAGCCAGATTTATTTTGGCAAATCCACCGTTCTACAATTGTCTGTGTGAAGCGTATTCAAAAAGTATGCCGTGGAATAACTGGCGGTGTATCTGTGGTGATGGATGACGGGCGTCAATATACGGTGAGTCGCAGGGCTGCTTCGTTGTTTAAAACAATGTAGCGATTAACAATTTATATTTATCTTAACTTAGGGGGGGTAAATTAATCCCTCCAATTAAATTGATATGTATGTCAGAGATTCATATCTGCTACCTAAGATTTAATAACTTTATCGCCCCTTATTTTTCATGGCCGGACATTCAGATTGGTTTGGTATCGAGAGATCTTTAGTCTAAATGCTCCAACTGCCACTGATCAAAGGAAGGGTGATAAGGGGGGCGATAAGAGACTATAGCGTTAAAGATGATATTGGCTTTATTGAATTACTATTAAAGCCGTGCTTTAAACTTAATGGGACTTTAATTGCTAAGACTTTAGGATGGTTGCTGTTTGGGTTTGAATTTGGACGCTTGTTTACATGCTATTGCTATATGATTTGACTAATAATCTTGTGCGAACTGGGGGGGTGTTTTTGTAATTGTCGGTAATTTACTTTAGGGGTTTGATTGGCATAATTGCCCGCGACTTGAGGGGTGGAGTGTTTTTTAATTGTAGATTAACTATTTTGGTGGGTTTGAGTTTGTTTGTGCCTGGTGCTTGAGATTCTGCCTGAAGGTCTATTTTCTGCTCATTTGGCTTGTAAAATAGGCTAAGATTTTTCTTTATGGTTTTTCTATTTTAGGACATTTTCTTAAATGGCTGGGAAGGTATATGTGCTGCATTCTTCCCGAAAGTGCCTAATCTATTTTCCTCTTGTAATGGCAGGTATTCTGCTGTGAGTACCTGTGTGTAAATTTTCTCCGATAATTAATGGAATAATTATGTTGGATAGTTTTAAGTTGGATCCTTCTTCTGTAGAAGGAGTTGAGGATCTAATTGAGGTGAAATCTCCCTACTTTGCGCTAGAGGCTTTATATTTTGACGCTGACGGCTGGCTTGTTGCTAAAGTGCCTGTGCAATGTCAAAGTACATATGAAAGTAGTTTAATGGATGTCGCGGAGATTGGTCGACACTTGGCAATTTTGGGCTCTTGTTTTGGCGCTTTGGCCAATCCAGTAAGATCCAAGCATTACTACTTGGCGCGCAAAGCTGATTTGAAAACTTATGATAGCTTTGTTTCTGATATGCGCCCTGATTACCTTCTGGCCCGAACCAAAGCCGTATTTGCCAGTAAGAGAGAGTTAGTTGCTGAGGCAGAATTGTTAGACCCTGCTGGTGAAGTGGCGGCACGACTTAACGTGAAATATCATGTAATGCGGGAGCGATCTTTCCATAAGATATATAGTGATAGTATCCATGATATCACTCCTGTTATTAGCGATATTAATCCTTACTCCAAAAGTATTGATATTAATGTACATAATATTGATCTAATGTCTCTGACGGCAAGTATCGGTAGAGTTACTCCAGAAATGTGCATGGGGCATTTTGATAGGGTGAAAGCGTTGCCCGTTGCTATTGCCTCGCAGAGCCTTATTAAGTCATGTTGTATATTTTTGAGGCGGTTGACAGGTGAAGATAGTGCTCGTTTTATAGTTACTTCTGCGGATTTATGTGCGGACAACTTAGCGCTGGCAGGACAAGATGTAGATATAAAAGTAGAACTCTTAGATGTTGAAAACGATGTTTTTATTGTTCGTACTATAGCTACAAATAATTTGGGACAGTCTGTCGGTGAAATGACCACCCATATTGCAATGGTGGATTAGTCTTTGTAAATTTCATTTGATATTTTATACAGATCAAAGGAACTGCTCTTTTGGTCTGTATCCTCTCTATGTGCATCGCGCACTCTTATTAGTATCAATTTAGATACCAAGTCTTCAATGTTTTGGCGATTATGCAGTCTTTACTAATTGGTACTCTCTCCTGAGTTTAGACACTTTAACGATAGCATCTCTTCGCGTGCAGTAATTTTCCACCTATCCACCCTCTAGGGAGCCTCTGAATAACTCCGTAATGCCTCTGCGGGTCTTGAAGGCTGCAGATGTTAGGCGCAGCTCGCCGGGAATGGCCGTAGCCCTTTGCAAGAGCTGCAACGCAGCAGCTGTGGCCTTCAAGGACCGCCCTTTGGGGCTTGCATAGCGATTCACACTCCGCGTTGCGACTTCTTGAAAGGTCTAGACATTCCTGCGAAGCCGCGCCTTGATTGTGAACCGCTCTGCATGCCAGAGGTATCACGGAGTTATTCAGAGGCTTCCTACAGCCATTTAGCATAAGTTTCTGCCTCTTATCCTCCCCAGAGACAGTTCATCGCACTGTCCTGAATGATACTTGGATGCTAGGTAATCTATTAGAAATTCAGAAGCAAGGAGAAGTGTAATGAAAAGGTTACTTGTAATAATGGCTTTAAATCTTGGGGTGAGCGTTTCATCTCTTGCTGCCCAGGACGCACAAATTGAAGATTTGTACCAAAAAGCGGCAGCACAGGGTGGGGCGGCGATAGAGGAGTCCTATGAGGCTTTTAAGGCGTTACAGAAAGATAATCCTTCTGATCCTATTGCACTTTTTTACCTGGGAGCCAGTGAGACTCTAATGGCAAAAGAAAGCTGGTTGCCCTGGAGAAAGGTCAGTTATGCAGAGAATGGAATTGCCCGTATGGATAAGGCGCTCACCATAATTGAAGAAATGGATAACCCTGGTCGTTCCTCTCAGGGGATGCCTCAAGACTTGTTGCTTAAAGGCATTGCCGCAACAACTTTTACTAAAGTGCCAAAGTTCTTTAATTCTTTTGACCGTGGGTTTGAACTTTATCATGAGTTGATGGGCGATCCACGCATAGGATATATGCCGCCAGACGCTACTCGCTGGATTTACTGTGGCGCATTGCAGGCTGCAGAGCTTGAGAGTGACAAGGCGTTAGTGAATTTATGGGGAGCAAAGGCTGAGAGTCATGGCATATCAAATCCATGTGGTGATGTTAAAAACTCTGACTAATAGTGCGAACAGGTAGTAAATCTATGTTACAGCTCACTCATATTGAAAAGACTTACACTTCCGGTGAGGTTCAACTTAGGGCCCTAAAAGATGTGAATCTGGATATTCGAGCAGGCACTATGGTAGCTCTGTGCGGACCATCGGGGTCTGGTAAAAGTACCTTGTTAAATATTTGCGGGCTACTGGATCATGATTACAGCGGAGAAGTCTGCTTTGCCGGCGAGGTGCTGAGAAAAAGCCATCGGCAGTCAATGAAGATCCGTCGTACCCAGCTGGGTTTTGTATTCCAAAAGTTTAATTTGGTTCCGGTAATGACAGCCTTTGAGAATGTAGCCTTTCCACTTCTTTTGAATGGAATGAAAGAAGGTGAAGTAAGGCGGCGTGTAATGGGCATGTTGGATCATGTCGGGCTGTCCCAGTTTTCCAACTACAGGCCAGATCGACTTTCAGGTGGACAACAGCAGAGAGTAGCAATCGCTCGAGCACTGGTGCATCAGCCCAAACTGGTAATTGCTGATGAACCTACGGCCAGCTTGGATAGTGTTACCGCACAACAAATTATTGAGTTAATGAAAAATTTGGGAGTGGAGCAAAAAACAGCTTTTATTGTTGCCAGTCATGATGATCGAATGACTCGTCATTGCGATAGAGTTGTTGAGTTGAAAGATGGTGTAATTCTGCAGGAGAGTGCTTTATGCGTCGCTTAAAAGTCGCGGTTTTAAATTTATTGCGCAATCGTCGCAGAAGCTTTCTTGCTGTTGCCATTATCTCCATTGTGGTAACGGCCTTGATGACCTCCGGAGGTTTTGGCCTATTTACATATCAATCCCTTAAAGAGAGCGCGGCGCGCAGTGAGGGGCATTTGGTGCTAACACAGCCGGGATATTTCTCTTCTGATGAGGACTTTCCTCTTCAGCTTGGTTTAGATAATGCCAATAAATTACGTAGGGACTTGTTGGTTGAGGAAAATGTGAAGGCCGTGCAGCCTAGAGTTTATCTGCAAGGGTTAATTTCCAATGGTGATAAGTCTTCTATTTTTTTAGGTCAGGGGATATTGCCAAGTGAATTTCGGGTGAAGGGGCCTTTTCTAAATGTCACTGAGGGCAGTATTTTATCAAACCGTGAAGATATCAGTGATCCTGAGATTATGCTGGGTAAAGATCTCGCAAGAAATCTTAATGTAAGGCCTGGGGATTATATTACTTTAATGTCCTCTACAGTTCATGGGGCTCTCAATGCAATGGATTTTAAGGTTAGGGGAGTTTTCGGGACTGGTGTTCCAGATATGGATAAGCGTCAAGTATATATTTCTGTTCAGGCTGCGCAGTTCCTTTTAGATAGTGACAGGGTCTCAACCATGGCAATCTATGGCTACAGCCTTGATAAGACATCGAGCTTGCAGGAAAGGCTGCGTGAGTTAGTTCCAGAGCTGGAAATTACAACTTGGGAGGATCGTGCCTTTTTCTATCAGGGAGTGAAGAGTCTTTATGATCGAATTTTTGGGTTGATGGGAATCATTATGGCACTGGTTATCTTTGTCTCGCTTTTCAATACGCTGGCAATGTCGGTAACAGAGAGAACACGGGAAATAGGTACCTTGTCCGCATTGGGTGCATCCAAAGTGGAATTGATAACAGGGTTTATATTGGAGGCTTTAGTACTTGCTGTAGTGGGGTCTTTAGCAGGTGTTATTTTGGCTGGTCTGATAAGCGCTGGATTGATGATGTTTGACATTACTATGCCGCCACCTCCGGGAAAAACAACGGGATATCCTTTGACTGTTTATTTCTCTATTAACTTGGCTTGGATGATTTCGGTTGCAATAGCTGCGATATGTGTTTTTTCATCCTTCCTTGCGGCACGGAAAGGTGTCAATAAACCGATTACTGAGGCATTGGTCCATGTATAAATTAAGATTAGGCAGAGTTAGCTTGGCGATTGGTTTGTTGCTGATGTTCTCTCCCTTTGTTTCAGCTGGGACTGAGGAGAAGGAAAGTCATTTTTCCGCTGTACAGGTAGAAAGCATGTTGGCCAAAGCCGATTCCTATCGTCTTGGAGAGTCATCTTCAAAAGTTGTCACCAACATCCAGGTTTTTAAACAGGGAGAGTTAGAAAGCGAAGATCGCTACCATGTTTATACTCGCCCTGAGAGAAAATCATTGGTGGTATTTAAAGGTATTGGTGAAGAAGGGCAAAAAATGCTGATGCTGCAGGATAACTACTGGCTATTGATGCCCCGCAGCCGCCGCCCTATCCGCATTACACCGATGCAAAGATTGCTGGGGGAGGCTTCAATTGGTGATATCGCCACTTTGACTTGGAGCCAGGACTATCGGGGGCAGTTCGAGGCAAGTGAAATTCTAAAGGGTAAATTGACCCACAAACTTCAGCTGGAGGCAAAAACCAAAGGAGCCAGCTATCAAAAGATAACATTGTGGCTTGATAGTGAGAGTCTCTTCCCAATCCAAGCGGAGCTTTACTTGAAATCTGGAAAGTTGGCTAAGGTTGCGCATTTTGTATCGGGGATAAAGGATGAAGAGCTATTTGTGGAGGAGATGGTTTTAGTTGATAGCATCAAGGCTACCACTGAAACCAGAGTTCACTACGAAAGTAGCACTGCGCATCAGTTAGCGGAAAAATTCTTCAATCCGGCATACTTGAGTCGACAGTCAAAAATGGATCTGTGAGAGTGGATCTGAGCGGGTAACTTCCTCTGCCAGTATCAATTCCGATACTGGCAGAGGTGCGGAAAATTAGGCTGCCTCAGTTGATGCTATTTGAATTTTCCGCTCTTCGAAAAAAGCTCTATCAAGCTCTTCTGCCTCCCTGAGACGTTTTATTTTATCAAAGAACAATTGGGCTTCAGGAAAAGCCAATTTCAAGTAAGCGAGCCATTGCTTAATACGATTGCCCAGATACTTGGAAGGGTAAACTTCTCGGGTGGTTTGATAGTAACCCCAAAGAATTTCAATAATCTCTTGCCAGCCCATTGCTGTATAGCTCTCACCTGAGCAGTAGGCTTTTATCTGCTTGCCCAAATCTGGCCTGGCTAGCAGGCTGCGACCAAACATAAATGCTTCGCATCCGGTTACTTCACGGCAGCGTTGAAATTCCTCAAGTGTCCAGATATCCCCGTTGGCAATGACTGGGATTTCCAGTGTTTGGCGAATTTCACCGATGTATTCCCAGTAGGCTGGGGGTTTATAGCCATCGACTTTGGAGCGAGCGTGTACTGCCAATTCATTTGCGCCGCCAGCTGCTGCGGCCTGGGCGTTATCCATATAGCTAGAGCGATCATTAAAGCCCAGCCGGATTTTTGCGGTGACCGGGATGTTTACAGGGACAGCGCGGCGAACCGCTCCTACAATAGCTTCCACTCTGTGAGGGCTTTGCAATAGGCAGGCGCCACCGTCGCTGTTATTCACTGATTTTGCAGGGCAGCCGAAATTGAGATCAATTGCTGTAGCACCGAACTCAACTGCTTTTACTGCATTAATTGCCATTGCATTGGGGTTGCCGCCTAACAGCTGTAACCGTACTGGAATCCCGCTTGGGGTCTTTGCACCTTTGTCGACCTCTGGGCACAAGCGGGTGAATACTCTGCGAGGCAAGCGAGTATTAGTGACACGAACAAACTCTGTAACACAGATATCGACTCCTCCAATGGCGGAGAGCAGGGCACGCACGTGATGGTCGATTACCCCCTCCATTGGTGCCTGGTAAATCGTGGGTTCTGGGGTAGGTGTCTTGTCGGTCATAAGTCAGTTGAGAGGTAAATCATAAATCTAAAGGCGCATATTCTATCAGCAAGTTATTGTAATGGCGCAAAAACGATCATTCTTCAGTATATAAAAGTAGGAGAAATAAACTCAGCCTATTGATGTTTCGCACCAAAATTGGGCGTGGTAATTTAGACCCCTCCGTTGCCCCTGAAACCAATAAGTGTTTGATTTTAAAAGCAACTTGTATTGATAATAGAAAAATATCAGCATTTTGGAGCTAACGAATTTTTTCCTGTGTGCCCGCTCTTTTTGGGGGAGGACCAGGTGCAGCGGCGGTTGAAATTACCGGTCTAGGGAATAAGATTCCGATGTGCAGAAATTTGGGACGGCTGGGCTAAGTGAGATTTTCCCGGGCAAGTTTATTGGTTGTACGACATAAATTTGTTTAATTGTGAGCGAAGATTTTACATATGCACAAAATATCAATTGGGGTGTTTCAGCTGTCCTGAATAAATAGGTACGTAAATTCATAGTGTTACGGGGACAGATGAAACCGTCCGGAATGGCTGGTTTTATTGCCTGGTGCCAGGGGGAATAAACAGTGCAAGAAACACTTTTGCAACAGGGGCTAGATATCACCCTGTTTGGTATGGGAATTGTTTTTACTTTTCTGCTATTGCTGGTGATCGGTACCGGTATTATGTCGAGAATCATCTCCCGCTATTTTCCCGAAGCGGAGCCCGTATCCCACACGCCTTCCCCAACCGCAGGGAATGATAAGGCCCATTTACATGCGGTGATTAAAGCGGCGATCGAACAGCATCGCAAAAGACGCTAACCACCAATCGCTTCCAAACAATTTCCAATAATTTCTGCCGAGAGAGATAACCCATGACTGAGGTTAAAAAGCCATTGGGGATTACCGATGTAGTCCTGCGCGATGCCCACCAGTCACTGTTCGCTACCCGACTGCGACTGGACGATATGCTGCCGATTGCTGAGAAGCTCGATAAAGTTGGCTTCTGGTCTCTGGAGTCCTGGGGGGGGGCCACTTTCGACTCCTGCATTCGCTATCTCGGCGAAGATCCCTGGGAGCGTATTCGTGAATTGAAGAAAGCTATGCCGAATACGCCTCAACAGATGCTGTTCAGGGGACAGAATATTCTCGGCTACCGCCACTATGCGGATGACGTGGTTGAGAAGTTTGTAGAGCGCGCTGCAGTCAATGGGGTAGACGTATTCCGCGTGTTCGACGCGATGAACGATATGCGCAACCTGAAAACCGCACTGGCTGCGGTGAAGAAACAAGAGAAGCACGCTCAGGGCACCATCTCCTATACCGTGAGCCCAGTACACACCATGGACTTGTGGGTGGACCTGGGGCGCCAGATCGAGGATATGGGAGCGGATTCCATCGCGATCAAGGACATGGCCGGTCTGCTTCGCCCCTATGAGGGCTACGAGCTGGTGAAACGTTTGAAGGCCGCCGTGGACATCCCCATCCATATGCAGTGCCACGCTACTACCGGTTTATCTACTGCTACCGCTCTCAAGTGTATCGAGGCGGGTATCGACAACGTGGACACCGCGATCAGCTCTATGTCCATGACCTATGGTCACAGCCCAACCGAAGCGTTGGTGGCGATTTTGGAAGGCACTGAGCGGGACACCGGGCTGGATATTAATCTGCTGGAAGAAATTGCGGCTTACTTCCGTAACGTTCGCAAGAAATACGCGAAGTTTGAGGGCTCCTTGAAAGGCGTGGACTCCCGCATCCTGGTGGCCCAGGTGCCGGGTGGCATGCTCACCAATATGGAGAGCCAGCTGCGCGAACAGGGCGCCGGGGATCGCTTGGATGATGTGCTAGAGGAAATCCCGCGGGTGCGTGAAGACCTGGGCTTTATCCCGCTGGTTACCCCCACCTCCCAGATTGTGGGTACCCAGGCGGTGCTCAATGTCCTGACTGGAGAGCGTTACAAATCGATCTCTAAAGAGACAGCCGCCGTCTTGAAAGGCGAATACGGTGCGACACCTGCTGAAGTTAACCAGGAGCTGCAGGTCCGGGTACTGGATGGGGCGAATCCGGTTACCTGTCGTCCGGCAGACCTGTTGGCACCAGAGTTGGACAAGTTAACCCTGGAGCTTCAAGAGAAAGCGGGTGAACAAGATGCGGCCCTGACCGATGGTGAGGGGGAGATCGACGATGTGCTTACCTATGCACTCTTCCCGCAGATTGGCCTGAAGTTCCTGAAGAACCGTGGTAATCCAGAAGCTTTTGAGCCAGTACCTACCGGTAATGAAGGTGCTGCAGTCAAGAACGACAAAGGTGAAGAAGTTTACACCGTGACTGTAGAGGGACAGAGCTACACCGTCACTGTGGCCGATGGTGGCGACTTAACCAATATTGCCCCTGTGTCCGGTGGTACTCCCGCATCTGCAGCTAGTGCACCTTCCGTGCCTGCTACCGGAGGTGAGCCGGTTAATGCGCCTCTCGCTGGAAATATCTTCAAAGTAATGGTGAAGCCTGGGGATCAGGTGAGTGAAGGCCAGGCGGTGTTAGTACTGGAAGCGATGAAGATGGAAACTGTGGTGAGTGCCCCTCGTGCCGGTAACGTCGCCAGTGTGGCAGTAAAAGAAGGCGATTCAGTGGCGGTGGGTGATGCCCTGCTGTCTATTGCATAGCCAAAGGTAGGAGTCACACGTGGATAATCTGATTACTCTTTGGCATTCCTCCGGTGTCGCGCAGATGGCATCGGGCCAGTTCATTATGATTTTAGTGGGCCTGGGCCTGCTGTTTTTGGCCATTCGCAAAAACTTTGAGCCCCTGCTTTTGGTGCCTATCGGTTTCGGCGGAATCCTGGCCAATATTCCCGGTGCTGATTTGGCACTCTCAGCCGCAGAGACAGCCCTTACCCAGGGAGATGGAGCTGTTTTGACGCAAATGGCCCAGATCCTGGGTCTTGATAGTACTTCAGCTTTACCCGCGCTGAAGGAAGCTCTGGCCAGTGCGCCGGCAGCCGTGCAAGTACAAGCAGCTGAGTTTGCCCGGGATGCCGGTTTCAATAACGGTATGCTGTATAACTTCTATTCCGTAGCTATTGCCTCCGGCATTGCGCCGTTGGTGATTTTTATGGGCGTAGGGGCTATGACCGACTTTGGTCCGCTACTCGCCAATCCGCGCACCTTGTTCCTCGGTGCAGCGGCCCAGTTTGGGATCTTTGCCACGGTGCTCGGTGCTGTGGGTCTCTCGGTAGCGGGAATCATGGACTTCTCAATCGCCGATGCCGCTGCGATCGGTATTATCGGTGGAGCAGATGGTCCCACAGCTATCTATGTTTCCAGTCTATTGGCCCCGGACCTGTTGGGGGCTATTGCTGTAGCGGCATATTCGTATATGGCGCTGGTACCTATGATTCAGCCGCCGATAATGCGAGCCCTGACCACTGAGCAGGAACGCAAAATTGAAATGGTGCAATTGCGCCATGTGAGCAAGCGGGAAAAAATTGCCTTCCCGATGTTGCTGCTGATTTTAGTGGCCCTGTTCCTGCCAGCTGCTGCACCGCTGTTGGGTATGTTCTGCTTTGGTAACTTGATGCGTGAGTGCGGAGTCGTTTCCCGCTTGTCGGACACCGCTCAGAACGCGCTGATCAATATCACCACTATTTTCCTGGGACTTTCCGTTGGTTCGAAATTGGCGGCAGACAAATTCCTCGACCCTAAAACTCTGGGTATTTTGGCTTTGGGTATTGTGGCATTTGCGATCGGCACTGCGGCTGGCGTGTTGATGGCTAAGTTGATTAATGTATTCAGCAAGCACAAGATTAACCCATTGATTGGTTCTGCTGGTGTTTCTGCCGTACCTATGGCCGCGCGGGTGTCCAACAAAGTGGGACTCGAATCCAATCCTCACAACTTCCTGTTGATGCACGCAATGGGCCCCAACGTAGCCGGTGTTATCGGTTCTGCGGTGGCTGCGGGTGTGATGATCAGTATGGTGCGGAGCCTCACTGGCGGGTAACCAAAATCCATGGCTTTGGAAGAGAGGGCGAACAGTGTTCGCCCTTTTTTGTTGACCTAAAACAAATGCATTTTGTCCGCTTTTGCTGGTTAAAACAGATCCTTCTGATTTAAATAATGTGAAGAGGCAGTCATAGCTGGAGTAGGTATGTTTATCCGGTCAACAGAGCATCTCCATCGATAGAATTCATTTTGAGTTAAGGTTAGTTGCGCTATATTCCTCCCAAAATTTTTACTGGAATAAAAATTCATTAGGAAGTAACCCCAATGCGTAGTTTGCCATTCTTAATTGCCTTTGCTCTTTTCTCCACCAGTGCATTTGCACATGATAATCATCAAACTGCGGAAGAAGTCCGCCAGTTAAAAAAAGAGGTGGTTAAGCTCCGTAAAGAAGTACACTCTGATCACAAACAGGGTGCTGGAGCTGAAAATGTTCGTGACTTAGAAAAAGAAGTGGTTAAGTTGCGAAAAAATGTCCGTCGGCTTCAGGACCTGATTTTGGAGTTGCAGGCGAGTATTGAAGCTCAGTCTGAATTGGCACATCCAGTTCCGGTGGAGGAGCGCCCTAAGTGGGCTTGTTATATGTCAGATGTAAAAGCTGGCGGTATTCATTCTAAAGGTTTTAGTCGTATTGAGGCGAAGGGGAGATTACTTGAAATTTGCTCCCAACGTGGTGGCCTTTGCTTTGAGAGTGGAATTGAATGCTCCGATGAGTAGTAACTAATAGCCAGTTTAATATGGGGCGGCTACTCTTGGATGAGTTTGCGCCCCTGGCTACCCCTTACAAAGTAAGGACGATAACTAATAGGTGAGAGTACAGCTTTGCACCACTTGTTCATACTTAAGCTTCTTATCTAAGGTTGCCTATTTTACAGAAGTGAGTGTCTAGGATCTTATATAAAAAGTCACGCCCTTGCTGATGGAGCTTCTCTGAGGAACCGTAGGTTTTAAAGTATTCAGGAAATAGTTGGGCAATATCTTCATTGGACCACTCTAGGTGAAACTGCAAACCCATTATTCTTTCGCTGAATAAAAAGGCCTGATGAGGGCACAAGTCAGATTCTGCCAAGCAAATTGCTCCCTCCGGAATTTCAAAGAAATAGCTATGTGCCTGGAATACATTCTCTAAATTGAAATTCAGTGCTGTTGTAGACCTTATAGGTAGCCAGCCCATTTCCTCTTGAGGAAGTTGGCGGACCTCTGCTTCCAATGCATATGCAAGAATCTGTGCCCCAAGGCAGATGCCCAGTATTGGGATCGGAAGTTCAATGCAGTTTTTTACCCATGCAATCTCATTGGCAAGCCAGGGGAGCCTTTCGCGCTCGCAAACGTTCATCATCCCACCAAGGATAATAACTCCGCTAAAGCCGCTTTGAGGAAGTGGTGATTTCTGAGGGTTAATGATAGAAAGCGGTATTCGCTTCTCTGTAGCCCAGTCATAAATATACCCCGGGCCCTCAGTTTCCTCATGTTGGATAATCAGTATCGGTTTGGTCATTTACTGGAAATCCTGATTTTCAAAATACAGTTCTTCCTTATAGTGGATGCCGGCTTTAGTTAGGCTTTTTGGCCAGCTATCTTTCGAAAGCGGTTTTAAACTGCTGCTATGAATGTCGCTGGAAAAATTATGGTCGGTGCTGACCAGCAGTATTTGGTCGAAGCTGGGGGTGGATGCAATTTCATGCACAAGCAAAGTGGAATTTTCAAGAAGTATTAATTGGTAGTGCCCATTTTCTGTACGGGTAAGGGGACTGTCCATTAGTCGAGAGGTTACCCGGAAAGTAACAGCTTGAAGCGCAAGTTTTCCTCCTCGTTCAAAATGCCCTGTAAACAATTCGGCGTTAAAGGCATTGAGTTTTCCCTCGCGTAGTTCGCGTAAAGAAAATTTCTCTGGAAGCAATGTAACTAACTCGTTTAGCTTGAGGAGGTTTTGCACCGCCTCCTGGTCATCAGTCTCCAATTCCAAAATAACTTGATGACTGTGTTTTCCGCCATGTAGTGGCATGTGTGTGGCAATAATTTGCCCGCCGACGGTAAACAGGGCCATGCCATGAATTCCGACCGAATTGTCACTTTGTGCTAATGAAGATTGTGTGAAGCATACGCTTGAGCTGATTGTCAGCGCCAAAAAGAGAAGAATATTTTTCATCGGTTTTGTGTAGCTATGAACTTGGATGCAGGGGATTCTAAGAGTACTCTAGTGAATAATCGATTCAAAAATAGAGATATTTGATTCCACTATGGAAATAGAAGCACTTGAGAAGTTTCTAGTGATTGCTGCGACGGAGAACCTGCAGCGCTCCGCAGACAGGCTGGATACGAGCCCGGGTGGATTGAGTAAAACATTAAAGCGGCTGGAAGGAGAGCTGGGTACTCGCCTGTTTGATCGAGTTGGCAAGCAACTGAAAATCAATGACGCAGGCCGCAGACTGCAAAGTCGGGCGGTTGAGATGGTGGCGATTGCCAGAAGAATTCGCTCTGAAGTTGGCGAGCTAAAGGTAAATCAGGAGTGCCGAATTGCTGCTCCGACCATGCTGCAACTAGCCTGGGGTACATTTATCCACCGCAAATTTACTACTGAGGAAGCAGGGGGGCGGTTGTCATTCACATCGGCCTATGAAGCCTTGGCATTGAAGATGTTATCCAGGGGGGAGGTAGACCTGGCCCTGATAACCGGAGCGGTTTTGGGGCAGTTGTCATCCACAATGGATGCTCGGCCACTTGGCTCAGTATCAATGTGTATTGCTGCAGGGCCTGATCACTCTTTGATCGTGGAGCAGGGGGCTGAGGTGAAGGCTTCACTGTCAGATATCTTGCAATATCCATTTGCCGCACCGAGGATATCACCCTTCTGTGGTGAAGAGCGGGGGATAGGCAGCGATGGCTGGCCAGAAATTAATTATCCTCGCAAGGTGCAGGTCGTTGTAAATGATTATGGGGTTCTTTGCCAGCTAGTAAAAAATAATAGGCTGCTCGCTTTTCTGCCTGAGCCTCTGATAACTGAAATGGGTGGGGTAATCGTTAGGGTGGAGGATGGAGATATAAAATCTAGTGAAGAGCTCTTTGTAGTAGGAAGGAAAATGAATGCCTCCTGGCTAAGTAAATTTGCCGAGTGGGCTTAGTGTTTGGATTGGAGCCAGTTAAGCCAGCTTCCATAGAGGGTATTGCAGCAACTAAACTACCGAAATATTCGCTTGGTAACTGCCATATTTCCGCCTGGATGGCTTGCCCATCTCTTGATTCATCGCGAACCAGAGCGGGGCGCTCCTCCTCGGGGAGAACATAGAGTCGGTATTGGTGACTGGTTGTTGTTTTCTGATATAACTGTTCTCCCCGCTCAGTGAGTTGCCAGTTGAGAGGTTACTCTTTGAGATGTGCACCACAGACTACAATTTTTGCCAGAGCTAATGGCGAGAGCCGCTGTCTTGGTTGGACGTCTCTCCCGGGCGTTCTCCTGTAGCAGCCAATGGGAGATTACAGGCCTGGTGTAAACTATTAGAAAAACTTAGCAGGGACATATCGCAATGTTTCTGGCTAAACAAAGTGACTCCCCAGCTAATTCCGGAACTAAGAAAGCCAACGGGCACTGCGGTCGCAGAATAGTCCAATAAATTCATAAAATTTGTGTAGGTTCCGAGAATAGAATTTCTTTGAATGGGTTGCTCGGATATTTGCTGGCGGGTGTAAGCAGTCGGTATAGTGGGAATAATGATAAAATCGACATTCTCCAGTGTTTTATCACAGGTTCTCTTTAGTGCTTGTAAGCGGTATTGTCCCAAGAAAGCATCAGCTGCAGTTTTTGTTTCCGCGGAGTTAATAACCTTCCGGATTACCTCAAGCATGGATTTCGGTTTTACACCTTGAGTTGCAATCCAGCGCTCGGCTACCCAGGGACCTTCGTATAGTAGCTTTGCCGCTTCTATAAAAGGATTAAAGTCTACAGTTACAGCCCGTCCGCCCAGCACTTTTAATTTTTTGATAGATTGATTAAAGAGTGCCTGGGTTTCTTTGTTCCCTTGAAAATCAAGTTGCTCAGGTATACCAAAAGAAAAACTGATCTTATTGTTAGGGAAGCTTTTCTGGAAATACCGCAGCCTATTTGAAGATGGGGTGGTACGGCTATAGATGTCGGCTGAATCAAACTTCGCCGTAATATCAAGTAGCTTGGCGGCATCTTGACAATTTAGGGCGAATATTGATATGCAGTCGAGACTTTTACAGGCGGGGACAACCCCTGTAGTGCTCAGCAGTCCCCGAGTGGGCTTGTGGCCTATTAAATTATTGAGTGCCGCAGGTACCCGACCAGAACCAGCAGTATCTGTTCCCAAAGCAAAACTGACTTGCCCAAGTGCTGTGGCAATAGCTGATCCCGCACTGCTCCCGCCAGAAATATACTCCTGGTTAAAAGAGTTTTTACCTTCTCCGTAAGGGGAGCGAACACCTACTAGACCGGTGGCGAATTGATCGAGATTGGTTTTGCCGAGCGGCACGGCTCCTGCTTCAATCAATAGCTTTACAACAAATGCGCTTTCGCGAGGGATATAGCTAAAGTCTGGGCAGGCTGCTGTTGTAGGTACTCCAGCAAGATCAATATTATCCTTGATAGCAAAGGGCACTCCGTATAATGGCAGATCGCTGGGCCTTATTCGGTCCAATGCTTCTAGATAGGGCTCTAGCTCTTCTCGCGTTAATAGGGTTATCCAGGCGTTATAATTGGCTTGCTGCAGTGCTTGCTTTAATAGACTGGCAATGAGTTCACGCGGTGTTGTAATACCTTGGGAGTAGGTGTTTCTTAGATGGTCTAGCGTTAAATCGTGGGCCATAAAAGGGTTCCGAGAATAACTTCAGCTAGGGAGCCTCTGAATAACTCCGTGATACCTCTGGCATGCAGAGCGGTTCACAGTCAAGGCGCGGCTTCGCAGGAATGTCTAGACCTTTCAAGAAGTCGCAACGCGGAGTGTGAATCGCTCTGCAAGCCCCGAAGGGCGGGCCTTGAAGGCCACAGCTGCTGCGTTGCAGCTCTTGCAAAGGGCTACGGCCATTCGCGGCGAGCTGCGCCTAACATCTGCAGCCTTCAAGACCCGCAGAGGCATTACGGAGTTATTCAGAGGCTCCCTAGATACCGAACTGTTATTTATTTCGATGTTTGTATTACTAAGATTATATTTTTTCAAGAATTTTTATCTCAATGTAAACCGCATAATATTAGATTTAGCAAATACATAATTAGTTTGATGTCCTCTCCGGTGGACAGGGTGTCCCTGCTGCAATCCAACCTTTCATTGCTTCAATGAACTTATCGTGGGGGATATTTACCGGTTGGCGGCTGTCACCGGGGTGCCATCCCCACAATACCAGTGGGCTGGTACTGACAAACTCCAGTTGACTGGTTGGTGCTCGCCCGCCGTTGTCCTGGGGAGTAGTTAACAGCTTGCAGATTTGAGCGGAGGATTTTTGTGACCAGTTCAACTCAATGGGTGCCATAACCCACCCTGGAGCTCCAGGCGCACCGGTAACAGGGTTGTTTTTATTTGAATGGCAGTTATTGCAACGCATGGTACCTGCCCCCATATTATCTGGACCGCGCTCCACTCTTGGAACATGGGGAGACCCTTCATTTATAAGTGGCATCTCCAACTGGTGGCAATTTAGGCAGCGGGGGTGCAGAAGGACCTCTACGATAGTTTCCCAGTCCTGGTGCCCTGGAGTGCTGCTGGCCTCCTCTTGCTGGGATGTACCTCGATGTTGATCGCAACCGGTTAACGTGAGGAGTGTTATGGCACATAAAGCCAATAGGGGGCGAAAGAGAGCTGTGTCTGGCCGCATTTTCATTCGGCTTGCCTTTAAGTTCGATTTTCACTTTCAAACATAATTGGGCCTGAGGACTAGTGATAGTTTCGAGATTGATTGCCGCGTCAAAAGATAGACCTGGCGGGTTCAGTTCTATTGGGTTGTGACCAGCGATTCATATTTGGGGATTAAGGCGCCGTAGTACGTGGTATGATAGGCGCGTTTTACTTGTTTGATTCTTATATAGCGGGCGCGACTTTTAGCGTCTAGGAGAGTGTATGTCCTGGTTAGGGGCGGGGTTAGGTGCAGGCTTTGGTTTTATGTTTGGCGGCCCAATTGGTGCGGCATTGGGAGCCTGGATCGGCAGTTCATTTGGTTCCAGTTTGCAGCAGCGCTTCGGGAAGGCTGCTTCGGCCCTGAGCAGGGATGGAGCCCAGACAATCTTCATTGTGACTCTATTTTCGATGCTGGCAAAAATGGCTAAGGCAGATGGCCTGGTTTCTAAAGCTGAAGTGGAGTTTATAGAGGGCTTTATTAGAAATAACCTCCGTCTGGGCACTGAGGAGCGCAAGCATGCAATCCGTATTTTTGAAAATGCCAAGACTGATAAGTACAGCATTTACGATTACGCAAAACAGTATCGCCAGCTGGTTCGCGATCAAGCAATGCGGGAAATGGTGTATCGCCTATTATTTGCTGTTGCTTATGCCGATGGTGAATTACACAGCGCAGAAGAAGAAATTTTAAAACGCATCACTATTGATCTTGGGTTGCATGAATCTTTATTTGCGGCAATGCAAAATGAGTTTTTGCACGGGGGGAGGAGTACGGCTGCAAATCTGGAGCAGCATTACGCAGTGCTGGGTTGTACCCCGGAGACTAGCGATAAAGAGCTTAAATTAGCTTATCGCCGAAAAGCAGCAGAGTACCATCCCGATAAAATTGCTTCCAAGGGGTTGCCTGAAGAGTTTATGCGTCATGCTGATGATCAGATGAAAAGTATTACTGTTGCCTATGAAGCGATTGTGGAGGCGAGAAAGCAACAGGCTAAGGTTGTCAGCTAGGTTCAGGAAAGTAGCCTTGCTGTATTGCAAATAAAGGAGTTGATAGATGAGTCTTGCTGAGACAATTAAACATAAACTGACTGCGGAATTTTCCCCTCAGCATATTGAAGTGCAATGCGAAAGTCATATGCACAATGTGCCTGTTGGCTCTGAAATGCACTTTCGGGTCGTTTTGGTGAGTGAGGCGTTCAATTCAGCAAGGAAAGTGCAGCGCCATCAAAAAGTCTATGCGGCTTTGTCTGAAGAAATGGCTGGCCCAATACATGCTCTGGCTTTGCACACCTACAGCCCGGAAGAGTGGGAGGGACAGGCCCCCCAGAGTCCTGAATGCCAGGGTGGTGGAAAAAAGTCGTAATTCAGCGCTTTATTTAAAACAACTCAGACAGGTTCCAGTTCTGGAGCCTGTCGCGTTTTTCATTTAAACAGCCATTCAAAAATTTTCAGTTTCTTTTTGCGTCACGAAAGCCCTCATAAGCTTTTGCTGGTTGTAAGAATCAGTGGTGAAATGGCGTTAATTTTTTGTTTATAAATTTAGATCTCTTCATACCCCTCTTGCTCTGGCGGCCGCTAGAATTCCAAGAGGCGCCTATCCATTTTAAAAATCATACTTTGTTCGGGAAAATTAAACGCCAAAAAGCGGTTTAAGTGCCAGAAAACAATAAATACTTTTTTACACGCCAACATTTGTTTGTTTTTTCTACACCTGTTACTTCGTGCGACTAGACTGACCATTGATTGGGCTGATTGCTGTTTGATCTGCTGAATATCAATGGAGTTACCACAAATGAAGATGACGCGTATTCTGATCCCCGTTATGACGCCCCTAGCCTTAGCAATCTCTAGTGTCGCTTCGGCAGGACCGGCTGGCTATGCCCCTCCCCCACCAAAGACCCAGGAGTTTAAGGTTCGAATTGGTGGGGCCTATATCTCGCCCAATTCGGATAATGTCACGTTTGCGGACAGGTTCTTCGAGGGGCCGGATGATTTTATTGACGATTGGGGTGCATTCCGCTCCAACGTTGATCCCAGTGATGAGTGGGGCTGGTTTATCAATGTAGAGTGGCGGGCCACCGACCATATGAGTGTATCCCTGAGTTACACTGAGGGTGACCGCCATACAGGAGGAGATAACCGGCCCTGGCTACGTCGTTTTAACCCTGACTTTGATGAATTCCATCGTCGACGTGATTTTGCTAGGTGGAAGCCTCAAATCACGGCTGCTTATCTGAATTATTATCCGTTAGACCCTAGCTGCATGGTTCAGCCTTATATGGGAGTGGGTATTAACTATACCGACTTTACCGATGAGCGCCTGAGGAATTGGGGTTGGTGGGTTTTTGATGATGATGTTGAAGTGTTCCGGCCTTGGGATGGTCGTGTAAACCTGGGTGACAACTGGGGTTACACCTGGCAAATTGGTGTCGACTTTAACTTCGGTCACGATAGTAGCTGGCTGATTAATCTCGCGGCTATTTACTATGATGTAGATACCGATATTGAGGCAGACGTATTCTGGTTCGATACCGATAATGACAATGAGTTCTATCGCCATAGATTCGGTGGTGATTATCTCTTTGACCCCTGGTCATTCAATATTGGTGTAGGCTACAAGTTTGATTTCCACTGGTAATCAGTCATGCAGCCAAAAAAGGGCGCTTCGGCGTCCTTTTTTATTTAACGGTCATCTGATATTAAGGGGAAGGCGTTTAACCTTTCTTGGATGCTGCAGTTGCCAATCCTTGATTACAAGTTGTGCTTATATTGATCGCAATTGTATTCTTTAAATTTCTCTCTCAATTTTTTTATCTTGTCTTTCCATTTCTCCATCTGCTCTCCCGATCCGCCATCTTTTCTCTCTTCGCGGAAGTGCTCAATTTTTTGTTGCCACTTTTTACATTTCTTAAAGGATGCATCCTCCTGTGCATGTGCTGGGTTGGCAGAGAGAAGTACAGCAATTAGTGCGACAGTGAGGCCTGTTATTTTCATTGTTTTTCTCGTTTGTTGGTACGCAGATGATCCCATCTTCCAAATATAAAGTAAATAACTTGAAGTCTGGAGGTGTTATCTGTGTGGTAAGTGTTCTCTTAATGGTGCTTGATTGTTCTTGGTGCGATTACTTGTGTTGCTTACATTTTGGGTTTGGTGGATGAGGGTCTGATTTTGGTCACTTTCGAAGTGTGTTTCTTCTTTTTATTTTTTTGGGGATTTTTTAAAAAATAATGCTCGATTGGTTCTCATTCTTTTATGGAGGTTTAATGTTGTTGTTGACTCTGTTTTTTGTGAATTGATAATCCCGCGTAAGAGGCTCCTTGATTGTTGAGTAATTTGGAGCTCGTTTATTTGACCAATAAATAAAACTAAAGATGAATTTATTTTTTAAGAAGTATTTAAAATTATTGTTGTCTGTAAATACGCGTATCCTGGCTGTTTTTGCGGTGCTTCTGCTTTGGGGGTGTGGCGGTGGAGGGAGCAGTGGCAGCTCTGGAGGTGACGATAGCTCTGGTTCCAGTGGGGGGCAGGTGTCTACAGATTTGGAGTCTCCCTCTAACTTAGTAGCCGTCACGACTTCGGCTTCCACTATCCGTATCTCCTGGGAGCCAAATGAGAGTGGTGATGTTTCCTATTTAATATATCGCGATGGTGAAGAGATAGCGGAGACGCAGGCTGAGCGGTTCGAAGATAGTGGTTTGTCCAGCGGTACAAAATATAGCTACAGCGCTGCCGTGAAAGTCAGTGACGGTAGCTACAGTGAGCCGTCAAATGAGGATATTGCAAGGACACTGGATAGCGATCGAGACGATGACTGGTATAACGGCACCTCCGTCGATACAACCTTTGCAGAAGTAAATACAACAATTGCACGTCTCGATGAATGTACGGCGGGTGAGCGAGTTAGCGATGTATGGGATATAGCTACAGAAAACCTCAATGAGTGTCTTAGGGCTGCCGCAGAGGTTATAAGCCTGGGAGATCGAGTAGGCGCATTAAGAGCTTATGTGGCGCGGCTGCGCAGAGAGGAAGATCCCGCACTTATTGAGTTGGGAATGCGCTTATTTCACAGTAAATCCCTGAGTTTAAATAACGATTCTTCGTGCTCATCTTGTCACCACCCCACACTGGGTTGTGGCAGTGATGGTTTGTCGTTACCGATTGGTGTAAATACGGTAAATCCTGACTTATTGGGGCCCGGTAGAAGCGATGGTAATCTGATGCCGCTATTACCGCGTAACTCGCCCCCCACCTGTAATTCTGCTATTTGGTCGGATAGCCTTTTTTGGGATAGGAGAGTCAGTTTCAGAACAGGTATTAACAACATTGAGGATAAAGCTACTTATTTAGCCAATCAGGTCAGAACTGATGATGGAGATGTCTCTGATGACGTAAATAGTTTTTCTGAAGAGATAGCCAGTAATTCCCTGACACTGTTGATGGCCCAGGCCCACTTTCCTGTAGTTACAGCAGAGGAAATGGGTGAGCGGGGAAGCTTTGCCAGTGATAGCGATTATCGCGAGAACATTGCGTCTGGTTTGAGTGATGAGTGGGATTCACTTTTCGAAGACGCTTTTGGGGATAGCGAAAAAACTTTCCTGCGGGTGTCTGAAGCCTTGGCTGCCTACCAGGCTTCCCAGCTATTTATTGATAACCCTTTCTTTGACTTCCTTGATGGCAATGATGATGCCATGACTGAGATGCAGAAACGTGGTGGAATCCTGTTTTACACCAACACTGCTTGTGCACAATGCCATGATGGGCCATTTTTTACTTTGGAAACGTCCAGGGGGTTTCGCTATCCACAAATTGGAGTCGGTACCAATGAAGATGGTAGCGATTTGGAAAGATATAGGGTGCCGTCGCTTCTCAATGTTTCCATTTCCGGTCCATGGGGGCACGCGGGACAGTTTGGCAGCTTAGAGCGAAATATCTCTCATTACTTCAATACTGTGGATTCCATCCAAAGTTATTTTGGTGTTGATGATACTGGCACACCCTTGACCGATACTGTTGCAGATTTGTGTGAGCTGGAGCAATTCGAGTATTTGGGCAGTGGTTGTGTTGATATTGTCGCACCCAATGGTTATCAGCTTACCATGGACTTGGTTGGTGATAGCCCGGCAAATCGTGGCGAGTCCGATGACGAAATCGAAATTTTGGCTGAGTTCCTCCGGGCTTTGACTGATCCCAGTGCGTTACCTGGGACTCCAGAAATCGATGTATTGATTCCGCCGAGAGATGGAGGTCCGGATGGCCGTCAGCTGGATGCGGTAGATCAGGAGGGGAACTCTTTATAGTAAGAAAAAAGTGCCCGACAAAATCGGGCACTTTTTTTGAAGGGGAAACCTGAGGGGCTGCCACCCCAGTGCTTACTGATTTGAGGGGAAACTGAACTGAATACCTTCCCTAACCCCGCTGGCAGGCCAGCGCTGGGTGATGGTTTTGCGTTTGGTGTAGAAACGCACTGAATCGGGTCCATATGCGTGAAGGTCACCAAACAATGAACGCTTCCAACCACCGAAACTGTGGTGTGCTACCGGTACCGGCAGAGGTACGTTGATACCAACCATTCCAACTTTAATATTGTCGCTGAAATAGCGTGCGGCCTCACCGTCGCGAGTAAATAGACAGGTGCCGTTACCGTATTCATGAGCATCGATAATATCCATGGCCTCTTGCATGGTTTCGACACGCATCACACAGAGTACCGGGCCAAATATCTCCCCACTATGAATCGACATTTCCGGAGTGACTTGATCGAACAGACAGGCGCCCAGGTAATTACCATTTTCAAAACCGGAAACGGTTTGGTTGCGCCCATCTACAGCCAACTCGGCACCCTCTTCGATACCAGCGGCAATATAACTCTCCACTTTTTGTAAGTGTTGCCGGGTTACCAGTGGCCCCATATCGCTTTGGCTGTCCATACCATCGCCGATTTTCAGATCAGCAATTTGTACTTTGAGCTTCTCAACAAGGGCATCGGCGGTTTCATTACCTACCGCTACAGCGACAGAGATGGCCATACAGCGTTCACCACAGGAACCATAGGCTGCGCCCATTAGAGCAGCGGCAGCGTTGTCCAGGTCGGCATCGGGCATGATGATCGCATGGTTCTTGGCACCACCAAACGCTTGCACTCTTTTTCCATGGGCGGTGCCTGTGGTGTAGACATACTCTGCGATCGGAGTCGATCCCACAAAGCTCACCGCTTGGACACGTTTATCGGTGAGGAGTGTATCGACGGCCTCTTTACCGCCGTTAACTACATTTAGTACCCCTGTAGGGATGCCGGCTTCTATACCCAGCTCCGCGATAAACAGTGCAGAGGAGGGGGTGCGTTCGGAGGGTTTTAGTACAAAGGTATTGCCGCAGGCAATTGCCATGGGCCACATCCACAGGGGGACCATAGCGGGGAAGTTAAAGGGGGTTATGCCGGCACAAACACCCAGCGGTTGGAATTCGCTCCAGGAGTCTATTGCCGGCCCGACATTTTTACTGTGTTCGCCCTTTAGCATTTCCGGAGTAGAGCAAACGTACTCGATATTCTCGATGCCTCGCTGTAATTCCCCCATCGCATCGTCGAGGACTTTGCCGTGTTCCAGGGTAATCAGCTCACAAATCTTTGTAGCGTTTTCCTGTAGCAGGTCTCGCAGGCGGTACATAATCCGTACTCGCTTGGCCGTCGGAAGGTTTCGCCAAGCGGGGAAGGCTGCTTCAGCTGCACTAATGGCCTCTTCAACCGTCACTTTAGAGGCTAGCGAAACCTGGGCGATCACTTCGTTGGTGGAGGGGTTGGTGACCTCTTGGAGTTCGGAGTTACCTGCGGCACCGGTGTCATTAACCATGTTGCCATTAATCAGGTGGCCGATTACTTTCATAGTTCTCTCTCAGTCGGGTTTATCAATTATTGTTCTACTGCTTTGCCCCTTTGTAACACAGCTCTGTGTTTTGGGGAAAAGCTCCCGACTGTTCGGAGTTATTCGTGTTTGGGAAAATCCCTGAGAACCGCCAAAAATGCATCGCCGAAGCGTTCGAGCTTACTGTCTCCAACGCCGGAGACCGCTAATAGCTCGCTGCGTGTTTGTGGGTGGGCTTGTACCATGCCGCGCAGGGTCGCATCGTGGAAGACGACATAAGGCGGCACGCCGCGCTCTTCTGCCAACTGTTTGCGACAGTTGCGCAGGGCTTCCCAAAGCACTTGGTTTTCTGGGCTGAGATCATCCAGGCTGCGACTGTCACGGCTCTGCGAGCGCGCTGCTTTCGGGGGAAGCTTGCGCAGGTTGAGAGTCTCTTCCCGTCGCAGCAGCGGGCGACAAATTTCAGTGAGCCTCAGCCCCTGGAATTCTCCCTCGACCTCCAGATAGCCGCGAACAATCAGCTGCCGCACGACTGCCCGCCATTCGGCCGCGCTCAGGTCTTTGCCGATGCCATGAGTGGAGAGCTGGTCGTGCTCGAATTTGCGGACTTTCTCGTTCTCGGAGCCGCGTAGTACATCGATCACGTGGCTGGCGCCAAAGCGCTGTCCGGTGCGATAGACACAGGAGAGTAGTTTTACCGCTGCCTCACTGGCATCCCAGGTGGCAGGTGGCTCCAGGCAGGTGTCACAGTTGCCGCAGGGGTTGTCCAGTGGTTCCGCAAAATAGTCCAGCAGGGCCTGGCGGCGGCAGCTGGTGATTTCACACAGCCCGAGCATGGCATTCAGACGGCTGCGTTCCTGGCGCTTGTGCTCTTCGCTGCCCTCTGAGGACTCCACCATCTGGCCGATCTTTACCACATCCTCGAGACCGTAGAGGAGTAAAGCAACTGAGGCCCCACCATCGCGGCCCGCACGGCCCGTTTCCTGATAGTAGGCTTCGATGCTTTTGGGTAGGTCCAGGTGAACAACGAAACGCACATCCGGCTTATCAATCCCCATGCCAAATGCAATGGTGGCGACAACAATGACACCCTCTTCACGCAGGAAGCGGCGCTGGTGCTCGGCGCGGGTCTCGGCGGGTAGCCCGGCGTGATAGGGCAGGGCAGTGAAGCCCTGCTGGCTCAACCACTCCGCAGTGTTCTCCACTTTGGCTCGGGACAGACAGTAAATAACCCCTGCGTTGTCCTGGTGTCCATTCTGTAAGAATTGCAGCAGTTGGCGGCGCTGGTTGTCCTTGGGCTCAATGCGGTACTGGATATTGGGGCGGTCGAAGCTGCTGACAAAGTGGCGGGCCTCTTCCAAGTCCAAGCGGCGAGCAATTTCTGCACGGGTGCGCTTGTCTGCTGTCGCTGTCAGGGCAATACGGGGTACCCGGGGGAATTGCTCGTGCAGGCAGTTGAGTTGCAGATAGTCGGCGCGAAAGTCGTGCCCCCATTGGGAAACACAGTGGGCTTCATCAATGGCAAACAGCGACAGTTCTACCCGTTGCAGTAATGACAGGGTTCGTGGCTGTAGCAACCGCTCCGGGGCTAAATAGAGGAGATCCAGCTCACCGTGTAATAGCTGGCTTTCGATTGCCTGGATTTCGTCGTAGGCCACTGATGAATTCAAGTAAGCGGCGCGGATGCCGGCTTCCTGAAGAGCTTCTACCTGGTCCTGCATCAGGGCAATCAGGGGGGAGATTACAACTCCACACCCGGGGCGCGCCAGGGCGGGAATCTGGTAGCACAGGGATTTACCACCGCCGGTGGGCATTAATACCAGGGCATCATTGCCGGCTACCAGTGTGTCGATAACTGCTTTTTGAGGATCGCGGAAATCGGTATAGCCAAAAACGTGTTCGAGAATATGTTGTGGGGAATTCATGGGCGGGGAGTATACCTTGTGGCTCGATCGCGCGTGGTATGTTTATTGATGAGTATGCCGCTGAAATTGAATGAAATTGACGGCTTTACGCCTGTGACATATTTCGCGGGTTATAATCCTACGCCATCACAGCGGCAAGCTAAGGATAGGGCTATGCGCACATTGATTTTGTCAACTGTGTTGTCGTTGACGGTTCCAGCCGGACTTCTGGGGTGCGCCTCGACCTCCCCACATAATCTGGTTCAATCTGTTGTTGCTGACACTCACCTGGGGTGGCAGACAGCACCGGAAAACCAACTGGCATTTTCCCTGGCGACCGCATCGGGTGTTGCCCAGGTTGAGCTACAGCCTTTGCCGGAAGAGTTCACAGTGGTCACTCTCGAGTTACCCGGCATGCAAAAAGTTGAAAATATTCAGTGGGAAAATGAAGAAGGGAAATTCACCACGCTGTATGACGGCGAGGCGAGTTTGGAAGGCGTCAGCCTACAGAGCCGGGGGCACGGCTATCGCTTGCAGTTGCAGTTGTCTGCGATGGACTATCTCCGGGATGGGGGGGTGCTGACCGTTACGGATCAGCGTTAGAAATTCTACTGGTACGCTCAAAGCCCAGTCCTGCAGGGCGAATCAAATAGAGCTGTTTCCAGTACTTTCCAGTTACCCAGAGCCCATTTTTGGCTTTGTCCCAGGCGATCCCATTGGCCACGGTGTCAGGGTGATTTCTGCCGGCCGGATTGAGAGCGCTGAGATCGATAATGCCGCGCACCTGGCCACTCTCCGGATCGATGGCAATAATCTGTTTTTCTTGCCATATATTTGCCCAAATCAGGCCCTGGGCAAATTCCAATTCATTGAGTCTGGACCAATTTTTACCTCCGCCTTGAACTTTGAGGTGTCGCACTACCTCAAAAGTATCGGGATCGCGGAAAACCAGTTCGCCACTGCCATTACTCATAATCAGCTGCTGGCCATTACTGGTGAGGCCCCAGCCTTCGCCTCGATAGTGCATGACCTTCAAATGTTGGAGCTTGTCTGCGTGGTAGACATGGACCTCTCCCGCCTTGTAGGTCAGCAGGTAAAGTTTATCGTTGAGAACTGTGAGCCCTTCGGCGAAACGATTCCTAGCCAGCCATTTGCGTCTTACTGGATTGGCGCCAGGATCGGTATACTCGGCGAGCCAGGAGCGGCGGTAGCGACCACTGCTCTCCCACCAGCGTTGACCATCGTAGAAAAGCCCCTGGGTGAAATGGTCCCCTCCACGCTGGCGCTCTTCCAGGATGGAAAAAGGGATTGTTTGGAGTTGTGTCTCTGCAGCTGCACTTTGCAGCCACGGGGCGTAAAGCAATAACAGTATCCAGCTGTTCACGAGAAGTCGGTTCATCAATAGCCTATGACCAGAATTAAAACTTTTATCACTTTGACGCTGCTGGGTGGACTCGCAGTGGTGCTGCCTATAGCTATCTTTGTCCTGCTGTTTCAGTGGCTGTTCGGTCAAGTTAGTGATCTTGTCGCTCCCGCTGTGGTGTGGCTTGAGGCGCATACAGAATTTAAGAATACCCTTGCCAGGCTCGTGGTGATAGCCCTGATTCTCGGTGGTTGTTTCGCGATTGGTTTGTTGGTGAAAACCAGTGTTGGCAGCTGGTTGCACCGCCATGTGGATCACTGGTTGGGACGCCTGGCGCCGGGTTACAGCACCATCAAAGATGTGGTGATCCAGTTTATTGGTGGCGGTGGTGAAGGTGTGCTGGCGGGGCCGGTAGCCAAGGTCCGCATTCACGGCATTGATAATCCGCTCACCGTCACCGCAATTGTCACTTCTCAACACCCCAATGGAGATATGACCGTCTATGTGCCCACAGCGCCGGTACCCACCTCCGGGTTTGTGTTTCACGTACCGGCAGAGTGCGTAGAAATACTGCCCGGCGTGAGTGTTGAGGCGGCGATGAAGACGATCGTCGCCTGTGGTTCCGGCAGTGCCAACTTGCTGTCTTCAGAGAAGAAGGAGACTGGAGTCCCCTCTACTTGATATCTCGGTTTCTACCCAGATCGCGAATGGCAAAGCGAGCCGGGTGCAGTGCTTTGGCCAGGGTTGCGCTGACCGGAAGGGGCTCGTTGAGCATCCAGGCAGTCAGTACCTCGGCTGTTAGTGGTGCGTAGGTAAAGCCACGGGAACCCAAGCCTCCCATTACATAGAGGCCTTGCTGGTAGTCAGCCCGCTCGGGAACGTACTGCTTGCGATTCTTGCGCAGTGCGACATAGGTATCGTTGATAGAGTCCCAGTTGGGTAAGGGGCCGGCTAAGGGTAGGTAGTCGGGGGTCGCTGCGCGCAAAGCCGCTCGGCCAGTGAGAGACTGTTGTGAGAACTCATCTGCTATTTGCGGCAGTAGCTCTGCCAGGGTTTGTAGATTCTCGCTGTGCTCGCTAACTCGTAGGTCAGTAGCGGTCTCCTTAAGCTTAAAGGTGGCACCAAAGCTCTGACGCCCTTGATAGGCAGGAGTGATATAACCCTCACCGCACAAAGCCATTTGTAACTGCGAAGAATTCTCAGTGGCCGTTGCTCTGGACACCTGCCCGCAAATTGGCTTCAGGGGGAGGGCCGCCGCAGGGGCAAATTGGCGAATATCATTGGCGCCGCACAGAACTACCGTATCAAATTGAAAGTCACTGCGGTCTGTTCTTACTGACCAACCGCTCGATTCTCGCCCTAACCCTTTTACCAAGCTGTTGCTGTGCAGGTTGATATTTGGGTGCTGTAATAAAGTGGCGCAGACTTTGCGCGGTTCAATCCACCCGGCGTGAGGAAAGTGCAGTCCACCCACGGGTAGGTCGACGCCTGCCAGAGAGCTGGCCGCTCGAGCATCGACAGGTTCAGCCAATAGCTGCCCATCGCTCTCCGCCAGTGTGGCGGCAACCTGACTCTGTAATTGCTGTTCCCGCTCAGTTTGCGCCAATTGAAGCAGACCGCTGAAGTGGCTCACTTTAGAGCAGCGGCTGCGATAGTAGCGTTGGGCAAACATCAAAGCGTGGAGATTGAAGTCTCCGTTGGGGCCGGGCTTGGGAGATAACTTGGCGTATAGAATTCCCTGGTCATTCCCAGAGCCACCAGAGCCGGGTTCCTCACCCTGTTCAAATACCTGAACATCGATGCCGCGCTCTGCCAGTGCCCGGGCAATAGTGGCACTGGCTATTCCCGCGCCGACAATAGCGACGGTTTTAGGGGGCTTGCTTTCCTGGTGAGGCAGGTGCCACGGAGTTTCTCTGGTTTCGCTCACTTGTGGGCTCTCCAGAGTGCCACACAGCATCTCTCTTTTGCGCCCGAAGCCGGGAACCTTGCGCAGGGAAAAACCGGCATCGCGGAGTCCGCGCTTAACCAGCCCGGCACAGGTAAAGGTGGCGAAAGTGGCGCTGGGACTGCTCAGAGCGGCCATGTTGTTAAACAGCTCTGATGTCCACATATCCGGGTTCTTGGCTGGGGCAAAACCATCCAGGAACCAAGCGTCTACCTGGTGATCGCTGTCCCTTTGCAGGCGCAAGCTGTTCAGGGCCTCACTTGCCTCCCCGATAATTAGGGTCAGGCTGACTGGGCCAAAGTGCAGCCGGTGAATGCCGGCGGCCAGCAGGGGAGGGTAGCTATCAATCAAAGGCTGGGCGAACGGGGCCAGTTGTGGCCAGAGATCCAGTGCCCTGCGCAGGTCGTTGGGACGCAGTGGGAACTTCTCGACCGAAATAAAGTGCAAGCGAGCACTTTCCGGGGCCGTTTTCTGCCAAAGCTCTGCGGCGGCGAGAAAGTTCAGGCCGGTGCCGAAGCCTGTCTCGGCAATGGTAAAGGTGCCGTTCTCTGCGAGCTGTTGCCAGCGTTCAGCCAGGGCATTTTGCTGCAGGAAAACGTAGCGGGTTTCCTCCAGGCCGGAGGCGCTGGAAAAATAGATATCGTCGTAGGCGCGAGACAGCGGTTGGCCGTCTTCACGCCATTCAATTTCTGCGTACTTCTTGTCCGGTTCGCTCACAATAAGACTTCCGTCAGCCCCCATCCTGCAAGCCAAACTCGCGCATTACCTGGGCGCACCAGCGCTGGATACGCTCCTCGCTCAGATCGAATTCGTTCTCCTCATCCAGGGCCAGCCCGACAAACTGGCTGCCATCGGCGGTTAGCCCCTTGGACTCTTCAAACTCGTAACCTTCTGCGGACCAATAGCCCACTGCACGGGCACCGCAGGCGAGGAGCTGTGAATGCAAATAGCCCAAGGCGTCCTGGAACCACTGAGGGTAGCCTTCCTGATCACCCAGACCAAACAGCGCGACCTTTTTCTCGTGCAGGTCCAGCGCGGCCAAGTCGTCCCAGATATTTTCCCAGTCCTCTTGCAGTTCGCCGTAGTCCCAGGTGGGAATGCCGAACAAAAGGAAGTCGTAGTCTTCGGCGAGGCCAATATCCGCCTCTGCGATATTGTGGATATCAATCCATTGAGGACCGATACACTGGCGGATCTTCTCCGCAGCCATTTCGGTATAGCAAGTGCTGGAACCGTAAAAGAGTCCGATTGGGGCTTGGGAACTTTGCATAACAGGTGAACTTCTTACTGCTGGGACACGGCGCCACTAAAATCCAATTGTCGCCAAGCCTCGTAGATAACAATGGCGGCGGCATTGGATAGGTTGATACTGCGGCTCTCGGCACGCATGGGGATACGCAAAGTGTTTTCGGCCCCTACTGCTTGCAGGAACTCTGCGGGTAGCCCCCGGGTCTCCGGGCCAAACACAATGGCGTCATCCGCCTGGAATTCGATCGCGGTATGGCTTTTGCTTCCCTTGGTGGAGAGCGCCAGCACCCTGGCGGGTTGCTCGCTATCGATAAAGGTCTGCCAGTCCTTGTGGCGCACCACGCGACTGTACTCGCTGTAGTCGAGGCCGGCGCGACGCAGGCGTTTGTCATCCATATCGAAACCTAAGGGCTCGATAAGGTGCAGCTCTGCCCCGGTATTGGCACAAAGTCGAATAATATTGCCGGTATTTGGCGCTATTTCAGGTTGGTATAGAACAATCTTGAACATGAGGTGGCGTTTGCGCTGGAGAGACTTCTAGCTAGACCGGACAACAGTGCCCGGCCCTGTACGGCTGCGGATTATTCCACAATTAGATGGGGGTGGCGATCTCCTCGCAATCGATCTCGACCCCGAGTTCATTGGCAATCTGGTCCAGATCGTCACGCAGGCCGTCGAGATCTATGTCTTCGGCCACACTGATAGTGCACTCGGCATTAAACAGGGGCTCACCGCTCCAGGGGGTGCTGCCGTAAGTGGTTTCCAGATGCTCCATATTGATATGGTGAGCGGTAAGTGCGCGCGAGATCTCGCGGACTATGCCGGGACGGTCGTTGCCAACCAGTTTCAGCGTCAGCGTCTGCTGGGGTTTGGCGGATACTGCAATGGCATCTTCAATGACCAGGTTGTAGCCTGCGTTTGCCAGGGCTGATAACGCCTCTTTAAGTGTCTCGCTTTTATCTGCGGGCACCGCCACCCGCAGGATTCCGGCAAACTTCCCAGCGAAGTGGGCCATATGGCTGTCTTCCCAGTTGCCGCCGTTATCTGCGATAACTGCTGAAAGCTTTTCCACGACACCGGGCTTGTCATCAGAGATCATGGAGATAACGAGATGCTGTTGCATATAGGGTTCCTTTGCTTCACGAGAGACGTTGAGCTGACATTGTAATAGGATCTCGTCGAATAACTCTATCGGCCAATCTCAAAAGCGTTATTTTGAAACCAATATCCAAGTACTTTAACGAGGGACTGTTGATGAACGTGATTGCTGACTTATGTGTGATCCCTATCGGCGTTGGTGTTTCCGTCAGTAAATACGTTGCTGAGTGCGAGCGGGTGCTGGAAGAGGCGGGGCTTTCCTATCGCCTGCACGCATACGGTACCAATATCGAGGGGGACTGGGATAAGGTGATGGCGGCAGTTAAAGAGTGCCACGAGCGGGTGCATCAAATGGGCGCCGACCGAATCAGTTCCAGCCTGAAATTGGGAACTCGTATTGACCGCGAGCAATCTATGCAGGATAAGATCAACAGTGTGCAAATGAAGTTGGACCAACGATAACAACACAGGAAAAACTATGACGAGCAATTTTAAGAAATCCCTGGTGGCCCTGGCCGGTGCCCTGGCTTTGGCGGGCACAGCCCAGGCCGCAGATTTCTCTGCTGCCATTAAGGGGGATCATCGCAACAAGGATTATGTCGCCCGCGATCAGTACCGCAACCCAGCGGAGACCCTGGAGTTTATGGGGATCGAGCCGGATATGACGGTAGTGGAAATTACCCCGGGCGGCGGTTGGTATACCGAAATTCTCGGGCCCTACCTGAGCAAGAAGGGGACCTTATATGCAGCGCACTTCCCTGAGAATAGTGAGTCCGACTACTTCAAGCGCTCCCTGAAGAACTTCAAAGCAAAGCTGGCTGCTAACGATAAGGCTTACAAGAAAGTAATTGTGACTGAGTTTGCCCCGCAAACCGGTCGCGAGATTGCTCCGGCAGGCAGTGCCGATGCCGTAGTAACTTTCCGCAACGTGCACAACTGGATGTATCGCGATTATGCCGATGAAGCTTTTGCCAGCTTTTTTGCCGCGCTGAAGCCCGGTGGTGTTCTGGGGATCGTTGAGCACCGTGCCAAGCCAGGTACCAGCCTGGAAGATATGGTGAAAAGTGGTTATGTCACCCAGGAGTATGTTATCGACCTGGCTAAAAAGGCGGGCTTTGAATTCGAAGAGGCCAGCGAGGTAAATGCGAACCCCAAAGACACTGCTGACCACCCCAAAGGCGTATGGACCTTACCGCCGGTAATGCGCTTGGGTGAAGAGGACCGTGAAAAGTATCTCGCTATCGGCGAGAGCGATCGTATGACCCTGCGCTTCCGCAAACCCAAGTCCTGATCGTTTTACAATATTCTGGGGGTGGCTATGGCTGCTCCCAGCCTACCTGAATTAGTCGCTGTATGATTATTCCCTTCGAACAACTAGATGCCGATACCCTGCAATCTCTGCTGGAAGAGTACGCCACTCGCGAGGGCACCGAATACGGTGAACGTGAAGTGGAACTGGTGGACAAAGTTGCCGGCCTGCGTCGCCAGCTGCAATCCGGCCAAGTGGTGATCTGGTTTGAGCCCGGTGAAGAAACTGTAAACCTGGTCCTGGCCGAGGACCTGCCCCCCGATGTCTGAGTGGTTGATCGATAGCCCGAGAGAGCCCCTTGCGCGCTTTCTGTTTGCCCATGGCGCCGGGGCGCCGATGGACAGTGAGTTTATGCAGTTCCTGGCGCAGGGGTTGTGTGAGCAGGGTGTGGAAGTTGTCCGTTTTGAGTTTCCCTATATGGCGCAGCGGCGCACCGGGGGAAGTAAGCGGCCACCCAATACCATGCCCCAGCTGCAAGAGTCTTTCCGCGAGCAAATCGTCCAGTTAGGCCCCGAGTTGCCCCTGTTTATCGGTGGTAAGTCCATGGGCGGGCGCGTGGCGAGTCTATTGGCGGATGAATACTGGGGGCAGAAGGCGATTGCCGGTGCCGTATGCCTGGGATATCCGTTTCACCCCCAGGGCAAGCCGGAAAAGCTGCGTACCGAGCACTTGGTGGATATTCGCTGCCAGACCTTGGTGATACAGGGAGATCGGGACCCATTAGGCAGCCGGGCTGAGGTAGAGGGCTACGGTTTGGCGAACACCATTGAGGTCGAGTGGCTGGAAGATGGCGATCACGACTTTAAACCCCGTCGCGCCAGCGGTTTTAACCAGCTTCAGCATTGGCAATCCGCAGTAGAGTTGGCTGCCCAGTTTATGCTGCGATCTCGAGGACAGTAATGCGCTCTTCCCGCACCATCAGTGGGTTGAGTAGATTCATCTGTGCGCGGCGCTCCTGGCTGGTATACCAGTGTTGCCAATGGAGCTCAGATTGCCATTTGGAGAGTGTAAAGCGCCGCAAGGGATTGCCCTTCTCGATATAGGTCTGCCCCTCGATAAAGCCTACTGTGCGGTAGGCGCAAGTGAGGATTTTGCGGGCGGCCTCTTCATAGCTGCCCTGCATTTCTGCCGCAATTTCCCGTTCTATCAACACGTAGATCATTGTCAGCCCGAATTGCGTTAGCCCTATGAGGATTTTAGTGCGGGCGCAGGGGAATTACCGCGCGGCCCTCATGCCTCTGGAGATGACGACGGCGGTAAAATTGCGCACAATGATACCTATGAAGTCAGATCACACCTTAGATGCCCGTGGCCTCCTGTGCCCGGAACCCGTCATGATGCTGCATTCAGCGGTGCGCAATGTCGCCGATGGTGAAGTGTTGAAAATGGTTGCTACCGACCCCTCCACTCAGCGGGATGTGCCCAAGTTCTGCCAATTTCTTGGATATGAGCTGGTACAGCACGCAGAGGAAAATGACGAATTTGTCTACTGGATTAAAAAAGCGGAATAGCGGGTCGCGGTTGCTCCAGCCCCCATGCCATTGGCGGGGGCTGGCACACTCCTGAATATTAAGACCCAACAGTCCCTAGGGAGCTGTCACCAGGGCAGCGATAGCGGCCAGGGCTTCGGGGTCCTCGGATTTAATTTTGTTAGCGATATGGTGTTGGAAAAAGTACCGGAATCCCTCGCTCTCCTGCGCGGGGTACAGGCAGTGATCCCCCGGTAAAACCGGAGTGGTTTCAACAATATCGTGGTCTATTAGCATGCCGTGAATCTCCCCGTCGGCGTGCAACCTCCAGCTGACGACCTCAATCAGTGTCAGGTTCTCGCGCTGTTCATCCATAAACACAGCGTGGGTGCCGATGGTGTCGGGGATCTCCTGGAGTACTTCCTCAGCTTTATTGCTCTCGTATTCAAAGTATTCCGCCGCAGTCTCCAGCTCGACGATCTTGTGAATGGGGGGCTGATGGAAGATTTCCTCAATGCCGGGGTCATAGTAGCCCTCAAAGCGTCCGTCGAGAGGGTCCTTGATGTCGGGACAGGCCACTATGGTGTTTAACCAGGGAACGAGGCCTACGACCTCGCCATTTGCTTTGAGACCCCAGCATAAAACTTTCAGGCTATATAGATCTGTGCCGCTGGAGTTGTTGGAGTAGAGCATTTCCAAGCCGTCTAGCTCCGGCGAAAGACGAATAAAGCGCCTGTCCGCAGAAGTTTCGATGGGCTCGCCGGTGAAGAGGTCAACCACATTGTTGATGCTGTGGTCTGTCATGGAACACCTCCTTGCAGGGCCGGTTGTATACCGTCTCCACGTCAGATGAAGGTGCGACAGCGAAATGCCCTACCTCTGAAGGAAGACTGGGGCAGGAGGGTGTTTGATTGCTTTAATTCCCTCCTCGGGGAGACGCTAGAAGGACACGCCCTCTGCGGCATCCCTGTTCCTAAAGGTATATGTTGATTTGCCGAAATACAACCAGCGCCTTTTGCGCCCCGCAAGCGCCTGCGCTTTGATCGGGGCGCAGGCGTTGATATAGTCCCCGCCTTTGAGGTATCCCGGAGAACGCCTTGCCTGTTGCAACCGCAGAAATGGCTTCTGTTCCTACGAAACTGCCAATGGCTGATCGTATTGTCAGAGTCTTCGATCACTGTTTTTCAGACCCAAATGGGCTCAATACCCGACTTCGCGGGGGCTTTTGCGAGCCCTATTACCGGCCCAGGGGGGAGGGTCAAACCTACCACCAGGTAGAGTTCACCCTGGACTATGCCGCCAGCGCTTTGCATGAAGTGGCGCACTGGTGTGTCGCCGGAGAGGCCCGGCGGCAGTTGCCGGATTACGGTTACTGGTATGCGCCGGATGGTCGCAGTGCCGACCAGCAGGCTGAGTTTGAGCAGGTAGAGGTCAAGCCACAGGCCCTTGAGTGGATCTTTGCACGGGCTTGCGGACTCAAGTTCCGCGTGAGCGCCGACAATCTGGAGAATGGATTGGGCGCCAGCGACCCGTTTAAAAAGGCCATCTGGCAGCAAGTTCTGGACTATTGTGATACCCGGCCCAACCCTCGGGCCTGTGCATTCGCCGAAGCCCTGATGCAGGAATTCGGTTGTCCCAATCCTTTTGATCGGGGTAGCTACCAATTGGCGGATCTCTCTTGAATAGTTATCTCATAGACGCATCGGTATATATTTTTCGCTACTACTTTGCGCTGCCGCCCAACTGGGAGAGTCGCAGTGGCTACTCCACTGAAGCCGTTTACGGCTTTACTAACTTCCTGTTGGATATGTTGGCGCGACAACCGGGCTATATTGCCTGCGCCTTCGACGAATCATTGGGAAGTTGTTTTCGCAATGAGATTTACCCGGACTATAAGTGCAGTCGCGCACTACCAGATGAAGCCCTGGCTTTCCAGCTGGCGGCGTGCCGGGAAATGGCTGAGGTACTGGGTATTGCCAGCTTTTCCAGTGAGCGCTACGAGGCCGATGACATACTGGCCACGTTAACCCGGAAGCTGCACCGGCATAACCCAGTGGTTGTGAGCCGGGACAAGGATCTGGGGCAGCTGCTGGCTCGGGGCGCTGTATCCCTGTGGGATTTTGCCAACGACCGGCACCTGGATGGCGAGGGCGTACGGGAAAAGTTCGGTGTGCGCCCGGAACAGATTCCCGACTATCTGGCCCTGGTGGGAGACACTAGCGATGATATTCCCGGGATACCCGGCGTTGGCCCAAAGACTGCGGCACGCCTGTTAGAGACATTCGACACTATAGAAATGTTGCTGGAGCAGCTCGATACCCTTGCCACAATGCCCTTTCGCGGAGCCAAGGGATTGGTGGCCCGGATAGAGGAATACGAAGAGCAGCTGCACCTAGCCAAGCGCCTGACCAGTCTTGAGGAGCGGGTTCCCCTGGATATGAAGCTGGCAGATTTGCGCCCGCAGCCGGTAGATGTCTACCTGGCCCGTGCCCTGGCGGAGGAATTTGGTATCGGCGGTCTGAGCAAGAAGATTGAACGCACCTTAGCGGGTGTTGATGGAGAACTTACATGACGGATAGCGCTGCACAGAGTGCGGGATTAAAAATTGTTGCCGATGAGAATATTCCTGCGTTGGAGGAGTATTTCGGTGATCTGGGAACGCTGGAGCGCTACCACGGCCGCACCTTGAGCCGAGAACAATTAATTGATGCGGATATTTTGCTGGTGCGCTCGGTCACCCAGGTTGATCAAAGCCTGCTGGAGGGGACCCGGGTGCGCTTTGTTGGCAGCTGCACCATAGGCACTGATCACCTGGATACCCAGTGGTTGGAACGCAATGAGATCTTCTGGAGCGCCGCGCCTGGCTGCAATGCCAACTCCGTGGTGGAGTATGTTTTCTGCACCCTGGCCGCACTGGAAATTGACTGGCATGGGCGCAGCTTCGGCATAGTGGGCTGCGGCAATGTTGGCGGGCTTTTGCAGCAGCGCTTGCATGCTCTCGGGGTTTCCTGCGCAGTTTACGATCCCTGGCTACCGGAAAACCCGGATGCGAGTGAGCTGGAAAAGGTGCTTAGCCAGGATATTGTTTGCCTTCACGCACCGCTGGTTAAGGGCGGCACCTACCCCAGTTTCCATATGATTGGAGCAGAGCAGTTGCGCCAGCTCCGCGATGGCAGCGTCTTGATTAGCGCGGGCCGGGGTGGGGTGGTAGACAACCGGGCACTGCTGGCGGAAATCCAGCGGGGCAAGCGTTTTACTTCCGTACTGGACGTATGGGAGAACGAACCGGATATCGATACTGAATTATTGCAGCATGTTGACCTGGGGACACCGCATATTGCCGGTTACAGCCTGGATGGGAAGCTGGCCGGCACCCGTATGATCCGCGAGGCCCTGTGCCGGGAATTGGGTATTGCGCCTATGTCTGCGGAATGTCAGTCGGCAGTTACATCTAAAGAGATCACAGGAGACTCGGCTGAAGAATTACTGTTGCAGATGTACAACCCCCGCGCGGACGATCGTCGCCTGCGCGCGGCGGCAGCAGGTGATGTGCCGATGGAGAAGGCTTTTGACTTGCTGCGTAAAGAGTACCCCGAGCGCCTGGAGTTCAGTCACTACAAAACTTCAGCCCAGACTTTGGGTGACGAAGAGAAACGGCAACTGGAAGTGTTGGGGTTGGCGTGCAGTTAAGTAAACAAGTAAAAAAGCTTGGTTTAATTATTAACCCCTGGGCTGGCATTGGCGGCCCGGCGGGTCTCAAGGGGAGCGATGGTGCCGAAACGGTGCAACGCGCGCTGGACGCAGGTATCGAACCCCAGGCAAATCAGCGTGCGGCGCTGGCCCTTGAGGAGCTAAAACCCTATAAGGATGAGCTGGAAATCCTGTGCTTTGCCGGCGATATGGGGGCCAGTACAGCGCGTAAACTCGGTTTTTCTGTCTGTGAAGTGGGCGTGGCCGAGTGCTCGCCATCCTCCCCGGAGGATACAGAGCGTGCAGCAGCTACTATCCGCAACAATGGTGCAGACCTCATTGTTTTTATTGGCGGTGACGGCACTGCGAGAAATATCGTCAATGCCCTGGGGGATAATTTCCCGGTGCTGGGTATTCCCGCCGGAGTGAAAATGCACTCCGCCTGTTTTGCGATTTCCCCTAAAGCGGGTGGTGAGGTTTTGCGCCGTCTGATGGCGGGGCAGCTGGTGGACCTCGCTGAGCGTGAAGTGCGGGATATTGATGAGCAGTCATTCCGCAGTGGGCGGGTAACCACGCGTTACTACGGCGAGTTGCTGGTGCCCCAGGAAGGCCAGTTTTTACAGGCGGTAAAAAATGCCGGCCGCGAAGTGGAAGAGCTGGCAGTTGCGGATATCGCCGCAGAGATTACCGAAGACCTGGACCCGCAAACCCTGTATGTCGTTGGCCCAGGCTCTACTACATTGGCAATCCTCAGCGAGTTGGGCTGTGAGGGGACACTGTTGGGGGTGGATTTATTACTGGATGGCCAGTTGTTGCAGTTGGATGTCAGTGCGCCGCAAATTGAACAGGCCATTGCCGATCACAGCGGGCCGGTAAAAATCATTCTCACCGCCATTGGTGGCCAGGGTCACTTAATTGGCCGGGGTAACCAACAATTGTCAGCCAATGTACTGCGGCGCGTTGGGCGCGATAATTTAATCGTGGTTGCGACTAAAACAAAAATTACGGAATTGCATGGGCGCCCGCTATTAATCGATAGCGGTAACCCCAAGCTTGATAAACGGTGGAGTGGTTTTATTCGAGTGGTTACCGGCTACCGGGATGCCATTCTTTATCCACTGAGTAACGGGGATATTCAATAAGCGATGAGTGCAGATTGGCAGTTACTGCTGGAGCAGGTAGAAAATAAACTAGGACAGAATGTTGGCGACAGCCGCCGTTTTTTTCACGGCCGGGGTCGCAGCTATGAGGGTTTGGAGCAGGTTTGCGTCGACAGCTTTTTCCCCGCTTTGTTAGTGACTTTTTTTGAAGAATATGAAGGTGAAGTAGAGCTGTGTGAAAAGCTCTGGCAAATGGCTGAGGCGCGAGGTTATCAAGGAGTTGCTGCGCAGCGACGCTATCTCCCTGGGGCACCTTTACAGTGGCACTTTGGTGAGCCGGTAACAGACCCGGTCGCGCAGCGTGGAAACCTTAAATTCCCCCTCACGTTTGATCGACAAAATGTGGGTTTCTTCCTGGATATTGAGCCGGGCAGGGCCTGGCTTGAAGAGCAGGTGCGTGCAAGAGCTGGGCAGACGTCGGCAAAAATGCTCAATCTTTTCGCTTTCACCTGTGCCTTTTCTGCGGTCGCGCGAGCGGCAGGTGATATCGATATTGTAAATGTGGATGTCAATCGCGGTGTTTTAAATCGCGGACGGGAAAATCACGAGGTTAATGGGCTGTCGCTCAAAGGGGTTCAGTTCCTGCAATTCGATGCACTGCGTCAATTCAAGCGCTTCGACCGTCGCGGCCCCTTTGACCTGGGCATTGTCGACCCGCCGACGCGACAAAAAGGTCGCTTCGATGTCAGCCAGAATTATGAAAAGTTGCTGAGGCAGCTGCCCGCTTGTCTCGCCGCTGAGGCGGATCTTCTGATGGTGATCAACTCGCCCCGGCACAGCGAAGCCCAGTTTAGGGAGTTAATCCTCGGATCTGACAGCGGTTATGAAGTTGTAGCGCGGTTGGAGCAGAACCCGGATTTCCCTGATCGGGACCCGGATGCTGCCTTAAAAATGCTGCACGTTAAATATCGTCGCCAATCCCGGTAATGGCGATTGCCAATGCCGCGCATTAAGGAGCCTCTTACAGCGCGGCAAACTCCCGCATCAAGCACTCCATCAGCGCCTGCAACTGGCCTGATGATCCCTCGCGCACAGCGCTGTTGAGCAACTGGGCGTTGCTCTGCCCGGACTCAGCTCCGGCATTAATCATTAGCAGGAAACCCTTGTGGGTTAATACTGCATCCTCCATCGCCTCCTGGCGCACTAGCTGGGAAAAGTTGATATAGCCACTCTGCTTAAGCCAGGTCATGGACCCCAGGCAGGCTAAATGGCGGGGGGAGTGCAGCCCGTACTCATCCGGTGAGTCAGGGCCGGAAATATCTTCCACGTAAACGGTTGCCGGTACCGGGAATTGATTAAACATGGCCAGCAGTACCCTGCCGGCATCCCGGTAAAAATCGTGAATATGTAAATCGTCCAGCATCAGCAGGAATATCGCTCCAAAAAGTCGCCCAGGCGTTCCATCGCATGCGATAAGTCGTCGGCACGGGGCAGGAAGACAATGCGCAGGTGGTCCGGTGCATCCCAGTGGAAGGCACTGCCTTGAGCCAGTAGTATTTTTTCCTGGCGCAGGAAATCCAGCACCAGCTGCTCGTCATTTTCGATCTTATGATGATCCAGATGCAGCTTGGGAAACAAGTAGATAGCACCGCTAGGTTTGACACAGCTCACACCGGGAATGTCATTGAGCATGCGGTGGGCCATATCTCGCTGTTGGCGCAGGCGCCCGCCGGGCAGGACCAAATCGTTAATACTCTGGTAGCCACCGAGAGCGGTTTGTACTGCGAACATGGCGGGTACATTGCCGCACAGGCGCATGGAAGCGAGTATTTCCATCCCTTGGATAAAACCCTTGGCTCGGTGTTTAGTGCCGCTGATAACCATCCAGCCAGAGCGGAAGCCGGCCAGGCGGTAGGACTTGGACAGGCCGTTAAAACTCAGGCAGAGCACGTCCGGGGCCAGTTTGGCCATCGGGGTAAATTCCGCATCGTCGTAGAGAATCTTGCTATAAATCTCATCGGCGAAGATCACCAGGTTGTGACTGCGGGCAACCTCGACAATATCCTCCAGTAGTTCCCGGGGATAAACGGCGCCAGTGGGGTTATTGGGATTGATAACCACTATGCCCCGGGTTTTTGAAGTGATTTTTGCTTTGATATCCTCAATATCAGGCAGCCATCCGGACTCCTCGTCGCAGCGATAGAGAACTGGCTTGGCACCGGTGAGGTTGGTGGCGGCCATCCACAGGGGGTAGTTGGGCATTGGCAACAGCATTTCATCGCCATTGTTGAGAAGGGCCTGGGTGCTCATGGAAATCAGTTCGGAGACGCCGTTGCCCAGGTAAATATCGTTAATCTCGACGCCCGGGATACCCAGGGTCTGGCACTCTTGCATAATGGCCTTACGCGCAGCGAAGAGCCCTTTGGACTCGACGTAGCCCTGTGCCTCAGAGAGATTGTGAATGACGTCTTGGATAATCTCGTCGGGGGCGTTAAAACCGAAGGGGGCAGGGTTGCCAATATTCAGCTTGAGGATGCGGTGGCCTTCCTCTTCCATGCGCTGGGCCTGCTCCATCACGGGGCCGCGAATTTCGTAGCAGACGCCGTGCAGTTTTTCTGATTTATTGATGTCCTTCATGGTGACCTGGAAGCTCTATTGCAGAGCAGGAGCGGCCCAGGGCCGCGAGTTCAGTGCGCGAAAACTGGGTAATGTCCACCAGCGGTAGGTACCACTCCTGCGGGAAACCGGGAACCGATACACATAGGCATTGCCACAAAGTGACGCCTGACCGGAAACCCCAATTGATTACGGAAACACTAGAGTATGTCAAAACAGATGGATGAGAACTACTGGCGGGATAAGCTTACAGATGAGGAGTTTGAGGTCTGCCGGGAAGGTGGGACAGAGGCGCCGTTTAGCGGCGAATATTGGGATGTTTTTGACGATGGCGTCTATCGTTGTCGTTGCTGTGGCGAGGTTTTATTCGGCTCGCAGTCAAAATTTGAGAGCGGGTGTGGTTGGCCCAGCTTTGATGCAGAGCATTATGAAGGTGCGGTGAAGGAGCTGCCTGACAGCAGCTACGGTATGCAGCGTGTAGAGATTCGCTGCAGTAAGTGCGATGCCCATCTCGGCCATGTATTCGACGATGGCCCCACCGATACGGGACTTCGATACTGTGTGAACTCTCTATCGGTAAAGCTGGACCAGGGCAGCGATGAAACGGAGGATGACACTGAGTGACGGAATCACACTGGAGTAATTGGCTATTGCGGGTGCAGTGGATTCTGTTACTGCTGATCGTCCTTGCGGCTGCCGCCTTGCGTTACGGGTTGCTGCACTTCTCTGTGGTTTTCAAAATATTTGCGTTTTCTGGCGGTGCAGCCTTGGCAATTGCGCTACTGAGCCTGTTTGTTTTTGTCTGGGGAGTGAGCAAGAGCAAGCCGTTGGTGCGCAGTAATGCTCTGTGGGCGGCGTTGCTCGGACTGCTACCGGTGGCAATACCTCTGGTAACCGTAGGCAAGGGCAACTTCGATGTGCCAAGAATTCACGACATCAGTACCGATACCCGCAATCCCCCCCAGTATCAAGAGGTATTGAAGTTGCGCCAGAAAGGCGATAACAGTGCCGAATACGGTGGAGAGAAGGTGGCCGAATTGCAGCGGGAGGCGGATATATATGCCGATATAATGCCGTTGCACGTGGAATTCCCGATAGCTCGTACCACTGAGATCGCTGCTGAAGTGGCCGAAGACCTGGGTTGGAAAGTGGTTTCCTATGAGCCTCAGCGGGGCCACCTGGAGGCTGTAGCGAAAACACCGATCCTCGGTTTTACGGACGATATCGTTGTACGGGTCAGCGCTGACGTGGGTGGTGGCTCCAAAGTCGATGTGCGTTCCAGCTCCCGAGTCGGGGTCAGTGACTTGGGTACCAATGCGAAGCGTATCCGCCAATTTCTGGAAGAGTTGCACCTGCACGCGCTGGTGCTCGAGGGAACTGGCACAGAGCGGTACTAGAATGCACTCCAGAAATGGCTGGGTTTTGTAAGTGTCTGACAACAAAAGAAAAAAAATCAAAAAGAGTGTTGACAGGTTTAGCGGTGATCCATAGAATGCGCCCCACTTCTGACGCAGGGCTACACTCAAAGGTGGAGCGAAACGACAGAAGGTTTCTGGGTCCCCATCGTCTAGAGGCCTAGGACACCGCCCTTTCACGGCGGTAACAGGGGTTCGACTCCCCTTGGGGATGCCACGCGGGAATAGCTCAGTTGGTAGAGCGCAACCTTGCCAAGGTTGAGGTCGCCGGTTCGAACCCGGTTTCCCGCTCCAAATTTCCGCTTTGCGAGATGATCTCTAGTCAACTCGGAAAGCATGCCACCGAGAAATCAGTGGCATTGCCATGGACAGCATGGCAGCACCGGATCGAAAGGTCGAAGTGCAAGTTTCTGTCCCCATCGTCTAGAGGCCTAGGACACCGCCCTTTCACGGCGGTAACAGGGGTTCGACTCCCCTTGGGGATGCCAATACGACCCGGTAGCAATGTTACCGGGTCAATTGCGGGAATAGCTCAGTTGGTAGAGCGCAACCTTGCCAAGGTTGAGGTCGCCGGTTCGAACCCGGTTTCCCGCTCCAAATTTCCGCTTTGCGAGATGATCTCTAGTCAACTCGGAAAGCACGCCACCGAGAAATCAGTGGCATTGCCATGGACAGCATGGCAGCGCCGGATCGAAAGATCGAAGTGCAAGTTTCTGTCCCCATCGTCTAGAGGCCTAGGACACCGCCCTTTCACGGCGGTAACAGGGGTTCGACTCCCCTTGGGGATGCCAATACGACCCGGTAGCAATGCTACCGGGTCAATTGCGGGAATAGCTCAGTTGGTAGAGCGCAACCTTGCCAAGGTTGAGGTCGCCGGTTCGAACCCGGTTTCCCGCTCCAATTTTCTGCTTTGCGAGATGATCTCTAGTCAACTCGGAGAGCACGCCACCGAGAAATCAGTGGCACTGCCATGGACAGCATGGCAGCACCGGATCGAAAGATCGAAGTGCAAGTTTCTGTCCCCATCGTCTAGAGGCCTAGGACACCGCCCTTTCACGGCGGTAACAGGGGTTCGACTCCCCTTGGGGATGCCAATACGACCCGGTAGCAATGCTACCGGGTCAATTGCGGGAATAGCTCAGTTGGTAGAGCGCAACCTTGCCAAGGTTGAGGTCGCCGGTTCGAACCCGGTTTCCCGCTCCAAAAATAAAAAGCCGCTCAATCGAGCGGCTTTTTGTTTTTCCGATATAGTAATTCTTATCTTCTGCACGGTTACTTTTGCCCGGGACTCCTGCAAGTTCCGGTTCATCCCACCAGGTGACGTGTATGAAAAACCCTAGCTCCCCTCAGGTTGAAATTATTCGGGCAAGCGCGTTGAATAACGCTCCCCACTATAGGAGTGCAAGATGAGCGCTGCGCTATCGATCCATAACTTACAGAAAACCTACGACAATGGTTTCCAGGCCCTGAAAGGCATCAGTTTTGACGTGCAGCCGGGAGACTTCTTTGCGCTGCTGGGCCCCAATGGGGCGGGGAAGTCCACTACTATCGGTATCATCTGTTCCCTTGTGCGCAAAAGCGGTGGTTCAGTGTCGATTTTTGGTGAGGATATCGACGTCGATTTTGCTGCGGCCAAGCGCCTGTTAGGTGTTGTGCCACAAGAATTTAACTTCAGCCAGTTTGAGAAAGTGTTCGACATTGTCGTTACCCAGGGCGGTTTTTACGGTATGCCGCGCAAACTGGCTGAAGAACGCACTGAGAAATACCTGAAGCAGTTGGGGCTGTGGGATAAGCGCGCTACCCAGGCGCGCATGCTCTCCGGTGGTATGAAACGCAGATTGATGATTGCCCGCGCGCTGATTCACGAGCCGAAGTTGCTGATTCTGGATGAACCTACAGCCGGAGTGGATATAGAGCTGCGGCGTTCCATGTGGAGTTTCCTGGAAAAAATAAACCAGCAGGGCACCACAATTATCCTCACCACCCACTACCTGGAGGAAGCCGAGAGCCTCTGTCGCAATATAGCGATAATCGACAAGGGCACTATTGTCGAGAACACTTCGATAAAGTCACTACTGAAAACCCTGAACCGGGAAACCTTTATCCTGGATTGCGCGGAATTTTTCACTGAGTGCCCGGACTTGTCCGGTTATGAAGGGCGTTTGCGGGACAATCACTCACTGGAAGTCACTATTGAAAAGGGGCAATCTCTGACCGAGGTATTTGCGTCATTGCAGCGGCAGGGCATCACAGTTACCAGTATGCGAAATCGCGCTAATCGCTTGGAGGAATTGTTCCTGTCCATGTTGTCGGAAGAAAAAATGTCGGGGCTAGAAGAGTGAAGGGCAGATTAATCTGGATATCATTCAGCACTATTTACCGTCGGGAAGTCCGGCGCTTTATGCGTATATGGCCACAGACCCTGGTACCGCCGGTAATCACTATGTCACTGTACTTTGTGATCTTTGGCTCCCTGATTGGTCGGCGAATCGGTGATATGGGGGGGTATCCGTATATCGAGTTTGTTGTACCGGGTTTGATCATGATGTCGGTGATTACCAACTCCTATGCCAACGTAGTTTCGTCTTTTTACAGCGCTAAATTTCAGCGCAGTGTGGAGGAGCTTTTGGTCTCGCCAACGCCGAATTGGGTGATTATGGCGGGCTATGTTCTCGGTGGTGTGTCACGGGGATTAATGGTGGGGTTGATAGTGACTCTCGTAGCGATGTTTTTTACCTCGCTGACGGTAGAGCACGTCTTTGTCACGGTAGCGATTGTATTTTTGACGGCGGTGCTGTTTTCCCTGGCCGGGTTTATCAATGCTATTTTTGCCAATAGTTTTGATGCTATCTCTATTATTCCGACCTTTGTATTAACTCCCCTCACATACTTGGGAGGCGTGTTTTACTCTATCGACCTGCTGTCGCCTTTTTGGCAGGGGTTGTCGAAATTGAACCCAATTCTTTATATGGTGAACTCCTTCCGTTACGGCATTTTGGGTGTTTCCGATATTAATGTTTTCGGGGCATTTTTTGGCGTCCTGGTATTTATTGCGCTTCTGGCATCCTGGGCCATTTATCTGATGAGCCACGGTAAGCGACTGAGACATTGAGAAATTTATGACAAGAGAAGACTGGCAAAACCTCCCCCTGGGGCAGGAGACCACCTACGAATCCACTTACAACCCCGAGTTGCTCCATCCAATTCAGCGCTCAGTATCCCGAGCCCAGTTGGGGCTTTCTGCCGGCGCAATGCCTTTCTTTGGAGAGGACGAATGGTGGGGTTTTGAGCTTTCCTGGCTGAACCCCAGGGGCAAACCACAGGTGGCGGTGGCTCGTTTTAGTTTTCCTGCGGAAAGCCCCTGCATGGTGGAGTCAAAATCCTTCAAGTTGTATTTAAACTCTTTCAACCAGAGCAAGTTTGAATCCTGGAGATTGGTACAGGATGCCCTGGTGCGGGACCTCTCTGCAGCGGCGGGGGCAAATGTCGACGTTACCTTGATGGATGTGGAAGATGCAGCGCTGGCAGTTGAGAAGCCAGAGGGCTACTGTCTGGATCATCTGGATATAGAAGTGAACAATTACGAACCGGACCCCGCACTCCTCGCCCTGGAAGGCGGTGAGGAAGATGTGAGTGAGGTTCTTTATAGCCACTTGCTGCGCAGTAATTGTCCGGTAACGGGGCAACCGGATTGGGCGACAGTGGTTGTGGACTATAAAGGGCCGGCACTGAAGCGAGAGGCACTGTTGGCTTATATTGTCTCCTTCCGCGAACACCAGGATTTTCACGAGCACTGTGTCGAGCGTATCTTTTGCGACTTGCAACAGTTGGCGGAATTTACCGAGTTAACTGTATGTGCTCGCTATACCCGTCGTGGCGGCTTGGATATTAATCCGCTGAGATCGACTCGCATTGAGAAACGTATGCCTCCGCGTTTTGCCCGTCAATAATTTCTTTTCTTAAGTGCCACCGGAGTCCCCGGTGGCACGGCCCTTCAATTCCAATCTTTGCTTGGTGCCGAGCTGGGTTGGCGCTGCTGTCTCTTAAGCTACGCTTTCCAGATAGGCCGGGGAAACCGACAGTGCAGTTGTGTTGGCCGCCCCACAGGAGGTGGAGTTGAGGCTGACAGATGGAGATTAATACCCAGTCCCCAGTAATTCCTGCCGTAGTTATCGGTTTTGCCCCACTTCTTTTTTCTCAACCCTCCACTGCAGAAGTTTATGTTAAAGCTGATGAACTGATACGGGTGATTGAGGCCCAGCAACAGCAGTTGGAAGAGCAGCAGGCCCAGATTCAGCAACAACAGGCAGACCTCGAAGCCCTGCGTCGGCAAATTGAGCAAATGCAACGGGCACCACCATCCCGACCGTCTCTGGAAGTAACTCCTGTACAGCCTGTCGAAGCACCGGTGAGCAAGGAGGACATGAATGATTTACAGCGACAGATTGAGGAAATACGCCAGGAAGTTCCACCTGGTTCGCTGCCTCCGCCGCGGGCTCAGTCTGATCAGGCGGTACCTGACCCCAGTGACATCGAAGATGTGATTGCCAATGCGACAACGGAGTGGCCTGGTTCCATTCCCTTGTTGGGAAATACCATGAAGGCGAAGATCAGTGGCTTTGCGGACTTGGATGTCAATTATGATACCGACGCGATCATCAGCCCCGCACAATTTGTACCTGCCGATATTGTGACTTTCGACAAAACGGCTGCAGAGGGAGCGGACGGGCAGACAGAATTTACCGTGCAGACCTCCAGGTTGGTATTTGAGACCCTGCAGCACTGGGAGGGACGTGAATTTAAAACCCTGATTTCGATGGACTTCCTGCAGGACTCCAGTGTTACCACTCCCAACCCCCGTATGCGCAAAGCTTATGGAGAAGTGAGTAATGCGCTTTGGGGGGGCAGTATTCTTGTGGGGCAGCAGTGGTCAACATTCGCGAACTTGGAAGCGGTCCCCAATACTCTGGATTTCCAGGGGCCTAATTCGGCATTTGGCTTGCGCCATTCAATGGTCCGATGGATTAAGAGGTACGGGCCACAGTATTACTTTAAGGTGGCTATTGAAGCGCCAGATTCACAAATATTCGAGGATGCAACCGAGGTTGCACGCTGGCCTGATGCGGTATTTGCGCTGGAGTCGGACTTGCCTAGGTCCCAGGTACAAGCGGGTTTGGTATTAAGGGATTTGCGCGCGAGTGGCGATCCGGATTCAGCCGTATCGACTACCGGCTGGGGATTAAATTTAAGCGGCACTTTCAATATGCCCGGCGTACTTTCCAAGGATGTCCTTTATTACTCTTTGTCCCTCGGTGCGGGATATAGCGGTCTACTTAATGACGCGCCACCAGATGCAGCTTATGATTTTTTTGATAACTCTGTAGAGGCACTAAACACTACAGCCTGGTATCTGGGGTACCAGCACTGGTGGACTCCTTGCCTGTATACCGTAGCGACCTACGGCAGGGTAAGGCAGGATAATCTGGACTTCCAACCCGGTGAGGCCTACAAAGCAACCCAATATCGCAGTATCAATATTGTCTGGTTACCCTTTCCCCGTTGGTTGACTGGAATCGAGGTGCTCTACGGCGCTCGCAAAGACAAAGATGGAGATAGGGGTTCTTTGGTGCGGACACAATTTACGACCCGAATGACATTTTAAGAAAGTAAAGTGTTTAAACGAGGTGTTCAGGTATATGCGAGTCAAACGAGAGAAGCTATTTCAAGCACGAGTTATTCGGTTGTTATGCAGCCTTTCAGTGATTTCTCTTTTGCTCGGATGGACTTCAGCCAGTACCGTGGTTACGCGGGTATGGCAGTCCCCATATATTGGTATTCAAAGCTTAGGAAAAACCCTGGTACTCGCATATACCCTGGTACCGAGGCCGATAGTCGGTGGGCAGGTAGAAAGGGAGTGGGTCATGCAACTGCAGGATACGGGTATTGATGCGCATTCCTGGAGTGCTCTCGGGGCAATAACTGGTGTTCCCTCAATGGGGGAGATTGCACCCTTACTCCGGGAGAGGGGATTTGACACTTTATTGGTTACCCAATTGTTGGCATTAAAACGGATCAACCCGAATATTCGCAACTCCCAGGTTGCTGTTGTGGAGACACGTTTATATTCGGCGCCTAGTGACGAAGTTTATTGGTCGGTTCAGTCGGATACTTTTTTATACAAGTATTCAGGGGAGGAGCTGCGCCATCCCAATGAGAGAGATTTACGCGAGTTTGTAGAGGTGATGATTCGCACTATGTCTGGCAATGGCGTTTTATAGCCGCTAATTTATCGTGATTTTTATCGAACCTTTCTCCAGGCCAATAAAACTGTTGTATTCAGCTATTCTGGTGAGACAAACCGTTGATGGGCCTATCAAAGAGTGCGCGTTCAATGGTTCGAAAGGGAATTCAAAGCGTTAGCAGGAATAGATGCCAGCTAACTACTTTTGGCGGTAGGCTTTACCATGGATTGGAATCTAAAAGCCCCTGTGGTTTTTTGGCGTGCGTGTCTAAGGTACTGGAGATGTGTTGATGTGCACGCTCCACGATTATTATTTATTCTGCCAGTTTTTCTCTCAATTTTATTAATCCCCTATTCAGCCAGTGCTTCTGAAACTTTTCTGATGCCGTTGGGACCAGTGGCAGAGGAGCAGAAAGTACACTTCTTTTGGGCTATGGCACTCACCATGGTCGCTGTTCTTCCGGTATTTATCTTGGTGCCAGTAATCCTCTTTAAATACCGAAGAAAAAAAGGTCACGGATTCTATGCGCCCAAATGGGAAACCTATGGTCCGCTCGAAGTGATTATGTGGGGTGTGCCATTCCTGGTCATAATTGTGCTGTCAGTGATGCTCTGGCGTGCAACGGCACGGCTCGATCCCTACAAGGAAATACAGGGCGTTGTCCCCCCGGTAAAAGTGCAGGTGGTGGGGCTCGACTGGAAGTGGTTATTTATCTATCCGGAGCTGGATATTGCAACGGTCGGTGAATTGGTTGTACCAGTACACACTCCAGTCTCAATGGTATTAACCAGCGACACGGTAATGCAGTCGTTCTTTATTTCTGCACTGGCTGGGCAGATTTATGTGATGCCGGGTATGACGACAAAGCTCAATTTTATCGGTACAAAAACCGGCGACACCAGAGGGGAGAATACCCAATATACCGGCAATGGTTTTGTCGACCAGAATTTTGCAGTCAAGGTTGTGGCTGATGAGGACTTTGAAGCCTGGGTAAAGCAAGTACGGACGGGTGGGATTGTCCTGAGTCCAGAGAATTATAACCGCCTGGCACAGCGAAACACCAAAAAACAAGCATACAAAGTCTTGGGAAATAGCAAGATGCCAGAAAATACACTGTATTTTAACTTGCCGGGCACAGACCTTTTTCACGAAATAGTAATGCGTTATCACTCCGGTAAACCGCTGAGCATCGAAGAGCAGCCCGGTACCCGAAAATTCGGCCGGGGCGAGAATGATGCCGAGGGAGCGCAGCCATGAACAATTTGGATTACGGTTGGCTGGGTAAGCTCAATTGGGATTCTCTAGTGTTTAGCGGGTTTCTTGAGCGGCCCTCTGTCAGTGAGGCCGTTGCCAGTGTGGCGGGCTCGATAGTAATACTGGCAACAGTGGGAACCCTGTTTTTATTGACCTGGTTTAAAGTCTGGGGAACACTTTGGCGGGATTGGTTGACCAGCACTGATCACAAAAGAATCGGCATTATGTATATTGCTTTTGCGATCGTGATGTTGGTTCGAGGGTTGCTGGAGGGAATGGTAATGCGTGCCCAGCAAGCCGCCGCACCGGAAGGTTTCCTCTATGCAGATCACTTTGCCCAGTTGTTCAGTACGCATGGCACCATAATGGTGTTTTTTGTGGCAGTTCCGTTTTTGGTGGGCCTTATTAATTTCGCTATGCCGCTGCAAATTGGTGCCCGTGATGTGGCCTTCCCGGTACTTAATCAGATCAGCCTGGCGGTGACAGTTTCCTCCGGTATTTTGTTGATGGTCTCTCTGGTGGTGGGGCAGTTTTCTACAGGGGGGTGGTCGGCTTATCCACCTTATACGGGGGCGGATTTTAGTCCCGGGGTTGGGCCTGACTACTGGATATGGGCGATCGTATTTTCTGGGGCGGGGACGACATTAACAGGAATTAATTTCACCGTCACCGTGTATAAATGCCGTGGTCCAGGAATGCATCTATTCCGTATGCCACTGTTTTGTTGGACCGTACTCTGCGCGTCCATTCTAATGATTTTCGCAATGCCGCCTCTCAGCGTTGCCGCACTAATGTTGGGCTTGGATCGCTACCTGGATTTCCACTTCTTCACCAATGACCTTGGTGGAAATATGATGAACTATGCCAATTTGTTTTGGCTCTTTGGTCACCCTGAGGTCTATCTGTTGGTGCTGCCAGCCTATGGTATTTTTTCCGAGGTCTTTTCCACCTATTCGGCAAAAACCCTGTACGGCTATAAATCCCTGGTGATTGCCACCATGTGTATTGCGATCCTGTCCTTTACGGTGTGGTTACATCACTTTTTTACCATGGGGCAGAGTCCGACGATCAATATTGCCTTTGGTATAGCGACTATGCTGATCGCGGTGCCGACCGGGGTGAAAGTTTACGACTGGATGGCGACCATGTATCGAGGTCGAATACGTTTTACCACTCCAATGGTTTATGCCATCGGCTTTTTAATCCTGTTTGTGATTGGTGGTCTATCTGGGGTTATCCTGGCTAACCCTACTGTCGATTTCCAAGTGCACAATACACTGTTCTTGGTGGCGCATTTCCACAATGTTCTGATTCCCGGCGTGCTGTTTGGAATTTTGGCGGGGTACAACTACTGGTTCCCCAAAGCATTTGGTTTTCGCCTTAATGATAAGTGGGGCAAACGCTCAGCCTATCTCTGGTTTGCAGGATTTATGGTGACATTCTTCCCTCTCTATGGCGCCGGCTTATTGGGGATGCCAAGACGATCATTCAGCTATGCCGATCTCACATTCAAGCCGTACATGATCGTTGCTTTTATCGGCGCAATGATTGTTCTGGCGGCCTTAATTTCGCTGGTTATTCAATTTATCGTAAGTATCAGGGACCGAAAGAAAACCCAGGTTCCTGTGGGTGATCCTTGGGATGGACGGTCCCTGGAGTGGAACTCTCCCGCTCCAGTACCGGCTTATAACTTTGTTGAAATACCCAAGGTTACTGATCGGGATGCATTTACTGAGGCTAAGGAGCACGGTGAAGCCTATAAGCGGCCTAAAGTCTATCGAGACATAGAGCTCCCTAAAAATAATCCTCTCGGATTTATTTTGTGCGTTGTCAGTGGAATTTTGATGTTTGCCCTGGTTTGGTACATCTGGTGGCTTGCACTGATCTCCGCATTAACCATTTTGGTTGCAGTTATCGCGGCCACCTTCCGCAAAGAAACGGAATATATTATTCCTGCCAGTCAGTTAGAGAAGGATACGGAAGCTTGGTTGGCCTTGGTCGAGAAGAGCGAGGCAGTGAGCCGGGACCTGGAAGATTCCCCGCGAAATGTCGGCCTTGCGAAGCTGGAGATCTAAATGAATCCCGTCTCTTCACCGAAAAGCCCGGGCAGCATCAATCCCCACGAAGCCATCCACAGAGATCCCGATATGGTGATCTTTGGCTTCTGGGTCTTCATGATGAGCGACCTGATTTTCTTTGGGGTGGTATTTGCGATTTATATCACCATGGTGGGCGCTACCGCCGGAGGGCCGGGCCCGAAAGAGCTTTTTGATTTCGGCAGCTTGTTCGCCCAAACGATGCTTCTTCTAACCAGCAGCCTCACTGCGGGTATTGCGACAGTTATTGTTAAGCATGAACGCAGTCGCTCTGCCTTTCTATTTTGGGTGGTGATAACCCTGTTGCTGGGCATGGGTTTCCTGGCGTTGGAACTTTACGACTTTGCCGGGATGGCCGAGAAGGGAGGGGTGCCACAGCGCAGTGGTTACCTGTCAGCCTTTTTTGGTTTAGTGCCCTTGCACGGTCTCCATGTCACTTTCGGCTGTCTATGGATGATCGTTTTGATCGTTCAGGTTTTCACTATGGGATTGGGGGATGTCGTAAAGCTGCGCTTTCTGCGCCTGGCATTGTTCTGGCATTTCCTCGATTTGATTTGGATCGGAATTTTTTCCGTGGTTTATTTCGGTGGCTGGGTCTATGGCTAAAGAACCGACTTTTGCACAACACCTGCGGCTGTATATCACAGGTTATATCCTGTCTATTGTGCTCACTCTGGCGGCTTTTGCCGCAGTGCTGACGATCGGAAGGGAGAATAAAAGTGTCTTGATTCTCGTTGCGTTACTGGGGGTTGCGCAACTGGTAGTGCAATTAAAATATTTCTTGAACGTAACGACCCAACGGGACCGGAGGGATAACCTGGCGTTAATCCTTTTCTCTAGCTTAATTCTTTTGATTATTGTGTTAGGTACAGTCTGGATTATGGGGAACCTGGCGGTGCGTATGCATACAACTATGTAGCGTTTTACGCTTACCACCTTTTATAAAATTAGATAATAACTTTGCTCTTCAGGTTGGATGCTGCTTTTTGCAGGGACTGTAAGACCTTTTCTTTATCGTAATTTCGGATTTTATCCAGGTCTAAATGCATTGAGAATCCGGGGGCATGCTCCTCCAGGTAACTCTGCTGGCCGCCCAGGTTCTTACGCAGATCAGTAACCTGGTAAACCTTCACCGGGGTACTAATACCTTTTACGGTGATATGCCCTTTGTCCCGGCACATTACCGTGTGTTTGATCATGGCCCAGGTCTCGTGGCTAATCAGGATTTCTCCCGGCTGGGCGGCGCCTTCCAATCGCGAAGCGAGGTTAACGTGGGTACCCATCACCGTGTAAGACTGGTAGTTAGCGGTACCAAAAATGCCGACAGTACAGTAGCCGGTATTAATCCCCATACGAACCTGCAGGGGGCGCGAGATACCTTTGTTATACCATTCCTGCTTCATTTCACGTACGCGTTTACGCATCGCCAGGGCCATAGCTACGCAGCGTAGAGCGTCTGACTTTGGTCCTTTACTCTCATCGTCCCCAAAAACAACCATTACCGCATCGCCGATAAACTTATCGATAGTGCCGCCGTATTGCCCAGCGATGCGTGCCATTTCAGAGAGGTAATTATTGAGCAGCTGGGTAAAGGTCTCTGCCTCTAACTCCTCGGTGAGCTGGCTGAAGTCTTTGATGTCAGAAAAGAAAACGGTGAGGAGCTTTCTCTGGGTCACCAGAGCTTCTTCATCCCCAGTAGTGACAGAGCGCCACAGCTTTTGTGGCAAGTACTTGGAAAGTTTGTAGGAGCGAACCTTGCTAACGCGCTGCTCAACCATCAGGGAGTGATTGGCTTCCTTAAGCTGGCCAATCTGGCGGTGGGTAAAGAATGCATAGGCGCATAAATAGGCCAGAATACAGATCAGGCTTACGGTGCTGATAGTGAGGTCAGCGCTCACCAGAAGGGATGGTTCGTGCATCAGGTACCCGATAACGACCCCAACCAGTAAGCCGGTATTGTGCTCAAACCAAGCGCGACCACCGCCGCCCCCAGTGAGGGCATTCAGCTGGACCATGGTAACCAGCAGCAGCGAGGGCAGCATGCTGAAGTCTGCCAGGGATATGGTGATGCCGATCAGTACTGTATCCAGGAAAGAAAGGCAGCGGCGGGTTTTCAGTGCTTTTTTATCGCCAGTTTTGTAGAGGATAAATTGGGCGAGAGCGGTATAAGCAATGATAAAAAGAGCAGATCCGGTAATAACCAGCTTGTCTGATTGCCATGGCGCATCCCAATTCACCGCGTTTGCCAGGGTACCGGCAGCGGCAAATAAAATCAGGGTGCGAAAATAGGTGGAGTAGCGAGGGTTAACATTCCGCCCCGTGCTCTCCTCAAGCTGGTCCTGCATTTGTGTTGTTCTTTGTCCGTTTGAGCAGAAAGTGAACACCTTGCGCGTTGGCGATAGGGTGGCTCCGATTTCCCCATCCACCGTATAGCCACGCCGTGACTCCAGCAGCGCAGTTTACTCTTCCGAGGAACAGAATGCGAAAAAACTGTGCATGCAAGTGATATTTTTCTCGTTGTTGTTGCCAGTGATATTACCGCACCTCCAGCCTCAGAACCTCCCAATTTTCATGGCAGATTTGCAGTTTAGGCAGGGAGGGTACCTTAGGGCTTTACGTATCAAGGTTTATATAGATAGCGACCACTGACTCTACAGCAGGCCAAGGATTATGACAGGGTGCTTTTCCGACATTATTAACCTAGATCAATCTGAGCTCAGGAATCCGGGCGACTTGTACCAGGTGAAGGGAAAAGGGGGGTGTCAGCAAAAGGCAAGTTTTCCTATAGCTGCTTTAAGGGGGTGGGTATCGGCCTCAGATAAAGCCGGGCTTATATTCACCTTTGAGTCAAGGGGTTACATAAGTTGTACAGCCCTTGTATTGGAGAGCTGGAGGGGCAGAGCAGGCCGGAAAACTAATGCTGGTCGGATTAATATAGAGCCTGGATCAATCGACTCACAGAGTCTAGCCACCAAACCTGCGATAGCTGAGGGGCTCATTTGAAGGGGCAAATAGCCGTGGTGACTTGTAGCGGATAGTCTGAGCTCCCTCATGATGCCCTGTTTTAACAGCCAGAGAGACTTTTTTCGCATTAGTACTTGCACAACAAGGAACATTTGGGTAAAGTGCGCGCTCTCTCGACGACACAGCAGCTATCTTCCTGATTTCCTTGAAGATTTCGCTGAAGAGAGAGACCGCTACAACGCGGAGAGCCCTCACGAAGGGTGACAATTTGGTGAGGTGTCCGAGTGGTCGAAGGAGCACGCCTGGAAAGTGTGTATGTCGCAAGGCATCGAGGGTTCGAATCCCTCCCTCACCGCCATCTTCTAAAAGCCCGGCTTATGACGGGCTTTTTTGATTCTGCCTTTCAATTGGTTTCTCTATGTCTTTTTTGGCGATTCTACTCGTCAGCCCAGAGATTTTTGGGCTTTGCTAAGGGGGGATCTCATCTTAGAAGGGTTTGCCAAATATTACTGCGTTTATAATTGATGAGCTGTTCGATTTAAGGGGGGGGCAAAAAGGCCTCTTTACTCATTCTGCTGTAGTAGTTTTATATAGATCCTCATTTTTGTTGCTATTTTCCCTGCCGCCAAAATTTTGTGGGCTAAGTTGGTTTTGAGAGAATTTTAACTGCAAATTGGCTCTTCTCCTTGCTTTTTTCCTGCAGCCCCACCGTCTACTTTTTTAGGGTTAAACTCATACACATTTATATTTTGGCTCTTATTGAGGTAAATTATCTAAAAAAAATTTGTACCTACTAAGTAAAAACTTCTTATTCAACAACCTTCTCTGCTTCCTATTTTTTCTTTCACTTAGAGTGGCTTGTTGGAAGTTTGTGCCGTCGGTCATATAAGTGAGAGTTACACTGCTGGTATCAATCAGCTATAACGCAATAAACAAACCCTAACAGGGACGGGCGCAAAGCTTTTTCCAAACAAAGTTGGCAGTTTGGCGGTGGTGTAGGAGATGCTTAGGGTGCCCTCCAATGGTTTATGTAGCCCCCCAGGGAAGCCGCTAGTAGCTGAGCATGAGCACTAAGAAAAGGTAAGTACACATTCACCCCAGATTCCACTGGAATTTTCTTCGACATTTGGGTAAAGTGCGCACTCTCTTGACGATATAACAGCTATCCTATTGATTTACTTAAGGGTTTTGCTGGAAAGAGAGGCCGCTTTAAGGCGGAATGCCCTCGCAGAGGGTGACAATTTGGTGAGGTGTCCGAGTGGTCGAAGGAGCACGCCTGGAAAGTGTGTATGTCGCAAGGCATCGAGGGTTCGAATCCCTCCCTCACCGCCATCTTCTAAAAGCCCGGCTTATGCCGGGCTTTTTTATTTCTGAAGCTTTTGTTCTTAAGTCTTGAGTATCAAAGTCCTTAGCTGTCACTGCTTTCTCCTATAGATGGAGGAGGCTGCTAGGCAGAGACCCTATTTATTACCGCAATACTCATCAAAATTGCTGGGAGTGTTAGCAAAGCCAGCCTTCTCTGCAAGTTCCCATGGTCGTTCGCATTCTTTAGTTTTACTACACCAAAGGTAGCCGGCTGAGTTTATACACCCGTGGGCATCCTTGTCTGAACCGACCGGTGTGGTGGGCTTGGGATCCTCTGGAGTATCTGAGGAGCACCCCATCAGGGACGCGACTAGAATAAAAGCGGCGGCTTCTTTGATTTTGAGCATTACAATCACCAGAAAGTTAAGGTTATTGTTAAGTATACGATTTAGTGCAGTACCCTTCACAAGCCGTGCCTAATTGTTACTTCAAGGCCAGTTCAAGTGGGTCTTTTAATATTATTATTAAGTTTGAAAGGGTATGGGGTTGATAAGCCCCTTCAGTCTAGTAGCTTATCTGCAAATCTGGCTATACTTAAAAATCACCCTCTCGATAGCTCTCAAAAGTCCTGGTTACTTTAATATCCTGTCTTAGGGCTGTGATATCTCTATCGCAGGAAAAAATAAGTCCGTAAGTAGTAGCGGATTGCCTAAATTTACAGTATTTCATACTGACTTCACCATACTGGCAAGCAGCTTTTCACATGCTCTATAGAGAATAGGTTCTAGCTCTTTTGCTCCAAAAACAGGCCTATATCTAAGCATCCCTCTTAGGCTGAATACTCCTGAAAAATATTCTCTCCATGGCATTTTCTCTCGAGCCCTATAAGAGGAGTGTGTTTTATTGGAGTCGGCGTAATAGAGTCGAGCTGCGACTTCAATCTTTGGCCGCCAGAATACAGGCATTGCACCAAATTCTCCAAAGTATGCGGTGTCAAACTCACCCCCTCTTACTTTTAAGACTACAACCTCTAGTGCTAAATCATTGGATTTAGGTTCTATTCGACTCGATATATGTGGTAAGGAGAAAATTTCTACCAGCCTATGACGAATGCCCGCCTCTAAATCTTCGCCCTTAAAAGCCCCCCAAGCACCAATCTTGCTAAATTCATTCTGTGAGACGACAATCATTTTATCCAGATAGACTCGTGGTTTACTCTTTTTAAATAACTTTGAGAACATTCTTACTGTAGCCAGATATAGGTTTTGTGAGGATGGGTACAAGGGTTAGTGCTGAAGGTATCGTGTGAAACCGACATCCTATTAGACATGGAATGATAGGTTTTCTGTCTATATTTTGCGCTACTGTTAATGGCTAAATTGTATCTCCCATGGGCAAAGAGCCAAATAGATATTGCTTGCCGGGAACCATCTTTTCTCTGCCGCCCATGATGACCGGTTGTAGCATGAGCTTGAACGAATGATGTTAATAAACTAAAGGTATAGTGTTCTTGGGGGATTAGTTACCTATTAGTTTTGGTAACTCTCTCATCGCTTGAAAGGACACTACACCAACGGTATTAGATTCCTCGTTAAGACGATTTAAAAAGTAAGTTTTCATGCCTGCTTCTATACCAGCCTGAACTCCCACTGGTCCATCATCTATAACGGAGCAGTTCTCAGGATGGTAGCCCATACTTTTGCGGCATGTAGATATATGCCTGGATCAGGCTTCCATATGCCTACTTCATATGAACTGAATAAATTATTTCCGAAATACTTAGATAGCCCGCATATATCTAATGAATGCTTGATTTTTTGCAGGGGGCCGCTAGATACTACTGCTTTCTCACCATCAAGTGCCTCAAGAGCGTCTGCTACACCTTCAACAGGTTTTAACTCTCTGGTAAAGATTTTTGTGACTATATCGCGATAAGCTGCAACAAAATTGCTTTTCAGTTTGATATTATTCTCTTCTTCTAATAGGGATAGAATACTTGCCAGTTTCCAGCCCCTAAATCTTATGACCAGTTCATCAGCATCTAGTTTTATTCCGTAATTTTCGAACATAATAGCTAAGCCAATGCTGGAGAGGTGTTCGCTATCAACTAAGGTGCCATCGTTATCAAAAAGCAGGCATTTACTCACAGATGAAACTCCTATTGATTTCTTTTATGTTACGCTATTTTTCCCATAGTGAGTTTATATAAATGATATATAGAGCCGCCGCCGCAACAGGTATGAAGTGCCACCAATAAGAGGAGGCGTCCCCTCCGAGGTTGTATTGGTATATAACAATACCGGCGGCAAGTATGCTAATTGAGGGTAATAAGTATAGGGAAGCCGCAAGTATCACTGATGAAAGTTTTGATAAATTTCCTCTATTAGCTACGCCACCTCCAGCGAATGCGGCCATCATAAAAAGGAATCCGCAAAAAGACAATTGAAGAAATGAGCCTACAATAACCCAAGTTAAAGACATGTTGATCCGTCTCCTTTGTATAATTCACTCTAAAATCCTGCCGTGCTAACTGACCCTGGTGAGGGTATTGCTGCTTTTTCTTTTTTGTGGCTTATTATTCTAATTATATGATTTATTGCGGGATCTTCTCCTGCGAAATACTCTTCAGATGAGAGTGTTACGGGAACATGTGGTGCAATCCAGATGCGATGATCTTCGGCCTTTGAGGCCTGATGATATTGAGATGAAATAATTCCCCAGACACCGCTGTAAGGAAGTTTAAACCATCCCGCTTCACCTAAATGGTTGGGTCTGCTCCCACTTGGTTCACCGACAATGATGATGTCAGTTAAGCGATCGAGGTCTGCAAGTAACAAATGTGCAGCGGAGAAAGTATTTCGTCCAATAATCACAAATAGATTATTCTCTTCGCTATTTTCTGAAAAATGAATTAACGATCTTGTTAAGGGAGGGATAATAGAACCATTGCCGCCGCTGTTGTGACGCAAATCTAGAACAAGATTTTTGACTTTTCTACCCTTGGTGAATGCTGTGATCTTTTTGCTGAATAGGTCCAGTGGGTGCGACTTATCTTGTGCGACCCTATTAAATTGTAAATATAGGAGATCATTGTCAGAATTGTATTCAAGCCAATAGTTTTCTTTCTTGTTCCTTAGGTAAAGTAAGTTGTCCCTATTATTAGGTGCGGGTAAGGTTGGAAAACCTGTAAAGTTGAAAGGTTTTCCTGATAGAACTATTTGCTCTTTGGCTCCTGATTTTTCTTCCAAAGTTAGTGGGATCTTCGATGCACTTTCTACTATGCCTAAACCCTCGAGAACCTCCGGTAAGGCCAGATAGTAAGGCCCCAGCCAGTATTGTTGCATTTCGTTATCGCGGGCATTTACAGTGGCAATCTTTTTCATTACTGCATCTATCGGCTGGTTGGCTACAGAAAGGAGTTTTTTCCCTACAAGATGCTTATATTCGGTATCGGCACCTACAATGAATATCCCATCATTAAACCAATAGAGCTGGATTGGTAACTTGCTGAATGAGCCATTCCTAGAGTGGGTTGGGACAATAAAGTTGTGTCCATTCCCTAAGCTGGCAAGTAGCGCCATCATTCTAAATACGATTTGTTGGTCGGTTAAGTGGGGGATTTCTGTTTTAATTTCGTTTATGTGTAATGCTAGATCTTCCTTTGATGAGTGATGGTAGGGGTTAACATGTAGGCGTAATATTTCATCAGCTAGGAAGTTTAAATCTGTCATCCAGCGTTCATCTCTCGATAAATTTTCCAGCTGGCTTTCCCCAGAAAGCTCCTTATACATATCGTCTTGAGATATGTGTTGAAAATCACTACTACCAATGAGGCTCTTTCGGTCATCCCATCTGAAATCGAGTGCTTTTTGAATCCAGCCTAGCGCTTGGTCTTTCTCTTCCATTTTGGAATGGCATTGTGCAATTTTGATCATTATATCGTTAGAGGGGGATGAAGCTGATCTTACCCCTGACATGATTGTCCCTAGCTCTAGCGTTCGTTCAAGCGCAGGAATTGCTTTGTTGCATTGGTTCGTCTCAATGTATCCATGCCCGAGTAAAAACCAAGTGTCTCCATCATCTTTATATTGGGCGGTTAGTTTTTCGAGCAAGGGAATAGCTTTTTCCCAGTCATCGGTTTTTGCGAAACTTACTGCTTGTTCTCGCTCTATCCAATATTCGGAGCCGCTAGAGGGAAAGGACCGGGAGGGCATTTGACCAATAGCGCTGTTGGTCATAAGGTCTGCCTTTGAAGCGGCTACTACAGGTGATTGGGTCAAGAAAAATCCGAGTACCGAAAGGGTCAAAAAAATTTTCATGCTTGTTTGTGCTTATGCTTTTACGATTGAGATTCTTAGGGGGAAGCTTGAATAGGGTATGCCTGAAGTAACATTACACCTAACACTAGTAATCGCTTTACTGTTTTTGCTAATGAGGGGCTCACTCCCTGCTCGTAAAGGCGAGTTTGAGTCCTAAAGCTGCGAAGCTGCCAGCAAAGACTCGTTGGATGATAATGCTAATTTTTTCTGAGTGAATAACATAATTTCGAATGACTGTTGCTAGTAAGCCATAAACAATGAAAACCAGAAAGGTTATAGCCATGAAGGCAAGTCCAAGAATCAGCATACTATCTACGGGGTTCTGTATTTGAGAGGGAATAAACTGGGGTAAGAATGCCAGGAAGAAGATGGTTAGCTTTGGGTTCAAGATATTAATCATAAATCCCTTGAAAGCAATTGAGGTTAAGCTCTGTTTCTTTTGACTTTCCTCCAGAGTCAGGGAGCTGCTAGATTTAAGCATTGACCAAGCTAAGTACAATAAGTATGCGACTCCTGCATATTTTACAAACTGGAATGCTAATGCACTGGTATGAATGATTACGGACAGCCCCATGATGCAAGCAAAGATGGAGGGGATGATGCCTAGCGTACAACCTAACGCTGCAGAAATACTTGCCCTTTTACCCTTGAATAGCCCCGCTGCAACTGTATATAGAACTCCCGTTCCCGGTATCAACACAACGATAAAAGAGGTAATTAAAAACTCAATGCTTATCATAAGGACAAGTCCTGACGTGAAATTATAGATTTAAATGCTGGATTTAGGGATAACCCTTTTGAATAGTAACTTCTCAATCTTCTTCAATTTTTAAGCTTACACCAGCTATTGGTGTTCCTGGGGGAAGGCCATTAAGCTGTTCATATATCTGCCCAAGCAGATCCAAATGAACTTCCCAAGATATAGATTGATAATTTTCTGTAATGTACTCCCCGCCCATTATCGGTGGATGGATTGGTGAATAGCAACAACCTTGAGTTAATGGTTGGTCCACTAACTCAAGTAATAATCTGTATTTAAACCAGTTGCCCGGAATATCTTTCATTGCTGCCATCATCTCTCGAAAAGCATTCCAAGATTTTGCGGCAAGTTCCATTTCGCCTGTGCCAGTATCTAGGAAATAGACACGTTCCCTGTTCAGTAGGCCTTCCTTCCTTTTGAAGAATAAATCTCCCATGGAGGTCAGAAGGCACATGGAGGCCTTTTTGCCAACTAGCCATCTCCAGTATTCAAGGGCATCTATTTTTCCTAGATCAGTAACTGGAGCAAAAATATCTACTTCAATATCCATAGTGTATTTCTATATGCCTGCGGTAAAATTGCCCAAAACTCATGATTGATCTTAGTCAAAGCCTCTGTCACACATCCATGGCGCTACGTCAAGATTTTTGTGGAGACAACAGTTCGCTTGCAGGTTGAGCGGAGCCGAACTCTTGTTGGCCCTTTCTCCAGAAATAAATGCTGATACAAAAAATAACTACAGGTAAAACCATACCAAATTCGTTGAGATACCAGCCTGAATCTGTGCTTTGAAGGGTCAATGGATTGAAGAATTTTTGAATAAATACATTGTGGCTCATGTGGAAAATAACGGCAGGCCAAACACTGTTAGTCTTTAATCTTACGTAAGTCATGATGACTGACATTGACATTAGGCCTAGTGTAAAGAAAAACAACTGATAACTGAGAGGAGCTGTTTCATTACCGTAGACACCTGCTATCATCATGGGCCAATGCCAGGCGGCCCATATAAACCCAGAGGTTAGTGCGATCCCTGAGAAGGACATAAGCTTTGAGAGCTCAGGTACAAGCAATCCACGCCATCCAATCTCCTCTCCTAAAACTCCAGGCAGTATCAATAAAAAGCTGATACTTGCAGTAATTAAGAATCTAAAGATGATTACACTGGTATCACTCCAGCCATCTACTTTATACCCTTCTCTTAGTGCCGTAACGTATTCCGAGTTATACCACTCCCCGAAACCTAAGATCCACATAATGAGGTAGGTAGCTGCTACATAACCCAAGGGTACCAAGTAGCTTAACCACTGATATCTCCAGCTTCCCCAAGACCATCCTAAGGAGCCCAGGCTCTTCTTGAATATCAAGCATGTTGTGACCGTGGCAAGCCCAACAGAAAGCATTAAGGGTACTGCGCTTTCCATGTGAAAAATTAGCCGGTATCCGATAGGGTAGAGGCTCGCTGTGAGAATTAAAAAAACAACGATAATTTTGAGCGAACTCAGCGATTCTTTCATCTAGATCGTTAACTCCGTGTTATCTTGAAAATGGCTAATCTGTAGTATGTCTATGTGCGAAATAGGATGTTTCTTGTACTGTTAATGAGTGGGAATTACAAGAGGCGTAAGGTTTTGAAGGTTGCCCTGCAGAGTACTATTGTTGGGGTTAGGTTAAATTTACAGTTTCTGAATCATCTTTTCTAAATGCGGGAGGAATAGGTTATTAACTGTCTCTCGAATTAATATTCCTTGGATTTTTTACTGAGCTATTCGATTATAGTGAATTCGATCAGTTTTTCTCTACTCTTACCTAAGCGGTTTTGATCTTACCAGGCGGGTCATTGTATCTTCTTGTAGATTCGTTCAATGACATTCTGTATGGGATGTTTAGAGCTGTTAAAATAAGTGCGCTAGCCTCAGGTGAGTATTTTGTATTTCATAGAAGTTAGGCAATGACTGTAGCCGCTTGATTAATAACTGCTAACCGAAGTAGTTGAGGTGCTATATATGGTTGAATGTCAGTACACTTGTACAATGATTGGGCTACTTCCTCCTTTCCATAGCTTAATGCTGTTAAGTAACCTAGAGGGTAAAAAATCGCTCGGAAAATGACGTATGGGTAGTGTCCGGCGGTTTAGTTATTGAGCCGTTTAATGCCAAGTGCTGTGCTGCTCCTGAGTTATAAAAGGGCATTGGTTAATGCTGTTTCCATTCTATGGTATCGCCTAAATTTTGCTTTATATTTTCAAACATTGCGACTCTGCTGGAATTGGGAAATTTTTGGATAAAGAAGTCGATTTGCTGTTTTGCTTTGGGGATGTCTTGGCGATAGATATGCAAGAATACATAACCAGATTCGACCTCATCGTTAAGATTGGGACTAAAATGTTCTTTTAGTATGGATAAGCTTTGCTCTGCTCTGCTCTGTCTAAGTATGCGGGGCCAATTGATAGGTAGAAATAGGATGCTGAAAAGTTGCACATCACGGACTTTTTAAAAGTGTGAAGACATGCACTTAAGCTATTGAATGCTTTTTCCGCGCTACCCTCTACATCCATGTTGTGGCCCTGTCGGTAGAGTTCTGATAGTAGGTAAAGTGACTCTTCTGAGCCATTATGTACTGTGTTAAAAGCTTCTGCTTCGGAAACTAATGCAAGCCATTTTTGATAGATCAACTCTCTTTCTTTCTCATTTGTAAAACTGGGTGGGTATCCACCAATAAACTGATTGAGTTTTAATATATTCTGTCTAATCTCCGGAAAGGACATCGTGGGTGAAGCTATTACTGGGGGATTTAGTTCAAATATCCGTTCTTGGAGTGTGGTGCCAGGGATGTTGACTTGAGATGAAGCGTTGGCAGATAGAAATGTGATGAAAATTAGTGCTAAAGATAACTTCATTATTCTGCCTCTTATATCCTTGTTGTAATGGTTCTCGACCTTTATGTAGTATAGGGGATAGCTATTGTTACTACATACCAATTTCTTAACCATCTAAATTTTTTTAGTCGTATATTAGCTTAATGATATTCATTCATTGGGGTGGGTGGATACAGCACACTTGTACCGATTTGTACCCATGTCAAAGTGGATTGGCTTCTTGACGGAGCTCAAAGCTATAATCAAAATGCTCCCCCAGCAGTAATTAGCCGCAGTTTAGTTTTATGCGACTCAAGTCTTTATTAATAGTGTCCATGTTGACCCTCAGCGGGTGTTATGAAGTAACCCCTCAATCTTATGATCGCAATGAGTGGTTGCCACGGTGGTCTGATGTCGATGGTGATTGCCAGAATACTCGCCAGGAGCTATTGATCCGTCTCTCTTTGGCTCCTGTTGCCTTCAGCAATGAGAAGAGCTGTACAGTGATTACAGGCTTGTGGATGGATCCCTATACGGGACAGTTTTTTGAAAAAGCTTCGGATCTGGATGTGGAGCATATAGTACCGCTATCTTGGGCTCATAAGTACGGTGGTGCTAGCTGGAGCCGGGAGCAGCGTAGAGCTTTTGCAGAAGATCCTGCAAATTTGTGGCTGGTTGATGATGGCCACAATCGCAGTAAGGGAGATAAAGGGCCCGATCAGTGGCTACCGCCCTATAAGCCAGCCCAAGCCATTTATATTCGTCAGTTTGAGGTTGTGGCCCGTAAGTATCGGCTTGGTGACTGAATACGACACTCTAGCGTTAGAGCTGACAGTGAGCTGATTTTTAAGTAAATCGGCTCCTGATGGAAATCGCTGATCTCCGGATTATTTAGATCCTTTACTCCTTGTTCCCCATCCTATTATCTCCTTCGGGTTATTTGACAATAGTGATATTTAGCTATCCACCTAACCTACAGGTCCTGGCATGAACGCTAGTCAGAAATGGCATTAATGTACACTTCAGTTAAAGCACTGTGATTTTCTTCTGTTGCTGAATATTCATTTCTGCGATTACTTGCCGCTTAGATAGGGTGGGGTGTTACGAATTTGGCTTCCTTGGGTTACATAATTGAAGCGATATTTACGGGCATTGAATTGAGTTAAAAGATGATAGGGGAGAGCTATGGATAGAGTTGCGGGTATCTCGGCGTTTGGCATGGGGTTAATTTATATTAGTGCTTTTGCATTCTTTGGTGCTTTTTGGTCTTTTCCATCGGATGGGAGCCCCATAGAAAAAATGACGTTCTTGGCAGAAAATCAACTGATTTTTAATATTGCCTATACCCTAATGTACTTGGTCTTTGCGATATTACTGGGCTGTGTGGTAGTTAGCTTATATGAAAAGCTAAAAAGTAAGAGGAGGGAGATTGCTGCATTGGCATCCTTGTTTGGAGCAGTCTGGGTGGGCCTTGTCATAGCGAGCGGTATGATCGCAAATATAGGACTCGCCTATGCTTTGGGGCTTATGGAAGTCAGTGTTCAGCAGGCTTTCGATACCTGGGGAATAATATACTTGATGGTTGAAAGTCTTGGTGGTGGCAATGAGTTGGTGGGTGGACTTTGGGTTCTGTTAATTAGTATTGCTGCAATGCAAGCTGGGCTTTTTCCCCGGCCATTAAACTTTATCGGTGTGCTAGTGGGAGTGGCGGGAATTGCGACTATCTATCCGGACGATATCTTTACAGAAATATTCGGAATTTCCCAAATAGTCTGGTTTATTTGGTTAGGTTTCTCTTTGCTAAGACTGGGTAGGCACAGTCAAAAATGGGAGGCAGCAAACTCTATTCCGAGCGCTAATAGCTAAAGGTGTATATAGGTAAAGCCTGCTCCTTCACATGGAATGTGTCAGAACAATAAAGTTTGTATGCAAGAGGGTAAGAAAGTGTTTTTGATTTTTCCCAAAAAATGAAAAATGCGTCTATCCTTTCAATGGGCCAAGCATTCGTTGATTCAGTGTCTTGGCTTGCGTTTCCGCTGTCGTAAGGCTGGTGAATCCGGGGCTATTCCTTGCCTCGCTGTTTGTCGCAGTCATTTGAGTGACTTGCCGGCCAGTCCTCCCCGGCCCGTGGGTAGCGAGCGGATTGCACATTACCTGCAATTGATTCACGGGGTGATAACCCTGGATATTTTGGAGATCTAATTGTGAAAAGTAAGCAGTTCATTCTTCCTTTGGTAATTGCCAGTCTTGCTGCTTCTGCTGCCTTCGCGGATAACCATCCCAAGAAGCCGGCGAAAGACTGGACCTGTGCGGATTTCCTGGCTATCGACGATGAGTTTAAACCTAAAGCAGTTTATTGGGCTGCCGCCTACGCCAAGAAAGGCACGGAAGAGGGGGATATGCTGGATATTGAAGGCACAGAAAAAGTGACGCCGATGGTGATTACCGCCTGCACCAAAGCGCCAAAAGAATCTTTCTGGGCTAAGTTCAAAGATGAGTGGCACAAGGTGGGGATGCACCACAAGAAGGATAAAGCTGAAAAGCAAATGATGAAGATGCAGAAAAAAATGCAGGATGGCACTCAGATGAACAATAGTAATGGTGGCAGTGGCACAAACGGGACTAACCAGTAGGCGCTGTTCGTCAATACTTGCATTGCTATTGTTCTGGGCCCGGCTTGTGCCGGGCTTTGTCTATCCTGAGATGGAGATTCACCAGCGAAATGGTTTCGGTTAGTATTTGTGGTGAATGGATGAAAAGTAGGCAAATGGATTTGTGATATGGGAAAGACTGTAAGAAATGAAGCCAGGCGCGGGAGAACAATTAGCCGTTCTACCAGGCTCTTCTGGGGTGGGGTGCTGTTGGCTGGGTTATTCCTGGCGCTGTTTATGCATTCGGCAAAGGCAGTCGTCTGTTAATTTGCCTTGATATGTATGGCGCCCCCGGGTGGACTCGAACCACCAGTCCGGACTTAGGAGGTCCGTGGTTTATCCTGTTAACCGACGGGGGCGGGTGTCAGCACTGCTGAAGAGCGGCGCTATTCTAGCCTGTGGAAAGCCCTGTGTCATGTCATGCTTTTCACCATTAACTCACCTTCCATCAAATCGTACCAATTTTCTGTGTCACTGAGGGTAACATTGGCGCCACTCGGTTACTGCTATTCCCGTCGTTCTCTTTTCTTAAAATTTTCGAAAAACTTTCATAAATCTGTCTTTTTTCTTCGCTACTTTGACTTCGAAATGGCGGTTTTTGCGGATAGCTTTGTTCGGGGATCAGCTGGAAAGTTTTGACGTGAAAGCCGCATTTCCACTTGATAAATTATTGCTTGACCACGATTGATTGAGCTGGATAACCTGCAATTGCACCCTTGGTGCGATAAGGATATTTCTGCTTTCTCTAATCAAGATTATGGAGTTTCGTATGAGCGGCCACGTTAACGAAAGACGCCTAGATTTTGATAATGTGGGTATTCCACAAATTGCAACTGAAGTGCTGAAGGAAGCTACTTCTCAGCCACCACGCGACGCACGTCGAATGGTAGAAGACAAATTGGAGGAAAAGCGTTTAAGGCGTGAATTAATGGACTATGATTTCGACTAACGAAATATGCTGAAACTTTAACGGCTACAGCCAGCTATGCAGGGTGCAGATAATAAATAAAAGTAATCTAAAAATAGGGTTGCTTAAACTGTACTCTGCGTAGTTAATAGATTTTATTGAAAATTTGCCTTTCCTGCCCAAGTCACTTCTATTTTTCCCTGGCTTTTCTCTGTGCTTTTAAATCGTTGGGCTCTGTTTCCCCGTATTGTATTTTCCACTAATTAAAGTTGTTAGGTTTATTATTTTTGCAATGGGAGCTATGGAGATAGGGATGAAGATGTGTATGTACAGAGCCCGTTAGGGATGCGGGCTCTATCGTAGGCATTGAGTTGGCTGTAGCTACATATTTTGTGTGGCTGCAGAATTGCCTCCAAACCAGCCCAGCAGACGCTTGAGTTTTGAAGCTAATTTGCCGCGCTTGGCCTTTCTGTTTTTGTCAGCATCGCTGACTAACCAGGCTACCTGGATAACCAATCTTTTACCTTCGAAAGGCAAGTGTCCGTGGAACGAGTTATCGGCTCGCTTGAATGCGGCCAGGGTACCGTACGAAGGTTTTACCTCTGGGGCTGCGGTATCTTCAAAGTTATCGCCGCTTTTTAAGAAGCGCAGGCAGCCTGTGCCGTCCAAGGACCACTCCGGGTTCAGGTAGAGCAGGGCGGTAGCAATTTTTGACTGTCCGTCGGTATGGATGCGGCCGTGGCGTTTCTTGAGTGTACGGCTAATGGAAACATAGGTTGGGTATTGAGAAAGATTCTCAATACCCAGGTTGTTGCCAATAGCATCGGCAAATTCTGGAGCCCTAAACTGTTCAATCAGTTCATTTATTGTGGTGCCACAACTGCTTCTATCGTAGGGAAGGTAACCGGCCCCTTTAAGCTTTGGGAAGTCTTTGATAAAGGATGCCATCAGGTTCTCGGCCAGCAAGTTCTTGGCCACGAAGAAAGGAAATGGCTGTTGGTGAATCTGGCTTTCTTGGCCAATTAAAGTAGTAGCGTCGAGCCAGGGATCGATATGGGTGGCGAGATTGTTCATAGACACGCATCCTTACGAGCAGAAGAATTGGCCCTTTTGGGGGTCCAGCTTTATGTCGACTTCTGAGATTACCCACTTCCTTGAGGGTACAGCGAGAAACAGGTACTGAATCTCACGACGGTGTGAAAATACCAAAACTACAATTCAGTGCCAATTTAAATAGCGCTTTTCAGTGTGAATCAGTGGGCATTCTTGCGAAAGATCAAGGGTTGCTAAAATGTTGCTCGCTGAGACAATGCAATTAGCGCTGGTGCCGGTATAATGCCGTTCAGATTTGTCAGAGCGGTTTTATCCTGGAATGTCTGTGACCCCTAAGTCCCAAGTTGTGCTGCAAGTGAGAGATCTCGCCTGCGAAAGGGATGGTCGGCGCTTGTTTGAGGGCCTTCAGTTTTCTCTTCAAGCCGGCGCTGCAATTCAAATCAAAGGCAGTAATGGCGCGGGTAAAACGACCTTGCTGCGCACTTTGATTGGCAGTAGCAGTGATTTCACTGGGGAGATCCTTTGGTGTGATACCGCCTACCCGCAATCGCTCTCGGTGATGCGTGAATCCTTACTATATATCGGGCACAGGGGCGGAGTGCGCAGTGGCCTGACTCCGCTGGAAAACCTCACCTGGTATGGTGCTGACCATGAGGACGCGCTTAATGCGCTCGATAAAGTCGACCTGACCGGCTTTGAGGACAGCTTGTGCCACTCCCTTTCCGCCGGCCAGAATCGCCGGGTTGCCCTAGCGCGATTATTTCTACCTGATTCCCCTCGATTGTGGATACTCGATGAGCCACTGACCGCCCTCGACGTTGTGGGTGTTGCTGCATTGGAAGAGCAAATGGCGGTCCATCTTTATAGCGGTGGTTCAATTCTGCTGACCTCACACCAACCTCTGTCATTAGCCGGACTCAGTGAGGTTAATTTGTCTGACTATTCAGTCTCTGAGCCTTTTGAGGATTTTGGGGGAGAGCATGTCGACAGTTGATGTCCAAACACCGGTGAGCGAAGTGCGCAGTGGCCCTGGTTTTATGGCGCTGTTCCGGATTGAAATGCTCTTGGCGTTGAGAAAACGAGCAGATATTGCCAACCCCTTATTATTTTTTGTGACGGTTTTAGCACTTTTGCCGTTAGGGGTAGGACCTGAGCCCGAACTTCTGGCAAAGATGGCTCCGGGCATGATCTGGGTAATGGCCCTACTGTCCACCATGCTATCCCAGGAAAGCCTTTTTAAAGGTGATTTCGAAGATGGCACCCTGGAGCAGCTCACCCTGTTACCACAACCGCTTTATTTTGCGGTTCTTGCAAAATCCCTGGTGCACTGGATTGCCACAGGCTTGCCGCTGGCATTGCTGTCGCCGCTGCTCGCCTTAATGCTGAATCTGCCCGTGGATGGTTATGTTTGTTTGCTGGTTTCCCTATTGCTGGGAACTGCGAGTTTGAGTTTGATCGGAGCCATTGGTGCAGCACTCACTGTTGCCTTGCGCCGCCCCGGTTTGCTCTTGGCACTAATTGTTATGCCGCTGTATGTGCCCGTGCTAATCTTCGGCACCGGCGCAGTACAGGCGGCAATTGATGGCTATGCCTACAGCGCCCAACTGGCGATATTGGCAGCACTCCTAGCGGCTGCTGCGGCACTGGCGCCACTCGCTGCTGCGGGTGCAATACGTATTAGCCTGGATAATTGATTTGGAGGTCTTTCTTGGCTTGGCAATGGTTTCACCGCCTGGGTTCGCCCCGCTGGTTCTATCAAAAAACTGAAGCCTGGCTGCCATGGCTGGCGCTGGCTAGTGTTGTATTGCTCGCTGTAGGCAGTGTTTGGGGCCTAGGTTTTGCCCCAGAAGATGCCAAGCAGGGCAATAGTTACCGCATTATCTTTATCCATGTACCCGCCGCCTTCCTGGCTCTGGCCGGTTACTACATTATGGCGATCAGCGGTGCTATCGGCTTGATCTGGAAGATGAAGCTCTCCTTTGCCGTGATGCGCGCTGCCGCGCCGATCGGTGCGGTATTGACCTTTGTCTCGCTATTTACCGGTGCTGTGTGGGGTAAACCTACCTGGGGTGCTTACTGGGTATGGGATGCCCGCATTACTTCAATGCTGATACTCCTGTTTCTCTATGTCGGCGTTATGGCACTTACCCACGCAGTGAACCGGGAGCAAGTCGCCGACAAAGCTTCTGCGCTGCTGGCCCTGGTGGGCACCGTGAATATCCCGATTATTTACAAGTCCGTAGACTGGTGGTTTACCTTGCACCAGCCCGCGACCATTCGCCTGACCGAATCCAGCAGTATTGATCCGAGTATGTTCTACCCGTTGCTGACCATGATTATCGGTTTCTACTGTATGTATGCCTGGACCCTGCTGACTCACACCCGCACTCTGCTGCTCAAGCGCGAGATGCGCACCAAGTGGGTACAGGAAGAACTGGCGGGAGGTCGATAAAGTGGAGTTTCAATTTGCCAACCTGGCTGATTTCCTGACGATGGACGGCCACGGTGTATTTGTGTGGGTGTCCTACGCGGTGACTTTCCTGAGTCTCGCGGGGATGGCTCTCTACCCTTACATTGCCCGCCGCGGCCTGAAGGCAGAGCTGGTGCGACAGCAGAAAATTGCCCAGCGCCGCCGCCAGGCAGTGAGTGAGCGCACAGTAACCACAAAGAAAGAAACAGCAGAGGAACCGGCTTAATTTCAATTTGCCGGGTTCCAGCGGATAGGGCGATGGAGAACCTATCAGCGCAATAGAATTAAATAGTTATGGAGTAGGACTTAGACAATGCACCCTGTACGCAAGCAACGCCTGATACTCGTACTTGTCCTGGTGGTATTGTCCAGTGCAGCAGTAGGTTTTGTAGCCTATGCGATGCGCGGCAATATCGATTATTTCTATGCCCCCAAGGCCTTTGCAGCGGGTGAAGTCCCGGTGGAAAAGCGGATTCGCGCGGGAGGCTGTGTTGTCCCGGGCAGTGTGCAGCGAGCTACTGATAGCCTGGAAGTCCAGTTTGTGATTACTGATGGCGAGGCTCAACTCTCCGTAGTCTTTGACAAAATCCTGCCGGATCTATTTGCCGAAGGCGAAGCAGCAGTGATTACCGGCCAGTTGATGCCAAGCGGTGTTCTGCGTGCGGACCAGGTTCTGGCCAAGCACGATGAAACTTATACGCCACCTGAAGTAGCCGACACCATGGTTTCCCATGAAGGTTGTTCCGATGGAGCGAAAATATGATCCCTGAGCTGGGCCATTTTGCGTTAATTGTCGGCTTGCTGCTTTCGGTTGCTCTCGCAACAGTGCCGATGGCCGGTAGCTATTCATCGCGCCCTGTGTGGATGGATGCGGGGCGTCCGCTGGCTCTGGGTATTTTTGCGTTCGTTCTGATCGCTTTTGCCTGCCTGACCACTTCTTTTGTGCAAAGTGATTTCACGGTTAATTACGTAGCACAGAACTCCAACAGTATCCTGCCGGTTTATTACAAAGTTACCGCTGTATGGGGTGGGCATGAGGGCTCCATTCTGTTGTGGCTTTTGATTCAGGCTGGTTGGGCTGCGGCAGTAGCGCTGTTTGGTAAGCAGCTGCCCCCAGAGCTTTCCGCGCGTGTTTTATCCGTACTCGGTTTTGTACTGATCGGGTTTTTCCTGTTTATTCTATTTACCTCCAACCCATTTGATCGCACCCTGCCATTCCCGCCGATGGAAGGTTCTGACCTGAACCCGCTGTTGCAGGACCCGGGTATGATTTTCCATCCGCCCTTGCTTTATATGGGGTATGTGGGTTTCTCAGTAGCCTTTGCTTTTGCTATTGCGGCATTGCTCGGTGGACAGCTGGATGCGGTGTGGGCCCGTTGGGCAAGACCCTGGACGGCTGTGGCTTGGGGCTTCCTGACCTTGGGTATTGCCCTGGGTAGCTGGTGGGCTTATTACGAGCTGGGCTGGGGTGGCTGGTGGTTCTGGGACCCGGTTGAGAATGCATCCCTGATGCCTTGGTTGGTAGGGACTGCCTTGATGCACTCCTTGGCGGTAACTGAGAAGCGTGGGCTGTTTAAGAGCTGGACTATCCTGCTGGCGATTTTCGCTTTCAGTCTCAGCCTGCTCGGCACCTTCCTGGTGCGCTCAGGGGTGATTACCTCGGTGCATGCATTTGCTACTGACCCACTGCGAGGCAGCTTTATTCTGGGCTTCCTGGCTGTAATTGTCGGCACTTCGCTGCTGTTATTTGCCCTGCGCGCACCGACAGTCAGCGCTCGCAGTGTTTTCTCTTTCCGCTCTTTGGAAACCTTCCTGCTTGGCAATAACATCCTGTTGATGCTGATTATGGGCATGGTTTTGACCGGTACTCTTTACCCGCTTCTGGCCGACGCCATGAACTGGGGCAAGGTGAGTGTGGGTCCGCCCTTCTTTAATCTTTTCTTCGTGCCACTGATGGTTGTTCTCTGCCTGTTGGTGGGTATGGGCGTGCGCGCCAACTGGAAAGACAGCCGCTGGGACAAACTGCTGAGCGCATGGCGTTTGCCATTTGTCGCTTCGTTGGTAGTTGCGTTGCTGTGGACCCTGGCCCTGGGAGACTTCCACTGGGGAGCGGCGCTCGGAATCTTTATTGGTATCTGGGTCTTTGCTTCCAGCATCGCTGATATCGTGGCTAAAACCCGCAACTCCAGCTCATTCTTTGCCGGCCTTAAGCGCCAGAGAGCCAGTTACTACGGTATGCATATCGCACATATCGGCCTGGCAGTTTCGGTGTTGGGGGTAGTACTAACTACCGTTTACAGCATTGAGGAAGATGTGCGTATGGGTGCTGGGGACAGTTTCCAGGTTTCCGGTTACGACTTCAAATTTGACGGTGTTCGTATGGTTCAGGGGCCTAATTACCGAGCCTTTGAAGGTGTACTGCATGTCAGCAAGGACGGGAAGCCGGTTGCAGAGCTGCATCCCCAGAAACGCAATTACCTGTCTGGTGGCAACACCATGACAGAGGCAGCGATCGATACTGGATTCTTCCGCGATATTTATGTGGCCCTCGGTGAGCCGATGGACAGGTCTAACCCAAGCGGTGATTGGGCTGTGCGACTTCAGTACAAAGCCTTTGTGGTTTGGATTTGGCTGGGTTCGCTTTTGATGGCGATTGGTGGAGCTATTGCTGTAGCGGATAAGCGCTATCGCAAAGCGAAAGCCGCTAAACCTGTAGATGTAGAAGTTACAGGCAATGTTGCTACGGCGTAATAGTTGGAAAGGATAATGTCTAGACTCAAACTCTTTTTGCCCCTGGTAATATTTGTCGTGCTGGCCCTGTTATTTTGGCGGGGCCTCTACCTGAATCCACAGGAAATGCCATCGGCCCTGCTGAATAAACCTGTGCCGGAATTCTCTTTGCAAAAAGTGGCGGATAACAGCCAAATTGTAGAGAAGAAAGATCTTCCCAATGGCCCGCATTTGATGAATGTGTGGGCCACTTGGTGTGTAGCTTGCCGGGTAGAGCACCCCTATTTGAATGCTCTGGCTGAGCAGGGTGTGCCGATCGTTGGCGTTAACCTCAAAGATGAGGATGAGGCAGCAATCAAGTGGTTGGAGAAATTCCACAATCCCTATTTGTATAGCCTCGCCGATAGAGATGGCCGTTTGGCTCTGGACCTCGGTGTTTTCGGTGCGCCGGAAACTTTCCTGGTGGATTCCGAGGGGACTATTCGCTGCAAGCACGTTGGCGTTGTCGACAATAAGGTCTGGCAGACCAAGCTCCAGCCTTTGTATGAAAAATTAAAAAACCAGCGCTGGGACGATATTGTCGGTGAGTTATCAGATTCCCTCATCTCCCGTTGTCAGTGAGACAGAAGAAAAGAAGAGCCGTTTTATTTGTTGGCTGGGGCCAGTAGAGAATAAGGCGGCTTTTCAGCAACAGCTGGATACTGTCCGCGCTCAATATCCCGATGCAAGCCACCACTGTACCGCGTTGGTGATCGGCAACCCTTCCAACCCGGAAGTAATGCAAGCAGATGACGACGGCGAGCCCGGTGGTAGCGCGGGGCGACCAATGCTGGAATTGCTGCTGAAACAGGGTGTCGGTAATGTGGGCGCTATAGTGACCCGCTATTTTGGTGGTACCAAGCTTGGGGTGGGTGGCTTGATGCGCGCCTATCGCGGTGCGGTAGGTGCCGCGCTGCAAGATATTCCGTTGCAGCCCTTTGTTCCCCTAATGCATGTTTCGGTTTGCTGTGATTTTGCCCAGGAAGCTCGCCTGCGCTTTTTGGTGGGGCGTCACCAGGGGAGTTGTGGGCAGGCGGAATATGCCAGTGACGTCACCATGCCAGTTTCAATCCCCCAGGATCAGTGGTCGCAATTGCAGGCGCAACTATTGGCGGAGAGCTTTCAGCTTCTCGATGATCAATAGTTCTTTCAAATGATGCCATACTTGGCGAGCTTGGCTATCTCAGCCCCGGAATAGCCAAGCTCAGCCAAGATATCCTTGGTGTCCTCTCCCAGGGTAGGTGCCCGCTTGAAATTAACCATCTCTCCATCGCAGCGAATTGACGGCGCTAGTATTTTAATATCCTTGCCGTGATCACCGGGTATTGTTTGGATGCGGTCGGTATCGGAAACAAAGGGGTTTGTTAGCGCCTGCTCAACGTCATATACCGGGGCGGCTGGCACTTGGCCAGCTAAAATTTTTAGCCACTCTGCGGTATCTTTTTTTGACAGTATCTCATCCAGTATTTCGGTTAACTCCGATTGGTTTTTCCTGCGTTCCCTGAAATTTACAAACTTGGGTGCGTCAGCTAATTCCGGATGTTCAATACATTGACACAGGGATTTCCAGAACTTTTCCTTATTGCACATCAGGTAAATCCAGTCGTCCTTTGTCTTATAAAGTTGACAAGGGCTTAGGGAAAAGTGTGCTGATCGTGGCACCCGCTTTTGGTTGTGCCCTGCATTTAATTGCCACATAGCCACATAACTTAAATTGTATAAAGCGTTATCAAAAAGGCTGACATCGATATCTCGCCCCTTGCCAGTTTCCCTGGCATTGAGTACTCCGGAAACAACGGCCAGTGCCAGAGCTACCCCAGTGGATAAATCCACCAGGGACAGGCCGCATCGGGTGGGTGGACTGTCAGGTTCACCAGTTAGCTTGAAATAGCCTGCCTCTGCCTGCACGGGGTAATCATATCCCGGCCACTTGGCCCTATCGCCGCTGCGGCCGTAGGCAGTCAAGTGGGCGCAAACAATTTTTGGGTTCAGCTTTCCCAGTTGTTTGTACGTAATACCCAACTTGTCTGGAACATCTCCGCGCAGGTTGTCGGTCAGGGCATCTGCACCAAGAATTAGCTTGTGCAAGATTTGCTGGCCTTGGGGAGAGGAAAGATTGAGGGATAAACTGCGTTTGTTGTGGTTGAAAGTCTGGAAAAAAAGGCTGCTATTGTCCCCGGGTTCACCTTCCAGGAAGTAGGGGCCAACCGTACGGCCTACATCTCCTCCACGAGAGATATCTTCGACCTTAATGATTTCCGCTCCAAGATTTGCCAGATACAAGGTACCAAAAGGGCCGGCACCATATTGTTCTACTGCGACAATCCGCAAGCCTGCGAGAGGTAACATGTCGGAATATTCCACTAAATATAGATACGCCGTATTTCTCAGAATAGAGCAAGAGTCGTAAATTAGATGGGATTGGCTGGTAGATATTGGGAATAGTCGGTCACCCGTATTTTGGTGACCCTCTGACAGGCAGGGCTTACTGAAGGTGAGTGTCGCGATTTAATACAGAGTTGCTAGTCTTTTGGTGAGCTACTGGATTGTTCAGAATCCGGGTGCGGAGAAGGGCACCGGAAACGGATATCCGGCTATGTGTCAAATTGTTGAGAGGGTGCCGCCAGATGGGTAGTGCGACTAAGAGAAGCAAGTATTTTCGCAGCGTCCTGTTTGTCCCTGCGACCCGGCCGGATCGCTATGAAAAAGCAATGACCAGCGGAGCAGATATTGCCTGTGTGGATTTGGAAAATGCCGTTTCCCTGGAAGATAAAGATACTGCAAGAGAGCAGGTGGTCAATTTCTTTACAGGAGAGGATATTATTCCCACTCAGCGCGCGTTGAGAATCAACCAGCTCGATAGCGATTGCGGTATCAAGGATATGTTGATGCTGCTAGATCTGCCGCAACTGCCAGATGTTGTGATTCTTCCCAAGGTTCAATCAGCAGAAGAAGTGATTGGTTTTTGCCAGGTTATGGCCCCCTCCCATAAAACGATTCGAATAATAGCCCTGATTGAATCCCCAAAAGGTTTGGAGAATGCGTTGAGTATTGCCCAGGTAGAGGAGGTGGTTTGTTTGGCCTTTGGTGCGGCTGATTACAGTGCAACAGTGGGGTCGGATATGAGCTGGGATGCTCTTTTATATGGCAGGGGGCGGCTGGTTCAGGCTGCTGCATTTGCCGGCATTGATGCTGTAGATGGCCCCTATTTGGAACTGGATGATGAAAGAAGCCTAATTGAGGAAACACAGAGGGTCTCCGCCCTCGGGTTTTCTGGAAAAATAGCCATCCATCCAAAGCAAATTAAACCGATTCACCAAGGGTTGGCACCATCTAGTGAGGCGCTCTCTCATGCTCAGCGAGTACTGAAAGCTTATAAAGAGAATCATGGTGGAGTTCTTGTAGTTGATGGACAGATGGTGGATATGCCCGTGGTTGAGCGGGCACTGAAAACTGTGGCGGCCTCGAAGGGATTGTGACCGTACTGTAGCAGAGCCAAACTCACCGGAGCCTTTCGGTAAGGCAAGAGGTTTCTATGCCCCGCTATCATTTTCCCGCATATATAAAGGCCGGCAAAAATCGCTACCGAGAGCGTTACGGTCTCGATTTTGAAGACTTTAAGGTAGGGCAGGTTTTTCACCATAGGCCCGGCGTTACCATTAGCCAGCACGATAATAAGGAAGAGTGCGTCAAGACCTTAAATCAAGCCATGCTGCATTTTGATGAGTGTTACACCGCCCAAACTGAATTCGGTAAGCCGTTAATCGATACTACTTTAGCGGTTCAACAGCTAATGGGCTTGATCTGGAAGACCTACAATCGACGAAAAAAAATTGTTGGTTGGAGAAAAATTTCCATGGTGGCACCAGCTTATGGCGGTGATACCTTGTATTCTGAGAGTAAGGTTCTTGAAGTCCAGGCAGGTAGTGAGTATGACGACGCGGGGCTAGTAGAAATTGTTATATATGGAAAGAATCAAGACAAGAAGACTATTTGCGAAATGCAGTGTGATATGTTGATTTTCAAGCGCAATCACCTACCTTTCTCTGCGAACGGCTACTAAATTTTCATTTTCCATATTTAGGTGACCTCAATGAAAGAGTCATTTAATTTTTTGCGGGAAGTAGAAGATAACGTTTATATAGAAACGGTTGGAATAGACTTTGAAGATTTTGAAGTGGGGCAAATATTCGAGCATCGTCCAGGTCGAACCTTCACTGAAGCTAGCTGTATCGACTATGCACTTCGCTCATTCGATCTCAGCCCGTTTATCACTGATAAAGTTTATGCGCGTCGAGTTTATGGTGATAGGCAACGAGTATTGGAGACATTTGTTTTAAGCGCAATGGCGCATACAACTAGGACGTTTGGAAAGGTTGTAGCTAACTTGGAGATGAGTGACTGTGAGTTGCAGCCAGTTTATGTAGGAGATACTTTATACTTCGAATCTGAGATACTTTCCAAAAGGGAGTCAAAATCAAGGCCTGAACAGGGGCTGCTCAGCATATATTCCCGCGCTCAAAATCAACATGGTGAATGGGTTTGTGCTTACAAGCGAACGTTACTTGTTTATCGTAAGAACTTTGGTCCCTATAAAGCTGCGGGATATTGACTTGTTAACTTAGCTATTTTTTCATTGAACTCTGAAGTTCAGCCAAATTTTTACTTAATTTTATCGTTGTAAAAGGAACTCATGTCAAAAATCTCTCCAGTAAACGGTAACTCTACAGAACACCCATATATTTCCCTGATTGCAGTCTTATAAATAAAAGTTACACGTGCTTATTACGTAGTATCTCGGGATGCTGATTGTATTCACCTATATATTGCGGCTATAACAACCCAAAGATATGCACATGTACTAGATGGAGACTGAGAGATGAATATATGCTGCCATTCTTGTTGGTTAGCTTTATCTTCTTGAAGTATGTTGCTTGATAATATGGTACAATTACTTTTGAATGAAACCTTAACAATATTGTTAGTAATGTTAAATCGAGGAGATTTAAATTAAATATAATAAATCAGCTTGGGAGGCGATTTTTCTACTAAAAGAAAACGGTCATCTCGATGATCCTGGAGCTATGAACTTAATTCACAAGTATCTTTTCATGTGTTGCCGTAGAATTTGGGTCCTGCTGCCTGATTCGGGAAGCAGGAAAGGTGTTAAAGCGGCAGAAAAATATTGCAATGGTGAAATGTCTTGGGGTGAAACTTGCAGAGTAGACTGGTATTCCGAGGCGTCGGCGTTTTTATTTGAGCATGATGATGAAGCCTGTCCGAAGATATCTCAATATATAAATGAGATAAATGTTCGCCGAGAATCGATAGGGAGTCTTCTTGTTCCCCCCAAGGAGATTAATTCGAGTGAGGTAAAGGAGTTGCTAAAGGAAGCTGCATATTTTGCAAACAACGCTTTAAATTTCCCTTTTACTAGCGGTGGTACGTTTGTATCTCGAAAGCAGTCAATGAAGAATTTTGGGAAATTTCTACCATTGGATTTGTTGGAGGAAATGGTTCCAGAGTCATTATTAAAAGATGTTAGTGAGAGAAGTCCTTAATAATAACTTGCGATATGTATCCAGCCTGTGTTGCCACGAACTTTGGGTAAATGTACTAATTACCTCCATCAGTTTAATAAGACGTAATATATAAATGCTATAAAGAAGTGTCTGCCCCATATACTCATAGTCTTTTTGGTTTTAGTAGCTTTCTGTTTTGGAGCAATCTTCGGTGCGTATACATTTCTAGGAATGGCTTCCTAGAGCTCCCTTCAAGATGAATATATTAAGTTAGCAAGTGGTAATAGAGTGTTAGTAGAATAAGGCGCATAGACAAGATGCGTCACATTCTATGCCTGTTACGTAATGCGTTAAGGTATCAAATCAGGTGAATCAAGAATCGTAGGAATTTACTCAAAAAGTAATATACTTGTGGGAGACAGAAAGAGTGTCAATTTAAAAAAAATTTCAATATAACAAAGCAGGGAAAATAGTTTAAAAAATTTAGAGAGAGAAAAATTTGGATATCCAGATACGCAAAGAGAGTAAAAGAGATATTGAGTCAATCCACAGAGTCACTACCTTGGCTTTTCGGGATGCTCCGTATACTGATCACTCTGAGCAGTTTATCGTGAAGGCCCTTCGCCAGGCTGATGCATTATTTATATCAAAGGTGGCTGAAGTGGATGAAGAAATTATAGGACACATTGCCATTTCTCCAGTTGTTATTTCTGATGGCTCAGCCAACTGGTTCGGGCTCGGGCCGATTTCAGTACTACCTGAGTATCAAGGAAGAGGGGTTGGCTCAAAGCTTGTTCAGAGCGTCCTGGCTGACCTCAAAGAACAAGGTGCGGCAGGTTGCGTTGTACTGGGGGAGCCTACTTATTACGGACGTTTTGGCTTCAAAGTTATTGAAGGGCTGGTTTTACCCGATGTACCCGTAGAGTACTTCCAGGCACTGTCGTTTGATGACGATTTTCCAAGTGGAGAGGTTGTATATCACAAAGCATTCTCGGCACGAGCTTAACTGTCAGCTGCACTGCGATGGACCTTCCACCGTTTTACAGATAGAAAAGGGCGGACGAGTAAAATTGTATTTTTTATAGGCGTGATAATGAATATATGAGAAAATATGAAAAGAGTTAGATCTATCATTAAGTACCAGTAAGCATAGCAAAAAGACTATATGGATATAGTGGATAGCTCGCTTCTCCCAAAGGGGATGCTTGTATGAATTATAATACGCATAAATTTCAAGTTTTATTGCAATGTCAATTATAAAAATTTTATGGAGAAAAAGTGGCTGAACTTCCCTCTAATATTTATTTGAAACTGCCGAAGTCGATTGAGTTTCAAGATTTCTTGTCATTATTGGATAGTGAGTCTGAATCAGACTTTGTAAACGCTGCCACTATATTAAGCCCGGAACACGGACTCGAACTTGCGAAGAAATTACTAGAGCAGCTTAGTGACTTTTTTGAAGTTCGTCCGGAGAGTTTTAAAAAGTACGGCTCCGTAATCGGTATTCGATACGTTCTAGGTATGCAAGCGGAGCAGATACTTGATGAGCTATTGCTATTTTATGGACAGCTAGTTAACCCCATTGATCTTAGGGCATATATATCGGGTGATGATTCGTGGGAGATTTTTTACAGGGTTGAAGATGGTAAATTAATAAAAGAGCATTGCCAGGCCGATGAATCTGAAGTTACGGAGTTGATTCAAACTGTGTATGCTTGGTGGCATCAGGGGCTACCCAAGTCAATTTTTGAAGGCCAATTAATTGATTTTCGTACCGAAGTACCAAAACCAATTAAGCCCATAAAAATCATAACGAAAACAAAAATAAAAGTGCCGGATGACTACTTTTGGGAAATGATATTTTTCAATATGATCCCGGGCAAGAATGAAACACCCCATAATGATGATATTCATTCTTATTGGAGCTATTCCTGGGAGGGAACCGATGATCGGTACCAACAGGTTATGTGTGCATTTAAGCGATTACGGACTGCTTATGTTCGGTGCGGTGTAGATTTTAAGAGGCATGAAGGTTCAGGTTGTGACATAACCTATAATTTTAGTGAAAGTTCAAATAACAGCAGTTATGCACTCACTTATGCTTTGTTTAGTGCGCTTATTGGAGCTGAGGTTAAACAATTTGTTACGATGTATCCAGATTTTGAGAAACATTATATTTGTACAGGTGGGGTCGTGACTGTGGAGGTGCGCCAGAACAAGAAGGTTATCTCTACAGAAATCCATAATGTTAAGAGTATACTCTTGGATGGTGATTAGTTTAAAAGATTAATATATTGGTTAAATTGATATTAAGTGATGCGAGAATCGGCCCATGAGTATAGAAATTAGACATAGTAGAAAAGAAGATATTCCTGAAATTAAAGATATATATGCTCAGTCTTCCTGCTATGCAGGAACACTCCAAGTCCCATACCCTTCAATAGATAAATGGGAGAAGTTTCTGGGGAATATCCCCGATAACTTTTATAGCATTGTAGCTGTTCTGGATGGGATGATCGTCGGCCAAATTGGAATGGAGGTGTTCTCGAATCCAAGGCGAAAGCATGTCTCAAATATAGGTATGGCAGTAAGTGAAGAGCATCAAAAGAGTGGGGTTGGCTCAAAGCTTTTGGAGGCGATGCTCAACTTATCTATTAACTGGCTTGCCGTTCGTCGTATAGAGTTGGAGGTTTATACTGATAATGAACAGGCTATAGGTCTATATAAGAAGTATGGATTTGAGGTCGAAGGCACTGCAAGAAATTATGCATTTAGAAATGGTGAGTATGCGGATGTCTATTTAATGGCTAAGGTGATTTAGCTCAATATAACTGCTGATACGTATACTCTCTGGTATCAGTTACATATAGCGTATTTCTTTATTTTGGTTTATGAACATGGAGTTTTTCTCAAGGATGTCTGAAATTAATATTCGCTCTGCGAATGAGCGGGATCTAGCTAGGTGCTTTGAGATTGAATCTGTATCTTATGCTGGTAACGAGGCAGCAACAAAAGAAAAGATTTTAAAGCGAATTTTGACTTACCCTGAAGGTTTCCTTGTTATAGAGAATAATAAGGAAGTTATAGGTTTTATTAATTCAGGAGCAACTCACGACGTAGAATTATCTAACGAAGAGTTTAAAGAGCTGGTGGGGCATGATTCGAATGGAGAAAATGTTGTTATTATGTCTCTGGTGGTTCACCCCAAATATCAAGGTAAGGGTATGGCAAATAAGCTATTGAATAGCTTTATTAGCTCTATGAGTAAGCTAGGGAAAAAGAAAATTTATCTGATATGTCAGGATGAGCTTGTTGGTATGTATTCTAAATATGGGTTTATTCATCAAGGTAAATCCGATTCTACTCATGGTGGCTTGAGTTGGCATGAGATGTTTCTTACGCTAAAAAGTAAATAAATGGAACATTGTTGGATTTTTCTCATTTTCTTTCTGGAGTCTTTGTAAATTCAAGCCATATCTATTGGGTTGAATTGATTACAAATAGAATCTGCGTCAGAGATTGAAAAAGTTGGCACTGGTTTGACAGTGCCAATATAACCTCAGTGGATTGGCAGCCTAAATATGCCAGAAGTAGTTTTACATAGCACTTTGATTTATCTTTAATTCCATATTGTAGGGTGTGGTAAATAGATGGCGGCGTCTGACAATGGCTTCAGAAAGCATCTCTAACGCCTGACAAGTATCTCCCCAGTCGATACAAGCATCAGTAACCGATTGTCCGTAGGTCATCTTGTCCCAGGGGCAAATTTTTTGGCTTCCTTCTTCGAGGAAGCTCTCAATCATTACTGCTGAGATATTTCTTTGCCCTGTACTGATTTGATCGCAGAGAGATTCCACAACAATCATTTGATTACTATGTATTTTCTGGCTGTTGCCGTGGCTGCAATCAACCATAATGCCGGAGGGGAGCGATGTATAATTAAGCTGAGATATCGCCTGTTCTATGTCCTCAGCATGATAATTGGGCCTTCTTCCTCCACGAAGAATTAAGTGGCAGTTAGGGTTGCCTGTAGACTGAACAGCTTCAAGTTTTCCATTGTGGGTTGTGGTACAGAATATCTGTTGAGATTGAGCTGCCTGAATTGCATCGATTGCAACTTTGACATTTCCGTCAGTACTATTTTTAAATCCGATAGGGCAGGGAAGTGCAGAGGCTAATTCCCGGTGTGTTTGTGATTCCGTGGTACGAGCGCCGATAGCTCCCCAGGAAATCAGGTCTGCTATGTAGAGTGCATTCAGAGGGCACAGGAATTCAGTGGCAGTACCTAGTCCCAGTGCATTGATGTTGAGCAATAACTCCCTGGCTTTGGTGAGCCCGGTATGCATATCGGCACTGCCATCCAGATGAGGATCATAAATAAAGCCTTTCCAGCCTACTGTGGTACGCGGTTTCTCAAAATATGTACGCATGACAAGACAAAGACTGCTTTCAAACCGGTTTTGAATTTCGGACAGTTTTTGCGCATAGTCTAGCGCAGCTTCAGGGTCGTGAATTGAGCACGGACCGACCACAACCAGTAGGCGGTCATCTTCACCGCTTAGTATTCTGGCAACCTGGTGGCGAGTTCGCTCGATCGCTAAAGCGGTATCAGACGGGCAGGGCATTTTTTGGATCAGCTCGTCATTACCCGGGAGTTTCATATGAGTCCGTGCGCTCAGAATAGCTGGAACGTCAGACATAAAATGGTCCTTCTCTTCTTAACGAAAGTGCTGTCGGTATAGTCGGTGGTGATTAATATTCAACGACACTTAATATGCCGCCTTGATGGGGTTGATAGGTGGCTGTATAGGTGCTTCCACTGAGAACTCTGGGGGAGAGGTCCTGCAAAATTCTTAGTTCTAACTTTTGTTGCTGGGGCGATACTGAAGTAATTTCAACATCCAGAAAGTCAAAGTACTTTCCGACTTTTGGGTATAGCGCCTTGAAAAAGCTTTCTTTCACTGAGAAAGCTATTGTTAGCCACTGTTCCAGAGGAAAACCGCTCTCCGATAGTAGGCTTACTTCTGAATTACTGACTATATTGTGTTTGATTTCTTCGGCAGTTTTATCTGAAATAATTGTTTCATAATCAATTCCAAGCCCTTCAGATGTAGTGCTGGCTGCACAGATTGCTCGGTTGCCAGCATGGGTAATAGAAGCTTGCACACCCTTTGGCCATACTGGACAGCGGTTCTTCCCTACAGGGATTTCTTTTACCGGCATACCCAGCTTGCTGAGAGCAAAGTGTGCACAGGCTCGTCCAGCAAGAAATTCGGCCTGTCGGGACGGGACTGCGTTGTTTAATACATCTGAAAAAGGAATATTAAGCAGTTCAAAAAATGAGTCACAATAGTTTCTCACGCTAAAAGTGGTTTCTATCAGGCAACCAGAAAAGTGATTGGACTCGATATTTTGAAACCCACCTAAAAACGCAGATGTTGAGTTGCAACTATCATTAAAAGGGTCCTGGTTCATGATGTCGTAGCTTCTTCAGTATCTATATTTTTTCGTCTTGGGGGAGGTGCTTGGCGGAGAGGTTATTCTCTATGATTTTTTTCATCTGAAGCCCTCTTTAAGCCATTTGATCCTAGAGAGCTAGCGATAACAATACCAACTGTTGCAGAGAAAAAATAAAGAGTCCCGGCCATAGAGACAAGAATTTTATCTAGAATACTAACCCCAAAATTACCAAAGGTATTGCCTGTGAAATATTGGGTAGCCCATAGGTTGTTTGTTCGACCATGGTGTTGTATTTGGTTCTTATTATCAATGTGAGTTAGCGTCGTTTCCCAGTTGGAACCGATCCATATTTTTATGATGGGGATTAAGCGATAGCTGCCTATCCATTGCTTCTTTACCTTCGAACTTTGCGGCTGGCTGCCAAGCTTATAAAGAACTAGAGCGGTGAGAGAAAATAAATTTGAGTGCATGACAGCTGTGATGACAGTCCCTGTGTTTTTAAGCTTGAGCAATATAGACAGGTCTATCCCCGATATTAATTTTTAAGAAGAAGTAATGATGGGTCACTAGACTACCCCAGCTAGACACTAAACGCAAATAAAAATTATTATCATTTGGGGTTTTGGTGAAGTGGCGCCACATTTTCTTCCAAGCCCAAGAATTAGTTGATTTCCAGCTTCTCGTGCTGACTATTTTTCATCCACCATTTCCTGTTTGGGATTGTGAGGCAATGGGTTTTCTGCAGAAATTAACTAGCGGGTAGCTCAGGTTGCTACTTGTGGCATCAAGTGGCTTTATGAGTAAGTGTTATGGGTGGTTTGCCAAGGCTAAGATGGCAGGAATTCGCAACTCTGTGGGAGCGCTCCCCTCTAATCCCCATAGCCGATTTATTTTGTAAAAATAGAGCTTCACTATTTGATTTCTATAGTAAATTCCCATGTGCTGAATATGGTTATTATACCATTTCCATGGATATTATTAATCCTAATGAGTTGCCTGTATTTGTAAGGGATTGCTAACTGATGGCTTGGGGCCGGATATTCTGGTCAATGCAGTGGTATTCAGTAGGTTGGGGTATACCCGACCTGATATTTAATTAACGGGAGGACCGCTTATTGATAGGTGTCACAGCCACTTTACTTGGTGAAAGAGCTGGCTCACTATTTTAAGAGTGTGAAAAAGTTGTCAAAGGCCAAAAATTACCATCTCAATCGTTTTATTTTTACGTATTTAAATTTCTATTACGAATGAGCTAATTTATTTAGCGTTTCTATTTTAATTTACTTTGGCTTATTGCTCGCGTTCGACAGCATGTCTCTTTTTGCTGTATTTTTGTCTTTATATTTTTTGGGGGGGGTAGGAAACTATTTTTCTTGAAATATAGCCTCCCAAGTTATCACGACATCAACCATTGTAACTATAACTTTACTTTTTAATCTCCTTCGCCTCTCACTTTATCTTATTTCTGGTTTTTCTTTTCACTGAAGCTTGGTAGGGTTGCGCGCGATTCAATCCATATTCCTTGGGGAGGGATGTTGTGAAGTTTAAAAGCAGTTCGGTAGTTATTGCATGTGGTGTGATCTTGAGCGCTTGTGGGGGCAGCTCATCTGGAGGAGGAGATGATAGTGGCGGAGGTTCCTCGATCTCAGAAGCGACGACTCCCTACCTATATTTCAATTCAGCAAAAGTGTTCACTTTTGAATGGTCGGATGTTGAAGGGGCTACCTATTATCAACTTCTTGAGAACAAAGATGGGCAATCTGGCTATGAAGTAGTTAGCGATAAAATTTCTGCAGGTTCTGAAATTGTAGAAATTAAGGTGCCTCTATTTGAGCGATTGAATGCTCGCTATATATTGCAAAGCTGTGATGATACAACTTGCCTGGATTCAAATGAAATATCGATTGATGAGGAAGTTGTCGATAGTATTGGTTATTTCAAGGCTGGTAATGCCGAAGCCGGTGACCAGTTTGGTTGGTCCGTTGTGATTAGTGACGACGGCTCTACCATAGCTGTTGGTGCGACTGGCGAAGATAGTAATGAGTTAAACGAATTTAATAATGCAGCTAGCGGGTCAGGGGCTGTATATATTTTTGATTATGGTGAAGATGGTTGGGTTTACCGAGCTGTTTTAAAAGCTTTAGAGGTTGAAAGTGGAGCTGCATTTGGATCTGCAGTGAGTCTCAGTGGCGACGGAAATACGTTGGCTGTTGGTGCCTACAAAGAAAATGGTGAGGATGATAACTTTTCGGCTGGCGCAGTTCATATATTCACCCGTGAGGATTTGGAGTGGACTCACAGCGCTAAACTAAGAGCAGATAATCATGGCTACTATGATTTTTTTGGGCGGGCGTTGAGTTTAAGCGGTAATGGAACAACCTTGGCAGTTGCAGCCCCATCTGAAGATAGTAGTGCTACCGGTGTCAATAGTGGCCCTGATAATGACGACGCTTTGGATTCTGGTGCAGTATATATCTTCCAGTATTCTGGGGTTGAGTGGGGTCAAGAAGCTTATTTGAAGGCAAGTGATAGTAATTCAAATATGGACTTCGGTTCATCCCTTAGCTTGAGTGATGATGGTTCCATTCTGGCGGTTGGTGCTATTGGTGGGCATGGTGGCAGGGGAGCAACTTATATCTTCTCCAATAATGGAGGCTGGGCTCAGCAACAGCTACTTACTGCAGATAGCGCAAGAGTGGGCGATCGTTTTGGTTGGGATGTTAGTTTTAGTAGCGACGGCAACCTGCTCGCTGTGGGCGCCCCACTTCAAGCAGGTGCTTCAGAGGACCCTGATGATCGCGATGGCTTCAATAATGGCGCTGTCTATCTATTTTCATACGAAGAAGATTCTTGGCACCAAAGTGCCTACCTTAAAGCGAGTAACACCGATGAAGATGATGCTTTTGGTACGTCTATTAGCCTGAACAATGATGGCTCACTACTTGCGGTAGGTGCTCAGGAGAGTAGTGCTGGTATAGGTTTCTATGCTGATAGCAATGACAACTCGGCATCTAGGGCGGGCGCGGCCTATATGTATTCGATGGTTGATGGGCAGTGGATTGAGAGCACTTACCTGAAAGCTAATAACACCGATGAGCGTGACTACTTTGGAACTTCAATTGCTTTAAGTGGCGATGGTGATACCCTGGTAGTGGGCGCTCCAGAAGAGCAGGGCTCGGATACTGGGATTATGGCTGATCCAGATTTAAATGATGCGGATGCTGCGGGAGCTATTTATATTTACTAGTTAATTCTTTCCTTTTGTGGGGTTTTATACTTGAAGGGGCTTCAATCCGACAAGACCGTATCCGGCTTGGAGTCCTGATTGTCGGTTCTATTGCGCAATATTCTGACTTTACACATACAGTGGTAAAAGGAAAGGTCCAGTTGCGATTGAGCATTTATCTTGAGTGGTACCTAGGGCTGTTTGGGTTTTGCTAATGTCTAATAAGATCTATGTGCACCTTGGTATTTGATGACACTAACTGGATAGGCAATATTGGGAGCGGCAAGGCGTAACAGTTTAGCCGGAGATGAAAGGGGTTAAGAGGGGGGGGGATATGTAAATAGTGATACCTAAGCAACATCGATAAAGTTTGTTTGGAGTTTTGTAGCTATATAAAACTTTCTGGGATATCAGCGCATTTTTAATTAAAAACTGGGCAGTCAATTTTCAATAACAGCTTCCCCCTCTATATCCTTGGGATCTATTGTCTTCAAGAGATACGCTAAAAAACTTAATCTTCTATTAGGTAAATTAGAATATCTTGCCACCTCTTTAACTGTACCAATCCTAGGCTGGGTTTTGCAGTTCATTTAATACCTGTATATGATTCGCGGCGATTATTGTTAAGAAGTGTAAAATGGCTTAAAGGCCTCAACTTAGATCGCTCAAGAACTATTGGCTCTAAGTATGCCGGCTCGCTGAGTAAAAAGGATTGTGATATGGGATCGCGAACGAAAGTATTTAATCTGAAGCTTGGGCTGGCAGGTCTGGCTGCGGTCTTACTAATAGGTTGCGGAGGAGGCGGAAGCTCTGACTCGTCACCAGAGCCTGATCCTACACCAATACCACCTGTCACATATTCACTTTCGGGGGCCGCAGTAAAGGGTCCACTCAGTTTTGCCGCTTATAAGATTCATGAGGTCTCATTTGAGGCGGAGGACTTAAAGGGAGATGCGGTTGCAAGTGGTGAAACCACAGAGTTAGGTGAATTCACTGAGGAGAGTTTAGATCTTCCAGGTAATGGTTATTACTTAATTGAATTTTTGGCCAGTGATGCCACGATAGACTTGACCACTGGAATGGCCCCAATCCTTCCTAGTTTGTCGACTATTGTTGAATCTGAAGCTCTTGAGAAATCTCAAGATATCTTCGCAACACCTCTAACAACCATCGTTGTTGATCTCATCCGGCGTGCAAATGTTGAAGATAAGGCAGGGTTGAGCGATGCCGTGAAATCTCAGTCTTTAATTGTAAAAAGTCAATTGGGCTTTGACTTACTTGATGAGGTAGACCTTTTCCATACGCCACCTGTTGCCTTTGGGAATGAAGCCGACCTTGATAGCATCTTGAACTATCGTACCGCCTCTGAGGCCGCCGCGTCTCTCGTGTGGGCTCTTAAAAATGAGTCAGATTCAAGCACTTCTACTGCATTAGAGTTGTTAGTTTCAGATCTAACAGATGGGGCATTAGATGGCCTTGCCGAGGGTTTTGATACCGATGTCACGCAGGTAGTACAAGATAATTATGACTTTATATCAAGATTGAACATTGGTAAGTTAGATGTGCCTCACACCTCTGATCCAGAGTCTTCAGACGCTGAAACTCCACTCAAGGTTGGTAGTTTAATCAAGCTTCTTATTCATGAAACACGTCAATATGATACTTCAAGAGAAATCTCAGCTCTGGGGGATAAACCGAAATACACAATTATCAAAGCTATCGGAGCAGATTTAGATGGCGATGGTACCCCTAATGAAGTTGACAATGATATTGACAATGATGGCGTAGAAAATGAGAACGACGCATTCCCTTGGGATGAAACTGAGTCATCAGATTTAGATAGCGATGGAGTTGGTGATAATGCTGACCATTACGATGCTGATGCGTCGTGTTCCCTGCTAGATGAGGGAGATGGTGAGGCCTGTTTCTTTACTCTGACCGAGACGTTAGCTTTAGATGAAACATTTTCCGATGCTAATGGTGTTGTATATCTCGGGTTTACTGAAAATGGAGTTTATGATTTCTACCAGTGGAGTTCAGAGACCCAAAATTTCATTGGAAAACTTGATTTAGTTGTTGAAGGTAAGAGTCCCCAGGTTGTTCGTTATCATGATGTGCATAAAAGGGTATATCTAGCTTATAGCGATGGCTGGATCCGATATTTTTCAATTGATACACCTGAAGAATTAGTTAATCTTATTGAAATGCCTGTTGCTTCAACCGGTCTTGCAGATGCGGGCAACTATCTATTGGTTCAAGATGATCAGGGGGCCCGGAGCTCACATCATGTCGTGTCTAAGGATGGGAATTTATCAGATAGCAAAGATTGGAACCGGTATTCTCATTACTACGCCTGGAACGACGTAAATAGCCGGCTTTATCATTTTAGAGATGGCATTTTCCCTAATGATATACACTTTGAAGAAATCTCTCAGTCGAACGGTTCTATAGGTGCTCAGGGGGAATCCCCCTATCATGGTGATTATATTATCAGAGGCCCGATTCTGATCGTAAACGGTGGCAGCGGAGTACTCCTTGGCACTGGCGACTATTATGAAGCGGGTGACTTGAGTTTTATTGATTCTCCGGTAACTAGTTTCGATTATGGGTTTTCTAGTAACAATGCGGTTGTGACCCTCTCGGCTTCTACTGCTAACAGAAGCGCTCTAGTTGCTTATAATAGTGAATTTGAGGCGATTTTTACTGCCACCTATCCGGGAATTGCTGAGGGCTTGGTGCGCTTAAATGAAGCGGCCTTAGTTATTACTTATTCGGAAAATCTTGGTCGAGAGTATCAGATAGTTGAGATTTCGGATGATATTGATGGCGATGGAGTTCCGAATAGGCAGGATGCATTTCCAAATGATAGGGCCGCATCAGTCGATTCTGACTTCGATGGTGCGCCCGATTCATGGAATGATGAGTATGATCCATCTCTGGGAGATTCTGACTTAAGTCTTGATCAGTTTCCTTCGGATTCTGCTTGCTACATTGCAGATCATGGCGTAAATGGCGTCTGTGATATTCAGGGGCAAGTGCAGGTTAATAATGTAGATGACATTGCCCGCAGAGGAAATGTGCTTTATTTGCTGGATGACAATTCTAACTCTATATGGAGGTGGGATACGGAAGCCGGTGAATATCTAAACCCTTTACTTTTGAATCGTTTTGAGGATAACGGCAAGGCGATGTCCATAACTGTCGCCAATTCATCCTCGGTATTGATTGGTTTTGAGAACGGTAAACTGCTCGAATTCAGTGAGAGTTTACCTATAACAAGTCAGGACGTGGCCTCATTTGACGGAAGTGTGGAGGGGCTTATAAGTACTGGTAATTCCTATGTGGCAGTTGCCGGAGCTAGTCCAGATAGCACCTATTTAGAATATCATTTACTCAATGAGAACTATCTGATTAAGGATAGGTTCAATTGGGTAAGTAAACCAAGCAAGCTATTTTACGAGGAGGAATCTGGCCAATTTTATTATTCCTCTCATAGTAGTTTATATAGCTTTGTTATTAATAGTAATGAAATGGAGTTTTCCGATTATCAATATTCATACTTCGTTGAGTCGTTAGGTTCTTGGCTGTCGCAGTCACCTGATGGTCAATTGTTCGTGACAGGTGAGGGGGGGGTTATCCAGGGGTACCCTACCGATCCCCTTATTAGTCCACTTGATTTGAGCTCTTTAGCTGAGGATATGAATGCGGAGATAGAGCTACTTGATCTCACATGGAGTCAGAGTATTGCTGTTGGTTTGGTTAAGGTAGATCGGGATTATTTTTTAGCAGTTTTCAATCATGATCTTAGAGAGATTCTGTTTAAGCAGTATGTCGATGTCGATACATATATAGATCTTATTGCTGATGAAAACGGCGTAATACTGATTGATCAGTCAATAGACAATGAGTTGAGTATAGTAAATTATCGATATGAATCTGATACCGATGAGGACGGCTTGCCCATGTGGTGGGAGTTGGCTCATGGTTTGGATGATACTGATAGGCTAGATGCTTTGAATGATTCGGATGCAGATGGTCTAAACAATCTTGAGGAGTTTGTAGCCGGTAGTTCGCCTTTGGTAGCAGATACGGATCAGGATGGACTGTCAGACTTTGACGAAGTTATAACTTATTTTTCCAATCCCTCTAACAGTGATACAGATGAGGATGGTATGCCCGATGGCTGGGAAGTGCTATTTGGGCTGGATCCGTTAGATAACTCTGATGCCGATAGTGATTTAGATAATGATTCTTTTTCTAATCTAATTGAATACCTTTTGGGCTCTGACCCAACTGAGGAGTCATCTTTACCTTCACCAATAGATGAATTCTATTTCTCTTTTGAAGATCAGGAGTTGCCGGAGGGCTGGGTTACACAAGGGAGCCCTCAATTTGTTACCCAATCAGCCAGTGATGGGATTGTTAGCTTATTTACCGAGGGTGGTTGGAATATTTCTACAACCAATTACTTTTTCCCTGTAGAATTTTCTCTACAAGCACGGTCTACCTGCTATTCCATCTATGATGCCGAATTGGTTGTTGAGCTAAATGGTGAGAAATTATTAGGTGTACATGTCTCTCAAACATCCTGGGAAAAATTATCTATTCCCATTGCTGAGGGTTATCATACATTAGAGGTAAGGGTTGATTCCTCAGCTAGCGATTGTGGTATTTTGATTGATGAGCTGAAGGGGAGGGCTCTTCCTACCATTTTTGAAATGGGTGCCTCCGGAATTTCTGTTTTTGAAAATAAGCTTTACGTCCTTGATGTTGATGGTCGTGAAATAAAAAGTTTTGATATTCCTAATCCAAACGAAAATGATTACACCTATGCACGAGATGCAGTGATTTTAGATGATGGAAGAGTGGCGATTTTCAATGGGACATTTGAGCCTTATTTAAGTGTGTATTCACCAGGGGCAAATCTATGGGAGCACTATCCAGCGCCTGGTTGGAGTACTGTTAATAATTTAAGTTATGGCGGCATAGATGCTATTGGTGAACAAGTTTTCGTTACCAATCAGTCAACCAGCGGTAGTCCTAGTCAGGGATATGTGAAGTTTGATTTAGCAAGTGGTTCTGTGAATTATTTTGATGCAGATTCATTTATAGATTTAACAGTTGGCGAAGATGGCTATCTCTATGCATTAAGTGGTAACCAGGTTTCTCAATTCAGTCCGGAGTCAGGGATCCTGCTCTCCAATGTATCCATTGAAAATTCCCGGGCAATTGCAGTAGATGAGGCTGGTAATATTTTTTCAGCTACTTGGGATGGTGAGATACATCAGTTTACGGCTGGTGGAGTTCTGAAAGAAACGTTATTCGTTGGTCACAGTTTTAATGATATTAATATCCATAGAAATGGAGAGTTAGTCGCTGCTACGGCATATGAAGGGCTATATCGTGTCGCGGCGGACTTAAGTAGCTTTTTCAAGTTAGATGCGCGAGGTAAATTTGTAGATCTCACGCCAGACTGGGATTCTGATAGCGATGGACTCCCTGATTGGTGGGAGTACGGCTTTGGGTTAGATCCGAAGAATGTTGGTGATGCGGGCTCCGATTTAGATGGAGATGGCTTATCCGCTTTACTGGAGTACACCTTTGGTACTCATGCGAACAATGCTGATACTGATAATGATGGCGTTAACGATGGTGATGAGCTGTTGATTTATGGCTCTAATCCTTTTGTTGACGATACAGATGCTGATGGCTTGTCCGATGGGGTAGAGGCGGAATTAGGTACCAGTTTATTAGCGCAAGATAGTGATAATGATGGTCTAACTGATTTTACAGAGGTAAAGGAACTGGGCTCAAACCCCTTACTTGAAGACTCGGATAATGATGGCATGGAGGATATGTATGAGTTCGAGTATGGTTTGAACTTGTTGGTAGACGATAGCGCGGGTGATATCGATGCTGATGGCCTAACCAATCTACAAGAATATGTTTTGGGGTCTTCCCCGATCAATATAGATACAGATGGTGATTTCCTTTCGGATTTTGAAGAGTCGAATACCTACGGTACATCTCCGGTTTTGGCTGATACTGATGGCGATCGTATGCGGGATGGATGGGAAGTGCTTTATTCGCTAGACCCAATCGACGCTGATGATGCAGCAAATGATGAAGATTTTGACTCTTTTACAAATATTGAAGAGTTCTTCTCAGACACCTCACCTGTTGATAGCAATAGTTACCCTCTACCTGTGGTATGGGCGACATATCAAGGCGGAGCAGCGCATACTGGTTATACACCGCTACAGCTAGATGTAGATAATTTCTCTCACCATTGGTCCGTGACATTACCTAATATGACGAAGTTACACCCGGTAGTGGTGGCTGATGGTAAGGTCTTCGCATCTAATGATTCCTATTTTGCTGAGCATAGAATTGTTGCTCTGGATACAAGCACGGGAGATTTGGCATGGGAGCGCGTTTATGATGGTATACATTCTATAAATCCCCCAGCTTATGATCGTGGAAAAGTCATTTTTCAAACTGGTGGTCATGGAGATTCCTTTATACGAGGGCTTGACATAGATGATGGCTCACTATTGTTTGCTACTAAATATGAAAATCAGTGGACAACTTATATGTCTCCAACTGTATATGATGGAGGGATTTATACTGCGGGGGGGTATTACGGAGGACTTTACTCATTTGATCTGAGTGATGGATCGGAGTCCTGGTTTACATCAACAGCTCGTTATGAAGATTTTACCCCAGCTGTAGATGAAGAGTATGTATATGCATTTATTACTGATCTACAAGTTTTTTATCGTGATTCTGGTGAATTGGCTTATAACATTGAATATCCTAATTTTGACTGGAGAGGATACAGTGTAAATTTGGCTACAGTTTTGACTAGATATAACCATGTCCTGGCAATTCAATCGGGCTCTTTAGTTGTATTTGATCTCGATAAACGCAACATTTTGTGGGAGAAAACTTCTGCTGGATTTTCAGGGCAGCCAGCTTCTAGTGGTGGAATTATTTACGCCTTGCAGTCTGGTATTCTGAAAGCTATTGATGAAGAAGATGGTAGCGAAGTGTGGGCCTGGGAGGCGTCAGAGACGTTAACTTCAAATGTTGTGGTAACCCGAACGCATATTTTTGTAGGAGATTCATCGCATACTTATGCCATAAATATAGGCACTCAAGAGTTGGATTGGAGTTTTGCGTCTTCTGGGCACTTAAGCCTTGGTGATGACGGAACCTTGTATATCGCTGGCTCTGAGTTGACTGCTATTTCCCTACAGTAGCTGAGCTTTTAACTCTTTTGGGTTTGATTGTCTGAGATAGCTGTTGGTATGGTGGATTAATCTACCATGCCAACAGTATTTATTAGTTTGGTGGAAACTGAGATTTTAAAGGTTGGCTATATCAAGTTTGTCACCTCGAGCAAGCTCTTGATTGAGTAGCCGTATAGGTGATGGTGTGGAATAAGAGCTTGCTTTTCTAGCATTTGTTATATTTGTCATAGCTTTAACGTTAATTCAGTCAGTGAGGCACCTAAAATTTATTGTTGGTAGGTTCAGTAAAATTTCTTCAATTTTATTAATTGCCCTTTTAAAGATACTTAAATATGTATCTTTGGTCTGTTAGGAGAATTTTTTTGCTGGTGTTTTCATCGTGTGCCCCACCTTATATCCATGCATTTGTATTTCTCAGCCTCCTTTGCGATTGCGCTCAATAGTGCTTGAGCAATCTCTTCTTTTCGTTTCTCTTCAGAATCCCCGATATATAGCTCACTGATAATAGCCCTGGCCGCCGAGCTTTCATTTTCTGGAATAATATTAAAGCTGATATACCCCTCAAGGTTGTGGTCTTGTTCCACAACCAGCACTTGATGCTCTTTCCTCTGAAACAACCTATTTTGCAATTCAATTTGGGTAATATGGAAAGAGTCAGTTGAGTTATCATGCTTGGCTAAGCAGCGCATCATATTGTAAAGATAGAAACAGTCGGTGGGGTGGGCATGGCGAACAAACATATCAGTACCATTTAATCAGTATTTATTTGAGTCGGCGTTTGATAGCTTGGCACATCCTTGTGCCAAGCTATGTCATCCTGAAAGAGGCTAACAATAGGAATTAAATCGATTTTGCTGTTTCTTGGATGAGGGTAAACCCTTCATCTAGCCATCCGGTGATACCGCCGATCATTTTCTTGACCGGCCTGTTAAGTGTGGCCAGCCTGATAGCTGCTTTTTCTGTCGCATTACAGTGTGGGCCTGCACAATAGACGACAAATAAAGTATCTGAAGGGTATTCGCTCAGCCTGTCTTTATTGATACGGCTGTATGGTAAGGATTCGGCTGTTTGTATATGTCCATTTTTATAAGCCTCTTCACCTCGCACATCTAAAAGTACGAAATCCTTGCGATTTTGGCTGACTGCGTGGTGTACATCCCAGCAGTCTGTTTCAAAAGATAGGAGGTTTTGGAAGTGGTTTAGCGCATCTTGACTGTTGGCAGCGGGTACTCTACTTACGGCTGAACTCATATATTACTCCCGGTGATTTTTCGGTGGTTCGTCAGGTTTCCAAGTGGTGATAGTGTCCCTTTTTGGTTGCTCCCGGGCGATCCGCCTCTGAGCCAGATAGCATTAATTTTGCGCCAATTCTGCGTGCAAACTTGTGGGTCGGTTTTGGCTAGTGGGGTGCGGCTTTACTTATCTAAGGATGATGGTGATTTACCGATTAAATAATGCTTCAAAGGTTGAGGGTTTTATTCCCTGCATTGCTTTCAATAACTGCTCAACTGGGTATGCTGGGTTGGATTTATTCGTTAACCTAATTTAATTAACTGCTGAGGGTTAGGGGTACCTATGTCGACGTTGGCACAAAAGCCTAATAAGAGCCAGAAAGTGGCTGTTCTCGCCCACCGGCAGGTCTCACTCTTCGAACTCGGTTGCGCTACCGAACTCTTTTGCCTACCCCGCCCTGAACTTAGCGAGCTCTACACCGGTGAAATTGTGACTTTTGCTGAGGAAAACCCTCTGGCGACCGGCGGTCTGGCTCTGGCTTGTCGGCGGGTAGAGAGTTTGATGGATTATGATCTGCTGGTGATTCCCTGTTGGTCGACCAATGCACAACCACAAGATGCTTATTTGGAGCGCGTACATAGGGCGGTGGCTGAGTTTGCCGCTGACAGCCGCCAGATTCTTACTTTTTGCTCCGGTGCTTTTCTGCCTGCGGAGTTGGGACTATTTGATGGTCGGCAGGCGACCACCCATTGGTTGTTTGCAGAGCGTTTTCGTGAGCGCTTCCCTGCGGTGGAGTATGTGGGAGATGTTCTCTACGTGTGGGAGGACGCACTGGCTTGCGCTGCGGGCAGTAGTGCGGCCATCGATCTGGGGATTGAGTTTTTGCGGCGCAACCATGGTTATGAATTGGCCAATTCGGTGGCTCGTCGGTTGGTGATGGCACCCCATAGGCAGGGTGGCCAGGCCCAATATGTGGAGATGCCCGTTGCCAAACGGCCGGATCACTTTTCCGCCGCGCTGGATTGGGCGATAGGCAACTTGGATGGCGCTATCAAAATTGATGATATGGCGCAGCGCGCTCATTTATCCCGCCGTAGTTTTGACCGAAAGTTTCGCCAGTCGATGGGAATTGCTCCCAAGGAGTGGCTGATCCAGCAGCGCTTGCGGGCGGCGCAGAAGGCGCTGGAGTCCGGTAAGGAGTCTGTAGATCGGGCAGCCCAAATGGCTGGTTTTGAGAGTAGTGCGACCTTGCGTCACCATTTCCGTCGGGCGTTTGGGATTTCACCCAGTGAATATCAGCGCCAATTCCAGGGTTCCGCCATAGTGGCGGTTGAAGCTTAACGTTGGCCGCGTGTTGGTACGGCTATGGGGAGTCGGTACCTTTGGTTGATACACCCCTGGGCACTAAAGGGGTATGATTCGGTCTCTATTGCCTGATGACAGTACAGACTACGAAGGAATTATGACGAAACAGCGCGTATTAACCGGTATTACAACAACCGGTACTCCACACCTGGGGAACTATGTGGGTGCAATCCGTCCGGCGATCGCCGCGAGTCAGGATGAAAACAACCAATCGTTCTACTTTCTGGCCGATTACCACGCACTGATTAAGTGCCAGGACCCGGCACAGGTCCATCAGTCCACCCTGGAGATCGCTGCAACCTGGCTGGCCTTGGGCCTGAATACCGACAATGTGGTGTTTTACCGTCAGTCCGACGTCCATGAGATTCCTGAGCTAACCTGGCTGCTCACCTGCATGACAGGCAAGGGCCTGATGAACCGCGCCCACGCTTATAAAGCAGCGGTAGATGCCAACCGCGCCGATGGCGAAGATTCCGATTTTGGCGTCACCATGGGGCTGTATAGCTACCCGATCCTGATGGCCGCCGACATTCTGATGTTCAACGCCAATAAGGTGCCAGTGGGTAAAGACCAGGTACAGCATATCGAAATGGCTCGGGATATTGCCCAGCGCTTCAACCACCACTACGGTGAGCACTTCGCTTTACCAGAAGCGGTAGTTGACGACCACGTAGCTGTGTTGCAAGGCCTGGATGGTCGCAAAATGAGTAAGAGTTACGGCAACACTATTCCGCTGTTCCTTCCTGAGAAGAAGCTGAAAAAGCACATTAATAAGATCAAAACCAACCTGCTGGAGCCGGGTGAGCCAAAAGATCCGGATACTTCCACTGTGTTCCAGGTTTGGCAGGCATTTGCCAGCGAAGAACAGACAGCAGAAATGCGTAAAGCTTTTGAAGAGGGCATCGCCTGGGGTGAGGCCAAGAAGCAGTTGTTTGAGCTGGTGAACGGCCAGATCGGTGAAGCTCGCGAGCGCTACAATGAGCTGCTGGCTAACCCGGAACAAATTGAAACGGAGCTGGAGAAGGGGGCTATTAAGGCTCGCGCTTACTCTGCTCCGTTTATCGAGAAGTTGCGTCACGCGGTTGGTATCCGCAAGATAGGTTAGAGCTTTTCCTGAAAAAGCAGGAGGCCATGGAGTATCGGCCTCCTTTTTAATAAAAAATAATAAATGTACAGGGTGCAAACATGGAAAACGTTCAGGCAAATCCTGATGCCGGCAATAGTGCCGATAATAAAAATGGCTGGATTAATCGAGCGCTCAATTTTATTGAGGTTGTCGGTAATAAATTACCCGATCCCGCGGTTCTGTTTTTGATCTTAATGGTGGGAATCTGGGTACTCTCCTGGCTTCTCTCCGGTGTTAACTTCGAAGCCTTACACCCCGCTACCGGTGAGGCGATACAGGTAACCAACCTGCTTTCCAGTAGTGAAATGGCCCGCTTCCTATCTGGTATGGTAACTACCTTTACCAGTTTTGCGCCCTTGGGGGTGGTGTTGGTAGCCATGCTGGGGGTCGGTGTGGCTGAGCAGAGTGGCTTTATCAATGCGGTATTGAAAAAGCTGCTGGCGGTAACGCCGCAGATGCTGCTGACACCTATGTTGATTTTGGTAGCCATCGTCAGCCATACAGCTGTAGATGCGGGTTATGTATTGGTAATTCCTCTTGGAGGGGTGATCTTCTATGCGGCAGGGCGCCATCCTTTAGCGGGTATCGCTGCGGCATTTGCCGGAGTTTCAGGGGGCTTCTCTGCCAATTTTGTTCCCTCAGCGATTGATCCCTTACTGCAAGGCTTTACCCAGACAGCGGCACAAATCGCCAACCCGGAAATGCAGGTAAACCCCCTTAATAACTGGTTCTTCACTTCGGCATCCTGCCTGCTGGTGACCCTGTTGGGGTGGTGGTTGACGGATAAGGTCATCGAGCCCCGCCTCAAGAATGTAGAGGTGGATGGCGATGAAGCGGATATGCCTGTAATGCAGGAGCTGGGCGCCCGCGAGAAAAAAGCCATGTACCTGGCGGTAACTGTGATGGTGGCAGGTATCGTCGGGCTTGTGGCCTGGATGCTGCCGGAAACCTCGGCTTTGCGCGATGCAGAAGGGCAATTAGCCTCCTTTACAGCGCCGATTATGAAGTCGATTGTGCCGCTGATCTTCCTGCTGTTTGTGATTCCCGGTGTGGTATTTGGCTATGCGGCCGGCACCTTCCGCCAGAGTAAGGATGTTATTGATGCGATGTCCAAAACCATGGGCTCCATGGCTTATTACATCGTGATGGCTTTTTTCTGTGCGTTGTTTATCTCTGAGTTTGCCCGCTCCGGCTTGGGCACGCTGCTTTCGGTAGAGGGAGGGAGCTTGCTCGCGGCGATGGAGCTGCCGGGCCCGATTACCCTGATGGGCATTATTGTACTGGTAGCCTTTATCAACTTATTTGTGGGATCTGCCTCTGCCAAGTGGGCGTTGCTGTCCCCCATATTTGTGCCTATGTTGATGCAGATCGGTTTCTCCCCTGATCTCACCCAGGCGGCTTACCGGGTAGGTGATTCCTCCACGAATATTATTACCCCGCTGATGCCTTACTTCCCCTTGGTGGTTGTGTACTGCCAGCGCTATGTGAAGGGAACGGGTATTGGTACACTTGTATCCATCATGTTGCCGTACTCCATTGTGTTCCTGATTTGCTGGTCGCTGTTCCTGGTGGCTTACTGGACACTGGGGATGCCTTTGGGAGTGCAGGCTAGTTATACCTACCCCTAGGAAGTAGGGGATCTTTGTCTGGAACTCCCTAAATCAAATCCCGATATATACAATCCCAATCTGAGTGGTCGCTACTGAGCGGCCACTTAGTATTTTTCCTGCCTTAGAATCTGCTTTTACTCATTCCATCAAGTCATTCTGATGGTACGAAAGTGCAGCTTGAAGGCTGCAATGCTGTCCTTTAATGCCGTATTTCTTGTCCCTAATCATGTCATCGCTCTTTTTAGTAAAAAAATGTTCCAATAATGTTGTAGATGATAACGATTCCTATTAGGATTCGCGCCCAGTTACCTGGGTCACAGTTAGACTGTGATCCATCCAAATTCAGTTGGCGTTGAGGGATCTCCATGAGTACCGCTCGAATTAAAAGTATGCAAAAAGCTTCTCCTGTAATTTCTGGAATCAGCCGCTCTTTATTGGCGCTGGCTATTGCTGCGGGCGGTTCTTCTGTGGCGTTCGCTGCGGATAACACAGATGAGCGTATTGAAGAGGTTAATGTTACGGGACATCTGAACCTTTCCCGTCAGACCTCTGTGGGCAAGCTGGATGTTTCCGTACACGAAACCCCTTTTTCTGTGACTGTACTGGACAATGACTTTTTCAACGATATCGGCTCGAAAACGGTTCAAGATGTTCTGCAATATACGCCAGGGGTGAATGGCGGAACCTACGGCGTTGATGTCCGTGGTGATTGGTCTCTGGTGCGCGGTGTTGATCCTGCGATTTTTATTGATGGCCTTCAGTCTATATTCGGTAGCTACACAAGTGCCCGTGCTAATCTCTACGCCTATGACCGCATAGAAGTTCTCAAAGGTCCTTCCTCTGCACTTTATGGACAGGGTTCTACCGGCGGTATCGTAAACTTAGTATCCAAGCGCCCGCAGAGAGAGTTTGGTGGAGAAGTAGTGGTTCAAGCTGGTAGCTATGACCATCAGGCATTTGCTACGGACGTCACTGGCTCCATGGATAGTGATGGTGAGTGGCTTTACCGAGTTGTAGGTTATAAGCGATCTGCGGATACCCAAGTAGACTATGTCAATAATGACAGCACTTTGCTGATGCCATCTATCTCATGGCGTCCGAGTGAGAACACCGAGATTACTTTCCAGACTACTTACCAAGATGATGAGAGTGGTACCTCTACAGCATTCTTGCCCTGGGGTGGTACCCGTATTGATAACGCCAACGGTGATATCCCAACTGACACTTTCCTCAGTGAGCCAGGTTGGGATAAATATAATACAGAGCAGACCGCTTACAGCATTTGGGCTGATCATCGCTTTAGTGATAACTGGGGTGTAAATGCCAGCATCCGCTATGCCAAAGGTGAAGTAGACTACAACACCATGTATGGCAGCTTCGACTACTCTCGCCTCAACCCTAATATCACTGAGATGCAACGTGTTGCGTTTTCCAGTGAAGCCAGTACAGACATGTTGATTTTTGATTTACGCATGTCTGGTGAGTTAACTACAGGTATTGTCGATCACCAAGTTTCATTCGGCTTGGATAGCCAGGATGCTACTACGGATAATGATTATGGCTACGCTTATGGTGGTGTGATCAATATCTTCGAGCCGGAGTATGGGTATATTCCAGAAGACATAGTGATTGCGAATGGACCGGAGACAGATACCGAGCAGCTGGGTTTTTACTTCCAAGACCATATGACAATTGGAAACCTGATAGTAACTACTGGTGTTCGTAGGGACTCCACCGAGTCGCAAACTGAGGGTTCCCCGGTTACTGTGGATGATGATGCTACCACCATGCGCTTGGGTGTGATGTATGCATTTGATATGGGTATTTCTCCTTACATCAGCTACTCCGAATCCTTTGAGCCTGTAAGCGGTTCAGATCGCCACGGTGACTCCTTCAAGCCAATTGAGGGCGAGCAGGTAGAGGTTGGTGTGAAGTACCAGCCAGAGGGAACCAACTTGCTGGTTACCGCTTCAGCTTACGATATTGTGCAGAAAAACCGCCTTACTACAGACCCGGTTGATATCACTTTTGACACTCAAACCGGTGAAGTTTCAATTGATGGTGTTGAGCTAGAGGTAACTGGTAAATTAGGTAACCTTAGTTTGGTAGCTGGCTACAGCACCACCAACACCGAGATCACCGAGAGTAATGTTGCCGGTGAAGTCGGTATTGCGATTGAGGCCGTTCCAGAGGAGCTAGTGACTATTTGGGGCGACTATGACCTGAGCGCATTGCTTCCGGGGCTGAGTATTGGCATGGGCGCTCGTCATGTTGGCGAGAGCTACACCGGTGTTGAAGATCCCACGGGAACCTTCCCATCGTACAACCCGTCTTACACCTTATATGACGCATCGATCGGATATACCTTGGATAGCTGGCACTTCCAGCTGACAGGAAAAAATTTGTCTGATGAAGTACATACTACAGCTTGCCTGAGTCGCGGTGACTGCTTCTACGGTGAGCGTCGTTATGTAACGGTAGAAGCACATTACATTTTCTAAGTTAGTGTAGACTGGGAGCCTGTCCGCAGGGGGAGTCTGTGGGCGGGCTCCCTTTTTTACGTTTAAGCAACCAGACGAGAGGCGAGTCTCTCGCAGTTATGGTTATGCCAATGTCTTTTTATATGATTGCAGGAGCTTCCAGCGCCTTTGCTCTGGCCGGGATTCTGCTCCTTTATTCCGCCTGGTCCCGCAGAGGGGCAGAGCCCGTGCGCCGTTGGGGTGGTTGGGGAGCCATGGTGTTGTCGGCTTTTGGGTGGAGCTCAATTGTTGGGGTGGAATATGGAATCAGTATTGCCACTTTAATAGTGATGCTCGGAGCCTTTGCTTTATTGGCTCTTAAGGGTGACTGGCCCAGTGGCCCTAGGCCCGTTGAAAAACAGCGCTCGGGAGCACCCGAAACGCAAGCCCTGCTTCCATTGTGGTTGCGGGGCTTCTTGCGTTTTATGGCTGCCTTTCTTTTGCCCGCGGCCAGTGGTTTGATCGCCGGTTTGCTTTTCTTTGGTTTTACCGGGTTTTCTGAAACTGTCCGCTTGGTCGGCGGAGCCTTCCTGTCGGTAATAATCTGGACCCTGGCGATGGTTTGGTGCTGTGCCGATAAAAAGCTTCTGCGCCCTTCGGCTGCCATGTTGGCTTTCTCGGTGGTCAGCGGCTTGTTACTGACCTTTGCGCTTCCCGCTTCGGCAGCATAGATCAACGGACTTGAGTAGGAATTTAACGTGAAATTTTCCTTTAAACCGACCCCTGGCTTTGTCCGTGATATGACCGATGGACACTCAGTTCTCGGCCTGGCGGTATCCACTCTTTTATATATTGTTTGTGTCAGCGGAACACTGGCGGTTTTTTACAATGAGTTCGAACGCTGGGAGCAGGCCTCCGAGTTGGAGAATCTCAATGTTGAAGCCTCTGTGTATCGGACTGCTACAGAAAATGCGATTGCGCTAGCCAAGCAGGAAAAAGAGGATCTCGATTCAATTACCTTCACCATCCCCAATCAGGATAAGCCCAGATTGATGGTTGAAGTTGGCGATATGGAGCGATATGTCGCTGAAGATGGTTCCCTGCTGGGCAAGGTGGAGCATGAGTGGACCCACTTCCTAGCCTACCTGCATTACGCGCTCAACCTTCCTGTTGGTTATGGGGTCATCCTGGTTGGTTTGATCGGGATGGTGATGTCCGCGCTGATCGTCTCCGGTTTGCTGGCCCATCCCAAAATTATTAAAGACGCTTTCTCTTTCCGTCTTTCTGGCTCCAAGCGTCTTCAGCAAGTGGATTTGCACAATCGCCTGGGGGTTTGGGCCTCTCCCTTTCATCTTGCCATAGCCATTACCGGGGCTTTTATCGGGTTGTCCCAGGTAGCCGCTTTTGCAATTGCCGGCGTATTCTTTGAGGGTGATACGGAAAAGGTAGAGCACATGCTTTACGCGGATCATCCGGTGATGGAGGAAAACGCCCCTGAAGTTGATTATCCGGATTATGCTGCAATTCTGGCAACAATGGATCGTATCGCACCGGAAGAAGAGCGCACTCGTTTAGAAGTGGCATTTCCTGGACGTGAAGGCCAGGTTGTTGAGGTGTGGACCCGGGTTCCAGAGCGATTGGTCTGGGGTGAGCGTTACCACTTTAATCCCGATGGCAGCCTGATTGAAAAAGAAGGTTGGTCTGAGGGAGACGCGGCTAAACAAGTTTACCTTTCTACGTACCGTTTACACTTTGGCCACTTTTCCGGTTTCCCAGTGAAAGTTGCTTACTTCTTGCTGGGGGTGGGGATGTGTTTGCTGGTGGTATCCGGCATCAATATCTGGTTCGTTCGCAAGCGTCAGCGCGGCAATCCCGCCGTACGTTTGGAGCGAGTCTGGATGGCTCAGGTATGGGGTGTACCATTTGCGATTGCTCTGAGTGCGGTGACTTATCTGGCGTTTAAGCTAAATGCTGCGCAGGTGTTTTGGCTGGTGACCTTGGCGTTAAGCGTTGCGGCTGCCTTCATGGGGACAGTGGCCAAGTGGTCTATGTCTCTGCGTATTGCCACAATTATCGCCTGCGTCGGTGCAGTTGTAGTGCACGTTGCTCAGTTTGGTGAGGATTCCTTTGTGAGAGCATCACTGGTCGTTAATGTTGTGTGGTTGCTAATTGCTGCTGGAATCGCGGCCTCTTGCCTTTATAGCAGGGCGCGCCAGTCGGATAGTGAGCCTGTATCTGCCGGTGCCAATCCACTGGGTAGCAACTAGATTTTTTTGGGGGGCTCGCAGTGCCTCTGCAGGGCCCCCAAAACTTCCATCGGACCTATAAGATCCCTTTTAATTAATTGGCAGGGCGTAACATCTCGATATGCGGGATGCCGTCTTCCTGATATGGCTCAGACACCTGCTCAAAGCCAAACTCCCCGTAAAATCTATCCAAATGTTGTTGAGCCGAAATGCGAATACCAGTGTTGGGGTATTCCTCGCATGTGTGCATTACGGCTCGGCGAATCAGCTCCTTGCCCAGGCCTGTTCCGCGACTGGCTTCTGCGGTTAATACTCTTCCTATCGAAGGTTCCCGGTATTTAAGGCCTGGGAAAACAACTCTCAGGTAGGCCATAACCTGCGGGTTACTTTCGTCTCCCTCCCAGCAGATCAGGTGCCAGGAGTGTTGGTCTTTGCCATCGGCATCCTGATAGGGGCAATCTTGTTCTACCGTAAAAACTTCCTGCCTTACTCGCAAAACTTCGTAAAGCTGACTGAGCGTAAGCTCTTTAAAGCTGCACCATTGCCACTGCATAAAGGTGAATTCCAAATTATTGTCACTAATTTTGTATTGTGATTGGAGTTAAAGGGTATAGATTATTTATAAGATCGATAAATTTTAATTGGCTGCCTGATTGCCGGCTCTATGAAAGAATCCATGCTTAAGGTAATGGATAACTTGCGAGATAACTTTTTTATCTTTCATCATAAACACATGGGTCACTGGCATTTGCAGATGATCATTCATGCCATCCAGTTTTGTGCTGGATACGGAGACTTTACCATCATCGGTTTCTGGGATAAGGCGGGATAGAATCAGGTTGATGCTGCGAGTGCCGGCAATAATACCTACATCAAAATCTGCACTACCGAGCTTGTTGGGGACGCTCATCTCACCGGTACCCAGCTGTAGCCCAGCATCGCCAAACATAAACTTGAAACCGGGGAATGTTCCCAGTTTATCAACTACTTCGCTGCCTTTATTGGGCGGGCCCAACATGACAACGCGATTCAGGTTTTTGATTTCAGCTGAATGTAGATATTGCCTTACCAGAATGCCGCCCATGGAGTGAGTGACAAAATTGATTTCTTGCGCGTTACCGCACTCCTCGACAGCAGGCGCTATGGCCATGCTGGCCAAGGTTTCAATGGAGTGCTGGGTCGAAGGGTAATCAATATTGACCGTTTGGAAACCTTCGGCATCTATGGCCTTTGCCAGTTTCTCCATTGAGCTATCTGATTTGGCTAGTCCATGCAATAAAATCACACAAGCGGAGTGAGCACTTGCTGATAGCAGCGTAAATGCGGCGGCAATTATAAAAGCGAACTTTTTCATCGGTTTGAACTTCCTGTCGACTTCTTGTACCTATTCGTGTGGCGTTGTTGTCGGAGCAATTAATTTGGGTTGGGTTGAAGTTGGCAGTGTTGGCGGAGAATGTCCGCTGCCCGCTCCGGTTTATCGGGGGTGATCACGATAGTTTGTGTAGCCAGGCGCAGTACGACAGATTTTTGCTGATCGGTAGCAAATGCACGATAGCGCCCCAACTTTTGGTTTTGAAACAGGCCTATATAGCCAAATAAGCCGGAGTTGCCAAAGATGCGGACTGATCCTTGCATGGCGGTTGAGTCGGGGAATGCTTCAGATAGCCCCTCCAAGGAGATGGTGGTTTTCCAGCCCGGGCGCAATATCAAGAGGTTGCCATTTTTGATGGCGTAACCACGGATGGCAAAGAAGGCGCTGAGAGCCAGTATTGCAGGCGGAAGTGCTATGGCAATGCTATAGAGGGTAGATGGAGCAGCTGGTGCTCTCGATGCCAGAAAGAGCGGCAGTCCCAGTAGGAGTAATGTGCATATGGCACTGATAATTTGGAGCTGGCGGCTCCACGGCGCTTTAAACGCGATTGTTGGCATACTTGGTTTAACTCAACGGATTACCTGAATGCCTCAATCATAGTGCTATTGGAATCTGCTTGGCAAAGGTAGAGATGGTTTGGTTTTAACGGTTGCTCGCTATGGAAGACTGTATTTTGATTAACGAGAATTCCCAGTCAGCCCTTGTGGTCGAAGGGGGCGCTATGCGGGGGATTTTCGCTGCAGGCGTATTGGATGCATTTTTGGAGGCGGGCTATCGGCCATTTGATTTTGCGATCGGTGTATCCGCAGGCTCCACCAATTTGATTGGTTATCTGGCGGGAAATCATGGGCGAAGTCGGCAAATACTAATGGATCATGCCCGGCGGGCAGACTTCATTGACTGGCGCCGCTATCTCCGAGGCGGTCATTTTTGTGACATTGGCTGGTTGTGGCATGCGTCATATCAGGATATTCCGCTCAGTGTCGATAGTTATGTTGAGAATGGAATACCGCTTTATGCCGTGACTACCAGTATCAACACCGGTGAGGCTAGATACCTGAAAGTAACTCCGGAAAATATGCACGAGGTTTTCCCGGCCTCTTGCGCCATTCCGGTTGCCTACCGGGGGTTTCCTGAAGTGGATGGGGAACCTATGACCGATGGCGGTCTGGCTGATTCGATACCGATTATTCAGGCCTATCAGCAGGGGGCCAGAAATATAACCGTTATTCTTTCGCGCCCTCTGGGGTATCGGAAAATTAAGGGGCCTGCTCCGAAATTTATCAAACAGTTTTTCCGTGATCATGCCCGGCTATTTGAGGCCGTACTGGAGAGGGGGGAGAAATATAATCGGGCTCTGGAGTTTATCGAGGTGCCTCCAGAGGGATGCCAGGTTTCGGTTATTGCGCCTCCAGACAATTTCCCGGTTAAGCGCTTTACTCAAGAAGCAGAGTTGCTTGAGGAAGGTTATGAGAGCGGCAGGACCCGGGGTTGGGAATTTCTTCGTGAGCTTCCCGGTCAGCGGGACTCTTTGCCGTCAATTGAATAGTAGTGTCGGTAAAGTGGGTTGATTGAGCTTAATCAGAATGTGAATGGTGAGGTAATCGACTGGTGGAAATACGTTTGCTCGGAGTGACATATGCGCCCGCCATATCTGCTTTTTATCTATCTAATGAAGAGCACCTGAAGCGCTGGGAGCCCATTCGCGAGCCCGGTTTTCACAGTTCCGGGTCCTGGATTCGACGCATAAGCTCTGGAGGAATTTTAAAGTTTGCTGCATTAGAGTCCGGGTGTGATCAGTTACTGGGTGTTTGCTCCTTGACGAATATCATCCGAGGCCCATTTCAGGCCTGTAATATGGGATATGCAGTTGACCAGTCCCACGAGGGGCGGGGCTTAATGGGGAGCTTGTGTCGTCATGTCGTTGATTATGCTTTTGACACCTTAAATTTGAATAGAGTGATGGCTAACTACATGCCTGGTAACGATAGGTCGGCAGCTCTGCTGGAGGCATTGGGCTTCGTTGTCGAGGGTAGGGCGGCAAAATACCTGAAGATCAATGGGTGTTGGGAGGATCATATCCTCACGGCGAAACTAAACCCCAGATCTTTGGATATTTAATGATGTTCGTTGAATGAAGCGCCAAATGGCATTTACTTCACTGTGTGTCTATAGGAGTCTTGGGTAGGACTGAGATATTGTTGCTAACCTATTGCGATTTCATGGACGACTTCGAATAACAGTTTTGCGGAAGGAGAAAGGGATGAATGGGAAGTGCCTATGCGGTGGGGTTGAGTTCCAGCTGGAAGAGCCAATTCCAAACCTTTACCAATGCCATTGCTCGCTCTGCCGCAAATTGAGTGGTTCCGCCTCGGATACGGCCATGTTTATTAGCCGGGATCAGTTTCGCTGGGTGCGGGGCTTAGACAGAATCTCTTCATTCCGGACTCCTACGGGCTATCGATCTGACTTTTGCAGTGGATGCGGAAGTACAGTTCCTCACTTAATGAGTAATACAACGCACTTCTGGGCGCCTGCTGGATTGTTGGAAGGGGATATCGATGGGAAAGTCGTGGCCCATCTTTGCACTGAATCCAAAGCATCCTGGGATGAAATTTCTGGTGAAGCGGAGTGCTTTAACGAAATGCCGGAGCTGGAGCGATTGATGCATCTATTGCATGGCGGCGAAGAAACGGTGGGTGGGGAATGGGAGGAGAGCCAGGCGGCTTCAGCTGAAGTTTAAAAACCCAAACTCTTTTCTAATTGGCGCATACAAAAAAGCCCCGCTCTTGCGAGCAGGGCTTTTTTGTATATGGCGGACCGGACGGGACTCGAACCCGCGACCTCCGGCGTGACAGGCCGGCATTCTAACCAACTGAACTACCGGTCCGCATTCCTGCTTCTCTTGATTGCTCTTGCTGGGCAAGAGTAAGAGAAGTGGTGGGTGGTACAGGGGTCGAACCTGTGACCTACGGCTTGTAAGGCCGTCGCTCTCCCAACTGAGCTAACCACCCCGTGTCAGGAGCTGCGTATCATAATGATTTTTTTACTTAGGTCAACAACTTAGGGAAGTTTTTCTAAAAAAGTTTGCGCCTGGCTTTAAGTGTGAGAAGCGGGTGTGTATTTGAAGAAATTGCTGCTCGTCTATTGGCAATATTTGGTAATAAAACAGGGTGCTACTTTCATTGCCCCGGTTTTCTATAAATTTTGTTAGTCGGTCTGCACAGTTTGTGGTGGGGAGTGGGGAGGTGGTTGTGTATTGAAAAGTGGTTTTGAATTTTTCATATACAAAAAAGCCCCGCTCTTGCGAGCAGGGCTTTTTTGTATATGGCGGACCGGACGGGACTCGAACCCGCGACCTCCGGCGTGACAGGCCGGCATTCTAACCAACTGAACTACCGGTCCGCATTCCTGCTTCTCTTGGTTGCTCTTGCCGGGCAAGAGTAAGAGAAGTGGTGGGTGGTACAGGGGTCGAACCTGTGACCTACGGCTTGTAAGGCCGTCGCTCTCCCAACTGAGCTAACCACCCCGTGTCAGGAGCTGCGTATCTTAATGATATTTTTTTTGCGGTCAACAATTTTGTTGGAAGATTTTTAAAAATTTTTTTAAGAATAAAAAACACCCAAAAGTTGTTTAAAAATTAATTAATTAGAGGATTTTTTGAGGGCTTTTTAAGTTGTTTTTATCGGTCAAAATCAGCTGCGTAGAAATTCAGAAAATAAAAATTCAGGCTGGAGAAAATTGTTGCAGGAAAATTTTGTCGGCACTGCGCTCGCACTATTTTTTTACGCTGAGATTTGGTTGTTTTTTTGTGGCTCTTTCAAATTTCCAGCGTAAGCAACTGAAAATAAAATGTTAGAAAAATGAAAAGATGTGAGGCACAAACAAAAAAGCCCCGCTCTTGCGAGCAGGGCTTTTTTGTATATGGCGGACCGGACGGGACTCGAACCCGCGACCTCCGGCGTGACAGGCCGGCATTCTAACCAACTGAACTACCGGTCCGCATTCCTGCTTCTCTTTGGTTGCTCTTGCCGGGCAAGAGTAAGAGAAGTGGTGGGTGGTACAGGGGTCGAACCTGTGACCTACGGCTTGTAAGGCCGTCGCTCTCCCAACTGAGCTAACCACCCCGTGTCAGGAGCTGCGTATCTTAATGATATTCTTCGTGGCGTCAACGCCTTTTTTGAATTTTTTTTTGTCTTTCAATGAGTTAACGCGCTTTTGTGTGAATTCGTGGGCGTGTCCGCCGGGGGGGACACTGTTATAATCGCCCCAATTCCCGTTAGTTAGAGCGTGAGAAAAGCTGTGACACAGAAGACCTGGCTGGCCCAACTTGTACTGGCATTCGGTATGTTTTGTCTGTCTATCGCTGCACATGCGGTAGTGGAGACACAAAAATTGTCCTCTCCCGAGCTGGATGCAAGGTATCGCGTGCTTATTGAAGAGATGCGATGCCCCAAGTGTCAAAACCAGAATTTGGCAGACTCCGATGCTTCTATTTCCTCGGACTTGCGCCGTGAAATCCGCCGTTTGCTGGAGGAGGGATTTACGGACCAGGAAATCGTTGACTACATGGTGGCCCGCTATGGGGATTTTGTGCTCTACCGCCCACCTGTTCAGAAAAATACCTTGATCCTGTGGTTGGCTCCTGGAGTCTTTGCCGTTTTCGGGCTTCTGGCCTTGATTGTGATCGTGATGCGCTCAAAAAGTGGTACCGGGGCTCGCCAGGATGACGGCAGTGGGGAACTCACAGATGATGAGCGGCGTCGATTAAAGCAGTTGTTGGGAGAAGGAGCTGTAGATGAAGGTGATAGCGGGAAGGAAGGTAAATGATTGATATCTGGTTTGGTGTAGCCCTACTGCTACTGTTGGTAGCTTTTGTATTTCTGATTCCTGCTTTGAGAGCTGCAGGCAGACGTCGCAGCGGTAGTAGCAAGCGAGAGGCTATGGCAGCGCTCTACCGGGAGCGCAGTAAAGAACTTCGCGCTGCGGTGCAGAGCGGTGCGATGGATGAAAAGCAGTTTGCCCAGCTGGAGGCAGATCTCGCGCGGGAACTGCTGGCGGCTCAGCAGGAGAGTCAATCTGGTGAAGCCAGGCAGGGTGGCGGCCGATTGCTAATCGGGCTGGCGGTTTTGGTGCCTGCAATTGCAGCGGCTGCCTACGGGTTTTCCGACCGACCGTCCGAAGTAGCTTTGTATCGCGATATGGTGGCGAGCCAAGGTGGGCACACCTCTTCGGAAGAAGAGGCAAAAATTACCCGCCAGTTGCAGGAGCGGGCTAAAACTCACCCAGATGATCTTAGCAGTCGCTATATATTGGCGCAGCGGCTACTGGTGAGTGGCGATTTGGCTGGGGCGGTAGATTCCTATCGCTATGTTGTAGCCCGCGAGCCCCAGGCGGCAAATGTTAAAGCTGAGCTGGCACAAGCGCTGTTTTTTGCCGGCGGTTCCAAGATTACCGATGAGATCCGCTCCTTGATTGAGCAGGTGTTACAGGTGCAGCCATCCAATGGCACTGTGCTGGGCCTGGCGGGTATTGCCGCTTTTGAAGATGAGGACTACCGCAAGGCTCGCCAACACTGGCAGCTAGCGCTTAGCCAGCTTCCCCCAGGATCTGCAGCAGCAGAGGCGCTTCAGGCTGGTGTTGCCAGGGCTGAAAGCGCTTTGGCAGACAGCGGTGAAGTTGTAGCGGTGCAGGCTAAGGTAGAAACGAAAGAGAAAGGCCCGCAGATTCGAGTTCAGGTCAGTTTGGGGGAGGGGGTTGAAGCTCCAGAATCTACCCCGGTATTTATCTATGCACGCAGTGCTGCGAGCCCGATGCCTCTGGCTATCGTGCGCCTCACGGCTGGGCAGTTACCGGCAGAGGTTGTGCTGGATGAGTCCCGAGCAATGATGCCTGGAAGCTCCATCGCCACTGTCGACTCTGTGCAGTTGGTGGCGCGACTGGCCATTAAGGGGGATGCGCGTCCGGCTCCAGGGGATTGGCAGGGAATGATTAGTGAATTACCTAAATCCCGCTGGAGTGAAACTCAGTCAATAGTCATTGATAGTCAGCTGTAACTGGCTGTGACTGTCGAAAATGAGGTCACAGTGTAAGCTGTGGCCTCATTTTTATTTGCGGCCGGATGGCATTCTTGCGTCTAATTGGCCTCAAGCTCACATTGCCCCGATATTTATGAGTTCTATTGGGGTAAGTTGGCATTTGGTAGCGATTGTCATGTTTGACTTGACCGCTGCTTGGTCGGATTGATAATCCCGACTGAACATTACTGTGAAGAATAGCGCTGAATGCTCTGGCGACACCAAGTAAGATTGAAGGTTTGGTGTCCCGCCCGGCAGAGAAAAATATCGAGTTTATAAATACATGCGTCTGAAGTGCATCAAGCTAGCGGGCTTCAAGTCTTTTGTTGACCCTACCACTGTCTATTTTCCGACAAACCTCAACTCGGTGGTGGGTCCCAATGGCTGTGGTAAATCCAACACCATCGATGCGGTGCGCTGGGTAATGGGGGAATCCTCCGCAAAGAACCTGCGCGGCGATTCGATGACGGATGTTATCTTCAACGGCTCCAGTGGCCGCAAGCCCGTGGGGCAGGCCTCGATTGAGTTGGTATTTGATAACTCTGAGGGCAAGCTTTCTGGAGCCTATGCCTCTTTCTCGGAGATTTCCGTCAAGCGCAAGGTAACCCGGGAAGCACAGAACACCTATTACCTGAATGGCGAGAAGTGCCGCCGCCGCGATGTAACCGATCTCTTCTTGGGTACCGGCTTGGGCCCGCGCAGCTACGCCATTATTGAGCAGGGCATGATCTCCAAGTTGATCGAAGCCAAGCCCGAAGAGCTGCGCGTCTATATCGAAGAGGCCGCCGGTATCTCCAAATACAAGGAGCGCCGCCGGGACACCGAAAACCGGATGAGGCGGACCTCTGAAAACCTTGAGCGCCTCACGGATATCCGCGATGAGCTGGATCGCCAGTTGTCCCGACTGGAGCGACAGTCCGCAGCAGCGGAAAAATACAGCCGATTTAAAGAGGAAGAGCGCAGTCACAAGGCCAATCTTCAGGCGCTCAAATACCGCGAACTGGATGACCAATCCAAGGCCAAGCAGCAACAAATAGGTGAGCTTGAACTCACCGTTGAAGAGCTGGTTACCCGCCAGGTCACCTGTGACACAGGCATTGAGCAAAAGCGCGTGGGGTACCACGAGCTATCTGACAGTTTTAACGAAGTCCAGGGGCGCTTTTATGCCGTCGGTGGAGATATCGCCCGTTTGGAGCAGAGCATTGCCCACGCTCGTGAGCGCTCTACTCGCCTGCATTCCGATTTGGCGCAAACCGAACAAGAATACCGCGAGGCAGAGACCAACCTCGAAGTGGATCGCGAAAAAGCGGCCCAGTTTGAGGAGGAACTTGAGATTATTCTGCCGGACCTGGAGATGGTCTTAGCAGCAGAAGAGGAATCTGCTGCGGCGCTGCTCGAATCTGAAGAGCAGATGCGCAATTGGCAGAACGAGTGGGACCAGTTTAACCAGGGTGCCTCTGGCTCCCGTCAGAAAGCTGAGGTGCAGCAATCCCGCATCCAGCACTTGGAAACTTCTGGCCAGCGGCTGCTGGAGCGGGTCAATAAGCTATTGGCGGAGCAGTCCGGCCTCCAGGTCTCTGACGACGATGAAGAGACGCTGCAGCTGAACGAACAGATGGCCGAGCTGGAAATGCAGGCTGAAGAGCGCCGCGAGGAAGCGGCAGAGCGTCGCGAGTCTCTGGACAGTCTCCGTGTGCAGGAGCGGGAGCTGGCTACCGAACTCGATCAGTTACGCTTGCAGCTGCAAACCGGACGAGGCCGTCAGGCGTCTCTGGAAGCCTTGCAACAAGCTGCTTTAGGGCAAGGCAAGGCAGTTGAGAATTGGCTGCAGCAGCAAGCCCTGGCTGACAAGCCCCGGCTCGCCGACCAGATTAAAGCCCAGCCCGGCTGGGAAACCGCAGTTGAAACTATCCTCGGCCCCCAATTGCAGGCGGTATGTGTTGAGCAGCTCGAGTCTGTGGCTGAAGGATTGGCGGCACTGGAAAGCGGTCAAGCGGTTCTGATCGATAACAGTGCTGTAAATAGCTGCACGAAGGGAGCACTTCCTTCGCTGCAGGATATGGTTCAGGGGCCGGCATCTCTCTCCGGCATCTTGGCGGGAATTTATACCGCAGAGGATTTGACAGAGGCGCTGTCCAGGCGAGCGAGTTTGCAAGCTCATGAGTCTATTGTGACTCGCGATGGGCTCTGGCTCGGCCCCAACTGGTTGCGAGTGAATCGTGCCAGTGATGCAGAGGCCGGGGTCCTGGCGCGCAAGCAGGATCTTGAAACCCTGGGGCAGGAGTTGGCCCTATGTGAGGAGCAGATAGAGAGTATTGCCGAGCGACGCGAGTCCCTGCGCACGCAAACGGTCGATCTCGAGCGCTCCATCGAACAGGCTCGCAATGAGTCCGACCAGCTCGGGCGTCGCGAGGCAGAGCTTCGCAGCCAGTTGTCCGCCCGACGGGCGCGTGCGGAGCAGATGAATGAGCGCCGTATCCGAATTGAGCAGGAAATCGATGAGGTGCGTGAGCAGCAGGAGCTGGAAGGGGAGTCCCTGTCGGAAGCTCGTCTAATGCTGCAGGAAGCTGTCGAAGCGATGAGCGATGATACCGATCGTCGCGAAACGCTAATGGCACGCCGGGAGGAATTGCGCGAAGCTTTGGATGCCGTGCGCCAGCGTGCGCGGGAGGACAAAGATCGCGCCCATGAACTGGCTATGCGCGAGCAGTCAGTGCGCACCCAGATGGTGTCTCTCGAGCGCACTTTGCAGGTGATGAGCGAGCAGCTGGAAAGGTTGCGCAGTCGTCGTCAGCAATTGCAGGAGCAAATGGAGGAGACCCAGGATCCCTCCCAGGATTTTCAGGCTGAGTTGGAAGAAAAACTCGGCGAGCGTATTGAGGTGGAAACGGAACTCGCCGATGCGCGCAAAAAGCTGGAAGAGGTTGAGACCGGCCTGCGTGAGCAGGAACAGGAGCGCCACAAAGTGGAGGCGGCTCTTCAGGGAGTGCGCGCCCAGCTTGAGCAGGAGCGTCTCGCTGCGCAGACTCTGGAAGTGCAACGAAACGGATTGGTAGAGCAGCTGCGCGAGAGTGAGCACGATATCGATCAGCTGCTCGAACAGTTACCTGGCGATCTGACGATTAAACAGGTACAGGAAGATTTGGAATTGGTAGCTGCGCGTATCTCGCGTCTCGGGCCGATTAACCTCGCCGCTATCGATGAATACAAGCAGGAGTCTGAGCGCAAGAACTACCTGGATCGCCAGCATGGGGATCTGATGGAAGCGCTGGAGACCCTGGAAAATGCAATTAAGAAAATCGACAAGGAAACGAGAACCCGCTTCAAGGAAACTTTTGATCAGGTAAATGCGGGCCTGCAGGAACTCTTCCCGAAAGTTTTCGGTGGTGGTAATGCCTATCTGGAACTTACCGGTGAAGATCTGCTCGATACTGGTATCGCGATCATGGCCCGCCCGCCGGGCAAGCGCAACAGCACAATCCATCTGCTCTCGGGTGGAGAAAAAGCGCTGACGGCGATCGCATTGGTATTCTCGATTTTCCGTCTGAATCCAGCACCTTTCTGTATGTTGGATGAGGTGGATGCTCCCCTTGACGATGCTAACGTTGGTCGTTACGCACGAATGGTTAAAGAAATGTCAGAACACGTTCAGTTCATCTATATTACCCACAACAAGATCGCAATGGAGATGGCGGATCAGTTGCTGGGGGTTACCATGCACGAGCCGGGTGTATCCCGACTGGTGTCGGTGAATGTGGAAGAAGCAGCCGAGCTGGCTTCTGCATAAGGGCGTAAAGGGAGAGGCGCTAAAAAATGGATAACTGGCTGGTTACAATCCTGGTTGTCGTTCTACTGGTCGTTGTGGTCGATGGCATACGCCGGGCGATCTTGCGGCAGCGCGCGGCAGTTAAGGTCTCCCGCAATCTGTCGCGGGCCATGCAATCTGAAGTAAAAAATGAAGCTGATCCGGTCTCAGAGAAGGCTGAAGAAGAGCCCCCGGTCCGCAAACCCCTGGAGACGCGGGAGCCCAAGCCCGCAAACAGCGAATTGCCCGGGCAGGCTCGCGTTGTTCAGCGCCGTCCGCTAGAGGATGCGCTACATGTGAATCGCCAGGTGCAGGAGAGCTTTATTTCCTCGCGCAAACCGCTCGCTGGCAGCAATCCCCAGAGGAGCCCGGAAGAGCAGGGTATCCTCGATTTGGAAGAGCAAGTCCCCACCCTGATGGAGTCGGTCGGTGAAGAGCAACGCTATGAGCCTGCATTAGATGAGGCTGAAAGCCTAAATGCGATGGATAGCGCTCACAGTCCTGAGCATGAAGCGATGCATGAGGATTCTCAAGCCGAGCGATCTTCTCAATCTCCAAGCTCTGGCAGTGTTGGTGAAGGTGCTCCCACCCGTGAGGTGCTGGTGATTAATGTAATGGCGCCAGAAGGGGATTACTTCGAGGGTAATGACTTACTTCGGGTAATGGTTGCCTGTGGCATGCGCTTTGGTGAAATGAATATTTTTCACTACCATGAGCACGGCGGTGCTGATGGGGCCATTATCTTTAGTCTCGCCAATATTGTTGTGCCCGGCGTTTTCGACCTGGCCCAGATGGAAGAATTTGCCACGCCGGGTGTTAGCCTGTTCCTGACACTACCTGTGGAAGGCGAGGCGATTAAAGCTTTCGATCAACTGCTTTCCACCTCATACAAAATTGCTGAGCTGCTCGGTGGCGAATTGAAGGATGAGAATCGCAGTGTATTTACCGCGCAAACGGCGGAGCATTATCGTCAGCGGGTTGTGGAGTACCAGCGCCGAAGGACTTTAGCGATGGCGCAAAGCTAGCGCGCAATCTCTACATAATTGTTGCCATTTTTAATGCGGCCCGGGATGCCGGCTGATTTTCATTTTGGAAATTAGCCGTAAGCTCGGGCCGTATTTGCATGTAAAATCGAAATAATTTTCTAACTATTATTTTTATTCACTCGAATTGCCGATGACTCATCAAACTATTTCCCCTCAAGTGCGCGAACGTGTTCAGGAATTACATGAAATCCTCCAGCGTGCGAATCACCAATACTATGTGCTTGATGATCCCGAGTTGCCGGATATTGAGTACAACCGGCGCCTGCGCGAGTTACAGGACTTGGAAAGTGAATATCCTCAGCTGCTAACTCCGGATTCTCCCACCCAGCGGGTCGGCGCAGAGCCGCTTTCCTCTTTTCAGGAAGTTCGCCATGAGGTGGCGATGTTGTCTTTGGATAACGCCTTTAATGATGAAGAGTTGCTGGAGTTTGACCGCCGGGTGTGTGAGCGCCTCAACAGTAAAGGGCCGGTGGAATACGCCTGTGAACCCAAGTTAGACGGTATCGCTATCAGCCTTTTGTATCGCGACGGCGTACTTGAGCGAGCGGCAACGCGAGGGGATGGCACGACGGGTGAGGATATCACCCAGAATGTACGCACCGTGGGATCTGTACCTCTGCGTTTGCGTCTAGCAGATGGTATTGAAAAGTATCCGGGTGTATTGGAGGTGCGCGGTGAAATCTATATGCCGAAAGCGGGCTTTGCCGAATTGAATCGCAAAGCGGCTGCGGCGGGCGAGAAGCTTTTCGTAAATCCTCGAAATGCCGCTGCCGGTAGTTTGCGTCAATTGGACTCCCGCATAACAGCGCAGAGACCGCTGGAATTGTGTGTTTATGGCACTGGCCTTGTAGAGGACGGTGAGCTGCCGGAAAAGCACGTTGAGACTTTGCAGCTGCTGGGGCATTGGGGCTTCCGTACAAATCGGGAGATGCGCGTCGCTAAGGATATTCAGGGCTGCATCGATTACTACCGGGAAATCGGCGAGAAGCGCGAGGACCTCGCTTATGATATCGACGGTATTGTTTTTAAGGTCAACAGTATTCCCCTGCAGCGCCGTCTCGGCTTTGTTGCCCGCGCACCCCGTTGGGCCATGGCCTATAAGTTTCCCGCTCAGGAGGAAATGACTGAATTATTGGATGTTGAGTTCCAGGTAGGGCGCACCGGTGCGGTCACCCCGGTTGCTCGCCTGCAGCCGGTGTTTGTCGGCGGGGTTACCGTTTCCAATGCAACTCTGCACAATCGAGATGAGATCGAGCGCCTCGGCGTACAGGTGGGTGATACTGTCATTATTCGCCGTGCCGGAGATGTTATCCCGCAGGTGGTTTCTGTAGTGGAGAGCAAGCGCAAGCCGGGTGGCCACGCTATTGAATTCCCCACGCATTGCCCAGTATGCGGCTCGCCGGTGGAATCCACGCCCGGTGAGGCGGTGGTCCGCTGTAGCGGCGGCCTGATTTGTAGTGCCCAGCGCAAGCAGGCCATCAAGCATTTCGCTTCGCGCAAAGCGATGGACATTGATGGGCTGGGAGACAAGCTGGTAGAGCAGCTGGTAGATGAGGACTTGTTACACTCGGTGTCCGGGCTCTACCACCTCACCTTGGAGCAGGTGGCGGGACTTGAGCGAATGGGGCAAAAGTCTGCCCAGAACCTCCTTGACGCACTGGAGCGCAGTAAAGAGACCACGCTGCCTAAATTCCTCTATGCCCTGGGTATCCGGGAAGTGGGTGAGGCTACAGCGCGCAATTTGGCGCGGCACTTTGGCGAATTGAATCCGCTAATGTCGGCAGATGTCGAAGCTTTGCAGGAAGTTGAAGATGTGGGCCCAGTGGTCGCTCATTTTGTTGCTGAGTTTTTTCAGCAACCTCATGCCCAAGAAGAGGTGGAGGCACTGCAGCAGGCGGGTGTGCATTGGCAAGCGGAGGAGAGTGACGAGCAGGATCAGCCCCTGGCAGGGGAAACCTGGGTGCTCACCGGCAAACTGGAAACCCTGTCCCGCAGTGAAGCAAAAGACTACTTACAGAGGTTGGGTGCGAAAGTTGCAGGAAGTGTTTCCGCCAAGACCGGCACTCTGGTTGCTGGGCCAGGCGCCGGCTCAAAATTGACCAAAGCACAGGAACTGGGTATCACGGTTATGGATGAAGAGGCGCTTCTGGATATGCTGCGCGAAAGGGGCTTTGAGATTTAGTCCTGGTATTTTAGGCGGGGCATCATTAGTAACTGAATAGCCGAACTTTTGAGCACTTTGCAGGTTCGTGTTTTGTTTTGTGGCTTTCTGGTCGCTTCGCCGTTAAAGTTGATACCTTAGATCTGTTTTGCCCTGGGTACCTGATGTCCAGTGGCACTGTGGTAAGGAATGGAATTAATGCTTCAGGGCGATCAGGAATCCATCGTTTACGGATGTATCAAAGACAGCAATAGCCTCGCTGGCGGCAGCGATCGGCGCAGGGTGAACCGCAATGCTGTGCTCGCTCTGCCCAGTGCTGACGAATGGCCATTCCTGTGCCGGGATATGTTTGCTATTCCCACCATTAAAGTGAAGCAATCCCAGTACCAAACCGATGTTATCCACTTTGGCGCTTCCTATCGGGCGGTAGAGTACGAGTGGGATTTGTGGATACAGAAGTTTGAAGAGTTGTTGAAGAGTATGTATTGGGTTTCTGCAACTGTGCATTTGGAAACTGAGCTTTCCGGCGTTCACTCTTTCAGCTGGGAATCTGCTGGCCTTTATCACGAGCCGGGCAGCGGCGATATGCAGGTTCGCTGCGAGTGGACCCAAGAGGGGCGGGTGAGTATCTGATTTTTCTGGCCCGGTTGGTCCGGGCCCTCTCTTGCCTAATTGCCGCAAAGCAGATTTAAATAAGCAGCCCTGTCACAAATCCTATCTCTCTTTTTCTTTCCGCAACTATATTCCCTCATAGTCTCTGGAACTGAAACTTTGGTCTGTTAAAGTGTCTTTGCCGAACGGTACCAAGGTGCCGCGGCCGAGAAGCTGTAAAGCCAGATTATAAGAATTGGCGCGATCTGGGCGCCCTATCAGGAAGGAATACACATGATTAAATCCAGTTCTCTGCTGTTTGCCAGCGCACTGATGCTATCGCCGTTGTTACATGCGTCTGAGCACGAAAGCAAAATGGATATGAGCAGTAAGGCCCCAGCAGATGCCAAGGTCTATATTATCTCGCCGAAGGATGGAGAGAAGGTGCCCCAGACATTTACGGTGAAGTTTGGTTTGTCTGGTATGGGTGTGGCACCGGCGGGTACCAATCAAGAGAATACCGGCCACCATCATCTGCTGATTGATGTGGATGATATGCCGGATATGAGCAAGCCTTTGCCGGCGAGTAAGAACATCATTCACTTTGGTGGCGGGCAAACCGAGACTCAAGTTACCTTGCCACCCGGCAAACATACGCTACAACTGGTTCTGGGCAACTATATGCATGTGCCACATAAAGAGCCTGTGATGTCCAAGAAAATTACCGTCGTGGTCGAGTAGGGCTGCAGCGGCTAAATAACCTTCTGTCGATGCATTAAGCGCATCTGGGGAGAGTGAAATGGGTGGCGAATTCCGCACTGAAAAGGACAGCCTGGGTGAAGTTCAGGTGCCGACTGAGGCGATGTATGGCGCGCAAACCCAGCGCGCCGTGGAGAATTTTCCTGTCAGTGGTCACGGCTTGCCGGCAGAGTTTATCCGCGCCATTGTGCTGATAAAGAAATCTGCCGCGGAGGCCAACCGGGACTTGGGGTTGTTGGATAAAGCGCAGGCTGAGGCCATTATCAATGCCTGCGACAGTCTCGGTGATGAGGAGTATGCCACTCATTTTCCCGTCGATATTTACCAGACAGGTTCTGGTACCAGCTCAAATATGAATGTTAATGAGGTGCTCGCTCACCTCGCAGAAAAGCACAGTGATCAAACCATCAGTCCCAATGATCACGTGAATATGAGTCAGAGCAGTAATGACGTGGTTCCCACCGCAATCCATGTGTCAGCCCTGCTTGCAGTGCGAGACACCCTGCTGCCTGCGTTGCGCCATTTGCACACTGGCTTGTGCGACAAGTCCACGGAACTTGAAAGTATTGTAAAAACCGGCCGCACCCATCTGATGGATGCAGTGCCTATGACAATGGCGCAGGAAGTTGGAGGTTGGGCTGCACAAATAGAAGCGTGCCGGGAGAGAATTCGCGCGGTAATGCCTCGGCTTGCCCAGCTGGCTCAAGGCGGTACGGCGATTGGCACCGGGCTCAATGCTCACCCGGATTTTGCCGAGCTGTTCGCGCAAAAAATCAGCGCCCACACATCTCATCAGTTTCGCCCGGCAGAGAACTTTTTTACCGCAATTTCCAGTCAGGATACGTCGGTGGAGTTGTCCGGGCAGCTCAAGGTGCTGGCAGTTTCCCTGATGAAAATTGCCAACGACTTGCGTTGGATGAACAGCGGTCCCCTTGCTGGCCTCTCCGAAATCGCCCTGGAGGCCTTGCAGCCAGGGAGCAGTATTATGCCGGGCAAAGTGAACCCGGTTATTGCCGAATCAGTTACTATGGTTTGTGCCCGGGTGATGGGTAATGACACCACAGTGACCGTGGCGGGACAGAGTGGCAATTTTCAATTGAATGTTATGTTGCCTTTAGTAGGCAGTACGCTGCTGGAAAGTATTAACCTGCTCGCGAATGCATCGACCCTATTGGCTGATCGAGCCGTTGCCAGTTTCGCGGTGAATCGGGCGCATATTGAGGGAACCCTGGGCCGCAACCCCATTTTAGTGACCTCCCTTAACCCAGTGATTGGCTACCTGAAAGCGGCGGAGATTGCCAAGGCCGCCTATGCCAGCTGTAGGCCAGTGCTGGATGTTGCTGTTGAAATGACGGACCTGGATAGAGAAACGCTTGAGGAATTGTTAGACCCCGCCCATTTGGCTAAGGGTGGGTTGATTAGCTAGGGGCAAAAAAGGCGATTCCCAACAGTATTAAGGATATAATGGCGGTCAGGCACATAAGCCAGTGCAAAAGCCTTATCAGCGTGGCTCGATCCTCTGGTTCCAGCATTCTTCTGCTCATTGGTGCCTCCTGCGGCGTTGACAGGAACCGGCCAATCCCTCACGATTCGACGCCGCGTCGGTACTGGGTGCCGACAATACAATGGTAGCGCCACAAAATGTGGCAGTCTCACCTGTTTTGAAAATCAATGTATCCAGATCGTCATGGCTAAAAGAAGTCGCCGCTCCTTTATTACCAGTGTCCTCGCCTGTGTCGCCTTTGTAGTGGCGGCAGTCTACAGCTGGGACCTGCCCGTTAAGGATGTTGTCACCTATTTCATTCTTCTGTTGGTGATATTGCTTGTCATCATTGCTCTGGCGTTTGGGTGCGGGGCTTTATTGAATTGGTTGCGCAGGCGTAAATAATAGATGGCGTCAACGGAAGAGGATATTCGCATCCCTATCGCCTACCTCGAGCGACTGCTCGAAGAGGCGACCAAACACGGGTGTGATCGCAAGGAGCTTTTGGCTTCTGTCGATATCGATGAGTCTGAATTGCAGGGCGTATCCGCATTTTCAGCAGTGAAGTATGGCCGCTTGTACCAGCGCGTGATGTGGCTGGCGCAAAATGAGTGGTTTGGCATGCTTAGCGGTGGAAGGGTCCGTTCCGGGTCTTTTCGCTTGTTGTGTCTGGCGGTGGTGAATTGTGCAACCCTCCGCCAGGCGATTACGCTTTGTGCCGAATTTATGGAAATCTGCCGAGGTTTTAAGGTGAAGCCGGTACTCGGAGAAGGTGGCCATGGGCGCGAGCGGGTTGAAATTTGCGGGATCAGTTCGCTGGGCAAAGGCGAATTTGAGCAGCTGCTGAATAACACGAGCCCCAGTGTGGTGCGTACAACCTTAGCGGTTTGGCACAGGTTTTATTGCTGGCTGGCAGGGCGGGAGATTCCGCTGGCCAGGCTGCACTTTTCATTTGCTTGCCCGGAAGAGTTTCGCAGTCTCGCGCAGAGTGAGGCCAATGAGTTGTTATTTGAGCAGCCGTTTAATGCGCTCGAATACGATACCCGCTACCTGGAATACCCTGTGGTGCAAAGCCCTCAGATGGTTGAGGACTTTATTCGCACCGCTCCTTACCACCTGGTGATTAGCGACGGCAGTGCCAATAGTATCAAGACCAAAGTGAAAACCATTTTGAACCGGGACGTGAGTGAGTCCATGCCTGCCGCTGAGGCGGTGGCGGAGAGGCTCAATATGTCGGTCACCACGTTGCGACGTCGCCTTCAGCAGGAGGGTACCTCCTACCAGAAGCTCAAAGACGAATGTCGGATGGAAGCGGCTTTTCACTACCTCAGCTGCCCGGATCTTTCCAATGGGCAGATCGCAGAGATGCTTGGGTTCGATGAATCCAGTGCTTTCTTCCGCGCCTTCAAAAAATGGACGGGAATTACGCCAGGCGAGTATCGCCGGGGTGGTCGCGCTGCAGCTGGCCTGGATATTTGACTAGGCCAGTCACCTTTTTTCATCCTCTCGCCTCGATTTGTCACCGCTTTGGACGGGTTTGGCCATAGAGGGGGCTGCTCGCTTACTACTATGATGAACCAATCTTAGAAATTAGTCATAAATATGACTGGATGGTTTTGCCTCCGGTCCCAAACATAAGCGAATTGAGGTTATCAGGATGACCGATATCAAAATGCCACTGCGTGATTTGCGTTTCGTAATGCGCGAGATGCTGGACTCAGAAAAGCATTATGAGTCACTTGGATATGAGGAGGCTACTCCTGATGTCGTGGATGCCATCCTGGAAGAGGGTGCAAAGTTTTGTGAAAACGTTATTGCACCGCTGAACCAAATTGGCGACCAGCAAGGTTGCACCTGGAAAGACGGTGAAGTTACTACCCCGGAAGGCTTTAAAGAAGCCTACCAGCAGTTTGTAGAGGGTGGCTGGGCTGCACTGCCTCACGATCCTGAGTACGGTGGCCAGGGCCTGCCGCCCTCGCTCGGCACTATCATGAGCGAGATGGTTGGCACCGCCAACTGGTCCTGGGGCATGTACCCCGGTTTGTCCCACGGTGCCATGAACACCCTGGAAGAGCACGGTACTGAAGAGCAGAAGCAGGTTTACCTGACCAAGCTGGTTGAAGGTAGCTGGACTGGCACTATGTGTCTGACCGAGCCTCACTGTGGTACCGATCTGGGTATTCTGCGCACCAAGGCCGAGCCAAATGACGATGGCTCCTACGCGATTACCGGCACCAAAATCTTTATCTCCGCCGGTGAGCACGACATGACTGACAACATTGTTCATATCGTACTCGCCCGCCTGCCAGACGCACCTGCTGGCACCAAGGGTATCTCCCTGTTTATCGTACCCAAGTTCCTGCCGAACGCTGACGGCTCTGCTGGTGAGCGCAACGGTGTGGTATGTGGTTCCCTCGAGCACAAAATGGGTATTCACGGCAACGCCACTGCAGTGCTGAACTTTGACGGTGCTAAAGGCTTCCTGATCGGCGAGCAGAATAAAGGCCTGAGCTATATGTTCACCTTTATGAACACTGCGCGCCTGGGCACTGCTCTGCAAGGCCTGGCTCACTCCGAGATCGGTTTCCAGAAGTCCCTGGCTTACGCAAAAGATCGCCTGCAAATGCGTTCTCTGTCCGGCGTGAAAAACCCGGAAGGCCCGGCTGACCCGATTATTGTTCACCCTGACGTGCGCCGCATGCTGATGACCCAGAAAGCCTTCTCCGAAGGTGGCCGCATGCTGGTTGTTAAGTGCGCACAGCTGGTTGATATCACTCACAAAGGCGATGCTGACGCGAAGAAAGCCGCTGACGATATGCTGGCGTTCCTGACGCCGATTGCAAAAGCATTTTTGACAGAAGCTGGTTTCGAATCTGCCAACCTGGGTATGCAGTGTTTCGGTGGCCACGGTTATATTGCCGAGTGGGGCGTGGAGCAGAACGTACGTGATGCGCGTATCTCCACTATCTATGAAGGCACCACTGGTATTCAGGCTCTGGACCTGTTGGGTCGTAAGGTTCTGATGACCCAGGGTGAATTGCTGCGCGGTTTCACCAAGCAGGTTCACAAATTCTGCCAGGCGGAAATTGATAACGAAGCACTGGCGCCATTCGTTGCTAAGTTGCAAGAGCTGAACAAACAGTGGGGCGACCTGACCTTGCACGTTGGCGGCAAAGCTATGGAAAACCCAGACGAAGTAGGTGCTGCTTCTGTAGATTACCTGATGTTCTCCGGTTACACCGTGCTGGCCTTCCTGTGGGCACAGGCGGCTAAAGTTGCCAATGAAAAACTGGCAGCGGGCACTGGAGAAGAAGATTTCTACAAGGCGAAAATTACTACAGCGCGTTTCTTCTTCGAGCGTATCCTTCCTCGCACTTCCAGCCACGCAACGTCCATGTTGAGTGGAGCAGGCAACTTGATGGAATTGGATGCCGAGCATTTTGCATTCTGATCCCGCTCTGAAATTAAAACCGCCGGCAAATGCCGGCGGTTTTTTTGTGAGTAATAAAGCGGCTTAAACGGAGAATTTCCGATGCAATTGCCGGATTCAGTTCAAGAGCGCCTGTGTCACTTAGCTTGTTCGTACCCGCTGGCTCGGGTACAGTTCCGGCTGCCAGATGCCTGTGACTTCTATGTTTATGTCACCGAAGTATCTAAAAATTACAAAGTGATTTCCGAATTTGGTCAGACTGATAATCCAGAACTAACATTGGAAATGGAAAACAGCACTCTCAGTGCTATATTGGACGGTCAATTAAGTGGGCGTCACGCCTTCCTTTTGGGGGATGTTCAATATTCTGGAAATCGCGAATTGGCCGCAGCATTGGCAGGTTTATTTCCTGCGAATAGTGAAGAGGGAGATCGGTAAAGAGAGGTTTTAAACCCTTCTTTTTCACCGTCTCAAAGATACTACAAACAATAAATAAATTCTCGCTCGCCAAGAGATATGGCAGCTTTCGCCTATGGAGACGGAAGGTGTGGGCAAGCGACGACAACAATCAGGAATGGGAGAAGAGAGTTGGACATTGATCGCAGCATACTTGATGTCTTTAAAGGCGCTTGCGCCAAATTCGGTGACCGGCCGGCTTTCACATGCCTGGGGCGTACACTTTCAATCAATGATATTGACACGCTGAGTGGAAAATTCGCCTCTTATTTACAAAATCATACCGACTTGAAGCCCGGCGATCGCATCGCTGTCCAGTTGCCCAACGTGTTGCAGTACCCAGTAGTTGTTTTTGGTGCACTGCGCGCAGGTCTGGTTGTAGTAAATACCAATCCGCTATATACACAGCGCGAGCTTAAGCATCAGTTAAATGACTCAGGAGCCAAAGCATTGGTTGTGCTGGCAAATATTGCCGATACCGCTGCTGCTGTTGTTGCTGAAACCGATGTAAAACAAGTTATTGTTACTGAGATTGCGGATCTGCACAGTCCGCTGAAGCGTACCTTGATCAACAGTGTGGCAAAGTACGTTAAGAAAATGGTGCCTGAATTTTCTTTTGCCAATGAGGTTAGCTTTCGCGATGCCATGGCAAAAGGCGCTGAGCGTCCTCATAAGGATGTTGAGCGCACCAAAGAAGATATTGCGGTTCTGCAGTACACCGGCGGTACTACCGGAGTTGCCAAAGGGGCAATGCTGACAAATGGCAATCTGGTTGCGAATATGGAGCAGGTTCGTATCGCATTTGCCAGTGGTATGAAAGAAGGTGAGGAGTTCTATATTGCACCTTTGCCGCTTTACCATATCTACGCATTTACCATCCACTGCATGTGCCTTTTCTCCACGGGCAACCACTCGTTGTTAGTGCCCAACCCGAGGGATATTCCGGGTTTTGTGAAGATGCTGAAAGGCCTGCGTTTCACCGGATTTGTTGGGCTCAATACCCTGTTCAATGGCCTGATGCGCAACAAGGATTTTGCTGAACTGGACTTCAGCAAATTGCACTCAACAGCTTCTGGTGGCATGGCGTTAACTCGCGATACGGCTAAGCGCTGGGAGGAGATGACCGGCTGTATGATCATGGAAGGTTACGGTATGACTGAAACCTCCCCGGTTGTTTCATTTAACCCTACTGATGGTGTTCAGCTGGGCACAGTGGGTGTTCCTGTTCCCGGTACTGAGGTCAAGGTTGTCGATGAGAATGGCAATGACTTGCCGAACAACTCTCCTGGCGAGCTGTGCGTGCGCGGACCTCAGGTGATGAAAGGCTACTGGCAGCGTCCGGAAGCGACAGCGGATACCATCGACAGTGAAGGTTGGTTGAATACCGGCGATATGGCCGTTATTCAGGATGACGGATACATCAAAATTGTGGATCGCAAGAAGGACATGATTATTGTGTCCGGCTTCAATGTATACCCCAATGAAATTGAAGATGTGATCAGCGCGCATCCGAAGGTCACTGAAGCTGCCGCTATCGGTATCCCGGATGAGAAAAGTGGTGAGCAGGTGAAGCTCTTCCTGGTGAAGGCTGATCCATCTTTGACTGAAGATGAAGTTGTCGCCTACTGCCGTGAGCATATGACGGCTTATAAAGTGCCGAAGCATGTGGAGTTCCGTGAGGACTTACCCAAAACTAATGTGGGTAAAATCTTACGCCGCGAACTTCGCGATGAAGAGTTGAAAAAGCTTGAGGCTACTAGCGCTGCTTAAGTCGCTATTTAGCTAAAGAGCTCAAAAGGCCCTGCTGGAGACAGTGGGGCTTTTTTATTGGTTTCGATTCAGGGAGAGGCACCTGCAGCGAATGCAGGGTTGATGTTTGGGGTGGGAAGTTTGGTGGCACCAAGGAGGTGCCACCAAGGAAAAGCGGGATGTTTATCCTGCTTGGTTATTTGCGACTTTCGGCACTGGCGTCGCGAATAGCGCGGAACTCATTGCCTTCATACCAGTTGGGCCAGTCGCGGCTGTTTGCCAACTTCAGGCCCAATTGCAGGCCCAGCTGCAAGTTCATAGCGGCGCCTTTCAGGTTCCAGTTGGGGTCGTACTCATCTCCCGGCTTGTGGTAGTGCTGGCTGAGATATTCCTTGTCCTTGGATTGTGCCCACTCCCGGCCGTGCTCATGGTTTTCGCTACCGGAATCAAAATACAGCATTGGCACGCCTTCTTTTGCCAGGCTGAAATGATCTGAGCGATAGAAGTAGCCGCGTTCCGGGTGCTCTTCAGCAGCCAGATAGCGGCCCTGCTTTTTGGCGGCTGCTTCTAAGAGATTTTCCAGCTCGCTGCTGCCGAAGCCTACGACGGTGATGTCTTTGGTGGGGCCCAAGACATTCATAGCGTCGAAGTTAAAGCCGGCAACCGTCTTTTCCAGAGGATCAACAGGGTTGGCGGCATAATATTTGGAGCCGAGTAAACCGGACTCTTCAGCAGTTACTGCGACGAATACCAGGGAGCGATCAGCTTGATCCTCTTTTGCTGCTTGGGCTGCAAGAGCAAGTAGTCCAGCGGTACCGGTGGCATTGTCCACTGCGCCATTGAAGATATGGTCTTCGCCAGAAGCGTTTTTGTTGACCCCTAAGTGGTCCCAGTGGGCAGTGTAAACAATGGTTTCATCTGCGTACTTTTTGCCGGGTAACTTAGCAATAACATTGCGAGAGTTGGACTTCTCAAGGCTGTTGCTGAGTTCGATGCTGGCTTTGAGTTCCAGTGACTTAGGCTTGAATCCCGGTGCCTTTGCCGCTGCCATTTCTTCGGTCAAGTCGAGACCTGCTGCCTGGAACAGATCCTTCGCTGCCTGGTTGGTGATCCAGGCCTCAATCGCCACGCGATCGATATTCTTGTTTTCTGCTTCAAGGCTTACCTGGGCGCCAGACCAGGAGCCGCTCACTACCTCCCAGGGGTAACCGGCAGCACCATTCTCATGGATAATAATGGCCCCTGCGGCGCCCTGACGGGCAGCTTCTTCAAACTTGTAGCTCCAGCGACCGTAGTAGGTCATGGCATTGCCATTGAATAGAGCCTCATCTTGGGTGGCATAGCCGGGGTCATTCACCAGAATGACTGCGGTTTTGCCTTCCATATCCAGACCTGCGTAGTCATTCCAGTTGTTTTCTGGAGCTACGATGCCGTAACCGACAAAAACCAATTCGCTCTCATTAAGGCTGGATGCGCTGGTTTGGCGCTGGGTAAACGCGACCATGTCGTCAATCGGTTTTAGAACCTGGCCTACACCTTCGCCCTGAATAGTAAGGGGGGTGGATTGAATATCCATCTCTACAATGGGGACTTCCTGGAACCAGCTGGGGTTACCGTCGGAATCTACAGCACCAGGGGTAAGTCCGAGCGCCTTAAATTGCTTTGCCAGATAGTTTACCGTCAGCTCCTCACCTTTACTGGCGGGAGCGCGGCCTTCGAATTCATCGGAGGCCAATACGGCGACATGCTTGTGCAGGTCGGCAGCGACAATATCAATTTGAGCCTTCTCAGCGGCTTCCAAATTGAGCTTTTCAGTGCCGTGCTCGATATGTTCTTTATGGGAGTGCGCTTGTGAGCTGACTTCTTCGTTGCCCTTGCTACAACCGCTGATAACACCGCCGATGGCTATAGCCAAGCCAAGGCGGCGCCAGGTAGTAGGAATTCGCATAATTTTGTCCTGACAGTCTTGTTAGGAGGCAGATTATGCCTGATCTTGTCTTAACTAACGACATATCAGCGATCAGTTGAGAGTAGAGTGTGACTAGGCCCAGAGCTATATTCCCGTTTTGATAATTTAGTTGAATATGGTGACAGGGTTTGTGTTTGAGAGGGTTCAATAAAACTCGCCTTGGATAGGAGGCTCGGGCTTAGCCTCCTATCCAGCCTAAATCCCCAAGTCGAGATTTTTGAGGTTAATTGTGCTGCCAGTGGCCCTCAGTTATCTGGTCCTGATAGTTAATCCACACCTTGTCATAGCCAGTGGTTTCCTTGGCGCTTTTAAGGGCTTGGTTGTCCTGGCTATTGGTGGGGGCGGAAAACACATAGTCATTGCCCAGTGCCTGGCACACCCCGGCACCATAAGAGAATGGGCCTGTGGAGGCGCTGACCAGCCAGCTACCGTCAGCCGTGTTCTTACATGCGAAGCTATATTGGTTGCTGCAGTTGGCATCATTCCAGCGCCCGTTGCCCCACTGCATAGCGCAATCCTCATTGTTCAAGTTATTTGGCTCATTCTGATCCCATGACCAAATAGCTGCAGCGATGCGGCCATCGGTCGTATTCATATTATCGAGGTTGATTATGTTGTGACCTACAGCAAAGCCATTGCGCACATCGTCGGCTGTGATTCGTTCAATACCACCGCTAAAAATTTCTCCTATGGTGCCAATAGTGGTGCTGTCTTCCCACACTCGACCGATTTCCCCTAATCCGGTGAAGGCCATGTTCTTCATATCACCATTTCCAGAGCAGCCGCTATCTTTCCATACGACGACTTGTTTCCCGGCAGCAAGCACATCATTTTTTGTCAGGTTGCTGGGAATACTCTGGCAGCCGCCGCTGTAGAAAATCTTATCCCCGAATCGATCGGTTATTTGGTTGTAGAGATCTTGATGGCGCCCGTCAGAGTGGTCCTCGATATATAAAATGATGACTTCGTCCTGATTGGCGCTGTCATTTAGCCAATCCTTTATTTCGTTAAATCCTTCAGTCGCATACTTGTCATTGATACTGCAGAGCCCATGGCACAGAAGTAATCTTTTGGGGTAGGAAAAAAGGCTCTCCATTTTCGTTGTCCAATGGACATCCAGCTCTATAAAGCGAGCTCCCATGCGCAATTGATCTTTTATGGAATGCTCCTGTTGAGGGTCCAGGTAGCGGCATCCCACTGAGAAGTTACAGGCGCGATACACTTCTGAGTTGTAAGAATTGTGTGTCCCCAAAATATTGTTTTCACTCATGGGAGTGTGGTTGTCTATTTGACGCTGTAGATCCAAGGCTGTGCCTGTCCAGCTGTTTTGGAAATCAGAAATGCTATCGGCCCAAAGGGGGGGAGAGGCGAAGGAAAGTACAAATAGAATCGATAGGATCATCTGTCTGATAGTGTGTTTCATTATTTTTCTCCGGACTGAGTAGATGCGCTACCTTTGCAGTAGACGCTAGTGAATATTTTTTAATTTTTATTGGTGTGCGGTGCCTTAAGGTACCGTTTTATTATTTTTGCTTTTTACTACGAATTGGACTTTTTTGTCTATGTGATGAGGGTTGGTTTCTTGTTGTTTTCCGGCGACATCTTAATTCTATTGTTAATGGATGGATTGTGTAGCTCTCTCAGCAATAAATGCCGATAAATTATTCAGGATCTTTCCTTGCTTTAATTAACAAGCTGCATAAGGGGAATTATGCGACTAATGAATAAGTGGGTTGTTTTGCTTGGCTCCTTTCCAGCCACCTTTATATTGGGGTTGGACTACACCATTGTCAGTATTGCACTGCCGACAATCCAGCAAAGTTTAGGTGCATCCTTTATTCAAGCCCAGTGGGTTATGAATATATTTATGTTGATGCTATGTATCCTGATGGCCAGTATGGGGAGATTGGGGGATATTGTGGGCTCCCTGAAGATGCTCAATATTGGATGGGTATTACTTGCAGTTAGCTCCCTTTTCGCGGGATTGGCTGAGGATCCACTTTGGTTAATTGTCTGGCGGGCCTTTCAAGGTGTCTCCATTGCCATAATCGTGCCGAATAATATTGCTTTGCTGTCCCACACTTTTGTAGAAAAAGAAGCCGGATTTGCAATGGGATGGTGGATGTCGGTATTGGCTGTCGGCTTTGCTCTTGGTCCGGTATTGGGTGGGGTCCTATGTGAGTATTTATCTTGGAGGTCGATCTTTTTTATTAATATCCCCTTTGTGTTGGTTAGTATGGTGCTTGGTCTTTTTGTGATGCGGAGCCCGCAAAATTTAGATAAAGAAAAAAGTTATATTGATTGGCGTGGAATGATGCTCCTTGCGCTTAGTGTGGGTTCGCTAGTGGTGTTAGTAGTTGAAGGGGCGCAAGTGGGTTGGTTGAGCTGGCCGATACTGTTGTTACTGGTTATTTCTATATTAAGTTTTATTGCCCTTTTTCGTGTTGAGCGAAAACTGGAGCAACCGTTGATCCATTTTGCCTATTTTAAGAATTCGCTATTTTCCGCTTGTGTTTTAACTAATTTCAGCTTGTTGATATTTCTCATTTCTGCTTTCTTTTTATTGCCATTTTATTTGCATATTGTGCGTCAGGATACAACGGTAATGTCCGGCTTGATTTTGCTCCCTATTACCTTGGTAATGGCTTTGGTATCTCCTGTGGCGGGCAGAATGGCAGCTAATTCCGCACCTGCGGCTCCAATCTTAATTGGTGTCATATGTATTTTGATTGCGGCAATCGTAATGACACAATTCTCAGTGGATACCAATTTTTCGATGCTTTTGCTGGCTTTTATACCTTTCGGTGTGGCTTGGGGGTTTGTATTTAGTGCGACAGCCCCAATCGCTATTGGCGCTTTGCCGCCTAATAGTGCAGGTATAGCAACCGGTATGTTGTGGGGCATACAAAACATAGGCGCAGCACTTGGTTTGGCTGTAGTGGGTACTGTATTTCGAATAATGGAAAAACAGAGTTTGCTAAATCAATTGCAGGAAAGTGGGGTGCAGATTACCAGTGCACTGGAAAAATATATCGATGCATTGCTGATTAATCCTGAAAGGATAGAGCGTGGCGCAATGGGGATGTCTGCTGCTCTGCACAGCCGCATCGCTAACATGTTTAATGAGGCTTTTGCCCAGGCTTTTCAGTCGGTGATGTGGGGGTTGGTGGTATTTACTTTTCTTTTGTTGGTTGCTGTAGCTGTATTATTGAAGAAATCACAGCGTAATAAGAAAAGTTAGAGGTGTTGTTTTGATGATCTCTGCAATTTTTGAAATATAGAGGCTGTCCTGTGATTTTTGGCTCAAAAATATACGCCTACTCGGTTTTTATAAATCAATAATTACAATAAGAAAAGTCTCTCTAAAACTGGGCTGCCGTTTGAAACAGCCCAGCTCAAATTAATTTCTCTTGTTGGTAACGGTAATTTGGTTCACCGTATAGAGATTATTTGAGTGTTTTTAACACTTCGCGAATTGGGAAAAGAATATCGCGAGCGAGTTGTTGGCTTCGCGCCGGGGACCAACCTTCGATCAAGTCGGGCAGGTCATCATTGTCTTTAAACGGCATCTCCAATGTTAGAGCCAGGGTGCGGAATTGATGTCCAGCCCAGGCGGTACCAATTGTCAGATTTGCTTCGCCGGGTTTATCCAGCTTATATCCATGCTCCGTTTGGAAGTCGGGGCTGACGGCCTCATAAGCTTGCTTAAATGTCTCTTCCAGCTTGGCGTGGCGCTCGTCATAGCCGGGAATACCTTCACAAGCCGCAACAAAGTTATAGGGCAGGGCTTCATCACCATGAATATCCAGGAAGATATCCCCTCCTAGCTCCAACATTTTCTCCCTGACCAAAAAGACTTCCGGGCTTCGCTCCATTGTGGGGTTGAGCCACTCACGGTTCAGGTTGGCGCCCGCAGCGTTAGTGCGCAGATGCCCGCGAACGCTGCCGTCGGGGTTCATATTGGGTACTACATAAAATACGGTATCTGCCAGCAAGCTTTGCGCAGTAGGATTGGCATGGTCGAGCAAGGTTTCCAGGAAGCCCTCAACAAACCATTCCGCCATGGTCTCTCCTGGGTGTTGGCGGGCAATCATCCAAACACGATGTTTCGCGGTGTCGGCATTGCCAACCGTGAGCATGGTCATATCGCGCTCATCAAGGGTTTTACCGAGAGTTTGCAGTTTGACCAGGTCGTGGCTCTGCGCCCAAGCGAGCAGATCCAGGTGGCGTTCCCAGGAGTAGGGGGCGAAATAGGCGAGATAGATGCTGGGTTCATCCAGGGTTACAGTGAAGTCCAGAGTATTGCCGTCGTAGTTGGCGCCAATTCTGAACCAATTTTGACGATCGTATGAGGCACAGATGCGGTAGTTTTCCCAGCCTTCCGGGTAGGCGGATTTGCCGGCATTAACGATGCGCAAGGGATAGCTGGTGCCAATATCGCCTTCCAGACGAAAGTGAAACCATTGGTAGAAGTCAGAATTGTTGTCCTGACGGATTGCTAGCTCAATTGGATTGCTATCGGTATTGATAACTTCGATATTGCCGCTGTCAAAGGCGCTGCTGATATACATGTAGAGAGCTCCACTCTTGTTCTTGGGCGCAGGATACAGCGGTAGGGGGAATTTTCCAGGAAGAAAGGTAGGGGATCTCGCCAATTTTGGGTGCGATAGGACGAAATCTCCTTTATTTAGTGAAATAGAAAAGCACGGTATCGATAAGGATACCGTGCTTTAGCCAATCCCTGGCGGCACCTGCTACGACTACTGCTCCCTGAAATTTCCGGTGTCGGACCCCAGGCGACTGCTTACTGCCCGGTCAGATCACAAGTGCGTCACTCCACACTGTCAGAAATTAGTAAATCTCCTTAACATCCCGCAGCAAGTGCTGGTTAAAGTTTAGGCAATCGAGCCTGCTTGATGTTGTACGAACGTTTCGATCGGCGTAAATTTGATGATCTTTTTGTCTCAGGGCTATCTGACGTGAATTTGTACAGATAGAGAATAGGTCCCATGGCATTAGTGGGAATAGAAAGAACAAGTAATAGCTCCGCATAGGGGGCTTTCGTGAGAGGTGACACCATGAATAGAGTGATTAAACGAAGTATCGTGGCATCCGCTGCGCTTGTAACAGTGATGAATCTGAGCGCCTGTGGCTATTTCCTGTACCCGGAGCGCAAAGGGCAGGCGGGTGGGCGAGTTGATCCTGCGGTCGTAATCTTGGACGGCGCAGGCCTGCTATTTGGCTTGCTGCCGGGCATAGTGGCTTTCGCTGTCGATATTACCAATGGCACCATTTATTTGCCGCCAGGGCATAGCTCGGTTTTTGATCGCCATTTAAGCAGTACTGACCAGGGGGCACCTGCGGAGGTTACAGACGAAGAGGGGCAGGTCTGGATCCGACTTCCGGTGGAGGGCGTCGATGAGAATACCCGACTAGAAGTACTCAGTGATCAGTTGTCAGGGATAACAGGGCAGCAAGTAGATGCTGAAGATATTGTTTGGTTACAGGACTCAGCCGAGCTTCGTGCAGTAAGCCGTTTTCAGGCTGCGTCTCGCTAGTTTTTCCCAGCTTTGAGCGCCTCGGGAGTTGAAGGCTCCCGAGCTTAAGCTGTAGAAGAGACCTTTCAGGTGGCTGCGCCAAAGGGGGTAAGCCCCTCGAGGGCCAAGGGGATAACGCTTGCAGCAAGCAACAATCCCATAGCAATGTTAAAGCTTCGCAAGTAGCGTGGTTCAGTCAGGAACCGTTTTAGCCCAACGCCAAAGAATAGCCAAATGGCAACGCAAGGCCCGCCAATGGTGATAAATGCCAGTGCAACCTTAACAACTCCCGACCATATTTCTGTGCCGGGACTGGTGAAAGCAGCCAGTGCTCCAGTGGCCATAATCCAGCCTTTAGGATTGATCCACTGAAAAGCCATCGCCTGAGTAAAGCTCAGGGGTTCGCTTGAATTTCCAGAACCCATTTCCCGGGTCGAACCAATTATCCATGCCAGGTAGAGTAAATAGGCAATGCCTGCCCAGCGAATAACTTCATGCAGAAAAGGGAAGTGATTGAAGACGGTTCCCAGTCCCAAGCCAATGGCAACCACCATGGCGGGAAATCCCAGCCAAATTCCCAGTAGGTGAGGTGTTGAACTGTAGATGCCGTGATTGAGTCCTGAGGACATAATCATCAGGTTATTAGGGCCCGGTGTAATACTGGCTGAGAAAGCAAAAAGGGCGATCGGCAAAAGAGGTTCAATCACAGGTGTACCAGAGGAAAAGGCGACTTCATGCTAATATGCGCGCGAATAATGGGTATCACAAGTGAAATTTATAGACAGTCATTGCCACTTTGATTTTGAGGTTTTTTCTCTGGACCGGGACCAGGTGTGGCAAAGATGTCTCAATGCCGGAATAGATAGGGTCATTATCCCCGGCGTTTGCGAGGCTCAGTGGCAGTCGTTGGGCGCTCTGGTATCGGAACAGCCCGGTTGGATGATGGCTGCTGGTGTTCACCCTTGGTGGGTGAAGAAAATCCCGCAAGATTCCCGTTGGCGGGAAAACCTGATGGAGTTGGGAGTACGGCTTAGTGAGAGCCTTGAGAAATACTCATGTGTCGCTGTTGGAGAGTGTGGCTTGGATGCCTCTATCGGCACTGACTTGAATAAGCAGGAAGATATTCTCAAGCTTCATTTGGAGATTGCTAGTAACCATGAACTGCCGATTATTCTGCATGTTCACCGGGCCCACAATGAACTCCTGAGGCTGTTAAAGCAATTCAAGCTCCCGCGGGGAGGTGTGATCCACGCTTTCAGTGGAAGTGAGCAAACGGCGCAAGAGTACTGGAAGCGCGGCTTCTATCTGGGTATCGGTGGAACAATTACTTACCCACGGGCAGCGAAAACCCGACGGGCTGTGTCACGTGCGCCGCTGGAGAGTTTACTGCTTGAGTCGGACGCCCCGGATATGCCTCTTTCAGGTCAGCAGGGTATGCGTAATAGCCCTGAAAACCTTTCTAAAATTGCACAAGCACTGGCTGATTTACGGGGAGTTTCCGTGCGGGAAATCGCCAATGCTACCTGTCGAAATACTGAGAAGTTATTTTCCCTATGAGTTTTTCCGCTGAATCATTCAGGCAGTCATTTCCCCTCTTTGCTCAAGAGGAGAATAAGGAGTTGGTATACCTGGATAATGCTGCAACGACGCAGAAACCAGAGAAAGTGATTAATGCTGTACGCGATTACTATGTGCACAGCAATGCCAATACGCACCGCTCTAGTCACCGTCTAGCCCGTAAGGCTACAGAGATGGTGGAGCGAGTGCGTCGCCAAGCGGCACAATTTGTTAATGCTGCCAGCACAAGGGAAATTGTATTTTGTCGCGGTGCTACTGAGGCACTGAATTTGTTGGCGCACAGCCTGTGCAGTGAGTTGCAGGCTGGGGATGAAATTGTCATCTCAACAGCGGAGCACCATGCAAATATTATCCCTTGGCAGATGGCGGCCAAGCGATTCAATTTGAGTTTACGCTATGTACCCCATGTAGCGGGTGTCCCGGAATTTGATCGCCTGGGAGAAGTGCTGAATGAGCGCACAAGAATTGTATCCCTGACCGGCGGTTCCAACGCACTCGGATTGCGTCCGGACCTGGCTGCAGTGAGGCAATTGCTGCGCAGAAAGCACTTGATGTGGATTGTTGATGGCGCCCAGTTGGCAGCCCATGAAGTGATTGATGTGCAGAAAATTGGCTGTGATTTTTTTGTTTCCTCCGCACATAAGTTTTACGGCCCGTCAGGAATTGGTTTCTTATACGGTAGGGAAACACTTTTGGAATCTATGCCACCATGGCTGGGTGGTGGAGAAATGATCTCCGACGTTGAACTTGAAACGAGTCATTATGCAGGCTTGCCGCACAAATTTGAGGCAGGCACTTCTCCGCTGGCGGCAATAGCGGGTCTTGGAGCGGCACTGGAATTTCTTGAGCAGCAAGATAGGGTCGCAATAGCGGCGCATGAGCAGAAATTGGTGCGATGGATACATCGCGAACTGATAGCGTCCCCCAATTTTAGGGTTATCAGCCAAGTGCGCCACAATCTGGGTATTGTCTCTTTTGTGCCTATTCATGGTAGCGCTGCCGATTTAATGCACTGGCTGGACGAGCGCGATATTGCAGTGAGAGTAGGCCATCACTGTGCACAATTGTTAGGTAAAGAGAGCGGTGATTTGGTGACGGTCCGAGCATCAGTCGCAGCCTACAATACCGATAGTGATATTCAGGCTTTTTTGCAGGCCCTGAAAGAGTACTGTGAGATCCAGAAGTCAATTGAACAGGGGGATAGTATTCAGAGTGATGAATGGGCCAGGGATGATTTTTCCTCGTTATTGCTAGAGAGTTTGGTTTCCCAGCGCAACTGGCAGGGACGTTATAGAGAATTAATGCTGTGGAGTAAAACTATTGCCCGAAAGCCCGAGATACGTACCGAAGAAAACCTGGTGCGGGGTTGTGAGTCTGCAGCTTGGTTAGCGCACCGGACAGAGGGTGGTAGGCACTATTTTGGATTGGAAAGCGACAGCCGGGTTGTAAAAGGCCTGGGTGCGTTATTACTTTCACAAATTGATGGCCGCACGGCTACTGAGATTCGAGAGAGAGATCTTTCTCTGTTATTTGCTGAGCTGGGACTCGGTAAGCACTTAAGTGAATCGCGCAGCAATGGTTTTTACGCATTGCTGCAACGTGCTTTGAATCTGGTGGAGCAGACCTCCTATTAACTTAACTGGAGCGGGGTATGGGGGCCTCCACCTCAATAGGCCCGATATTGGAAATAGGCTTTAAACCAAACAGCGGCCGCAAAACTGGATTTCTTCGGATGATAAATTCATATGAAGCCCAGCAGCCAAAAATAGTGATTAATAATACTAGTAAGGGCTCCAGGATGGGCCCCAGGGCGAGTTGCCCTAATTGATACACAGCGATTACGGTAATGGTTTGATGGAGGATATACCAGGGATAAACCGCTTCAGTGGCATAGGGTAACCAGCGGAATTGCTTATTGAGAAATTGATAAGCGCAGGCTAAAACAGCCAGGATCCATACCCATCGATTTGTATAGATAACAATAAAAAGCAGTATTTTTTGGGCGGGCATACTGCTATCAGGTAGTACTCGATCAAATAATAGATATAGGGCGAAAGTGAGGGGCGCTGCAATAACCAAGTGACTGCGCAATCTTGCCAGTATTTCCCAGGGGGCGTTACTGCTGACCAGCAAGTAGCCGCAGAAGAAATAAGTAAAAAATCTGGCATGGGTGTACCAGTCGTCGACGACGGCATAGTTTATCCCACCAAAGCGCGGAAATAGGACCAGGCCGTATACCATCATGGGTACAAGCGGCAGAATTAGCAGTTGCCAAGATTTAATATTCTCCATGAATCGGCCCAGCCACCGTTGGTGTTTAAACCACAGGGCTAGAGGAATAAGGGCCAGGGTGTAGCATGCCAGATAGGGTAGATACCACAGGTGGTTCCAGGTCAGGCCAAACTCACTTCCAGCAAAGGCATTTTCTGGCCAGGGGCTGAACGAGAAGTACTTCAGCAGGAAAGATAAGTATCCAGGCTCAATAATGCCGTTGCTTAGCGCTTCATAGTAGGCCTGGGGTGGAACCACCACCAGCATTCCAAATGCCAGCGGAATCAATAGCTGCTTCATTCTTCTCAGTAAGTAACCCCCAGTGCCCAGCTTGTGGAAGAGAAAATAGCTGGCTGCACCTGAAATCAGGAACAACAACGGCATCCGCCACTGGTTAACCGCTAGCATTACCAGTTGTAGTGGCTCGCTTTGGTAGCTGCTTTTTACATGCCACCCCCATTCCGCGACATAGGCCATTCCCAGGTGGTAGAGAATAAGTAGGCCAAAGGCTAGTACACGAAGGGCGTCAATATCGTGGCGTCTCTGTGTTATTGAATGCATAGGTTTCGTCGTTCGAGGCTGTTTTAGTCGCTTGCTATGCTCCCGTTAGTATTTGCCATTAGCTATCCCAAAGTGCCGATTTGTAGGGTATTAGGGGCCAGTGGTGGTTTTTGGGGGTGAATCGGGGGTAGACTGCCGATGAATTTTTATACTGGTTCAGGAGCAATGACGGTTCAGCAGTATTTGACGCACCGGCGACAGTTTGAGGTGGGGTTCTGGGTGTTGTTTTTTGTCGGCCAGTGGCTTGTTCAGTTCGCTTTGGCATACTTTGATCACCGCCGCTGGGGTTCTATTTTTCAGCCATGGGAATTTCTGGTGTGGGAGGGAACCAGTATCCTAATGATCGCAATCTTATTTCCGTTGATATTGCTTCTTGATCATTATTTTCCCCTGCGCAAGGGGATAGTTCGGCAGAACTTGGCCATACATTTATTTTTCACTTTGCCTTGGTCCTTGGTCCACGTTTCCGGCATGGTGTTTATGAGGACGGTCATTTACCACCTTAATGACGGTTCCTATAACTTTGGTAACTGGCCTGTAGAATTTTTCTATGAATATCTCAAAGATATTCAAACCTATGCCGCTCTTTTAAGCTCTGTTTATTTGTACCGCTTCTTATTGGTACGTTTACAGGGTGAGGCGCGCTTACTAGAAGAGCCAGATGAGGGAGATGCTGCTGAGCCAGTAGAAAGGCCAGAGCGTCTTCTGGTGAAAAAGCTGGGAAAAGAATTTCTGGTTAATGTGCAGGATATCGAATGGGTAGAAGCTGCTGGCAACTATGTCAATCTGCACTTGGGCGATAGAATTTACCCCCTGCGGGAGACTATGACCAAGTTACTGGAGCGTTTGGATCCAGGATCATTTGCTCGCATCCACCGCTCCTATATTGTGCGCTTGGACTCTATTGCGGAGATTGAACCCCTGGAGAGCGGTGATGCGCGTATTCACTTGGTTGGTGGCCAGCTGATCCCGGTGAGCAGGCGCTACCGCGATCAGCTGAGGGCTCAATTAACCCCGGCTTAGTTTTTTGCCTGGAGAAGTCGCTCGATGGCCCGGTTGGCGGCCAAAAACCCAAAGGTGCCGGTAATCATAGTTGCCGCACCAAAGCCGCCACTGCAGTCTAATTTAACACCGTCCTGCATAGCGCTCTTCTGTTGGCATACTTGCCCATCTGGCTGCGGGTATACCATTGCTTCAGTGGAAAAGATCGCATCGATGCCAAACTGGCGCTTGCGGCTCTTCTGGAAGTTGTGAAAGCGGTATAGATGTTGGCGGACTTTTGCCAGCATCGGATCATTAATTGTACGGCCGAGATCGGCGCACTCAATGCGATCGGGGGAGCGCTTACCTCCTGCGGAACCAACCGTTATCAAGCGTATTTTTCGGGCTTTACAGTAAGCGATCAGGGCGGCTTTTACCCGTGCGGAGTCTATTGCATCAATCACCACATCGATAGGGTGTATATCAGGATTGATCAGCTCTGAGAAATTGTCATTAGCGATAAAGTCCTCTTCCGTATGAACTGTAATCTCCGGGTTAATCTGCCGTAGGCGCTCTGCCATCACCTCGACCTTGATATGGCCTACAGTATCGGCGAGTGCGTGGCTCTGACGATTGGTATTGGTGATGCAGACGTCATCCAAGTCTATTAGCGTCAACTGGCCAATGCCGCTTCGCGCCAAGGCCTCTGCGGTCCAGCTCCCTACGCCACCAATACCGATCACCAATATGTGAGCAGAGGATAAAATTTCGAGGGCCTTATCGCCATACAGGCGAGCAATGCCGCCAAATCGCTGTAAATACTGGTCAGACAAGCTCATCTGGGGTCTCTTCAGGTACATCTTCCAAAAACCGCTGTTTGTCAGCGTCACACGGCAATAGGCAACTTTCCCGTTGACCAAACCAGCGATAGCGGTTTCGAGCAACCAAGTCGTAGAGCCAATCCCTTGCCGGGCGGGGAATGTAGCGCAAAATGGCCAATAAACGCCAGGGTTGTGGTAGGCGGCTGGCAATTCTCAGTGCCGCTTCACTTTTGTAAAAGGATTGGTAAGTGCCACCATGTCGTTCCAGCAAAATCATGGTCTGGTAAGTGTCCAGCGGCAGGTTCAGCTGTTTAAGGAAGTGCTGGCCTGCATTGGACTGCACTCGGCACAGGGTAAAGCGCTGCTCTCTGTCGCGCTTGAGTATTAGTTGACTCCAGCTATTGCACAGGTTGCAGATGCTATCAAACAGGATGATGTTGTTTGGCAATGACATTGGGGAAGGGGGGAACGCCGCGCGGCTGGCGGCGTTTCATATCATGGGATCAGTGCACGTGGCCGTGATCAACTTCTTCGGCAGTCGCTTCGCGTACAGAAACAACTTCAATTTCGAAGTGCAGCTCAACGCCGGCGAGGGGGTGGTTGCCATTGATAGTGACTTCGTCGCCGTCGATGTCGATAATTTCCACTTCAATCGGGTGGCCTTCGGTGCTCTCTGCACGGAATGCCATGCCTACAGATAACTCTTCAACACCACCAAAGGCACTGCGCGGCATGGTTTGGATCAGCTCCGGGTTTTGCTCGCCGTAACCGTCTTCTGGTGCGATTACCGCAGTAAATTTATCACCAGGTGCCTTTTCCAGCATCTCGCGCTCAAGCCCAGGAATGATATTACCAACCCCTTGCAGATATTTGAGCGGCTCTCCATTGGCTGAGGAGTCAATGACTGTTCCGTCAGCATCTTTCAGGGTGTAGTGGATCTCCACAACTGTGTGGTTGGCAATCTTCATGAATAATCTCTGATATAAAAGAGTATGTGAATGAGCGCTTACCGCTGCGCAATAAAACGGGGGGTAAAGGCTGTGAAGCGCAATTGTATTGACAGGGCGGGCGCGCCGCAACTTGTGCGTGCGCGCCGCTGATAAAGATTAGCAAGCGATTGACAGGTCCTGCTCACAACCGCCATAGAGATTGGTTACGATCGCAACCAGTTGTGTGCTGAAGTCAGGGCGATAGCCCAACTCCAATAGGCGACCCTCGAAATACTCCAGCATTGAATCGAATAGCTCTGGGTTTAACCCCCTGGCTAAAAAACGGGCGCGACTACTCCGGTCTGGTTCCGGTGTAGATGACAACGCATGGCTCAAAAACTGAGCTTGACGACTTAATTGTTTGCGGAAATCACAAGTTTCGTAGGCTGAAAGGTGGTAGCTGAGAGCACCGTAAAATTCACTGACTGTACGGTTGACAAATTTAGTACCACCGACCTGATCCAACAGGCTTTCCATATCTCTCCCCCCGGTGAGCAGTTGGCACTGATTTAAAGTTTATCCGCAGAGCCGAAAAAGTATTTTGGTAACGAGAAGCACAATGTGCATTGGCTCAATGGCGGTACTGCATTAATTGGTGTCGAGCCTAAGACATATTCTTTCAGTATGCCAACTTGGTTTAAGAAAATTGTCATTCTGTTCGACAGGTTGTCACATATTGGGGGTTTATTTCGCCAAAGAAGAAAATCTATGTTTGCGCAAGTATTTTCTAAGCCTTTACACTTTATTTTTTCTTCTTGGTGTTAGACTGCACGCTTGCACCAAATAATAAATTTCAACCTTTTGAGATAATTTATGGCAAGTATTTTTACTCAGATAATTAATGGCGATTTACCTGGCAATTTTATTTGGAGAGATGAAAAGGTCGTAGCTATTTTGACCATTTCACCCATTAAGGCTGGTCATTGTTTGGTCATCCCTGTTGAGGAAATTAATCATTGGGATGATGTTCCGGAGGAGCTGGCGAGTCATCTAATGCTGGTTGCGCAAAAGGTGGCGAAAGGGCTGAAAGCAACTTACTCACCGAAGCGAGTGGGCGTGATGATCGCTGGGATTGAAGTGCCACATACCCATATCCACCTGATACCCGTAGATGAATTGTCAGACTTTGACTTCTCTAAGCAAAAGCCTGCTTCTTCAGAGCAGTTGGCACATGAGGCGGAAAAGATCCGACAATCCTTAAAGGAGCTGGGCTTTAGCGAGGCGGAGTGCGGCTAGGTCGTTAAGATTGATTTTTTAGACTTATCGGTCATATGGTGTCCCCAAAATATTTGTGGGACACTGCATCCAAGTCCCCCGCTTACTGAGTCACATAGGTATGAACTGGTAATAACGATGAGATTCCTCTAATGATGATTTTGAAGAAGACACTCTTTGCCCCGCTGGTAGTAGTCCTCGCCACAGTCGCTGCGTTTTGCACTAATGCCCAGGCAGAAGAAATGGAAACTAAGCGTTTCGATATGGAAGGGTTCACTCAGGTGTCTCTCAAGGGGAGTTCTCACTTGAAGTTGATTCAGGGAGACAGTTTTGAAGTTGTCGCTGTCGGCCCTGTCAGCACAATGCCCTACGTCAAAGTTGAGGTAAAAGGGGAAAGGTTGGAGTTATCCGTTGAGGAAAACACCCAGAATCTTTTTGGATTTGTCACCATATCCCGAGGGCAGGGAGATGAAGTTAACTTCACCGTGACGATGCCTAAAATTGAGGCTCTTAAGGTGACTGGCTCTGGTGAGGCTAGATCTTCAAGTGTTGAGAGTGAGGGCCTAACTTTGGGGGTGACGGGCTCAGGAATGATCAATATCGACAAGGTCGCCGCAGAATCCTTGAAAGCGTATGTTACTGGTTCCGGTGATTTGTTCCTCAACAAGGCATTGACTGTCAAAGGGGAAGTAGCGGTGACAGGCTCTGGCGACATGAAGATAAGTACTATTACCGGTGAGAGTTTACTTGCGGAGATACAAGGTTCCGGCGATATGTTGGTTGGCGGGCGAGTTGCCGATGTGAACGTTCGCCTCATGGGTTCAGGTGATTTTATTGGCCGCAGTCTGCGCGCCGATAATGCCAGCGGTTCAATAATGGGATCGGGTGATATTGTCTTGAAACGGCCGGGAACTGACTCCTTCTCAGTGATGGGGTCGGGAGACGTAGCGCTGGTCGACTAAGTGGCGGCTCCTGAGCCCCCTTGCATCTAAGGCGTTCGGCCAGAGGGCTGTGCGCCTATTTCTTTTTGGGGGTATTCTTGAGCCTCCATCATCCTCTCTATCCCCATTTCTGGAAGTCAGCTTTATATGGAGCCCAAAGTGACAGAGTGTGTGTCGCTGGACCGCGAAGATTCTATGTCTCGCGAGAGTCAATCTCGCCCACATTTAAAAGAAAAACTACGGCGCTGGAGCCGAGAGGCCCAGGATAAATCCCACTGGGCCGCCGAGCGCTTGTTGGACCGACGCATCTGTATCGGTATCACTGGGCTCAGTGGTGCTGGCAAGTCCACGTTTCTCACCAGTCTGATATACCAACTCTGCAATCCGGAGAAGTCTCAATTACCTGGTTTTGCCCCTGCGCTCAATGGCGATCTGTTGGGGGCAGAGTTGAAGCCAGCGCTGGACTCTGGTTTGGCGCCATTTGACTATCAGACCTGCCTGTCGGCACTGATGGCTGAGCCACCTAGTTGGCCACAGAGTACTAGAGATGCTTCGGCTATGGAGTTACACATCCATTTACGCAGCCGGCGCCGTTTTCGGGGTAATGGTAGAAAGACGTTGGTAGTGGAGTTGCGTGACTACCCCGGGGAATGGTTGATGGACTTGCCGCTATTGCGTATGGATTACGCAGAGTGGTGTCGTCATCAAGCACACCTATTTTCTACAGATGCGCGATCAATGCTGGCCCCCCGGTTGATAGCTCAGCTGGCAGCACTGTCCCCCCAGGCGAATGCCAGTGAAGTAAATTTGGACGAATTATGGGGGGAATACCGAGCTTATCTTCTGAGTTGCCGAACCAAGTTGAATCTCAGTTATTTACAGCCTGGTAGAGCGCTGCTAGACGAGGAGGCGTACGGGGTAGTCCCACTCCTGGATTTGCGTGGTTTAGATGCTGGGCAGTTAGCTGCTTTGTCTGAGAGTAGTGTTTTTAAGGTTTTGCAGGCGCGTTACGAACGCTATGTGCGGGCGCAGGTAAAACCCTTTGTAGATAGCCATTTTCGACATATCGATCGACAACTGGTACTGGTAGATATGATTGGCACTCTATTTGCTGGTGAACAGTCCCTGGAAGATATGCGTCTGGCATTTGCTCATATTGCCGATACATTCCGCTATGGCGAATCGGGGTTTTTAAGCAAGCTATGGCGCCCAAAGGTTAATCGACTCCTTTTTGCTGCGACTAAAGTCGATCAGGTACTTGCTGCCGACCACGATGCTTTGAGGCAGCTTCTAGGCCAGCAGTTACAACAGACTTTCTCCGATGCCCGTCACCGGGGTTTGCCGGTATTTAGTGAGGCGATTGCCGCGGTTCGCTGCTCTAGAGAGGGGCAGAAGAATGGACGGAGAATGCTGATGGGTTATGACCTCGAAGGGCAGTATTTGGGTTTTGAGAATGCGGAAATTTTTGCCCAGGCGCCCTATGAAGAGCAGGGGTGGAGCCACTATGCGGGAGCTGCACCACCACAGCTGCGGCCTCCAGTGGGAATGCAGGAAGGACATATTCCACATATACGGGTGGATGCTCTTTTGAACCTTCTGTTGGGAGATAAGGTTTGATTAACAGTGATAAAAATACTGAGTACCGTCGCGAAACACGTATCGAGTCGCTAGATGAGCCTGGACAGGAGGTCCCGCACAGAGATGCGACGCGGGTGGAACCGCTTGCGGATGAGTCAGTGGAGATTCCTAGGTCAATAACCACTGGAGAGTCTCTTCCTGATCGGATTGCTTTCTCCGAGTTGCGCCTACCCACTTTCCGGTTTAAGTGGCTAAAGCCAGCAGTGCTCTCTGCGCTTGCAGTAGTGGTGGTCGTGGTCGGATGGGAGTTTTATGGACTTTATCAATGGGCGGTCGATAAACACTGGGGATTGGGACTTTTTGTGGCTGTTTTGATGGCGGGCTTCAGTGCAATCATTGGTAGTTCCGTGTGGGAGTTTTTCCGAGCGGGGCGCCCACTGAACAAGCTTGAAAAAACTCAGGCAATGGCTGCCGAGGCCCGAGACTGCCGCAGTCACCAAGAGGCGCAAGTATTCAGGCGCAATTTGCAGGAGCATTTTGCCGGTAAGCCCCAAGGTGTACTGCTCAATCGAGTTCTAGATGAGGCAGCTGACTATTACGATAGCAGTGAGTTGTTAGAGCATTTAGAGGTTACCTTCTTAAATGCCCTTGACCAAGAGGCTCTAAGGAGAGTCGTGCGCCACTCAACGAGCACTGGTGCACTGGTTGGGCTGAGCCCTTTTGCCAGTATCGATATTCTGGTTGCCCTGAGGCAGTCACTGCGAATGATTGATGATGTGGCGCAGATTTATGGTGTGCAGCCGTCTCTTGTGGTGCGATGGCGCTTGTTCAAGAGGGTTTTGTCTTTGGTCGCCTACACTGGCGCGAGTGAGTATGCGATCAGTGAAATGTGGCCGGAACTTGTTGGCGATAGCATGCTGAGCACAGTATCTGTGCGTTTGGGGCAGGGGGTCGGAGCCAGTCTATTTGTTGCGCGTATCGGCCTGGCGACAATGCAAAGCTGTCGGCCAATCCCTTTTACTGAAAAGCAGCGCCCTCGCCTGAGATCAGTTATGGCCCGTATTGGGGGTGGCCTTAAAGAGAGGATGCCCGAGTTGTTTTCTATGGTTGGGCTTAGCTCGCGAAAGGAAGCAAGGGTTCGGAAGGCGGGTACCGAGTAGCTACTGGGATCGTAAGCAAATCTCTTGGGCTGCCTATTTTATGTAAGGGGGCGAAAATCTGCCCCCTTAGTCAGCAACTTATTGAAACTGTTTTTTCATCAACATGCGGGTGTGATGTCGATCAACCAGCCGGGCCAGGGCTTCATAGCGGCGCTGTATGAAGGGGGCGGGGTTGTTATTTCCCGATTCATCCCGATATTCAACACCAGACCGGACGTGTTGGAGTTCCTTGGCTAACTCTCTGATGGCGGTGAAGATCTTTTGTGTATCGTCTTTGCTGTGAAATACTGAGCTTTTTGTGGTGTCTGTCAAGTAATCATCACACTCGCTCAGCCAGTCCAACCTCTGTTCGAGAAACTGTATTGTATTGCGAATTCCCCCGGTGTATTCGGGGTTGAAGTTATGGTTGATATACTTGTCGAGGCTACGCATGCCCGAGCCGACAAATTGTTCAACCACATCGCCACAGTATTTTTCTGACAGATAGGATGGATGAGACTTTGCGCTGCTTAAATTGCTGATGAGCAGTAGAGAGGTAAGCAATAGGGCGCGCTGCATCACTGCATTTGGGTATTTCATATTATTGCCCATAGGTTTTGCTCTTATTAATGACTGTTATTTTATCCGCCTCAGGTTTTTTTGTTGTGCAATTTCCTCTGGCGGGCTGATATCTGTGACAGCAGTCACATGAATATCCAAAGCGAAGTCAAGTGTCAACGGTTATTAAGTAAGAATTGTCAGCTTGAGATGGTTGTTCACAGAAAACTTATTGTCGGGCTGTTTAAAAATTATTCGAAGCATAGCTGAGTGGGAGTTTATTTTGGCTGAGTATGATTTTGATCTGTTTGTTATTGGTGCCGGCTCTGGTGGCGTGCGTGCAAGTAGGATGGCTGCTGCACAAGGAATGAAGGTCGCTGTGGCTGAAGACCGCTATATGGGGGGGACCTGTGTAAATGTAGGTTGTGTTCCCAAAAAATTATTTGTTTATGCGAGTGGCTATTCCGCAGGCTTTTCTGATGCTCGAGCCTATGGCTGGAATAGCGCGGGAGCTGAGTTTGACTGGCCAACGCTGCGGGATAACAACGCAAAAGAAGTTGCTCGACTCAATGGGATTTATCGCAATTTGCTGGATAACTCTGGGGTGGAAACCCTAAATGGCAGAGCCAGCATCAAAGGTCCTCACAGTGTTGTTGTTAACGGCAAAGAAATTACTGCAGAGCGTATTTTGGTGGCGACAGGCGGATGGCCATTTATTCCGAATATTCCGGGACGGGAATTTGCGCTGACTTCCAATGAAGTTTTCTCAATGGAAAACTTTCCCAAGCGAGTTTTGGTTGTTGGTGGGGGTTATATTGCCGTCGAATTTGCAGGCATCTTTGCTGGTCTCGGCGCGAACGTGCACCTCTCTTATCGAAGAGATTTATTCTTGCGAGGATTCGATCGGGATATTCGCACTTTTGTTCGCGATGAGATGCAGAAGAAAAATATCGATCTAAAGTTTAACCACAACGTTGTTTCTATTGAGAAGCTTCAGGATGGCAGCTTGCTCGCTCATGCCGATGATGGTTCCAGTATTAATGTAGATATGGTGCTTTACGCTACTGGGCGCGTAGCAAATGTTGAAGGGTTGGGGCTAGAGGAGCAGGGTGTTGTCTTGCACAAGGATGGCACAATCTCTGTGGACGATAATTTTAGAACTAGTGTGCAGTCAATCTATGCACTGGGAGATGTAACGGGTGAGCCTCAGCTTACTCCTGTTGCCTTGGCGGAGGCTATGGCCTTGGTTAAGCATTGGCGCACTGGAGAGACGGCTGAAATTGACTATAACAACATTCCTACAGCGGTATTCTGTCAACCGAATATCGGAACTGTGGGGTTGTCCGAAGAAGAGGCGCGGGACTCTGGACTCGACGTCACTATTTATAAGTCGGAATTCAGACCAATGCGTCACACTGTGAGTGGGAATACAGAGCGGACATTGATGAAGCTGGTTGTAGATGCGTCCAACGACAAGGTGATTGGCGTGCATATGGTTGGCGATGACGCAGGGGAGATTATTCAGGGGATGGCCGTAGCACTTAAGGCAGGAGCTACCAAAAGCACCTTTGATTCAACGATTGGAATTCACCCCACCGCTGCTGAGGAGTTTGTAACTATGAGAACTCCAGTTGCAGGTTAGGTGCTGTTGTTACGCTGTAGATATAAGTTGCAGTTGTGAATAATGAAAAAGGCGGCATTTTGCCGCCTTTTTTGTGACTCCCAGTTTTTAGCTGGGTTCTTCTACAACCTCTTGTAGGGCTTGGTGCCGCCGTGTTTTCTTGCGTTCACTACGCTCTTTCAAGCAGCGCTCGGCGGAGGCGAATGTGTCGTTTACCGCTCGGTGTATGGATTCGTTCTCACTACTAATAGTCACGGGATTGCCACTAATCGCAAGCTCTAGTGATGCCTTGAAGTGTCTGCCTTTAGTTTTGTGTTGATGGGGAGCTTCGAGGACTACGCGACTATGTATGATGTCGCCACAATAACGTTCCAGCTTGTTTAACTTCTTGGATACGGTAGTCGCCAGGGCGGCTGACTTGTCGATGTCGCGGAACACAATGTTATCGTTAGGCGCTGATTTCATGGGCACATACCTCCGGTTAAAAGAAACCATGCAGGCCGCTGTTGCGGTTTGCTGTAAAGAAGGTAGGGCGCCCTAGTGGGAGGGTTCGAGGCTGCAGTTGAAGCGCCGAGCTGCCGGAATCGCAACGATTGTTTGCTGACAAAGCAGCTTAGGGTGTTTTACGTCCGGGTCGGGTTTCCGCTGAGTCCAGCGATCTTCTCCCTGGTATCCATAATGCTTCCGCCAAAAAAAAAATCAAGCGCTATCGCAGAAAAATTTCATATAAATTTTGGAGTGGTGTCACTGTGGTGACTCAATATTGTGGATTTGAAGGTTTATTGATCAGCTAGTTGGCTCAGGTGAACGCAAGGTCATTGCTCATAGCTTGCTCCCTGCGTAAAATTGACCATATTGCGCAGTAGCTTCACTCTGTCGTAGATTCAGAGTCGCTGCGCTTCCAAAACACGAAACACATCAATTCGAGAAATGGGTTCACGACGATGGCGGTAAAGCGGTGTTGCTCGCTCCTTTTGGCGGGCTTAGTAGTTATGGGTGGGGCAGTGGCACAAGCACAGACGCCCCTCACGGCGGAGAAGAACCGTCTTGCGCGATTGGAGCAGTCTCTTGAAAATAGGAGTGTTGGGCTCGAGGATGTCGAAAATGAGCTGCTCTCCTATGAATATAAGCTTGAGCAGGCCCAGAAATCTCTCGATGACCTGCGCTTGGAATACGAAGCGAGTCGCCAGGAGCTCAATCAAGCGACCCGGGCTCATGAGTCAACCCCCAATTCAGATACTGAGCGTCGCCTGAAGAAGGCTAAGCATGCCTTCGCTATGGCGGAGAGAGGTGTCGATAGCCGTTCACGTCGTCTCGAGTTTATTAAAGAAAATCATCAGCAGCTTCAACAAAAACTGGCTGAAGAGAAACAGGCAATTGCTGATGCCAAAGCTAAGATTTCTGCCCAGCAGGATAAAATTAGCAAGATGGTTGAGGATATGCTGGCAAAGGCTGAAGCATCCGAGAGAAGGGCGGCTATGGCGCGAGCTGCTGCTACTAATGAGAAACCAAAGCCCCCGCAAATTAAAGCTCAGGTCGAGCCGCCAAAGCGCGAGGAGCCCGCAAAAGTGGAAGCCGTTGCTAAACGTGAGATCGATGCCGACTTATTCGATTATGTAAAGCGGGAAACAGCACGTCTGAGTGATCTCCTGGCTGACGAAGAAGGTAACGATAGAAAAACGTTCCGGGATCTTGAGTTGCGGCCAATTGGGGGGGAAAGAGTGCCCTTTGAGTTTTTGGGGGAAAATCAATATCGCTTGGTGACTACCGTTGAGTCAGGTCGCCAAACTTATAAAATTAACACTTGGAAATTCCGCCGTACAATTCCGGCTGAGGATGATGGGGCTCGCTATGTCTTTATTTTTGATGCGCGTCGTCTGTCTCGACCAAGATTGGTTATGTATCCGGAGTATGTGCTGTCAGAGTTGAATTAATTGTTCAGTGAACAAGTAAATAAAAAAGCGAGCCTTAGGCTCGCTTTTTTGCTTTTGGGGTTCCAGAAAATAGATTTTACCAATGGGGGGGAGTTTTACCGCGACTGTAGAATAGTTGTTAGTAGGGGGGTGTAAAGGCTTCCAGCCGGGCTTGGTTGACTTTGGTAGAGAGTAATATTGTTAATTGTTATTGGGTGTTCTAGGTCGACTGGAGAAAATCCGTGAAATTGTTTCCTGTTTCTGCACAGGGTGATATGTGGGCGATAGCACCGATTTTCTGTCGGTATCGATAGGCTCTCTGCGAGGCGTTTGACGGACATATGCAAGGTCGCCAATTGTTTGGTGACTGTGATTTCTGCGGCGATTAGATGAGCATCATTGCCTGGGAAGGTATCAAGTTTAAATAGGCGAGTTTTCGTCTCAGTTGTGTTTCGAGCGATTGAGGTCAGGCCGGTTTTTAGCGGCGGTATTGTTTTTATTGGAACCTGGCCTAAAAAACAAAGAGTGATATGACGATTCTTACAGGCTATCCAGTGGGCGCTGGCTAAAGATGGGACGCTTAGTTTGTTCGTGATGAGGCTCGCTAAGTAATTCAAAAATTCTTGTGTTGTTTTATCCAGCTGGATGCCAATAAAGATTCGACAAGTGGGCTCATTAGGTTTTTTGTAATTTTTTGGCATAAAATTTATCTGTCACCCTTGAATAAGAAACCTCTGCCCATATCTCTGTAGTACAGGTGGTAGCTTCAATGAAAAGTGCCTCTGAATAGAGTCCGGTCATTTGACGGACGTGGTTTTAAATATTGCTCTGAATTGAGGATATGATAATGCGTAATTTTGATTTCTCTCCACTTTATCGCTCTGCAATTGGTTTTGACCGTATGGCCAGTCTGCTCGATGCAATGACCACAAGCGAGCAAAAGCAGCCTTCCTACCCCCCTTACGATATAGAGCTGACTGGTGAGGATAGCTACAGAATTTCCATGGCTGTCGCTGGCTTTGAGCAGTCTGAACTCGATATTCATGTGGAGCAAAATCGTTTAGTGATTAGCGGTACTAAGCCAGAAAGTAATAGCCAGGGAAATTATTTACACAGGGGTATCGCCGCAAGAAATTTTGAGCGACGCTTTCAGCTTGCCGATCACGTGAAAGTGACCGATGCAAAACTGGCTAATGGGTTGTTGCATATAGAATTGGTACGCGAAATACCCGAAGCGATGAAACCACGAAAAATTTCGATTACAGAAGGTAATGTGCTGCAGCACAGAGAGAATGAGACTAAGTCCACTGCCGCAGTAGCGTAAGTTGTCACTTCATTGCCCGCTGTGCCGCCAAAGTGCGGTACAGCTTTACCATCAGGATAAATTCCGCAGTTATCATCAGTGTGATAACTGCGCGCTCGTTTTTGTGCCGCAGCAATACCATCTGACACCTGAAAAAGAGAGAGCTTATTACGACCTCCATGAGAATTCGATGGAGGATGACGGTTACCATCAATTTCTTAGTCGTTGCGCGCAGCCGTTACTGAAAGAGTTGAATGGAGCCTGTCATGGCCTGGACTTTGGTTGTGGCCCGGCGCCTTTATTGGCCAGAATTATGGCGGAGAGTGGGCACCGGGTGGACCTGTATGATCACTTTTACATGCCGGCCAGAAAGGCGCTGCATAGGAGCTACGATTTTATTGTCGCTACAGAAGTGATCGAACATCTTGTGAGGCCGGGAGAGGAGCTTGAAAACCTTTGGCAAAGGCTTCGCACGGGGGGGGTTATGGCCCTGATGACGAAACTGGTTATTTCTGCAGAGCGCTTCGCCAATTGGCACTACATCAGAGACCCTACACATATTTGCTTCTTTAGCGTGAAGACATTTGAATGGTTGGCTCGGTCACTCGGTGCCGAGCTCCAGTTTGTTCACAGCGATGTTATTTTTCTAAGAAAATTAAGTATTGACCCTGAATAGCTTGGCTCGCACCGTGGTGCGGTATTCACTTGGAGTTGTTGCCAGGAATTTTTTAAATAGCGCTGTGAAATGCCCCATATCCTGGTAACCAACTTTTTCAGCAATTTCATTGACCGATAAATTGCTTGATTGTAAAAGTTCGCGCGCCATGTCAACCCTGACATTTTGCAAATACTGCAGCGGTGTCTGTCCTGTAGCAAGTTTGAATCGGCGATTGAACGATCGCACACTCATATCGAAAAGTTGTGCCACTTCGCTAAGGCGTACCTCGGTATTACAATGTTCTTTGAGCCAGGCCTGGGCTTGAACGATATCTTCGTCTGGGTGTAGGTGAACAGATCCTTCTGAGTAGGCTATCTCTTCAAATGGGCGGCGAATTTCGTGAGAGAAATTGCGCTCCACATGACTGGCGATGGCCGGTCCATACAGTTGACGGATCATATGAACCGTTACGTCGGCGAGGGCATTGACGCTGGCCGCACAGAAAAGTTTGTCTGCCTGGGTAATAAAATACTGACGTTTTAACTTTACCTCTGGATAGTCTGAGCTAAATTGATCAAAATAATGCCAGTGGGTGGTTGCAGGTTTTCCGTTAAGGAGGCCCGCTTCGGCCAAAAAGCAAACTCCGGTACCCACAGCACTAATTGCAGCTCCTTGTTTTTCCTGTTGGCGCAGCCATTCCAATATTTTTCCGCCTCGCTTAAGGGCGGGGCGGGGGTTGCGCCACATGGTCGGGATGTAGATTAGGTCGCTATCTGGTGCATCGCTAAGAGCGACGTCCGGTTGAAGGGTAAACCCGCAGCGGGTATTTACTGGTGCCCCATCCAAACTGGCGGTCACCAGTTTTAGGCTGCCCTTGATGCCCTCAACCCTGGCGCGACTCTCCGCACCGCGGAGCATCTCAAGTGGGAGAACGGTACCGGTTGCCAGCATCTGGTCGATAAGTAGAAAAGTTACTGTTCGCATTACACATCTATGCGCACTTGCGCTATTGGCCAAAACACTCAATTTTGCTGGCCAGTATGCCCATAACTGGACAGAATCGCCACCCCCTACACTCGCATCTCTTATTTTTATAGTGTTAAGTGCTTGGCTGGAGGTCAGGATGCAGCGCCTTCCCGTAATCACCGCATTCGGTGGATTCAACCCTGCTGGACGTAGTTCTTTCCATAGGGGGTACTCTCGCCTCGTGCTAGATAAGCTGGGTAAGGAAGAAAGGGATAGCACTCTTTCTGACCTGGCTGCCCTGATGGGCTTGCGTACCGGAGACAACGCTGAAGGCATTTTGGACCCTGCCCTTGAGCAGCAGGTGTTGGATGGTACTTTGGTGCGCGAGCTAGAGAGTCGCTATTACGACTACCGCAAGTGCCATTTCCATCAGTCTGCCCAGCTCGCAAACCCTCAGGGCCTGACATTCGAAATTTCCACCCGGCAGCTTCCGCAGCCTGTGCCAGCTCATTGGCACTTGGAGCATATCCAGGGCGGCAGGGTTCGGGTCACCACAGCTGAGCTGTCAGTTTTGTTGGATAGCCACCGCGAGATAAGTGTGGCTGCTGCCGGCCAGCTCCCAACCGGATTTGAACCGGGCACTAAATATAACTCTCGATTTCACCCGAGGGGACTGCAGTTAGCCCTCTTGGGTGCATCAGATGCTGTGCAGTCTTTGGGGGTTGATTGGGATACCGTTGTGTCTGCGGCTGGGCCGGGAAATATTTCACTCTATGCCGCCTCGGCAATGAGTCAGCTGGACCCATTTGGCAACGGTGGTCTATTGCAGTCCCGCCTGCGAGGTGGCCGCGTAAGCTCTAAACAACTGGCGCTTGGTTTAAATAGTATGCCAGCGGATTTTGTTAACGCTTATGTGCTCGGAAATGTCGGCTCTACTGGCGCTGTTGCCGGTGCTTGCGCAACCTTCCTGTACAACCTTCGCGCTGGTGTTGAAGATATTCGTTCGGGTAGGGCGCGGGTCGCTGTAATTGGTGCGGCTGAGGCGCCCCTTGTGCCTGAAGTTGTCGATGGCTATTCAACGATGGGTGCTCTTGCCACTACCGAGAATTTACGCAAGCTCTTCCCTGGTGAGATTGATTATCGACGCACCAGTCGCCCGTTCGGTGAGAACTGTGGTTTTACCTTGGGTGAGGGTACCCAGTGGGTCATCTTAATGGATGATGCTCTGGCGCTTGAGTTGGGTGCTTCCGTATATGGTTCGGTTGCCGGTGTGTTTACCAATGCCGACGGTACAAAGAAATCGATTTCTGCGCCGGGTCCCGGGAATTACCTGACGATGGCCAGGGCAACGGCGGAGGCGCGGGCAATTGTGGGCGAGGATAGTTTGCGGCGTCGCAGCTTTGTTCAGGCCCATGGCTCCAGTACGCCGCAAAATCGGGTTACTGAGTCCGCTATTTTTGATCGTTTGGCCGGCGCATTTGGCATTGCCGAATGGCCGATTTGTGCGGTCAAGGCCTTTTTGGGGCATACCGTCGCTTCAGCCAGTGGAGATCAATTAGTTACAGCGTTAGGTGTATTTGATCGCGGCATACTCCCGGGAGTGACCACCGTTGATCACATCGCTGATGATGTTCATTGTAAGCATCTGGATATTTCCCTTGAGCATACCGATAGGGGCAGGGGTGCGCTTGATTTAGCGTTCTTAAACTCGAAAGGTTTTGGCGGAAATAATGCGACGGCAACAATTTTGTCCCCGCAGATCACAAAATCAATGATGGAAAAGCGCCATGGCAAATCGGCCATTGTGACGTCTCAAGCGTTGAACGAGAAGGTTGTAGAGCAGAGCGAAAAGTACAACACCAGGGCTTCTCGTGGTGAGCTTGATGTTATTTATCGATTTGGTGAGGGCATGATCAATGAAAGTGAGATCACTATCTCAGAAGAAGAAATTTGTTTACCCGGAATGCCGCCGGTGAAGTTGCCAAATGGAAATCCCTTTGAAGATATGGTGTGATTGGCTTTTACATAATGCCTCAATTTCGGTGATTTTTACCTGAGGGGAGATTGCACAAAAGGAGCTAATGGGGAGCATGGATGATCCTGAAGAGGATGTTGGCGCCCGCTTGAAAATGGTGCGCCACATTTACGGTATCTCACAGAGGGAGTTGGCGAGACGGGCTGGGGTAACCAACGCAACAATTTCTTTTATTGAATTGGGAAAGGTTAGCCCTTCCGTAAGCTCCTTAAAAAAAATATTGGGCGCCATTCCTATGTCGCTAACCGATTTTTTTTCCTTGGAAATATCGGGCGCAAAGCAAATTTTTTTTCGCGGAAATGAAGTGCCTGAGATCGGTCATGGCTCTGTGTCCTGCCGTTTGTTTGGAGGGGCAAACTCAAACTGCGGCATGTCGCTATTGTGGAAAGTATTTCCCGCTGGGGATGATACCGGCTTTTCTCTCGAGTCTGCTGAGGGGGAGATTGGTGGAGTGGTTGTCAGTGGTGACCTGGAGGTTACGGTTGGCTCCGATTTTGCCCTGCTGAGTACCGGTGATGGGTATTATTTTGATGCTCAGCGTCCGCACCGCTTTCGAAATACAGGTCGCTGTGACTGTGTAGTTGTCAGCGCAATGATGCCGGCTTATGGGCATCCCGACCTTCAAGAGCCTAATTCCTGAAAGGTGGTTTAGAAAAGAGGGAGTTCGTGCCAAGTGGCTGATAAGGCGGCACGATCCGAGATAGACTAGCCCTGCTTTAATTTCATTCCGTTCGCAAACTGGCGAATTTCTGTACTTTGGCACTCCTGGTGCCACTCCATTTGTAAGAAATAGTATTCAAACAATCGTTTGAATCTGGCTATACTACGGCTGACCAAATTGGGCCTAAGTGTCACCGCGCTGTGCGGGGCGGCCCTTGGTTGCACAAAAATTCCGACCCCGGGCCCAGGATCGCGGCCCAGAATAAAAGAGGTCAATCAATGTTATTTAGTGGCAAAGCGCTCACGGTACAGATGCTGGACAACGGCATCGCCGAGCTCAAATTCGACCTGCAAGGCGAATCCGTCAATAAATTTAACCGTCAGACGGTTTCTGAATTCTCCCAAGCGCTGGATGCTATCGAAGCAGCGGATGGTGTAAAAGGTGTACTGCTGACCAGCGGTAAAGGCGTCTTCATTGTTGGTGCTGATATCACTGAGTTTGGTGGTGCCTTCTCTGCAGGTGCAGAGGGCGTTGCTGATCTGATGAATCAGAACAACGAAAATATCAACCGCCTGGAAGACCTTCCGGTACCGACCGTGGTAGCAATTAATGGCTACGCGCTCGGCGGTGGTTTTGAGGTGTGTCTTGGCTGTGACTTCCGCCTGATGGGCGAAGAGGCCAAAGTTGGCCTTCCGGAAGTTAAGCTGGGTCTGATTCCGGGCTGGGGTGGCACTGTTCGCCTGCCGCGTGTAGTGGGTGTTGATGTTGCTGCTGAGTGGATTGCAGCGGGTAAAGAACAGAAGCCTGCCGCCGCTCTGGAAGCTCACGCTGTCGATGCGGTGATCCCCACCGCCAAGCTCAAAGATGCAGCGGTCAAGCTGCTTGAGCGCGCTATTAATGGCGAGCTGGACTACAAAGCCATTCGCGAGCTGAAGAAATCTCCAATCCCCTTGAACGATACTGAAGCGCTAATGGCCTTCTTTACCACCAAGGCATTTGTGGGTCAGCAGGCGGGTAAAAACTACCCCTCTCCCGTAGCTGCGGTTGAGTCAATCGAGCAGGGTTACAAGCTGAGCCGTGATGAAGCGCTGAAAATCGAACAGGAGAAGTTCATTTTCTGCGCGCAGACCGGCACTGCGAAGTCTCTGGTAGGGCTGTTCCTGGCTGACCAGGCAATTGGTAAAGTTGCCAAAGGTTGGGAGAAGAAAGCCGATAAGCCGATTGAGCGTGCGGCAGTATTGGGTGCTGGCATTATGGGTGGCGGTATCGCTTACCAGTCTGCCTACAAAGGCACTCCGATCAAGATGAAGGATATCGACCAGAAGGGTATCGATCTTGGTCTGAATGAGGCGAACAAGCTGCTGTCCAAGCTGGTTGATCGCAAGCGCCTGACCCCCGTTAAAATGGGTGAAGTGCTCAACCGTATCGAGCCTACCTTGAGCTACGACGGCTTCAACGATATCGATGTTGTTGTGGAAGCGGTGGTTGAAAATCCCAAGGTGAAGCATGCAGTATTGAAGGAAGTGGAAACCAAAGTAAGCGAAGACACTGTAATCGCTTCTAATACCTCCACTATTTCTATTAACCAGTTGGCTGAGCCGCTTTCCCGCCCGGAAAACTTCCTCGGTATGCACTTCTTCAACCCGGTGCACAAAATGCCGCTGGTTGAGGTGATTCGTGGAGAGAAAACTTCCGACACAGCTGTAGCTCGCGTTGTTGCCTACGCAAACAAGATGGGCAAGAAAGCTATTGTTGTACGCGACTGTCCTGGATTCCTGGTTAACCGCGTTCTCTTCCCTTACTTTGCCGGTTTTTCCATGCTGGTGCGCGATGGCGCTGACTTCCAGGCCGTTGACAAGGTGATGGAGCGTTGGGGTTGGCCGATGGGCCCCGCTTACCTGATGGACGTTGTCGGTATCGATACCGGTGTTCACGCAGAGAGCGTAATGGCTGAAGGCTTCCCCGACCGCATGGGTAAAACCTTTACCGCTGCTTCCGACGTTATGTATGAAGCGGGTCGTTACGGCCAGAAGAACAACAAAGGCTTCTACAACTACGAGCAGGACAAAAAAGGTCGCCCGAAGAAAGTGGCTACCGAAGAGTCCTACGAGCTGCTTAAGCCGCACGCTGCTGAACGTCGCGAGTTTGAAAGAGACGAAATTATCGAGCGCATGATGGTGCCTATGGCAACCGAGCTGGCTCGCTGCCTGGAAGAGGGTATCGTGGATTCCCCAGCTGAAGCTGATATGGCGCTGATCTACGGCATTGGCTTCCCTCCGTTCCGCGGTGGAATCTTCGCGTGGCTGGACAGCATTGGTCTGGATGAATTCGTGAAGATTGCCGATAAGTACGCTGATCTGGGTGAGTTGTACAAGCCGACCGATCGCATGCGTGAAATGGCCGCAAGTGGCAAAACCTACTACGGCGACAAGTAAGGAGAATAGCGATGAGTTTAAATCCTAGAGATGCCGTAATCGTCGACTACGCGCGTACGGCCATGGGTCGCTCGAAGAATGGTGTATATCGCCATGTTCGCGCCGATGATATGTCCGCTGAGCTGCTGAAAAAGTTCATGCAGCGCAATGATAAGCTCGATCCCGCCGAGATCGATGACCTGATCTGGGGCTGTGTTATGCAGCGCGATGAGCAGGGCTTTAACGTAGCTCGCTTTATCCTGCTGCGCGCTGGTCTGCCACACACTATCCCGGCGCAAACCGTCAACCGCCTGTGCGGCTCTTCTATGTCCTCCCTGCATACTGCAGCTGCCAACATCCAGGCTGGCGTTGGCGATGTGTACGTTGTGGGTGGTGTTGAGCACATGGGTCACCTGAACATGATGGAGCATGTTAGCCCCAACCCAATGCTGGGTCGCTATATGGCTAAAGCTGCCGGCTCCATGGGTATGACTGCTGAATACCTGGCGATGATGCACGGTATCCAACGTCAGCAGATGGATGAGTTCGGTGCACGCTCTCACCATCGCGCTGCTGAAGCTACCAAGGCTGGCAAGTTCAATCGCGAAATTATCGCTATTGAAGGTCATGACGATGACGGCGTACCTTTCCTGGTTGAGACGGATCAAACCATCCGTCCGGACACCACCGTGGAAGGTCTGGCTCAGCTGAAGCCGGCATTCGATCCGAAGCACGGCCAGGTAACAGCCGGCACCTCCTCTCAGATCACCGACGGTGCCTCTGTGATGCTGGTGATGTCCGCTGAGCGCGCTCAGGCTTTGGGTATGACTCCTATTGCCCGCGTGAAAGAAATGGCGCTGGCTGGTGTTGATCCGTCCATTATGGGTTATGGCCCGGTGCCCTCTACCAAGAAGGCGCTCAAGAGAGCGGGTCTAACTGTTGGCGATATCGACAAGTTTGAGCTGAATGAGGCATTTGCGGCGCAGGCGCTGCCGGTGCTGAAAGACCTGGATCTGCTCGAGCAGATGGATGAGAAGGTCAACCTGTACGGTGGCGCTATTGCCCTGGGCCACCCCTTCGGCTGCTCTGGCGTGCGCATTACTGGCACCCTGCTGAGCGTTATGCAGAATGAGGGCGGCAACCTGGGTGTGTCTACCATGTGTATCGGTCTGGGGCAGGGTATTACCACTGTTGTAGAGCGAGTCTAAGGAAATTAGACCCCGAAAAAAGGCGCCTTTGAGGCGCCTTTTTTTATTTTATGAGAAAAGTGTTCAGTAAAGTGTTGAAGCCCCCAAAATGCTGTGGCACAATCTGCACCCCTTGTCGCGATGGGCTCTAAAAAAGTAGCGAAAGCGCTTAAATATCAAAGAGTTAGCGGCAGGTTCGATTTGGGGACGTGGTGAAATTGGTAGACACGCCAGATTTAGGTTCTGGTGCCGAAAGGTGTGGGAGTTCGAGTCTCCCCGTCCCCACCAAATTAAAAGCCTTGAAGTCCGTGTGACTTGCCCTGGAGGGGTAGGTGCGGGCTTCTTGTGTATTTGGCGGCAGCACAAAAGTATTGTTTTGGTGCTGGGCCTACGAGGTTACTGACTAAGTCTCGGTGACCCGGTATTCGTTGGCGCTGCGGCGCGATTACAGAGATAGTCTCACGAGGATAAACATGCAGGTTTCCATCGAAACTACTTCCGGTCTGGAGCGTCGCTTAACGGTCAACTTGCCGGCAGAAATTGTCGACAAAGAAGTGGATAAGCGTCTCCAGCAGGCTGCTAAGACTGTTCGCATCAATGGCTTCCGCAAAGGCAAGGTGCCGATGAAGGTTGTTCGTCAGCGCTTTGGCGCCGGCGTTCGTCAGGAAGTTCTGGGTGAGGTAATGAGCCGTTCTTTCTACGAAGCGGTACAGAAGGAAGAGGTTAAACCTGCCGGCCAGCCTAGCATCGAAGCTAAGCAGACTGCTGCTGGCGAAAACCTGGAGTACGTTGCTACTTTCGAGGTTTACCCTGAAGTTGAACTCGCTGATCTGGCTGAGATCGCTGTAGAGCGTCCTGTTGCAGAAGTTACTGATGCTGACGTGAAGAACATGATCGATGTTCTGCGTAAGCAACAGTCTTCCTGGAAAGATACCAAGCGCAAAGCTCAAAAGGGCGATCGTGTTGTTATCAACTTTGTTGGTCGTAAAGACGGCGAAGAGTTTGAAGGTGGCAAGGCCGAAGGTCACCAGTTGGTACTGGGTTCCGGCCAGATGATCCCTGGCTTCGAAGAAGGTATTCTGGGCATGAAGCCCGGTGAAGAGAAAGACATTGATCTGACCTTCCCGGAAGATTACCAGGCAGAAGAGCTTCGCGGTGCTGCTGTAACCTTTAATATCAAGGTGACCTCTTCCGAGAAGCCTGAACTTCCCGAGCTGAACGAAGAGTTCTTCAAAGCTTACGGTGTTCAGGAAGGTGGCGAAGAGAAATTCCGTGAGGAAGTTCGCAACAACATGCAGCGTGAGCTGAAAAATGCCGCTCTGAACAAAGTTAAGACCCAGATCATGAATCAGCTGTTCGAGAAGCATCCAGTTGAGCTGCCGTCCGCGCTGGTTGCCAGTGAAGTAACTACCCTGCGTGGTCAAATGGTTCAGCAGTTTGGTGGTCAGATCAAGGCTGAAGATGCCGAGCGCATGTTGCCTGACACTATGTTCGAAGAGCAGGCAAAACGCCGTGTAGTTCTCGGTCTGGTAGTCGGTGAGATTGTTAAGCAGAATGAACTTTCTGTTGATGCCGATCGCGTAAAGGCGAAAGTTGAAGAGCTGGCTTCTACCTACCAGCAACCGCAAGAAGTGGTTGACTACTACTACAGCAACCGTGAGCTGCTGTCTGGTGTTGAGTCTGTTGTACTGGAAGACCAGGTTGTTGATCACGTACTGGCTTCAGCTAAAGTATCTGAAGTTGACAGCAGCTACGACGAAGTGATTAAGCCGCAAAAACAAGGCTAATCTCTCACTTCATTCAGGTGTAAGGTGGCGCCCGCTCAAGCGTGACGCCCCTACATCTCCTTCCTTTTTACCGGCTGGCTTTCTCTCGCCTGACCGGTTAAGCTCTGAAAACCAAATTTTTCAGCATGGGCATACGATGCCTATTCGCTGGCCTGCCGAATACGCCACAAAAGGAAGCAATGGTACCTATGGCACGAATTGATTTTCCAAAAGCTTCGATAGAGCCCTCAGCATCAGGTTTAGTTCCCATGGTGGTAGAACAAACCGCCAGAGGGGAGCGCTCATTTGATATTTATTCTCGCCTGTTAAAAGAGCGTGTGATCTTCCTGGTCGGGCCTGTAGAAGACCACATGGCCAACCTGGTTGTTGCGCAGCTGCTTTTCCTCGAGGCAGAAAATCCGGATAAGGATATTCACCTCTACATTAATTCACCGGGCGGTTCGGTAACTGCCGGCATGTCTATCTATGACACCATGCAGTTCATTAAGCCTGACGTCAGCACTATGTGCATTGGGCAGGCCTGTAGTATGGGCGCCTTCTTGTTGACTGCCGGTGCTGAAGGCAAACGCTTCGTAACACCAAACTCCCGTGTGATGATTCACCAGCCCAGCGGTGGGGCCCAAGGGCAGGCGAGCGATATCCACATTCACGCCCAGGAAATTCTCAAGATTCGTCATCGTTTGAATGAGCTCATGGCGCATCACTCTGGACGTCCAGTCAGTGATATTGAGAGGGATACAGAGCGCGACAACTTTATGAGCGCCGATGAAGCCAAGGAATATGGCTTGGTCGATGATGTATTGTCTCGCCGACAGGCATTCGATAAGTAGATTTTTCTACATTAAAAGTTTGCCGGAGGCGGATTTCAGCGAAAGTTAGTTTTTTTGACAGGCTGGCTTTCGTTGGGACTTGAAAATCACGCCAAAAGGCAGCATCTTGCTGGGTAAGCTGAATTTAGGGCCCTGGCCGGCCAGTGACGACGGAGTATTTTGATGACCGACAAAAGCAGCGGAGAAGACAGCGGAAAATTGCTGTACTGCTCTTTCTGTGGCAAGAGCCAACAGGAAGTGCGGAAGTTAATCGCTGGGCCGTCAGTCTTTATCTGCGATGAATGTGTCGAGCTGTGTACCGACATTATTCGTGAAGAAGTACAAGAGACTGCGGAGGGGCCTGAAGGGCGCCTGCCGACACCCCGTGAGATTACTGAAATCCTCGATCAGTATGTGATTGGGCAGGAGAGAGCCAAGCGTGTGCTGGCTGTTGCCGTATACAATCACTACAAGCGTCTGCGCACCAAGTCTGGTGTTAAAAGTAAGGATGAAGTAGAGCTCAGTAAGTCTAATATTTTGCTGGTAGGCCCAACCGGTAGTGGTAAAACCCTTCTTGCCGAGACCCTGGCTCGCCTGCTCAATGTTCCTTTCACTATTGCCGATGCAACCACCCTGACCGAAGCTGGTTATGTGGGTGAGGATGTTGAGAATATCATCCAGAAGCTTTTGCAGAAGTGTGATTACGATGTAGAAAAAGCCCAGCAGGGTATCGTCTATATCGATGAGATCGACAAAATTTCGCGCAAGTCAGACAACCCTTCAATTACCCGTGATGTGTCCGGTGAAGGTGTGCAGCAAGCGCTACTGAAGTTGATTGAAGGCACTGTGGCGTCTGTGCCGCCCCAGGGTGGACGCAAGCATCCGCAGCAGGAATTCTTGCAGGTCGACACCTCCAATATCCTGTTTATTTGTGGCGGCGCTTTTGCGGGGCTGGATAAGGTTATCCGCGATCGTTCGGAGAAGGGTGGAATTGGTTTCAGTGCAGAGGTTAAATCGAAGGATGGCACCAGTAATTTTGGTGAGATCCTGCGTGACCTGGAGCCTGAAGACCTGGTTCGTTACGGGCTGATCCCAGAGTTTGTTGGCCGCCTACCGGTGACCGCAACTTTGGAAGAGTTGGACCGTGAGGCTCTGGTACAGATTCTCACCGAGCCACGCAATGCTTTGACCAAACAGTACGGAAAACTGTTTGAGATGGAAGATGTAGAGCTGGATTTCCGCCCCGATGCGTTGGATGCAGTTGCCACCAAGGCAATGGAGCGGAAAACAGGCGCCCGTGGCCTGCGCTCTATCATGGAGTCCGTATTGTTGGAGACCATGTATGACATCCCATCCACAGATAATGTGGTGAAAGTTGTGATTGACGAGGCGGTCATTAAAGGCGAATCAGCCCCGCTGCTGGTTTATGAGAGTGAGTCCCAGCCGCAGAAGGCGGCGCCGGAAGAGTAGCTCAAATCCCACCTCAAAAAGCCCCAATATTGGGGCTTTTTTTATAGTTTTTTCTGATTACCCGGGTATCTAACAACCTGTCTGGGTATTCCTGGCTCGAATAGCACTCTTAGCTCGGCACAAATTGGTCGCGAGATTAGACTTGTATTTCGGGCCCTTCCCCCCCATTACTAGCATCTGAAGGGCGGTGGCCCAGGTTAAGCTGTCAATTCCAACAGCAGCATGATGCCGCGCCAAATACCCAGTGATAGGGCCGAGAGGAGTTCTATGGATCAGTCATCCGACACCACACTTGAATATCCGTTGTTGCCATTGCGCGATGTTGTTGTTTACCCCCATATGGTGATCCCGCTTTTTGTCGGCAGGGAAAAGTCCATAGAGGCCCTGGAAGAGGCCATGCGCAGGGATAAGCAGGTATTGCTTGTGGCGCAGCGAAAGGCATCTGAGGATGACCCAGGTGCAGACGATATCTATCGCGTGGGCACTATTGCCAGTGTCTTGCAGTTACTCAAACTCCCCGATGGCACTGTGAAGGTGCTAGTAGAAGGGGGAGAGCGCGTAAATATCCACGAAGTGATGGAGAGGGAGAACCATTTTGAGGCGACCGTTTCGCCGATGGAGACGCAGGAGTTGCCGGAAGGCGAAGCAGATGCCCTTGTGCGCTCTGTGATGTCTCAGTTTGAACAGTACGTTTCTGTAAGTAAGAAAGTCCCCAATGAGGTTATTACCTCTCTGTCGGGAATTGATGAACCTGGCCGCTTGGCAGATACCATTTCTGCACATATGTCCCTTGAGTTGGCTCAGAAGCAAGAGCTTCTAGAGACTCTCAGTGTTAAAGAGCGTTTGGAGCATTTGCTGGGCCTTATGGATGCTGAAATCGACCTGATTCAGGTGGAAAAACGCATTCGTGGGCGTGTGAAAAAGCAGATGGAGAAAAGCCAGCGCGAGTACTATCTCAATGAGCAGATGAAGGCGATTCAAAAAGAATTGGGCGAGATCACCGAAGAGCCCAATGAAATTGAAGAGCTGGAAAACAAAATTGCCGAATCCGGCATGAGTGCGGAGGCAGAGAAGAAAACCCGCGCTGAGCTGGCTAAATTGAAAATGATGTCGCCTATGTCTGCGGAAGCTTCGGTTTTACGCAGTTATATCGACTGGATGTTGAGCCTGCCCTGGAAAAAAGCCAGCCGGGTGAGACACGATTTGGTTAAAGCCGAGGAAATTCTCGAGAAAGAACACTACGGCTTGGAAGAGGTTAAAGAGCGGATTCTGGAATACCTCGCGGTACAGAAGCGAGTTAAGAAAGTGAAAGGGCCGATCTTGTGCTTGGTTGGGCCTCCCGGGGTGGGTAAAACCTCCCTCGGTCAATCTATTGCTCGAGCAACAAATCGTCAGTATGTGCGTATGGCCCTGGGCGGCGTTCGCGATGAAGCCGAGATTCGTGGGCATCGACGCACTTATATTGGCTCACTGCCGGGCAAGCTGATTCAGAAAATTTCGAAAGTTGGAGTGAAGAATCCCCTGTTCCTGCTCGACGAAGTCGACAAAATGGGGATGGATCAGCGCGGCGATCCCGCCTCAGCGCTTCTTGAGGTTTTGGATCCGGAGCAGAATAAAACCTTCAATGATCACTACTTGGAAGTGGATTACGACCTTTCCGATGTGATGTTTGTCTGCACCTCTAACTCAATGAATATTCCAGGCCCGTTGCTGGATCGTATGGAAGTTATTCGAATCCCCGGTTATACCGAGGACGAAAAACTGAATATTGCTCAGCGCTATCTTGTGCCGAAGCAGCGCAAGGCCAACGGCCTTAAAGATGATGAGCTGGATCTCTCCGATGACAGCATCCGAGATATTGTCCGCTACTACACCCGTGAAGCGGGTGTGCGTGGCCTGGACCGGGAGATTGCCAAGATCTGCCGCAAGGTAGTAACGGAGCACGTTCGCAACCCTTCAGAGAAGAAGGCTGTAATACAGCCAGAGCAACTTGAAGAGCTTCTCGGTGTTCGCAAGTTTGATTTTGGCCGTGCGGAGGAAGAGGACAAAATCGGAATTGTTACCGGTCTCGCCTGGACCGAGGTGGGTGGTGAGCTTCTTAACATTGAAGCTTCAGCTGTGCCGGGTAAAGGGCGCATGATCAAAACCGGCTCCCTTGGCGATGTTATGCAGGAGTCCATTCAGGCGGCCTTGACGGTTGTGCGTTCTCGCTCCCAGGCGCTGGGAATAGGTCCGGACTTCCACGAGACCCGGGATGTTCATATCCACGTGCCTGAAGGTGCCACCCCCAAAGATGGCCCTTCGGCGGGTATTGCCATGTGCACCGCTTTGGTGTCTGTGTTAACGGATATTCCCGTTCGCTCAGATGTGGCGATGACTGGAGAAATTACTCTGCGTGGAGAAGTTTTAAGAATTGGTGGTCTTAAAGAAAAGTTATTGGCAGCGCATCGGGGCGGTATAAAAACTGTACTGATTCCTGCTGATAATGAGCGAGATCTGAAGGATATTCCCGATAATATTCTTCAGGACTTGGTAGTTAGGCCCGTTAAGTGGATCGATCAGGTACTTGAGCTGGCGCTCGAACACAAGCCTGAATCCCTGTCTGATGAAGAGTATTCCGCCTTACAGAAAAAGGCAGAGGAGCGCTCGCAGCGAGGAATCCAAACTCACTGACTCTTGTAATGGGGTGACTTTTGTCGCCCCTTTACAACTTGCAAGGCCAAAACTTCGCCAATCAGGCTATCTACGCTGCTTGAAAAGTGTGCATCTGCCCGGAAACCCGCATGGTTCCTTGACCCGCTTCTGGGCAGTTGGTATAAAACGGGGCTTATTGCCCGGCGCGTAAATTGCCGAAGGCTAAAAAATTTAAAGTATGGGTGTCTTTTGTAGACCACCCGAAGCATATTTAAAAAGAACAGAGGGATTAAGCGTGAATAAGTCCGAACTGATTGAAGCAATTGCCGCATCTGCAGATATTCCAAAAGCAGCAGCTGGCCGTGCTTTGGACGCAATGGTTGATAGCATCACTGATGCCCTGAAAAAAGGTGATCAAGTTGCCCTCGTTGGCTTTGGTACCTTTGCTGTGAAAGAGCGTGCAGCTCGTACTGGTCGCAATCCTCGCACTGGCGATCCCATTGAAATCGCTGCGGCAAAAATTCCTAACTTCAAGGCCGGTAAAGCCCTGAAAGACGCTGTAAACTAAGTTTTCAGCAGGCTTTGAGACTTTGTAAAAGAGTCTGAATGTCAAAGAGGCGTGTCAGTTGGGATGCGCCTTTTTTGTATCTGATAGTAGTTAAAAACAATTAATTTTCGGAGCTGAGCATGCTTCAGTCCATGCGTGACAACCTGAAAGGGACAGCCGCGATTATTGTCGCAGCCTTTTTCGGTTTTATTATGGTCATTGGGGGAATTGATTTCTTCACCGGTGCCAGTGGAGGTGCTGCCGATGCGGTAGCCGAGGTTAATGGCGAAAAAATTACAAACTTGGATTTGCAGCGTGCAATTCAAAATCGCCGCAATATGATCATTAGTCAGTACGGCGAAGATGTGCCCGCTGATTTAATCAGCGATGAGCAGTTGCGTGAGCCAGTTTTACGCCAGTTGGTTTCCAGTGCTGTGATGCGCCAAGCTGCTCAGGACAGCGGTATGGTGATGAGCTCTGCGGCGGTCGACAGAGCGATCGTAGGAATTCCAGCTTTTCAGGTGAACGGCAGTTTTGATCCGCAAATGTACCGCGATGCTTTGCGTCGTATGGGGTATAGCCCTGCAGGCTTCCGCCAGATTATGGAAAATGATATGGCGCTGGAGCAGTACGCAAATAGTGTGGTTGAAAGTGCTTTTACTACCCAGGCGGATGCAGAACAGATTGTTGCCGCCTCTATGGAAGAGCGTGATTTTGATTACGTGGTGATGCCAGTTGAAGGCCTGTTAGCAGAGACTCAGGTTTCGGATGCTGAAGTAGAACAGTACTACCAGGAGAATCAAGGGCAATACCAGCGTCCAGAGCAGGTGGCGGTTGAGTATATTGAGCTAACTCCTGAAGTATTTGCCGGTAACATTGATATTTCTGAAAGCGATGTTCGCGCTCAGTACGAGCAAGAGTTGAAAGGTTTCGCATCGGAACTTCGCCGTCGTGCTGCACATATTTTGCTTGAAGAAGCTGACGCAGAAAAAATTGCTGAGATTCAGAGCAAACTGGATGCCGGCGAAGATTTCGCCGAGTTGGCAAAGACTTACTCCCAAGACGTAGGCTCTGCGGAGGAAGGCGGTGAGTTGGGTTACACCACAGGTGATGTATTCCCAGAGGCATTCGAGCAGGCCTTGGCCGCGCTGGAAGTCGGTCAGGTTTCTGCTCCAGTGACCACCGATAGTGGAACTCACTTTATCAAGTTGTTGGAAGTAGAGCAGAGTGAACCGCCGAGCTTCGAAGAGCAAAAAGTGGCGATCGAAAAGCGACTGCGTGCGTCCGTTGCCGAGCGCGAGTTTGTTGATGCCTTGTCCCGTCTTGCCGATCTGGCATACAACGCGGACAACCTGGCTGAGCCCGCTGAAGAGTTGGGTGTTCCCCTGAAGACTGCCGATCTGTTTTCGCGTGAGAGCGCATCTGGCGTACTTTCTAACGGGCAGGTTATCGAGGCTGCCTTCTCTGTGGAAGTGAAGGAGGATGGCAATACTTCAGATGTGATCAACCTGAACAATGAGCACTCTGTTGTTTTGCGGGTCACCGACTCTAAGCCCGCGGGTACCTACCCTCTGGAAGAGGTTCGCCAGCAAATTGTTGACCGTTTGAAGCGTGATAAGGCCAGTGAGCAATTGGCTAAGCAAGCGGAAGAGCTAAAAGAGAAACTCGCTACTGGTACTAGTTTTGCGGAACTGGCGGAAGCGCAAGGTTTAACCCTGGAGACCAGTGATAAAACTCGTCGCGGTGGTTTTGCTCAGCGCGGTGAGATTAATGCCAAGGCATTTGCATTGCCTGCACCATCTGCTGGCAAAGATGAAGTGACCAGCTTCGCTACAAATAATGGTGATCTGGTAGTTCTCGATCTGCGCAGCGTGCGCCCGGGCGAACTGTCCAAGCAGAGCAAAGAGCAGCGTCAGGCACTGATGCAGCAATTGGCCTCTGTAAATGGTGGGGCCGAGTTAGCAGCTATCCAACGCTACTTGTCCGATCAGGCAAAAATCGATCTGGCCTCTTCTGCCGAGTAACGGTTGTTATTGAGTCATAAAAAAACCCGGCAATTGCCGGGTTTTTTTATGACTAACTCCCTGTAGGGTAGTGGGCGCTTTAAGTGTTGCTGGCACTATCCACAAATAAGGTTAAGCGCTGTCCGGGTTGTAAATACTTGGACTTGTTTATCTTATTCCAGCGGAGAATATCATCGATTTCGATACTGAATTTATTGGCTATCCGATATAGAGAGTCGCCGCTGCGTACCCGGTAAGAAACCTTGCGGGTAGTGCGGTTGTTCTCTGATACTGCGGGGGAGCCGTTGTAAGCCACCAGGGTGCGTCCAGGGCGCAGGGTGTCTCCCGGTGCCATGCTGTTCCAGCTGGCCAGTTGCTTTACGGTCACATCCAGCTTGCGTGAAATCCCCCAAAGGCTGTCGCCAGGGCGTACAGTGTAATTAACTTTCTGGCCCTTGCCGGAAGACTGCTTGCGTTTAACTCGCTGATCGAGTGCGTAGGCATACTGTCCCGCGGGGCCCGATGCGCTGGGGATTAACAGTGTTTTTCCGGCGCGAATATTATTGCTGCGTAGTTTGTTTGTTTCGCGTATCGCTCCGACGGTGGTCTGGTAGCGGCGAGCGATAGTGGAGAGGGTGTCGCCTCGGGCAATGGTGTAGCGCTGCCAGCTTACCCTCTCTTCCTTGGGAAGTTGTGCCAGGGCGCTCTCAAACTTTTCCTGGGTCTCTATTGGAATCAGTAGTTGGTGGTTTCCGTTGGGGTCGGTTGCCCAGCGGTTATAGCCTGGGTTCAGTAGGTACAGCTCTTCAATCTCAATTTCTGCAAGTTCTGCAGCTTGGGCCAGATCGATCTGACTGCCTACATCGACACGGGCGTAGTAGGGCTCATTGGAGACATCATGCAGTGGGATTTTGTAATGGTCCGGGCGGGATATAACCTCCGCCAGAGCCAGCAACTGGGGTACATAGCGCTTGGTTTCCCGCGGTAGTTTGAGATCCCAATAACTGGTGCCAAGCCCGTTGCGACGATTGCGCTCTACGGCTCTGCGAACCGTTCCCTCACCGGCGTTGTAAGCAGCGAGTGCCAGCTCCCAGTCCCCATCAAAGCGATCGTGCAGGTAGTTGAAGTACTTTGCCGCAGCCTGGGTGGATTCATGGACATCGCGGCGTCCGTCATACCACCAGTTTTGCTCGAGCCCGAAAGAGCGCCCCGTGGCGGGGATAAACTGCCACATACCGGAAGCCCGGGCGTGGGAGTAGGCGAAGGGGTCGTATGCACTCTCGACAATGGGGAGCAGCGCTAATTCAAGTGGGAGATTTGCCTGTTCCAGCTGTTCTGCAACATGGAAAATATATCGACGAGAGCGCTCGGTTACCCGAGCCATATAGCCCTCGTTGCGGGCGAAGTAAGCAATATATTCCTTAACCTTGGGGTCGCTGGTGTGGTGATCCAGGGCGAATCCCTGACGAAGTCTTGCCCAGATGTCTACGGGGGGAGGGACCGCTTCAGAGGGTTCGTGCTTTTTAACAGCTCGGTCACTCGCGACAGAGGTTTCCTCTGCAGGGATATTTTCAGTTTCGGGCGCAGAGGCCTGTTCCGGTAATTGCGAGCAGGCTCCTACCGTAGCGGCTAGTAATGCTACGGCAAAATTCTTGTGAACCATGTGTGATATCCGCGAGTCTTTCTTGTAATTCATCCTGACGCATTTCAGAACAATTATTGGTAAAGCGCCAGGCATTTGGTCAATTACTTTTGATTCTAATTAGGCAAATTAGTTTCGGTCAATATTGGCGGTTAAAAAGTATGCGAATTGCTAGTTTATCACCCAGCCTGAGAGGAGTTTAGGTGAAGTTGGGCGTTTAGAAGTTGTCCTTCCAGCCGCGCAAGCTCGCAAAAATATCTACGTTATCGCTTCCGTCATTTAACTCCGGTCTCGAATTGATAGCTGTCTGCCTAACTTCTGGATACTGACAGCGAAGAAATGGGTTGGTGTCTAGCTCAAGGGCGATAGTTGAAGGCAAAGTTGGCTTGTTTTCTACTCCCAGGGCTTTGCACTGAGCAACCCTTGCCTCAATGGCTTGATTGTTAGGCTCTACCGTTTGGGCAAACTTCAGGTTGGCGAGTGTGTACTCGTGTGCAGGATAAACAAAAGTTGCGGCGGGTAATTTACTGAGCTTTTGCAGAGAATGGTACATCTGCTCTGGAGTGCCCTCGAACAACCTGCCGCAGCCAGCGGAAAAAAGAGTGTCACCACAAAAAAGGTGTAATTGTTCACCGCCTGCTGCTGTGGTTTCATTCAAAACCAAAGCTAAGTGGTCTAGAGTGTGCCCCGGAACAGCGTGTACCTGGAAGGGCATACCAAGGACCTGTAAGGAATCTCCACCGGCAATGGGGTGAGTGACACCAGGTATGTGCTCGGGGCCATAGACAGGGCACTGGTACTGGCGGCAAAGCGATTCGATGCCACCGGTATGGTCATAGTGGTGATGAGTAATGAGAATGCCGCTGAGTCTGGTCCCCTCTAGGGCCTTTTCTACTGGCACAGCATCACCAGGGTCGACTATCCAGTGCTGGCCATCTTTTTGCAGGTGCCAGATATAGTTGTCATTAAAGGCGGGGATTGGCGTGATGGATAGCATAATCGAATCGTCTTTTCGCTGAATAGCAGAACAATATCATGGAAGGCGTGAGACGGTGTGAATTGTTACCTGAGGACTGGTTTACTTAGAGTAAGGCCCTGGAAACATCGCCCGAGTGTAGAATTGAATAGCTGTTAGATTGATCAATGGAGATATGATGACCGGAAAGAGCAGGCCTGGTAATGATGAGGAGCAATCCCCTCTTGGCAAGGTCTGCCCAGCGCTATCCCATTGGTTTTCCAGTTCGCTGGGAGAGGAGATTCTCTCGCAACAGCTGGCGTTGGCCCAACCCTTAGTGGAGGGCTTTTTCGGTTACCACTTTCTACAGGCCAGTGTGACCCAATCCGTTGACTTTGGCGCCTCCAGCCGTATCAATCATCGTTTTCGATTGGGGGCAACTTCTGAGCAGGGCGGGGCTGCGATAGTGGAGTTCGAGCAACTGCCCCTCCCCGCCGATTCAATCGATGTAGTACTGCTGCATCACCTTTTGGACTTTTCCAGTCATCCCCACCAAGTATTGAGAGAGGCGGCCAGGGTTTTGATACCCGGTGGTCATATGCTGCTAATCGGGTTTAACCCGTTTTCCTTGCTCGGCTTGTCCCGCCTGCTATTTTCCAGGGGGGCTTACCAGCGCGGAAATCAACTGCGTGCTGCTCGAATTGCCGACTGGATGAACCTGTTGGACTTGCAGGCTGAGAGGGTAGATCGCGGCTTCTTCCGCTTGCCATTGCAGCAAAAGGAATTGCTATCCAAGACGGCTTGGATGGAGCGCCTTGGCTCCCGCTTGCACTTGCCATGGGGGGGCTTTTACATCATAGTCGCCCGCAAAGAAGTGGCACGTGTTCGCACTATTAAAATCAATTGGCGGGCCGAGAGAAAGCCCGCTTTGGTTGCCACCCCGTCGAGCCCTCGCGTTGCAGCACGCGGGAAGCATCAAAAGCGCTGATTTCGCTGAAAATCGGCCCCATATCTAATTTTGGCGTAAGTTTTGAAACAAATTACTATCTATACAGATGGCGCTTGTCGCGGTAATCCTGGCCCCGGCGGTTGGGGTGCCCTGTTGGTGTACGGTGAGCGGGAGAAAGAGTTGTTTGGTGGGGAGGCGCATACCACCAATAATCGTATGGAATTGTTAGCTGCAATCAAAGCTTTGGAGGCTCTTAAACAGCCGTGCAAAGTTGATTTACATACTGACTCACAGTACCTGCGCCAGGGAATTACCGGCTGGATTAACAACTGGAAAAAGAACGGTTGGAAGACAGCGAGTAAGAAGCCTGTCAAAAATGCAGACCTATGGCGGCAGTTGGATGAGAGCGTCTCCCAGCATGATGTAGAGTGGCACTGGGTTAAAGGTCATGCCGGCCACCCGGGCAATGAGCGGGCCGATCAGTTGGCAAATCGTGGCGTCGATGAACTGGAGTCCTGAGGGGAATATTGCATATGCGTCAAGTGGTTCTCGATACAGAGACAACAGGTCTCGATCCCAAAAGCGGCCATCGTATTATTGAAATTGGTTGCGTAGAGCTGGTTAACCGGAAGTTGACTGGCCGTCACTATCACCAGTACATCAATCCTCAGCGACAAGTGGAAGATGGGGCTATTGAGGTCCATGGAATCACTAATGAATTCCTGGCAGACAAACCCGTATTCGCTCAGATCGCCGATGAATTTATGACCTTCTGTGAAGGTGCAGAGCTGGTTATTCACAACGCGCCCTTCGATGTCGGTTTTATTGATGCTGAGCTGAGGCTGCTGGGTAATCCGCGCTGGCGCAATGTTAATGCGCATTGTGGGGTTTTGGATACCCTGACAATGGCCCGGGAAAAGCACCCCGGGCAGAAAAACAATCTGGACGCCCTTTGTAAGCGCTACTTTGTCGATAACTCCCAGCGGGATTTGCACGGCGCATTGCTGGATGCGGAGATTCTTGCCGACGTCTACCTGATGATGACCGGTGGCCAAACCGATTTGGTGTTGGCACAGGGTGATTCCTCGGAAGGGGAGGAAGGTAAGAAGGCGGAAAATGATGCGGCGGGTGAAGCCATTCGTCGCCTATCGGCAGATCGCGCGCCCCTGCGAGTAGCGCGTGCTACGCCACAGGAAGCTGAAGCGCATCAATCGATGCTAGGTTTGCTGGAGAAATCAGCGGGTAAACACTTCTGGTAGCACATCAATGAAGAGGTGTTCTCTTTAATCTTGATGTTCATTGCGCTTTTCTTTTTCTGAGCGGGTGGGAATTATGAATTCCCACCCATCCAGACAGTCTCTTATACAAGTTCTCTTTAGATCGCGTAGACCACGCAAATCAAAGCAACAATACTCAGTACGATGGTATAGGGCAGAGCCATGATCACCATGCGGCCATAAGATAGGCGTATGAGAGGTGCCAGGGCCGATGTCAGCAGGAACAAAAATGCAGCTTGTCCATTGGGAGTGGCAACGCTGGGTAGGTTGGTTCCGGTATTGATGGCAATGGCCAGCTTGTCAAAATGTTCTCGGGTAATGTCACCTGCGGTGAGGGCAGCTTTAACTTCGTTAATGTAAACCGTTGCCACAAAAACATTGTCGCTAATCATCGATAAAATACCGTTTGCCATGAATAGCAATCCTGGCTGCTGTTCGGGCTTTTGTGCGAGAACGAAGTTAGTTACAGGCTCGAATAGGTGCTGCTGGTGAATCACTGCAACAATTGCAAAGAAAACCACGAGCAGTGCAGTAAATGGCAGTGCCTCTTCAAACGCGTGGCCGATTCTAGCTTCTTGAACAACGCCGTTAAACGAGGTCAGAAGTACGATAATCATCAGGCCAATGATACCGACTTCGGCAACATGAAATGCCAGGGCAAAAACCAGAACCACAGCGACAATGCCCTGAATCCACAGCTCGGCAACCTGTGCCGAGGTGCGCTTCTTTTCTTCCTCTTTGGAAAAATTAACCAGTACCTCACGTACGGCGCTAGGGAGCTGGGCTCCATAGCCAAACATTTTAATTTTCTCCAAAAAGAAACAAGTAGCTAGGCCGGCAAAGAATGTTGGAATGGTCACTGGGGCCATCTGCAGGAAAAACTGTACAAATTCCCATCCAGCTTTCTCAGCGATCAGCAGGTTTTGCGGTTCTCCAACCAAGGTGCAAACACCACCGAGAGCAGTGCCTACGGCGCCATGCATGATCAGGCTGCGAAGGTAAGCTCGAAACTGGTCCAAGTCTTCGCGGTGATACTCCACGACATGCTCATCGTTGGAGTGGTCGTGGTCATTGTGGTGGTGTGGCTGCTGGGAAGCGACCCGGTGATAGACTGAGTAAAAGCCTACGGCAACCGCAATCAGAACAGCAGTTACGGTCAAGGCATCTAAGAATGCTGACAGTACTGCAGATACAGCGCAGAAAAGTAGTGACAGCAGAGATTTTGAATTCACATTAATCAAAATTTTAGTGAATACAAATAGAAGCAGGCTCTTCATGAAGTAAATGCCGGCCACCATAAACATAAGCAGCAGAATAACTTCGATATTCTCAACTACCTCGTGGTAGACGGCATCGGTGCTTGTCATACCCATCAATACGGCTTCAATTGCGAGCAGTCCGCCGGGTTGAAGTGGGTAACACTTCAGGGCCATTGCCAGGGTAAAAATGAATTCACCAATAAGGACCCAGCCTGTTACAAAAGGCCCCGATACATACAGTATTAATGGGTTGAGAAGCAAAAAGGCGGCTATGGTCAATTTGTACCAATCAGGCGCTTCGCCGAGAAAATTTTCGGCAAAGGCGCGACCAAATCCGCCGCCGGATGCCGCAATGGTGTTGTTGTAAGTGTTCATCATTTACTTCCTTGGTTAACCCATATTGGTGTGGGTCAAAATGGAATCTTTGGGAATCGGCGGTGTATGCGAAATAGATACCTGAGCTCAATTATCGCTGCGTGCTTCCCCGGGTTTATTGTGCACAGATTGATTGGTTTTTGTTCTTTAACACAAAAAAACGTACAGCTTTAAACTTGAAAGTAGCAAACGCTACTGGGTTTTCTGGAAAATTCAAGTAATTTAGGGGCTTCAGCCCCGCCGCTAGGTTATTTGTCGATTATTCGGTAGAAATTGTTTGGCGAAAGGTGGACTCTTTTATTTATTGGGGTAAATTGCCCTTAATGAGGCCAGAATCATCCTGATCTGGTTGTTTTTTGTTCGATTATAGGAAGAATGCAGCGGTGCAGCCAAAGACTGAATTGCGCAAGATCAATATCACTTCTGTCAATGTAGTGAAGGATGAGCTGGTAGCTACCATCGATAATGCCGCCTCACACTTGGATAAATTTGCCGCGGATACTTCCCAAAAGCAGGCTCTCGAACAGAGTTTGGCTGCACTCAGGCAGGTTAGTGGAGTATTGCAGATGGTGCAGCTCCAGGCAGCTGAGCTCCTCGCCCAAGAGAAAATCAAAGCGCTTACAGAGGTGTTAGAGGAGAGACAGAGCGCCTCAGAAGAACTGATGGAAGCGCTGGGCACAGGTTTTTACGTAATGGGACGCTACTTGGATTTTGTCCAAAGTCGTGCCATTGCCCGTCCAGAATTGCTGATTCCCTATATCAATAATTTGCGTGCGGCCCGGTCTCAGCCCCCTGTGCCGGAAAGTCATTTTTTCCGTTGTAACTTGGAGGGGGCTGTGCCTGGTGCAGGGGCTTCTGCGGTAATGTCGGAAGACTTGAATAGTTTTGTTCGCCGATTCCGCCATATGTACCAGGTTGGTTTGTTGGCTCTGTTGCGAGGTAAACCTCGGGGCCCAGCGTACACGATGATGTCTCGCGCCCTTGAGAGAATCGCAAGCATCACCATGGGGCGCCCAAATGGGCGTTTATGGGTGGTAGCAGGGGCGGCACTTGCAGGCATGGCCTCCCAGGAAATGCGCATCAGTCGATCCCGGGTGATGGTTTTCAGTATGTTTGATCGCTGGCTGCGAGCATTACAAAAAGAGTGTGATACAGCTTTAGATCAGCCTGCGCCACCGATTTTGCTGAAAGAGTGCCTCTATTGGCTGACTCTTTCCAAGCCCGAGGGCTTTGGTGGCAAGTTGCTGGAGGCCTTCTCCGCAGAGCCACTTGATTACAGTGAAGAGGAATTAGAGCGGGAGCGAGCCACCCTTGGAGGCCCCGGCGCCACGGCAATTACCGCAGTTGCTAACGCCTTAGAGGAGGAGTTGTCCAGTGTGCGCCGGATGTTGGATGACGCTGAGTTAATTGGTACTACTACCTTGGATGCAGAAGATGGCCTCGCTTCTTCTCTACAGAGAGTGGCCGGTACCTTGCAGATGCTCAACTTCAAGCGGGTTGGAGAGAGCCTGCGCAGCGCAGTTGCGGAATACCAGAGTGCCTCCGGCGCGGGTGGTTCCATAGCGGACAGCGCACTGCAGAAACTGACAGGCCAGGTGTTGATGGTCGATAGCACGGTAACAGCGCTCAAGCAGAGTACTTCTATTGATCTGGATGAATACGGTCATGCGGATATTGCCTTTGAGCACAGCCAGTTGGCAGAAGCGGAAGTGGCTGTACTGAAAGAGGCAGAAGCCGGTTTGGCGTTGATTAAGAGAGCGCTGGCGGCCTATGCAGAGTCCGACTTTGATCATGGCCATATTCGCAATGTTTCCACTACTTTGAACTCAGTGCGCGGAGGCTTGATCGTTCTCAACTTAAGTAGAGCGGCGGCCGTAGTTGAAGGCTTGCTGAACTTTGTTGAGACTGTTATCGACCGCCATGATGCCGGTCCTGAAGTAGAGCAATCTTTGCATATTTTTGCCGATGCGATTATCAGCCTTGAGTATTATCTGGGAGAGGTAAAGCTGCATAGGCAAGCAGATATTCAATCCCTCAGTCTCGCTATCGAAAGCTTGACTGCTCTGGGTTATCCCGTTGAGGCCGCATAATTAAGGAGGTCTCCTTGGTAGATAAGTTTGTCCCAGCGGGTAATGTGTGGGCAGTCCCGGAATTTTCCCAGCATATCCTGATTGCTGATGGGCTGATTCTCTGCCGAGGAGATTTTTTCCTCCACGACGCCCAGGTATTGGTGGCGGAGGCTGTTCAATCCAGCCACTACTTGGGAGAATTAAGTGGGCAGGCGTGTGGTGTCCACGTTTTGTCTCGCCAGGTTGAAATTGCCGGCTATGAATGGCGAAACCTGCGCAGCCTGCTGACTTTGGTTGAGGAGCCGATGTTTGCATTGGCTGGGCGGGCGCTACAGATTTCCCATTGGGATAGCCAACATCGATTTTGCGGTCGTTGTGGCACTCCTACCATCTATCACTCCAATGATCGCGCTCGCACCTGTCCGGCTTGTAATCTTACTGTCTATCCCAGAATCTCCCCCTGTGTAATTATGCTTGTTACCCGGGGAGATGAGTGTCTCTTAGCTCGTCACGCCTCGCGGCGAAATGCAACTTATACGGCCCTCGCTGGGTTTATAGAGCCCGGTGAGAGTGCAGAGCAAGCGCTGGTGCGTGAAGTCTATGAGGAAGTGGGGCTCAAAGTGGGTGCCCTGGAGTATGTGGGGAGCCAATCCTGGCCTTTTCCCGGGCAGTTGATGATCGGGTATTTGGCGGAGTGGCAAGGTGGGGGATTGTGCTTGGACCCCAATGAGATAGAAGAGGCAAACTGGTTCCACTACAGTTCATTGCCAGCTATACCGCCCATACAAACCCTGTCCGGCCGCTTGATCCACACTTTTGTCGAAAAGGCTGCAGCGAAGAACCGCCCGTAAGGTTGGTTTAAAGATGTTGCGCAGTATCAGGGAGTAGAAATCATAATGTATATAGCGATTACCTTTATTATTGCCATCCTGGCGTTGTTGTTTGTATTTTGGGGGGCGCGAGTCCTGCTATCAGGAAATTGGTTCCTGGGGTTTATACGTGGCTCCGCCGGTCTTTTCCTTTTTGCAACTGCCCTTTGGATTGTTCTGATTGCTGCAGATGTTTACAGCTATAGAAACCTGGCTGAAGAGCACAGTGTTGGTATTGTTTCGTTTCGTAAAATTGCCGAGCAGCAATTTGAAGTCAAGTTTTCTGATGCGGATGGTATAGCGCAAAAGTTTGAATTGCTTGGGGATCAGTGGCAGTTGGATGCCCGAATGCTCAAGTGGCAGGGTCCATTAGCCCGCTGGGGAATTAAGCCTGCTTATCGTCTGGACAGGTTGAGTGGTCGCTATCTCACGCTACAGGATGAGCGAGCTCGCGAGCGTTCTGTCCATGAAATAGAGGGGGCGAACTATGGCGTGGATGTCTGGCAGTTTGTACGCGGTGTTGATCGCAAGTTGCCCTTTGTCGATGCGGTATATGGCAGTGCCACATTTCTACCTATGGAGGACGGTGCGGTTTACGAGGTGCGTATTAGCCACAGCGGTTTGTTGGCTCGCCCCCTTAATCAGCGAGCAACTTCCGCCCTGGAAGGTTGGCAGTAAAATACTGAAGCTAAATAAAAATTAGTTAAGACGGAAAATGGAGTCTAAGTGGAATTTTTAATTGAATACGGCCTTTTTCTAGCCAAAATTGTTACGGTTGTCGTGGCCTTAATGGTGTTGATAGGTTTTATTTTTGCAAATCGAGAGCAGCTGAAAGAGCGTGTTCAGGGGCATATCACAGTTACACATTTGAATGATCGCTATGAGCAGTTTAAAGAAACACTGCTTGAAGCTGTGATGGATAAGCACGAATTCGCCCGTCGTAAAAAGCAAATGGCGAAAGAAAAGAAGACTCAGGAAAAAGCCCTGGCTAAAAAACATAAAGCTGAGAGCAAAGAGCAGCCTGAAAAAAGTGCTGCTACTTCTTCCGACGTTGCTAAAGAGGAAGGAGAGCATGAGTCCAAGGGTATAAAAGGGGAGTTGGTCTCCGAGCGTAAGCGTGTCTTTGTTATGCAATTTAATGGGGATATCAAAGCGAGTGCGCTTTCCCATTTGCGTGAAGAGGTGACGGCCATTCTTCAAGTGGCAGAGTCCGGAGATGAAGTTCTCCTTTGTCTTGAAAGCCCTGGGGGCATGGTGGCGAACTATGGTTTGGCCGCCAGCCAGTTAACCAGGATTCGCAGTGCAGGTATCCATTTGACTATTGCTGTCGATAAAGTGGCTGCCAGTGGGGGCTATATGATGGCCTGTGTTGCAGACCGTATCCTGGCAGCACCCTTTGCGATGTTGGGCTCTATTGGTGTTTTAGCTCAGATGCCGAATTTTAACCGCCTGCTGAAGCGCAATGATATCGATTATGAACTGTTTACTGCGGGCCAGTACAAGCGCACTGTAACCATGTTTGGTGAAAATACTGAGGAAGGTAAACAGAAGTTCCAAGAAGATTTAGATGAGATCCATATTCTGTTTCAGCACTTTGTCGGGGAGTACCGTCAAAAACTCGACGTTGACAAAGTTGCCACGGGCGAGGTTTGGTTCGGACAAAAAGCCCTATCCTTGGGACTGGTCGATGAGCTGAAAACATCAGATGAATACTTGACCAGTTGTGCTAAGGACTGCGACTTATATCAGGTGGAATTCAAAGAACGGAAAAATATAGCTAAGAAAATAGGGCTGGCGGCAGAAGCCGGTGTGGAATCGGCGGTCACTCGTCTCTTTTCACGGCTGGCAGCTCTGCGTCATCAGGCTCAATAGTTGTAACGTTACAGGTTGATAGTGCTGCGGGATATACCCCATGGAAATAGAAAAGGATGAGAAATTTCGGGCAATTCAGGTTGCTGAAGTAGCATCGGGAAAGTTTGACCAGTCTGTTGTTGAGCGTCAACTTTCTGAGCTTCCCGATAACCCCTTGCTGTTGGCCGTAAGTTATTCATCCTTGAATTTCAAAGATTCTTTATCTGCGTTTGGCAATCGTGGGATTACTAATGCCTACCCCCATACCCCGGGTATTGATGCGGTGGGCAAAGTGCTGTTCGATCGGAGCAAGACGTTTCAACCGGGTGCCGAATTATTGGTCAATGGTTACGATTTGGGCATGAATACTTCTGGTGGACTTGCAGAGCGTATTGCCGTTCCTCCGCAATGGGCCTTGCCAGTCCCCGAGGGCCTAACAGCTTGGGAATCTATGGCACTGGGTACGGCGGGTTTTACCGCCGCGCTTTGTGTTGAAAAGCTCCTGGAGTCCGGCGCATCTCCTGAGGATGGAGAGATTCTGGTAACAGGTTCAACGGGGGGCGTCGGCTCTGTTGCCGTCGCCTTGCTGGCGAAGCTAGGCTTTCGTGTCGCAGCAGTGACGGGAAAGTTGGAGTCTGCTGATTATTTGGCGAGATTGGGCGCATGGAAGGTTCTCGACCGGGATACACTGGCCCCTTTTGCCAATAAAGCGATGGCCAAGCCATTGTGGGCTTGGGCTGTAGATACTGTGGGCGGGGAAACGCTTTTTAATGTCATTAAATCCCTGCGCTACGGCGGCGGAGTGGCTGCTTGTGGTATGGCTTCAGGTGCTCAATTTCACGCCAATGTATTTCCATTTATCTTGCGCGGTATTAGTTTGTTGGGTGTGGATAGCGCTGTTTTGCCGATAGAAAAGAAGGCAGAAGTATGGAAGCGGTTGGCCAGTGAGTGGTATATCGGCGATAAGCTCGACAGTATTGCGGAGAATATTAGCCTTGATCAGGCTCCAGAGTTTCTTGCGCGCTTAAATAGAGGGCATGGAATAGGTCGTTACGTTGTAGATATGGCTCTCTAATAGATCTATCGATTTAGAATAATAAGTACACTTAAAAGATTCTATTTATCTTACCAAATATCCCCGACAACTCTGAATCTGAGTTGTATATGGGCTTTTTTCTCAATAGCCTTTAAGCGGACTCTGTTGTTTGCGGGCTTGTTGTATTGGAAGAAAACTTTGTCGACAAGTAACAGTGAATGTAACAAACCTGGCCAGCGTAACGCTCTGGTTCTCTCTGGGGGAGGTGCGCGTGCTGCCTATCAAGCGGGCGTTTTAAGGGCGCTTGCGGAACTGGTTCCAGAAGATAATCCTCGGCCCTTTCAAATAATCTGCGGCACCTCTGCAGGAGCTATGAACGCGATGCTTCTCGCCTCTCATACAGGCACCTTTAAAGAAGCCGTCGACAGAATGTGCTCAGTTTGGTTGCAGCTTAGTGTTGAGCAGGTTTATCGCACCAGTTGGCGTAGTTTGCTTGGAAATCTGTTTTCTATCAGTCGTTCGCTCTTGAACCAAGGTGTGGGTAGACAAAAACCTTTGGCACTCCTAGATAACAGTCCGCTGCGCAGCTTGGTTGAGCGCGAGATAAACTTTGACAATATTCAAAAAAATATTTCGGCTGGGCATTTGCATGCCACAAGTGTTAATGCGCTTTCTTATAGTGAAGGGCAGTCCGTCAGCTTTTTTCAGGGAGCGGAGAATGTTAAAGGATGGCAGCGGTTTCGTCGCTTTGGAGTGCCCACTCAATTAACCTCGGACCACCTATTGGCGTCAGCAGCAATTCCTGCCATTTTCCCGGCGGTCAAATTGGATGGAGTTTATTTTTGCGATGGTGCCATTCGTCTGATGGCCCCGATTAGTCCGGCACTGCATCTCGGTGCCAAGCGTGTATTTGTGGTGGGTGTGTCGGACAACCGTTCTCCAGCCCATTGGGGGAGTCGCAACAGTCCTGCGCAGATGGAGTCCCCTTCGATGGCGCAAATAGCTGCTCAGTTATTCAATGCCGCATTTATCGATAGCTTGGAGGCGGACCTGGAGCATCTGGATCGAGTAAATATGTTACTTGACTATGTGGATCCAACAGATCATACGGATTTGAAATTGTTACGTTCGGTAGAGTCGGTTGTTATTGAGCCCTCGCAGAGTTTAGGGCGTCTTAGTGGCAGAAAACTTGGTCACCTTCCCTCGGCGCTACGCTGGTTATTCCGCTCTACGGGTGCGACCAATCCCGGTGGCGGTGTTTCCGCAGCCAGTTATCTATTATTTGAAAGGCCATATATCGAAGAACTTATCGATCTCGGCTATCAGGATGCCATGTGGGAAAAAGATAAATTGCGCAGTTTTCTACAGCCGGAGCCGGAAGGTAAAACTGAGCGCAAGGGGCTATTTGGGATTCGCAGTAAATCTCAGGAAGAGGCTTCTCACGGTAATTCTGAACACTAACTTTAGTTTCTGCGCCCCTTATTGGCGTGACTACCGCCTTTCATTTCAGTGAATATTTTTGCATCAAGTTTCTAAAGGGCGTTAAACGCCCTTAAAACCAATATTGTTCCGCCAAGACGGCGGAAGCCTTTAGCATTTAATTTCGCGCTTTCTTATGATTTTCTCGGGCTGCGTGTGCCCTCACTTATCCGAACAAGTAGCTTCTATATTTAATAGTGATGTCAATGCTGTCGGGTATTATTCAAGATGTTTTCTGTGTTTTTACTCGTGACTCTTTTTTCATTTAGTACAGGTAATCAGGATTTCGCCCAGATGATCGGTAGGGTTGATCGGGTTGAATATTTGGGGGGAGGCTTGGTTGTTTCTGGGTGGGCGTGTCAGAAAGGAGTATTCAAGTCAGTTTCTGTTGGTCTTTATCTAGGTGGAGACAGTAGAAGTGGGTTTCCATTAAAAGTTTCCAGAGCTGATCAGAAGTCGTCAAAGGGAATTGCCAATATATGTGATACCCAGGGCGTTCCCCATGGATTCAAGTTTTATTTGAATTATGAGGAAATGAAAAAGTTTGTAAGAAAGAAGATCTATGTATACGGGTTTTCATCAAATCAAGGCAGATTCAGTGCAATTTCAAATTCTGGTAGATATCGGGTTGGGATTCCCTATATGAAATATACCGATATTACCTTGTTGCGAAGAACTTTTGATTTGCAGCCACTGGCTACGTTTGATGATCAGCATTTAAATTTAATTCCAATGCCCGGTGATGGGTATGCTCTGGAAGCTCAGTATATTCCTTATGAAAAGGGTTCTGAGAGAATTAGTACATCAATCCAATTAGCCAAATCTGTTTCATCGGCAACTCTCGCTTACGATGTGAAGTTTCATCGGAACTTCGAGTTTGTTAAGGGAGGTAAGCTACACGGCCTTGCTGGTGGGGGGCAGGCTTCAGGATGCGTACCTATCGATCCGAAGAGTTGGAGTGTGCGGGTTAAGTTTGGTGCGGAGGGTAGGGTCGGGCTCTATACCTATCATCAGGATAGAGTCGCTCGGTGTGGAGATGGGTATCAAGGGAATGACAGCTTTAGATTTGAGCGGGATACTTGGTATCGGATTGAGTTGTTTGTGCAATTAAATAGCAGTGCAAATAATGCTGACGGATATATCGAGCTATTTATAAATGGCAAAAAAATTGTAGAGGAACAAGGGTTACGGCTGACGGGTAGTGATAGGGTAGCTATTGATAAATTTCAGTTCAGTACTTTTCATGGCGGTAGTTCAGCTTTGTGGTCACCCTCCAAAAAAGTCTATGCCTACTTTGACAATATTTCAGTGAAGCAAGGGAGAAAGATATATGGCCTTAAGGGGGCTGTATGCGAAAATGAGAAAGCTGGAATATACAATGGGTCGGGAGCTTGCTGTTCCAGCTCGTGTGGGGCCTGTGGCGGCCCAGGGTGCGGCCAATTAAATGGCGGAAGCTCAGCCTGCTGTACATCGGAAATTATTAATTCAGCGCCATTGTGCTCTTATCCTGGGCAAACCGCCCCATGCACTATGTAAGGCTTGAGGGTTTCTGAGTAACTCAGAGGCTTTATAAATTAAAGTTTCCATTTAAATCGCTGAATTAATTGCAAGAAACTTCCCTGTATTTCGCATTGTATTTTCAGCTGAGAACCGCTCACCGGATGTTCAAGCTTGAGCTCAGATGCATGCAAAAGCAGTCGAGAGCACTCGAGCCTGTTGGCAAAGAAACGATTATGGGTTGACTTCCCATATTTCGGGCAGCCAATTAGAGGGTGGTGGATATGCTTGAAATGCCTTCTTATTTGATGGCGCCGCCCTGTTTTCAATTGGATTTCTACTAGGGAATACCGGCTGGTCGGGTAGCGATCAACCTCATAAGGTAGCTCAATAGTCTCCAAGCGTCGGTACAATGTAACAGCCCGCTGACGTGGCAGATCCGTTTTTGGTCGCTTCCTCTGGTGTTTGAAGTCGGCAACGGGGGGGAGGGCATAGTCAATGGCACCTTCTTCCGGGCTATACCCTCTGCATACAGCAATATATTTTTTTGATGATAAATCACTTTCCAGCTGCTGCTGTACCTGTGCAGCAATCTCACTGCTTTTGGCAAAAATAATAACACCGGAGGTAGGCTTATCCAGTCGATGTACTGGATAAAGAAAGCTGCCACATAGGTTCCTCAAATATTGCAAAAGTACACGCTTTTCATGGCGGTCTATTTCTGACCTGTGAACAAGCCACCCCTCTGGTTTATAAGCGGCAAGCAGGTAGTCGTCTTCAAAGAGAATGGTAGGTTCTTGAGTGGTCATTTGGGGGATGTGGCGATTGGACTGTAATTTCGGTAACACGATTTTATGGCATAGCGAGCCCTCAAGCTATGCTGAAAAGTAAAAGTTGGTTAGTGAATTCAGGGTAGAATTTTTATCGATAGGCAAAAAACAGGCTTGACATGGTACCAAATGAGAATAAACTGCACCTAAATTCCATTGCTGATCTAGTTTCAAGGTTGGCATTCTAATTGGCAGTATTTTTGAAGTGGATCGCACCACTAAGGAGCCGTGAAATGCGAAATGTAGATATTAAGAGTTTATTTGTTTAATCACTTTTCACGCGCTTGAGCTTGGAAAGTGATATTGCTTTCCAAGCCAGACCTTCCAAAAGCCCTGGCAAATGCCGGGGCTTTTTTGTTTTAGCTTGGATTGCCGTTTCAGTTAAGTGGATTAATCCAGGGATAAAATATGCCTGTAAAAACAGTGTTAAATCGAAATGCACCGCCTGGCACGGTACCGGTAAAAATCTATACCGATGATATTGAGCCCAAGGCAATGCAACAGTTAAAGAATATTGCCCAGCTTCCTATTGTGCACTCCCATGTTGCTGCTATGCCGGATGTGCATTTGGGAAAGGGGGCAACGGTAGGATCGGTGATCCCAACGGTAAGTGCGATAATTCCTGCTGCCGTTGGGGTGGATATTGGTTGTGGAATGAATGCGGTGCGAACTTCGCTACAAGCCCATCAGCTGCCAGACAATCTGAAAGCACTGCGGGACGCCATTGAGGTGAAAGTGCCGGTTGGTCAGGGACGACATAAACTGATCAGCGCCAGGGAATCTGCCTGCAAACTTTTAGCTCCCGGTGTGGATAGATTGTTTTCAAAGCATCCAGGGTTACTGAAGAAGCTGCATCAGCCACAAAAAACCTGGGTGACCCAAATGGGTACATTAGGGGGTGGTAATCACTTTATCGAAATATGTATTGATGAGAGTGGTGCTGTCTGGGTGATGTTGCATTCGGGGAGTCGAGGGATTGGCAATGCTATTGGTCAGCATTTTATCCAGTTGGCCCGACGGGATATGGCTGGGCATATGCACAATCTTCCGGATAGGGATCTGGCCTATTTCTCAGAAGGCTGCCAGAATTTTGACGATTATATTGAAGCGGTTAATTGGGCGCAGGAATATGCTCGCTGGAACAGGCAGGAAATGATGAAGCTTGTGCTTGGATGCCTGAAGGTAAGCTTGCCAAAGTTTACTTTGACCACAGAGGCAATTAATTGCCACCATAATTATGTTGTTCGCGAGCGTCATTTTGATAGAGATGTTTTCGTGACTCGCAAAGGGGCTATTAGTGCTCAGAGGGATCAGCTGGGAATTATTCCCGGCTCTATGGGGGCTAAGTCATTTATCGTGCGTGGGCTTGGCAATAAGGAATCTTTTTGTTCCTGCGCCCACGGAGCTGGTCGAAAAATGAGTCGTACAGCGGCTCGCCAGCGTTTTACCAGGCAGGATTTGGAAGAGCAGACCCGAGGCGTGCAGTGCCGTAAAGATAAGGGCGTTCTGGATGAGATTCCTGCTGCTTATAAGGATATTGATCAAGTGATGGAGAACCAGTCCGATCTTGTGGAGGTGGTGCACACACTCCGTCAGGTAATTTGTATCAAGGGATAAATAAGGAGGTATCAATACAAGTTTTGAGTGAGAAGATATTTGGAAGAGTGGATCTACTAAAAGTAAAAGGTGAAGTTTTATGAAAAAGAAAGAAAAAATTCGTAGTTACGTTGCGCGTAATCCGCTAATGAGAAAGGGTGGTGCCCACGTAAAGGCAAAATCTTCGGGGCGTTTCGCTAGCAAGCAGAAGCTGCGTAAAGAGGTGCGGGAGTGCGACTCCCGCCCCCAGGCTTTTGCTGCTATTTTTTCTTTGATATCGCCTCTTTAGCTAGCCGTGTTCTCTGCGAGCCGATTTCCCATTAGGCCAGTTGGGTAGAGCTTCCAAATATACCCAGCGCTTCTTAAATAACTTAAATAGTGAAATTTCGTGAATTAGGTGTTCTTGGTCATTTTCTGTATACCAAGCCTTAAATTCCACAATCGACTTTTTTAGTCCCGCCTTACTCTTAATAACTTCCAATTTTGTCCACTGGGTTTCAATATCCTCAGCTTGCAGTTCTGGGCAGGTGTCGGGATGCCAGGTTTTTTTCAGGTACCGAAAATTTCCGGTTGCAAAGGCCGTATAGCGACTGCGCATAACCGCTTCTGCATTATTGGGGTAAGCCTTTCCCGACAAATAGAGTCCGCAGCAGGTATCAAGGGGCTTGCCCGATCCACAGGGGCAGTACCGATCCGTCATAAATCATCTCTCCAGCGTGAACTTAACGCTCTCGTAACACTTTTTAACCATGTTTTCTGGTGAGGGAGCGTAGCATAGCTTGACCTTTAAAATGTTGCCGCTAAGATACCGACCAACCGGTTGGTTTTGATTGATGGTGCCCAGGAGGTCATGTGTCGAGAGTCGACAAAGCTGCCATTGTTCGAGCAGCAGAAGAAGTAGTCCGGGATCGCGGGGCGCGCAAGTTGACCCTGGATGCGGTGGCTGCACAGTGCGGGCTCAGCAAGGGCGGTTTGATTCATCATTTTCGAACTAAGCAGTCACTCCTGAAGGCGATGCTGGAGGCGGCAATAGCTCGTGAAGATGACAGTGTTGCCACTTTTGTGTCCTCGGGGGACAGCTTGTTGGTGTCGCGCTTGAAGAGCATTTTTGAATTGATGGAGGATGACAAGGGGCTGCCTCGCTCACTGATCGCCGCCGTGGCCGAAGACCCCATGTTGCTGGGGCCGGTAAAAGACAAAGAGGAGCAGCAGCGTCGCGATATATGCGATGCGTATTGTGACCCGGAAATGGCGGAACTGCTAATCCTGGCGGCCCAGGGCATGTTCCTGGGTCGCGTACTCGGTGTGGTTGAGTCCGAAGACCCGATTATTGAACGTTTACAGGGACGTCTGCTGGCGCTCTCTGCCGACCTGAACTAAAGGTCAGCCCCAGTTAATACAGTTTGTGGATGATAAATATGAATATATCGCCAAGATCGCGTTTCTCATTGGCCGTTTTGATCGCAGCAGTTGCAGTTCTGGCAGGATGCTCCGAATCGAAGACGGAGCAGGCGCAAGCAGAGCACGTCTGGCCCGTGAAAGTAGCTACCGTTGCCAGTAATGACCAGGTCAAAGATCGACAGTTTGCCGGTCGTGTTAAGGCAGTGCAGAGTGTCGATCTATCTTTCCAGGTCGGTGGGAAGCTGGACAAGCTCACAATTCGCGAAGGTGAAATTATTCCAAAGGGAACCCTGATAGCAGAGCTTGATCAGCGGGATTACCTGCGCAGGGTAAAAGAAGCCCGATTAAATGTAGAGTTGCTGGAAAAAACCCTCAATCGTCAGCGCTCTCTGGCAGGGTCAAAAGTTATTTCACAGCAGCAGCTGGATGAAACGAAAAGTAACTTTGACTTGGCTAAAGTGACCCTGGAACGTGCTGAGCAGGACCTGGCTTATACACAGCTAAGGGTTCCTTTCGATGCTTTGGCAACTCGCCAGCTGGTAGAGAATTACACCAACGTCCAGGCCGGCCAGGCAATTGTCCGTTTGCAGAATATTTCTGAAGTTCGAATTCAAATCTCCGTGCCTGAAAAGCTGTTGGCCACGGTTAATGAAGAGCAAGTCAACTCCATGACCGCCGAATTTGAATTTTTGCCGGGCAAGGAGTTCCCACTTACTTACCGTGAGCACCAGGCTGAGGCAGACAGCGTTACCCAGACTTACGTTGTCGAGTTTGGAATGCCCCGCCCCGAAAATGTACAGATCCTTCCCGGCATGACCGCTCGCGTTAGTGTGAAGTTGAATAAAGCGAGTGGTGACCTGTGGGTTCCCCTTTCAGCAGTGCAGACTGGCCCGGAAGGTAAGCCCTATGTTTGGCAAATTAATGCAGACCAGTCTGTTTCCAAAGCTTCCGTGACCCTCGGGCGTACTGATGGTGAGTCGGTTCAGATTAAAGATGGCATTAGCCCGGCTATGAAACTGGTTGCTACCGGCGGCCAGCACCTTTATGACGGTGCAAAAGTACGCAATTACGCACAGCACTAATTAGTGTGTTAGCTCTGGCCCTGTTAACAGTAGGGAAAATGTTGTGAAGATTTCTGACATATTTATAGAAAAGCCAGTTTATAGCTGGCTGTTGATGCTGATTTGCTTAATCGGTGGTCTTTGGGGACTTTCAGATATTGGGCGCCTCGAAGATCCTGCGTTTACGATCAAGGAAGCCCGTGTTTACACCTTCTACCCAGGCGCCAGCGCCCAGCGTGTAGAAGAGGAGGTCACCGAAAAGCTTGAGGTGGCCATCCAACAAATGGGACAGCTGGACAAGGTCTCTTCCACCTCAAGTCCGGGAATGTCTGAAATTCGGGTGGAAATCAAAGATCAGTATGCCTCGCAGGAACTTGCCCAGGTTTGGGATGAATTGCGGCGCAAGGTTAATGATGCTCAAAGTGACCTGCCCAGCGGTGCTTTACCCTCCATTGTGAATGATGACTTTGGTGAGGTTTACGGTATTTATTATGCGATTACCGGAGAAGGGTTTTCGCTGACTGAAATGCGTGAAATTACCAAAGCGATTCGCCGGGAGTTACTGGGAGTTGAGGGGGTTGCCAAGGTTTCCCGCTCAGGCATTATCGACGAAGTGGCTTACCTGGATATTGATGAATCCCGCCTGGCCCAGTTTGGTTTTTCCCTGGATGACTTAGCGCAGGTACTGCAATCTGAAAGTTCGACCCAGAAAGTTGGCGAGATTGGAGGTCAGGATTTACGTACCCGCATACTGGTTGATAATCCTGCGAGTGACCTGGAATCCATTCGTAATATTCTCGTCGGCGTGCCCGGTTCTACCGCGATGCTGGCCGTTCGTGATATCGCCGATATTTCTCTCGGTTACGATGAAAGCCCAAGCTTTATTGCCCGATTTGATGGTAAGCAGGCCATTCTGCTGGGTGTGGCCGGTGCGGAAAATACCAATATCGTGAACGTTGGCAAGGCGGTAGAGGCCAGGCTGGAGCAGATTAAGCAGGCATTGCCCCTGGGTGTAGAAATCCATCCTATTTACGAGCAGCATCAGGTAGTAGAGGAGAGTGTTGACGGTTTCCTCTTTAACCTGGTTTCTTCTGTCGTGATCGTTACTCTAGTACTTTGTGTATTTATGGGCTGGCGTTCCGGCGTTGTGGTTGGCACTGTCCTCGGTTTGACCGTTTTGGGCACCGTGTTAATCATGAACCTGTTTGGTTTGAATTTACAGCGGATCTCTCTCGGTGCCCTGATTATCGCCATGGGTATGTTGGTTGATAATGCCATCGTGGTTGCCGAAGGGATGCTGATGGGGGTTCAGAGAAAAGAAGAGCCTAAGAGTGCTGCCAGGCGCGTAGTCCGCCAGACTTTCTGGCCACTGCTGGGTGCGACCATTATCGGTATTATGGCCTTCTCCGGTATCGGTCTGTCCGATGATGCTACTGGTGAATTCCTTTTCTCCCTGTTTGCGGTAATTGGTATCTCCCTGCTACTCAGCTGGATACTGGCAATTACTATTACCCCTTACTTGGGTTATCACCTGTTTAAGCCGGGTAAGCAAGCCGACTCGGATGATCCGTACGATGGCCGCTTCTACAACATGTATTCCGGTGCTTTATCAGGAGCGTTGAAGCGCAGGGGCCTAACCATTGCAGTACTTATTGTGGTGACCCTGGCCAGCTACTTTGCTTTCGGGTTTGTGAAGCAGGGGTTCTTCCCAAATTCAAATGCTCCTCTTTTTTATGTTAACTACTTCATGCCTCAGGGCAGTGATATTAATCGTACTGATAAGGCGCTTCAGGAAGCGACTGCATTCTTCCAGGAACAGGATGAAGTTGTCTCCGTAACGGCGGTAGCTGGTCGCGGGGCCGATCGCTTTATGCTGACCTATGCTCCCGAGCCACCCAATGCGTCTTATGGCCAGTTGATTGTTCGCACTGAAAACCGGGAGCAAATCCCCCAGTTGATAGAGAGTGCCAAGGCGAAGTTGCGTGTAGCGCAGCCGGAAGCATTGATTACTTTCAAACGCCTGGTGTTTGGTCCCGGTGGCGGATCGGATGTTGAAGTGCGTATTTCAGGTCCGGATTACCAGACACTGCGTACCTTGGCGGTCAGTGTAGAACAGCAGTTCCGTGAAAAAGAACTGGAAGATATTCGTCACAACTGGCGCAGCAGAGAGCCTACTCTGCACGCACATCTGGATGATGAGCGGGCGCGAGTTGCCGGGGTTACCAATGCTGATGTCAGTCGTATGATTCAGTTTGCCACTGCGGGTTACACCGTTGGCGACTTTGAAAGCGGTGACCGTATTATCCCTATTGTTGCCCGTATGCCAGAGGGAGATCGCAATCAGGTGGGTTCACTGGAAGACCGCTTGGTATGGAGCCCCAATGAGCAGGGTTATATTCCGGCAGGACAGTTGATTACTGATTTCGAGTTAACCGCTGATGAAGGATTGATCCAAAGACGCAACAGGGTACCGACTATTACCATCAGTGCGGATGCGCCTGAAGGTGTTACGGCAATGGCAGCCTTTGGTCGCATACGTCCCTGGGTTGAAGAGATGAAGTTGCCACCAGGCTTCAAGGTTGAATTCGGTGGTGAGTACGAAAGTTCTACCGATGCACAGAAGTCGTTAGGTAAAGGTTTACCCTTGGGCTTCCTGATTATGATCCTGGTGTCGATACTGCTGTTCGGTACTGTTCGTGAGCCGGTGATCATCTGGCTGGTTGTTCCTATGTGTCTCGTCGGTGTTGTTGTCGGGTTGTTGGCGACGGGATTACCATTTGGATTTATGTCTCTTCTCGGTGTCCTCAGCTTGTCTGGTATGTTGATTAAAAATGCCGTGGTATTGGTGGATGAGATTGAGGTTCAGACCCACGCGGGCCTACCGAGATTGACAGCTATCCAACGGGCCAGCGTTAGCCGTTTGCGTCCGGTATTCCTTGCCGCTGTCACTACTATTTTGGGAATGTCCCCGCTTCTGTTCGACGCTTTCTTTGCGGATATGGCGGTGACAATTATGGGTGGGCTTGGATTTGCTACGGTGTTGACACTGATTGCAATCCCTGTGTTCTATGCGGTATTCCACAAAGTGAGACCCAACGAAGTAATCGGCGGGGAAACTGAAACCAAGGAGCAACGCAAAGAGGCGGCTATTAGCGAACCTGTATCCGTTTAAAACATGTTTGCCCTAATTTGGGGCTGATCTAAGAGTCCCGTACCAAGTTACTATTCACTTGGTACGGGATTTTTTTTGTCTTCGTTTTTTATCCATAAATTATAGGGTTGTTTTCTGATAGGGAGATTTTCATTGAAATATATGAAGACCTTTGTGCAGAAAATTAAATTTATTGAACTAAATTATTCTTCGTCTGTAATCAAACCTTATTAAGTCTGTCATTTAGCACAACTACTCTATGCCGCCTTTATAACTGGAACCGCCTTCGGGTGGGGAATCAACGCATTGGAGTGGCAATGAAAAATCATAAATTTTTCAAAAGAGCAGCGTTAGCTATCACTATACCGGCAATTTTGGCTGGTTGTAGTGACGATAATGATGATCCGGTAGTGGTAACTCCAGATCCGGAAGTGCCAGAGGAAGTCAGTCTATTTGAATCAGTTGCTGGTTCTGAGGCTGCTGCGCATATTGGTCCTTCAACAATGCAGGTACCACATGTTGTCGCCACGGCTGAAAACGTCAAGGTAATTAATCTGCTCAGCAATGGTTATCTCCCCACCGATTACTCCAGTGAAAATGTTCCCCAACAGGATATGCTTCCTATATTCGAGGAGCACCCAAGTCTCGATGCTGCGGATACAGATGGCCTTTATGTATTGTCTGGAGAACCCGATGGTTTGGGGTATCTGGATAATGACGACGATACATTTACCCTGTTTATGAACCAGGAACACTACAACTTTGTTGGCGGTGATGGGGTGGTGCTGGAGAACTCAAATCGCAGTCTCCGATCGACAGGCACCTTCATTTCAAAGTGGGTAATCAATAAAACCACCGGGGAAATTGAGGGTGGTGAGGACCTGATTAAAGGTGTTTATGCCTGGCGGCGTACCCTGTATGACACGGATGGTGAGGTTGCTGAATATCCAGGATATACCTACGTAACACAAATGAAACCCTATTTTGATGCGGATGGGGACCTTGTGAATACGGGAGCATTCGAACGTTTCTGCTCCGCAACTCTGCCAGCTGAAACTGCTTTCTATAATGCGGAAAGCGGCAAAGGTACCCAGGTGCGGATGTTCTTGACCGGCGAAGAGAGTGACGGTGGCGAGAGCCTCAAAACTTATTATGATGGTTTGGTTGAGAAGCGTGGTTATGAAGGCCTTCGATTTGATGCTTTTGGTAGCATCAGTGGTGAGGCGAAAGCCAAGAGTGAGATCGAGTCTGTCTACGAGTACGACAAATCGGAAATTTATATCGGTCGCGGTATCGCTGTTTTGACAACCGGAGACAATGCTGGTGATGCTTATGAATTGCCACTACTCGGTAAATCTCGCTTTGAGAATATCGTACCCAACTATAAAGCACAGGATAAAACCATACTGCTGTCTGTCGATGATGAACGGCCTCGGGGTGATGAAGATGATGCTTATCGCAATGGAGGTTTTCTCACAGTCTATGTTGGTGAAAAAACCAATGAAGGCAGTGAAGTTGATAAGGCTGGCTTGACCAATGGTGAGCTGTATGCGGTTCGGGTTCTGGATAGCGATGGCGCGCCGGTGGTTGATTTTAGTGATAGTAACAATCGAGCGCTGTTTGACGATAACGAATTGATGTTTGAGTTGGTACAACTCTCCAGCCAGGATACCGACGGAGATGGGAAGCCAGAGGATATTCGCGATATGAGCCAGCAGGCCTTCCGCATTCATACCACTGGAATGGAAGTCTCCCAGTGGCGTTCCCCGGAAGATGGTGATTGGGACCCATTAGATCCCAATAGCTTTTATTTTGGAGCCAAGTACGGTGTATACCAGCTTGAGTTTGCGGATATCACCAATCCAACAGATGGTGGAATCATCAAGAGAGTAGTGAGTAGCAAATCCGATGGCGATATAACTGATAACTATGAGAATTTCGACAATATGGCAGCGGTTGCTGGTGTCGATAATAAGACTCGCTTGGTGTTGCAATTTGATAAATCTAATTATTACTCACCAATCTACGTTCTCGACCCTGAAACCGGAGAGATGATCCGTGTTGCCGAATTTAACCCGGAAATTATTGGCGATAGTGAAGACGAGCTCGATCTGAAGATCGAGAAACAGCTGGCAAGTGGAGAATTGGAAGCTGAGCCTACTGAGGAGGAATACCAAATGCTGCTGGAAGAGCATGTGGCGAGTAAGCCCTACCGTCAATACTACTCACAATCCTCCAAGGTTCGCAGTGGGCTGGATGATACCGGGATAGAGGCTGCGCTCTCTACCGATGCTGAAGCATCCGGGGTTATTTATGTGGGCGATATTCTGGGTGATGGTTGGTTCTTGAGTTCAACCCAGTTTCACTATGATTTTGAAGGTCGAGTGGATAGTTACCTGAATTCCTTTAATGTGCGTGACCAAAAAAATGGTCCCACTACACAATTGATTCAGGAAATGATGGCCGGAGGACAGTTGCACGCAATCTATATCCCTCAAGCGGTAGGGCTGGACAAGTAGCAAGATCTATCGTTGATAAATTATGCCCTGTCAAGCGTTAATCAGGCAGGGCATTTTTATCAGGTGTAAAAAAATTGATCGAAATATCCTGCTCTTCATTACCCTTGCTATAGCCCTATTTTTTCATTTGGGGTGTTTTGTATAACGTTTGAACCATTTCTTATTGATTTGAACCGCCGCATACAATTGGTACACACTTTCTTGTAACCTAGCGCTCTGGTTTGATTGGTAGTTGATGTATGAGCGTTCGGTCAGTTTCTAAGCTTTTTTCCATTGCTGTAGTTTTCTCCTTCAGTTTTTCCGCTTTTGCAGCGTCCTATGATCGGGCGGAGTGGCTGCCCAAGTGGTCTGATTCCGATCAGGATTGCCAGGATACCCGCCATGAGTTGTTAATTCGCTATTCACTGTCCCCGGTAACCTATACCCGCTCCAATCACTGCAAAGTAGACACCGGTTTGTGGCTGGATCCTTACACAGGCGGCTTCTTTGTAAAAGCTTCAGATCTTGATGTGGAACATATTGTGCCGCTGAAGTGGGCGCACGATCACGGGGGAGCTGATTGGACGCGCAAGCGAAAGCAGCGGTTTGCTGAGGACATCGAGAATTTATGGCTGGTTGATGACGGTCGTAACCAAAGTAAAGGCCACAAAGGGCCGGACAAGTGGATGCCGCCCTATGGACCGGTCAAGCAAGTTTACCTCAAGCGGTTTATGGCAATCGTAGATAAGTATGGCCTTCAGCTGAGTGTGGGCGAGCGCCGCAAATATCAATCGCTAATGGCGGATGGCTGAGGACAAGTAATCTCCGGGGGGTATAACAAGGTTCCGGCATCCGTTAGAATTTTGTTGTCCCCCAGGAGTTATTTGCAATGCAGCACCACCCCAAGAAGTTAATCGAATACTTTCGGCGCTGCTATCAAGCTGACAGTTACGACCTCTCCCTCAACAATATTCTAAATCTCAAATCGAATCGGCGTCTGTTCTTAGATGAGCGGGACTATTTGGGAGCTGATGAGTTACCACGTGTACCTGTCTCCGCTACTGCGGGAGCAAAACTGCTGGAACAAGTGGATGCTTACCGAAAGGAGCGGCGGCTGATTTATGGTTGCCTGTTTATTTGTGGTAACTATGCTCTCCAATCTGGACTAAGTGCAAAACGCAAGTTCTGTGCACCACTACTTTATTTTCCCGCCAAGCTACATTTTGATGATGATTGTTTTGTAGAGATCAACCCTGCAAACATTCACGTTAATCTCCCTGTTTTACGTCAACTGCTTAAACCTGATGTTGAGTCCTCAATAACAGATAGTTTCCCAGTGCTTGCTTCGCCGCTTTCTTCGACACAGCTGGCTGACGTCGGTCGCTGGCTAACCTATTACACTATTTTGGAAAATGTAGAGGAATTGGGGCGCTGGCCTAACTTGAGTGGTAAGGCAGCTGTTGAAAGTGCATCGAAGGGTGCTCAGTTGTCCTTGGTCTCGGCGGGTGCGGTAATTCTTGCGGATAGATCGAGGGGCTCTCGTGGAGTACTGCACGAATTACAACTTTTAGGCAGGGAAAAAAAATTATCTCCTCCGTTACAGGCATTACTGGGAGAGCGCCACTGGGAAACTGCACAGAAAGCGTGTGAGCCGGATATGCTGCCGGGTCTGTTGAGTGGGGCTCAGGAGAGGGCACTTGAAAATGCGGCTCGCTTTCCTCTTAGTCTTGTTTCAGGTCCGCCCGGTGCGGGAAAGAGTTTTACAATCGCCGCTATGGTTCTCGATCGAGTGCTGCATGGTGAAAGTGTTTTGGTGGTGTCGAAGAACCAGCAAGCATTGGATGTGGTGCGGGATAAGTTGCGAGATGAGTACGGGCTGACTCAGGGGTATGTACATCGAGAGGAGCGGGGTTTTATCCCCAGCTTAAAAGCTCATCTGGATAGGCTGCTGAAAGAGGGGGTGGAACTTCCAGAGAGAAAGCCTGCCCAGGTGAAGAGGGAACTGAAGAGGGCTTATCGAGCCTTGAGGGGCTTGGAGAAGCGCTTCTCCAAAGAGCTGGGATTGGCGCGCGCTGTTAGTGTAGGTCGGTTTGCTCAGTGGGTAGCACGACATGCCTGGAGCTTCTTTGTAAATCGATTGAGTGTTAAAAGTCTGTGGCAATCACAAGGTGCGATTGATGATTGTCGGCGCAACTTTGAAAGCCTGGCAAGTCAGTATTTGAATACTTATCGCCGCGATACATTGCACAGACTGCTGGAAAAGAATCGAGGTACCCTGAGCCAATTCAATCAAGCCTTGCGATCTCGAACTTCAAAAGTACAGGCGGAGCGCTTTGCCCAAACTGATATGCGGGTGGTAATGCAGGCGTTCCCCATATGGCTGGTGGAGGCAGATGAACTCAATGAAGTGCTGCCGTTATCGCCCGCCATGTTCGATTTGGTAGTCTTTGATGAGGCAACCCAGTGTGATATTGCGAGTTCACTGCCGGCTCTGTTTCGAGCTGAGCGGGCAGTGATTGTCGGTGACAGTAAACAACTGCGGCATGTTTCATTTCTTTCCCGCAACCGGCAGCAAAGTATCTGGCAGGGAGTGGTAAAAGATGCCGGGGTGCCGCCAAAACTGAGCTATAGGGATCAATCACTTTTGGATTTGGCTTCAGACGTGATTCCCACTCAACAAGCTGTTGTGATGCTGGATGAGCACTTTCGCAGCCATCCAGAGCTGATCGCATTCAGTAACCATGCTTTTTACTCCGGCCGCTTGAAAGTTATGAGGGCCAGGCCCAAACCATTACCAGAGTCGGCGCTGGAATTTTATCAACTTCCAGGGCGCCGGAGAAAAAATGGGAGAAACACTGTAGAGCGCGACTGGGTTATTGCCCAATTGAAAGCGCATTTCGAGCGCTATGCCGATGCTGCAATTCGGCCGTCGGTCGGTGTTTTGTCTCCCTATCGGGATCAGGTCGATTATTTGGAAGGGGAGTTGATTAAAGTTTTCTCCTCTCAGAAGTTACAGAGTTTTTCTGTACGCGTTGCCACGCCCTATGGTTTTCAAGGAGAGGAGCGAGATTTAATGCTTATCTCCATGGCTATTGATAGCCAATCGTTGCGGGCAGCCAGCTACTTAAACCGGGCGGATGTGTTTAATGTCGCAATTACCAGGGCAAAAGAAAAGCAGTTGGTTGCGTTGTCGATTGAGCCCCAAACTCTCCCCTCGGATCATCTCTTGCGTCAATATGTTGAGTTTCCACACCCCGTTGGCAGTCATTTGCAAGGTGATGAAATCGTATGTCGTTTTGCGAGTGAAGTTAGCCATTTATTAACCCAGCACGAAATTCCCCATTGGGTAGGCTTTCCTGTGGCTGGGCAGATTGTAGATGTGGTTTGTGCTGTGAGCGGGCGTTTTATCGGTATTGACCTGATTGGGTATCCCGGCGACTACGAGTCTTACTTTAGTGTAAAGGTCTACAAGGCATTGTATCGGGCAGGCATTCCGGTTTTTCCCCTGCCGTATATTAACTGGCTAAAAGACCGGCAGGGCTGCATCGAGCAGTTATTGATGATCCTTCAGCAGGAAAAAGTGCCTGTATCTGAAGCTGCTATTCCTGACGGTTAGTGCCGCTGCTTAGGGCTCAGAGATGAAAGTTACGCCGCAGCTGCTAGTCTTCAAGGAGGTTTGAGCAAAATTCCAGAGTAGATCTATGAAATCCTGGTTGCTGATTCTCTCCCTCTCTGTGGTTGCAATTGCCGGAGTCCAAGTTTCTTTGGCTGATCCCCAGCAGGTTCAAGGGGTGCGAAGTCCCACTTTAAGTTTCTGCCAGGCGCGGTTCTATGAGGAAGAGGACGGACGCCTCTACTGTAACTGGGCAGTCAATTTCAGGTATGCCTGCTTTGTTTGGTGGCCAACGAATAAGATTATTCCTGCAGGGGCCAAGCTTTCAGAGCCTGAGGTTGTCGGAAAGTGTGGTAATGGTGAGCCAGTCGTCAAATTGCATCACTACTAACTCACCTGTAAAGGAACTATGCAGGTGAGTCGTGGATACCCCGGTTCTTCAGCGGGTAAGCTTGATTACTGACGACGGAGTCAAAGTGTGATTGCGTGTACTGGTGTCCAAGGAGGTGGCGTGTTAGCTTTTCTCCTGCTCGGCATAGAGTCCTCGATCTTGCAGCTCACGGGCCTGTTTGAGGATTTCAAGCATGGCGCTGTCCTCCACCGACATGGCATCGATGATGGCTGCCAGCAGATCTGCTGAAAACATGCACTTGCTGACTTTGCTGCGCAGGTTTTCCGGTGTCATTGAAATTCCTCTCTCGGCCAGTGCTTGGGCGAGATCCCCGTAACGCATGCCCTTTAGTGCCATTGATGCGCGCACATAGCGAGCAATTGCCTGCTTGTAAGGGGTCAGTGCTTGCTGGTTGCTCAGGCTTTGCTTGTGGTCCATGGGCTCTACTCCGTCCTATTCACTATCACCAATGTGGTAAATATTATCTTTGTGTGTATTATTTGCAACATTAGTTTGTAATAAGTTATTGACCGCAGATTTTTTGGTGCTATATTTGTGACCAATATTCCACAGCGAGGGAGTTGAGATGACCTGGAACAATGAGAACCTGCGCCAATTGGCGGAAAACCACTCCGGATGGGTGGTCGAATCTGAGGGGGATTGCCTCAGTATTTCCAACGATGAAGGCGTCGATGCGTTTGTCTATGTTGGCGAGAAGCAGATAGTTGTAGAGAGCATTCTGTTTCCCGTGAGCCAGGTAGATGATGTGGCAGCGCTCAATGAAATGGTTCTGCAAACACATCAGCTGGTGCCCCTGACAGCCATTGCGATTAAGAATATTGGTGGTGAGAACTACTACGTCGCTTTCGGTGCTCTGTCGGTGTCCAGCAAGGACGAAGTTGTTATCGAGGAGGTTGAGACCCTGTTTTCCAATGTGGGTGACTTCCTGGATTTATTTGCCGATCATTTTGAAACGGAGGGTGTAGCATGAGCCTTAAGAGAATTTGGACTGCTTTGAAAGGCGCTGTTAACGAAGGAACAGAAGCAGTAGCGGATAGCCAATCGATTCGTATTCTTGACCAAGAATTACGCGAGGCGAAGGAAGAATTGAAAGCTTGCGATGAAAACCTAACCAAAATCATGGCGAAGCGCAAACTTACTGAGAGTAAGGTCCAAGCGCTGCAAGCCGACGTTGAAACCTATAGCACTCACGCAATCAACGCGAGTGAAAAGGGCGATAACGAACTCGCTCTTGAGTGTGCAGAGCGTGTTACCGAGCTGGAAAGCCAGCTGGAAACTGAGCGCAGCATCCTGGATGGATTCCTGAGTTCAGAGAGCACCCTGAAAGGTAATATTACCCAGGCAAAAACCAATGTGCGCCGTATGGAGCAGCAGATTGACCAGATCAAAGCGACTGAGTCTGTTCAAAAAGCACAGGTAGCGGTTTCTTCCCGCCACATGGGTGCGAATAGCAAGATCAAAACAGCGCTGGACAGCCTGGATCGCATCAAAAACAAGCAGGAGCAGCGTGCTGCTGAGCTTGAAGCTGCGGAAGAGCTGGCTTCAGAGGAAACCGGTTCCAGCCTGGATGCCAAGCTGAAAGCGGCGGGCATCAAGCCCGGCGGCCAGAAAAGTGGCAGCGATAAGTTGGCTCAACTGTTAGCGGGCCGCGAAAAGGCTTAACACAGTGCTGCTTTATCGAGTGCGACGCCTTCTGGCGTCGCTTTTCATTCGGGCCAATGTAACCACCATTCTCATAGCTGTAGGCAGCTATGTTTTCATCTCCTATTGGCTGCTCAAAATTGCCGGTGAAGCTGATATTGTCGCGGGCGAGAATTTCTTTTACTGGTTGGTCGTTACCGCATCGACAGTAGGTTACGGCGATTTCTCCCCGGTAACCCCTGAGGGTAAAGTCGTAGTTGCCGCTTGGGTGATCCCAGTGGGCCTCAGCCTGTTTGCCATGGTGGTCACAAGAATTGGCTTTGCGGTTTCAGAATTTGTGCATCGCGGCAAGAAGGGCTTGCGTATGACAAACCATATTGATCACACAGTAATTATCGGCTGGAACGGTACCAGAACGCTCCGCTTGATTGAGTTGCTACTCTCCAAAACAAACGGTAGCGCAGCAGAGATTGTCCTCTGTGTTGAAGCCGATATCGAAAATCCGATGCCGGGTAAGATTGATTTTGTCCGGGTGGAATCGTTTTCCCACGGGGAAGGTATGCAGAGGGCAGGGTTGGCCGATGCCGCTCGAATTATTATCGACAACCCTCTGGATGATGTAACCCTTACAACCGCCTTATTCTGCGACAAGCTCAGCCCGAACAGCCATAAAACGGCTTATTTCCAAGATGAAAATGTGGGTGAATTGCTCCGTGCCCACTGTCCCAATATTGAATGTATTCCCTCTGTCGCTGTAGAGATGTTGGCAAAATCCTCGCTTGACCCCGGTTCCGCAAGGTTGCACCGACAGTTGCTCGATAGCACATACGGCATGACCCAATACAGCGTTGAATATCGGGGTGAGAAGCCTCTTCCTGTCGGTGAATTATTTGACCATTTTAAGCGGGATCTCTCCGCGACCTTAATTGCGGTACGTAGAAAGGGCGTGGTTAAAATTGATGTGAACCCGGGGCTTACCGATCAGGTCACCGAGGGCGACATGCTGTATTATATCTCTGCAAAGCGGCTCGATGAAAAAAGCTGTTTCGATATAAAAAGTAATGAAGAAGGTGTTGGTACATGTTTACCAAACTGATAAATAAAATAAAGGGAAAGGACGCTCCAAAGGTCAAGACTCCAGAAATTATGGGCTTGCGAATGGGGGCGAGTTTTGAGCTGGACCCTTTGGCTATTCGCCTGATACTCGATGAACTGACCATTGAATCCTGTTCACCGACCCAGATCATTAAAGCGGCCGGTGTTGTCGAACTAGATGGTACCTGGATTTATCGCTTTTACACTGATGATGATGCCTGGCTGCAAGTGATTGCTGAGGGCGGTCAGCGGGATGAGCATGTTGTCGATGTAAAGCTGTTCCATTTTTATGACACTCTGGATGTCGGTTCGGAGCAGGCTTGGAATAAATTGTTAAAGAGTGATATTGGCGCACCCAGTTATCACCTGCAGGATCGCTCTTATAGCCGTGTATGGACCGCAGCAGGGGACTACCACAACCCAGTGCATATGGCCGAGAAGACTTACGATGAAGATGGTGATTATTCAGTAACGGATCAATTCACCATGCTTTTTGAGCGCGAATTGTCTGATCAGCAAACCGAATCCCTTTTTCTCTCAGCTGAAGAGAAAGAAGAGGATGCAGGCTACTTGAGCCGCAGCTTGGTGATTAGCACCGGCATTACTCTGACCCCCTCACAAATAACAATACACGGATAATAAGGAGATATTTAATGGACCAGCCTTATGATTTACTGACTGGTATCTTGCATTTTGCGGCCTACTTTGGCCTGTCGCTGGTACTTTTGATCGCGTTTAAATTTTTATACGCACTGGTGACCCCTCACGATGAGTGGAAGTTGATCCGCGAAGATAAGAATACGGCTGCCGCCATAGGTTTTGGTGGCGCTGTTTTGGGTTTTGCAATTGCCGTAGGTGGTGCTGCCAGTAACTCTATTTCTATTGTCGATTTCGCCATCTGGGCCCTGGTTGCATTGATCGCCCAGTTAATTGCTTTTGCCATTATCCGCTTTGGGTTTATGCCGCGTATTGTTGAGCGCATCGAAGATGGAGAGGTGAGTGCCGGTGTTATGTTGGCTGCAACTACAATCGCTGTTGGCGTATTGAATGCGGCTTGCATGAGCTACTAATTGGGGGTGGTAATGAAGCGTACCAAGAATATTAACCTGGCAAGGATGCGCAAGGGCGGTGGCTCCAATTTTTTACTGCGCCCACTTGCCTTAGGTGTAGCGGCTGCCCTGGTCGGTTGCTCCTCAGATGAGGAAGTTAAAGTCGTCTCTTCAGTAGATGACTGTGTGGCCAATACCCAGCTGGACGAAGCTCAATGTGAAGCAGCTTATCAGCGCGCGGTTGAGGAAGCGGAGCGCACCGGGCCCAAGTATTCCCGTCTCTCTCAGTGTGAGGCTGAGTTCGGTAGTTGCCAAGAGACCAGTAGCGGCGTCTGGATGCCTCTGATGGCGGGCTTTATGGTTGGCTCCATGCTCAATGACAGGGATCGCCACTACAACTATGGCTACTACAACCCGGTCTACCGCTATTCAGGCTCCCGTTACCGCGACAAGCTGATGACAGCTGACGGCGGCATTATTGGCGACTATGGCCGTTCATCTTATAAGGTGGATAAAAGCGCTACGGCGCCTAAGCCTAAAGTTACCAAAACTGTTTCCCGTGGAGGCTTTGGTGCAGTGGCATCGGCCAAATCCAACTGGGGAGGGGGTCGCTCCAGCAGTGGTGGTTCGCGCGGCTGGGGAGGTTGATTTGTGCTGAGGTTGCCGATTGGTGAGCGCCCGCGTTGGCAAGAGCGAGCGCAGGAGTTTGGGTTTCACTTCCATACCATGTATGGCGAACCCTACTGGGATGAAAGCGCCTACTATCAATTCTCTTTGGAGCAGATAGAAAAGCACATTGAAGATCCCACTGAAGAAATTCACCAGATGTGCCTGGATGTTGTTGCCCGTGTGCTTGAGGATGAGGAGTTGCTGAGGCGGTTCTGTATACCCGAGCAGCACTGGGACTTTGTGCGAACATCCTGGCGTAATGGCGACCCCAGTCTCTATTCTCGCCTGGACTTTGCCTATTCCGGACAGGGGCCGGCAAAGCTCTATGAGAACAATGCTGATACTCCCACTTCTCTGTATGAAACCGGCTTCTGGCAGTGGTTGTGGCTGCAGGACAATGTCGATCGTAGGTCTCTGCCGCTACAGTCTGATCAGTTCAATAGTCTGCAGGAAAAACTGGTTAACCGCTTCCATGATTTACAATTCCTGACCCCGGGGCGGGAGTTGCATTTCGCCTGCTGTAAAGATACGGAAGAGGACCGGGGCACGGTTCAATATTTACAGGATTGTGCCTCCGAAGCGGGGATCAATAATCATTTTGTCTTTATCGAAGATATTGGCCGGGATGAAGCGGGTCAGTTTACCGATTTGAATGATCAGGTAATTACCTGGATGTTTAAGCTGTATCCGTGGGAATTTATGCTCCGAGAGGAGTTCGGGACCCTGTTGGCAGGAAGCAATGTCCGTTGGTTGGAACCGCCCTGGAAGGCGATTATTTCCAATAAGGCGCTTCTGCCAATGTTGTGGAAGCTTTTTCCAGAGCACCCGAATCTGCTTCCCTCTTTTTTTGAGGATGAGCTGGACAAGGCTGCGGATTTCCCGGAATTAGTTAAGAAGCCAATCTTTTCACGAGAAGGGGCGAATATTTCGGTAGTAAAAGGGGCGGATACCACTTTGCTGTCCGATGGCCCCTATGGGCAAGAAGGATTTATCTATCAGGCTCTGCATCCTCTGCCCAAGTTTGGAAAGAACCATACCCTGGTGGGAAGCTGGCTCGTTGATGACTTGGCAGCGGGAATGTCCATCCGGGAAGATTCAAATCTGATTACCCAGGATATGAGCCGTTATCTGCCACATATCATCCTTTAGGGCCCGCCAACGACTGCAGGCGCCGACATCAAGCCGGCGCCTGCTCAATTCTCTTCTTTAAAAGTTATAGTGCAACCGCAGCTCAAAAAAATTCACTCCAGAATTTTCAGAACAGGTTCCTGCATTTGAGTAGTGCAGTGCGTAAGTTGTGACTCCCCAGCGGCGCTCACTCCCAAAGTCAGAGCCCAATCCAATTCGATCCTCAAATTGGAAATGACATCCCAGAGTTGTGTGATTTGTGTTTTTACTCACAATATTGGACTCAGTAATGTAACTGGCCCCCACGGAAAACTCGAAGTAGGGAAAGATAGGCTTGTCCCACTGGGGTAGGTACTCAAGCCTCCATACCGGGCTCACTGACATACCGTGAACTAAATCCTCTCCCCGTTTGGAGACGTCTGGATCGCCATCGTCCAGGCTGGATCGCCATTCAAAGTAACTGGTCTCCAGTCGCGTTTTGAGCGTCCATTTCTCAGCAAGGGACCACTGCCAGGGCAGGTCCTTGGATATGGCAAGGCGATATTGGGTGAGCTCGTTGCGACGATTGGAAAATCCCGGGCCGGCTCCAACAATTGCAGCCCACCGTTTATCCGGGTTTGTTGCCGTTTCAGCCAAAGACCAGGCTGGAAGCAAAAGAGAAGAACATAACAGACACAGGCCGAGCCTGCGGATAATCAAGTACAACATCATCCCTGATCCTACCTTTCCTACTACGAATGGTGACTACAAGAAAATGATTGGTTAGGGAAACTCAAAATCATCCGGGTTCTTTTCCAGTGTAGACAGAGGTGAGCGAATATAGGTCTTTTATCCCAGTGGTAATTTACTAATAGGAATAATTTACTGGTCTGCAGTTGTATTTGTTGCCAGGAAAACACTTGCAGTGACAGTTTAAAAAAAGCGGTGACAGTGATAGTTCTCTGATTTGTAAAGAGGTTTTTTTCTCAGGATGAAATACGTGTTCGTAGGTTGGGGTAGCTGCCAATTTCCGCCCTGCTGGCAACTTTTGCGGGTAGGTAATATCGAGAGATTTATGGTTTTAAGGCAGTCAGGCTTATCTATTTTGAATTGTAATAGGGGGTTGTTCGTGAGAGAGGGGTGTCATCTATTGATAATTAATGAGTATGGGAACTTGTATTAAGTTAAAAATCGTCTGGAAATTTTTCATTCTGTTAAAGGTTTGCCTGTTCTCTATTTTAGGGGTCGTTGTAGTTTTTTCGTCCTTTTTTTTAATTGATTATTTTTCCTTGAAAAAAAATACCCTTTAATATTATTTTTAAGGGAAAATGGTGCGCTGGTAATCTTCTGAGGTTTGTAAATTTATATCAATAATTGTCAGGAACCGTGCTGTTAAGTAGCGGTCCATAATTCTGTCGCCAACATTACACATCGAATATGTGTATTCAGGATAAGGACCTGGTTCAGCTGGGGAAGGAGGTTGGACGAAATTGAATAACAGGCATAGATATGATTTTACGAAAAACCAAACTAGCATCTGCAATTAAACTACCCGTATTAAATAGCGCCCTGATGGCAATAGCACTGGCCGGTATGAGTTCAAATGCACTTAGCCACGGCTATGTAGAGGCCGCTGATGGTGGTGTTGCATCCGCTCGTGGAACCTTGTGTAAATATGCTCTCGATACGGGAGAGATGAATGTTGACTGCGGTGCTGTTCAATGGGAACCGCAAAGTATAGAAGGGAATGAAGGTTTTCCCGAAAGTGGTCCTGCTGATGGGCAGATAGCCAGTGCAGGAGATAGCTCTTGGTCAGAATTAAATGAGCAATCCTCAGATCGCTGGGTTAAGAATTATATTAGCTCCGGTTGGCAAACTTTTAAATGGCGCTTCACAGCCAATCATGTAACCCGGGACTGGAAATATTACATTACCAAAGAAGGTTGGAATCCAAATGCGGTTTTGACCCGCGACCAATTTGATTTAGATCCATTCTGTGAGGTTGATGGCAACTATGAGCAGCCTGCGGTAAATACGACACATGAATGTCAGGTGCCAGAACGTGAAGGTTACCACGTAATTCTTGCAGTTTGGGATGTGGGTGATACGGTTAATGCCTTCTATAATGTTATCGATGTCGAGTTCGACGGTGATAATGTTGTCAATACTGACTGGAGTGTTGCAGGCACTATTAATCCAACTCAAGATTTGAATGTGGGCGATAAAGTTTATACTCGTGTATTTGATAGCTCCGGTGAAAACTCCTCATATTCTACTGTCCTGGAAATTGCTTCAGATGAGCAGGGTATCGCTGAAAACTGGTCTCACGATCTGGCTGAGCTGATTAACCAGGAACAGAGCAGCATCCGCGCCGGTGATTACGATGGAAGCAGTAGTTTTGAGCCTCTATATGGCATCAACAGTATCTACTTGTTAGAAGGTAGCAGTTTAGAGAGTGTTGAAATTGGATACGAGCTTATCCAAGATCAGGATGATGACTCTACCGATGACGACAATAATTCCGGTGACGATAATTCGGATAATAGTGGAGGCAATGGCGACTCTGGAAATTCCGGCAATTCCAGCTGTGAAGCGTTTGTGCAGCAGTATGGTGGTGATCCAGGCTACTCGATTGGCGACGTAGTTGTTTATGACAATGTTGCTTATGAATCTACACATGAGCCAAACTGGTGGTCGCCGAGTGCTGCACCGCAATTCTGGAATGAAACTACCTGCGATGGCTCCGAAAGTGGTTCAGACGATAGCTCTGATAACGGCTCCGATGACAGCTCTGATAGCAATGGTGGAGATGATAGCTCTGCGGTTTCCTGTCCTGAGTTCCAGCAGCCCTACGCCGGTGATAGTGCTTACCAAGTTGGAGATCGGGTAACTTTCAGTGGTCAGGTCTACATTTCAACCTACGGGCCAAACTGGTGGTCCCCATCGGCTGCACCTCAGTATTGGGAAGAGAGTTCCTGCCAATGATGAGTACACTCTGCTTCCTATCTTTTGGTAGTTGATTGAGCTCAGTCCGACCAAAGGGCACAGTTACCTTAGGTCGGACGCATTTGTTAAGCTATCAGGTGTGTTGCTCTTTGCGATACACCAATCTTACTTCCCGCCAGTATTTAGTCCTTTAACTTTCCTGTTGATACATTCAAATGTGAAGGGCTTCTGAATACAGCGCAAAGCGTCACCTGACAATGACTTCCTGAATCTTACTGTCAACTCTGTAACTCTAGAAGGGAATTGCTTTCCCCTCTGGGTCAATACTTTCCAGAACAGTGATCAATTCCTAACTGCCTCTTTGCGGTATCATTCGATCCAGATACGCAAAGTCCACCCTGTTGAACAACTTCCTATAGTCAGATATCGCGCTGTTCGGCACCTGTAATATTAATGGGGCCGTTATTTTTTATTTCAAATCGGGTCTCAGGGTGTGTGCAGATTTTATTAGTGAATTAATTTTTTGGCCTGATAAATTTATTTAATTATGAGGGGCGGAAATTGGCAGGTACAGTTTGAAGTAACTGTATCTTGTTTGCTGCTGAGGTAGGGCATAGTGCCTTTGTGTAAAGATATGATGCCATATAGCTCAGCGGGCTCTCGTGTAGTGTTGTGTTCGTTTTTTGGGTGGTAAAAATGAACCGTTGATTTTGAGGTTTGATTTATTTGAGATACCTTCGACATTATGGTTGATGTAATCAAAAAGGTGCTTATCCGGCAGGTCGTGAAGTTAACGAGGTAAATCGACGTTTCAGTTTGATTGCGGAGGCGCTGTTATTCTAATGGTGGCTCTGGGCGAGCCTCAGTAGGGTGGGGGAGTGTTTTTCCGATCAAAATTGCCTGGGCTGGTGTCAAATTATTTTCCCAAGTCTGAGCATCATTAAAAGGGTCTGTTTATATGTTGAGTCAATAAGGCAGAATCCCTTTTCCTGTGAAGCTCCGGAATTCCTTATTTCTTTAGTGCCTGTTGGTGATTTGATTGTTTTAAGTGTTTAGAAATTTACCTTGTTAGCTGTTTTTTGTTCTATACATTTTTGGTTGCAGATTTCAGCGATTTTATTTTTTGGGGTTTAAGCTTTGAAGGTAATTGTCAGGAACTGTGAAGCCAGGTGGTGGTCTACAACTTTACAATAAATATTATATTTGAGGTTGATCTCGACAGGATAATAACCTGATTAATCTGGGGGAGGAAGTTGGACAAACTCGAATAATAGGCAGAGGTATGATTTCACAAAAAACCAACCTGGCATCTGTATTTAATCAAGTCGCATTAAATCACACGATTATTGCTGTTGTCTCAACTAGAGCCAGATCTAGTGCAACTGACCATGTTTACCTAGAGGCTGGTGATGGAGTTATCACATCTGCAAATGAAGCTCTATGTAAATCTGCTCTCGATCCTGGAGGAATCGATGTTGACTGCGATACAGATCATAGAGAGCCAAAAAGTACTGAGGGCTTCCTCGGAATTGAACTTGGGGATGGGAAAATAGCCAGCGCCCGATAAAAATCTGACTGCTGGAAAAGAAAACCGTTTTAGCATCTACTCATTTTTTGCTATCGACACGAAATGCATTTGGAATTAAGTCGTTGAGGGATTGAAGTGCTAGGGATCACAAGTGTAATAGATGAAGAGACATTCTACTGAAGTCCAGTTTAAGGTCTAGCTGAATCGGTGTATCGACAGGTTGGTACGGCCTCCACAACCCAGTGCGGTCAACAACAGCCAATTTGAAAACAAACTTACGGCCCACTGATAGATTTACTGATTCAGCGCGCCCTTCAATATCAAAGGACGTAATACAATGAACCACATTCTGTTAAAAACATCGGCCTGCTTCCTGGCAGCAGGCTTAATATTGACATCGGGTGCTGTGCAGGCCCAGAAGACGAAGGGTAAGCAGCCTAAGGGACAAACCAGTGCTTATCTAGGAGAAACCAGCAGATCAACTCTTTCCAAAGGTGTACTTGATCGGCTTGAGCGGACATCGGGGAAGTCTGGTGAGCTTAATAGACCTAGAGATCGTGTTGTATTTTGGTTTAACACGATGCTCGACTCATCGGCTATCGATCATACTCCCGACCCTGATACCGGTGAAGTGGATTTCTACCAAGGAGGGCCTACCCGGTCCAGTCGCGCATTCGCCATCGTACAAACTGCTGTGTTTGACGCTCTGAACGCCTTTGACGGTAAATACCAACCTTATAATGATCTCGGTGTGCTCGATACCAGAGATGCATCCAAAGATGCAGCTATCGCTTACGCCGCTTACGAAACCTTGCGCGCACTCTACCCCGATCAGGCAGAGCGATTGCAGGAATTACTGCAATCCGACCTCGACCAGTCAAGAGATAGTGCCGAAAGAATTGCCAAGGGCCAAGTGATCGGCGAAGCCGCCGCTGCGGCCATGCTCGCTGTGCGAAGCAACGATAAGGCCGACCACTTGGAGCCCGCTTATGGTGAGGGCGGCGCTGTTGCGGATGGAGATGACACCTATCACTCTACATCGGTCAACACGGGTGCTACGGTACCGGGAGAATGGCAGCCTGATCCCGTGGATCCAGTTGGCCACGATTCCGTGGCTCTCGGAGCCTATTGGGGCAGTGTGACACCTTTTTCACTAAGTTCAGGTGATCAATTCCGCAGTCCGATTCCGCCTACAATTACGTCTGAGGAATATGCCGAAGCCTATGAGGAAGTGGCGGCCCTCGGCGGGTCCCCAGCCAATACTATTACCCCATCGACATCCACAGCAGAGACACGATTTATCGGAAATTACTGGGGATATGACGGTGTACCGTTATTGGGCATTCCCCCGAGACTATATAACCTTATCGCCCTGCAGGCGGCACTGGATAACAAAGTAGAGAATGAGCTGGATCTGGCCCGGTATTTTGCTTTGATCAATGTGGGGCTGGCGGATTCTGGTATCGCTGCGTGGGACAGTAAATACTATTACAATTACTGGAGACCGGTTACCGGTATTCGCATCGATGACGACAACCCATCGACCTTGCAGGATGAGCAATGGTTGCCGGTAGGGGTGTCCGTCATCAACACCACCATCGCGATTAGGCCAACACCGCCGTTCCCCTCCTACCCATCGGGCCATGCTACCTTCGGTGCTTCCACCTTCGAGATTATGCGCAGTATGTTTGGAGACCAGCCCTTTACTTTTGTATCGGAAGAATACAATGGGGAAGGCTTCGACCCTTTCACGCCGGATACACCGAGGCCTTTGGTACCTGTCCGTTTTGAATCCTATACCGCCGCTCAACAGGAAAATGGCCTCAGCCGCATTTATAACGGAGTGCACTGGGACTTTGACAATATTGCAGGTCAAGTCATGGGCGAGCAGATCGCGCAGAATTTAATGAACAACGTCGAAGCATTTAGCCTGATTAGTAGATCAAGGACTCGCAGGTAAACTATTTTTACGCTATGAGCTAAATTCTCGCTCTCTATCAGGTGCCGCTCCGCAAGGGGCGGCCACACCAAAGGTAACTCACGGTATGAATAGCAAACGATATATTGCAGTGGCAGTGTTCGGAATAATCGCTTTTGGTTTTATAGCTACGCACACATTCAAAGAGCCAGTCGAAAACGAGAAGGTCTGGGTAGGTAAACAGGAGTCGGTACCGGATGTTGAAAGCGTTATCCACCCTGCAAAAACACCCGCTTCAGTGGCACTGGCTAGCAACGACATTAAGGCTGCATTCGAGCGGGATACAGTTATCAAGTTGAACAGTATTGTTCGCCGTTCCCTGGCTACTATTCGTAAGTACGATGCTGAGATAAAGGCCGTTCGAGCAGAGAGTCTTGCGGCGACTCAAGACGGGGTGGATGAGCAGCAAGTGGCATCTGCGAGGGCGAGTCTCGCCAAGCTACAGGAGTGGGACCTGGAAGCATCCATGGCTCTCAAGGATATGAACGCAGCCGTTGAAGAGCTTGAGGCAAGTGGAGAGCACTATAACGCAGCAATTTTAGCGGGCATGGTACGCTTCGTGGAGACTGTGTCCACTGAAATAGGAGACGAGCACACCAAGCTGGCAAGATTGGTGGGGAAGGGGACCGTAGCGGCAAAATTGTGACATACCACTAATAAAGTATCGGCTTCAAAACTATCGAGATTGCACCGAGCAGAAAGGTAATGACATATCGATTGATTTTGGTTTGTGGGAGTCTGCAAACACTAAAATAATGGGAAATTCCACTTGAGCTACTTTTGTGTAGCCTTATCCTGATTACTTTATCACTTCACTTTTTTACAACCGATTATCATAGGGGTCATTCCATTAGCTAACTAATTGGTATCTGAACTCTGTGACGTAGCTGTCAGCTAGGCCGGCTGCGGCGATTTAGATAGAATTTTTTTGTTACCTGGGGAGAGTTATTTTTCCGCTGGCAATCATCTCTTCAATCTTTTTACTGAGATGCTCGAATGTAAATGGTTTCTGGATGCAATCCAGTACCCCGTCAGAAATTACTTCCTGAACTTTACTATCCACGCTGTAACCGGTGGAGAGAATAGCCTTCACTTCGGGGTTAATCCGTTTTAGAAAAGCGAACAATTCTTGCCCATCCATGCCGGGCATAATCATGTCCAGCAGGACCAAATCTACTTCATCACTATATTTTCGGTAGTAAGTTATTGCCTGCTCCGCCGTCGCAAAGGTAACGACGCTATGGCCGTTCATTTCGAACAGGGCTTTAGAGTAGGTGCGGACAATTGCCTCATCGTCGACAACCATAATGCGCAATTTGCGCTCGCGAGCCAGTTTCTTGGCCTGGTAAGTTCTCTTTTTGATTGGAGGCTTGGAAATTGGCAGGTATAGCTTAAAGCTGCTGCCAATTCCCTCACGGCTCTGACACTGTATAGCGCCCTTATGTAAATGAATGGTGCCGTGCACTGCGGCAAGGCCCAGTCCAGCACCACGTCCACTTTCCTTGGTAGTGAAAAATGGTTCAAAGATACGGCGTCGCACTTCGTCAGACATACCAGTGCCATTATCGGTAATCGTTATTAATAGGTACTGGCCTGGCTGGATCTCAAAATCGGCGATAGAAGCCGATTTTTCTATGGTGATGTTGGCAGTGACAAAGCTCAGTGAGCCACCAGAGGGCATAGCATCCTTGGCATTGATTCCGATATTTAGCAAAGCGCTCTTGAGTTGAGCAGGGTCACCCACAATATGTGGACGATTTGCATCTAATTGCTGATCAATCTCGATTCTTCGATCAATAGTGCGAGTTAGCATTGCACAAACATCGCGAATGATTTCGTGGGTATTGCAGCTCTTAAGTTGATAATTTCCCTTGCGGGCAAAAGTGAGTAGCTGTTTGGTCAGCTCTGCGGCATGGCGGGCAGTAGTCAGTATATGGTTGGTATACTCGTTGATTCTGGCATCGGTGGAAATTTGTCGAATAACTTCAGCATAGCCATTGATTCCATGAATCATATTGTTGAAGTCGTGGGCAATACCGCCGGCAAGCTCACCGATAGCTTGCATTTTTTGAGCTTGCCGAAGCTCTTCCTCCAGCAACCGCTGCTTAGTGATATCCGAACCAATACTGAGAATTCCCGCAGGATCTCCCTTCTCATCTGAAATAATTTTATTGGTCCAGGCGATCCATACTCGCTTCCCGCACTTTGTAATATTTTCATTAATATTGTAACGGTGCTCCTCTGGGAACTGGCAAATACGGTCTATCAATTGCCGCAGGTCACGGCCGCTCGTTTCGCTGGCGGGAACAATCGTACCAATTAAATGCCTGCCAATAATCTCGGCTTCGGTATAACCAAATAATTGTTGAGCGTACTCGTTAAAGGATGTGATACGGCCGTGTTGATCGCATCGCATTATGATCGAGTTTGCATGCTCCACCAGCTCCCGGTAGCGCTCCTCACTTTTACGTAAGGCTTCATAGACCTGGGTTGAGTCTCTATCCGAGGTGGTAGCAGTAGATGGTGAAAGGGGAAAAATGGGCATATTACTTTCCTTGATCACCTATTTCTCCTCCTGAGTGCGGCTGCCTGTTTTTCCGCCAGAAATTCCACCATGAAGACGTACAAAAGTATATAGCTGGGGCGGCGTATTTTGACCGTGTAGACATTCTTTGCTGACTGGCTGTTATTTTTAGTTCGTATTGTTATCAAGTGTGCTTTGGTGGTACTGGGGGAACTCTCAGGCTCAGTTATGGCCCCTTGGATTGGGAGATGCATATCTCTAAACAGTCGTTTGTGACAATTTGGATAGTGGCGCTGTCAGCACAAACTGGTAGCATTCACCGCCATATTCAAAACGATTGGATGAATGACTATGCAGCTGCAACCCCGATTTCTCGGGCGCAGTATCGCGGCTCTGTTAAGTGCCTCGCTACTGCTGTCCGCATGCGGTGAGAAGCGTGTTGACAGTGAGCCGAGATCTCTCGACTTCGCTCGTGTGGACGCCTTCCCTTCCACTTATTCTGTAACCCAGTCCCGCCCTGTGTTGATTCAGGGAGCTACCCTGCTAACCGGTACAGGGGAGCAGCAAGAAAATGCGGACCTGTTGTTTGAAAATGGCAAGATCAAGGAGATCGGTAAGGGGTTACTGGCCCCTGAAGGTGCCTTGATTGTCGATGGCAAAGGTAAGTGGGTCACTCCTGGCATTATCGATGTGCATTCTCATCTGGGTGATTATCCGGCTCCGGGGATTGAATCTTCCCAGGATGGCAATGAGATGACCTCGCCAAACACTGCCCAGGTTTGGTCGGAGCACTCTGTCTGGACCCAAGACCCCCAGTTTCCCTTGGCTCTTGCCGGTGGTGTAACAACCCTGCAAATCCTGCCGGGCTCGGCCAACTTGTTTGGCGGCCGCAGTGTCACCCTGAAAAATGTACCCGGCCGCAGTGTTCAGGATATGAAATTCCCCGGTGCTCCCTACGGCTTGAAAATGGCCTGTGGTGAAAACCCCAAGCGGGTTTACGGTGGTAAAGGTAGCTCTCCCTCAACTCGAATGGGTAACGTCGCCGGTTATCGCGATGCTTGGATTAAGGCGAGTGCCTACAAGCAGGAGTGGGCGGATTACGTTGAGAACGGAGGGGATGAGCCCAAGCGCGACCTGCAGATGGAAACTCTGGCGGGCGTACTCAATGGAGATATTCTCGTTCATAATCATTGCTACCGCGGTGAGGAAATGGCGGTAATGATGGACGTTGCCAAGGAGTTTGATTTCAAAATTTCCACTTTCCACCACGCAGTGGAAGCTTACAAGGTTGCTGACCTGCTGGCTGAAAACAATGTTTGTGCGGCAATGTGGGCTGATTGGTGGGGCTTTAAGCATGAGGCCTACGATATGACCGAGGCCAATATCGCCATTGTGGATCAAGCCAAAGCCTGCGCAATGATTCACTCGGACTCCGGTGTTGGCGTACAGCATTTGCACGAGGAGACCGCGAAGGCAATGACTGCAGGACAGCGTGCGGGCTTCGATATTCAGCCAAAGGATGCAGTGGTTTGGATGACCTTGAACCCCGCCAAGGCTCTGGGTATTGCCGATCAAACTGGCAGCCTTGAGAGCGGCAAGATGGCGGATATCGTTGTTTGGTCCGGCAGCCCCTTCAGTGTTTACACCCATGTAGATCAAGTTTTCATCGATGGGGAATTGATGTTCGATCGCGCGGACAAGAAACGTCAGCCACGCACCGATTTCGAGTTGGGTATTCTCGATGCAGAGGGAGAGCGACTGTGAGAAAAGTAGCTGTTTATTGTGCGCTGGCCCTGGGGTTGATGTCAGCCGCTGGCCAGGCAGAGACCATCCTGATCAAGGGTGGCAAGGTACACACCTTGGCGGGGCAGGGCAGCCTGGAGTCCGCAGATATTCTGGTTGTGGATGGCAAGGTCCAGCAGGTAGCCCCCTCACTGGAGGTGAATGCAGATCAGGTAATTGATGCGCGCAACAAGGTGGTGACGCCCGGTGTGATAGCGCCCATTTCTGAACTGGGGTTGGTCGAGATCAGTGCGGCCAGCGCCACCAATGATCACCAGGTGACCGGTGACAGTATCGGTAGTGCCTTCAATCCGGTACCTGCTTACAACCCTAAGTCCACCCTGATCCCATTCAACCGGGCGGGTGGAGTCACCAGTGCCGTTGTTTCACCGGGAATCAGCACTTGGGACAGCGGTGCAATCGATGCTCAGCAGATATTTGCAGGGCAAAGTTTTGCCATCAAGTTGAATGGTGAATTTGATAGCGTCGAAGCAAAGAATGTTGCGCAAAAAGCTTATCTGGGAGAGTCCGGTGGCGAGCTGGCCGGTGGCAGCCGTGCCAACGCTTATGCCAAGGTGGAGAGTGCTCTGCGTGAAGCTCAGGAGTATCGTGATAATCGCGCAGCGATTCACCGTGGAGAGTGGCGAGAGCTGGATTACGATCTGGCAGATCTGCAAGCTCTGCAGCCTGTGATCGATGGCAAGGAGCCTTTGATGGTAACTGCCAACCGGGCCAGTGATATCCTCGCGGTATTAGAACTGGGTGAAGCCTTCAAGGTGAAGCTCATTATAATCGGTGCAGCTGAGGGCTGGATGGTTGCCGATAAACTGGCGCAAGCACAAGTGCCTGTTGTGATCGATGCAATCAACAACATTCCAGCATCATTCTCAAGTTTGGGCGCACGCCTGGATAATGCTGCACTTCTGGCCAAGGCTGGGGTGACGGTAGCTATCAGTGGCCCAGATATGGTGGCTAGCCACAACGTTTACCTCTCGCGCCAATCGGCGGGCAACGCTGTAGCCCATGGTATGCCTTATGAGGAAGCGCTAAAGGCAATCAGTAGCAATGTTGCTGAGATTTTTAACCTTGAGGGCGGTACGTTGGAGAAGGGCGCGGTTGCGGATATTGTGATCTGGAGCGGTGATCCCCTGGAAGTTACCAGCTACGCTGAGCAGATCCTGATTGAGGGTGAGAATCAATCCCTGGTGAATCGCTCAACGCGCCTCAGAGATCGACACCTCAAGCCCGCAAAGGGCCATGAATTTGGTTACAAGCACTAGTATGCAAAGAGCGGGCTTCTAGCCCGCTTTTCTTTTTCCGCCTATTGATCTGAAAGGTCCATTGGCTTGTACAGGATTTGTGTGGCGGAATACTTGCTTTCGGGGATATATTCCCTGGCCAGATTGATAAGAACAAGGAAAAAACATGGCGAATATCACAGCACTCTACACCGGCCTCTGTGCGCTTCTGATTATTTACTTGGCATTCAGGGTAGTCGAGTTTCGTCGCACAAAGAAAGTGGGAATTGGAACCGGAGATGATCGTTTCAATGAGATTAGGGTGCGAGTTCACGCTAATGCGATTGAGTACACTCCGATAGCGTTGCTTCTGTTGCTGGCTGCAGAGTTGGGCGGTTTGCCTGCACTGTGGTTACACCTCTTCGGGGCGCTCTTTTTTATCTCACGGGTATTTCATGCCTATGGACTGACCAAGGGCAAAGGCGGGCTGCACTTTGGGCGCTTCTGGGGAACTTTAATCAGCTGGGTCGTTATCGTTGTGTTAGCGGTCATTAACATTGCTAATGCCGTAATTAATCTTTGAAGTTTATTGGTGAGGCTCAGTATGAGCCCCACGCAAAAAAGCCCGGTAGAACCGGGCAGAGTACAGGGATGAATCTATAAGCGTTTACTGATTGGCGGCGAGCGGAGTTACGCGATCATCTTCGCTCTCCTGCACCATGTTTTCGTCTTCTTCGAGTAGTACTTCAGGCTTCCCTTTACAGGCTTTAGCCAGGGCATCGCGGCGTTTGGCCAACAGCAGGCCGATCTCTTCGCCCACTTGCTCATCAATGCTGTCGATGTGGCGCTCAATCAGCGACGTGATATTAGCTGCGAGCTCCAGCATCTTATCGTGTTCTTCAGCGTCTTTTTTGTTGTCGAACATTGCTCCGTCTCTATCGCATTTCCAAACAGCTACTACGGCCATCGTGTGCCTCCCAATCGTCTATTAGACTGTCCACTTAGTTTGTATGCCGCTACCCTAACTGTATAAATATTCAGTGTCAACGATGCGGTGAAGAAAGGGCTCTATGCGGTCAAAAAACCAGCAGGTGCGATGATTGGTCCGCCATTAAGCGTGAACACTGTCATAATGTGCATACAGCCAGACGCATTCCCCCCGGGGCGACTGGCTGTCTTCACATCATTTAACAGGCCCGCTTGCGGGCCTGTTTTTTATTTGGGTGTGGTGAAACTGAGGTAGTGAAGGTTTCTGCAGGCCTGTGGCTTTAGATGCTAAGGATCAGCCGGGCAGCCAGTCCTATCAGTAAGATCCCGAAAACCTGTTGGATGCGATGGCCAATATGCTTGCTGACCAGCTGGCGTTTACGGCTGGCGTGAACCGCCAGGGCAACGATGCAGTACCAAATTGCATCCACTCCTGAAACCAGCGCCGCCATGCCCAGCTTGGTGCTCAGGGCTTGCTGTTCTGACACAAACTGGCTGAATAGGGCGGTGAAAAATACAGCGATCTTGGGGTTGAAGAAGGCAACACCAAAACCTTGAGCGATAGAGCGCTTCAGGCTCTGGTGAGGAGGTTGTACGGTTGCAGTACTGGTACCCGGTGCGGGCGCACTGAGGGCTTTCCAGCCCAGGTAGACCAGCATTGCTGCACCGGCCCACTGCAGAATGTTAAATAGAAGAGGAGAGCTAGTAATCAGCACCGCCAGGCCAAATGCGGTAAGAATTGCGTATATAGCGACCCCGGCTCCGTGAGCAATAGCACTGGCCAGGCCTTGCTGTAGGCCTGAGGAGGCGCTGCGTAAGACGATAAGAAGACTCGGTCCCGGAGACATAGCGCCGAGGGCACAGATCCCCGCGAGAGATAACCAACTGAGTAAATCCATTATTTAAAGCCGCCCCCTTGAGCCAGCCATTCTTTTTCTGCTTGAGTGGAAGTGCGACCCAAAGCCGCATTGCGGTGAGGGAAGCGCCCAAATCGCTCGATGACCTCTTGATGGGCAAGGGCGTATCGATAATGAGTGTCGAGATAGGGCGAGGCAATTTTGTCTTCTGCGAAGGTTTGCTGCAACTGCCGAAAGTAGTCTACCGAGCGCTGCTGGGTCACGAGGTCTTCGCTGTGCTCTAGCGGCATGCCCAGGAATATCTGCTGGTAGAGCCCAAGATTCGGGGCCTCTCCGCGCTGAATCAGTGACATCGTAATTGCCAGAGCCCGGGAGTCTGCAGCGAATGCCTGGCTGGTGCCCCGGTAAATGTTTCTGGATAATTGGTCACAAACCAGTAGCAAGGCGAGTTCGCCTTCCAAAGTTTGCCGCCAACGGTCCAGCTCTCCACGCTGCGCTGACTCGGTAATAGTTCCAAATCTTGTCTTGATGTCAGCGTCCACTTCCGGAGTAGCGGCAAACCATAAACTCTGCTTCTCTGCAGCAATAGAGTTGCCACGAATATCGGTGCTGCCAAACCAAAAAACCAGGACATCATCAGGGGTTGTCATATCGAAGTTCTCATTCCGTGTTGTGTTCCGAGTTTATCCGATCGTTCCAGCCCAGTGATGACCAGTAGAAGGTGGTTCCAAGTGTTGGCGTAAAAAAAATTATACAGCTGCATCCAAGTGCCCCCCCCGAATCGTCATAGTGGCGTACAAGGGAAAATCGGGAGATCACAATGTTTACTGCGAGATCAACTAAAAAGGTACAATTTTGCGTCGCGCTAACTCTGGTAGTTGCGGCTTTGCAAGTGGGCCAGGTTAATGCCTCTGAGCTGACGCTTTCCCAGGATGGGATTCACCGAGAGCTCACCCAGAAAATTGATCAGCAAGTGCTTAAGAAGCTTGGCGAGTGCACTGATAAGAGTGAAAAGGTTAACCGGCTAGCTCCTGTGCGTATTGCTGAGGAAAAGGAGCCCCGAGGAGGAATGGCTTACCCCTACTCCAAGGCTCGAATGATGGTGATGTAGGTCACCCCCCCCCCCCAATGACGGTTCACACCACTGATAACGAAAATGATTAGAGAGTAAGTAATGAGAGCGAGAAATAAACAATCATTCCAGGCAGTCATCTGCTGTTGGGTCGCCATTGCGGTATCCAGCATAAGTATGGGCAGCTGGGCCCAGGAGGAGGACTCATTTGTTCCAGAGCCCCCGCCGGCGCCAAATGTGGAAGCCCCCGAGTCTGAAACCCGCGTGCGTATATTGCGTGAAGATGGTGTTCTCACGATCAAATCCGAAGGCGAGAATGGCGAGAAAAGTGAAGTGCGGGTTGACTTGGGACAGGACTTTGGCGGCCCTCTAAGTCAGGAAATTATTGAACGGCTGAAGAGTAAGGGCATTCTGGATGTAGACGGAAAGGTTACCGAAGACACTCTGAATAGCGTACCGGACAATGTCAGAATCAGGCTGTCGGAGAGCCGTGACTACCGGGGTGGGCACTGGGATCACCATGATTCACACCACTCTGGAAGTGATGACTCATCGGTAATCCCAATAGTAGCGCTGCTCTGTGTATTTGGTATGCCGGTATTTATTGTCTGGTTGGTAACGCGCAGCAGCTATCGCAAGAAACAACTGGTTATGAGTAATATCAACCAGATGGTTGCTGATGGTCGGGACGTGCCCCCGGAGCTAATTGATCTTTTGGATGAGAGAGAGCCAAATAGCTCCAGTGATCGCGGTATCACTCTGATCGCAATAGGCGCTGCAGTATTCATCTCACTCTCAGCCCTTGCGGGTATTGGAGTAGGCAGTCTCGGCTTGATCCCTCTGTTTATCGGTGTGGCTCGCTATGTGAACTGGAAGCTTGATAACAAGCAGGTGTAGGAAAGGCGAGTATGGACCTCAATGACGAGGAATTAATCAGGCGGGCCGTCAAAGACGGGGACCAGCGGGCTTACGCCCAGCTGGTTCGTCGCTATCAATCTCAGCTGCGATACTCGCTCCGTCAGCTGTGTGATGGTGACCAGGGTCTGGCAGACGATATGGCGCAGGAGGCCTTCATTAAGGCCTATAAGGCGTTGCCGGCGTTCAGGGGGGATGCCCGCTTCAGCACCTGGCTGTACCGTATCGCCTATAATCTCGTCATGAGCCACAAGCGTAAGAATATGCCCGATGTGGATCAGGAGGCGGTGGATAGGGCTCAGGCCGATGAGACTATCGAGGAGTCCCGGCAGTTGGGCATGGCCCGGGATCTCACTGCCGCGATGGATACCCTGAGCGGGCCTCAACGGCAAGCAATCCATCTGTGTATGCACAGGGGCTTTTCTCATGAGGAGGCGGCAAGTATTATGAAATTGCCGCTTGGTACGGTAAAATCCCATGTCAATCGTGCTCGGGCCAAGCTGCGTAGCTTGCTACAGCCCTGGCGTGAGGAGGTGGTAAATGGTTAACTTTGAACAGCGCAACACGAAAGGTAACGCCTTGAGTGAAATGGCATTAGAGGGCAACGACCGGGAGTTTGACGCCTGGCTGAGTGAACAGCTCCAGTTCAATGAGCCCCATTTGGATAACGATGGTTTTTGTGACCGCGTGATGGCCGCGCTCCCTGCGCAGCCTAAACGCTCAAAGCGTCGTTCCAGTTACTCTCAGTACATCGCGGTAGCAGCTGCCTTAGGGATTATTGCCTGGCAGTTCCCTTTCAGTGAGGTAGTTGCCGAGATGGCCAAGCAATCCATTAGCTTGTATAGCTTGGTAGGTGTTGGACTTTTATCTTCTTTAGCGGTAATGACCGGTGGCATTTTCGCCGCACGCCGCTAACGAGAGCCTGCCTTTATGGAAGCCCGTGCCTAAATCATGATAGGGCGGGCAGCTTCCTTTTTTACTTTGCAAACTTTCCGATAAGTTTTAGTGGACTCGCTTCACATTAAGAGTGTGTCTGGCCTTCGAGTAGATTTTGTCAGCCTTTGCAGCGAGCGTGCTCTTCAGCCTGGTTGCACATCTCTTTCAATATGGTTTTCCCCGCCTCTTCATAGCCATTGTTCAGCAGATATTCTGCTGTCTCAACTGTGGCATCGATCCCGCTCGAAACTTCTTTGATGGTATATGCGATATGGAGTTTTAATTCGCTAGCTGCGTTTTCAGAGTCGGAAATGGCATGGTGGGCCATCAAGCGCTGCAGGGTATTGGTGGGAATAACTACTTTGAAGCCAAATTTATCTGATAAATTACGGTAGTGATTTGTCAGTCCATCAAACCCACTTACTTTAAGTTCGTAAGTAGGCTCCCACCCTTTAAAGGTGTGTTGAAGGGCAAATTGCATAGAGTGATGTTTAGTCGTTCTGTGGGATTGCTCTGGGAATTTCTGGAAGGTAAAGGTTGCGCCCGGTACATTTGCGAGAGCTTGGCTCAATTCGTCAAATGGGACTTGCATATGATTCCCCTCGTTAGCGATGGTCACGGTCAGCGGGGAAAGCTCTTTGAGTTGTTTAGGTGCTAAATTGGAAACTCGCCCGGTTATATATTTATCCTCTAATGACGGGCTAAAAGCAAAGTACTGTGAAAATGGTGCTTTGTCGTTTAGCCAGTAGTCCAGTACGAAGCGGCCAGAGTTGGAGTGCCCAGACAAAATACTAAAATCTGCGGCTCGATAGTTTTTATTGACATAGGGCACAACTTCGTTCGCTAGGAACTGAGAAAATGCTGTCGATTTACCTTGATCCGGGCGCAACTCCTTGCCCATTCCCTCTACACCAATCACGATAAAATTGGGCACTTGGCCTTCAAGTAAATCGATAGTAGACAAAGTAGAAAGCATGTCCCACTGAGCATGTAATACGTAAAGCACAGGATTTTCTTTGTCATTATCCTTATATTGTTCGGGAAGTTTCACCAAGAAAATCTGATTTGATTTCCGTCTTTTGTGCGAGAATAAAATCTGAAGCATTTGCTATCAGCGAACAAACACTTATCAAGGCTAAAAATAGAACTCTCATTTTCCACTCTCCATGTAGGTATTATTTTAGGGTGTAGCACTAAAGTTCGGGTTAAATTAACCAGCTAAAACTGGCTGAAGAAAGCTGATTTTGCCTAATTGTCAGGTATTTTCAGTAGAGGGTACTCGTGTCGACGTGCGTCGATGTTTGTGTCGGAAGAAGTTAACAATTTATTGTTATATGACTTAAATCTATTTATTGACCCTTTAGATGTCAAGTGCCTTGGCTGGGAGATATGCCTTGTTGAGCGGGGGTAAGTTGATGAAATAGGGCCTGCAGACTTAAAGCTTAGGGCAGGCTGAAGTCAGTCTGCCCTAAGTTTAACAAAATAGTGAATGCTATTTAGTTTCTATATTCTCCAGAAATTGATCGACCACTGCATTGAATTCATCGGGCCTCTCCCAAAACATCATATGCTTTCCCATATAAGCGGTAGTGGCGGAAGGGGTATTAGCTTTGATCCATTTTTCAGCCACTTCCTTAGCTTCATTTCGTACCACATATAGCATGGGAATCTTCCCTTCAAGGCCGATAAGGTCTTTGCTGTAGTCGAGGTAAAAACCAGTAGCGTTGGTAATTGCGGCGACGCTGCTAGAGGTTTGATTGGCGATATTAGACACCCAGGCAATATTTTCTGCAGTGGGATTTTCAAGCATCCATTTGACGAACTCTGCAATCACATTTTCGCGATCCTCAATAACCCCCTCAGTGAATGAGCGCGAGTATCCGTCTGAATCATCATTCAGATACCAGACCCACTCGTCCCGGCTGGCCCCAGAAATATCCGGGCCAGTGTCGATCATAATCATAGCTTTTATCTTGTCAGTGCCGAACTGGTTGAGATAGGCCAGTTGCTCGGTCACTCCATAGGACCAACCCGCGAGAATCACGCTATCAAGCCCCAGCTTGTCAATCAGTGCAGCTAAGTCTCGAGCGTGTTGCTGATAAGTATGGCCCTCAACAGGCTTGGATGACATGCCCTGGCCACGGGGATCATAAGCTAGCGCGCGATACTGGGTGGAGTCCTTGAAATGGGCAAGTTGATGCTCGAAAACCTTTGTAGACATCATCCAGCCGGGAATAAAGATGATTGTCGTATCGCCATTACCCGCTTGTTCGTAGTGGATAGTGAGAGAGTTGTCGATCTTGATTCTCTCTGCTGCCACATAAGTAGAAAAAATAGACAGGATGCTAAATATAATTACCAGATGAAGAGTCTTCATGACGCAAATTAACCCAATAAAATTTCTATAACGTTTTCAGAGGAGGTTTGTAGGCGAAGGGGCTTCGGCTACCAATATTCGCTTATGCCCACATTGTACCGTGGAATTACTGCTATTAGTTGTTGCTGCAATATTGCCGGCCATATAAGCTGCACAAACGTCCGTTTTATAGGGTTGATTGCTTAAAGCCAAAGCAGGTGGGAGCTTACGGTAGTTGGTTATTATTTTTCCCGTTTGGATTGTTATAAAAATCTATATTGGGTGTGATTGCTCGGTATTTATCCAGAATTATCATAATGAAGAATAAAGGAATAAGTAACAGTACTGAGAAGTGTAGTGCAATGAATTTGGTCTCCTCTTGTATGGGCGTGGAGGAAAATATAATTACTTCGATAATAAGTAAGAAAATAAATAAAAAACATTTATTTAATTCTGATATTGAGTCAAATATTTTGGGACCCAATATCCAATACTTCCAGGATTTGTGCGCAATAGCATCTAGTAAGTAATAGAGACCGCAGGTAAAGCTAACCAATGTTGTAAGCAGTAGTTCAAATACCCAGGCGGGAGGCTTGCCTGGAGCGGGAGGCCAAGCATTCGTAACTCCAAATTCTGTAAAAGAGAGGATGGCAAAGAGACCGGTCGTCAGCAGTACAACTGGAAATCGAAACACTAAAATTACCATACAGATTGCAGCAAAGGTCTCGAATATTCTCTGGATTGGCATAAATATCTCGGCGTGATCTGCTACCCAGGCCAAGGCTCCCCGATACCAATACGGTGTATTCCCGTATTCGACATAGGAGTTAATGAGACCTCGGTACCCTTCTACAGTAAACCAATTTAATAGCCCATCCTCAAAAACCTGAAAGACTAACATTACCCCGATGGTGAGGGTAAAAAGATCAATCCATCGCCCTACTATCGGAGTCGAATCCTGTTTGGGGGGAGTATTTCGATACTTGTCTAAATACTTTGAAGCTATTGATAAAATGGCAATGGTAGTGCTGGATAGGGCGCTTACAGTGAATACGTAATCGCCACCATTGCGTGACATAACAAAGACCCCAAATAAGAGAGCTGATGCTATAACAATCGAACAGCTCCAGGTTAATAGGCTTACTCTCGGCGCTATCACCGCACCTAAAAGCCGAGAACGAAAATTGTATTGAGAGTCTTTGTGGAGCTTGTAAATACTAACTGCCAGGATTAAGGCAAATAACGCAGGTGACAAAAACTCGAAGTACCAGCTGTTTTCTCCCATGTAGGTCAACCCCCACAGCAAGATAAAGCCGAAAAACATCAGTGTCGCGCCCAAAACAATAAAAAGACGTAATATCAAGAGGGTTCCAGCAAGTAATAGTGCCAGGTGGAGCGTATAGGTCACAAAAACTGAGTGGGGGATAAGGTAGCTGGCCAGTGATTTGACAAGTGCAGGTGTGCCCTTAATCTGTACAAGCTGATGTAATGAACTTGCGAAGACATCCGGCGCCATTTGCCCATTAAAATAGCGCATAATAACTAACTGGATACAGGCTGCGCCCAAGAAGAGGCTGATAATGGCTAGCCAAGTAGTTTGATGTGTGGCGCTTCTTGCTTGCTCAGTACTTAAGTGTAGGCTGGATATAAGCATGTATCTTATCCGAGGCCCTTTAAGATTGATTGCCTTATTAGTGATTATGGCAAATTAGGTAAATAACTTACAAATTTTCGCCGTGTTGATGCTGTAGTAACTACAAGGCTGGCTACAGCCAACCTTGTAATCGATGAGTTGATAAGAAAGTTCTAAAGCGACATTTGGTGACAGCTTTAATTAGGGTTTCTCCACTCTGCAGCCAGGTCAATTGCTTGCTGCAAGATTGGCCATTCCAACAGACTTTGCTGGTATTTGGTAGCTCTCTCGCTTAATGAGATATTATAAACATATAGTCTATAAGCAAGTATTGCGTAAAATGCGTCTACAGCCCCAGCAGAGCCGAACATGAAGGGCAGTTTTGCTTTCGAGAAAATATCTTCAATCCTTTTTAACTCAGCCTGAATTCCAGGGTTCATATCCGGGGAGGAGTTGCTTTTATCTAAAGTGAAAGGGCAGTTGCTTCTTAAGGCGATGAAACCGGAGTGAAGTTCAGCACATAGGCTTCTTGATTGTGCTCGCTCAATATTTGATGAAGGGTACAAGATGCCTTTGGAGAGCTCATTAAAATACTCAGCGATTGCCAGTGAATCATGAATGTAAGTATCTTCAAGCAACAATACAGGTACAAGTCCAGCTTGGGAATATTTAAGTACCTCGTTTTTGTAGTTAGGGCTGGAGAGGTCTATGGCTTTGATCTCAATGTCAAGGCCTGCGATTTGGGCGCATATCCAGACTCTTAAGGACCAGGTGGAATCAGTGCCTGTGATTAATTTCAAAACATGTACTCCTTTTTGGTGTTGCTGAAGAAAGTGGCAGGGTATTCAAGAGTATCCGAGAAGCTATATGTTACCTCCCTTCGCGATATTTAGAATAGAGTATACAGAATCTAGTGTTTAAATATTATACCGAGACTTTCATGCTGACTGAAAATTTAAGGGTGAATTTAGAGGTAGCATTAATTAGTCAGATAGCTTTTTCAGTAGTTCAATAATATTAGGTTTTTCATCTGTTTTTCTCATAAAATACTGAAGGTATACCTTGTTTAAGTTTGGACCTCTCAGCAGAAAGATAAATTCTTCGCCTAATGATGACTCTTGAATATTGCCGAGTTGATAGTGCCACATTTCCCAAAGTTCTACGTAAAAATCCGGGGGGCATGATCAAGGTTGCTTTTAATTACACCATTTGGCATCAATTTAACATGGAGTCTAATCTTATTTCCTGCGAAAGGACTGGTTCTCTCATCTGGGTTGAAGGTGATTTCTCCGCTTGAGGTGGTCATGTCTACCTTTTGAACCAGAACCTGCAGAACGTGATCGGTGCTTTCTAGAAGCTGTTCTAGTGTTGCAGGCTCTATAGATGTTCCATTTGCATAGCTAGAAAATAGTAGAAAGAAAATCAGCTTTTTCATGAGTATTATCTATTTTTGTAGGTTATACCAGGCGCAATATTGATTGCCTAGGGTAGAGCTTTTTAATAGCTGTTTTCGTCAGTAATGTTAGTATTTTTGTCTGGTTTCGATGGTTTTTCTATTCTAGTCAGAATATAGAGAGTCAATTCACAGGCCGCTACTTACTTGTGCCTTATTACTCAGCGGTAGTTCAATAATGGCCAATCACACCATTGTTTACAAGGACGTATCTCTATATTTTGGTGTTAAATCCTTTTTGAATCGAATTTCGGTGTTTGCTAAATTTAAGCTGGTCCACTAGTTGTTAATAGGGTCTTACTATGTGTCCGTATGGGTTGATAATTATTCTGGCTTATTCTATTTAAGGATCTGAGGTGTGGTTTTTTTAAAATTAATTTTCAGAATTGTTTATTTTAATATATTTAAAGGTGGGCGACTTTCTTTAATGCGGCTGCTATTTTTCACAAAATATGGACGTCTATAGGAGGAGAGAGTGAGAAACTGCTGCGGACCTGAATAATCAAGCCCGCTTGCTCCAATGGATCACTCAAATGGTTTCAAACGTTTTGTAAGGTGCTTGCGGATATCTTTCATCGACTTTTCCGCAGTCTTGTGCCCTGCATTTATAGCAATTAGAAAAATTGTGTCACGCTTGGGCATGATGCGCACATCAGTAAACCAATATCCATTACTGCCAGTATGCGCAAGAAGTGATAACTCAGAGTCGTACACTGCGCCCCACCCGAGAGCGTAATTGCCTGTCACCGGTGAATGTAACTTACGATAGGTTTCAGTCTTTAGCAATTTACCGCGACCATGTACGCCATTGAGTTGATCTTCTAAAAAAAGAGTCCAATCCTGGAGTGATATATTGATAGTTCCTGCGGGACCCATTACTTGTGGGTTATCACTATTTTTGTCGGCAGGATCTAGCGGGGTGAGCTTGCCCAGCCAGGATTTTTTATGGCCACGTGGTTGATCTAATGTGGTCGAAGAGCCGGGAGCTGCAAAACCCGCATTCTTGATACCAAGTGGAGCAAAGATCTGCTCCTTGATGAGATCTTCCCAGGTCTTGTCTGTTCGAGCTTCGGCGATAGCCCCAGCGATGATAAAGCCGAGATTGGAATATTCAGCTGAGCCAGCCTCGGAGTTGGGAGGTATAGTGAGGTAATGGCGTGCTACTGCCATGCGTTGCGCTCGAATACTGTGTTCCGGCTCGATTACTTTCATTAATGTAGGAAGCTCATACCAGCTGGATAAAGGGGGTAGGCCGGCAGTGTGACTGAGCAATTGTGTGATCGTAATATTACGGTAAGCGGGGTCTATATCTTTTGCAAAAGAGGGAAATGAGTTAGCTAGTGTATCCTCAAATTGTAATATACCCTGCTCGACTAAGCGCGCTACCATTGTTGCTGTAATCGCTTTGGTGTTAGAACCTATGTGCCAGCGATCATTGATAGTTACTATTTCATTATGGCCCTGTGCGCGAACTCCGTCTACCGCCATAGCAGCGATTTCGCCATCGATTTGAACTAGTACACCGACTGCTGGAAGGTTGTTGCTATCTCGGGCATTAGTAAGTATTTGTTCGAGAAACTCTTGTAACGAATCGTCGGCATGTGCAATAAAGGGTGACATTAGAAGCGTGACTGCCAGGAGAATTCTTGGTAGAGTTTTATTATATCCTATATGCATTTTAATAAGCCCGAATGATTTTATAAAGCAAGTGCTGGATCTGTGTTTATACAGATATTTTATGTCGATTGGTATACTCTGAGGCTTCGATGCAATGAAGGGTTTCGGTACATTGTTGCCAAATGGTTGTTTTAAATATTGTTCGTAATGATTTTCAGGTAAGTGCTAGAGAAGGGTGTTTTGTGAGGTCTTTCTGCTCGAAGAATTATAGGCTATAACAGCCACCTGATAATCGTATTGATCTGGGCATCCTTTGTTCAATTTCAAGTCAACTTTGATATCCCTTAGTAATGATCTTTCCTTACTTTAGGGTGTTGACTGGAATATATGCTAACAGTATTTTCTCAATAATCTTTCTTTTGGAGTTTGATTCTTTAGTATATGCGACCTAGGAAGGCTATATTTATTATCTATTAGAAATGGCGCCATTATGAGAGAAGCCCGTCAGCAATTTGTGTAGGTGGTGATTGCTGACGGAAAATGAAAGTTTGGATTATGGCTGAGTTTATCATCTGGGATCAGATGCATGTTAAACATTACAAAAGCAAGAGCTTTTGGGATTTCTAGATAGCAAGATTTCGAGCTCGAAAAATTCTGTCGCGAGGAACAAACTGAATGTGTAGGTCTCGAGAAACATTCGGTGCACTGATATGGGAATAATCTCCGGTAGCTGTAAATTTATACATTTGTAAGTTCCGTCCGGCAATATACCTTCCCAATCCCCAGTACCCCTGATAGTTAATGGCTTGATCATCGGGGATTTGGTTTGAAAGAGCGCTTATAGTACGAGCAACACGTCGGCCTCCAATCATGTTTCTTCCCATTCTTAACCCTGTGACATGCGCAGAACCTATAGGGATTATTCCTCCTGGGCGTCCGCCTATGTTAAAGTGGTGAATAATTCTTCTTGCTATTCCCTTTTGACGTTTTTCTGAAGATTTCCACTCTCCATTTCCTCTCCATGAATCCACACAGGCTATATCCCAACTTTTCCGAGAAGCTATATTGATTAATAGCGCTGATGTTTCAGTGTCAGTTACGCCACCCGCGAAATAGTCTTTTATCCTATTGGGGTAAGCGGAGAGAGTTCCTGCAGCTTTTATTTCATGCGGTGCTTCGACGAACAATGAGTGAGGCTGATCGCTATTATCAGCTATCGCTTCAGCTGCAAAGGAGAAACCGTGAGGTACATCATTATGCGGCTCTTGGACAATCACTAGCCCTCCGGCTTGCAATGTGGCGCGAACACGAGCCTTTGCGTCTTGCAGGGTTATATTGTTTACTGGCATTTTATATCTCCATCTTACTATAGGACGACTGGTTTAGCGTCGAATGTGCTCGGTGTATTTCTCGTCGAGTAGAACCTTTTTATTTGGCTTGGACACAACTGCAAAAGCAGGAGTTATCATATTTCAGTTTTTGTAATGCATGTATTGCTAATCAAGTTACTCTTCATGAAAGTTGGGTTCAAGAAATAAATGCAACACCTTTCCAAATTTTGTCTTAGTTTGTGAGTTATTTCTTTCGGGGTGTTTATTGCTCTGGGGTTTGTATCCTTTGTGAGGTAGGTTCCCTTTTAATATCCTGTAGTGTGGTTTTTATTAATATTGGCAATTTTAGAGATGGTCGTATCGAGTATGATTTCTAGGGTAGATTTTTTGGTCTTTTAAATCGGTTCTTCTGTGATAGATATTTTTGGCTAATTGTGTTTTTTCTGGTTTTCTATTGGTTCTTTTTTATAGGGATAGCTTTTGTGGAAAAAAGTAATCTATAGTAGAAAATCTTCTACATGTGTAAAGAATGAAGGGGCAGTGTGACCACATTACCTAATACTGCATCCCCTTACGGCACTCCGAGCTAAAAAGTTTAATTTTTTTTGTGACTTATTTGTAACCACACTTTTGGTCAAAAGTCTTGAGATTCTTGGAATGGTTTTGTTGGATCCATAAATTGAGGAGGTGCTAATTCTCGGTGGGGTAGAAGAGAATAGATTTTAATCTGGGTTGATCTAGTGATGTAGAGAGCTACAAGATGAAATAGAGTTGCCAGTTTGGCCGATAAGTAACAAAAATAAGCTGCCCGGAGGCAGTACATTAATATATCTAGTTGCAAAGTCCTAATTCCCGCTCAATCTGAGCCTTTCTCCAAACTGAGTAACTGGCTGGTATCTTTGCCTCTTTGGTGCCATCGGCAAGGATGGCGCGGCCGAGGTTTGGCCAGCATAGTACGGCCAATACCCTGGGCGCGATTACTTGGAAGACTTTGGGTGGCCCCATTAGGGATTTGAGTCTCTGTATTAATGGTAGCCAGGATGCGGGGACTACCTGTTCTGCGATCATCCATGAGGCCTGAGGATCACTACCCAGTTGCTTTGCCAGGGATTCGTAGCGCAATGTAGCGGCTCTTAGTGAGGCTTGGGGTGGTGCGAGTATAACGGCACGGGCCCTTCTCTCTGCACAGAGTAGGCAAATCTCTTTGGGGAGACCGCTACTTTCTGCAAGCTCTTGGTTGAGTGCCCATCCACCGGCTTTGATATCGCATTGGCAGATAGAGCAGTTATATTTCGGGTTTTCAGGGGTGAATACAGAACTAACTTTTTGGGGGCGTTCGCCATTTTTCCAGATGAGAGAGTGTCTTTTAAAAATATTGCTGGCAAAGTATCGGGTATAGGTCAGCCAGTCGATATTGGTTACATTGCCGAAACGGTCTTTGTGTACAACATCGGGAATATTGTGGCTGTAAAGGTGACGTAAGCAGTGAGGGCATGGCTTTAGTTGATCCTGGGGAAATGCCTTTCGCGCTTCGCTATAGTCACTGCTTATCCAAATCGGACCCTTATAGTTATTCACTATTGGGCACTTGGGGTAAATATGAACTTGACCAAAAGAGTCCGGGTTTTGTTCCAGGCCAAATAAAAAAACCGGTATACCCCGGTAGCGCCAAGCCACAGGTACGCTGTCCAGATCGCTTGAATCGAGTTGCATTCCAGTACGGATGGCTTTGGCTAAGCTGTTTCGATCAGGCATTTCAGATAAGCGCTGTGCTAACGGACGTTTGCCGGCTGAGAATGAATCCCCATCGTTAATGACATAAGGTACTGATAGTGCTCGTGTGGCGCTTGGGAATGCTGTGATAGCCTGACGGTTTTGAATGGGTTGAAATTTTGTGAGGTTCACAGAGCTTCCTCAAGGATTTGCAGGATATGGCTCTCAGAGTCTCTAACTACCCTGAATGCTACCCGGCGGGAACGATCTGGATCTTCTACCCCATTCTTATCCAAGACTGGGCGAGCTGAGGAGTAACCGACAGCTGCTACCTTGGCCCGTACCAGGACGGCTTGCTGCGAAGGCAGTAATGAATGGGCATATTGCATTACGGCTCGGGAGCGCTGTTGGGAAAGTCGCAGGTTGTGGAAATAACCAGCTTCCGGTGCGGATTGATCTCCCCATTCAGAACTTGTGTGCCCTTCGATTTGGATTGCGGCAATGGAATCCATATAGGGCGTGAGCGCTTCGATGTAGCGAGGTACAAAGGAGGACATAATCTCGCGGGCATTGTCGCTCAGGGTAAAATCACCGGTTTTAAATAAGGCATCACTGTTATTAAAGGAGATGGCCAGGGTTTGCTTATCCAGAGACGCTCCCCAACGAGTTAAGTCGTGGGCAAATTCCTGTTGCAGAGTTTGATAGATGGCCAACTGGGTGTCCCGGTAAGACTCTGCGAGTTCGCGGATCTTGGCGCGTTCGTCGATAAGAGAGCGCATTACAAAGACGGCAATACAGAGAAATACCATCATCAGGCCAGCCATCATGTCCGATAGGCTAATCCATTGACTATCGCTGGACTCACTACTGGCTTGCGTGCTTTCAAACATGCGCCTCTCCAGTGACTCTCTGAGCTTGCGCATCGACTCTCTTCATTTGCTGGATGAGCTGACGGAAGTCTCTGGAGAATTCACCGCTTAAAGTGCCAAGGGCATCGCCCATCGCTGCCATAACACTCTCTACCTCATCGCGCAGACGTTCATCCAGAAGTTCATATTGACGCTTGATACTGACATCGGCATTACTAAGATCGCGAGTAATCACTTGTGACAATTCGGTAATCATCTGGTTGTGAGTTTTGGCGATCAGCTGAGCTAGCTCGGCCATGGATTCCCGGTGACTGGTAGCCTGCTCGTGAATTGCTTTAGAGAAGTGGTTGGGGTCCATACTGGTAACCACATCGGCCAGGGCTACGACCTTACTGGTTCTTTGGTCGAATACTTCCGCCTGGGTCCTACTCAGGGAGATCAGGTTGGAAACCTGGGCCCCCAGTTGCTGTTGAGCTTGGTCAATTCCTCGGGTGAGCGCTTCAAACTTGGGCGCAATATCGGGGATCGATTGCTGTAGAACTTCAATAGAAGCTTGTTGCTCATTCAGCATGATTGATATCTGCTCTGCGTGATTGCGCTGCTGCTCTACCAGGGTCGGAATCACGTTGAAAATTTCTGGCAGCTCAGTAATACGCTGGTGTAACAGCAGAAGGTTTTCCTGAGCACCATTAATTTCATTGAGAAGAGTTGCAGTTTGGTCGCGGTAAATAGTTGCGAGTTCTGCGTGCTGCTGATGCTGATCTATTAGGGCCTGCAGGGCAGGGGATACGGCCTCTAATTGCTGGGTAAACTGCTGTAGGTTCTCACCCATCTGGGCATTCAGGCCGCTATTAAACTTTTCTACAACCGCAGTGAGTGACTGTAGGACTTCATCACTAATCTGTCGCTGGAATTTTGCCAGATCTTCGCGCTGACCATTAATAGCCTGCAATATGTCATCTGCTGTCGCTTTAGGGGCTTGTTCTTTAGTGAATATTTGAAAAATAGTTCGCAATATCAGGGACAGGAAGAGCCCCAAGATACTGGTCATAAAGGCGGTTTCCAGACCTTGCATCAGTTCTGAAATTGAGGTGTCAATATCGTTTAGATCAAACCCATAGATACCGATAATGATACCGATAAAAGTACCTAAAATACCGAGGGCAGTCAGTAGTGACGGCGTTTCCTTTACAAAGCGGGGAAACTTGCCTAAAGGGTAGAGGATTATGGCTATAGCACCAATGGCAAGCATGACCATAAGAAAGGTGTCGGTAACCTGTTCCGCAGACAACTTGGTTAACCAGTGATAGAAAAACTGGGTCATTATTTATCCTTTACAACTTTTTGCATTGTTATTTCGTGATAAAAAGGTCCGTTGGGTATTCGCCCGGTTCCCTGGCTGAGTACTTTCATCTCTGGTAGAGATTTCACAACATCGGTGATAGTGCGGAGCTGGGGCTGCTTACTACCCGAAGCGTGAATATAGGTTCCAACCTGGCCCGACTTTTGAATTTCAAATACACCACAGTTGACGGGAAGCTTGTTTTGTTTGAATAGCAAAAAGTGCATCACGCCACCATCACTGAGATATTGATGCAGGGCTTTAGTGATCAATTGTATTTGCTCGGTGGAAAAGAAATTGAGAAGGTCCCAGAGGAGGATGCAATTGAGATCCTTTGGTAGGGTTGCCTGTCGCAACGCGGCCTGAACGGCTTCTTTAAATGGCACTTTTCTGCTGATTTGCCAAGCGAGCGATGAGTAAAAATCAGAAATAAACAGTTCGCCCACCTCCCTTTGGAGGTGTTCCATATTTCTCCCAGCCTTTTGCCCAATATCCAGAACTTTGCTGACCGGTGAGCGCTTGACGTGAGTCAGGGCGGTGTCGAGAGCGGTTAGCGAAATATTAGTAAGGCGGTTTTTTTGGAAAGCGGATACCGCTGCTGATGATCCACTGGCCATCACTGAAGTTGGCGATTTTACATTGCCATACTCAAACATTAATTCGATAAGGTCTTTACGCATCCCCTCTCTTTGTAGCAGGGAAGAGCGCAGGGAGAAGTTGCCCATAGTCTTCATTAAATTCAGGGATGAGTACCTATAGGTGGGCAGTGGTTCTTCCAGGTGGAGCGGTTCTGTATTGAAGGTAAAGCCAGAAAGGCGTTTAAAATCCGCGGGCCCCTTGGGCATAGTGCCGGTGTACAGTATTGTATGGAAAATGGTACGCGGCTTTAAGTGGGGTCGGATTTCCTCAATGAGCTTGGTAATAAGCTCAGGCTCCATAAAGTTGAATAGATCCCAGCAGAGCACCACATCAAGCTTGATTCGTTGGGGCTTTTTGGTGAGATATTCAGAAAGCTTAACGGCCCTGACTTCTTTATCGAGGGCAGAAGTATCCAATAGCAGACTGCGTAAATCTTCGATAAATGTCTGGCAGGAGCGCTCCAATAAAGGCTGTGTGGTGCCAAACGAAAGGCATCCCAAATCTAAAACTTTACTACCTGGTTGAATGACTTCATCCACCAAAGCAGCAATACCAAATGAATGATGCTGCAACATATTTCCCACACCAAAACTAAAGCCCCGGCATTAGCCGGGGCCCATATTGAGGATTAACTAAGAAGGTTTCCTAGCTTTCCTCAGCTTCTTCTTCGGTCTCTTTAGTGCCGAAGAGGTAGTCGCTGGTGTCGGACAGGCGAGAGGAATCGCTCGTGCTTGTGGTGCTGGAGGAGTAGGTAGAGCTGCCGCGAGTACGGGCTGCGGGCTTCTCTTCTGCTGCGGGCAGGTCTGGGTGTACCAGACGATCAGAGAACTCCTTGTGGCGCTCTTTCATTTCGGAATCGGTATCAACCATATCCATGGAGCCACGGAATTTACCGCCGTCGTCCAGCTTGATTCTCGGTGCAATCAGATTGCCATTAACTTGTGCGGTGTTGCGGATTTCGATCAACTCATCGGCAAGGGCATCGCCATCCAAGGTGCCTTCTACAACAATATTTTTTGCGTGGATATTGGCAGTAACTGCACCGCCAGTGCCAACAGAAAGATTGTGACCAACCATGATCACGGTACCATCAACAGTACCTTCCACGTGCAGATCTTCGGTGCCGATCAGCTCGCCACGAAAGTTAATACCTTCACCCAGCACTGACTTGGAGCCTGAGCCCGAAAGAGATGATTGCTGCTCAACAGCGCTCATGCCTGCTAAAAATGGTGTGGAGTCATTGCTTTTGTCAGTGCTCATAGAAATAAGTCTCTCTGTTTAGAAAAGTCAGCTGTTGCGTCGATTGCACCGATAACCGTGGTTACAGGGTTGTCGATACGTTGGGTTTTTGTCAAATCGGAAAATCAAAATTTTCAAAAGTGATAAGGCACTTCTAATGGCGGGTACGGATTATTTTGATACTGAATAAAACCTATCAAAACAAACGGCCCTACATTTATGTCAAATTTTTTTCTTTGCTGTGAGTGTTTTACTAAAAAAGAAAATTAGACTATCAGTGCTTTTGGTCACCTAAAATATCCCTGTCTCTGCCTTTTCCCTATTGTGCACATACCTTAAGAACGACTTCCTTTGTCCTTTTACAGTTTTCGTCTCTCTCGTAAAGTTGCAATGCCCGTTTTCTCGTGCTTGCATCAAGGTGAAGAAGAGGCTCTTCTGACCTTAAGCTACGATCGATTTTTGCGATTGCTGTTGATATCGCTATATTCTCGCTATTTACTTCAGGCTCGACCTGTAAGTAAATATTTACTTCCTTTTGTGGAGGGCATACTTCTAATTGTCTGCTGATGGGTATCGAGCCTATTGGCACAAAACAATATATGATTGGAATACTACCTACAGCGAGCTTACCAGCGTTTTCGGTCTGGCAATCAATCAAGCTGACCTCGACTTGAATGCGCTGAATTTAGCACGGATTGCATGCTAAAAGTGTGACTTGTAGCACCTTTTGGTCGTGATGATCGTCGTTTCCTGTTTTTTAATCCGCTAATGATTTGTGGATTAAAATATTGTTGCAATATGCGATGTATTCCTATGTAAAGAATTGTTTATGTTGGCATTTGGATTAATGTCTGAGCCTCGCATTCTTGCGCTTTCAAAATTCTATCCTAAATGTAAGTGTGCACTTATTTGCAATGACTATTGGGTGTCTTCAGGAAGGCTGTTTTCACAGGGTGGAGCTGCAGGCAGTTTTTGCTAGGATATATCACTCACTGCATACCTCTCAGTCCCACCCACAAAAAGGTAGGCCCAAGAGATATTTTTGGTGGCGTTGGCAGGGGTGCCAGCCTTGCTGGGCTGGCTAAATTTCAGGGGTAATTTGGATTTTAAACGGAGTTCCGTTTGAAGTTTTAAACTCTACCTCTGCAGCTTGGTTGAACCCTGTCACCAGAATGGGACGTGCTATCTGCTTATAACCACTAGAAGCCCCAAATTCATATATTTTTGTCTGCAATCGAATTTGGTTTTCAGAAACTTGTTCGGCAGATACCTCGAACCTAAGTGTGTTTTCGATTTGGATTTCGCTTTCATCTCCTTCGTTATTGAGGAGGCGGACGGAGGCCAGGTTCTCGTTTCTGGTGCTAGCATCTACCTTAAGCATTATTGGAGAAGCTGACGATAAGGAGGTATACAAGAGTAAAGTCGTACCCAGGGCCAATATTGCGGTGAGATATTTTCTGCCCTGCTTGGCCATTGATATTTTTGGGTTTTCCTGAAGGATTATATCTATGGGCTTCAGTGAAAATGCTGAAGATATTGCTTTTATTGAATCTTGAGAGGCATTTCCACTTTTTTCTATCCGTTGAATGGTTCTAAGGCTTAATGATGCAACATCGGCTAGTTGTTGTTGACTCCAAGCCCTAGTTGTTCTCAGTTTAATAATTTTCTTTGAGTTAACTTTCACTTCCATACTTCTGTCCTCTGAAACTTGAGCTCCATTTTCAGGGGGGCAGTCCTTATTGGTTACGATATTCTTGCGACACCTGTCTGACAGCTATATGACTTTGTCCAAACAATAGGCTATCTGTGCAAATTGCGGTCAATGGTGGGCGTGTTTGAAGGTTAGGTGATTCACTGATGTACTACAAGGGGCGCACAATCTTTAACTATTGCCCTGAATTCATATTCTGGGTCGGGAAGACATCTATAGGCTCTAAGTTCTCACTTTGAGATAAGTAAAAAGCTAGGGAGTTGAGTCAGGTTGTAACTGGAGATTCGGATAGTAGCTTTTTGGGGGGAAGGTTACCACTAAGCAAAGCCAAAGAGCTTTCAATGAGAATATGTAGCAAGATGACTTATGGAGCTTCTGAACAATTCCGTAATATCTCTGTGAGCCAGAAGCATCACGGATTTATTTAGAGGCTCCTTATATAAATTTAACTCTCCAAGCCATTAAATCTTAATACTACCGTGAAGATAATCTATAGCGCCTCCCTTGAGAGAGACTCTGTTACTATGCAGTTCGCAGTGAATTAGTCCAGTCCGCTTGGAGAGTTGCTTAGCTAAAAGTACATCCTTTTTAAATTGTTGGCTCCAATATGGTGCCAGTTGACAGTGCGCTGACCCTGTCACAGGATCTTCGTTTACCCTTAATTTTGGATAGAAGCATCGGCTAACGAAATCAACATCGTTACTTGCCCCAGGAGCGGTAATGACAACTCCTCGTTTATCCAGCTGGGAGAGTTTTATAAAATTTGGATTTACAGATTTTAGATCGGTTTCGCTACCCAACACAGCTATATAATCATATGCACACAGAACTTCTTGCGGAGTGATGCCGAGGCCATCAATAAGAGCATCAGGTGCTTCTGTGGATACCGGAATGCTAGCCGGAAAGTCCATGCTATAGACAACTCCCGATCTCTGGACTAACAGTGGGCCGCTTTTTGTATCAAACTGGATGGTTTGGCCTGAGTATCTTAAATGAGTAAATAGAACGTGGGCAGCTGCGAGTGTGGCGTGGCCACATAAATCTACTTCTGCCTCAGGAGTAAACCATCTCAGAGAAAAGGAATCTTCATTTTTAACAAAGAATGCGGTTTCAGAGAGATTGTTTTCCTCAGCTATCTTTTGCAGCGTATCATCCGCAAGCCAGTTATCAAGAGGGCATACAGCAGCGGGATTACCCTCAAATACCTCGGAGGCAAAGGCATCTACTTGATAAATTGCTAGTTCCATTAGTTTTTTCCTTGAGCAATAGATGCTATTTTCGGTCAGTATAAAATTATTGTGATAGTTGGTGTGTTTATGCCAGATTGCTTTGTGGTACCAATTTTCTAAGGCTAAGGGAAGCTAGGATACTTATACCTGGGTGTCCTTTAGGGCGGGTCTTCAAAGTCCACAGAGATATAGCTAATTATTTACAGGCTCTCTAACTGCGCAAAGCGACGTTCGTAATAAAGCAGGCCGTTGGATATACGCATAATCTCAAGAAGGTCTCCAGAAGAAAATCCAACAACAATTTTAATCGGTGCTTCTTCACTGTATTGGAGAAGTTGTTCGTTTTTGCAGAGTTCTCGTGCTAGGAGGGATGTATAGCATAAGCTGAAACCAATGTATCCGTCTCTATTTAGGTGTTTCGGCTTGTTAGCTCCTTTACACAAGGCTGCAATATTTCTCAAATATCTCGAGCCCAAATCAGAATTCGAATATATCCAATCCCGTCTGCTTTTAAATAGTTGAGGAAGTAGTGTTAAGCTGATATCCGGGAATTCCCGGCCGATACTATCTCTGAATTCACGCAGCTCGAAATATAGGACTGAAGGAGGAAGCGAGTCCCCAGCAGCTACCAGTTCTGTATCGAACCATGTTTGGGCTAGGTCAAGTTCATCAGTTCCTAGCATAGTGGGCAGCTTTAGCCATGCCAAATTGGGGGTTCGGCCATCAGCCCAAAAAGAAAGGTTTTCAAGGCCGTCTTGGATGGATTCGTTTTTTTCCAGCGTATCGAAAATCACTTCATAGTATTCAGCTATAGACAAACCCCGAACTCCTGTCATATCCCATTTTTGCTCAGTATATCGATCAAGCAAGCCAGTGGGGACGTTTTTGGCATCTCCTTCTGATTCAGCAGTATGTGCGCTGGGGCGCAATCTAAAACAACCATCCCGTTCGAAATGAAATTCCAACAAAAGCAAAGAGAACGGACAGTACTGTAACTGGGATAATATGGTATGCCAGTGCAGTGAGATTTTTTTCAGAAAGATTTGGAATGATTCGCAGCCTTGCGTCAATTGCCAGTAAGAAAGTGCATGCCAAAAGAATCAGTTTGAAGGATACCAGGCGAGAAATTGGATTGGAGAAGTTGAACCACTGGGATAAGTCAGGCAGTAGGGTATATGAGAGATACAACCCGGAGAGTATTTGAATGAGCAGGGCGGGGATGCCGATCTTTTCGTAGCTGTTTTCAAACCGGGAAAGAAAGGCTACATCCTTATCCCGTAAAACTTTGGGCAGTATTGTGCAGGCAAGTATCAGGTGCCCACCGGTCCAAATTGTTGCACCTAGAAGGTGAAGAAAAAGTACTACGTTGTACATCCTGTCCCCCAGACAAATCCTTGTTGGGGGACTATAGCGCTAAAATCTACGAGTGTCTGCTGCCAAATAGGGGTAGAAAGTAGCGTTGTCTACTCCCTGGGTTCCGGCCGGGACCAAATCCAGTAGGCGCCGCAGCTGATGCCGCCAACGGTAAAGCAAAGAAGGTAAATATTACTGATATGAAGAATGGCAAAAGCCAGGGATATAGCCATTGTCAGGCTGGCCAGTAACTTGGTTCTGCGGCTTACATAACCACTGCGCCAAGTCCGCAATAGATGCCCAAAGAGATGGTGTTCTTCGATCCATTGGTGCAGGCGCTGGGAGCTGCGTGATGCGGCCCAGGCACCGAGGACAATAAATACAGCCGACGGCAGGCCGGGAAGAATGGCTCCGATAATGCCAAGGGCGATAAAAAAGCAAGCAGCGGCGCCCCACAGCCAGCGCATCCAGCCCTTTGCCAGAGGCGGGGTGTAGGACATTACGCTGTCTTCAGTGGATTCTTTCATTCGGTACCTCTACCTTCTAGCTTATTGCAGTAGTCGTGCATCAAAAGTAACAATATTTGTCCGCTTGGTCTGCTTGCTCATAAGCAGTTTACCCAGCACCTAGTCAATAGAGTCAGCAGGCCGATAGGTCGCTAGTGCAGGGTAACGGATTATGTGGATCATTTCCTCTGTCCAGGGATGTGACTTTCTGGTTTATGTGATGCCAGGCCTCCCAGTTCTGAGAAAGCAATTTATTTTGGTTAACGAATAAAAAATTCGACCGGTACGGCCATTGTCAGAGGATCACCGGGTACCTCTTCTGGTGGTCTAGGCAGTGGTTCTGCCCTGCGCACCAAGGCCACGACTTCTCGGTCGAGAGACGATATGCCACTGGCTCGGTGCAGCTCAACCTTTAGTACTTTGCCTTTTCTGTCCATCGTGAATTGTACCCAGGGAATACCTTGTTGACGCCGTATTTGGGCGCTACGGGGGTAGCGTTTTCTTCGCTCAAGGTGAGCCTGTAATTGGTTCTGCCAGGTTAATCTGGCTTGTGATTCCCTCTGGTTCAAGGCGCCCACTTCCGGTGCTGCAGCTTGCTCTGCTTCTGCTACATCTGCCGCGAGAGGGGCTGATGTTTCTTCAACAACAGTTTCTCCAGTAGCCTCTCCACTGGAGTCTTGTTGCTGTGCGATTTCCTTCTCTTCCACTGGCTCAGGGGTCTCTTCCTTTTCCTCCGTGGGGGGCTCCTCTTCGGGCTTCTCAATGGCAATTTCCGAGGGGGCTTCTGGCAAAATAACAGGCTCTGACTGCGCAGAGGTTTTTTGTGGCTCGTTGCTCTGCTGGTTTGCGGGAGAGGATTCCTGTTGTTGAGGACCTACCGGTAGCGACGTGGGTGGTGCCACTGGAGCGGCTACCATACTGACTTCAAATACCTGTGGTGCTGCAGCAGGCGGCAGCGCCAGTTCGGATTTGGGCTGCCATAAAAAATAGACGGCAATAAGTCCGTGAAGGGCTAGGGCGCAGCAAAAGGCGCAGAGCGATAGAAAAAATCGCGGACGCCTTGCAGATTTTACCTTTGGTCCGGCCAAGAGGCTCATTGGTTTACGGTCGCCGGTTTATCCAGGCCTACCAGAGCGATTTTCTGGTATCCGGCACTGGCAAGGCGGTTCATCAGGTCCATCAAATCCCCATATTCCACTTTGCTGTCGGCACGCAGCAGGATTTGCTGTTCTGTGCCAATTTCATTTGCCTGGAGTTCAGCAGCCAAGTTCTCCCGCACAATAACTTTGTCCTCACCGAGAGTCAGGGTGAGGTCCTTTTGCAGGGTGAGATATTTCGAATCTTCTGCCTGGGGTTGTTGTGGAGCTGTCGCCGAGGGTAGATTGACGGGCACGCTTACAGTGGCCAACGGAGCCGCAACCATAAAAATAATTAGCAATACCAGCATCACATCGATAAAAGGTGTGACATTGATATCGTGCTGTTCTGGCAGTTCTTCGCTATTGCTGCTGTTGAGATTGAATGCCATTAGTTGACGCCCTGAACCTGCGGTACTGCGCGCTTTTTGTTCGCGCTAACCAGTTCGGCGAGCGGGCGCGCATTTGGATGATGGCGATCCAGGTCCCGACTAATCAGTACCATTAAGGCGGTGACATTATCGGCCAATACCGCACGATAGTTGCTGATAGCCCGGGAAAAGTAGTTGTAGATCACTACCGCCGGAATCGCAGCAACCAGGCCGATCGCAGTTGCCAGCAGGGCTTCCGCAATACCTGGAGCCACTACGGCCAGGTTTGTGGTTTGGGTTTTTGCGATACCGATGAAACTGTTCATGATGCCCCAAACAGTTCCAAATAGACCGACAAAGGGGGCGACGGAACCGATGGTTGCCAGAATTCCGGTACCACGGTTCATGTCGGTAGCGAGAGAAGCCTGGACTCTTTCCAGGCGAGCCAGAACACGTTCTTTTAAGCCGTCATCTGACACTGGGCCACCTGAAGATAAGTCGAGTTCGTGGCGACTCGCTTCTACCAATAACAGGGCACCGCCGGTTTGGCCTGAAAGCTTTGATTCGGCATTGGCGAACGTCTTGCTTTGGATCAGGGTTGCCAATAATTGTTTGGCCTTGCGACGTGTTATTACCAGCTGCACGGTTTTAAAAAGCCAAATCGCCCAGGTTAAAACAGAGGCCAAGAGTAGGCCGATCATTACGCTTTTAACGACGATATCCGCGGCGTGATACATTCCCATGGGAGATAAATCGTGTGCGCTGAAAGCGGTATCTCCAATGTTGGAGGTTGCAGTCGAGGTAGAGTTGTCTTGATTTTCTTGCAACCCCATGGAGGTTTCCACATCTCCCTCGAGAACTATTTCTGTATTGCTTTGTTCGCTTGAGTTGGAATTATTTTCCTGCGCTAAAGCCGGCAATGGGCCCAATGTGCTGCCTAGCAGGCACAATAAAATTACAGTCCAGATTTTCATTACCGACTCCTGGCTTCAGGTGAAAAATAAATTAGGGTGTAGCGGGCGCTAATAATTGTTCGACATTTTGTCGTGCAAAAGCAAAGGCTTGTTTGGCCCCATTGAGGGCTACTTCTTTTTGCTCTTGGTTGAGTTCAAGAGCATCTAACGCAGTTTTGAATTGGCGCCAGTGTAACCCGCGACCGTCTTCATGTCCTGCCAAGTGGCGTGCGCCGAACTCTTCTGATAAATCCAGATGTTTGCGCGCGTACTTGAGAAGGAATGCCGCTCCTAAGTTGGAGCCTTCAACTACGTAGAGCCAGCCCAGTGCAGAGTGGAAATCAGTAATTGTGACTTCTGCTGCGGCTTGTTGATCAGCTTTTAAATCGCTCTCGGGCATTTCGAAATCAGCACAGTCCTGGAGGACTGCTTCAGAGCGGTCTCTCTCTTTCAGGCCGGGCAAAAAATTATTTAATTCGTCACTTTGAAACCAATCAGACACCGCTTGATGCAGTCGCGACTGCGTGCGAACAAACAGTGCATATCGCTCGCGATTGGAAAATGGTGACAGGGACATAATGCGTTTATCTAGACTCTCGTGGGTCGTATTAGTGCCTTCTTTCAGCCAAGCGGAAAAGGTGGGCTCTGTTGGTTCAACGGATTGGCATTCTGCTGGGTTGCTCACGGGATTTTTCCAAAACAAATTAAACAATAACCGCCCGGTTATTCCGGTGGCTTTGTAATGGGTGACGGACCAAATTCAAATTAACCCATCCCGTTGATCAATATTTTTTGAAAAATTCACCGGGTTATTCCAAATTGATATAACATTCTCAGCTCAGCTACTTTAAATGAGAATAGATATCATTTACAGTCCCCGCCCTCAAAAGGTTACAGCGCAAGGTCTGAGTTTTGGCCCCGGAAACCCCTTCAACCCCAGGATTTGATGAGCTTTACCAAGAGCACCACGAGTGGCTTGTCCGTTGGATAGCGCGCCGAACTTCCGGTGTTGATAATGCCCAGGATTTAGCTCAGGACACTTTTATTCGTCTGCTGGATAGGCCGAGCCTGCCTGCGGGAATTCGAAGTCCGAGGGCCTGGTTAATCAAAGTGGCCGGGAACCTGCTGATCGACCAAGCCCGTCGCCAAGTGCTGGAGAAAAATTATTTGGCGCTGCTGGAAAATTTGCCGGAACCGGAATGTCCTTCCCCAGAAGATAAGTGGGAGCTATTGGGGCTTTTGGAGCAAATCGATCAATTGCTCAGTGGTCTGCGCCCGATAGAGAAAACGGTATTTCTAATGGCGAGACTAGACGGCTTAACATACCGCCAGGTGGCTGAGCAGCAGGGGCTGAGCCTTTCCTCAGTAGAGAAATATATCGCAAAAGCCATGCTCAAGTGCTATGCCGCCGCGTACGATAACGAATAATTTTCTATGGACTTGGAACTTGCTTGCTGATGTCAAACGCCCCAGAAAAAAATAGAGAAAAAATTCCTGAAGCAGTACTGTTGCAAGCCGTTAGCTGGCGCGTTCGCCTGGGTTCCGGTGAGGCGCTTGACTCAGAGCGCGATGCTTGCAGTCAATGGCGTTCGGCGGACCCTCTGCATGAACTGGCGTGGCAGCGTTTTGAGCGGATGGAGTCACCTCTAGATACGGTGGCTCGCCGAGCGCCGCGTTTGGCCCATTCCACCCTCAATCAAACCGATGCAGAAATTCGCCGTTTAAATCGCAGGGCTGCTCTTAAAACCATGGGCGGTGGTGTCCTTGGGGCTTTTGCCGTTGGCGTGGTGGGATATGACACCGGTTTGCTGAAGTATATGTCTGCCGATTATTCCTCTGGTTCTAAGCCGGCCCAATATACTCTGGATGATAAGAGCCAAGTCTGGCTAAACACCGGTAGTGCCATTGAATGGGAGTCGGGCACAGCAATCCGTTCCCTTGTTCTGACTAAAGGTGAAATGCACTTGACCAGTGCCGCTGACCCGAGGCCAATGCAGGTATCGGTGCCTCAGGGGCAGCTGATTTCCCGTGACTCGCGCTTTTTTGTCCGCAATGGCGATGACCACACGATTTTGCAGGTTGTGGAAGGTGGGGTGCAGGTTCAGCCGAGCGCGGATATAGAGCCCTTTGCAGTTAAAGCGGGTGAGGCTTATCGCCTTACTGGAGCCGGTTCGCTCGCTCTGGACAGCAAGATGTTTGATTACAGCGGATGGATTGACGGGGTGCTTTCAGCTCGGAGCATGCCATTAGGGGCACTGCTTGAAGAGTTGTCTCGCTATCGTGTTGGTTTTTTACGCTGTGATCCGGCATTAAGAGATCACCAGGTTTCCGGGGTTTTCCAGCTTCACGATATCGACACCATCCTAAAAATATTGGCGCGTTCGGCGGGAGCTGAACTGAGCTATACCACGCGCTGGTGGGCAACGATTCAATTGCCGGGCTGACGGTTTTTTCGGAACGGGCAACCTTTAATTCCTGCTCTTATTGCCAGATGACCACAATAAAGTTATCAGAAGGTGTCATTTTTTATTTTTGATGACGCTTTTGATTGCTAGTTTTCCCTCCGAAGCAAAAAAAACAAAATAATTCTCATTTAGATTACGGGTTTTTGATTTTCGTTCGGCTTCCTAGTTATACACCTGAGAATAGGAAGCCGCTTAAATGCAGTCCCGCGCCCCAAAACATATTTTGCCCACCTTGTTGGCACTGTTGTTGGCCGTAGTTCCCGTATCGAGTTTTGCGCAAGCCCAGCAGGGCAACACAGCGTTGATCGAATTCAGTTTGCCTGCGGGCAATCTGGGAGATGTGCTCAACCTCTACTCGCGTCAGGCTGGGGTAACGCTCTCTTTCGACGAGAACCTGGTGGAAACTATTTCTGTTCCAGCACTATTTGGCAGCTATCGTGCAGAAGAAGCTCTGTTGAGCTTGTTGCGCGGTACCAACCTGCAAGCGGTTCCCGTTGGTAGTGGTGCCTGGCTGATCCAGTCCGCTGGCGAGCAGGATCTGATGGTGCTGGACAGCATTCAGGTTGAGACTCGTGATGGCGGTGAGAAAGACCAAGCATTTCGCGAATCCGCCTCTGTAAATATCCTCACCCAGGAAAATATTGAGCGCTTTCGCGGTACCAGTGTTGGCGATATTTTCCAGGGCACTCCCGGTGTACTTATCAGTGAAAACCGCAATTCCGGTGGTCTGGATGTCAATATTCGCGGTATGCAAGGGCAGGGCAGGGTTCCTGTCTTAATCGATGGCAGTCGTCAGGAAACAACGATTTATCGCGGTTATGCCGGGGTTTCCAGTCGCAGTTATATTGACCCAGATCTGATTGGGTCCGTGCGTATTGATAAAGGCCCCGTAATGGGTGCCGAGGGCACTGGCGCTACCGGTGGCATTGTCAGTGTAAATACCCTGCGAGCAGAAGATGTCGTAAAACCCGGCGAATTGTCGGGTTTCCGTGTTCGTGTCAGTGGTATCGGAAACAATAGCGAGGCTCCAGAGGCTGGTACTTACGCTGGTTACCACTTGCCGCGCCCTGTTTATCGCTCCGATTGCCGTTTTGCAAGTGATTGCACCGCTGACTATACAATGCCGGACAGCTTTGCGCCGGACCATGGAATGGATAGGCCCAGCCTGTTGGATTTTGAGGGTTACGCGGCGAGCTTTGCGGGCGCCCAGCGTTTTGAGTGGGGTGATCTGGTATTGGCTCACGCCCAGCGCGAACAGGGAAATTACTATGCGGGTACTGATGGCCCCGCGCCGGAAGTGGTTATTGGTGAGCCTCAAGAAATGGCTTGGTATACCGAGACTAAGGTTGAACTGGAGAGTGAACTGGGAGAAAGCATCCCTTACCGCGCCGGGGAGCGGATTCCGAATACTAGTTTTTCTAGCGATTCCTGGTTGTTAAAAAGCAGTCTCCATTTGCCAAAAGACCAAAGTCTTGAGCTGGGCTATATCCGCTATAACAGTATCTTTGGTGAGATGATGCCCTCGCAAGTTCTTTCAAATTTCGGTCAGGCGCGCGAGTGGCTCGATAGTGAAGTGCTTAACCAAACCTACACTGCACGCTATCGTTGGCAGCCGGTGGAATATGATTGGGCCGACTTGCGTGTCAATTTTTGGCACACCGATGCGGTCACTGATCTGAACACACCGAATATATTCTCTATCGAGCTGGAGGATAATATTGCGCGAAACGACGACTATCAGCGCTTTGGCCTTGATATCACCAATAGTATGCGCTTCTACCCCATGGGTGAATTGCGCTGGGATTATGGTGTTTCTGCACAGTGGGAAGACTTGGATAGCGATACCCAGACCGCTGAAGGTATTTATGCGGGTTCCCGCAGTGGTGGGCGCGATGAGTACAGCTTGTTCACCGGTATTGAATGGCAACCGTGGCCGGAGTGGACGCTGGAGTCTGGAGTTCGTTATACCCATTTCTCTTCAAAAGACAATAATCCCCTCCCGTTGAGCATTGATTCCGATTTTTGTGTAGATAATGGGGAAGGGGGCTGTGAGGACGTTTACTACAGCAATAGTCGCTCCGGTACTGCACCTATTGTGGTTTTGACATGGGAGCCGATCAAGGGTTTGCAATTCTATGCCCGCCATGCGCAGGCTTTGCGTATGCCGAGCCTGTTTGAAGGTACCACTGGTTTCTCATCGAGCCCCGCACTGGATATCACCCTTAAGCCTGAGCATGCAAAAAATAATGAGGTTGGGATTAATTATCTTAACGGCCAGTTATTTGAAACTCATCATCAACTCCGAGCGAAAGTTGCTTACTTCGAAAACCATGTTGACGATTATTTGACTCGCACCGGGGTCAACGCCGATGAAGAAAAGCAAGGTAGCGGTATCTCCGATTTATTCCGTATGCGAAATATCGATAGCCTCGACCTTGAAGGTTTTGAGTTCAACCTTGGATACGATGCCCTCTGGTGGTTAGTTGAGCTGAGTGCTACCAAATACAGCCACATTGAAGTCTGTGATGTTGCCAGCTATGTGCGTACTTACTGCACGGATTGGGGTATAGAAAACAGTTATTTCAATAATATGGTCCCACCTAACTGGCATGCCAGTGCGCATATTGGCTTGCGTTTATTCCAGGAAAAATTGGAATTCGGGCTGCGCGGTACTTTTATGGGGGAGCGAAACCCTGTTCCTTATTACGGCGATCAAGCTGGATTTACTGAGCCGGTGCTGTGGCAGAGCTACGAACTGTTAGATTTTTATACCAGCTTCCAATTTAACGATAGTTTTTCGGTGGATTTCACCGTCGACAACGTAACCGATCAATATTACATCGATGCTTTGAGTCTTGGCTTGGTGCCTGCACCGGGACGTACGGCAAGACTCAGTCTCACTTATCAATATTAAACATTTGGAGTTCCACAGATGAAAAGAGCAGCAGCCCTTATCGGCATGCTATGTTTGTCTCTCGTGCTGGCCGCCTGTGGTGGCGGTGGTTCGGGCGACGGCTCAAATAATAAACCTACCGCCAGTATCAGTTTGTTGTCCCCTGTAGACACAACTTTCTCCTTGGCTGGCGGTGATGTCACTGTTCAATTGAGCGGTACTGACAGTAGCAGCTCGCGAGATGCAAGCCTGACTTATCGTTGGGAGCTGATTGAGTGGCCTGAGCTTAGCCTGGTAGAGTTGGCCAGTGCTGAGGATGCCTACACAGAGTTTACAGCTGATCTTCCAGGCGACTATGTTGTGAGCCTGATCGTGGATGACGGTACTGAAACCAGTGAAGCATCCCGTATAACGTTGACTGCAACCAGCCCGAATCCAGTGGCAATTACTGAGCCGGTGCACAGTGTTATCCTGGGTACTCAGACCCTGGGCCTTGATGGCAGCTTGAGTACTCCGCCAACGGGTGAGACTGGAGATCTGGAATATTTATGGGCCCTGGTTGAAAAGCCTCTCGACAGTGCTGCGTACCTGACTAACAGTGACTCTAGCCAAGCTACATTGCACTTGGATATCGAAGGTGACTACGAGCTTGAATTAGTTGTTACTTATAATGGAGTTGCCAGTGAACCTGCGGAAGTTCTGGTAACAGTTTCCGCCGGTGATGCTCCACCTGTTGCCGTAACAGAAGACCAGACGATTACTCTTGGAGAAGAAGTTGTACTGGATGCGAGCGAGAGTTATGACCCTGAAGGTAACTCTCTGCAATACCGCTGGAAGTGGGCTTATAGTCCAGTGGAAACTGATGGTGTTCCGGTTCCCGAGTTAGAGGGAGAGACAACCTCTACCGTTAAATTTACTCCCATTGCGGCAGATACTTACAATTTAATTTTGTTTGTTTTTGATGGCGCAAGAAAGAGTGAGGAGCGTGAAGTTACTATCGTAGTTGAAGCCGATTCCGAAGCGGAAGTCAATGATGCTCCAATTGGTGAAATCGAAGCGACTGGTTACTACCCGTCCTACAGTATTGGTGAGCAAGAGCTGGGGCTTCGCGCTGAATTTAATTTTGTTGGCTATGACCCTGAGGGTGATGCTCTGCAAATTATTGAAGCGGAGCTAATTGAAAAACCTGAAGGTAGTGTTGCCGAACTGGTTGATATTGGTTCTTGGAAACCGCTGGGTAAGAAAATCCAAGAGCTGGATGTGGTAGGTACCTATCGCGTAAGTATGACCGTATCTGACGGAACCAACCAGATAGACCTAGAAGCCACTATGGAAGCCAAGATTGGCAAGGTAAATGGTTATCCTTCTACCCGTAGTGTCGAAGCTCAGTCCAAGTCTGTGCTCGTTGGCGATGCTTTGGTGTTTGATGCCTCCAGTAGCGACCCTAATAATGATGAAATGACCTTCCACTGGGAGCTGGTTGACCGGCCCGATGGGAGTGATGCAGTGATTGAACCGGTTACCGAACCGGAGAGTGGGGAGCTTCGCCGTGCTCAGGTAGTTACCGATGTACCGGGTTCCTATACCGCTCGCCTGATCGTCAGTGATGATCGTGGTCTATATGCCAAAACCTACTCTGAAGACGATGGTCTTGCCAAAGTTTCCAACACGGCACCAGAAATCCGTTCTGTAGTTTGGGCGCGCAACTGGGGTAGCTTATCCACTGGTGAAGATTATTACCAAATCCTGCCCTGTATGTCCCTGCTGCATCGCCCTGTGGTGGTAGATGCCGACGGTGATGAAGTATTCACTTATGAAGAGCTGATCAGCGCGCCGGAAGGTGGTGAATTTACCAGCTATCCAGATAGTGAAGATTGTGAAAATACAACTGGTACCGTATTTTCGAAAGCGGGCACCTACGTATTCCGCTACTACGCTACAGATTTGATTGATGATGCGCCGGAATACGATTTTGTTGTAGAAGTTGAGCCCATGAGCGAAGCCAAGGGTGTGCGTCTGCGTAATATCAACTCCTGGGAAGAGAGCCTTTGGCTGCCCATGCCGTACGAAAATATTCCAAGCTACGGTACCCCGTCAGATTTACGGTGGGATACATCCCCTACCGAAGATGAATACCTACAATGGTCTCTGACTGCAGTTGATGCCGATTACACCATTGAGAATGTACAGGTGAAGCATATCAATGGCGATTTGGCTAGCCTTACACCATGGTTCGAGGGTGTTGCAGAGGGACAGGTTATTAGCGAGGGAGAGTCTCTGGACTTCAAGACATGGGTACCCTCTGTTCCCTGTATGCGCACAGATGAAAAAATAGAAGGCTTCCATTTCTCATTTAATATTAAAGAAATCCCGGAGTTGACCTTCACCTACGAAACCTGGGTAGCCATAGATGATGGTATCTTTAGCGAGGGCTGGAGACAGTGTGAAGCAGGGGAGTTAAATTAATCTTTCAGAGCTTACTTCTGCAATAACACATATTATTGCTGAGGTTCTATAACATTGTGACCTCTTTGAGAAAGGGCGCCTAATAGGGCGCCCTTTTTTAATCGTAATCAAACCTTAAAAGCTATTTTGTGCCCAATCATTGACTGCTTCTAAAACGAACTGTTGGCTTTTGTCATTCTTATCACACTTGTAAACCTGAAGACGCTCACCCTCTTCGGTTGAGCTACCCGGTGCGTCTATACAGTAGGTCCAGTTCTTATCGCGATTTTGGATGACCCCACTTTCCTGGATTTGCCATTTTTCCGAATTGCCGCCGTCACAATCCCACAGGTGCATTTTATCGCCGTTATCAGCAGAGCCAGTGTTGAAGTCAACACAGTATTTATTATTACCCTTGGGACGGAGTTGGCCTTCAGCAGTATAAACAAACTGCTGTTCATTGCTGGAGCCACAGTTATTCATATTTAGGTTTGAGCCATTGCTATAGCCCTGGGAGACGGTCATGCACAAGTCAGCATTTGAGGCAGAACGGATTCTCAAATAGCCAGGAAGACTTCTCCTTACTCCGACAAAAGGAATTGCCGTGCCAGTATAATTGGGGGTGGTTGCGACTGTATCAGGATCCATCCCGATTGCAGTGGCACCATGTGCGATTGCTGTAAATATGTAGCCATAGTCGGTATTGCTAAAATCGCCAGAACTATCCCATAGGTGCATCAGCTGTTTGGTTTCAGCGGCTGCGTTGGCTGTTATCTGGTAATGATCGCCAGCCTGGACATTGCCGCAAAATATTCTTTGCGAACTACTGCTGTCTATTGAATCAATGGAGCCGGTAAATTCTTCTGGATCTGCGGTATCTATATCAGGACATAAAAATGCGCTCATCTCGTAGGAGTCTAATGCGGATTCCATTCGATTATTGACGTTGCCTGATTGTCCTCCGGTAAAAATAACGATTACTTTTTTGCCGTTATTTAATAAGTTGCCAACGCTAGGCCATCCCGTACTTTTAAGCGTGGTACGGTAATTTTCTGAGGAAGAAATTTGTTGTAAATATGTAAGCATATCCTGGTAGCTGTACTGGAGGTTGCCCAGCTCTTGTTGGATATACTGGTCAAGCAAATAAATTTCATCTGCATACCAGGCGTTAAACCAATCTAAATTGGTTTTCATATCGATATACAGCATTATTGGCGCTTCAATAGTGTTAACGGAGAGCCAGGATTTGATATCGTCCAGACAGTGTTCCAGACGATCATCGTCTCCGTTGCTATTGCACATGTGATTACCGATGTCGTTTTGTCCATGGGCAACATAGGGCCCATGGCTGCTACCTTGCCAGGCACCGTGATCTACGACATCGATTTCCAGTGATCGAAAGCCTTTGTCGAGCCAGTCAGTCAGTGTTTCACCGTTTTCTAGCCGCTCATAGCTGTTATGGGGCTGTAAGTAATAAAGCTCATCAATACGATGCTCACTGGTGGCCGCTTCTGCTTGGTAATCGGGCCAGTGAAAAGTCTCAGCTTTACTGATGCTGGGTATAGATATCCAAAGTGATAGACATAGAGCGCCTGTAGAGACTTTGAGGAAGGACATTGGGGTTCCTGTTATCATTTTAATAATATATTTATTATTTGTTATATAAGAAGTGTGTTAATACTTTGTTACCAGAGCTCGATAATTTAAGCCTGTTAATTAACTGTTTTTTTGTCAAACGGCTTGGAGTATATAGATTTTTGTTTAGATTACAGGTAATTGTTCGTGTTCGTAAGTAGGGAAGTGTTTGGAGTTTTTGCGTTGACAGTGAGGGGCAAGGAGAAGAGTACTTTGGGAAAGTACTCTAACATCTAAAGCATATGCTTGTATTTGGCGATGGTCCATCGCACACGATTTATTGCTATTTACGCCCCATTCTCTTATCTATCTGCTTTCTCTCCCAATCTTCACCAAAGAAATTAAATAAATTGAAGGTGCTAATTGCATGGGAGGCGAGCCCTATACCCCAGCCAAATGCCGCCCAGAGTGACCATAAGTATCCGGGGGCGAGTATTAAGTTGGCAATTACTAGTCCCGAGATAACTAATAAATAGGTGATTAGGTGTTGGTAAAAGCTCTTCAGCTTCTTGACATGCTCAATGACTTCTTTTTCTTTGGGGGAGATCTGGTCTTGGGAGTTCATATTGATGACCTCGGCTGATTAGCTACAGCAGTGGGGAATATTATTATTCGAGTTATTTTCAAGTTTGAATAGAGATATTAACCACAGGCAATGAAATGTGGCAAGTAGTGAAATTTTCAAGTGTATGAAGGATGCCCGATGAGACCGGGCATCCATAAAAGGGTACTACACAATACAGTCTGGTTGCTCTGAAGGGTGGGCTTTAATAAAGGCCGGCAGTTCATTGCAAGCGTCTGTGATTTTCTGGATTTTGGGGTACTGGGTCATATCCAGGCCAAAGCGTTCCGCACTGTATACTTGCGGGAGTAAGCAACACTCGAACAACCCTGGATTGTCTCCAGCGGCGAAAGGCGAGGGTCTTAATTGCTTCTCCAGCGCGGAGAAGCCCAGGTGTATCCAGTGCTGAATCCATTGAATTTTTTGCTCATCACTGACTTTGAGTTCAGCCTGGAGGTACTGCAGAACCCTGAGGTTCTGTATAGGTTGAATATCGCTGGCAATACTTTGCGCGAGCGCGCGGATATGTGCGCGGGCTTCTGGGGCTTTTGGAAGTAGCGCTGGTTCTGGATGGGTTTCATCCAGCCATTCCAAAATGGCGAGGGATTGGGTGAGACTGGTTTCGCCATCATTCAGGGTTGGCAGTAGCCCGTGTGGATTCAGCGTGCGGTAGTCGTCTCCGTGCTGATCTCCCTTGAGCAAGTTTACCGGGTGATACTCGTATTCCAGGCCTTTCAAGTTGAGCCCGATACGCACTCGGTAGCTGGCGGATGAGCGAAAGTATCCGTAAAGGTCCATTCTCTTTCCTTTTCTTTGTTTTGGCGTTTGGCTGTTTGAATGTCAGCCTTTTTGGTGTTGTCTGGATGCGCTGTATTCACTTTGGCTTCCAGGAGTTTACATAATCTGTTAGCTCCACGGCATGGGCATCCGGGAGAATATCCCAGGAGGTGCGGCTGTCGATCATTACAGCAACTTCATCGGTTTCCTTGCGCGCATGCCGGGCCCCGGTAGCAAATGCCTTGGGGTGGGGGCCGTGGGTAAATCCCATGGGGTGGAGGGTAAGCATCCCCGGATGAATATTGTCGCGGCTAAAGAAGTCACCACGGTGATAGAAGATGAGTTCATCAAAGTCATCATTGTTGTGAAAGAAGGGGACTTTGAGTGCGCCAGGGTCACTCTCAATCGGGCGAGGTACAAAAGTCGCTACAACAAAACCTTGTGCGACAAAGGTGGTATGAGCCGAAGGGGGTAGGTGGTAGCGGTGGCTCATCAGCGGGCGTATATCGCGCCAGTTGATGCGAACGGCCAGGTTGTCCCCAGTCCAACCACAGGCGTCCAGTGGGTTGAAGGGATAGGTAATGGTCGACAGCTGTTGCCGGGCCTTAACCACAACCCGCCACTCATCATCGCCCTGTTGATCGAGAAAGGCTTTATTTATACGAGGCACATCCAGCATCGCCTGGTCAAAAATTGCATTGGGGCCAAGGATGCCTTTTTCGGGGAGCTGAAAATGGCTGCCTATCGCCTCCACCATCAATAGTTCCAGTGGCTCATCCTCTGTCGGCGTCAGGCGCCATAAGGTGCCGCGGGGCAGCAGGATATAGTCTCCATCGCGAATAGAGAGATGGCCGAAATCACAGAACAAGTCGCCGCTCCCATTGTGTATAAACAGGAGTTGGTCGCCGTCAGCGTTGCGCACCAGATGATCCATAGGCTTCCGGCAGGTCCAGAGGGCGACCTGGCTATCCTGGTTTCGCAGGATCGGCTTTTGATCCCAGGGGCTTGTTCCCTTGTGCTTCATTTGCGTGGCATCAAAAGCGTGGGGACGCAGTGGACCTTCGAACTGGCTCCAGCCGGTGGGGGGATGGCGGTGATAGAAGTGGGTGCAGGGCCCAAAAAAACCCTCTTTGCCCATTTCCCTTTCAAAGCTGTTAGGTGGGAAATCTGCATGGGCTTGGCGGCTTGTATTTCCTTCCGTTCGCGGAAAGCTGATCCACTGTTTCATGGCGTGGCCTCGCTTCTGTGCGGATGGTTCGAAGGTGTGGCGAAAAATTGAGCATCTCAGCGCCACTTACACGCAAATTTCTTGCGCCATAGACCCAATTAGTTCGCAAATATGGCGCAAAAAAACCTATACTGTCCGGCCATTTTTTCGTATGGCCCGGTAACTTTTCCAGAAAGTATTTGTGCCGATAGTGGTTACAATTGAAACCAATGTTAGTTAAATTGAGTATCAGGTACAACCGGGACACCCGAGCAGGCAGGTTTGAGGGCAGCTATGACAATCGAACAAAACACGCGACCCACCGTTGTTGAGAACGACGAGCTGCGCCTCGAAAAGTTCTTACCCTACCGCCTCTCGGTACTTTCCAACCGAGTGAGTAATGCTATTGCGCAAGCTTATGGTGCGCGCTTCCACCTCACCATTCCCGCTTGGCGGGTGATGGCAATTCTGGGCCGTTTTCCCGATTTATCTGCCGCCGAGCTGGTTGAGCAGACGGCGATGGACAAGGTGGCAATCAGTCGGGCCGTCTCTTCCCTGTTAAAGAATGACTACATTACACGCAGTGAAGATCCTGGTGACCGGCGCCGGCAAGTGCTGAACCTGTCGGAGCTGGGGCGTGATATTTATGCTCGCATAGTGCCGCTGGCCCATCAGTACGAGAATGACTTGATGGCATCCCTATCCACTGAGGAGCGGGAACAACTGGATAGCATTATTGATAAGTTAATGGTGCGCGCGAAGGAATGGTCTGAGCGCGGCCTCGTTGATGAATAAATGAGATAACTAAGAGGAGTTTTCAGATGTTTGAGCATTTAAACAGCCTTCCGCCAGATCCGATTTTGGGCCTTTTGGCCAGCTACCGCGCGGATGAAAACCCCAGCAAAATTGATCTCGGTGTGGGCGTCTACAAAGATGAGGCAGGCCATACCGCTGTCTTGCAAGCCGTTAAGGAAGCCGAAACCCGCTTATTACAGGGTGAGGAAACCAAGGCCTATATCGGCCCGGCCGGAACTCCAGGTTTCAACACCGCCATGCAGGAGCTGGTACTGGGTGCCGGGCACCCCGCGTTGGTGGGCGGTCGCGTTCGCTCAGCTCAAACTCCCGGTGGATGTGGTGCTTTAAGAGTTCTGGCGGAATTGATTAATCGCGCCAAAGCTGGGGCAACCGTGTGGGTGAGTGACCCCACTTGGGCTAACCATGTGCCGCTTCTGGGTAATGCGGGCTTGCAAATCAAGAGCTACCCCTACTATGACCGCGCTACCAGCAGTTTGCAGTTCGACAAAATGGTCGAGACTCTGAAGGATGTGGGTGAGGGCGATGTTGTTCTTTTCCACGCCTGCTGTCATAACCCCTGTGGCGCGGACCTGTCCCGTGAGCAGTGGAAAGTGTTGGCAGAAATGGCGCAAAAGCAGGGCTTCACGCCGTTTATCGATATGGCCTATCAGGGCTTTGGCGAGAGCCTGGAAGATGATGCCTACGGCCTGCGCTTGATGGCTGAATCTGTTCCAGAAATGCTGGTCGCGGCTTCCTGCTCGAAAAATTTTGGCCTCTATCGCGAACGTGTCGGCCTGGCTATGGTGATTTATGCGAATGGTGAAGCCGCCGATAAAGGCCATAGCCAGTTGCTGAGCGCTATTCGTGGCAACTATTCCATGCCACCTTCCCACGGTGCTGCCATTGTAGAATCTATTCTTACTGATGCGGGACTGAAAGCGAACTGGGAAGCTGAGCTGACCGAAATGCGCGAGCGTATTAACGGTTTGCGCGCTGGATTGGTAGAAGGGCTCGCCGCAGCGGGTGCTGCCGGTGAGTTTGGCTTTATCCGCCAGCAGAAAGGGATGTTCTCATTCCTGGGTATCAATCCCGAACAGGTACAACAGCTGCAAAAGGACTATTCCATTTATATGGTGGACTCGAGTCGCATCAGTATTGCCGGCCTGAGTTCCAATAATATGGAATACTTCTGTAAGGCTGTTGCCAGCGTGCTGTAAATTCGGCACATTTGGGGGTGAGCAATATGCTCACCCTTAAGATTTATCCTTTAGAAGTAAGAGTGAAAGATGGAAGTTGAGCTAGGAGTCCCAGTGCCCGAATCCCCCACCCAAATTTGGACCCCCCAGAGCTGGCGAAACTTCACCGCACATCAACAGCCCCAATACACGTCTGCCGAAGATGTTGCCCAGGTGGCTAAACAGCTCTCTGGTCATCCGCCCCTGGTTTTTGCGGCAGAGGCTCGCGAGCTGCGCCGTCAGCTGGCTCAGGTTGCCGAGGGGAAAGCCTTCCTTTTGCAGGGCGGCGATTGTGCTGAATCTTTTGCCGATTTTAATGCAAACCGCATTCGCGATACTTTCAAGGTATTGTTGCAGATGGCTGTCGTGCTCACCTTTGCCGGTAACCTGCCGGTGGTGAAAGTTGCGAGAATGGCCGGCCAATATGCCAAACCCCGTTCGGCGAATACCGAGACGGTGAACGGAGTAGAACTACCCAGCTACCGTGGCGATATTATCAACGGCATTGATTTTACCGCTGAAGCGCGCATACCTGACCCTCAGCGGATGGTAACTGCTTATAACCAGTCGGCAGCAACCCTGAATCTACTGCGAGCTTTCGCCCAGGGGGGATTGGCCGATCTGCATCAGGTGCACAAATGGAATCTCAGCTTCCTGAAAAATAACCCTCAGCGGGAAAAATATGCCCAGCTGGCGGAACGCCTTCAGGAAGCTTTAGAGTTTATGGCGGTATGTGGTGTTACCTCAGAGAACTCTCCCGCAATTCGTGAGACTTCACTCTACACCTCTCATGAGGCGCTATTGCTTGAATACGAGCAGGCACTGACACGAACCGATAGCCTTACTGGCAAATGGTATGACTGCTCCGCACATATGCTGTGGATTGGTGAACGCACTCGGCAATTGGATGGCGCCCATGTGGAGTTTCTCTCCGGTGTTTGCAACCCGATTGGGGTGAAAGTTGGTCCAAAGATGCAACCGGATGAGCTGCTGCGTTTGATCGATAAGCTCAATCCCGAGAACGATGCAGGTCGCCTTACACTGATTACCCGTATGGGCGCCGATACTTTGGGAGAAAAATTGCCTGCATTGGTGCGCGCCATTCAAGCGGAGGGGCGCTCGGTGGTATGGAGCACTGATCCCATGCATGGCAATACTGTTAAAGCGGGTAATGGCTATAAAACTCGCGATTTTGAAAAAATCCTGCGGGAAATTCGCGACTTTTTCTCGGTACACTGGGCCGAGGGAAGCCATCCCGGCGGTATCCATCTGGAAATGACCGGGCAGCATGTCACTGAGTGCACCGGTGGAGCTTGGAAAATTTCTGAAGCAGACCTCGCCAGTTGCTACCGCACCCAATGCGATCCGCGGCTGAATGCCGATCAGGTGTTAGAGCTGGCGTTTTGTGTTTCTGAATGGTTGCGCGCTGGTCGAATTGCTTAATTGGCTGTTCTCTTTAATTAAGAAATTCTGAATGTAAAATCTCTTATCTTGAGCCTTTGGCTCGGATAAGAGGTTTTCACTTCTCTCGACTGAAACCCCCTCTAAATCATTATTCTATATTTGTCAGCCTGTCTGTGAGGAGCTGCTCCTGTTGCAGTTAAGTCATTTAGGCTGAAAATTCTCCAGGTTTTACTTCGACTGAAAGTATTTAAGTATCAATTAAAGTCACCTTATTTATTGGATTAGGGGATGGATATCCCTTAACCGACATTGTTGATAATATTTGATAGTTTGTTCTGTCAATTTTTGTAAAAGTAAATTGTAGGGTGGGGCAATGGTGCGAACTATAGAGTTTTTGTTGGGTTTATGTCTTGTTGGCCTTGGTATTTACCGGGGGATCACTGTAGAAATCGATGTTTACGTGATAATGCTGGTCGTATTTGGTATAGGTTTGATGGCACGATGGTTCGGTTCCTCCAGTAGAGATGAGGATGATGGTTGGTTCGATAGCGATTCTGGCAGTAGTTCGAGCGGCAGTTCTTGCAGCAGCGATGACTAGTTTTTCCGTCTGACTAACTGTTATTGGAGATTGCTACATTGGCTGGTTTAATGGCTTTGATTCCTTATATTGGATTAATTGTTGCTATTTACCTGGGAATTAAGGGGCGCGAACTCGCCTGGAAAAATAAGCAATGGGAAAGCCTTGAGCATTTTAATTCTGTCCAGAAAAAGTGGTCTGTTTGGGGTGTTTGTTTGTTGATAATTCCTATTTTGGGTATTCTTGCTGCAGTCGCATTACCTGCATATATGGACTACCAGAGTGCGGTAGGGGCTCGGTAGATCGAGTTCTTTATTGACAAAGGGTTTGGCTTCCCGCCATTCCCTTTCTGGTGAATTCCCTGACTTTTCTCCTCACTAAAACTAGTATGACTATATTTTCAATATAATTGAGTCATGTTCAAATTCCGAGAAGGGCGCTACAAGCTTGTTGAAGAGTGTGGTGTTTAAGTTTTGATCGATTACGCCAGGATAGGTTTAGAAATAAGGTGTAATCGATTTCGGTCTTTAAATCTGTATCATGTACCATTTTGCGCTGGCTTGAGGCTTAAGTGACTTGTCAGCAGTGCTAGCTAACCAGCTTGACGCTGGTTGTATAGGGATAAAGCAAAATGACAGATATGGTAAAGGGACATTACTCAGTTAGTCGCAGGAAGTTTTTTGCTGCAAAAATATTGGGCGTATTGTCGGCATTAGTAGCAGTGTTATGGGCACTTACCCAGTATCTATTTCCTGAGCCCATGATTTACCTATACGGCATATGGCGCCCTGAGTATTTTGTAGCCTTTATGGCTATTGTGATTGTGTGCACTTCTCTATCTCTTTGTATTTGGAGCTACTTAAAAAATCGCTACCTATTTGGTGTGGTTGTGGTTTTGGCTTATTCGATCTCTTGTTTTTCATTTTTTATTCTGGGGAAGGAGTATCACAGTCCGGATTTTGTTGCGGGTCTTCCAAAAACGACTTCTGAAGGTGGCGCTGTTTACCTGCAAGGGGTCGAGATTCATCACAATAATTGTGTAAGGCAGGGCGGTACAGTGCAGTGCCGTATGACCGTGACTAATCGGAGAAGTCGGCAAAAAGTAAGGCTTTCCTCCTGGCGCCTGATTATGAAAGATGGCGCTGTCTTCAAGGAGTATGAGGCATTTAGGGGGGGGCAGGAAGTGAGGGGAATGGTATATCTGGAGCTTCCCCGCGGTTCTGAGGCCGAGCTGGAAATCGTGTTTTTTGAAGTCCCTGAGAACTATACTGAAATCTTGAATCTCGGCTTTAAGGCCGGGAGTAAAGAGTTTGGATTTAAAAACATAAATGTCAGATAATTTTTTCTAAAAATAGAAAGGTATTGGAATCGGTAGGCTTGAAGCCACAGAAATTTTCCACTTAGGTGTTGTTTGCAGTGTTATCAAGTGTGGATTTGAAACGATATATTCGTGAGTTCTGGTTGTTTGGCTTGAGGCAGGCTTATGCCTGTATTTTCGGTGGCTTCTTGCTGGGAATTATGATTGTCACCAACTATTGGTATCCACTGGAATCGGTTCACCGGTATGACTTTATCTTTCTGGCTGCTATAGTCTTTCAGGTCTTTCTTCTAGCTACAAAACTGGAAACATTCAGGGAGTCAATAGTTATTGTCGTATTTCATGTCGTTGCGACCGTCATGGAGATATTTAAGACATCTGACGCTATTGGCTCATGGAGTTACCCGGAAGAGTATTTCTTTGGGATTGGTAATGTGCCACTGTTTACAGGGTTCATGTATAGCGCAGTGGGCAGTTACATTGCTCGAGTGTGGCGAATTTTTGAATTTGAATATTCTCACTATCCATCGAAATTGCTGACAGTTGTTCTGGTTGTGTTTATCTATGTCAACTTCTTTACACATCACTATATCTGGGATTTCCGCTGGGCGTTACTAGCGGGAACAGTGTTATTGTTTTATCGAACCAATATTTACTTTAAGGTCGTTGAAAAGCATCGCTCTATGCCGCTTCTTTTGGGGTGGTTGCTGGTAGCACTGTTTATTTGGTTTGCTGAAAATATTGCTACTTTTGCAAATATATGGATTTACCCTAATCAATCCCATGAATGGCAAATGGTATCTCTGGCGAAGCTCAGTTCATGGTATCTACTGATGCTGCTGAGTTTTGTACTGGTCTCACTGATTAATAACGTGAAGATCCGCTCCGAGACTGCTGGTGCTCCGAGTACGGAAAGCAGGTCGCCCGCTTAAGGCGACCTAGCTGCTTGCTCCTTAAAGGTTAGGGCATTGTGGGGTAATCGGTATATCCGTTTGCGCCACCGGTATAGAAGGTGTTTGGGTCTGCTTCATTTAAGCTCGCATCGGCTTTAAAACGCTTTAGCAGGTCCGGGTTCGCCAGGAATGGAACGCCGAAGGCAACCGCATCTACTTGCTGCTGCCCAATGGCTGTATTGGCCTCATCTCGCCCGTACCCCATATTGCCAATCAGATTGCCCTGATACAGTTCCCTTGCTGGAGTCAATACATCTCCGAGTTGCTCGCCGAGGAAGTCGGCTCGCATCAAGTGCCAGTAGGCCAAATTATATTCATTCAATTTTGATGCAAACCAGCGAGTGTGTCCCTCAGGATCGCTATCGCGCATGCTGTTGAATCCGTTTAGGGGAGAAGTTCGCAATCCAACTTTGCCGGAGCCCCAAACTTCGATAACGGCTTCCAGAACTTCAAACAGCAAGCGTGCACGATTCTCTAAAGACCCACCGTACTCGTCTGTTCTAAGGTTTGAGCCATCCCGCAAAAAACTGTCCAAGAGATAGCCGTTTGCACCATGAACCTCAACTCCATCGAAGCCAGCATCTCTAGCATTGATTGCTCCCTGTTTAAAAGCCGCGATAATTCCTGGGATCTCCACAGTTTCAAGGGGTCTTGGGGTGGTGTAAGGTTTTTTTCCGTCCGGTGTGTGAACCGTATCGTCAATGGCGATTGGGCTGGCTGCAACCGGCGTTGTGCCATTATTCAAATCGGGGTGACTGGCTCGCCCACCGTGCCAAAGTTGCAGGAATATCTTGCCGCCTCTCTCGTGAACGGCGTCAGTCACTTGTCTCCAGCCTTCGATCTGTTCCTGGGAGTAGATACCTGGCTCAGAAATAAAGGCTGAAGTTCCCTCTGCCACCATAGTTGCCTCGGCAATAATCAGGCCGGCGCCAGCCCTCTGTGCATAGTACTCAGCCATCAAAGGGGTAGGTACGTGGTTTTCAGCTCTTGCGCGGGTCAGGGGGGCCATCACCGCACGGTTGGCAAGCTTCACATCACCTAATTGAATACCTGTAAACAGATCCTGTGTCGCAGTCATCTTGTGTGCCTCAATGTTGTCACGAAAAGCAGTTGTCTATCGATGGCGCACAGACTAAGCTCACAGCTTATTGGAAACAATAAGGTTTTTGGAAATTGATTGTTCGCGATTTGGAAACTATAGACTTTCGAACTTTATCGATCTTTGTGACCACTTGCAGACTGCTGAGTCTCACCCAGTGTGCCGAGGAGCTGGGGCTGCCCAAATCTACAGTGAGCAAAGCCATTTCGAAGCTGGAAGAGCAACTGCAAGCCAAGCTGCTGGAGCGCTCTACACGGAAAATTGAGATTACTGATGCGGGTAGGGTTACCCTTCGCCGGGCCTCTTTACTGGTGGAGGAGTTTAAATCCTTGCGCGAGGATGTGCGGGAGATAGAGCAGCAAGTACAGGGGTTGCTGCGTGTATCGGCCCCCCCGGCCATGGGTAGCTACCTGGCCCAGTATATTTTCCCTCCATTTCTCCAGCAGTGGCCGAAAGCCCAAATCTCGCTGGAGCTATCCAACACTTTTGATGACCTGTTTATTCAGGGTATAGACCTGGCAATTCGTGTCGGGCAGATCGCCGATGACCGTTTGGTGGCGAAAGAAATCGGGTATACGACTCAGGTTCTGGTAGCCAGTCCGGACTATTTAAGGGAGTACGGAATACCTGAGTCACCCCAGGAGCTCAGGCAGCACAATTGTATTACAGCCGGGACTGCCCCTGAGTCTGCTTTTTGGACTCTGGTATCCGAAAACAAAACGGAATCTATTGAAGTGCGAAGTAACTTCCATTGTGGCAATCCAGAAACGGCAATAAGGGCTGCTGCTGGCGGGGTGGGAATAGCTCAAATTCCGGTTAACAGCATGATCTGTGAGTTGGAGAAGCAGGAGTTAATACGAATATTTCCCGAATGGCACGCGATATTTATGCCAATTTATGTAGTCTATCGGCCCGGAGTCAATAAGCCCAAGAGAGTCTCGGCAATGTTGGAGTATTTAAATGAAATTAAAGGCCGATTTGAGTTCGGTCCTGATCACCAGCTATGCCAATATGAGACCTGCCCGTTGACTACTGGGAATTTGTAGAATTAAGGTATGGGCAATTATCTGGAGGTGCCGTTCTCACTAAATAGAGACCTGATCACGGATTGAAACCTTTGAAATACAGTAGTTGCTTTAGCGGTAAGACCATAAAATCTTAGGTTTTACTATTCCCAATAGGGTGCTTTACGACATGATTTCTCATATAACATTAGGTACAAATAACTTGCCTAGGGCGGGGCTGTTTTATTGCAAGATTTTAGCCCCTATTGCTGCGGAGGAAGTTTATCGCTCTGATACAGTTATTTTCTGGCAGTTTAAAGGCTCCTCCACAAAACTTGCTGTTACTGCTCCCTATGATAAAAAGCAGGCGAGTATTGGTAACGGTACAATGTTAGCCCTTAACGTTGGCAGTATTGATAAAGTCGACAAGATTTTTTCTCTAGCGCTTGGACTTGGAGAGACATCTGAAGGTGGTCCAGGCTATAGGAATTCGGAATCTTTTTATGGGGCCTATTTTAGGGATTTGGATGGAAATAAAATAGCCGTATTTACTCGTTAGAAGGAGTTAAAGTGAGAAAATTGATAAGCTCCGGTTCATACCTTGAGAATCCCATAGGGTTTTCAAGAGCCTGTAGGATCGGGGGGCAAATCGCTATATCGGGGACCGCTCCTATATCGGAGGGCAAAACTGCCTTTATCGGTGATGTTTATGGCCAGACCAAACTCTGCTTGGATATTGCTGCCGCTGCTCTTAAGGAGGCTGGTGGACATCTGCCTGACGTTATAAGAACCCGGATTATGTTAGTTGATATAAAGCGCTGGGAAGATGCGGCCAGGGCACATGGGGAACTATTTTCAGATATTCGCCCTGCCTGTACTTTTGTGGAGGTTAAGGGGTTTATTGACTCTAATTGGTTAGTGGAGATTGAGATGGATGCCGTTGTCTCTGAAAGTTAATTTGAAAAGGGGGTAATGCCGACCTGAAATAGTAGCATTGGCAGTAAGGGGGGGCGGGGTTATTGCCTTAGTTTAAAGGCTAATAACCCCGGCAGACGTAACTTAGGGTTTATTCAAGGCAGCTCGGCTCAGCTGATGAGAAGGTGTTGCCTGACCAAAGATTATTGTTAACGCTACAATCCTCACTCTCAAAAAGATCTTCAAGGTCGAATAAGCCGTTTCCTGTGGCAGTGTTAAAGACAATGTTATTGCCAATGGCGTTAACACCGGTAACTAATATACCGTAAGCTCCATTGTCACTACTGGTATTTTGACTGATGCCATTGTTGGATGCGGAAAATTCTAATGAAATTCCAGAAGATCCATTTTCTGTTGTTGTGTTATTTGAAACGGTGCATGAGCTTCCTTCAATTTCAATACCTGTATTGTCATTGTCTTGTACAATGTTTGAAACAAAGACAGAAAAATCTCCATCTAATTCGACCCCATCACTGTCGGACCCAGTAATAGTATTGCCGATTATTGTATTGGAAGTGCCGTCAACTTCCATACCCTCGTCACCGGATAACTCAATAATGTTTTGGGAAATAAAATTAAGGTTACCATTGATATCGATTCCATCATCTGAGTCATTCCCGTCACCAAGTGCATAATTGCCTGTGACGATATTGCTATCACTGCTTACAACAATGGCATCGTCCAGTGGAAGCAATGCATTTATGCCATATACAGTGTGCCCACCCGCCTCTAAGAGTAAAACTGCATCATTGCAACCATTTACTGTTCCGGTGGATAATTCAGCTGATGTGCCTATAAGCACGATTCCATTGCCTGCATCTGATCCTAAGCAAGTCAAGGAATGTCCATTCATATACAGACTTCCAGTTGGCCCCTGAATTGTTAAGGCAGGAGCATCCGTAAACTCACAAACTAGATCCTCGGTTAGGGTGGCGGGTTCGGTAATGACATCTCCGCAATCTACCGCATTGACCGTTAATGATAGGGAGACTCCTAAAGTAAATAGAGTCATGGAAAGGGTTTTAGGGTATTGGATAGGGTAGAACATAGGTAACTCCTTTTAACAGCTATAAGAAGTGTAGATATTAATACGGTGATATACTTTAATGAGGCAGTATTAGCTGTCTACATCTTTTATAGCGCTACGGAGTTTTTGGTGGTTTTTGGTGGTTTTTGGTGGTTTTTGGTGGTTTTTGCGTGCGCCTGGGGCCTGTGTGTAATTATCAGAAAATTATATAAAGCTCCTCATTTTTCTGGTTTACATAATCAAGACAGTAGGAGTTAGATATTGTGAATATATTGTTTTCTATGATTTGTTTGAAGTGAAAACTGGATTATCTACACTGAAATATAATCCGTTAATACTACCATTGGTTAGTTGAGCGCCCCTATTATCTCTATTTCTATACCGAGTTCGCTAGTGTTGTACATGGGGTTGTAGACATTAATATATAAATCTTATGCCAGAATAAGATCTGCGGACTCACTATGCTAGAACCTGATCGAAAGTGATAGGTAGGGTTATCCGTTGTTGCCTGTGTTAATTAACATGTAGAGGATTGCGGTATATTTTCCTAGTTGATATTGTCGTGTGTTTAAGGGTGACCCTCTTTTTGAAATTAAAAGAGGGTCGTTTGTACATTTAAATTCTCAATTAATGATTTTTTTCTGGCCATATGCTTATATGGTCTTAAATTATCAATTCAATCGAGGCAGCCCGGGTCAGAAGTTGTGAATGTATTGTTTATCCAGGTATTGCTGCTTATGCAAGCAAAGTTTTCTGGATCATATAAGTCGTAGGTATGGCCCTTGGAGAAGTTGCCAGAAATCGTATTGTCGGTGGGCATACTGTCCGCAATATATATCCCATAAGTGCCATTATCAACAACGTTATTATTGGCAATATTATTGAATTCGCCCTGTAGTATCTGGATTCCCGCAAAATCATTATCTGTAATCTTATTTTGCGCGATAGTGCCGTAGCTACCAGCAACTGAAATACCTTGGTAACCATTGAAGTTGGATGTGTTGTGGGTTACACGTGAAAAAATACCGCCAGCTACAATTCCATCGGTTGCACAAAAATAGACCTCGTTAAAATAAACATGATTGTAGGCTCCTGTAATTTCGATGCCAGGATTGTCAGTATTTCCAACAAAATTGTTGTTGACGAGATTGTTGTTACCCTGGATTAGGATACCTTCATCCACAACCCCACTACCTCCAGTGATTGTCATGCTGCTGACTACATTGAAATTGCTTTTGACATAAACAGCATTATTACCAGAATCAGTGATAGTGACACCTGTAACATAATGGCCACCATCACCTACAACAGTCACAGCGTCGCCGCAACCGATTACGCTACCCCCGCTAAGCCGGGCACCACTTTCCAGTAAAATAATACCTGTGCCAAATTTATTGGTGGAACAGGTCAAACTGTAATCTCCCATTGAAAGGCTGCCAGATGGCCCTTCAATTGCTATTGCGACAGAAAATTCATCAGCAATAGTGCACACTAAATCACTATCGAGGGTGGTCGGAGTGGTTATTACGTCACCGCAGCTAACCGCCTGAGCTTGTGAGCCTGTGGCGACACCCATTGATAAAACCGCAAGAGCTGCGCTAAGTGGTAAAATGTATTTCTTTTGCATGAGTCTATCTCTACCTTTAATCAGTTGGGCGAATATATGAATAAAAAGCCAGGTTTTCTGGGTTGATATTTGCGTCTGAAGAGGAGCGCCTGCTTTTTGTTTAAATATTGCCCGATTTATCTTGATTAGATAAATATTGTTTTGAGGTTTTGATAGTATTTTTTAATGGAAATAATTATAAAAAATCGGATAAGTTAAGCGCCGTTGCTTGGCGTCTATAGCTTTATTTCCGAAATGCATTGATACGTATGGCAAATATTCTGATGTTTTTATCGGTTGTCGCTAATTACATTTCTCTGCAGGGGAATATTTCCGGTAGTCAAGGGGTTTATATTGAGGTGACTGTTTTTAATGGGGGAAAGTTTATCTAATTATAAATGGGAACAGGTTTCCCTAAATATATTTAAAGGTGTTTGTTTGTGTTTGTGTTTGTGTTTGGTTTAGGGGCGGTTTTATTGGTCGCTAATTGTCTTAAATGAAACTTGGTTTCCTGCTGGGGGCTCCTCTGATTTAAAGCATCAGTTTTAGGTGCGAGGTAATACTCTTTAGTTTTTAAAAAGGCAAACAAGGATGTGGAGCTGCAATAGCTTGTTGCCGAAGGCTTTGTTTCTGTTGGGGTTAAGTGAGCTTCTGATGGTGATGGAAGTAAGCTGACTATGACCGGGTAGGCGATATGGGCCGAATTTTTTGATTTGGTTCCTTCAGAAGGGACCATTGAGTAGGAGAGGTGTGGGACGCCTAGACCATATGGTCAAAGCTGAAGGAAGTCGTCGTGTATTTCCTTCACTCTGTCGCAGCCTTGGCTGAGAATGGCGGTAGTATTGGCGGGCATAGGCCAACTGGGGTTAAACTCCCGCTCTTAAAACTATTACAAAGCTCTATCCTAGAGGAGATACCGATGCGTCAAACAATGATCGCACTATCCGTGGCCGCAGCTCTTGCGGTAGTGGGCGGTTGTGGTGAAAAGACACAACAGGCTGAGGTGGTCAAAGATACCGTGAATGCCGAGAAGTCCATGGCTGTAAGTCCTGAGCACGCCAGCAACATGCTATTGGCGGAGTGGACAGGTCCTTTTGGTGGTGTTCCTGCGTTTGACAAGATGAATCTTGAAGATCTCAAGCCCGCAATTGAGAAGGGTATTGAGATGAATCTGGCAGAGCTGGACGCCATAGCCGCCGATCCTGCCAAGCCTACTTTCGCCAACACTTTCGTTCCGATGGAGCGCAGTGGTGCAGAGTTGGGGCGTGCATCTTCTTATTATGGGATCTGGGCCGGCAATATGTCCTCCCCGGAATTCCGTGAGGTTCAGCGCGAACTGGCACCTCTGTGGGCTGACTACGAGTCCAAGATTTACCAGAACAAGGCCCTCTTTAAGCGTATCAAGTCTATCTATGATCAGCGTGAATCGATGGACCTGGACGCTGAGCAGAAGCGTGTAGTCGAGCTGGTATATACCCAGTTCGCAACCAATGGCGCCACCCTTGAAGGGGAAAAGAAAGAGCGCTATGCAGAAATCAATAAGCGCTTGGCGGAACTCTATACAAAGTTCTCCAATAATGTACTGGCTGATGAGGAAGGCTACGACATCTTCCTGACTAAAGATCAGCTGGGTGGCCTGCCGGATTCCTTTGTCGCTGCTGCGGCGGCCCTGGCGGAAGAGAAGGGCGAAAAAGGTAAGTACGCTATTACCAATACCCGCTCCTCCATGGATCCCTTCCTGACTTACTCTGACAATCGCGAGCTGCGTAAGCAGATTTGGACCAATTACTACAGCCGTGGCGACAATGGTGATGAGCACGATAACAACGCTATCATCGCTGAAATCCTGAAGCTGCGCGACGAACGTGTTGGCCTGCAAGGTTTCGACAACTACGCTCAGTGGCGCCTGCGCGATCGTATGGCGAAATCGCCTGAGCGCGCCATGGAGTTGATGGAAGCGGTATGGCCGGCGGCAGTTGGTCGCGTGAAGGAAGAAGTGGCTGATATGCAGGCTGTGGCTGATACCGAGAAAGCCAATATCACTATTGAGCCCTGGGACTACCGCTACTACGCAGAAAAAGTTCGCAAGGCCAAGTACGACCTGAACTCCGATGAAGTTAAACAGTACTTGCAGCTGGATAACCTGCGTGAAGCCATGTTCTATGTGGCTGGAGAGCTGTTCAATTTTGAGTTCACTCCAGTGAAGGAAGGCTCAGTACCGGTATTCCATGAAGATGTTAAGGTCTGGGAAGTTACCGATAAGACGAGTGGCGATCATATCGGCCTCTGGTACCTGGACCCATTTGCTCGTGCAGGTAAGCGTTCTGGAGCCTGGGCAACCATGTACCGCGATCACTCCACTTTCGATGGTAAGAAGAACGTTCTCTCTTCCAACAACTCTAACTTTATCAAGGGCGCTCCCGGTGAGCCTGTACTGGTAAGTTGGGATGATGCAGAGACTTTCTTCCACGAGTTTGGCCATGCGCTGCACTTCCTCGCGTCCAACGTTACTTATCCGACCTTAAATGGCGGTGTGCGTGACTACACCGAGTTCCAGTCTCAGCTGCTGGAGCGCTGGTTGTCTACCGATGCGGTTATCGACAATTATCTGGTGCACTACAAAACTGGTGAGCCGATTCCTGCGGATCTGGTGAAGAAGATCAAGAAGGCGGCTAAGTTCAATTCAGGTTTTGCCACTACTGAGTACCTGGCATCTGCACTGGTGGATATGAAATTCCACACTGCTGATCCTGAAGGTATCGATCCAGACAAGTTTGAACGTGAAACTTTGAAGAAGCTGGGTATGCCGGATGAACTGGTGATGCGCCACCGTTCTCCTCATTTTGGTCATATCTTCTCCGGTGAAGGCTATGCGGCCAGCTACTACGGCTACATGTGGGCCGATGTGCTGACCTCCGATGCCTCTGAGGCTTTCGCCGAGTCCAAAGGCGGCTTCTACGATAGGGAAGTAGCTGCGAGACTGGTGAAATACTTGTTCGCTCCTCGCAATGCGTTGGACCCGGCAGACGCATACCGCTCTTTCCGTGGTCGCGATGCCAATATCGAAGCATTAATGCGCGATCGTGGCTTCCCGATCCCTGAAAAGAAAGCGAGCACGGTAGCTGTTAAGGACTAATTTGCAATAGTCCCCGTGACAAAAAAGCCGCATCCTTTGATGCGGCTTTTTTTATTGATTTAACTTGGTCTGTGAGTATTTCAGCTGGTTTCTGATCTCACCCTCTGTGAAGTTCTTTTACTTGTTTAGCCGCAGGCGCTAATTAACTTAACTGGAAACATAAACACCTTGAATATAATCCCGGTGTATAACTTAATAAATGGCTTTCAGAATTGGAGGGTTTCTTGATAAGAGTTAGTGTATAGCTGGTACTAAAATAGGGTTTGGGATACTGGGGGGATCTGATGATAAAAGTTGGCTGTGGGGGTCAAAATAAGCCATTATTTAGCTAACCCGAAACCTTAATACGGTTTTCAATTTTTCCGGTGCAACTTTTCTTGTGTCTGAAAGATAAATTTCCTTGTGTACCTTGGATAGGCGATTTAAGCCCTGATCTTTAGCAAAGGCTTCCATTTTCTCAAAGCTGATAGGCTCATCCTCAAATCTCCCTAAGTGGAGCATTTGTACACACTTCCCCTCTAAAATAGTCTCAAAGTTAACTTGATTCAGTAGTGGATTTGGTTTTTTGTTCTTAACGTAGTTAAGTATTTCCTTGAAAAAGGGTAGCTCGACAAAATCAGGCTGACGTATCATCAGCTTATAGATTAAATCTTCTTTTTTGATCTTCCCAGAATAACTCTCTTTGGCTTTTTCATTGATGTCCCAGACTCCCTCTAATGGATAGACTGTAAAATCAAAGTACCCCCTCGGCTTCTCATCCGTTTTTTTGGGAAGCATCTTGATAGCATAAGCCAAGGAATATAGAGCGCCGATACAGTTTGTGAATGCCTCCTCGGCAGGGCTGCCCTCTCCATGAATAGTAATGTAATTGAGTTTGGGGATATCGATAACTTCAGGTAGAGTTTTAGGGAGATAGAGAGATTTTTCTTTTTTTCGCCATTCATGTTTTACTGGCATAGTATTCCCTTGGTGCTTTCTAGGTCGCTTTAAGTTTACTGTTTATAAATACAGTGTTCAAGATGGGTGGTTTAATGTTGATGTTTGGCAGGTCAAGTTAGATTAGGCGAAAGGAAATTTTCACTTATAACTGAATGGCTTTACGACGACTTTGATCCCGGCGCGTTGGGTGATGATTGAGCGATGATTAATAGGTATAAGCCTGCCATTTTGGGTAGGCACTATGCCGCAGACAGTTTTATTGTCGTCTAATTGTAAGATCTAGTGAAAGTCGCAACATATCTTTGTGTTGCACTCCGTCTTCAACAATGGGTTGATCATAGTTGTGTAAAAAATAATCTTTAACAACAGATTCAACCCTGAACCCATGGCGTTGATAAAAGGTTAGTTGGTAACCGAATGTGCCAGTGCCCAGCTCTATTCGGTGAATTCCTTTGGTGGTGAGCTCTGAAAGAGAGAACTTTAACAGCTTTGATCCAATCCCTTGCTGCCGCACCTCAGGAGAAACTGAGATATTGAAAATCTCAGCGATTGCGGTATCAATTTCTTTTACTACGCATATACCTTCCACAGCGCCGGCATCAATTGCTGCGAAACACCAGGATTCAGGTAAATAGCTGTCTATTTTCTTCTTTGAGGGATCTGCTTCGAGTAGAAGATACAAAGGTGCGTCGCTTACGGGTATTTGGATGTATTTCATAGCGCGGTCTATTTGGTTTCTATTTGAGGCATTAACCTATATGCGCTTTATCAATAAAGTTTTCTTGTAGCCACAAAAAGTAGTATAGCAATAGTGCAATACAAGGCTCTTGGTGAATTATGGGACGGTCGTTGTTTCTGCGAATACCGACTTTCGCCGGTATTCGCGGTTTGAAGTGCGGGAATAATGGAGGTTAGTGGTTGGTTACAGGGGTTTACGGTAGACCTGCTCTCCTTCAACCCAGGTCTCCAGAACCTGTACCTTCCAGATCTCCTGGGGAGCTATCGTAAAAATATCCTTATCCAGCAAAATAAAATCGGCGAACTTCCCGGCTTCAAGGTTGCCGATGACTTTCTCCTGATGGCTGGCATAGGCTGCATCCAGGGTAAAGGCGCGCAGGGCTTGCTCCAGAGTCATAGCTTCTTCTGTGCGCCAGCCTTTACTGGGGTCTCCCTGGCGGTCGCGGCGGGTAACTGCGGCGTGTAGACCGAAAAGCGGGTTTGCGGGTTCTACAGGGAAGTCGGAGCCTGCGGCGATGGAAGTGCCTTGTTCCAGCAGGGTCTGCCAAGCGTAGGCGCCGATCAGTCGTTCATTCCCCAGGCGGTCTCCGGCCATATTCTTATCGCTGGTAGCGTGAGTGGGCTGCATAGAGGCAATCAGGTTGAGCCGGGCGAAGCGCGGAATATCTTCCACCTCAATAACCTGGGCGTGCTCCACACGATGACGATAGCTAGCCTGGCTCTCTGCCTTGTTTAGGGTTTCCAAATGGTTCAATACGATATGGTTAGCCCTGTCGCCGATTGCATGTACGTTAACCTGGAAGTTATTGTCGGTAGCCAGCTTGAGCAAAGACAACATTTTGTCTTCCGGGTAGAGCAGCAGCCCCTTTTCCTGAGGGCGGTCGTGGTAGGGCTCCAGCAGGGCAGCGCCTCGGCTTCCCAAGGCGCCATCGGCGGAAAGTTTGATGCTGCGCATATACAGCCGGTCCGATGGCTCTCCAATATGCCCCGCCTGAAGTAACTGGGCATAGTTGTGGCTATCTACTGAAAGCATGGGGTAAATACGCAACGGGATGGCTTTCTTATTTGCCAGGTCTCGGTAGGCGTTCAGGGTCTGTTCGCTGATACCCGCATCATGCACACTGGTTAATCCCAGTGAGAGAGCGGTGGTAAATGCATTTTGTAGACTCTTTTTCTCCTGGGCTAAAGTAGGTGCGGGTATCGCCTTGTAGATCAGGCTCATGGCGTTATCGATCAGGATGCCTGTCGGGTTGCCGTTTTCATCCCGTAGAATCTCACCGCCATCTGGTGATTGGGTTTCCTTGTCGATCCCCGCTAATTGCAGGGCCCTGGAATTGGCCCAACCTGCGTGGCCATCGACCCGGCGCAACCAAATTGGCTGCTCTATTTCCAATTTATCCAGTTGTTTACGGGTTGGGAAAGCTTTGTTGGGCCAGGTAACCTGGTTCCAGCCACGGCCCGATAGCCATTCGTCGGGCCCCAGATCCCGGGCGTACTTCTTGATGGCTGAGAGTGCTTCTGCAAGGGAGTGATCGCGTAAGTCCAATTCCCCGGTAAGTTGGCCCAGGCCCAGCATATGGCCGTGGGCATCAATTAGGCCTGGAAGTAGGGTTTTACCCTGCGCATCAATTCTATCGGCTGTAGGAAATTGCTTTTCCAGCTGTTGATAGCTTCCAGTTGCCAGTACCTTGCCTTGATCAAAGGCTAAAGCATCGAACGTGAGTAGTTGATCATCAGTAGTTTGGTAGCCGGAAACATTGTGAATCAGAGTGGTGGACTGAACACACAGTGAGGTGGCCATAAGTAGAGTGGCGGTAAGGGGGCGGAAAAAACGCATAGATAGCTTGCCTTATAGGGCGACTTTTGAACCTCGCCCCAACTAGTCGAATATCTTGAAATTCGAGTTATTGTTTTGCTGGATCTATGCGCAGTAAACGGCCTTTGGGGCCATCGGTCAATATGTAAAGACTGCCATCCTGGCCAACTTCTGCGTCGCGTACGCGCTCCCCAATAGGTATCCTTAGCTCGCCAATGGCAGCGCCATCTTTTATCTGAATGATCCTTAAATCTTCGCTAACTAACCCGGCGGAAATAAGCCGTCCTTTCCATTCGGGGAAGGCATTGCCGGTGTAGAAGGCCAGTCCCCCAGGGGCATGGGTATCGAGCCAGGCCAGTGCGGGCAAGGTAAATTCTGGACCCTCGATTTTGAAGGCTATATTGGAGCCATCCCGGTAGTCCCGACCAAAAGTGACCCTTGGCCAGCCATAGTTACTGCCAGCTTTGAGGCGGTTCAATTCATCGCCTCCTGCGGGGCCGTGTTCGGAGGACCAGATCTCCCCACTTTGTTGATCGATCACCAATCCTTGGGGGTTGCGGTGGCCAAAGCTCCAGATTTGCGGCAGGGCATCTGCTTGGTTTTTGAATGGGTTGTCGTCGGGAGTTGAACCGTCCCCATTAATACGAATAATAGAGCCGAAGTGGGTTTGTAGGTTTTGGGCCTGTTCCCGGGCAAAAATATCGAGGAATTCTTGTGGGGGATTACCGCCATCGCCAATGGTAGCCAGCAACGTTTTATCGGGTAGGAAGGCGAGCCGGGAACCGAAGTGTGCGCCGTTATTTTTACCCTGCGCGGACTTGAATATCTCTTCAAAGTTTTCCAACTTGCCGTTATTCCATTTAGCCCGACCAATGGCAAGTCGGTTGTTGTCCATATTGCCAATGGCATAACTGAAGTAGAGCATCTGGTCTTGAGGGAAGGTGGGGCTCACAGCGATATCCAGTAGGCCCCCTTGGCCAAGAAACAAGATTTCTGCTGGAAACCCGATAGGGTCCGCCAATAATTTTCCATCTTTTACAATTCTGAGTTGTCCGCTGCGCTGGGTGATAAGAAAACTTCCATCGGGCAGGCTGGTTATACCCCAAGGGTATTCAAGTGGGCCGGCGACTGAAGTAAGGGTAACCTCTTCGGCGAGCGGGATAGTGCCTCGGGAAATCAAAGGATTATTCTGGCTATTGGCAGCAGTGCTAAAAAAGATGCAGATTGTGACAACTACACTAAGGAGGTATTTCACCACATGGCCTCTATCGATTTGTCTCGGGATTGAGCATAGATAGAGTAGTCACTGGGGAATGTCCAGGCAGTACGCCAGGGTAATTGTCAGGGCGTTAAATCACTCTGTAGGGAGGTGAATAGATGTCCCGCTGGTTGATTATCGCAGGAATAATTTTAGTGTTGGTTGGGGTGCTATTGCACTTTTCCCCAGGGTTATTCAGCTGGTTCGGGCGCTTGCCGGGAGATATTCGTGTGGAGTCGGGGCGCACCCGTTTTTACTTTCCAATTGTATCGATGATTATCGTTAGTTTGGTATTGAGTTTACTGGTAAATTTATTTCGACGTTAATAAAAAACCGCCAGGGCAACTATCTCCTGGCGGTGAGAGGGAGTTTATGGAGTGTAGCGGAAGCGCATCAGCTTGTAGGGTGGCTTGGCATTACCAAGGCCAGAACTGAAAGCAGGATGCTGGTGAAGCTGATCCTGGGTGATATATACCCAGCCATTGCTAATAGCGAGGCTGTCAGGCCAAGAGAGCTGTTTGTCCTGTAACAGGATTTGGTAATTGCCCTGGGTGGTCAGTCCAATGGCGTTATTCTGCAGGTCGGTAACCAGCACGCCACCTTCCGGTGCCATTGCAATGCCATCACTGGGGTTTTTGGGGCCAAATTCTTCAACTTGTGCGGTTAGTTTACTCTCGGAAATATCGGCGTCCGCCAACTGTGCCGCAGGAAGGCGGAAGATTTTATCGCCGCTGAGGCTGCCAAAGTAGAGCCATTCTGCCTTCTCGTCCAGGGCAATGGGATTGAGACCAAAGTGCAGGCTTTTATTCGTATCACCTGCAGTTTTAGCCGCTAGCAAAACTCCGCCGATGATGAGATCCTGCTTTGGCGGCATAAATTCATTAGCGCTTTCCAGTACGCGCCGGGAGTGACCGGTTTTCAGGTCGACGACAATAATTGCCGGTTTGGTCGCGCCGTTAAAATTACCGAAAGACATATCGGCGATGTAGATTTTTTGGCGCTTTTCATCCAGGGAAAAATCCTGCGGAAATGAATTTTCCACTAATGCGGACTTGGAGATTTCAATCTGTTGGTGCAGTTTATTATTGACGCTGTCCCAGGCGACAAGTTGGGCGGGTGTATTTTCACCGCCCATATCCAAGATCCAGACGATGCCTTTGCTATCAGAGTGAATGCCAATTACTGATCCAAAGCCCACTTCACCCTGTTCAGGCCCATCCGCCCAATCTCGATTGGGAAAGGGTTGCTTGGAGCCGTTGGCCATTACCTCGAGTACTTTTAGTTTTGGCGCATCCAGTGGGTGCATGCTGACCAGTACCCGACCATTGGGGGTGACAGTGACACCAGCAGCGCGGGATTCGCTGAATTCAGTGACTGTTTGCAGGGACTCCGCTTTAGCTGCGTGAGTGACGCTGGTGGCTAAGCTGCCAACACCTGCAAGAGCCAGTGCGGCAAATAGTATTTTCGGGGGCTTCATTGCGACTTCCTTAAATTTTACGGTGTTTTAGTTTTTGGCTTGTTTGCGCAGCGCATCTTCCAAGGCGCTGAGCTTTTTGTTGCCGATATAAAGCTGGGACAGCGCAGCCAGGGCGGCGCTGCCAATTTTCTGTTTGGCATCTTTGCGGACGATGAGCGTTGCTTTATCTTGAGTGCCGAGAAGGCCTTTGGGCTCTTTTAGTGCGCGGATGGTGTAGCGGTTGTGAAGAAATTGTGGGTGCCACAAGGGGATCACTACCCAGCGCTCCTGCGCTACGGCGTCTTCAAAACGGTTGAAGCAGTCCGCTTCTATTCCCGGTCGGAATTCGTAACCTGCCTTATCGAGGCCATAGGCCTGGATCATTTCAGCGGAAAAGCGGCTAATACCCGCACCGGGGTTGATTCCCTGGATCAGGCGATCCATACGGGTGAGGGCTGGTTCGCTGAGTAGGTCATCAACGCTGGCAATTGCTTTTTCGGGCACATAATCCGGCACACCCCAGATACAGTGGGGCTCATACAGCACGGTCACTTTTTCGACCTGGTCCAGTATGGGGTTCAGATAGACCTCGTGGCTGGAAGGCAGCCAGGCCGAAGTTAGAAGGTCGATTTCCCCGTTTTTTAGCAACTCGAAGGCCGCCTCATGGGGGGCGGACTTGAAGCTGGTTTGGTGGCCGTGAGCCTCGAGAACCTTGGCGACTTCCCGAGCGCTGGCCTCGTGGAAAGAGAGCGCAATGTGTCCGATGCGAATACTGTTATCCATACCGAAACTCCCTAGTGTAAGTTTGTGACTGTGCAGTATTTACTGCGATAGGGGTATTGTGGTTGCTTTGATTTACCGGATAAACTGCTATTAATAGAAATCAATATTCGATATTTCCGATCAATGCTGATAGATAATCTCAAGTTGTTCCTGCAAATTGTTGATAAAGGTAGTCTGGTCGCTGCAGCGCGGGACTCGGGCCTATCTTCCAGCAGGGTTTCCGAGCGCCTTGCGGCATTGGAGTCGCACTTCGGTGTGGTGTTACTGAATCGAACAACCCGGGCAATTAGCCTGACAGAGGAAGGGCGCACCCTGATTGAGGGTGCTAAACAGATTCTGGGTGAAGTGGATGACCTTGAAAGCCGTATTCGATCAGGAGCGCAGACCCTGTCAGGTGGCATTCGCGTAAGTGCCCCCTGTGACTTGGGGCGGGCGATTGTGGCCCCGGAAATTGACCGCTTCTTACTGGATCACCCGGCTATTTCTATTGAATTGCTGTTGTCGGATGGTTATGTGGACATTGTCGGTCAGGGTATTGATATTGCCTTGCGTTTCGGTGCAATCACCGACAGTTCACTTCGGGTCAGGACCCTGAGCCAAAAGCAGCGCATCCTCTGCGCTTCTCCCAGCTATTTACAAGAGCGTGGCACTCCACAAAGGCCCGAGGACCTGAAGGGTCACAACTGTCTGGTAATGCGTTTCGGTGAAAACCTGGATAGCCACTGGCGCTTTCTCGACAGCCGCGATGGATCGGGGAGTGAGCAAACTGTGGTGGTACGCGGCGACCGGGTGACCAATGACGGGGAACTGGCTCGCCAGTGGTGCCTGAAGGGAAGTGGCATTATTTTAAAATCGGAATTGGATGTAGGGTCGGATATCCAGGCGGGCAGGCTGGTTCGCCTGCTAGAAGAGTACACTCCACCGCCGGTACCGCTTCAAATGTTGTTCCCTCCAAGCCGGGCCCAGCCGCGCCGGGTGGCGGTATTTGCAGACCGTTTGGCCATGAAATTTATATCCACTTCTGCGAGGATTTAATCGCCCCTCTCAAATTGATTGTTATCTTTATTTATTTTGAATTCAGGCCGTAAAGCTCTGGCATTTTTTTATTCTTCTATAATTAGACTTGTGACTTTCTAGTTCATTTATATCAGTGCCGGTATTAAGTTTTTTAGTGGTGGAGGCAGTTGATGATACTAGACATCATATATGCGGTAATTATTCTGTATGTGTTGATTTGCCTGGTGCTGTATTTTAAAGACAAGTCCTACTTCTACAAAAATGCGGCCATTATACAAGCTCCACCCGAAGCCTTGTTTGATTATGTGGTAGACCTGCGAAATTGGGAAAGCAAATATCCGAACACTTTATTTGCGGAATACAATCTGGGGGGCGATAAGTCTACTGTAGGTAGCGTGGCGATCGAAAAATATTGGGGGATTACTGGCTACCACGTAATGAAGCATCAATTAATAAATTATGAGCGGCCCAACAAAATTTCCTGGGAGGGGAAGACGATTTACGGTGGTGCGCTGGTTCTATTATTTTTACCAATTACTAAACACATCACCGGCCATTTCAGTTACACCATTACCGAAATGAAGGGTGGGGCAAGTCACTGGGAGAGACAGTGTTATTTCAAAATGCACTCTGCGAACCCAATTTATCAGCTAGTGTACTTGCTTTATATGCCGCTGTTCAGACTTGAGCTGTTAAAAGCGTTGCGGCTATACCAGGCGGAAGTGAAAGAAATGATGGAGAAGATTTACACGGATTAATTGTATTTTTTGACGCCGCAAAATAAAAAAAGGCCGCATGGGAGTACGGCCATCAAGGGACTTATTTGCGAGATAGGAGAGTGTAAAACTCGTTAATTAAAAATCGTATCTGATTGACGCAGAGAAAGTACGTCCCGGCGCCGCATTGACAGAAAGATCGCTACCTTCATCCCAGCCTGCAACATTCAGGTAGGGAACGTAGTATTTATCCATCAGGTTGTTAACCGCCAAGTTCACAGACATGGAGTCCATTACCTGATAACCCAGGGTCCAGTCTACAGTGCCATAACCGGCAGTTTCAGTAGCGCCGTCGTTCACTTTTTCCATACGGTCTGCCCAGCGCACCAGTATCTGGCTGGAGAGTTTGGCTCCGCTGTAGCTTGCACCGACCACGCCAGAAAGTGGGCTGATGCTGGTTAGGTATTCACCGGTGGTGTCGTTTTCGCCGCGCTGGTAGCTGGCATTTGCAAACAACTCGATTGTTGGAGACAGGTACCAGCTGGCGCTCGCCTCTATACCTTTGATGGTGACAGATTCGATGTTCTGGTACTGGTACTGTTCAAATACATGGGAGAAACTGCCGTCATCACCATTTACAGATTCTTGGTGAATTAAAGTGGTTTCCAGGAAATCATCGTATTCGGTATAAAACGCTGCAGTACTGAAAGCTACAGGGCCCAGGTGCCCGCGCAGGCCGAGCTCGAAGGTGTCACTGGTTTCTGGTGACAAATCGTCGGCGGGCAGAACCTCGTAGATGTATTCGGAGGTAGGTTGCAGGTAATGCTCGATATAGGCTAAATCGTAGGCCGGCACTTTAAAGCCCTGTCCGTATTGGGCAAAGGCGGACAGTTTCGGATTGATTCGGTACAGCGTGCCCAGGTTGAAGGAAACATTGCTTTCTTCAATGGTGGCAAATGGAGTGTCATCAGACTTCAATGCACCGTTGGGGTCCATTTCGTACCAGTCGTAGCGCAGGCCCGGGGTAACGGTCAGCTGGCCATTGGCGAATGACATTTCGTCATTGATAAACAGGCCGGCGCGCGCCACTTCGTTTTCTGGGAATTTCTCGGTGGTGGAGTCCAGGGTGGAGCTACCCGCAACTTCACGGTATTGGTGAACGGTACGCTCGCTCTCCGTTTGCTCCAGGTCCAGACCGTAACCCAGGGTGTGGGTCTCATTCAGGGTTTTGCTGGCGTTGGACAGCAGGCCGATAGTGTCCTGGCGGTAGAGGCCGGTTTCCCACATGTCGCGGATTTCAATCACACCGAACATGGGGGCGTTGATGTCCAGTTGCCCGTACTGCTCGTCTTCCTGTTCAGACTTGTTGTTGTACAAGCTGATATTTACCTGATCGTAAATCGCAGTTGGAGTCTCGCTGTGGTAGCGGAGCTGGTATGCAGTGGTCTCTTTGTCGGAAACAGATTGTTCAGCGACGATGTTGTAGCCGTAGTCGGCCAGTCCGCGGAAGTAATACAGCAGGCCATCGGCACTGTCACCGACAGTTTCCTGGTTCCAGTGGTCGATGCTGAAACTGATAAAGTCTTCGCCACCCAGGTTGTACTTACCTTTGTACAGGATGCTCTTCGATTCAATCTCGAAGGGGTCCTGGGTTTCGTCGTAGTTCTGTTGTTCTTCACCATCGCGGAAGGTGGTGTGCAGCAGTTGCTCAAAATTGCCGGTGCGCAGGGCAAGGGTAGGGGAAACATTGTGCTGGCTGGTGATGCCGTTGTAGCCGGTCTTGATAGATCCGCCAAACTGCTCGCCATCTTCCAGGTAGTCGGAAGCATCTTTGGTGGTGAACACTACGATACCGGCAAGGGCGTCTGAACCGTACAGGGAGGAGGCTGCGCCTTTGGCAACTTCAACCTGCTTTAGGGTGTCCACTTCAATAAAGCCGCGACCAATAATGTCGTTTTGGCCATTGGCGCCATAACCCTCGTTCACCCGCATACCGTCTTTGATAATCAGTACACGGTCACCGCCCATGCCGCGCACCAGAATATTCTGCGCGCCGCCAGCCTCACCGGTTACTTCAACACCGGGCTCGTATTGGAACAGCTGGTTCATGTCATTGAGCTGAAGCTGCTCAATTTCTTCATTGGTCACCACGGAAACGCTGCCCGCAACGTCTTTCAGGGGTTTTTCTGCGCGCCCGCTGACGACGATCAGCTCGAGTTCATTGCTGGACGGAGAGGTCGGGGTCTCTGCGCACAGGTTTGAGGCGGAGGCTAAGCCCAAAATGGCTGCTGCTAGTGGGCGACGTTTCATGGTGAATTCCTTGATGTCGTTGATTCGGTCTGCTCGTTAAGGGTCTCTGGTTGCCCTTTCGCTTGGTCTTGTCGACCAGTTCGGAGCGAGATTATATGGATACTTATCAAAATGTAAAGGTAAATGCGAATCAATATCAATTAGATTAAATTTGACCTTAAAAGTTTCTTTGGGTACTTTCCGCTCAAATTTGTGAACGGCATCAATAGTGGGGCTTGGGAGGCTTGCAGTGAATATTCAATCAATTGAGACCTTAATGGCGGATGTGGCCGACCTGTTTATGGCCCCAGTATTACTGGCGATCCTGGTACTTTTTATCTACTCGCTTTATGCCGCCGGGCGCTTTATTTCACTGTGGATGCTTCGCCGTAAAAATGCCGGAGCCTATCGGTTGGCATTGAAGCAAGGTCGGGTTGAGCGCCTGCCGGGCTACCAGGTGCACAACTTTTACGTGAATAACCCTTTGGCATGTGACGACGAATTGGAAGTTTTTGCGTTGAGAAAACTGGAACTTCTTCGCATGGCTACCCGAATCGCGCCCATGTTGGGTTTGATTGCCACCATGATTCCTATGGGGCCGGCACTTCGCGCGCTGGCCGATGGCAATATCCAGGGAATTAGTGAAAACCTGATTATTGCTTTCGCCGCTGTGATCTGGGGCTTGGTAATCTCCACAATTACCTTCTGGCCCGCCTCAGTGAAAAAACGCTGGTTTGCCTCTGAGCTGATCAATATCCGCAAGCTGAAGGAGGCCGACTGATGCGCTTCCTCGACGAAGATGAAGAACTGAATCCTATTCTGAGTGCGGTGAACCTGATCGATGTGTTTCTGGTCATTATCGCCGCGCTGCTGATTGCCATTGCGCAAAATCCCTTGAACGTTTTTTCCAATGAAAAGGTCACGGTGATTAAAAATGCCGGCGAACCCAATATGGAAGTGATCGTCAAGGACGGTAAGGAAATCAAACAATACAAATCCACCGGGGAAATTGGCTCAGGGGAGGGCACCCGTGCGGGAGTGGCTTACCAGATGGCCGATGGCAGCCTGGTTTATGTACCGGAAGGGGAAGGTAAAGAAGCTCCCGCCGGTGAAAAAGCTTCGGGGGGGAATTAGTGGTGCGTAATAAACTGTGGGCACAGTTTGTGTGCCTATTGATGAGCTTGGCTTTTGCAACCTTTGCCCAGGCCAGTGATAAACCCAAAGTACTCTTGATGATGTCGAGCCACACGGCCAAGGCAAAAGGTACATTGCTGACTGATCTCTCTGCAGACCAACCCTTTGAGCTGGAGATCTTTAACAGCAAAGGTAAGAGCGATGAGGAAATTGACCTGGCCTGGTCTTCCGCTGAACTGATAATGCTGGATGGCATCAACCCGGCGCTTTCTGCTTTTATGTTTGGCAAGTTCCAGCCAATGCTGGCCAAGCATCCGCAAGTTCCGGTGATTTCCCTGGGGGATGCAGATAATAAGTCCATGAACCAGGGGTTGGCAGAATTCGAGCATCGGGCGATTGCCGCTTATTTTAATAATGCGGGCCGCAAAAACTACCGTCATATGATGCAGTTTTTGTCGGCAGAGGTATTTGAATTTTCCAGTGGCTCAGTACCGGAACCGATAATTGTACCCAAGGTGGGTTTTTATCATCCCCGCTTGGAGCAGCTTGTCACCGATAAAGAGGAATTTTTCTTTGACTGGTTAAAGCCCGCTGAGCAGCAACCAGTGATTGCCGTGGCCATCCATCGCTCCGTGGTGGATTACGAGCAGCAGCAGGTTGTCGACACCCTGTTGAATGGTCTTGAGGCTAAAGGTGCCAAGGCTTTCGCCTTCTTCTTTGAAGGCGAAGACTTGCCGCTTTCCTATCCAGAATTATTGCAAACCGAAAGCGGCAATACCCGTGTTGACTTGATGATTAATTACCGCTCCCTGCACTATGTCAGCAAGCGCCGCGCTGAATTTGAGAAGTTGGGAGTGCCGGTTATTCACGCGCTCAATTACACCGAGGGTAGTGAAGAAGAATATTTTGCTGATAATAGCGGTGTATCTCCATCCCTGACTCCATTCTTCCTGGTAATGCCTGAAGATACTGGCAGCATCGATCCGGTGATTATCGCTGCTAATAAAGACGGCAATAAAGTAGTGATGGATGTACAGATGCAGGCCTTGATAGAGCGCGCCTGGAATCACGCCTCCCTCGTTTATCAAAGCAACACCAATAAAAAGGTGGCAACGTTTATTTGGAACTACCCGCCCGGGGAAAAAAATATCGGTGCGGCTTTCCTGGATGTGCCCAGCTCAATTGAGTCGATTGCCCAGGCAATGCGCGAAAGAGGCTATGAGGTACATATCAGGGATTCAAAAACCCTTATCGATTGGGCCGGGCAGTTGTTGCGCCCTTATTATCGTCGCGAAGACAGCGTAGCCTTGATCGATAAAGGGCTGGCTGATTGGATGCCGCTGTCCACCTATCAAGCCTGGTTTGACCAACTGCCTGCAACTGTGCGGGATCCTATTGTAGAGCGTTGGGGCAAGCCAGAAGACAATGCCATGTTGGCCGAACATAACGGCGAGCCTGCATTTGTTATTCCCCGGATGACCCTCGGCAATTTGATTGTGTTGCCGCAAGGCGTTCGCGCGGACAATGCCAAGGATCACTCTTCCCTATACCACGATATGAAAACCCCGGTGAATCACGCCTACCTGGCGGTTTACCTCTATGCGCGGGAAACCTTTGGTGCCGATGCCTATATTCACCTGGGAACCCATGGCTCCCAGGAGTGGCTCAGTGGCAAAGAGCGGGGCCTGTCGGTTTACGATGCACCTAGTTTGGCCCTGGGAAATATCCCGGTGTTCTACCCCTACATTATCGATAATGTGGGAGAGGCTATGCAGGCCAAGCGCCGTGGCCGTGCCACCATGATCAGCCACTTAACCCCAGGCTTTGCGAAAGCGGGCCTATATGCGGAAGTGGCTGAGTTGTCCGAGTTAATTGGCAATTACCTGGTATTGTCTGAGGGGCAGACCCGGGCCAATACCCAAGAGCGTATTATCGGTCTGGCCGAAGAGCTCAATATGCTCAAGGATCTGGAAATCAGTGCTGAAGCCTTAAGTGCGGATTTTGATGGCCAACTGAGCCGCTTGCAGGATCATTTGGGTCAATTGGCAGAGATGAGCCAGCCGCTGGGCATCCATCGTTTTGGTCAGCTGCCCAAAACCGAACACCTCACCAGCACCATCCTGCAAATGTTGGGTGAAGGGTTTATCACCGCAGCGGATGAATATGAGGTGGAGCACGGGTTGCGTTTGCCGGAAGAGCAAACCCGGGACGAGCGCAATGTTGTGGCTTTGGAAGCGCAGGCGGGGTTCCAGTTGCTGGATACCTTCCTAGAGGGCGGTGAGCTGGAGCAGGTTCCTGAGCCCTTGCAGGCCCAGTTGGACCAGGCCCGGGAATACTCCGATAACTTTGCCAAAATTGCCGAGCTGGAAAACCTGATGTCGGCACTCGATGGTAACTACATTCCTGTAAGCCATGGGGGTGACCCGATTCGCAACCCACAGGCGGTGCCCACCGGCCGTAACCTGATTGGCTTTAACCCGGCTAAGGTGCCGTCGAAGGAAGCCTATGAAGCTGGTGTACAGCTGATGGACCAGACCATTGCTGACTACCATGCAAAGCATGGCCGCTTCCCGGACAAGTTGGCATTTTCCCTGTGGTCCCTTGAAACCATGCGCCACCAGGGAGCCCTGGAAGCCCAGATCCTGCACGCCCTGGGCCTAAAACCCAAGTGGAACCAGCAGGGCAATGTTACCGGTACAGAAGTTATTCCCTATTCGGAATTAAAGCGCCCGCGTATTGATGTCGTAATCTCTGCGACAGGCCTTTATCGGGATGCCTTCCCTAACGTGATGCTGTGGTTGGCAGAAGCCATCGATAAAGTGGCGCAGATGAAAGAAGACAATAACTTTGTCTACCGCCACAGCCAGGCATTGCAACAGCAGCTGCTGGAAGACGGCAACAGTGAAGAGGATGCTCGCTATTTGTCATCGGTGCGTATCTTCTCCAATGAAAGCGGCAACTATGGAACGGGCCTTGCCGCCGCCAGTCTGGCCTCTGACAGTTGGGAGGGGGATGACAAGCTCGCTAACCTCTATATGCGCCGTATGGGCTTTGCCTATGGTAAAGATGAATCCCGCTGGAGCGAGGATCAGCGCAGTGTTGAGCTGTACGGCAAAGTGCTGTCTGGCACTGATGGGGTGATTTTTTCCCGCTCCACCAACCTCTACGCCATGATGACCAATGACGATCCCTTCCAATACTTTGGCGGTATCGGTCTGGCGGTTCGCAATCTGGATGGCGCCACGCCGGAAATGTATGTTTCCAATTTGCGTCGCAAAGATAACGTAAAAGCGCAAACCCTTGCGGAGTTCGTCAACCAGGAAATGCGCAGCCGTTACTTCCACCCCCGCTGGATTGAGGCGATGCAGGATTCCGGCTACGCAGGCGCTACCGCTATCCTGGATCGCGTCAACAATATGTGGGGCTGGGAAGTAATGACCCCGGAAACCATTCGCGACGACCAATGGCAGGAAATGTTTGAAGTCTACGTGGATGACAAATATGAAATGGACATGCGCGAATTCTTCGAAGAGCACAATGCCGAGGCCCTGGCCCAGATGTTGGAGCGAATGCTGGAAGCGGTGCGCAAGGGATATTGGGATGCGAAGCCTGAAACCCTGGAGAAAATGGTAGAGACCTACACCGAGCTGGCAAATCAGTTTGATGTGGCTACCGACAATGACAAGTTCAAGGAATTCGTCAATCAGCAGGCACTAGGGTTCGGCCTTGCGGCCCTGGCCAATGCCCAGGTATTGGATAACCCTCAGGTTAACAGCGCCAATGCTGCGCAACAGGTCAGTGGCCAGAAGCTGGAGCAGGTTGCAGAGCCGACTCCCAGTGATAAGCCGGAAAAGCTGATATGGCTACTGTTGATGGCTATAGTGTTGGCTGGCTTTGTCAGCGGTTTCTTTGATCATAAGTGGGTGCGAACCAAGCCCGCTTAATGCCCTTCTTTAACGGCACCCGATCTGCTTAAAGCCGGGTGCCGTTAACCCCCCTCTGCTTTACCCCTTTCGTGTAAATAATCTTAAAGCTGCCTCGGCTACAGGGTTAAGAATTGTTGACCCCGGCAACTATTACTCTCTTACTGTGTTAGCTTTCTATATAGAAGGTGAAAAGTGCATTTTGATTACTTTGTAAATCATTAAGCTTGCAGCTTGTAAGATTAATAGGGCTACAGCTTGGTGAGCTTCTGACTAAAGCTGTCTCTTGAAAGGAGGTTGGAACGATGGGAAAACGGTATCAGGCGGCCTTCCTGGGCCTTATATCGATTACGGCAAATGCCTGGTCTCTGGAAAACCCTTACTCGAGCAATGGGGCGGTGGCTGAGGGTTCTGCCAAAGTAGAAACGGAGAACCTGTTTTCCTGTGCTTCTGGTCGCTCCCGGTTGTCGCCAATGGGGGTGAAGCAGGTAGAGGGCAAAGCCTTTACCGTTCCGGCTGAAGTGAATTACAGCAAGCGGTACTTTGCTGGGGATCTCTATAACCAGTGCTCTGGGGTCACTCCATCCTCATTGGATGATATTGATCTTACAAAGGTACCGGTGGTCGATATCGACAAAGAAGGTGAGGTGGTTACCGGTTATATCTTTGCCGACAATTATTTTGAGCTATATATCAATGGCAAGTTAGTTGCTGTTGATCCGGTTCCATTTACGCCGTTTAACTCCAGTGTGGTTAAGTTCAGGGTGAAGAGACCCTACGATATCGCTGTAAAAGCGGTTGACTGGGAGGAGAACTTAGGGGAAGGCACAGAGAGTAACAGAGGTGTCCGCACCCATGCCGGTGACGGTGGCTTTATTGCAAGCTTTTCAGATGGTACCAAGACGAATTCAAAGTGGCATGCACAAACTTTTTATACAGCACCTATTTATGATTTGGGGTGCTTGAAAGAGCGGGGAGAAGAGCGAACCTCCTCGGACTGTGCTGAGAGGCCCCCAAAACCAGGTGCACAAGTCTATTCTCTGCACTGGGATATTCCGAAAAATTGGAAAGTCGACGATCGCTATCTTTCTTGGCCTTATGCGACAGAGTACTCGGAGCAGCAGATAGGTGTGGACAATAAAAACGCGTATATGAATTTTCGGGAACAGTTTTATGGCAGTGGAGCTAAATTTATCTGGTCAAAAAACATAGTCCTGGATAATTTGGTGTTGTTGCGCTATCGAGTTGAGTAACAGTGTCGTCATTGGCCAATTAATTGCTGTGCGTTGAAGTCACTGCGCACAGCTTTATCTCTACCCAGCCAAGAATAAATAGATTGTCTGAATTGCCTGCCTAGTTACGATTTTCCAGTTTGTCCTTATATTCACTTTTTCTCACAGAAAATTCCATTCCAAAATGGAATAGAAATTTGAGCTTCAACTTTTTTCTTCTATTGCCTTTCGTACACTGAAATTATTAATTCTGCTTAAAAATCTACCAAATTTGTTTCTTGTGAAACTTATTTTTTGGTTTTTTGTAGGTGACTCCTGATCGTATTTGGGGGAATCTCGCCACTGGTATTTGGCTTGAACTAATTTGGTGTAAAAAGGGTTTTCGTGAAATATGTCTGCTTTAATTCCGACGTTCCCCACAGTTTTGAAAAATAATTTAGATTCTGTTCAATTTTTATGAAAATTATGTGAAAAATTTCCCAAAAAAAAGCTGCGTGATAATTAGGATCGATCGTCTCAACTAAATATCGAATGTTAAGAATCGTAAAGATGCCAACATGAGGTAGGGCTGGTTAAGCTGTCGATAGGACGTGCTTTGCCGTTGCACGTAGCATTATTTTGAGAGAAAAGCTTGTGAGAAAAATAATTCCTCTCGTCGCCATTGCAGTGGCAGCAGGGTATTTCGTTTGGGCCAAAAGCCAATCTGAAGGTCAAAAACCAGTCGCTGAGCTAGAAAAGCCCAAGCCAGCTATCAGTAAATCTGCTCAAAAAGCAGAGCCGCTTAAACCTGAGGAGGTTCAGGTGGGTGAAGAGGAGCTCCTCGAAAGTGATGAAGAAAAAGCACTTTGGGTTGAGTCAGAGCTGGCCAGGGAAGCTCTTCATGAAAATGGTCGCCTACCCGTAGATCTCAATGGTGAAACCTATCTCGAGCTGGATATTGATATGCTCCGGAATCTCACTGTTGGTGATTACGTCGACATTGACTTGCCAGGTATTGAAGGTGATTACGATGCTCAGGTTGGCAGTATCGAAGAGCATGCCAGCGGCAACAAAAGCCTACAATTAAATTTTCCGGGGATGACTCGCCTGCATGGCGCAACTTTTACGCTCGGAGCAAATTCTGTTTATGCACAACTAAACTTACCTTCCGGATCATATACTATGGAAGCTCAGGGTAGTTATGCGTGGATAGCGCCTAATGGTGCATTAATTAAAAACCACGTAGAGAAACACGATAAGGATATGTCCTCGGAAGCACCTCGTGAAAAGACCTGGTCGGATGACGATGTTCCGCTAAACGACTTCAAATAAGAAGAAATTGATTCAAGGTAATTATGCTTTGAGTTAATAGTCAGGCAAAGGAAGGCCCAAGAAAATCCTGCAGATACCGGGGGCTCGTCTCCTCAGGCGGTTAAAAGGCTAGGGATAGCTTTTTGATCGAGTCAGGGTATTAAAAGCGTATTGTTACTCCTTTGGGCAGCAATTTTATTTAATTGCTGGGGGAGGAGTGTGCACTACTTATTATAATAAAAGGAGTCTTATAATGAACCTGAAGAAAAGCCTGGCTGCTGCTATTGCAGCACTGACCGTTTCTGGCGCTGCGAGTGCCGATACTGTCGATATCGCTATTATGTACACTGCACCAGCTGCGGAGTATACCGGTGATATCTCAGCCAAAATCGATAACTATATCAGCTATGCCAACAATTCCTTTTCAAGGAATGGTGTTGATATCCAGTTGAACCTGGTAGACACCTGGCAAGCTTCCAGTTCAGATTTTCGTGTAAACGAAGAGACCCTGGACCTGATTACCTTCCACAACACTGTGAATAACTGGCGATCCTCTGAAAAGGCGGATATGGTGGTTTTCCTGGGTAAAGCTGAAGAAACCGTAATCGACGGCAATACTTACATTACCTGTGGTATTGCCTGGGTTGGACAGGGTAGCAATGGCACCATGTACTCCAGCGCAAAAGAGCGTGCTTACAGCGTAACTGGCGTTGACTGTGGTTATAACACCTTCGTTCACGAGCTGGGCCACAATATGGGTCTGGTTCACTCAACCAAGCAGGGTGATACCTCTGGTGGCGTTTACTCTTACGGTATGGGTCACGGTGTAGACAACAAGTTCTCTACCATCATGGCTTACCCTTGGAGATACGGCGAAAACGTTACCCAGTACGATTGGTTCTCTGATCCTGACTGGTACGAGTGTGGTGGCTTGGCCTGTGGTGAGCGCTCAAACGGCGTAGACGTTTCAAACGCTTACCGTGCTCTCGGTCCTATCACTGATGATCTCTCTGGTTACTACTAATCGGCACTAATTTGCTGAAAGTAATTGTAGAGATTACTGGCTTATAGCCAAGGGAAATCGGGAGGTGCTCTCCCGATTTTCCATCTGAAAAGAACGGTTAATTAATTAACCAAAAAACCGAATACTGAGTGGGTAGCGCCAGAATAGGCCTTCATTGGCCCGGATTGCACCAATCACAATAAATATAACATTGATTATTGCTAATGCAATCAGCCCCAAAATACCGATAACAAAAAATATCATTATGACGGAAATTATAGAATAGATAAGCAGGCTTAACATCCAGTTAAATATCATCTTGCCGTGTTTATCGATTTCTTGAGAGCGGTCCCTTGTTGTTGCCCACATAATAATGGGTAAAACAAAACCAGCACCAGGAATTACGATCCAAGCCAATTGACTTAGATGAAGCAGCATTATGAAGGTATTTAGTTCCATATCCCAAGGGCGATAATCTTCCATTTGGCGACTTTCCTTTTGATTCAATGTCCTATGCAAGCTGACTTACCTAGCTGGCTCGTCCGGTTGATAGATAGAAACCCCAGTCATCTCTCCCTTGCGCAATAGCAGCTTGAACAGCTTTATCTGTATCATAACTTACCTTAAAAAATTCTGCGCTCCAGGCTCCATTTTTGCTTCTCTCTATCAGGGCGTAACTCGCATGGGGGCTAAAGGTTTCCATTATATGGGGTTGCGGTTCACTGTCAGTGTAAGCCGGTAGCCCAACGCTGCCTGGATTTACGACCAGCTGGCCACTACCGACAGAGACACAGCGTGGTTGATGTGTATGCCCACATAGAATGACTTTTGAGGAAATCTTTCCAAGGAGGTTGAGGATTTCATGGTTGGAGCGTATCTGGGGGCGGCCGCTGCTGGTATCTTCCAGCAGATATATGAGGTCACTACTGGGTGTTCCATGGCAAAGAAAGACTTCATCGGTGATTTGTAAGCTGGGTGGTAACTGCTTCATCCATAATAGTGGTTTAACACCAAGGTCTTTCAGAATAAATTGCAGGGTTGGGTTGCTTTCTATTTCGGTAGATGTGGCTTCATATATTTGCCGGTCCTGATTACCGCGAATTGTCGTGTAACCTTGCTCCATTAAGCGTTCATAGGTGAGTCGTGGCGCAATAGGGCCATATAAAATATCACCCAGGTTCACCGTTAGATCGGCGCCTCTCTTTTTTAGATCAGCAACAATGGCATCGAGGGCATAAACATTGCTATGGATGTCAGACAGGACCGCTATTCGCATTGAGCTCTCCGCTGGACTGCTGAAAGTACTTTGACTGCCGCTATATTTTCACAGAAAGCTTCCTGTCGTCCATAAAACTATAAAAAATCAGCGGTCAAAAGCCAGGCGAGAGGCCAAGCCGAGGAAAATAACTCCAAGAAAACCATCCAGGTGCCGCTGAATATTGGCCTGTGTAGCAAGAGATTTTCCCAGCTTGCTAAACGATAGGGATACCAGGGTGTTAAAAGCCAGCGCTGTAATGCTTAAGAGTACGCCCAATACAAGGGTTTGGGGCGTGATTGCTTGGGATGATACGGTAAATTGAGGCAGGAAAAGGCTAAAGAAAAGTAGGGCTTTGGGGTTCATTAGGTTGTTGAGTAAGCCCCGGGCGATCAGCTGTGTTGCCGGCAGAACCACGGTATCTGGTTGGTTATTTTGTGTCACTCTATTTGAGCGCCAGTTGCGAAGGAGTGACAATCCAAGCCAAATTAAATATACGGCGCCTACCAGTTTTACTACCAGTGCTACCAGAGGCATCGTCTGCATGATATGTCCGAGTCCGAGAGCAACTAGCGCCGTTTGCACCATCCCGGCAGTAAAAATGCCCAATGAGATCATTGCTCCTGCAGTAAATCCGCGAGCCGAAGAGTAAGCAGATATTAACAGTAGGTCAGGACCAGGGGAGGCCGCTAGAACAACCGCTACGATCAAGAAGGCGGATAAAATACTGAGGTCGATCATATGAGGGGTGCCCTGAAATTGCGATTTTATCACAGCAGGTGAGTTTACTTCTATGATGGCCATGCCTTGCTTTTTCCCAGGCTTCTACAATAAAAGTGAGTTCTACGACAGGGTGCAATGGTACCAGTGAGCCATATAGACCGGGTGTTAGTGGTTGGTGCGGGTCCAACGGGGTTGGCGGCAGCTTGTGCTTTGTCATTCTATGGAATCAAATGCCGAATAGTTGAACGCCGTACCAAGCCCAGTGAACTCTCTCGGGCAGTCGGTATTTTTCCCTGCACCATCAGGCGCCTTCTTAAGGTGGGCGTTTCAGATAACTTGGTCTCTGAGGCGGTGCGACTCTGCAAAGTTCAATATCTTCAAGCGGGTAGGCCGCTGTTGTTTTTGGATAACCGGGGCGATGCGTATAAAGAGTATGTGGGCTTTGGGCTGCCGCAATATCGCACTGAGGAGATCTTGAAGGACGCTCTGCTCACGCAGGGTGTTGTAGTTGAATACGGTATTGCCGCTACTGAGGTGGACTCTAGCGAGCGCAGAGTGGAAGTCACCCTGTCTGACGGTAGTGTCGAATGCTTTGACTGGTTAATTGCTGCTGACGGAGTTCATTCAACTATTCGTGAAAAGCTGGGCATTCCCTTTCCGGGTATAGATTTGCCACAACCTTGGGGGGTTGCTGATGTGGACACAGAGGGGGAGTGTGACCCTGACTTGATTAGTGTAGATATTCAGAAGCCCGGCAATCAATTTACTATTGTTTTGCCCATGGGGAAGCAGCGATTAAGAGTAGTTGCTACCCAGCCAGATGCATTAGCAGCCTTACATCAACCGTTAAACATCAGTAATATCCGCCGCTCCGGTAGTTTTCAAATTTCCATTCGCCAGGCGAAAAGTTATCGCTCCCAGCGCGTACTTTTAGTGGGAGATGCCGCTCACTGCCATTCTCCGGTAGGTGGTAAAGGTATGAACCTGGGTATTGCCGATGCGATAGCTGCGGTTGATGCCATTATAAACGGCACAGTAGATAGTTATTCTGATGAGAGGCATAAAATAGGCGCGGCGACTATCCGGAAGACAGAAATTATTAGACGAATTATTAGTTCAAATGCCTGGGTGAATATAGAGTTGGTTCGTATTCTGGCAAAGCTTATTGTAACTTTCCCTGTAGTGCGACATGCCTATATCCAAAACCTGACAAAGCTCTAAGAGGTTGGTTATTCCTTAAGGATTTTGTTGTAGCCATAGGTATCATTGCCGTAGACCTGGAAAGTGCTGACGTCGGGAATATCATATTCAATTAAACCCTCGTCAGTTGAATACATGTCCTTGCCATAAGGGGCTACTTTTACGTGGTTAGCAGTGCATCTTGCTACAAAGGAAAATCGCCCTTGAGTCTTACTGCTGTTTGGGTATGAGGCATGCATGTTTAATGATGAGAAAATCAAGCACTCTCCAGCCTTCATCTTAATATCCTTTACTTCGAACTGGTCAAAGAAATCTTCTCCAATCAACTTGAGAGCAGTAAATAGGACAAGAGCACTTTTGTTAAACGTCCTTCCATAAAAAGCGACCTTTACTGCGTGGTATAGATAAACTGGCGACAGGGGTAGTAAGGATAAGTAGAATATCTTGTTATTGGGCGTAAAATTATAAAGATAGTCGATCCTGGCGTCGGTAAAGGAGCCTGCCAGTATCCGCAAACATCCATTTTCGGGGGTGGAATCTGTGAGAGCAACCCAAGCATTTAGTTGGATTATTGCTGGAGAAGTTTCTTGAGTAGGTTGTAACTTCGTATATTTCCCGGCCTCTCTAAAAGTTGCATTTTGGTGCCAAGGGGTTTCGTCGGTTCCTGGTAATTTATGAAAGAACTGGCTGCGCCAACACAAAACTTCATGTCCGAGAAGGCTGGCGAGACGTTGGGATATTTGGGGCTTTCGGATCAACTCCCGAAATGGCTTAAGTCGCAGTGCTTGGTACAATCCCGCATAGTCTATTGACCAGCGTCCATGTTTCTTCTCTATTTGGGGAATATGCTGCCCCAAATAACAAGTACCCTGGAAATCACTGTCGTACTCCTCTAGGGCCAGTACCTTCAGTTGTTCGGCCCCCTTTTTGTCAATTGCTTGGAAAGGGGGGAGATATCCATTCTGCTCAAAAAACGAGAGGTCTCCATCGCTGAGAAAAAAGTTGTCATCTCCCCCTGCATTTGACCATTTTCTTGGTAGGTTTATCTTTAAGTCTTTTAGCTGATCAAGTGTTTCTAATAGCTTTTGTTTTTTAGTTTTCTGCCAGGGTAGGATGAATACTCGATAAAGTAGTATTGTTGTGACTCCAGCTAATATTTTGAGGTGCTGAATATTTGAGATTGGAAAATTAGCAGTGTCCGCCAGGTTGCTCATTCCTCTGAACATTTTTTTTAGTGTATCGCTCACCGATTTATTCCTGCGATTAAGAGGTTGTCAGGCAAAATTTGGGGTCAATATTGAATCTGTCATGAACCTGTTTTAGGTGTCATTATTCGTTCATTAATACTAGGCAATTACTGAACCGCCTGTTGGCGCAATAGTTTGGAGTGTATCCTAGGTCGAGGAAGACGACATGATCTATGGGAGAAAGGGGGGTATTATTGGCCCAGGTCTTGGTAATCAATTGCTAGGATTATTGATTGCCAAATTTAGGACCTGTTGGGGCATTCTGTGTTACTAGCAGCAGTTTGATGCTGCTGATTCTTTAGCGCAAACACGGTTTTCATTTTTCTGGCAGATACTGGTGTCATCCCCAAGAAAATTCAACTCCAGCCTGCGAGCAGCTTGATAATTTCCTGCCAGCTCATCTGCAATAGAGCGAACCTGCTCATATCCCGTCAGCATTAGGAAAGTAGGTGCCCGACCATAGGATTTAATACCAGCAATATAAAATCCCTTATTATGATGGGATAGTTCCTCAGCGCCATGTGCTTTCATCGAGCTACATGAGTGGTGGTTTGGTTCTATCATTGGAGCAAGGACCTTAGGCGCCTCTACAATATGATCTATATCATGTAACGAATAGCCATAATAGGTTTTGTTAATGTATTTTCATCCGCTTTGAAGTGTGATTTATGGTGCCAAGAGATCCTTTTACGGAATGCTTGTGATGTTGTCATGCGATATTGAATATCAGTGAATCTAAAACGCCCTTGCCACTATGCACGCCACCCTCCATTTCCTGAGAGGATTTACTTCGAACTAAGTAGCCGGCAAAACCTTGTTCTGAAGTAGCTGGTTGACCATTGAAATGAACCGTAAACATACCTATTTCACTGATTAAATCGCCTACTAAATATAATTCAGAGTCTCTGACTACCAGGGCGGGGTTGCTTCTAGGGGGCGGGCTCAAGCGTGGCATTAGTGCCCAGGCAGGGTATTCGTCTACTGAGAGCTGTTTGAGTTTCAGCTTGATATCCTGGCCAAAGACACAGTGCCCGCCGCCTTCTCCCTGATTTTTGAGCACCCACTTAGAGGCGTTCTGCTGACCGAACCATTCTATCGTTTCTGATGAAATTGGTTGCATGTCGCCAAGTAATGACTTGATTAAAACCGCTTCATCCTGGGATACATTGAATCCGGTTAGCATTTCTACTGACATGGACGAAAGGATCATTTGTACACGCTTGCTGGTAGCCAGTTGTTGGCTTACGGTTGCATTAATTGCGATCCGATGGCTCTCAAGCAAAATTCGCGATTGCATCAGTGTTTCACAGCAGCGCTCGCTATCCAGGTCTTTGGCGACATAATCACAGTAGTTGTAGCCGGCTCGTAAATACACGCAATCTACAGGGCCTACTCCTTGCAGCAAGAGCCTATTGTTGGGGCCTGTTACCAGGCCCGCTTTGAGTTCACGAAAGGTCTTTCGTACCGTACGAATGCCTTTTTCAGCTAAGGCATATTCAAGAAGGTGTTGGTCGAAGACATTGTCTTCATGCTCCTGTATCACCATTAGAAATGTTGGGCTGCCACCATCTCCAAACTCGCTTTTGATGGCTCTTGTCGCATCGGCAAGGCCTTGGGAGAGTCGCTCAATTGCTGGGTTCTCTATAGGTTGGCCGTTCGAAGTATTGGACCAATCGGAATAGGTCTCAGGACTTTGCGAGCGGATGAATTGGTGCAACTCGTAAATACGCTGCCCAAAGGGCCCCATTCCTGCTGCGATTCCATTGAACTCAATGAGCTTTGGTCCCTGGCTCTCATCGTCCATAAAGTCACTTCTCATAATCAGGAGGGGGAGGCGGGGCGCATTTTTTATTTGACCATGCATGGCGAGTAAGGCACCGAAAAACGGGTCTCCATGTGCAACAGGCCTGATAGCTTCGTGAAGAAATTGGTGATCTTCTGAGACTTGATGGATCAGCTTTCCCAATAGGGGTACTGCTTTCTTTAACGTCTCAAACCGTTCCAGGGCGATAGTACTTGGGGTAAGGCTAAAAGGAACATGGCTCGCTGAGCCACGACTAGATTTGAAAGCCAGGCCATGGGCAAGCCCCCACTCTACCGCTTCATTGGCTGCCTGAATGGCGTTTGGATGGCTCTTTTTCATGGTTTCCACTGGCCTTTGTATGCTGGGGGGCACAACTCAGATTATATGATATTTCTAGAATAATGGAAATATAAGTGTTAAGTAAAGGTGTGTGTTCGAGTTATTTCCGAGGTATCCAAGAAAGGTATCAAGGGAAGGGAGCCAACTAAAGCTGGCTATTTCTGTAAATGGTCATTCTAGCGGTGCTTGAAGCAGAATTTAGGGCCTAAATGTATCCATCGGGGTGAAGAGAAGAAAGTTCGGACGCTCCATCGATAGGGGGCGCCCGAAGCAAGAGCGACATTGTTCAGTGCTGATCCGGTACCGCACACTTGATATCAGGACACTTTATCGGTGTATTGAAATCATCGTGGCAGCATTCATCTTGTAAAAACTGAATAACCTCAGTCAAGTGCTGATATTCGGCTACGCAGTAGAGGGTGCGGCTCTCGCGTCGCTGGAAAATTAATCCTGCCGAAATCAGACTGGAAATATGGTGGGAGAGGGTTGATCCGGGGATATCTAATTGCTCCTGGATGTTGCCTACAGGAATACCCGGTAGTCCGGCTTTGACTACTTTTTTGTAGATCAACAAGCGGGTTGGGTGTCCCAGCTCTTTGAGCGATTTGGCTACTTCTTCGATTTCCATCATGATTTGGTCATAAGTTCTATATTTGTCGAAATATATACAGTTTAGTGCTAAAGATAAAGTGTCGTGTGGACGACTGCTCAAGCTAGTGCTGCTACTAGTTGTTTAGGGTATTGAGAGGAAGCTGCATTACTTATATTTCTTTAAACTATATTACCAAACTTACCGAAATAACGCTTTTACTGCTAATTGCCCACACCAGGAGGGGGGTAATATCTATTCTGAAGTAGACGCATCATCATCCCGGATTTCATTGTAGCCATAAGAATCTTTACCAAACACCTGAAAATTGCAATGTGAATTCCAGCAGGCCCTCAATGGTTGAAATGTTGTCTTTGCCATAAGGAGCAACTTTTACGTGATTAGCTGTATACCTCATGGCAAACGAAAATCGAGATTTATCTTTTGATGTGTTTGCATAGGATACGTGCATATTTAGGGATGAGAAAATAAGGCATTCACCGGCTTTCATTTCCAGGTCTTTTACTTCCAAGTCGCCAAAGAGACCTTCTTCAATAATTTCCCTTGCACTGAACAAAAAGATGGCACCTTTTTGAAAAATTTGGCCAAAAGGAATAGCTTGGCAAGTATGTTTAATGAGCGGGGTGATGCAGGCACTAGTGATAAGTATATTCATTTGTTGTCTTGTATAAAATTATAGAGTTAGCTAGTTCTTGTATCGGTGTGTGACTTTGGAAGCATGCTCAGGTATCCGATTTCTTTCGTACTGTTGGTGAGCGGAACCCAAACGATGAGCTGGATTAGGGCGGGAGAAATTTATATGGATGGTCGTAATTTTGTATATTTGCCGACCTCCTGAAAGGTTGTATTCTGATACCAAGGCATCCCCTCAATATCGGGGTTTTTATCAAAAAATTGACTGCGCCAGCATATAACTTCATATCCCGGTAGGGTTGCCAATCGCTCTGAAATTTGTGGGGGTCGGAGGAGCTCCCTAAAAGGGTTTAGCCGCAATGTCTGGTATGATCCAGCGTATCCAATTGCCCAGCGTTCCTCTCTTTTACCAATCGCCTTCACCTTGTCGCCAAGGTGGCTCACTACTTGGAAATTGTTTTTAAACTCATCCAGTGCTATTCCCTTAAGCTTTTCACCTGTTCAGAGGAGATGCACAGAAGGGAGGAAGGAGTCCATTTTTTTTAAAGAGTGGCCCGATCATCTTCGTTTAGTTTTCAAATAATGGTGGCAGTTGTGCGCTAGATAGATGCTGAGTTTTCCTAACCGATCTAGATTAGAAAATAATTTTTATTTTTTGCTCCTCTGTCATGGGGGTATTATGAATTTGTATGCAATTATTGTCATAACTAAGTCTGCGGCCTTTAGGTGCTTTCCTAAGGGTAGGGAGGTTACCTAAGTTTTTTTTCGTCACCACCAGAGAGTATATTGATCATGACGGATTGTGGATTACTCTTCTGTTTTGTCCTCATCGTCTAATATTCCATTGTAGCCATAGGTGTCTTTGCCATAAATCTGAAAGCTGATAACCTTTGGGAGTGTATATTCTATTAGTCCGCCTAAAGTTGAGTAATTATCCTTTCCGTAAGGGGCAACCTTTACGTGATTGGCTGTGCAGCGACCTACAAATGAAAATCGAGTTTTGTCTTTTGATGTGTTTGGGTAGGAGGCGTGGATGTTCAGGGATGAGAATATTAGGCACTCTCCGGCTTTCATTTCTAGATCTTTGATGTCAAAGCCGTCAAAAATATGATCACCTAGCAATTTTGCGGCACTAAAAAATACTACTGCACCTTTGTGAAAAATCCTTCCATACATAAAAGATTTGCATAAATGGTATAGGTACAGTGGGGAAGCTGGTAGAAGCGATAAGTAAAACATCCTGTTGTCTTGTAGAAATTCGTAAAGGTAATTTACTCTCGCGTCAGCATAAGATCCGGGTAGAATTCTAAGGCACCCGGTTTCTTTTGTGGTGTCAGTTAAGGCAACCCACGCATTTACTTGAATGAGCGCAGGTGGTGTTTCTCTTGTGGGCTGGAGCTTTGCATATTTCCCCATTTCCCTGAAAGTTGCATTTTGGTGCCAGGGTGTCCCATCGGAGCCTGGTTTTTTTTCAAAAAACTGATTGCGCCAGCAAATAACCTCATCACCTAAAATGCTTGCAATCTTTTCCGAAATTTCAGGCTTTCTCATTAAGTCCCTGAAAGGCTTTAACTCTAGCGCTTGATATAGACTGGCATATTCGATATTCCAGCGGCCCTCTTTCTTAGCAATTTCTTTAATTTTATCTCCCATATAGGAAACGCCGTTAAAGTCATTGTCATACTCCTCCTGTACTAGAGTCATTAAGCCCTGTGCTTCTTCCGCGGATAGAACTCTATAGGGAGGCAGATAACCATTTTCTTCAAAGAAGTGGCGATCTTTGTCACTTAAAAAACAACTTCCTGTGGCGGCACTTTGGGGAGGATTGGGTAATTTTGCTGTCAGGTTTTTAAGCTTGTCGAGTTCGGAAAACAAATGATGACGCCTATTCCTTTGCCAGGGGAGAATAAACACCTTATAAGCTGTTATTAAGATTACAGTCCCAATAACTTTACACTTTTGGCTAAATGAAATATCGAAGTCAGCCAGACTACGTTCATTGTCTGCGCCTGAAAACATTTTAGAGAGCGTACTGCCACCTTGATTTTTCATGTCATGCATAAGTTACTTCGGGGTAAAGTTAGCTTTTATTAAGACTAGCTTCAGCTCGCACAAAGGTGTTCTGAACAGTACCCATGGCAATACTTCACGGCATGTGACGGGAATTTTTTCGGGGTGGCTAATGAAGGAAGTAGAGCGGTGCCAGGCCAGAATATAACCTGGAGTATCGAGCTTTATTGAACTGACGCCCATTGGCTGCAGGGGTCGGTTGGAGAGTACCCTTGAGGGGAGCCTGGCATGTTTCTCGAATTTCTCAGCTCTATGGGCACCCCTATCCCTTTTAAGTGCCTTAGGCCGATACAGTTCGACATTTCCCAAATCAGCAACAGCCAATCAAGTAAAGTGGAAAGTTTTAGTTACCTTTCACCAAGTCGACAGATCCGTGATCATCACAGTGATCACCATGAACATGGTGAAGTCGCCCGTTAACCAGATAGTCAACATGATCTCCGTGGGGAACCTGCTCATGGCCACAGTTTTTGCCGTGGATATGGGAGCTGTCATAGCCCCCTGTAACAGGGTGGCAACCCTCCGGGTTTTGGGTGCTTACTTCCAAGACGTGCTCGTCGTAGTGGTCTTTGTGGGGATGGTGTAGGTGGCCATCATGGAGGTAGCAGATATGGTCCCCATGGCGAATGGCTGTGTGGCCACAGTGGCTATTATGGGTATGTGAATGATGCTCCGCCTGTTGGCACTTGCCTTTTTCCATGATAACTCTCCTGGCCGCTTGGCACTTACATGGAACCACTCGTCGTCGAATGCTTCTAGAGTCAATAATTTGGCGCCACATTTGGACAGCCCTACATACTAAATCTAAGAACATCCGGGTGTAGTTTCCAAATATGAACTTCTACCAATGGCAGAAAACCTGCCCCTACCCCTCAAATCTTGATCTGCGAAGGTCTAACGGATGACTAGTCACTCAAATCTAGCCATTAATTCAATTTGCAATCGATTGCATTTGCGCATTATAGTTAAAGCACGGTGCATCAAGTAGCGTTTAGCAACTCTTTATGCAATCGATTGCATAAAGCTTTATAAAAATAGCACCGAAGTATCAGAACAGATAAGAATGACGACGAGAGGGAAGAGTTGATGAGCAAGAAACCATTGGCGCAGGCCGTATCCATGGCCGCGCTCTCCGTTGGTCTTTGCGGCTATGCCGCAGCCCAAGAAATTAGCCCTGAAAACGATATGGTGATGGAGGAAGTCATCACAACGGGCACCCCAGGCGGTGCGGGCATGCGTAAGCTGGATGCCAGCTTTTCTATCACAACTTTAAGTGATGATGAGATTAGCAAAGCCTCTCCTTCAAGTACTGCAGACCTGTTGAAGTCCGTTCCTGGCCTGTGGGTTGAGAGCTCTGGCGGTGTTTCTGGGGCAAATATCGATGTTCGCGGTTTCCCCGGCGGTAGTGATGCACCCTTTGTCACGGTATCCATGAATGGATTACCTCTGTATCCAGCGCCAACACTCTCATTTTTAGAAAACTCTTCTCTATTTCGTGTCGATGAAACTATTCAGCGAGTGGAAGCTCTGCGCGGTGGACCCAATCCGGTTTTCTCCAATGGCCAGCCAGGTCTGACTACCAACTTTATCTTAAAAGAAGGTACTGAAGAGACTGAGGGGCGCTTTAAGTACACTTTATCTGACTATGATCTGCAGCGAACAGATGCCCTAATGACTGGTAAGCTCGCAGATGATGTTTATTACATGATCGGGGGCTACGTATCTTCCTCCCCGGGTATTCGCGATGCGGGTTTTGATGCGGAAGAAGGGCATCAATTTACCCTGCACATCACCAAAGAGATGGATAACGGCAAAGCGGGTTTTTACATCCGGGATACAAAAGATACTGGTACCTGGTATTTGCCCAATGCTGCATTCCTGGAAACAGATTACACCCAGGTAGGCCCCAGTAATCGCAAGGTTTCTGTACCTATCACTCAGGCTGACGGTAATGGCGGCTCAGAAACTACCTGGGAAACTTTCGATATGGGCGAAGGGCGCGGGTGGAATGGTAGTGTAGCCGGTGCTTATCTGGAGCTAGACCTAGGCGATGGCTGGAGTCTCACCGAACGCTTTGGACTTACCGAAGGTAACGCTGATACTTTGGGTTTTGTTCCTAATGGTGCGCCCGTATCGCTAAATTCTCTTACTGACCAAGCAGTAGTAACCGCCTCTGGAAACGAACTTAGTGGCGATACTGTGGTACAGCAGTTTGGTGCCTGGGTAGTACGCAAAGATATCGAGGCTACGACAAATGACATTAGCCTGGCAAAAGAGTGGGATAACTTTAAGGTAACTGCCGGTTATTACACCTCTAGCTGGGAAGTTGATGAATGGTGGTCCCTGGGTAACCAGAAATACTATGTATTGGGTCAAGATGGGGAGCTGATCACAGGAGCTGCAGATGGCTCTGAGCTCACAGGAGACCTTGCCTGTAATACATCCGCCGATATCTCAACTTGTGACTGGAAATATGATGTGGATGCTGTGGGTGATGCCCGTGAAAACGCGCTTTACCTTGCCGGCGAGTTTTACTTAGGAGATTTCACTTTCGATCTGGGAGTGCGTTCCGCAAACCGGAAAACCAATTACTCCGTGGATCATGGCGAACGTGACGGTAATTTTACCACCTATAAAGCAGACGAAAATGGTACTGCCTACACTGCGGCAGTGGACTGGGCATTTGCCGAAAATATGGGCACATTCTTCCGTATAAACTCCGGTTATAAATTCGCAGACTTTGACAACTATCGAGAGTTTGGTGACAGCTTCATTGCTGGGTCTGATCTTGTGATCGACATTGAGCAATACGAACTGGGTTATAAATTACAGGAGCAAGATTACTCCCTCTTTGCGACGCTGTTCTACAACGAAACCCAGGGTATGCCTGACTGTATCATCGGCAGCAGTACCTGTACTCGTTTGGAGACAGAGGCGCTTGGTCTCGAATTGGACGGTAAAGTTCACTGGGGAGATTTCACCTTTGGGTTAAATACTACCCTGCAAAAGCCAGAAATCACGAGTGGTGAATATGAAGGCAACCAGGTTATGCGTCAGCCTGAATACCAGGTGCGCCTGAGCCAGAATTATGATTTCACACTGAATGACATTGATATGGCTGTGTATACCGATATCAGTCGGGTGGGTGATCGCTTTAATGGAAGCAACAATGAAGTAACTTTGCCAGCCTATACAAAAGTTGACCTGGGTGCGGTGGCTTATATCAATGATATTACTGTCCAGTTGGCTGTGGACAACTTAACTGATGAAGATGGTATCACCGAAGGTGATCCCCGCGATCCGCTAGCGTCTAATGTCCGCTATATCTTACCGCGCAATATCAAGCTTAGCTTCGCGTACGATTTTTAACCTCATGCCTCTCCCATAGGCTTCCAAGCTTTGCCGCACACTTCTCCAGTGTGCGGCTTTTTTATTGCCTGAAAAATTTAACTACAATCTATTTTCAAATCCATACAAATAATGGAGCTTCGATCTTTGTGGTCTAACCCAAATCCTTCCGGAGGCTCCCCAATAAAGTATGTGGTTAAACTGCTTTCATGAAGCGAAATTAGAGTCGAGGTTGAGAGCCCTAAGGTCATTGCAGGTGTGAAACCTTAATGTTCATATACAAATTTAATTTGGCAGTGGGAGATAGTTCTATTAAGTTATGAGCAGTTACCCCAATTCCTATTGCTAGCTGTATGTTGACGTTCGGACTAAAAAGTGGCATTAAGGTGGCGTAAGGGTTTGTTAGCTGTACTCTTTTCCCCCACCTATTATTAGTTTAGTAATGTTTCATATGTATTAGTGATTTTGGGTTGGTACATTTTTGGTAATATGAAAAAATTTATTGGCTTTCTTGTTGTTGTTTTGGCAATACCACTGCTCGTCTATTTTTCTACCTATAAGGGGGAAAGAAGTTTTACCAATCATCATGGCCTTCCAAATGTTAATCTGGTTGTCGATAATGCGTATTCTCTTTGGTTTACGCCTTATGATCCACTGATGGGGATGTATAATAATATAGGAGGGAAACTTGGATTTATTGTCTGTAGTGATGTACCTAATATCGCTTACGGAATGGCTGGATATTCATTTCAGGTCTTATTGAGAGATAGTTTTGTAAAAAATCCAAATTTTTATGATGCTCGAAATGGTAATAATCCAGAGAATCCATTTTTCCATCGCCGAGCAAGAAATCTATATTCCTATTTCCAGTCAATTCAATCTTTGAAACCAGCATCTTATAAGCCGAAGTTGGGGGATTTGGTTTTTTATAGAAAGATTGAAAAAGGATATATTGCCCATGTTGCTATAGTTACTTATGTTGATAATAGGGGGTTTAAAATCATGGAGTCAGCACCCAAAACCCTGTTCGCCAGGGAAGTAGAAATGGATTCTCCAGTGAAAAGGGGCTGGATCTTGGCGGGCTTTGGTAAAGTGTATTGAGGTGTTGTCCATGATTCGTAGTCATGAGAGATATTGTTCTTACAGTGATATATGCATCCCAGTGATTTTTGTAGCCTAATTTCTCCTAGGCTCAATTCCTGTTCACTGATAATTGAGATATATTGCTGGTAGACAGCTTACATCCAGATGGGTATTTCAATACATCTAACATGTTTTTAATGGTAAGAGGTTTGATTAATCGGCTTTGACAGGGTCGGTTGTACTTAGCCCAATGGTTTCAGACTTGCCAAATTGGCATTATGAGGTAATTTAAGTGATCTGGCGCCTAATAAGGTTTCTAAATGTAAAAATTAGAGATCATGCCATGTTTTAGGAGCATATTTATCCTTATTATCTAGTAGGATAATAGGTATTTTTCTACAGTTACCTTTTCAGATTTGAAGCACCGATAAAAGCGCCACAATGGATGATCTCTGGATTCCCACTGATCTAGCTTTTCAGAAGCAAGGCGTTAACTTAACTTTCAACTAAAAGAGGGTTGCCGATGTCTATTGAACGATTGAGAACTCCTGAGGAGCGCTTTTCTTTACTACCGGGTTTTCCGTATACTCCCCACTATATTGATAGCCTGGAAGGCTATGATTCTATGCGTATGGCATATATCGATGAGGGGGAGCAGGACTCGGATACCACCTTTCTTTGTCTCCATGGGGAGCCCAGTTGGGGTTACTTATATCGAAAAATGATCCCAGTTTTTGCTGAGGCAGGACACCGGGTAATTGCTCCAGATTTGTTTGGGTTTGGTCGCTCAGATAAGCCCGTCAATGAAGATGTGTACACTTTTAACTTCCATCGTAACAGCCTGATGCGTTTGATTGAGCATTTGGACCTTAAGAATATTACGCTGGTTTGTCAGGATTGGGGTGGACTTCTGGGATTGACACTTCCAATGGATATGCCGGATAGATTTACCCGATTACTGGTAATGAATACGGCTATCGCAGCAGGGGATGGTGCATCTGAGGGGTTCTACCACTGGCGGAACTTCTCTGTCAATGTACCTGAAATCCCTGTGGGAGGACTCATTGCCAATGATGCTCAATCTGAGGTCAATTTATTCGATATAGTAGCCTATGATGCGCCTTTTCCAGACAATCGCTATAAGGCTGGCGTTCGTCGATTCCCGTCAATTGTACCGGTTGATCCTGATATGGAGGGAGCAGAGCTAGGGGTAAGGGCTCGAGAATTCTGGTCTAGGAGCTGGGGTGGTGAGAGCTTTATGGCGATTGGAATGAGGGACTTTGTGCTTGGTGAGAAAGTGATGGAGTTGCTGAGGGGAACCATCAAAAACTGCCCCGAGCCTCTCAAACTAGCGGAGGCGGGCCACTTTGTGCAGGAATATGGTAAAGAAATTGCTGAAAAGGCTCTCAACCACTTCAAGCTTTCCTCTACAGTAACTGAAAATTAAGAGCGTACTAGTGCCGGGATAAGTTAGATCCCGGCGCTTTACTCCTGTGCAGCCTAAGAGGTTTAGGTTGCTCTCATCTTTCATAGCTAATTTACTACTGGGGCTCTGTTTACCGTAGTCTTGTTATCAAACTTCAGTGTGCTCAAAATGGGGCTTTTATCGATAACTATTACCTTTTATAAGGTTAATGGTAATCTGCACAGCTCGAATAGATACCTTAAGCCATTATTTTGAGTTGGGGTTTAATATGATCAATGGTAGTTGCCACTGTAAAAGTGTTCAATTTGTAGTTAATGAGAAATCACTGGATGTTCGCAAGTGTTATTGTGAAACATGTAGAAAGCTAAGTGGGGCTGATTATTCAGTGGTAGCATTGGTGAATAAGAGTCAGTTTAAGATTATTAGTTCTCCCCAGAAGCTTTTGCAATATATTTCTAAACCAGGAAAAACTCGGCACTATTGTCCCACTTGTTTTGCCCCGGTTTTTGTTGAGGTAGAATCCCAATCTAATCTTTGCCGGATTCGTCTGGGATTACTTGATGATAATCCTGAAGTTAATATATCTGGTCACATGTGGGTTAGTGAGATGCCCTCTTGGTGTAGTATTAGCGATAATCTTCCGGTATTCACTCACGATTACTCTGAATGATAAGACAGAGTTAGAAACTGTGGGCCGGTAAGTTGAGTTGTAATGAAAGGGTATTTGAATGAGAAGTATATTTGTTTTATTTTTGTTCTTTTCGGTTAATGTCCTAGGGGAGGTAGCACATTTCCGTATAGATTCAGAGATCCTGGGAGAGGAGGTTACAGCTCGGGTATCTTTACCGGATACCTATCACCATTCTAAGAGTTTTTCTTATCCTCTACTAGTGATATTGGATGGCTCAACGCAATTTAATCATATGGCGTCTAGTGTTCATTTTTATAGTACCTATGCCGTTATACCTGAAATGATAGTGGTCGGTATCAGCACTCAGGATCGGCTCGCATATTTTACTCCCACTGAGCCCGAAGCCTACGCGGGGCGCTCAGGCAAGGCTGACAAACTAACAAAATTCTTGGAAGACGAATTCTCAGGAATCTTGAGTAAGAAATATCGAATTTCTCCATATTCTATTATCTCAGGTCACTCACTTTCTGGGCTATATACTAGTTACTTGGCAATTAATAATGAATCTATGTTTGATGCAGCAATTTCAATTAGTCCCAGTTTATGGTGGGACGATTCATCTCTTATAGATGAGTATAAGGGTAGCCATGCAAGAAAGGAGAATAAGCCTTTTAGATGGTTTCTGAGCATGGCAAATGAGCCAAATGAAATGCCAGCGGCTTTTGACGGTATGCTTCAAGCATTAAACGATATGCCAAGATCAGGATTGCATTTCTCTTATGCGCGATTCCCCAATGAAACACATGACAGTACACCCTTAGTAGGCAATGCAAAAGGGTTGCAAGCAGTTTTCTCCGATTGGAATGCTGTGCCTGAAATTGATGTTATGTCTTTAAATGAATTAAAAGAGTTTTATAGTTCTAAAGTTGATGAGTATGGCTATTTATTTCAACTTTCTGCACATCAATATAATGTCTATGGGCTTAAAGCGGCCTATGAAGGTAAGACTGATTGGGGGATTGAGATCCTAGAGCAGGGAGCTAGGGAATTCCCCGATTCTGAGATTTTGTGGGATAGTTTGGCAACTGCCTATAAGTTGGGCGGAAAACTAAAGAGTGCAATGGGGGCTTCAGATCGAGCCGTTAAGTTAGCAGAAGAGACCAACTCAGTCTTTCTCAGCGAAATGAATACTCAAAATACTCAGCTTAGAGCTGTGCAGGTAGAAGGTTCTTTGGGGGATATATAAGAGGGAGGGGGTAATAGGGTAGTACCAGCATAAAATTACAGTAGGGTATTGGGACGATAAACTTGGTATGCATATTAGAAATGTCACACTTCAATAGAATCTGTAGTCTTTATTAGAGAGTTTAAAGTGAAGTTTAAAGACAGTCGTGGAATTATTCTGACTATTTTGGCAATGCTCTGTTTGGCTGGTATGGATGCGACAGGTAAGCTACTCATCCAGAACTATTCTATCGTTCAAATAATGGCGATTCGTTTCGCAATATTTTTCTTCATCGTTATAAGCTTGGCAACACTCAAAGGGAGCTCGGATATAGTGCGAAGTGAAATATTTGGCACTCAAATAGCTCGCTCTATTGTTCTCGCTCTTGAGGTGTCAGTATTTATTTTTGCTTTTAGTATGATGTCTTTGGCTGATGTGCATGCTATAGCTGCGACAGCCCCATTATTTGCAATATTAATGGCTGGATGGTTTTTAGATGAGAGAATAGACACAAGGAGCTGGGTCAGTGTTACGGCTGGATTTATAGGTGCCCTTATTATCATTAGGCCTGGAATGGGAATGATGGGTTGGCAAACCTTGATTCCCATCTTAGGAGCTATCCTATGGGCCGTATATCAAGTGCTTTCACGCCGTGTTTCACACTTTGATAGTGCCGATACAACCGTTTTCTATACCGCGACCATTGGTCTTATTATTTTTGGAAGCTTAGCACCATTTTATTGGGTAAAGCCGACAGTATCAGGATGGCAATTGTTGATTTTGAATGGACTCTTAGGTGCAATGGGCCACTATTTGCTGATTAGGGCACTGGCACTTACTCCAGCTTCGATTTTGCAGCCTTTTAGTTATGCTTTACTATTTTGGGCTATTGTTATTGGCTTTGTAATTTTCGGAGATCTGCCTGATGGAATTACATTATTTGGTGCCTTCGTAATATTGGCTGCGGGATTTTATGCTTCAGACTTAGGCCGCACACTGATTGGTGTTTCGCAGATTAAGGCCAAAAAGGGGAAAGATGATGCTGAATCAGAATCAAAGTTAATGAGTTAAAAAAACCAATTTGATAAAAGGGCTCTCTAATGATGGTTGTAGAGTGCCCCCTGATTTAATAGTGGCGAGATTAGGTAGCGTCACTTTCAATTCAATTAGTGATTAGGTATCTGATACTTGAAGGTTTGAATAACTCATGCGTCACGATGCTCAAGAAAGCCGCCGTCTACCCAATTGATTATCAAGTCAACATACTGTTGCCCAGCATCTTCCGATGAGAAGTGAGATGCATTGTCAAATATAACTAGCTTGCTATTGGGGATATGCTTGGATAAGGCAGTCGCATTTTCTACTAAAACAAATGGATCTCTCTTGCCCCAAGTGATCAATGTCGGAACTTTAATACCGTTTAGTTTTCTCTCAATCCATGGAAGCTCTTTCGAATAGCTTCCAAAGAAGCTGATGGCGCACTTGTGACTGTCACTATCAAAGGCTATGTCATAGTACTCTTGGGTAGCTCGTTTGCTGGGCTTGTAGTTGTGATAACCGTCTTTGACGGCAGTCAGGAAATTGGTTTTCATTACTGACTTCTTGTTTAAGCCTTTTGCTATCCAGCGAACCATTCGGGATCTGACAACGGCCATAAGAATAGGGGAGAGTTTTGGAGGGTAGGTGCCTGGGCCGTCAAAGATATTGAGGCTCAAGAATCGTTGAGGGTGGTTAATAACGGCCGTTAAAGTGATAGGCACACCCACATCCGGCCCTACCAGGTGGGCCTGCTTGATGCCAAAATGGTTCATAATTTGAACAAGGACTTCGCTCAGGTTGCTTGGAGACATATCTCCCTCCTCTGCGTTTGATAAGCCAAATCCTGGGATATCAAAGGCTAGCACATCAAACTTTTCACTAAATGCTTCAATAGATGACTCCCACATACGAATACTTTGGGGTAGGCCATTCAGCAGTAAGAGGCTGGGAGCCTGAGGTTTTTCCTTGCGTAGAAAGCGAATGTTAAATTTCCCTACAGAGACAAACTGCGGTGTAAATATATCGTCAACGGTTGGGGGTCTATTGGAGGCGTATTGGGTGAGGGCCTTGTTTAAGAGAGCTTGGGTCATAACAGGGTATATATCTATATGGGTCTATAGGTGATTTCGGCTAAAGTTACTTATTTATACTAGGTTACTCACTTGAGTGTTGGTTGCCAATAAGGCACTATTAAGTGGTCAAGTTACTTTTTGATAACCTATGGAGTGGAAGGGTGGGGACGCAGAATAAAAATAGTGAGAGGCGCGTGTTTGTGAATGATGATGAATGTCCCATTCGCAATGTGGTAGCTCAGATTGGTGACAAGTGGTCCATCCTGATATTGTTTGCCCTTGCTGATGGTCCAGATCGCTTCAACTCCCTGAAGTCGCGCATTGAAGGGATTTCACAGCGAATGTTGACGCAAACCCTGCGCGACTTAGAGCGCGATGGTTTTGTACTCCGTACTGTCTTTGCGCAAGTTCCAGTTAAAGTAGAGTATGAATTAACTGACCTGGGAAGAGGGTTATCTGCAGCTGTGTGGAAGTTAGTATCTTGGGCAGATGAACATCATCTTGAGATTCGTAAAGCGCGCCTAAGATATGATGAGGATAATCAATCGTAGATTAAGGATTCTACCTTCTATTGCCCCCATTTAGGGCTTTTCTCAAAGATTCAGCGTCTGCTTTATAGTAAATCATGATTTGTACTTGTAATTTAGTTCAATAGAGCCTTTCGTAGCTGGAGCATTGCTGTAAATATATAGTTAAAATGATTGGCGATCTTAGTTTTCTTTAACTCAAGGCATAACGGAATAGGACTTACAAGTAGATTTAAATTTCTTACCCTTGATAATTAAATAGAATCGATAAATATAAGTAATTAGAAGGTGAGCCATGGATTTTTTTGAAATTAACCGACACTCCTGGGATAGCCGCACCCGTATTCATGTGAAGTCTGAATTTTATAATGTTGATGGATTTCTAAGCGGAAAATCTACTTTAAATGAAGTTGAGCTTTCAGATATAGGTAATGTGTCTGGAAAAAGTTTACTTCACTTACAGTGTCACTTTGGATTGGATACCTTATCTTGGGCTCGATTGGGAGCGAAGGTGACGGGAGTTGATATTTCTTCTATAGCCATTACTGAAGCACAGGCTCTTTCTGACCGCTCAGGTTTATATGGAGAGTTTATCTGCAATGATATCTACAGTTTTGGAGAGTTAAATAATAAAGAATTTGATATCGTCTTTACTTCCTACGGTGCACTCTGTTGGTTGCCGGATATCGAGCGGTGGGCATCAGTTGTTGCTCAATGCTTAAAGCCGGGGGGGACTTTCTACATCGCAGAATTTCATCCATTTTATGATATTTTCTCTGGTTACACATATTTTCATCGAGCCGATCCAGATATTGAAGAGCATGGTACCTATACAGAGAATGATCGGGGTGACAAGTCTACCCTAGCCACCTGGTCACATCCGATTAGCGATGTTGTGAGTGCATTATTAAAATATGGTATTCAAATCGCCCAACTAAAAGAATACCCGTATAGTCCTTACAACTGTTTTGATGGCATGGAGGAGCGTGAGAAGGGGAAATACTACCTGTCTTTTAAAGGACATGAGATTCCGCTAATTTATACTATTAAAGGAGTCAAAGTTACTTGAGACAAAGAGCAATAATAGTAATCAGGCTGGCGGCAGATTTGCGCAGATTTTTTTTAGGGGAGGGAAAAGGAGGGTAATGAGTGCCGCCCCCTTAAACTTCCCATGTAAAGGCCCACTGGCTTCATATCCAACACTGCTTTCTTACATTTTGTCTAATTGGCATAGATAGCCACTATTTACCATTCACAGATGTTTAGATTCCGTACTTAGTTGCCATTTCTTTAAGAGAAATTTCTTATAGCCCTTTTAGCAAGCTGGATCACACTCTGTTCAGGAGAAGGTAATTATTAACTGATTTTATAGAGGGTAGTAAGATGGCTATATGGCAATTACAAGGTATGAAGTGTACTTTATCTATCTTTGCAGGTGCTTTTTGCTTGCTAATATCCGGGCTTGCATCGGCGGTTGATTGTGGTGATACCATTAACACCCGAGAAGTTTTGGATGATGATTTGGTATGTACAGATAATATCGCGATAACCATTGTTGGCCCAACTGGTGGCCTGGATATGAATGGTCATACCATTACTTGTGACAATAATTCTGCAATAGGCATAAATGTTGTCGGTCTTGTGGGGTATTTGGAGGGCGCAGGTACTATATCATTCTGCCAGACAGGGGTTGGATTGGCTGGTGACGGATTTCATAATGTAACCAATATTTCTGCTAACAATAATGACTTTGTAGGGTTGGCGGTATCGAGCGACTTTAATCTAATTACTAATTCAAGTGCTAATGGTAATGGTAATACTGGTATATTAGTTACGGGGCTAAGAAATACTTTGATCTCAAATATTATCGAAAGTAACTTACTAGATGGGATTCAGTTGGATGGTGATGCTCCAAGTTTAGCCCAAAATTATATATATGATAATAATCGATATGGGATCTATATTGCTGATTCCAACTTTGGGAATTATAGCCAGAACACCTCTGAGATGAATGGTTCAGTGGGTATCTATATGGAAGCAGCTAATCAGTTTTTTAACTTTATTCTCAACAACACATCCAAGGGAAATACTGATTTTGACTTGGAGGATCTAAATGCAAATGCATGTAGTAATATTAATGTTTGGCGTGGAAACACTTTTACTACTGCTAATCCCAGTTGTTTAAATTAAGGCTTTTTGCAAGGCTCACCTTAAAGTAAACTGGGTGAGCCTGTGTTCAATTCGTATCCGCTCAACTATTTGCTTGTTGTCTATAAGGATTAAATTTCACTGATACATTATGTGGTAATGTAGTATCAGACATGTTTCTAATTCTGATTACAAGGTGCTGATTAATCCATGAAGCCTGATAACTTAATTGATCATCCTGAAGGCGGGAAATTTCTTCAGGTGTTTAAGTCGAGCTCAATAGTAACAAGGGAGGATGGGCAGAAGCGAAGCGCATTGACGCATATTTACTTTTCCTTACAGAAAGATGAAGTATCTAGGTTTCACCGGGTCGAATCTGATGAGGTTTGGAATTTATATAGGGGGGAAGGCTTATATCTCTATATTTGGACTGAGGGGGATAGCTGTTTGCAAAGGACTGAGATTTCCGCAAAGAATAATATATTTTGTCATGTTGTTCCTGCTGGTGCCTGGCAGGCTGCTGAGCCAATTGGGAGTTCTGTTTTGGTCGGATGTTCGGTAGGCCCGGGGTTTGAATTTTCGGATTTCAATTTAATCAAGGTTGATGATCCTGTAGCAAAACAACTGTGTGAGATAGATAGTTGTTTGAGTCGCTTCATTCGTTAAGCCTAAAGTTTAAGCTGTAGTTACGCTTTACTATTGATGGATATTTTGGCGTAAATTTTATGGAGTCTATTTTAAGCTTTTCACTTCACGTCTATGCACGAATTTTGATTATTTTACTTGCCCAAGCTTCTCTATGCCATTACCTTTTACATGCCAGAGCTATTGAGAATATTTTCCTATGGATATTTCACTCTTTGGGCTCAAAATGTATCCCAATATTCTTTTTTCTGATTTCAAGAATTTTTATTGCCTGGGCATAATGGTTATGACTAAAAATTGTTATTGGGTTTACTTCAGCTCTTTCGGATAATGTAAATGCCGATGATGTGTACGCTGATACCATTGCGAGTACAGAAATAATAAGTAAGGATCTCAATTGTAATTTGATTGGGTTAACAGTTGCTGGGCTGACCGGTAGCTCGGGTTTAAGTGGCAACTAGCTGTGGTGGTGAGTAGTAATCAATAGCTAAACAGTTTTATTAGGGGGGTACAATACTATTTTAGGAGTTCATTATGAATATTTGGCAGGAAGGAACGCAGTCTAAACTATATTCTTATCTATTTTTCGGTAGTGCGTTAGTAATCTCTGGAAGTGTAAATGCAGATATAGTGTGTGGCGGTACTATTACAACTCCAGAGGTGTTAACTGGGAACTTTTCTTGTAATTCCGGTGTAATAGTAACTGGCCCTACAGGAAGCCTGAACTTGAATGGATTTACGTTTGATTGTGAAGGGGGGGCAGGTGTCATTCTTGAAGGTACAGGAGCTGTATTATCTGGAGGTGCATCAGGAGGTACATTGGATGAATGTGGTACAGGAGTCATTGCAGCAGGTTCCGGTAGCCACACAATTACGGGTATAACATTTAGTGAGGTTTTTGGAGAAGGGGTTTTCCTCGACTCGGACAACAATACGCTGTCTGGTTCGATTATTGATGTACCAATTGGTGGTGAAGGTGTGTTTATTAGAGGCAGTAACTCAACGGTGATAAATAACGAGATTGTTAGTTCAGATGGATTCGGGGAAAGTGGTATCTTTTTTGATCTCGGGGCAGATAATTCGACCGTAATATCTAATAAGATAACCGGTTTTAGTGATTATGGTATGGAAATATGTAGCAATGGTAATTTCATTGCTCAAAATACGGTTGAACTCACTGGTTTTACAGATCCTATTCCCGGCACTGCGGTAGGTATATCGTTGGCTAAGTTCGCCATTCCCATCTGCTTTTTTTTTGATCCGGATAGCCAATTCGGAAATGTAATTATTGGCAATATAGCAACTGATAACAACTCTACCGATCTTGAGGATACTAATCCCTTCCCCTGCCTTAATACCTGGTTTGGCAATACGGCTGATAATATAGAAGGTGCCTGTATTGATCAATGAGCCGTGAAATTCTTCCCTAGAAGGCCAGCGAAATCTTATTCTTTTGACTGATGTTTGGTGAAAGGGTGCGCGGATATTAATATAAGCCTTGGCCGATTACTAAAATATCACACCGGGATTATCCGGTGTGATATAGACGTGATTAGCTCATTTAGAGGTTCGTTATATATTGGAGTCTTGCTGCTTGCATGGTAGAGCCATAGGGTTCTAATCTATTTTTTCGTTGGGTCGTTTATCGATATTCATATTTTGACGAATGCCGGACTCTGCTAGTACTGATAGAAAGAAATCATATGGCACAAATTGTTCCAGACTGTCCAGCGTATAGTCTGCGTCCTTTAACGAATCTGGATTACCTATGCCTACAGCCGTCATGCCATTTGCGGACTTAATTGCACTGACTCCAGCGGGCGCATCTTCAAAAGCAATGCAAAATTCTGGATCAATTCCGAGACCTTTGGCGGCGGCTAGGAATATACCTGGTGCAGGTTTAGGTGCAGATTTTTCTGGGTCTGCAATAACAGAAAAGCAACGGGATATTCCCAGGGCTTCCAGTACCGCCGGCGCGTTTTTACTCGCTGAGGCGAGGCCAACCGGAATATGCTGAGAATTTAACCATGCGAGCAGTTCACCGGCGCCCGGTAACAAGTCTGCGGGAGAGAGGCTGCGAATTAATTCCTGGTAGCGGCTGTTTTTTCTAGCAGCCAGTGCGATTTTTGCTTCTTCAGTGTAATTGCTGCTTTTTTCCCCGAGAATCACCTCAAGAGAAGCCATTCTTTCCAGGCCCTTTAAGCGCTCTTCAGTATCCGCTGTCCAGGGAAGGTTGAGCCCTTCAGCCAGCTGTTGCCATGCGATCAGGTGGAGACGTGCGGTGTCTGCAATAACGCCGTCGAGATCAAAAATTGCTGCACGATAGATCATCAGGATACCTCCTCCATCGGTGCTATTTGAATGGTTTCTGTTTGCCCTGGTGTCTCCAGGAATAGAATTTGCTTGCCGTGATGAAGACTGAGTGCTTCACCTTTCACCAAGGTGTACCTGGCGCTGTAAGAATCGACATCGACTGCGATCGTGCGGCCACGGAATTGCAACCGGAAACGATAGCCGTCCATTCCATTGGGCAGGTATGGATTGAAGTTGAGTTCATTGCCGTGCAGGCGCATTCCTGCAAATCCCTGGACCATACACATCCAGGTACCCCCCATGCAGGCAGTGTGTATGCCGTGCTGGGTATTGTTGTGGTGGTTATCCAGATCCATTCGCGCAACTTGCTGGAAGTAGTTCAGCGCTTTATCCGGATACCCAACTTCACTGGCAATAATGCTGTGAATACAAGCGGACAAAGTGGAGTCGTGTGTGGTGAGCGGTTCATAGAAGTCGAAATCCCGACGCTTCTGATCAATTGAAAACTCTGAACTTTCCAGTAACAGGCCAAGAACGACATCCGCCTGCTTACAAACTTGGTGTCGATAGATCACCAGGGGATGATAGTGAAGTAACAGCGGGAATTGATCGGCTGGCGTTTCGGCAATATTCCAGCGGGGTTTGTTTAGAAAACTATCGTCTTGAGAATGTATACCCTGCTTTTCATCGAAGGGCAGATACATACTTTCTGCGGCCTTGGCCCAGTTATCAACTTCCTGTTTGTCGAGTTGAATACGCTGGGTTAACTCATCGCATGCTGCAGGATCGAATGATTTTAACCACTGTATTACTTCAACAGCATATTCAAGATGGGCCTTGGCCATCAGGTTTGTGTAGAAATTATTGTCAACCAGGGCAGTGTACTCGTCTGGTCCGGTAACCTCATTGATACAGAACTGGTTGTCGCGAAGTGCGTTGAAGTGGCCAATCTCCAACCACATACGAGCGCCTTCTATCACGACTTCTGCGCCCTTGTTGCGCAGAAAATAGACATCACCGGTAACCCGGCAGTAATGTCGTACGGCGTAGGCAATGTCCGCATTGATATGGTATTGCGCAGTGCCTGCCGGGTAATAGGCTGAGCACTCCTCACCGCCGATGGTGCGCCAGGGAAACAGTGCTCCCTTTTGAATCGACATCTCCCTCGCTCTTTTTCGTGCGGCATCGAGGATTGAGTAGCGGTATTCCAGTAGGCCGCGCGCTAATTCGGGTTGGGTGTAGAGGAAAAACGGTAGTACATAGATTTCTGTATCCCAGAAATAGTGGCCGTCATAGCCGTCACCGGAAAGTCCTTTGGCTGCAATATTGGTATTGCCATCCCGACCTAGGGATTGGAACAAGTGGTACTGGTTGAAACGTATTCCCTGTTGCAGGGCATCATTTCCACTGACCTGAATATCGGACTCAAGCCAGAAATTGTCCATTTGTATACGCTGGGTTTCGACATGGTCCGCAAAACTTTTAGCCGCACAGCGCTCCAGGTAATGATGCAATTCGTCTGCTGATATCGGCTCAGCATTTTGCTGTGCAAAGTAAGCGACGTACTTGGTTAGGCGAATAGGGGTGTTGCGGCGGGCAGCAAAGCGATAGTCAACCGAGACGCAGTCTTCACTGCGGAGGTTATTGGACGTGTAATCGCTGTCACTCTCACAAAGGTGCAGGGCTGCGCATCGTATAGAGAAGCCACTGCTCTTAACGGATAGAGGCAGGGCCAAATAACCATCTTCAGCTGTATTTTCCAGCCATTCGATATCTCCCCGATCAATAGGGGAGGCTAGGCGTGGGTCCTCACTGCGTTCTGCTTGGGCAAGGTCACCATCAAGGCAGGATTGCAGGTGTACCTCTCCGTCAAAATCGATGGGAGTGAGTTCCAGTTGCAGAGCTAATAGGTTTTTCTCACTGAGGGAAACCAGGCGCTGCACTTTGAGTTCAATGGTTTTTCCTTTTGGGGAGCGCCAAGTGAGTTTTCTCTCGCTGATCCCTGCGGCCATGTCCAGGCGACGCTCGTAGTTGAGCAGCTCGCCTTGGGCGAGATTAAAGCGTTCTCCATCCAAGCTGATATAAATGGTCTTACCGTCGGGAACCGTCAACATCCTCTGGTTGTTGCGCGCGTAGCCATAAGCAGACTCACCATAGGTGATAGGTTCGCTGGCGTAGACTCCATTCAGGTAACAACCATCTGTAAAGGGTTCTGGATCGAAACCCTCCTCAAAGGTACCGCGCAAGCCGATATAGCCATTACCGAGGGAGAATAGGGTGGCGTTGAGGCTGTAATCTTCAGGCTGGAAGGTGTCCTCCACCAAGTCCCAGGGGTGGATCTTGTGTTTGATTTGTTGTTTTTGCTTCATACCACTTTCACTGGATTGGAGATTGGGTTCTAGGGCCGGGTCGGCTGGGCCTCCGACTACTGGCATCCAGTCTATCCGTAGTTGATGTCTTTTTGCAATCGATTGCAAAATTGAGATTAAGCCTGGCTGTTACTAGAAGATAGACCTGATTTTCATCTCCGAAAAGTCTGTAAGCTATTGAAAAATATATGTTATTTTCTTTTCCTGGGTCAATTGCCAGTTGTTTTGTGACTGATCGGCATAAGGCATTCCCAAATTTTCATTGGTTTTTATGCAAACGATTGCAAATTTTTGTCTGACTGATACATACTGGGTTCCTTCAGGCATTGGGGCGAAGTCGCCTTTCTCCACAAAGTCTGGGTAAAAAATGTACAATAACAGGTTGGTACGGCTGACTGCCTAAACCACAGAGCCAGATAGAATCCACTATGAAGAATCAGCGCATACTCTTATCTCTATTCGCTATCTACTTTGTCTTTGCCATTTTGTTGAACAGCGTAGGCACGGTGATCCTGCAGGTAATCAATACCTATGGGGTAAGTAAATCTGCTGCGAGTGTGCTGGAGGGGTTCAAGGATATCCCCATCGGTATAGTGTCTTTCCTGATTGCTTCCCAGCTTCCCCGACTGGGGTTTAAGCGGGCGATGCTGACGGGATTGGCAATCGTCACCCTGGCTTGTACAGCTATGCCCCTGTTACCCGGGTTTTGGACGGCGAAGTTACTGTTCTTGTCCGTGGGTGTTGCGTTCGCATTGGTAAAGGTTGCCGCATACTCCACCGTGGGATTGTTAGCGCAGGGCCGCAGCGCACATGCGAGCCTTCTAAACACCCTGGAGGGGGTGTTTATGGTGGGAGTTCTCAGTGGCTATTGGCTGTTTAGCGCTTTTATTGATTCATCGAACCAAGGGTCTACTGCCTGGCTCAATGTGTATTGGGTGCTGGCGGTGGTCTGTGTGATTGCATTTGTATTACTCTGGTGCACAGAGCTGGATGAATCCGGGGCGCGAATCGAAGAGGCTAGCCCGAAACAGGACTTTATCGCGATGATAAAGTTGATGGCCAAACCTCTGGTATACATCTACGTGATCTCCGTATTTTTCTATGTATTGATTGAGCAGGGGATAGGAAGTTGGTTGCCGACCTTTAATAATGAAATTCTTAAGCTGCCCGCTGCGATGAGTGTTCAGGCTGCAAGTATCTTTGCCGCAGGGCTGGCGTTGGGGCGACTTGGTGCCGGTGTGATGATGCGCAAAGTACACTGGTACCCGATGCTTAATGTGTGCTTAGTTGCGATGGGATTACTGGTGGTCGTTAGCCTGCCCCTGGCGAGTAATATTGTGGCGAATCCCGATGTAAACTGGCTTAGTGCCCCAGTGGCAGCTTTTGTTTTACCGCTGATTGGCTTGTTTATGGCACCTGTGTATCCAGCTATCAATTCTGTGATGCTCAGTTCATTACCCACCCACCAGCACTCTGCAATGACAGGTTTACTGGTGATTTTTTCTGCGCTGGGCGGTACAACTGGCTCACTGATTACCGGGTCGGTTTTCGAGGCCTTTGATGGCCAGGTGGCTTTCTATTTATCCTTGGTACCCATCACAGTGATTCTGATTACCCTGTTCTTTTTCCGTCGCGCTGTAGAGCGGGGGGATGAGACGCTTGAGGCCTCAGCCCCCCTGGCTGGGTAGCAGGGTGGTTTTACAAACTTGGGCGACGGGCCTAAGATGGCATTTTTCCCGCGAACAAGGTGAAGTACGCCATGCCCAAGGGGTCCTCCTCTCCCGTTTCCATGTCCGATATTGCTCGGTTGGCGGGAGTTTCTGAATCTACTGTTTCGCGAGCGCTGAACGATAATCCATTGATTAACGAAAAGACTCGCGAACGTATTCAAAAAATCGCGAGCTCCATGAATTACAAAATCAATGAGAGCGCGCGAAACTTACGCCTGCAACGCAGCCATACAATTTCGGTTGTGATTAATACGGGGCGCAGTGGCGGCCAGACATTTTCTGATCCATTTATGATCGATATGATTGGTTCAATTGCCGATCGCCTCGCAGTGCATAAATACGATTTACTGTTTTCCAGCAGTATCGCCAGCCGCTCGGATTGGCATTCTTATCTGATGAGTTCCAGGCGGGCTGATGGCGTTATTGTGATTGGCCAAGGGGTGGACGATACCCCACTTCGTGATCTGCAGCAGCAGGGGGACCCTCTTGTTGTCTGGGGAGGGACCTCAAGGCAGGGGGCCGAATATTGCATCGTCAGTAGTGACAATCAAATGGGTGGGCGTCAGGCCACAGAACACTTAATGAACTTGGGGCGGCGGCGAATTCTCTTTCTCGGCGACACAGCTCACCCGGAGGTCAATGGGCGATTTGAAGGTTACTGTGCCGCGCTCAATGAAGCTGATCTGTCTGGCACTACCAGGCAGTTGACCGCCGGCTTCTCCAGTGAAAGTGGTTATCAATCCATTATCGACCTGGTTGCGCAGGAAGGGCTTAGTTTTGATGGCATTTTCGCCGCCAGTGACAGTATCGCTATGGGGGCGATAAAAGCGCTACAGGCCCGCGGCTATAAGGTGCCGGAAGATGTCGGCATCGTGGGTTTTGACGATATCCCAATCGCCCCGTTTTTTACCCCTCCTCTGACAACCGTTCGCCAGAACATCCACCGAGGTGGTGAATTGATGGTGGAGAAAATGATGGAACTCCTCTCTGGAAAATCGGCGATGCCAGATGTACTACCTACCGAGCTGGTAGTGCGGGGTTCTTGTGGTGCCAATCCGGATTACCAGCCTGTAGAGGAGTTCTTTCAAGACACTTCAGGTGAGCGTTAGTCGCAGGCCCTCACCATTTTGTTTGTCAGCAGGGGCGTATTTAGTGTCCCTGCCGTTTCCCGAGTTTGAGCCACACTTGTAAAGTCGAACTCTGTGGTTGGACTCGAAACATGGCAGATGAGAAAACTAAACTGACCAGAATTCAGGTACTGGGACTGTTTGCCCTAAGCTTGGCAATTTTTCTGATCGGAAATGACCTCACTGCGTTTTCCGTAGCAATTCCAGCCATCGAAAAAGACTTCAACTCCAATATCACCACCACCCAATGGATTATCAACGGCTATACATTGGCTTTTGGGGTACTGCTGATCTCGGGCGGGCGTTTGGCGGATATGTTTGGCCGGCGCAAAATCTTTTTCATCGGCATGGCCGCCTTTGCATTTTTCTCCCTCCTCGGCGGTATAGCTACCAATATTCCAATGTTGTTGGCGGCGCGGGGATTGATGGGGATCGGTAGTGCCCTTATGTGGCCGGCAATCCTGGGGCTGATCTACGGGATGTTACCGGAGGACCGCTCGGGCTTTGCCGGAGGCTTGGTGATGGGCATGTGTGCCGCTGCGAATGCAATTGGTCCGGTATTGGGGGGCATTCTTACAGACTTATTGAGCTGGCGCTGGATTTTCTTTATCAACTTGCCGGTGGCTGCATTGGCATTTTGGGTCTGCTGGAAGGTTATCCCGGATGACACACCGGAAAATGTCACCGAGCGCATTGATTACGGTGGTGTAATCACCCTGACTACATCGCTGTTTTGCCTTCTACTGGCGCTGGATTTAGTCGTGGATATCGGCTTTAAGAGCCCGGTGATTATTGTCTTGGCACTAGCCACCTTGCTGTTTATGGGGGCGTTTATCCTGGTTGAGCGTCATGTGGGCAGAGATGCGTTAATTCCCGTAGATGTAGCAACGAATCACGGTTTCTTTGCCGCAGGTATAGCTACCTTGTTGCTGTCTGTGGTGTTCTTTGCTGCCCTTGTATACGTTCCCCAATACTTGAGTAAGGTCCATAATCACTCGGCGATGTATTCGGGAATGGGGCTACTTCCTATGATGGTCTCATTTGGTTTGGTGTCTTTTATTGCCGGTGGCCTCTACGAAACGCTCGGTGCAAAAACGATTGTCTCAGCAGGCACCATTGCCATGTGTATCGGTATGTTTATGCTTTCTCATTTGCATAAGGAAACAAATTTTTTGCAAATGGTACCGGGGCTGGTGGTTCTCGGGGCGGGTATTGGCCTGTTTTACTCTGCTATTACTACTGCCGCAATTACGGTTGTAGCGCCGGAGCGAGCGAGCTTGGCGGGAGCAATTCTCTATATGTTCCAGATTGGTGGGGGAGCAATAGGCTTGGGTATGAATACCACAATTGTGGCAATGGCTCCCGATATGTCTACGGGGATCGATCGCGCTTTCACGGTTAATGCCTATCTGGCGATGGTGGGACTGGTGGTGTGCCTTTTATTTGTTTCAGGGAAGCCAGCGGATAAGACTCCCCTGTCTGAGAAATGATCTATTGCTCGCTTAAATTTCTATTGCCTAATTCTGCAAAATTCACGTTCGTGATGATGCCATCAGTATTGTAACTGAGAATCAATACTTTTTGATAAGAGACCGGTTGGAAAATAGCCTTATTGGTTTGGCTATACATATACACTTTGGCTTTCTCGGATTTATTGCTGATCAGTGGGTACTGATATTCGCCGGAGGGTTTGCCCAATAAATCCAGAGCTTCGAGAATACTGGTTTGGCCTTCGCTGATAAGTGGTACTTTTGACTCATCAAAATCGGTGGAATCTTCAGCGAGAGAGCTGACAAAATCCTGCCCAACTAATTTATCGTTATAAAAGTAGAAACCCTGGTTACGGGTGCCGCTAATATTTTCGCTAACCGCCTTTTTGCCAGTAGTGGGGTAAGCATAAGCGAGTGTTAAAATTTGTTGGTTGTTTTTTACAAACATGCCTTTTTCATAAGGCTTACCGAGCTTCTCTTTAATGGATTGCTCAGTATCCACGCCTAACGCTACCTCTTTTTCTCCCAGGGGTTTTGTGCCAATACCGGTACATCCAGATAGCACAAATAGGGAAAAAATAACCGTTACCAGTCCTTTCACTACAACCTCCTGCACTGTATCTTCCAGGTTCCCTGTGGCCTGAAATATTCGGCGCATCCTACAATTCGCATGTTTTAATTGCCAGTGATTTATAAAGATGATCGATGACCCGAGATTACACTGCTGTAGCATGAATTGAGTGGGTATAGAGAAGTGCACGAATTTAGGCATATCCTGCGCTTTTAGAAAATACAGCGTAGTGAATGACAGCAGAAGAAGAACTCAGTTCCTGATACTGCCCCCTCATTCCATTATTTTTTTAAATAAAATTGATAGGCATTTTTTACCAGGACATTTTCTGCTTGTGCTTCATCGAGGGTGTCGCGAATTAACAAAATATCTTCAGGTTTGAAGGGGCGAGGTGCCCTGGTAGAGGGAAGATCGGAGCCAAACATCAGGCAATGTGGGTTGGCCTGATAGAGGTCGACAATTGCCGCTGCGGGGTCGAAATCCAGGCGGCCAAAGCCGCTCGCTTTTACCTTTACCTCTTTTTCTGCCAGTTTGAGCAAGATGGGAAAACCCTGCTTGGTGATTCCCATGTGATCGATAGAGGCGGCTGGTAACGCGATCAATTTATTATAGAGAGGGGTCAATGCAGAGGCTTCAACGTATAGTTCGACATGCCAGCCTGCTAAGTCAAAAACTCGCCGGGCAAGGGTATCGATAAAACCGATCTGTTCCGAGCCACCCCGTACCAAATTAAAGCGTAGGGCTCTGACTCCATGTTTGTGGAGTGACAAAATGGTGTTATCGGGAGTGTCGGCGGATAGCTGTGTGACCCCAACATAGTTTTTGCCCAGCTTTTCCAGGGCATCAATAAGGTAGGTTTGATCCAGCTTCTGGAATGAGCCGGAAACTACAGCGCCCCCCACTAGCTGGTAGTTTTGTAACTTGAGTTGATAGTCGTCCACGGTAAATGTTGGCGGCAAATAGCCGTGATTTGGGAATAGGGGGAACTTGGGATTTATGATGTGGAAGTGACTATCAAATAGTCTCTGTTTTTGCTGTTCCATAGTCGGGTGCACCGTGCTCGCTTAGATTTCCTGGATGACTCTCACTCGATCTGCAAGAGCGCGCTGTGAGACGGGAATGTCCGGGGCGAATAGCTCCCAAGAGTGAATCACGCCAGGGCGAACGTGGAGCTCCGTGCTAACACCGGCATCAGTGAGTAATTGGGCGTATTGCATATCCTCATCGCGAAAAATATCTAGCTCGCCAACATCGATAAATGCTGGCGGTAGACCCTTGGCATCTTGCAGGCGGGCAGGGGCAGCATGAGGACTGACCGTAGGGCTGCCCACTTGGTTACCCAGGTAAGCGGTCCAGCCGGTGAGATTGTCTTCATAGGTCCAGATAATAAATGGCAATAACTCGGGATCGGGAGTAACCGTCCTATCGTCCAGCATTGGGTATAACAATATCTGCCGTGCCAGGGACGGGCCTTTTTTGTCGCGAGCGACAATTGTCAGGGCTGCAGCCAGACCCCCTCCGGCACTATCTCCCATGATGCCAATTCGCGTGGGGTCAATGGAGAGTTCCTGTGAGTGCTGTACCAGCCAAATGAATGCCCGATAGCAATCATCAATCGGTATAGGGTAGGGGAACTCCGGAGCCTTTCGGTAATTTACTGATAAAAATGGCACGCCGCTGGCAGCTACATATTTGGCGATGACCAAGTCGTACCGTGAGATATCGTGGCAGATGAGCCCACCGCCATGAATGTAGAGAATGGCGGAGCCTGGTTTGCTATTCTCCTTTTGGTACCAGCGTAACTGGATCTCCTCTTGGTCTGAACTCTTTAGGGTAAAGTCCCGAAAGGAAACATCTGATGGAAAACTGCGACCCTGAAATAGTGCTTGGGTGACCACGGCTCCATTCTTACGGCGAGTATTCACGTCCCCAATAGGCGCTTCTGCCAAGGTATCCAGCAAGTCGCCAAACTTGCCAAGGGCGCTTGAAAAGTCCGGGTCCAGGGAAAAGCTCATTGACGAGATCCTTATCGGAGTTCCTATCATCTAGTGGTCCATTGCTAGTGGACCTTTGCTAAATGTGGACCTTCGGCAGCGAAATGCCAGTACTTTTAGCTGGGTTCTGCGACACCGCTTTCAGCCACCAAGGTCTGAATAGATGTTGTCGAAGCTGACTGCACCTCTGATTTGTTCTCGCTGTACCGCTCGGTCAGATAGTTACCCTGGCCACGCAACAAAATGGTGGTTTTTACCAGCTCTTCCAGAACGTCAATCACCCGGTCCCGGAATGGGGAATCTTTGAGGTGCCCTTGTTCATCGAATTCCTGCCAGGCCTTGGCAATAGAGGATTGATTGGGAATCGTAAACATGCGCATCCAGCGGCCGAGAACCCTCAAATTGTTGACGGTATTGAATGACTGCGAGCCACCGGAAATCTGCATGACCGCCAGGGTTTTTCCCTGGGTTGCCCGGCTTGCAGATTGGTCCAGTGGTAGCCAGTCGATCTGATTCTTGAAAACAGCCGAGACATTTCCGTGTATTTCCGGGCTAACCCACACTTGCCCCTGGCTCCAGGCAGACCACTCGCGCAGTTGCTGCACCTTGGGGTGATCCTGGCTGGTGCCGTCGTAAAGAGGGAGGCCGACAGGGTCAAACAAGCGAACCTCAGCACCAAAATGCTGCAATATTTCAACAACCTGGTTGGCCAATAGACGCGAAAAGGAGTTGGGTCTCAGGGATCCGTACAACACCAGAATCCTGGTAGGGTCACCATTGGGAGGGGAGTCCACCAGGCGATTAAGAATATTGATGGGGGTGTGGTTCGGTAGCATCATGAGTTACCTCAAAATTTCTATATTTCTATAATAATCGAAATATAAGGCAAAGCAAAGGTACATCAGTCTCAGTCGGGCCTTTCTGAATCCGCTTGGAACCGGCTAGTCGAATAACGGGTTCACAGGGAGTCAAAATACTGAGCCAGCATCGAGACTTAGGCTTCCTTTAGTTTCTCCAACACTGGAGGAGATAGCGCAAACGGAAAGAGAGTCCAGTAGAGGTTACTCCCAATTATTAGAGGGAGTGGGTACGTTTAAATGCCTCCCAGATGGACTACTTCAATATTGAATCCCTCTGATTGGCAAGGTTCTTCAAAGTACTTATTAACTTGTTTGAAGGTCTCAGGGGTATCAAAGGCGGCTCGTTCCGGATGTGATTTTTGCCTTTGGGCAATTTGTTGTAAACATAATTTATCATCGGCTTTAAGATAGATTAATTGATGGGGAAAGAGGTTATCCAGAAATATCTCTTTGAACCAAGATCTTTGTTTTCTTGTATTGCCGGGAAAATCCAGTACTACCGAGATGCCACTCCTTAAGATATCCTGAGTATGTGACTTGATCATTGGTTTTAATCTTGCAGAATACTCTATGTAAGTGGAGAGTGAGGAAATCTCATGGGGATATAAATTAGACAGCCACTCATCTTCGGAAATAAGAATAGCTCCTGTAGTTTGTGCTATCTCCGCAGCTTTTGTACTTTTTCCTGCGCCCATCTTTCCACAAAATAAAAAGAGCATTCCGTTTTCTTTCACAGTTCTTCCCATTAATCTGATTAGAGAAAATTTCGACCATGGGAAAATAATGCCTGAAACTTTATACTTGGTAAATAGTGGTAAAGAGAGCTCATGAAGTGGCGATTTAGCTAAGCATCAGGGAAATACCAGAATTGCGGTGGCCGAATATGCTTGAGGGCATCTAGATGGCTAGTATTTAAGACGTGGGAATCTTTACTGCCATAGATACTTATATTCAGCCCAAAGGTGAGCCTGATATAGGTATTTCGTTTCTATGCAACAAGATACCGATTAACTGCGGCATTTGACAAACACCATTGAGTTTAACCAACTTTGATCGGCATCAAAATCTTTTATCAGGGGGGCTTCAGTAACGCCTGTAAATTTTCTTAACCCATGAGAAATCATATAGCTTGGTATATAGGATGGCGGCTTTGCGGCTGTCAAATAGTTACAAACTTCCAGCTTCCTTGCGCCGCCCTGATCAAGAGAGTTAATGCTGGCGAATAGTTTTTTTCGATCTCCCTCAGGCATCGAATTAAATTTTTTATTGAAAATCACTCTTAATACATTGTGCCCGGTTTTGTCGCTAACCCTCTGTGTGTCGAAATAAGCAAAGGCACTGGCAACCATTAACAGCTCAGCTGCCTCATCAAATTTGGATTGTTCGGTACATGTTTTGGCGGCAGCAGTAATATCTGTCGGTGTATGGGTAGATAGTACTGATGTGGCACTGATACATCCGAGAGGCGAAGTGGCTTGACTATCCTTACTGACATAGTTGTTGGCTTGCGCGCCTAAAACAAATGCGGCGAGCAGAAGAGCAAGAATTGGAGGCAGGATTTTGCTCATGATTCGAATTTCCTTTCCTTAGTGCCTCCTTAATCATAGACGCCGAAGTGCCAGTATCATCTCAACCACCTGAGAAATTTATTAGCCAGTTAGTGTAGATTTTAGTGGGATTTGTTTAAAAATCTGAATTGGAGATGTCTAGGGCTAATCTCCTGCCAATGGGGGAAGAAGTGTGCTTTCATGCCGTTGAAGTACAGGAGACTTCAGTTAAAGCGTGCCGCTTGCAATTCTCTGGTGCTAAGCGGCACCTAGTAGCCATCAGCTCTTACAGAGTTGGATTTGTCGCAATTGCTATTAAGTTAGTTGAGAAATTACTCTGTGTTAGGTTGTGATTCTTGAGAAGCTTGGAATAGTGATTTTATCAGATTCTTGGTGATTTCTTTTTGGTGTTCAGCTCTCAGGTTCTTCATGTACGCAGACTCGTCGGGAACAACTATTTCAGGCAGTATTTCTTTCACTGCTGAGTCGCCATTCCATTCTACGGTCGCTCTGCTGTCGAAGCTGGTTCTGAACTTTATATATTTATCCTTATCGACAAATACATAGCTATTTGAGAAGTATTCAGCATCGTTTCTGTTGGTAAGTGTGAAAGATGACTTTTTTCCAGAATATAGCTTTTCACCGATTTTAAAACTGAAGTTTTCAATAGTCTCTGGCGATCTTGACTTGTAATGCCCTTGCTCTATAGCAAAGTCAACTTCATCTATAATATCGCCCATTTCAATGGAGATGATTTCATCTGTATTTTCCCATGTGATACTATCGATAGGGTATACATAGACATTGATAATATCGGTAGGATACTGCTTATTATCGTACTTTAGGGCAATTCCCAGCATGGGTTCATCGAAGGTGCTGCTTTCGGTGAGTACAAAGTTATCTGTTTCTTCTGGGGTGATCAGGTCTTGCTGATAATTGCTTGCATTTTGCGGTCGCATAGATCCACATGAGGCGATAAGAATACTACTCAGTATGATAAGTGCCTTGCTTTTCATTCTCTCTCCTTGATAAGGCTGCTTTCTTGGGGCGGAAATTATAAGTTTCTATTTGTTCTATGAATGTAATATTTCAATAAGCCTACCACTCCTTGGGTGCTCAATTCATTGTTTGGTAAGTATAAATATCTAAGTTGTATTCTTCTTATATCTGAATCCGGCTTAGCTTTAAATCAACTCTACGCTTTAAGGAGAAGATTTCTTGTCGTCTATTTTTTTATCGATGTTAGCTGATGAGTGTGATGCTGACTCTTTTAAGGTTTGTCCCAATTATATTTTGAAACTATCAATAATCTGAAAAGATGAATTAGATGCCCAAACTCTGCTCCTAAACCAGAAGATTTAACGTGCGTGATATTACTTCCAAGGTTGTGATTGAACCCTAAATACTGGAGGGACATTTGGTCTGTCATTTATGTTGGCCCTGTTACAAATGGGCAGATATTTACATAACTGCCTTAAGCTCGTAACTGATTGGTCATGCTCTGTAGCTACTATTTGCGCCCCCCGCTAGCGGGTAGTTTTATGAATGTTTAATTCGGAGATGGATGTTTGTCAGTACTGAAAAGTGCGCAAATTATGAAAATGTAAAGTAGGGTAAATGACTAAAATTGACCAGTCAGTACTGTTGTAATTTAGCGGTTCACGACAGGCGTGTACGCTTGTTCCAATTAGTCAATTCAACTGAGGGGAAATACTTACTGGGATTTTTATTTTAGCGGTAACTATCAAGATACTTATCAGGAAAAGAATAATGCATAAAACAATTGGTTTGGTATCAAGTTTGCTTTTGAGTTTTTCGATGTCTGTTGTCGGCGAAATTGATGCTAGCGATGATAAAGTGAAGCGCCTGGATTTACAGGGGCAGATTGATACAAAGGCTCCCTTATCAAAGACCTTGTGGGCGGGAGCGCATAATGCCTATGCATCCTATCAGTGGGATCAGGGTGTATATACCGATGTAAACCAGTGGTACGCGCCGGAGAAATTATTCAGTCGGGGAATACGTCTGGCCGAATATGATACTTACCCTGCTTCCAATTTCAGCTCAACACCGCACCTGTGTCATATGGGCCTGGAAGAGGCCACTATGTGTATTTATATGTTTGGCACAGCTGCAACGCTGGGGGATGGGCTGGATGAGATTAAGGATTTTCTTGAAGATAATAACGATGAAGTCATATTCCTAAAGTTTGAGGCTTACGATTCTGATTACCACCAGAACTTCCGCAATAAGATTGGTGAGAAAATTGAAAGCAGGTTGGGGGATCTGGTATTTAAGCCTACCGACTGGGGCTATACAGAAGATGATTGCGCCTCCCTGCCGGCGCAAACACTGACTAAACAGGATGTGTTGGATGCGGGACGCAACGTTATCCTATTTATTCAGGTGCCCAGAGAGTATCCGCACACTGGTGATAACAATCTGTGTGATTACCATGACGAGTCAAACACATCGAAATTCAGACGTAATGTCTGGATCGGTGTGGATGAAATGGATGCATCTGGAAACCTCACTTCTAATGAGCCACTTGCACAAAATTCCAGCCAGCTAACAGCAGATATCGATGGTAATGCCAGCGCAACCAGCCACTACAACAATGGGAATCTAAGTGTCGCCCTGGATGCAACAACGGAATATAGCAAGGATGACATCAAGTATTCCGGCAGTGAGATCCTGGAGAAAGCAGTATCTGGGTATAACATGCTTGAGTTGGCGCTGGTGGAGGCCAATGCGACCACTATAGGTGCTTCTAAAGCTCCCCAGATTGAAGATTTTACGTGGTCTTGGCGGAATGACTCTCCCAGTGGCAACAATAGTTGCGCCTGGTTAAGTAATGACGGAGAAATTCGTGACTATAGCTGTAGTACGGAGCGAGTGTTTGCCTGTGTGGACGATGAGCGAAACTGGCACATCAGCAGTGCATCGGGAACCTGGAGTGAAGGTTACTCCGCCTGTGAAGCTGATGGCTACCGCTATGGAATGCCTTATAACGCTTTGGAAAATGCCGCGCTCTATGCCAAGAGGAATTCAGAAGGTGTAACTACCTCGGTTTGGGTGAATTACTACGAACCATTTGGTGGGTTCTGGATCGCCAACCAAGATAGTTACTCGGATTTTGGCTACATCAAAAAAGATGCCGTCGGTGGTACCGGAGGCGATGCGTTTGATTCAATCGACCTGGTAAAACGTAAACTGCTCGGCAGCGGTACTATGAATCTGAAATCTGTCCAGATTCGTTCTGGTGGACGAGTTGATGGTTTGAAAGCTTGCTATGAATTTAAGCAGTCCCTAAGCCATGCCGCAGCCAGTGATCATGAATACTGTATTGAATATGGTGATGGAGATGGGGGCTCGATGGGGAGTGTACTGAGTTTCAACTCCGCCAGCAGCGAGTATTTGGATGACGTTAAAATTTGTGTCGACGATGAAAAGCATGATACGGGTAGTGTTTACTACCTTAAATTGACGTCGAGCAATGGCTCATCTATTTCCGGGGGGACTCAGCAGGGGACTTGTACAACTTATTCTTCCACTTCATCCCAGCAAATTTTTGCTTTCCACGGGCGCCACGGTGATGAAATCGATGCTTTGGGCGTGCACAAGTTGTCCAACAGCTTGGTAAATCCAGGGTACTACGCAACCGAGTGGCTGGACCTGGATGATCCCTCCTCAGGTGGCATTGATTATGAGAGCTTTAACGAACACAAGTCAGCGGGAAACATCAGCAATAGCTGTGCTGTCAGTGATGTTGCTGGTATTGAGGCAAGGGTTGTTGATACGAAGTTGGATTATTCCTTAACCGGCGAAAGCATGCATATAGGCGATATCGGCACTAATTACCGCTTCTTTTGTGCAACAGAGGATTGTAGTGACTACGAAGTAAAGTATTTCTTCTCTAACGCAGCCTGCCTACCTTAACGACTCACAATATCCCGGCGGTGAATATGCTGCCGGGATTCCTCTTACTACTCGCTCACTAAAGGAAGCTCTCTCGGCTGAATACGGGGATTTCGCCTATAGTCGAACTCAAGCAATGTGCGGTATCAATCGGCAGAGCGAAGCCCATGAAATATGACGAGATACATGAGGATCATGCTGATCCCCTGATCAACCAATTACATCGAGCAATAAAATATGCCGTTAAATTTCTCGCCATTCTTATGGTGTTGGTCATATTCTGGACCATTGCAGATGTCGTCTATGTGCTTTATGAAAGGCTTATGGAGACGCCATTCCTATTGCTGGATATGGAAGATATCCTCGAGACTTTTGGGGCCTTTCTCGCCGTTCTTATTGCCATTGAAATTTTCACCAATATCCGACTCTACCTGGGTACAAATGTGATACCGGTGCAATTGGTATTAGCTACAGCCTTAATGGCTGTAGCTCGGAAGGTTATTGTGCTCGACTTGAAATTTGTTAATGCAGAGCAAATAGTCGGTATTGCTCTGGTGACTATCGCCCTGGGAGTTTCCTACTGGCTGGTGAGGGAAAAAAGTAATAAACCTGGTTAGTATTTTTGACCTTTGCCCTTGATAACATTCAGCTTAAGACTTTATTTTATTATTTATACGGCTGGCTAAAATAGAATGATATCGATACCTGTATAAATAGCTACTTATAGAATTAGCCCAAACTAGGAGAGTCGGGCATTTGGTTGAGTGCCAAATCCACGATAAATCTTATTAATGAATAGAATTTTCTGCTTCAACCGAACGAGGTGGTTGCAGGTTGTTACTGCGAAAGGTAACTGCACTAATCCTTGCTTCTGGCCAATGGGGACTAGCGCCATTAGTACATTGTCTGGAAATTAGCAAATCTCAACCTGGATACTTGTTCATCGCGATATGTTTAATATGCCAAAAATCCGTGAGTTTCTTAGCATCTTAAAGCTCTGGCAAAAATGAACAATACCAAGTGCCAGACCAGAGGAAATCATAACAGCGGCCATTAACTTTTCGGGACCAATCGACTCGCCAGTTAACAACCAACTAAAAAAGAGTCCAAAAACGGGACAGAGTAAACCTAAAGGTGCAACAGTAGACAGTGGGTACTTAACGATTAACCGGTTCCAGAACCAGTATCCAAGCAGAGTGGTTGGGTAGGCCTGAAACAATATGGAGAAAATTAACCTTCCACTAAGGTTGTTTTGTATTTCATAAAATACAGTCGCACCATTTTGAATATAGGTAGCAGCAAACAGTGGTAGCGGTGCAAAAAATAGTCCCCAGACAATAAAGCTAAATACATGCTGTGTGCCACTGGCTTTTACAATGAGCCCACTGATGCTCCAGCTGGTAGCCGCTATTAAGATAAGTGCAATACTGATAAGGGGCACAGTGCCATCTTCAACCATCAAACTTAGCATCAGCCCTCCCAAGGCAAGTAGAGCCCCAAGAGCTTTCTGCGGGATGATCTTTTCTTTCAGGAATACCCAGCCGAATAGTAAGCTAATCGCAACATTCACTTGCAAAAGAAGTGAGGCCATACCCGCAGAGAGTCCGCTAGAGATTGCCCAGGTGGCCATCCCCCAAACCCCACAGCCAAAAGCCAGGCTGTAGGCCAGAATGTACTTCCAGCTGACTGTCGGTCTGGAAACGAAAAGCACTGCCGGAAAGGCTGCCAAAGAAAAGCGCAAAGCCACCAGAAGGAGTGGGTCCAGATGTTCCGTTCCCATCTGGATAACGATGAAGTTGAAGCCCCACATTGCCATTAGTAACACACCAAGTGATAAATCCGAATACCGCATCAGCCCCTCCAATTTGTCTCGGGGCTAACTATCCAGGAAATGAAAAAAGGTATACAGATGCAATTTTTGTATAAAATAGGTATACAGTTTGGGTGGAGACGGAATCGGGGAGGGGAAAGGTGCGGTATAAAGAGCTTGCCGAACGCTGTATAGAGGATATTCAGTCAGGGAGAATACCAAGCGGTCATAAACTACCGTCCCTCAGGCGGTTCGCTGCACAAAACGAAGTGAGCCTGACAACAGCCCAAAGCACCTACTACTTGCTGGAGGAGCTCGGCTGGGCGAAGGTTCGACCGCAATCTGGATTCTTTGCCTCAGTTCCTCCCAGCAGTAACCCGCCTCCCATAATGCCCGCATTCACCTGCCGAACAACAGATCCAGTAAATCACGATTGCTATTTCCGTGGGTTGGGAACAGGGCCATTGGGTGTTGCGTCTTTATCTCCAGAGCTATTGCCGTTAGATTCCCTGGAGCGCAGTATGCGGCGGGCAACCCGAGAGGCTGGCGCCAGGATGCATGGCTATCCGGTTTCCTCTGGGGAGCCGCTTTTGCGCAGTGCGCTTAGCGCACACTTTGCCAGCTATGATTTGCATTTCTCTGCCAATGAATTAGTAGTGACGAATGGTTGTATGGATGCCGTCCGCACGGCGATTGCCATTACGACTAAGCCCGGTGAAGCGGTTGCGATCAGTTCTCCTTGTTACAACGGTCTTCTTAATCTGTTGGCTTTGATGGGGCGAAAAGTTGTTGAGATACCGACTGTTGAAAACGGCTTAGACCTTGCACAGCTAGAGCGCTATATGCAGCAGGGATTGGTCCAAGCGGGTCTTTTTAGTAGCAGTCATATGAATCCTACGGGCGTGTCCCTGAGCTCGGAGCAGAAAGAGAACCTGGCCGCACTGGCTGGTAAATATCGGGTTCCAATTGTCGAGGATGATGTGTATTTGGAACTCGGATTTCAAAGAAGTCTGCCCATGCCCGTGCGCTACTGGGACCGGAGCGGGTATGTGCTTTGGTGTGGCTCTATCTCCAAGACATTGAGCGCAGGCTATCGCCTGGGGTGGTGCTTACCAGGAAGGTATCGAAAACAATATGAACGCTATCGATTTACCGAAAGTTTCGGTGTGAACTTGCCCGTCCAATTAGCGGTAGCCGATTTCATCGGTACTACTCAATACTCCCGTCATGTGCAGGGGCTCAAGCAAAAGCTTGCCTTCCAGGTCGCATCCTATCGCAACTACTTAAGTTCAAACTTGCCCGATGAATCGCGCATCAGTGATCCCCATGGAGGAATGGTGATTTGGTTGCAGATCCCAGGGTTGGATAGCCGGAGTCTTTGCCGTATGGCTTCCGAAGAAAATATAGCCTTGTTGGGCGGTGCAGATTTTAGCACGCTTGATCTCTACGGTGATTGTGTGCGGGTGAATTGTGGTTGGCCGCTTGAAGGTAAAGATAGAGGGAAGGCTGAGGCCGGATTTCAGTTGGAACGTTTTATCGAGTTAACTCACTTATGCCGATAATTAATATTATTCAGATATTCACAACCTTGGAAGAAGGTACCTGAACTTTCATATCGTTACACTGCTTTTGATAGTTTTTTTTCCTCTGCTAGAATCCGCGTCCCTTTTAGGATGATTGTTCACGGAGGACATCTAATGAAAACTCTTGCCACTTTTACAGCAGCGATTGCTATTGCCGGTGCGGTTCCCGCTCAAGCAGAACAGACTTTTGAACTGCCTAAGTTCAGTCAGTGTTCTGTAGCGGCTTCTGCAAGTAATACTAATGATCGCGAGGTTTATCGCATCTTTTCAGACTTCTATTATGAAATAGAAGACTCTCGAGAGTATGCAGTTAAGGCTGTACAAAACTGGGCTGAAAGCTTTGCAGAAGGCTGTGCTGGGGAGACAAGTCAAGTCAGCCTGGATATGGTTCAGTGTGATAATTTTATTGGCGGTGCACCAGTTTGCAGAATAGAAAGTGATGAAGGTGATTACGTCATTGTGAAAGACTATGTTGATTCAACCAACGTAGTACTCTCTCAACATGATCAACAGAATTGGCCAGGAATACACTCCTCGAATGATCAGGAAACGCTGTGGATGGCCAGGCCTGAACTCTGCTATAGCGAGCTTCTGGAAGGGGGTATTGATTCCCAAGCATATTACCTGGATGCCTATAACTATCGCTACTTTGGTGATTACCGCTATGTATTGGCAAGGAGCAGCCGCGATTTAGTGCAAACTCTTGACAGACAATACAGTCAGTGTGAATACGATACTTCGGGAATTGAAGCCTACAAAATGCAGTGTTCTGAGACTTCCCAGGGGACGAAGGTGTGCGCAACTGCACATACTGGAGCCGGCTATTTCGTATTCGTGAGTGACGATCATCACGGTATGCACGTTATTTTCAACCGCTGGGACTGATTACACTATTAGTCCACTTCTAAAGCGCCTCCCTGTAAAGGGAGGCACCTGATAGCGAACCCTAATTAGCTTGCTCTATACAGTGCGCAAAGCTTATTGCCAGCAGGGTCTCGTAAGTAGGCGAGGTAGATTGGGCCTACGGCGCTATCCCGTACGCCTGGGGGTTCTTCGCAGCTGGTACCACCGTTGGCAATACCTGCAGCATGCCAGGCATCAACCTCTTCAGAACTGTTTACTGTAAAGCCAATAGTGCTGCCGTTGCCATGGCTTGCGGGCTCCCCATTGATGGGTTTGGTGATGGCAAAAATACCGTTGTCATTAAAATAGAAGCAGCGGCCACGATCATCAATAGTGCCGGGTTTGTAACCCAATATTCCAAAAGTGGAATCGTAAAATACCTTTGATTCCTCGATATCATTGGCCCCGACCATAATATGACTAAACATTGATGTCACCTTAAATTAATTTTAGGGTAGTTGTGCGTGAAAGATTGTATACCAATACTATTAAACATCAATGAATAATCATTCACTCAATGCCTAATAGAATTGTTCGTATATCCGTTACTTCCAGGCTGTACCTCTCAGGGTGTGTGGACTGGTGCAGCTTTCTATCTGTTGGGGTTTATATATGAGATGCCTCACAGATATATTAAATATTGTGCGATTCAATGATCATTAATGCTTATTTTAAATTCTATTGTTGATAATAATGTGGTGACTAATTCGGGTGATATCGGATTTCTTATCGATATTTTTTTGCTTGACTGACTGGTGTTTGTTTTTTGTTCTGTTTGATAGGTTTTATTTCCTGGTTTGGTTTATTTTTATTGTGGTATATAGGTTGATAGTGTGAATTTTAAGGGGGTAAAATTCTGGAGGTTTGATTTGATAAAAAATAATAAATGGTTTTCGCTTAAAGGTTTACTTTGGGTGTAAATTGCGCCAATTATTTCATTGAAAAATTTAATTTTATGGTCAGGTTAAGCTGTCGGCCGTATTTTTTAGGGATAAAAAATGAAGCGTCGAGATCTATTGAAGGCTGCAGGTGTAATGTCTGCATCACCGCTTATGGGAGTGGCATCAGCTAGGGCTGGAACAAGTAATGCTTTGGATGACTCTAGTTTCCCAGAGTCAATAATGGTTGGTAATCTATCAGATTCCTCCGGAGTACTCAGTGTAATACAGGGAATCTTACCTGATGATGTTATCGGCCATCTTCTTATGGCTGAGGGTATTCCACTGGCGTCCAACCATCTTACACCTAATGGAAAGGGGGCTTTGACCCGGCTCGACTTTACTGGGCGGAGCAATAAAAGTGAAGTTCCCTATACCCGAAAAATGATACGCACCGCGTCTGCGATAATGCAGGAGCAGGATTTAGCAGGTTTCGATAAATTTAATTTGTTGGGTGGAACAATATACTCAAGCCCGAATCTGGGATTCATGAATTACTGCAATACAGCCCCCAACTACATGGGAGATAACCGTTTTGCAATGAGTTATGAAGGGGGTATGCCCTATGAGTTTGATGCTACAACTCTGGAGATGGTAACCCCTATTGGAGAAATGGATGAATGGAAATCGAGCTTACCCCCGCTACTTGAAAATCTAACCCCGGAAAAGTGGCTATTTCCACAGGTCCGGACTACCGGTCACCCTTTCTTTGATCTGGAAACAGGTAACTGTATCACCATCAACTATGGAGGAAATATCGGTGATTCTGGTAGCTCAGGATTTATTCGCTTAATCCGTTGGGATCGAGAGGGTGCATTTGAAAGCTGGAATATTCGGGATCGTCAGGGTAACAACGCCTATATTGCTGCAAGCTCACACTCCCTTGGGGTAACGCGAAACCATATCATTGTCTTTGAAACTGCAGCGAGGGTTGAGTCTACCCGAATTATTGGAACACGAATTGTTCTGCCTCAAGAACACAGGACCCGGTGTTGGGTTATTCGGAAGGCCGACATGGTGCCGGGTACTGAAACTATTATCGCAGATTACCTGGAGCTTGGCTTTGATACGTCGGACATTGTCTGCAACTACGATGACAATGCGGATGAGATTACCCTGTATGGCCAATATATGGGGGCAATGGATAAATCTGAACAGTTATTCCGCTTTGAAATCCTGCAGAAGGGAGGTTTGGTACCCAAGTGGTTGTCCGGATACCCTGCGGCACCGCTGGATGTTGGAGGTTTGGTACGTGCCCGGATTCGAGTTAACTCAAATTCAGCTTTTGAGATAAAAGAAGACTACCGGGTTATTCGGGATGATGCGCTTTCCTGGGATATGAATGATCCTGCTTACCGTGGGCACTTCCAGTTCCCTGAAACCTTTGAGCACCTTTATTGGGCTGCTGTGGGTTACAGGCCTGACCATATATCTATGCGGGTTTCCTGGGCATATCGCGATTATCCTGAGCGCCACTACAGCTATTGGAATATGCCTGAAGAAAGTCGTCCCTCTGCTTTGATTCATATGGACTGCGTCAATATGAAAATTGCGGATGCCTTTCAGTTCCCAGAAGATTGCGTAATGCGTACACCGCAATTTATGGCCCGCCCGGGTTCCACGGCCCAGAACGACGGTTATGTGATTGCAGCAGTTGTACGCAAATATCCAACGACATCCGATTCCAATGGTAAAGAGTTTTGGGTTTTTGATGCGGCACGTCTCAGTGGTGGGCCAATTTGTATCCTAGCTAACCGATCACTGGAATTTGCAACCACGAATCATGCATTGTGGGTGCCATCCATTGGTCGTCGCCCTTTATCAGCCTACCGGTCAAATTATGCTGATTTTCTTCGCAGTAAAGCGCCTGATCACAGCAGTAATGTTCGGGACATTATCGATGGGGAGCTGCTTCCCCGTTTTGGTTGATTTATCCAGTCTACGTTAATGCAATAAAGGGAGTTTAGGTATGTGTGCAGAAATAATAACCAATTCCAAACATTTATTGAGGTGGTGTAGAAAAGCTCTTTGTATAGCAGGCGTTTTCATGGCTGCTACAAGTGTTGCAGAACAGCTACCGCCGCCAATTGAAGTGCCTGAGGTATTAAAAAACTACCAGGATACTCAGGATTGTTTTCCTGGTGTTATCCATGATCCGACCAGTATTGATGAAGTTCAGCAGATAGTACGTGATGCAGCGGATCAAGGCCGTAAAGTGATGACAGGGAGTCGCCGATTCAATAGTCAGATTGATGCGGCCTGTGCAGGTAATGGAGAGGTGCAAATCACTCTGGAAAATATGGATCAGGTCGTTAGCCTGGACAAAGATAACCTGTTGGTTACTGTCCAGGCCGGTATGAGATTCCGGGATTTGACCGCCTATCTTCGAGAGCATGAACTAAGTGTGCCGATGGTGACAGAGCTGGCCATATTCACGATAGGCGGTATGCTGGGAAGCGGTACACACGGTTCAACTTTTACACAAAAAAGCAGCATGATCTCTGATTATGTCACCGAATTGAAGTTGGTTGATGGCAATGGGGACTTACGAGTAATCAATGGTGAGATGCTCAATGCCGCCAGGGTAAACCTAGGTGTTTTAGGCGTAGTTGTTGAAGTGACCATAGAGGTTGAGCCTGGCTATAAAGTACAAGCAAAAGTAAAGGGGTATCACAGCGATGATGAGCTGGAGGATGTTGTTCTTGATTTGGCTCGAGATAATCATTCAGCTAATGTTGCCTGGTTCCCGGGATTAGGGCGCTATACCGTAACAACTTACAACAAGGTACCTTTGTCGACTAAGGGTAATGCCTACAATGCCCAGGCAGATGTATCAGACTTTTCCGAATATTTATTCGGACTGATATTTGATAGCCTTCATGAAGCCGATAGTGCCGCATTGCAGTGTTTTGCAGCTTCTCTTCGCCATACTGCTCGTTCCAGCTCCTATTTCAGGGATGTTGATTCAGGCTTGAAAAAGTTTATTAAGCCCACTGGACATGCGGACCTGATGCAACATTTCGTATGTAAAGAGCCAGACAAATGTGTCTGGGATAACCTTCCAATTGCACTTCAGGAAGTTGCGATTCCATTTGAAGAATTACCCAACTGGATTGCGGATGTCCGCCAGATTATTGCAAATAGTGAAAAAACCTGTTTTCCGCTGAATGGTATTTATTTCCGTTTTGGCAAGGCTTCCGATAGCTATTTAGGGATGACAGCAGGCCGTGACACAGCGTTTGTAGGGATTGAATATACCCTTCGTCAACGAGGTGAAGCTGTGCCAAAGAACTACTTTGTCAATTTGGAAATTGAGCAGATGTCTCTCCGGAAGTATGGAGCCAGACCACATTGGGGTAAGAATTCAGTCGCTATTTTTGAGGACATGGCTGAGCGTTTCCCCAAGTGGTCCCAGTTTATGGATGTTAAAGAAGAGTTGGACCCAAACAATATATTTTCCAACCCCTTTTGGAATCGGATAAGTGGAGATGATCCTTTGGAAAACTATTTAACTCCTGGCTGCAATCCCGATGGTCAGTGCTATTGTCAAACAGATGAACACTGTGAGGAGGGTGCTAGCTGCCAAGCGGGAGTTTGGTATTCAGACGCAAGGATTTGTAAAGCTGACTAGAGCACTTTGGGGGGGGGATAATTCCACCCCCTGCGTTTAATTGGTAGTGAATAGCAATAAGAGGCTTTTAACTGCTGAGCGGGAAAGAATACTCGAGAGACTAAGCCTACAATCGGTTTTCATGCCTTATAGGTATTCTTTCCCTGCTCTTTATTATTAAGTTACAGGTTGCTGGTCACAGCAATTAGCAATGCTTTCTCTCACAAGTTGGCAAAAGTGTGCAGGATCTTCCAGAGGCAGCATATGATTTGCTGAGCTTACCTTTTGTGGATGAGTATCTGGAATCAATGTACCTGCCGCAAGCGATACAGTTCTAAATAGCTGGCGAGTATTGCTGCCGTAGGCCACGGAAACTGGAATAGATATGCCTGAAAGACTAGTTGGGTTCAGTGCGGGTTGTTCAGTTTGATTTAGCTGCAGAGGTAGGGTGTAGGCATTATCCAGCTGCTGTACACGATATTTAAGGGGCTGCTGAGAGAAGTAGCCTGCTTGATTCCCAGAGCCGTCGATTAGTAGTTTAACGGCAGTATCCAGTTCACCCTCAGCTGTTGTTTTAAAAATTTCTGCAAACATAGATTCAGCATCTCGGCGATACTCTTCCATGTCATTGTTTTCAATGTATCCCGGATATCCAGGCTCATAAAGGTACAGACTTTTGATTAATTTAGGTGCCTTTATGGCAGCATTTAAGCTCACATCGGCACCATAGGACCATCCTACTAGGTGGACAGGACCTATATCTAGTGCCTCAATCAGCCCTACTAGGTCTGCTGCATGGGTATCAATTCCAAAGGGGCCTTCTGAAGGGTTACCCGGGTTACCGAAATGCCTTTGGGTGAATGAAATCGCTCTAAATTCACTTGATAGAATTTTGCAGTGTTCTTGCCACATACGAGCATCGGCCAGTGCACCATGTACAAAAACAATGGGTTCTCCCTGTCCCTCCTGGGAATAAGAGATAGAGTGGTTGTTTACAGTGATAGAGTCTTTTGGATTTCCGTCCATGGGGCTAGCTTCCTGGGAGCCACTTTTTAGCGCTTATCATAGTCTATAGGAGCTTTATGCTTAACATTTTCTAGTTCAGTTGTTAGGAGAGAGAGACAGCTGCCCTAATGGCTCTCTTATGAGAGTAAACCGATAGGTCTCCTAAGGGTAATCAACGAGCTTTTCGGGTATAGTTGATTTTTTTTGACGCAGCAGGTAGATGTATATGGAATCGCTGATAAAGGACCGCTTGAAATTACTGGAAGTAGAGCGAAATATTGAAATTATCTATGCCTGTGAGTCAGGAAGCCGCGCATGGGGATTTGAATCCCCTGATAGTGACTGGGATGTAAGGTTTATCTACAAACGTAATATTCAGCAATATCTCACTATAGGTACTCCCAGAGATGTTGTTGAGGTTCCATTTGATAAGAAACTTGGCGATGAACTGGACTTGGTCGGCTGGGATATCAAGAAGACTTTAACTTTAATGAGGGCAAGTAACCCCACTTTAATCGAGTGGCTATTTTCGCCAAAGGTCTATTTTAGAAATGAAGATATTTTGGAGTCATTGCAGGATTTGGCTTTAAAATGTTGGCAGCCGCGAGCATTAGCTCATCACTATATCAGTATGGGGTTTAATAATTATTCCAGGTTTATTCGCGAGGATGACCGAGGCTTTAATGAGATTAAGGTCAAGAAGTTACTTTATGTACTGCGTTCACTGCTTAATGCCCTGTATATAAAAGAGTTTACAAAAATTCCTCCTGTGGACTTTAGTCATATGTATAACGAGTTGTTGCCTTCCTCAGGAAGTGAGTGGCTTCTGGATATTCTTTCCAGTTTGATTGTGAAAAAGAAGGAGCTTGAAGAGGGCGATTTGATAGCCGTTGATGGCAAACTGGATGGCTGGATACAAGCAAATCTGGATAGATCTGGTGCCAACTCTATAGAGGAAAGGCCAAAGTTGGATCTTCCAGAATTTGACAGGCTTTTTCGTAAAGTGCTGGGCGTATAGCCTTTTAAATCGGGCGGATTGGAATTGTGTGCATAGGCGGTGCGCATAGGGTTTGGCGAGTAGCGGGAAGAGCAGTTGTGGGGATTAGCCTGAATTAACAGGTAACTATATAGCCACCTGTTACCTTGTGATAACGTTATATCTCACCTAATTTCGAAAGGGATTCCCGATGAATATGTGTACGAAAGTGCTACTACTGGCTGCCTTATTCGCTCTGGGTGGCTGTGCTTCATATACTACTCCTGGAGGCTCGGTACATCTGAGTGAACTGGCGGATGCCGATATCAATGAATTGATGTCTAAAGAGCCAGCAACGCCATTCCCTGCAAATATCTCGATTGCCCGAGTTCAGGCACCAGGGTACCAATCATACCGGCTCAATAGCTTTGGCACAGGTCGCTACAGTGTTGTTACGACTCGGGAGGTGGAGACTGAGGGAGATTTTCTTCGTTTATCGCAGCTACCGGCAGTATCCAATGTAGCGCCGCTTAATAAAATCCTTCTGCCGACCAATCTAGACTCAGTACGGTCACTTCGGGAGGCTTCGGCGCGGCTAAAAGCTGATATTTTGCTGGTGTATACTTTTGATACTTCTTTTCATGCCGGTGAGCAGAAATTTGCACCACTCAATGTTATCTCCCTGGGTTTTTTAAAGAATAAGGAGGTAAAGGTAACAACCACAGTCTCGGCAGCATTTTTTGATGTCCGCACCGAGTATCTGTTCGGTATTTCTGAAGCCACAGCAACAGACAGTACGAGTGCTAGTGTTTGGAGTACCTCGGATGCGGTTGATGATTTACGAGTTGCGACAGAGAAAGCCGCGTTTCAGGACTTACTGCCAGAAATTGAGAAGACCTGGGCGGGTATTCTAGCTCAGTACGCGAATTTTACCTTGGAGTGAATGGCTTGCTTCACTGCTGAACAAGGTTAAACCGAGTGTTAGAGAGCCCAATGGGCTCTCGTAATAATCTTACTCGTCTGGTTTAAACTCAAGAATATCGCCAGGCTGACACTCAAGTGCTTCACAGATTGCCGCCAAAGTATCAAACCTTACTCCTTTCACTTTGCCGCGCTTCAATAGGGATAAGTTGGCTTCGGTGATTCCAATCTGAGCCGCCAGTGATTTCGAGCTGACTTTACGTTTAGCCAGCATAACGTCCAAATTGACAATAATTGCCATGCTAAACAAACTCTTTGTTTTCTTGGTCAATTTGTTTTGCGGCGCGCAAGATATAAAGAATGCTCACCAAAACAAATAGAGTAAATATCCTGCCTATATCAAACTCAATGAGCAAAGTAAGCTCATTGCCGTGCAAGTGGGATAGGTAGCTAATCCATATTGACTCCATCACCCGCAATGGAATAAAAACTCCATACAGCCATATCAACCACAGGTAGCAGCGATCACTTTCCCGCCCAAAAAAGTCACCTTTTGCATACTGGCCAAAAAGCCGCCATAACCAGTAAGTAAATAACCCAAAAAGTAAAAAGAATGGTAGTTGGCCAAGCAGGAGTAGAGGTCTGTACCTGCTCGCCTCTGCCCACATTTCCTGGAACAGAAGATTGCTGCTATTGAACAGATTCTTGTCGAAAAGGAAAAAGTTGATAAGCAGCCAACAGGCTGCGGCCAAACTGACTATTAATACACTCCAGCGCAGACGAGTGCCTAATACCTGAATCTTCTGGCTCACCAGGTTTGCTCCATTGGAAAGAGTCGACATTATAGTGCAATAAGAGATTTATCTAAAGCAGCTATAAATTATTGCTTTACAATAATTTATAGCTGCTTTACAGTATTTCCAATAGTCGACACTGACAGCTAACAAGGAGTTAAAGCATATGAAGTTGCACATTCGTAACAGTTCAATAAAGAAGGCTATCTGCAGTTTGAGTCTTGCGATTGCATTTAGCGGTTGCAGTATGAATGCTTCCCAGGAAGAGGGGGCGACAAAAGTTAACGAGCAGGAGTTGATTTCTGTCGAGAGCCTCTTTAATGAGTCTGCTATCAAGGACGTTAATCTGTCATCAGATGGACAATGGTTAGCCTGGCTTCAGCAGCATAATGGAGCGCCAAATATATATGTGATGTCGGCTGATGGGGCAAGCAAAGATGCATTTGCGCTAACAGAGTTTGTAGATGGTGTTGATGCTTTTTTCTGGGATAAGCATCGGCTTGGGTTATTCGTTTTAAAAGATGTGGATGGGAATGAGCAACACCAGGTTTATCGATTGGACCTGAATGTTGAAGGCAAAAGCTTAAACTTGATTGGCACCGAAAAATTAACCCCAAACGATTCTGCAAATTACATGGTTTTAGGGCAATCTTCGGAAAATCAGGATTCACTGACACTGATAGCCAATCATGATGACCCGAAGAATATGAATTTTTATGAGCTCAATGTTGAGACGGGTGAATTAACATTTTTGATGGAAAATACTCATCGATTTTATGATGTTTTAATTGATGATGAAGGAGTTCCGGTTGCTGGTGTGCGACCCAACCCTGATACGTCAAAAGAACTATTTGTTCGCAAAGGCGGCTCCTGGGAAGGTGTACTAAAGACGGAACCGGGGGAAATACTATCTCTGTCGAGCTATAATTCAGAAATTGGCAGTCTATTTTTTGAATCAAGTTTTGGTAGGGCAGATACCTCTGGGGTAAAACAGTTAGATTTAACTTCAGGAAAAATAGTAGCCATTCACCAAGATCCTAATCAACGGTCAGATGTGTATAAAACCCTGTTTAATAAGGAGGGTGAGCTCCAGCTGGTTTCTTATTATTATGGTTATCGAGAAGATTATCCTGTTGATGAGAGTTTCCAAAAGCACTGGCAAAATATCACCAGTAACTTTAGTCGTCGGGTGGAAATAGACGTTGTTTCCATGGATGAAGAAACTGGAGTTTGGTTGTTAGAGATCGCCAGCGATATCGATCCTGGTGCATTTTATAGATATCAGCAGTCAGACCAATCACTGGTACGTTTAATTGACAAAGATTCACAGTTGGACCCTAAATTTTTGTCAGAAAAACGTTCAATAACCTATACCGCGCGTGATGGTATTACTATTCAGGCATATCTCACTTTACCCAAAGGGAAGAGCAAGCAATTGCCGTTGGTTGTTCTGCCTCATGGCGGTCCTTGGGCCAGGGATTACTGGAAGCTCAGCGATGGATTTATGACGCGCCTAGCGCAGTTTTTAGTGAATCGCGGTTATGCGGTCTTGCAGCCAAACTTCCGTGCCTCCACAGGTTTTGGTGAGACTTTTATCGCTCTGGGTAATCGCGAGTGGGGAACAGGTGCGATGCAGCATGACTTGACCGATGGAGTAGAGTTCTTGATTGAGCAGGGAATTGCTGACAGCGATAGAGTAGCAATCATGGGGGGCTCATATGGAGGTTATGCGGCTTTGTCAGGACTAACATTTACGCCTGATACATATACCGCAGCAGTATCGTTTGTTGGTCCCTCTAGCTTGATTACTTTGCTTGAATCGTTTCCGGAGTATTATCGCCCCTTTATCTCCAATTGGTTTAAAGCGGTTGGAGATCCTTTGATTGAGAGTGATCGGGAGGAAATGCAATCTCGATCTCCGTTGAACTATACCGATCGAATCAAGGCACCTTTACTGCTGGTTCAAGGGGCTAATGATCCTCGTGTTACCCAGGTAGAGTCTGATCAAATCGCCAAAAAAATGTATGAAAACGGGTTGGATGTTGAGTATATCTTGGCAAAAGATGAAGGGCATGGATTTAGCAAGCGCATCAACAAGTTGGCACTTTTAATAAAAACAGAAGACTTCCTGGCAGAACACTTAGGTGGGGAGGTGAGTCCATTGGTGTCGGATCAAGTTGCTACGCATCTGGCTGGTCTTGAAGTTGATATCTCAAGCTTATCTGAGAAGTAATTTTTATAGATAATTAATGGGGCGGGTCGCTAATAAAGTTCCAATTAATTGGCTTAAGTAACCCGCACAATTTTGCGACGGTTAAAGGCAAGGTTGAATCGACGCCTGCAAGAATGCAGGCGTCAAAAGGGGCTCAGCCTTGGCTTTCCAGCAATTGACCCAGTGGTAATTTTTTTAGTAAGAAAGAAGGTTAAATCATTGAGCGGACCATGGAGGTTAAGTAAGGGACCTGCCCTTTACAGAATATGACCAAATAGATACCGTAGGGACCTGGGCTGCCGGAACTGACAGGCAATTAGAGAGAAGGAAAGAATTGAGCTTTCATGTTATGTAACCTGTGTACCTAGTCGGGCATCGTGGAGTGCGGGCCTACCCCAATTACGAGACAATATTGAGCAAGGGATAAGAATGAATAAAGTAGCCGCATTAATAATACTGTCTTTGTTAGGCTCTTTCTCTATTGCTGAAGAAAGAATTATTGCTGTTGAAGGCTCGGGAGTGGTCGAGGCTGTGCCTGATCTTATTCGTATTGGGTACAACGTATTCAGTCTGAGTAAGAACGATCCATCTGAAGCCAAGGCAGAAGTTGATGAGATTTCATCGTTGTCAGTGCAATCACTGTTAAAACTTGGTATTGCCGAAAAAGACATAACATCCTCTTCACTGAATATCGAAACAGCTGAAGATTATAATGATAATGGAAATGCCTTTATCATAGGTCATTTGGTGCGTAGGGATATTGATATCGTCATTCGAGATGTCAGCCTTTACGGTGAGGTAATCCAAGCCCTGGTAGATAGTCATGTATCAGAAATAGATAGCATAAAACCAGATGTATCTAACTATGAAGAGTTAAAACGAGAGGCTTTGGCTAATGCGGCTCAATCAGCAAAATCTAACGCTGAGTTCTTGGCCAAGCAGTTTGGGGCTGAATTAGATAAGGTGCACCAAATAGGCAAGCAGAATATACGTCGCCAGTACAGCCTCGAAGAAGTCGTAGTAACTGGCAGCAAAAGACGTGCCTCAAATATAAAAAGCACACAGTACGAGTTCAAGCCAGGCAATGTAAAAGTATCATCGGAGATTTACGTCGAGTTTCAGCTCAAGTAAAACTCTCGAGAAGGACTGCCGTACTGGTAGTCCTTGTGGTGCCCTTTCGAGAGGGGGCATAAAGCTAAGATAACGCGCCTTAAACTGTTATCTTTTCTCAATAGCTTGAGATGGTAGCTTTATGACCGTGAAGTAATCAACAAAAGGCAGTTGCAGTTGATTCGATTAGCAGAAAGTTAATTTTGGCTTTCCAGCAATTGATCCAGCGGCAACTCAGTGCGGTACCGCACCTGCTTCAAAGAGAAGCTGCTTTTAATATGATCGATTCCTGGGAGCTCAGTGAGTTTTTTGTCCAGGAATTCCTGATAGGCCTGCAAATTGGGTACAACAACTCGCAGCAGGTAGTCGAAATCACCGGTCATCAGGTAGCACTCCATCACTTCCGGCCATTGGCCGATAACCGATTCGAAGTCCTGCAGCTCTTTTTTCACTTGGTGGTTAAGAGTAACCTGGATAAATACACTTACCGGCAACCCAACCTTTTCCGGTTCAAGCAGGGTAACTGCGCGTTTTATAAACCCTTGCTCGTTTAGATTTTTAACCCGCCGTGAACAGGGGGAGGGTGAGAGGCAGACTTTTTCTGCAAGCTCAATATTTGGAATGGTGGCATCCTGTTGAAGGATTTCCAGAATTTTTTTGTCGATGGCATCCAGTAAATAGGCCATGGTTATATTCCGTATCTCATCTCTCTGAACGTACGCCGGTATCGCCGGCTGCTAATCATCAACCTGCCAGTGAATCTTTGCTTCCCAGCGTTCTCCGGTAAATTGTGTGCATTGCGTACATGGTTTTTTTTGGTTTGTTATGGCAGTAGCTTCCTATACTGCGCATCTTTTGTGAGACCTTCTCGTTTTTTATTAATTTCCCGCTAATGGGTACTTTGCCCAACCGGTTGATACTAGTTAACTGCAATCGGGTGGAAACTGATATCCCCTGATCAGTTCCAGGCTATGCCTCTCAAAAAGCTGAACCTTTGGCGCTTATTTAGTCACACAGAGTGTGAAGGCCAGAGGTGAGCACCATAAGAGGGCATGTCCTTTCCGTTGTATCCCCCAAAATACTTCATTTTGGGTGATTTGTTGCCAGTAGCTGGTCATCTTTAGCGAGTTATGGCGGCATTATGCCTGAGTTGGGCCAATTTTGGTATGACCTGCTCTGCCGGGCAGTGTTAATTTTAGCGCTATTAAACAGCTCTGGTCTGTTCTGCTGTAACTCAGGAGATGCCGCGAATATTTTCGCGACATGTTACTGGCGTCGAGAACTGGAGTGATGAAAGCAATAAAGCAATAAAGATAAAATAGGTGGTACCCATGGCAATGGTCGAAGGCGATCAGGAATTGGGCTTTGATAGCGAGTATTCGCTGAAAGCGGCTTTTACCCGTGAATCCGGCCGTGTATTCCTGACCGGAATTGACGCCCTGGTTCGTTTGCCCTTAATGCAAAAGCGCATGGATGAGCTGGCGGGCCTCAATACAGCTGGCTTTGTTTCCGGTTATCGCGGTTCCCCATTGGGCGGTTACGACCAGGCCCTGTGGCGGCACAAGAAGCTGTTGGCCGAGCGGGAAATCCATTTTGAGCCGGGCATTAATGAAGACCTGGGGGCGACCAATATTTGGGGTACCCAGTTGCTGGATCACTATCGCCAGCAGGCAACGAAAGACGGCGTCTTTTCTATTTGGTATGGCAAGGGCCACGGTGTAGATCGCACCGCAGATGTTTTCCGCCAAGCCAATATTCAGGGTACCTCAAAATTGGGCGGTGTTTTGGCGCTGTGTGGGGATGACCACACAGCAGAATCCTCCATGTTTTCCCACAATACCGACCAGATTTTTGAGTCGGTAATGATGCCGCTGATATTTCCGTCCTCCATTGATGAGTACCTGACCCTGGGCCTCGCGGGCATTGCTTTATCCCGTTTTTCGGGCTTGTGGGTGGGTTTTAAGGCAATTACTGAAACTGTAGAGGCCGGTGCTTCCTTGATTGTGCCGGAGTTGCCCCAGTTTACAATTCCAGCTGACTTCCCAATCCCGCCACACGGCCTGAACTACGATCCCCACCTGAATTGGCCTGCCGAGCGCCTCGAGTACGAGCGCCGTATGCTGGAGGAGCGTTTGCCTGCAGCCAAGGCATTCGCCTATGCCAACCGCCTGGATAAAACCACCCACAGTGCGGAGCGAAAACGCTTCGGCATTGTAACGGTGGGTAAGGCCCACGGTGATTTGCTTGAGGCTTTGAAACTGCTCAACTTATCAGAGGCAGATCTGAACTCAGCCGGCATCTCCATCTATAAAGTGGCGATGTCCTGGCCGCTGGAGCCTAGGGGCATCAGTGAGTTCGCCAAGGGCATGGAGCGCTTGCTAGTAGTCGAGGAGAAGCGTCCCCTGGTGGAGGATCAGCTGAAAAACCTGCTCTACGGTTGGGAAGATAGTTATCGTCCGAAGGTAGTCGGTAAGAAAGACCTGGATGGCAAGGACCTGTTGCCGGCAGTGTGGGGCTTTGGCCCGGATCAGGTGGCCAAGGCCATTGCCCGCTGGCTGGTGGATACTGAACTGGCGCCACAGCTTATTCCCCTGGCAGAAAAACTGGGGGGCAATGTCGCTGCAAAGGCTCAGGGCTTGTTGGCTCGTGAACCCATTTTCTGTGCAGGTTGTCCTCATAACACTTCCACCAAATTGCCAGAAGGCAGTTTGGGGAGTGCCGGTATTGGCTGTCATATTATGGCTTTGGGTAAAGGCCTGCGCACCGATACCTATTCCCATATGGGAGGCGAGGGCGCCCAATGGGTAGGACTGCACCGTTTCTCCAGCGCCGAGCATATTTTCCAGAATATGGGCGATGGAACCTACAACCACTCCGGGCTATTGGCCATTCGCCAGGCCGTGGCGAGCCAGGTGAATATCACCTACAAAATTCTTCTGAACGATGCGGTGGCCATGACCGGTGGCCAACCCGCCGATGGCGAAGTTAATGCTCCCTCCCTGGCTGCACAGTTGCTGGCCGAGGGAGTTGGCACAGTCGTTCTTTTGACAGAGAACCCCGACCACTGGCGTGAACACCGCAGCCAACTGCCCACTGCCGTAGAAGTTCTTCCCCGCTCTGAGCTGGACGCCGTGCAGCGTCGCCTGCGGGAAACTGCCGGTGTGACGGCGATTATTTATGAGCAGGTCTGTGCGGCCGAGAAACGCCGCCGCCGCAAGAAAAAACAGATGGTCGATCCATCCCAGCGACTGCTGATTAACCACCGGGTCTGCGAAGGCTGTGGCGATTGCAGTGTTCAGTCCAGCTGTATTGCCGTGGAGCCGCTGGAAACCCCGTTGGGGCGCAAGCGTCAGATCAATCAGTCCAGCTGCAACAAGGATATGCGCTGTGCCGATGGTTTCTGCCCGAGCTTTGTCACTGTAGAAGGGGGAGAACTGAAAAAGCCCCCGGTGCAGTCCCTGGCGGATGCCTTGGACGTGGCTATTGCCGGATTACCTTCTGCGCCGGTCGCGACTCCGGCCCAGCCACTCAGTATTTTGGTGGCCGGCATTGGTGGCAGTGGTGTACTTACCGTGGCGGCACTGCTGGGTATGGCGGCGCACCTGGAAGAGAAGGGCAGTACAACTTTGTACTTTACCGGACTCTCACAAAAAAATGGCGCCGTAGTGGCTCATGTGAAAGTGGGAGAAAACCCCGAGGCGATTACCACCGCTCGTATTCGCGATGGCGCGGCGCAGTTGTTACTGGGCTGCGATATGGTCACCGCCGCTGGCCAGCGAACCAAATTTGCCACCGGCGAAATGCGTGCCCTGGTAAATACTGCTGAAGTACCGGTAGCGGCCTTTGTTCGCGACAACGAGCTGGCATTCCCTGCCGATGCGACCCAACAGAGTATTGAGTCTCTGTGTGCGGAATATTTTGCCTTTGATGCGAATAAATATGCCCAGGCACTGTTTGGCGATACCGTAGCCAGTAACTTGATGATTATGGGTTTTGCCTGCCAGAAAGGACTGCTGCCAATCGGTGAAGCGGCCTTGGAACGGGCCATTGAGCTAAATGGTGTGGCAGTAGAGAACAACCTGCGCGCTTTCCGCGCGGGCCGTTTGCTGGCGGAAAACCCTAAAGCGATCGAGCAATTGGCAGTGCCGGCCAAGCCGGTGAAATTGGTGGAGCCTGAGGAGTCAGTGGAGCAGTTGCTGGAGCGATTGGCGGCAGAGCTTCGCGACTATCAAAGCCCGGCCTATGCGGCAGAATTCCTTCGCCATATAGAGGCGCTGCGCAAAGCAGAATCCTCACTGCCAGCTGCTCGGGGCGATCTTACCCGTATGGGTGCGCGCAGCCTTTATAAAGCGATGGCTTATAAAGATGAGTACGAAGTGGCGCGCCTCTACACCGGTGAAGATTTCAAGCGACAGTTACGTGAGACATTCAGTGGCGACTACACCCTGAAATTCCATATGGCGCCGCCGCTTCTTGCTCGCCCCGATAGCAGTGGTCGCGTGCGCAAAATGCAGTTTGGCCCTTGGATGGGCAAGCTGATGCCGCTGTTGGCTAAGGGTAAAGTTCTTCGCGGTACTGCACTGGATGTCTTCGGTTACACCCAGGAGCGCCGTGCTGAACGGCGCTGGGCCCAACAGGTGGCCAAAGCAGTTGATAGCGTGGCCGCGCATCTGTCCGGCGAAAACCTGTCAGAGGCACAAGAGCTGCTCGAAATCCCCCTTCAAGTGCGTGGCTATGGCCATGTGCGCGAGGAAAAATTCGCGGCGGTCAGCGATCGTTGGGATGAGCTTTCTGCAGTATTTGTGGACGGGGAGCAAGAGCCGACTTCTCTGGCGGCGTCCTAGACGCCGCAGCTCTTTTAATCGGTGTCAGCCCGGACGAAACGGGATAAGGCGGTTTAGCAACCAGCCGCTGACACCGGTAATCGCCACCGGTGCCTGTACTGCAGAGAAGCACAGGCACTCTTGATCTTCTGTGACCGTCGGGCGGTGCACGTCGCCGGGTTCCCGCAACAGAAAGTCCCCTGGACTATAAACACCATCGCTATCAGAGAAGCTGCCGTACAGAACCAGGGTGAGTTCGTAGCCCCGGTGATCGTGCTCTGCAACTTTGCCGCCACAACTCAGGCGATGAAAGCTCACTTCATATTGATCCTGCCCGGTTTTTAGTCGACACATTTTTAAGGCGGGCGCGATAGTTTTCCATTTGATCGGGGGATTTTTTTCCAGCAGCTTGTGCACGACTGGCGGCGCATCCGCCAGCATGGGCTCTGTGGATTTGGATCTCTCGGGAGCCACTTGTTGCTCCGGTTCAGCTGCCTGATCAATACGTCCCATCAGGCGTTGGAAAGCCTCATCGTTTACGGCCTGTGGTGCACAGGACTCCAGAATGGAGCCACCCAGGGTGTTCATGGTTCGATATTGAGCGCGACACTCGGCACACATTTGTATATGGGCGGAAACGACCAGGCTGGCGCCTTTGGGCAGGCTGCCGGAAGCGTATTCAAGGAGTAAATTTTTATCGGGGTGGTGGCGAATCATACTAAACCTACTTGGCCAACCTCGCTTGTAACTTCTTTAGGGCCAGTCGCACGCGGGACTTTACCGTGCCCAATGGTAATTCCAGCTCCTTGGATATCTCACTGTGGGATTTTCCCTCCATATACGCCTTTTCCAAGACGTGGCTCTGTTCTGCTGGCAGGCTGTGCAGGCCTTCCGCAACTTCCTTTTCGTTGCGTCTTCTCTGTAGAAATATCAACGGTTGGTGTTCGGGGGTTTCATCCCAAACATCCATGGCTTCAATAATCTCGGCGTTTTGATGACGCCCGTTGCGGCGCAACATGTCGATACGAGTGTTGCGCATAATGGTGAATATCCAGGTGCTGGCAGAAGCCATACTGGCATCGAAGCTGGGGGCCTTACGCCAGACTTTAAACAGGGTTTCCTGAACTAGCTCATCGGCGGCTTCAGCGCTAATTGCCTGGGTGGTGCGGCTGTGATGGAAACCCTTAATTAGTGGGGCAAAGTGGTGAAAGAGCTGCTCAAAGGACTGGCGATCACGCTCCGCACCGACTCGCGTCAGCAGGGCACTCCAGTCCTGGTCCTCTCTTTGTGGCAGTTTCACCGGGCGTATTTCACTTTTTGCTTGGGGGCTATGCGCCATGTTAACGGTCTTTCTGTCGTTGTCGATACTCACGCAATCAAGCATGTCTGGAAATTAGAGTTGGGATCTGTTGTGGTACATCCGTGTACCACATTCTGCAACAGACTCTCAGGGGGAGACTTCCAAGTTGTCTGATAACTACTTACGCAGAGAGGGCATAACTGGATCACTCTGACCTACCTTTTATTGAGCGGTGATCCACCCGATGGGGTGTGGCGTATTTATCTGCAGCTAGAACAGTAAGGAATCCGATGATGAGCGCGTTGATTGAGGAGCTAGAGGAGTACTACAAAGACTTCCTGATGCAGGAAACTGGCAGCCTTGGATCACTATATAGCGACGATGTCATTTTTTGTGACCCGTTGCATCGGATAGAGGGATTGCCTGCTTTAAAGAGTTACTTTGCGGGAATGAGCAGGGGGCTTACCCAGTGCCGCTTCCAATTTGATGATCTGCCGGTGGTGGGCGAGGGCAGCGCCTGCCTTTCGTGGACCATGCACTACCGACACCAATCACTCAAAGGTGGACGCCCATTACAACTTCGTGGCTGTAGCCTGTTGCGTTACACCGATAAGATTCACTACCACGAGGACTTTTACGATATGGGCGCCATGGTCTACGAGCAGGTGCCGGTATTGGGCTCCTGCATAGGTTTTATCAAGTCGCGAATGGAGCGCAACTAAGTGTCCCAGGGGATTCGCGATAAAACCATCTGGATCACAGGTGCTAGCTCGGGTATTGGGCGCGCGCTTACACTGCGCCTGGTGGAACAGAATAATTTTGTGATTGCCAGCAGTCGCAGGCTCGATGCGCTGACGGAGTTACAGAACATAGCCCCCAGTCGCCTCAGGGTTTTGGACTGTGATCTTAGTGATGATGCGGTGATGCCGGGTGTTACTCGGCGATTAGCGGACTTCACAGATCACCTGGATATGGTGATTGCTTGCGCTGGTACCTGTGAATATGACGACGACCTTCAATTGGATGTCACCATGTACCGGCGGGTTTTTGATGGCAATTTCTTTGCCTTGGTGAATACCTTGAAGTGCGCGCAGCCACTGTTAGCCGCAAGCCGGTCTCCGGTATTTGCTGCGCTCGGCAGTCTCTCGTCAGTGGTACCTTTTCCCCGCGCCGAAGCCTATGGCAGTTCCAAAGCGGCGGTGGCTTATTTTCTGGAGTCGGTGCGCGCCGATATCAGCCTTACTCCACTTCGAGTGGTCCACATTCGCCCGGGGTTTGTCGACACCCGCCTTACCCAGCGCAATGACTTTGACATGCCTTTTTTAATGACTCCAGAGCAGGCTGCCGAGCGTATTGAACAGGGGCTCTGTGGCGTTGGGCACACAGTCGATTTTCCCAAGCGGCTCAGCTGGCCTCTGCGGTTTCTGGGTTTTTTCAGCTCAATCTGGTTCCGTTTTTGCGTACCCAAAATGACAAGAATCCGCACACTAAGGAAGAATTGATGCGAATTGCTATTGTTGGCAGCGGCATTGCCGGTCTTACTGCCGCTTATCTATTGAATCGAAAGTACGATGTCACCCTGTTTGAAGCACAGGCGCGCCTGGGAGGGCATACCGCTACGGTTGATATTGACGAGGGGGGACGCCGGTTAGCAGTGGATACCGGCTTTATTGTATACAACGACTGGACCTATCCGAATTTTATTCGCTTGCTTAAAGAGCTGGGAGTTCAATCCCAACCCACCTCCATGGGCTTTAGTGTGCGCTGCGATCAGGAGGGGTTTGAATATGCGGGTAACAATCTCAACAGTCTGTTTGCACAGCGCTCGAACATCGTCAGCGCTGGGCACTGGCGTATGCTCTGGGACATAGTGCGCTTTAACCGCAATGCCCTCCGCGACTGGCAGGAGGGGAGGCTGAGCGAGACATTGACCCTGGGTGAGTATCTACCTGCGAACGGTTACTCCGCGGAATTCGCCAATCGCTATTTGGTACCTATGGGCTCTGCTATCTGGTCTGCCAGTGTGGCGCAAATGCTGGAGTTTTCTGTCAGTTTCTTTGTCCGCTTCTTTGTCAATCACGGCCTGCTCAACCTGGTGCGTCGCCCGCAGTGGCGAGTGATTAGGGGCGGGTCGCGTGAATATATTGATCCGTTAATACAACCTTTCGCAGATAAAATTCGCTTATCTACGCCCATTGAGGCGGTGCAGCGCTGCAGAGAAGGTGTGAATGTTCGCACCGCAGCAGGGGAAAATTTGGAGTTTGATGCCGTTGTTTTCGCTTGCCATTCCGATCAGGCCCTTCAATGTTTGGCCGACCCCAGCGGTAGTGAGCAAAAAATCCTGGGGGCTATACCCTATGCAAAAAATGCAGTGGTCCTGCATACAGACAGCACCTTGCTACCGCGTCACCGTCGCAGTTGGTCGAGTTGGAATTACCAATTGCGCAGTGAACAGGATGCACTGCCCGTTTTGACATACAACATGAATATACTTCAGGGCTTGAATACCGAGAAAACCTATTGTGTCACCCTGAATGCCGAAGAGCGTATCGATCCCAAGTCTGTGCTCGGTCGTTTTGAATACTCCCATCCCCAGTTCTCTGTGGCCGGAACACGAGCGCAACAGCAGTGGGATAGTATTAATGGCGTTAACCGCACCTGGTTCTGTGGCGCTTATTGGGCAAATGGATTTCATGAAGATGGCGTAACGAGTGCGCTGCGAGTGGCTCGGGGGTTGGGTGTTGACTGGTAAGGAGGCCGGTATCATGGAAAGTGCGATTTATACCGGTTGGGTGGAACACCGGCGCTTCGCGCCCAGAGCTCATCAGTTTCGCTACCAGGTTTTTATGATGTACGTCGATCTGGCAGAGGTGGAAGCCATTTGTCAGCTCTCACCTCTTTGGTCCTCCCAGCGGCGCGCACCTGCGAGATTTTGTCGCAGTGATTTTTTCGGCGATGAATCCCTCAGTCTTGATGAGGCAGTTCGACAGCGGGTGGAGGAGGAAGCGGGAGAGCAGCCTGCGGGACCTATTCGTTTGCTGGCCAATTGGCGTTACTTTGGCTACAACATGAATCCACTCAGTGTTTACTATTGTTTCGATGCTGAGGGCCAGAATGTGGATTGGCTGCTCCTGGATGTACACAACACACCCTGGAAAGAGCGTCACAGCTATGTTTTGGATTGCCGTAATAATACCAAGTTGCAAAAAGCGACCTTCGCAAAAACATTTCATGTCTCGCCTTTTATGCCCATGGCCCAAGGGTATCGATGGAGGGGGACAAAACCTGGAGAAAAGCTGACAGCTTACCTGCAAAATTTTGATGCGAGTGCCGAGGATACAGAAGATGGCACTCGCCCAATGTTTGATGCAACCCTGAGTTTACAGCGCTGTGAAATTAGCGGCCGATCGCTTAATTCAATATTGATCCAGTACCCTTTGATGACCGTAAAAGTTATAGCCGCCATTTATTGGCAGGCACTGAAATTATGGGTCAAGCGTATCCCGGTATTTTCGCACCCTCGCGATGACGCCGAGGTTCAGGCAGGAGATAAACAACTATGAGAGCAGTTCAGGAAGTTGATCAGGCTTCGTCGTCAAAATCAGAAGTATCGGCACAGTCCTGGCTCGTTCGCCTGGCGCGCAAGCTGGTGTTGGAAAAACTCAAGGGTATTGATCGTGGCCACTTGCTAATCGAAGAGGGGGAGCAGTGTTACCACTTTGGCCAGAGACCAGAAGAAGCAGAGATCTCGGCACATATTTGCGTACATGATCCATCCAGTTATATACAGGTGCTATTAAACGGAACCATTGGTTCTGGAGAAGCCTTTATGCAGGGCGCCTGGACCTCAACCAATACCGTGGACCTGATTCGCCTGATGGTGGACAACATGGAATTGGTGGAAGGCATCGATAGTCGTTGGAGCTATTTACCTCGATTAGGCCTGCGCTGGTTACATCAATTAAATGCGAATAATCGCAATGGCTCACGCAAGAATATTTCTGCACACTATGACCTGGGCAATGAATTTTTCCGGTTATTTTTAGACAGGACCATGCTGTATTCATCTGCGGTCTACCCGTCTGAAAATGCAACTCTGTTTGAAGCCTCTAATCACAAACTGGAACTGATCTGCCGAAAGCTAAAGTTAAAACCCTCCGATCACCTCCTTGAGATTGGTACTGGGTGGGGTGGTATGGCCATTCATGCTGCCAAGTACTATGGCTGTAAAGTAACAACCACTACTATCTCCCAAGAGCAATATGACTATGCCCGCCAATGGGTGAAGCACGAAGGGTTAGAGGAGCAGGTGACCCTGCTATTACAAGACTATCGGGACCTGAAAGGTAAGTACGATAAAATTGTATCGATTGAAATGGTGGAGGCGGTAGGTCACGAATTTCACAAGACCTTCTTCGCCGGTTGTAGCGAATTACTCAAAGAAGATGGCCTGATGGTGATGCAGGCAATCACCATTCGCGACCAGCGCTACCACGAGTATCGTAAAGAGGTCGACTTCATTCAGCAATATATTTTCCCCGGTGGCTGCCTGCCATCTAATCAGGTTATCGCGGACCATATTGCCAATTCAACAGATATGCAGATTGTTGGACTTGAAGACATCACCGCCCATTACGCCCGCACATTAAGTGACTGGCGCAAAGCATTTCTTGAGCGAATTTCCAAAGTGCGCGAGTTAGGTTTTGATGAGCGCTTTATCCGTATGTGGGAATTCTATTTATGCTATTGCGAAGGGGGATTTTTGCAACGAGTGATTGGTACCGCCCAATTTGTGTTCGCCAAACCTCGGTTTTTGGGCAGTTTCTAAACTCTCTCAAGTTAATCTTGTGAAGTGTTTGCCTTTCAGAATGGCTCAGGATCAAAGCGTGATTTCAGGAGACTGTTTAAACTTTTTAAGAGTTTGCAACCCAAGGATATTACGGAATCAACCAGAGGCTCTCCTGCATGTGGCGTTTTGTCGCTAATGCCTTACTTTTCGATATCGCCTGGCCACTGTGCGTCATAGTGGCCAAGGTGTGGTTGGTGGTTCCCTTTACTCTGTTGAACCTTTTTATACATCTGCGCTATATCGCCAATTTGCCCAGGGAACCGCTTTGGTTAGCGGGGGTGTTTATCTTTGGTGTGTCTATAGACTCTATCTTGTTTCATTTGGGGGTGATGCGAAATGATAGTGGCTCCTCCTGGCCTCCCTTATGGCTGATCTGCCTGTGGTTGAACTTTGCCATGACCTTGCGATACAGTTTGGTTTTCTTACAGAAAAATCTATGGTTGGCGGTAATCCTGGGTGGTTTTTTCGGACCATTTAGTTACTTTACCGGTGCATTCCTAAATGGCACTGTGGAATTGCACAGGCCCCTGTGGCAATCCCTGGGAACATTAAGTGTAATTTGGGCCTGCATCCTGCCGTTGTTTGCCTATTTGGCAAGAGAGATTTGTCAAAAAGAGGTGAGCAATGCTTGAATTTATTGCGATGTCGGCTATTGCCGGAACTAACTGTCACTATGAAGGGCCTTTCCTGGTAAAAGGTCTGGCCTATGATCCGGATAATCAACAGTTACAGTACTGTGAATATTATACTTCGCAAGATAATGGCGAAATAACTGTTTTCTACTATGCACCCCAGGGTGATTTAATAGCAGAGAAAACCCTTCGAGAGCGAAATGGCCCCGCAGCTGGTCGCAGTGCCTTACCTAGTGTCACTCAAATAGATCGGAGGCACGGTGAAGTCCGTGAAGTCCTTTGGGATGACGGCCAGTGGATGATGCGCTATAGAGCCAACGAGGGCGAAGCCTGGAAAGTAAGTTTGCGAGAGGCACGAAGTGTTGATGTAGTTGATGCAGGCTTTGATACTTATGTGCGTGACCACTGGGACTTATTGTCCTCAGGAAAAACGCTTAAATTCAATTTTGCTTCGCCACTGCATGGTCGATCGATAAAGCTGCGCGCTAAGGCAGTATCCTGTAATCAAGCGGCAGGCGAAAATACTTGTATACGAGTAGATATTGCCCAGCCTCTTATCCGCCTTTTCGTAGAGGACTTAAATCTCACTTACGATACGGAGAGTCGGCGATTAAAGAGTTTTAAGGGCATAGTAAATATCCTCGATCCACAAGCGAAATCTCAAGAATTAGAAGTGTTTTACCAATATTCAATTCTGCCTATAGGAACCCAGCCTGCAGATCCATAGAAAAAAGGCGCCCTCCACTAATAGCTACAACACTATTTACGCCTGTTGAATTTGTTGCCCAGCGGGTCATTCATTTTTAGGCGCCGGACTGGCGCCAAGTTCTACCAGCAGCTAAACCTAAAGAAGAAAAGCGTGACAAGCTCACTATCCTGTGGCGAAAGCGATATGGGGTGTTTGATGAAGACTGCTATTTCTGCAACTGCTGGAATTATGATGTCGCTGCTTTACGGCTGTGCGAATCAGCCAGAGCAGGTTCCCGGTGCCGGTGGAATCGTTATCGATACCTGGGGCGTTAACATGAATCAGTATCAAGCGGACCTTGCAGAGTGCAAGGGAATCGCTTACTCCACGTACAGTGACCAAGGGCGCAGAACAGCTGCCGGTGCTGCGGGTGGTGCTGTAGTAGGTGGTGCGCTCGGTGCAATAGTCGGTGACAGCGGGCGTGCTGCGGTAGCCGGAGCCGGTGCCGGCGCGCTTGTTGGGGGCTTGTCAGGGGCGGGTAGTGCGAGCTCTGAGGCAACCTACATCATCAAGAATTGCCTGGTTGGTCGCGGATATCGAGTGTTGAATTGATCTTCTGCGTAAAACTGCGGTCCAATTTCTCATCAGTCCTCTGCTATTCAGCAACCTCACAGGACTTGGCACTGGCCGGGGGAAGTACCCCCGGCCTTTTTTCTGTTTTACAGCTTTAATTTCAATCTTTTACTTTCTCCCGGTTAACACTTTTAATTTCTGTGCTAGGGAGCCTCTGAATAATTCCGTAATGCCTCTGCGGGTCTTGAAGGCTGCAGATGTTAGGCGCAGCTCGCCGCGAATGGCCGTAGCCCTTTGCAAGAGCTGCAACGCAACAGCTGCGGCCTTCAAGGCCCGCCCTTCGGGGCATGCAGAGCGATTCACACTCCGCGTTGCAACTTCTTGAAAGGTCTAGACATTCCTGCGAAGTCGCGCCTTGATTGTGAACCGCTCTGCATGCCAGAGGCATCACGGAATTATTCAGAGGCTCCCTGGATAGTAGGGCCACTAGTTTCTAGAAAATAAAATTGTAAGGGTGCAATAAAGTCTACAGCTGAATGGCGTCTAAACTTTTAAGGTCATTTGTGATTTCCTTTTCTTCAAGGAGCCCGCCATGTCTACTGCATCAACTATTAATGCCTATGCAGTCTTGGAGGCCGGCGGTCCATTTAAGACCTACCAAATTGCAGCTGGAGAGTTGGGTGCAACAGAGGTTGAACTGGAAATCATGTACTGCGGCATCTGTCATAGTGACTTGAGCATGATTGAAAATGAATGGGGTATTGGACAGTACCCTATGGTTGCCGGTCACGAAGTCATCGGCCGTGTCACCGCGATGGGGGAGCAAGTAGCTCATCTTAAAAAGGGCACGGTGGTTGGGTTGGGGTGGAATTCAGGCTACTGTGAAACATGCCATACTTGCCGAATTGGTGACCTCAACTTATGTAGAGAGGCAAAGTTCACCATACTCACCAATGGAGGCTTTGCGGATAAAGCCAGGGCGGATATGAGTAGCCTGGTTGTTATCCCTGATGGTGTGGATTATGCATCGGCCGGCCCCCTTTTATGTGCGGGTATTACCGTATTCAATCCATTGGTCCAATTTGATATCAAACCCACTGACAAAGTGGCTGTGATTGGTATTGGTGGCTTGGGCCACCTTGCCTTGAAGTTTTTCCATGCCTGGGGCTGTGAAGTTACCGCGTTTACATCCAGCGAGGAAAAACGCAAAGAAGCCTTAGCTCTCGGTGCTCATAAAACACTGAACTCCCGTGATCCCGCAGAGATTCAAGCTGCGGCAATGAGCTTTGATTTTATTCTGTCGACTGTGAATGTCAGTCTTGATTGGGATCTGTATATCCAGGCTCTGAAACCTAAAGGGCGCTTACACTTTGTTGGAGCTGTAACTAACCCAATCCAATTTACTCTATTTCCCTTGTTATTTGGGCAGCGCTCAATTTCAGCATCTCCAGTCGGCAGCCCTGGTACCATCGAAACTATGCTTGAGTTTGTGGCGCATCATAAGATCAAACCTGAGATAGAGATTTTCCCAATGAGCCAGATAGAAGTGGCATTTGAGCATTTGAAATCTGGTAAGGCTAAGTACCGGATTGTTTTGTCGCAGGAAGGGTAGGGATATTTAACTGGATCAGCTTCTGGGTGAGGAGAGCGCAAAGTCACACTACAAAGGAGCTTAAATTAAAAAGTATGGGGTTGGGATTTAGGCAGAAGCAATTCATTAGAAATCGATAAGGTCAGTTAGTTTTTTTCATAGTGAAGAACATACGGCCATCCATTCCTTTTCTCTCCATAAGTCCTAGAATATGATCCTCATCGACTTTTCGCATCATATCATGCATAGGTATCGTGTCATAAATCATAGTGGCACTTGATTTCCCTCTGTGTTCCAAGATGCGCAGGCGGGCTTGGGCTTTTGTGGTTATATGTAGTTGTTGGGTACGGAAGAACAAAGGGGCATCGTAAGCGTTGATAGATTTGAAGTCTGAATCCCAGCATAGTAAAGGATAGACCGTTTCAGAATCAATAAACTCTTTGCCGTACCAGCGTTTTCCTGCATCCATTTCATGCTGTAAAGGATGTTGTGTGTTAAATCCTTGCGCTTCCCATCGGCCGATAAGAGAGTTTATTGATATAGGTGAGAGATTATCGTAAAACTCAAGCAGTTCTTGTGGATCTACCTGATCCAGTTTTTTAAGTTTTTCTAATGTGGTTAAGAAGTGCATGAGCTTGATTTAGTAGGGTATGTTTCTGGAGCATGTAATTGGGAAATAGCTTTCCAACATAACTAATACTGAGTATAGAAGTAGGAATATTAATAATCAATTATTCTTGCTGTGCTTGGCCGCTGATTTCAATGATGGTTACCCCCTCCGGCAGAGAGCCTAGAAACACTGGTCTTCGGTACAATATTCTTTGAGGAATTGGGTAAAACTAATACCTTCCTGGAACTGCACCTAATTACGAGCCATGATCTTTACCACTGTGAATCAGGTAAATGGCCGTGTCTATGTAGAGTTCATTGTGACCTTGCAGGGTGATAATTAGGGGGCTCATGTATATTTCAGAAGCCAAGAATAGAAAATATCAAAGAACTATTCAGGTGCTAGGGAAGTCAAATTCTTACACCTTTCAGGAAGCAGTGAGGGTATCTGGTCTTATAGCCTGTCTGGGAGGGGTGGATCAGGTGCCCAATACTGCTGAATGTAATACAAGTTGACCATTTGTATTTTTGTACTTCTCAACTGGAATCAGCCAGTGCTCGTGAAATTTCTGCTAGAGACTCTGGTATCTTCCAAATTTTTACAGAGGTTGGGCATTTTTTATCTTGAGCGGGTGGGAGAAATTTTCTTGCACCAATAGTATCCACCTGGGCATTATATAGAACTATAGGAGCACCAGGCTCATAAAGCAGCTGAGTCCATTGTTGGTTTCTATACCTTATATTTTCTGTTGCATGATCATTGAAGCTATGAGCTGCAGGCAGGTCCATACATAGGGTTGCACCCTTAATCCCCCTTGCGGAGGATTAATTTTAATGTGTACATTTATCATCCAGTCGTTGTAGCTGGGCAGTTTAATCATCAACAAAAGATGACAAATGTCATATATATTTGATAACAGAAATGACTTACCCAATTTCCGCTATTGCCTGATATTACATATAAATATTATTTCTGCACCGGTGTTACGGTGTTTATGGAGGCTTACATTGATCAAGAAAGTTTCTTTAATCATTGGCACGATAGTATTCCTTCTGGTGTTAGTCTGTACTGTTTGGGTCCTTACAACACCCCCGCTTCCCAAAGATATCCAGAAACAGCTAAGTTTGAGTCTTGAGAAACCACTACCTGAACTGATCTCCGGTCAGAGCGGATATGTTCGCTCAGGGAGCCTTAAAATTTGGTATCAACTTAAAAGCCCAGAGGGGATACCTGTTCGTGGCACAGTGTTACTGATAAACGGTATGGGCTCTTCTTCTTTGTACTGGCCATCTGAAGTCTATGAGCCACTCTTAGCTGCTGGCTATCAAGTACTACTCACCGATCATCGTGGCTGCGGTGCCTCGAGTTGGGTTACCAACTGGGCTAAGGAGACCGCTTACGACCTTTCCGACATGATGCGCGATAACCTTGCGGTTATGGACTCCCTGGGGATTAAGCAAGTTCATGTTATGGGCGCCTCAATGGGAGGGATGATTGCGCAAGAAATGGCCCTGCAATTCCCCAATCGCTTGAAAAGCCTTACTTCAATCATGTCCTCAGGTTTTCTCGACGACCCCGAGTTACCCCAGGGAAAAACCTTCAGATACAATATGCTTCGGCTATTTCTTCGCTATGGACTCAGTGGCTCCGATGAGGGTATGGCTAAGTTGATGGTAAGTACTTATCACAGTCTTCAGGGGCAGGGAGGCTTTGATGTTGAACATATTGCACACACCACTCTCTACGAACTACGTCATAGGCAAGGATTTGATCATAATCTGCCAATTCAGCAATTTACAGCAATCTCTCTTTCTGGCTCGCGATTAGAGCGATTGGAGGGCTTAGAGGTCCCCACTATGGTTATCCACGGTGATAGAGATCCCCTGTTAAGTATTGCTCAAGCCAAAAAGTATGCAGCTCGCATTCCTGGTGCTAAAACGTTGTGGGTAGAAGGTATGGGCCATGCCATGGCACCTGTATATGTGAAACAATGGATGGAGCATGGAGTACAATTTTTGGAAGCTAATAACTAATGCCGGGATATCACTATTTACACTAAATGGGCTTACAAAAAGAAAAGGCCTCAGGATTACTGAGGCCTTTTTGTTATATGCTGGTAGTCGAAGTTTCTAACAGTTAATATTTTTGGCTGGCGGTCCTTAACTTAACGCCAAACACCCCATTGGCCGGTTGTACCCGGCTCCTCGCCCCTTGTCCACCATCCGGCAGTCCATGTTTCACCATTGTGGCTAACGATATCACCTGCGGTGTAGATTTCGTTGCTATCCCAAGCTTGAATACTGGGATCTGTGGGATCTGTGGGATCTGTGGGATCTGTGGTAGTTGATGGTTCAACAGTAAATGAGTAGATCTCGTCATCAACAGCAGAGTCACCGCTTACGGTTAACTTGAAACTTAATTCATGCTGTTCATTTGTTAAGCTTGACGTGTCGATTACCAGTGCACCACTGGGCCCGGTTGCGGTTTCAACAGGGCTTCCACTTACCTGTGACCATTCCGTATTATTGATATTTCCGGCGCTTTCTCCCGATGAAAGTACCACTAAATCCCCGTGTTCTACTCTAGCTATATCAAGCGGTTTTAAAACCTTAGGTGTGATAGCAGCTATTAATTCACTACCGTTGCTTGTAATAGTGAATTGACCGGAGGCACGTGAGTCTTTGGAGTTGAAGTAGTTACCATGTAAATCACCCTGGAAGTACATGTAATGATTCATTTCTTCATGCCAGCGACCAATAAAAACATTTCCATTGTGGTTTGATTGGTACCAGCCGGTGACTTGAGAAGCTAAAAGCCTGTCCCAGTCATTCTTATTATCCTCGGTAATTGCCAGCGAAAATGATGAGTGTTCCTCACCATTTTTATTGAATACCGTATAATTGACGGTGTCCCCCACATTAACCGAATCTATACTAATGTCTTCTGGAATAAAGGTGTTGCCTTGAATCAGGTGCGGCTGTGTGGTGCCGGGATCAGGTTCGCTAGGCGGTTCAACATCACTATTTACAATAGTGATATCACTACAGTTGTAGAAGCCTTCACCAACTGGGTCTACTCGCTGCCAACGTACAAATAAAATTGCATTACCTACCCTGTCTTCTGGAATGGTGACATTCATTCGATATTGACCATTGACGACAGGTACGTCCCCTTCCTCCTGGATAAGCTCAAGGTCATCCCATGCCAGTGGTTGTGACAGGTCTGCATCCGCTTTCGTAAGGTAAAACTCCCAAAAAGATGGATTGTGTGGCGCTGTTGCCTGGAATACGTATTCGAATGTTCCAGCATTAACTTCTACACGGGTCCAGGCATCAGTTGCTGCTCCCATCCCTTTTTTCTGCGAATCATTTGCATAGCAAAGAGTTCCATCAGGAATGGCACTTTTTACAGCGGCAGAATTATTGTAGTCAGGGATGTTAATAGAGAATTCGTTGTGTTGTTGGAAAGGATAAGATCCAGAAATGGATTTTGCCAGGGCACAGCCTGGATTGGATGGTGTTCCAGACCAGATATTGCCTTGATCATAGCAAATTTTTTGCCTGGCTTTTGGAAATTCAGACCAGCCGTGAGCTTGTACTTGTAAGCTGAAAGGTATCAGCAACATTGTCGCAAGCGCGCTTTTTTTTCTTAAACGCATAAGGTTACTCCTGGTTTACATTATTCTCGTCGATTTATTTAGAACGACTGAAATATTAAGTTCAATTTCCTGGTAAATACTGTGAAATAAGTTGGTGTTTTAGAATGCTGGCCACTCTTTCCGTGTCACCAGGATCAAAAAATGCAGTTAGTAAATAAATATTTACCCCTTAAAAATTGCTAATAAGACAGACCTTCCACGTGGACATGGGTTCCATGCTATACATGAATTAACATGTTTTAATAAAATTTACGTTTCCATTAATCAATAGTTGCTTGAGTAGTGGGTCAAAAAATGAAGTTGTTTTTGGTGTTTTGTGACAATGTGATGGCTGTCAAAGAAAATAAAGCATGAAGAGCGGTATAAAAGCTTGAAGTTTATGTGCTAAATACAGAGGGCTCCACGGATTAATGAAAACGAAAAATACACACTAGCCTCATTAGCTTGCCTAAATTGTATTGGAATAGGAAGGTTTTCTGGGGGACTGAAAAATCGCATTTTTTGAGGAGGTTTGTCTCATAGCAGCATAGACTATTGCAAAGTAAATTTATTGCACTTTCGATGGTCTAGTCTCTATCTATTCTTGAAGTGAATATTAATTTATTTGGGTGGAGCTGATAGGGGTTAGACGAGAATAGGGGGAGTGACAATGACAAACCAATAATTGAGAAGCTTCGGCCTTCAAATATGTAGCGGGCAAAAATTGAACTGTAATTATTTTTTCAATCTATTTGCTTGTTGTATCAGATAAATCGGTCAATAAGTTAATGCTGTAGGCATCAATAGATTCAGGTGCTGGAGCTGATTTATATATCTTTGTACTTATTTTTATAGATATTAGGTCTCAGGTGGAGCTTATCAGCTTTAAGCGATTATCAATTAGCTTGTATACCTTTAAGTTGTTATTGAATGCCCCGAGAAACCATGAGCCACAGGCAATCCAATATTCAGCATCATGTTCTTTTAGAATAAAAATATCTTGGACATCCGATGTCCTCCAGAACAGCTTTCCTTTTAGGAGATAGTAGTTTTTGAGTTCTACAATTTCTATATTTTTGCTTCTTGCCCAAGATCTTATCTCTCTCCTAAAATATCTGGATTTTGGCGGAAGTACCACATACGGAAGTCCTCCAAGTATTAAGAATAAAAGTAAAGGTAGACTCCCTCCCAATTCAGGAACGAACGTATGGACTAGACTATCCAGGCCAACTGCTACTATTAGAATTAGAATCAATCTCATTTAACAATCCTAGCGGTTTCAAGCCCTATGGAGAGAGCGGCAGAAAGTGAAATATTCACTGTAGGCACATTTTTGTATCTTTCTTTAATTGCCAGATCTAAAAAGCACCTAAATAAAAACTATTCATCTGCATCATCGAATAAATGCTCTTACCATTTTGGTTTGGATACTTCAGTCATTTTCTGACTGCCATTAATTCTTAAAGCCGTTTTGATAAAAGAGTTTTTCACTCTTTAAATCGCAGTCCATCGGCTAAAAGTGCAACCATACGTCCTACTTGCCCAGATGAGTCTTCAGATGAGGACATCCCCAATCTTGCAATTCCTCCAAGTAGTTCATCTGCAGTTATATCTGAACGAACATCTCCCGATTCTATTGCTGCACCTAACACCATAGCGAGGGCAGGCCTTAAGTGCTGGTCAAAATAGCTTGGAAGGGTTTCAAAGGCTGGATCGCCTGAGTGCAATACTTCGGATAGTCCTCGCTTAGTGGCAAAAAAGGTCGCAAATATTTGCATACAGCTGGCCAGGGCTTCAAAGGGGGGGAGGTGTTTAGCTTGTTCTATCACTTCCTCAGAGCAGCTATCGATCTCCCTGCGGAAAACTGCCGCGATCAGGTCTGCCCGCTTCGGGTAGTGCCGATAAAGAGTGCCTACACCGACACCGGCCTTACCCGCAATCTCCCGCACTGGGGCATCTACGCCGGAGGTGGCGAATACTTCCTTGGCTGCCTGGAGCAGGGCGCCATGGTTGCGCTTGCCGTCTGCTCGCTTACGTTGGCTCGAATTAGTGTCATCAGGTTTTGGCATATCTACCCCTTGCTAAGCGGAACATTGTTCCGTATATTTAATCGGAACGTTGTTCCGATTTTGCCATAGCCATGTGCTGGAGCCAATGGCCCATGAGCTGTATCTATGTGGAGACTGACGATGCACGGTAGACCAATTGCATTGATAACTGGTGCTAATAGGGGAATAGGATTACAAGTCGCGAGGGACCTGAGTGCTAGAGGCGTTTCTGTCTTAGTTGGGGCTCGTGATTTGAAGCTGGGGCAAAAAGCCGCTGATTCCATAGGCGAAAGCGTTTGGCCTATTCAGCTAGATGTTACTGATGAGAGCAGTATCCGAGCTGCAGCCAACACTATTAGAAAAGACTTTGGCCGTCTCGATATATTGATTAATAACGCGGCGATTAGCCATGCAGGGGAGGCTGGAGTAACTCTGGCGGAAATCGGCAAAAAGACTCAGGTTAGCGCTGTAACTTTGGCTGAATTACGTGAGATATTTGAAACTAATGTTTTCGGGGTTGTAGCGGTTACACAGGCAATGCTACCTCTTCTAAAACTCTCTCCTTCTGCCAAAGTGGTTAATGTTTCTAGCGGTGCTGGCTCGTTGATGAGCCATTCAAATCCTAAGAATCCGGCACGAAAAATGTTTGGTGCCTACTCCATGTCAAAAACTGCACTAAATGCTGTGACTATGGCTTTCTCAATTGATCTTGAAAAATCAAACATAAAGGTAAATGCCGTATGCCCTGGGTTTACTTGCACTGGCTTAAATAATTACGAGGGTGAGCAAACTGTAGCAGAGGGTGCGAGGGAAATTGTGCGTGTCGCCCTTCTGGGGCGAGAAGGGGATTCTGGTACTTTTACTAGCTTCAATGGTTCGATGCCATGGTAATTCGGTGCTGATTGCAAATACCAGTGGCCACTTTACTGATTTCTATTAACCCCATCGATCAAGTGGAAAATTAAAAATGAAGGAGAACCATTTATGACAATATCAGATCATACATCAGTAAAAAAGCACGGCCCTTTTGTTATACATCATGCTGTATTGCTGCCTGACTCGGTCAGGGGGCAAGAGCTAAAGGTTCGTGTAATCGCACCGGTGAATGGTGAAAACTTACCAATCGTTATCTTCGCCCATGGATACAAATCACCACCTTATGGATACGCTCCAATAACTGAATTTCTCGCCTCTTTGGGTTTTGTAGTTCTGCAACCAGTTTTCCTGGATTCTGAGGTGCCAGATGATGACCCTAGAGTGCCTGAAATCTGGCAGTATCGAGTATCTGACATGAAGAGAGTTCTGGATGAGCTGGACAGTATCGAGAAAGCTGTTTCCATGTTGCGCGGCCGTCTAGATAAAGAAAAGGTAGTTGCTATTGGGCATTCCTATGGAGCACAAACTGTAGGTATGTTACTAGGGGCTCGGGTATTAAATGAAGACAATATCCCTGGCCCCGATTTATCAGATAAGCGGGTGTTTTACTTTGTGCAACTGGAACGGGCGGAGAGAACCTATCCCCTTTTGCGGCCAAGTTCTTCCCATTTATGAATCCAAGTTTTACGGAAATGACTGCTTCATGCTTAGTTGTTGCAGCGGATCAGGATAATTCCCCACTGAGTACCCGTGGGCCAGACTGGTTTACTGATGCTTTTACTTTGGGAACTGGTGCAGAGTACTTGCTGACCCTTGTGGGGGCAAAGCATTTACTGGGTGGAATTAATGGGTATGGCGTTATAAGTGAAGAAGAAAACAATCCTGCCCATGTATCAATTGTGCAGGCCGTAATTTCTGCGTACTTAAGTAAGCAGTTCTATGAGAAAAACTCCGATTGGGACGTGTTACTAAGCACGCTAAAAAACCAAGATCCATCTATTGGTTTTGTTGAAGAAAAGTCAGCCAACACTTTTATGGCTTTATAGTCTGGAAACCTGTTGATTCTTTTCATTCAATTAATCAGTTTTTCTGGGCAGAAAGCGAAGCACCACTTTGCCTTTAATCACTTCTACTTTTAGTGAATGACCTGGTAGTGTGATGAGTATACTTATCCAGACTTTAATTGCATTGTAGTGAATACTTTATCGAATCTCTATATCGATAGAATATCTGCTTTACACCCAGGAAAAGATATAACGATTGTAAGGCGTATCATTTAGAAAGCCAGGACTATAAATGGCAGGAATATTGGCTGTGTGTAATTTATACAGTTTTACGGGATTTTATTCCTTATTCTATTCTGTGTCAATATTTCTGACATGTATCGTTGTGTCAATATTTCTGACATGTATCGTTGTGTCAATATTTCTGACATGTATCGTTGTGTCAATATTTCTGACATGTATCGTTGTGGCAATGTTGGGTGCTCTACATTGGTAATACAGTTTGGAATTTTAAGGAAAGGGTTATGTTGTGAACAATGCTATTTATTGTAGCTCTATATTACCCAGGACTTAATCTATGAGAGTTGCGATACTGGTTGTGTTGTTGCTAGTAAGTGTTGCTTATCTAAGCAGGCCGGAGAAAGCGAGCGAGTTACTTGCTGAGTACTGTGAAGATTCTCATCCAGATAAATCATTAGCCTATTGCAGACAGCAAATAACAACGCCTCAAATTAGATGTAATGTACTGAAGGGCACTTTAGAAAAAGATGGTACTTGTGTTAGGTGGGGACCGCCAAAAGGGAGTCGGCGCGGGCTTGATAATGATATCAACTTGTAAACCTTCGCTGACTTAGTGAGCCTAAAATAATCCTTAGATCTTCTTGCCACAGCTCTAAATTAGGGGGAATAGCTAAGTGAGCTGATATCTACAGTATCACTGCCTATATCTTCAATCTATAAGTACTTAAGATCTAGCAGGGTTCCTATCTCAGCAAAAATTGCAGTATTCAGTTCTCTAATTTATGAGGCTGTCCCGGGAGCACTTTCACATTTGAAATCAAAGCTCTTCTCCAAAATCGGCTGTAGTTTCTTATCCGGAATATAACCCCTTAGCCAGCTGAGCGGTTCTCCGCTGGAGGCTATAAGGAAGCTAAATGGAGTGCCGGGAGTTTCGCCCAGTACTTGTTGAAGCTGTGTGCTTGCCTGAAGCATGGGGAATTCCGGGCGTAGCTTTCGATATTCAGCCAGTAGGGCTTTTCGGGAGCCATTGATACCCAGGGCGATGGGTTGAAACTGTTGGGGGCACTCGCTAGTAAGCCGGTTGAGAGCTCGAACCTGGCGAAAGCACCAGGGGCAGTCAGGTTCAACCAGTACTATCAAGCTGGGTTTCCCTTTGAATTGCAGCAGGTTGATACGTTCGGGTCCGGCGAGGCTGCGCAGTTCAAAATCGTAAAGGGAAATGGCAGCTTCTGTCGCGCCAGCAGGCGCGAACAGAAGTGTGATTAGTGCGAGCCAGGTTCGCATTACAGGCTCCAGTCGAAGCCCAGGTAATACTCACGCCCTCGTAGCGGGCCGTAGATATAGGCTACGTCGTAGGCACCACTGGCATCCCAGAATAGAGGGCTCTCACCTTCCTCAACCTGGGTGTAATCTGTCAGGTTGTTTCCGCCCAGATACAGGCTCAGGTTTTCAGTGACGTCAAAGGTTAATTTAAGATCTACTGTCCAATAGGCGTCTGCGCTTGTGCTTTTTAACGTGGAGTCGCCCAACTGGTTGAAACCTTCGTAGCCAAATTCATCCAGGTCCCGGGAGCCTACCCAAGTAGCGCTGGCATATAGCATCCAGTAGTCGGCTTTGTAATCCAAATTAAATAGTGCACGCTGCTCTACTGGAGCAATGGCAAAAGATTCCCGGAAAACATCGTCGTAATCATAGGTCTCCAGTGTGCCACCGATAGACAAATTTTCAGTGAGCGCATAGCCGAGAGTGATATCGGCAGCACCTACGGAGGCGCTTTCCTGCATCTGAGTAAGCAGTGGTACTCCATCCTCGGTTTCGCTCAGTGCTGCGAGGTTATCTACTTCGGTAAATGCCAGTGACAGGGTGCTGTTGAGGCGTTCTCCCTCGAAGCTCAATGCATAAGTTGCGGATAGAGATTTTTCAAGGTTTTCGATCTCGATGGCAAAGCCATCACCGGCATCAAGAATGCCGTGATCTGTTTCGAAAAAGGATAGGGGGGCTCGGTATCCTCGTCCCAGCGCTACCCGGGAGGTCCACTGGTCGTCGTGCAGATAGCGGAGGTCTATCCGAGGGGCGACCACCGTTTCATCGATCTCTGTACCAGGTTTTTGCTCGGCGACAAAGTCGGCTTTGGCATTGTCTACGCGTATGGCCAGTGCCACTTCGAGGTCCGGTGAAACGGTCCAGGTGTCCTGTATGTAGAGGCCGGTAGTTTGGTAGTCGAAACTATCTTCGATGTAATTATCGCTTTCCTCTCCTGCGACAGAGTCGGAGCGCATGGATTCATCGCGAAGATCGACACCAAATGTGAGTATGTGCTGATCGTTAAGGATTAAATTGTTGCGCAGGTCGAAGTAGTTGAGTGTGTCTGTAGCGGTGTAATCGAAGCCTTCGTAGAAGGAGTCCTGCTTGTGCTCAGACCAGGCGACAGTAAACAGCGTGTTATAGGATTCGCTGAATTCGTGGAGCCAACTTGAGGAAATTTCACTGCGAGTGGTGGAGATCCATTCGGTGGTTTCCCAGGGTTTGCCAATGTATTGCTGCCGCACATCGTCGTCGACAAACAAGTGGTCAGATTCCACACCATCGTAGCCTTGCAGGACGGAACCAATGCTGTATCCCTGGGGGCCGCCAAAAATACTGGAGTCGGTATAGGCTGTGCGCAGTACCACGTTGTCCCGCTCACCCAGGTCATGGGAGAGGCGAACTACATAACTGGTGTTCTCTTGCAGCGGTGCTTCGCTAACACCGTTGTCATCATTGTCCATCTGGTGGTGCTTATCATCCTGAATGACCAGCGATGTACGGGTGCGTTCATCATCGCTTACATAGCCGCCCATCATGCCTAGAAAATAGCTGTCGTTGTCCTCCATAGAGGCATTGATGTTGAGGCCGGTTTCCTCGATTTCCTTGGAGATGACATTGATGGTTCCGCCGATTGCTTCGGGTGCGAGCAGCGATGCTCCCGCACCTCGGGCCACTTCGATACGAGAGACACCCGTTGTGGCCAGAGCATCCACTGCGTAATAGCCAGCCATCATGGTGTGAAGAGGAACGCCGTCGGTGAGGATGGTAGAGTGCTCACCGCGCATACCGTTCAGCATTATTCGTTTGACCCCGCACATGGAGCACTCATTGGAAACCCGAACACCGGGGGACTTTTCAATGGCGTCAGTGAGGTTAACCGCCTGCAGGGATTTGATCAGACTTTCATCAACAACCTCAGTTTTCTGGATTGCATCCAGCAAGGCTCCGCGCTCATAGAGGCGCTGGCGCACGCCGACTACTACGGTTTCCTCCATTACCGTGGGCTGATCTGAAGGAGTTTCATTGGCGAGGGAGGCGGGTACTGCGGCTGCGAGTGCGGTAGCTAGCAGGGTTTTGCGAAACATGAGATAACTTCCAGCAAGTAAACTGCCGAACATGATAATGATTCGCATTTGCGTGGCAAGCGAGCAAAGGTGGTAGTTTTAGTGACTTTGGATTTAGCGGGCCAGGATAAATGGGCGCTAACTTAGGGGCGGGCACTCAAGGAGCCTATGGATTTCTCTTGGGTTGGCTTAGTGAGTTGCTCTTTGTGAAAGAGTTGGAAAACCTTGGTCGATAGATTGTGGTTGAGGCCCGCTGTGGGCCCTCATTTAAGGGGGAGTTGATTCTCAGCGTTTTCTGTTACTGAGTTTCTGCTCCCTTTGAATACGTATATAAATTTCTTCGCGGTGAACTGCTAGGGATTTGGGGGCATGTATTCCGATCTTTACTTGGTTGCCCTTAACCTCCAGTACTTTGAGTGAGATATCTGTTCCAATTCTTAGGTTTTCACCAGTCCGACGCTTCAAGATCAACATATTTTTTCCTACTGAATTTCAAGCTATTTTTTTGGCTCCGAAACCGGAAGGCTTAGAAAGTCGTAATTGCAGGAAGGGCAGGGGGAGCGCGAGAACGGTAAGCATGAAAGAAGAAAAGGCGGGCACTACGCTCCCAGAGCTTGGGCAATCGCTCCAAGCTACTGGATCTTCTCGACTTTATTGAAGACGAGCGGGTATCTAGCGTATGATGCATATAGCCAGTGCGTCCTGAGTATTTTTTTATTTTTTTATTTATTTTTATAAATAAAAAAATACGTGCTATCCAGGAGATGGAGGTCGGCCCTCCGTTATCGCTTTGCAGGAAGTGGTAACAAACCGTCTCAAGGTGATCGGAGTAAAGAGCTTTGGTTAGAAGCGCTTGAGGAAAAGGCGTACGAGATACGTCAGGTATGTTGTGTAGAGACGAATGCAAATGAACCACTGATGAGGTGTCGAAAGCGTATTACCAAGATGATGTCAAAACCCGTGCACTGGCTAAGTGCGGGGATAAGCTTGGAGGTTACCTGTTTACCGACCGAGTGGCATCCGGCATAGAGGTGGCGTGAACACACAACAGGCTTTTGGGTGGAACAGGAGAACCTGTCGTCCAGGTGTTAAGGAAGAGCGTCAAGTAGAGGCCCTACAAGACGTTGAGTACCAAGACTGGTCACAGGGGCGGAACAACCCGTAGTAGTGGAGAAGCGGCTGTAATGGACGTGGAGCGAAGGGGTTGTCGTATTCGGCGACTAACCGTGTAATCAACCCAGATGGGGAGGAATTAACGATTAGCGCAAAGCCATTCAATATTCCCAAGCGAGCGGTTTGGGGAGCGTGGAAGCAGATCAAGGCTAATGGCGGCGGAGCGGGGATTGATGAGATAACGATAGAGCAATACGAATCGAGTCTCGTCAAAAACCTTTACAAGCTATGGAATCGGATGTCATCTGGCAGCTATTTTCCATCAGCCGTCAAACGAGTGGATATTCCGAAACTCGATGGCAGCCTGCGACCACTGGGTATCCCCACAATCGAAGATCGCATTGCACAAATGGTGGCTAAGCAACTGCTGGAGCCAGAATTGGAGAAGGTATTTCACCCTGACTCCTACGGCTATCGGCCAGGCAAATCTGCTATAGACGCAGTGCGTCGAGCTCGACAACGATGCTGGGATAGAATCTGGGTAGTTGATTTAGATATCAAAGGTTTCTTTGACAATATTAATCACGAACTCCTACTGAAGGCATTGGATAAACATAATGATCATCGGTGGGTCAGACTCTATGTGCAGCGCTGGTTGACGGCTCCGGTACAACATCAGGATGGACAGCTTGAAGAGCGAACACAAGGCACTCCACAAGGGGGCGTAATCAGCCCACTGTTGGCGAACTTGTTTTTGCACTACGCGCTGGACGTCTGGATGGTAAGAACGCACAGAGATATTCCTTTTGAGCGTTACGCGGATGATGCTGTTTACCATTGTCGTAATCCCCGGGAAGCGGATCGCTTACTGGCGGCTCTAAAAGCACGCCTGACTACCTGCGGGCTTGAGGCTCATCCAGAGAAAACGCGCAAGGTCTATTGCAAGAACAGTAATCGTAAAGACTCCCACCCAGTGATCCACTTTGACTTTCTGGGGTTTCGATTTGGTCCCAGAAAAGCAAGGAATCGCCAAGGACAGATCTTCACCGCATTTAGTCCTTCAATGAGTCCTAAGGCCTTCAAGAGGATTAAGGATAAGGTCAGGCAATGGCGAGTAATAAACTGGGTGGATCGATCACTATCTGAAATGGCAAAAGTACTTAATCCCGCAATACAGGGTTGGCTGAACTACTATGGTCACTTTGGGCGGAGATATGGTGTTTATCGGCTACAGAAGTATCTTGATCAAACGCTGATGCGTTGGGCCAGGAAGAAGTTTAAACATCTGAAGCGAAGCTGTTTTAAGAGTTGGGTCTTTATTGGAAAGGTTCGTCAACAAATGCGTGGCTTGTTTGCACACTGGAGAATGGGAAGCTTGAAAATGTGCTGAATACGAAGAGCCGTATGAATTGAGAGGTTCACGTACGGTTCTGTGAGAGGTTGAAGGGGAAGTTCCTTTGGTCTACTCGACCTTTGATAGTGCGTTTATCAACTTGGTTAGCTGGCCCCTGGTGTTGGCGCACCTTGGGTCAGCGCCTTTTACTTACTTTTACGTCACGCTACTGTTCTCCTTTGAGAAATGAGTCTTGGATTTACTTGAATCAACAATCCTTAAAAAACTGCTGGGTAAGACTCTAATTCCGATAAATATTCATCAATTTTACGCAGCTTTGACACTAAAACAAACTTAATAAAATCCAATAAGATCATTTTAGTGCCTATATTTTTGTGTTTTTTTGAAAAGTCTACTGTGGGTTGTTGTATTTCTGGGGAGAAGGATAACGCTGCTTGTCATTCTCTATATTGGTTTTAAAAGTAATATCATTAATTCAATTGAGCCCCATTTGCTGACCAAAATTTTCTTCGGACTTTGTGATTTTTGGATGTGTCACAGGGGCTTAATGTTGGTATTGGCCGTGCAGATTTACATTTCCAATCTTTCTTTTAATGAAACACTTAAGGGGTACTCAACCTCTGAGGGAAGAAGATTCTCCGCTTGCTCAAATTCTCCCGCTTTGACTAGTTGGTGAATTCTGTGGGCGCTTTCAGTTACATCAGTAATTTTCTGAATCCATTCGTTAACGTAAAGCATTACAGCTTTATTCGACAGCCCAATCTGAATAGCTCTGTGAGGAAGGGGTTCCAGATCTAAATTCCGTTCAGGGTCCCATTGAATACGGACAGGTGTAGTTCTCTTAGCCTCCAACCATGCTTCTTTCGTAGGGTATTGATTGGTTTGGTGGCTAAGCAGGCTATTCTGTAAGGCCCATTCAAATCCTTCTCTAGTGATATCTATCGCCAGAATGCGGTTTTGTCCGTTGTCTTTTTCTCCCCAACCCGAACGGTACATCATCCATAGGAAAGAGGGTTTAATCCAAGTCATACGTTCCATTTTGAATGGTGGGGATACAAAGGTTCCGTTTTGTAGGGCGGAATTTGCAATGGCTGTATTGTATGCTTGGTAGACGCGAATGGTGTGATTGTTAAAGCTAGCGCGGATCTGGCGCGTTGGAATAGTCATTTCTTAACCTCTAAATACATACTGTAATGTTACAAGTGGTTAAGTTATTAGTAAAATTCTATGCAAATTTACTCCTCAAGAGGAGTAGTAGAGTCCGTTGATTTAACGAAGCTCTACTACCAACATATTAGTTAATTATTCATGCATCAATAATCAGCACTAATCCAAACATTTTCAAAGTCGGTATAACCATAGATGGTAATATACCAAGTGCCCGATTGAGGAGTGTTCAAATCAATGGTTTCATAGTTGCCCCAGTTTTCAGAAGCGTAGTCGGCATTTGATTCAGTGGCGGATTCACCGTCCTTGATGTAGTGAATGCTATATCCACTACCCCGAATAAAAGGACGCTGGAATTTTCTGGTACTGTGATGATGTAATACAACAATTTACCTGCATGGGCCGCTGATAGATTCTTGATTAATTATAATGTTGTCGGGTGGGTTTGCCAGGGATACACCTGTTGTTAAATTTTCACTTAGAAGGAGCGTCCAATGGGTGATGGTAATAGGTGTCAGCAGTTGATTTTAGAAAATGCTTTCAATATCTTCAGTGTTTCCAGTCTTTATAGTTTAAGTCAAAACTGAATATGCTGCTTTTAGGTATAAAATACTTAAGAGAAGGTGTTTACTGGGCGCTCCTCAGTTGATTTGTGTCAGAAAGCGAATGAAATAACTGTAGGTTCAGTAAGTCACCATAATAAGAGCGATCTAACTCAAAGGTGCTTGATGTAAATTTGGCATGTGTTTTTCCATGTGGCTTGTCTTTTTTCTGCATTTCTGCAAAATCTTATTTTCACTGGCTATATGTTGGAATGGTTAAGTTTCTGATTGAGTATAGTGTTAGATTTCACAATGGGAATAACTTTTTTACTAATACAGGAGTGATCCTTCTAGATTGAGGGTAGATAATTTTTATTCTGATTGTTATCTCTTCTAGAGAAAAGATGGGTGGTAAATGCCCATCCTATTTATATCTGTCTTGCGTCTGCTTTCTGCTTATTATTTGGAGTCTCAGGTAGTACCCTGATTTTTTTGAAGTTAATTAGAGCTGGCGGCTGGTGGAAATGAGGGGGCAAATGTAGCGTTATAGACCTGCTGAGTTTCTTGTTAATAGTGTGACTCGGTAACTATAGATTCAGGTGGTAAGGATGCTGTAGGTTCAGTGTTTAGAGAAGATAAGCAGGTTTCTTGTTCGGTTTCTATAAGTATGTCATGTGGTACGTTAGTGATGATTTCTTGAAAGTTCAAAATAAAACAACTATAGATTTTTTGGAGGGGGGATGAAAGGGGTTTTACTGGCTTTTCTAGCTATACAATTAATTATAATTTCTATATTTGCGCAAGCGGCTCCACAAGTAGATATTCCAGCTCCATTATATAGTTTATCTGTGCCAGTCAATAATGATGATGGAGATTATTCAGTTAGTATTACTGCGGCACCCGATTTAAACCCCAGTAGTTGGGTTACCCTTGAGGAAAAAAAAGATAGTGGCAGTTATTCATCTATTTCTGGGGTTGGGCCGATATATCTTTCCTCTTCGGGCGTCAGTATCAATATATACGATAAATATACAGCCACTTATCAGTACAGGGCGAAGCGTTGTATATCTTCCAGTAATTGTACGTCATGGATTTACTCGAATACACTTTCTGTAGTTCGTACACCTGATGTGCCGGCGCCGCCCTCTTCCGGGTACAAAAGTACTAGTGGTACTGTTAACGTTAGCTGGAGTAAGCCTGAAGGGGTGGCTGTGTTTTATACACATCATTTAAGTTCATTTAAAGCCTCTGCTGCCTCCATATAATGGAGAAGTTTAGTGTACCCCTGCCAAACGGTTTTAACTCCAGGCTCACCATCGCCGCTCCGCCCCAGAAAGCCTCCAAGTCCTGCCAACATACGAGTTATATCTCTCATACTTGGAGCTTCATTTGGTGGGGAGGTTTTAGCTTGCATTATCCATATCATACGCCACTCTTTTTCAGAGTAGACTTTCGTACACGACGTATCAGGAAGCGTTCGTGCCCGTGTTGTCATGGAGTGTAGACGCCACCCAATAATCATATAGATTGCAATACAGTTCAGCATTCGCTGCTCGGTTCTAAAGCGATTACTTTCTATCTGGCATCCGCCTTTCACCACTCGGAAATAGGTTTCAATTTCCCATCGACTTCGATACCACTCAATAATGATCCTCGCTTGCTTAAAGTCCTCAACTGCAAGATCGGTCAGCAGCATCCATTCAATACCTTTTTCCCCTTCTGGTGGGCTTAATTCCTTAGCAAAGACTGCGTAGAGAGAAAGAGGTCGTTTTGATTTTCCTTTTCCCTGCAATCTTACTTCTGCAATGGATACACTGACCTTAGCTTCCCTTTCTGGCTGTCCATTCCTTTTGGGGATACCTACTGAGTATTTCCCGATGGACTTCTGCTTGGTCATATAGTCCCAAAGTAAAGTCGTATCTTCTCCTTCGATCTCTAAACTACGATTAGCCTTGGCTCGAATAATATAGCTTGCACGCCGCTGTTCATTTTGATCTTCAGCTAATTGAAACCACTCATGAATATCCCCCTCTCTATCCGCGATGCTCACAATCGTGGTTTCAGGGCAGCGCTCTTGTATCTCACAAGCTGATTCATAATGGTCTAGCCAGCGTCGACTCTCTTTATCTTGTATCGACTTGGTATAGCGAGAATTAGCACTAGATTCTTTATCTCGCTGCCACATGCTACCCTCAATAATACCCAGATTATCTCTGGATGGTGTTATAGCGATAGACGTATGTAGGAGCTGCTGATTAGTCTCTTTGCGTCGGAGTGTTCCCATTTCTTTGCTTTCTAAATCGGTATCAAAATTTAGGAAAGTGGTATCCTGAGGGATAAGAACAACTGGTTGAACCTTGATTCTTTCAAGAGTGGCTGATTTATGGCCACTCATAATGGAGTCAAAGCTGACTTTATCATTTTCGATAAATCGATAGGCTGCAAAGGTTTCTGCCCAAGACTTGTTTGCACAGGGAATGCTACCCTTTGGGTCGGAACTTAAATTACTGAGAATATTGGACAAGCGCTTTTTCAATCGTGTATCACCCATAACCTGATTTTTCACTTCGTCCCTGACCCAGTCCTGCATAATTATCCAGCCAAATTTGTAGCCCCTATAACGTACAAACTGTAACTCATTGATTTTTATAATAAAACTGAAAAAACTTGTGTATAAAACTTAGAGGGGTGGTTAGCCATTACAATCTACAGAAGCGTCTCGGAAGTGGCTCCTGGAATACAGCTGCAACCAATATTTCTTCCACGAGTAAATCTGTTTCTGGTCTTGCTCAGGGAAACTGGAAGTTTCGAGTTCAGGCCTGTGATTCTTATAGTGGCACTTGTTCAGATTATTCTTCTAGCAGCAATATAAATTACGTGCGTTTTAAGCCATCAGTGCCACCAGCACCTTCGTCAGGTGCAAAAAGTACCAATGGGATTGTGTCGGTAAATTGGTCTAAGCCTAATGGTACCGTGACCTACTATGACCTGCAAAAGAAAAATGATAGCGGAAGTTGGAGTAACGCCATCATGGGTACTACTTCAACCAGCGGCACGCCTTCGGTGTTAGATGATGGAGATTGGTTTTTTCAGGTTAGAGCCTGTAATGAATTTAGTTGGGCATGCTCAAGCTACTCTTCTTCGAGTGGCATCAATTATGTACGTCGCAAACCTGGTACTTCAGGAGCCCCATCCTCAGGGAGTACTAGTACCAGTGGTAGTGTCCCTGTTGGTTGGACTAAGCCTAGTGGGACAGTGACTTACTATGATTTGCAAAAACAAGAAAGTAGCACTGGTTGGAGTGATGCGATTAAGGGTGTCACCGCTACAAGTAGTACGCTGGGAGGTTTAGTCGAAGGAGACTGGATATTCCGCGTACGGGCGTGTAATGAATATAGTTGGGCTTGTTCTAACTACTCGGCAGCCAGTGGTATTAGTTACGTACGATTCATTCCATCAGCACCCAGTGTGCCAAATGTTCCATCGGAATCTCTGGACCAAAGTGCTGTCATTGATTTTGGTTCCGTTGCAAGTGTAGGCAAGTACTATTTGCTGCTAAGTCGCAATGGCTTCATTGGGGATTTCTCCGAACATAACCCAGGTAGCCAAATTACCAGTTCCAGTACCACAGTCGGGGGTTTGTCTGATGGAAATTGGTACTTCAAAGTCTCCTACTGTAATGGCTTTGACTGGGCATGTTCCACCAGCGATACAAGTAGTGCTGTTAATGCGCGTCGCTTACCGCAAAGCGTCTCTCTTACAGTTCCGAGTGAAGGTTTACCAAGACGCAATTACGAAGCAGAATTCTCTTCTAGCAGCAACGTTACAGAATGGATACTCAGCGAACGTAGGGTTGGGGCTACCTCTTGGGCTATTACTTATCAAGGGAGTAACAGCAGCAAGACTATTGTCAAATCCACAGCGAGGGAGACTTGGGAATACCAGCTAACTGCCTGCAATACATCTGTCTCTTGTGTTACCACAGGGATAGAATCGATTGAAATTTTCCCACTGAGTATCGGTGATATCCACGATGCAGCTTTGGAACTCCCAAGTATCCCAATTAATGACCCTACAGTTGGGCACTTAAACCCTGACGTTTCTATTAATGGTGGAAGCCTCATTCTTGCTGTGCCAATAGTTATCCCTCCTGGTAGATCTGGAGTTCAACCAGATGTGACTCTAAAGTACAACAGTACTGGCGGAAACGGGTTACTCGGTCTTGGTGGATTATTGTCAGCCGGAGGGGCTATTCGGCGCTGTGCAGATATTTATGAAATAGATAATAGTTCAGGTAGTGTTACTGATGATGCTGGCGATAAACTTTGTTTAAATGGTGAGCGCTTAGTTTTGTCAGATGATGACAGTAATTATGGCGGCAGTGGCTCTGTTTACTACCCGGAAACTAAACCTTATCTAAAAGTTACCCAGTCTGGAGTACTTACAAGCGCTACTTTTAAAGTTGAACACAGTGATGGGACTACGGATCATTATGGTGATACCGATAATAGCCGAGTTTCGCGAAACAATGTACATATAGTATGGAAGCTAAGAAAGTCTCAAGACATCAATAATAACAGCGTTGTTTATAGTTACACGTCTTTTGAGGGTGGCTCATACTTGAAAAATATTTATTATACGGGGGATGGGGATACCCAAGGTAATCGCCAGGTGGAATTCATTTATGAGTCTCGTAGTGATATCAGAGTTAATTACAGGAATGGATTCCGTAAGATTTTGAATAAAAGGTTAAAGCAAGTTAGAACATACATTAATACAAAGAAAGTTCGTGACTATTATATTAATTATTACACGAATACCAGTCTTTCAAAAATGCAGTCTATAACTTTGTGTGGGTGGAATATAGCTGGCACAGATGACCAGTGTTACCCTGCCACACTTTTTGGTTGGGATAACTGGCAGCCAGGGTTTACAGCTACACCTTCCAAGGCTTTAGCTCTGGATGATAATGACTACCGGAATTTTGGTGGGGGTATAAACAAGTCTTTGGATTACGACGGGGATGGCCAAGCCGACATTATGCTGGGGCGTGATGGGCTAGCTGGTGATGTAATACTGTCATCTACCGGTACGAGGGAGCTTCTGCCTTATAAAGTAAACTCCATACCGCTTGTGAGTCAGCAGTCACGTAATACTATTAGTAATGGTATCGATATCAATGGTGATGGTCGTGCGGATAATTTTGGGTATAGCGGTGATTCATTATTCTATGGTCATTGGACTGGTAGTAAGTTCATAGGTGAACTTATAGATACTGATAATGTGTGTGTGGATTCTCCCTGGAACACATTGCCAATTAACAATGGTGCTGATAAGTATCGGGCTTGCGCGCATTACTCATTAGACTTTGACGGTGATGGTAGACAAGATTTGGTGGTAACGCACCAGAAGGATCCTATGTTTAGCTATTTAGATTTTTACCGTAATAATGGTAATGGCACCTTTTCTAATGTTGGATCACGTAGCGATGCACTTAAAGTGGATAGTCCGCTGATAGTGACCGACTATGATGGCGATGGTGATCCTGACCTGGTAGGAGTGCATACTGAAATTGATAATACGCAGCAAGTACTTGTGATAGAGCTGCAGTGGAATGGAAGCAGTGTTTCCAGTAGCATCAATATTCCTTCCTGGGAAGAGATTCCTTTGACAGCCCCCGAACATCAGCTTGTTTTTCTTGACGTTAATCAAGATGGCTTGATCGATCTATTGCGCTATAACAATGGTTGGGTGCTACATATCAACACAGGTGGGAATCTTACTAGTCTAAGTTACAGCGTAGGGAATATTGATAGCCTTTATCAAAATGATACACGTTTTCCGAATCAACGCTTTCTTCACGGCTATATCCGTACTTTGGACTACAATCGTGATGGTATCACTGATTTGTTGGTACCTAGTACAGCACCAGCTAAAACAATGAGTGATTGTGGTGGGTATTGCGCAACCTGGGAGTGGGGTCAAAGCGTAGCTGATCGCATGGATCTATATCAGTGGAATTTGCAGCTCGGTAGTTATGATTCTTCCGGTCAAATAACATTTAGCACCGCTCAACAATTGCCTGGTGTATTAGCCCCACTTACAGATCTTAACTTGCTAGACTATGATGGTGATGGTTATATCGATATCGTTACGCGGTACGGTACAAAATACCAGCACCTAAGCCTGGATTTAGAAATGCAAGGATCACATGCTAGTAGTCCCGGTGTTTATGTTTATTACAATCAAAGCAATTTGTCTGATCGGCTTAGTAGTGTAGCTACTGGACTTGGAGTTTTACATGAATTTGAATATTCGATATTACATAATGATCCTGGTTTTTACTCGGTTAGTAGTACAAGTCAGTCTTTTCCCGAAATAAATGGAAGTAGCCATAATTATGCTGTAAAAGAATACCGTACTAGCGATGGCATAGGAGGTCTGAACAGAACCACTTTTAGTTACAGTGATATAATTTTCAATTTACAAGGGCGAGGTAATCAAGGCTTTAGGGAAATCACGGAGAGCAAGTATGCATCAGAGTTTGATGGCGATCCGCACTCCAGAGTAAAAACAACTTTCAATCAGAATTTTCCTGAAACCGGTTTTGTTCTAAATCGTGAAACGACTGTCCGTGATAGCAGCGGAAACTTTATTACCACTGCTTTTCTAGAGAATCATTTACATACGGTTAATGGCTTATTAGCCGATACCAAATTCGTCTATACCGAAAGCTCTTCACGAGATGTATATGAACTGGACGGTAGCCTGATTAGTAATGAATCATTCACTCGCTCCTATAACTATATGGGCTTGCTCACCGGCGAGACTAATATAATTGGCGATAGTGGGGGCGGTATTACTAAAACTATAACTAAGGGGGCAGATTATACTCTGGATATCCCTAATTGGTGGTTTAGATTAAATAGTAGTTCCGAACGCCATGAAGTAAGCTATCAGGATCCTTTACAAATGCCTGCTGATGCACTTACTGATGTTACCATCAACAAGGTATTTGGCTATGCAGATAATAGTATACGTGAACCAACATCGGTATCCATATCAAGTAGTGATACTTCTCTAAATTTAGTAACCACTAATCGTTACTCTGGGCCTTTCAAACAGCTGGATCAGGTCTCTTTTTCTAGTAATGGTAGTGGTAATACCGCTATTCAAGGGAATCGCTGGACTGAGATGGAATACACTTCTGATAGTGGTGGCGGTTATTTTGTGGCTAAAACTTATAATAGTGCTTGGGGTAAGACGGTCGCAGCTAGCCAATTGACCTATGATGCACGCACCGGTCTTGCTCTTACTGAAACTAACGTAAACAGCCACGTAACCACTTCTGATTACGATCATTTTGGGAAATTGACTAGCAGGGAGGTTCCGGGATTTTCGGTTCAGAAGGTATCCCGTCAGTGGTGTGAAAACACATGCCCATCTGCGGCCAGCAGTCGTAATGCCATCTACTTCGAAATTATTGCTCAGGCTGGTACCCCGATAGTATTCAAATATTTTGATATGCGCGGCCGGGAAGTCTATCGAGAAACGGAAGGGGCAAATGGAACAATTAGTCAATGGCAGGAATATGATAACCGTGGAAGAGTGACTCAGGTTGTAGACCCCCATTACACCACCGCAGCCGCTAATGATTATGGTATTGTCAATTTTTCTCAATTTGATGCGCTCGGCCGTCCAGGCCGAAAGGCTGTGGCTCGCTCGCCGATTAACTATGAGGTGGACTACAGTTATAGCGGCCTAAGTACAAATATAACTGTCAGCCCAAATGGCTATGGGGCAGTCCTAATGATGGCGAGTCGAAATAGTGTGTTAGGAAAGCCCCTTTATCATCAAGATGCGAAAGGACGATTGACTCGCTTTCGTTATGATGCATTGGGAAATGTGGCCATGATTCAAGATGTCTCGGGGAATGCAATTACAGCAATTTATAATGGCTTTGGCCATAAACTTGCTTTAAATGATCCAAACATGGGGAGCTGGCAATTTTTATACAATGCTTTAGGAGAGCTGCGTTGGCAAAAAGATGCGAAAGGGCAGGTAACAACGCTCAATTACGATACTCTTGGTCGGATCACAGATTTATATCCCGGCAGCGATTCTCCGCAGCACTTTCAGTTTGATAATTATGCCTATGGTACATTGGATCGTGAGTACGTCGGAACTAGCAGCAATCCTGATTTTGAACGTATTTATAGCTACGATAGTTTTCAACGGGAGGCGGCTAGAATAACCCAAATAGATGGTCACATTTTTGAACAGATAACTGCCTGGGATTCAAACTATGGTCGAATTAAAGGGATACAGTACCCAGATGGAACAATTGTAGAAAGACTTTACAGCCAAACAGGCCGTGCAGTCGAAGATTGGGATTTTGCAGCGGGTATCAGATTGCGAACTATTGATAAGCGGAACGCGACAGAGGCGATCACCCAGCAAAGTTATGCGAATGCCTTGATCGAAGAGAGTGTCTTTAATGCAGCGGGTCTTCTGGATCAGCGTTGCATTAGTGATCTTACTGGTACCTGTACTAAGGCTAATCTAATCTACGGACAATATGATAGCTATGGAAATTTAAAGCATCGACAAAATATAATTGCTGGTGTTGATGAGAGCTTTTCATATGATGAGCTACATAGGTTAACCCAGTCCCACCGAAACTGGGATACGCATGTACCTTCTACATCAAATATTGTTGTTGATTATGGCTACGATGGCATTGGAAATCTAAGTTACAAAACGGATTTCTCAAGTAACGGAGCCAGTGCTTACCAGTATGGCAATATAAATAAGAGTTTTAATAATGCAGGACCTAATGCTGTTGCTCAGGTTACATTAAAAGACAATAGCGTGCGAAATTTTCATTATGACCAGAATGGAAATATGACGACTGATGGGATGGAATATTAGTTATGGCGTAAACAATAAGCCAAAATCAATTAGCCACAGTAACGGTAACAATGCTGATTTTTTCTATGCACCTGATAATAGTCGTTATAAACAGGTTGCCACTGATGGTAATGCTACTACCATCCGCTATTATCTGGGAGCCTTTGAATATGAGGAGACTCAAAAGAATGGTAGTACGGTAATAGTCGAGCGGGCAACAGTGGGTGATTTTGCTCAATATCGTACACAGACCATCAATGGGAGTGTGGAATCTTCAGGCTGGGAGTTCCTGCATAAGGACCACTTGGGCTCTATTGAGAGTATCAGTGATATATCAGGAAAAATTCAGGAGAGAAGAGGCTTTGACCCATTTGGTAGGACCCGAGACCTAAATGAAGATGACACAACGGGAGGCTTGCTGGATAGAGCTATTACTAAAAGAGGCTTTACAAATCATGAACATTTGGATGGTGTCGATCTCATTCATATGAATGGTCGGGTCTATGACTATAATTTGGGGCGCTTTCTTAGTGTTGACCCTTTTATTGCTATGCCGGGAAATAGTCAGGCTTACAATCCCTACTCTTATGTGATGAACAACCCGTTAAGGTACACTGATCCTACGGGGTATATGGCACAATTATCTGGAACCAATATTGTAATTAGTGATGACGATGCTAGTAAGGTACAGCAGGCAGTTGATACCTGCCAGTCGAGTCGTTGCACAGGTGTTAAGATAACACTGGATGATAAAACTACAGTGATCTATCTGAAAGGAAATGGAAATGGTGGAGGAAAAGTAGGGAATAGTGTGAATGGTTCGCCTGAAGGGGATGGGTTGAGTGGGCAGAGTGGCAGGGTGCATGCTGATTCTATTGAGAAGCGACCGGAAAAATATACTCGAGAGCATTTTGAGGGTGAACCTGAAGACCCTGAGAAATTTTACAACGATGTAATTGAGGCAAATCGCGATAATCCGTTTATGAATCCGGGTAAAGGAAAGGAAGTTAAGTTTCTCAACAAATATGGCGTGGGTGTTTGCGCTAGTCAGGCATGTGATTCCGTAATCGGAGTTAAGCCGTTTGATGACTTGGATCGAGCGATTGCGTATGCAAACAAGTCTAAAGATCACGTGTTTGTAGACGGCATTGCGATGACAAGGACAGCTTACATTTATCGCACTGCAACGATGCCAGGCTCCTTCGAATTGACACATGGTCGCTATGCGGGAAGTATGTCAGTGTTGACTGGAGTCGGAAATGTAATCCAAACCGTTGCGCACGAAATAGGTCACTTGCGGGGTTACAAGCATAGAACGTTTTCGTTAAATTTCATGGAGCGCAAAGCGCTTGAGTACTATCATGAGAATAAGAAAAATAGAGATGAGATATGAAAAAACTTGTTTATCTTTTTTTGGGGTTTCTTTTCTATTCAGGTTTTTTGGGTGCGGAAGCGCTAAGCCCCTCCGAAATGAAAGGCTTGGGGTTGAACGTTCGGGTATCCGCTGGCCTTGGGGCTATTGATGTTACCATCGAAATTTCTCCTGAGAGATTTAAGGATTGTTTAGGGAGAAGTTACTTCACTATTGCAATCTGGAGCGAGAGCGATGAAATGATTTATAAGGAGGTCGTTAATGTTTCTGAGCGGATAAAAAGATTTTCGGTAGATCCCAATAGCTATAAATTATTCTTGTATCAAATTCTTCTGGATGGGTTAGAAGGAGTGGATGATTCGTATTCAGCAGATGATTGCAGGAGATATAGACAAGAGTTAAGCTGGTTTAACTTATCTGGGAAGAAACAAGAAAAAGGACGCCCATAGTCAGCATAAAAATGGCGCCAGATCAAATTTAGACATCTATTTACTCTGGGCAGAGTGGTTCCAACCAAATAGCAAAAGACCATTTGACGGTAGAGCCTAATGAGCTTAATCGTGAGGAGAAAGCTGAGAAATTTCACATAGATATTAAGCGAGCTCATCGATCCGCCTATAGACGCTTAGTCAAATATTATAAAGAACAGCAAGATAAAGTCGGAGGTCCACTGGATTGGTCGCCTGAAGATTTTTTAGAAATTGATTTTCGCGTGATAAGTGGTTTTGCACCTGGGCAGGGCAAGGATAAGTTAAAAGATGGCGTAACCGGAGCGAGAGTTATAAGGAATCCATCAACGAGTGAGGTAGACCACGTGCAAATATTTGCGTCTGGATTTATATATACTGGCAATAATGTGCGAGAGTATGGAAAGAAACTGGTTCATGAGTTCTACCATACTACTCAGAAAGGAACGCATGAATTCATGAGATACAAAGAACATATCCGAGCTGGTGGTGAGCCAATTCTTTATCGGCGTCGAGAATATGAAGCCAAGGCATTTAAATTTGCTGATGATGTATATTGAGGGTTTATATTGTGAGATCTTCGAAGTTAATCTTATTTACTTGGGTGCTTTTCGTCGGAGCACCGGCTATGGGTAAAACTATTTATACATACATTGAGCCATTCTCTGGCGACGAAATCTCTTTGGATAGCAAATCTGGTCTTCTGGTTAATGGCCCATACGGCGATTTAATGCGATTTTGCGATAAAAATTACAAATGTTTTTCTCATCCAGAATACTGGTTTGCACTTCCAAAAGATAAAAAATTGGAGAAGTCGCAGAAATGGATTTTTGAGGGAAGGACTTATTGTCTGGCTGATATAAGATCAGATTTTAAATGCTTGGGATATGAAGGAGATGTTCTTGTTATCTACTCATATCTGAAAGATACTTGTGCTGGGGTTCCTTTATCACGTTATATTTATGCCAAAGATAACGGGTTGCTAATGATGGAGTTCTTTCGTCCAGGAGGTGGAAGGGAGTTGCTGATAGCGAAAGATGAGAACTATTTTTAAATGGGCAAAGTAATGAAGCCTCGGAAAGCAACCTTTTATCTGAGTCGGGATCAAGTGCTTCTACTCTTAAAGCTCCGTTTTATATCGACAAGAGTAACACTTATTTTTCTGAAAGGGACGCGTTGGCAGCGAGTGATAAGGCAGTTGCAGAGATGGGGGATGAATATGAATGGTCAAGTCTTGTTATGGAAAAAGAAGGGCTTTTCTTTATAACCCACCCCTCAACTTCATTTACAAAACATGGAGTGTCGGTAGATTTGGATTCCATCGATAAACTATATAAAGATGGCTTCTCTATCCGGATCGGACATCACAATCATCCTGAAAATCCATATTTCTCGGATTCTGACCAGAATTTTTCTAGTGGAGTTAGGTTGTCGAACATGACGACGAACCCGTTTAAGGTAACCCTTAGATATGGAAATACTATGAGATACGTTACGCAAGGTATGTCTAAAATGTCCGATGCACAAATACAGCACGCCTATGGATTGACCAGAAGGCAGGTGTTAGCGCAGGAGTTAAGCGGAAGAATCGTCAAAGGTGAGGTTTGCAATGATTATGTTTGTGAATAGATTATTTATGCTCTATCTCACTTTGTTGTTTACTTCATGGGCTAACGGGGCTGGCTTGTCAAGTTCTGAATCAAAGCATCATTTTATTTATGACTTTTACCATAAAGTTAGGTCTTTTTATGGGGACGACGACATCAAGTTTATAAAGAAATACTTTATAAACCTAGATGAGGAAAAATGTGGCTCGGAATGTAAAAGAAAAAGGGAGGAGTTTTTAGATGCTTTTATAGGATCTGCTCTGGGTTTTAAGCAGTATCTAGAGGATTTTGATTATTTTCTTGGGTATTCTCCAGAAGAGAAAAGCATGGCCTCTGCTGTTATATATGCTGTTTTTTCAGATGATGGCAATGAGAAGACCTTTGAGTACGAAATGTTAAGGTTGTATGCTGCACATAATTACCAGCAGAGGATGTTTCAGCGCATTTACGGAACGGGGGCTTTGTGTGAGGAAAGCAAGCCTGTGTACCTAGGGGATATTTATACGACTTCTGGATCTTATATCGGCTGGCAGGATGTGAAGAGCGATGTCTTTCCGATTTACGTATGTGAGAAAACAGGAAGTGTAATGACGTACTCGCTGAAGGCAAGAGATTGGGAAGACTTGGAGTCTTCTAAAATTCCAGCTCTACTGAATAAGAGCGATAACGAGTTATCGGATAGTAAAGCTGTTGAGTTTTTGTCAAATTTTATAAAATCGCAGTAGAGAATGGCTTTACATACTCGCAAAAGCCCCGACAGGTCAATCTGACGGGGCTTTGTCGTTATGGACTATCAAGTGCCTCTTCAGCTTGCCATTCTCAATGAACGTATCGATCAAATGCTAGATTGCCAACATAAGTGACACACGTTTACCCACCAGAAATTCCAGCGGGCTCCAATAATTTATCTTTTTTCTAGGCCGGGCATTAATACGAAACACTGCATCGTCAATTTGGCTTTTCGGTAGCTTGCCAATCTCCATCCCTTTCGGGAAGAAACGCCTCAACAGTCCATTGGTATTTTCGTTCAAACCACGCTCCCACGAGTGGTACGGTTTAGCAAAATATATCTTGCAGCCTAGTTTCCGCGCGATCGACTGATGGCCCGCAAATTCACCTCCATTATCGAAAGTTATGGTTTTGCACATGGCCTGATAAGGCTTTAGCATCTGCTTGATTGCACGGCTCACTGTCTTCTTGCTCTTATTTGATACTCTGCGAGTGAGCAACAACTTGGAGACTCGCTCAACTAGGGTCACCAGATAGCCATCTTGACCATAAACTGTGTCGCCCTCCCAGTGTCCGAGCTCTGTGTTGTCATCAACAATCGTTGGACGTTCGTCAATATCGATGCGCCCCGGTATAAGCTCCACTCCCGCCTCAGGGCCCATACGTGCCTTTTCGCGGCAAGCGCGGCCGCCAGCTGAGCTGTCTAATCCAGCGGTAAATGGTTGAACAGCTGACTGTTTTATCACACTTCTCAAGCCGCATACGCCCGGCAATTTGTTCGGGACTTGCGTTTTTCAGTTGGTGGTCGATTTGCACCTTCATGGCGAAATCGAGTTTAGTGTATTTACGCGCTCCGTGCCGCCGCTGCAGAATCTGTTGGTGAGCACTCTCCGCACTATAAGGGGTACAATGGCTTAGCTCGCGGGAAATAGTTTTGTTTAAACGAAAGAGCTTTATCGCAATGGCTCGTGCTGAATAGTTCTGCCCATTAAGGACTTCGATCTGGTATCGTTCTTTCAGGGTCAGCTGGTTGGTATGGGTTCCCATGGGGTTCCTGGCTTGTTTGTGTGGAAGCTAACCAGCCTACAGCCAGCTGGCCTCCTTCGCTATCGCCAAGTGTGTCGGTTGTTGTGGGAATCTAGGAATGAATTACCTGTTTTACGTAGAGTAGTTTGTCTGTGCTTAGCTTTAGAAGCTGCGCTATGTCTATCATCTAGTTGCCCAGGGGATTTTCTTTCTCACACTCGTAATAGGCTATGACCCGTCGTATAGCGTAAATTCTCTGCGCCAGTTTCTTCTACGTATAGTCAGTAATTTGGGGCAACAGCGTTAGTTGCTTATAAGTTAGATTATTAAGTTTGACTAGTTTAGACAGTCCCTAGCTAAAATGTAGGCTTGGGAAGCTCTTGAGTAGCTGCTGAAACATACGGCTGCGGATCGGTCATTTTGTATTCAATGATAGGTGTCAGAAAAATAGAGTGGGCAGTAGTGTCAATAAAGGTTGACAACCCTACTGCCCGATCGCTAGTTATTCATGCATCAATAATCAGCACTAATCCAAACATTTTCAAAGTCGGTATAACCATAGATGGTAATATACCAAGTGCCCGATTGAGGAGCGTTCAAATCTATGGATTCATAGTTGCCCCAGTTTTCAGAAGCGTAGTCGGCATTTGACTCAGTGGCGGGTTCACCGTGCTTGATGTAGAGATCTGCATCACCAACGGAGTTGAATAGAGCAGCCCCCGTAGCTACAGAAAGCTGGGTCGCTCCTTCAGGAACTTCAATCTTAAACTCTAATTGATCTCCTGCATGGCCATTCAGGTCAGAGATAACCTCGCCGGGGATTAAAAATTCATCAGTAGATGATTCAGTAAAAGAGCCGGTCAGGGATACTTGATCGAAGTCTGAGTAGCCGTGGAGCATGACATGCCAGATCCCGGGAGTTGGGTTTGCTATAGCAACGGACTCCTCATTGCCACCTAAATAGGGCCGATAATCATAGACTGATTCAGTAGGTCTGCTAGCAAAACGAATATAGAGATCCGCATCGCCACTACCACCGGATATCTCAAATGAAAGGTCGCTGGCATTTTCCGGTACTGTCATGGTGTAGAACAACGACTCTCCTGCACTGGCATTAAGACCGCTGACAGGTTTCTGATTAATCAGAATATTGTCGGACTGATCAGCCAGGGTTACCGTTGCCGTCAAATCTACCCCCTCGAAGGAGCGTTCGATAGGAGACAGTAATATGTACCAGCGGCCGGTTTCTGGCGAAGTGACCTCAATACTTTCAATATTACCGCCATTTTCAGAACTGAAGTCAAAATCGGTTGTGGTCGGTTGGCGATTATAGGCCACGTACATATTCATTTCACCGCCCAGTTCATCGCCTGAATTGTCAGTAATAACTGTCAGGGTTTGAGCATTTTCGGGCACGTCGATATGGAATACTTTTTCGCCTTTGCTACTTAAGTTCTCTCGCGTTTTTGATGGGATAAGAGTTAGCTCTGCCTCCTCATCACAAACTAATGAATTACCGCCTTTAGCGGGGCTGAAGCTAATGTTCCCTTCATTAAGATAAGAATCAATTAACTCAAGTGCCTCGCAGGAGTAGACATCGAGGAGATTGTCCGTAACATCAATATCAGTTAAGAAATGTCGATCCATTACCCATTCGAATTGCGCAGTATCCAAGTAGTTGCCGGCAATATTTAACGTTTCTAGGCGTTTCGGTAATTCGGGTAACTCTGTGAGGTTTTCATTGATAGCGGTTAAGTGCTTTAAGTATCGGAATACGTGAATACCTTGCAGTGACTGGATTTCCCCGTTGCCTGGAGTGCGAATCTCTTCAATGCTTGCTGCTTCCAGGCTGTCAATCTCACCATCGTTGTTTGTGTCGAAATAGGAAGTCAAATATAACTTGAATGCAGGGTCAGGAATATTAATATTGACCACGCCATAGTGGGATGCTGCTGCAACCTGATCACCGCCGCCCAAGTCGATACGCTGGGCCATTATACGGCTGAAGTGCTCATAACCCGATTTAGGGATAATAGTCTCTTGCCCATTAACCGAAAATGCACGTGATGGATAGTGCATTACAGACAGGAAGTCATAGTTACTGTAGTTGTGGGTTTGCCGTATATCAAAATTGTGGACATACTCGGGTTTAATATTATCTTCAATAATTTCGACATATTCATCACGATCAGATCGCTGATGTTCATGCCTCATACCAATAACATGGCCCAATTCATGGACAATAATGTACTTGGTATCCCAGTTGTTCATGCTGAATAATTGCCCGCCGCCAGTCTTTCCAACCATGGAACGGTTTTCAGTTCCGTTTCTTACGTGAACGTAGTCAGATTGATCAGTGCGTCTTAAAAATTGTAAGTCTGCAATTTCTTCCCAGACTTTGGTGGCGTCGATAAAACGCTGTTGATTTTCTTCAGTGACACTATCGTAAAAGTCGTAATATATGATTCCATCAGGCCACTTATTCGCTGATATTTCAACAGCGGACATCATGCTAACTTGACCGGAATCCTCTTGAACTGGCTCCAGCATATCTCCGGTCAGCTGGTATAGCTTGCCATCAATAATGACTTGGCTCGATTTGGGTTGCTCTTCCAATTGAGCAAACTCATTGCCGGTGTAACTTGGTATCGTTATATCTACAGCCTGGCTGTATGCCATTGCAGACTGAAAAGTTAAAGTTAGGGTTGCTGAAATTCCCAGTGCGGTACTGGTAAATAGTTTCATTTTCATGTTCCTGCTTTGAAAATGTTTTTAAAATTTTGCCAAACTTTTATCCATAAATAGTCGAGTAGGAGGCATGTCTGATTTACTCTGGCAACAAGTTAAATCAGGATGAATATGCCGCCGCGCGGGAGAATACCGATGTTTGGATTTGAGGTCGATAGGTGGTTTTAAGTTGATTCAGAATGCGAGATTTGATTCGTGGCATTTCTGGAAGGGCGAACTCACGAACGAGATAAAATGTAGAGGATGACTATCAATTTTCGAGTGTATATCTTGGTGTTATTAGCAATACTTGTGTTCTGAATATTAGGGATCACCCAGGTGCTTTGTTAGCTGGGTAAATAGTGCCAGATTCAAATCCACTTGCTCTAAACTACGAATATCTTCGAGACAATTTCATATGAATGAGTGGGGTCGTATCCAGTTTGAGGATATACGGCCACCTCAAGCAGTCGTACAAACCCCTCAAATTGAACAACAAATGGCCTGGAAGGCAGTAGGGTACCCTGTTAGCCTCTCTTGCAAGCTAGATAGGAAGGAGCGGGCCTATGCAGGAGTCGGATGTTGCCAATCGGCTAATCGATGCGGCGCGAGAGTGCTTTTTGAACGATGAGTACCACCGGGTCACAACTCGCCAGATCGCTGCTAAGGCTGGAGTGGCGGTATCGATGATTCGATATTACTTCGGTAGCAAGGATGGCCTCTATGAAGATATGATCCGCCAAACCCTTCTGCCATTGATCGAGGCCGTAGAGCAACTCAGCCTTGATGGCGATTGGGATTTTGGAGATTTCTTTGCCCTTTACTACTCCACCATGCAAGAGAATCCCAAGTTTCCGGCTCTGATCCTGAAAGTCATGGCCCTTAATCAAGGCCCGGGGAAAAATGTGATCCGTCAGCTCCTGGAGCGGGGGCGCCAAAGAGGTTCTCGGCGGTTAGCTGAAATTAAAGGTGAAGAAGCCGAATCTGAAGACCCCAAGTATGATTTGCTCAGGATTTCATTTGTCAGTTTGGCTATGTTGCCGATGTTGGCCAAACCCGTCCTGGAAGAGCAGATGGGGCACGTTATGGACCCCGATTTCTTAAAACAGCTTGCAGAGTTTAATGGCCGACTTCTGAAGTCAGGTTTGCAAAGCTTATAACGATATGGCCTCAGCAAGTTGAGGCCGGTCCCTTATATCTATTTTTAATCAGATGTTATTTCTGAGGAGTTCTTATGCCCCAGTCGATGCAAAGAAATAGGGCCGTAAATTGGGTCTTTCAACGCGCTTCTAATATGATTAATAGTATTTGTAATATTCCTAATGCTCTGATGCCGCCTCCATTTCGAGTAATGCAAATTGGATCGCTATTTTGGCAGTCTAGATGTCTGTATACGGCTGTCCGATTAAATATAGCTGATCATATTAACGGTGAAGTCGTTCCAGTAGAAAAACTGGCAAATGATTGTAATGCAGATAAAGAGCATCTATATCGATTGATGAGGATGTTGTGTGCAATGGGGATTTTTAAGGAGGTAAAAGCAAGGCACTTTTCACATAATCGAAACTCTGAAGTGTTGCGCAGTGATGCCAGCAACAGCGTAAGAAGCATGGTGCTTATGCATAACTCCCCTGAGTTCAGTAAGCCTTGGTTTAATGGGTTTGAAGACCATATTAAAGATGGGAGTGTGCCTTTTGAAGGTGTTTATGATCAGGAAATGTTTGATTATATGAATGATCATCAATCTGTGAGCACGCTGTTTTCGGACGCTATGGATACCGTTGATAATCTTACCGGACTACAGTATTTACAAGATTTTGATTGGAGCAAGTTTGATAGGATTATTGACTTGGGTGGGGCAAAAGGCAGCAAAAGTGCGAGTGTCCTCTCTTCATATAAAAACATCACGGCGATGGTGGTCGACAGGAATAATGTTGAGGGGGCGGCAAGAGAGTACTGGAAAAACTCACTGAGTGATTCAGTTGAAGAGCGATTGGACTTCTTCCCAGCAGATATTATTAACGATAGGCTGCCGGTAGCTAATAGTGATAAGGATATCTACTTGTGTACGGCCGTTTTTCACTTGCTGAATGACAGTAAGGCAAAGCGACTCCTCAATAATATTTACTCTGCCATGCAAGGGCAAAATGCTACGCTCGCCATTGTTGACGCAGTATTACCTGAGAAGGGCGCAGACCTTAATTTGGCTGCCATGGACATGCAGATGTTGATGGGAACTCGTGGGCGGGAGCGAACGTTGAGTGACTGGAACCAACTCTTTAGTGATAGTCCTTTCTACCTGGTGGAGACAGTCTCCGTGCGTACCTTTGCAAAACTGATGGTGTTGAAAAAGAGAAAGGGTTAGGTGCTAAGCAGTAAGTGGGTGTCAACAAGCGCAATGTTAGTAATTATGAAAATGAAAAAACATTGCGCTTATTGTATTGGTGGCACGAATAGTCCGCTTGTCAATTATAGATACGCCAGCAAGCCAATATCCGTAGTAGCTTAAAGTGCAGTATCACCTGTATTGGTTTTATATACGCCTATATTTACCTATAGCCTCTTTCTGCTAGTCGACTAAGGTTTCGGCCTTTGGTGTCTCAGTGGATATTACAGAATTACTTAGGGGGCTCTGAGCCAATATATTTGAAATTACTGGATCTTAGCTATGTATCTAGTGTCCCGTCTAATAGGCAGCTTGCTAGTTTTATCGGTTATTTATGTGGGGTATGTTTGGGCTGATCTTGAGGATCGAGAGCTAGTTGCTGGGGTTACTTATGATATTCCAGGGCTGGCTTATAGAGAACCCTCTTCTGGCGCTATAGAAGGCTTTGAGCCTGACCTGGTTAGGGCAATTGGGGAGAAGTTATTTGGCGGCCCTGGTTATATAAGGCTAACCCGTGTGCTGGATGAGGATCGTATAAAGGCACTTGAAGACGGAAGAGTGGATATGGTGGTATCCCAGTTTACCATCACTCCAGAGCGCGAAGAAAAAGTGGACTTTTCGATTCCTTATTACGTCACAGGGGAGGGGTTACTGGTCCATAAAGATAGCGATATTGAGAGCTTTATTGATCTGGAAGGTAAGATAATTGCTGTTACTAAAGGCTCACTTTCCCTGAAAAGAATGCGTGCTGTCCTACCGTCATTGGAGGGGGCAAGATTGGTTGTAGCGCCCACAAGCTCAGCGACCTTAGAGGCTGTTCAAAGTGGAAATGCTGATGCTGCCTCCAATGACATTATCAACCTGGTACTTTTGCGTAAAGCATCAGCTTATCCGACTTTATATCGTCTGGTGAATATTAGTGGAGACTTCCCGCCAAAGCCCTTTGGTATCGGTGTTAAGAAAGGGAATAAGGAACTGCTCGAGCGACTAAATGCTGCTCTAGAAAGCCTAAAGGAGAGTGGGGAGATCAATAGAATGCTGGATAAGGCCGTTTCCAGTGTGGGTTCAGAGAATGACCCTGATGATACCTTCAGCGGCTCACAGTAGAGTAGTCGCAGAACTATCCGTACAGATAAAGTCTAATTAGGGGCGATATGACTACTAAATCCCCCAGTGTCTTCTTTTCTTTGCTTTTCAGCTCAGTCCTTTTCTTGGCTATTACTTACAGCAATTATCTACTGGGGAATTCCCCGATGCAGGCTACCCATTCGATCTTGGTGGAAACGGATGCACATGAGGGGCTTGTTTATGTACCCTCCCAGAAACGTCTCTACTTCACCAGTGTTCCAGATTTAGAGATTGAGAATCCACAGATAGCGATCCGTTACTACGACTTTATTACTGGCGAAGTTGTAACCTGGAAGCACCGAAGCAATATGGCAAACAGCATGTGGCTTAGCAATGACGGTGAATATTTATTGGTTGCAGAGCAGGGGAAAGGAGCAACCCCGGGCGCTATCAGCCGCATAAGCCTTTCAGACGGTCAACGAGAAGTGCTTGTAGATGCCTATAAAGGTAAGCCATTTAATTCACCCAATAAAGTTGTACAGTCAGCCTCTGGCTGGATCTACTTCACCGATCCAGATTACGGCTACAACCAAGGCTTCAAGCCTGAGCCAATGTTAACGCCAGCTGTCTATGCTTTTGATCCTTCAACAAAAAAGTTAATTCGCTTGTCAGCGGAGTACATGATGCCTCATGGGTTGGCAATCTCCCCAATAGGCAACCAAATCTATATTGGTGATACTGCAGCTATCGATGGAAAGAATCCTTACAACCCCAAAAAAACAAAAGACATTTATGTAAGCGCTTTGCCATCCCCTGAAAAATTGGAGGAGAAGCAATGGGTGTTGTCGGTACCAGTAGGGATTCCTGATGGTTTTATTGTTACTGGCCCCAAAAATGATCTGTGGGTGGCGGCAGGTGACGGGCTGCGACACTATCGAGAGAACGGCTCTCTGGTTAATCTTTACCCTGTTCCCGGCGGCGTGTATAGCGTAGCAACTGACGGTAAAGCAATTTACTCATCAAGTAATACCGCTATATGGAAGACAATGCCCTGAGGGGAAGAGGGGGGATAGTTCCTCTTACTTTTGGAGTGTTATTGCCTGTTCGATCTGTCTAGCTACGGCAAGTAGTGCCAAATCCGCTCCGGGTAACCCATCTATCTCCAGGCCCACCGGTAATCCATTGGTACTTGGCCCGATGGGGATGCTGATGCTCGGGGCACCGGTAACTGGTGCGGAGACATTGTTGTATATCAGTGTGTCCAGGGTGGGGAGTGTCTGTCCATTTAGCTCCAGTTGATATGAGGATGTTTCCAGGGGTTGCGCTTCGATAGGCGCAGTTGGAAATACGATCGCGTCCAGTTGATGCTGCTGGATGATCTTCGAATAGCTCTCGTGCACAGCAGGCAATTTCTTTAAGGCCGCTTGATAAGCTGAGTCTGGCGGCGCCTTAGGGCCGAGCACTGATTCCTGATAGACCTCTTTCACATCCTCACTTTTGATCATTGCTACCAAACCCTCTAGTTGAGTTTGTGGTTGATAATTCGCCAGAAAATGCCCCATGGCAGTCCGCATCTGATGAAACCCGACGGGAAATCCGATTTCGAGAGCGGCGCTGACTATTGGTGAAAGGTCTACTTCTACCAGGTCTACTCCGGCATCAATAAGGGTACTGATTAGAGCCCTGAAAGACTGGCTTACTCCAGGTGAGAGGTTGTCAAATAGAGGATGGGCAAGCCCCAAGCGCAACTGATTGATTGGCTTGCATTGGGGTACGGAGACTCCTGTCATCACTTCAAACAGATAGATGGTATCTTCGACACTAACAGCCATAGGGCCGATCGTGTCAAATGCTGGCACAGAGGGTACGACTCCTTGGCAGCTAAGGCTGCCAGTTGAAGGGCGAAAGCCAACAATACCAGTTAACGCCGCCGGTAATCTGACGGAGCCGGCGGTATCGGTGCCGAGGCCAGCGGGCACAATCCCCGCGGCTACAGCAACAGCGGTGCCCCCCGATGAACCGCCGGGGAAGCAAGCGATGTCCCACGGATTCCTTACGGCTCCAAATGCAGCGTTATTGGAGGTTACGCCAAAGGCGAGCTCATGTAGATTGGTCTTCCCAACCACTATGGCCCCACATCCCTCTAGCCGCTCAACCACTGGGGCAGAGGACTTCGGCAGAAAGTTCATGCCAAGGGTCCCAGCAGTGGTATGCATACCCTTTACATTGATATTGTCTTTAACAGCGATGGGGATACCGGCAAGGGGCCTACGGTGGCTACCGGAGGCCAATTCCCTGTCAATACATTTGGCTTTTTGAAGGGCGCCATGCCGATCGAGGCAGATAAAAGCATTGAGTTCGGAATGAGCAACTGCATTGTCACAAGCTTCTTCAATCAGTGATACTGCGCTAATCTTTCTTGCGAGCACCATCTCCACAAGCTCATGAAGGGAAGTCGTCATAGTTTGCTTACTAGCTTCTGATTGTACTTGGGATCTTAGATCATAGTGAGAAAGAAAGTAGGACGATAAGAATGATATTGGCTAATTTGATAGCACTAGCCTTGATCTCTCCGAGGCGTATCTGATGGTGAGGAGTGAGCAGCGCGTTTCTGACCGTTGAAAATATGAGGGTTATGGGTTTTGAAAGTTGATGTATTACTGTTTGATCTCGGCGGCGTACTAATAGAGCTAAAAGGCCGTCCATTACCAACCGGTAAAGCGCCTGTGACTGATGTTATTATCTCCGGTCCGGTAAGGCAGTTTGAGAGAGGAGAAATCACCACAGAAGAATTTGCAAACGCTTTAAAGTCTCAATTGGAAATAGAGGAATCGATAGAGACGATAATCGATCATTTCACAAACTGGCCTACGGGATTCTATCCAGGAGCAATTGAATTACTCAGTTCTCTAGAGAAAAATTACAGAGTGGCCGCATTGACAAATACCAATGAACTTCACTGGCCACGCATCACTCATGAATTTAATGCACATAACTATTTGGGCCCAATATTCGCTTCCCACCTTATAGGTATGGCAAAGCCCGATGAAGCATTTTTCAAGCACGCGCTTGAGCAGCTGGAAGTTGAAGCCAGTAGTGTTGTCTACATGGATGATATCCCTAGAAATGTAGAGGTGGCGAATAAGGTGGGTATGAATGCGTTTCATACCAAGGGCTTTGATTCGGTGTTGGAGGTTCTAGAGCGTATTAATATTCAAGAGAAGAGCTACAAAAATTAAGATAGATGGGGAGTCTAACTGACCACCTTGAGAGGATAATTTTCTAATTTCTGAAATCTATTCATCCTCCCCAGCAACATACCCTCAAGATGATTGCTGCTATCTAAATTAGCATTTTCAGGGGGCACTCATGATTCGGCTTACTCAATTATCGGGGCAAGCAATATGATTTATGCCAGTTAGTAAGCGCCAGCTTGGTTAAATATGATCATGGTGAGTGTTATTTCTGAGTTAGGCTGAAATTTTGTGGGAAACACCCTGAAATCATTGGGTTACGTGAGCAGGGCGAAATTGAGATAGTAGTCATAGTGATCGTTTTTGTAGTTTGTTCGATCGTGCCATTTTAATATAACCACTTGATTTTCTATGGGAAACTGTAGTGGTGGCGGTAGATTGATTATGAGATAGTAGTCAATATAATAGTGATCAGAATGATTACTATATAGCTGTTATTGTGGCGGTCGGTTTTATTGATTTTTCGCGGTAACTGAAGGTTTCGTGCCACTAAATAGCATCTGGTATTGAGCAATTTTACTGATTGCTATTCAGGCAGTTTCGTTCCTAGGGTATTTGCTCAAGTGTGGTGGAGGTGGGCAGTCCGCTGCAATTTCGTGGAGTGCCAGTAAAATAGGAATTGGTTGGGGAAAGTGCGGTATTCTTTCCTCGTAAATATTGAGCAGCGGCCAGCCAAACTGTGGCTGGCAAAGTGCTAGTAGTCGGTCCCGAGCGCGCCAGCCATAACCAGGCTAGTCAAGCTCGCCCAACCCCTTCGGGGCTGGGCTGGACAGCCTACGCGTTGCTTCGGCTGCCCTTGCTAGCGGCGTTAAATTTCCTAAGGGCAATCTCCAGTGAGTCGTATTGATAAATCTCTCATTGTGATTTCACTTTTACCGTGGTTATCGGCTATGTGGGTAAACTGGTATGTCATTGAGATGGGCTTTGTCCATTCAAACGAGTCTCGTGACGTTGCAAGGCTAGCTCTCCATGTAGTTGCCGGTTTTACCGCGACGTATTTGGCTATTTTATTTCTATGGTATCGCAAGCAGCGATTCAGACTGTACAATTGTTTACCATATCTGAGCTGTATCAGTTTTTTAATATGGCTTAAATCGCTGGGGTGGCCTCAATGGACATAAAATTTAACCAGGCCAGGCAAGATCGCCCAGCTGGAGGCTGGGCTGGACAGCCTACGCTCCGCTTCGGCTGCCCTTGCTGGCAACGTTAGAAGTACGAAGGAGAATTCGTGGGGCATCATATAGAAGCAATTGTAGCCAAAGGCGATATCGATGCAGAGCTACTAAGGAAATTCGAGTTGCCGTGTGTCAACCATGAGGGGTTCTCGATCGTAGGTCTAAATGCAGGGCATTCAGATCATTGGGCAGAAAAACTGTTAATATCAAATGAAAGTAATGGGAAAATTGTTTTAAACTGCCCTGTTACCCATTATTTTGCTAAAGAGCTGGGCTTAAAGAGGTATGCAATTATTTTTACCGACTACTTTGGTGGTATCGGTAAGCAATACGCTGCGGTGTATTCTGATAGTAAAGTTGTAATGGAAGAAACTGAAGGCGGTATTAACCAAGCATTAAGAAATATTGGTGTATTCAAGAAAAGAGATCTAGACGAGTTTGATACGATCTGTCTTGGTCGCTACAGGTCATTTGATGAGCACTTTGCACAATACTTCTAACAAGTTTGTCAAACACCGCTACACACCTTCGGTGCTCCGCTGGACTCGCTCTTGCGTCGCTCGCCGTTTACAAAAGCGTTAGGGCAATTGGTAGATGAACGTATTTAAGAGGTTAGAAGAGCTCAGTAATGATGGTAGCTTCTACCTGAAGGCCTTTGATTTGAGTTTTCAACCATTTGAAGTAGAAAGTGATCTTTCTATCTTTAGTGCTCTAGCTACTGAGCTTGAAACCGAACATGCAGGTTATGAAACTCTGCTACTTGATGTGAATTGGCGTTCGCACTTAATTGCATGTATGTGCCTCATTGTCTCGGAGAATAAGTCGCACCTGGAAGAGCTAAAGAACCGCTTCAAAAATGGTAGTATGGTTAGCCCACAAATTGCTGTTGCAATGGCTCGCCTTCATTTCAGGGAAATGATGGACTTTTTTCCCAGCTATATAAATGGCGGGCATGGGCCGGAGTCTTCTACCCAGATAGGGGCGGCACTAGTACTCTTGCAATCGATGTTCGTGCGTGAATTCACGTTTCCAAAATCACAGCTGAACATCGAGCGTTTCTACTTAGGGCTGTCGGTTGCACAGCATCATTCTGGGTTTTGGCTTAAGCATAGAGGCAGTGCCCGGGGTTAGCCCTAACAAAGCGCTGCAAGGCGACGTCTTACTTTGTGCACTTTATGCGCAGTCGCTTTGCTCCTATTTTCGCGCATAAAGCGCCCAAAGTAAGCCGCCTCTGAGCGCGGCGTTATTGTGGCGGTCAATATTTAGATGTTTTGTAGCTGCTGCAAGCATCAATCTCTATCTGAGCACACTTTTCCTGAGAGTTTTCTTGCAAGTTGGTACCGCGATTCCGCTCCAGTGCCTTCGCTTTCAGTCAGTAAGCCCTACAAGCCTGCTAGGCCATCGTTGAGTGCCAATCGGATAGTTATCCGTTGGGAAAAGTATGGTATTTTCTCCTGTAAATTTATCGGGCAATGGCCAGCCAAAGTTGGCTGGCAGAGAGCAAGTAGGTCGTTCAGTGCGCGCCAGCTATAACTAGGCCAGGCAAGATCGCCCAGCCGGAGGCTGGGCTGGACAGCCTACGCTCCGCTTCGGCTGCCCTTGCTGGCAACGTTATGTGCAAACCATGATTGACCGAGAATCTAGAAATAAACTTGCTGAGCTTATTCGTAGCTTGGTTGCTGGCATAATTACAAATGATGAGTTTGAAGATGCTTTACCTCAGTCAAAAGATGATGCTGTATGGGAGGTTTTTCATCACGGGGTTTGGTGTCTGTACAGCGATATGAAAGAGTACAAACTTAGAGGCAAAGAGGCACTTTCCAATGAAGAGCGGTCTGTTGTAGCGCGTTGGATTCTTTTCCTAAAGTCAGACATTGAGTATAAGTGGCCCTCTGCTAGTTTCAGAGACAGATTTCTTAACTCAATCAGTTTCGGGGCTTTCGGGCAAAGCACTCTCGAAAAGTGGCAAGAACATGGTGAGTTGGCATATTGGCCTTTCACTGATATCGCTCAGTACAACAAGACAAAACTGAGTAAAGGGTATCTCGGTGCCAAAAACACATAACGAATCAATCAACTTCGCGCCTACGGCGCCGGACAGCTTGCTCTACGCTTCGCTTCGTTCCAGCTGCCGGTTATTGAGGCGTTACCTGTCTAGGAGAAAATAACATATGGGTTTGCATGTGCACTCGTTGACTAATATTCCCAAAAGTGAAAATAGAGATTATTTGATCTATTTGCTTGAGTATGGGTGGCATGAGTCTTTAGCCAGAGCGCTAAACGAAAATTTCGATAAAATGGCAAACCTAGCTGCCCAAAATCGGGCTGTAGTAATAAAGGGGACTGAATTGGCTCATTTTGATAATGAGGTTTTTTCTTGGCACCAAATTAACAATGAAAGGGGCGAGGATGTATTGCCAGCGATATTGGTTACAAATGCGCACCCTTCATATTTCTTAGAAAACAATCATGGCTACAGTCGCAGGCGAGGTCTATACCGGGAGCAAGAGGAGAGTGACCTAAAACTTGTTCTAATTCCCTTGAAAAAGTTTTGCTCTACTACAACCGAGGTTGTAGCTTTAGTCGAAAGACTATTTTCGGACATAGAATTAGGGAAAGACCTTTCTGACTTCAGCATTGCTAAAGAAGCACAGAAAGGAATCGGGTCGGCTATTGTAGATTCAATTATATTAGAGCCAAATATATCAGGGGTGGGGTTTAGTTTTAAAAAATTGGGGAGCTTCTTACGTGGCAACAGGTAACAAGTCAAATCACTCGGACTTGGTAAAGCTGTCACCTTTTTTGTTCCAAAAAAGCCGCCAACATCACCAATCCGGTGTTTGAGGCGTTATAGCTCCTTAATGGATAATGCGGAATGTACGAGCTGTTTAATATTTCCAATATCGAAGCCCTGGGTATATTGCTATGGTTTTGTGTTGTATTAGCTCTTAGCTATATGCTAGCTATCAAAAAAACCTTAAAGGTTAAACGAGCGGTTGTAGTTGGTGGATTTATGGCATTATTACCTCCTCTGGCAATTATATATTTGGTCTCGCTGCTACTTAGAAAAAGCCTTTCTGTATCAGAGAGATTAGATGAGACGTTATAACAAAACGCTGAAAATTCGCCCCCAAAAAACGTGGGCTGGACCTCCGGCAAAAAATGCCTCCGGCCTTTTAGCTTTGCGTTAAATTACCAAGGAAAGTCATGAGGAAGCTTCTTATTTCAATAATGGCCGCGCTAGGGTTTAGTGGCGCTCAAGCGGCCGAATTTCCACCAAATATGGAAATGAATGGCAAAACGATTCAAGCGCTCATTGATGCTGGTTCTGATCCAAGTAAACCGCACCCTCTTGAGCATCATTTTTATTGCTTTAGCTCTAACTCACTTAAAGAGCTTATGGCTAAAGGAGAATCTCTTGGTTACCGTGTAGCTAATGTCGGTGACAACGTACATGAAGGCACTCATTACTGGTATGGCGACTTAATTAAAGAGACCATTTTAGACATTAAAGTAATTAACAGTGAAAACTCTTTAATGCTCAAGCTGGCAAACGAGTTTGATGCTGATTATGACGGCTGGGGAACTCCGGTTGTTGAGTAATTTAACAAGTCAATTAACTACGCGCCTACGGCGCCGGACAGCTAAAAGCGTGGCTGCGCCACAACGCTGCCGGTTATTGAGGCGTTAAACACCTAAAGTATGGAGCAGCAATGCTGCAGAAAGTTGGATTAATTCATCTACTGTTTGCCATTTTCACGTTAGCTTACTGCGTGTTTGCTGTTGTGATCGGTAAAGTAATTGGTTATAAACGAGCTGGGCTCTCAGAAACAATCAGTATTGATATTGAACCAGAGAGATTTTGGGGTATCGTGTTGCTTTATGTAGGTATAGCATTAATTATGGTTATACTAAGTATAAAAAAGAACTTCCCCAAAAAACTTTATGAGCTCATTGATTTTGGTATCCATTCCAAACTATCCATTTTGCAAGTTATATTTATAATCAGCTTTACCGCTTTAATGTACATCACTATTTTTTGGTTAGCTGGGGTGTTAGCAAATGCTTAACAAGTGACTATGGTTACTCGTCAAGTTTTTAAGCCATACTTTCATCCCAATAGGTGTTATTTTTCACCATCGTATTCAGGATGGTAATCTGCTTTCTCATGCAGGCAATCAGAGCAACCTTTTTAGGTTTGCCAGCGTCGACTAATCGCTTATACATCGGCTTTAATTTGGGATGATGCTGAATGGCTGACATGATGGAGACAAACAAAACTGTTCGTACACGATGCCTTCCTCCTCGAATATATCTCTTTCCCTGGAAGCTGCCGCTATCACGGTTCATCGGAGCGATACCTACAAGTGCAGCGATTTCTTTACGGTTCAATTTTCCTAGTTCGGGAAGTTCACTCATCAGCGTATAAGCCAATACATTTCCGACCCCTTTGGCACTCAACAATAGGTCGCGCCTTTGCCGCCACTCAGACACACTGTTAACCAGTTTATCCAGTTGCTTGTCGATACCTTGTAACTCTTTCTTGATGGTGTTTAGAATGGTCTGGATAGGTTTGTGTACTGATTTCGGCATCCTCTGAAGCCGATTCTTTTGCATTGTACTCATCTCTAAACACTGACTTCTTACAGCCAGTAAGTCACTGATCTCCCTAAGCTTTACTGGCTTTAGCTCCGATAGTCTTGGCTTCATGGCCTCACCAAAATGTGCAATATCCATTGCATCTAGCTTGTCAGTTTTGGCGAGGCGCCCTGCGGATTTAGCGAAGCTTCTTATCTGTGAAGGGTTGCAAACAACAACAGGTAATCCTGCTCTGTCAGCGGCGCAAACAAACTCTAATTCGAGTCTTCCTGTAGACTCTATTAATACTCTTTGAGGTTTAAGAGGTTGTAATTGTTTAATGGCATCCTTAATGCCATTTTTATCATTGGCAACACTAAAGAATTGGCCAGTAGGTCTCACATAAATATCGAGTTGTTTACTGCTGGTATCGATACCGACATTGATCTCTTGAGGTTCCATAAGATAAGCTATCTCCGCCTTGCTATTCGGGCTCGAGGCCCACATGACTATCCGAGTTATGCCTAGTGAGTGCTTATCACGTTCATACTTGTTATCGGTCTTTTACGAACCAGTCAAGCAGCGAACTGTGATAAACAAGGCCTTCGGTGGCCGCCGAAGGTGGGTCTCAATTTACCCGTTAACGAAAAGGATTTTCAACATCAGAATCAGACAAGAGCAATCATACAAGTACAAGCAGGTTACTGCGGGCCTTTGGCCCTTCGCGGGACAGCCTACGCTACGCTACGCTCCGGCCACCCCTGTTGTAGTCGTTAGCCTTACAAGGAGGAATGATGGATAAAAAGGAAACACTCCTAATTGAATTTGAAAGGATAGAGATGAATGCAGCAACTTGTAAGTTTGCGCATTTTAAATCATCCAGCTCCAAACAAAATCTGACGCTAATTCTTGGAGTTCCGGTTGTTATAATAAATGTATTTATTGGCTCAACCTTGATTAAGTCTTTAGGCGATTATTCGGGCACAATAATCTCTGTGTTATCACTTCTGGCAGCAACTCTTGCAGGAGTTCAAACATACTTAAGCTACCAGAAAAAATCTATGCTACATATTGAAGTCGGTAATTTGTACTCTGACATTGAGAGAGAGTCCAGGATATCGAAAGGAAAAATAAAAGCAGATGTAATGAGCATAGAAGAAGGTTGGGCATCAGTTTCCGCGTTAGAATCAAAATATAGCGAAGCAAATAAAAAGGCACAGGAATGCCCAATATCTGACTCAGCTTTGAGTGGCGCTAGAAATAAGTTTCACTCGCTAAAAAAGGCTAACAAGTCAAACCAAAGGGCGAAACAAGGCTGCGCCTCTGCTAAAGGAAGTTGAAATCTCTCCTTTTCGAGTAGATGCTTGCCTTTTGAATAGGGTAGAAGAGTGCGCCTAAAATAGTAAGTGAAAAACGCGTTATTGGGTACGCATCAGAGCTCAAAGTTGGAGTTGTAGCTCCAGCTGAAGATCTTCAAGTCGATATGGTTACTATTGCCAAATTAATGAGAGTGTATCCAGTGGTGATATTTACGAGACGACAAATAACTTAAGTTATCGATACTGCCCAAATCCTAAACATGGATAGGCAAATAAGGTTTGGCTTTCAGTTGGTAAATATTTAATCAGATGACTTGCTGAATGTTAGCTAACAGTTCTTGCAAAAGCTCTCAGTGCAGTTAGGTGGATTTATTTATAGCTTGTGTTGCAAATAGAATCATAGAAATATAGATGGAAACTGACAAGGGCGCTCAGTGCTTTATCTCTGCCGCCCTTGCCACTAGCAATAACTCATGCAATTAAGTTGTACTCTAATTTTTAACTGCATACCACAATGAACTCGATGTATTGTTGGAGTTGTTAATTTTGTTAGTCCTCAGGGGGTGGCGGTGGTGGTGGAGGGGGCGGCGGTGGTTCGCTAGGGCTGTGCGGTGCGAGGGCAATTAGTAGAGTAACAACGCAGATTGCCTTCATTGTGAGGCCGCCAAGCAAACAAAAAATTAAAGCAAGAGAGTCGTCGTGAAGGTAGGTTAAGACGGGAAACAGCTGTGGTCTTTCCGGTGGTCGACCGTCCTGAATAGCCTCAACTAGGCGCTTTCCTTCTTCGCTAATTTCTATTCTGCTTAAAAGTGCTTGTCGAAGAGTTAAGAGCCATTTCTCCGTAGTGCCATACTTTTTTAAACCTTCTTTAAGCGCTGTCGCCAATGTTTCATCGACCTCTGTATTGGCGCGTATCTGTATTAAAAGTGAATCCGCATCAAGCCTTAGAATTTCTGAAAGACTATCCTTGAGTTGATCAAGAGATTCAAGTGCAACCTGAGACGCTTCAATCATGCATTCAAGTGATTGAAGCATATACAACGACCAGACATTTAATGCCCCGGAGGAAGTTAGCAACTCATCGTAGTATTTTGAATCTACCGCAAGACCATCTTCAATCCTTGTTGCTGCAAGGATTTTGGTGCGAAATGATCGATAAGACTTAAAGTCCCTGGCTGTCGTATCTGTTGCAGCAATCTTTGTTGCTACCGAAAGTTCCATTATATCTTCCATTGTCCATTTCCATTGTCCAATACGATTTAATAATGCGGTGTGGACAGTAAATATTTTATGTGAGCCAATCAAGCCGTTGTAAGGTTTTGTAATTTTCGATGTTGACGGCTAGAAGAACTATTACGTATTTGTTGTTTGGTGCGTAATATCAATAAATAGTAATAGGTTTGATTTGTGCGTGTTGTCTATTTCTATTGTGAGTAAATTGAGGGTTTTTAAGTTGGATTTAATATATGGTTGGCTTAGGTTGTGATTCTGCGGTTATAGGTTTTATTCGTGGTTTATAGCAGGTTGGCTTTTAGGGCGGAGTGAGGTGGGGTGGTGAGTAATCTTATTATGTGCCGAGATTATCTTAATCACTGCAGAGGCTGTTTTAGAGGCTCTTGTAAATTAATCTATCTAAGAAGTTTCCTGCAGAACTTTGCATTCTGTGTGTCATGATTTTCAATTTGGTTGAACAGTTATTGAATGCTGATGCAGGTTTGAAATAGACGAATGGGTAGTTAGTTTGACAGATGGGTTCACGTGCTATGCGGGGCACATTCTATCAATCGGTAGTATGACTTTCTTGGGTAGGGAGAATTTGGCCTTGTAAACATACAGAGCCCAAAAGGCTCTGTATTGTTTGGGTTGGTATGGGGCAGATATCTGCTGTTATCAGGCGTATTACAGTTTGTAGTTAGTTAGAATTTTACACGCTGGCCGCTTAACTTCTTCAAGGTGTTACAAGGCTAAAATTACGATCAAATTTATCAAATAACCGCCCGAATTTTATTAGGGCCAAAGGATTTCCGCTTACCTTGAGTCGACCATCTTTGATTAGAGTAGGGGCGCCTACTAACCCGCTAAACATCATACGTAAGTCGGTACTGTTCAGAGCGAGGCTGGCAGAGGGCTCGCTACTGTGTCGGCCGGGGTAGCCGTGCAGTACCCCATTTTGCACTACGACTAAGTACTTTTCTCCAGTGTCAGTCATATCGATATTTAAGCGGATATCTGCATCTGCCGCTTTCTCACCGTTAAGGCGCACCGCCATCGCGTCGAAAAGCAGCTGGAGAGGGACTCGCGCTACTATTTCTTCATCGGGCAGTATTTCTTCACGGTATTCGATACCATGACGCAATTCCTTGGCTCCGGAGAGATAAAAGTTGCGCCAGATACCAGATTCTGACTGATAGCCGAGTTGCTCTAGGCTGTCAGCCAATAGGTAACGGGCTTGCTCGTTCTCAGGTTCAGCGAAAACCAAGTGCTTTAGCACCATGGCTACCCAGCGATAATTGCCCTGGGCAAAATCCTGTCGGGCCCGAGCCATAATGGCTTCTCCCCCCCCATGTAGTCGATGTAGTGCTCTGCAGCTTCTTCCTGAGGAATAGGGTGGAGGTTTGCTGGGTTGCCATCAAAATAACCCAAATAGCGATTGTAAACTGCCTTGGCTCCAACATTGACAGTTCCGTAATATCCTCGATTGGCCCAAGCCTGAGAAAGGTTCTCGGGGAGCTCAAGGCGCTCTGCAACTTCGACCATATCGTAACCGTGGTTAGCTAGGCGCAGTGTTTGGTCGTGGATATATTTATAAAGATCCCTCTGCTTAGCCAGGTAATCCATAGCTTCATCTTTGCCCCAGGTGGGCCAGTGGTGGCTGCTGAAAACCACCTCGGTCTTATCGCCAAATTTCTCCATGGCGTACTCAATATAGCGACTCCAGGCCTTGGCATCGCGGGTTTTCGCACCACGCAGAGTGTAAATATTATGCAGTGTATGGTTGGCGATCTCACTCATGCAGAGTGCGTTAAATTGAGGGAAGAAAAACACAATCTCTGCGGGTGCTTCGGCCCCGGGTGTGTTAATGAAGACGATGTCCACTCCATCAACTGTCATCTCTGCACCGGTTTCAGTAATCTCTATTGTTGGTGTAGCTATTCCGTGCTCACCATCTGATACCCGGTTGCCTAAGCCGGATGAGACAAAACCCTCCGGACTGGAGGGCAGCAAATTTCCAAATTGGTATAACGCACGGCGCTGCATCACATTCCCGGTGCGCACATTCTCGCTAATCGCCTCCTCAGCAAAACCCTCTGGTGCAATAATGTCGATAGAACCGCTCGCGAGCTGTTCTTTAGTCAGAACTCCAGTTATACCGGCGAAATGGTCTGCGTGGCTATGGGTAAAAATAACGGCACTTACCGGTTGCTCTCCTAGTGCCTTGTTGGCCAGTGCAAGTGCTGCGGCTGCAGTCTCCGCAGAAGTGAGAGGGTCGATAACAATCCAGCCGTTTTCACCCTGCACCAGAGTCATATTGGCCAGATCCAGCGAGCGCACCTGATAGATACCATCTACCACTTTGAACAGGCCGTTATTCAGGACGTTGAGCTGGGCCTGACGCCAAAGGCTGGGGTTGACGGTATCAGGAGGGGTGCCTTGTAAAAATTGCATCTGGGATAGGCCATAGACTTCCCGACCTTCGGTATTTTTCACTTGGGCGCCGGGAATAGATTCAATAAAGCCTCGTTTAGCCAGCAGAAAATCAGTTTCATCGCCGAAGGGGAGTTGTTTTGCCAGGGATCTATTGTGGGAAATAGTTGCCTTGGAGGCGGGTTTGATCTCGGTATTTAAATTTTCTGTGTGAGTTTTTGGTTCACTACCACAGGCAATCAAAAAGAAGGACAGCAACCACATCAGTATCAGCGAGCGCATTGAGACTCCCCAAAATCGGTGTACATGAAACTTCATTTTTATACTGGGACAGGGTTTTTATTGCCCAGAGTGGCCTTAGCTTCTCCCACCTGCGGTGGCGCGTCAAGACAAGAACTATCCCTTTGGCGGCGTAAAAGTCTTTCTACAAGGGAAACAGTTTGATGTTACCCACTGGTTAACCAGTTTTGTCATTGGGCTTTGTATTTTCTACCAATACAGTCACGATTGTCGGCACTGTGATGAGTGAAGAGTTTGTGGTTCTTGAATCGAAGACGCTGGATTGTCGTAGCTGATAGTTTAATCTGATCTGTTTTTATATGCCCTTAGGGATTTTATATTTAGCAGGTTTAGGAAGGTTTCTATGGTAGTGAATGGTCGTAAAGGTAAATTTATTATTAGCTTTTTTCTGTTGGTACTAGTACCAAGCTGGCCATTCAAAATAGGGTGTCTTATTTATCAAATTCTATTTTAAAAATAAGACACCATCTATTGGGGTTTGAGCAGGTCGCCGATCAAAAATTCTTTAACTTCTATTAATCTTAACTCGAGAAGTAATTAAACAGCAGGTGATATATTTGCGCTCTTCCTGGCGAGCGTTGCGCTTAAGAATGCACAAAATGCCAGAGCTACGATATGAGGTACGTAAAGTGTGTATTCACTGGTGTGGAAAAAATACAGAGTGGCTTCGCAGGCGATAATGGCAATTGCTGCAGTTGCCCATGGGTGCAGTTTTATCAGCCTAGATGCTAAGAAAATGAGTGTGAAAACAATTAGTCCATATCCTATTAAATGGACAACAAAAATTTCCCAAAGAACAGCTCCCCCATCTGAAAGGAGTACTCTGAAAGCTTCGGGTATAGTGATGGCTGCAGAATATCCTGTAATTAATGGGCCTAAGTATCCGGCGACTAAGCCTATTGTTATTCCAGCTATTATGTTTTTCATTGAATCCATTTCATTTTTAGGGCCGACCAACTATACCTTATGTGGAGCTGTAAAAGAAAATACTTGGTTGTTGCCGCAAAAGACTGCGCTTGAAATTGAACTAATTGCCATGATTCATCCGATTAATTTACAGGGGCTGAAAATTTACGGGGAAGGGAAGTTTGGAGTTGGTACTTTGTGGGTGGTTAGCGAAATGTTTCTCCACAAAAAAGCGGGCCAAAAGCCCGCTCTCTCATTGTTTTATCGAAGCTTATTGCCCCAATGTAAACAGTGCAGTGTTACCGCCAGTGGCAACAGTGTTAATAGTTTTGGTTTTTTCACTGGCGAAACGGAATAGGTAGTGCGGGCCACCGGCTTTGGGGCCGGTGCCGGATAGGCCGTGGCCGCCGAAGGGGTTAACACCTACTACTGCACCAACCATATCGCGGTTTACATAGCAGTTGCCGACGTTGATACGCTTGAATACCGCGTGGGCGCGGCCTTCGATGCGGGAGTGTAGTCCGAAGGTAAGGCCGTAGCCGGTGGCATTAATGCGGCGGATTACGTCTTCCAGCTCGTCTGCCTTGAAGCGAACTACATGTAGGAAAGGTCCGAAAGTCTCGCGCTTGAGTACGGAGAAGTCTTCGATCTCTACTACCTGCGGGCCGAAGAAGGTGCCTTTGCTGGGCTTCTTCGCTTCCTCAAATGCAAATAGCGGCTTGGCTTCTCTCGCCATGCGCTCGCGGTGGGATTCCAGCATGCCGAGGGCTTTTTCGTCGATAACCGGACCGATATCGGTATCCAGTTTACCGGGATCGCCGAGGGTCAGTTCTTCACACGCGCCTTTCAGCATATTCAGCAGGTTATCGGCGATGACATCCTGTACACACAGGATACGCAGAGCGGAACAGCGCTGACCGGCACTGAGGAAGGCAGACTGGATCACATCGTCTACCACCTGCTCGGGCAGGGCGGTGGAGTCTACGACCATGACATTCTGGCCGCCGGTTTCGGCGATCAGCGGTACAATCGGGCCTTCTTTCGCTGCCAGCTGCTGGTTGATCAGGCGTGCGGTTTCGGTGGAGCCGGTGAAGGCTACACCGCCCAGGCGGGGATCTTCGATCAGCAGTTTGCCCACTGCGGCACCGGTACCTGTAATCAAGTGCAGTACTTTTGGCGGCACACCGGCATCGAGCATCAAGCGCACGGCGTGTGCAGCGATGATGGGGGTTTGCTCTGCGGGCTTGGCCAGTACGGCATTACCGGCAGCGAGTGCGGCAACTACCTGGCCGGTAAAGATTGCCAGGGGGAAGTTCCAAGGGCTGATGCACACGAAGGTGCCGCGGCCACTCAAATACAGCTGATTTTGTTCACCGGTAGGGCCGGGCAGTTCGGTGGGTTCACTGAAATGCTGGCGTGCGCCGTTGGCGTAGTAGCGGCAGAAGTCGATAGCTTCGCGCACTTCACTAATGCCATCATTTAGGGTGCGGCCCGCTTCAATGCAAATAATTGCAGCCAGTTCATTGGCTTTATCTTCGTAGAGATCAGCAATTCTGTCGAGAATATCCGCGCGGTGTTTTCCGCCCTGGCGATCCCAGTCGATCTGCGCCTCAGTGGCGGAGGCATAGGCCTGCTCAATCAGGTGCTTATCAGTATTCGCGGTGTGTCCAATTTTTTCGCCGGTTGCCGGGTTGTAAACCGGTTCTTCCGCTTCGCCCATGGTGCCGTTGACGATAGGGCCACCGAGGAAGTGCTTTTCGCGTTGCTGTTCAAGCTCTTTCAGCAGGGGATCAACGGAGAGTGGATCAGTCAGTTCGATGCCGTGTGAGTTTTTCCGTGGCAGGGCTTCTGCGCCCATATAAATATTCTCCGGAACAGGAATTTGCGGGTGACGGTAGGGGTTGCAGGCTTCGCTTTGTTCCAGGGTATCCTGGACCAGGGCTTCAACCGGCGTTGCCTCGTCCATAAAGCGGTTAACAAAGGAGCTATTAGCCCCGTTTTCCAGCAGGCGACGAACCAGGTAGGGCAGTAAGTCACGATGTGCCCCCACGGGTGCGTAGACGCGCACGGGCACACGCTTGCCGTGTACCGCTTCAATTTGTGCGTACAGCAAGTGGCCCATGCCGTGCAGGCGCTGGAATTCAAAGTCGGTGCGGCCATTGGCTAACTCAAGAATCAGCCCGACGGTGTAGGCGTTGTGGGTGGCAAATTGCGAATAGATTGCATCGCCAGCTTCCAACAGTTTTTTCGCACAGACCTGATATGACAGATCGGTGTGGCATTTGCGCGTGTACACCGGGTAGTCCGGCAGGCCCATCTGCTGGGAGTGTTTGATTTCACTATCCCAGTAAGCGCCTTTAACCAGGCGCACCATCAGTTTGCGGCCGGTATCGCGGCCCAGGGCAATCAGCCAGTCGGCGACATGGGGGGCGCGCTTTTGGTAGGCCTGCAGTACAAAGCCCAATCCTTGCCAGTCTTTAATTTCGGGGTCGCGGGCGAGGGCCTCGAAGATATCCAGCGAGATATCCAGGCGGTCTGCCTCTTCTGCATCGATATTCAGGCCCATATCGTATTGGGCTGCGGCGACACAAAGACGCTTCACCTGGGGCAGCAATTCGTCCATTACGCGATCCCGCTGCAGCACACTGTAGCGGGGGTGCAGGGCGGAAAGCTTGATGGAAATACCGTTGGCCTCAACCACATCCCGCTGGGTGTTGTCTTTGCCGATCTCTTCGATAGCCATCATATAGGCATCGAAGTAGCGGTGGGCATCGGCCATGGTGCGGGCGCCTTCGCCCAGCATGTCGAAGGAAAAGCGGGTGCCCGGGAGGTTTTCTTTGGGGCCGCGTTTCAGGGCTTCCTTGATGGTGCGGCCGAGCACGTACTGGCCACCCATAATTTTCATGGCCTGCATCATGGAGGTGCGCACCATGGGCTCGCCGATACGGCTAACCAGGCGTTTCATCCAGTGGGAGGGACGCTCGGTGATATCTGGGTCCAGCTCCACCACGCTGCCGGTGAGCATCAGGCCCCAGGTTGAGGCGTTCACAAACAGGGAGTCGGACTGGCCACGATGGCTGGACCAGTTGCCGGAATGCACTTTCTCGGCGATTAGTTTGTCGGCAGTATCGGCGTCTGGTACCCGGAGCAGGGACTCTGCCAGACACATCAATGCAACCCCTTCCTTATTGGAAAGGCCGAATTGCTGAAGGAAAGCGTCCAGCGTTCCGCGCTTGCTGCGCTGCTGTCGCGAATGATGAACCAGTGCGCGCGAGGTGTTCAGAATTTTCTTGCGCATCTCGTCGCTGGGGCGTGGCGCAGCCAGCAGCTCGCTCACGCAGAGGTTTTCGTCGGCGTGCAAATACTCGCGTGCCCGGTCTCGGGCATTCTGGAGGTCTCCGGCGAAGTTTGTCGACATATCGTCTCCCAAGCTCTATATCTAGGGTCAGAATAAAAAACCGGATTATGTGCGAAAATCGTTAGAATTAATCGCCATAATGTCGCGAGTTGTGGTTAAATATCACGCCTAATTGCGTGATTACCAGTAGGGTATTTTGTAATGTCTCGACAGTTGGAAGATCTTGATCGTATTGATCGCCAAATACTGCGAATTCTGCAACGTCACGGCCGCTTGCCGAATGTGGAATTGGCGCGCCGGGTTAACCTTAGTCCCACCCCTTGCCTGGAGCGAGTCAAGCGGCTCGAAAGGGAAGGATTTATTCGCGACTATGTAGCGCTACTCGACCCGCTCAAAGTTCATGCGGGCCTGGTGGTCTATATCCAGGTGACCCTGAACAATACGGCAACTGAAGCATTGGAAGCCTTTAATGAGCATGTGGCTGGACTGGAGGAGGTCCAGGAGTGCCATATGGTTGCCGGTGGTTTTGACTACCTGGTGAAAATTCGTATTAAGGATATGCTGGGTTATCGTCGCTTCCTCGGTGAAAAGCTGGCATCCGTACCGGGAGTACGGGAAACCCACACCTATGTGGTGATGGAGGAAGTGAAGACTGATACCGCTGTAGCGGTACCGGACCCAGAACCCAGTGTGAAAGGTTCGCGGCGCTAATTGAGCGCAGTCAAATATCCTGTGCGGAGTGAAAGAACTGTAGCGATTTTGCTGGTTGGCTTTTTTATGAACCTGGGTAGGAATCTGAATTCTCTCCTCAGGCCTCAATCATAGGGATTGATTGCTGATTTCATGGATGAACAGATGGAATTGGCAACCATTGTCGGCGCGGTTTTTATTATGCTCGGCATAGCGATGCGGTACCAAGGTGGGTGCCGTGTGATTTGTCCGTAATAACTATAAGTAGGTACTGTATGGATTTTTCACTGAGCGAAGAACAGCAGATGATTCAGGATGCGGCAAAGCAATTTGCTGACAGTGAACTGAAGCCCATTGCTGCCGAACTCGACAAGACCGGTAATCGAGAGCTCTTGTTGGAAAAGCTCAAGCAATTGGCAGAGCTGGGCTTTATGGGAATCAATATTGATCCCAATTACGGCGGTACTGGTGCTGGCACTGTCGCATTCTCCCTGGCGATCGCCGAGCTGGCGCGGGGCTGTGCCTCTGTTGCAACGACCACGTCCGTAACCAATATGGTGGCAGAGGTTATTCAGGCGGTAGGTTCGGAAGAGCAGCGCCAAAAATACCTCCCCAAAATCTGTAGTGGAGAATACCCTGCGGGTTCTTTCTGTCTCACCGAGCCCGGTTCCGGTTCGGATGCGGCCTCTATGCGCACCCGCGCGGAAAAGCAGGGTGATGAATACGTTCTCAATGGCAGTAAGCTCTTTATTAGTAGCGCCGAATTTGCCGGTATTTTTGTTGTTTGGGCGGTGACAGATTCTTCCGCGCCTAAAGGCAAAGGTATTTCCTGCTTCCTGGTTGAAGCTGGCACACCTGGCCTGGTGATTGGCAAGGCCGAAGAAAAAATGGGACAGAAAGCCTCTGTTACCAATGAGGTTTCTTTCGACAATTGCCGTATTCCTGCCTCCCATCTTTTAGGTGAAGAAAATCGCGGCTTTCGCATTGCTGCAGGTGAGCTCGCTGGAGGCCGAATCGGTATTGGCTCCCTGGCGCTGGGTATCGGCTTTGAAGCTTTGGATTGTGCCCGGGCCTATCTGCATGAGCGGGAGCAGTTTGGTAAAAAACTGGCGGAGTTCCAGGGGCTGCAATGGCAGCTTGCCGATAAATATACTGAGATGGAAGGTGCGCGACTCCTATTGCTGCAAGCCGCTTGGCAGAAAGATGCCGGAATGCCGTTTGGCCCTGCCGCTTCAATGGGCAAGCTGTTCGCTAGTGAGAAGGCTAACGAGGCATGTTATCTAGCTCTGCAAATGCACGGTGGTGTGGGCTATACCCGTGAATATCCACTCGAACGTATGAGTCGGGATGTGAGAATCACTACAATCTACGAAGGTACCAGTGAGATCCAGCGCCTGATTATTGCCAGGCATTTACTGGATGTCAGATAATATTTAATGACAAAAAAGCCGGCGCTCTTCGCCGGCTTTTTTGTTCCTTTCCCCCTAAATTTGTCAGATATTCTCCTGATTCCGGCATAAATACCCGCCCGCTTAATAGTTTCCTACCTATCCTCTACAAGGGGCTCTGCCGCTTCACTTTGTGAATTATGGAAAGGAAACAACTGATGAACGTTAACAAGCTGCCGCTGTTTTCGCTATTTTTAGTATTCCTTGCCTGTTCGCTAACGACCGTAAGTGTCATAGCGCAAGAACCCAATCCCGCCAGTGTCGTCACAATGAAATCAAACCAGGCTGTACTGAAAGAGCTCCCCTTTGCAAATCGGAAGGACTTTGAGGATGTAAAGCGGGGGTTTATTGCTCCTCTACCAAATAATGGTGTGATTAAAAACAGCAAAGGCGATACGGTATGGAACTTGGAGCAATTTCAATTTGCTCGCGATAAAGAGGCTCCTGACAGTGCCAACCCCAGTCTGTGGCGGCAACTGCAATTAATTTCGGAGGGCGGTCTCTATGAGGTGATACCGCGAATCTACCAGGTTCGCAGTGCGGACCTCTCCAATATAACTTTTATTGAGGGCGATACCGGGGTCATTGTTATGGACCCGCTGATTTCTGCCGAGACGGCTGAAGCAGCGTTGAACCTCTATCGGCAGCATCGCGGAAACAAGCCTGTCGTTGCTGTGATCTACACCCACAGTCACGTTGACCACTATGGGGGGGTTCGCGGTGTTATCGATGAAGAAGATGTAAAATCAGGCAAGGTTAAGGTAATAGCCCCGCAAGATTTCCTGATTGAAGCTGTTAGTGAAAATGTCTTTGCAGGAAATCATATGGCGCGTCGTGCCAGTTTTATGTACGGGAACCTGATCCCTAAAGATCCCAAAGGTACCTTAGGGTCTGGCCTCGGTCTTGAAACCTCCACTGGCACCATCACACTGATAGAACCGACAGACTCCATTGTTGAGACCGGGCAAACTTTGGAACTGGATGGACTTATCTTTGAGTTTCTCTTGGCGCCGGGCTCTGAAGCGCCGGCAGAAATGCACTTCTATATTCCTCAACTCAAAGCCGTAACCGCTGCTGAGAATGCAACCCACACCTTACATAACCTTTACACCTTGCGGGGAGCAAAGGTCCGAAATGCTCGTGACTGGTCTCGCTACCTCAATGAAACCGTGCAGCGCTGGGGTGGAAAAGCCGAAGTTCTGTTTGCACCCCATCATTGGCCAACCTGGGGACCAGAGAATGTGGTGAATCATCTGAAAAAGCAGCGCGACCTATACAAGTACCTCAACGATCAAACCCTACGATTAGCCAATCACGGGTACAACATGGTTCAAACGGCTGAGCTGATGGAGTTGCCTCCAGAGCTCTCACAATATTGGGCCAATCGCGGCTATTACGGCAGTGTAAATCACGATACCCGTGCGGTATGGAACTACTACCTGGGGTTTTTCGATGGCAATCCCGCTCGCCTGTATCCAATGCCACCGACGGCCGCGGGAATAAAGTACGTCGAGTATATGGGCGGGGCCGCCAATATTATCAAGCAAGCAAAGAAAGACTATGAGGCAGGAGAGTACCGCTGGGTTGCGGAGGTGCTCGATAAATTGGTTTCCGCAGAGCCTAATAATCGTGCAGCAAGAGACCTATTGGCAGATGCGTTAGAGCAATTGGGTTATCAGCAGGAGAATGGCACCTGGAGAAATTTTTTCTTAAGTGGTGCCAGGGAGTTGCGGGATGGTATCCAGAGATACCCTGTCCCTCTGACTGCGAGCCCGGACACTATTCGCAGTATGCCGGCTGGTTTGATTTTTGATTATCTGGGAATTCGACTCAACGGCCCAAAGGCAACTGGCAAAAAGCTCTCTATCAATATCAATATGCCGGACGTAAAAGAAAAGTATGCGCTTGTGCTTGAGAATGCGGTGTTGAACTATGGCCCCCCAGTTGAGAATCCAGGAAGCAGTGTGCAGATAAACCGCTCAGATCTCAATGATATCATCTTGGGTAGTGCATCTATCCAGGAGAAGATGGAGGATGGGAAAATCAAAATTGAGGGCGATGCGGGAGAGTTGAAGATATTACTTTCTTTAATGGACCGGTTTGATTTCTGGTGGAACCTGGTTACGCCTGAACCGATGGATAAGATGGTGCCAAAGGATTTCTAAGATCGGGTTGACTCAGAAGTAAGCGGATTGCGAAAAAGTATTGATCCATAGGAATAGGGTGAAGTGAATGGCAAATAAGGGAAGTACTCTATCTGAGATGTTGAAAGGGATAGGTACTTTGGAGGATAGTGCCGATTTCACTATTTCTTGGTTTCAGAGGTTACATATATATTTGGCAATCATAGGTTTTGTTATCTATCGCCTCTTGATTACCCCATGGAAAGTGCGGAAGAAAAGGAAATTCTTTTCAGATCTGGATGCCCTGAAGAACTTGCCTCTTAGACTCCCACAGCCTGATGAAATAAATGAGGAGGGGGAGAGCAACTTCCTTAAACAGGGTGAATTGGATTTCTTCAAAAAAAATGGCTTTTTGGTCCCATTTTCTGTTGTTTCAGAGGGTGAGGCTGTCAAGCTGAAGGGGCTTGCCCTTGATGAATATGATAAAAGTTTCCATGGAATTAGTTTTCTCGGGGATAAGGTTCGTGATATCGGAATTAGGCATGGGGACTGGCCGATAGAAGATGCTGGAGCCTATCAGGCACTAAGTCCCCCTTCATTTCGAGAGCTTCTAAGAAAGCCTAAAATATCGCACCGTTTAGCTAGTCTACTTGGCAACGAAGTTATTTGTTGGCGAAGTCAATTTTTCCATAAGATGCCGGGAACTGGCCCCACTGTCTGGCATCAAAATGCAACTTTCCGTGAGACAGGTAAATATGCCAAGCTTCAACCAGCGTTAGATGCAGACCCAGCGATAGTTCAGCTGAATGCGTGGGTGGCTCTAACTGATGCTGCTCGTGAAAATGGTTGCTTACTTTTACTTCCTGGATCGTTTTCGGGTGCGAGAATTAGTTACCTATATGAATATATGCAAACCAATAGATTCTTCTATCTGTCGCAGCTTCCGCTTTCACTTCCTCATTTATACTTTATGGCAAAAATCGGCTTCTATGGCTCTATATTTGCAAAGAGTGCCTTGGTGTTTTTCACAGCTGTGGAGATTTTAGGGGAGGATTTTTTTGAAAATTTCGAGGTTCTTGATGTTGAAATGAAGGCGGGAGAATGTCTTATTTTTTCTGCCTTAAATATGCATGCATCTTACCCGAACATAACAAAAATTGACTGCCGGTTCTCCTTTCTTGGGAGGTGTACCACAACTCATGTAAAGGTTTCCCCTTCTGGTAAAGATAGATTTCCTAGTGCTGAAGGTATGGTTGAGTTTGAGTTGCCAGAGGTTAGTTCATTTCAGATATATGGTGGTGATTCGTATGGGTACAACAAAGTAATGCGAAACTAGTGGGGGGTAGTCATTACTTGAATGAGGTTAAGTTTTATGGAGACTGGAAAAAGTACTTTTTCGGAGATGCTGAAGGGATTTGGTTCTATGGGGGATGCTGCAGATTTTGCGATCTCCAAAGTGCAAGCCTTTCAAGTTCTAATAATGATCACTGTTGTTTTGCTTTATAAGCTATTAATCCTCCCATGGCGTGGTTCGAAAAAGAAGCAGATGTTTGATGAGCTGGATAAGCTTAGAAATATGACGGTGACTATTCCGAGAAAAAATGTCTCAAGGGATGATGGTAAGGATGATTTCCTAACAGAAGAGCAAATTTGTTACTTTGAAAAAAATGGTTATTTGCCACCATTTCAGTTGGTTTCTGAAGATCAGGCAGCAAGTTTACGTAAAGAGGCTGAAGACGCATTTGCTGAAGACTTTCAAGGGGTAAGCTATGTTGGCAGTAAAGTAAGAGAGATAGAAAAGCGGCATGGACAATGGGTAATTGAAAGTGCTGGACTTTACCAGGCTCTTAGAATGAAGTCTTTTAGGGAGCTGTTGAGGAATCCAAAATTATCGCACAAGCTTGCCAGTCTATTGGGTGATGAGGTGATGTGTTGGCGATCACAGTTTTTCGATAAATTTCCTGGTGCTAGCGGCACTATATGGCACCAAAATGCGACTTTTAGGGAGACTGGTAAATATGCGAAACTGCAGCCTACAAAAGATACTGATCCCGCAGTGATACAGCTTACTGCTTGGGTCGCTCTATCAGAATCTACTATTGAAAATGGCTGTTTGAGATTTTTGCCGGGGTCGTTTAGTGATGCAAGAATGGATTTTCTATACAGCTTTATACAAGATAATAAGTTATTTTATATTTCTTTGCTTCCTTTTTCATTCCGATATTTTTTTGATGTTTTTAAGGTGGTTTTGTTTGGTCGGATTTTCACTAAGAGTATATTTGTCTTTCTTACGGCAGCGAAGCTCTTAGGAGAGGATTTCTTTGATAAGTTCAAAGTTAAAGATATGGAGATGAAGCCGGGTGAGTGCATTGTGTTTTCATCTCTAAATATGCATGCATCATATCCAAATACATGTAGTAGTAATTCTCGGTTTTCCTTTGTGGGAAGATGTACGGCAAATCATGTACGGGTCGCACCGGGAGGTAAGGATGTATACTCAACAGCGGAGGGAATGGTGGAGTATGAACTTCCAGAGGTAGGTAGCTTTCAAGTTTATGGTAAGGATTCTTTTGGCTACAACAAGATATTGAAAGATTAACCTTTATGTACCTTTAAAAGAGAGCGTCTTACTTGGTCTCTTGTAGTTTGCTCTTTATATTGTGTTGTAGAGTTATATGCGGTCTGCAGTTGGAAATCCTCACTTGTTACTTTGCTGTATAAGTTTTCTGGCTGAAATACTTTGAAAAACCAGCCTCTTCTTCAGGTGTAGTTGATGTGTTTGACCTATCTATGATAGGAGAGAGGCTGAATTCAGGTGGCGGAGTTTTTGACTATATTTGTGTGTTAGTTTGGTTTTTTATTTGCTTTTCTATCCTATCATTAGGTTAGTGTTGGATACTGCCCTATTTAATATCTTTTTATCTTTTTATCTTTTTATCTTTCGATGCCTGGAGTTTGTACGCCTTATTTAGGGTCCTGTCGGTGTTGAATGTCTCATTTTTAAGCTTCCTTATTGTGTTCATATTTTTTTAAGTTACGCACAGAATTAAATTTCGTTTCCGCTAAAATTTCGCCCACTTTTGCATTTCATGACTGTCCGGAACTTATATTTTGGACAGTACCTAACACCAAAATAAAAAACACGGCACTTAAGGCGATTATGGAAAAGTTATTCGGGCAGAAATTATTGGTAATTGCACTAACCGCGGCACTTGCAGCTTGTGGTGGAGGGGGAGGTTCGTCGGATTCTGACTCCGATTCACCACCTGTGAGCGATGGCGGAGATGATAATAGTGGGGGTAATCAAGATGGAGGAAGTGGAACAGGTGATAGCGGGTCAGATGATAGCGGGGATGACTCCTCATTGCCTGATAATGACCCATCGACTGTAACCGTTGGAGATGTGTCAACAGCTGAACTCGGGTTTGCAACAATTACCGCTACAGATATCACTTTGCCTAACGCAATGGTAAATGCTCAGGAAGTTTACCAGCTGGCCCACTATATTGGCCGTACGGACAGTGAGCAGGATGAGGAAAATATTGATATTCCTATCCGTAGCTATACGGCCTCTTGTGCAACGGATGCTGACCAGCCAAAAATGTATGTATCCACAACTTTGTCAGAGGGGAATAAAGCCTCTGATACAACCTTTGGGTCAGTTTACGAGCTTCAATATAACCCTGATACCATGAGCTTCGAGCAGACAGGTAACGCCACCATTCTGAATCAATGTTATGAGTCACATGGTATTACGGCCAGTTCGGATTGCTCCAGGGTAGCTGTTTTATGCAATACCGAATATAAGGCCAGTGAGCGATATGATATCGAGAAAGATCTGGTAGAAGAGTACGGTACAACCTGGATGAAGATTGAAGATAATCTTGACAGTGTTGCAGGTACCGATAATGAAGAGAAGTATAATGACCAGATCTGGCTAATGGAGTGGGATAACAAGCCTATAACAGAAACTCCAGATGCCTATGTTGTCAATAAAATGCATGGTGGCACTCATTTGGGGACTCAGGAGCTATTGTACGTAGAGGATGATAGCCAAGGGCGCACAAGTTATGCATTTTCCGTGACTGCTCGTGTTCTTGTTAGCGGTTCGCATTATTCGGCAGGGCTGACGGTAATCAATCGGGATGACTGGTCAATGTCCTTCTCTGGAGATGATCACCGGGGTTGGTACTGGGCGTGTGGCCATGGCCACGTTCTGAATATTCGAGCCTTTTATAATCCGGGGAATGAGATGTACGGTGCTCTGTGTACCAGTGATGGAAATAAATATTATCCGTCACCGGGCCTGAATGCGATCGCCATTAAAATGGAGGACAGTGGATCTTCTGTTTATGAAGGCACCTATAATCATTTAGTACCATCTACAAGTGCGATGATATCCAACGGTGGTGGCCATACGGTTGTCCCGGTTGATGCCGATACAAATCTCTCAGTTATTGTCTCTCCAAAGTACATTGAAGATTCGAACATGGATATGTTCTTACAGGATGAGCTGGGCATCGATACAAGTGGTGATGGCCCCTTCGATGAGGAATGTGCTGATAACGGCATTCGCAATTGCTTCTTCTCATATATCGACAGTGGTGAATATCCCGTAATTTCGAGGCAGGGTCTCTACTCTGGAGATGCCTTGGATACTACTTCCCTGACACGTGTAGGTATTGCAAAAGTTGATGGGGAAGGCAGTATTGAAGGTAATGGCATTGAATGGCTGGCAACGGATTCTGACTGCCAAATTAGTGATCCCCAGTTGGTTGATCTGAAAAATGGCCGTTACTTATTTGGGTACGCGCAGTTCCAGTGTATCTCCGATAACCTCCCGTACAATCGCAGTAACAATAAGAGTGGTGATGCCATGCGTATGTTGGTGCCAAAAGCTTACTATGTAATGGAGATTGATGCAGACTTAAATGTACTTGAGGGGCCGGTAAAGCTGACTGACTACGGTTGGGGTGGTTTGGATGAGCCTATGTACTTGGGTAATGGTAAAGTTGCCTGGAGCTATATTAAGAATCCTACCCTGGATAATTATATAGGTGGCCAACAAAATGTTTGGCAGGCAATAGTTTATCATTCTGACAGCGTAAATTAATTGCGCTGATTTGGGGTAAGCTTAGGCTTGCCCCAAATTGAATTATACCTCTGCATCTGTGGTATTTATCTCCCTCTCTTTAAGTTGTTTTCGTAACTCAGATATACGTGCCATTACATTAGGATGCATCATTTTTTATTGTGCTCCTGTGTAATCCATTTCCTAATTTCCCCTCAGTATAATCGCGCGGCTTTCCCGTTCCGAAAACCACTTTTCGTTAACAGTGGTGACAGAAGTTCCGACTCCCTGAGTTGCGAAGACTGAAATTGGAAAGGGCAGAGTACTTTTAGTGGACTTTATTTTGCTTTGAGCTAGCAGCGAAGGAATGTTGCATGGCTGGTTCGTAATCAATAAAGAGTGAGTTATGCAGCTATTTGTTGAGAATACATATGGAATTGTTTACCTGGCTCGAAGAGGGAGCGGTTTTAGCTCCGGATCTTCACTGCCAGCTAGTGCTGAGCAAACCCTGGAAATGTTCAGTGTTTCAGCTCTTCAAGAAATTTACGATTACTTCCTGGGTATGGGAGGGAGTTGTTCAGATCCTCTTCAACCAGGCAAGCAGCCTGATAGATGGGGTGATTTATCAGCCTCATTCCATTTAGATGCTCCTTCAAGCTACTCCTGGGTTGAGAGAGCTATTTATAAGGAGTTAGTTCAAAACCGCTTGGTAATCGAAGAGGCTCCATTTGCTGATGCGGTGCTAGCTGACAAGCAGTCCCAATTGATTCCTAAAATCGATACAGGCCTTCAGTATATTGTTGACCTAGGGCGAGTTAATTCAAGGTTATCGAACAATGAATCTGCTGATCAGAGTGACTTTACCGGAGGGCTAGCAATATGGCGTAAAGATTTATCTGAAGTAGAGACTTTGGTGAGTTCTATTCGCCCTTTGATGGCGCAGGGGTGCACCGCTAAGAACTATCTGCTGTATGAAAAGAGCATTGAAAGGCAAGATGAAAAATCTATACCGACTTCTAGCAGATCCCTAGTAGATGCGCTTGGTTTCGATGCCAATAAAGTTACCCGGCAGCACTTAGAGTTAGCCTTTGAAGTAGCTGAAACTTTATACTAGGATGTGAGAATACGTGAAACAAGTTTACGTTTCTTCCGCGATTACTTAAAAGCTCTATACCCATCGAAAGTTGCCCTACCAGATAATGGCCTTTTTGAGATTATCTTAACATTCGCCATGGTAGCATCCATGAGCGATTCCAACGCTGTCGAGATTTCCAAAGATAATGCGGGCTTACTGAGGTCTCTTCAGCGCGTTAGTAACCTAATGCTGGAATTTGCCAAAATCAAAAAGCGCCGCAATGTATTTTTCCATAAACGCGCAGGAAATGCTGAGGGTAATAAGGCGAGCTTCTCTGATCTGACTTCTTCTGAAGTTGCAGTACCACCTTCCTCCGGTGGGCAACCATCAAGTGCAGGAGCGTCGCAAAGCGGTAAAGGAACCGCCAATGATAATTCTGAAGCGGGTTCTGACAGCAGTCAGGGTTTGCAGAGCTCTCAGAATACAATCTCTGACCAGCCTGATAAAGCTGGGACCATAACCGGCACAACCCACACTGGGAAGAAAGTTCCTAATAATAGTTGTGCTATTGAAGGTGGTGATCCCATTAATTTAAAAACCGGGGAAGAGCGTTTGACCTTAGTCGATGCGCTATTAGACGGACCGCTCCCCCTTGTTTTTGAGCGTACTTATCGCAGTAGTAATCCCAGAGATTTCGGTTTGGGTCATGGTTGGACTCACACCTTGGGAGAGAGGTTAATAACGGCACCTGATAAAAGTGTTCAGTTTATGGGCGCAGAGGGTCGGGTAATTAGTTTTCCCTTTCCGGGGGATAGTGACCGCAGCCACAATGTTGTTGAGCATTTAACACTTACTCGTGTCGCCGGCGATCATTGGATTATTACCCCTTACGGGGCTCCCAATGGCGTGCAAAAACACTTTAAGGCAACCGGTGTAACAGGAGGACTTAAGCTTGCGGAAATACGTGATGGCTATGCTAACTTCTACCTGTTCCACTATATCGATGAGCGTTTAATATGCATTGAGAGCAGCCTCGGTGAAGCCTTGCATATCAGCCCTCCGCAAGGGCAGTCGAACAGCCTGCGTATCGGTGAGCTTAAGAAGGAAACTCGCGATGGCCACATTAAAGTACTCGCAAGCTATGAGTACAGCGATGTTGGAGATTTGGTTAAAGCCACCGACGCCGATGGTTACAGTGAACAGTACCAATACCATCACCATGTAATTAAGCAGCGCATCATAAAAACTGGCTACCGTTTCCATTTTGAGTGGGATGCCGAAGGCCCTTCTGCCCGCTGTGTGAGACAGTGGGGTGACCCAATCGATGGTCAGGCGACTTACAATTACCAGTTTGACTGGGACGATGATGGTAAGGGCGTTACTGTTACTGATACCCGTGGCGGCAAAGAGCGCTACCGCTTTAACGACCGGGCCTTGCCGATCTATCACCGCGATCCCGAAGGTGCAGAGACTCTCTACAGCTACAACAACCTGGGGCAGGTTACTCGGGTACAACTGCCCAGCGACGATGGCAGCCTTCGCGAGGAAATTTACCGGTACGATGACCAGGGCCGCCTGATACAGAAGAGCGATGCCGCCGGCAATAACCATCGTATCGAATACAATGCTGAAGGCCTGCCCGCAAAAGTTACCGACCCCGCTGGTAATAACTGGCAAAGGGAGTACAACGAAAATGGCCAGATCGTGGCCAGTAAAGATCCCCTCGGTAACAAGACCCAATACGGCTATAACCCCGTTGGTTTGATCGGCAGTGTTACCGATCCTCTCGGCAATACCACGCGTTATCTGTGGAACCCTGAAGGCAAGCTCGCCGCAGTAAAAGACCCTATGGGCCGTGCCCAGCACTACCGGTACGACAGTGCTCGCCGACTGGAAGAAGTGCAACACGCCCCCGGCCAGCTGACCCGCTATGAATACGACGCTCAGGATCGTATCCATGCGGTGACCACTCCAGACGGTGCCCGCACACAGTACAGCTACAACCCCCATGGATTACTTACCGAAGTTATTGACTCTGAAGGCCGCAGCACTTGCTATGCCTACGATGGCCTCAGTCAGGTAAAGACCCGTACCAACCCGGATGGCAGCCGCCTGGAATATCACTATGACGGCGAGCGTAACCTTATCGGGCTCACCAATGAAAACGGCGAGCGCTACCAGCTAAAATATGACTTCAATGAACGCCTGATTGAAGAAGTAGGCTTCGACGGTCGCGTTACCCGCTATGCCTACAACCGTGCCGGCCACTTGGTAAGCTCCAGAGCCGTGACCGATACGGACAGTGGTAAAGGTATCGATACTATCTTCGAGCGCGACCCCTTTGGCCGCTTGTTGGAAGAGGTTACCCCGGACGGCAATACCAATTTCCGCTACAACCGCAGCGGGCAATTGATAGAGGCGGATAATGCCCACAGCAAATTGCGTTGGGAATACGATGCCAATGGCCGAGTTACCGGCGACTGGCAGGGCAAAGAAAAGCTTAGCCACCGATACGATGCAGCAGGGAATCGTATTTCCACGACCTTGCCCGATGGAGAAGTACTTAAGTTTACTTTTAACCCTGCCGGACAATTCCAAAGCCTACACCGTCGCCCTTTAGGTAGTGATACTGATGAGTTAATCACCCGTGTCAGCCATGATGAACAGGGTAGGGAAAGCCTGCGTCAACACGGCAATGGACTGGAAAGCCAGAGAGACTACGATCCACAAGGCCGCCTACAAAAACTCAGACTGGGCAAAATAAGTAATGTAAATCAGAAACCAATGTCCGATCCCACTTCAGGCACAAACCCAGTCCTTGAGCGTAGCTACCAGTACAACAAAGCTGGTCAGATAGCCAAAGTTGAAGACAGTCTGCGCGGTAATCGCAGCTACCACTACGACGCCCTGGACCGCCTTACCCAGGTAGATGGCCCCAACCCAGAATATTTTGTACACGACCCTGCGCACAATATCCTTGCCGCTGCCAACTCAAAAGATGAAGCCAAACAGCAAGCCAGCGTTACCCAGGTAAAAGGTAATCGTCTCGCATTTCGCGGTGATACTCACTATCGCTACGATATTCATGGTAATCGGATTGCTAAACTGCGTGGTAAAGGACAAAAACTGCAGACGCGCTATCACTACAACAGTCGCCAGCAGCTGGTGCGTGTAGAGAAGCTAAAGGTGGAAGAGGGTGTGGAGCACCTTCAACAAGATATTCACTACCAGTACGACCCGCTGGGTCGCCGTATTAGTAAGGCTGCAAACAAAGAGAAAAATGATTTCCTTTGGGATGGCGATACCCTTCTAAAGGAAACTAATGCCGATAATCAAACCAAACAGAACCTCAGTGCCCGTACCTACTACTTCGAACCGGGCACCTTTAAACCGGTTGCTTTAAACGAAAGTAAGCTTGGCAAAGAAGGGGTCTACTACTATCACCTGGACCACCTTGGCACCCCAGATACTCTTACCAACCAAGCTGGTGAAGTGGTATGGAGTGTCGCCTACAAGAGCTATGGCAATATTGCCTTAGCCTATGAAAATCAGATAGAGCAGCCGATCCGTTTCCAGGGGCAGTATTTTGATGAAGAAACTGGGCTGCATTACAACCGGTTTAGGTACTATGATCCGCAGGTCGGGGAGTTTACTCAGCAGGATCTGATTGGATTATTGGGTGGCTACAACAGCTACCAGTATGTGCCCAACCCTAGTAATTGGGTAGATCCATTTGGATTAACAGCTAAGAAAGAGCATTCGAATAGGCAGGCAAGTGCTATTGCGGGACCGCAAATACAGAGAAGCCCCGTTTCCGAATACTGCGCCTTAATGAATCAAGGGGGACAAATTGCAAATTTTATACCACCAAAATCAGAAGAGTTAGGTGAAACAACGACAGTAAAAGAGTTATTATTAACTGGATACTTTCCAGGGCCTGAAGGTATAATTTTAGAAGATAGTGAAGTTGATTATGGTGACTTATATAAGTTGTCGACTCTAAATGGTAGAACTGTTGAGTTTGGTTTGGGTTACAAAATCGGTCCTGACGGAAAGAGAAAATTAATAATTAACAATGGTGGAATTTCTACCATTGGATTTGCTGTCGATGTATACCCTTTGGCCCATACACATCCAACGCCAAACCGGTTCCAGACTGCACCATCAAAAGCCGATCTGAATATTATGCAGCAGCGAGTATCTAAGCTAAGGGAAGAAGATCCGGGTGCTGCGATAGAACCTCATATTATTGTTTATTCAGAAGATGGGGCTACAACAGCATTTAGTCCGCTACCATTTGATTACTTTGAAAAGGAAAGTATTTAATGGATAATTTTTACGGGTTTTCAATTGATGAGATTGAAGAGAGGGTAATCGAACCTCACGGTGGTCTGGATTGCTTTGTTTTGGTTAGATTTCCTGGGTATAAAATCCCAAGATATATATTAGATGGTGGGTTGCAGATGGATTTGGTTGTTGAGGAGGATAATCTTAATGATGCAACTGTGGCATACTTGGAGTATAAAGGAGTGAAAGAAATTGATTGGAGGTGAGCGTAATATTGTTCGCCCCCTCTCTTGTTATTAAAAAATAAATAATATTACTGTTGGCACCTGCTTGATAGTTATTTTCTTTAGTTTTTTATAGGAAATAAATATACGTTTAACGGGGGGTGAGGTGGAGGTTAAATGGGAAATGCAGATAGCGAGTAATACCATTTAGGTGAAGTAATGTTGGGTTGTAAGGTGTAGTTAAAAGATAGTACTGCAGTCGTATTTCATATGTTTAGCGTTGATCTGATGGTGTGTGTGGGCTTACCTCGCTGTCTCTTTTACTGGTATTTAAGTTCTTAATTTGGATCGGATAGAGTCTGTGTTTTTTGAAATTCCCAGGTGCTTAGGAGTGGGAAAGGTGCTCTTGGCTATTTGGTGACGTTGCGTAAGGCAAGGTGTTGGCTACTCTTATCCACTAGTTCTAAGTAGTGATCTATCTGAAAGGATATCCTTTTAGATCGTAGACTTGAGACTTCTGCATGAATATATTGTTGGGTTGAGGCGTGATCATCAAAGATTACGCAGATAAAAGTAATGTTTATTTAAGCAATTGTCTTACTATTGGCCAGTTGAGGTATAGGCATATTTTGATATTTCGTCGGTTCAGTGCTAGTTTCTGGAGAGTATGCTTTTTGAGATTTTAAAATGTGTATCAGAGCGTATACAAGCATTATCAATATCCAACTCAAATATTATCAGTGAGATATAAGCGTCTCATATTCAGTCTTTGATGTCTGAATTTGTCGACTTTATGTCATTTGCGACCAGTTCCACTAACTTAAACTTCTAGCTGTACCGCCTAGAAATACCTCGTCTATATGTTTGAGCTTTGCTTGAGATGTCCGATAAGCACTTAAGTATGTATCTCACCAAAATAAAAAGGAAATAGCCATGCGTTCTTTAATCTGGGTTGGCCTATGCTTGCTACTTTTTAGCAATATGGTCTGGGCCCAATCTACGTCCAAAGATGCCTTCCATATAGGGATATTATTGTACGACGGTGCACAAACCATTGATTACGCCGGGCCCTATGAGGTTTTTGGGTAAGCCAATTATCGTTTGACAACGGTTTCGGAAGATGGTGGAACCATTACTTCAGCTATGGGGCTTAAAGTGGCTCCAGATACCAGCTTCGATCAGGACAATCAATTTGATGCATTAATTATCCCTGGGGGCAGTATTAATGAAGCAATGGAGAGCCCGGAAGTATTACACTGGATTAAAGAGCAGTCCAAACAGGCTCAGTACATTCTATCGATATGTAACGGTGCCTTTATTCTGGCAAATACTGGGCTTCTGGATGGTAAGAAAGCAACCACCATTCGCGGAGCATTTGATTCTTTCGAGAAGAACTTCTCTGATGTTGAATTGGTGAAGAATAAAAAATTTGTTGATAACGGTAAGTTTATTACTACAGCTGGCCTTTCATCTGGTATAGACGGCGCTTTATATCTGGTAAGCAAGGTTGATACGATTGAAAAAGCCAAAAGTGTCGCAGCGAAGATTGAGTACCTGTGGCTGCCAGAGGGGGGCTATATCCGGGGGATGATGGCGGATAAAATTATGCCAAACCTTGGTGACTTGCCTGAATCAATTCAGTTTGTTTCTAAGGAGTATAGCTATGGTAGCCTGGAAGAATGGTACACCGCGTTTCAGCTTTCCGGTGAAGTGGAAACTGTAAAAGCCTGGTTAAATGAGCAAATGAAAGAAAATCCCGAGTGGAGGAAGGGGCAGGGTAAGTCTATTGACAATAAATGGGTGTATCAGTTTTATGATGATCGTACTGTATTGCAAGTTGACTTCGTTGCTCCCTCTGATATCAATCCTTGGGTGCTTAAGTTCAGCATATTAGATCAAGAGTCATAATTTGGTAGCTTTCGTTAAAGCTGGAGACGATAAAACCTAGAATATAGGAAAAGTATTTGCTTTCTGGTCTTCAGATTGAACATACCGTTTGCACCGCCACATCGTCATTTTTGAATTACATTGGGAAGGCTCTTCATTCCGGCGATAGCATATTTGATAGGGCTTGGAAATTGACCAGCCTCTTTTAATATTATTAAAAGTTTGGAAATTTGTGAACGACGGGTTTTTTCCACCGGTAACTTGAATTTGACAAATTCTGTCCCAGTTTTCTAGTTGTATACTTACAGAAGACGCCATTGAAGTTATTGATAGCGAGGACAAAATCAAAAAAATACTCACAGCTCTCACAATAAGCCATCCTGTCTGGTGACCCAATATTCGGAATTGCTACCCCATGATTATATGGTTTCGTGAAGCCCGTAACGAATTCCGAGAAGGCATCGGTGGCGGATCAATTAGAAGTGTTTGTTACTTTTTTGTGAGGCGCGACTGTTAGGTCAAATAATGTTGATCGCGGCTGTTCACTTTGGGGTTTTAGTCTGGGCTTGAAGCTAGGGATTTTGTGCAGTATCTATATCCGTCTACCTGATGAAAGGTAAAATAGAAGCGAGCCGAGGCTCGCATTCTTAATGCTGCCTGAAATTTAAATACTGCTTACTTCGATAGAGGATGCGTTGCTTTTATCTTTTGTCTTTAGAGTTTTCTGGGTGTTAGATTGGTGGGGCACAAAAGTTAAAAATTCATCCTCAATCGCTGAATCAAGGAGTATCTTACAGTCCTCCTCATAGTTATTTAACAGGCGCCATGGATAGCGCTTACCCTGTCTGGGGAGTTCTCCATTTGCCCGTTTTACATAGCCAGAGTCCAGGCTGCTCATTACCGAACCTTGTTCAGAACTGCCTTCGCTATCTATCGCTGTACACACTTGAAAGTTATTTGTTTCCATATACTTGAATAATCGGCAAATATAGCGAGCGGTAATGTCTGCTTTAAGAGTCCAGGGGGCGTTGGTATAGCCGAATACCCATGAGATGTTAGGAACCCCCTCCATTAGCACTGCTTTGTAAGTCAGCTTTTGATTGACTGCTACCGGTGCACGATCAATACAGAGCTTGATACCTCCTAGAACTTGTAACTTTAATCCGGTCGCACTGATAACAATGTCTGCGTCTACTTGTTGCCCTGACTTAAGCAGGATACCTTTATCTGAGAAGGTTTCTATTTCACCGGTGGCAACAGAAGCTTTCCCTGAGCAGATTGAGGAGAACAGATCTCCGTCAGGTACAACGCAGAGACGTTGATCCCAGGGGTTGTAACTGGGATCGAAGTGACTGAGATCGTAATTAGCTGGAAGGCTTTTTCTTACATCTTTTAATAGTAACTTTCTAATAAAGTTAGGCCAGCGCTTAGCAGCTTTAAAAATCCAGCGCTGCAATTTGATATTGCGCCAGCGTCCTAGCCTGTGGACCCAGGGTGCTGGCAGAAATTTTGATAGTACACGAGAGATTTTATCGATAGATGGAACTGAAATGATATAGCTTGGGGAGCGTTGCAACATGGTGACATGTTGGGCGGTGGTTGCGAGCGAGGGGACCAGGGTAACAGCGGTGGCGCCGCTGCCGATCACGATAATACGCTTGTTGCGGTAGTCCAGATTTTCTGGCCACTGTTGGGGATGAATAAGTTTTCCTTGATAGTTTTCTATACCTGGATATTGCGGCAAGTAGCCCTCTTTATGGTCGTAATACCCAGTACAGGCAATCAGAAAACTACAGGTATATCTCACTGGGCTGCCAGATTCGGTGTTGTGACCTTCCAGAGTCCAAGCTCGGTCTGTACTGGACCAGTTTGCCGTAGTTAAATTTATTCCAAAGTGAATTCTCTTTTTAACGTCATATTGCTCTGCGGTGGTTTCAATATATTTTTGGATAGATGGGCCATCCGCGAGTATTTTCTCGCCGGACCAGGGTTGGAAGTCATAGCCGAAGCTGTACATATCGGAATCAGATCGAATGCCCGGGTATTTAAAGAGGTCCCAGGTGCCGCCGACTTGTGCCCGACGCTCGATAATGGCGAAGCTGCGCCTGGGGCATTCGCGACTCAAATGACAAGCCATTCCTACCCCTGAGAGTCCCGCGCCGATAATTAATACATCGAAATGAGTCGATTTCACAATCCCTATCCCTGCAAATTTCTATGCCTTATAGACTGGGTAGATGTGCCCGTGATTTATTGTTAGATTGCGACAAATAATTGTCTTTCCGCGCCACAAAGATGGGGAGCAAGTTATGGGTAGCCTTGTACGAGTCAGTATTCTTTCCGGTTTCAGTGAATTCGTGGAGCAGCTTGGGGGCAGGGGGGAAGCCTTCTTGGCCGAGTTCGGTATGCCTTGTGATATCAGCCCGGCGGATTCCCGCTTGGTATCATTTGTTGAGGTCGCGCGCCTGCTGGAAACTGCAGCACGCCGGTTAGATCGCCCCGATTTGGGGCTGTGCCTCGCATCGCGACAAGGGGTGGAAGGCTTGGGTGGGATAGGTGTAGTTGCATGCAATGCGGCCACTCCCCGGCAAGCCTTGCTATCCGTTAGGCGCTTTCTTTCTCTTCATAGTTCATCCCTCAGTATGCAACTGGAACCATTAAGTGAGGGAGATGTACTACGTATTGTTTTTGATTGGCAGGACCCAGCTCTCAATAGCTATCGCCAGATCCGAGAGCAGGTGCTGGGAAATACGCTGACGATGATACGGATGTTGGTAGAGACTGAGTGTTGCCCGCAAAACGTACTGCTGCCTCATGGTCCTCAAATGGTAGAGGGTGACTACTGCAATTACTTTGGGTGTGGGGTTCTGTTTAGCTCGGGCTATTGTGCGATGGACTTCCCAGCTGCATTTCTGGATACACCACTGAAGTCTGCCGATCCAGTGGTTGAGCGATTGGCCATTCACCATTTGGAGCAGCAGAGTGCGACGCTGCCCGTTCCTCTAACTGTAGAAATTCGACAATTACTCAGTGAAATACTGCCCAGCGGCAGATCTCAGCTCGGCACTGTGGCAGGGGCGCTGAAGCTCCACCCCAGAACTTTACAGCGCCGCCTGGCTGCGGAAGGGCTTAGGTTCGAAGAACTATTGGATAACGTGCGGCGGGATCTGGCGACTCGATACTTATCCGATCCGAATCTGGCCTTGGGGCAGATTACGGGTTTGTTGGGGTACTCCGAGCAGAGTACATTTCAGCGAGCTTGTCGACGTTGGTTTGCGGAGACTCCCCGGAATCACCGCATACGCCTTGCAGGCAGCGCAATTGTGGGGCGGCCAGAATCTCCGTGAAAGCCTGGAGGGGGCAGTTCTTTCAATATTCAGTAGGCTCCACCTCTCCAGGACGCCAGGTTTTCTCCAGCCATGGCCCCAAGGGTCCATACAGTCTCAGGATTACGAAAAAACCTTTGTTAGGTAAGGTCTCCAGCCAGTTTTTCTCAAACCCTTTTGGCGCCTTGGGTCCAAAATAAACGTCATAAGAACCATCGGAATTTTGTCTTATCCCTTTCGACTGGCTGCTTACTGCGGGAAAGGGTTGGCTGGTTTTTAACATTGAGCGCGTTTGGCTGTCGTAGATATTTACTGCCCAAAAGGCATTGACCGGTACATCGGGGGGCAGGTGCAATTTGTATTTTCTAGAGCCGTCAAAGGGCTCTTTATTTTCATCGACAAAGGCAATGGCGTAATCAGAACCTTTGCCAGGTTCAATTGCAGTCATTGCTGGGCTGACACCGGTATAGGGATAGAAGTAGCTGACTCGAGCGTCACTATTAATGGTTTTGCCATCGGGGCCATTGAAGAAGATGTTCTTGCCGGGAAACGCCATTACCCAGGCGCTATCTGTGCCTGGGTAGATTTTGATATCGGAGAGGGATTTGTCTGTCCGTGGGTACCAAACAATTGAGCGGGCTATACCATTACCAATTGCAACTGCGTCCGTAAGAATTTTGGTCATTCTTTTATCTGGACTGAAGGCTTTTCCTTTTTCAATGCCTATTGAGGCAAAGAGGCCGCGTGTTTCTGGGTTAAGCATCCCAACCCACTCGTATTGAACGACTTCATTAAGGTGCTTATAGAATTGATAGTCATTGGGGTGGATGGTGTTGAAAGCCTTTCCAGACGCACTGATAAAGACCATCCTTGGCGGGTTACCTTTTTGAGCCAGGGGGTAGATTCTCAAGTTGTCTTTGATGTTTTGCACGGCCTCCGGCAAAGGCTGGTTACTTGGCGAGCGCATAAACACCCACAGTCGGAAGGAGCGAGGGTAGATGGGAATGTAGCCGAAGGGAATATTGCCTTTATAGTCTGGTGGCAGTAACAGAAACTTTCCCCCGCGCCCCTTATCCGGGCCAGAGGAGCCGATATCTTCAACAAAGCGGAACCAGGCATCATTAAACGCGCCCATAACGTCGGGCGGCGAGTGAAACACAGTTGGTCCGTCTCGTTTTAGATCTAAAAAAGCCAGCGTATAGATAGTCGAAGTATTGCCTGTGAGAAAAAGAGACTCAGAGTTCATTAATCGATCGAAAATTAACACTTCATTGGCAGACTTAGCGCCAAGCTCTCTTCCCCCTTTCATTAGAGCGTGTACTGATGCTCCCTGAATTCCTTTGAGGAAACTATCCACCGCACGCATATGATCCAAATAGTCGTAGAGCTTTTCTGCGGTCTGGGGGTAGGGAGCGCCATCGCGGAATTCGAGGGTGCCAATACTACTGTCCACCTTATCTGGCGTACTGATTGATTTCAGAGTCTCTGGATGTAAATCGGCGCAAAGCGGCAGAGAGCTGGTTAACAGAAGAAAAATTCCGACAGACCAAAATGCGTACTGAAGTAATCGAATCAAAATAGCTACCTCTATATGCAAGGCGTGCGTGATACGTAAGTGTGTGGTATTGCTTCCTCTATTGGGGTTATTTCGTGCCAATTTTTTGTGTTAACTGCCGGATTATAAAGATGGCTATCCCCAGGCGTAACTTGGGTATCTTTAGCGATAAGTTTGGCTTAATTTTGATCTGGTGGGGTCGGTGATTTAAAAGGTCAGCTTTATTGTAATTATTGGTCTATGGCATTTAGGCATGGCGCCCATGTTTTGTCTGGCAGACCTGGATTTAAAGGTTTACTTGAAGTCAGTAATTTCACGCCGCTACTGATCTGCCCCCCCCCTGTAACCGAAATTATTGCATTAACTTGCATTCAAATATTTATCTGGCTTTCAGTGCCGGTAGCCGATCACTTGTAAAAGAAATCTCTCAAGGTTTCATGGTTCTCAAAAACCACCTTCAGAAATAAGTTTGAGTAATTTTTAATATTTGCCCATCCTATTTTGTGACCAGTCGGTTCAAATTTTTTGGGCTTTATAGGGTTTCACTACCAAAAAAATTATTTTCTTTTTTTTGATCGTTTAATGGAATTAAATCCTGAGTAAATTGGTTTTTCATTGCCTATTTTTTTACTTGGTAGTGGTGCGAGATCGGAAAAAGGGTTTATTAACTTCTTGATTTATTTGTCTTTTGGAATGTTTGTAATGTTTAGTCAGATCGAATAATTTCTAACAGGATGAAACTTTTCATGGATTGATAAAGAGGTTGTCATAAGCTTTACAGAAAATGCTTGTCATTATTGGGTCATCCGATTTATAAAATGATCGTCCCATGTAGCCGGTTTGAATAGTTTTTTTTAGGCTTATTCGGACTAGATCAAAAATCTTAGAATAATAAATGGACTAAAAATGTTTTCTCTTGCCAGCCTGTTCGAGAAAGTTGTGGAAAAATGTTGGCAAGGTCGTCTGGAAAATCTGGATGGCGAGGTTTTGACCGCGGCTCACTGTGAGAATGCGTGGCTCTCACTTACAAATGAAGAAGTTTGTTTCAGTGCTGGCGACCGCATTTTAGTGTGTACTCAGTCTGAAATAGAGGCGGTCGCCATTATGTTGGCGGCGTGGAAGATGGGGTTGGTGGTTGTACCTGCAAAGGGGGATCTGAGCCACTCTTCAATTAAAATGATCGCTTCAGACTGTAATGCCAAGGCGATATGGCGTGCTGGAAAAATTGAGGCCTTGCCCGATTATCAGCAGGAATGCTCAGAGTTTGAAGTGTCTTCTATTCCAGTGGTCACAGGCGTAGATCTGGCTCTGGTGATCTATACCTCAGGAAGTACTGGTAAGCCAAAAGGCATTATGCTTACCCATCAAAATATTCTGACCTCCTTGGCCTCAATATCCCAATATTTGGGCCTGACAGCACAGGACAGAATTTTGTGCTTATCCCCTTTATCATTTGACTACGGTCTTTATCAGGTACTATTTGCGCTATATAGCAACTGTACAACCATCCTCTACGACAAACCATTTAACCCCATACAAGCCCTTAAAACGATTTCAGAGCGGGATATATCTGTTCTTCCGATCGTGCCAGCAATGGGGGCTGCGCTGGTGAAACTGGTGGGTTTGGTTAAACCTGATCTCAGCAATCTGCGCAGTATCACCAATACTGGGGGCCATTTATCTGAGTACATGATTCGCGCCTGGAAGGAGTACTGCCCAAGTCTAAATGTTTTCTCTATGTATGGTTTGACTGAGTGCAAGCGAGCCTTGTACTTGGAGCCAGAGCTTTGGGAAGAAAAGATGGGTTCAGTTGGCAAGCCGATCCCTGGCCTGGATGCACGGGTATTTATACCTCACTCAGAGGTCAATAAATTTAGAGAAGCAAAAGCTGATGAGGTAGGTGAGCTTTATGTTCGTGGGACGGCAGTGATGCAAGGCTACTATAACCCGGCCGCTCAAGGTGGTGCAGAAATCGCTCCGGGCAGGTATCGGGACGACAACTGGTTGGCGACGGGAGACCTTTTTACCCGTGATCAGGATGGCTTCTTCTATTTTAAAGGGCGTTCAAAAGACTTAATAAAACAAGGTGGATTTTGTCTGTTTCCAAAGGACTTGGAAAATCATATTGATATGTGCCCATTGGTGCATATCAATGCAGTCATCTGCACTAAAGATAAGCTCGAGAATGAAGTGGCTACTTGTGTTGTGGAGCTTCATGAGAATACCGCTGACAATCAGAAGCAGTTTCGCACTTGGCTGAAAGCGAACATAGATACTGACTACATGCCAAGAGATATCAGGTTTGTTGATGGAATTCAATTAACCGCTAATAGCAAGGTCGATAGGAAGCGCTTAGAACAGGATTTACAAGTCCATGCCTAATGATCTGAGCATATTTAGGCGGGATCCCGCCTAAAACATAAAACGCTAACTTAATAAAAATATAAACGATACGTTTAACCCTTGGGGGAGTTATGGGTGCACTGTCAGATGCGCTGGTTCAGCAGTTGGGCCAAAACAAGAAGCAGCTATCTACACCTTGTTATATCTATTCCGTTAAAACTGCTCACGATAACTACAAGCAGCTGAAGGAAGCGCTGGGCACGGGATTGATATACTCTCTGAAAGCCAATAGTTGCCTTGATTTAATACTTCGTTGTGGGCACATCTTTGAAGACGGTATTGAGATTGCATCTATAGGCGAACTAAATCTACTTCCCAAAGGGAATAGTCCCCGATTTGTCAATAACCCATCGGCAGATAAGGCCTTTATACGCGCTGCCATTGCGAGTAAGTGCCATTTAATTATCGACAACCTCAATCAATTAACTTTGGTTGAGGAGTTGAAGGCAAGGCGGCCAGTAAATCCTGTCGTTTTAAGGCTTAACCCCTCAATCTTGAGCCACTTTGACAAGAATCAAAAGGGCCTAAGAAAAGATCATTTTGGTTTCGACTGGAATGGCTGTCTTGAGGCTTTGGATTTTTGTAAGAAACATGGGGTTCCAGTTTTAGGTTTTCATTTGTTTAGGGGCTCATACTCCTTTAATAAAGGTGCTTTCGACACTGCCAAAGTGGCTTTACAAGTTGTTTATGAGTTTGAGGAAATACTGGGATACCCTCTGTCATTAGCCAATCTAGGTGGTGGGTTTGACCCCAATTGGCGGGAGCAGGAGTTTGATTTTGAGCAATATAGAAATTTGATTGCTGAATTTCCTGATCATATCAAGGTGGTTCACGAGAGTGGTCGAGCAATTATGGGCTCAGCCGGTTATTTCGTCACGGAAGTTCGCTATAAAAAGTCCATTAACGGTGACAAGTACGCCGTATGTGATGGGGGAATGGCCCAAAATTTCCTGTTGGCAAAAACGGAAAGTACCTTTAAACGATTCCAGCAACCTCATGTTTTGCGTAATGGGACTCCTCTAAAAGGGAATGATGAGGGGCAGAAAGTCCTTTTAGTGGGCACATCTTGTAATAAGGAAGATGTGATTGGGGAAGTCAACAATATTGACCTTCGAGAAGGGGACTTAGTCATATTTGATGGATGTGGTGCCTATAACGCAAGTTATACCGTAGCACCTTTCCTCAAGTTGCCGGCTCCGAACTCTTATCTGGTGGAGTAGATCATGGAAATGCAATCGGTTGTAGGTGGTTTTGTTCTCAATCAATTATCCAGTATTTCACCAGTGCCCAGCACATTGAAATCGCTGTTAGAAAATTCTTGTGCTCGGCTATTCGATGCATCAATGATTATCGAAGATCCTTTGACAGAGCTTGCACCACTTAGGGACGCTTCGGTTCAGCAGCCATTAGAGCAGTTTGAGCAGACCTTTGTTATTGATCAAATTATTGACACTGTCCGGGATGAAGGACTGGATAATCACTTTCACAATATGATCGGGCTATTTGGCTCGATTATGTTGAGCCTGACTGCTACAGATGATCAGCTTGCCCAGGTCAATAAATGGGTGGAGCAGGGGATTTTCGGCCATTTCCTTATGACAGACCCCGGCGGCCCGAGCCTTATGGGTTGGAAGACAGAGCTGATTGAAACTGATAGCGACATGCTACTGAATGTCGACAAGATCCACGGCATTGAGGCACATAAGCTTGGCTTTGCCATGGTAGTTACCAAGCAACCGGGAAGGCCTTTTCCCCTGACAGTGATGTTGCCGCCAGAACTCTGTAACCAACTACGGCAGAGTACTGTAGGAGAGCCGTTTTTAAATGGCACCTTACAGCTGGGAAATTGTAAGGGTAAAGTATCAATTACCAAAGACATGTTGTTGAGCAAAGGTGGGTTGGGTAGCGTCAATCGATTTTTAACACTGGTTCGCCCGCGCTTTGTTAAATCACTAATGCACTTTGTGCTTTGGCTACATGACTGTAAAGAAGCTCATTTAACCAGCGAAGATCAGGGTCATATAGAGTATCTAATTTATTTGTGTAATGAGCAGGTAGCTGCAACCACTTTCTCTATGCACAGTGTAAACCGTGTACTGGCAACGAAATTTACCAGCAATGAGCTTTTGCTGAACCTGGTCTTGTCAGGAAAGATCAAATCCGTGAATCGACAGCGCGATCTGTTGGCTTTCACAAAAATGGAAGGCAGTTCATATCGGTGCTTCTTTGAGATATATAGCAAATTTAAGGGGCTGCGGGTATGAGCCTGTATTTACGATCTGCAGCTTTTATCCCCATAGAAGGTATCGCTGTCTCATCCAGTAGTGATGTATCAACTGTCTTTGGTGATATTGCCAGGATTATCCGAAGACAGACAGATAGTGTATTAGATGCTGCTCCAGAGATAAAAGATTCGCAAATAGATCGCCATTTTTTATGCTCTACCATGATTGAACTTCCTTTGAGCTCATCGGCGATTAGTGAGCAGGACTTCAATTACGGTGATAATGCAAGAGCGCCAGTTACCAGTTTTGTTAATACCTATGAATGTGCATCTTGGGGTTATAGCCTTCGGCATTACCTGACACAAAACCCGGAATCGCGCTACTTACTGGTTAGTATTCTTGACGCCAATGTTTTAGATCTAACGTTTTGGCGAGAAAATGAAAATTGGGGCGATAGTGGTTTTGGTCTCTGTACACTGTTGTTTGAAGTGCGGGATCTTGACAGTATAAACCTTAATGCATCCTGCACGATTACTTATAATACAACTCCGGAATTTGCCACTGTCATCCGAAAAATGGCTGTTGGACGAGATGACCTGACTTTATCTTTGCCGTTCTTTCCAGAGAATATTCGCCAAATTTTCTCCAAATTGTTGTCGACCAATCAAAAGTTACCAGACTTGCACGATCGATGGGGGCATTGTTTTGGTAGTGATCCCTGGCTGAATATTATTTGCCAAGGCGCTGAAAAGGGCTTCGACAAGCAAGAAAATTTTCTGGCCTGTTCGATTGCATTGAATGGCTATTATTGCACTGTAGAAGTTACCGTTGATGAACAAAGTCACTTCTATCTAATGGAGGCCGCGTGATGAAGACTGTTGAGCTATCAACGTGTCTCGAACGTAACCCCTATCCGGACACATTGAAATCCTGCTTAGTACAAATGCTCCCGTTGAGTACTGAGCAGGACTATCTTGCATTATCCAGTCTACCAGTTAATTCCAGCCCGGTGCTACTGAATCATTCAGAGCACTATCAATTACTGCTGGATATTCTGCGATACTTTGAAGATTCTGAACTGGATATAGACTTAATCTTGATAAAAATGCAGATGCCCGCTGGCGGGCGTATGCCAAGTGCTCTATTACAAGACACCGTTTTAATGCTTCATGACCTGGCTGGTGAAGAAACAATATTGGTTAGAGAAGGAAAACGATATATAGCTATTGAGGATAGCTTGGTTCGCCACCCATTTGAAGCGGGAACAAACCAGCTGAAAATCAGGTTGGCAGTGGATATTGATTGCCATGATCTCTTAATTGAGGGGCTTTCTAAACTACTTATCGAGTGCGGTTTCGGTGATATAACAATAAACACCATGGACGGGACAGCATAAAGATGTTTATTAAAAACCTATGGGTAGACAGTGGTGGGCAGGTTGATCGATTACTTGATGCCTTGAGAGGACACCTGGATCAATATGATTTGTTACCAGAACTTATCTATGTGGTTTCTGCGGGAGAGGCTAATGTTCTACAGGATAGTCGGGTTGTAGAGTTTATAGCAGACCTTGAAGATGGTGGGCATAATATTCGATTTGTGGGTAGCGCCTGCACCAGCTTCCATGCTGCAGTATTGAGTTTTTCAAAGTGTAGTGAAGCCGAAGCTTTGATCTTAAATCTCGAACTGGGCAAAGAGCGGCAACAAGAGTGCCTGGATTCATTGGGAATTGGAGTTGGACCTGATCAAGATGGCTTAGATGTTCTTGTAGGTGTGGCGGCTACCTGGATCTGTCGAGAGTATTGTGAAACACATCTCTGTCAAATATCCAGCTGCGATATTCTCTCTCAAGCGCCATCTTTATCTGGCGCACCAGATTTAGTAAAGAGTATTAAGCAGGTAATCTCAACCAGCTCTAGTGATGATACTCGAGTAGTATCCTTTGATATCCGCTCGAAATGGGCCAAGGGGCTCCTGAAAGGGTTTTCGCACAGCGACAAGGCCTCATGGTTACCCAGTATTGAAGAGGACGGCTGGCACTATTTGAGTATTAAACCTCTCTCTGAATTGATCAGTTATTACATTGAGGAAAAGGTGACTGATCTATGGCTGTTAACTCTAGGGGGTGGCGGCAGGGTAGGTTGCTTGAAAATAGACATTCCTTCGCCCAATTTTCAGGGATTTCTTTCAAGACTGGTAAATGTTGAGAAATTGGTGTTGGAAGACGCCTATATAGATTTTAGTTCCGCCCAGCACCTGGGTGACACTCTAGGCCAGGATTACCTTTCGCATATTCGTGAGGCATTAAGGTATCCCAAGAGGATTTACCGTGGAAGACACAATCAGATATTTGACTGGGTATTAGGTGCAGGTAGTTGGCGTACGCTGTTGGAATATCAAGGAGCAAGACATGGATAATAATATTTATAAAACTGATATAAGAGAATTTAAATTCCTTATTGAAGAACAGTTCCATGAAGCTAAAACTCTGTTCAGCGACCAGATGTTTAAAGGGTGCTCACCAGAGATTCTCCATGAAATTTTAGTTCGGGCTAAAAAATTCTCTTATGAGATTCTCGGGCCGGGATACCAGGATTCAGATCGAGAGGGATGCCAGTTAGAGAATGGGAAAGTAAAGCTCCCGAGCGCATTCCCTGAGATGTGGCAGAGGTTTAAGGAAGACTGGGGGAATATTTCCTCACTTGAGGGCGAACAAAATACAACTATTCCGCCCTTTGTAATGCAAATGCTCCTGGAAATGTTTATGGGGGCAAATCCAAGTTTTATGACTTATGGTGGTTTTTGCTTGCCGTCCTCCACCTTGGTGGAAAAATATGGAACCGATCTGCAAAAAGACCTGTTTAGGGACAAATTAGCCACCTCAGAGTGGACATCTTGTCTCTGTCTCACTGAACCCCAGGCGGGAAGTGATGTATCACTTGTAGAGACTCGCGCTGCGAAACAGGAAGATGGCACTTATTTGTTAACGGGCGAAAAATATCTGATCAGCGCCGGTATGCACGACCTGACAGAAAACACCATTTATTTCGTTATGGGTCGTGGCGAAAAAAGCGGCTCGGGCACCTACGGTTTGTCCTGCTTTATTGTGCCTAAGTACTGGGTTGAAGAGAATGGGAGTCTCGGCGAGTTTAATAATATCGAATGCATTTCTCTAGCTGAGAAAATGGGCTTTAAAGGGTGTGCAAACACTCACCTTCGCTTTGGTGACAATGGCCCCTGTAGAGCTTACCTACTGGGGAATCGTGAGAATGTAGGCTTGTTGCAGTTTCTTACCTTGATGAATCAGGCACGAATCAGCACAGGTGTTTACGCCTTGGGTATGGCTTCCTCAGCCTACTACAATGCACTTTCCTATTCGACAAAGCGCTTACAGGGCAAGAGATTTCACGAGAGCTTTAGCTCTACCGCAAGCCGGGTCAATATCGTTGAGCATACCGATGTCCAGCGTATGTTGTTGGAAATGAAATCCAAGGTAGAGGGCTGTAGAGCACTGATTGCTAAACTGACATTGTCAGAGAGCTTAGTCAAAATCTACCAGGGGCAGGAAGACAAAAAGGATCGCATTGCTCACTACCAGGGTTTAATGAACCTGCTAACTCCAGTTGTTAAAGCCTATATCAGTGACCAGGCTTGGCGTATCTGTGAATTGGCGATCCAAACCTGTGGTGGTCAGGGTTATCTCAAGGATCTGGGTATAGAGCAATATGCCCGGGATATTAAAGTGCTGGCAATCTGGGAGGGAACGAATTATATCCAGAGCCAGGACTTGATCCGGGATAAGTTAGGATTGGGTAATTCCAGTAAGCTATTCCAATTCTACCAGGCAGAAATTGACAATTTCCTCGATCGGGCCACGGACTACCCTCAGTTTGAGGTTGAATTTGAGCGCTTAAAGACCTCGTTTGGACATTTCGAGGCAGCACTGAAAGCTGTGCAGGTATGGGTGAAGACAAAAGAAATGTTCAAAATCCCTGCCTATAGCACACGTATTCTACATATGCTTGGTGATATAACCTTAGCCTGGCTTCTATTGGAGGCTGCATGTGCGTCATCAGATAAGTTGAGTCAGGACCTGAATGATACTGATGAGGAATTCTATCGCTCGAAAATTGTCAGTGCTAAATTCTTTATTCGCAATGAGTTACCCCGTACCAAGCTGGTGCTGGATATCCTTCAGGATCAGGACTCTTTTTGTGAAATGGACGCTTCCTCCTGGAATTCATTATTATCAAATGTGGAGGCTGTCTCATGAACAAGCTTGATCAGCTGGAATCCAATTATGATGTAGTGATTATCGGTGGTGGATGGGCTGGCTTAACCCTGGCCCGTCAACTTAAGCTCAATGATGGTGCTTTAACCATATTGGTTGTTGAGGCAAATACTGAGTTTAAGGCCAAAGTTGGTGAAGCGACAGTGGAGATGACCGGCCACTACTTTATGAAGCAGTTGGGCTTGGTGAATTATCTCTATAGGAATCACTTGCCTAAAAATGGTCTGCGTTTTTTCTACGATAACCCTGAGCATACACTGTCATTAACAGAGATGAGTGAGCACGGAACCACCAGTATTCCGCCTCATCCAGCTTTTCAAATTGACCGGGCCAGATTGGAATCCGACCTTGTCGATATGAATAGGGCGAATGGCATAGAGGTTATTCAGGGCGTAAAAGCAAAAAATCTTAACATACAGCCAGGTGATGAACTCCATTCTATAGAGCTTATGGAAGATGGCGCTAGCGGAGTGGTTAACGCCCGCTGGTTAGTAGATTGCAGTGGTCGAAATCGGGTTGCTAAGAAGCATAAGAAGCTTACCCGAGTTGAGAATGTCCCTAAACACTTCTCTGCCTGGGGTCGGTTTAAGAACATACAGGATATCGACTCCATGGGAGATATGAATTGGAGAAAGAAGGCCTTTGGACGCTTTCTTTCAACGAATCATTTTTCTGGAGATGGTTACTGGGTTTGGTTTATACCCTTAAGTGGTGGCTATACCAGTGTAGGTATCGTTGGCGAGAATAGTAAATTCGACAAGCCGCCCACAAAGAAGCAAGATTTCCTAGATTTTTTGTTGGCTTATAGAGCTATTTCGGAGCTTCTGGAAGGCGCCGAGCTTATTGATTTCGAGGCTTGGGGACAGCTTGCCTATAGAGCGGATGAGTTTATCTTCGAGGACCGCTGGGCTACCTCCGGATTTTCCTCGATGTTCCTTGATCCTCTGTTTAGTGGTGGGGGCGATATGATAGCCCTGTTTAATGACCATATTTGTAAGTACATTGTTGCCGATATCTCAGACAATAATCGTGATGAAGCTCAGCAGCGGCTTGCAAAAGAATTGCCGATCGCGAATCAAGTGGTCACAGAATTTTACCAGGGCCTCTATGCTCATGTAGCAAATGTATACCCGGTTATTGACTCTGCTGAACTGTGTTCTCCTTTGCTTGCCTACAATACCGCTGCTTATTTCCTGGAGAGTGCCTGGGATTATATGTCAGGTAATTATCTGGATCAGGAGTACTGGCTACGCAAAAGTTACCTGCGCCGTGGATACATGGCCCTTGAGTTAATCCTGCAACGTCTTTTAGTTGAAACGGCAAAAGAGCTTAAAGCTCAGAATCGATATTTTCGCAGAAATAGTGAAGGTTTCTTTGAGTCCGGTGCCGATCACTATAAGTACTTTGTATATTTAATGGGAACCCAGGGCCGGGACGGTTGGCGAATCGATCTGCGGGTCAAACTTTGGGTTGAAGTTTTCCTGAGTGTTGTCCAGGCGCGACTCGACCTCCCTAAACTGGCAAACCGGATGGTTGTTCAGCAGGCTATTACCCTGCCTGATCTTTTACAAAAGCCAAATATGAATGGGGCTGACCTCAATTGGCTGCTTGAGAAGTTATCTATCAAGCTTACAGATCTAGTCAATGAGGATATGGCAGATCCAGTGAGCGTTATTGTATCGGAAGAGTCCTTCCACACAGATACGATTGAAGTTATGGATCTTGCGGGTAGCTACTCCAATAAAGAACTCGCTGAGGTTAACAAGAAAGCAAAATCTATCTGGGTGCAGACTCAGGAGTATATTGCGATCCCTAGTATGGTTCCTGTATTTCTTGCTTTTGCACGCAGTCAGCCGGATAGCATAATGGATTCGGTCATTGACCAGCGTGAAGCTATGCGCACAGCTGAATTAGACTCTGCTCATGCGGATTCGGAGGTTGTGTGATTCAGGAGTTCTTTCAGGCGCGGGATGGAAAAAAACTCTCCTTTCGCTGGTTGCCGTGCGATGAATCTGACTTGGTGCTTGTCTGCATGCACGGGAGCACGTTCAGTAGCCAGTGGTATTTAATGTTTGGACGGATGGTGCACCGAAACGGTATTAGTGTGTGTCTGCCAGACTGGCGAGGCCATGGTAAGAGTGAAGGTGTTCCGGGGGATCTCGATTATTCCGACCAATTGCAAGACGATCTTGCCGATCTATTAAAACACCTCAAGAAAAGAGGGGCTAAGGCCTTTGTTCTTGGAGGGCACAGCGCGGGATCATTGGTTGCACTTAAATATCTGCACCTATATGGCAGTAAAGATATTGCAGGTTTTTTTGCGATAGCACCGCCTCTGACTCAGTCAGAGGAAACAAGAAAGTACGATATTCCCGCATCTGGCTTTGAGTATTACATTCGTTACGGAAGAAAGCGTCACTATACGCGGCCTAGGGCATCGGCTGGTGATCAGAATCTGCCAAAAATAAAAATGCTGAAATATTGGCTGGCACTTTTGTTCCCCCCATTGAGGAAGTTATCAGTGCTGAGCTTCCCCCCGGTGGGATCAGCAGCGGGGAATCAGGGGCGAGTTTTGGACTGTACGTTTAACTTGCTCAGCGCCTATAACGTAAAGAGATACGCAGATCTCTTTGCAAGTTTAAATGTACCCTGCCACTTTTTTGTTGGAGAGAAGGACGAAGTACTTGATACCCACGTGCTCCACTCCGTTTTGAGCTGGTATCTCTCTCCCAGTATTAAGGCTGGGCTCACTGAGTTGCCCAGAGCTACTCATATGTCAGCTATTTCTGCTTCGGCAAAACCTATTTCCAACTGGTTGACAACTTTGATGCAGCAACCTGAGGGGGCTGTTGCATGAGACCTAGCAAAGGCAAAACTCCCCTGATGCGAGAAAAAATGTTGCCCGTCGGTGCAGAGGTTTCACTGAGTTCATTTTTAAGTGATACCGATTGGGGAGCAGGGCATGGCGAAGATTGGACATCTTTAGGAACTATAAAGAGAAGTGATAAAAACACTTTTCACTTGCAAGTTGGCAAGGCGTTTCGCTTTCCCCTTTATTATTACCTGAAGGATGATCGTCTATTTGTTGGTCAGGATTTATCACTATTTCCTGCTGTTGGTGCCGATACGGTAGATTGCCACTACTTAATTGAAATAGAGTATTTTGGTTTCTCCACAGAAAGAAAGAGCCTTTTGCAGAATGTTAAAATGCTCTTTCCTGAAGATGATGTTGTTATATCAGCCAGAGAGCTTATTTGGCTCTCTGCTGAACATTATCAATCTGGGTCATTTGATGTAGCCCTGGTGACTCCTGAGGAAGCTACCGATAAACTCTTCAACAGTTTACCTGAGGTAACCTCTAAGCTTTTCTCGCCTGTTGATACCACTTTTTATGCTCATATTGCCAATCGTTTGGTGGAGTCAAGCGGCACCAAATTAAAAGTGGGTAGACGAAGCCTGCCTTTAACGGTTGGCTATCAGGAGAAGCGGGCAAAGATCTTTAATAAGGCTCATAAAAATAGAGTCGTAGAAGGGATCGATCTACAAAGTTACACCGACATGGTGCAGGAAGAGTTGGATCGAGCCTGGAAGGACTCAGAGTCAAGTCTCGATAGGGAAGATTATACCTTCCAAACTTTCTATCTGCCTTTTGCCCAGTTTTTACTCAATATACTGGCAATGAATACCAGCAAGATGGTGGAGATTGTTGAAGGTTCGGGAGATGAGGGTGTAACTCCCCCGGCACTGTCAATAAGTGATAAACCTATCTGTAATATTTACGAATCTTTTCAGCGGGTGTTTTTTTATGGACACCATTGGCTTGCAAAAGTCTGGTTCTATATACCGCCCATGATCAGTTCTGCTGCCATAAAACAGCAGCAAAAATACTCAGAACGAGAGCAGCATGTTTGTGTTTTTACTTTAACATTGGACTACTTGCTGCGATTTAATAACTTAAAAATAGGAAATGTTACTGGAGAGTAATTATGTCTACAGCAGTTGTAAAGAACAAGGTACAAGAGCTTTGTGAGCAAATAGCTCTTATGCTGAATGTTGATGCTGTCGATGCAGATACACCCATTGCAGAACTCGGGGTGGATTCCCTGAATATTGTCGAGGTGATTCTAATTTGCGAGCAGTTATACCCGGGGGTGATGAGCCCTGAAAATCTTGTTTTCGATGAGCACACCACCCTAAGGGAAATGGATGGTCAACTACTTGAAAACTCGGAAGAAGTCTAGCGTACTTCGGGAGCAGTCAATGTTTAAAAAAGTACTTACCATTCTTATCAGTAGTTTTTTTATTGGAAATGTTGTTGCCTGGTTTTCAGGTGCTGCTCCCATCGAGTTTGGCAAGATTGCCTATTCAGAAGGCGAGATGGAGCAGGTGGAGTTTCTCCAGCAGGAGATTGGTGAAAATAGTACAGACCCCGACTTGATGTTGGAGCTTGGGCAGTTATTTAGTCACCATAACGAGCTTGAAAAGGCTGCACACTTGCTGGAAGCCGCGTATCAACAGCGTCCAGAGGACATGTTGATACGTGCAGCGTATTACTCCAATGAGGGCAAGCGCGCAGGTGCAATGTTTGATCCTGCGATGGGTCTTTACAAGCTCTACCGTCTACGCCATGCGATGGATGAGGTGGATCAAGCGGGTCTCAGTGCCGATTCAGACTTTAATGTACGCTTGATACGGCTGATTACTTTTTCTTATGTAGGAGAAGTAAGCGGCCACTTTGAGCGGGTGTTCGAAGATGAAGCCTGGTTTAAGAATCTGATGGATTCAGATCCCGATCTATTGCCGGCTGCTATGCAGCAGGTGGTGTATTTGTCTTTGGCTAATGCCTACTGGGTGAAAGCTGGAGAGGGCACTGAGGATTTGGCAGTGGCCATGGATTACTACCAAAAAGCAATAGCAATGGCTCCTTGTCCTGCCACGATGCAAACCTCTTGTGAGCAACTGGGGCAAATGGCAGTGGCCCTGGGTAAAAGTTAATGTTGGTTGAGCTTAAGCGTGTTTCAAAGCGCTATCGATTGGGCGATCTCTGGGTCGATGCCTTACGGGATATAGATCTTGCTATCGATCGAGGTGAGTTTCTGGCTGTGAAAGGGCCCAGCGGTAGTGGTAAGAGCACATTATTGAACCTTCTATCCGCATTGGATCAGTGTGATTCCGGATCAGTTCATATTGATGGCGTTAATCTTGGGAGTTTGGGAGAGCATCAGCGCTCCCTGTTCCGAGGTCGTCATATTGGGATTGTTTTCCAGTCTTTTAACCTGATTCCCGTGCTTACAGCACTTGAGAATGTGATGTACCCGCTGACACTGCGGGGGGCTAACAATGCTAGGCAACTAGCGTTAGACGCTCTGGAAGCAGTGGGGCTTGCCAAGTTGGTTAATCAGCGTCCTACCCAGCTTTCGGGAGGGCAGATGCAGCGAGTGGCGATTGCCAGGGCAATTGTCAGTAAGCCAGATCTGGTGCTTGCGGACGAACCTACAGCTAATCTGGATTCGCGCACGTCGGAGAGCATTATGAGCCTTATGAAGCAGCTCAACCGGGAGCAGGGTGTCACTTTTATTGTAGCCACCCATGATGATTATGTAACCAGCTTGGCATCTCGTGTTATCACGGTGCGAGATGGTCATTTGGTAGAGGATACAGCTTCGCCTCAAGGAATTGTTCAGGAGGCTATTGCATGACAGCAATCATAAAAATGTTGCTGGCTAGGGGCCCGCTAACTAGAGCGGCTTTGGCTATTTCAGTTGCATTCTTAATTTCTGCACCAGCTTTGGCGGAAGACTTCGTCTTTCCAACTCCGATTCCATTCACCAATAGCGAAAGGGAAGCGCTGTTTGCTGCTGTCAATGGAGAAACGACCAGTGAGCAGAGAAAGCAGGCCTACTTGGCTCAGCTTGCGCGCCTTACGTCGATGGAAGATGCAGAGTTGCAGGATGTTGAGGAGTTAGAGGCTCTGATGCAGTCACTGGTGGAGAGTCTCCCGGATGACCCCGAACTCAATGCTGCATTGGGATCGACAACTTCCTTTAAATCCAGCTTCTACCTTGATCGATTGGCAAAACTATCGCTGTTCTCCAGACGAGGCAATCGCATGATGGATCGGGCTGTTAAACAATCTCCATTCAATCTGGGCGCCCGCCTTCAGCGGGGAATCAGCTGTGCCAATATGCCGGCCTTTCTAAAAAGAGCGCGCTACGCTGTTGAAGACCTGGAGCTGGTTAGGGAACAGGTGGGCAATCGGTTCGGTAAAGAATTTCTTGGTTTTGTAGAGTTCTACCTTGCCCAGGCTTACGAGCGCAATAAACAGCCCGATGATGCCCGGGTTCTTTGGGGAAAGGTGGCCGAGTCGGATACCGACTGGTCCGCTAAAGCCAAGCATGCGCTTCGGAGTATTTAGTCATGGGCTTGGGTTGGAAAGTTGCACTGCTGAATATTATGCGTAACGGGCGCCGCAGCCTGATTACCTTGGCTGCGATCGTTTTCGGTTGTACCAGCCTGATTATTTTTGGCGGTTTTGTACAGTCGATGTATGAGGGGATGCGGGAGAGTATGATCCGCTCGCAGCTTGGTCATATACAAATCTATGCCAAAGGCTACAACCAGTTTGGCAAAGCGGAACCGGAAAAATACCTGATTGCTGATGGGGAACTCAAAAAGATTTCCGAGCTGGTAGAAAACGAAACCGATACACTGGTGGTAGCGCCTCGCCTTAATTTCAATGGCCTGCTTAGTGATGGCAAGCAATCGATAGCCATCACTGGAATTGGTATTGATGCGGAGAAAGAAGTGATGCTTTCCTCTGCAATTCAGATTGTTCAAGGGGACGATCTATTTCCAGAGGATATTTCTGCTGCTCACCTTGGAGAAGGCTTGTTCAATGCCCTGGATGTTCAGATTGGGGACTACTTGACCCTGTTGGCAAGCACCCAGGATGGGGCAATCAATGCTGTCGATGTACAGGTGATGGGGGTAATCACAACCGGTGTTAAGGAACTGGATGATCGCTTGCTCAGGGTGAATTTGCCTCTGGCCCAGGAACTGCTCTATACGTCAGATATTACACGGCTAGTGGTTTTATTGGAGGAGACCGAACTTACATCTACCTCAATTGCAACTCTGGCCAGTGTCTTTGAGCAGAACAATTTGAACCTAGAAATAAAAAGCTGGGAAGAACTGGCGGGTTATTATCATCAGGTTGTTGGCCTGTTTAACGGAGTTTTTGGTTTTATTACCGTCATTGTGTTGGTAATCGTCGCGTTGAGTATTTCCAATACCATGTTGATGGCAGTAATGGAGCGCACCCGTGAGCTGGGTACTATTCGGGCCATGGGCGGCACTCCTCGCCAGGTTGTAAACCTGATTTTACTGGAGTCGGTATTTCTCGGTTTAATCGGAAGTTTGCTGGGGCTACTGATTGGTGCACTGGCAGCCAAGGGAATTACCTATGCGGAATGGATGATGCCCCGGCCACCGGGCAGTACCCAGGACTATCCTATCCGTGTGTTTGTCGTGCCGGATATCTTATTGAAAACATTCCTGTTGGGTTTTTGTATTTCACTTGTTTCCAGCCTTTATCCAGCGATAAAAGCATCCCGGCTGCCAGTAGTAAAAGCACTTAGGTTTACTTGATTTGGGTCTTCTATGTATAAGTTGAATTCTTTTTATGGGTGGGTGTTGGCGATAGCCTGCCTGCTGTTTAGCTACTCAAGTTATGCATCGGTTTCGGCTGAGTCACTGGTTAATAAGCTGGATGACTTTCGCGGGTTCAGGGATCAGGGCTTTAGCTTTGATATCACCAATATCAGCTATAAAAAGGACAAGGAGCCCCGCACCAATAAGCTCAGTGTCAAAGTGTTTAATGATCAATCATTGATCCAGTTTTTGGCACCCGCCCGGGAAAAGGGCAGGGCAATGCTAAAAGAGAGCGCCAATATGTGGCTCTATATTCCCGGTACGCGCAGGGTTATCCGGATTGCGCCCTCACAGCGGTTAATTGGCGAGACCAGTAACGGTGATGTAGTGGGGGCAAATTTCTCCCGGGATTACACCGCAGAGCTGCAAGGGCAGGAAACTGTTGATGGGCAAGATTACTGGGTGCTGTATTTATCGGCAAAATCCTCTGGTGTTGCCTATGACAAAGTAAAAATATGGATGGCACAGGCTGAGGGTAACCTGCCTTTAAAGGGGGAATTTTATACCCGCTCCGGGCGCCTCCTTAAAACAGCGCACTATAAAGAGTTCAAGCAGTTTGAAGGCGAGCTGAAACTGCATAAATTACTCTTGGTGGATACACTCATTGACGAGAGTTATACCTGGATGAAGTTCGATGACTATCGTCTTGAGAGCCTGGACCCGGCAATTTTCCAAAAAGGCTCCCTTGGCAGGCTGAATTGAGGTGAGTCGGTAATGGTTATCAGAATCAGGACAATTCTCCCATTTATACTCCTCTCTCTCGCTTTTGCTGAAAAAGTTGCCAGTGCCGAAGACTATCAAGATCCTTTCGAGACCAACTCGGAACTTTTCGATGAAGTGAGCACTGAGGAAAGGGTTTCTCGAGTTGTTTGGGATATTGATGCTTCGCTACTGGGGTATCACCAACAGAATGAAGTTCGGGATGATCCCTATTTCGATCCGGGTCTGTTTGTCTTTGATGAACAAGAGTCTTTGCTTGCTCTGGATCTCAGTGGCCAGTTTTCCCTGGGAGCACACTTCTCAGTTTACTCGCGGTTTGCGGCGATAGAGCACTATCGGTCTAATGAGGCTGGAACATCTGAAAAAGAGACAGAATCCCATCTGCTAGAGGGGTATTTCTCTTCTTACACTGACAACCGAAGGTTTGGTATTAACGTCGGTCGGATAAAACCTCAGTGGAGCAACGGTTACAATTGGTCTCCAGCAAATCTTTTAAAAGCCACTTTTGATCGCCCCAATCTGGATGCCGATGAACTTACCCAGCAACTGGGCTGGGATATGGCCCATTTCGATTTCCGCTATGGTCGCTGGAACACCGGCATTTATATGGCTCAGGTTGAGGATGAGCTGGATGGTCACTTTGACACTAGCGTAAATGACCATGAGTTTCAGTACGCACTCGTGGTGAATCGTGAAGGTGACTTGGATACCCGCTTGGTATTGCATCAGATAGAAGGGGAGGCAACCAATGTCGCTCTCGGGTTGAGTACCTTGGCTGGAGACAGTGCCACACTCAGGTTGGAGGGTGCTTGGGAACATCAGCGGGAGTTACCGCAGCCGGGCGAACTCTCCTATTTCCCGGCAGAAGACGATGGTTATTTGAAGCTGGTACTTGGTACTCAGCTCAGCTTCAACCAGGGATGGGATGTTACGGCGGAGTATCTGTATAACCAGCATGGATTCGATGATGATGAGTGGGATTTGGTTCAAACGCAGGTAGATAGTGCAAAGAACGGATTGAACAGCGCGCAGGTTTATGAGGCGATTGCTTTTCTTTCCGATAATTTTAACCTTTTATCTACCGGACAACTACGGCAGGAGTATTTGTTTTTGATGTGGGGTAACACCCGGCTGGATAAGAAGTTTCAATATCGTCAGAGTGTGCAATATAACCTGGATGACAAGAGCCAGTACCACAACCTGGAATTGATTCAGAACTGGACTGAGCATTTTAGTACTCGACTGCAAGCCCAGTTTTTCAGGGGCTGTGAGTCCTGTGAATTTGGTCTGCTGCCTACTGAAAGGCTTCTTAGGTTAAGTCTCTATTATGATTTTTAGCGTTTGCTGGCTAAAAGTGCTTCATATTTTTGTGCGATTTCCCGCTTGCCGGATTCCCTGCTAATAGAAATTAATGCCCGCAAAATATCCAGGTCCTGCGAAAACTGGTGATAGCCGTCTTCTAGAATATCCAGGGCGAGTTCGCTGTTGCCTTCCGAGTGAACGGCTATGGCATATACGTAGAGGTAGCGACTCTGGGTTTGCTCATGCTCAGCCGCCGCCTTTAGAAAACCCATTGCCTCCTGGTGGCGGTTCTGGCGAACCAGGGAAAGGCCTAAGGCATGTTGGATTACGGCGATATCCTCACTCTTCGATAGTGCCCCTCTGAGTAATAATTCCGCATCGGTTTCACGTCCACTTGCCCGGTAAAGATCGGCCAAGTTGATATAGGCGGGTGTGTAGTAGGAGGCCTTGGTTATTGCCCGGCGATAGAAGGCTTCCGCTTGTTGCGTGTTTCCTCTCTGGAAATGGAGGTTGCCCAGGTTTACCAGGGATTCCGGTCGGTCGCTGTTGAATAACTCTGAGGTGGTATAGATTTTAAGGGCCTTGGAGTATTGTTGCTGTACTTGCGCGGGCATGGTCCCGATCTGAGCATCGGTAACGCCATTGGCAGCCAGCGACCTTGTTACGGCCATTTTACTGAAAAGCAGCGGTACACCGATCATCAGTCGCAATTGCTCCGGTAGTTCATCCAGAGACTGTGCAAGGGCCAGGTTTAATAAGGGTTCTTCGCCCTGGGCAATTTGTTGGAGTAACTGAGCGGAATTTATCGTCAGGTAGCGCGGTAACAAACGGATTGCGCTGGCCCGGACAATCTCCGGTTGACTGCTGTCCTGAATAAGGTCCATTAACATCTTATCGGCCTCGCTATCCCCGCGCATAGCTGCGTGCAATGTCTGCCCGTAGTGAGGGGGAGGTGAGCCGTATTTGTCTTCCAATATCTTCGCTGCCCACTGGCTCGATTTATCTTGATGGCAGCTGTTGCAAGTATTGGGGGTGTCCAGCGCCTCGGAAAGGTCAGGTCGGGGAACGCGGAAACTGTGATCCCGGCGCCCATCCACCTGCATAAAATTTTTCGTCGGCATATGGCAGTTTGTGCAGCGGGCACCGGGGCTTTGAGTTGGGTGCAGATGGTGATCAGTACGGGCGAATCGCTCCGGCATATGGCACTGGGCACAAACTGCATCACCAGCTGCTCTCAGTTGTAGACTGTGGGGGTTATGACAGTGGCTACAGGTAACACCTGCAGCGTACATTTTGCTTTGCAGAAAAGATCCGTACACGAATACCTCGCCATCGGCCTGGCCATCTGCGTGGTAGAGAGGCTCTTGCAGAAGTGTGAGGTTGAAATGATCCAGTAATTCGCTGTTAGCCTGCGCTCCCGGTAAATGGGTACTCCGCCGAGAATGGCACTGGGCGCAAGTTGTTATTTCACGCTGGATGGCTGCCGATGGCGCAAGCTTGGCTATCCCCGTTTGCAGATCCATTCCTCGGAGCTGTTGGGTTGGGTCAATAAGATGGGGATCAAGCCCTTTATTCGGCAATGCCTCATTCTGTGTTTTTGCCCACTGAAGGTGTCTCGATCCCGGGCCATGACAGGATTCGCAACCGACACTGATCTCTGACCAGGATGTCTGGTAGCTATCGGTTTGTAGGTTATAGGCTTTTTGCAGATTGGTGGAATGGCAGTCGGAACACATAAAGTTCCAATTCTGGTTTATGCCGGTCCAGTGCAGGGGATGTTGATGATCTATCGCTTGATCGGGATAGAGATGGAACCAGCGCTGACCACCGGCAGATTTGTCCCGGCTATCCCAAGCGATACTCAGTGCCTGAAGACGTCCGCCTCCCAAGTCAATTAAGTATTGCTGTAAAGGGTGGACACCAAATGTATAGGCAAGGGGATAGTCCTGGAGGGCTCCATTGGGCCCATCAGTGCGTACGTAATAGCGCCCTTCCTTTTGATAGAAGTGAGATTTCTGCCCCTGATATTCAAATGCCACCCCGGAGAAATCACCTAGAACGCTGTCGCTATTGGCGGCCTGCATTGCTAGCTGGTGGTGGGAACCTTGCCAGGCACCGGCCTCTTCTTTGTGGCATAGGGCGCATTGCGCGGAGCCCACGAAAGTGGCTTCTGAGCTGATTGCTTCATCCTGGCGCTTGAGAGGTTGGGTATCAACCGGCTCTTCGTCACTACAGGCCACCAGTACGAGACAGATAAGGCTGATTTGGAGGAGGCTAGTGCCAGCTATATTTATCACGGTTTTTTTATTGTGATGAGTTCTTATCTTAGGGAGTTATTCAGAGGCTCCCTAGGCCAAAAGATTAGTTCATGTGCCGTAAATGTCATTTTGTGAGAGGGCCAGAATGCTGGATTGGAAATTTAGGGTTGCCCTGAGCCGAGGGTGTCTGTTGCTGGTTTTGGCAATCAGCTTACCGGCACTCAGTTCTCCCTTGCCATCCTGGCAAGATGGCGTTAAAGCCCAAATTATGGCCTTTGTTGACAAGGTTACCCGTAAGGACAGCGCCGACTTTATACCTGTCGGTGAACGTATAGCGGTATTTGATAATGATGGCACCCTCTGGTCTGAGAAGCCCGTGTACTTCCAGCTTCTCTATGCCGCTGATGAAGTTAAAAGGCTAGCGCCCCAACACCCAGAGTGGAAAACCCAAGAGCCCTTCGCTTCGATTCTAAAGGGCAATTTATCAAACCTGTTGGGGCAAGGCAGGGAAGGTTTGGAAGTAATGCTTACTGCGACTCATGCGGGATTGAGTACGGATGCCTTCCAGCGCTCTGTTGCCCAATGGCTCAAGAGTGCTAAGAACCCGGAAACTGGCAAACACTACAGTGCGATGGTGTTCCAGCCCATGCTGGAGTTGCTGGAATACTTAAGAGCAAATGGTTTTAAAACCTACATTGTGTCGGGGGGCGGCACAGATTTTATCCGAGTGTTTTCCCAGGAGTTATATGGAATCCCCCCAGAGCAGGTTATCGGCAGTCGCCTAAAGTCCCGCTATGAAAATGGGGGTGGGCATCCCTATATCGTGAAATTAGATGAACTGGCCTTCCTCACCGATAAACAGGGGAAGCCTATCGCAATCAATGACGTGATTGGCCGGAGGCCAGTTTTTGCCGCAGGCAATTCCGATGGTGATTTACAAATGCTGGAATGGACCACCGCCGCTAAGGGGCCGCGTTTTGCCATGCTGATTCATCATACCGATGCCAAAAGAGAATGGGCATACGATAAGAACTCCTCAGTGGGACGCCTGGACAAAGCGCTACAAGCCGCTAAGGCAAATGGCTGGTTGGTGGTAGATATGGCTAAGGACTGGCGGACGGTGTTTCCGCCAGAAGCGAAGGATCAATCAAGCCAGGGGCCGGTGATTCCTCAAGTTCCCGCCTACCGGGACTAGTCTTAAAGCGGTGTATTGAGCCTGCCAATATCGAGGTGTGTAATGCTCCTGATCTCCCAATCCCGTCTCCGACAGTTCCTTTTGGTTGTACTGGCTGCTGTATTCCTTTCCCCTGGTAGCCTCTTCGCGCAGACCAAACCCAATATTTTGGTGATCTGGGGAGATGATATTGGCATCTGGAATATCAGCTTCAACAGTCGTGGCATGATGGGCTACACCACGCCCAACATTGATCGGCTAGCGGTAGAAGGGCTCTCTTTTACCGATTACTACGGCCAGCAGTCGTGTACAGCAGGCCGCGCGGCTTTTTTAGCGGGTAATGTCCCAGTGCGGACCGGCATGACTAAAGTGGGGCTTCCAGGTGCCAAAGAGGGTTGGCAGAAGAGTGATGCCACTATCGCCACAGTAATGAAAAGCCTGGGTTATGCCACTGGCCAGTTTGGTAAAAACCACCAAGGGGATAGGGACGAACACCTGCCCATCAACCATGGTTTTGATGAATTTTTTGGCAATCTCTATCACTTGAATGCCGAGGAAGAGCCTGAGAACCGGGACTATCCCAAAGACCCAGAATTCCGTAAGAAGTTTGGCCCCAGAGGAGTGATTAAAGCCAAGGCCGGCGGACCAATCGAAGATACCGGCCCCCTCACCAAGAAACGGATGGAAACTATCGATGATGAAACCCTAGCGGCAGCTATCGACTTTATCGAACGTGCACACGCGGCTAAGACCCCATTCTTTGTCTGGTGGAATGCCACCCGGATGCACTTTCGCACCCATGTGAGAAAGGAGCACACAAACCTTGCGGGCCCCAACAGCAATGAGTATATGGATGGCATGGTTGAGCATGACATCCTGGTAGGAAAGCTGCTAAGTGTGCTTGACCGCCTGGATATCACCGACAATACCATCGTGTTTTATTCCACAGACAACGGCCCCCACTTCAATACCTGGCCAGATGCTGCAACTACGCCATTTCGCAGTGAGAAAAATTCCAATTGGGAAGGAGCTTATAGGGTGCCAGCTTTCGTGCGCTGGCCGGGCAAATTTCCAGCGGGCACTACGCTGACAGGTATTGTCTCCCATGAAGACTGGCTGCCGACTCTCGCTGCGGCCGGGGGGAATCCGAATATCAAGGAACAGCTCAAGGAAGGGGTCGAGCTGAATGGGCGCGAGTACAGAAATTATGTTGATGGCTACAACATGATGGATTACTTCACCGGTAAAGCAAAACTTTCTCCAAGAAAAGAATTTATCTACGTAAATGATGACGGCCAAATTGTAGCTATGCGCTACGAACCCTGGAAAGCTATTTTCCTGGAAAATCGCGGGCGGGGTTTTGAAGTCTGGCGAGAGCCCTTTACTGAATTACGAGTGCCACTGCTGTTCAATTTGAGGCAAGATCCTTTCGAAAAAGCCCAACACAACTCGAACACCTATAACGACTGGTTTATAGACAGAGCTTTTGTCTTGGTTCCCATGCAGCAACTCGCATCAAAATTTTTGCAAACGATGAAAGAGTATCCACCCAGCCAGGTACCCGGATCTTTTAATTTGGATAAGGTACAGAAGCAGCTGGAAGCTGGGGCGAGTGGTAGTAATTAAAAAATATAGATATCAAAACAAGTATTAATAAAGGTAGGGCCCATGGATAAAATTCATATAGCACTGTCGACTAATCAGATAGAAGAGTCAGTTGCCGACTATAGTAGAAGGTTAAATACTGCTCCCTGCGTGCATGTGCCCAATGAATATGCTTTATGGCGAACTGCCACTGTTAACCTATCGATTCGCCATGATCCAAATTGTGAAAGCGGAACGCTTAGGCATCTAGGATGGGAATCAGATGGTGCCGATAAATTTACCGCAGAAACTGACATTAATGGCATTACCTGGGAACACTTTAATGCAGAGCTTCAGGCAGATGAAATCAACAAGGCTTGGCCTAAAGCCAGCTACCACCCAAAGGCATAGCTGCCGGGGGCCGAAATTAGTCAAGAGGGCTGGTAACACCGCGCTCATGTACGCCTATAACATGGGTGTAAATCATGGTTGTACTGATATCGTTGTGGCCGAGTAGCTCCTGAATATTGCGTATATCAGTACCAGCCCGCAGAAGGTTGGTGGCAAACGAATGGCGAAATGTATGGCAGCTCGCCTTCTTACGAATATTGAGGGCCGAAACGGCCTTGGCAACGGCCCGCCTAACTTGCTGCTCACCAATATGATGCCGTCGCATCATATCGCTGCGAGGGTCTTGCGATAGAAATCGAGCGGGGAATACATACTGCCAAGCAGCACTCGTCGCTGCTTGTGGGTACTTTTTCGCCAGAGCGAAAGGCAAATAGACATACCCATAGCCCTCAGCCAAATCCTGCTCGTGTAGAGAAAGCGCATGTGCTATCTGCACCTTGAGGGGCCTAACCAGAGACCGAGGCAGTAGTGTTCTTCGCCACTTCTCACCCTTGGACTCCCGTACTATCAAGCATTGATCACTAAAATCAATGTCCTGTACCCTAAGCCGCACAGCTTCCATAACTCTAAGGCCCGAACCATACATTAATGAAGCAGCAAGCTTATTTGGACCGCTAAGGTGCTCTAATACGGAGGTTGCTTCTTCATGGCTAAAAGTAACAGGCAATCGCTTAGGCCGATGGCTTTTTTCGAACTGTAGTTGCCCTAATTCAATATCCAGAAACTGCTTATAGAGAAAGATAATTGCATTCAAAGCAGTTTTTTGAGTATTGGCTGACACATTACGATTAGCAGCAAGGTGACTTAACCACTTATCTATTTCAGCTTTTCCGAGCTCCTGCGGATGTTTCATCCCATGAAAGCGTATAAAGTCCTTCACCCAAAAGCAGTATGTCTTTTCTGTTTTGTATGCCAAATAGCGAGACCGTATAAAAGCCCTAAAACGGTCCATAAAGCGGGATGGTCGCTGGGGTAGCGGAATAGGGATGTCGTCCATTTTTACAGTCCGGATACTGTATGGATTAACAGTTTAATGAACATTTGACTGGGAGTCATCAGGATTTTCGATCAGTTTGACCGTTATTTTTGGCCTAGGTCCGGAATGTTTGAAAACCTATTTTATTTCAATGGGTTAGGGAGCTCGTATAAAATGGGGATAGTAGTCAAAGTGATCGTTTTTCCATTTGGTACAATGGTTCTGAATCATGAATAATATATTGATTTTACTTGGGTTTTGTGTGTTTTTTCGTTAGATTGATTCCAGGATAGTAATCAGGATAATAGTGATCAGAATGATTACTATATAAATGTTGTACAAACCCGCTGCGCGGGAGTGGTGCCACTTTTAAATTATAAGAGGCATTTTAGAAAATGCATAACCGGGTATTGCAAAATATATTTTCTGCGTACAGTGGTTATTTATCTAAAACTGCGCAACCACTAAAAAATTTAAAGGCTATCTCCTCGATACAAGAATGCCGTACAAAATCGATGGGAAGCAGTTATTATCGTTGTAAGCACAACCATGTCACTGAGCAGCATCATTCTTGTAGGCATAGAAGTTGCCCCCTTTGCTCAGGCAGAAAACAGCTCCAGTGGGTTGATCAGCAGCGTCGTAAATTATTTGATACAGAACATTTTCATGTGGTCTTTACTATACCTCATGAGTATCTGCCGATATGGCAATACAACGAGGAGAAGCTTACAGATATACTCTTTTTGTCGAGTAAAGAAACGCTATTTGAATTGATGGCAAGTAAGGACTATCACGGCGTAACCCCCGGGATGCTTATGGCTCTGCATACTTGGGGAAGACAGTTAACTTTACATCCACATATACACTGCCTGATCACCGCTGGCGGTTTGACTTTAAGAGAAAACTGGAAAGAAACAGGTGAGTATTTATTACCTGTGCGAGTGGTTAAGAGTCTTTATAGGGGAAAGTTTCAAGCGCTGTTACTAGAGCAGTATCGTGCTGGGCTAATCAAGCTGCCTCCCAGTTGGCCCATTGGCCAGTTTGATATTCTCTTTAAAGCTTGCTATCGCAAAGAATGGTCAGTTCGTATTCAGGATCGATATGAGCATGGACAAGGAGTGCTTCTGTATTTTTCACGATATATCAAAGGTGGCCCGCTGAAGCCAAAGCAGATATTAAACGTGGATCATAAGGAGCTGGAATTTCGTTATTTTGATCACCGTGACCAGCGACGCAAGCGACTAAGATTAAAGCCTCAGGAGTTCTTAAGACGTGTCTTGCAGCACATACCTCCAATAGGAAAACACATGGTACGGAGTTATGGGTTATATGCTGGGTGCAATAAGAAAAAGCACGATCTATGTAGTAATCAAGTGGGTTTAATGAAAGATCAACGACTCCCAGCTGGATTGCAAATCCAAGATCTGGTGGTAGAGTGTGGGCAGTGCCATGAATCTACAAAGTTGACTGGCAGAGTGTGGTCTAAGGCGAAAAAAGGAATTTCCTTTATAAAGAGGGCGGCTCGGCAAGATAGTGCCGGCGGGAATGTACAACATGGCGATGAACCAGACACTGCAGGAATGGGCCTCTTTAGTTCGGCCTAAATTCAATGCCAAGTCATTTTTTTACCGCCTGCAGTGCAGGTTATCTAAGCGTTAGCCGTAAGAAGTAGCTCATGGATAAATACGAGATTAAAGAATTAATAGGCGATTACTTAGAAGGAATTGTATCCCTGGATAGTCTAGACGGGTTGATTCAAACGGTATTACTTGGTCCCGTTGAAACTAGTCAAGGACTACAACGCTATTACATTGATATAGATACTTTACTGCTTGATAATATCGATACTTCAGAGGCAATTTGGAGTCTTGGGGAAGATGAAACCTATAACGGCAAAGAATCAGAAGTTGTCTTTTTCGAAGAGTTAAACCATCTTCGGGGAGTAAGGAAAAGAATATTGTCTCAAGAGGATGGTATTGCTAAATGGCAGCGTATCGAGTTAAAAGTATTAAATAGAATCGATGAATTACATGGCTAACAAGTCACTCCAGCTGACGTTTTTTCCGTCGCTCCTTTTTGTGCTTATAGCACAAACGGACTCCTTCAAAAACGCAGCTGAGTGAAGCGTTAAGCACCAAGAATTTAAGGATCAATAATGAAGCCTAATGAAAGATGGGAAAGAATTCGATCTAAAGGGTCGTTTCATTTTGCTTTAACTAGAGGTGTGCTTGGGGGCGGTTGTTTTCTATTTGTTATAGGATTTCTGTTGAGGCAGATAATCAATAATCAACCCATTCTCACTATGGATACATTATGGTCATTAATAGGTAGTTTGGCTTTTGGGTATCTTTTGGCTGGTGTAATCTGGTCTATTAATGAGTCAAGGTACAATGGGCCCAGAGCTTAACAAGCGGCTGCATTTCGTTCCGGCCTGCGGCCTCCACCGGACTCGCTTCGCTCGCCGATGAGCCGGGCGTTATGAATTCATGAGAAATACTAAATCAATACTACTACTAGTTCTCTTGGGGCTGACCGCTTGTAGTAATAAGCCGTCCGGTGGGTTTATGCGAGGAGATGTGCCTATGGTTGTCGGTATGTTTGAAAATTACTATGGCAAGCATGTTCAAGTTGTCGGTTATATGTACAAACCGCCTAGAGGCAATGTTTTAGTATTAATTCCATCAAAAGATCATATTAATTTACAGACACAGCCTCCAGCTAACGTATTGAGTTTACTGTTATTCTCCGACACAGCAATTAGAAATGGCAGCGTTCACTCCGAGATGGAAGGCTGTATCGGTAAGACTACCTATGTGTCTGGGCTAGTCGGCATTTTTTCTGGGTTACCTGCAATTGAAGAGATTCGTGAAGTGACGTGCTAAATTCATAACAAACGCAAGCAGGATGCTCCGGCCCTTCGGGCCTCCGCGGGACGCCCAACGCTATGCACATTTTGTGCGGATCGCTTCGCTCCCAGTTTCGCACAAAATATGCATATCATTGGTCGCCCCTGTTGCGGGCGTTCAGGCTGTAGAAAAACTCTTAAAAGGTAGCTTTTTTGTTAAAATGGAGGTCTTGATGTCGAGATTATCCATATGCCCAATTTCAAACGTTACGATTACAACCAAGATGCAATGGTAATCATCAATTTCGAAGAACAACTACAACCTGAAACCTTTGAGTTTACACTTCATCATTTGATTGATGACCATATCGACCTCTCTGTCTTCCATAAAAAATATCAAAATGATAGCGGCGGGCGAACCGCTTATGATCCAGCCATCCTCCTGAAAATCATATTGTTTGCTTACTCAAAAGGTATTACCTCAAGCCGTGAAATTCAATGGCAATGTGAGAACAATATCCTCTTCAAAGCACTGTCATGCGATACCGTTCCACATTTTACTAGTATTGCGAGTTTCGTAAGCAGTTATCCTGATGCGATTGAGTCGGTGTTTGAGCAAGTGTTACTGGTCTGCGATCAGCAGGGGCTGCTTGGCAACGAACTTTTTGCAATAGATGGATGCAAGATGCCATCCAATGCCAGCAAAGAACATTCGGGAACTTTTAAAGAACTAGAACAGAAGCAGGAAAAAATTCGCAAGAAGATCAAATATTGCCTCAAAGAGCACAAGAGGCTTGATGGCAGGAAGCCTAAAGAAAAAGAGCGAAAACAAGCGGTAGCTAAAGCGGCTGATACTCTTCAGAAACACTTTGATAAAATTGATCAGTTCTTAAAGAATCACTCCCCCAGGATGGGACAAGGTAAAAACCCTAAAGAAGTAAAAAGTAATATCACAGACAATGAGTCAGCCAAGATGACTACCAGCAAGGGAACCATCCAGGGCTATAACGGCGTTGCCGCAGTTGATAGGAAGCATCAGATAGTTGTTGAAGCACAGGCCTTTGGTGAGGGGCAAGAACATCATACATTGAAGCCTATTCTCGATGGCATCAGTTGCCATTATCAGCATATAGGAATAGATGAAGACATCTTGGCCAAACAGGTCATCATTACTGCTGATACTGGGTTCTCCAACGACGCTAACTACAGCTACCTGCGAGAGAGCGGCATCAATGCCTACATACCTGACAATAAATTCCGTTCACGTGATAAAGCTTTTGCTAAGCAAAAAGCCAAGTATGGCAAGCGTAAACAAAAAGGTAGGGCTAATGTCCAGCAGACTTTCCCTGCTAGTGAATTTACATTCAATAAGAAAAAGAAAACCTGTATCTGTCCGGCAGGAAAATCTATGCTTTTATTAAAGGAAGAGCATGTTAGTGAAGGTAAGAAAAAGCTATTGTTCGAAGGGCGCCTCACTGACTGCAGGGGATGCAGCCTTAAAAATCAGTGTATGCGAAACCCGGATTCTGCCAACTCTCGAAAAGGACACGGAAGGCAAGTATCCCTAACTTGGACAAACGGACGGACAGCCACTGACTGGATGAAAAAGCGGGTTGATAGTATCGAAGGCAAGACCATTTATGGACATCGAATGTCTGTTGTCGAGCCAGTGTTCGGGAACATTGGTACCAACAAGCGATTGAATCGCTTCTCGCTACGAGGAAAAATTAAGGTTCAGGGACAATGGCAGATGTTCTGCTTGGTACATAATATAGAAAAGTTGATGAGATATGGCAGTATCCACTGATTGAGTATAAGTTAAGGGCATCAAGGCCCCTAAATTTAATACAATGAAAGAAATTTAGTGGTATCGCTAAATGTAGACCGAAATTTTTGTTTGGAGGAACCTGAAGAATGACAGCTTTTTCTAAAACTGTTTTTCTACAGCCTCGTTAGTGCGACAAGCGAAGCTTGTTGCATCTTGCTGGGTGAAAGTCCCAGCCTGGTATGAGTTAGCCACTCACCAGTATCGAGTCTTGCGCGTTGTGCGGAGCTTTAAATTAGGGGTATTTGAGAGGCAGGATGCACGAGCGAACAATCAACGTGAAGCGTAGACAGAGAAATATGTAGGCCATAGGGAGTGCGCGCTCCTGAAGTGCTGGTATCGCTTCGAAATGCAAATTCTAGGTGACGAGGCTTGTAACGTGGTCGAAGTCCAAACAAAGCAATCAACTCAGGAGTGAATTTGTTTTCGCTACCTGAATGGCAAGATTGTGGAGACCTAGTGGAGTTCTTAAGTCGTGGCATGCGTACAGAGATGTAATGAGAACTTGTGAGACCCAAGGTAACTCCCAAAGGAATGGGTAGGGCGGTGTAGCTGAATAAGCGAGCCGAACGATGGTGTCTTGGGAGTCGGACCAGCTCATAGTAGTCGGAGGGCGGGAAAGCCGTCTACAGGGCGAAGGGGCTGGCAGTTATATTGAGCTTGTAGTCGATACATACACCGGACATGTAGGACTGGATATTGTATGAAAACAAAAGTGCAAGCATTACATTCAGTTGAATCTAAGTTTATGCACTTCAGTCATTGGGTGAAAAGGCGAAGATGGGTAGAGTGAATAGCTTTGATAGGATTTAGCTGCGCGGTAAATAATATAACGGAGGAGCCGGATACGGTAATTCCGCACGTCCGGATCTGCGTGGGGGCTGTCGGGTAACCGGCTGTCCTACCACTACGGCATTTATAAGGAAGTTAGGCATTGAAACTATTTTCAGCATTTTTTGTATTTTTAGTTTGTACCGGTTGTTCAACCCTTAGTAAGACTAAAAACTTTGAAATTGAGCCTTCTCCAAAGTACCAGAGAACCTATGTTTACGATTGGTGTGAAGAAGACCAAGCTGTATTAGGTATTTTGGGCGAGCACTGTTCTGGGATTTACAAGCCGCCTCTTTACTCGGTGCCTATCGATGATGGTTTTCTTGTTATCTACCCATTACTTTTGAGTCATAAAGAGCTTTCAGTGGGCCCTATGTGCTTGCCTATTATCCCTTTGAGTGGTAATAAAGTTTCCGCGAGTGAGGAGCAAAATATATATTTTCGGTTTAGAACCTACTCTAAGATAGGGAACTTTAATATTGCTCCAGTAAGAGTTTCGATTTTAAATGCTAATAGAGGCTCTTGCGACGTAATCGAACGTTCAGAGGATGCAATTGGAAAAGTTTATAACTGTGTGGTTGGTCTTAAAATTAATAAACTTCAAAAACTAATTATTAACCTGGAGCTAGATGACAATTCTACTTTAGATATTTCCTATATTTTGTCAGAGTTTACTAGTTACCGCCCTGTTGTTGCACCAAATGGACCTGCTAGGGATATTAAGCCGTTCATTACAATAGCTGATCCCGATGTCTAACAAGGTAATCATGTAAGGTGCCCATAATATCGGCGGTACTGGAGAAGCCTTAGGGCTTGCAGGTATTGGCAATCAAAAGTCAATTTTAGGGTAAGGGCATCAATTGACTTCAAATTTCGGAGGGTCAATTTGGAGAATGATGTCTGAAAAGCTCAAGATTGATAAAAATAGAAAGTCGGCATCACAGATCATAGTTGTCGGACAAAATTTACGCAGAACACGGCGCTATCACCAGTTAGTAACTTATTTCTACTGATTTCACCTTCATTTTACCTTTCCTTTTTTAAAGTGCTACTCAACCAGTTATTTAAAGAAACTAACTATGTCGAGTAGCATTCACTTAAAGCAAATTGACCATTATTTTACCTTGGATAAACAACAGGTCAGCCTGTTTGAGGGTTTAAATATTGAACTGCACAGTGGCCGTTCTTACGCCATTGTGGGGCCCTCCGGAGTAGGAAAATCAAGCTTATTGCTGTTAATGGCGGGCCTTGAACGTCCGGTTTCTGGCGAAGTGCAATTTCAGAAAAACGGTGAGCCACAATTATTAAAGAACCTGCGTCAAAACTCAGGTTTTATTTTTCAGCAGTTTCACTTGTTACCCGAACTTGATGCCTTAAACAACGTCGCTCTGCCTTTAAAACTAAAAGGTGACAAACACGCATTATCCACAGCTGAATTATGGCTCGATAAGGTAGGGTTATCTGAGCGAATGTATCATAAACCACAGCAACTGAGTGGTGGTGAGCAACAACGGGTGGCCATTGCCCGTGCTTTTGTAATGCAGCCGCAATTTATTTTTGCCGATGAGCCTACGGGCAACCTAGATGAGAATACCGCGCAGCATGTCGCGCAATTGATGTTTGATTTCTGTCAGCAAAACGGCGTAGGGCTGGTACTGGTCACTCACTCGATGGAATTAGCGCAGCAGGCCGATACCTTACTGCAATTGAGCCGAGGCAAATTAGTGGTCAAGGCGCGCAACAAAGCTGCGGTTATGGCGGGCCCATTATGCTGATTTTATTAGTGTGGCAGTTATTCCGCCAGCAATATCACCAAGCGGATGTGCGCTTAATTCGCTGGACCCAAGCAACTTTGATGTTTTTCATTTTAACGCTCAGCTTAACCAGCAGTTCTATTCAAACTTATTTAGCCAATAATTTGCAGCAAATGCTCGGTAGCGATTTGGTGATTTCTCAGAATCAAGCACTAACCGATGCACAACTAAGCGAGTTGCACCAGTATGCGCGGCAGTTGAGTGTGAGCCAGCTGGTGAATGTAACCTTGACCAATGATCACCATTGGCAAGCGGTTCAATTAAAAGCAGTGGATGATCTTTATCCAGTGCAAGGCACAGTGCAAGTGGCATTTGAGGCGGATGGACAAGGAGAACCCCTGAGCCATGGGCCTAAATCCGGTGAAATCTGGGTCGATAGCCGATTGTTTGCTTCGCTGCAGCTCACTCTTGGCCAATCCTTAGACATCGGACACGGACAATTGAAGCTCACAGGTTTGGTGCAACACGAACCCGACCGTCTGCTCGAAGGCCATTCCGTAGCGATGCGTGCATTGGTGCACCTGGATGATCTTTCACTGATACAAGCAGACAATGCCCGCTTTCGCTATTTACTTACGGGGGATGAAAGCGAACTGAACACCCTCAAACAGTGGGCCACTACTGAGCTAGTGACTGCACAGTTTTATGATAAATACAGTGGCCATCCGCTGGCGATGTTTTGGCAACGGGTTGAGAATTTTGTGGGTTTAGCATCGGTACTGTTGTTTTTGATGGCTGCCATTGCTATCGACCAAGCCGGTCGACGTCAGTTGTTATCCCAGCAGCGCTTTGCTGCGGTGTGTTTAGCCATGGGCAGCAATAAACCCCAAGTGTTTGCTTTATCATTTGGTCAATGGCTACTAACAGTCATTGCAGGTCTAATTCCGGCAACCGCCTTGGCATGGGGGGCGGAATACCTAATTTTGCAGCAAATGCAGATACAGTTTACGGACCTATCCGCCACCCGGGTATGGACGGATTTATTCAACAGTTACATGCTGTTATTAGCCCTATTGGCGATTTTCCAAATTCCCAATTGGCTAGTGATGGCCAAAGTAACCCCGGCGCAGTTGATTCGCCAAATGGCGAGTCCGAATCACCTATTGCCACGATATGGATTTGCGTTAATCGGTGTGGCTGTGGTGGCCTTTGTTTACTCTGATAACGGTCTGCTCACGGCCATGACTCTATCCGCTATGGCGGCCACCTTGATGTTGATGGTGGTATTGACTTGGTTGGTATTGAGGTTGGGCTATACGGTGACGAGCCGTACAACGGGCATCATGGCTCTTGGTTTTTATATGATGAAACAGCGTTTGCTCAGCAAATCCATTCAAATTCTGGGTGTTGGCATGTGTGCCACTTTGTTGCTGTTCACCTTAAGTTTGATGAAGGACATTGGTCAAACCATGGAAGGCTATACCCGCGAGCACGATGGTAATCTGATGATCACCCAGGCCAATGAACAACAGGTGCAAGACATACGCCAATGGAGTGCGCAAACTGGCAGTGAGATTCGCCAATTAAAGCCATTTTGGTACGGGCAGTTAAGCCATATCAATGGTCAGTCCTTGGTGGAATTAACCACCGGCCCCAGCGAAAGTTTGGCTAGCTTACAGAAGCCTATCCGCTTGCATTTCAGTATTAAGCAAGCAAACAACAACCAAACCGTGATTGGCCAACGCTGGCAAGATCGGGATGCTGACTGGCAACAAGTATCGGTGGAGCAAGAAGTTATGACTGATATGGGGTTGAAGCTCGGCGACCAATTGCGGTTTGAAGTTGCGGGGCAATCTTTGAACTTTGAAATCAAAGCTAGTCATAAATATGTACCAGGCAAAGGTTCCATTACCTTTTGGTTTAATGTGCCGCAAAGCACCATGAACCAGCTTCAAATATCGCCTCTTTATATGGGTAGCCTTGAGCTTGTTGACACTGCTTGGGTGCAGTTGGCAGAGCTTTGGCTGCGTCATCCAACTTTGCGGTTAATCTCGGTGCGCGAATTAACGCAACGCTTTGATGATACTTTGTCGATGGTCATTAAGTTGGTATCTGGATTTAGTTTGATGATTATTGTGCTGGCACTGTTGGTGATCAGTGCATCGGTCAAAGGCTATGAAGCTGATGAGTGTAAAAAGAATGCCTTACTGATCAGCTTTGGTCAATCACGCCTTGCGTGCTGTAAACTAAGCCTGTTTGAGTGGTTGTTGACTTCTTTAATTGCTAGCGTGGGGGCCATTCTAGGTACTTACCTTACGGCTCAATTGATCTATCAGTCTCAATTTGGCATCAATTACAAGCCTGATTGGTTATGGATCATTGCTACTTTACTCGTCAGTGCATTGGTGGTGTGCAGCGCTGGTATGATTGCCAATCGCAGCTGTTTAAAGTTTTCCGTTGGGACCTTGTTAAGGAGCACAGGGTGAATAACATTTCAATTTAGTTGGTGGAAGACCAACAGGATTTGGCCATTAATGTCACAGAATATCTTGAGCCAAAAGGTCCGTCGGTAGATTGTGCGAACTGTCTCAGGGGAAGACATGAACTTTGATCATCCTGATGGCAGCATGGTCTTCTGAACAATAGAGGCGAAGATATAGAGTTGCTTAACGATGGAGGTTGTATATTAATGGTGTGTGAATTGTAAAAATGTGTGTTGCGATACCTATAAAGAGTGTTCCATGCGTCTGGGGGCGCACTGTGTTCGGCACAGTGTGCATCGCCGTTTACGGTGATATAAGCGAGTAAAAAGTGTGAAGATAATTATCGCTATAGTTAAATCTGCACATGATTTTAGTATTTACTAAGAAAATTATTCATGAAAAAGAGCCTTGATCAGCTAATAGATAATAGAGAAGACTGGCGAACAATAGCATTTGCTTTTTACTCCCTGGTTCACAATGACCCAAGTGATTGGGATAAGCTTTCAGACGAATTGAAAAATAGTGAAATAGGCAATATTGTCAGAAATATATAGATATTAAAGATGCTCAGTACCTAATGGGGGCAGGTAAGATGCTTGCAGGTAAAAATTGGTACACAGCTCTTGGAAGAGCATTTTAAATGTTTGTTATTTTAAGTTGGTATAAAAGTTGTGGTGTGTCAAAAAGATGTTAAGTATTGCAAATTAGAGTGAAATTATTTTTCCTAGATTTAACGCTGCTCGCACTCGAAAGATAATATTTCTTGATAAAGCTGAATCCAATCCACTGTTGGTTGGCTTATTTCTGGAAATTGCAATAAGCGATTATTCCAGAGCCTTTCAGATGTGTATGCAGTTTATGGTTTCGTTTAACAGTACATTGTGCTGCCAGGGATGGCACTAAAGTATGAGGCTGTCGTTCATAAAGCTCTTCTCGCTAATTATTTTTACTCCCTTTGAGGGGGGTAGCTTGTTGTTCAGGTCTACTCAGTGCGCTTGTTCAAGAAATGTCAGGTAAGTGCCTGTAATTTCCTAGTGAATACAATTCTAGTAGAATAAAATCAAATAGCTGGTGCTGTTATATATGGCAATGATGGTAGCTCCACGCTATCCGTATTTGGGTTAAGTAGGCTTTAATTATTTAGGTGCTCATAAAATAAGACAGATAAATCCGATATCAGCAGAAAGTGTAATTCGGATGATTGAATGGAAATGTGTTGGATTTATAGTGTTAAGTACTGCCGCATTAGCACTTTTATCACTATTTGTGTTGGGCTAGCTCGTGTTTATGGAAAATATATGCTGGGATGACGCCCCATTTAATCCAAAAAATATTCGCTAAGGTGTAACTTTTTTGACTTTGCAGTTTGTTAAAAGAAAAAATGGATTGTTGGCTTTTTAAAGGAGCTTGCCAATAATTTGAATCTCAAAAAATTACTGTTTCTGTGAGCTGGTATCTTTACAAGTAATTACTTTGCAAGTAGTTTCATTAGCTTGCCTTAACTGTTGGTTTTTAATTTTAGGTTCTGATAATACAAGTGCCGCCGGCACTAAAAGAATGTCAGGAATTATGGTCATCTACAATTGAAATGGGGGCGAGCAGTCTGTTTTAAAGTGTTTTTAGGTGTTTATCATTAAAAAGTGATCGGTAGTTAGGATGCTACATTAGTCACATGGATATAGCAAAAAGGAAAATCCAATGTTAAAAGATGTAACTTATAAAAAAGCTTTAAAAAGTATTATAGGATTAGTATTTGTGTCAGCAAGTTGGCAAGCGCAGGCCATCAGTTGTCCTCAGTTAGAGGATGTTTCATTGCCTCCAAAATGTAGCTCTGAAGAGCTAGGGACTTGTAATGTTGCGGTACAAAATATAATCCCAGCTGCAGCCTGTGCAATCTTTGAAGTGTCTCCGGCTGCAAATGATGCGACGTTGGTACTCCGTTTTACAACGCTTATCACTAACTCCTGGTTTGATGCAACAGCACCTTATCATCCGACAGCAAAGGGCGTTTACTCAGATATTAGTCGAATGACAGAGCCGACAGATAATACTGAGTTAAATATTGCATTGACCTATGCTTCCCACAAAGTACTAAGTGGTTTATTTCCCCATTTGGTATCTGAATGGGATGACATGCTAATTGAGCTAGGGCTAGATCCTGAAAATATTTCAGAAGATACGACGACACCAATTGGTATAGGAAATTATGCTGGTAGAAAAGTTCTGGAAGGACGTGTCAATGATGGGATGAATCAGTTAGGTAATGAAGGTAACCAGCTTTATCATCGCTTGCCTTATGCCGACTATACTGACTTTAAACCTGCTAATTCTGCCTACAAGCTGCGTTTTCCATCAAAATGGCAGCCGGCAGTTTTAATGGAGCGACCAGGCGTATTTCGGGTTCAGCAGTTCGTAACTCCTCAAATTGCCTTGACTACGCCCTACAGCTACGAATCTCCTGATGAGTTCACTTCACCGATACCAATTAAATCCAAAATTTGGAACTACCCCAGTTACGTAGCGCAAGTAAATGATGTATTGGCTACATCAGCGAATTTAACTGATGAGCAGAAGATGAAAGCTGAGCTATTTGACATGAAGATATTCAGCTTAGGCTTCGCTGCCGTTTTTGCATCTGAATCTCAAGGTTTATCCCTGATGGATTTCATACACTATGACTTCCTGACTAATATGGCAGCTTTTGATACTGCAATTGCGATTTGGAAGGAAAAGCGTCGCCATAACTCAGTAAGACCTTTTTCTGCTGTTCGGTATATCTACAAGGATGAACCTGTAACGGCTTGGGGGGGCGCTGGAAAGGGAACTGTAAATGATTTGCCCGCCAGTCAGTGGACTAGCTATCTGCCTGTAGCTGATCATCCTGAGTATCCCTCCGCATCAGCTAGCTTTTGTGCTGCGCATGCCGAGACAAGCCGCTTGTTTTTACCTCAAGGCGATACTTTGGGATATTCTGTAACTGCTCTGTCTGGCAGCTCTCAGATTGAACCTGGTGTAACACCACAAACTGACTTGAATCTATATTTCCCTACCTGGACTTCATTTGAAGAGGACTGTGGTAATAGTCGTGTATGGGGAGGTGTACACTTTGAGCCTTCAGTACCTGCAGGGCAGGCGATAGGTCATCAAGTGGCACATCGTGCTTTTCAGTTTTACCTCTCAAAATTAGAAGGTAACTAAGAGAGATGACGTGGGGCAGAAGAATCACTAATTGATAAGCTCGGATCCAATTAGTATCTTCTGCCTCATTTATAAGTTAGATGTTTCTATTCTGGGACCTCTGTTCATCAATGTTTAAAATGTGAGCTAAGTTGTCATTAGATAATCTTTTATCTCGATACTTGGGAAATCTAGAGTGGCTTCCGATCACAAGAAATGTGAACCTAAGAACCCGATAATAAGTTCACTCAAGTGACTGAAGAGGCCATATAGATAATGCAGCCTATTGTACCATAAGTTAAGAAGTGAAATACTTGACAATGATTTTTGACAGAGGAGCCTGAATCTCAGTAGGGAACAATATCCCGTTGATGTATTTCTGCAGTTTTTAGATGTTTTACAGGGCTTAACTTTAATTAAAATATAATTCGGTCCTGTTTCTCTTATGCTAATTACTTTACTTATAATAATTGGATTGTTATTGCCTGCAGTATGGCAGGTATTGTTAGGATAATTGTGATGAAGCGAATCCCTGAACCCTTCCGTATAAAAATGGTTGAGCCGATCAAGATGACAACCTATAAAGATAGGGAGGTTGCACTCAATAAGGCTGGATTAAATCCGTTTTTATTGCGCAGTGATGATGTCTATATTGACCTATTGACAGATTCAGGTACTGGTGCAATGAGTGATAATCAATGGGCGGGTTTGATGCTTGGTGATGAGTCCTATGCCGGTAGCCGAAACTACTACAATTTGTGCAATGCGGTAGAGCATTTTTTCGGGTATAAATTGGTTGTTCCTACACATCAGGGGCGTGGAGCAGAACAAATTTTGTTTCCTGCTCTGATTGAGCGTATGCGTCAAGTGCGTGGAGGGACGGAGCCTGTATTTATTTCAAATTATCATTTTGATACTACTGCAGGGCATATAGAGTTAAATGGTGGAAAAGCAATTAATGTGGTGGATAAACGTGCTTTTGATACCACGACAGCATACGATTGGAAAGGTAACTTTGATTTACAACGCCTGGTCGCCACTATTGAGGAGCACGGAAGCCACAATGTCTGTGCGATTATAACTACTGTGACCTGTAACAGTTCTGGTGGTCAGCCTGTGTCCATGAAAAATATGCAGGCAGTTTATGAAATTGCTACTAAGTATGATATCCCAGTGGTAATTGATTCGGCTCGATATTGCGAGAATGCTTACTTTATAAAGCAAAGGGAAGAGGGGTATCAAGAAAAATCGATTTTAGAAATTATTCGCGAGATGTATCAATATGGGGACATGTTGACAATGTCCGCAAAAAAAGACCCTATGGTAAATATTGGCGGCCTTTGTTGTATTCGAAACAATGAGGAACTTTTTCAAGCCGTACAAACCCGCTGCGTCCCTATGGAGGGTTTTGTGACCTACGGAGGGATGGCTGGTCGCGATATGGAAGCGCTGGCCCGGGGGCTCTATGAGGCTGCCGATGAGAGCTATTTGAACTACCGAATTGGCCAAGTGGCCTATCTAGGAGAGCGATTGAGATCTGCTGGAGTACCCATTCAATATCCCACAGGTGGGCATGCGGTTTTTGTAGATGCATCGAAGATTCTTCCCCATATTCCATCAGAGCAGTTTCCGGCACAGGTGTTAACCAATGCGCTGTATCTAGAAGCGGGAATCAGGGCTGTGGAAATTGGCTCTTTACTTCTTGGGCGGGACCCGGATACCGGTGAACAAAAGAAAGCAGATCTAGAATTAATGCGGCTTACTATTCCACGTAGAGTCTATACAAATGATCATATGGATTATGTAGCAGATGCGATTATCGAACTTAGCTCGCGGGCCAATGAATTGCGGGGGTTAACTTTCGAGTATGAGCCACAAGTTCTACGACATTTTACTGCTAGATTTACAGAGATTTGAGCTATAAATAACTATTTTTTCTATTATAGTAAAACCATTCTTTAGTATATTTTACAACTAAAATAAGGTGGATACATTGGATGTTTGTATCCACCTTATTTTTTCTAGAAATTATCTTGTTGTCTTACCTGGTTCCAACTGGCCCCTAAGTCTGTCGATTCATAGAAATCACCATTGGCACCATCGCAGGAAACTAATAAACGATCGGCAACCAGAGGAACTATAGATGTACAGTAATCTGTAGGTGGTTTATTGTCTGTAGATATCCAGCTTTTTCCGCCATCCGTTGTTGTTAAGATTCTGTTTTCTGTTTCACGACCCCTACCAGAAAAGTTACTTTGTGAAAAACCAACAATCGCAACGGCTTCATTGTCAGTTGAGAACCAGGGAACGGATCGAAATGTGAAATTTCTATTTATACAGCGATTTCTGGAAGATTTGCTCTCTTTACATTCTTTAATATACGTAGTTATTTTATCCTGGTTGCCATTTTTATCAATTTTGTAATAGGTTGGCTTTCCTGTCCAGGACCAGAAGCCAGCTTCCTCGACACCTAACTGAACTGCGCCTGCGTCAATAATTGCATTTAGGTCAAAATCATCTACTGTTTTTTCGATCATCCAACTTTCAGGATCATAGATGAAGATTTCGCTATTGATTGGCGAAAATATAATACTTCCATACGTTGATTGCTCACGGACAGTTATGTAATTCTGGCCGTTGAATTCAAAAATAGTTGTATTGTATATATGTTGGTCACTCTTGGTGTGGGCTTTCATTTCCCCTATTTTTACTTCCGCAATATGCTTCCATCCTTGACCTGATCTTGAGGAGTATTGATTCAAAAGTTTCCACTTTACTTGTGAATTTGCTACTACTCCCCTATAAATATTCACTTCAAAGTCGCGAGTAACTAGAAGTTCTATCTCTCCTGTATCTAGAAGTTTCAGGTTTTCAATGTGAGTATTATGCTCCAATGATATGTCTAGCCAATCCCCTTTAGCAGAGCGCCAGAATAGGGCGCCTTCACTCCCCCCGACTACTAGATCACCATGATTGTTTTGTGCGATAGCCGTTAATTCATGATTGGTGTCAACAGCATCAAGCTCCCAGTCCCCGTCGGGGGTACGTTTCATAAACACGCCGACCTTTCCAAGAAAGTAGATGGAATTATCAGGAGAAATATACTCTTCGCTGTATGTCAGGGGGTTCTGTGCAATGGATATATAAGCTGACTCTCGCTCTTCATCATTTTCATCGATATGCCACCCGTTGATTGATTGAGGATCGTATTTTATGAATGGAAAGTGCTTTGCAATTACCTCTCCTTCTTTTGATTCAGGCGCGCGAATCAAAAGGTCAAGGTATCTATCACCTTGTGGCTTTGGATAATAGATCAAAGTACCAAGATCAGTGACCTCACCCTGCGTAACTGAAAAGGTCCCCAGCTTCTCATCTGCACTTACGAAACGGCTGTACCATCCATTACCGTTTGAATAGAACGCCCGAATGCTACTAATAGAGTAATTCCCTGGTTTGACAGAAGAGGCAAATACCGTTGTACCATTTAGCTTTGGTCGATCCGCAAGGAGACGTTCGGGTTTTATAGATTTAGACTCATTCAAGTTTTCCGGGTTAATTGTGAGTTGATTAAACGGCAGGGCAACTCCAGAGGCATTAATGATTCGAGCGACAACAATTCCATCTTGTTCGCTAATAGGGGCGTCTTCTTTTAATGTTGGTAGCATATTAACTTGCCCCGCACAACCTTGTAGAAATAATAAACAGACCGCTAAAAGAAGTGGGCAAGACTTAACGAACCTGAGAGGGTTCATCCCTGACATATTATTCTCCATAATTTGGACCAAAGCCTGCCAATTGTATTGCATTTGGCTCTGAGATAGTATTCAAAACGTTGTCACTCATTTATAAGTAAACATATGGAAGTGTTATTTTGACACTAAATTTTAGAAGCGTGATGCCGGTAGGCTATCAGGTAAGTGGAGTAGATACTCTTCTTAAAGGCATAATATTTGCGGCAATCCTTGTGTCTGAATCAGTAATTGCTCGGACGCTGTCATTGGTACCCTATGATAGTCCGCCTGAGTTAGAGGGCGGGCGTGGGTATGTTTTGGTAAAGCTCGATGTAGGAGGTACTGCGCCCTCAATTGAGTTTGCTAAGATGTACGCTAATGGAAATAAATACCTGCTGAGTGGGCAAAAATATAAACTGCGAAAGAAAGGTCGTTATAAAGTCAGCCTTAAGGATAAGTCCGAAGGCTTTTACCTGATGACAGTCCCTGCTGGCCTGTACCAAATTACCCAAATAAATGCACCTTACTTCAATCTTCCCTACAAACTAGATACTGCTAAGCGGCGCACATGGCGTTTTCATGTGGAAGCTGGAAAAACAAATTATATTGGCAGCTTGTTTATAGGTAAGCAAAGAAAGTCAGATACGGTAGAGGTCTATTTCAAAAATCGAATAGCAACAGATTTAGATGGAGTTCAAGAAGCCTTAAACTCATTAACTGAGTTGTATCCTCTGGTATCTGGTGCGGGAGTGCAAGATGAATTCTTGCAAAGTTGGTTAAGTCCTCTGGAGACAAATCAATGATTGTTTTTTTTCGAGGGGCTTTATTGGTTTTGTTATGCATTCTGGTGAAAATTGGTCCAGTAGTAGCAATGCCAGCAGAAAGCTACTTTAAATCGGTTGATACTATAACAGCACAGGTTAGTCCAGATGGAAGGTTGGTAGCGTCCATTAAGCAGAGTGACGCTAGTCAAAAGTTAGATATTTGGAGTCGTAAAGATGGATCTAGTCATACCCTAATTGATCTCGAAACATTGACTTCCAGGGATGCATCAATTCAATTTATCCGTTGGGTTGGCCCAAAGTATCTTGTTGCCCAGTTTAAGGAAGTCAAGAAGGGTGTTAAAAATTTACTAGATACCAAGCCAGCTTATCGACTATTAGTGCTTGATGTATCAGGCTCCGAAGGCCAGCTTCCAGAAATATTTGAGGTAAAAACGCCGGGTTGGTTGGTCCATGCGTTGCCAAACAGGCCGGGCCATTTTCTGTATGCAAAAAGTGGGATTTACTCCAAGGTATACAGTATTGACGTACCTAAGCTTAACCGATTTAAACAGAAAGCAAGTAAACTTTTACGAAAAGATGGAGGCCAGTTTACAGTTCAGAATGAAGTGGCCTCAGTTGAAGGGTATGCGATACGCTGGTTTTTTGATCCATCAGGCCAGCCAAAGTCAGTTTTGTTTTTCAATGACAGCAAGCTTCATCTGAGTAAAGTTGTTGATGGACACTCTGTCGGCCCAATAAAGAGTTGGTCTGAAGAAGAGTTGGAAGAGGAGCCCGCCCCCGGAGCAGAGCATGGAATCCTTATACCGGTATCTATAAGTCCGGAGTCTGGAACTTACTTTTGTTTAGATACTAATTCGGAGAAAGATCGGGTAGTTTACCGCTGCAATTTCACTAGTGGAGAACAGGGCATAGCTTATCGATCTGATAGCTACGATATTATCGATCTGGTAATAGAGCAATCGACAGGGGAGTTGATTGGTGTAAAAGTCGTTCATAATGGACGGTTAGAATATCAATACATTGATGAGGATAGACAAGAAAAAAATGGCATGGCGAGTCTACTAAAAACAACAGTAGGAAGAAGCCTCGATAGTACTATAGAGCTTTACTATAGTGAGAGCCACGGCCAGCCAGGACGTTATTTCATTAGCAGGAAAAACCAGAAAATTGACCAGCTAGTGGCCTCAAAACTTCCACATTTAAATGATCAGCTTGAGAGTCGCCAATACCACGACCAGGTTAAAGTGGAGGGATTGGATATTCCCTATATATTGACCATGCCAAAAGGTAACGGGCCATTCCCTCTTATAGTTATGCCACATGGTGGCCCTCTTGGCGTTTTTGACCATCAGTATTTTGACTACTATACACAGTTCTTTGTGGCGAATAATTATGCCGTTTTAAGGGTGAACTATCGAGGATCGAGTGGTTATTCAACTGAGCTGGAGGAAGCGGGTGTTCAGCAGTGGGGTAACTTAATGCTTGAAGATATATTTCAAGCAACAAAGGTGGTAAGTGACCGAAGCGATATTTTGTCTTCGGAAATTTGTTCTGTTGGAATGAGTTATGGTGGATATGCTGCACTAATGATGGCTATCAAACACCAGCAATTGTTCCGCTGTGCAGTCAGTGTGGCCGGTGTCACAGATGTTAACCTCTACCTGAACTCACCCTATGCAACTGAGGCTCAAAGCAAGTGGATGCAGGAGAATGTTGGAGATACTGTTAAAGACTATGGCAAACTGAAGGACATTTCACCGGTATATCTGGCACAAAACCTCCAAAGGCCTGTATTTATTATTCATGGTGAGAAGGATGAAACTGTTGATGTTGAACATATGTACCGCATGAATATGATGTTAAGTAAGTTTGATAAGGACTATGAGTGGAAACTATATCCAGATATGGCTCATGGCCCTACTGATAGTGAGCACCATAGAGCTATTTTTGGGTCGATCATCAGTTTCCTTAAAAAGAACATGTAGGTTTCTGGGATTATGGAGGCTCGGAGTAATTTCATAGCAGTATTTGTGGGATTACTTAGAGCCATCTATTACCCAATTAGAGAGCTAGCTGAGACTTTAATACTCTCCTTTAAGATGGAAAGAAAACTGCGAGATACTGGGATAAGTGTATCTGTTCCGGAAAGTCGGACAAAATGGCGTCGTGACTGTAACTTTAATTCAAGGATTCTATGGCTGTTAATGATGTAGCTTCGATGTAATCGGTAAAAAGTTTCCTTAGGTAGCTGCTCACTGAAACTGTCAAGTGTCATATCTGAAATAATGGTGTTTGTATTGTGAGATTTAACTCCTGTCTCGGTAAGGTGGATGCGACGATAACGACCGATACTGTCGATATAGTTAATTTGGTCGTATTCAAATATCTTCATTTGATTATAATCACTCAAAACCAATCGGTTTCCGCTTGTCGAAGACGTCTGTTGCCCTAAGGCATACATCTCTTGCCGTAATATCTTGCGAATGCTTTTCTTTATTAATTCTGGGTGAGCAGGCTTTGTCAAATAGTCAATTGCATTTGTGTCAAACGCACGTAGGGCATAGTGCTGATAGGCTGTTAGGAAGACAAGTTGATAGTTTATATGTTGAGTTGCATTAGCCACATCAAAGCCATTCACCTCTGGCATTTCAATGTCAAGGAATACGATATCAGGGCTTTTGGTTATGATCTGCTTTATCGCTGACTTTCCATCAGTTACTTGCGCCACAACTTTCAATTCATCGAAGGTGTTGATTACTTCTATTAGATTGGATCTTGCTGCAGGTTCATCATCGACAATAATTACTTTTTTAGTATTCATTTTCGCCATTTTCAACCTACGGGGTTATGGATGAATTTACTTGTGGGAAGCGAATTTTCAAACTTGCTCCTTCACCGCTTGAATTTAACTTAAGGGCGTGGTTGTCACTGAAGTTGACTCTTAATGTTTGAGTAAGAATACGCAATCCTTCACCATAAGTGATGTTCTTGTCATCAAAGCATGCCCCTGTATCCTGAACTTCCACTTCTATGTAGCTATTATTTAGTTCCACATTTACACTCACATGACCACTTTTGGCGTAGGGTGCAATACCGTACTTTATGGCATTTTCCACAGCTGGCATTAATAGTAATGAAGGTATATTCATTCCATTCAAATTTTGTGGACAGTCAATATCAAAGGTAAATCGATCCTCAAAGCGCTTTTGTTGCAGCAATAGGTATAACTCGATTAATCTTAGTTCTTCCTCAATAGTTATCCATTGGGTTTTGGTTAAGTTGATTGTGTCGCGCAATAAATCGGAAAGGCTGTAAATGAGCTCTTTAGCTTTTGATGGGTGCTGAATGACTTCTGATGCAATCAAATTTAGAGTGTTAAATAGAAAGTGAGGATTTGATTGCATTTTAAGTATTTGTAGCTCTGCCTGTTGTGCATGAAGCTGCGAGCGATAGAAGAAACTTTGCTGTTGAAATATATATATGGCAAAAATATAAACTGTGGATTCAAGTAGCATTATCGCCAATGGTAATATTTTAATATCAGGTACTTTGAAAGTTAATGGGGGTTCTACGATCGGTGCAATGCTTATAAATAGAAAAATGACTACAATTGGTCTAAGTAAGTAGGTGTGTTTTTCTTTTAATAATCGTAGAGGGCTGTTGGGAAGATTTTCAATAAAAATGAAAAGAAGGTGACATAAAATAAATGTTCCCCATATTTTAGCTGTAGCCAACAGGAAGAGGTGGGGGGTTAGTGACTCAAGTGAATAAAGTGTAGCAGAGACGATAAAGATATTCACCCATGGCCATATTAGAAGAAATATCCATGCTTGGATCTTATTTATTTTGCGAAATTCAAACAAGGTTCCTTGCCTATATTGCATTCAATATCGATTTTATATATCAAAATATCAACAGTGAATGATATAGGTAATCTCATATGAAAGAAACTTGCCATTTACTCCATTGAGCTTGAAATATGCACCGTTCATACAAAACATTCTCGATTGCAAGAAAATTTTTAAGTGTCTAAGCATAAGTTTATGTATCTCTGGTTTTTAAATTGGCGGAAGTTAGTCATGTGCTTTTTTATAGAGTTTTCCCTGTTTAATTAATGGTAAAACTTCCAACAGTTCTGGTCGTGCGGAGATTTTCACCATCCGCACAATTCTGTCATAGGTAGATGCTCTGATGGTGATATGAATATCCTCTCCAGTTAAAGGAATTTTTATTTAATGTAAAAGGAAGGTTTATATTATGAATTATTCTTTTGTCTCTATATCTAAAACTCCCCAATATATCTCTCTATTCCGGTGTCTGTTCGGTATCTGCTTTTTGGGTTCCCTATTGGTTGCTTGTGACTCGGATGACTCTGAAGATGTCTCAGGGACAGAGATTCCCTTAGTTACAGGCCCAAATAGCGATGCTTGTAAATTGTCTGAAAATGAAATACATGCAACCGCTACGGGTTTGGAATATATTGTTACTCCCGATGCCTGTTTTGACTCCCTTTCAGGATATGAGTTTGAGCCAAGTTACGTAGAAATTGACGGCTTAAATATGCATTACGTGGATGTTGGGCCTGATAATGGCGAAGTTATACTGTTACTACATGGCCAACCCAGCTGGTCCTATTTATACCGAAAAATGATCCCGATCCTTGCTGATGCCGGTTACCGAGTGATTGCACCAGATCATATTGGAATGGGAAGGTCAGACAAACCGATAGACGTCACTGTACATCAGTATGAACAGCATGTTGCTTGGAATAAGGCATTTATTAATAAATTGCAATTAACTGATATCAACCTTTTCGTACAGGACTGGGGCAGTCTTATCGGTCTTCGTATTGCGGGTGATATGCCACAAGTTATCGCAAGGCTAGTTGTTGCAAATGGTGACCTTCCGGTGATTCCATTGGGGGGAAATCCTTATGTATACCCGACTTTTGAGATTGATGAATCACTGGGTGATGCAGAAACATTCTTTAGTTCAAAATCGACTGACAAGGTGGAGGGATTCCAACAGTGGATTAACTATGCCGCTAGTGTGACGGAATTAATTGCTGGAGATGTGGTACAAACATTGACTATTAATCTGCTAAGTGATGAGGAAGTAATTGCGTATAACGCCCCCTACCCAAATATTGAGTATAAAGCGGCAATACGAGCATTTCCTGCGATGATGGTAGGTATTGAAATGCAGAATTTTTCTGCCTGGAAAACACTTGGAGCTTTTCACAACCCTTTTATGTTTAATGCCGGTGAGTATGATATCAACTTGGGGAGTATTGAAACGCAACAGAAGTGGGTGGAGCATGTACCCGGTTCGGATGATGGTGATCATAGGCGCTTTGCTGCCGGCCACTTTATTCAAGACGATGTAGGCGAGGAATTGGCCATACACTTTTTAGATTTCTTGCGAAATACTACGATTGAGGAACCATTGCAAGCTGGCGGTCCACTCTTTAATTTTCGCTATTGTGAGATATTACTGTCTTATCTAGACGGAGCTGAGGAGTCAACAGAGATTTGGGGTACCCCGGGTGTTAATTTTTGTCCCCAAAATCAGTGGGATGCTATCAACTTCAGCGATATAGAAATTGAGTATGGTGCGCTTTTTGCAATCCCTAATGGGCCGCGTTTTTTTGTGGTGGATGAAATTTTAGGTGGCGATATTGTCTCACCCAGTCCAGATGATGAACACCGTTTTTTTGGTGACTTAGAAATGCGCTTATTGACTACCATGAATTATAGTTCTGATCTCGGAGAGAGTGTTTCCTATATTCCTGGACAAGTACTAAGGAATAATACTTGGTTGTTTTATGAAGGCCGTCGTGTTTATGAGCTAACTGATATCAATGGGCAGGTGTATATTATGCAATCATTTAGTCGTATTGAGGTCTCTGATCTTCAGTTTGACGATTTAAAAGACCTGGGAAGTCGCCTCAATCTGCCAGAAGGCTGGACATTTAGAAGTCGCATTCTAAGTGAGCCATTAGAAGTTTCCGCCATCGATGGTATTGCTGAGGTGGTACAAGACGACTTAGGTAATAGCTACCAGTTAGTGCCGTAATATAAATGAAGTAACATTCATCGGTGTTATAAGGAATTGCTGTTCTTTAAGAAGCCCATTTTTATTAAAGTGGGCTTCTTATGCATCGCCATACCCTTCAAGTGCATAGGTTAAGGGAGGTTTAGGTGGTTTCTATGTCAAGTTGCTAGCGCTTGTTATTTATGACTCTGCCAATTAAACGAGTTCCGCGCTCTATCTCTGGGATTTATCTATAAATATCCTCGCTTCGCCGATATTCCGCATTTGAGGTGTTGAAACTCATTTTGTTACAGTGCCTACTATAAAACAGGAAGTTGAAGTTTTCTTTGTAGAAACCTTTTTAATGAGTTTTATGTTGCGGTCTTATAAGAATGATTAATGTAAAAAGAGTGGGTTTAGGTGTATTGGTAGTTTCATCGGTCCTAATGGGATGCTCAGTTACTGATAACCAAACTGATGTGGCCGGTAGGGAAGCTATTGAAAACTCGGCGCTACTCCATGATCTAGCGGATCAATATGCCGAAGCTTATTTAGAAAACTTCCAGCCGTACGCTTACTTCTCAGATATGGAGCTGGACAGGCACAACCTTTTTTTAAGTAACTCCCCCAGTAACGCTGCCTCTCTAGCGGCATCTGAGGACAGAATACTCAATAGACTGGCAGAGATAGATCTTAATGGTCTAAAAAGTGATCAAGAGAAGGTATTCTACTTCAAACTGAAGGAGCGATTAGAGTCCAATGTTGGCCTAAGGGTGTGTAAGACTGAACTCTGGTCTGTTGATCATATGTTTGGGCCTCATATCATTCTTGGCTTTTTGTCCGAGGTTCAGCCGGTTGAAACAGCCCAAGAAAAGGCAGATGCGATTGAACGTTGGCTTGACGCGGCTCGTTACTATGAGCAAGAAATAGCCAATCTCCGCCGGGGGTTAGAGCAAGGTTACTCCGCACCTCAGAGTGTGGTTAAGCGAGTCATTCAGCAAGTTGATGGCTTGACCCAAGTACCTATCGATGAGCACCCGTTCTTGGGGTTAGCGAAGAAAGCTGGGGACCCTGAGTTTGAAGCTGCATTCAAGCAAGTGCTTTCAGATCACGTTATCCCCTCAATGGAGAATTACAAGAATTTTCTAGAGTCTGCCTATTTACCTGAAGCCAGAGCGGAGCTTGGTATCCATGCGATTCCTAATGGCCGTGAATGTTATATGGCTCAGTATCGTTCTTATACGACTTTGCAGAGAACACCTGAAGAAGTTTTTGAGTTGGGTTTAAGGGCTGTCAACTCAAACAAGAGCGAAGTGGTTCGCTTAGGCAAGGAGTTCTATCAAGTAGATTCCTATTCTGAGGCAGTGGCAAGGGCCAGTGAGGATAAAACTCAGAAATTTAATAGCGCTGATGAGATGCATCAGTTTTATGAGCGCCTGGTAGATAAGTCTAGAGATTTAACCGTTGACTTCTTCCATGAAATGCCTTTGATTGAAATGGAAGTAAAAGCTATCCCTGAGCATGAACAGGGTTCAGGTCGCAGCGCACACTATATTCCGGGCACCAAGGAGCGCAAGGCGAGATTTGGATATGATCCGACAACTTACAAGGATGAGTCTTACGCTTCTGCAGAGAAGGTTACTATCCACGAAGGGTACCCGGGCCATCATATGCAAATTGCTCTCGTACAAGAGCAAGAAAAGTTTCACAAAATAGAAGATGCTTTGTCTAACTCTGCTTTTGCTGAAGGTTGGGGTAGGTACTCTGAACATCTAGCGGAAGAAGCGGGAATGTATCAGTATGGGTCAACCAAGATCCTAAGGAGAGCATGGCCTGCGCGAGGTATGGTAGCGGACACCGCAATGCATGTACTCGGTTGGAGTGATGAAAAGGTTGCGGAGTTTTTGCAGGATTCTGGCGCTTCATTTGCAAAAGGCCCGAGGACTCTGATGGACCGAATGGCGGTTATGCCTGCGCAGCTTACCTCTTATGATTCTGGTGCCCTCGAGATTTTCGCCTTGCGAGAACTGATGCAAAATGAACTTGGAGAAGACTTCGATATTAAGGACTTCCATGAAATCATTCTGAGAAATGGCAATGTTCCTATGGCCGTACTAAGTGAGCAGGTAAGGGATTTCATTCAGGATAAGAAGCAAGGGTAGCTGCGTTTAAGTCTGATCTCGGGCTCGTGTTATTGCGAGCCTGAGCTACACAGTTGGGTGCCAATTAATTTTTGACTAAGTGTCAGCGCTATATAAGTTGGGTTCCCGAATTGGGCTATGTTTAATTTTTTTACTATAGTGGTTTTTTCCTTCCCAGTTACGATTTTAATCAGTCACCTAAAGTTATCTGATCTGATTAAGTACCAATTTGAGAGGTACCATGAAAAATGGCTTAGGGATGGAAGTCCGATGGCTTTGTTTTTCAAACCGAGGGGTTCTTCCTCGTATGCCTTTCATGCTGTATGTAACAGGTTGGCTCGAGGGGAGAGGCCGGATTGGATCTTTGGTGATCCTTATGCAGAAATACTATTTGGGAAAGTGAATTTTTGGGATGAATTTTCTAAATATCACACAATTCTCTTCACTATCTCTATATTTTTATTCCTCTAGTAGTTGTTAAGATGGTTATAAAGTGGGTAGTTAATTGTTCTCTTAAGAAGTTGCTGCTGCTTGAGTCAAAGTAACTACCCCAAATAAAGCTTCGTAATTATTAATATGAATGTTTTCAGGGGGTCTTACACTTACTAAATCCCCATTTGCCTGGACGCTAGATCCCGCATTATTTCTTCAGATCCGCCACCAATCGCATTCACCCGCACTTCACGATATATACGCTCAACACGGCTGCCGCGCATATAGCCTGCGCCGCCCAACACCTGCATAGCCTCCCGAGCGCAGAACTCAAGGGTTTCTGTGGCTTGGACTTTGAGTAGTGCGATATCCGCTACTTTGAGCTGATGTTGTTGCTCTGCCCAGGCACAGAGGTCCAGATAGGCTTGGGTGGCATTGATGCGTTGAAGCATCTGGGCAAATTTGTGTCGAATCACCTGGTGATTGGCGAGACGCTTTCCGAAAGTTTGGCGCTCCTGGGCCCACTCAATGGCATCCTGCAAGCAGACCCGGCTGAATTCTACACAGGAAGCGGCAATGCCCAGGCGCTCGCGATTGAAGTTGTGCACTATGGGCAAGAAACCTTGGTTCTCACCGCCAATTAGATTACTCGCGGGCACGCGCACCTGATCAAAAAAGATACTGGCCGTATCAGAACACCACCAGCCCTGCTTTTTATCGAGAAGCTGCCTGCTAACGCCTTCGGCATCCGCAGAGATTAAGAGCAGGGAGATACCGCCGAAGCCTTCCTCGCCAGTGCGCACCGCAGTAGTAAACCAGTTAGCGCGCATACCGCCGGTGATATAGGTCTTTTCGCCGGTAACGATATAGTCATCCCCATCACGCTCTGCGCGGCACTGGAGATTGGCTACATCGGAGCCTGCGCCTGGTTCGGTAACAGCCAGGGAAATATGCTTTTCGCCACGTAATACCGAGGGAATAACCTGATCTTTTAGGGCCTCGCTGCCATAGTGCAGTAATGGGGGCAGGGCAATGCCGTGGACCATCAGGCTGGCGTAGAGGCCACCAGCGCCGGGGCGGGCTAACTCCTCTGCGGCAACAATCATATGGAAGACATCGGTTTCGATGCCGCCGTAGTTTTCCGGGTAACTCATCTGTAGAAGGCCAACTTCTGCGGCTTTTTTCCAAAGCTCGGCGGGTAGTTGGCCATCTTCGTCCCATTGAGTGATGTAGGGAGTAATCTCGCGGTCGACAAAGCGGCGCAACTGGGTGCGCCATTCCTGATGGCCTTCGTCATAGAAGGGGCTTGCCATACGGGAGGCATCAATATCGTACATGCTGATTTCCTTTAGGAAGTAGCGTCGCTGGGGATTTTGGCGGTTTCCGTGGGAGCGGCTTCGATCTGAACTAACAGCTGGCCACCGCGTACCTGGTCTCCTTCACAGGCGCCCAGTTTAATTACGGTACCGTCACGGTCTGCGCGCAGGGCGTGCTCCATTTTCATGGCTTCCATTAAGGCGATAGTGTCTCCCCGCTGAACTCTTTGATTGGGCTCAACCAATACCTGCACCAGGCAACCGTCCATAGGGGCCGTGATGCGGCCACTGCCTTCGTTAAGGCTCGATTTGGCCGGTGCGTGGGTGATATCGACAAAATGAAATTGCTTGCCGTCTAACAGGAGATGCAGATTGCTATGGTTGGCTAGAAACAGTCTCTTTTGGCTAACGCCATCCAGCAGAAGTTCAGCGCTATAAACTCCAGTTTCTTTTTGTGATTTCTCAAAATGGACCCACTGAATCAGGAACTGCTGGTCGCCTACTGAGATTTGATAAGAATTATCTACTAACGCCAGCAGCTCACAGTTTAGGGTTTGTCCTGCAATTTCCAGTCGGTAGTTGATCGGCACGCTGTTGTCACCACTGCGCCAGTCACTGCGGCCGCTACGCCGATCCTGAGGGTTGGCTTGGTGCAAATGATTAAGTAATGCGGCTTGGGCTGCAATTACTGCTGGAACTGGTTCTGCGGATGTCAGCGTGCTGTTTTGGTCGAGAAAACTGGTATCGGCATCGCCAGCGATAAACTGTGATTCGGCCAGGATCTTCTGCAGGAAATGGATATTGTTTTTGGGGCCGATAAATTCCAGCCGGGTCAGGGCTTGGGTTAGCTTGCGCCGAGCTTCTTCTCGATCTTGCCCCCAGGCAATTAATTTGCCGAGCATGGGGTCGTAAAATGGCGTAATTTCACAACCATTTTTCAAAGCGTGGTCGATACGGATTCCTTGTCCCTTTGGCGCTACCCAGTGGAGTACTTTTCCGGCCTGGGGCAGGAATTGTTGTTCCGGGTCTTCGGCATACAGGCGGACTTCAATGGCGTGCCCCTGCTGGGTGACTCTCTGCTGGGAAACGCACAGGGCTTCGCCGCGTGCTACTGCCAGTTGCCAAGCTACCAGGTCAAAACCGGTTACCATTTCTGTTACCGGGTGCTCTACTTGCAACCGGGTGTTCATTTCCAGGAAATAGAATTCGCCGTTGGGGCAGAGTAGAAACTCTACGGTGCCCGCGCCTAGATAACCACAGGCTCGCGCGGCGTCGACTGCGGCTTGCCCCATTCTTTCCCGCAGCTGGGTGTCGACCGCTGGGGAAGGGCACTCTTCGACCACTTTTTGATGGCGTCGCTGTACGGAGCAATCCCGCTCCCCCAGGTGAATACAGTTGCCATGACGATCCGCAAATACCTGGATTTCGATATGGCGAGCGTTGACCAGTGCCTTTTCCAGAATTAACTCGTCGCTGCCGAATGCACTCATGGATTCACTGCGGGCGGCGCGCAACTGGGAGGCCAGCTCGTTGTCTCCGTGAGCCAGGCGCATGCCGCGCCCACCACCGCCTGCGGCAGCTTTGATCATTAACGGGAAGCCAATGCGCCGCGCCTCGGCAACCAGGGTGTCGTCGTCCTGGGCACCCTGGAAGCCGGGAATACAGGGTACGCCGGCAGCGGCAACAAACTCCTTGGCTTTGCGTTTGTTGCCCATCAGTTCTATGACTTCGGCACTCGGGCCAACAAAACTCAGTCCATTCTCTTCGCAAGCGCTGGCAAATTCCGCATTCTCAGCGAGAAAGCCGTAGCCAGGGTGGACGGCAGTGGCTCCGGATTTTTTAGCTGCGGCGAGAATTTTTTGGATATCCAGATAGGACTCCGCCGAAGTCTGCCCGCCAATGGCTACGGCGATATCGGCAGTCTGTGCGTGAAGTGCATCGCAGTCCGCATCGCTGTAGACGGCGACTGTGCGATAGCCTTCCGCCCGAGCAGTTCGCATAATTCGCAGTGCGATCTCGCCTCGATTGGCGATTAACAGGGTCTCTGTTGTCGACATCAGTGCTGCCACTCCGGTGATCGTTTTTCCAGAAATGCACGGGCGCCTTCCCGCCCTTCATGGCCTTGAATTGCACGGGAAAACTGCTGCGCAGCGCCGTCGAGCAGTTGGCCGAGGGCAGTCTCATCGCTTACCCGTGCAGCATCCAGCAAGATCTGCTTGGTCGTTGCCAGGGCGCCGGGAGCGCAGGCATTGATCGCGCCCAAGTGTTCCTGCAGCGCGCCTTCGAGGGCTTCGGAATTATCGAGCAACTGGTGGATTAACCCAATTTCCAAGGCCTGCTGTGCATTGACTTTTGCTCCGCTGAGGGCCAGGCGCCGGGCCTGGGAGAGGCCGACCCGAGCCACGACAAAGGGTGCAATTTGTGCAGGCGGTAAACCCAGGCGGGTTTCCGGAAGGGCAAAGCGGCAACTGCGATCGGCGATAGCAATATCGGCACTGCAAGCGAGCCCGAAACCACCGCCCATTACGGCACCTTCCAGTACGGCAATGACTATTAAAGGGGTGCGATTAAATCGTTCCATCAGTTCACCGAAACGACGGTTTAGGTGAAAAAATACATCACTATTTCCATCGCTCGCGCCCTGTTGAGCATTGAGCATATCGGCAATATCGCCACCGGCGCAGAAGTTGTGTTCTGCACCCCGCAGTACCAACGCTCGCACCTGCGGATCTTCTTCCGCTTCTGCGAGTTTTTGCAGAAGCTCATCTACCATTTGCAAACTGATGGCGTTGCGCTGTTGCGGGCGATTTAGCGTGAGATGGCGGGCGATGCCGATGGTTTCATCAATAATTGTCTCCATGGCCTGACCTCACGCGGTGGGTTTGCGTTTGCTGGGCAGTATGCCCATCAGCTTACAGATAATGCCGAGCATTACTTCATCTGCACCGCCGCCGATAGCGGTGAGACGGCTATCCCGGTATGCGCGATTGATTACAGTCTCCTCGATATAGCCCATGCCACCCCAGAACTGCAGGCACTGATCGGGAATAGAGCGGGACAGGCGACCAGCCTTGAGCTTGGCCATTGAAGCAAGGGTAGTGACATCTTCACCTGCCACATAAGCTTCCACCGCGCGCCAGGTTAGAGAGCGCAGGCACTCCACTTCGGTCTGCATTTCTGCGAGGGCAAAGTGGATAGTTTGATTGTCGATCAATGGCGCTTTAAAGGCATGACGTTCGCGCACATAGTCGATGGTGCTGGTTACACAGTGCTCCAGGCCTTTTAAGTTCAGCGCGGCGCCGGCGAGGCGTTCTTCCTGGAACTGAAGCATCTGCAATAGGAATCCGGCACCTTCATCGCCGATACGGAAATGTTTGGGCACCCGTACATTGTCAAAAAAGATGGGAGCGGTTTCCGATGAGCGCATGCCTAATTTGTCGAGTTTTTCGCCGATGCGCACACCAGGCGTTTTCGCCGGAATAATGACCAGGGATTTGTTGCTATGGGCTTTGCCCTCACTGGTATTGACCAGGGTGCAGAAAAAATCGGCGCAGGGGGCGTTGGTGATCCACATCTTGCTGCCGTTAATCACATAGTCGTCGCCATCGCTCTTGGCGGTGGTCTTAATCGAAGCAACATCGGAACCGGCGCCGGGTTCGGAAACGGCAATTGCACCGATCATCTCGCCACTCACAGCGGGAATCAGGAACTGCTCTTTCAGATCCTGGCTGCCAAAATTAGCCAGAGCCGGGGTGCACATGGAGGTTTGCACTGAAATTGACAGGGGTACGCCGCCACAGTGGGCGCTGCCCAGCTCTTCCAGGAAAACGGTTTCGTAACTGAAGTCGAGGCCCAGACCACCGAAGTCCGTGGACTTGCTGATGCCCAGCAGGCCCAGGTTGGCCAGTTGTTGGAAAATTTCGTGGATAGGAAAGCGGCCGGCCTTTTCCCATTCCGCCACATTGGGATTGATTTCCTGCTGTACAAAGTTTTGTACAGTGCGCTGCAGTTCCCGGTGTTGATCGCTAAATATCATTATTGTTTTCCCTGCCTTGAAGTGTGAACCCGGTGATTGTGTTAATGGGCAACCGCACTTCCTTGTTGCCCCGGTTTTTCGTTAGAACCTAGCTACGCCAAAGGTATTTTTATTGAGTTTTCTCTGCTCGGCCTCATTGCAAATTTCTAGCAACATACCTAAAAGTTTGCGTGTATCGCGGGGATCGATAATGCCGTCATCCCAGAGGCGTGCACTGCAGGCGAGAGCATCGGAATTGCCATGCATAAATGCGCTGGTGTCATTTTCCAATTTGTCCAATACAGTCTCATCCACATTGCCACTGCGTTGCATTTTTTGCTCGGTGACGATGCGCATTACCTTGCCGGCCTGGGCTGCGCCCATAACTGCGGTGCGGGAATTGGGCCAGGCAAAAATAAAGCGGGGATCGAATCCGCGACCGCACATGGCGTAGTTGCCGGCCCCATAGGAACCGCCCACGACAATACTGAGTTTTGGTACGCTGGCATTGGCCACGGCCTGAATCATTTTGGCCCCGTGCTTGATGATGCCGTTGCGCTCCACCTCGGTACCCACCATAAAGCCGGTGGTGTTATGTAAAAACAGCAGTGGCGTGCCACTCTGTTCGCACAACTGAATAAACTGCGCGGCCTTGTTGGCGCCCTTGGGGGTGATGGGGCCATTATTCCCAATAATTCCCACAGGGAAGCCTTCGATACGAATATGGCCACATACGGTTTGTCGATCGAATTCCGGCTTGAAATCCAACATGGCAGAGCCGTCGGCTAGACGAGCGAGAATTTCGCGCACGTCGTAGGGCTTTTTACTATCTGCTGGAATCAGACCGAGCAGGTCGTCGATAGGGTGCAATGGGTCTCGGTAGTCTTTTTGTACTGAGCTTTTAATGGGGGAGGGTAGGGCGGCAATAATTTCCCTCGCTATGCGGATACCATCGGCGTCGTTCTCAGCTAAGTAATCGCCACTGCCGGATTCGGTACAGTGCATTTCCGCTCCGCCGAGGCTTTCCGCATCGGCAATTTCACCGGTGGCTGCTTTCAGTAGCGGCGGCCCAGCCAGATACATACCGGTTTGCCCGCGTACCATGACCACATAATCTGACAGGCCTGGCTGGTAAGCACCGCCGGCAGTAGCGCTGCCATGTACCACGGTTACTTGCGGAATACCGGCAGCGGACATTCGAGCCTGGTTAGCAAATCCGCGTCCACCGGGAGCGAAAGTGTCGCTGGCATACATCAGGTTGGCACCACCACTTTGTGCCAGGGCGACAATCGGCAAATGATTCTCCAGAGCGATCCTCTGCATTCGCAGGGCTTTATCCATCCCGGCTGGTGAGATGGTGCCACCTTTTACGGCATAGTTATCCACCCGAACCATGCAACGTTGTCCGCTGACCTGGCCAATGCCACAAATGGCTCCGCCACCCGCACCGGTACCATCCTGGTCGTCAAAAAGTTTATAGCCGGCAAGGGAGCACAACTCTACAAAAGGCGCGCCGGGGTCGAGCAATAAATTAAGGCGCTCCCTTGGCAGCAGCCAGCCCCGGTCACGATAGCGCGCAGCCTTACTTTTCTCTGCCTGTACCGGACGTTGCTCAGCTTCACGAAAATGGTTGATCTGTTCCAGCATGGCAGCTTGGTTGTCATTGAACTCTGCCGAGCGGTTGTCGAGCTGGGAATCAATCGGCTGCATTAGAGCTTGCCCTCCGCTTCCAATTCTTCCACTACCTGCGGCCGGCGTTTGCGATGGAATCCGTTGAAGCGCTTAGAGTTACGGGCCGCCTGTGGCTGCCAAAGGGGAGAGTGATGTTTGAGACTCGAGCCACCATCGATACGCAGCGTTTGTCCAGTGATATAGCTGGCGGCATCGGAAAGCAGGAAGCACACGGCCCCACTAATTTCCGCTTCCTCTCCCAATCGATAGAGGGGAATACTGTCTCGGAAACCCGGTAATAGCTCGCGCAGGAATTTGGGGTCGTAAGTATCAAAGCCGCTGGAGAGAATATAGCCTGGCGCTACAGCATTAACTCGAACCCCAAAAGGTGCCCACTCTAAGGCGGAGGTTTCGGTAATATTTTCCATGCCTGCTCGAGCGGCACCGGAATGGCCCATCATTGGCATACCGCCGGCGTTATCTGCGGTGATATTTACGATACTGCCGCCGTGCTGTTTCATAGATTGAACAAAAACTTCTCGGGACATTAAAAAGCCACCGAGCAGGTTACTGCGTACAACAGCATCGAACCCTTTTGTGTTGATCTGCTCAAGGGGTGAGGGGAACTGGCCACCGGCATTGTTCACTAATCCGTGAATTTGGCCCCGGGCCTGGACTATTTGCCCCACTGTCTCCTGCACCCCTTCTTCATCGCGGATGTCCAGGCTGAATAAGCTGCACTCGCCAGCATCGTTGTTGATCTCGCCGGCAACCCTTTCCAGCTTGTCCAGTTTGCGCCCGATCAATACTACATGGGCGCCGAGGCTGGCCAATTCGTGGGCAATGCAGCGTCCAATACCGCTGCCGCCACCGGTGACGATATAGGTTTGCTCGCTAAAGCTGCCGGAGCGCAGCTGGCTTTGATAGCGCATGAAAGTTTCCTTTTTTACGGCCTTACGGCTTATTCAGTTTTTATTGTTCTTGTCGGCGCTTGCGCCTGCGTGTGGGAAAACGCAGAATAGCTTAACGCTACCAAGCAAGCGCTTGGTATTCAATACTTGGCGCCTATTTGATTAAAAATTCTCAGGGCCGTTAAGATGTTTGACTCAAATTGATCAATACGGGGAGTGGTTCGTGATTGAAAGTGGGCAGGATTTAGTGAGAGTTCCCGAAGAGTTATTGCCGCAGCAGCTGGTAGGTGCTTTGGTGGCAGAGGGAGTGCTAACAGATCCTGAATCTGCCCGTGGACGTTTGCTGAATGCTGCGGCGCGGTTGTTTGAGCAAAAAGGGTTTGCCCGGACAACAGTGCGGGATCTCGCTGCGGAAGTGGGTATTTTGTCTGGCAGTATTTTTCATCATTTCTCCAGTAAGGAGCAGATTCTCTGTGAAGTAATGCGGGAGGTGACGATATTTGCCGGTGCGCGAATGCGAACCGCGGCGGAACAGAGTCGAACACCGCAAGAGAGGCTTCAGGCCTGTATTCAGTGTGAATTAGAGGCTATTCATGGATTGGCAGTACCGGGTTTTTCTATCCTGGTGGTGGAGTGGAGAAGCCTATCCGAAGAGAGTCAGCAGGAGGTTTTGCGCCTAAGGGAGGAGTATGAGCAGATATGGCTGGACGCTATTAAGGCCGCCGAGTGTCCCGGTGGTGATCCCGCTCTGGTAAGGCGTTTGCTGGTTGGTGCCTTGAGTCACACATACAGTTGGTATAAGCCGAGAAATAAGGGGTTGTCTATTCCAGATCTGGCGGCGCGTGTTCTAGCGATATTCACTCCCTGATTTCTTCCTAAATTGGCAAAGCGTGCCAGAAAAACTGTGAACTTTGCCTTCTTTCCTGCCATTTTTGTTTTTGAACTGGCTTGGTGAGAACTGGTGCGCAACTGATTTTCTCTGAATCTTTTACTCTCCGCGCAAGATGTAATAAATGTGACAATTTGCGTCACTTGGTGACAGGAGAGGGAGATGGCGGGCCAGGATTTGTACCAGGTGGTTTCCACGGGAAGGACACTTCACGCCAAAGAACCGGGTCCGGTTATCCGGGATGTGGCGAAGTTGTTCTCTATCTCGGAGCCCCAGGCGCGCAGGCTGCTACTAAAAGGCTGGGTAATTAAAGATCGGTTGGTTTCTGACCAGGCGCTGGAGTTTCGCACCAGTCTGCAGAAAATTGGCCTGCGAGTGGAGGTTTGTCCGGCGGGACGGTTTGATAACCGCGAGCTGATTGCAAAGATAAAAGTCGCCCAGCGGCGCAAGGCCCAGGTCAATGCTGCATCGGTGGATGCGCCGGATAAGTCGCGCGCTGGTACTGACCCTTTTGTTCCTGTTAGCCAGAAAACTCTCGAAGCAGACGAGCCCCAGAAAGTCGTTTCATCCACTCCTGCCGCAGGCAATCCAGCAATAAAGCCGGAAGGCTCCCAGGATTCGGTTGAGTGGTATTTATCTGATGCAGGCCGATTACAGGCTGACAGTGTCACCAGTCAGGGCAAGGCAGTTTGGGGAGTGGTCAAAGCAGTAATCGTGCCTTCAATATTCTGGTTGGTACTGTTCGCTTGTGTTTTCTCCAGTGGATATGCCCTATGGCAAATCCCTATGGCTGTTTGGCAGGGAGAACTTACCTGGGTGGGGGTGTCGCTGAGTATTTTAACCGTACTTCTCGCCCTGCTTGTTGGTCTGCTGTTTGCCTGGCCATTTTTCTGCTTACCCTCCCGTTTGCGAGAATCATCGGAGCCCCGTCAGCTGTTGCCCTCTGAAGGTAAGGAGGCCTTGAAGTTAATTAACTCATTGGTCGATAAGTTAGGGCTGCCAAAGATCAGCCAGGTCTTTGTAAGTGCAGACTCCCATATTCTGTCCCAGCCGGGATTTCTCCAGGTTTTTAGGCAGAATTTACCACTTACGGTAGGGCTTGCCAGCGTCGCCTCATTGGACGGAAAGGAAGTCCTGGCACTCGTGGGTAGGGGGCTCGCCTTCTATCGCGGCCGTTTGCTCGGCGCACTTGGTTGGTTAACTTACGGCACTGTGCAGCGATTGGAATTGATGCAGTGGGCTTTTGAAAATGAGCGCAGTGTTGTTAGCCCGGAGAATGCCCCCGGATCACTGGCCGCGCCATTTCACCGTATGCTAGTGACTGGTGGATATATTTTGCTCCCTATCTTGCAGCGCCTGGAGGCACTGCATTGCCGCTTAACCGCAGGCAGCGCCGTAATGCTACAGGAGAGGGCTGACGGTGTTGCGGCGCAGATAATAGGTAGTGATGCTCTGGCAGACTTCGCCAGGAAGTGGCACCGGTTAGTGCACGCAGATCTTTTAGTGGCAGAAATTAATCGCGAAGCCCAGGCGCTGGGACGCAGTTGTGCAAATATTCCCGATGCCGTCCGCTGGATGCAGGAGAACCTGGATGTTGATACCTGCGATGTGGTTGAGGCTGCTATGACACAGGCCAGGGACCCCTGGGATATTCAGCAGGCGATCGACAGTGAATGTGTAACGGTGTTGATTGAGCGGGAATTTGTGGGGCAGGTTAGATCTGCGATACCCCTGCAATCCATGTTTGTGGACTTTGCCGGGCTGGCAACCGCTGTGACGTCTGAAGTTGCTGGCAAAGACTGTGAGATGGTCGAAAACCGACTTTTACTGAGTTCAAGTAAGGAGTCAGAGGAGTCTGCTGAGGTACTGGACGAGTATTTCAATCGCCTGGCGCCCTTGACCCTGATGCCTCTGCGCAGGCCATCCTCTGCGGAAATGCAGGCGCTGGATCTGCAGGGCACTATCGATTGGCTGCGCAGTAAATTGGTGGAGTTGCGTGAATTGCGTGGACGCCGGGAGGACTTGCAGATCAGGGTTTTTACAATGCAGCTGGGAGCGTCGCTGATACGCGGCAAAATCCCTTTTACCGCTGAAGACTTTTGCTTGAAGGGGGCCAGCCTTGCAGGAGCTCAAGAGCAGATCGCTGTTAAGCGCGCTGAACTGGAGGAGTCACATAAGCAATTACAGCAGATTTATGGTGTTTTCTATCAGCGCCTGTGTCTATCCCTGGTAACTATGCCCACGGATCAGCGTCAGACAGCCAGGAATCAGCTGCGCCATTTGGCCGCCTACGATAGCTTGGCACCGCATCTGGATCGGCTCGCCGGTTATAGCCACTCGCTGGCAATATTTGCCCAGCACCTATCAACAGAATTGAATGAAAGGGAGCTGCTGCAAAAATATACAGCGCTGTCTTTGCGAGAGATAGATGCCATAGTAGCGGCAGTGGAGAGTTCGGCTCTATTAAAAGAGCAAGGCGTGGCGGCGGCAATAAATTTGAAAGCTCAGGGGGAGCCTTTCAGGCAGCTGCCACAAGGGCGACAGGAAGTGCTGGATTCTCTGCAGGTTATGGAATCGCGTTGCAAACACATTCGCGCTGCGATTCTGGAGCACTATCATATCCAGCTAGCCGCCTTGCTGAGTCAGTGTTTGGAGCGGGAAAAGCAGTTGCAGTTAAAGCCACTGCGACTGCTTAAGGCCGGCTAACCGCCGGCCAGTTTTACCGTGTGGTTGCGAGATTCCAGGAATGTTTTGATCTCAGTACGCTTGTCACCCTGAATCTCAATCACCCCATCTTTGAGGGCGCCACCGCAGCCACAGCGCTTCTTGAGTTCTGCCAGAAGCAGCTTGAGTTCGCTGTCAGTGCCTGGCAGCCCGCGCACGCAAGTCACCCCTTTTCCTTTGCGGCCCTTGGTTTCCCTTTGGATTCGAACTATGCCATCTCCATCACGGCGCTTCTCTGTCCTGGATTCCTCTTTAATTCGACCGAGGTCAGTTGAATAGACGAGACGATTCTCCTTAGCCATGGCTGGGAATACTCCGTTGGTATTTGCTGAAAATGCCGGGAATTGTGCCCGAGGTGCGCAGGATGTCAAAGCCGCTGTAAACGATGTTGAAAATGGGGCGACCCCTGAAGCCTGAGAGGTTAGAATTTTGCCGCAATATGAAACAGCAGCGTAGTTGAGGTGATAGATGGCGTTGACGGGACGTCGCAAACTGCTCAATGAGGTAATTTTCGGAACCGAGACCCGGGCAGGGCGGAATTTTGATGTTTTTTTGATCTGGGCGATCCTGATCAGCGTGGGTTTGGTGCTCCTGACCTCCATAGGTACGGTGCGCGACCGCTATGAGCACTTACTCATCGGCCTGGAATGGGTATTTACTGGCCTCTTCACCATTGAATATATCGCCCGGATATATTGCACGGTGAATCGCCGCAAATATATTTTCAGTTTCTATGGGATTGTGGATCTGCTCGCAATTCTCCCCAGTTACTTGGCGCTTCTCTATACTGGCGCCACCTATCTTTTGGTGATTCGCCTGTTGAGGGTGCTGCGGATCTTCCGAATCCTGAAGCTGGTTCGCTATTTACGTGATGCCAACGTCTTGTTGCGAGCCCTCGGGCTGGCCCGGCGCAAAATCCTGGTGTTTTACTCCAGTGTTTTGGTTATGTGCATTATTTTTGGTTCCCTGATGTTTGTGGTGGAGGGGCCAGGCCACGGATTTACCAGTATTCCCACGAGTGTTTATTGGGCCATTGTGACCATCACAACCGTTGGTTATGGCGATATCTCTCCGCAAACGCCTTTGGGGCAGGGCATTGCTGCAATGACCATGCTGATTGGTTACTCAATTATTGCAGTGCCTACCGGCATTCTAACGGCGGAATTGGCTGGAGAAATGCATCGGGAGCGAGTGCAACAGCGCTGTGATAACTGCAGCCGTAGTGCCCATGACCCAGATGCGGAATACTGCAAATTCTGTGGCCATCGCCTGGAGGATATGGAAGAGAGCGAAGCGCTGTAAGTTATTCGCACTTTGTCACTGCCGGCCAAAACAGGGCCGGCAGCCATTTATCAGCTTATGGTTTTACCACTCATCCGGGACGCGGACGGCTATGACTTCTGCCTTGGCGCAGAGGCGTCCATTGCTGGTGAGATTGCAGTGCAGAACAGTTTTCTTGGAGGAGCGCTGAACAATAGTGGCTTCGAGAATGACTGGTTTATCGATGGCAGCCGGTGCCAGATAGCTAATATCCAGTTTGCCGGTGGCATACCAGATCTTGTCACCAGTGCCGACAGCTCGTCCGGCTTGCAGGTAACCATCGGCGATGGCTGTGCATACGGTATGGCAGTCGATAACCGTAGCGATAATTCCACCGTTTAAATATTGAGCAGGTCCAGCATTGTGATGGGAGCAGGGAAGGAACTCGCAGCGGGTTTGATCCTTCTCGGTCCAGTAGCTTTTAATACGCAGGCCCTGGTCATTGTCTGGGCCACAGCCGAAGCAATGATTGCCCTGGATCTGATCTTGAATTGCGCTTTCCTGAGTCATATTTATCCCTCGCTATGAGCGCGCAATACTACCGATTTGCGCCGCAGAGTGGAAGAAACTACCCTTGCGGGCTTGCAACAGAGTTATCCGAATTATCTGGACGTAAATACATGGACATATACGGTTTTTGTGCCCCTGGTTTAGAGGCTCTTTACGATGCTTTTGCCAGAAATTTTCGCGAGTGCGGTGATACAGGAGCGGCCTTTGCCGTGCGCCAGCATGGAGAATTAATCTGTTCCTTATGGGCGGGAAGTGCAGATCGGGGTGCAGAGAGGCCATTTACTGAAGACACATTGGCCAATGTTTTCTCGTCTTCCAAAGGCGTTCTTGCAGTTTTGGCGATGCAGCAAGTTGCCGCAGGCAAACTGGATTTGGATCGCCCGGTAGCGGATTATTGGCCTGAATTTGCCCCAGGCAAAGAAACTGTCACCGCACGCCAATTGCTGTGCCACCGCAGCGGACTTGTCGCTTTCCGTGAGCGGGTAAAAGACAGTTTGATTTACGATTGGCAGGCCGCTTGCGACCAGGTGGCTGGCAGCGAGCCTTGGTGGAAGCCCGGAAGTGCACAGGGTTACGCCCCATTTTTATACGGCTGGAGCGTGGGTGGATTAATTGAAAGGGTTGCCGAAAAACCCTTGTTGGAACTTTATCGGGAATTGCTAGCCAAACCCCTCAATCTTGATGGGGGCTTTGGGGCAAACGGACACCTCTCGCAGAGAATTGCCGATGTCAGCCCGCTGAAACAACCCTTACCAGAGCTTCGGGAAAATGCCATTGGCCGTGCCATAAAAGAAGACCGCAAAGGGCCTGTTGCGATGGCATTTAGCAACCCGGTGAGCTTGATGATGGGTACCAATAGCTCCGAGTGGCGCGGTGCTTTAATTCCTGCAGCCAATGGCCACTTTAGTGCAAGAGACCTGGCAGCGGTTTACGGTGAACTCACCTGTGACGAGCCGACTATTTTGCCCAAGCGGTTGATAGATGAAGCGGCAAAGGAGCAGAGTCATGGCCGCGATAAAGTATTGCAGGCTGAGGTGAGTTTTGGTTGTGGTTTTATTCGCAGCAGTTCCGCTGCGGACTTGTGCTTTGGGGGTAGCCAGGGCTTTGGACATCCGGGAGCGGGTGGTAGTGTCGGCTTTGCTGATCCGGAAAGAGGGCTGGGCTTCGGATACGTGACAACTCGTTTGGGGCAGAGCTTATTTATGGATCGTCGAGCGGTCGGTCTGGTAGATGTTCTTTACGGGTTGTTGTGATGACTGAAGAAATAAAGGCTCTGGTAGAGCGGGTCGATGAACTGGAGAGCCGTTTGGCTTTCCAGGAAGACACTATAAGCCAATTAAATGATGTGATTGCTCGTCAGGATACGGATATTCGCACTCTACTCGCACATATGCGCGAGTTGGGCGAAAAGTATCGGACGATTGCTTTTGAGATGCAGGGGGCCGGCAAGCCGCTGGATGAAAAACCTCCGCATTACTAATTCAGTGGTTACAAAAGGTTTTTATAGAAGTCCACAGGGGCTGGCATGAAAATCTTTTTTGTTACTAAGTGACAGACATAGAGGTATTCGCTGCCTCTTGGTGGCGACTTTAAAAACAAAAGCGTCTAAAAAAATTGCCTCAGTGGAGCGTGAGGCTATTGACAAACTTTTCCACATACGCTGTTGGTAAAATTTGCTCTCAAATAAGAAGATATCCACCGCTATTTGACGTCAAAGCAGATTTCTAACTTGTTGTTTTTAAAAGGAAAACTGAAGAGTTTAAAAAATGTGCAAAACGCTGTAGGCGAGAGTTTACGCCGGCTGGCGCCATGGATAGCTTATTAGTGCACAGTTTTATCCACAGATTTTGTGGAAGACCGGGAAGCTGATCACTTCTTGCTCGCTACTTTGTCCGTCATTGGTACGTAGTTATGAATAGTTAGTACGTAATGGGGACTAGTCAGTAGAACTGACAATAAATTCGCTTTAGTCTATGGAAAATTTCATTGGGTTGGTTCAGCCGCCAGTCAGATAGTGTGTTGAACAATACAGAGATTGCACAAGACATGTGTAGCTCAATACCCGTTACTTAAAAATGCGTTAGGAGAGCCAATAATGAAATATTGGGTAGCAGCCCTGGCACTGGGTTCGATGGTTGGTTGTTCCACATTGGACCCTTACACAGGTGAAAGTAAGACCAGTAATGCCGCCAAGGGGGCTGGAATTGGAGCTGTAACTGGAGCGATCGTTGGTGTCGCTACTGCCAGTAAGAAAGACCGTGGTAAGGGAGCATTGACTGGTGCCCTGGGTGGCGCGGCGATCGGTGGTGGCATTGGTTACTATATGGATCGTCAGGAAATGTTGTTGCGTCAGCGTCTGGAAGGTACTGGCGTACGTGTTGAGCGTGAAGGTGATAATATTCGCCTGATCATGCCGGGTAACATTACCTTCGGTACTAACCGCGCAGATATTCGTACAGACTTCTATGACACTCTGGAATCGGTCACTGTTGTATTGCAGGAGTTTGATAAAACTGCAATTCGAGTCAGCGGCCATACCGATAGCACTGGTTCAGATGTGTACAACCAGAGCTTGAGCGAACAGCGCGCTAATTCCGTTGCTGGCTTCTTCAGCGGTCAGGGCGTTTCTGCAGGTCGGGTACAGGCGGTAGGTTACGGTGAGCGTTATCCTATTGCCAGCAATGACTCTGAAGCTGGGCGTCAGGCCAATCGCCGAGTTGAGTTGGAACTACTGCCTTTATAACGATCAGGTCAGATATTTTCTACCTTTAGTCGTTCTTTTATTGATAGTGCCCAGATTGTTCGATTTGGGCACTACACCCCTTCATAAATTCCCATTATTATTCTGCTCAATTTCTTAACTATTCCCTTAATCAGTTATTTGTTTGTCACTGTAAAGAGTTTCCGGCTTTGATCCCTGGTTACTCGACGGATGATGTATTGAGAGAAAGCTTTTTCACTTATCCTCTTGCCATCTTCAGAATCTTTTCCGAACTGTTTATGTAGTTGCCACTCAAACCATTCTATTTAGATCAAGGCTCATCTTTGGATTTCCGTGTTGTCTTGTTTTCAGACTTATATAAATCTAGCGACCCTAAGATTTAGCATTAGTTTGATTCTAGTATATTTTTAGAAAATGTTTTGTGAGCCAAACGAGAGTGGTTGTCAGTTCTTTGATGTCTCAGTTTGTTCGACTGCTAAAAATTAGACGTGCCAACATTTTTATAGAGATCATTTGCCAATCATATTTTCTACCTATGAATAATTGATTTTGTGGTCATGTATGCAGAGATGGATTTTCTTACTTTTTAATTTTTAACGCATTGGCCGTCAAGTAAGCAGGAAAGTCCGAAAATTAAGTTGTCTAGGGCTGGGTTGGCGCTAATAATAATTTCTTAGTTTTATTATTTTCTGGATTTGTACTTTATGTGATTTATATTTTTGACCAGCTTTTCATGTTGGTACGCCTGTGCAAGTTGAGGTGGTGTGAGTCATAAGTTTTTATTGTTTTTTCTGTCGCGGATATTTTTAGGTGTTTAGTTGGTGGAATCAGTTTTGATTAGTACCCCCAGGCAAAGGATCGCATAAATACTTCTAATTCGAAGGGTGTAGCGCCAGATTTTAGGGTTGTGTTAATAGTGGAGGTTGTTCCTTCCCTCATTCGCCACTTCGATTGGTAATTTAGTTGTTGGATGGATGTTTGTGTCTGTCTCGTCGGAGAATTAATTCGACACATTGAGGTGGGTAAAGAATTCCATAAGTATTGTTTTTCATGGTTTCACTGCTGTAAATGGCTGATCTATACGCTGCAGAAATATAATAATGGTGATTGTGAACCTGGCTGGTTTTAAGAGACGATAAAGTAAAATTTTGCAGGAAGCTTGTCCTTTTGGTTGGAAATGATGAGTCTTAAGATGTGGGCCTGTGATGATCGTCAAGCTTCATTACTTAAATGTTTTGTGAGATTCATATTGGGGCTGAGGGCTTCAAGCTCTTTTCATGAAGGTCTATGTCATTTTCAGTTCTTCACTAAAAGATTTTATCCATAAGATGGAAAGGCTATCTCGATAACTTTTGGTTGGTAATTAATAAGGGGTAGCGGTGATCTTGGCAGAAGGTGTTGGCTAAAAGTAGGTTCTGAGAAGAGTACACAATGAGTTCTTAACTTTTAAAGCCTTGACTCTCCTCTTAAGGGAAGAGTTTAGAATTTTAGTGGCTCAGGTAAAGAAAGGGGTCTCACTTAACATGCGGTAGATGTAGTAGCTGCGCCTAATTGCTGAATCGATCGTAAAGCTATTGATTGAGTGGTTGGATGTTAGGGTTGGTAAATAGTTCTTAGCTTTAGTGTTTTATTGCAATTTTATTACATTTAAATTTTTCTAGTAGGTTTTTGTTCTTTTTTTGTTTGTGATTTGGAGTTTTTTTAATTTTGGGTGATTGTTTTACACCCAGGCCCGGTCTGTGGGGCGGGGTGGAAAAATTGAGGCAGTGTTGTGGGTCCTTAATTGGCATTTTATTTCGATGTGTCAAAAAAACAGTCTTCAATCATTTGCTGGTGTGCATGCAAAAGACGCCAAAATTTTTAGGGTGGAAAATACTATTTATCGTTGTGTAAGTGAAATAATTATTGGTTCATCTGTACCAATTGAGGTTGTTAGTTTTATTGGTACAGCTTGTTAGTACAAGTGGGATGAAATTTGATCAGTTAAAAGGCCCCAAATTTTGGGTGACTGGTTATTCTCTAAGGTAATATCAATATTACTTTACAGAATATGCAAGGTTAGTACATCCTAATGCAAAGTCACTTAATTCCAGCGAGTTATTTTGCCTTTTTACGCCAAGTTAGATTTGCGAGAAAACATAAAGAACCCTTCTGGGTTGATAAGTTAGTTGTAGGTGTTTGCCGTGAAAAGTAGTCTTCTATCGTCATACCAGGGTCTTAAAGAAAGTAAAAAGAGAACGATATCGATCATTATTTGCTCTGGTGCCCAGTGCCTGGATATCACAGGTCCAGCTGAGGTGTTTACGTTTGCTAATAAACAAATGGCCGATTTTGGGTACGGCGAAGATCAGCTGTATAAAATTGAATTTTTGGCTGCAAGCAAGGAGCCGAGGCAAGTAACTACTGGCCTGAAAGTACATCCAGATAAATGTTTCTACGAGGCCGATTCCATCCATACTCTTCTAGTTGGAGGTGGTACTGCGAAAAGTTGCCTTGATTTAACGGATGACAGTCAGTTTCTTGAATGGTTGAAAGTTAAGGCAAAGGAAGTTGAGAGGATAGGGGTTAGCGGAAGTGGTACATTGGTACTTGCTAAGGCTGGAGTTTTATCAGGGCATCGGGCTACAACCCATGAAAAATACATCGGTGATCTAAAAAAATATAAAGATATTGAAGTAGATGACAAAGCGATTTTTGTGAGAGATAAGAAAATCTACAGTTCTGTAGGGCGAAGTGCAGGGATAGACTTGGCCTTAGCTATGGTTGAGGAGGACTTCGGTCGAAAACTGGCCCTTTTAGTTGCTCGGGAAATGATTTTGTACCTGAAGCGTGATGGTGATCAGAGTCAGTACAGTAGTTATTTGCAGGCACAATTAAAAAATAATAGGTTCTCCCCGTTGTTGGAATGGATAAACCTTAACTTAGAGCAGTCTCTCAGTGTTGATTTTTTGGCCAAAAAACAAGCAATGAGCCCCCGAAATTTTTCTCGCTGCTTCACAAGCGAGATAGGTGTAACTCCGGCTCGGTATTTGGAGCAGGTTAGAGTTGAGAAGGCCTGTCAGTTAATATTGGAGGCAGGGATTAGTCAGGATGTAGTGGCAACCCAGTGTGGCTTTTCGTCGCAGGAACAAATGAGAAGGGCGTTTCTTCGGCAGAAAGGTATTCTTCCCAGTAAATACCGCAAACAGTTCGCTTGAAAATACTGGATTTCGTTGATTTTTGGCTTATCTTCGACATGGGAGGCGGCTTTTCAGGGTTTAAGCATGAATGCTCATGTATGTCTGAACCTCTGAGTTGATCAACATCTTCACTTTTAGTTAATATTTATATTTTGCAAGAATATAAAGATGAAATACTTACTTTTGGCCAGTTTGCTATTTGCAGCTTCTGCAAGTGCTGAGATAGACCTTGATTACCTCAAGGTACCCGAGGGCTTTAAGCTCAGCTACTTTGCAGAAGATGTTGAGACGGCTCGTCAATTGGCACGTTCTGAGTCGGGTACAGTATTTTCTGGTTCTTTCAGCGCGAAAAAAGTTTATGCTTTCAAGGACACAGATAATGATGGTGTAGCTGATCAGCGTTGGCTATTGATGGATGATTTAAAAGCGCCGACAGGTATTGCCTATAAAAATGGCGATTTATATGTGGCTGATGTCAATAAGATTATTCGCTTCCCCCAGGTTGATAAAAATCTTGACAAACCGAAGTCTGAGGTTGTTTACGATCAGTTTCCAGCGGACAGGCATCATGGTTGGAAATTTTTGCGTTTTGATAGTGAAGGGCAGCTGATAGTGCCTGTCGGCGCACCTTGTAATATCTGTGATGCCAACGAAAATTACTCAAAAATATTTTCGCTGGACTTGCAATCTAAGAAAACAAAAGTGATTGCAAATGGAGTGAGAAATTCCGTTGGCTTTGATTTTCATCCGCAAACCAATGAATTGTGGTTTTCAGACAATGGTCGGGACATGATGGGTGATGATATCCCACCCTGTGAAATCAATAAGGTAAGCTTTGCAGGAGAGCATTTTGGCTACCCTTATTTCCACGGTGACGATATTGCAGATCCGGAATTTGGTCAGGGTAAGAAGGCCGCTGATTATTCCAAGCCGATATTAAATTTAGATGCCCATGTGGCGCCTCTCGGAATTCACTTTTATCGAGGTGGGCAGTTTCCCAAGGAATACCAACAGAACTTGTTGGTTGCTGAGCACGGGTCCTGGAATCGAAGCAAAAAATCAGGTTACCGAGTAATGATGGCGACAGTTAAAGGTGGTGAGGTCACGGATTACAAGCCGCTGGTCACTGGTTTTATGCGGGATGAAACCACCTATGGGCGCCCTGTTGCATTTTTAGAAATGCCTGATGGCAGCGTATTAATTTCTGACGATTTTGCCCATAAAATCTATCGCTTAACCTATACCGGTATTTAAATGGCCGATTTTATAGCTATCAGGGCTGCTCACTGAGCAGCCCGCTTAGTTATCCACTGTATTGATTTTCACGCTAGAGGAATTTCTGCCAAATTTCCTCACCTCTTAGCTATCCTTCAGACTCTGTAAAAAAGAATAAGCCGATCCTAATTACTTGTGCTATGTCTACTGCGATAAGAGCATAAGTAAGGAGAGGGTTGTGACGCAAAAAATATCCTGTGAGACATTTTCCAAAATCGTGAGTGTTATTTTATATCTCCTAGTGAGTAGCACGGCGCATGCGGCTGAGGACATAGCTTCGGCATCTACTGCTCATTTGGAATTACGTTTTGCCCAAGCTGAGGTTGTGGCGCAAGTAGAAATTATTGATGTTCACAGGGATGTGGATAGCGCACTGTCTGAGGAGGGAATTACAGCCATATCAGGCTATATCTACTCTGCCGTTCCCAGCCAGGTTTGGAAGGGGCCAATGGGTGGAGAGATCACCTTCCGCCTGGGATTTGAATCCTGTGATTTAAAGCTGGAGCAAGGTGAAAATTATCTGATTTTTGCGAATTTGGATAGCTACGGAAGGTTACACCTGAGGAGCTGTGAGGCGGTTATTGCCGAGTCAGACGCCACCGCGATACTCGCCCAACTTAATAAGTTTATTAAGCAAGGTTAATAATTTGCTCTCTTGCAGACCTGTTAGAACTATCAGTTGTAACTGGTTCTTTCTTTACAGCAATCCAACCTGCTACGAAGTGGCTCTCCCCCTTGAAGAACCCCAAAGGAGGGTTATTCTTATCAGTATTGGCGCGACCTTCTTTTACAGGCGCTGCATCTCATTAAGTTGCGCACCGTTGTAAACAGGCTGGAGTGTCAGGGTTTGGGATTGTTATCGAGAAAGTACACCGACCAGCACTGTGTAACCGGCTCGATTTTAATGATTAATGTCTTCTTTTGAGTTTGCCTGGGGTCGAGAGGTCCAGATATGAAGAAGTTACTGATTCCCCTGATCATTTTATTACTGATCATCGGTTATTTTATGTCGCGCAGCGGCGAGCATAAGGCTAAAGATGCCTATAACTCGATGGAGCAGGAGCAGAAGAGTGAACAGATGAGGGGATCCTCTACCCCCTCTAGTGGAGGAAGTAGCGGTGGCTCAATGGCCCCAGCAGATACCTCGGATTCCCCTGATGGTATGGGCAATCCCGATTCCCAAATGCCCCAGGACTCTGACTCAACCGATCCCGCCCCTCCAGGGTCTTCAGATAACGGGGGCTCACCTGACGCTACTATGTCTGGTTCAGACAATATGGGTGCAGATGGCAACATGAGCCCGGATGCTAATGATTCTAGCGCCATGCCAGACGCGAGCAATAACTCGGGCGGCGACCTAAATCAGCAAGCGGATAAGGTCGTAGATGATGCTACGAAGGAAGCCAATGATGCTGTAGAGGGCGCGACTAACGATATGGATGCCTCTGCCGATGGCACTGAAACAGATACAGAGGCAGATACCGGTCAGGATGAAGGAATGGAAAGTAATGATAACTGACCAATAGTAATGACTCAGCTACATCGAGCTAAGCGAAAAGCAGGGCCGCACAGAAGTGTGGCCCTGCCGCATTCTCAAAATATGATTGAGCATATCTGGCATCAGGGTGATCGAATACTCGAGGTTAGACCAGTTGGGAAGTTAACCGTTGAGGACTTCCAGTTGCTAGCCGCTCAAGTTGATCCGATCATTAGCAAGCGGGGACGTATAGAAGGGTTGCTAGTCAATGCGGGAGATTTCGCTGGCTGGGAGAGCTTCGTCGCAATGATCTCTCATTTTCGCTTTATTCGAGAGCATCAAAGGCATATCCGCCGGATAGCCGTGGTTACCGATAATCCTATCCTCCGCTTTATGCCCAACCTTGCCTGTCACTTCATCAGTGCTGAGGTGCGTCCCTTTCCCGAAGAGGAGTCCGCTCAAGCTCTGGAATGGTTACAAAAACCGGGTTAGCATCGCCTCCCTTTTTCAATGTTACCTGGAGGGCAGGTGAGTCCATCGTTGGCTATTGTCGCTGCGGCGCCAGAATATGTTTCCGCAGCGGAAGAACTATCCGCTCAGTTAGATTACCCCCTCCTTGGAGCTATTTCTCCTGCTGATGTGGTCGACTTTCCCCAAGTGTTGTGTCTCGGAGAGCAACTGCAGTTATGTGCGACCGGGCGTAAAGCAGCCGGGCCAGTATGGGTGGATTTTGTTGCTGGAACACTTGCTCATCGCCGCAAGTATGGCGGCGGTAAAGCTCAACCAGTAGCAAAAGCTGTTGGTCTGCGTTCTGGCTTCCATCCCAAAGTTCTCGATGCCACCGCTGGTTTGGGTAGAGATGCTTTTGTTCTGGCGGCGCTGGGATGTGAGGTGCAGATGCTGGAGCGCAATCCGGTTGTTTTCCAATTGCTGAAAGATGGAATACGCCGGCTGCGACAGGCGTCTATCGGGGATGCTGAGTTGGCTGCAATTTCTGAGCGAATGAGCTTGGTGGATTGCTGTACGGCGGCGTCAGAGTGGCTCGCGCTGCAATCGGAGGAATCCATCCCTGTTATTTATCTGGATCCGATGTTCCCTGCGCGAGGGAAAGCTGCCAAGGTCAAAAAGGAAATGGCTGCCTTCCATCATTTGGTTGGGACTGATGAGGATGCGGATAGCTTATTGAGCCCTGCCTTGGCGGCCTGCTACTACCGCACAGTAGTTAAGCGCCCTAAGCTTGCCCCCTATTTGGCTGATATGAAGCCCAACCTTTCCTTGGAGGGGAAATCCGGCCGCTTCGATATCTACACCAAACATGGGGTTCCAGGCTAACTGCCACATACCGCTGCCCTAGCCGATTTCTCCTTGGGTGAAAGATGGTGTGGGCACCGACTTGCTATGAATTCTATGTTTCCATAAGTCCGTTGCTAAAAGGGCGGCTTATGCCTTGGTAGCGGCACCTCTGTTATCCCATCTATCCCGCAGACCCCCACGATAGGCTTTGCTTCTTTGTACTGCCGCAAAAATATTGCACTCCAGGGAGGTCCCATCAGTGCGACCAAAAGGGAGCAGTGCATCGAGCACCCCGGATATTGCCAACAGAAAGATGTTTTCTGTGGCTGCTCTCGGGCTCCTAACTGCCGCAACGGTCGTTACCAGCTTGCGTACCCTGCCGATGATGGCGCAAGAAGAACTGACGATGTTTTTCTATATCGGCTTTGCGGCATTGCTGTTCTTGATTCCTGCAGGGCTCGTGTCGGCAGAACTTGGCAGCGCCTTTTCAGAGCGCACTGGGGGTGTCTATACCTGGGTTGGTGAGGCTTTTACCCCGAAGGTGGGTTTTGTCGCTATATGGTTGCAGTGGATCGAGTGCATTGTTTGGTATCCCACGGAGTTGGGTTTTGCCGCTGCGGCGGTGGCTTACGCGGTGGGCGATAATACCATCGCCCAGAATACCTACTATATCGGTGGGTTTTGCATTCTTGCCTATTTGCTAGCGACACTGATTGCCCTTACCGGAACCCGTTTTCTGGTAAAAGTGGCACAGTTTGGATTTCTGGTGGGTATCGTATTTCCCTGTTTGATTTTGATTGTCCTGGCTGTTTGGTGGGTGGTGAGTGGTAATCCTATTGGCTGGGAGACCTTGACCGACCCGGAAGTAGCAGTGCGTCGGGATGGTTATGATCACCCGCGCTGGTTTCCCCATATTAACGGTTTGGGGGCAATTGCTTTTCTCGGGGGTATTTTACTTGCCTTTGCTGGAGTGGAAGCACAGGCCACGCATGTGTCGGAACTACGTGATACCCGTCGAGGATATCCAGCTGTAATTGCCATCGCCGCCGTTATTTCCATCCTGGTGTTCACTCTCGGCGCACTCTCTATTGCTGCAATTTTGCCCTATAAAGAGATATCTGTAGAAACTGGCTTATTTACAGCTTACGAAAGAGCTTTTGGGCAGCTACTTGGGATTCAATGGCCCGTGCAAGCACTTTCCTGGCTAATTGGCTATGGTGCACTAAGTGGTGCCTTGGCATGGTTGGCTGGCCCCAGTCGAGGGCTACTGGCTACGGCCCAGGATGGGATGTTGCCGCCCTGGTTTCAGCGAGAAAACCGGGTGGGTGTACAAAAAAATATTCTCCTCGCACAGTTTGTAGTGGTAGCGGCAATCTCGTCCATTTATATCTTAATGGATAATGTATCTACAGCTTTTGTTTTGATTTCAGTGATGGCTATTAGCTTATATATCATTATGTACATAATGATGTTTGCTGCGGTTATTCGATTGCGGATCACGCAACCAGACTTACCCAGAAGTTTTCGTATCCCGGGAGGGCTGCCAGGGGTTTGTATTGTTGCCGGAATAGGCTTAATTTCCGTTGTTTTTGCCTTGGTAGTTTCATTTTTCCCGCCAGAACAGCTCACGATAAAAAATCCTGTAACTTATGTTGCTCTCAATCTGGGTGGAATTGCTATAGCGATCACCGTTCCCTTGTTAATTTTCTATTTTCACAATCCCTCCTGGCGGGGGGAGGGTGGCCATCAACAGCAGTCATTTTCTGATATTGATGAGTGAGCCGGAGGCAGGTAGTGAAAGAGCAATCTCCATTTGATAGGTTCTTTGACGAATACAATGAAGATATCCCAGAAAAGCACTTTCCCCGGTGTAGTATTTCAGCAGAGGCTGCCGAGGCTATCGTAACCAGTGAAACCTGGGCTGACGCAAAGCCTGCGATGAACTTATCTTCGTTTGTCACAACTTTTACTGAGTCAGAAGCATTTGAGGTCGCTAAGAAACATTATCTGAAGAACTATATTGATCACGACATGTATCCACAGCTGTTTGCGATGGAAGCGCGAATGGTTCGCTGGTTACACAACCTCTGGAATGGACCTAAGGGAGTAGAGCCATACGGCGCAGCGACCATAGGCTCGTCAGAGGCCTGCATGTTGGCTGGTTTGGCGCATAAGTGGAATTGGCGTAAGAAGAGGCAGCAAGCCGGCAAAGACGGCTCAAAACCTAACCTGGTTACCGGAGCCAACGTGCAGATCGTTTGGGACAAATTTATGCGCTACTTTGATGTGGAGCCGCGCATAGCACCGTTAAAGCCTGGTCATTACCGCTTTACCAGTGAACATCTGGATGAATTGGTCGATGAGAATACCATCGCTGTTGTCGCTATCGCCGGGCAAACCTTTACCGGTGAGGATGATGCATTTAGGGCGATTCAAAACTGGTTGGATAAGTATGAAGAGAGAACAGGAAACGATATCCCTATGCATATTGATGGGGCGTCGGGAGGATTTGTTAATCCATTTCTCTACCCGAATTATAAATGGGATTTTCGTTTGCCAAGAGTGAAATCTATCAATGCCTCCGGGCACAAGTTTGGCTTGGTGCCGCCGGGATTGGGGTGGATAATTTTTCGTGAAAAAGCAGTTTTTGATGAAGACTTGATGTTCTATGTGAATTACCTGGGTGGGGAGATGCCTACAGCCACATTGAACTTCAGCCGAAATGCATCGCCGGTTGCCTACCAGTATTACAACTTTATACGTCTAGGCTATGAGGGGTACAGGCAGATTATGCAGCACACCTTGGAAAATGCGCAGACTCTTCGTCAACTTCTGGTGGCCAGTGGGTACTTTGAAATAATGAATAAAACCCAGAGAATCCCAGTTGTTGCCATGACCCTGAATAAAAAATATAAGAATTTTAATGAATATGATATATCCAATAAAGTACGTGAGCGGGGATGGGTTCTTTCTGCCTATTCGATGCCGCCAAACGCTCAGTCTGTAAACTCTCTGAGAATTGTTGTTCGCCCTCATCTCAATCAGAATGCCATCAGTGGCCTTGCAAAGGATATTATCCATGCTTGCGATTGGTTGAGTAAGCATTGCGGTAATGCAACTCCGCCCAAGTTACATGACCCGCAAAAAGTGGCCCCCAGTAAGTGTTAATTCTTAAGGGACTTTAACGATCCTTGCATTCAATGACTGGATAGATAAGTGGGCTATTTTGGAATCTCAGAGGCATCTTTGACAACTCTAACATGCTGCATCATGCCCCCATCCTCATGATAAAGTAAGTGGCAATGCAGAGGATACTTTCCGGTAAAATCCTTGAAACGAGTACGGAATTTGACATGTCCATGGGGCGGTACTTGAAAGGTGTCGCACCAAAACGGTAGTTTGAGTGTGTGGTGCATGGGGTCTTCCCCAACCACCTCGATAACATAATACGGATTAACATGAATATGGATTGGGTGGGGGAATTCACTCTCATTAACCAAGGTCCACTCCTCTACTGCATCAAGCTCTACGTAATGATTAACCACTTCACATCCTTCGAATGGTGAATGGTCAATACTGACATTCAGCCCGCGATAATATTTTTTAGGGTCATCAAGCGTGTTGGCCTGGAAAGTGAGTCGACGTGTATTGGTGATCTCATCATCTGTAATAGGTTTCAGTAAGTCCACTTTAAAACTGCTGGGGAAGGGTGGGGGTGCACATCGGGCGGGTGGTTTGCTGGGGGCATAGATTGCCGTTCCGATTTCCTCTCCCTGGGCAATAGCGATAACAAAAAGAGGACTGTTGTTATGGTACTTATAATGCGGCATTTGTTGGAACTCAATCGCATTATTGTAAATGTAAAAATGAGCTCCCGGAGTGGCGGCTTCACTGATTTTTAAGAAAAGGGAGGCTCGATTAGCGGGGCCCAGGCTTACTCCGTCTTGTAGGCGGTAGTCATCAGTAGGGTTTCCATCAAACCCGTAGATGTACATTTGCGCGAACCAAGGGCAATCGATATCTATCGATGTGCGAGTGGTAGCATTGAGAAGTCTCAGATTGAGAAGCTCACCCACCGTTGCATGAATGATAGGGCAGTATTGTCCGTTAACGGTAATACAGTATTCACTATCTGGGAACTTAGCGACCTGGTGTTGATCCTCTACTTTTCCGTGCTCATCTACGGCAATATTCTGGAAGACAAGAATATGTTCCTTAACTCCCATTGCCTCAAGTTCATCGTCAAATTCATCCCTCACGATTAGGGCACCTGCCATCCCGCTGCCGACTTGTATAGCGACAGAGCCGTGCTTATGGGGGTGGTACCAGTAGAGTCCTGGGGGTTGGTCCTTGGGGATGTCATATTCGTAGGTATAACTTTCCCCTGGTTTGATCTTCATGCAGACATTGTCGGCCGGAGATTCTGGGGAGACATGGAGCCCGTGAGTATGTAAGTTGTAGGTATTGAACTCATGGGGGAAGTTTATTGTAGCGGGTGTATTGAGGGGGTCTTCCTCTGGTAGCAGGTTGTTTGTCTGGATAGTAAGGTGGCTATCAGCGCGAATTTCAATGGTAGGGCCTGTCAGTGTGAAACCTGCTTCTTGAGTGATTGATGATGAAAATACACGGGTCCAGGTTGGTGTGTCATGGGTTTTGTAAAAACTGAAAATGTTATTCTTTTCGTACTGTACATCAAGTTTAAGTTCTAGTTTTCTATTTTCTTTATCCATTGAGTAAGCGGGCGGATTTTTTATTGGTTCTAGAAAGGAAATATGCTCTCTATTGCTCACTGTTAACTCCGAGGATTTTGTGGGAAGCGAGATTGGCAAGGGGTACTTTATGAACGAATATCAGTTTAGATTCTAAGGTAGGATTATTTGTGGATTTACTTGCCATATGATCGTTCATTGAAAGACAAGTTAGGGTAGTAGCAATCCTTCTGCAAAATTCATAATAATTCTCGCGACTTTGTTGGGGTGTGCCTGAGCGATAAAGTGTCCACCAGGAGTATCAATGACATTGAGGTTGATATATATCGCAGATATATCGGTGACAGCTTTTTTCCTGATAAGTCGATCTCTATCCGGGCGGATATAGATGGCAGGGATTTCCAATTTTTGAGATGGTTGGGAAATAGAGGCGATATTATGAAGCCTTTGCTTTAGTTTGCCTCTGTTGGTATTTAGTAGAGCGTTATAGGTGCTGTCAATGAGTATGTCACTGCCTTTGCCATTGAAACCAAAGAAATTTAGTGTGATTTTGGTTAAAGATGGGCAGTCTATAAGCGAGATTGGAGCTAGTTGTGCTGCCTTGGATAGCAGCGAAGGAGAGCTTATAAAGCTAGCTATAAAGGTAATGCCTAAAATTTTCTCGGGAGCTAAAAGGGATAGCTCATATGCAACTCTTCCTGAATAGGATTCAGCAATAATGTAAGTCTTCTCATTGAGATAGCTCTTGGCGATTGATTGAGCTTGAGCCAGGTAACTATCCCCTGGGAGCTTGGAAAGGCAGATAGTTTCGGTTGTCCATTGTTTTGGTAGTGCCTTAATCAAACCTGAAAACAGTGTTCCTGTTCCATCAAGTCCTGGTAGAAGTAAAACTTTCAATTCCGAATATCCTGCTGGAATTTCCTATTAACTGAATATTAACATGCTTATGTTGAGTATTTCTCTATATATGACATTCAGCCAGAGTAATTCTTCTTGATGTTTGTACGGGACAAGCAATCTGGTAGTGCCGAAAGGTGAAGTTTTCTATCGTATGAGGCGGTTTGAGTTGCTGTGAAGGCTGTTGGGTGTGCATGTTTTAGATAAAAATAGTTTCTTTGATTTAAGCTTCTAAATATATTTAATTATTCTAATGGATATTTATTTATACTAATACGTTATTTCTAGTTATGTCGATAACGAAAACAGAATTGCTAGGCCAATAAGTTGTCTAGGTGGGTAAGTATTAGAGTTCGTTAATGTAACTTAATGACAGGCCTAAACGTAGCTAGAAAGTTAATTGAAAGTCATTTGGTCAAAGGGAATATGGCTCCCCAAAGTGTTATCGAGCTTAAAATTGACCAAGGGAGCCTCTGAATAACTCCGTAATGCCTCTGCGGGTCTTGAAGGCTGCAGATGTTAGGCGCAGCTCGCCGCGAATGGCCGTAGCCCTTGGCAAGAGCTGCAACGCAGCAGCTGTGGCCTTCAAGGCCCGCCCTTCGGGGCTTGCAGAGGTATCATGGAGTTATTCAGAGGCTCCCAAGTCCTCAGTGAGGATGCTACCGGCACGTTAGTGATGTTGGAGCTTGAAGCTTTGGGGGCGAGGCAGGTGAAAGCAGAAATATGCGCTCAGTATGTGGATCACAATGTATTGAGGGCAGACCATAAGAATGGTGATGACCACGTGTTCCTGCAAAGTTCCTGTCGAAACTACGGGATATGGTACTCGCGACCAGGAAATGGTATTAGTCATCCTGTCCATATGGCTTGTTTTGGTATCCCCGGTAAAACCCTTTTAGGTGGGGATAGCCACTCATGTGCTGCTGGCTCGTTAGGTATGTTAGGAATAGGAGCCGGAGGAATTGAGGTTGCGCTTGCAATGATGGGATTTCCGCTTTCTCTGGTAATGCCAACTATTTTGGGGGTGCGTTTCGAGGGGGAGCTACAGCCATGGGTAAGCGCTAAAGATGTTATTTTGGAGCTTGTACGTAGATATACATTGAGAGGTTGCTGGAACAAGATTGTTGAATATCACGGCCCTGGATTGGCAAACCTTACAGCAATGGATCGTCACGTAATCGCCAATATGGGGCAGGAAATGGGGGCCGTAACAAGTGTCTTTCCTGCTGATGATCAAGTGAGGCTTTTCTTGCGGCAGCAGTCGCGCGAGAACGACTTTGTCGAGTTGCTTGCCGATAAGGATGCAACCTATGATGAGGTTGCAACTTTAGATCTATCGAAAATTGAACCAATGATCGCTTGCCCCTCGCGGCCGGATAAGGTTGTTAAAGTTCGTGAAGTTGAGGGTAGGCCAGTTTCTCAGAGCTATATCGGCTCTTCGGCTAACCCTGGGTTGCGTGATTTTTCTATTCCCGCCCGGATGGTAAATGGTCTCTTTGTACCGCACGAGATTTCTTTAGATATTAATCCCGCGTCGCGCCAACTACTTCATGAGCTGACTCATAATGGTGACCTTGAAAAACTGCTTGGTGCAGGGGCTTACTTGCATGAAACCGGCTGTGGTGGCTGTATCGGTATGGGGCAAGCCCCAGCTAACGGGCACAATAGTCTTAGAACTGTGCCGAGAAATTTCCCTGGGCGTTCGGGAACCAAAGAAGATAGCGTCTATTTATGCAGCCCAGAGACTGCGACGGCCAGCGCCCTGAAAGGAAAAATAACTGACCCCAGAAATTTAGACATGGATTATCCGGTATTTGAAGAGCCTGAACATCTAATGGATATGCGATCACTATTGGAGCCACCGCAGGAAATACCAGTGAAAGTTGAGGTGAGAAAGGGCCCCAACATCAAGCCTTTGCCAGTTCTGGAAAAAATGTTAAGTGTGATCGAAGGCCCAGCTCTTTTAAAGCTGGAGGATAATGTCTCAACCGATGATATTATTCCCGGAGGTGCGGATGCTTTGCCTTATTGGTCAAATGTCCCAGAGTTAAGCCGCTTTGCTTTTTCAAATGTAGATGAATCTTTTTATCAGCGGGCTTTGAGCACCAAGGAGGATATATTTCTTATTGCCGGCAACAGTTTAGGTCATGGGTCGAGCCGGGAGCATGCCTCAATTACACTGCGATACTTGGGAGTGCGCTGCGTCATAGCCAAAAGTGTAGCTGGACTCTATCGCAAGAATCTTATTGACCACGGAATTCTCATTTTAACATTTTGTAATCCAAGCGATTTTGACGCCTTTAGTAAAGATGATCAACTTCAATTTTATGATCTCTCAAGCTGTACAGGGGGTAACAAGATGCTAGAGCTGAGAAATGTGACTAAAGGTATTAAGATTTGGTTGGAAAATGACCTTTCTCAAGAAGAAATTGAAATAATTAAATTTGGAGGCCGCATCAACTATATTAAGGGGTTGTTGAGAAGGTCTCTGGAAGATATGGGCTCATTTTAACAGTATACTGGATATTATGGGGTTGGCTCTCCACGCAAAATACTTGCTTGTATTTTTTAGAACGATATTTTTAATTGTGAGTTGGCAGTGAATGTATAGATTAAAATTTAGGCTGGCTTTTGATGAAGTTCTACTCGCTTGGTGAGGCTGGAGAGAATTTTATTTTCTGCTAGTCGTTTTTGCTACTGCAATTGACTAGTTTGAATATGTAGGATCTCTTGCTGTTAAAGGTTTCTATATCAATAGATCTTTGTGTTGAAGTCTCTGTCGTTATGATGGTCAATTTAAGGGGGTGAGATCGCTCACCTACCATTGCTACTGATGTCAAGCGCAGAGATAATTTCATCGTATCTTGCTTTAGAATGGTATCCATAATCTAAGTTGAAACCTTTTGATAGAGAATCATTAAAGGTCTTGGCCAGTGCGAAAATCTCCATCCTCTTTATATAAGTTTCACTGTAAAGTTTATTAATGAGAGTTTTGTGCGCTCCGTAGATGTTATTCTCTTGGGGGACTAAAGTATATATAGGTTTAGATAGGGCAAGGGCCTCAGAAATCATTGATGAACTGTCTTCGGTTATAAAGACAGCTTCACTTGCACCGAGTATTTCTTCGAGGCTGGCATTGGGGGCCTCATAATCTAGCAAGTTGAAGCATGTATCAAATGGCATGTTGCTTTCAATTAGCTCAGCCACATATTTAGGGGTTCTTCTTGAGGTGCTAATTAGCCATGAAATATTTTTATGGATCGCTATTTTTTTTAGCTCTTCTATCAAGTCTATATAATCCTTCCGTGTGTATTTATAGCCGCTTCCATTGCCTCCGATAAGTAAAGTATAAAAGGGTTTGTGGTGTTTCTTCTTTAAGTTGTCGCCCAATGCATTGCATAAATTTACATCTATGCGGCTAAACGGAAGGTATTGCCTTGATTTTTTAATATCCTCTTTGGTAGATAGGGTTAGAGAGAAATCGGTTTTCCTGAAGCTGTAAATATTTCCTATGGCAATATTCATGCATTGTATTTTTTGGGTTAGCGCGACGTTCGCAGCAACGCTATTTCCACCAAAGGAAATAATTATATCTGGTTTTCTTTTGAAGGAGGGGTTTCTGTGAAAGAGCATGATAAATTTGTGTGCGTTTCTGGCGAGATGCCTAGTCAATAGTCTTATTGGTTTGTTTAGGGCCTTTAAAACTGGTTTACTGGTGGTGATTTCATAAGAGTAATTGCCCTTGGAGTAGCGGGACAGCAGTTGATATAGCCCCAGCGAAGGACTGAGATGGCCCGGTTTTCCATCGTAAATAATTAAAATGTGCATAACCTTGCTTAATGGTTTGAGAAATGTTTCTAGGGGATTTTAAGTGAATAGAAGTACCCTAAATTGATTATTCTCAATTTTCTGTAGATGGAGTTTCTATACGTAGTTGTTGAGATTGAGCACCTCGATCTGAAGGCTTAAGCCCACAGGCAACCTTTGGTTTGTTATCGACTTCTGGTGCTACAGATAATGGTCTCGCCCTTGCAGCATAATGTAGGTATGAGAGGGTGTGATTTTGAAATTATTACTGATCATATTTTTACTTCTTCGGTATAAATAGGACTCAGATACTATGGTACTGCTGGAATTTCCTTAACAACAGTTAGGATTTTGCCGATATTCCAACGAAAAATGACACATTTAGAAAAGTAAGTGGCCTCACTCAAGCGTTAAATTTTTTACTGTTGGGGAGAAATATGTATTAAAAATATCTATTTTTAACCCGGTAAACTCTCCCTGAATCTGGTGGAGGTAGGTATGGGTGTTATCAATTATTTATGTGGAAGCTCCAGATATAAATGAACTTATTGGGCCTGGTATTACCTAAATTGGATTTGTGTTAGTGTTGGGCTCTATTTATTGGGCTAAGAAATAGGTTGAAATCCATATTTTAAGGCTAGGTTGTTTGGTTAGGTGAGTACTCCAAGTATGTCTATGTTTCAAAAACTCAAAGCGTCAATAGGTATTGGTGCAGCTAAAGTTGATACAGTTCTACAAAACTCTGAGCAAGTTCAGGGTGGAATCATTGAAGGGGCTATCCATATCATTGGTGGTGACATCGACCAGCAGGTGGATGCTATAAGTTTAAAGCTCTGCACCGAGATCAAGGTGGAGACCGATGAAGGGGTAAGCCATGAGCGTTTTGTACTGAATGAATTACAGGTACAGGATCCTTTCACTATTGGCGCTGGAGAGAGCCGAGAAGTTCCTTTTCAGTTGGCGTTGCATGAAGAGACGCCAGTTACTGTTTTAAACGCCCGTAGAAATAAAAGCTATGTGTGGCTGGAAACTTCCCTGGATATTGATTTTGCGCTGGATCCGAAAGACAGGGACCCCTTGCGGATAAGACCGTTACCCGTTGTAGAGAAGGTACTTTCCATGATCGAGGAAAGTGGCTTTAAAATGGTAAAAGCGGATGTTGAAAAGGGGCATTTGCGTGGAAGCAATTTTGTCTCCCAGTCTGGATGCTACCAGGAGATAGAGTTTAAGAGTAGTGGCTTGTTGACTTCAAAAGAGATTGAACTCTCCTTTATCGTTGATGGTGAACAGGTGCACTGTTTGGCTGAAATTGATCGCAGATTTGGTCTGCGGGGCGATGAATATCATTCGTTTTCATTAGCGCATGATGCGAGTGATAATGAGATTGTCGCAGCGGTTCAATCTATTTTGTCTCTATAGTTGAGCTGATCCATAGAGTCTGGCGGCATTGAGCTGCCGGGCCCTTGGGGGCGAAAGTGTTCTGGTAAAACAGTATATTAGTTGTATCAATTGCCGCCAGGTTCATTAGTGATTCAGGAGGGTTTCTTAATGAGATTGGGGGGGATAAATATAATAGGCAGAGTCAACATCATTAGCTTCTGGCTATTTATGGAGAATACAATTATGTAATTACGAAGTAAAAATGCATAAAAGTTGCTGTTATTGCTAAATTTTCAGCTTAGCTTGGTCCTGCGGAATTGTTGCGCTTCTGGCCCCGAATCAAAGGGTTAGGTTTCCATAAACCACTTCGGGGGAATCCATGAGCCTTCAAAATATGTATTTCCCCATTTGGCGATTGCCTGAAGAATCGGTAAGACATCCTTGCCTTTCTGTGTTAGCAGGTACTTATATCGCTTAGGCTTTGATTGATATTGTTCCCTCACCAACATTCCCTCTGCTTCTAGCATTTTTAATCTTTCTGCGAGTCTATTGGTTGGTATTTTCTCTGGTGAGTCAGCTAGCTCGCTATAGGTCTCTTTACCACACAGTAAGTCTCTTAGAATAACTAATGTCCATTTATCACCGAATACGTCCAGTCCGTTCACGATAGGGCATCCCGAACGTAAAAATTGATTGTCAGGACTCATGCTCACACTCTTACTGCCAGAAAATGAAATACTAGCCTAGTTACTTGCGAAGTTGAAGTTATTGATTTAGGCTAAGGTTACTTCAACTTCGTAAGTAACAGGGAAAATTTATGTCCAAAATATCTGGAGAATGCCTGTGCGGTTATATTAGTTATTCTTGTTCCGAAGAGCCGGTAATGGCGGGTCATTGCCAATGTACAGATTGTCAGAAAATTAGTGGGGCTGGACACATCGCTAACATTGCTATTCCTCGCGGAAGCTTAGCCATTAGCGGCGATCTTGCATTTCATGAGAAGCAGACAGATAGCGGCAATACAGTAAGGAGAGGTTTTTGCCCTCGCTGCGGTTCGCATATTTATGCGGAAAATAGCGGTATGCCGCAGTTTGAATTTATCCGCGCTGGGAGTCTTCATGACCTGGAGCAATTCAACCCGACAATGGTGGTATATGCTGGTAGTGGTGCATCTTGGGACTATATGGACCCGAAATTACAAAAATTTGAAAAAATGCCAGAAATGTGACCTTAACAATCAAAAGTAGGGGATGCAGCGCACAGCTGTTTTTGGGTTAAGGAAACTTCTGAAAATTACATTTCGCTCAATTTGTCTCCCTGCAATCCCCATGACTCGCTACTTACGGGCACAAAAAGGTAACTCATAAGAGTGCCCTTGAGAGCAGTGGTTTGTTGACTTCTAAAGAGATTGAACCCTCCTTAACCCTTGATGGTGAGCAGGTGCATTGTTTGGCAGAATTATTCGTAGATTTGGTTTACCCGGCGATTAATATTATTCGTTTTCGCTAGCGCATGATGCGAGTGATAATGAGACTGCCCTATCGGTTCAGTCCATTTTGTCGCGATAGTTGGCCTGCCTCCAAGAACCCAGCGGCATCTAGGCTGCAAGGCTCTTGGGTTTTGGTTTTTAGAGAGTGTCCATTAGGCCTTGAGGGATTCCTCCCAGTTATTAGCCCATTCCCTCAGCGGATCAAGGGTTTCCATTAACGAAACACCCAGATCTGTCAGTTGATATCCATTCGTACACTTATTAATCAATCTAGCTTCGCTCAACTGTTTGATTCTTGTATTTAGTACCGAAGGGGACATGGCATCACACTGGGCTTGGAGTTCCCTGAAGCTCCGGGGTGTGTTCCTCAGTTCCCACAGTATTCTCATATTCCATTTTCGCCCGAGCAGATCGAATACAGCCATAATGGCTATGCCGCTAGTCGAGCCTCTGACAGTTTTTTTCGGTAGAGGAGTTGCCATGGTTCTTGCGCTTCTAAATTAGTAGCGTTACAGTTGCTACGAAATCAGTAGCAATATTATAGTGTTTTAAGAGAAGAGGGAATGGGTATGTTTTTAGTGGATATGCATTTTAAGGATATGAAAAAGCTAACCCCAGAACTGACTGCGGAGCATAGGCTTTATCTGGAAGGAGAGTATAAGTCTGGAAGTTTGCTCTTTGGAGGAAGAAAAAATCCCAGGACTGGAGGGGTTATTGTTTCTTGCCACAACAGTGAAGAAGCATTGCGGAGAGTGCTTGATGAGGACCCTTTTATAAAAAGTGGAGTGGCAGTTTACTCGCTAACCGAATTTGAGCCTGTTATGGCCTCTGAACAGTTTTTACACCTTCTAAAGATGAGTTCGCATTAACAGTCTTAAGAGTGAGCTCAAAGAGGGAGTGCCATCTCATTAATCCCCAAATGTTTTGAGGGGAGTTTGGTATGTGGCTTTGAGGGGGATACCACAGCCTGGAAGGCAGATGAAGCTCTTCAGGCCACATGTAACTTGATTAATCTGAAGTATCGTCTAGTTAGCACTATTGCCTAAAGAAAGGTACTTGATGGCACCATTAAATTAAATGATGCCCGATCATCGATCTCCGATGGTTTCCATTTAAGCTACCACTTGGGGATTATCCTCTATCGCCAAGGTGGAAAGATTTGCTATTTATTAGATTGGTGGAGGCTATTTCTGCAAGCTTAAAGTGGTGTAAACAGCTGATATATGGTCCCTAAGGAGGGGAGAGATGTTATGTTTTTAGTGAACTTGAATTTCCCGGATCTAGAAAAACTGACCCCAGAGTTAATGGCGGAGCATGTGAGCTACCTGGAAGGACACTATAAATCGGGAGACCTGCTTTTTGGGGGAGCGAAAGAGCCTAGAACTGGCGCGATAATTATTTCACGTCATCCCTCTGAGGAAGTGCTGCGAAAGGTTCTGGAAGAAGACCCTTTCACAAAACATGGGGCGTCGACTTTTACGATCACTGAGTTTGTACCCGTTATGGCTTCAGAGGAATTTTCCAGCCTCTTGAAAGAACCCTAGATCGGGTTCCTTCGAGGCGTGTGTTACTTCTTACTCAGACAATCTTCGGCCGTGTTATTCGCTAAGGTCTGCGGTGATCACCGAATCAGAGAAGCTCTGATAAGCGGCTTCAAAGGTCTGTGACATGGCATCCGGGAAGAGGTGAAAATCCCCATTTTTTAGCGCGCCAACAATTTCCTCAGCCACTGCACTGGGGGATTCTCCGTCCTCCAGCCCAGCCTGTTTGGCCATATCTGTTTTGATGGGGCCGGGGTGAACACTCAATACTTGTACGCCTCGCTCCTGAAGCGTTTCTCGAAGTGCCTGGGTAATTGCGTAGCTGGCGGCTTTGGATGCGGAGTAGGTGCTAACGTGTGGGAAGGTACGCAAGGATACTACCGAATTCATTTGTACCAGGGCGCCTTTGCTCTTTTCCAAATGGGGGGTGAATGCTTTGGCTACACGGACAAGCCCAAAGGTATTCACTTCCAGTTCCTGCTTAAGGGAGTCCTCTACATGGTCGCTAAGCGGGTCTGAGGGCGCAAGTACCCCGGCATTGTTCACCAGAATATCCAATTCCTGAATCGCCTTTGCCGCCGCCCCTACACTTTGGGCTTTTGCCACATCGAGTTTCAATGTGATTACTTTGTCGCCATATTTTTCTGTCAGCTCTTTCGTTGTCTCCGGGTTGCGAACGGCCAGATAGACTTTTTTTGCGCCACCGTCGAGAAAGCGCTCGACAATTGCCTTGCCAATTCCGCGGTTTGCTCCAGTTACAAGGGCAGTTTTTCCTTCGATTGAAATGCTCAATTCCGTTCTCCTGTGAAGGGTTGATGAATATTGTACCGATCGGTAAGGTTTGAGCTAAGTCTTACCGATCGGTACAATATTGTCAAAACAATTTTTGGGAGATTGCCAATGGCGGGACGCAAGCCGGAGTTTGATAAGGCGCATGCGCTGGAATCAGCAACGAAAGTCTTTTGGAAAAAGGGCTATGTGGGCGCCTCAATGGCCGACCTGACCAAGGCTATGGGGATTAATAAGCCAAGTCTGTACTCTTCTTTTGGCAATAAAGAGAAACTGTTTGTTCTTTCATTGGGGCAGTACCTGGATAGATATGCCAAAGATCGTATGCAGTTCCTGACGGAAGAGGGAGTGCCGTTGCGGCAGCGATTGCATAGTTATTTGCTGGCTACCGTTAAAGGACAGGCCGGGGAAGGAACCCCGAGGGGTTGTTATCTGGCGTTTGGATTATCGGAAACTGCCGGTGATGCTTTGCCTTCTGATGCCATTGACGCTTTAAAAGCTGCTGACGCAGAAGCGGTAAAGCAACTGGTTGACTTGTTTCGTTTTGATAAAGAGTCCCAGGCAATAGGGCTGGATCGGCGTGCCGAGGAGTGCGCTATGTACCTGATTACCCTGCTGCATGGCACAGCATCGGTATTGCGATCCGGGCGAGAACTCAAGGAGGTGGAACCCTTTTTGGAGTTTGCGCTCAATGGATTGGGGTTGGAGGTGTGATGGAAGTGGAAATTTAGACCTCTGAGTATTCAGAGGTCTAAATTGAGCTTTAGAAGCGGCGACGGAACATGGGCAGCGGTTGGTCTACCCCTGTTTGGTAGCTATCGCCAAAATCGCTCATCGAGTCTTTAAGGCTAGCCAGAGGCTGCTCGCCTTCAAATGCGTAGGCATTGAAGCCGCAGCGTTGTAAATAGGTCAGCTGGTCTCGCATAAACCCGCCTACTGCGCGTAACTCTCCGGTAAAGCTGTAGCGCTCGCGCAGCATACGGCCTGCGGTAAAGCCCCGACCATCGGCAAATGCCGGGAAATGCACGGCAATTACCGGCAATTTGGGAGCTTCTTCCGCAATCTGCTCGGCACCTTCTTCACTGTCCAGCCAAACACCGACTTCTTCACTGCGGGATGCCAGCGCATCGCGATGCGCCAGCCACTGTCGCAGTGGCAGGATAATTTTGCCGGAGGGCAGGGTGCTTGGGTCCAACTCTTCCCCTGCTTCCAGTTGGGGTACCAGCTGCCATTCGTTGGTCTTTACTTCACCATCGATGATCAGTTCTGCGGGGTTGCTTGGCTGTGGGCCCAGTTTAGCTGGCTTTGGCATAAACTCTCTCCTTGAAGGGCTGAAGGCCGATGCGGTTGTAGGTGTCGATAAAGGGCTCTTCCGTTTGGCGTTGCTCGACATAGAGGTCGAGGATTTTGCTGATCACGTCTGGCACTTCAGCGCGGGAGAAACTGGGGCCCAATACTTTGGCCAGGCTGGCCTCGTTGGATGCACTGCCGCCCAGCTGAATCTGGTAGAACTCTTCGCCTTTTTTATCGACGCCGAGGATGCCGATATGTCCCACGTGGTGGTGGCCACAGGCATTCATACAGCCAGAGATATTGAGGTTGAGATCACCCAGGTCGTACAGGTAGTCCATATCGTCAAAGCGACGCTGGATGGCTTCGGCTACCGGGATGGACTTGGCATTGGCAAGTGAGCAGTAGTCACCGCCGGGGCAGCAAATCATATCGGTCAGGGTGCCGATATTCGGTGTGGCGAAGCCGTGCTTGCGGGCCTGTTGCCAGAGTTCAAACAGTTTGTCCTGTTCGACGTCTGCGAGTACCACATTCTGGTCGTGAGTTACCCGAGCTTCACCAAAGCTAAAAGTATCGGCAAGATCGGCAATAGCCTCTAATTGGGCATCGGTTACATCACCTGGGGGTACACCAGTGGGTTTGGTGGACAACTTAATCGCGCGATAACCGGGTACCCGGTGCGGGTAGGTGTTGCGTTCAAGCCAGCGGGCAAAGGCTTTGTCGCTGTCGGCTTGTTGTTGCAGTGCCGCTTCAGCAGCTGGCCCGTCAAACTCGCGATATTCCGGGGCTGTGAAGAAGGATTTAGCCCAATCCAATGCTTCCTGGGTTAACTTTTCAGCGCCGTCTTTAATATGTTGCCACTCTTCTTCCACGCGGCGGCCGAACTCTTCCGGGCCGAGGGCCTTGACCAGAATTTTAATGCGCGCTTTGTACTTGTTGTCGCGACGACCCAGCTGGTTGTAAACGCGGACAATCGCTTCAAGGTAAGAGAGCAGGTCTTCTTCCGGCAGGAAGTCGCGGATGGTCTCGGCAATAACCGGTGTGCGGCCCTGACCGCCACCTACCAATACCTGGAAGCCAATCTCTTCACCGCGCTTGACGATTTGTACACCGATATCGTGTACACGGATGGCGGCGCGGTCCTGTTCTGAACCACTGACGGCGATCTTGAACTTGCGCGGCAAGAAAGCGAATTCCGGATGGAATGTAGACCACTGGCGAATCAACTCGCAATAGGGGCGCGGGTCGGCAATCTCGTCGAGCGCAATGCCGGCGTAGGGGTCCGAGGTGGTATTTCGGATACAGTTGCCGCTGGTTTGTACCGCGTGCATTTCCACTTCCGCCAGCTCATCGAGAATAGTGGGTACATCTTCCAGCTGCGGCCAGTTGTACTGGAGGTTCTGGCGCGTAGTGAAGTGGGCGTAGCCTTTATCGTAGTCGCGGCTTACGCGGGCGAGACGGCGTAACTGGGCACTGTTGAGCAGGCCGTAGGGAACGGCAATACGCAACATGGGGGCCAGTCGCTGAATATAGAGGCCATTTTGCAGGCGCAGCGGCAGGAATTGCTCCTCGCTCAACTCGCCGGCAAGGTAACGTTCCGTTTGGCCGCGGAACTGGGCTACGCGATCGTTGATGATGGCGCGGTCCCGGTCGTCGTATCGATACATAACAGCTTGATTCCATTGCCTTTGTGCGCTGATGGTGGAGAAAGGGGCGGGCCCCGGACGATTCTCCGCTGGCGCATAACATACCAGCGCTCTTATGCAATAAATAACAATATTTTCCGCTATATCTGTAACCAACAGTTATAAGAGAGATTTATCAGCATAGTGCTTGTCTGTTGTTGCAGATTCGAGGAGCGTTGGAGTAATGGCTATCTATGCCGTCCTGTCTGTTTTTTAGCCGCAACTTACCTGTTGAGTGTAGCAACTCCACTTCGGGACCTGGCAAATCGACGCTAATTCGGTTAGCTGTGAATTGATACCGCCTCTCAGTTTACTTGTGGTGATATAAATTGCGAATGGTCAGTCACATGTGAGACTGGTCAGTGGCTAAGTCAGTGACTGAATTCCTAAAAAAATATAAGAGGTAAGCGGGATGGCTAAAGATATCCTTGCGGCGATGATTGAGTTTGATGATTCATCAAAGTTTACTGGTGTGAGTAACAGTAATTTCGATGTGTTTGAGGGGGCGCTGGCTCGCGCTAAAGCCATGATGCAAGAGTACTCCGATGATAAATATATCAAGATGTTGGTTGCTCCGGAGTATTACTTTTCAGGGTATGCCTCTAAAGCAAAAACTAATCACATCGACTCTTTAAGCAAGGGCTCCAAGAGTGATATTTATTCCGGCCTGCGCAGAGCTTCCCGTCAATACCCGAACATTCTGATTGTTGCAGGGACTATTGCTTACACAAAAGGTGGTGGATGTTTTTCTTCAGCATCTTACTTGAGCATTGCTCCTATCCTGGCCGGTGGCAATTTCCTGCTGAAGAAATATAAAGTTGGCAATGATAAGTATCAGACAGATGATGCTTTTTCGACCAAGGCAAGTGACAGTACTTTTTCGTACAAGGGCTTAACTTTTGGCATTGATATTTGTTTGGATCATAACAATAGGATTCTAAAAAACTCGCTGGGTGGTAAAACTATCGATGTACATATTCTGATTTCCGATGGCTCAAGCCCGAGTCCAGGTTCTCTGGCGACGAACAAGAGTGGTGGTGGAGCCGTGGTGTTTTGCAATATGACGAGTGTTAACAAGGGCAAAGGTGTTAATGGAATTATGTCAGTTTCCCCAAATAAATGGGGCAATCTGAATGTCGATGTTAACAGCCGTACACAGGTTGCTAAGACTGGCCAGGCTCTCACCGGAGGGTTTCATATCGCTCTCTATTCCGGGCAGGCCTAGACTGGCACTTGGGTCGGTAAGGTTGTTTGCCGGCCCCGCCTTGCAACTGATGACTTGATTTGCTCTACTTGGGTTGCCGCATCCAGCGGCCCAACTACTTTAAATAACAATAAAGAACGATCGGAGAGATTCGATGAATGATGAAGTAGCTGTAGTTTCTGAAGACGATAATGTAGTGGATGCAATTGCTGCTGTAGCACTGGTCGCAATTTTCGTAGCCACCTGTATTTTTTGGGTGGCCACGCGCTAGCCCGCCGCTGGCCCGGAGTTGTGTAGTCCCGGGCATTAGCGATAGACATTTCGCTCGGCTTATTTGTGTAGCTGCTAGCTGATGGAAAGCACTCTGCGCTTTTAGCCCATATTGCCGAGTACTATTTTCACAATTAGAGCCAATCCGATTACAAATACGGCGGTAAAAACAACGCCGGCAATAACGTACGTCATAATACTGCCACTTTGAAAATCCCTTTCGCGGTTTTTATCACTCTGCACGCCAATCGCGGCGGCCAGGGTACTGACTACCACCTGGCCGAAATTGGGCTTTTTCGCTTTCTTATTATTATCTTCCACAGGCTCACTCCTCGAGGTTGGGACGTAGCCAGCGCTCCAATTCCGGTTCGCTGACCCCTTTTCGTTTAGCCAGGCTTTGCAGCTGATCCCTGCCGATCTTGCCCACATTGAAGTACTTTGCCTGGGGGTGGGCGAAGTACCAACCGCTCACCGCAGCTGCGGGCATCATGGCAAAGTGCTCGGTAAGGCTGACGCCTGCATTTTGCTCCGCTTGTAGCAATTTGAACAGGGTAGCTTTTTCCGAATGATCGGGGCAGGCGGGATAGCCCGGGGCTGGGCGGATGCCCTGGTAGGCTTCCTTGATCAGCTCCTCATTGCTCAGAGTTTCGTCTTCGGCATAGCCCCAATATTCTTTTCGCACCAAACGGTGCAGTGTCTCAGCAAAGGACTCTGCCATACGGTCTGCCAGGGCCTTTACCATAATGGCGTTGTAATCGTCGTGCTTGGCTTCGTAGGTGTCAGCCAACTCGTCTGCGCCGATGCCAGTGGTAACCGCGAAGCCGCCCACATAGTCTATTTGGCCTGACTCCAGCGGCGCGACGAAATCTGCCAGGGAGCGGCACAGGCCATCGCCACCGCGTTTCTGTACCTGCTGGCGCATATGGTGAAGGCGAGCCAGCTCCTCACTGCGGCTTTCATCCTTGTAGACGATGATATCGTCGCCGACGCTATTGGCGGGCCATAGGCCGAATACGGCCCGTGCGCGCAATAGGTTTTTATCGATAATCTCTTTCAACATACGCTGGGCGTTGTCGTAGAGATCGGTAGCGGCTTCTCCCACAATTTCGTCTTCAAGGATTGCCGGGAATTTACCCGCCAAATCCCAGGAAATAAAGAAAGGCGTCCAGTCCATAGTGTCGAGCAGTTTCTCCAGAGGGAAATCGTCGATCACGGTAAGGCCCAGCTTGTTGGGTCGTGCTGGCTGGTAGTTTTTCCAATCAAATTCCGGGGCAGTATCCCGCGCTTCCTCGTAGGTTAAGCGGGTGTCATTGCGCTTGCGGTTGGCGGTGCGGGTGCGCACCTTTTCATACTCGGCCTGGATTTTTTCCACAAAGGCTGGGCGCAGCTCATTGGAAATCAGGCTGCTGGCCACGCCTACGGCGCGAGATGCATCGGCTACATACACCACCTGGTTGCGGTGGAATTGGGGATCAATTTTTACGGCGGTATGGGCTTTGGAGGTGGTAGCTCCGCCGATCAATAATGGGATATCAAACCCCTGGCGCTCCATCTCGGCGGCTACGTGAACCATTTCATCCAGGGATGGGGTGATCAGGCCGGACAGGCCGATAATGTCACACTCCTTTTCCTTTGCTGTTTGCAGAATAGTTTCCGCTGGCACCATCACGCCGAGGTCGATCACTTCATAGTTGTTGCAGGCCAGCACCACGCCCACGATATTTTTGCCAATATCGTGCACATCCCCTTTAACAGTGGCCATCAGGATACGGCCGTTGGAGCGGCTGTCTTCGGTTTTTTCCGCTTCAATATAGGGTTGCAGGTAGGCTACCGCCTGTTTCATAACCCGGGCGGATTTCACTACCTGGGGCAAGAACATTTTCCCTTCGCCAAACAGGTCGCCAACGATATTCATACCGTCCATCAGTGGACCTTCGATCACATCCAGTGGGCGTGAGGAACTTGCGCGGGCCTCTTCGGTATCTTCCTCGATATAGTTGTTAATGCCTTTCACAAGGGAGTGTGCCAGGCGTTCCTTCACAGGCAATTGGCGCCAGCTCAGGTCCTCTTTGCGTGTGGCACCGCCGCCATCCCCTTGGTATTTGGGGGCAATTTCCAGCAGGGCTTCAGTGGCATCCGGGCTGCGGTTGAGGATCACATCCTCAACTTTTTCCCGCAGCTCCTCTGGGAGTTCGTCGTAAACCGCCAGCTGCCCGGCGTTCACGATACCCATATTCAGGCCGGCTTTAATAGCGTGAAACAGGAATACTGAATGAATGGCTTCACGTACCGGGTTGTTGCCCCGGAAAGAGAAGGAAACATTGGAGACGCCGCCACTGATCTGGGCACCGGGCAGATTTGCGCGAATCCAGCGGCACGCCTCGATAAAGTCCACCGCGTAATTATTGTGTTCCTCAATACCGGTGGCGACAGCAAAAATATTCGGGTCGAAAATAATATCGGTGGGATCGAAGCCGACTTCATCGACCAGCACATCGTAGCTGCGCTTGCAGATCTCAATTTTGCGCTCGAAAGTATCCGCCTGGCCATCTTCATCAAAAGCCATCACCACCACAGCCGCACCGTAGCGCAGGCACAGTTGGGCCTTTTCGATAAACTCCTCTTTGCCTTCCTTGAGGCTGATGGAGTTCACAATGGGCTTGCCCTGGATGCATTGCAGGCCGGCCTCGATCACCTCCCACTTGGAGGAGTCCACCATAAATGGCACCTTGGCGATATCCGGTTCGGTAGCGGCAAGGTTGAGGAAGCGGCGCATAGCGGCGAGTGCATCCAGCATCGCCTCATCCATATTGAAGTCGATTACCTGCGCCCCATCTTCCACCTGGGCGGCAGCCACTTGCAGGGCGGTGTCGTAGTCCTCTTCAAGTATCAGGCGCTTAAATCGGGCGGAGCCAGTGACGTTGCAACGCTCGCCCACATTGACGAATAGGGCGTTTTCATCGGCGACAAATGGCTCCAGTCCGGACAGGCGCAGAGCAGGTTTTATTTCCGGCTGCTGTCGTGGGGGTATATCGGCCACTGCGTCGGCAATTGCACGAATATGATCGGGGGTGGTGCCACAACAGCCGCCGAGGATATTAATAAATCCGCTGCGGGCAAATTCCGCTACGATTGCGGCAGTCTGCTCAGGGGTTTCGTCGTATTCGCCAAACTCATTGGGCAATCCCGCGTTGGGGTGGGCGGAGACATTAGAGGTACAGGCGCCCGATAAGGCTTCCACATAAGGGCGCAATTCGGTGGCGCCCAGGGCACAGTTGAGCCCCACAGAAATTGGCTTTGCGTGGGCAACAGAATAGTAAAAAGCTTCGGTCGTTTGGCCGGAAAGGGTGCGGCCGGAGGCATCGGTAATGGTGCCGGAAATCATAATTGGCAGTTCGAAACCCAGCTCCTCAAAGAGCTGCTGCATGGCATAGATAGCGGCCTTGGCATTGAGGGTGTCAAAAATGGTTTCGATTAAGATCAGGTCGCTGCCGCCTTCGACCAAAGCGCGGCCCGCTTCTACATAGTTTTCTACCAGTTCATCGAAAGTGACATTGCGTGCCCCTGGGTCATTGACGTCTGGTGAAATACTGGCGGTGCGGGAAGTGGGGCCGATGACCCCGGCTACCCAGCGCGGGCGCTCTGGGGTAGAGAGTGCATCTGCTGCACGGCGCGCGATCTCTGCGGAGGCCCGGTTGATCTCTACCACCAGGTGTTCCATGTCGTAATCAGATTGGGACAGCTGGGTCGCGTTAAAAGTATTGGTTTCGATAATGTCCGCGCCCGCCTCAAGGTACTCCCGGTGAATCTTTTCGATCAGCTCCGGGCGGGTCAGGCTGAGCAGGTCGTTATTGCCTTTCAAGTCGCGAGGGAAGTCGGCGAAGCGCTCGCCCCGATAATCGGCCTCTTCCAGCTTCTCCCTCTGGATCATCGTCCCCATAGCGCCATCCAGGATCAGGATGCGTTGCGCAAGCGCGGCATTAATTTGCTCGAGACGTTGGTCGCGGGACTGCTGGGACATTTACCAATCCTTATATTGTCGATCTTTTGCCGATGGTGGGAATGGCGCCAATCTTAGCACAGTCACGCCCACTCACCGGCTGCGACTTACGCCTTTTTGGTTGTTCCACCACAATAACAGAGCAGTTTTGAATAAAGTTGAGCAATTTATAGATACTCTACAGCTCCTAATCACTATAAATCCCTAGACGACCGGTCTAGTTTTGCGTAGAGTGCTAGGCATGAAAAGCAGCTATGAAGATACTCGCCAACATTTGTTGGATACCGGTTACACCGTGATGGCCGTAAAAGGTTTCTCCGGTGTAGGTTTGAGTGAAATTCTCAAAACTGCCGGTGTGCCAAAGGGATCCTTTTATCACTACTTTAAGTCCAAGGAGCAATTTGGCGAGGCTCTGCTGGAAGATTATTTTCGCAGCTACCTGGAACAGATGGACGTTGGCTTTTCCTCCCGGGATCAATCTGCCGCCGATAATTTATTGGCCTATTTTGATGCTTGGCAGAAGAGTAGTGGGGAGCGTTACGATGCACACCGCTGCCTGGTGGTTAAGCTTAGCGCTGAGGTGGCAGACCTGTCTGAATCGATGCGGGTTATCCTCAGAGATGGGACTGAGCATATTATTCAGAAGCTCCAGAATTGTATCGAGCTGGCGGGGGAAGACGGTTCTCTGCCTAGCACCCTCAATGCCCGTGCCACCGCAGCTTCCTTGTACCAGCTGTGGCTGGGAGCCAGCCTGTTGGCCAAGTTAAACCGCAACGATACGCCAATGGCAGAGGCGATGCTGGCGACCCAGGAGATACTGGGGAAACACTGAGTTTTTTACTGAGCCCGCGAGGGGAAAACCGTTGCGGGTATTTTTATGGCGCCTTTCTAGACGACCGGTCTAATTTGGCGACTTTGACTTCCATTTTATGAAGTTATGGAGAATAGAGAATGCAATCGAGCGATATAAACCGCCGCCTGGTATTGGCATCCCGCCCTGAAGGTGCCCCGACGACAGATAACTTCCGCCTGGAGCATGCCCCTGTGGTCAAGCCGGAGGTCGGCGAGGTGCTGTTGCGCACAGTATTCCTATCGCTCGATCCCTATATGAGGGGGCGAATGAGTGATGCGAAGTCCTACGCAGAGCCTGTTTCACTGGGAGAGACCATGGTTGGAGGGACGGTGAGCCGTGTGGTTGAGTCCCGATTGAATGGCTTCGAGGAGGGGGATTGGATACTCGGTTATAGCGGCTGGCAGGACTACGCCATTTCTGATGGTACCGGGTTGATTAACTTGGGTAAAAATCCGGATTACCCCTCCTTCTCCCTGGGAGTGCTGGGTATGCCGGGAATCACCGCCTACTTTGGTTTGCTAGAAATTGGGGAGCCAAAAGAAGGGGAGACTCTGGTAGTTGCAGCTGCTACTGGTCCTGTGGGGGCAACAGTTGGACAAATCGGCAAGTTGCAAGGGTGCCGGGTAATCGGTGTTGCTGGAGGTGAGGAAAAGTGTCGCTATGCGGTAGAGGAGTTGGGCTTCGACCTGTGCCTGGATCACCGCGCCGAAGATTTTGTCGATCAATTGGCTGCGGCTTGCCCTGACGGTATCGATATCTATTTTGAAAGTGTTGGTGGCAAGGTCTTTGATGCGGTGCAACCGCTATTAAATGATTTTGCGCGGATTCCTGTATGTGGGCTTATCTCTCAGTACAACGCAACCTCATTGCCGCAAGGCCCGGATCGCACCAGTTTGTTAATGCGGGATGTACTGACCAAACGCTTGAAAACCCAAGGCTTTATTATTTTCGATTACTACGAACGTTTTCATGAAGCGGTACGTACATTAAGTCAGTGGGTTGCGGAAGGCAGTATTAAATATCTTGAGGATATGGTCGAAGGGTTGGAAGAAACACCCAATGCATTTATCGGGCTTCTGGAAGGAAAGAACTTCGGCAAGTTAGTTGTGCGCATAGGAAATGATGATTGAAGCAAAGCTGACAAAGTTTATAGGGACAGAAATATGAAAATACTGATGGTTTTGACTTCCCACGATGAACTGGGGAATACCGGCAAGAAAACGGGGTTTTGGCTGGAGGAGTTTGCCGCACCTTACTACATCTTCAAGGACGCCGGTGCTGAAGTGACCCTGGCCTCTCCAAAAGGCGGGCAGCCGCCTCTCGATCCCAAGAGTGATGAGCCAGATTTTCAGACGGAGGCGACTCATCGCTTTCAGGCTGACGCCGATGCTCAGCAGGTTCTGGCCAATACCCACAAATTGGCTGATATGAATGAGTCTGATTTTGATGCAGTCTTTTATCCCGGTGGCCATGGTCCCTTGTGGGACCTTGCGGAAGACCCGGTCTCAATTGCACTGATTGAGAACTTTTTTGCCGCAGACAAGCCGATCGGTGCTGTGTGCCATGCTCCGGGCATTTTCCGTCATACCCGCCGCCAGGATGGCGCTTACCTGGTGTCGGGAAAAGGTGTGACTGGATTTGCCAACTCGGAAGAGGCTGCGGTTGAACTGGTGGATGTCGTGCCTTTCCTGGTTGAGGATATGCTCAAGAGTAATGGTGGAAACTACTCCAAAAGTGGTGATTGGGCACCCTACGTAGTGGTAGACGGCAAACTGGTAACTGGTCAAAATCCGGCCTCCTCAGAGGAAACTGCCCAGACTCTTATGGGATTTATCCCCACCTAGGAGAGTGGTGAGGCCGGTCGGTCGAAAGGGTTCCAACTGACCGGTTTCCCTTGAGTCTTTCTGAGAGTAGAATACCCGACAAAGAAGCTTGGTTATTTGAGAGCCTATATGTCTGATTTGAATGTCACTATTACTGAACCCGCTCAGGAATACCTGAAAGAGCTGTTGGCCAAACAGGACTGTGAGGGAATTGCCATTCGCATGTTTGTTTCCAGTCCCGGCACACCTAACGCCGAGACTTGTATCGCCTACTGCCGCCCGGGAGAGGAGGAAGAAGGTGATGTGATGTTGGAAATGAACGGTCTCAAAGCTTACTTTGAAGGGCGCAGCGTTCCCTATCTAGATGATGCTCGGGTCGATTACTCTTCGGACAAGATGGGCGGGCAGTTGACTATTCGCGCGCCCAACTCCCGTATGCCGAAAATTACCGACGACAGTCCTATCCAGGACCGTATCAACTATGTTTTGTACAACGAGGTTAATCCGGGCCTGGCAGCTCACGGTGGCCAGGTAAGCCTGGTAGAGGTGACCGAGGATATGTTTGCTGTGTTGAAGTTCGGTGGCGGCTGCCAGGGCTGTGGCATGGTTGATATGACCTTGAAGGAAGGCGTGGAAAAGACTCTCAAAGAGAAAATCCCCGAATTAGCAGGCGTGAAAGATATTACTGACCACACCGACAAGTCCCAGGCCTACTACTGAGTTCCTGAGACCATTCTGAGTCGGCCAAGTGGCTCAAAAGAAAAAGGCGAACCTTGTGTTCGCCTTTTTTATTGCTGTGAATCTCTCAGGTTAGATCCCGCGTAAGCCTCCCTACGAACTACTCCCACACTGTATATATTTGAAATATTCCTCGGTGCTTTTGAGGCGCTGGGGCAATGTAAAGTGCCGGTGCAGCGATCCAGTGATTGGTCATGCTTGTGATTGCTTGTGCGCCAACTCCAGGGAAGAACAATCTATGTTTGACCAAGTGGTGTTTGCCGGTGGCGGCGTGCGCTGTACCTGGCAGATCGGCTTTTGGGAGTCGGTTGCAAAGGAAATTGATCTGGCACCTAGGGTGGTCAGTGCAGTATCCGCTGGCTCCCTGGTTGCCAGCCTGGTTCTGATGGACAGGTCACTCGACGGGGTGGATTACTTCGTTTCGGCATTTAAATCCAATGGGAAAAATATCCATTGGGGCAATATGTTTCGCAAGGACCCAGTATTCCCGCACTATACAATTTATCGGCGAGCATTAAGCAACTTATTTTCTGGGGGCTTTGATCAACTTAGGGAAGCCTCAGACCTACGTATTGGAGTCAGTACTTCGCCGAAATGGCTGCCTGGTCCGATCGCGTTAATGATTGGAGCAGCGATTGATTACTCTGATACTTATATTTTCCCGAACCTTCACCCCACTACTGCACTTAAATTGGGCTTCCGCCAATCTTTTTATAAGGTTCGCCACTGTTCGGATCCTTCCCAGTTAGAGAAGCTGGTTATTACTTCATCCTGTACGCCACCTCTGACACCGCGTCTGAAGCAGGGCGGTGCAGAGGTATTGGATGGAGGGGTTGTAGATAGTGTGCCTATTGGTGGGCTGGATACCGCTGAAGGACGGGTGCTTATTTTGCTAACCCGACGTTTCCCGCAGCTGCCGGACCGTTTTACGGTACAAAAATTTAACCAGGAATGGACATATGTTCAGCCCTCTGGACATGTTCCACTTAATGTTTGGGATTTTGCCAGTCCGGAAGAGGTGAAAGATACTTTCCGTATGGGGATTGCAGATGGCCGTGCATTTTTAGCGGCACTGAGTGGCGAAGGGCGGTTACTTGAGAGTCCTCCCTGATGTGACTGGGGATATCTTGAATTACTGATTGGAAGGTTACGATCTTAAGGTTACTCATAGGTTTGCACTGAGTGTTGAGATAAAGACACCTTTAGTCCCAATGCCTAGTTGGTTTGAAAAGTGAAGCCTTTTTTATATCTATTTGTATCAAGGTGGTTGGCAGGTTTGCTGATTGTGATGCGTAATAGTTGGGAGAGAGCCATTAACTGTGATCTCGCTTTAACGCTTGGTGGCGATAGAGACAAAAACTCCTGCCTAAAATTAAAATCAAAAATACCCGTATTTATTTCGATAGCCTTTTCTAGAGGGTGTCGTCATGTTTGATCAAATGGTTTTTGGTGGCGGTGGAAGCCGTTGCACTTGGCAGCTTGGTTTTTTGTTATCCCTAAGTCGCGAATTACCGATCCGGCCAAAAGTTGTTTGTGCTGCATCCGGAGGCAGCATGGTAGCAGCACTCATGCTTACGGATCGCTGCCGTGAGGGTGTTAATTACTTTCACTCTGTTTGCAAAAAAAATGAAAGGAATTTCTACTGGAATAATTCATTCCGCAAAGAACCAATTTTTCCGCACTTTGAGATCTATCGCAAAGGGGTACACGAATTTTTTCACGATAGTCTTGAGCCTCTACGTCAATCTGCCGACCTCAGAATTGCAGTGACTTATCCCCCGGAATGGTTGCCTGTGCCTCTGGCACTGACGCTGGGGCTGGCAATTTTCTATTCTAACAAACACATCTTTCACGACTTGCATCCAAATACAGCGTTACATCTTGGGTTTCGCCAGATGTTTCACCCCGTGAGTAAATGCAAAGATGGGACAGATCTTGAGCAGCTTATTTTGAGTTCCTGCTGTGCCCCCCCCATATCCCCAAGGTTGTCGCTTGATGGTGCAGAGGTGCTGGATGGAGCTCTGGTAGGTAATGCTCCGGTCGCCGGATTGGATGCTAGCAAAGGGCGGGTTCTGATTTTGGATACAGGGAGCTTTCCACACCTACCGAACAGTTTCAGTGTGCAAAGGGGGGATCAGGTGTGGACTTATGTTCAGCCTTCCAGTCCGTTGCCCATCGGGATGTGGAATTTTGCTGACCCCGGTGCGATGAGGCACACCTTGAAAATTGGGGTTGCAGACGGTTATGCCTTTCTCGATGCGCTGCTGTCCGGTAAGGAACGCCTGGTGGAAATTTGAGTATTCAGTGAGTTCAGGATCAAGACGATCAGTTGCACAATACTTGTGATTCGATTAGCTTATGCAATTAGTTGCATATTGTTGTCGTCATCAATATGTCATCATGTAGGCTGAAACTAATTGGTCATAAGTGTCAGCGGTAATGCAAAGAGCGGCCTGAAACTGCACTTGAGAGGATGTAAAACACAGAATGGACTCAGGAAGTTCCAGCCGGAAGGCTGCTGCAGGGAAGCGAGATCATGTTTGACCAAGTTGTTTTTGCCGGTGGCGGTGGGCGGTGCACCTGGCAGATTGGCTTTTGGGAGTCCATAGCCAACGAAATTAGTCTTTCTCCGAAGGTGGTTACTGCGGTTTCGGCAGGGGGCCTAATGTCGAGCCTGGTGCTGATGGGTAAGACGGAGGAGGCTCGAGAGCATTTCTGGACTGCGTTCGAGACTAATGAAAAAAATGCTTATTGGGGAAACCTTTTTGGTAAAGAACCTGTGTTCCCCCAATATGGAATCTACCGCAATGCGATGTTAGAGCTGTTTCGCGATGGACTGGAGACCCTTCAGCAGGGCGCAGAGTTGCGAATTGCGGTTGTTCACCCACCAAAAGGCCTATCTGGGGGTTTGGCTTTTGGAGTGGGGGCCATGGCCTACTATGCCGATAAGCATTTTTTACGCAGCCTTCACCCCAAGATCGCCCAGCGCTTAGGTTTTAAGCAGCAATTTTATCGAGCCCGGGATTGTTCCAGTATTGAGGAGTTGGTGGACCTGATTTTGTGCTCCTCCTGTACGCCGCCATTCACCCCAAGACTTAAGTTGCGGGGGCGAACAGCACTCGATGGTGGGGTGGTAGATAACATCCCGGTGGCAGGGCTGGATAATGGAAAGGGAAGGGTGCTGGTGTTGTTGACCCGTCGTTACGATCAGTTCCCGGACATATTTACACAGCGCAAAGGCGATCAGGATTGGACTTATGTCCAGCCCTCGAAACCGCCATTCATCAGTGTTTGGGATTACACAAATCCTGAGCTAGCCCAAAAAACTTACGAGTTGGGGTGTGCTGATGGGAGAGAATTTTTACAAAAACAAGTGAGTGAAGAGGAAGTCTCCAATGAACAATTCCAATAATAAAATAGCGGAATCGATTGCCCTATGGCACGAGATGGTCGCTGCGCGGGATCTGAGTCGCTTACCAGCGATCGTTGCAGAAGATGCTGTTTTTCGTTCACCGGCATTTTTTAAGCCCTACCACAGCTCCGCTGCTGTGTGCCTGATTCTCAATACGGTGATGCAGGTTTTTGAGAGTTTTGAATACGACCGTGAATTTACTACCGAATCGGGACACGATCTGGCTCTTGAATTCGCAGCCTCCATCGGTGATAAGAGCCTGAAGGGATTGGATATTATCCGCTTTAATGATGAAGGTAAGATTATTGAGTTTGAGGTGATGATACGCCCGCTCAATGCCCTGCAAAAACTGGCAGAGGAAATGTCCGGGCGACTTTCCCAGTATGTGACTCAATATAAGGAAACTCAGCAGGCCTGATGCCTGCTGAGTGAAAGCGTTGGGGCCTAATGATTACTCATCGTCGGAATCGAAGTATTCAAATGCATCGATCCCATCCATATAGGCCCCATCGAATCCTGCATCAACGATCATATAAATATAAGAATCATCGTTGCCGAAGATAATTTTCTGCCAGCCCTCCTGCCAGTACTTCACGTAGTAATTACCTGGCTCGTCGGATATTTCCCCCAGTAGCCATTCGGGAGGGGTGTTGTACCAATAGGATTTCCAGTAATAGCGATCGTCTTGTGCTTCGCCGACATTGACATAGGCCAGCACTAAGCGGCGCCCACCATTTTCTTTTACCCTGAGCTGCTCAATTTGTTCTTCTGTGTAAGGTTCACCGTCAAAGAAAAAGTCGATTATCAATATGTCGTAATCGGTTTCACTCAGTTTATCGATGAAATCTTGAGGCGTAGAGTAGTTGCTGGTATTGGTGATATTGATAAAGTTTTTGGCTTCCTCAAGGTCATCAATGTCCAGAGAGTTAACATTGAAGGGCTCATCGGGATATAGCGGTACATCGTTCAGGAGTTCGCTATCTGCGGCAAAAGAAATATACCCAGCTTCTTCGTTATTCTCATATGACTCTTGAATATCCCGCTCAATATTGGTGAAGTCCGTGATTAGGATTGTATCCCCTTCATCTTTCGCCAAGTCCAGGTAAGTTTGGAGGCGCTTGGTTTCTGACTCGCTGGTGGGCTCGTTGACAACACCATTTGCGCCAAAGAAGAGGGCCTCCTGTGCAATGCCGTCTGTGGCATCCAGGTAGGCTTCATCGACTGGACCAGTGGTAGTGGTTGTCGTAGTAATCAACTCAACCCCATTCTGGGGTACGATGAGAAAGTGACGGTTGATGCCCTTGGCGTAGGCGCTGATATCCTCTACCAGGTAACGCATTTCCTTATCGTACTTGATAGTTGACTGATTCAAATCATCGGGAAGATCATCGAGGCTACAGCCAAATATCAGTAATGGGCTGAGAGCTGCTAAGAGTATTCGGCGCAAAATACATCTCCATTGCTACGAGTTAGAGTTTGTTCTGGTTTTGGGGCGTCGCTGCGGGCCAAAATAATTCAGACTATCTCTATTGGCGCGAGTTCCTATCCCTTGCGGCAGCTTATGCTATCCGGTTGTTGCTGAATGTTAACTTAACCGCCGCCCAGAAAGTAATTTTGCTGCCTCAGGGGCAGTGAATCTAAAAAAAGAACTACCGTCCCATATCCATTCTCTTCTTCGTTTTAGTAGTAGCCTCAGCCGTCAGGGGATCATCGGGCCAGTAGTGCTTCTGGTATTTGATACGCAACTCCTTCTTTACCTCTTGGTAAGTATTGGCCCAGAAATTCACCAGGTCACGGGTAATTTGAACGGGGCGCCGTGCCGGAGAGAGCAAATGAATCATCAATGGATAGCGGTTTTTTAGAATTGTTGGAGTTTGTGCCAATCCAAATAGCTCCTGCAGGCGCACAGCCAAAACAGGTGGGGTTTCTCCGTAGTCGATTCTTATCCGGGAGCCACTGGGAACCAGGTAGTGACTGGGGGCCAAGTCATCGAGTTTTTGTTGCAAGTCCCACTCAAGCTGTCCGCGCAAAATGCTTTGCAAGTCAAGCTGCCCTAGCTGCTCAAGTTTGCTGAACCCCTGCAAATGAGGTAGCAGCCAATCCTCCATGGTCTCCAATAGAGCCTCATCACTCCAGTTTGGTACTCGAGTGTCGCCGAGAAAATCCCCACACTCTTCACTTTGGCGTAAAAATTTCACTCGAAAACGTAACTGGTTAGCTTCTGTGTTCCAGGGGAGGGAGGAGAGACCTTTCTTTCGTACGGCTTCTAATAATGCGCGACTGAGGGTCTCCGGGGGAATATCTGCTGCAGGCCGCTGGTGTAAAACCAGCGCCCCCAATTGCGTTTGCTGTAGGGCGACAGCGCGGCCGGTAGTCTCGTCCCAGCGAACTGAAATCTCTTCTTTGATCTGGGCGGCGAAATGCGACTTCAAAGCGGGCAGGGAAATCTCTGCTGCCAGCTGGATACTTGCATCTCGGCCCTGGCCATCCAGTTCGGCAATGACCAAGTATTCGCTTAAAGCTAGGGCGTCATCATGGGAGAAATGTGCGCCTCGGCCACTGGAGAGTAGAAACCGGCGGCCGGTATCACTGCGCGATTTCGCAATACGGTCTGGGTAGGCGAGTCCAAGCAGGGCACCAGTTTCATCGGAGTGATCGATACTCTGTGGTGCAGGACTTGAACTTGACTCAAATTTCTTTAATTGAGAGAGCCAGGTTTTAGACTGCTGGCGTATTCTGTGAGCAGTACCGCGATCTACCCGCCGATCGTTGCCTTGGGACTGCAGAGCCTGAATCCGTTTGCTAATGTCCCGATCCCATCGTGCTTCGCCACGGAAAATATCCCGTTCAGATAGTAGCGCTGCCAGCAGGCAGGCCTGTTCCTGCAATCCCCAGCCGACACTGGCAACTAACATATGTGCGAGGCGAGGGTGGGCGCCAAAGGCCAGCATGGTATTCCCGTGAGAGGTAATACGCAGTTTGTCATCCAGTGCCCCCAGTTGCTGCAAGAGCTGTTGGGCCTGGGCCATAGGTCCTGGGGGTGGTGTGTCGAGCCAGTTGAGCTCGCTGACATCGGTAACCCCCCATTTGGCTAATTCAAGTGCCAGGGGAGCCAGGTCACTGCGGGTGATTTCCGCTGTATTTTTGGCGCTCAATGACCGCTGCCGGCCCTCACTCCAGAGTCGCAGACAGTAGCCGGCGCTGAGGCGCCCGGCGCGCCCTGTGCGCTGGGTAGCTGAGGCCTGGGAAATCGAGCTTGTCACCAAACGATTCATGCCACAGTTGGGATTAAAGCGCGATTCACGCATTAATCCTGAGTCGATAACTATTCGGATGCCCTCAATCGTCAGGCTGGTCTCGGCCACATTTGTAGCCAGTACGATTTTTCTCGTGCCTGGTGCCGTTGGTGCTATCGCCTGATCCTGCTGCTCACGGCTCAGATCCCCAAAAAGCGGTGCAATAATAATGCGGCCCTTTTTCGTTTCCTCAGATAGTCGCTCCTCCAATAAGCTCTCAACCTGTTTGATTTCGGCGACACCAGGAAGGAAGGCGAGAACACTACCTTCTTGTTTACCTAAGGATGCGACAACTTTACTTGCCATCAAAGCCGGGATTTGTCGTTTGTCCTCGGGCTCTTCTCGTTGGTTCAAGTATTCAATATCGACGGGATAGCTGCGTCCTTCACTGGATATGATGGGTGCGTTATTTAGTAGTGAGGAGATGCCGCTGGTATCCAGGGTGGCAGACATCACCAGAATCTTGAGATCCTCGCGAAGATACTCCTGGGACTGAAGACATAAGGCGAGGGAGAGGTCGGCTTGCAGGCTGCGCTCATGAAATTCATCGAATATGACCAGAGCACTGGATGCCAATTCAGGGTCAGCCTGTAAGAGGCGCGTGAGAATTCCCTCGGTTACAACCAGGATGCGAGTCTTCTTGCTTGACTTCCGCTCGCCCCGGACCTGAAATCCAACGGTATCACCAACTTTCTCACCCAGCTGGTTAGCCATGCGCGCCGCTGCCGTTCTAGCGGCCAAACGTCGCGGCTCCAGCATAATAATATTCTTTCCGCTCAACCAAGGCTCATCTATTAATGCCAGTGGTACGGCGGTCGTTTTACCCGCTCCGGGGGGTGCCTGGAGCACGACATTACTATGCCCTCTCAAGGCCTGGAGCAGTTCGGGGAGGATACTGTGAATAGGTAACTCAGACATGGGCGCGATTATAGTGATTTCGCAACATCGGTGATACCAGCACTGTCCGGTAAGCTGGCTAGCTGCTGGCTGAACTATATTCTCCCGTAACTAGATGGTTGCTTCCCAGGAGAAAGGAGAGTGCGATGAGTGTGAATGTCCGGCGAGTTGTTACAGGGCACGACCCAGAGGGAAAGCCAGTAGTGCTCATAGATGATCAGGGTTTGCATACCAGTAGTTGGCGGCCTCATATGGTTCAGCAGCAGTTATGGACTACTCAGGACTTGCCCGTAGAGCTTTGTGAAGATGGTAGAGACAACGGCGGGAGAAAATTTGATGGAACTACGATTCCGGGAGGCTCGGTTTTTAAGGTCGTAGAATTTGGGCCGGGAGTTACGCCACGATCTCACCAAACTGACAGCATTGATTATGCGGTAGTGATGTCTGGGAATATCGAGATGGAAATGGGAGATGAGGTTGTTGTGAAGCTGTCTGCGGGAGATGCACTTGTCCAGCGGGGGACAGTTCATAATTGGGTCAATCGAGGTGAAGAACCTTGCGTGATAGCTTTTGTGCTAATTAGCTCTACGGGCAATACGGCATTTGGTTAGTTGTCTTTATTAATGGTTACTTGCAAGTACTTTCGACTTCAACCCTATCCAAAACTCAGTACTAATGAAGGTTATTAACTTCTTTTTTACGTTCACTTTTCCGGGTAGGGGCTGGGGGGCGTTAAAGTGAAAATCAGTTGCGTAGCTAATATTCCAGTCCGGCATTCGATAGATTGTGTAGTGGCAGCGGAGCATGATTGATGCGTATCGGTATAGTCTACGACCTTCGTGATGATTATCTCGGGATGGGGTTTAGTGAAGAGGACGTCGCTGAACTTGATTACCTGGAGACGATAGATGCGATTCACGATGCGCTTACCTGCGCAGGCCACCATATCGAACGGGTCGGCAATATTTACAGATTGGCGCAGCAACTGGTTGAAGGTAACACCTGGGATCTAGTGTTCAATGTTGCTGAGGGGATGTATGGAACGGGGCGCGAAGCACAGGTTCCCGCTTTGTTGGACGCCTGGAAGATACCGTACACATTTTCTGATCCATTTGCCAGCACAGTGACTCTTAATAAGGAGATGACCAAACGCATATTGCGGGATATGGGTATACCAACGGCACAGTTTGCAGTTGTTCGAAGCGTTACAGATGTCAATCGAGTGGAGCTTGAATACCCTTTGATGACAAAGCCGCTCAGGGAGGGAACCAGTAAGGGGGTATCGCCTGAGTCCAAAGTTATCGACAAGGCAGCTTTGAAAAACCGCTGTGAATACCTTTTGAGTCGATTTAATCAGCCAGTACTGGTTGAAACATTCCTACCTGGCCGAGAGTTTACTGTGGGTTTTTTGGGGACGGGTGCAACTGCCGAGTGCATTGGCGTGATGGAAAAGTTATTGGGCGATGAACCTGTTTATTACAAGTATGATGGAGCTTTCCCCGGCCGGCTGGTTGACGATGGTCAGGCGCTAAAGGTTCGAGCAATTGCGCAGAAGACTTGGGAAGTACTTGAGTGTCGTGATGGTGGTCGAGTTGATATTCGCTATGATGCACAGGGAGCCCCCATGGTTATGGAGGTCAATGTCCTACCCGGTTTGCGGCCTGAAGTTTCTGAACTGCCCGTGATGTGTGAATTGGCGGGTATTCAGTATGGGGCCATGATCAACCGCATTGTGGAATCAGCTATAAGCAGTCATTTATAGTTATCCTGGATCCTGTAAAACTCTACGATATATTGTGGTGCAGACTACCGTTGCCAAACACTTGGTGTTTTGGATATCTCAGGAGCATCCAAAAGGCATCAGCGCAATAAATCTGTGACTTATGATTGCCTTCTCTGGTAGTTAGCACTTTGTTACTCCAGATATATACCCGTTTGCCCTCTGAAATTTCGAATGTGCCATTCGCCTTCGATATCGCCTTGTTTTACATATTCGTAGGGCATGACCGGGTTTTTGCCCAGCTCAGTAGTAAGTACATATTGAGGGACCGCAAAACCCGTGATGTGCCCCTGCAATGACTCATAAATCGCCTGTCCTTCCTTCAGGCTTGTCATAAAGTGAGAGACACCGACCACATTATCGCAGTGATAGAGGTAGTAGGGTCTGACTCGTATTTTTACCAGAGCGAGCATCAATTGTCGCATATCATCCGGTGAATTATTTACGCCTTTTAAAAGCACTGTTTGATTTCCCACCGGAACGCCCGCTCTCAGCAAGCGGTCGCATGCAGCGGCGGCTTCTTCTGTGACTTCTTTGGGGTGATTAAAGTGCGTGTTCAGCCACACCGGATGAAATGATGCGAGCATTTCGCACAATTCGTCGGTGATACGTTGGGGGGCCAGTACGGGAAAGCGTGAGCCAATACGAATAATTTCCACATGATTTATTGCTCTCAGCTTCTCCAATAGTTTGGCCAAGCGGTCGTTGGAATACATCAGTGGGTCGCCGCCGGTGAGTAATACATCGCGAATCTGTGGATGTGATTCTATGTAAGCAATATCCTCATCCCAGCTGGTTGCTTCGCCTTGTTCAAAATAACTTTCCGGGCCCACCGTTGTGGTGTGAAATTTCCTTGTGCAATGACGGCAATAAACAGGGCAAACAGACGTTACCAGAAAGATGACGCGATCTGGGTACTTATGTACGACGCGGTTGGTTTTACGAAAATACTGATCACCTACAGGGTCAATGTCTGCACTGTCGGGTACGATGGTTTCCTCTAGTGAGGGAACTGCCTGCAATCTAATTGGGCAATTAGGGTCATCAGGGTCCATTAAGGAGGCGTAGTAGGGTGTAATACTCCACCGATAGATTCCTTTTAGCTTTTGGATAGCGTCAGATTCAGAAGTAGAAACATTGATCCATCGCTTTAGGCCATCCAATGTGCTGATGCGATTGCGCATTTGCCAGCGCCAATCAGACCAGGCCTCGTCAGAGTTTCCCGTTACGGAACGGACTATAATGTTGCGCATAAGTATCGCCGCTTTGCTGTGCATTCATTTGTTGCTGATGGTCTGCCTCGATATCCGAGATTGCCTGTAAGGGGCTTGAACATGGATTGCCTGGATCCAGTAACTTGAAGCAATCATTATGTGTAATGAAATCTGTGGAAGGATTTGATGTTCGTAATGCTTCAAATCTCTGTAGGACTTTCTGCGATATTTTGGGCAGCCAACTTCTGAGCAACCAATTCCAGTGCATTTTGAGACCATACTACTTAGTTTCTTCAATACCCTTGTGAAGTAGGGGGGCTGTGTTTTATCTGCCGCCTTTCTAATAAAAAAAGAAGATGCGATTTTCAGCTGGTAGGTACGAAGAATACTGTTCTGTCGATAGCTTGGGAGAGAAGTGTTTTGCGCTCTAAACGCTAAATCGAGAAATTTGTAATCATCGCGATTGTATGCCTGTAGTAACACAGGTCTAAAAAGGGGTACGTCATTGGCGATATAGGGTGTAACCACACAAATTATACCAAGTATCGGTTTCACGATATTTCAATCCTATATCCCAAATATCGTTTAGTTGTTGCTCTATGCAACTTGCCTGCTACGTGAGGTAGATGTTATTTGGTCCGCACTCCTCTGTTTAATAAATATTTGCACACATTGAGTATTTTTCAACAAGTCAGTAATCGCTGGTATGGGGCCAATATGAGTGTAAAATTAGTCACGATTGTTTCTGGAGGAGTATAAAAAACAGCTGTAATACTACAATTAGATCTATTGGTATCGATAGGCTAGGTAGTTGTCGGGGCTGAAATCTAGCTCTTCTTTTATTGCTGATTTGTCAATGGGAAGACATGAGTTATCTTGGGTAGCCAGAGGGCTGACTGCTGACTGTAAAGTCCAGCATTGTATTTCGTACAGCCGCATAGTAAATAGCAGAATCCCCGCTATTTTCCAATAGCGCTATTCGTCATAAATTTGATAGTATCTAGCTGATCAAGTGATTTGACTACAATAAATTCTAATGGAGTAGAACTTGACCTATTTGTTTTTATTTTTTGCAATCATTACCGAAGTTACAGCTACCCTACTACTTAAGGCTTCCAACGGTTGGGAAAAGTGGTGGCTGGGAATGGCCTCTATCTTTTTTTATTCTCTGGCGAGTCTATTTCTTGCGTTTGTACTAAAAAATATGAATGTGGGAATGACTTATGCCATCTGGTCAGGCGTCGGTATTGCTCTTGTTTGTGCAGCTTCTGTGGTTATTTGGCAGCAAAAGTTTGACGTATACGCTGTGAGTGGAGTTGCTTTGATATTTATGGGTACGGCTCTAATTACTATAAAATCCACTGTGTTTGAGCAGTAGCTTTTTCCTACAGCTTTTATAGGGCGGCTTTACTCAGAGAAAGGCCGGTGAGATTGGATTTACGGTGTAAATGTATCAATGAATTGCTGGCCTCCTCCGAAGAATAGGTTTGGGGCATTCTTTGAAGTGCCTCTTTTGTCATTTAGGTAAACCTGGTTTACCGCAATAATATATATGGTGTTGCGAATTAGGCAATTTTTGCGGTTCAACGGGGTGGGCTTGGCCTATTATTATAGATGACTGTAAACCCTTTTATGATATCTCTTAAAAAGGAAGGTATGGCTGTGGTTGAGTTGTGTGTTAAGGAAGTGTTATATGAAGCAGAGCACGCACGAAAGCTATGAGACTGCAGCTGATTTACAGTTGGCCTTGATTCGAATTTATATCGGGCTCAATTTTACCCATCATTTTGCTGAGAAGTTTGGTCTGCTGGGCGCAGACGCTTACAATTTTGTTGTTCATTATTTTGAGGGGATTGGATACTCATCCTCTATGGTGATTATCTCTGGTATTTGTGCGTTCTCTGCATTTGTTGGATTTACTTTCGGTTTGTTTACGCGGTTTGCCGCTGTTGGGACTGCTCTTTATTTGATGATTGCATTATTTGAAGGGCGGCATTATCTCGCAGGTTTTTCATGGGCAAGTCATGTCAGTGGTATAGATATTAGTGGAAATATACAAACCGTTTATGGTGGGTGGGAATACCCTCTTTTTTGGGCTTTTATTTGCTTATCTTTCGTGTTAACTGGTGGCAGAAAGTGGTCTGTAGATCAATATTTGAGGAAGACAAATTCTTCGGTGTTACAGTTTCTAAGTAGGTGATCTGGATTGTCTGAAACTAGGGTAACCTATGGATAATTAGTGATTTATCGATGAGGCAATTTTTAGCTTTTGCTGATGAGGTGAGATACTCGTAGTGCAAGAAGAAATCGTTCGCCAAGATTTTTATCATCTTTGGTATGATAAAAGAGGAAGGTCAAGAACCACTGTAGGACATTTTTCAGATTTTGAATTGATTCAATACTCCAATCCTGTGCCCGAATATCACTATCGTGATTTGCCTAAAGTTATTCGAAGTGAGTTTGCAATTTTGCCTCCTTGGTGGAAAAGCGATTTTCACTCTACTCCGAACCCTCAATGGGTTATTACATTATCTGGCTGTTGGCGTACGACAACTCGGGACGGTGTTGAGGTGACATATAGGCCTGGAGATGTTCATTTTGGGGGAGATACGCCTGTTAATGGTATAGCTATTGACCAGCAGGGGCATTGTACGATTAATCCCTCCAAAACAGATCCCGCGAAATTACTTATATTAACTGTCGACTCTTTGCTTCCTGCTCCTGAAGAGTGAGTATCTGATAGTTTGCCTAATAGACTCCGGATCATATTTCCTGTAGCTATTGAAAGCTATTTTTGATTAAAAAAATCGCATATTTTAAACATTTACTTTGGCTGTTGGGTGGAATACGATTTTTCTCGAGATAATTCTATTTGTTAACTTAGGCTTTGAAAGCTGGGGAGGGTTTATGCCTGCAAAGGAGTTTTTCAGTAATGTCAAAAGTGCTTTAAAGGATTATTTTGGTAATAAGGCAACAGCGCTTTGGCATACCTTTGATGATTCTGAAGTGGCGGTGGCAGGGAACTATCAGTGTATAGATCTTGATGGTCGTGCTTGGTTGTGGACTCCTCGTGGAATGACAACAAACCGGTTAATTGTAACTGCTCACGGGTATCGCAGAACTACATCCAGTTTCAAAATAGAGCACAATGTTAACCTGCATTTTTACTCGCGTGATAAATTCAGTGTGAATGACCCTGGACTTGGGAGGTTTTATGATCGGGGGGCCAATTCTGTTGAAGATTTAGGTTTAAATGATACTTGTTTTAACTACATCCTGACAAAGTATACCAGTAGCGCTACTAATAGACACAATACTAACAATGAAACTTATACTTCGATTAATGCGATTATGTCTCACAATGATAGCGATAGTCGAAGACGCAGAATTCAGAATGCTAATAATATCGGAATGGTTGCCAAGGCAAATAGCATTCAGTCCTTTCAGCCGCCCAGTATTCTGACCATAAGAAATAGACAGTTTATGGCAGCTGTAAACCTGAAGTGGGTTTTGGATACCTTGGCGAAAAAGGGGCATCACTTTAATGACATTGATTGTCTCTTCTGTAGAAATACTCTTTGGACTGGCACAGTAGTTGTGATGTCGGGTCTATCCGGAGGAGATAAATATAGTGATGATGTTGCTATAAATTAGTAGTACCAGAAGGGGTTGTTTTATAGTGTTAATATGGCCTTTTTTTATTCGGTAAGAGCATTTATTGATCTGCTTGGTGCTTTGAATTATCTCGTTGATATTTCCTTCTTTGTATGTTGATTGCATTGAAATTACTAGTAGGAAAAATATGACCTTACTAAACTGTTCAATTTGATTAGATTTGTAAGTGAGAAGGGATCGGATCGTCAGTGTCCCGCGGGTTAGCTAGTGCGGCTTCAATGGCAGCCTGTATCCCAAGGGCGGCAGTTTCTTTTGACATGCTGGGATTGCCGATATTTTCGGGTAGTGCGGCAATCTGGGGTAGCTGAGGAAGGTGTATCCAGCCGGCGGGGATATTTAGTTGATTAGTCGCGATATAGTGAAGCGCGCCATACATCATATGGTTGCAACAAAAAGTACCCGCAGTATCAGAAATGTCGGCAGGAATACCAATATTGCGCATTGCCATAACCATTGCGCGGATAGGGAGTGTGCTGTGATAAGCGACAGGACCATTTTGTACAGTCGGCTCACCCTGCATTTCAACTCCCCGGTTATCTTTCAGGTTATATCTGGTGGAGTCATTATAATTTTGTGCAATTCTCTCAGCCGTAATGATTGCACGGCCACTGTACTCTCCTAACATCACCACTAATTGCGGTTCTATTTCTTCAATAGCATCTGTGACAACTTCAATGCTTTCAAAGAAATTGTTGGGTATCAAAAGACCATGAATATCACCATTGGCTATTCGTGTTCCGTCCAGCATACGCATAACTGACTCAGCTGGATTTATCGGTGTGTTACCAAAGGGCTCAAAGCCAGTCAATAAAACTTTTGCCATAGAGATATTATCGTAAATAGATACAGAAAGATTGATATATTGTTAGTTGTCAAAGGTAGCGTTGTGCAGGCTACCTTTGACTGGTTCGTGGTCGGCTATTCAACTAAACCTAATTGCTCCAGGAAAGTGTATTTATCCCAGTCCACCCAGCTTTCCACCATTTTTCCATCTTTATATCTATCGGTATGCACGCCAGTCCAACTGCTGGTTTTTCCTGTTGCGTCATACTGTAGGAATTTTCCCGTATGGGTGGCGGTTATCCTCCAGCGGGTGCAGACGTAATCTCCCTCAGAAATTTGCAGCAGAATTTCTAACTTTGTATTGGAGAATCCCTGGTGAAAATCTGCGACAAGTTGCTGCCATCCTTGTACTGTTAGCGCTGAAGTGTCGCCTCCAGCATAAGGCATTTGGTGGTTTTTATAATCCGGTGATAAATAATCTGTCGCTTTGTCGGGGAAGTTGTCCCCCCACAATTCCAGTATCGCTTTTGATGTCTCTTTGTGATTGTTCGTCATTTTTGTCCCACTGTCAGTTAGGTCGGAATTTGGTAGCCCAAGCATAGTTCAGTGAATTTAAGGGGGGAGTGAATCGAAGTGGGATTGAATTCAATATTGATAGTCGATTGATATGAGTTGGCGCAGATTACATGATAAATAAATATATTGAGTAACTACTTTAAGCTTTATAGGGTGTTGTGCGTTCTGCGAACTTTAATAGAGTATTCAACTGCTGGGTTTTAGTGGCACTAGGCTTTTTAAGGTCTGGTTCGGCCAGTTCTTTATGGGTAAAACTATGACAAGTAGCGCAATCAAAGCCTTACTAAAGCGTCGTCGAATGCTACCCGTTTTGATACTTGGTGGAATTTTAATGGCTGTGTCGCTGGTGGCCAGTCGACAGAAACCACAAAGATACGAAGGGCAAGTTCCGGAGCTGCTGGTGGAAGCCATCGAAGTGAAGCGAATGCCTATTCGAGCTGAAACTGTTGCTTTTGGAGAGGTGATGCCGAGCCTTACCCTTGAGGCAAACTCTGAAGTTGGTGGTCGTGTGGTTTCAGTGTCGGCTGATTTGGAACCTGGCGCAATAATATCTGCCGGGGCACCAATCCTAAATATTGACGAAACCAGCTATCAATTGGCCGTTGCTCAAGCGGAGAGTGACCTGGCTGTTTATCGCGCAAAATTGCAAGAACTGGAGGTTGAAAAGGCTAATAGACAGCTTTCGTTGGAAATAGCTCAGAGGACACTGGAATTAGGGGAACAGGAATTACAGCGAAAAGAGCAGTTGGCGGTTAAGGGGATTGTTTCTCGCTCAGCGGCTGATGCGGAGGAGCAACGGGTATTGAAGTTGCGACAAGAAGTTGAACTTCAAAAGGGTAATCTCTCCCTATTTCCCACTCGTAGGCAGGTGATAAAGGCCCAGATAAGTCGTGCTGAAGCGCTGCTTGGTGAAAGTCGCTACCAGTTATCGCGAACCCGGATAAGCCTGCCCTATAACGTGCGGATCGGTGATGTCTATGTGGAGGCTGGCCAGTCTGTTGCCCATGGGACTCGGCTTTTTGTCGCTTATGGTATGGATCAGGTGGAGGTTTCAGCCGAACTGACGATGGCTCAAATAGTGCCTCTTTTTCGGAGTATTGAATCTCCCAGTGATCAAACTCTCTCGCCTGACGACTTCTCAGATGCCTTATTGGGATTGGAGGCCAGGGTTGGACTGGTAGGTGGTATTAAACCGGTGGAATGGCGGGGCAGGGTAGTGAGAGTTGGAGGTACCATGGATACCACAAGCAGAACTCTATCCGTAGTGGTTGCAGTGGATAACCCTTATCGAAATATAGTAGCCGAGGGTCGGCCGCCCCTATTTCGTGGTATGTATGCCCGGATTAAGCTTGTTGCACCTCCTTCGCCAGCTTTGGTTATCCCTCGCAGAGCCATGCATGAAGGGCGGGTCTACTTGGCTGAAAATAATCAATTGAAGATTCGCACCATAACGGTGGACTACTACCTGGGTGATCTAGCTGTTATCCGCTCTGGCTTGGTGCCTGGAGATCAGGTGATAACTACTGATGTTATCCCAGCAATCAGCGGGACGGCAGTATCTGTCATCGATATCAAAAAGGGAGTTTCAGACCTGGCCGTGGCAGCAGAGGAAGTTGGCGAGTGATTCGCTTTTTTGCGATCCACCCAACTGCTGCCAATTTGCTTATGGTGGGTTTGATGCTGGCTGGCTTGTTCGTATTGCCGTCGATGAAGCGAGAGACTATTCCGGAAATCGACAAGTTCGAAGTACAAGTCTCAGTATTTTATCCTGGTGCAGCTACCGCTGAGGTCGAAGACAGTATCTGCCTCCCCCTCGAAGAGGCAACGGATGGCATCCCATTTATTGATGAGCGCCGTTGTGAAGCTGCAGACAATCTTGGCGTGATGAAACTGAAAATGCAGGAAGCAGGTGATATGGGGCAGTTTCTTGCCGACATTGAATCTGCGGTAGGTGCGATAGGCTCCCTTCCTGCTGAGAGCGAAAGGCCAGTCATAGAAGAGCTGGGACGTACCCAGCCGGTGGTGAGTGTTGCCCTAAGCGCAGATTTGCCTTTGATCCAGCTCAACCAATTGGCCGAGCACTATCGCCGAGAGTTACTTCGTCATCCATTGGTGCCCATTGTCAAAATTTCCGGTTTTTCAGACCATCAATTGCAAGTGGAAATTTCAGATTACAATTTGCGAAAGTATGGGCTGAGTGTTGCCGATCTTGCCGCAATTATCGATAAGCAGGCAATTGATATGCCCGCCGGTAAGGTAACTGCACCTGATCGGGAGTATCAGGTTCGTTTTACCGAAAAGCGGCGCACCGCAGCAGAGCTTGAAGAACTTATTGTTGTGAAAGGAATGGATGGCGCAGAGGTGCGATTGGGCGATATTGCCACTATCCACGACAGTTTTGAAAAGGAGGAGGACAAAATCACTTTTGATGGGCAGCGAGCCGCATTGCTTGTTGTTCAGAAAAACAGCGTGGATGACAGTTTGAGGGTGTTGGAAGCGGTTCGCGAATTTGTACAAGCGGAAAATGCCCGTTTGCCGGAAGAAATGCGGTTGATTCTTACTCAGGATAGCGCCTCAATTGTTGCTGATCGTTTAAGGATGATTATTATCAACGCCTGGCAAGGGCTTATTCTTGTTGCGCTGACCCTCTATTTGTTTTTTAGTGGGCGATATGTGTTTTGGGTGGTGATGGGCTTGCCCGTTTCATTTCTCGGCGCCTTTGCTGTGATTACTGCTTTGGGTATATCCATCAATATGATCAGCTTGGTGGGGCTGCTGATTGCAATTGGCATCTTGATGGATGATGCCATTGTGCTTTCTGAAAGTATCGCCACCGAATACCGGGATGGCCGTACACCTCTTCAGGCGGTGGTTATCGGAACCAAGCGTGTTGCAAGGGGGGTTATCTCCTCATTTGTTACTACCGTGATCGTTTTTTCTGGATTAGCTTTTATCAAAGGGGACATGGGGCAGGTCCTCAAAGTTTTACCAATTGTTTTAATCTCTGTACTAGTGGTTAGCCTGATTGAAGCCTTTCTTATTCTCCCCGCCCATTTGCGTCATGCCCTTTTGCACAAGGAAAACCCACCAGCCTGGAAAATCGCTTTTGCTCAGCGGTTTGAGTTGTGGAGAGAGTATGTCGGGCGTGTCGCTGATAAAGCGGTTGAATATAGATATGCTTTTGTCGGCGGCGTAGTGGGACTATTTTTTGTTACGGTGAGTTTACTTCCTGCGGGGTTAGTTAAATTCCAAGGGTTTCCTACATTGGAGGGAGATTTACTACAGGCCCGAATTCTAATGCCCCAAGGAACCTCCCTCGTAGAAATGGAAAAGCTGGTGGCATATCAGAAGAAGGCCCTGTATTTAGCTGCTGAAAACCTCTCAGGGAAAGAGGTAGCGCCTCTTATCGAGCACATTAGTGTTACTTACGGGGTGAATGGCGATGCTTTTGAGACTGGAGCTCATGTAGCCACAATAAATGTCGACCTACTAGCTGCAGAAGTTCGCCATACAAGTATCAGTGAGTTACGTCAGGCCTGGAGTAAGGCTGCTGGTGATATCCCTGGTGCGATCGCGATTTTGTATAAGGAGCCATCGCCTGGTCCAGCTGGACGAGCTATTTACCTTCGCTTGGCCGGGCTGGATATTGATCAGCTAAAAGGAATATCTATACGTCTACAAAACTGGCTGCGCAGTTACGAAGGAGTGGTGAATGTACTAGATGACCTGCGTCCTGGTAAGCCACAGCTGACGGTCCGAATGCGGGAGGGGGTTTATGCTTCTGGTATTGATGCCAGTGTTGTGGCCACTCAACTGAGAGCTGCCTATCAGGGCACAGAGATTGATGAAGTGCAGTATCAGGGAGAGACTTACGAAATTCGTGTTCGAATGGATGAGCCATCTCGCAGTGCGCTGTCACGATTTGACGAGCTTGTCATTATCCACCCTGAAACAAGGCAGCGTGTACCCTTGATGGCAATTGCCGATATTGAAATGCACCGGGACTATGCGCGTATCCAGAGAATAAATGGTGAGCGTGTTGTTACGGTCTTTGCAGATGTTTTTACAGAGAGGGCCAATGCCAGTGAAATTCTGCTGGATACCCAGCAGAACTTTTTTGCACCATTGGAGCAGGAATTTCCGGGCCTAAGGGTAACCATGAAAGGAGAGATTGAGAATAGTCTCATTACAGGTCTATCGATGGGTAAGGCCTTGTTGATCGGGGCAATAGGAATCTATTTACTACTCTCGCTTCAATTTCGTAGTTATACCGAACCTGTAATTGTGATGATGGCGATTCCCCTGGCTTTAATAGGTGTAGTCTGGGGACATATTATTATGGGGCAGAATATGACGATGCCCAGCATGATGGGACTTGTCTCTCTCACTGGAATTGTGGTGAATGATTCAATCCTGTTAGTAGAGTTTGTGAAGCTTCGTGTCCGAAAGGGAATGGACGTTCACTCGGCGGCGAGTCAAGCCAGTCGCGACCGGTTCAGGGCTATTTTCCTTACCTCACTGACAACAGTAGCCGGCTTGCTGCCACTGATGTTCGAAACCAGTCTTCAAGCCCAGATACTGATTCCACTGGTAACCAGTATTGTATTTGGGATAAGTAGTTCAACCGTTTTGATTCTGTTAGTCCTGCCAGCCCTTTATGGCATTCTCAAGGACTTTGGCTTAACTGAGCGAATTCAGGAGCCGCTAGATCGATTACCTGAAGATATCGCCGCTTCTACGACCTAAAGCACCCAGATAATCTTGGTTGTTGAAGTGAAAAAGTAGCCGAAATGAGTGGTAGAAGAAGGAAGACAAAAGAGAAGGCAGTGGTAATACTTTGAGCTCCAGGAAGAATTATTCATCAATTCTTAATTAGCGCACTTGTACGAGTATCCAACATAGGGTTTCGGATTTGTTTTAATAAGTAGTCGAATGTTTCATGTACGTCACGGAATAAGTAGCGAATAGTCCTTGTTGTCCCCCGTACTTCAACTGATAATCAGGAAGATAAATTTGAACTTGCCTTCTTTTGTACAGATTCACTCTCAAAATGATTAGAAAATACAATAAAAATGACTATCCAAGTGTGCTGGATATATATGCCCGTTCAAAACTCGATGAGCTACGGTTTGAAAACCGGAGTTTCAATCTGCTGCCGCTGGATAAAGATCAAAAACGTTTGGCCCAGCTGATGGAGTCGGATATTTATGTGTACGAAAAAGGTGATGTTCTTGGCTATGGTGCGCGATATAAGAATGAGATTCGTGCACTGTTTGTGCATCCTTCGTTTAGAGGTCAGGGGGTAGGGCGGGAGTTGCTGGAGTACCTGTTAGGGGAAATCAGTGGCGCTGTACACCTGCAGGTTGCCAAAACCAACGACCCGGTGAAAAACCTGTATCGCAAATATGGTTTTGTGGTGACCAGGGAGCTGCAAACTACCTACAGTGGGGTCCCTGTACTTGCCAATGAGATGGTTCGCCCCCCCAGCGCCAACTAAATACACAAACACCTATGCTACAGGAGTGTCAGCAGGCGTTGTTCTCAAAACATTCCTCCAGAAACCTCCAAAAGGCATCCAGCTTGGCGGAGGCGGCTCTTCTCTGCTGATACACCGCAAAAAGTGGTCTGCTTGATTGCTGCCAATCCGGCAGAACCTGAACCAAGTTACCCGCCGTAATATCCCGCTCTACCAAATAATCGTAAAGGCAAGCTATACCGGCGCCAGACTGGGCTGCTTGGTAGAGGGAATAGTAGTTATTACTTGAAAAGTAGGGCTTGGGGGCAATCGTGATCGATTCCTGCCCCTTTTGAAAGGTCCAGGAAAGTGGATCGCGGCTGTATTTGTAACACAGTAGTTGGAATTTATTGAGTTGGTCCGGGGAGGAAAAAGACTTAATCCTTGCCAGGTACTCAGGAGATGCTACCAGGAGCCGATCGTGCCGGCCGATTTGATGAGAGTAGAGCGTTGATTGGGGCTGCGCAGGTTGGGAGCGCAATGCCAGGTCAAACCCTTCACCGGTAAGATCCCGAAGCTGATCATCCAAAATCAGATCCAAACGGATATCTGGGTGCTCAGTTGTAAACTTCGGGAGCCTAGGTGCCAGCCAGAACTGCCCCAGAGCCGTTGGGGCGGTAATCCGCAACAGTCCAGAGGGCTGCCCTTTGGAGCTGGTTAGGCGCTCTTCCACTTCCCTAAGATCATTAAGGACACGCTCTGTGGTTTCCAGGTAGTCCCGCCCCGCATCCGTAAGGCTTTGGGATCGGGTAGTACGGTGAATTAGCCGAGTACCCAGTCGCTGCTCAAGCTGTTGGATGGCCTTGCTCACAGCGGACACCGTGGACCCCAATTCCCGGGCGGCACGGGTAAATGACCCCAATCGCGCCACCGTAGTGAACACCTGAATTAAGTGGAACCGGTCCAAAGGAACCTCCAATAATTTCCTGGCAGGAAAAAGTGAATATCAAAATTATGCTATTAACGCATTTATAGGAAAAAGTCACAATATCTTGGCAGATCGACAAGTTAAGAAGGGTTTCTGATGAGAGTGATTGTATTGCTATGCCTGATTTTGGTTCCCAGCGCCTTTACGCTGGCCGAGGCACCGCCAAACAGCCAGCCATTTCACGTCAAGGGGGGTGATTTTAAGTTGCCAGTGGGTTGGCACTTTGGGGAGGTTGCGGGGGTGGTCCGCAGGGAGAATGGCCACTTTGTTGTGTTTCACCGAGGGTCTCATTCGCTGTTGGAGTTCGATGGGCAGCGGCGTTTTGTTCGCGAAATTGGCGCGGGACTGTTTGAAAATCCGCATGGTCTTCGTATAGACCATAAGGGCAATATTTGGACTACCGATACTGCCACGCACCTGGTATTGAAATTTGCACCTGATGGCGAAGTAGCCATGGTATTGGGGAAGCGAGGAGCAGCCAGTGAAGGCTGGTTTGATCGCGACTACAACTTGGTGCTGTTCGATCAGCCCCAAGATGTTGCAGTGGATAGAAATGGATTTATTTATGTGGTGGATAAAGGCAACAGCCGCATCGTAAAGCTGGATAAGAATGGCCTTTTGGTAACCACCTGGGGTGGTCAGGGGGAGGCCCCTGGAGAGTTTAATTTCCCTCACTCCATTGTGATTGATTCTGAGGGGCAGTTATATATTGCCGATCGTGAAAACCGCAGGCTACAGATCTTTGATTCACAGGGTAAATATTTAACTCAATGGCGTGGAATAGGTTACCCCTATGTCCTCTTTCTCAAAGGTGATGCTTTGTGGATGACAGATGCACGGGCCGAGGAAGTGCGACAGTACGACCTGTCTGGTGATCTCAAGATGCGCTATCAAGGCCAGCCTGGGCGGGGACAGAAGCAATTTGGCTTTGTACATGGGATCTATGTGGATGACGACGGACTTTGGGTGTCCCATATCTTGAACTGGAGCATTAATCGCTTACTGCCAGCGGATACACTACCCGCTCCGGTCATGTAGCTTTTCTTTCAAAATTCACCTGGGAGTATTTATGCCTCACTGTGTTATCCAGTGTCCTTCTAACCTACTTGAGTCGGTAGATGTTGATAGCTTACTGACTTCTATCCATGCCGCTGCAGATCAGTCTGCACTCTTTGAGCCGGGGGATATTAAAGTTCGTTTGTTACCTGTCGAGCACTATTTGGTTGGACCTGAACCAGCACCGTTTGTACACCTGGAGTGCAGTCTGCTTTCAGGTAGAAGTATTGAGCAGCGACAAAGCTTGGCTCATTTACTAGCCAAGGCCCTATGTGCAGCCGTGCCCGATGTGGAGATGGTTTCTGTAGAGGTCCGCGAGATCGTGCGGGCTACATATTGTAATCGCGCTGCATTGGGAATTGGTCCTTTGGTATCAATAGTCAATGTTCCCAGCTGACGGGAGGGGGAACTGCGTAGCCTTTTCTGGTACTTTGGATGATAAGTGGTCAGCGCTTGTTGATGGGGCGGATCATTAGTAGAAAGAAAGCGCCGGCGGTCATCTGTGCCTGTATCAAGCTTTGAAAGCGGCTTCCAAAGTTTCTTTTGAGATTGAGCCAGTATTTGGTGAGAAGCCCAGCTGTTTTGGAACGGGGGGAGTGCCTTTGGCAATAAAGCCCCTCTTTCCTTATGATCGAATCCGATTAGAAATCTCCTTCAAACGAATAACCTGCTGAACATAGAGTGGCAACGCAGATACCTTCCCAATAAAGTCGAAAACGTACATTAATAAGGCAACTATTAACCCGTAGTTAACCAGGCCCCCATCGATTGCAGCTATGGGAGCGTAAACAAACAAAGCGACTATGCCTGCCCACAATATAAAGTAAGTACCTGTTTCCAGGTCACTCAATTCAATATTCCACCGCATAAGGCGCTGGAAGTGTGCTTTTGCATGCTCAACATTTGGCTGTTTAATCGCATCAACCTGATATTCCAGCTCATTATTATAAGATTCATTCAGCTGATAATTGGTATTTCCGATTACGCAATAGATCAGGATAATCATAGCAAGAAGAGCCAGGCAAGCTAGAAAGACATTAAGATTGATAGCGCTGATGATAATGAGCAAACCCACCGTACCAATAGAAACGGTAATGACTTCTGGTAGACTATTTTCAAAGAATTCGACAATTTCAGTTAATAAACTGGAGCGCGCAGTAATAGTCGATACCGACTGCCTCTTTGCTTTTTCACGGGCTACCATTTCCGACGTAACTACCTGGTAAATATGTGCGTAGATTCTTGTATCGTAAAATCTTCGAGCACTTCCTAAAAGGACAGAGATAGTACCCAAGATTGCCAATAGATAAATGCCATCATAGGACTGTTCTAACAGACTATTGATAGCCCAGCCGATGACAAGTGGAAAGAGTAGTTCGAGGAGTGTTTCAATAATGACCAGCGCTAGGGTCAAGGATACTCGCCACTTAAATCGGGTAAAAATCGAAAGTAAAGAATGTTTGTGCTTATCTTTCGTAAAATCAGCAGTAACTGGCTGAGTCATTTAACAACACTCTCAATGGTTAACTAGCAACGCCATTACAAAATGTGTGAAACGCTAAATCGGCCAGCGTATTGTGGTCTATGGATTCTGCATTTTTTGTTAACCAGGATGTATAAAGCAGACCTTCTACCAGGTTTACTACCCAGGAAGTAGGAAGTTTCTTGGACAAGCTGCCTTCGGATTTTGCGTATTCCACTAATGTCGCGATTTCATTTCCCTGTTTCTCATAGATCGCGGTGAGTTCTGGGTCATCTTCATCAAAGTCTCCCAGCTTCATTAAAAACTCCATTTCAGCGGACAGCGGAAAGATCGCCTTGAACATCAGGTGGAAGGCTTGCAGAGCTGATTCAGCTTCGCTTTCCAAGTGTTCGGTAGCTTTATCAAATGCCTGCAGGCAGTGAATTGCAGCAGCCTTAATCAGCTTTTCTCTCGTGTCATAAAGGCGATAAAGGGTAGTGCGCCCAACTCCAGCCGCCCTGGCAATGTCACTAAGTGACGCCTCCCTGTTTTTGCTCAAGAGTTCCATTCCTGCCTTCATGATCGCAGTTTGTGACTTCTGAATACGCGCATCTAGTTGATCAGCCATGGAGTTATCACTCAAACTTTATGGAACATACTTGTATCATAATCTGCTATTAGTTATGGTGCAAGAGTGTTCCATAAACTGTAAGTTGCCTAGGCATGATGAAAATTGCGGGAATCTGGTTAAAGCGACGGGCTGCAGGTGTCGTTGCCACCAGCTTACTGGTCTTGGTAGGGCTGTGGCTTGGGGCTGAGCAACAGCCGGTAGCCATGGTCGAGAAGCCCAAAGAGCTTGGTCTTACTGTCACCGTCGTAGAGGCGGTACCGGCGGATGCACAGTTTGAAGTCAAAACAACGGGCATAACACAACCCCGCTGGGCGACTGAAGTTATCGCGTCAGTCAGCGGGCGTGTCACCCATATTGCTAAACACGCAATGCCGGGCAGCCTCATTAGAAAAGGAGAAATACTGGCATCGCTACAGGATACTTTTTACCAGTCTGAGCTAAGTGCTGCTCAAGCCAGAGTGTCAGAAGCTGAACTCAACTTGGCCGAGGTGTTAACGCGTCAATACGTAGCAAAACGAGGGGATAAAGCGAAGTCATCATTTGGCCGGCTGGAGCCACATGTCAAAGCCGCAGAGGCAAATCGAGAAGCGGCGAGGGGAGCTCTCGCATCCTCCCGGCAGAGGCTGGCTGATACGCAAATCAAAGCGCCTTTTGACTCAGTGGTTATTGCAGATTTAATCCATCCTGGCCAATGGATAAATGAGGGGGATGTACTCTTTCGAGTGGCAGCCAGTGATTACCTGGATATTAAAGTTGAGCTATCCGAGCAGACTTGGCAGCGCTTAGACGGCCTTCAGCAAGACCCCAACAAAATCACTATAGAGGCGCCTGACGGACAACAATGGCAGGCCTCGGTCCGCTACCTTAGCCCAATCATGGATACGGTCACCCGTCAGCGTAGCCTTATGTTGCAAGTGGCTAACCCCTTTCAGCACGAGACTCCCTTGCTCGCCGATCAGCAGGTCGGTGTAGTGTTTGGAGGCAACACACAGAGCTATGTTGTCAGCGCACCAGCATCGGTTCTTACAGAAGATGGGAAAGTATGGAGCGTTTCTGAACAATCCCTACTTTTGGAAGAGATAGAGCTACTGGATATGCGGCCGGAATCAGTCCTGTTTCGTTACAAGAATCGGCCCCACCAGAATCGTCAGCTTGTTCGCTTTCCTTTGACCAACTTTGTTGAAGGTCAAGCGGTTGCAATGACTATCAACTAAGGCCTGCACATGAAAACACTCTCACGCTGGTTCCTGGATAACCCGGTTGCCGCTAACCTTCTTATGGTGTTCATTCTGGTTGCAGGCTTGCTGACCTTTCAAAATCTGCGGGTGGAAAGCTTCCCACAAATTCCACCTACGGAAGTCGAAATCTCCGTTGTCTACCCCGGCGGCACTGCCCGCCAGGTCGATGAGAGTATTACACAGCGTATTGAGGAAGCTATCAGTGGTGTTGCAGGGATAAAGCGCATAACCAGTCAATCGAGCAAAGGTTACGCTTCATTAGTAGTGAGAAAAAATACTAATGTTAAGCTGGATCGTTTGATAGAAGATATTCGCAATCAAGTTGAAAGTATCGAAGGTTTTCCTGCATTGGCGGAGCGGCCGCGTATTTATCGCAGTGAATATACGAATCTTGCGGCGTTTGTCATGGTCTACGGTGGTGACAATAATGATTCTCTTCAGCAGGTATCCTCACGAGTAGAGCGAGCACTTAAGAAACATCCTGCTATTTCTAAAGTGACAAACCTGGGTAAAAGAAAGAAGCTATTGGCTATAGAGCCGGACCTCAGGAAACTCCAAAGCTACGGTTTATCCATTGAAAACCTAACGGAACGTATTCGCCAATGGTCAGTAGAATATCGCAGTGGCGAATTAAGAACGGCCAATGGCAATATTGTACTGCAGGGCAGTTTCCTGGCTGACAACTTGGCGGAACTTAGGAATATCCCCATTATCAATACATCGACGGCACGAGTGGGACTCAGTGATATCGCTACTGTTAAGCGAGATTATGAGCAAACCGACAGTATTGTTCGATACCAAGGGCAACCTGCAGTCGCACTGATGATATCCACCAGCCAAAAGGACAACCTGTTTCATATCAATGAAGCCACAAAATCAGTATTAGAATCATTAGAACCGACCTTACCCAAGAATATGCAATTGGATGTAATGGCGGATATGTCCCCTTATATTTCCGAGCAATTAGACCTACTAAGTAGCAACGCCTTACAGGGATTATTCATCGTCTTATTACTATTGGTGCTTTTTTTAGATACGCGGCTGGCCTTTTGGGTTGCCTTGGGGATTCCCATATCCCTTGCTGGTGCGATTACATTGATGGGTTTTCCTTCCCTGGATTACAGCATTAACGATATCACTTTATTCGGCATGATTTTGGTGCTGGGGATATTGGTAGATGATGCAGTTGTGGTCGGTGAAAGTATTCACCAGGCGAGACAAAATACAACTGACACTAAAGAAGCTGCCTGGAAGGGTGTTGAAGCCGTAGCCGTGCCCACAGTTTTTGGCGTATTGACTACAATCGCGGCCTTTTCACCGATGTTATGGATTGAAAATGAGTTGGCAAAAGCCTTGTCAGGATTCTCAGCTGTAGTGATATTTGCACTGATATTTTCACTAATTGAAAGCAAATTTATATTACCCGCCCATTTGAGCTATCCAAATACACATACTCAAACTAAAGGCGCACTAAAACGATGGATTGAGATTGCCAGAGAGAAATGTAACCGTTTATTAGATAAATTTTCGGATAAGATATATATTCCGCTTTTGTCTTTGAGCTTGGTAAACCGGAAAACGAGCATTAGTCTGTTCGTCACCTTTTTGCTACTGGCCTATGGCGCTATGTTCAAGGGGCATATTGCTTCAGTATTTTTCCCTGAGATTCCAGGGCGCTATGCCACGGTTAAAGTGACTATGCAGCATGGTGTTGCAAATACTTTAGTGGAACGCAATACCGGTCAGCTTGAACAGGCCATCAAGCGCACTGCAAATAGGTTGCAACAGGAGTTTGAACTTCCAGATTCACCTGTTAGCAAGTATATAGTGTCAAAGGAAGGCACCAAGACTATAGAGTTGACAGCGGAATTAACACATGACGCCTTGGCTAAATTAGCGAGCAACCGCTTTTTAGAGGAGTTGCGGCTGCATACAGGTATCCTGGAGGGTAGCTATGCAGTGAAGTTTAGCCTTACGGAGGAGCCGGCGGGCGACACTGCCATTGCGGTTTCTGCTCGCAATCGAGATCAGGCAAAACAAGTGGCTGACCGCCTCAAGGCTTCACTCGCTGAGTTGCCCGGTGTGAACGATGTATACGATGATAGCCAACTTGCTAAAAGACAGCTGAAAATTTCGGTTAATGAGCGAGGAGCCAGCCTGGGAATTGATCAAAGCCATCTGGCGGTGCTGATAGGCGGAGCATACGGCCAGATTGAAATACATCGCCTGTTGGATAAAGGTGAAGAAACTCTGGTTTTGGCCCGCTTTCCTCAAGCAAAAACTAAAACAATTGAGCAGTTAAAAGCGACTCCTATTAACCTGGATGGCAACAGCTACGTAAGCTTAGGTGAAATCGCCCAGCTTGAGTATGAGCGTGAGCCCGAGGTTATTTATCGTCGTAATCGCGATGAAGTGGTCAGTATCTACTGGCGTCAGAATCGTTCTGTTATCTCACCGGAAAAAAACTGGGAGAAGCTAAAGGAAGGGTTGGTACCAGAACTGGAGCGCCTATATCCGGGTGTCCAAATTAAGGCCGTTGGTGAATTTGCCGAAATAGTAGAAGTACAGGCTGGATTTAAAAAGTCCATGTTGCTGACCCTTTTACTTATCTACGTTTTGTTGGCGATACCATTAAAATCCTATTGGCAACCTTTGATTATTATGTCGGTGATTCCAATGGGCTTTGCAGGGGCAATTATTGGACACGGCCTATTGGGCTTCCCAGTAAGCTTGTTATCCTTGTTTGGGATGATGGCAATGACTGGGGTAGTGATTAACGATTCCCTAGTATTAATGAGCCGATTTAATCAGCTCTACGCGCAGGGCGTACCAGTAAAAACAGCGTTACTTCAAGCTGGGAAAAGTCGCGTTAGGGCAATTTTCTTAACCACGGTGACTACTATCTGTGGGTTGCTACCATTATTAGCCGAAACCAGTGAGCAAGCCCAATATTTAAAGCCAGCGGCTATATCCTTGGTATTTGGGGAACTATTTGCTACACCGATTACCCTAATCCTGATCCCTCTTTTACTTTCTTTTGTGCAATGCAAAATTGCTTCGAAAAGTGATAGCACTTCTTACCCTAAGCAAGTCTCGCTTTGATGACTTAAGCCACCAAGTTGATCTCACGAGTGAACGTTTAGGGGACAGCTAAACGTTCATTAATTTGCCACTAAAGGCTCCAGTACTTGTGAGGGAACAGGTGCCCGGTAGTCATCAAGAACCAATTCGAGCGCGTTCATCGGTGAATAAGATTCAAGTTTTAACAGGATTTATATAGTAGAGGGCGCTTCTAATGCAATTTGTATGTAGGTGATAAATTGCGTCATACTACTTTTTTATTGCCATTTGTTTTTTTTATTTTCTAGACCTCCCCCAGTTTTTTCATCTCGCTACTACTTGGAGCTTAATAGGCCTGTATATAAGCGGATTCACGTTGTTGAAGAAGATAATAGGTCTATCCTAGTTCTGGGTTTAATATGTTATGAGATATTGTTTAAAGGCCAGATTTTAAGTACGGTAATTTGCACAAGTGATTGTTCTCGAAAATTAATAGAGGAATAGTGTCATTTTCGTGTAGAAAATATGGAACAGTTAATCGAAATGTTTCACCGGGTAAGAGGAGCCATTTTAAGTAAGTTGGTCCAAGAGGATCTGAAGCTAAACCGCAAAGTAGAGGTGGGTAAACTGGATTTTGGAAAGCAAATGGATACTCTGGGAAGGAATGCTAAATGTCATTTCTGTGGTGGCACCATGAAAACACTGCTCCCCAACTGCATTCGGTTTATTCAGATAATTTTGTGCTGGGTGGCTTGTTATTAGACCCTGATCACATAGGTGCGGTAGCCAAACTACTGAATGAAGAGGATTTCTAAGGTGGTCATTCGCACAAGTGGAGGGCTTGGCCCCCACTTGTGCACTTTCAAGCCGGTTAGAGGCAGTAGCCCCCATCAACCTTCAGGTGTGCATTTCGCATACCGACTGAGTGATCTGTGGCCAGATAGTGGATTGCTGGCACTATGTCATCTACCTCAAGTGCCCGGCCCAGTGGCGTTACCATCATACTCTCTGCGAGACTTTGAATGTCTGATTGGCTCATGCCGGCTTTTTCCTGGATTTCGGTCAGGGTGATTCCGGGGCGTACGCTATTTATACGAATTCCCCTCACCGCTAACTCCGCATTCAGGACCTGGGCATAACCTTCAATGGCAGACTTACTCGCGCTATAAGCGGAAGTTCCCGAAAAGGTTTTCTCTACGGCAATACTTGAAAGCAAAACCACGCTGGAGGGGTTATTCATCACCGGTAGTAATTTTTGCAGTGTGAAAAAAGGTCCCTTCACATTGATATCAAAAGTGTGATCGAAGAGGGCTTCATCGGTTTCCTCAAATATCCCAGGCTTGAAAATACCGGCATTCAAGATAAGGGCATCCAGTTTAACCTCATCGTTTTGTAATTTGTTTCCCAGTTGCTCAATTTGATCGAGTTGTCCGCTATCACATAGGTGGCAGGTCAGCTGGCCGCTACTCCCAAAGAGGCCCGCGATATCCTCGGCTGTTTGTTCCAGTTTTTCAGCGTTTCGGCCCGTGATGATGACTTGCCAGCCCTCGGTTAAAAAGTGCTTAGCTGTTGCGAGTCCAATACCGGCAGTGCCACCAGTGATTGCGATGGTTTTTGTTCTCTGCTGGTGTCCCATAGATCCTCTCTTGCGATTGTAATGGTGCAATGAATGGCAGTTGCCAAGATTAGGCTTAGGAGGATATGTTGTTATACTGGTATCAATAAGGCACCATTAGGGCAACACTTTGATTCTAATTTGGAAGCAGTGAGGCAGAATGCAGCATCTACATCAATACTTGGGACATTTGTACGTCTTCCGGTTGGTCATTGAGCAAGGCAGTTTTCAGGGGGCTGCTAATCAGCTGGGCTTACCTCGCTCATCAGTCAGCAAGAAGCTGGCACAGCTGGAGGGGTTTGTTGATCAGCGTCTATTGCACAGAAGTACGCGGCAATTGCGCCTTACGGATGCCGGTGCTGCTTTGTTGGAAGCAACGGAGACAATGGCTCAGCTAATGAGCAATACCGAACACCTGATCCTCTCCCACCAGGATGAAGCTGTTGGTAGAGTTAAGTTAAGTTGCTCTACCTTAATGGGGCAGCGGTACTTATTGCCATCCATACCATTACTAAAGCAACGCTACCCAAAAATTACTTTTCAAGTGAACTTAAGCGATAGGGTTGTGAACTTACTGGATGAAGGCGTTGATATTGCCATTCGCACTGGGCACTTGCCGGACTCTTCATTGGTAGCGCGCCGAATAGGTGAAAAGCGTTGGGGGTGGTTTGCCAGCCCGGATTATTTGGCGAGTAGGGGGGAACCTAATTCTCCAGATGATTTAAGCCAGCATCAATGCTTAGTGTTTAGTAACCAAACAACAACCATTGATCACTGGCACTTTTCTAACGATGGTAGTGAAATAAAGACCATTCCCATTGATCCGGCGATGGTAGTCGATGATGGCCGTACATTGGTTGAATTAGCTACAATGGGTCAAGGTATAGTTATGATTGATCCTCTTCTGGTGCGCCGGGAATTAGCGGAGGGCAAGTTGATGCCTATCTTTCAGCAATGGAGAAGCCCTGAGCTGCAACCGATCCATCTAGTGTGCTTGGGAAGGTCTATAAGAAGTAAAGCGGTAGAGGTAGTTTGGCAGGCATTGGTTGAGGGCTTGCAGAGGGATTTAATTCAGCCTTAAAAGCAAATATGGCAGGGTTTTACGTATCATCTCTTTTGTTCTTTTGAATTTCCTGAAGCTTCTTTCTTTTTAATTCTCTTTTCTCTTGGTAGTAGCGCTTGTCGACATATCTAAGCAGTAGCCATAAGACAAGCGCAGCAACAATGCCAATCAGGTATCCTTTCCCGTACATACTATGTGCGACCCGCTGCTGGCCAGATTGATACTCTGTTCAACCAATCTGGTCTTTTTAGAAACCTGGTTATTAGTAGGCAAAATAGGGCAGGTAGGAACTCCAGTCGGTCCATACGAGCTGCTGGACAGTTCTATTCACACCATTGGTTTGCATGTAAAAGTTCCATTGGCCCGTTTCCTTAACACCTATTACATTTTTATTTTGCAGATTAATGGCCGCAAAGTTTGATTGAATCAAAATGTAACGATTCGGGTCCAGGCCACCAACTTTAGAGGCATCGATTAGCTGAGTGACGTCTGTTCGTAAGTAGCTTCTCTGCGTGCTGGCAAATACACTGAGAGGCGTATTATTGATAATAGTTTGATTTACCTGGTTGTAACTATTAAAGGGATGGGGCTGCAAGTGTCCCATAGAGAGCTGACCACCACCCCAGTCAAGAATGATTAAGCTACAGCCAGTTTGACGCTCGGTTACCCAAAAATCCGCATTTGCCGTATTGGGCCGTAATAGTGCGGTATACCGATTCACAGAACTGTGCCCTCGCGTTGGGGTTGTGAGAGCCTGAATATAGATTCTACTGTCGTTATTTGGTGCACCTGGGCCGATATTGATACTTCCCAAGTTGAGTGAGAATGGGACTCGAGCCAGCTGCGTTTGATGTCCAGGTTGGAGGCCGACTTGCAACCGATAATTTTGTAGTGCAGTTTGCGGGTCAGCTTTCAGTTCTCTCAATGCATTACGAGAATTTAGTTGATCTTGCAGCGGCATAGCTTTGAACTCCATTTTATTTATGCTTGGCATAATACCGCATATTTTTGGCTGTTTTCACAGTATTTTTCTTTTCAAATTTACTCGACTTGTATTTGGCTGGTAGAGAGTTTCTATCGAATTAATTTGTACTGAGGTGCAGGTTAAATTTTGCCATGAGTTGAATGATTTTGACTCAAGAAATCTTTGTCTTGATAATGTTCGAATTGATTCAGGTTATGTTAAAGGGATTTTTTGTGGTCGGAACGGTTGTTAAGCGAGCTATCACCTTATTTTTTGTCCTATTTATTTTGGGGGTAGCAGGTATAACCTACCTGCTAAGTGGTAGTAAGGTTATTAAAACTACAGGACAAGTCTTTCAAGGAATTAAGATTCCTATTGGTGATGCGGCTATTAGATGGCGCGCCGACTTGAGTAAAATTGCTGAAAACCCACTTCTAGAAAGGATGCAGGGGCCGGTGATCATTCAAAGCACAGATGGTTATATTTCACGGTGGTTCTGTGACGATAAAGTTAAAGAGCAGAGGTCCATTTCTAAGGAAATTGTATTGGAGTGTGGGGGCGATCAAAGAACTTATTCTTTGAGGGATGGTGAAGTTGAGTTTGTCCCCTATGATGAGGTAAGCCCTATTGCTGTGGTCAGTGACTTGGAAGGAGATCTAGACTTCTTTAAAAATTGGGCGAGAAACCTGGGTATTATTGATGCCGATGAAAAATGGACTTATGGCTCAGGCCAATTAGTGATTGTAGGTGATGTCTTTGACCGGGGGCGATATGTTTATGATTTGCTCTGGTTTATCTATCATCTTGAGGAGCAAGCGGCCAATAGTGGTGGAGCTGTACATTTTCTACTAGGAAATCATGAACAGTATGCATTTACTTATAGAATTAAATCTGTAGAGGCTGAACACTTATGGGCTATAGAGCAGTTGAGGCCATATGATCAAGCTTTGGCAGAAGATACAGTTTTAGGAGCTTGGCTAAGGAGTAAAGATGTAATGCTGAAGCTTGGATCAGTACTTTTTACCCATGGAGGTATAAGCCCTCAGTTGCTCAAGCAGGGGCTGAGCACCAGCGAATTTAATGGTGCCCATAGAGCCTATTTAACAGGGGCCAAGATAGATAATAGCCTGTTAGTTGGGCCTCACTCTCCAACGCAATATCGTGGCTATGCCTATGCGATGGATCAATATCCGGAGGCCGATCAGCAGTTAGTTAATGCCACTATGGAGCACTTTGACGTAAGCTATATTGTGGTAGGTCATAGCCATCAGGAAGAATTGGCTTCCAAGTTCCAGGGTAAAGTGTACTTGGTGGATAGCACTTTGTATGTACCAAAAGCATTGGTCTTTGAGTCGGGCAAACCAGTAATTCGTAATACTGGCGTAGTGCGTAAAAGTTTTATTGACAAAGATACAAAGGAAGAGCCATTTGATGTTCTAAATACTGTACATTGGATGGCTTTTTTGGGGATATTTTTGTAAGTATGTCTGTATAAAAGCGAGCATATGAGGTCGTTGTTGGGAGCTGAAATAGAGTGTTTAGGCCGACTTATTGGTATTGGCATGTTTCAACTCCATTACTCGAATTACCTCTCTAATCATAATTTTTATTGTTTGATGTATCGCTTACAACTTACAAAATGATAAAGCCAAATATGCATGTGCATTAGTAGGTAGTGTTAAAATGCGGTATATATTCAATATGATACGAGCTGGGTGATTGTGTGGAACAGGGAATTAGAAAGCTGGTTGATAATTATGAGAGCAAAGAGGGGCGATTTTTTTCCATATTTATTCAGTGTCTGATAGTTGTATCGCTAATTTCTTTTTCTGTGGGTACTATCCCTGATTTAACACCAGAACAGAGAGCTGTATTGGATCACTTCGAGTTGTTCTCAGTGATTGTGTTTACTTTGGAATATATATGTCGCGTGTACGCGGCGAAAAATAGATTAGGCTTTATCTTCAGTTTTTATGGTTTGATTGATCTTATGGCGTTCTTGCCATTTTATATAGCCTCAGGAATGGATTTAAGGGCGCTTAGAATTGTTCGCTTATTTCAAGTGTTTAGGGTTTTAAAGCTATTGCGCTACAGTAAGGCAGTTGCTCGATTTAGCCGTGCATTTAGTATGGTTAAAGAGGAACTGGTATTGTTTGGAGTAACAGCTCTGATCTTGCTTTATTTGTCATCTGTAGGTATCTATTATTTTGAGAGCGCTGCTCAGCCGGAACAATTTAAATCTATCTTTCACAGTTTGTGGTGGGCAGTTACAACCTTAACCACTGTGGGTTATGGTGACATGTATCCAGTTACTCTCGGTGGGAGAATATTTACTTTCTTTGTGCTTTTGATTGGTTTGGGGGTGGTTGCAATTCCGACAGGTCTTGTCGCTTCTGCCTTATCTAAAGCCCGGATTGAGGATGTAGAAAACGATTAGTAACAAGCGCTATTAGGCTATGGCCTCTTGGTCTGTGAGGCCATCCCAGGGTATTCAATTGAACTCAATCGCTTTACTATTGATAAAGAGCTGGGTATCAACGGGTGTAGCACTGGAAACGGTTTGAAGTGACATACAGGCCTGCCGGCAACAATGCATAAATTTTACAAGTTTTTCTTCTGGCTCATCACTTTCAACAATCAAATGTATTTCCACTCTATCCCCCTTGCCAAAGACTTCTTCCGGTTTGATACCCCCAAAATTCAAAGTGGTTGAGAACTCAGTTTTTTGCTCTAGCCTTACACTTTTTAATTTGATCCCGCCAAGTTTAGCCAGCATTTCGATGTGAGACATCATGCAAAGGGCTAGCCCTGCAGAGAAGTACATAATTGGAGATGGAGCGCTGCCTCTACCGCCGACGGCTGTGCCTTCATCACAGATAAGCTCCCATGTTCCACCATTAGGAACGTTGGAAAATATGGTGGCTTTTTTTAGGTGATGCCCCTCAGGCATTTGTTCGACATTAATATGAGCGTGAAACTTCAGCAGCTCGCCTTGTTTCACCTTATCGAGATGAGGGGGAGGGAAGGTTACTTGGTGTGCATCCTCGTCCAACTTGCGAACGATGGTAGAACTCGACATTTTCCATTGAATTGGGTCCATTTCGAGGCTCCTCTGTTTTTTTGTCTCGACTGGAGGGTCGAGTAGAGTTGACTTGTGCACCCCTGCGGAGTTGGGTGGCAACAGCTTTAACAAAGGAGGTTAGGGTGAGAAGGGCTATATCCCCACTTGTGCCTTAAGAGTACTGGCTCTTTAGTCCAGTAGGGGGAGCGCGGTAAAGAGCGCGAGTTCATGCGCGTAGGCCAGTGCATCATTCTTGGAGTGGAAGGCCTGCGCCTGGATACTATTGCTACCGTTACTTTGGCGGGGGACCAATATTACCTGCCAGCTGGAGTGGCTACTTTTACGGTCTGTGGTATGGGGTGAGTAGGAGACAACCTTAACCCCCTTGAACGCCGCTAGCGATTGCCTCTCGGTCCAGCTATGCCAGAGGGCTTGTCTCTTGGAAACATAGCTTTTTGATTCTCCATCGATGTAATGTGTTGCCCGAAATGAGAATGTGATTACTGCGAGAAGAGTGCAGAGAGCGGTGGCCAGCCAGGAGATGGTGGAGCCCCCATCGAGAGCAAAACTTAGGCTGACAAGTAGCCAGGTTAGAGTAAACCCACCAAAGATATAGATTGGTACTTTGTTGGACTGCAGTTCCATATGTGCTGCTTTCCTATTTCCCATAAATGAAAAAATTAGGTGCCAGATTTCAACCTCAATCTAGTAGGCCGCTTATTTTTATTTAGCTGATTGAAGGAAGCATACGACAGCTATCTGTTACGGCAGGGCAAAAGTACTCTTTTTGTAGGGTCTTTATCAAGTGAATAGCGTAATTTGTAGGGAGATCAAGCTGTGGCGGTTATCTTTTCGGCAGGAAAGAGGCCCGCTATGGGCCTCTCCAGGGGGAGATCTAAGAGGAGCGTGCTTTAAGGGGCTCGCGCAGCTGTTCGGCCATGCCTAACAGCAGGGACTCAGTAGTTTCCCAATCAATACATTTATCGGTTACCGAAACGCCATACTCCATATCGCTCAGGTTTGGCAGAATTTTCTGGTTGCCGGCTTTCAGGTTACTTTCCACCATAATGCCAATAATCGACTGATTGCCATCGAGGATTTGGTGAGTCACATTGTCGACCACCAGGGGCTGTAATTCGTGGTTTTTATTGGAGTTGGCATGACTGCAGTCGACCATAATGTTTGGCACGATATTGGACTTACGCAGCTCCTGCTCGCACATTGCAACACTCACTGAGTCGTAATTTGGCTTGTCATTGCCCCCGCGAAGTACAACGTGACCGTATGGGTTTCCTGCGGTGTGGATAATCGCAACTTGACCGTGCTTATTGATGCCGAGGAAACGATGGGGGTTGGCGACTGATTGCAGGGCATTGATAGCCACCTCCAGGCCACCATCGGTACCATTCTTGAAGCCCACGGCAGAGGATAGGCCGCTGGCCATTTCCCGGTGAGTCTGTGACTCTGTGGTTCGCGCGCCAATGGCAGACCATGAAATTAGGTCCTGCAGGTACTGAGGGGAGATTGGGTCTAGTGCTTCTGTTGCAGTAGGCAGTCCTAGCTCGGCAACATCCAATAGCAGCTTGCGGCCAATATGCAGCCCCTCCTCAATCTTGAAGGAGTCGTTCAAGTGAGGGTCGTTGATCAAGCCCTTCCAGCCAACAGTGGTGCGGGGCTTCTCAAAATAGACGCGCATTACAATTAGCAGGGTATCGGAAACCTTGCCCGCTATCGCCTTCAAGTGCTTGGCATAATCCATTGCGGCGTTCACATCGTGAACGGAGCATGGCCCGATTACCACCATCAGGCGGTGGTCTTTGCGATCTAGGATGTCGCGCACGGCGGCGCGTCCTCCAGCGACAGTCGCCTCGGCGGCATCGCTAATGGGGAGTTCTGCTTTCAGCGTCTCCGGGCTGATCAGTACTTCCTGGGAGACAACATTTAAGTCGTCGAACTGCTGTGTGGTCATGGCGTCTTCTGGTTTCTCTATTCCTTAGTGCCGCGCTGCACCTGCAGGCGGAGTACCTATCCTACTTTGCCATCAAGAATAGGGCGAGGGTTTCATTTGCAACCAAATAATTGGACTTGGTTTGGGATGTTCATTTGTATTCACCCTTTAACAGTTTGGCACTTTCAAAGCGGTTGAGGTGGCTCTGCTGGGGCGGGCTGAGTGATGCGGGGTGCTACTTATCCATCGGTGAGTAGGTCTTCTGGCGTGTTTAGAGAGGCTTGATGTTACGAAAGAAATACGGATAACTGACACTGCAATGGCCTGCTGCCATGATATAGAGATCCCTTTAGACAGGGAATCCTTTCCAGGCGCTATTGGAACAATATATGAGTACGCTCAAAGTTCCGCAAAAGAAATTGTTGGAACAAGATTCCTGATCAATAATTTTTGTCAGTCACCAGCGGGGGTGGTAAACGGGGGGTCTCTATCCAATGAAGGAGTTTGGTTTAACTGATGCGGGGCTTTTATTTCAACATAGCGAAGGCTATCTCCTAACACTAGGGATCATGGTATTCAATTAATTGTGACATGTGCAAGGGGAGATGTCAGTTTAGACTAAATAATTGTATTTGATGAAGGCTTGTTTAATACGGATATTTCATTGTGAGGTGACTATTTAGAGCAGATGAAGTTATGGCGAGCTACATAGCTGTGTTTTTTGAGTAAAAAGTAAGAGCTCATGTACAGTGCTTTCTTATGGATTGTTTATGATAAAGGCTTGTACTAAAAAAGGTCGTTTTACGTAACGATTTCTGAGTTACCACAACGGTAAGATATACGGTGGATTGAATTTTTGTGTGGACTGGCCTTTTGGATTTACCTGTTAAAAATTAGTGCGGATTTTTTTGCGTATCTATACAGAATATAATAAGCAGGGTATTCGAGGCTATGGTGTTCTGAGGAAGCATGCTTCCGTCTAGGCTTAAGCACAACCGATAGTAGTTTAGATGAGCATTCCCATACTGAATTACACGTAGATCCTAGCCCTTTGTTTGATATCTTAAAGTGAGCTTCATATTCATTAATATCAAGAATCGGTCGCGGGAGGAGGGTCGTGTCGTTGAGTCGATACAGCTGTGAACAGTGTCATGACTACGGGTAATGCAAGAGAGAGGAACCCCCAAATTTTATATCCAATAGTGCCAAGAATTACACCAGTTATAAACCCCATAATTACCCCCAAATAGTACTTAGCTCTACGAGAAGCCTTAGGATAGGGCGGAGCGTTCGTGCTTTTGTCAATACGATAGTTATCCAGCATTTCGAAAGCAGCAGCGAAAAGATTAGTAGAGTTTCCTGTCATAAAGTGTGTAGGCGCCTTCTTATTAAGTACCCTGAAGAATATTGTACTGTGAAGAGACATGGTTGCAATTGCAAAAAAAGAGATGATGAAGGTATTTGCAGCATAGGGAGATGAAAGTTTTCCTATATAGCTGCCACTGACAAAAAATAGTAGCATTAGTCCACTCTCTAAAAATAGCATGATAGTTGCTGGGTTTCTCTTTTGTAAATGTAATCTTCTGATGAAATAAATCCAAAATATTTGAAGAAGGATAAAGGCGAAGAGGATAAAAGTTTTTGTGATGTAGTTTGGATTGTTGCTTGCAAAATCGGTGATGGCGAGAACAATTGTGCCGGTAATAAAAGTTGTAAAGCTTCCGAATAAACCCAAAATGCATACAGCTTCAGAAAAGCCGGCAACTAATGCCAGGGTGTACTCTATATTTGTCTCTTTATTGGACCTTTGATTCATGGCGTATAATCTACCCTATACTGTGATAGCTTATCTAATTGACTATTTGGTATTTAGATGATTATGAATGATAGTTTATCTTGATTTTGGATAATAAACGTTACTGGAAAGAGAGCCTCAGTTATCAGAGATATAATCCAAAGTATTACCATTCGGTAGTGGTCTTGAATTCGCTTGCCATGAAACGATTGCGGAAGGTTTGAAAGCTGACGTTTAATTTATCCGCTCACTCATTTAGACAGGGTGGTTAATGCAAATGCTAGCGGCCTCATTCAACCATATTTCCCATAGAGTACTGGCTTTAACGATGTAACAGGCGAGCAGGTTAGATTTGTGACGGGTTGCTTGGATAGTAGACCAAGAATGAGTCGAGCTGGGCAGTCACCGAAAGGGTTCTTTGTGGGGCTGCAAGTGATTTGCTTGTAATATTAAGAATTGCAGCTATTACTTGAGGTCAATTTATAGCCCCTAAATCACTAGATTAGCGCTGGTAACTTTGTCTATTCGCTTGTTTATTGATGAGTTTTCTCAAATTTCAACAGATTAAAGTTATCTACTTAATCGAGCAATTGCCGAGCAGTTGCTCATGAGCGATGTTAATTTTATAGATTTCTGTGATATAGCAAGCGAATATTGAAGGGCAGTTGCATAGTTTGGTTATGTTTGCTGAATTGGAGCACATGGTCTCATATTCACATCCAGGCCAGATCCTTTGCTTGAAAAATCACTTTAAGATCAAAGAATAAATCAAAGAACTGGTTCACGGCATTTGTTTTTATATCTCTCTAAAATTTCTGGTTAATTTCAGCTCTTTAAATGACTACTAATGTTTATAAATGCTAATGAAAATCTTCAATCAAAAAAAATATTGAAGGCTCCGCTTTTAATACTATTGAGTGCACTACTTTTTGGCTGTGGGGGAGGTAGTAGTAACGATGAGACGACACCGCAGGAGAACACTGGCGGTGATAACTCGGGCGGTGGAAATTCGGGTGGGGGAGTGGTAGATACCACGGATGAAGGTGATGATTCTAACACTTTACCCATTGCCAATGATCAGTTGGTACAGATGGCCGCACACGGCCGACTTGCAAAATCTATATTTCTTGCTGCGTATGATGAAGATCTGGATTCTCTAGAATATTCTATTCAGTCGGAGCCGGCGCATGGCACTTTAACAGGAAGTGGGCGTCGCTGGGAGTACCTCCCTGCAACAGACTTTACGGGTACTGATAGCTTCTCATATCTAGCGTCAGATAGTAGTGGTGCTAGTAATATTGCGACAGTTACTATTGAAGTTGCGGCAAATGATTGTGCCAGCGATTTCCTGGATGGACCAGCTGACAGCCTTCTGGTGCATGTTCCGTCTCACTTGGAATTCCGTGATGTAGCGGGTGGAAATTCTGTGATTGTTGAGGGCACTGCGCTAACAGAAAGTGCATCTTCGGATCCAGATGTAGAAGGGCGCACAATGTTTGTCAGTCGCAACGACTTTAATAATGCAGACATGACGGTGGCTCTTCCTGAGAAAGATGGCCTCGCGCATTTTAGCTTGTCTTTTAAGTTCATCCCGGATAGTACTGAAGGCGATGAAGTGATGGTGAGATCAATTGCCGATCCTAATGGTGGTAATAACTCCGGCAGCTTTTATATAGGCATCAGTGATGATGTTGTTGTAGGGCAATTGGGCGGCCAAGACAGTCAGCAGTTTTCTAACGCAGAAAGTACTTTAAAAACCCGTAGCTGTAATCATGCCGCAGTTACGGTGGACAATGGCACGCTAACCGTGTACGTAAACGGTGAGGCTTCTACTTCGATATCTGTTGATGGTGATAGCTATCCTTACTTGGGCGACATGCTGCAATTTGGGCCCTTTGCGGGAAAAATCTGGGATGCGCGACTCTATGAGCGTGTGCTGACATACGATGAAGTCATGGACCTGGGTGGCAGTAAGTGCAATGAATCCATGATTGCTACCAGCCCCTATGATGGTTACAACAACTATCTTTGTTCAACGTACCAGTGCCAATGGTGGTCGGATGATACCGACAAAACCATGGCTAATTTTGAGCATTATATTGTGGCTCAAGAGCGGGTATGGGAGAGGAATATCTTTGAAGCTGGCATGTATGGAAAAGGCGAGCTTTGCACTTACTTCAGTGATGAAGGTTCCACCCGTGATTTAGAACTCAATGACTCAATCAGTAATACGTTCGTTAAGAATTACACCCTGGAGGATAACCCGCTTACGCAGTCTAATGCCCAGCACTGGATGCATGAGAACTTCCACTCCTATCAGGGTAAGCTAAACAGGGTCACAGGTGAGTCCAGTGGTAAGTACACCCTGGAATCCTCCGCAAGCTGGGGCGCGGATCACAATATCCCGGGCGTTAAAGACAGCTTGCTGGGTTACTACGCCCTCCACCCGCATATTACCCTTTGGGCCATTCAAGACTCTCCCGTCGATCACCAATATGGTTATGACTTTAAAGGCGGGCATCAGTACGGTGCATATATTTTCTGGTCTTGGCTGACTAATTATGCTGTGAGTAAGGATCTGATGGGAGGTGTATTCCGTGACTCCAGGGATGGGCTCAACGACCTGGAAGCAGCGGATGCCTATCTAACAGCACAAGGGCACGATATGAAGGCCCTGTTTGCAGATTTTGCCGCACAAATCACGACCTGGGATATGGTTGAGAGTGAGGCCTACCAGGTGTCGGAGGCAGCCTCTTTGAGTCGGATGTTGAGTGAGCACCCTGATGCCAGCACCCACGATAATAAGTACACTCAAACATTTGACCAGGAAGGGACGGGTAACAGCTGGACTGATATGGATACCGGTTTTGTACCAGGCTCTTGGGCTTTTAATGCCTTTAAGGTAGAAGGTATTACTGAAGACAGTAACTACACCATTGCGGTTAGGGTTGATGCTGAAAATAACCCAGCTCATGCGGACTTCCGTGGTCGTGCAGTGGTTTACAACCCATCTACCGGCTCTCGTAGTTATTATCCATTTGATATTGATAGCTCCGGGGAAGATTCAAGTACCGTAGTACCGGTACCTGCCAATCATGAACTCTATGCTCTCGTAGTCACAACTCCTGACACCTTCAGGGATTTTGAGTTTTATGATTATGATTTTGCTATCTATCCATCTGGTGGCGACGTAAATACCGATCCAGTGGGTGATACTTCAGATGAGGATGTTGTAAAAGTTGTGGTTATGGCAGGCCAGTCCAATATGGAAGGCAACAACACCCGGTTAGATCGCTTGCAAGAGCTGATTTGCCATGCCAATGCAGATTACACCTACGGCGATGTCGACTGTGGTTCTACGGCGATTAGTGATGACCAGATAACAGAGCAGTTTATCAATAATAGTGATTCGCTAGCCGATTATAACCAGAGACTTAGCGATGATAACGAAGATCCTGTGGTGCAGAAGCTCGGGCAATTCCTCTGCCGTGCAGGCAGTCTCGACTCTCATACAGGTGAAACCTGTGATAGCCGTAACTTTGATCTGACTGACCGACTCTTTGCCACCATCAGTAGATATTACTTCTCCTCTAGCGATGGCTCCTATGGGTACAATTACGATGCCTGGATGCAAATGAGTACTGCTATGGAGGTAGCTGAGATTTATACTGATGGTCACCTGGACGCAGCTCTTGAAGGTGCACGAGACGATATTACTGTACTGCAGTATCAGGGTTCATTGAATGATACCGGTTCTCTCTCCTTCTCTGAGCGCCATGGTGAATTGTTCCCCAATTACGGCGTGTCTACTAACCGCTATGGACCAGAGCTCACTTTAGGGCACTACCTCGGTGAAGAGACTGAGAACGATCTGTTGCTTTTAAAAGTGGTTCAGGGTGGTACTGACCTGAGAGTTGACTGGAAGGTCCCTGGCTGCCATGACTCCGCCGCTAATGAGTGGACCCAAGATGAGGAAAATCAGGAGTCTCTTTACACTGCGATGTTGGAGAAGATTGAGGCCTTGCGCGACCCTGAAGTCTTGGCTGGTTACTTTCCGCAGTATGAAAATAAGTCGATTGAAATCGATAGTTTTATCTGGTTCCAGGGTTGGAATGATGGAGGGCAAAGTGTAAATGAAAACAACTATGAGGCGAATTTGACCTGTCTGGTGAATGGCCTACGGGAAGCGCTAAATGATTATGACTTGCCCATTGTTATTGCTAAAAGCCACTATGGTGATGCCAGTGGAGCTATTCAGTCTGCCCAACAGTCTGTTGCAGACAACATCTACAATGTTGAGGCTCATGAAACAGATGATCTCTCAGGTTATTACCATTTTGATCCAGCGGCGCATTTAGCGATAGGTAAGAGAATGAAAGAAGAGATGGATAACTTACATTGATTTAGGACTCATTTACAGGGGTTAAGTAGTGGATAAAACCATCATTCTTAAGGTTTTATCCGCTCTGGCTTTGCCTTAAAGGCTTACAAGTTAACTCCAATATACTCTCAGGTTGCCTTGCTTTGGTATATCGCTTTGCCTAGGCCAAGCGAGGTACCTAAGACCTAATTTAAGTCGTTCATTCCTCACATTATTACAATTCCTTCAACTCATCGCTGCCTTTTTCTGGACCGGGAAAGGTGGTAGTGCTACCAGTAGAATTTTCCCTGATTAATGGCACTTACTACTCGTAGCGAAGCAAAACAAGCTTTACTTTATTTTGTGAAAACGCACAGCCCGACTAGAGTTTAATCTTTATATATGCGGCTAATTATTTACTTCTACAACTGGAGGCGAATGACATATGGGAATTTTGTTAAAAATTTTCGAATTACTCACCCTCTTCAGATATTCAAGTTGATACTGTGAGCGTTGGAGTATTGAATCACAAGGGGCAAATTGATCTTTAACATCTCGTGAGTTGTATTTTAGGAATCCTCACTTCCTAGGTGTGAAGAGTTAATAGTTTCTATCCTAATAGAAAGTTATGAATATCATTTGTGAATTGATCTAATCGCAACCCTTAATACCTAACATGGATTCGTGAGGTTGTAATTGTACTTGTATGTAATCGTGCTGACCCATCACAGTAGGTTAGAGTATGAATTTTAGCTAGGCATAGCCATAATTTATTGCTATGCGATGGCGGCGTTTCAACCAGGAATGGTGATAAAGATGAGCAGGTCGGTACATGCTTTAATAATTAAGTTTGGTCTTGTTCAGGCTGGAATATCAGCTATAAGTGGGATGATTGCTCCGATTATATTCTTGTTGTTTATGAGTAAAGGAATCGAGCTTCATGAAATGGGTATATTGTTGGCAGTAGCAACAATATCCACTGTTGCTTTAGAGGTCCCGTTTGGAGCGCTTGCTGATAGATACGGGAGAAAAAAGACCTTTATAGCTGGCGAGCTGGTTCTACTGTTTGTAGTGATAGGTTTTTGGTGGTCGTCTAGCTTTGCGGAATTGATTGTATTTATGATTCTTAATGGATTGTCTATAGCTCTTTTCTCTGGAACTATTGATGCACTTTTTGTTGAGCAGTTTAAAGTGGTTTCTAGAGATGGTGAAACAAACTTGATGGAAGCCCAAGCTTCAGTAAATATTTTCCAGATGATTGGCTTAGCTGTTGGGGCAGTATTTTCAGGACTTATCCCAGTATGGTTTTCATTTGTAAGTGATAGCTACGATTTTATAGGGTTTTATGAGGTGGGTTTTGTCTTTCTTGTTCCTTTAATATTAATACATATGCTTTGTACTTTCTATTTTGTTGGTGAATCAGATTCTATGGGGGAGCCAGTTGGTTCGAATTTTTTCCGCGAGGTTCACAGTACCATTAAGAGTGCTTTTGATGTGATTGTTGAGAATCCAGTCTTTAAACCACTTTTATTAATTGACTTCATAAGCGGGGTCGCGTTCATTAGTTTAGAGCAACTTTGGCAGCCAATGCTTTCTACTTTAGTCGACAGCAAGGAAAGTCTTTGGTTGTTTGGTATTCTATTTGCGTTAAATTATGTTTGTATGGCGGTAGGGCAGGGATGCTCCATTCCCTTGTCAAGAGTTTTTAAAAATAATTATTCGAATATGCTATTGGTGCTTGAGTTCTGTACAGGACTACTATTTTTTATATTTGCAATTCAAAGTGATTTGTATGGTTTTATAGTTGTATATTTACTATTGCATGTTGTTGTTGGGATTTCGATGGCTCCAGGATCGGCAATGTTTCACGAGAAAATTCCAGAATCTAGAAGATCAACAATGCTATCGGTGAAATCTTTAATTGCACAAGGGGGTGCGACGGCAGGGGCTTTAGTGGCAGGGTATACAGCTCACTATTTTAGTATTTCTATTGCGTGGTCTATTGCTGGATTTGTGTTTATTATTTCCTCTTTCCTTTATCTATTGCCGTCTATCTCGAACTTGTCAAAAGATATGGCTATTGTGCTAAACAAGAGGTTTCAGCCACAACCCGAGTAGTACTTTCTGCGCTCAATAAAAATCTGAGTTGATGGTATGTAAATAGCTATCAATATTTTATTGATATGTGGGCTCTGAAATCTGGAATGTGCATTAATTGATGATGAGAATCTTCCTATATCCAAGTTGTATATTTCGTGCGTATAGCAGTTCATTGAATCTAGTGAGTCTCTGAATAATTCCTCAAATTAATCCAGGAATTAGAAATTAATCCAGAGAAATTAATCCAGGACATCCAAAGAACATCCAAAGAATGGAGAGTCGGAAGCTAGACAAGAACTTTTTCGCCACCACTTGGTAGCCGGTATATCTGTCTCAAAATAGATGGCAATTTGGCGTTAAAAGATCATTTTGGGAGTCCATAGGGAATCAGGTGGGGTGTAGAGTCGGGAGCGATGGAATCTAGGGGCAGCTGATAAGCGGATTTCTGTAATCTAGCAGGGGGCGGGGCAAAGAAAGCGCTGGCAATCGGGCAGCCCGTGTACCCAGCGTTTATTTTGCTGCGCACAGACCTGGCGTACCGCTTCCGCCGAGCCCACCAAGCGTTTAAAGCGGCTTTCAAAATTGCGGTTTAGGTAGAGCCAGTGTTTTGGCGAAATACCCAGCCGATTTAAAATAGGTGGGATGTTTTCGGGAATAGCGCCGCGCTTTTTAGGGTGCAGCTGCCGGCCACTCCAGTCTACCAGCTCTAAATAGTGATCCAGCTGAAAAGGCAAGCCTTTAGGCATATCCCGGCGCTCTCCGCCCACCAGCGGCAGTAGGCTTTTGGGCTGCTGGCCTGAGATGGCTGTGTGGATGCGTTGCTGGATCGAAGTGTAATCGGATTAGCGATACTAGCACGGATAGGGTTGAGGTCCACGTAAGCCAGGCAGGCGGCAAGGGCTCTTTCATCCAGCAAGGCCTGAGACTTGAAAAGCCCCTCCCAGAAACGACCGGTGCAGCTGTCCTCGGCATTGGCCTGGCGGGCGATGGACTCGTTCAGGCAGCGCATAAACCAGCTGATATCGACCAGGCGTTCGCGCCAAAGGGATGTCACCTCCTGAAGTTTTTCCAGCTCGACGGCATCCAGGGCTTCACCGCGAAGATAACGTTTGCTTAGCGCAGAACCTTTGAAAAGTTGTTGCCAGCGTTCAATTATCTCGATAGTGGACCATGAGTTTGCTGTGTAGGTATCGATATAGAGCACAATATGGGTGTGATTACTCATTACCGCATAGGCAGCGATATCGAGAGCAAAGATTGAGGCCAGCTTATGCATCCTGGCCTCAATCCACCGGCGTCGGTGCTCATAGTCTTTTTCGGATTAGCATCCCTACCGCAAAGGAACGCTCTACGCACACAGCGGGAGACACAGTGATAATAGGGTGTCGCATCGAGAGAGATTTGCGTGCTGCGCGGAAGAGTCATGGATTTTTATCTTTGACTCCAGTATTTTGATCATTCTGCCTGTGTTGTGTCAATTGACTTGACGCTTTAAGCTTCTACTTTGGTGGGTGTCCAGAATTGTCTCGATACCACCTACAATGTTGAGGCTCATGAAACAGATGATCTCTCAGGTTATTACCATTTTGATCCAGCGACGCATTTAGCGATAGGTAAGCGCATGAAGGAAGAGAGAGATAACTTGCGCTGATTAAAAATCATACTCGATAGCAAGTGCGTAGATAAGGCCTCCCTGCTGAAAGTCTTATCTACGCTCACCTAGCCCACAAAGCCAAAAAACCAGTATTATCCCTTCCGTTTATCTTGTCAGATTTTTTCAAACCATACTGTATCTCGCTCTAATAGCGTGATATCAATAGCGCTATACTCAAGTAATTAATTTGCCCCATCAAAAGGTGCGTACTTTAGCGTTTGAGATAGGCGTTACATTGATTAGCTGTGTCTTCAAAATTACTTTTGCTGAAAAGTTATGTGAAGGGAATATTGATATCGGTAGAGATATAGCCTTTGGGTTTTAAGTTTAGTTACTCTAAAGTGAGTATCGATAGTAGTGCGTATCATAAGGGACCGCCGCAATTCTAAGTGGCGGATTAATTCTAATAGATAGAAGTTTAGTAATATGAAAACCTTGCCTAAATATATAGGTATAGTTGGATGCTCCGCAGAAGGGGCCGCCCTTTGCTATAGAACAATATGTACTGAAAGCCCCAAAATTTTGGGGGAGTATGCACACCCGGAAATCTCCATGCATACTCACTCTTTGGCAGACTATGTGGATCGATTGAATAACAGCGATTAGTTGGGTGTTGGTGACCTAATGCTTTCTTCAGCTAAAAAGCTCAAAGCGCAGGGTGCTGATTTCTTAATTTGTCCAGATAATACCATTCATCAGGCGTTTGAGTATGTAAAAGAGTTATCACCGCTACCTTGGCTCCATATTGCTGAAGCTGTAGCAGAGAGTGCGAAATCTCGCGGTTATCAAAAGCTTGGTATTTTAGGCACCAAATGGCTGGTGGAAAGTGATGTTTACCCAAAGAAAATTGAAGGGCAGAACCTTGCTTGGCTGCGACCTACAAATGAGCAGGTACACAATATAGACCGCTTAATTATGGAAGAATTGGTCTGTGGAGTCTCGACGCCAGATTCAGTAACTTACTTTCAAGAGGTTATTCAAAGTTTAAAGGCTAATGGTTGTGATGCCGTTATACTTGGGTGTACAGAAATACCACTAATAATTAGTGACTCCAACTCCCCTCTGCCTACCTTGAACTCCAATCATTTATTGGCGGAGGCAGCAATTAGGTTGGCTGTTGGATGTGCAGAATATTCCTGGTAAGCGCAGTAGTGGGTGCTCGATCGGCATTTATCATATGTAAAGCGAAGCTCTAATGTATGGATTTGGATTGCAGCAAAGCAAAAAACCATTTCACGGATAGGTTAGTATGGCTTTTGCTGCTGCCTGTATGGAAAATACGGTGGAAGTATCATACTTATCTTAAGCTGTTTTGCCGCGAAGTATTCAGTTTCAGTTGCTATCTTAACACCTGCCTTAACACGCCAAGGTAGTTATCAGCCAGCTCTACATCATCATAGTACCCGCGGGCCTTAAGAAACTTATGGAGTGCCCTTAAGTTATAGGTGGGCACACCCATAAAAGCGTGATGCTCACAATGGTAGCTTAATCCATCGGTGGGGCTGACAAAGAGTAATCCTAAAATTCCCCTTGGAACCGATCGTGTATTATATTTTGGTTCCAGATGATAGAGATCTTTAACCCCGGCATGCTCAGCGATTTGACGCATTCGAATGATGGCCATATAGACTGTAAGGTAGGCTATTACCCATAGGATATACAACTGCGGAAAGCCAGAGGCCCACAACGCCGCAAACATGATACCGTTAACAAACAGGCCCCGTGTCAACTGATAATTAACTCTCTTATTTCTGCTCAACAAATCTCGACCGTTTAAAAAAAGATATAGGTTTGCCTTTAAACCAGTGATTCCCAAAAAATCTCTAATGAATTTTCTCGCTAGACTCCTTTTACTTACAGGATAGTCTTTGTAGTTCTTCAGATCCGGATCTTTATCTGTGCCAGCATTTCGATGATGTTTTAGATGGCTCTTAATATAGGTATCACCATCCATCAATAAAAATGGTGAAGATAACCACTTGGCAACGAATTTATTATAGGCCCGGGTTGCGAAAAGCGTTTTATGACTGGCTTCATGCATGATTGCAGCTAAGGCCTGTTGACGCCCAGCAAGCAAGAATACTGCTGCAATATATACGTACCAATACGGTAATAGTGCTGCAATAACAAAAATACTAACGATGCCAATCCAAGCGCTTGCTACTATCCACCAAGCTCTGGCATCACTACGCTGCAGAAAAGGCTTTAGTTCTTCTTTGCTAATTGGGATATTCATTGAGGAGTACCTTGTTGTGATTATTAGTCAACACCTAACTTCTTCAACTGTTCCAGCCAAATGTTACGGCCAACACGATCGTACTTACGCACGATATTCTTCAATTCTTGGTACTTCTCTTGCGGTCTTATTATCTTTGGGAGTAGAGGATCAATCGCTAGGCGATGAATGGCCTCACCACCCAACCGGCATGTTTCTGATAATGTTGTATAAATAGGTTTATTTGACAGAGTCTTAAGGCTTTTCTCAAGGGACCGTACGAGATCGTCATATTCGCTATCAAGCCTTCCGATATCCCATAGCTGGTGAGCCCATTGAGAGACTAATGAATCGGGAACCTCATGCAATACAAAACAGTTCGCCCCTACCTCAAGTCCAAGAGTATCTAATGAAGCGATTATTTCAGAATGGGCGAGTTTTAGATTGTTGGGTCGTACCCACAGGTGGTCGAGGCCTACGGAAAAACCATACCATTGGAGAACCGATAATGACTTTCTACGAACCGTACGTGATATTCCTTTAGGTAAGTGACAAGTAAGCCAACTACCGTCCCAAGTTTCATAATGAAAAGTATCATGTTGCCAGCGGTTGATAAAAGCACGTTTGGCGATCGCTTTTTCTGTTAAACGGTACACCCCCCGCCCATCATGGCTGACCAATTCGGTACTTACCAATCTATTTAATGTTACTCGTAGACTATTGATAGAAATGTCAAATGCATCAGATATAAAGCTGAGCTGACTGGTTCCAAGCTCGTGTCGCTTGTTAACGCCCATCAGGTCCAGTAGGACATTTTTAGGGGTAGGCTCATACGTAAACTGATACATAATGATATTTCTGACAATAATCCTGGTATTTGTTCTACGTGATATTACAGAGTAGAGCACAACTTGCAAGACATTGTAATCTTTGGGTTAAACAAATAGACGCTTAAATCCACGGTAATGCCATCTACTGCTACCCGATATCCCTATCATCGTGATAGAAATCTATGGGGGAGGATTATATTCAAGTGCTTGATAAGCTCTCTGTGCGAGGATGAGATGATAATTTCAAGCTTTGTTGCTAAGGCAGTTAAAGTTGTAGATGTTAATATCTAACACAGGTGTAACTTGTACAAATTATGTGTTCTAGAAGTTCTAACAGAAGCAACTTTGTGTATTACTTTAACAATATCCTTAAAGCAAGTGCCTAAGAATAGGTGCTTTTTAGCACTATCTAGCAGTTTAATAGTTGCTGTTGATATAATGATCGATAGAGGAATCCCATAATAATAAGGGAATGCTATGTATACCTCTAGATTGTCTTTTCGTTAGATTGATAACTGTTCTTTTGTGTGGGTCGGGAAGGGACTGGATATGTCAATTGCTATATGCCACTAAAAGGTATTTCTATAGTTCGGCATCCTTTAATCTAGGGGGAAATATATGGTTGCTTGACTTGTTAACAATTTTTTGTACTTGGGTAACATTTGTTTGTGCAGTTTAGGTTAAAATGCTTGGAAGTCTTATAAAAAATGGTGGTAGAACATGAGTGAAATATCAAAGTTCGGAGTCGTAATATATGCAAGAGATATACAGGGTCTCTCCGAGTTCTATCTAAAAATGTTTGATTTTTACGTACTACATAAAACAGATAAGTTGATTAGTATAGGTAAAGACGGATTTAATATTGTTGTACATGTCCCGCCCAAAGAGCTCCCTGAGCGAAGTTTCAACACAATTAAACTATTTGTCATGGTGGAGTGTCTTGAAGATGCAAAGAATAAGGCTGAGACACTTGGGGGCAGGGCTATGGAAGGTGAGTGGTCAAATCCAATTTTCAAGGTTTGTAACGTAGCTGATCCTGAGGGGAATCACATTCAGCTTAGGCAAGCTAAATCTTAGTAATAGAGTCAGTTTTATCTATATTGGTGAAGCATGATCTTCAGTGATGCTGCTTGGTGGCGAGTATATGTTTCTTTACAGTTTTGTATTTTAAAGTTTGATTTCCAAAGTAACTCTTCAATGTGGTGCGTAATAGTGAGTTGGAGGATAGGTGGATTTAATATTAAAAGATTTAATTTCTTTATCATGTAAGGCTCTGCAGGAGGAGGATCAGTATCTTCAGGAGTCACTTTCCAATAATTCTTGCTACTCGTGTGACCAAGCTGGGATTCTAAAAATAAATAATGAGAGATATTATCAGTTCATCATTGCCAGGTACCTTTTTAGATGCTTCGCTAGAAGGATTCAGGTCGAGTATGACTTAATTGATCTTGTTGTTTTCCGGGAAGATGTGCCATCAGAAATAGAAGTGGTGGTGGAAATGAAGAGGTGGATGAGCTCAACAGGTAGTCCTGAAATACCTAAAATTAGAAGTGACTTTGATAAATTAAGCAAGTGTAGACCGGCAAAAGGACTGGCTCTAATAATGTCTTCTAATCCAAAGGGCGTATCAATTAAAGATAATATACAGTATCTTTCTGATGAGCTAGATAGAAATTTAGATTCAGACCTATGGGTATATGAGTCGTTCGATACAATAGGTATAAATGGCGAAGAAAATGTATTTTGGGTGGCCGGTTATAACCCTGCTTATTGATAAGAGTCAGTTGTAAAAAGACATGATTGTTTTCTGTAATTTACTATTTGAGTAATTCTTCTAGCTTAAAATCGTTTATTGTGTATATAGACTTTTTATTTAGATGGTGTTTATTTGGTGGTCGTCAATCATTCGTGTAGTTAAGTTGAATTTAGATGGTTCGTAACCAGTTGGATGGAGATTAATATGATCTATCCTGCTTGTTGGTTGTAAACTAGTCATAACTCTTAATAGAGGCAGTCTTCAATCAGGTGGGCGAGAAAATAATTTTCAAACTTGCTGGCAGAGTATAGGTTGGCTCTACTGACCTTTATTGGCTGAAGCACATTTAAAGCAATAAGCTACTATGATTGGATGCTAATTACTTGAGCGAGAAAAGGAGAAGTTGGTATGGACGCTGCTTCAGTTAAATTCCCAACGCATTCTGAGCTTCAGAAGGTGCTTAAAGATATTGTAAGCGAAAAAAATGGTGGATTTAACTTTAATATGTGGGCAACTATCGTTGACAGGGATGGTGTCGTTAAATTAGTTGCATTTTCAGGCAAGGACCGAGGTGATCAATGGCCTGGGAGCAGAGTTATTTCAGCGCAAAAGGCAAACACGGCGAATGCATTCAGTCTTCCCGACCTATCACTATCAACGGCCAACCTTTTTTCGGCTGTACAGCCTGGTGGTAGTTTATATGGCTTACAGCATAGCAATCCAGTTGATACAAATGTCGCTTATGGTGGTTCATCAAATCAAATTGGCACAGAAGATGACCCGATGGTGGGTAAAAAGATCGGAGGAATTAATGTATTTGGTGGTGGCTTAGCTCTGTATAATAAGGATGGAAAGCTTATCGGTGCTCTAGGGATTAGCGGTGATAGTTCATGTGCAGATCATAATATCGCATGGAAATTGCGCCACAACCTCCAGCTAGATTATGTGCCTTCAGGAGTTAGCCCCAATAAGGATGACAATATTGTCTATGATATTGTTGATGGCGTTAGCGCCAGTGGTTGGGGGCATCCCGCATGTTCTCCCGAATCAGTTGATATAGCGACAAGCTTCTCTAAAATTTATTCGGTTAGAACAAAAAAGTAATTTAGTTTCCAGTAAGAGTAGTATTCTACACTACCCCAATAATGATAATGGCAAGCCGAACGAGGTTTTTATAGATCTGTCCTTATTTGATGTTGCCCAACAAGGTAAAGGCTATGGCCCAAAAACTATGAGACTTCAGTGTGAGGAAGTCGAAAAAGTGAAAATTTCTAACCCTGTATCCCGTTGCTACGTAGCAATCCATGCTTTTATTAAGAAACTTTTGAGCGATTTAATTTTTAAGTTGTAGATCGAGACGAGTTTGATGAGTCAATAATGGAATTGCATTATGTTCAGTCAGTTCTGTGGGTCTTTGTCTACGCTGTTTTCTTTTATATATCCCCCTTCACGAAGAACGAGTAGGGGGATATAAAGCTCTACCTTTGCAATTGTGATCATAACTTAAACATTAAGTTTTTTATTTACTGGCAGATTGCGAATTCTGGTTCCTGTTGCTGCAAATATCGCGTTGGTCAATGCAGGGGCTACGGGTGGCACACCAGGCTCACCAACGCCTGCTGGAGCAGAATTGGCACTCACTACCGTTACCGAAATATCAGGGCACTGCCCGATACGAAGTACAGGGTAATCATGGAAGTTGGACTGCTTAACCTTCCCATCTTCAAAGGCTACCTCTCCCATCATCGCCAAGCTTAAGCCAAAAATCACCGCGCCTTCGGTTTGTGAGACAACTCTATCAGGGTTAACAACAAGTCCAGCATCAATAGCTGCAATTGCTTGCAGTACCTTAAGGTTTGTGTTTTTCACCTCCACCAGAATCGCTATAGCTACATAGCTATTAAAGCTTCGATGAACGGCAAAGCCCCAGCCTTGATTTGGCTGGTTAGGTGCAAATTCAGCCATATTCCTTTCAACAATATCAATCACCTGATGGTAGCGACCAACATCGACTGGGTGACGTGATAGATCCTCTCCGTAGTTTCCGTATTTGAACTGTTGACCGGAAAAGTCGATATGCCTAGGTTGGCCCAACATTTCTTTCCACATCTTTGGGCATGATACTTTGGCATTGTGTGCCAGTTCATCCACGAAGCTACCAATACCAAAGGCGTGTTGAATATTACTCACTGAGCGCATCCAGCCGATACGGGTATGCGCCAATGCTTTAACCGCTTCACAACGATGACTTGGCACAGTAAATGGAATGTCGACAAAGCCAAGGTCCAGCTCTCCAGCGGACGGGTACTCCACGTTTTCGGCAAAGGTAGTGCTAATAGATGGAAAGGCGGTACGTTGTAGTATTGCCGTTGGCATTTGATCGCTATCAAGTTTTGCTTGATAAAGTTGGGCACTAATTGCGTGCATGTAGCCGTTTTGGATATCGTCCTCGCGGCTCCAGCTAACTTTAACCGGCCGTCCAAGCTTTTTAGACAATAGTGCCGCTTCCACACTAAAGTCAGGCTTTGACTTCCTTCCAAAGCCGCCCCCTAATAGCGTGACGTTAACTTTCACTTGTTCGTCATTGAGCCCGAGGTTTGCTGCTACATTTTGCTGCGTACTTTGGGGTGTTTGTGTTGATGCCCAGATTTCACAGCCATTTGGTGTAACTGAAGCTACAGCAGCAGGAGCTTCCATCGGTGCGTGGGCCAAATAGGGCACTGTGTATATGGCTTGCTGGGTAGAGTCCTCCGGCCAATCGGTGTTTTCAACTCCTTGTTGGCGAACTAATTTACCAGGCTCCTTGACCCCCTGAATTAACGACTCCATGAAACTTGTGCTGTTATGGCTATCATTCTTACTGGCAGTCCAAGTTATTTCTAATGCTTTACGCCCTTGCAAGGCACTCCAGGTGTTAGTAGCAATAACTGCTACACCACCTAAAACTTGAAACTTAGGTGGTCCTTCGGGCACAGGTAATTGAATCACATCCACAACCCCGGGAACCTTGCGTGCCAGGGTATCATCTAAACTTTCTACATCACTACCGAGAACCGGGGGCCTGGCTATACTGGCATACAACATGCCATCTATTTGAATGTCGTAGCCATATCTAGCTCTTCCGGATAGCATATTATCCATGTCGACAATCTTGTGAGATTTGCCGATATGTTTAAAGTCCTTGTTTTCCTTCAGTTTCACATGGTTCAATTCTGGTATGGGCAGTTTCGCAGCAGTAACTGCTAGCTCTCCATAACTAAAGCTTCTACCCGACTTTACGTGCACGACTTTATGATTCCTGGCTTCCACTTCTCCGACAGGCACTTGCCATGAGTCTGCTGCAGCTTGTTCTAGCATGGTCCGAGCTATTGCCCCCATTTGTCGCATTTTGTCATAATGCTTACGAATACTGCGTGACCCATCGGTATTCTGGCTTCCATAGCGCTTATCGGCTAACCCTTGAATCACAACGACATGTTGCCAATCAGCCTCAAGCTCATCAGCGAGTATCTGAGGTATCCCGGTTCTAATACCTTGGCCCATCTCTGAACGATGACAGGTAAGATAGACTTTATTGTCTTCGCCAACAGCAACAAACAGGTTTAACCTCGGCTCCTTTCCTTGTGCTATGGCCATCGGACTCCAGCTTATCCCACTTGCACCTAAAGCTAAGCCCCCGCCAGTTGCTCCAAATAGTTTAAGTACATCCCGGCGGCTGAAATTTTTTACGGCTGTAAAGCTACTCATTATTAAGTTCTCTTTTTAGCGGTGTCTTGAATAGCAGCTCGAATTCGTGTGTAGGTACCACAACGGCAAATATTTCCAGCCATGGCAGAGTTAATCTCTTCATCACTTGGTGATGGGTTTTGGGTCAATAGCGCGGCAGCAGTCATAAGCTGGCCAGACTGACAATAGCCACATTGTGGAACGTTATTGTCGCTCCATGCTTGCTTCAATTCAGCAAATTGCAGCCCCTCGATGGTAGTTACTTTCTTGCCGTTGGCTTGCGAAACCGTCGTTAAACATGCTCGCGTAGGCGCTCCGTCCAAGTGGATTGTACAAGCTCCACACAATCCAGCACCGCAACCATATTTAGTGCCTGTTAATCCAAGCAAATCTCTGATTGCCCACAAAAGTGGCATCTCAGGTGCAACATCTAGTGCGTAATTTTTGTCGTTGATGGTTAAGGTTAACTTCTTATCTGACATTACCCACTCCTTGATAATCCCACTAGTAATTGCGTATCGGTGGCGAAATCGCTTCTTTTCGTTAACTGGCTCTGACTTGGAAATCTGAGTATCGCACAGCTAGTTTTACGGAAGTACTTATGTAAATTGATACTCTCACTAAAAACTGAAAATAAGCCCTAACTGAGATTCTCCACAATCATTTGTTGCCAATTTTCTATGTCAGCTCTACGATCTATATCTATAGCGACACCTTCGATCTCAACAATTGATAAAGCATCTAGATTAGATTTATTTTTCAATAAGTGCTTTGCGCCTGTATCGCCTGTGAGAGATGCGAGATCAGTAAAATCTGAGGAGTTAAATACTGCAGGTACACCAAAACTATTTTGATATTGGGCGCAGCAAGTTTGCCCATATGACTGCCACGCAGAGATTAATTGTTGATAATCATCCAAAGTTACGCCTATGTGATCAGCCAAGGCAATTAGCAAACCATCTACCTTAAGTGCCTCGGCTTCGATAACTGCTTCTTTGATAGAGCTTGCAATACCACTTTGCCAGTTAGGGTTAAATCGCCGGTTCACATCGGAAGACAACAAATTAGCCAGCTTCTCTTGATGCGCTCCCAGAACTACCAATAACTCTACTTTTAGCCCGGTTGATGTTTTTGTGTTTAGGCTGGTTAGTTTATCAAGCGTTTGCAACAGCAGAGGCTGACTCTTAATCTTCCCATTTGAGTCAATCACATCTACTGTTGCTTGTAACTTTATACCATTAAATCTACGGCTTTCTCCGGCAGCGAGCAATGCTACCAGTATCCGTTTTGAAGGTTGTCTAGCTGTCTCCCGGATAAATTTATTCACGTTGCGACCTTGTCTAGAGGTAACAATCTAGCTTGATGCAATACTCCGTGACATTGAGCCAGGATGCTCAAAGCAATGGACTCAGGTAGCTCACCACCTAATGCTAAACCTGCCGGTGCGGAAAAGACACCATAGAAATCACTTACTTTTATCCTCGCTCTATCAAGAACTTTATCACGTCTATGTGGAGGGCCGAGCAGCGCAACATAGTGTAGCTTCGTTAGGCTTACGGCTTGTAACGCCTTCGCATCCAAGTCCAAGTTGTGGTGCATCACAATCGCCGCATCAAACTGATTCAGCAGTGATGTAGTCAGCTGTGAATAGGGTTTCTTTAGAATACTTGCACCAGGGAAATCGTAATGACGGGCAAAACTTGTGCGTTCATCAATCACCGTAATGTGCCAGCCTAGTTCTTGAGCAATTTTGACTACTGGCTGAGCATCTAACCCGCCACCAAAAACAGCAATATGAAAGCGGGGTAGGCAGGGAATAATTAATCTCGGATGCAGAGCATCTGTTTTTCCATTTTGTAGTGATAGGGTAGCTTTGGTAGTGCTATCAATCTGGTAGCCCATTGCTTCTGGGGCAATAACTCTCGCAACAAGATCTCTTGAATTGGTATTTTGAATAGGTAACTCCAGTTCGTAGAAAGCGGAGTTTCCCGAGTTCAAATATTCTAAAAGGCAATGCAACTGAAGATATTGGTTTCTATGCGTGAGGGGAAATAAAATTAGTTCTACAATGCCACCACAGCCTAATTGATAGCTAGCATCCGACTCATCACTGGCATCGTAAATCACTTTAATCGAAGTATCATACTGAATAGCGCGTTGAGCGTATCGTTTTAAATCAGCCTCTAAGCAACCACCACTGACTAGACCAATACTCTTACCTAGTGGGTGAAACAACATTATCGCTCCCGCCTTACGATAAGCTGAGCCCCGAACTTTGGTGATTACGGCTAGTACCCAATCATCCTCAGGCGATGCCTGCCATTCACTTAATAGGGCTTCAATATGGTGCGACATAACTCTGTGCTCGAATACATAAAAAATGACCTACAAACCTACTTGGAACCCAGTAAACTTTAAAACACCACAATTTAGCGATACTCCAAGAATATGAATAAAATGCAAGGTCGTTCCCAGAAAAAGCGGCAGCTGTGCTGTTAAGTGCGATAGTCGGAAATTGATGCGTGCTTTCGTCTAATAATGGGCTGCTTCTATAAGGGTAGAATCTGAGGCGAGGCAGTGGGGTTTTGTCCTAAATGACTCTTATTGGATTATTTTCTATTTTGGCTGCCTCTGAAACAATGGTACCAGCTCACTAGATTGTTCTGAGTTGAATCAGTAACCTATTTCCTAGTGATACTTTGGGTAAGGAAGGGCTTAGTGCGTAGAGGTTCTTGTAATTGATCTTTGGTAGAAGAGTAAAGCAAGGCAAAAGGGTAATAGATGTAGAATGGAAAATTAGATATTAAGCTGCTAGTGCTGGGAAGCCATTGGCTACATCAATATTTATAAGGTTAACTAAACGTTTGTATTGCAATGCCAGGAAAATTTCGAGATCCGTATGAAATTCTATCGATAGCCGGTCTTGTTTAAGCGATAAGTAGTGTTTGATTCAAAGATTGTAACAGATAAAGTTAGAGTACGGTGAATTTTAAGTCCGTTTAGTTGTGTTTTGTGGTGTGCCATATAAAGATAAATTGATAAGGATGGTTATGAATACCAAGTTGATTCTCAATTTTCTCATCGCAGGTATCATATTATTTGGTGTTTCAATTCTTGCTGAAAATAGCGGTATTCTAAAGCATGGGTATTAAAGGTGTGGGATTATCTATTTCGCCGTATCGTGAAGTTCTTGGTTTGAGTTATGTAGTTGATGGGGAGTAATTGTGAAATTTACACAGAGTTTATTAGTTAAGTATTGCCTTGTTTTATTGTTCCTTTTCTACAGTGCGGTAACTCTGGCACAGAACAATAAAATAGATTATTTGGACATTTTGTAGTGGTCTAATCCTTCCGGACACTTCGCTAAGATGGTAAAACTACCAAGCGAGGTGAAGTATGACAACAAAAGGTACACGTCGGCATTTCAAGCCGGAATTTAAGAAAGACGCCGTAGCGCTAGTCTCTGAGCAAGGGTATTCAATTTCTAAAGCAGCAGAGGCTGTAGGAACAACAGCCAATAACCTGCGACGCTGGATAAAGGAACTGAAGCAGGAAGAAGACGGTGTGAGGTTGGATGTAGGTGAGCGCGCAGAATTAGAGCGATTACGATGTGAAAATAAGCAGTTGCGGATGGAGAAAGAAATCCTAAAAAAGGCCAGCGCCTTCTTTGCGAAAGAAATGAAATAAAGTACAGCTTTATTGAAAAACAGCAAGGCAGCTTTCCTGTTAGGGTGCTCTGCCGGGTAATGCAGGTAAGTAAGTCTGGTTATTACGATTGGTGTTGCCGTGGTAATAGCTCAATAGATGCTCAAACATGGCAACTATGCCATCGTTTGAAGGCCCTATTTGCAGAATCTAGACAGAGCCTGGGAAGTCGTCGGTTAATGAAGCTGTTACGTAAAGAAGGCTTTGAAGTCGGGCGCTATCGAGTCCGCAAGCTCATGAAAAAGCTAGGCTTGGCAGTAAAGCGCAAGAAGCGATTTACACTGACGACAGACAGTAAACATCACCTGCCGGTCGCAGAGAACCTTCTAAATAGGGAGTTCTCACCGAGTGCTAAAAATCAAGTTTGGACGACTGATATTACATATATTTGGACTTCGCAGGGCTGGTTGTACTTGGCGGTAGTGATTGATCTCTATTCGCGCCGGATTATTGGTTGGCATCTAGATCGGAAGATGGAAACGGCCCTGGTAACTCGTGCGTTGATGATGGCTGTCAATTTGCGTTCGCCCCCAAAAGGTCTCCTGCATCACTCTGATCGTGGTAGTCAGTATGCCAGCCATACCTACCAAACGTTATTGAGTCAGCATGGGATGGTGTGTTCAATGAGCCGTAAGGGAAATTGTTGGGACAACGCACCGACTGAACGTTTCTTCAGCAGCCTGAAGCGGGAGTGGGTAACGGGAAACCTTTATCCGACAAGGGAGGATGCGGTAGCAGATGTAAGAGCCTATATTGCTTATTACAACTCACGAAGAATACATACAACACTGGGAGACCTAGCCCCTATCGAATTTGAGAAATGTGCTTAAAGAAGTGTCCGCTTGGAGTTGACCACAACATTTTGATTCTTGATGGAAAAGTTATCGATGGTTCAGGTAATCCATGGATAAAGCAAGATGTAGGAGTGGTCGATGACAAGATAGTCTTTGTAGGGAACGCTGATAGTCTTAGGAGCAAGGCTAAATTAACCATTAATGCTGAGGGGTTATATGTTACTCCTGGGTTTATTGACATGCATAGCCATGCAGATCTCAAAGACCCGCAGGGTAAAAAAATGTTACCCCAGATCTTTCAGGGCGTGACGTCGGTAATTATTGGTGTAGATGGCTTTGGGAAAAATGATGTTCTAGAGCAATATAAAGTCGCTGAGGAGGGAGGTGAAAGGCTCAGTGATACCGGCGTCAATATAGGAACCTATGTGGGTTTCAATCAGGCTCGCTTGAACGTTATGGGGATGAATGATAGACCTGCCAGCAATGAAGAGCGTTCAAAGACGACGCAGTATCTTGAAAGTGGTATGCAGCAAGGTGCTTTTGGGGTCTCAACGGGTCTTTTTTACCGACCGGCTTCTTATGCCTCAACAAAAGAAGTGATTGAATCCCTGTCATTCTTAAATAAGTATAAAGCTATTTATGATACCCATGATAGGGATTTGGGAGCAGTTCTAAACGGTATAGGATACGATGCTTCTGTTGCTGAAGCTATCAAAATTGGTTCTGCAATAGATGCGAGAATTATCTTTAGCCATTTTACTCCGCAGGGTAAGCATAACGACGGACGAGCTAACGTAGGGATAGATTTGATCAATAATGCCAGGGCGGATGGTGCTCAGGTATTTGCTGCACAACATCCATATACTGCAACGCAGAGTTCATTGCTGGCTTATACTATTCCAGACTGGGCCTTAGCTGGAGGAATGACATCTTTTCTTGAACGATTACAAAGTGAAAATCTCCTAAATCGTTTGCATTCAGAACATAGGCAGATGCTTGACATTCGTGGTGGCCCGGAAAAATTATTATTTACTGATAATAATAAAGACCTCAATGGAAAAACGTTAGCACAAGTATCCAAGGAATTAAATTTAACATCTTTAGATACTGTACTTCATATTGCTAAGGAGCAAAGAGATGCTTCTGTGATGAATCTTGAATTATATGATATGGACAATATTCGCTTATTAGCAACACAGGAATGGATGATGACGAGCTCGGATGGAGGCTCACACGCTGTGCCAGGCCAGCGTGCACATCCTAGAACATTTGGAGCGTTTGCTAAGAAGATAAGGCAGTTTGTTGTTGATGAATCTCTGATTTCTTTACCATTCTTGATTAGGGGGATGACAGCATTGCCCGCGAGTTTCTTAGGCATTCAGGATCGGGGACGATTGGCTCCTGGATATTATGCCGATATTGCTATCTTTGATTTGGATCAGGTCAATGATCGAGCAACCTACGAAGATCCGCAGCAGCTCGCAGAAGGGTTTATTCATGTATTAGTTAATGGCGAGTTGGCCTTGTACCACGGTGAGATAAAGAGTACAGATTTAGGACAGGTTTTACTTAGGCACCAGCCGCTAGTGAATGAAATGCCAACCGCACTACAGGTTAAAGAAAGTCTCTTAGGTGCTTTTGGAGGGAAGGATTCATTACATAAGATTGAATCTTTAACGTCTACAATAGAGTTATCTTCAGAAAGCAAGCCGTCACGTACAAAAATTCAATATTTAAATTTTTTGAATGAATCCATCGCCGAGTATTCAAGTCGTGAAAATGTAATTCACTTTGGAGTAGAAGGTCAATACGAACTATATCAAGGTGGCAATTCAATTGACCCTGAGTCAGCTGCCTATATTAGTTTAAATAAGAAGGATAATTTGCTTCAGGGATTACGGCTTAATTTCCTTTATTTTCTACGTGACCCATCGATGGAAGTGCAGGGCCCATTTGATGTGCCTGAGCACAGAAGTGAAAGCTGGTGGAAGCTCGTCTCAGGGGGAAGGATAACCCCTTTACTTGGTATAGACCCTGATACTGGGTATATTAGAAAGGTACTTTATGAAAATGGTGTTTTTGTTGAGGAGTTTGATTATAGAAGGATTGAATCAGGCGTCGTTTGGCCGCACCAATTTAAAGTATTAAATAATGGTAAAGTTGGCCTGAGTGGTCGATACAGCACTTTACAGACCGACTCAGGTCCAGGGTTTGAGGTATTACCATCTTGGTTCCCTGAAAATTAACTTTATACGAAAACACAATGCTGCTGGACTGTAGGTAGACAATTGGCTCGGTTTGATCTTGAGAAAGAGTTTTAATTGTATTAATTTAAATTTTGATTGGCGATGTGTTTTTTGTGAAGTTGTTGACCCTGGATTCCTACAATATTCGATACATATGGCGATGGCGAAGATTTTCTGCTGGCTGGTAAGCCCCTACACAAACAAGTTAGGACCATCATGGGGTCCCCAGTTGGTCATGGAAAAATGGTGCCAGATCGAACTCCTCATTGGGTGGTTCTGTTCGAGGGTTACCCTCAGCTAACCATTTTTTAGGTGATTAACTGATATGGATCAAAACTGAAATCAGCTGTTATTGTTGTAGCTATTATTTTATAAGTGGAGGTGGGTAGGGCAATTTATAAAGGGGTAATTTTTTGGGGTTTAGGAGTCGCTATTGTGGGTTTTGGCGAGCATAAAATTACTCGCCGAGTTTTTTAGGCGCTGTTAAGGTTTTAGGATTTCAATTTTCCAGCCAGTGCAATTGTTTTCATCATAGAATTTATCGCGAGCTAGTGGTTGCATCCCCAACCTTTCGAATATTGCTAGAAGGTTACCCATACTCTCTTCTGATAGTGATGAATCTAGTTGGTTTTGCGACCTTAAAGCCGTATATTCCAGTTCTGTACTAAAAAAAGAAAGAAACTTATCTTTTGTGGTGTTATTTGATGCTAAATTTCTTTGCAGGAAGTTTTCTAGAGAGTTTCTCACAAAGTAGGTTGTCGCAGATTTTGGATGTTTGGAAATTAACATCTCTACGGATGTAATAAGATACTTTAATTTGTCTGCTGTGTGCGGGTTGCCTAATTTTACTTTTGCCTCTTCAATGGACTGGATGTCTTTAAAATCATGTATAAAAGATGTAGTTTGCTCTGGGATTCTTAATTCTTCGGTAATTAGCTTGTGGGCTGAAACCTCATCTGAGCAATTTCTGTAGGGGGTGGAGTTTGTTTTGTGGCATATCGCTTTAAATACTCCTCCAGACTCCAGTGATTTTTCTATACTTCTCGCGGCTTCCAATTTATTGCTGTACTCAAAGCCAAATTGTGAAGTAATTAGGTTGAATTTCTCATCAAGTGAATGAATTTTTTCGATTGCCATGCAGGAGTGAAAGTGTAGTTTTTCTAATAGTTTTTGATTTCTAGGGTTTTTGTTGGTTGCTAGGGGGGTGATGTTAGCTGCATCAGCAGCATGTATTTCAAGAGGTTTGCCAGACTTTGATGCTTCATCTGCAATTAATAAAGCTATTGCACCATTGCCGCATGCAATATCGAGAACTTTAGAGTTAGGACTCAATCCAGAGACTGTTGATCTCCAATATTCGCCTGTTTTTCCTGTATAGCTGTGGGGCAGAACTTGTGCAAAAGAAGTGGGAAATCCTTGCTTCCAGAAATTTGTCCATTGCTCCAAATTTTGCATGGGTACCTCGATTTTATTTTGATTTATATATTGGATAATACGGTAAAGGCGTGTTTAAGAGCTACTTGTCGTGTATTGAGTGGGTGAGAATGGAAGGCTATTTAGGGGCATTATGCCCTCACAGTGGTTTGGCTAATATAATTAGCATGCCGTTTGTGACATTTATGAGTTTTTTGTATGTGGCGATGTATTTAATATATTTATCCATATTTAGGATGACTTTATTTGACTGTTTGCCTGTGTAGGATATATGTCTTTTTAGAACGGTTGTGTAGACTACTGTCTTGCTTTTCCAATGCTCAGACTAATTTGTATGTAGGTGGGGCAGGTATATAACGATTGTTATCAGTTGAAAAGGCAGTTGACTTAATGGTCGGGTTTAATCGGGTTTTCCCAACACATAGAACCCGCTTGATAAATTGCTGATAAGGGGACTTGGTGACTGGGCGTGCCTACTTGGTCCTTTATTATTGTGTAAATTGATTCTGTAGTATTGTGACTTTGATCTTCAATCTAGTTATTTTGGAGAGTCGTTTTTCTGTTTCGGCATAGCTCTCCCATATGATTACGTTAGTATATGTTGGGTTATCTATACATATGGGGTAGTACTCCCTGTTTAGCCAGTTTCAGATACGTAAAGTCTTCAGATAACTATAGCCGCCCCTATAAACTGATTGTGCCTCATTCCTAATTGTCTCTTTTGAGCATTAGGTTCTATTTATAGTGAGTACTGTCATGGAGAGAATTTGATTGGGTGTTGATATATTCTCCGTAAATAAAGTATTTAAGTAGAAAGTCGTGTCTTATACGGCTCACTTTTGCGGTGATATTCTCTGCCTAAATCGCTTTATGTACTAGTACAGTTTCCAAAATTCCAGCAACAGAAACGCTCTGCTAATTGGTTGGTGTGCCAGATGATGTCCCTAAAAACGGTATTTCACCAAGTTCTTCCTGATTGTTTTCGCTTCGTTAGCAAGATTGTAGTCTGCGTTTGCTGAGTAATCCCTACATTATGAGCCAGAATTGCTCTAGATCGTAACCAGTGTGGAAGATGAAAAAGCTATTGACCTCAAGTTAGGTTTAGGTATTAAGCTCTCGTCTATTGTTTATGAGCCCGGGTTTTGAGGAGACAATCGAGATGGGTACCCCTGGTATTAACTTGCAGCAATATTTAGACCGTATTAATTTTGATGGAGCCCCGGGTGCTAACTTGCAGTGTCTACAGCAGTTGTTGACCCAGCACGTCCGTACGATTCCATTCGAGAACGTCACTTCATTTTTGGGAAGCCCAGTGGATATTGAGTTGGAATCTATAGAGGCCAAGTTGGTACAACAAAAACGTGGAGGTTATTGTTACGAGCAAAATTCCTTATTAGGGGCAGTGTTAGGGCAAATCGGTTTTAAAGTTACGAACCTCGCCGCACGGATACTGTGGCAAATGCCGATAGGGCATCAACCCGCTCAGTCGCATATGATTCTGATGGTGGAGCTTGAGGGTGCACGCTTCCTGATAGATGCGGGATTTGGAAGTAACACTTTGACTGCACCACTCAATTTAGACTCCAGTGATCGTCAGAGTACACCGCACGGTGTTTACCGCTTTACTTTAATAGATGATGAGTACCTGTTAGAGGTTACAACCGATAGTGGTTGGCAACCTATGTACAGCTTTGACTTGAAACCTAAAACTCATGGCGATTATAAAATTGGTAGTTGGTATTGCTCAACGCACCCAGAATCCAGGTTTGTAGAGCACTTGATTGTTACTCGGTCTTTCCCAGAGGGGCGGCATACACTTTTCAATAGACAGTTAAGCTATCAACCACTTTTAGGCTCCAAGAGTGTTGTCATGATAGCGGATGTTGATGAGCTTCGGGCTACTTTACTGGATATCTTTGGGATAGAAGTGCCGGCTGGCAGAGAAATTGATCAAAAGTTAGGCCGGATATTTGAGTCAGGCGGCATAGCGGAGAGAGTCATATGAAGAGGGTAGGTGTTGTTTACCATTCTGTATCTGGCTGCAGTAAAGTTCTTGCGGAGTCCGTGGTGGAGGGAGTTAACACGCTAGAGAAGTGTATTGGTGTTGCCCTTGAGATTCAGGGAGAGAGCATTCGTCACGGACGTTATGAAGACCAGTCATTATTAGCTCAGTTGGATCAATGTGAAGCCATAGTAATGGGTTCGCCGACCTTTATGGGTACTGTCTCCGCTCAATTCAAAGCATTTATGGATGCAGCAAGTGAACGCTATGGAGATCGGTGCTGGCTGGATAAGTTAGCTGCAGGATTTACTGTTGGTAGTAATTTTAGTGGTGATCAGCTAGGTACCATCAGGACTCTACAGGTCTTTGCTGCACAAATGGGCATGTTGTGGGTTCCCCTGGATATTCTACCGAGTCAAGATTCCCTGGGTAGAAACCGGGGTGGTTGTCAGTCGGGCTTGGTAGCTGTCGCTGAGGGGGTTGGTGAAATTCATCAGTTGGACCGACTTACAGCCGTACATTTAGGTCGTCGAGTCGCAGGCTTAGCACTACGAACTTCCGATTTTAGAACCGCGCTTCTTGACTAGCTTTTTGCTGTTCAAAAGTAGGCTGCTGATGCAGCCTATGATGACGACAATCCCGATTAGCTGAAATCCCGCTTGGTAATTGTAGAATTTCTGTGTTGGTTGTGGAGCAAAGTCAAAAAGTCTGGCTAGTAGATTGCTGAGGGAGCGGATATAAGCGAACTCTATATCTTGATCGAGTGAGAGCCCTATGAGGGTTTGAATTACCCCTCCTAAAACAAAGCCCCCAGTTACAATAAGGGCAGAGGCAATGGCGTGCGCCTTTTCAGGAAGTTCAGATTGCACTATCGAGAGAGATAGAATTGAGCTGCTGAGGCCAAACCCTAAGAGAAAATTTGCCGCCAAAGTCCAGGAGTCCGACAAGTGAATACTAAGTAAAGCTGTGACAGCAATAATTGAGAGGAAACTAAAAGTTCTCGCTGGAATTATATAATCTCCCCGATAATGAGACCAAGCACCGACAATAAAGCTGCCGATAATGATGCCCGTTGAAATCATCGCATTGAGTAGGGCACTTTCTTTGGATGTTTCACGAAAAAAATCAACCTGGAACTGGATATTCCATAAATCAGAGTAGGCGATAATTACGCCGAAAAGGCAGGAGTAGAAGGTGAGGGCCAGCCAAAAAGCTCTTGATTTGAAGCATGAATTTAGCTTGTCAAATTGAGTGGCTTTTTTGGCAGAGAGTTCATGGGAAGAGTTTTGATTGCTGCCAATAAAAATAAATAGCAGCACAGCAAGGCAAATAAAAAATAGCGCTGCGATGAAGTAGGGCTCCCGGAATGAGACTTCGGTATCGAACAAACCGATAAGTAATGAGAGTGAAGCTGCTGCGAAATTAGCTAGTCCTTGGCTAACAGCGGCCATTAGTGAAAACTTATTAGGTAAATCCCGTCCGATAACATAGATAACTCCCAAGAAGCTACTGGATAATCCAAGTGCGACTAAGAGCTGCCCTGTAAGGGCTGTTCCGAAAGAATGACTGCTGGCAAAAATTACACAGCCGCTAGCGGCGAGGGCGGCTGAGATACCCAGTAAATACCGTGGACTTATAGGGCCCAATAGTGAGCCAAGTGTCAGTTGACCAATAGAATAGGCGACAAAGTAATATCCTCCCAGCATCCCTAAGCTTTGATGGTTGAGATTGAGTTCTTGAGTGAGGCTAGGTGATAGTAGGGCAAATAGGATTGAGTTGGTTACGCTGGCGCTGAAAAATATGACTGCAACTGTCCAAGACGCGTAGCGGAAGTGTTTCTGCCCCATAGGCTTTTCTTTATCGGTGTCTATTGCCACGTCTCGGCCTTGGGCTTCACTCCTCAGCTCCTGCTTATGATTGCAGCGACCAATAGGGATAAAGCGCTAGGGTTTTAAATGGATATGAAACAAGTCGCATTAGATAGATCTTAGAGCAATTAGGAGCCGTAGCCCGAACACAAGTAGTTGATAGTAAGCAGGATTGAAATCGATCGGGCAGCTAGGTTTGATCAAAGTATCGCCAACGGCTGTTGAAGTTGAATGCTATTTGCTAGGCGGTGCCGTATTGAGGAGCTTTAATAGACTCTTTATTCAAAAGAATACACTTACAAAGTCGTTATCACGTAATTTCATCTCCCCAATAGAAACATTCCGTGGCTCGTTATCAGGTGGAAGGGATGTGAGCAGTGTGAACGCTGTTGGCATCTTGATACTGGAGGTGAGATCGTGCTTCGGGACTGGGCTTTAATGAGTATGCAACCCTGGCAATCGATGGTGGCCCATGCGTCGAAAGTCTTTCTTGGCTAGCCGTATTAATGCCGTGAGTGATGGCGTTTTTGCCATTGCTATGACGCTGTTGGTTTTTAATATCCAGATTCCCGATCTGGAGGATATAAAGCCGGGCGAGGATTTCCACAGCAATATTCTTCAGCAGTTGCCCCACTTTTTTTCCTGGATACTGAGCTTTGCGATTCTCTGTCGGCTATGGCTTACCCACAATCATCTGATGTCGGACCACCAATTTAAATCGGTTGCCTTTACCAGTTTTAACTTTTTGCTATTGGGGGCGGTGGCGTTTATTCCTTTTCCAGCAAGTTTGATGGGGGAGTATCCAGACCAGGTTTGGTCAGTGATCTTATTGTCAGCCAGCTACGCGGTGGCCGCTATCGCAATTGCGGGTATGTGGTGTGTCGCTGCGAACCGAACGAACGTATCCGCGCACCGTGTACTAGTGGTCAGCATGGTGATGTTGTGTACCAGTATCCTGGCGTGCTTGTTGACCCTTTTCAATCCCTATTGGGGGCTTGGGCTCTGGATAGTATATGTGTTGGGGATAGCGCCTTTGGCTCACTTTGTCGAGAAGCGCTATGCCCCAGTAGAGAGTTGAGATGGGGCTGGGCCTGCAATATGGGTGCTGGTGGCAGGCCTCAAAATGGTCAAATCAGGCCGCGCACCATTTTGATGTGGGGAATTCCCGCTTCGTAAAACACGTCGCCTTCCACCTCAAACCCAGCCTGCAAGTAAAACCCCTCGGCATGTTGCTGTGCATGTAAATAGACTTGCTGAAAGTTTTGTTCCTTCGCCCGCTCACAGATGGCCTGCAATAGCTGGGCCCCGATGCCGCATCCGCGTGAAGATTTCTGTACAGCCATACGACCAATTTTTCCGCCTTGGGTGAGGCGCCCGGTGGCAACTGGGATTGTTTCGCGGAAGACGAGGAAGTGCTGGGATGTCTCCTCTTGATCATCCCATTCCAGGTCCGCAGGTACCTGTTGTTCCTGTACAAAAACTGCTTCGCGAATTGAACGAATTGCGTCCCGGTCAGTGTTCCAATCCGCTAGGCGTATAGCTACTGGCATCTCAGAAATCCTCAGGAGGGTAGATCAAGGTGCCCTGTGCAACCAGCTGATCGAGAAGGGCGCTGTCTTCGGCTATTTCCGGGAAGGCTTCGATATCATCCCAGGAAATTTCATGGGATTCAGCAAACCGCTCGGCAAACGCCAGGGGGCAGGGGAAGGCTTCACCATCAACAAACAAAGTGGCTGGCTCGCGGCAAAAGGCGGTGCGGGAAGCGGGATTTAAAACCAGTTGTGCTCCCCGGGGCATTTGTTCGCGCCAGTCTGCAGCATCGTCAGCATCCAGGGCGACAGTATCCGGGTATTTTGCTTCGGTCATAACCGCACCAAACCACTGGGCGATTTTCTCCGGCTGCTGCAGCCATTCGCCGAGTTGTTGTTGCAGGCGGGCAACAGAGGCGGGGTCAATTTCCGCTGGGTTTTTCGCCACTTCAGCACCGGCATCGGTGTAACGCTGGCTGTCCGGCAAATCCATAGCGATTTCAGCGGCGAGATCTTCGAGGATCGCCGCGGCGGAAGGCGCGCGGAAACCAATAGAGATCGTGGTGCACCCACCTTCGGCTATTCCCCAATGGCTGTATTGGGGCGGCAAGTAAAGCATATCGCCGGGCTCTAGTACCCAGCTGTTTTCTGCTTCGAATTCTTTCAGGATATTGAGGCGCGTTCCTTCCAGGCGGGGATTGCTTTCATCCACCTTGGGGCCTTGTTGCCACAAACGCTTGCCTTCGGCCTGGAGAAGAAACACATCGTAGTGATCGTAGTGGGGACCAACGCTGCCCTTATCGGCGGCGTAACTGATCATCACATCATCCAGCCGCCAGTCGGGGATAAAGCGGAAGAAATCTTTTAGTTCAGCAATTTCTGACATCCACTGATCGACAGCTTGTACCAGCAGGGTCCAGTGGGTTTTAGGGAGGGAGAGAAAATCCTCTTCAGTGAATGGACCGGTGCGCAGCTCCCAGGGGCCGCTCTCACCATTTTCCAATACCAAGCGAGACTCGACCGCTTCCTCCAGGGCCATACCAGCGAGTTCTTCACCCGAGATGGGTGATTCAAAGTTGGCGAAAGCATTGCGTATCAGCAGGGGTTTCTGCTGCCAGTAGTCACGCATAAAAACTTCGATGGGCATGTCGCCAAGATGGGTAAGGGGGCTGGCCACGGTAACTCTCACTGTCAGAAGGCTGGGGTTTGTATCTGGATATTCTGAGGTTCGGAAACTATCCAGCGTACTTTTGTATTTTTTAAAAGATGACCAGCCGCACTGGGTGCGGCTGGTAGCTGGGCTCGGTTAAATTTTGCGAGCTTGTTCTACGGCGTTACCGATATAGGATGCCGGAGTCATTTCCAGCAGATCGCTCTTGGCTTCTGCGGGAATCTCCAGGTTCTCGATAAATACTTTCAGGGTTTCACGGGTGATGCCCTGGCCACGGGTAAGGGCCTTCAGTTTTTCGTAAGGCTCTTCAATGTTGTAGCGACGCATAACCGTTTGGATCGGTTCTGCCAACACTTCCCATGAATTATCCAGGTCTTCCGCTAGGCGCTCGCGGTTGATTTCCAGTTTGCCCAGGCCTTTCATGGTGGCGGCATAGGCAATGGCAGAGTAGCCCGCACCCACCCCCATATTGCGCAGCACGGTGGAGTCTGTCAGGTCGCGCTGCCAGCGGGATACTGGAAGTTTGGCTGCCAGGTGCTGGAATACGGCGTTGGCGATACCCAGATTGCCTTCGGAGTTTTCGAAGTCAATGGGGTTAACTTTGTGCGGCATGGTGGAGGAGCCAACTTCACCGGCTACGACTTTTTGCTTGAAGTAACCCAGGGAGATGTAGCCCCATACATCGCGGTCAAAATCGATCAGGATGGTGTTAAAGCGGGCAACAGCGTCGAACAGCTCAGCAATGTAGTCGTGGGGCTCGATCTGGGTGGTGTAGGGGTTCCAGCTAAGGCCCAGAGAAGAAATGAATTCTTCAGCATTTTGCTCCCAATCAATATTGGGATAGGCGGACAGGTGAGCGTTGTAATTACCTACCGCACCGTTAATTTTACCCAGCAGCGGTACCGCTTTAATCTGGGCTACCTGGCGGCGTAGGCGCGCGGCCACGTTGGCAAGTTCTTTACCAACAGTAGACGGGCTGGCAGTCTGGCCGTGAGTACGGGACAGCATGGGTACGTCGGCAAAGTCCTGGGCCAGGCCTACGATAGCGTCAATCAGGGCTTCCATCGCAGGCAACATGACGTTGTCGCGGCCGGCGCGAAGCATCAGGGCGTGGGACAGGTTATTGATGTCCTCAGAGGTGCAGGCAAAGTGTACGAATTCACTCACTTTTGCCAGCTGGGCATTGCTGCTGATTTTATCCTTGAGGAAGTATTCAACCGCTTTTACATCGTGGTTCGTGGTGCGCTCGATTTCCTTGATGCGCTCAGCATCTTCCAGGGAGAAGTCGGCCACAATGCTGTCGAGCAGCTTGTTGGCAGCTTCGTCGAACTGCTCAACTTCGGCGATCTCTTTATGTGCGGAAAGTTTTTGCAGCCAGCGTACTTCCACTTCAACGCGGGCGCGGATCAGGCCGTATTCACTGAAAATTTCACGCAGGGGGGCAGTCTTGCTCTCGTAGCGACCATCAATAGGGGATACCGCTGTGAGTGCGGAAAGCTCAACTGTCATAGTAAATCTCCGGGATTAGTGTTTTATAGATTCGATATGTGCGATCAATTCGTTGGTCGCATTCAAAAGCTTTTTGCGCTGGAACAGAAGGTGCAGGCGACGCCCACCCAGCTGTCGCCATAGGGTTGCCGAGCGGATGCCGGCAAATAGCATGGAGCGAATTTGATTGGCGATACGCTGCTGTTGCAGGTAATTGAAGTCACCCAGTACTTGAATCCGGAAGCGGAAGGTACCTAGCGTATCGCTGTAGATGCTGGCGAGGTTGGAAAATACATTCTCGTGAGTCAGCTCGAAGTGCTCTGCTTGAGTCTTGGCCTTATCCAATCGGCTGCCAATGATTGATAGCAGGTCATTATTCTTGCTGAGTTGTCGCTGCAGGTAGATCACCGAGAGGGCGTAGCGTAGACCGTCGGTATATTCCGGGTGTTGCCGGGTCTTTAGTATTTGCTGCGATACTTTTAAGCCGGGCAGCAGCTTGTCTGCACCGGCGAATATATCTTCAGTGCGATCAGGGTTTAGTTGGAAGAGGCTATATACCCCGGTTTCCAGCTGTTCCTGCGGTGCAGAGCCTGTTTTGGCCAGGCGCTCCACCAGTGTTGCGGATTGGAATATTCCTGCCAGTGCCAGTGCCTGATCCCGCCAGTTATTCAAAATTACTCCTTAATCTTTCTTGTATTTTTCCGGTACTGCGGCGCCAACTCCCGTGGCTTTCTCGATCACCGCACCACCGAGACAGGTTTCTCCATCGTACAGTACCAGAGATTGTCCCGGTGTGATTGCGCGTTGTGGCTCGTCGAACTCTACAACCAAATCGCCATTGTCCTGCAGGTGCACGGTGCAATCCTGATCTGGTTGGCGATAGCGGGTCTTGGCCTGGCAGCGGAAGGTTTTGCCCGGTGCTGCGCCATTAATCCAGTGGGTCTGTGTTGCTTCCAGCCCCGTTGCATAAAGCAGGGGGTGGTGTGCACCCTGGGCCACAATCAAGACATTGCGCTCCAGGTTTTTTCCGACAACATACCAGGGCTGTTCGCCTGCACCTTTGACGCCGCCAATACCGAGCCCCTGGCGCTGGCCAATGGTGTGGTACATCAGGCCCGCGTGGCGCCCCATGACTTCACCCTCTGGGGTTTCCATATCGCCGGGCTGGGCGGGCAGGTACTGCTCGAGGAAATCCTTGAAGCGGCGCTCGCCGATAAAGCAGATGCCGGTGCTGTCTTTCTTGTTGTGGGTGATAAAGCCGTTTTCTTCAGCGATATGGCGAACCTCGGGCTTCTCCAGCTCTCCTAGAGGAAAGAGTGAGCGGGCAAATTCGGCTTCTCCCACCGCATGCAGGAAGTAGCTCTGGTCTTTGTTACCGTCGAGGCCCTTCAATAAATAGGTGCGGCCATCGATATCGCGGCGACGGGTATAGTGCCCGGTGGCTATTGCATCGGCACCCAGCACTTCGGCGTACTCAAGAAAGACCTTAAATTTTATTTCCCGGTTACACAGGATGTCCGGATTGGGAGTGCGCCCGGCTTTATACTCTGCCAGGAAGTACTCAAATACGTGATCCCAGTACTCCGCAGCAAAGTTGGCGGTGTGCAACTTGATGCCCAATTTCTCACAAACTGCCTGGGCATCAGCCAGGTCTGCCTTGGCGGTACAGTATTCTGTGCCGTCGTCTTCATCCCAGTTTTTCATAAACAGGCCTTCCACTTGATAGCCCTGCTGGATCAGCAGGTGTGCGGCTACAGAGGAATCCACACCGCCGGACATACCGACGATGACGCGCTTTGGCTGTTTGTTGTGGGTGGAATCAGGCATAAGAAGGACAGTCACTACTTCACTGGTATGAAAGGGGGGCGAATTTTACCTGCGAACGCCCCATTTGACCAAGACCGCTTTGATCTTCCGTTATAGATTATCGCTTTCGGCGCGGTCGATTGCGGTTGTTTGCCGGCTTTGTTCGGGGCTTGGGAGCGCTAAAAACCTCCTCCGTTCGATACTCGCCAGGCTTTAATGAGTCGAGCTTCCAGCTGCCTATCGCCACCCGGATTAGCCGCAGGGTAGGGAAGCCTACCGCCGCAGTCATCCGCCTTACCTGGCGATTCCGCCCCTCGGAGATAGTCAGCTCCAACCAGCTGGTTGGGATCGATTTGCGTTCGCGAATTGGCGGCGTGCGGGGCCAGGGCTCCATATCAGGCAGGCGCTTGGCCTTGGCAGGTGCGGTTCGGCCATCCTTCAGGTCGACCCCTTGCCTGAGCATATAAAGGGCATCATCAGTAATTTCACCCTCCACCTGGGCCCAATAGGTTTTGGGCATTTTCCGCTTGGGGTGACTGATTTGATGTTGTAGCGCTCCATCATCAGTCAGTAGTAGTAATCCTTCAGAATCGTAGTCTAGGCGGCCCGCCGCATAGAATCCCTTGTGCTGGATAAAGTTAGCCAAAGTGGCGCGATCCTGATCATCTGTAAATTGGCTTAATACGCCAAAAGGCTTGTTGAGGAGAATAATCTTTGCCATAAGAAAAATTGAGTATTGTAATCCAACTACAAAAATTAGCCGAGGCTGCTATAATCCCGCCGTTTTTCATCCCCGCCCTAAGGTCCCGGGGGAGCGGTGCAAGCAACGCTGGACCTAAAAAGTCATAGAATTTTGGGAGTTTACGCAATATGGGTCATATCCAAGTGCCGGCAGACGGCGAAAAAGTTACAGTCAATTCCGACGGTTCGCTGAATGTTCCGAATCGCCCGGTTATTCCTTTCATCGAGGGTGACGGCATCGGTGTGGATATCACCCCGGTAATGCGCAAGGTGATCGACGCGTCTGTAGAAAAAGCTTTCGGCGGCGAAAAGAAAATCGAGTGGATGGAAATCTACTGCGGTGAGAAAGCGGCAGAGACTTACGCTGGCGACTGGTTCCCGGCTGAAACTCTGGAAGCGATCAAAGACTACGTTGTTAGCATCAAAGGCCCCCTGACCACTCCAGTAGGCGGCGGCTTCCGTTCCTTGAACGTAGCCCTGCGTCAGGAGTTGGATCTGTACGTATGTCAGCGCCCGGTGCGCTGGTTCAGCGGTGTACCTTCTCCGGTTAAAGAGCCGAACAAGGTAGACATGGTTATCTTCCGTGAAAACTCCGAAGATATCTACGCTGGTATCGAGTGGAAAGCTGACACTGACGAAGCTAAGAAAGTTATCAAGTTCCTGCAGGACGAGATGGGTGTTAAGAAGATCCGTTTCCCTGAGAACTGTGGTATCGGTGTTAAGCCGGTTTCTGCAGAAGGTACCAAGCGTCTCGTGCGCAAGGCCATCCAGTACGCTGTGGATCAGGATCGCGATTCTGTAACCCTGGTACACAAAGGCAACATCATGAAGTTCACCGAAGGTGCCTTCGCTGATTGGGGTTACGAGCTGGCTCGCGACGAGTTTGGCGCTCAGCCGCTGGACGGCGGCCCCTGGCACAGCTTCAAGAACCCGAAGACTGGCAAGGAAATCGTTGTTAAGGACGTAATTGCTGACGCTATGCTGCAGCAGATCCTGCTGCGTCCGGCTGAGTACGACGTAATTGCTACCCTGAACCTGAACGGCGACTACCTGTCTGACGCACTGGCTGCACAGGTTGGTGGTATTGGTATCGCTCCGGGCGCAAACCTGTCCGACGACGTTGCCCTGTTCGAAGCAACCCACGGTACTGCGCCTAAGTACGCTGGCCAGGACAAGGTTAACCCAGGCTCCCTGATTCTTTCCGCTGAGATGATGCTGCGTCACCTGGGCTGGAACGAAGCTGCTGACCTGGTAATCAAGGGTATGGAAGGTGCTATCGAAGCCAAAACCGTAACCTACGATTTCGAGCGTCTGATGGACGGTGCTGAGCTGAAGTCCTGTTCTGCGTTTGGTGACGAAGTTATCAAGCACATGGCTTAAGCTGCATCCGTGAGGCCGGGCTGGCTTTAAGTTGGCCCGAGTCCCATGAAAAAAGCCCTTCACCTTGGTGAAGGGCTTTTTTATTGTCTGTTTGCTGGGCTCGCTTAGCCGACAGCTTCCGCTTCCTTCTCCCTGGAATTCTCTGTGAGCACTGCATCAGACTCGCTTTTGCTCGAAGTGTTGGGTGAAGTGGTTTCGGAGGTCAGTGCAGAGATATTTGCAGCGTGGTAGCCCTTGTCTCCTCGAATAATATCGAAGGTGACTTGCTGGCCGGCCTTCAGGGTTCGGTAGCCTTCCATCTGAATTGCGGAATAGTGCGCGAACAGATCCTCCCCTCCCTCATCTGCAAGAATAAACCCATATCCCTTAGCGTTGTTGAACCACTTTACAGTACCGGTAGGCATAACGATTCCCTCTAATTGCCTGAGTGGCCCCTGGCCACCTTACAGAGTTTTTATATTTATTTGACCTGCTGGTTAATCGGCTGCGATCCTATCTGCGACTAACGTTTGATGTAACGGTCACTACCTCTTGTAGTCAACAGCTGGAGGATTGTCAAGGTTCCCCGCTGACCGCTGTGTCAAAGGTCAAATAAGGTTACAATGTCACGTCATTGAAGGTTGCATTGGGTGCAATTTTCAGGCTCGATAGAATTCATTGATAATTGTTATGAGTACTTCGCGAATCATTAAACTAAGCTCCAGTGACTCTGATGGAGACAACCCGTACTTCGATGATTTCGATGGTGGGTTGGCCCTTGAGGAGGCGCCGCCGCAGCTAAAGCGGCCGCCGATGTATAAAGTCGTTATGCTCAATGATGACTACACCCCCATGGATTTTGTTGTTGAGACTTTGGAGTTGTTTTTTTCAGTAAACCGGGAGCGCGCCACACAGTTAATGTTGCAGGTTCACACACGGGGAAAAGCAGTGTGTGGTGTCTATACTCGGGATATAGCGGAGACAAAGGCCGCACAGGTCAATCAGTTCGCTCAAGAGAATGAGCATCCCCTGTTATGTGAAATTGAAGCGGACGAAAGCAAAGAGGATTGATTCTGACAAAAACTGCTTTGAACAAAGGGTCCCGTCACCTGAAGGGAATCAGCCAGGATATAAACGCCGGCGAAGGGTGCGCGCCTACCAGCGGAGTCGGCGGGAAATATTGGCGATTAGGGTTTGAGGTTTAGATGCTCAGCAAGGACTTAGAGGTAACGCTTAATCTAGCGTTCAAAGGTGCTCGAGCGAAACGGCATGAATTCATGACCGTTGAGCACCTATTGCTGGCGCTCTTGGATAACGAATCCGCAGCAGATGTTCTACATGCGTGCGGGGCGGATTTAAGTGCATTGCGCCGTGAACTCCTGGAGTTTGTGGACTCCACAACACCGTTGATCCCGGAGGCCGATACAGATCGAGAAACCCAGCCGACATTGGGTTTCCAAAGGGTCCTGCAGAGGGCCGTATTCCATGTCCAGTCATCCGGTAAAAAGGAAGTTACAGGGGCTAACGTCCTGGTCGCCATTTTCTGTGAGCAGGAGAGCCAGGCTGTTTACTACTTGAAGCAGCAGAGTGTTGCCCGGATAGACGTCGTCAACTACATCACCCATGGAATTTCCCGCGTTGGCTCCAGTGGTAATAATCACCATCACGGTTCCGATACTGCACCTGAGCAGGTAGATGAGGAAATTAGTGGGGGTGCTGAGCCCGGTGGTTCCGACCCCCTGGAAAGCTATGCCACCAACCTCAATCAAGAGGCAATTCTTGGTCGTATTGATCCGCTTGTGGGGCGTGCACCTGAGGTGGAGCGTGTCACGCAGGTTCTCGCTCGTCGCCGCAAGAACAATCCACTGTTGGTGGGTGAGTCCGGTGTCGGCAAGACGGCAATTGCTGAGGGCTTGGCACGGCGTATTGTCGATGAGGATATCCCCGAACCTTTGAAAGAGAGCACTATTTACTCTCTGGATCTCGGCTCCCTGCTGGCGGGGACCAAGTATCGCGGTGATTTTGAGAAGCGCTTTAAGGCGCTGCTGGCGGAGCTCAAGAAGCGTGAGCACGCCGTACTGTTTATTGATGAGATCCACACCATCATCGGGGCCGGCGCCGCTTCAGGAGGCGTCATGGATGCCTCCAACCTGCTTAAGCCGCTACTTTCCAGCGGTCAATTGCGCTGCATAGGCTCCACTACTTTTACTGAATATCGCGGTATCTTTGAAAAAGATCGCGCGCTGTCGCGCCGTTTTCAAAAGATCGATGTCAGTGAGCCCTCAGTGGAAGAGACCGTGCAAATATTGCAGGGGCTCAGAAGCTGCTTTGAGGATCACCACAAGGTCCGCTTTACCGATGGAGCTTTGGATGCTGCTGCGCAGCTATCCAGTCGTCACATCACCGAGCGATTCCTCCCAGATAAGGCCATTGATGTAATCGATGAGGCGGGAGCCTACCAATCTTTGCTGCCTGAAGAGGACCGCAAAGAGGTTATTGGGGTCTGTGAGATTGAGATGGTTATCGCCAAGATGGCGAGAATACCTGCCAAGAGCGTGTCTGCTTCTGACAAGGAGCAGTTATCACGCCTGGATGACAATCTCAAAATGGTGGTGTTTGGGCAGGACAGCGCGATTGATGCCCTGGGTACTGCGATTAAGCTGAGTCGCGCCGGCCTGGGTTCTGAAGAGAAACCCATCGGCTCCTTCCTATTTTCGGGCCCCACCGGAGTCGGCAAGACAGAGCTCTGCCGCCAATTGGCGAAGGTGATGGGTATCGAGCTGATTCGCTTCGATATGTCTGAGTATATGGAGCGCCATACGGTTTCCCGCCTGATCGGCGCGCCCCCTGGGTATGTAGGTTTTGACCAGGGTGGTTTACTGACAGACTCGGTAACCAAGCACCCTCACAGTGTTGTGCTGCTCGATGAAATTGAGAAAGCACACCCCGAAGTATTCAATCTGCTTTTGCAGGTGATGGATCACGGTACCCTAACTGATAACAACGGCCGCAAAGCGGACTTCCGCAATGTCATCCTGATTATGACAACCAATGCGGGCGCTGAGGTGATGAGCCGTCGTTCAATTGGTTTCTCCCATCAAGATCACTCCACCGATGGAATGGAGGAGATCAAGAAGATGTTTACCCCGGAGTTCCGCAATCGCCTCGATAATATTATTCAATTCCGCTCTCTGCCTCTGGATGTCGTGAAGACGGTGGTGGATAAGTTTATCGTTGAGTTGCAGGCCCAGTTGGATGACTCCAAGGTGACACTGGTTGTAGATGATGAGGCTCGAGAGTGGTTGGCGGTGCGGGGTTATGACGAGAAGATGGGTGCGAGGCCTATGTCCCGTCTGATTCGCGACAAGCTGCGCAAGCCTCTGGCAGAAGCCGTGCTCTTTGGTGAGTTGGCAGAAGAGGGTGGGCGTGTTTGCGTCACTATTGAAGATGATGAGCTGGCGATTAAAACGGCGGTGCCCGCCTAAAGTAAATTAGCTTCAGCCAAGCAATAAAAAAGCCACCGAGAGGTGGCTTTTTTATTTCAGGTCAAATTGCCTTGCGGAATTTGGCCTCTGAGCGAATTAGCGCGCGCGGTACGTAATGCGGCCCTTGCTCAGGTCGTATGGAGTCAGCTCCACTTTCACCTTGTCGCCGGTGAGAATGCGAATGTAGTTTTTACGCATCTTTCCAGAGATATGCGCAATTACCACGTGTCCGTTTTCCAGCTTTACGCGGAAAGTGGTGTTCGGCAGGGTGTCGATCACCTCGCCTTCCATTTCAATATAATCGTCTTTTGCCATGCGGCAGCAACCTTACAATAACTTGATCAGACCTTTACCCCGGAGGCTCTTTGGCCTAGCCGCGGCTTGACGGGCGAGCATTTTGCACGAAAAGGCAAGATAGAGCAAAGGGAGAGTGTGTTGAACTAGAGCGATTTAAGGCTCCAGCGGTTTTCTTTTAACATTTCGATGGGGCGAAATTGGCTTTTATAGGCCATTTTGTGGCACTTCTCAATCCAGTACCCCAGGTAGAGATTAGGTAGTCCCAAGCGCCGGGCCCATTCGATCTGGTAGAGGATGCAGTAACTGCCCAGGCTCCGTTTGTCCTCATCGGGATCGAAGAAAGTATAGATCGCCGATAACCCGGCAGTCAGGATATCTGTTACAGCCACTGCCACCAACTTGCCGCGGGCTCTCAGCTCAATATAGCGAGTAGACCCCCAAGCCTGACTCAGGAAGCTGCGGTATTGTTCCCGGCTGGGCGGGTACATCTCCCCATCGGCATGGCGCTGCTCGATATAGCGGGCGTAGAGTTCGTAATGCTCATCTGTATCGATGGACTCGATATGGAATATGTCCAGGTCCTTGTTGCGCTTCCAGCAGCGTCTCTGGTTGCGGTCGGGGACAAACAGGCTCACAGGCACGCGAGCCGGTATGCAGGCGCGACAGGTCGCGCACTGGGGGCGATAGAGGTAGGCACCACTGCGCCGGAATCCCAGCTCTGACAGGCGGTTGTACAGACGCTGATCCACTTCTGTTTGTGGATCGACAAACACCGTTGTCGCCTCCCGATCCGGCAGGTAACCGCAGGGGTGGGGCAGGGTGGCCAACAGGCGCACTGAATCCAGCTGAGAGTATTTACCCATAAGTCCACGAAAGCTTCCAGGGCTGCGGGAAAGGCGGCTGCTTAACGCCGTCTGCCAGCAGTTGTTCGAAATCCTTACGACACATTTCCACCGCCCCAAGGCTGCTGAGATGAGGATTGCTCACCTGGCAGTCGATCAGTGGGCAGCCCCACAATTCTAATTGCCGAACGAGGTGGACAAAAGCGACTTTTGAAGCGTCTGTCTCCCGGTGAAACATCGACTCCCCAAAGAACACTCGCCCCAGCGCAATACCATAGAGTCCGCCAACGAGTTGACCGTCGCGCCAAACCTCCACAGAGTGGGCAAATCCCTGATGGTGCATATCGACATAGGCGTCGCACATCTCATCGGTGATCCATGTGCCGGTTTCATCCGCCCGGGGGGCACGACAGGCCTCAATTACCTCGGGAAAGGCTTGGTCGAAGGTGACCGAAAAGGTTCCTCGGCGCAATACTTTGCGCAAAGTGCGGCCAATACGAAAGTTTTGCGGGATAACCACGCAGCGAGGGGAGGGGCTCCACCACAAGATCGGCTGGTCATCTGAATACCAGGGGAAGACGCCCCTTTGATAGGCTTCAACCAGCCACTCGGGAGTCAGGTCTCCTCCGGCCGCCAGCAGGCCATTGGGGTCATCCAGTGCGAATTCAGTTGGGGGAAAATCAACAACGGTGTGGTCGAGCCACATCAGGCGGCTTTGGGTGTTCCCTGCCACGATCTGACTCCTGTCGGTAGAGGGGGATACCGGGCAGAAAAGCTCTGCCCGGGGATTTGACTTACTTCTCGGCGTCGAGGAAGCGCTCGGCGTCCAGGGCGGCCATACAGCCGGTACCCGCAGAAGTTACCGCCTGGCGGTAAATATGGTCGGATACGTCACCTGCGGCAAATACACCGGGAACAGAAGTCTGGGTGGCATTGCCGTTCAGGCCGCTCTCCACAATGAGGTAACCACCATTCATTTCAAGCTGGCCTTCAAAGATACCGGTATTCGGTTTGTGGCCGATAGCAATAAACACACCGGAAACATCCAGCTCTGTTGTGGTGTCGTCCTGGGTGTTGCGCAGGCGCAGCCCAGTTACACCGTTGTCGTCACCGAGTACTTCGTCCAGGGTGTTGTGCCAGCAGACATTGATATTGCCGTTTTCCACTTTATCCATCAGACGGTCCTGAAGGATTTTTTCTGCGCGAAGCTCGTCGCGGCGGTGAATCAGGGTCACTTCACTGGCGATATTGGAGAGGTACAGGGCCTCTTCTACGGCGGTGTTGCCACCACCGACAACAGCAACTTTCTGGTCGCGATAGAAGAATCCGTCACAGGTCGCACAGGCGCTGACACCGCGCCCCTGGAAGGCTTCCTCAGAAGGTAGGCCCAGGTACTGTGCTGAGGCGCCAGTGGCGATAATCAGTGAGTCACAGGTGTAAGTTTCGTTGCCTTTCAAGGTGAAAGGACGCTGTTTCAGATCAACAGATTCGATGTGATCGAAGATGATTTCTGTCTCGAAGCGCTCTGCGTGCTGCTGCATTTGCACCATCAGGTCCGGACCTTGAAGCTCCGGAATACCGCCCGGCCAGTTCTCGACTTCAGTGGTGGTGGTCAGCTGCCCACCCTGTTGCATACCCGTGATAACAACCGGGTTCAGGTTTGCCCGTGCAGCGTAGATAGCCGCGGTGTAGCCGGCAGGGCCTGAGCCGAGGATGATCAGTCGATGATGGTTATTGCTCATGAAGTACTCTTTAAAACTCTCAATTTGCGAAGTTTACCCAATGGGCTGGGAGTCCATATGCCCGTCCATTTTTTGATCAGGCGAGACTATTAAATTGGGCGATATAATAGGCGATATTTACCATTCGGCGAAATAGTTTGCCTTAATTTGTTCGATTGATCGTACCTATTCAACTCTCTTTGACCTTGCTAGAGGTTTGGCTCAAATCGGAGATTGCGCCATAGTTGGCCGTAAGAGCTGGAAAAATGTAAAAAAGTTCCAATCTAACGCAGCTGCTGCTGGCACTGCTAGGGGGAGAATGGGGTGTCACAAATTAGAATTACGGATTGTTAGATGTATTGAGTGTGTGAGCGTCATAGAGACCAGTGACTTCGAGTAAGTGCCCAAACCCCAGTGGGTTGAGGATCGTTATGCGCTACAAAAGAAAGTTCATACCCTTAAACCTGAAGCGAGAGCAGTTGGGGCATCCTAAAACTTTTCTGACCCTTAGTGAGGAGGCCCAGGCTTTCGTAGCCGAAATTATCGACGATAGTTATTCGTTGCGTTTTTCCATTGATCTGGAGCCCGATGGCGATCACCGGGCGAGCTTACATGGCCCACCCCACCTGCTGGATCTATTTACCGCGCTCAACTTGCAAATACGCTGTGAAATTGTCTCTGATGGATATGGTGATACAGGAGGTGGGGCGGTTACTTGCGCGGGTGAGCCAGAAGAGCTCGAGAAGTTTGCTATGGCGCTGGGCCTCAGCAATGGTTGTCGAGTTCTCGACTTGATGTGTGGCAGGGGAGTCCTGAGTAGCTACCTGCTTAAGTTTGCCAAAGCTCATGGGGTTATTATTCAATGTAGCTTGTGCGACTCCCACCCTTCGCAGCTTGAAAACCTTGACCCAAATATTCAATTGCTAGCTGCCGATATCACTATAGGTGATGGAAGAAACTTGCCATATCCCAGTGAATTATTTGATGCTGTGGCAATCAGAATGGGCCTGCACGAAGTGCCTTATAAAGATCAGCCCCTGGTTCTCCAGGAGTGTTATCGGGTTTTGAAGCCGGGAGGTCCGCTGTTGGTTTGGGACTTGATGCCGGCGTCTGCCGGGGTCCAAGATTTACTGTGTGCCCAAAAGCGAAAACTGTCAGCGCTGACACACCGTGAATCGTTGCTCTTGGATCGGTTCTTTTTGCGGGAAGACCAGTTGTTACAATTACTCAGCGATGCAGGCTTTTCGCAAGCAGAGCGGGTATCCAGAACCTATTACCGGGATAGTACTCAAGACAAATTAAAAACAGAGTTGGGCGGGGATCAATACAAATTGGAAATTCTGAATAGTTACCTCCGCGAGAGAGTTACCCAGGCGATTATTGATGAGGTTTGCTGGGAGGATTCAGGGCAAGATATCTCGATGATGATTCCAAATTGCATCTATCGCACGTACAAACCGATAAATTTAGAAGAGAATACTGGCTAGGAAGCGCTCCAGGTTTTTCGATACTGCCGCCAAACAACAAAAAACTACTTGGTGTCAGGGATCGTAAGGCGCAATCTGAAAGCGTAGATTGTAAAATAGCCTGATTGATTTGCTTTCTTCTGTAAGCAATACAGAATTTTGTCAGGCGGCATGGGGATTCAGGTCCCAGGTAGACACCGCCAAGTTCATGTGGACATAAAAAGTACAGCATTATTGAGGTAAGCCATTGAAGGCCGAAAGCGCAACTGAAAAAAGCCCTGCAGAGAGCAATGCATTGCCAGACTCATTGATCGCCCGACTCGTTCGCGAGGGGGCCCTGATCAGTTTGCTGGCTGGTGCCCTGTTGCTCGCCATTAGCCTGTTAAGCTTTAGCGCAGAAGATCCGGGCTGGTCGCAAACTGGCAGTACCCAACAAGTGCACAATGCCATTGGGCCAGCCGGTGCTTGGCTGGCAGATGTGTGTTTGTCTTTGCTCGGATGGATGGCTTACCTGTTCCCCTTGCTGATTGGTCTGCGGGCCTATCACATTCTTCGCGATCGCAATGCCCGCTTCCATTTGCCGCTATTTGCTTTGAGAGTATTTGGCTTGCTGCTTGTTCTTGTCAGCGGGGCGGCAATGGCGACTCTTTGTTTTGATCCCGCAGAAAACCCGTTGCCGTTTACCAACGGAGGCATCATCGGCAGTGCGATGGCGTCTGCCCTGGGTTCTAGCCTCGGCTATGTAGGGGCAACCATTTTACTGCTGGCGATATTTGCTATCGGTGTCACTGTTTTTACAGGTTTGTCGTGGCTCAAATTGGCAGAGGCAATCGGCAAGAATGTGCTCGGCTTTTTTGCCTTACTGGGCAGTTTCTATCAACGCTGGCGCCAAAAGCGCAATGAGCGGAGGGTGGCCAGAGAGGCGATCGTCGTGCGCAAGGCCGCTGTGGAGGAAGAGAAACAGCGAGTTGCCAAACGAATTCCCCCAAAGATTGAGCCCACTGCCCCCAAGCCGAAGCAGAGTCCTCGGGCAGCAAAGGAAAAACAGCGAGAGCTTTTCAAGAGTGGCCCGGTTACTGGAACCCTGCCGCCGCTGGGTCTTCTCGATCCAGCAGATCAAAACAAGAAGGCCGGCTTCTCCCGGGAATCCCTGGAAGCGCTGTCACGCCTGTTGGAACTTAAGCTGAAAGACTTCGGCGTTGTTGCCGAAGTGGTATCTGTGCTGCCGGGACCGGTAGTAACCCGCTTTGAAATTCAGCCTGCTCCCGGTGTAAAGGTGAGCAAGATTTCCAATCTGGCAAAAGACCTGGCGCGCTCACTGGCGGTGATCAGTGTGCGTGTGGTCGAGGTAATCCCAGGCAAATCGGTAGTGGGTATTGAAATCCCTAACGAAAATCGACAGATGGTGCGCCTCAGTGAAGTGTTGTCGGCAGATGTTTACGATAATGCCAAATCGCCGCTGACTCTGGCGCTCGGTCACGATATTTCCGGTCAGCCAGTGGTGGCCGATCTGGCCAAGATGCCTCACTTACTGGTAGCGGGTACCACCGGTTCGGGTAAATCCGTGGGTATCAACGTTATGTTGTTGAGCCTGCTGTACAAATCCACGCCCGATGAGGTCCGCCTGATTCTGGTGGACCCAAAAATGCTGGAGCTCTCTGTGTACGAGGGCATTCCGCATTTGTTGACCCCGGTCATCACCGATATGAACGATGCCGCCAATGGTTTGCGTTGGTGTGTTGGAGAAATGGAACGCCGTTACAAGTTGATGGCGGCAATGGGGGTGAGAAACCTCGCAGGCTTTAATCGCAAAGTGAAAGAAGCGGAAGAGGCCGGGGAGCCGCTGATCGATCCTATCTGGCAGCCAGATCCCGCCTCCAGCGTGCCGGAAGATGAACAAACCGCACCTGCCCTGAAAGCACTGCCTGCCATTGTTGTCGTGATTGATGAATTTGCCGACATGATGATGATCGTCGGTAAAAAGGTTGAACAGCTGATCGCGCGAATCGCACAAAAAGCCCGTGCAGCTGGGATCCACTTACTGCTTGCAACTCAGCGTCCGTCGGTGGATGTTATTACCGGCTTGATTAAAGCTAACGTACCTACTCGAATCGGTTTCCAGGTTTCGTCCAAGGTGGACTCCCGCACAATCCTCGATCAGGGCGGCGCGGAGCAGCTGCTCGGTCATGGTGACATGTTGTACTTACCGCCCGGAAGTGGTGTTCCCGTTCGTGTCCACGGCGCTTTTGTCGACGATCACGAAGTGCATAAAGTTGTCGCGGATTGGGGCCGTCGCGGTGAGCCTGATTATATCGATGGTATTGTCGACGATAGTAATAACAGTATTCCTGTGCCTGGATTACAGTCTGAAGGCGGTGAGGATGAAGATCCTGAAGCCGATGCGCTCTACGACGAAGCCGTAGCTTTCGTCACTAAATCCCGCAAGGCGTCAATTTCCTCTGTGCAGCGTCAGCTGCGGATTGGTTACAATCGCGCGGCTCGAATTATTGACGCCATGGAGGCTGCTGGGGTGATATCTGCGGCGGGCCACAACGGCAATCGAGAGGTGCTGGCACCGCCGCCAGCCTGATAGGAGTTTGGCCCTTGGAGCAGTGGCGGGTTAAGCCACTGTTCACTTAGTTGGGGTTAATCTTTAAGGAAATCAATACGTTGGGACTCCACTATGAAAAGAATTCTGCAGGGTCTGCTGCTTTCAATCAGTGTTACCGTCAGCGCGGCCTGGGCTGATGCTACAGATGACCTGAGCGATTTACTCAAGCCGCTGGAGGCGATTTCGGGTAATTTCAAACAGACATTGATCGACGAGCGTGGCGAGGTCACACAAAAGAGCAATGGTAGCTTTTCTGTGCAGCGCCCGGGCAAATTGCGCTGGAAAACCGGTGAGCCTTATCCCCAGTTACTGGTGACAAACAACAAGACGCTCTGGCTGTACGATCCGGACCTGGAGCAGGTGACAGTTCGCCCGGTGGATGCCCGTATAAAAGATACTCCAGCCCTATTACTGGGGGGCAAAGTAGAGGAAATTCGGGGCTCGTTTAATGTGAGCCAGAAAGAAGGGGTTTATCACCTGACCCCCAAGAACCCCTCGGCCCCTTTTAAAGCGATGGAAATTCGATTTGCCAAAAATGGCTTGCCGTCGGCAATGACCGTGCGCGATGGTATGGGACAAACCACTGAAATTCAGTTCAGTGGTATGGAGGCGAATCCAAAACTATCCGCTTCTATATTTGATTTTAAGCCCCCGGCCGGTACTGACATTATTAAAGATGAGTGATCTGTTCGATACTCCCAAAACCCACCAGCCCCTCGCGGCCCGTATGCGGCCGAATTCCCTGGCCCACTATGTGGGCCAGTCGCATTTATTGGGGGAGGGCAAACCTCTGCGGGAGGCCGTAGAGCGCGGCCAACTGCACTCTATGATTTTGTGGGGCCCACCCGGTGTGGGTAAAACCACTTTTGCGCGGTTGCTAGCTGAAGAGTGCGATGCTCGATTTGCCACACTGTCTGCGGTACTCGCCGGAGTGAAAGATATTCGACAGGCGGTGGCCGAAGCTGAACAGCACCGGATACAGTCGGGCCGACACACTATTTTATTTGTCGATGAAGTGCATCGATTTAATAAGGCTCAGCAGGATGCCTTCCTTCCCTACGTGGAGGAGGGCACTGTGACTTTTGTCGGGGCGACTACAGAGAACCCGGCTTTTGAGTTGAACAATGCGCTCCTGTCCCGGTGTCGGGTCTATCTTTTGCGCAGTATTCCCGAAGAGGAGTTGTTGGGGTTGCTGCGCTACGCCCTGCAAACCGACCTGCAGTTGCGCGAGCGGAGCGTCAACATTCCCGAGGAAGTGTTGGGCAAGATTGCCCGGGCTGCCGATGGGGATGCCCGCAGTGCACTGAACTTGCTGGAAGTGGCCTGCGACCTGGCCAAAGAGGAGGCCGGGCGACTGATTGTCGATGAAGACGTGCTCGCCGAGGTGCTCAGTGCCGATGTTCGCCGTTTTGATAAAGGCGGCGATTATTTTTACGATCAAATTTCCGCCATGCATAAATCAGTGCGGGGGTCTGACCCGGATGCGGCGCTCTACTGGTTTGTGCGGATGTTGGATGGAGGCTGCGACCCGTTATATATCGCTCGCCGTGTCGTGCGTATGGCCAGCGAAGATATCGGCAATGCGGACCCGAGGGCTTTGCAATTGTCACTGAATGCCTGGGATGTGCAGGAACGACTGGGGAGCCCCGAGGGCGAGCTGGCAATTGCCCAAGCCATTACTTACCTGGCGGTTGCGGCAAAAAGCAATGCGGTTTACTCCGCTTACAATCGTGCCGTGGCGGATGTTCGTCGCGAGCCCAGTTATGAAGTGCCAGTGCATTTGCGCAATGCCCCTACCAAACTGGCAAAAAGCCTGTCCCACGGTGCGGAGTATCGCTACGCCCACGACGAACCCGATGCTTTTGCTGCGGGAGAGAATTACTTCCCCGAAGAGATTGCCGAGCGCGAGTACTACCAGCCGGTTCCCCGAGGGCTGGAGTTAAAAATTTCAGAAAAATTGCAGACTCTGCGCCGACTAAATCGCGAGAGTGACAGGCAGCGTTACAGAAACTCTAAATAGATAGATAGAAAGGAAGCAGCTAAATGCAGTGGCTGGCAGTCGCCCTGGGCGGCGCACTTGGGGCAGTTCTTCGCCACCTGGTGAGTATCTGGAGCTTTCCGGTATTTGAGGGTCGGTTTCCGCTAGGAACCATCATTGTCAATTTAACAGGCTCTTTTTTGATCGGTATTGTTTATGTACTGATCGCTCACCGCGCCATGTTGGGGGAGGAATGGCGTCTACTGTTGATGACCGGCATGTTTGGCGCACTGACAACCTTTTCCACTTTCTCCCTCGAAAGCCTGATACTGTGGCACAATGGCCAGCCGCTGGTGGCCCTTGGCTATATTGTTGGCAGCCTTGTTGGTTGTTTGTTGGCCACCGCTGCTGCTGTCGCTTTGGCGACACGGTATTTTTAATTTAACTTCTCTGTTGTAGGAGCCTGATAACAGGCGAACTGGAAACGATGCTCGATCCCAAACTGATTCGCACGGATATGGACCAGGTGGCCGCTGCCCTGAAAAAGCGCGGTGTAGAACTGGATACTGCCAAACTTGAAGCCCTTGAAGAACGCCGCAAAGAATTGCAGGTGCGCACCGAGAGTTTGCAAAACGAGCGCAATAGCAAGTCGAAAAATATCGGCCGTGCCAAGGCGAATGGTGAAGATATTGCCCCGCTTTTGAAAGAAGTGGAGTCCCTCGGAGGTGAGTTGCAAGATGCCAAACATGCACTGACAGAATTGCAGGGAGAGCTGGATGCAATCTTGTCTGCGATTCCCAACTTGCCGGATGCCTCAGTGCCTGAAGGCGAGAGTGAAGACGATAATGTAGAAGTTCGCCGCTGGGGCCAGCCGCGTACTTTTGACTTTGAAGTTAAAGACCACGTAGACCTGGGCACACACCTTGGTGGCCTTGACTTCGAGATGGCAGTGAAGCTAACCGGCTCCCGCTTTGCGGTAATGAGTGGTGATGTTGCGCGTCTGCATCGCGCGTTGGCACAGTTTATGCTGGATACTCACACCGAAGAGCATGGTTACCAGGAAACCAATGTGCCGGTTGTTGTGAATGCTGATTCCCTGTACGGCACTTCCCAGCTGCCTAAATTTGAGGAAGACCTGTTTAAGCTCGAGGATGATCGTGGTTTCTACCTGATCCCGACTGCGGAAGTGCCCCTCACCAATATGTATCGCGATCATATTGTTGAAGACAGTGCTAGCCTGCCGCATAAATTGGTTGCTCACACTACCTGCTTCCGCTCTGAAGCTGGCTCTCACGGCCGCGACACTCGTGGCATGATTCGCCAGCACCAGTTTGAAAAGGTAGAACTGGTTTGGGTGGCGCGCCCGGATCAGTCTGAAGAGGCACTGGAAACCCTGACGCAAAATGCGGAGACCATTTTGCAGAAGCTGAACCTGCCATACCGCACAGTGATTCTCTGCGGTGGCGATATCGGTTTCTCTGCTCGAAAGACATACGATATTGAAGTTTGGATTCCGTCCCAGGATAAGTACCGCGAGATATCCTCTTGCTCCCTGGTAGGTGACTTCCAGGCGCGCCGAATGAAGGCACGTTGGCGCAACCCGGAAACCAATAAGCCCGAATTGGTGCATACACTGAATGGCTCCGGCCTTGCCGTGGGTCGTACCCTCATCGCTGTTCTGGAAAATTACCAGCGCGAGGATGGCAGTATTGAGGTGCCGGAAGTATTGCGGCCCTATATGCGAGGCCAGGAAGTGATCTCAGCTTCCTGAGCGTAGCACTCCAAAAGGGCGAGCGTAGAGTTCGCCCTTTTTTGTTTGTAGTAATGAGTTTCACTTTGCCCGCTATTTGATGGAATAAGAAGTTGCGTTATTTACCCCTCGCATTTGATGTCAAAGATCATCCCTGTTTGATTGTTGGAGGCGGCTCCATTGCCACCCGTAAAGCTCGCTTATTGCACAAAGCGGGTGCACGGATATTGGTGGTATCCCCGGAAATTACCGATGAGCTTCAGCAAATGGTGACTGATTCTGGTGGGGAATGGTTTCAATCAGTTTATTCGAGCGAGTATTTACAGAAAGCGGGGCTGGTCGTTGCTGCATCTGATAGTGAGTCCGTGAATGCACAGGTTTCAGCCGATGCCCAGGCTCAGCGCCTACCTGTCAATGCGGTGGACGCGCCAGAGTTGTGCACGTTTACTTTCCCAGCCATTGTGGAGCGGGGAGATCTATCGATCGGCATCAGCAGTGGTGGCGCGGCTCCAGTACTGGCGCGCAGAATCAGGGCTCAGCTCGAAGCCCTGCTATCGCCGGGGCTGGGACCGCTGGTAACTTTGGCGGCAGGGATGCGCGATAGGGTTAAGGCAGCGCTTCCAGAGTCTCGGCGCAAGAATTTTTGGGAGTGGGTTTTTGCCGGCCCCGTTGCCAACCGCATGGAGGCCGGGCAACCAGCAGATGCCGAGCAGGCGCTGGTGGATGCGCTTCAAGACTGGCAGGGGAGCCCGAATCCGGTGGGTGAGGTTTACCTGGTAGGTGGAGGTCCGGGAGATCCAGACCTGCTGACTTTTCGCGCACTGCGCTTGATGCAGCAGGCGGATGTGGTGCTCTACGATCGGCTGGTTTCACCGGAAGTGATGGAGTTGGTGCGCCGGGATGCAGAGCGGATCTATGTGGGTAAGCGCAAGGCTTTCCACGCGGTGCCACAGGACGATATCAATCAGCTGTTGGTAGATTTGGCCAGCCAAGGTAAAAAAGTTTTGCGACTTAAGGGAGGCGATCCCTTTATTTTTGGTCGAGGCGGTGAGGAAATAGACAAGTTGTCAGAGGCGGGGATTCCCTTTCAGGTAGTGCCGGGAATCACTGCGGCCTCTGGTTGCGCCAGTTACGCTGGTATCCCACTGACTCACCGGGATCACGCTCAATCTGTGCGCTTTATTACCGGGCACCTGAAAGAGGGTGAGTTGGACCTCCCTTGGCAAGAACTTGCGGGCCCAGCACAAACCCTGGTTTTCTATATGGGGCTTACGGGGTTACAAACCATTTGTGCTGAATTGATTAAACACGGGCTCGATGCGAATACGCCGGCGGCCTTGGTTGAAAAGGGCACTACGCGAGACCAGCGAGTAGTTGTCGGTGACTTGAGCAGCTTGCCGGCCCTTGCTGAAAACAGTGAAGTTCGAGCGCCAACACTCACCATCATTGGTGGGGTAGTGAGCTTGCATGAAAAGCTTCAGTGGTATCAGCCAAATCGAGAAGATTAAGGCAGGGACCCAATGACGCCGAGAGTACCTATACTGAAAAGGTACTCTCAGAGTGGTGTTCAATATGCTGCTTGCATTTATTCGCTTTTATTGCACCAATGCTGTGCGCTTTTTTCTCCCACCGGTCCGTGAAATAGCAATTCCTGCACAGCTAGACAGTCACACCCGGCGCTACACCTACCACTACCAGCAAAAGAAGAGTTGGGTGAGAAACCTCTGGATTACATCGGCGGCACTGATGTTGTGCTTTCCAGTGCTGCCTTTCGTTGTGAGTCTTGCCTTCTTCACCACGTTTCTGTCTTTTGCAATTCTCGATGAGACTGCCTGACTTTAGCGTCCCTGCGGTACCTCTAATTTAACGTGAGTCGGTGGCGAGGCTCGCGTTCAATAAATGATGAAGTGTTTCCCTTCACCCAATCCTGATGGCCGTTGCCGAAAAATGGTGAGAGTGGATGAGCACTCTGACCTGTGGCCATATGGAAAATACCGTCTGCATCCCGGCCCGGTGAAACCACTAAGCGCTGGGATGCGCCATGAGTGGGAGACTGGAAGCGGGGCATATGGGTATCTCCAGCGAGAGGCTCCGCAGGCATTGCCAGGAACCAGTTCAGGGGTGGTATTGCTTTGCCCAGTGGATGCTGGATCTTTGCCGTATTTTCAGCACCCCAGGATTGACGCTTAAGGGGTTGATTGCTGCGATTCATTTTTTCCAGTACTTGATCCAGAGCGGCGAGCTTTATCGCCTTCCAGGATTCAAAATCCGGGTTGAGAAGCTGTTTTGGCTCTTGCTGAGCCATTTCCCAAAGTGGGTATTCAAATTGGCGCTTGAGTTGGCCGAAAGAAAACTTGGGCTGATAGCGGCGCATGTAAGTCAAAATGGGCGCTGTCGTAAGCTCCATCAACTTCAGGCGATAGTTGCGAACGATGCGATAGCCCACGGAGTCGATGGCGGCTCGGCCTCCCCAATTTTGAATCTGTATATATACCTCGCGGTAGTCTTGCTGATCTTCAAGTAAGGTGAGGAGGTGTTGCTGCCACCGCTCGAGAAAAACTGCCTGATCGTCGAGCTGGATATTTAAAAGGTCCTGCTCATTGAATTTTTCTTGAGCGAAAAGCCGTTCGCGAATTTGTTGCTGACGTGCGCCGAGCGCATAGCCGTGGTTGCCCATGAGTTTGAGATAGTCCCCATCAACGATACGAGCGTTGGCACTCCAGATTCGGCCGGACTCCGGGTTATACAGGCGGGGGTGCTCCTGGGGGCTTAAATAGCCGTCCCAATAGGCACTACCATCTGCCCAGCTGATTGATCGACTGCCATCAAACCCGACTCGCTTGGGAATAGCGCCAGCCACAGTCCAACCAATATTGCCGTTACTATCGCCAACCACTAGGTTCTGATGAGGGATGCCTATGGTGGGGCCAAGCTCCAGAGCTTCTTCGGCGGTGCGAACAACTTCCATATCAATCAAGTTCATATTGCCGCCCAGAGTGTCGTGAGCAACCCAGCGGAATGCGAGAGGAACGCCATCGTGGTTTGTACCGATAACGGGACCCCAGATAGTTGTGCGAACTTCTATGGTTTTTGGGTCGCTGCCTTTGACGGCGATAGATTCTGTTTCATAGGCAAAATTCCTCCAGCCTTCAGGCGTTTTATATTGATTGCCGTCTTCGCTGAGTTCCAGTGGAATCAGGTCACTCCAGTCGCCACCGGTGTTGGTAAATCCCCAGGCAACTAATTCGTTGCTTCCGGCAACCATAATTGGGCCGCCTGGAAGGGTTACGCCACGAACAAATCGGTTGGTGCCTGGTATGCTCCAGCCTGCTCGGAACCAGATATTGGGAACACTCAGCCCGAGGTGCATATCGTTGGCAAGAATGGCTCCACCGTGCGCTGTTAAATTACCGCCGACCACCCAGTTATTACTGCCGTAAATCTTGTCATCACTCTCCATCGCCTGATAAACGATAGTGTCCTGTTCATCTAAAAGTGCAGAAATCGGTGTTTCTGGGAGGCTGACCTTTTCTCGTGCTTCTCCAAATAGTGGTGCGTCCCACCGCCCGCCTTGGGGAAAATAGAAAGCGTAGAGATCTGCTGGAAGCAATTCGGCTAAAGCGGTGTCGCGAAGTTCATAACTACCGCGTTCACTTTGTAGCGTCAGGTACATGCTGTAGATAGTTAACAGGCTGTCGGCAGAATTCCAGGGGCGCGGTTCCTGACCCAATAACAAATACTCCCAGGGTTTTGCGGGAAGCTGGTTGAGGCCAAAATTAATACCGTTGATATATTGATCCAGAAGGGCCTTTTGTTCCGCCGGCATCGCAGCAATGTTTCGCTCTGCTCGCTGGCGAAATTGATGCAAACGTACCTTTTGATCGTGTTTTATAGTGGACGCGCCCAGTAATTCTGATAATTCCCCGGCAGAACTTCTCCGCAACAGATCCATTTGGAAAAAACGTTCCTGCGCGTGTAAAAAGCCCAATGCGAAGGCCGAACTGTTTCGGTTTTCAGAATGAATTAATGGCACTCCCTGTGAATCGCGCTCGATAACAACTGGGTCTTTTAATTTACCCGTGGTAATGGTTCCATCGAGAATAGGCAAGCTCTGTCGGAGCCAGATCCAGGAGCCAATTAAAAATATAATTATCAAACCCAATAGGCTGATAATTAGTGCTGTCATATACCGCTTGAGAAATGGAAATGTTGTCATTGTGGTGGCCGCAAAATCTCTGAGTTAATGTCGGTAGCACTTTATTGTGCAATTTTAATTTCACTCGCAAAGTTACTAAGCGATACAAGGAGTAACTTTTAGTGACAAAACCCAAGCTTTAAATTATAGGATTTTCCTGTCATTCGCTGCTATTTCTCGAAGAACTGACTGGTCACAAGAAAAAAGTCATCGCAGGGTTTTCAATATGAAAACGCAACCGTAAGATGGCGTGCAATAACAAAAACAACAATAAATCGAAAACATCAGGCTGTATAACAATAAACGCGAGGACGCGATGATGCACGATGTTGGTAGAGATGTAACAAACCGTAGATTCAATCTTTCCATTCTTTCTGGAACCATTGCTTTCCTCACCGCTGTCGGCTCTCACGTTCACGCTGCGGAAATTGAGGAGGTTGTCGTTACTGCGCAGAAGCGAGCGGAAAACCTACAGGACGTACCTATCGCGATTTCCGCCTTCACCGGGGAAAATATAAAAGAAGCCGGTGTCAAAAATTTGACTGACTTGGGGAAATATACGCCGGGCGTGGAAATGCACAATGATACCGCCCTGCAGCCAACGTACAGTATTCGCGGCGTGCAAACTAATGACTGGACCATAGGCTCTGATCCAGCTGTGGCGGTCTATGTGGATGGGGTTTATACCGGCCGCAGTGCAGGTGCCGAGATACCGCTGACCGATATTGAGAGGGTTGAAGTCCTAAAAGGGCCTCAGGGTACACTATTCGGTCGCAATGCCACCGGAGGTGCGATCCATATTATTACCACCAAACCGCAGGCGGATGACTCTACGGAATTAAATCTAACTGCCGGTAATTATGGGCGCCAGTCGTCGGATCTTTTGGTTAATCGCCAGATTAGTGACAACCTATATGGCCGTTTTTCGGCGTCGACAAATCGTCGCGATCCATTTGCCGATAATTTAGCAAATGGATTCTCTGTAGGGGATCAGGATACTCAGACCTACCGCGCCTCTGTGTTGTGGGAGCCGGCGACGGATACCGAGGTGCTGTGGCGCGCCAATTACGGGATTATGGATCAAGGCAGCGCTTTGCGAACAACCATAGTGCCCAGCCTTAAAGATGAAACGGATGTTTTTGGCGACTACGCCCTGGATACCCCGACTATTGAGGATCGTGATTCCTTCGGCACATCACTGACAATTACCAAAGATTTCGATAATTTCACTTTTACTTCGATTACTGCCTACAGCGAATTCGATGCCCACCTGCAGCAGGATGAGGATGGTACCGCCAACCCGGACTATATGTTTGGGTCAGCTAATACTGATGATCAAAGCCAGTTCTCTCAAGAGTTCCGACTCAATGGTGCTACAGATACTATCAAATGGACTCTGGGAGCTTCTTACTCCGAAGAAGAGGTGGATCACACCACTTATGCCAATTTCACTACCGGATCGGTGGAATCCTTCGCCGTCTATGAAGGGGTAAAGGCTGCCTATCCGGACCTGACCCAAACCGAGCAAGAGGACTTAGCGGTTATCACCCGTGCGCAGCTGCAGCAGGCGGGGTTGGAGGGAATTGCCAGCGCTTCCTTTGTCTATGACCTAATGCTGCAAACAGGCCAGGTGGATGCGTTACTCGCTCAGTTAGGGGCCACTGGTATAACCGGCGATATGCTCTATGCGGAAGATGTAGTCGGACAGATGATGGCGGGCTTCAATCCCTGGATAGCCTCGGATGCACATTGGGGGGAGAGCGTTCGCAACACAGGTGATTACCGTTCCAGTGCTATTTACGGCGACATGACCTGGAGCCTTACCGATAAGATGGACCTGACTGTCGGTGCTCGTTATACCTACGATCAAAAAGATTTCACCATCCAGACGGCTTATGGCAACAGTATTCCTCTGTCACTATCCGGCGGAGATGTGCGCTTGGTTGACGGAGATGGCAACGTAATCGGCACTGTAACCCTGCCTGAGGTCGATTTGGGGTCCCAGTTGTTTGGTATTGTGTTTTTCAACAATGGCCAGCCGGTTTTGGACTCCAAATTGAGTGATAGCTGGAGCGACCTTTCCGGTCGTATAGTGCTGGATTACCGCTGGAATGACGATGTGATGACCTATGTCTCCCTGGCGGATGGTTTTAAAGCTGGTGGATTCAATAGCCTTAACTTTGGTCCCGGGGTTGAGTCGTCTTTCGATCAGGAAGATGTTGTTAACCTGGAGGTTGGTCTTAAGAGCAGCCTGTTCGACAACCGAGTACGCTTGAATACCTCTATTTACACCTACGAATACAACAATTTGCAGGAGTTGGATCTGGTGGGTACTCCTATTCCCAGTTATAACCTGCGGAATTCGGATGCGGAGGGCACTGGGGCGGAGATCGAAGTGCAGTGGGCAGTAACAGAGAGCTTGTTTATTGCCGGTAATTACTCCTACCTGGATACAGAGTTTACTGACTATCAGATCATCGAAGCCATTGGTGAGACTGAAGAGGACTCGAAAGTAGGCCAGTCTCGGGTATCAACGCCAGAGAATAAATTCAACCTAATGGCTGAATACACAGTGGACCTTGCATCTGGCGGGGAGTTTATTTTCCGTGGCGATTACAACTGGACAGATGAGCGAATTGGTTCGATTACTGATCGGACACGTATCGTGGAAGACTATCAGTTGTTCAACCTGCGGGCAGCCTGGAACAGCCCTTCAGATAGTTATTCTTTAGCGCTCTGGATACAAAATTTGACGGATGAAGAAATCGCTGGCGGCTATGGTGGTACTGGTGCAGCCATTGGTGCCAGCCCCGCTTGGCGCTTTATGCCGAGAATGTACGGTGCGGATTTAACTGTCCGATTTTAATTAATACATGGGTAAACCACCGCCTCTGGCGGTGAGACTTGACAAGGCTCTGCCGTTCCGGCGTGCAGAGTAAAAATATGGCCTCCATGAACCGGCAAGTTCTTTAAGGAGGCCATATGCGAGATTGGCAGTGCCAAGCTCACGTGAAACATTATTGCAGGTACCATGTGGTATTTGTGCCCAAGTATCGAAAGAAAGCGTTATTTGGGGCATTGAGACGTGAGATTGGAGCAATATTCCGAGACTTGTGTCGTCAAAAAGGCATTGAGTTGGTCGAGGGGTACGCAATGAGGGATCACATTCATATGTTGTTAATGATTCCTCCCAGGTTAAGTGTTTCCAATACGGTTGGGTTTCTGAAAGGGAAATCTGCGATCCCGATATTTCGGAAGTACAAGCATGTACAGAGAAATTTCACAGGAAGACATTTTTGGGCTCGGGGCTACTGCGTGAGTACAGTAGGGCTTGATGAGCAGATGATTCGAGAGTACATCAAGAATCAAGAGGTTGAAGAACGCCGGCAAGAGCAGATGCAATTGGCGGGATTGTAACAAGCCCCCTCTGGGGGCTTTCACCATACCACCCGCTATGCGGGTGGTTGCTGATTAACCCATGGGTTAATACGGCACAGGGATGTGCTGTTGTCGACCTTGGGAGGGCATTTAAAGGCCACAGGGGCATTGTGGGATTATTTAGAGTCCCTTATTCCGGCAGTAGCCCATAAAAAACGTTTAGATTGAGAAAATTGCGTCTAAATTTTGAAAGAAATATTACATAAAACAATTTTTGCTCTATTTTATTAAGTTATTCCTGTCAGCATGACGAGAGAGTGGGCCGGTTTATCCGGCCCTTTTTTTTATTGACCCTTCAAGTGAAAAATAAACTGGCGCATATACCCTTCTGTTGAATAGCTAGCCTCTAGGTTTACACCTAAAACTGCGTATGATGATTTTAATAGAGAAGAAATGTGTCGCAGTTGATTACTAATATGGCAATACACGTCGGTGAAGTAACTTTAGAGGAAGTACAACATCAACTTCTCAGTGATTACCAGAAAGTTCGTGCAGAGACAGAGAACCTCGCATTGCCGCTATCCCCGGAGGATATGCAGCTACAGTCTATGCCGGATGCCAGTCCTACCAAATGGCACCTAGCACATACGAGCTGGTTCTTTGAGACCTTTATCCTTGCCAACCGGTTGCGGGGATATCAAACGTTTAACCCACACTTCAACCACCTGTTCAACTCTTACTACAACAGTTTGGGTACCCCCTTTGCACGCCCTAACAGGGGGCTAATTTCGCGTCCGGATAGTGCCCAGGTTTATGAATATCGAAAGTTTATCGATGACTCCATGCACCGGTTGCTCAGTGAGTACCCGATTCCTGAAAATTTGGCCGCGTTGGTCCAGCTGGGGTTGAATCATGAGCAGCAGCACCAGGAATTGATATTGACCGATATCAAGCATGCGCTGTCAACTAATCCCATGGCACCAGCTTACCGGGATATGTTTCCTGAAGATGAAGACGGGGCACTGGAACCACTGCGTTGGTTGAGCATACCCAAGGACTTCTATGGGATTGGGAGTAATGGCGATGCTTTCTGCTTTGATAATGAAGGGCCTGAGCATCAGCAGTTTATCGATGACTTTGTTATTGCCTCCCGACTGGTTACTAATGGGGAGTACCTTGAATTTATAGAGGATGGTGGCTATGAACAGCATCGTCTGTGGCTTTCGGATGGTTGGCTGCATTTGCAGAAAAATCAGCAAAAGCACCCATCCTATTGGCGGCTGAACAGTGATGGTTGGCATCAGTACTCCCTCTATGGGTTGCTACCCTTAAATCCAGCTGAGCCTGTCTGTCATCTTTCTTTTTATGAGGCAGATGCTTTCGCAACCTGGGCTGGAAAACGATTGCCTACCGAATTTGAGTGGGAGGCAGCTGCTTGCCATTTACGCCAGCCGAACCAGATGGCATCAGCTAATTTCCTGGAGAAACGTCACTTCAGGCCATTGCAGGCGCAGCGGGGACAAACGCAGTTCTTAGGGGATTTGTGGGAGTGGACTTCCAGCGCTTACTTACCTTATCGGGGCTTCAGAGCCCGGGAGGATGCAGTAGGGGAGTACAACGGAAAGTTTATGTGTAACCAAAAGGTTCTTCGCGGTGGATCTTTTGCAACCCCGGCTGACCATATCCGGATCAGTTACCGCAACTTCTTTTATCCACACCAGTCGTGGCAATTTACCGGTATCCGTTTGGCAGGAGACTAAATGTGAAAGCAGCCGTATCATCGATGCAGGAAAGTTCACAACAAGACCATGAATTTCTCAATGATGTGTTACGGGGGTTGGCCGGAGATCAGAAAACACTACCGTGTAAATACCTATACGACGAACTTGGTTCTCAGTTATTCGAGAAAATATGTGATGCAGACGATTATTATTTAACCCGTACTGAGGCTAAGATATTCAATCAGTATCTACCGGATATTGCTGAAGAAATTGGCCCAGGGGCGCTACTGGTGGAGCCTGGTGCAGGCAACTGCGAAAAAGTAGAGGGCCTATTGCATCTTTTAAAAAACCCTAGCGGATACTATCCCATCGATATTTCCCCGGAGATTCTCTATTTGGCGGGGCAACGAATTAAAAAAGGCTTACCTCATATTTCTATCTGGCCGGAAGTGGGTGACTTTACTCAAGCCGAAGTATGGGACAATCTGTCAAATATTGAGTCAAAAAAGCGTGTGGTGTTTTTTCCTGGTTCGACAATTGGAAACTTTGAGCCGGATAGGGCGGAGCAGTTGCTGGAGACGTTTGCGGCGAATTTGAGAGCGGGAGACGGCCTGCTTATCGGAACTGATTTAGTTAAAGATTCCGTTGTACTGGAGAGGGCGTATCACGATAGTGAGCATATTACGGAGCAGTTTAACAAGAACCTCCTGCAACGAATTAACAGTGAGTTGGGAGGCAACTTTGATTTGTCATCTTTCTCTCATCGCGCTTTCTATCAGCCATTGCGAAAACGCGTAGAAATGCATTTAGTTAGCCTCCGGGATCAAAGCGTCGCAATCGCTGGGGAAGAAATCGTCTTTTCGGAAGGGGAGACTATTCATACCGAGAATAGCCATAAATATAAAGTGAGTAGTTTTAATACCCTGTTGATGAAAGGCGGCTTTAAGCCTGTTCGCCACTGGACTGATTCCTCTGAATCTTATGCTATTCACTATGCCCAGGCTATCTAGGGAGGTTTTAGCTCTCCTTCTCTCACTGGTGATATTGGCCGTACCAGCAAGTTTTGCTGGTACGGAGGAAAAAAAACAGTGGGATGCCGATAGTTTTATTGTGTATAAACACCCGCTTTGCTTTTGTTGTAACAAGTGGGTGGATTATCTACGGGGTAACGACATTGCTGTATCTACCAGTTCTGAGCTGAATATGGCCAAAATTCGGCAGCAATGGGGTGTTCCTCGGGGGATGGAGGGTTGCCATACGGCGGTGTGGCACAACAAATATGTTTTTGAAGGCCATGTTCCCGTCAAACATATCCTGCAATTTATTTCCTCTCCTCCAGAGGATGGAATCGGTCTGTTAGTACCTGGGATGCCAGTTGGCAGCCCAGGAATGGAAGTGGATGGAAAGTTTGAACCTTACAATATTTATCTGCTGCTGGAAGGGGGAGACTATCGCCCCTTTGTCCGAGTCGAGAAGCCCCAGAGTTAGCTCTTTTTTTTAGGTCTGTAGCGAGCTGTACCAAATAATATAGAGATAACTCGCTGCCACACTGATAACACTTACCGGCAACATCAATAAAAAGAACTGCCAGAAGTTAAATGGTTGCACACCAAATTTTTCCGCCTGCTGCAGCACTATTACATTGCTGGCTGCGCTGATGATAAATAGGTTACCGGCAACTGTAGATATGGCTGATAGCATCATAAGTGTTTGAGTGTCGTGTTCATGTAGAAGATTCAGGTAGATTTCCACTACGGGAACATTGGAAAACAGTTGGCTGGCAAAAAAACTGACAAAAGTTACGGTTTCAGGTTCAGCCAGATTAATCCCGCTCTCGTGCAGAAAAAACTGTAGTGATCCGGACTTGAGTAGTGAGCCGGTCACAATAAACATGGAAATAAAGAAAAAGAGAGTGGGCCAGTCTACTTCTCTCAGTATTCTTCTTCTTTCATGACTCGCCAGATAAATGGGTGAGCAGGCGACCAAGCCTATTTGACCCAAGGTTGGGTGGTAAATACCTTCTACGTTATGAAGTACACTGCCTAATGCAATTAGAATTACCAGAAGGGCTGCCGACAATAGAGGTGGCCATTTTTGTGCTATCTCATTGTCCTCTCGAGGCTGAATGCCTACATTGTGACTGGGTTCGTCAACTTTAAGAAACCTTTTTAACCAAAGAATCGACAGCAGCATGGTGATGGCTGCCGGGATAAAGATCCACTCGGCAAATACCAGAAACATATTGTCAAACTGCCCTGCGTTGGCAATCAAGATATTTTGTGGGTTGCCGACTGGGGAGATCATGCTGCCGATCGTTACGGTGGCGCAAAGTAAAATAAGTAGGGGTACAACACCCCATTTCATATCCCTAGCCATCAATAGAGCGATGGGTACACCAATCACTGCTGCAGCATCATTGGTGAGAAGGGCGGCACAGACGGCCATGATCAGGACATAGCTTGCCAGTATGGTATTGGGGTTTTTACGGGAGAGTATTCGCCTGCTGATTTGTGCTGAAATCCCTGTGTCGTATAGAGCGGATGCAATCGAAAATACAGAGAATAAGTAGAGGATTAAATCCCAATCCACAGCAAAGAATGCGTCTTTAAGTGTGATTTGCCTCAAGGCCAAAAGTGCTACTGCGCCAAGGGTCATGATGTGCCAGATACGAACGGCAGACGGTAGCCATTGGCGCACGGCTATTAGGATAAAGATGATTGCCGAGACGGTTAAGCTGATAGACATCTATCGTTATCCGAGTGTCGCTAGTCCCAACTGCTACTCTGGTTTTCAGCGTTGCTATTTTTCTGAGGCTCTATCCAGTGCAGCAGAGTGCCAACAAGGCCATTCATAAGAGTTTAAACAAACCTCTTCTCTTTACGAATTTCTTTGCTGGAGATGTGGTTGCGGGTTTGGGACCATACCTGGCGATTTACCTGCTCTCAGCCATGCACTGGAAGCCGGGAGATATTGGGGTTGTCCTGGCAATTGGCGGGGTAACCACTGTACTGCTGCAGACACCTGCTGGCGCATTTATCGATAGTACTCGCTTTAAGAGAGGACTTATTGCCACTTGCGGGATCATTATCGGTATTGTTTCTATCACTATTGTGGAATTTACCAGCCACAAGCCATTGATTTATCTCTCCCAGGTTTTGATGGGAGGCGCAATTGCCTTCGTGGCTCCCTCTATTGCGGCAATCACACTCGGCGTTACCAGCGATGAAAACTTTACCTATCAAACCAGTGCCAACCAGGCCTCCAATCATGCGGGCAATGTCTTTGCTGCTGGGCTTGCAGCGATTCTCGCCCTGACTATTTCCGGGCAGGGGGTGTTCTGGTTGATGGCGGTTATGGGTGCCCTTATGGCGATCTCGGTAGCCTTTATTCCGGGAAAATCTATCGATCATATCCGTGCTCGGGGCGGAGAGCACAAGGACGTAGAGGGCAAAGCGCAGCCGTCAGGCTTCAAGTCACTGTTGTCTGACCGGCGCCTGGTCGCTTTGGCTGTCAGCGTGTTTCTATTCCACTTTGGCAATGCTGCGATGTTGCCCTTGGTGAGTCAGAAACTGTCGATTAACTCGAATGCTGATATAGCTATTGCCTTTACGTCAGCTTGTATCATCGCCGCCCAGTTTATGATGATGCTGATGTCCTTTCTGTGTGCGGCCAAAGCGGATACCTGGGGGCGCAAGCTAATCTTCCTTATCGGTTTTTTTATCAATCCGGTACGGGCGCTGTTGTTTATGTCTACGGACAATCCGTACTTCCTGGTAGCAATTCAATCCCTGGATGGCGTGGCTAATGGTATATTTGGCGTCATTATTATTTTAATGTGTGCCGACCTGACACGTGGTACGGGCCGTTTCAATGTTACTCAGGGCGCTATGGCTGCCTTGGTGGGAATTGGTTCGGCATGTAGTAATTTTTCTGCGGAATATATTGTTCAGTATTTTGGCTATGGCGTTGCTTTTCTTACTTTGGGAGCTATTGCTCTGATCGCCGGTACATTTTTTCTGATTTTTGTCCCAGAAACGAAAGGGGCAACAATCCCTAAATCATCAGCAGGAAACTGATAGCCCCGGTTGTTTCGACTATTGATAGAAATCTATGGTTAATTCTTTTTCTCCAGCCCCAGGCCTTGGCAATCGACATATTCAGACCGTATTCAGTCGTTTTCACCGCGCCACCCCCTGGATTGAGACAGATTGCCGCTGGTACGAAACCCCTGATGGCGATCGCCTTTCTTTGCATTTTCCCAGGCCGCTACGCAATGATCTCGATTATCCTCTGGTACTGATACTTCACGGTTTGGGAGGTTCGGTAGAGTCGCCCTATGTGCAGGGGCTGATGGAAACTCTTCTGGCATACCATTACCAGGTCGCTGTAATGCATTTTCGAGGTTGTGGTGGTGTGCCTAACAAGTTGCCGAGGGCCTATCACAGTGGTGACACTGAGGACCCCCGCTGGTTGATTAATGTTCTTAAGAAGCAGTTTCCCCTAACTACAATTGCTGTGGTTGGTTTCTCATTGGGCGGGAATGTTGTTCTTAAAATGTTGGGTGAGGATGGTGGCTGCGGACAAGTAGCCGCTGGGATTGCAGTTTCAGCTCCAATGGATCTCCATGCCTGTAGTCGCTATATCAATACTGGTATATCCCACCTATATGAACGTCATATGATCAGCGGGCTTCGTTTGAGCCTGCTTCATAAGGCGAAAGACCCACAGTTGGCTGCGGCCTTACCCGATCTCAATTGCAGTGGGGACTTTGTCGATTTCAGGCATTTCGACAGTGCTTTCACTGCGCCGTTACATGGTTTTCGTGATGTGGATGAGTATTACACCCAGGCATCCAGTAAGCCTTTACTCAAAGATATTCGCACGCCGACTTTGATTATCAACGCCGTTGATGATCCTTTTATTTGTCCATCAGCGATACCTGTAACCAGCGAAGTCAGTTCTGCTGTCGATTTGGCGGTGAGTGATCGAGGGGGGCATGTAGGGTTTATAGAAGGGACGGTATGGAGCCCCAGTTATTGGCTGGAGAAAAAAATACCCTACTTTTTGGGGGCAGTCGTTGGGTTTCCAAAGGGAGCCCGTTAGGGGGCTCCCATTTCCAGGCTCAGGGTTAACAGCACTGGGTACTCGATTGATCCGCTTCGGGAGTGTCGCTGGCAAATGGCATTTCCTTGCCGCAGCCGGGAAACAGGCCAAAGTGCCGCGAAAAATCGCCAATAAACTCGAAGTGGGGTGCGAGACGGGTCTCTGCGAGCATTCTCCAAGTATTACCGCACACAGGGAATACTCGTCCGGTCTCAATAATGTGGTGTCCATCGAGAACGAATTGATCGGCAGAGCCCGGTAGTGTGCCTTTATAAATCACTGCTTGGCCGTAATCCTCACAGTCTTTTTCCAGTTGCGCTAATTTGAACAAGCGATAAGTGGCGGAAAAAAATCGAATTGAACCACAGCGCTGGGCCAGGGTTGGGTTGGTGATAAGTAATGGCCGGCTCTCCACCAGGCGTGGATCGCGGAAGCCGCTGCCCTGAGCAATTTCCAGAAAGTCATTCCAGTAGAGTGCGCCCCCAAGACACTCGCCAAACAGCTCGGGGTCAGAGCTAATTGCGGGGGGAATACGACGGTCGGCATAGACATCGGAGAAGTAAAATTCTCCCCCTTGTTTCAGCAGCCGGAACAAGCCTTTGAGTACAGCATCTTTGTCTGTGGAGAGGTTAACCACACAATTGGAAATGATCACATCAAAGCTTTCAGGCTCTAATTCCAGTTCCTCCAGCTTTTCAATGTAGCCGTGCAGGAAGCGGACATTGTCATAGCCAAACTTGTCGGCGTGATGGGCTTGGTGCTGCCTGGCCACAGCCAACTGCTCTTCCGTCATATCGACACCTACTACTTCACCTTTTGGACCTACCAACTGGGAGAGCAAGTAAATATCCCGGCCTGAGCCACAGCCAAGATCCAGTACCCGGCAGCCTTCCAAAAGTGGAGGGCAGACAAGTCCGCAGCCGTAATAGCGGGATAGGACATCGGGATGAATATTGGACAGCAATGGTTTTAGCCACTCTGGCATATCGCTGGGATCACAACAGGCATTGGTCTTCAGGTCTGAAGAGTTCTTTAGTTGGCGTCCGTAGTAGTCCTGTACTAAATCGTGCATTGGCTCTTTACCTATTGCGGGGGTTAACCAAAAAGGCGCAGTTGCGCCGGTATTGGCGCTCTTTGTAATTTTGTTGAGGAAGTGTAACAAGTCTGCGGTTCCCGCGACTAAAAACCAGAGGAATCACGGAAGAGTTGAGGAGTTAGAGGTTCTTCTGGCCAAAGGTTTCCGCTTTCGAAACTGATGCAGAGCTCTATACTGGCATGATATTTCGCTCATTCTGGCTCAAGATGCGGGGTAAAGCAGAAAAGTCTCAATTGGCACAAAAATACCAGCATGATGCACTAGATATTTCAGAATCAGCAAAATTGCCTTTTGGCGCCAGTGGGAATTGGTTTGTAGAGAATCGCATTATTTTCGTTAATATCGACTCTCTCCGCTTCGATATTATGAGGGAACGTAATTGAGCGATCACCTAGCTCCCAGTGCTTCGACAGAGTCCGCCGAGGATTCCTTACAGAATTCGCAGTTCCTGGTGGATTTGCGCCAGCAGATGCTGCGTTTTGCCAGTTTGCAGTTGCAGGATACACAGCTGGCTGAGGATGCTGTTCAGGAAGCATTGATGGGTGCCCTAAAGAACTCGCGAAGCTTTTCCGGTCGCTCGGCTTTGAAGACCTGGGTCTTCGCCATTCTCAAGAACAAGATTGCCGACATATTGCGACAGAGACAGCGCTTCGTAGATGCGGATCAATTGGTTCGTGGGGATAGGGAAGAATATGATCACGATGAGCTGTTTGATCAGACGGGGCACTGGCAGAAGGATGAAAAGCCCAAACGCTGGGCTGATCCTGAGTCGGCAATTCACGATAAGCATTTCTGGCGAATCTTCGAGGCCTGTCTCAGCCATCTTCCCTCGCGCCAAGCGCAGATCTTTATGATGAGGGAATTTATTGAGCTGGAAAGCCATGAGATCTGTGCTGCCATGGAGATTACCGTTAGCAACTTAAATGTCACATTGCACAGGGCGCGCCTTCGCTTGCGCGAGTGTCTGGAAGATAACTGGTTTGGTGTGGAGAAGTGACAATGATGAAGACCTGCCGGGAAGCCACGAGGCTGATGTCTGAGTCCCAGGAGAGGGACCTGCTCATTTCCGAGAAGGCGAGCCTGAAGTTACATCTGGCGGTTTGCACACCTTGCCGCAATTTCGGCAAGCAGATGAAGACCCTCAGGCATATCACCAAATCCTATGCTCAGGGTGGCCCCGAGAAAGCTGACAACGAAAAATAGCATTTCGCACTTGGGGCCACTTATCCAATATTGGCGTTCCTAGCGGGGAGGGCGAACCGGGCGGTAGGCGATATGGCCACCGACAAAGTGCGGTTCATACCAGTAGGACCCGCAGTGCTCATAGGTAACGTTACCAACAGTTACTGCAACACAGCTGCGAGGCAACGTATATAACCACCCGCCGACACCTACGGCTGCTGCCGTACCCCAAAATGCTGGTCCCGGGTAGGGCCAGTAGTGGGGGCGCCAAGGGGGCGGTGGGTAGGGTGGATGATGGGGGTGAAATGGGGGGTGATTGGGAAAGCGCCTTGCAAACTCCCCCGGGGCATAGCCACCGTGGAAGCCTCCACCCATCGGACGCATCCCATTAAAATGTCCCCCAATATTGAAATGAGCCCCACCACCACCAAACCGACCAAAGGCTTCGGCTGAGGGACTGGCCAATGCAGTCAGTAGTGCCCCCGTGACCAGGGCAGGCACAACCAGTTGTGCAAGGAAACCCGTCTTTTGACCGTTGCGATGCATCATGGTGTGGCCTCCTTATTGGGTTCCGCCTTCTTAAACTGGATCTGCTTGAGCTTGTCGGTGGAAGGGGTAAATTGCCCGGCGGCACCAGGTTTGGCTTCCATCCATTTCAAGGTGGCAATAAAGCGCGGCTTGGCGGGGTCGCGGGTATTCACTGTTGAAATACGCAGGGGCAGGGGCTTGTCACCAGCCTTGATCCAGATTTCCCAGTCCAGGTTTTCAGAGCGAAATGCCCAGTGCTCGGTTTTTTGGCCGTCAACCATAGGCCGGTTTACCAGAAAGCCTTCTTTGATACCGGACCAAACATTTTCCTTCCTTCCCCATTCGAGGAGGTCGGCAAAAGGAATCTCAATGCCGTAATCCTTGGCGGCTTTGGTCAAAACTTCCGCTGTAGGCTGGGGTGCTTCCATTTCTGCGAAATAACCATCGCGGGGAGCAATCACGGTGAACTTGTCGCCATTGTGAATAAATTGACGGGTAATAGAATCTGTTTTCAGGTCTACACGCAGTTGCTTTGGTGGCATTGCCATATATTTGACGGTACCGCCAATCAGGAGCTTTTCCTGATTTTCCAGAACGACCTCAGTGAATATATCGGCGTTAAACATCATCATTTTGAGGCTGGCGAGGTAGTCACCCATTCGTTTCAAGGTTGCCATCGCCTTGGGGTCTAGGGGCTCGTTTGATTCCATGGCCCCCATTTGGCCTTGAGGAGGTTTGCCTTGCTGCATTTGCCCTGGTGGCTGGGGGGGATTGCTGTCATCGTTCGATTGAGTGGGGTGCCCTGGTGGCGGGGTTTGGCCTTGGGAGCCAGTGCTATCGGGTTGCGGGGGTGGAGTCGGGTTTTGAGCGACAATCGCAGGGGCTAATGCCACCGTCGCTGCAAGAATCAGCGCCCTAGCCAAGCCACCAAAGGGTTGAAAAGCAAGCATTTACCGGTACCTCCCAATACATAGCCATAGTTGTGGCATCTGAATCAGTGTAGAGGAGATCCTTCGCGCCTGCTGTTGCGTAAAAACGAGTATTGAAACGAGACTGGCTATCCAGAATTGCTGGTCAATAAGCTGTTGTTTTACAAAACTTTTGCCGTATTCAATTGAGGCTCTGGGTTATGTTTGCTAGAGTCGGTCCAATATTGATACTAGCCTGCTCCTATGAATGTGGTTCGTCTGTCATTTTTACTGATTGCGCTGCTGATTTTCCAGACAGCTGGCGCCTTCTATGACAGTCATGATGAGCTAGAAGATATCACCATCCACTTCTCTTCAAATCATATTGATCAACTCCCGGGGGTAGCACCTACTGACGAGCCTGATGGGGGTTCCGTCACTTTCTCGCTGCCTTCCTCCGGTGAAGGGCAATCTACACCAACGTTGGATTTCTGTAATCACTGCTGCCATTGTCACGGAATTAATGCAACCGGGCTTTTGGGGCAGTCTTATCAACCTCTTCTTCGGGGCACTATCAGTTACAGTGACACAATCAGTGCAGCTGTGCCCTCAGGTTATTTTTCTCCACTTTTACGCCCACCTATAACCCAAGCCTGATTAGTTAAATACTGCGTGTGCCGCTATAGAAGTATGTAGCTTTTGCTCGCACACGATGATCGAGTTGTGACTTGGGAGAATTCCATGGATTTTTTTTCCACGCTCTCGCTGAGCGTGATTGGTCGTACATCCTTTAGATTTTTGTTGACGACCGCTCTACTTATATCTGCGCAAGCTACCTCTGCGCAGAGGGGAGAAGTATTGACGCTGCCAGAGGCAATACAGAAAACTCTGGCACAAAATCCCCAGATTGCAGTTTTTCCACTCCAGCAATGGGCATTGGATGGTGCTGAGTTCACAGCCGGCCTACGTCCTGCATGGGATTTTGGTTTCGAAGCTGAGTATGCGGTATACGGAGATGATGGTTCATCAAGCTCAAGCTCAAGCTCAGGCTCCCCCGGTCGGCCCGGTCCGCCAAGTGACGACGATGATGATGATGACAAGGAACTTGAGCTGACTGCTTCTTTGTCATCAGTTATTGAGTTGGGGGGCAAACGCCAGGCTCGAATCGATGTTGTCAATGCTCAGCGGGACCTCTTAATTGCCGATGAGCAAGCGACAGCACTGGATGTCTTGGCCGAGGTGGTTCGTGGTTATGCGCAAGTACTCGCTGCCGCAGAATTACTGATTCTGGAAAAAGAGAAGGTCTCGCTGGCGCAAGAAGCGTTGGACGCTGTAACTACAAGGGTCAATGCTGCTGCGTCCCCCATAGCTGAACGCATGCGGGCTGAGTCTGCACTGGCGAATGCCATTTTGGCCGCCGAGGCACAGGAGCGAATGCTGAGCTACTACAAGTACGCACTATCCGCGCTGTGGGGGCAACCTACCCAGGACTTTGCAGTTGACTCCAGCGTGCTCTTCCGATTTGAGCCAAATGCCAGCTTTGATGTTCTGTACGAGCGAGCTCAGGAAAACCCTTCTATTGCCCGTTTTGCCTCTGAAGAGCGCTTGCGCGCATCTCACCTGCATCTGACACAAGCGAAGTCGATACCTGATATTGGTTGGTATGCAGGCTATCGGAACGACAAAGAAGATGATGAGAATGCTGTCGTTGTTGGCTTTAACGTGCCGCTTTTAACCGGGCGACGTAATCGGGGTAAAGAGATTTCTGCAATGGCTGAGCTGGAACAGGTTCAGTTGGATAGAGAGGCGGCATTGCTAAAGCTCTATCCCCAGCTTTTCTTGGCGGTAACGAGCCGTGAACAAGCGCTGGCCATTGTTGACGAAATGCAAAATACCGTTATTCCCACATTGCGCAAGGCGCTTTCTGAGGTTGACCGGGCCTATCGCCGGGGGCGCTATTCCTATGTTGAGTTGATCTCTGCCCGCGAGGAATTGCTCGATGCTGAGCGCTCGAGAATTGTGGCGGCACGCTCTGTTCATGTGTACGGAGCGGAAATTGAGAGATTAACTGCCCGGCCATTAGGTGTCGTGGCTGTCGAGAGCAGTAGATGAAGTTGAGTTTAAAAATGAGCAGATTAAATAGAACTTTAAAGCTAGCGATGCTGTTCCTAATCCTTTTGGTACCTCAAGGGTGGGTGGCAAATTTTAGTTATGCCAGTGGCTCCCACGGTGGAGAGCATCATCAAGAAGAAAGTAAAGGGCCACATGGGGGCCGCCTCTTAGAGCAGGGGGATCTTGTGGTTGAGCTGGCTCTGGTAGAGCGGAGTGGTAAGGCTGAGTTTCGCGTATGGATTCAGGAAGGCGGAAAAGCGCTAGACAATGCAGAATTGACCCTAACCCTGGTTCGACTTGGGGGCGAATCGCAACATATTGCCTTATACCGCGATACAAATATTGATTACTGGCGCAGCCAAGAACATCTGGCTGAACCCCATTCATTCGACATTGAGCTCTCTTTGATTCACAAGCGAGGCCGTGCCAAATGGCAGTTTGAATCACATGAAGGAAGAGTAAAGATAGATGAAAGTACGGCGGAAAAGGCCGGCATTAAAACTGCGATAGCCGCACCTGGTGTCATTCAAGAGCGTATTACCCTTTACGGTAAAACTACTATCGATCATCGCAGTCTCAGTCATGTTCGTGCTCGTTATCCAGGCACGGTTGTCACGATTGAGAAAGCGTTGGGGGATTCAATACAGAAAGGAGAAAAGCTGGCAACAATTGAGTCCAATGACAGCTTGCAGACTTATTCCTTGATAGCGCCTATCAGCGGTCAGATTATCGATAAACAGGCCAGTCGAGGGGAGTTTAGCGGTGATCGGGTATTGTTTACGATTGCGAACTACAAGCAAATATGGGCAGAGCTTCAAGTATTCCCCACTCGCCGGGGACAAATTGCTCGCGGGCAAAAAGTTTCTATTACCGCCGATGGGCTCTCATTTGATTCGACAATTGTCAGCTTGGCACCGGGGGGCAATGGCACGCCTTTCGCAATAGCCCGCGCGATGATTGAGAATCCAGAGGACATTTGGACAACAGACCTGATGGTTCAAGGAGATGTGGTCACCCATGAGAGTCCTGCGCCCTTAGTGGTGGAAAATCAAGCGCTACAACCCTTCCGCAATTGGACCGTTGTGTTTGTAAAAGTAGGGGATGCTTATGAGATTCGCCCACTGGAACTTGGGCGGACCGATGGCAGGGTTACAGAGGTATTAAGTGGACTCAACCCTGGAGACCGCTACGTCACTGAAAACAGTTACTTAATCAAGGCGGATATAGAGAAATCCGGCGCTGCTCACCACCATTAATTGAGGCCAGAAGATGATTGAAAGCATCCTGCGCTTCTCCATTGAGCGGCGTTATTTCGTATTGTCCCTAATTTTTATTCTGGTGGGGCTCGGGGTTTGGAGTTACCAGAAACTCCCTATTGATGCGGTCCCCGATATCACCAATGTTCAGGTGCAGATTAATACTGAAGCACCTGGTTACTCGCCTTTAGAAGCTGAACAGAGAATCACCTATCCGGTAGAGGCGGCACTTGCCGGACTTCCCAACTTGGAGTACACCCGTTCGATTTCGCGCTACGGGCTATCCCAAGTGACCGTGGTTTTCAAAGAGGGGACAGATCTCTATTTTGCGCGAAACTTAATAAACAGTCGTCTGGGTACCATCGAGAGCAATCTGCCCCCGGGGTTGGAGCCGGAAATGGGGCCCATTGCCACCGGGCTCGGTGAGATCTTTATGTATACCGTGGAGGCTTTACCCGGAGCAACCCAGCCCAATGGCCAGCCCTACGACGCCACTGCACTGCGGGAGATTCAGGATTGGATTATTAAACCGCAATTGTCTCTCGTTCCGGGGGTTACGGAACTAAATACTATCGGTGGCTATAACAAGCAATATCACGTAACACCGGACCCCCGCCAGATGCTTAACTTCGGCGTATCTATGGAGGATATTGCCGAGGCTTTGCGTCGCAACAACGAAAGTCGAGGTGCTGGCTATCTGGAAAATAATGGACGCCAACTGTTAGTGCGTTCACCGGGACAACTACAGAATATCGGAGAAATTGAAGACGTAGTAATTACCAGCCGATCCGGGGTGCCGGTTAAAATTTCTGATGTTGCTGAAGTGGCTATTGGTAAAGAGCTGCGTACCGGTGCTGCTACGCGAGATGGTGAAGAAACCGTTTTGGGCACCGCTATGATGCTGGTGGGGGAAAACTCCCGCGAGGTGGCGCGCAATGTGGCGGTAGCTTTGGAGCAAGTAAAATCCACTGTACCTGAAGGTGTAAAGGTGGAAGCGGTTTACGATCGCACGACGCTCGTGGACAAAGCCATCGCTACAGTACAGAAAAACCTTATTGAAGGTGCGTTGCTGGTAGTCGTCGTGCTGTTCTTGCTACTTGGAAATATTCGGGCTGCCTTTATTACGGCCGCTGTGATTCCGCTGTCCATGCTTGCCACTATATTTGGTATGGTGCAAACCGGTGTTTCTGCCAACCTGATGAGTCTCGGTGCGCTCGATTTCGGTCTGATTGTCGATGGGGCTGTAATTATCGTAGAAAATGCGATTCGCAGGCTCGCCGAAGCCCAACAGCGCAAGAGCGGTAAGTTACCTCTGCAAGAGCGACTGGAGCTGGTATTCCAGGCCACCAATGAAGTGATTCGCCCGAGCCTTTTTGGAGTGTTGATTATCACGGTGGTGTATATTCCTTTGTTCACACTGACTGGCGTCGAAGGAAAGATGTTTCACCCTATGGCCGCTACTGTGGTTATGGCGTTATTGGCTGCATTGGTTCTTTCTCTCACCGTAGTACCTGCAGCAGTTGCTGTTTTTCTCACCGGGAAAGTCAGTGAAAAAGAAAATAAGGTGATTGTTGCTACTAAGTCACTGTACAAGCCGCTTTTAATTGCCGCAATGAAAGTGCGTTGGCTGGTACTATCAGGGGCTCTTGCTTTAGTACTGTTTTGTAGTTGGCTAGCTACTACTCTCGGTTCTGAGTTTATCCCTCAGCTTAATGAGGGCGATATTGCACTACACGCTTTACGTATTCCGGGGACTGGCCTTGAGCAGTCGGTGGAAATGCAGCGTCTACTGGAGCAGCGCATTAAGGCGTTCCCCCAGGTAGACAAGGTATTTGCAAAAATTGGTACTCCAGAGGTAGCTACAGATCCAATGCCTCCGAATGTGGCTGATAACTTTGTGATCCTGAAACCCAGAAATCAATGGCCCAATCCAAAACTGCCTCAGGAGCAATTGGTGGCAGAAATCGAAGCAGCCGTTCGAGAGCTTCCAGGTAATAACTACGAATTTACCCAGCCAATCCAGATGCGTTTCAACGAGTTGATTTCTGGTGTGCGTGCAGATCTAGGCATCAAAGTATTTGGTGATGACCTGGACCAGCTGGTCGCTTCGTCTAATCAAATCCTGGGAGTGTTAAATGGGATTGAGGGTGTAGCCGATGCTCGAGTAGAGCAGGTTGAAGGTCTGCCAGTTCTCTCTGTAGTCCCCAAGCGTATAGCGCTTGCCCGCTATGGTATCGACCTGAAAACCCTACAGGACTTGGTATCAACCGCAATTGGTGGGGAATCTGCAGGGCTGATTTATGAGGGTGACCGTCGCTTCCAATTGGTAGTAAGGCTGCCGGAAGGTCTGCGCCGGGACTATGAAAACCTTGGTGACTTACCTGTACCTTTACCCGCTGGTAGCCCGCTAGGTAGCTATGTGCCCTTGTCTGAAGTAGCCAATCTTGAAATGACACCGGCTCCCAATCAAGTCAGTCGTGAAAATGGCAAGCGCCGTGTAGTGGTAACCGCGAATGTACGCGATCGCGATTTAGGATCTTTTGTAGAGGAGGCAAAAGCCCGAATCCAGCAACAGGTGTCTTTGCCTGCCGGTTACTGGTTGGTATATGGAGGTACATTTGAACAACTGGAATCTGCAAGTACGCGTCTTTCTATCGTTGTCCCGCTGACGCTTTTGGTAATCCTCGGTCTTCTGGTAATGGCTTTCGGCTCATTCAAGGATGCCTTGATCATTTTTACAGGAGTTCCCTTAGCGCTAACTGGCGGGGTGCTAGCTCTATGGCTGCGCGGTATGCCTCTATCGATTTCTGCAGGGGTTGGGTTTATTGCCCTTTCTGGTGTTGCGGTTTTAAACGGCCTGGTAATGCTGTCATTTATTCGTCAGCTGCGGCAACAGGGCGGTGAGCTTTTGGTTTCGATTATTGACGGAGCAATGATTCGTCTTCGTCCTGTACTGATGACTGCTCTGGTCGCCAGCTTGGGGTTCGTGCCTATGGCATTGAATGTGGGTACCGGCGCAGAGGTACAAAGGCCCCTGGCCACGGTTGTGATTGGGGGGATTATTTCTTCCACACTTCTAACTCTGTTTGTACTTCCGCTACTGTATCGGATTGTGCATGGCAGGGGAGGGGAAGAGATGATTAAAAACGCTATTAAGTAGATGTTTCTGCCTACTTCACCTCACAAAAGAGGTGAAGTAGGTGGAGAACCAATGAGGCAAGATTCAGTTAATTTATTGCCTCCTAGTGACGCTCTAAACAAAAGGTATGAGTGCAGGTCGTTCGGCGTCCTAATAAACTCCCCTATGAGTCTGTAAGATAATCATAGTGTCTAATATATAGCCTGCGTATGGTTTAAATGTATTGCTTTTATGGGGCTGTGTTTTTTTGGGGAGTGGTACATACTGAAAGTGATTCGATAGCTTGAGACGCCTAGTTTATGTGGAGCTGATTCATATCAAATTCTTTAGAGTGTTGATATATTTTTTAGCAAAATTTAAAGCGTTATTTCTTTTTGTCAGTGGCTCACAGTATGAAAAGACAAAAACGGAACTTTTTTCTGTTGAATAAGTGCTCAATGATATTGGATGGGCGCCATGAGTTTGGAGTGAGGTACCTATGATGGGTTCAAAAAAATTCATGTGCACACCCAGGGATTCCAGGTTACCCAAGTTGGATACACATAACCCTTCAAGAAAGTAGGGGTTGTTGGTTTCGTACTTTTCAACCCACTCTATAATACTCCCTAAATCATAGTTCTTGTGAAAGTTAAACTTACAATATTCACCGGACGCTGCCTGCCGATCAAGTTCAGTCTGTAAGTGCTTTGCCAGCTCCCAGGTGTTCTCGATATCGATATCTGGTGTAACCTCAAGAGTAGTAACTGCAGAAAATGTACCAATAACGCTTAATTCGATTCCGGTACCGCATAGGTCGCGGACATCCATGGGTAATAAGATTTTGATCCACTCTCTGTGATTTGGCAGTATGTTTGATGCCTGGATGGCAATAGCACAAAAAAGCGCACTAGGTCTTACTTTGTGTTTTCTGCCAATAGCTGCAACGTGAGAGAGTTCCTCCATAGGAAATTTGCGATATAAAATATGGCCCTCCCGTTCAGTAACAAAAGCGGCTTCTTCTACTGGCCATTTAAATAAATTTTCTTTAATTCCAGATGTTTGCTGGTTGGAGAAATGCTTGCTTGAATCAAAGTAGGTCTCAACTGGGTTGTATAACAGCTGTCTATCTAACCTGAATCTTCCTTGATCCAAAAAATACAAATCTAAAATATAGAATATGATCCCGGCAGACCGGCCGTCCAATGCAGCATGATTGCTGACCATAGATATGTAGCCGACTTTACCGAGTGAATTTAGATAGAAGGAAAGAGTATATGTACATGCTTCAACATTGAGTCCTGTTTTACCTCTGCGAGTATATTCATACTCAATATTAATGGGTGTTGAAAGCTCTTTTATTTCTATAGGGATATCCTCAAAGGGTACATCGCAATACCAGCGCAGTTGCTCAGTTGACTCAACACGAGCCTGTAGAAGGGGGTAAATTTTATGGATTAAAGAAAAGGCAGTTTTAAGTTGCTCAACACTCAGTGGAATTAGAACTTTATAAAAGGAAACCAGCAAGGTTCCCCCGCAAGTTCTCCTGGCTAGCTCGGTAAATAATGCTTCTTCAGGCCCCAGCACCCTGGATAGTTCTGGGCTGGACATAGGTTCTCTTTCCAAGAACAGATTGACTTAATGTCAAACTTAATAAAATAGAAGTTAAGATGCAAAAATATTGATGCCTAAATGTTGCTTGCTTATCTACATATAGATGTTCGGAATACATAAGTGTTGGTTAAGATTTGTCGTGGTTTGATCTAATTCTGACTGGTTTGAGGTGCATTACTTGAGTGGGGGTGTGGGGCAATAGTTCCTTTAGAATATATGTGCGCCTTTCGATAAAGCTAGTAAGGTCGTCTCCTTTTGGTAGGTTACATTATGAAAGATAAGTGCTGAATTCTGGATGGTTTATTAGGTTAAAATTGATGATTGGAGAAATTCGGGAGATTCATGTGATATGACTGGCTGCGCTTGGTTGGCGTTACTAATATTTCCTTGCATTGATTTTTGGTGGTCACTTGTTGTGACCAATTGATTCTTTGTTGGAGAATCGTACATAAGGTGAAATTGTTTGGGTGTAGCCTCGGCTGATTAGGGAGTAGTGGGCGCCTTTGCTTTACTTTTGCTTTTGTTCGTTTTTTCAAGTCAAGGGTTAGTTCTCAGGTTCTAAAAGCCTCTTGATCGTGTTGATGAATTTTTCTGCAAAATTCAAAACGCTATCTCGTTTTGTGAGTGGGTCACAGTATGAAAATATAAATACAGAATTACGTACCGTTGAATAGGTTAGTAGTGAGATAGGGTGAGCCCCATGTGTTTGAAATGGAATTGCCGTGATGATTTCGAAGTGCTTCATTGCCGTGCCAAGCGCTTTCATACTGCCTACATTAGATATACACATTCCTTCAGAAAAGACAGATTTCTTTTTCTCGTAGTCCTGAGCCCATTCAATAATATCCTCGAGTTTATATTTCTTGGGGAACATGAACTTGAATGGTTCTCCTTCTTCCGCCTGTTTATCAAGCTCAATCTGTAAGTGACGCGCTAGTTGCCAAGTATCTTCTATATCTATATTGGGCATGATTTCAAGAGTGGTTGCTGATGAAAAAGCACCTACTGCACTTAATCCAATTTCAGTGCCGCAGAGTTCACGAACATCCACGGGTAGTAAAATCTTTATCCAATCTTTATGGTTGGGTAATATTTTGGATGCTTGAATTGCAATGGCACAAAACAGGGCGCTTGGCCTTACCTTGTGGGTTTTCCCTATTTTTACCAGTTGTGAAATTTCTGCAATCGGAAATTGTCGATATATAGCGTGACCTTCACGTTCTGCTGCAAAAGCAGGTTCCTCTACGGGCCAATTAAAGAGTTCATCTTTTTGAGGTGATGGTTTTTCATGGGCAAAGTATTTAGAGGAACTAAAGTAGCTTTCGACAGCTTCGTAAAGTGGTTGCCCGCCCAACCTGAATGTTCCTTCATCTTTAAAGAATATGTCTAAAATACAGAATAAAGTCATCACTGATCGGCCATCCAAAGCTGCGTGGCTGCTGACCAGTGAGATCCATTCAGCTTCGTCATTGGAATTAATATAGAAGGAAAGTGTATATGTGCATTTTTCAACATCAAGGCCCGTCTTCCCCCGACGATTGAATTCAGCCTCGAAATCAAGAGGCTCCTTCAATTTTCGAACCTCAATTGGAATTGACTCGAATGGTACGTCGCAGCGCCATCGAAGCTTGTTGCCGGACTCAACTCTTGCCTGTAGAAGTGGGTAGATTTTATGTGCCGATGCGAAACCACTTATTAATTTTTCAACGCTAAGAGGGGTGAGTACTTTGATAAAGGAGATTACTAATGTCCCCCCGCAAGTTCGCCTTGCCAACTCGGTGAACATAGCCTCCTCTGCACCTAATACTCTGGAGAGCTCTGTAGCCGGCACAAAGTACCTCCTTTTTAAAGCCCATCCATATCATGTAAAGTAACTTGAATAGGCTTGAATCGCAAAAAACAATTGCTTAAAGATAAATGACTGTAGATTTGATTTTGGATACTTTGTTGCAGAAGAATAGTTAAGTGATGGTAAGTTGTACTAACAATAGTTTTATTGGTGCGGGTTTTAATTTAAGGGTTTTTCCAGAAAAATTGTTGTTTATTGGTCTGTAGCGGGTTTAGTGAAGTTCTTTACATTTGCTTTTACCCTACTGGGGGGTAGTAGACTTACAGTTGGGTTTTGGACAGTAGCTTTGTGGCCAGCATGTTGTAGTTGATGTAAGCTGTGGGTGAATGCTCTTAGTATAGTGGGTATATTTGCGTATCCATTGGTTACCCCTTGCTGAATAAGAGAGTTTGCACATCTTATATAATTTATTCTGACTGGATTTTTAAAATATGCCGGAACAACTCTTTCCCCTTTTACTTTTTTGGCCTGCGATACTTGGAGCTGTAGTAATTTTTTTGTTAGCTAAGTCCATTGTGATAGTGGAACCGAAACAGTACCACTTTGTGCTATTTCTTGGTAAATATTGGAAAACTGCCACCCCTGGTTTCAACTTGATTATTCCCTACCTTTCCTGGGTAGACAAAAAAGCTTCAACGGCTCTACATGAAACCCCCGTTGAGTTGAGTCTAAAGACCAGTAATCATGTCACTTTTGGTTTGATTCTTAAGGTTCAGCACCAGGTATCGTCGGATGTGCAGCTTGCATACAAAGCTCTATATGATTTAGAGAATTACCAGGCACAACTGAAGTCTTTTGCGACAGATGCAGCTATCCCTGTTGCCAACGGCATTGAACTTGAAGACGTTTATAACAAAAAAGAACATATAGCTGATAAAGCCAAGGGGCGCCTTCGCCAATTTTTCCACGACTTTGGTGTAGAGATTGTCGATGTATTATCAGATGAGCCGCGGCTACCCAAGTCGGTAGAGGTTCAGGCTAACAAAGTTATGGAAATGCAGCGGGAGAAGCAGGCCGCTACCTACGAGGCTGAGGCGATTCGGGAGCGCGAAGTGGGTAAGGCTAAAGCTGATGGCGAGTCCGTAAAGATTCGTATGGAGAAAATGGGGGAGGCACGACGGGTATATGCACAAAGTGCAGCCGAGGCTATTAAGGTTCTTACCAGCGCTGGTACCAGCGCAGACGAAGCGTTGCGCTTTATGACTGCCATTGCAGATAATGATGCGCTGGTAACTGCTGCACGCCATGGGAGTACTGTAGTCATGGCTACTGGGCAAACTCAACAGGCACCCATCGCGCTACCAGTACATGAAAAGGCTAGAGCAAACGCTCAATCCAGGGTGCATGGTGAAGTAGAGTCTGCCTGATATAGCTTTTTTTCAGAAAGAAGATCTAGATCTTAATCCGGGGATTTTATAAAAGGCATCACCTAGAAGGTGACGCCTTTTATATCAGAGTCAGAAATAAATATTTAAATTGAGTTTTAACTATTGTGCTTCATTTATGGTCTCTGTAACTTCCACTCGGCTTTCAATAGCTAGGCCAGATTCTTTAATTACATTAAAGGCTTCCAGTAAATCATTGCCTTCTTTAACTTTCAGGATGGCAATGTCAGTACCAGGAAATACTGATAACACTTCCATGTTAGCTACAGAGGCTACTTCTGATGCGCTTACATTTTTGTCTAGTAAAATTGTTATATTGCCAGTTAATGTTGTTAACTCATTAGTCATAGTGTTTCGTACTACCGTACCTTTGCCAACAACATCAGTTGTAGAGTCGTCAGCAATATCCACTATAGCCATTTCACCTTTTGTTGAAACAATACGTTCTGGCGCAGCAATCGCTGTGGGGACGCTTGACAGTGATCTTTCGATTTTAAAGATGCCAAAATCAGCAGTGCTAGTTCTTAGCTTTGTGACCTTGATCTCTTTGCTTTCTACATTTAACTCTTTGTCAATATCGCTAGCTTGTACTATGCCAGATAAACATACCGCAGCTGTTAGTGTCATTAATATATTAAGCTTCATTGTGTTGTCCTTCTTATTGTACAGCGCGTCCAAAGGTTCTTAGTGATACTCCCTCTAACACACTTTCAACTGGATTATTGATAAGGCCGGTAGCCCCCCAGTAGTTATCTGTATTTGAGAAATCGATATTTGTTTCACCGGTATCTAATGCTCTGATAGTCCAGGTTCCTTTAGCATTTTCCCCGTAGAAGGCATTAGAAAGAAGCACGGCACCATCTAAAATATAGCCATAGCTATATCCAGTTTCAAAGCTGTAAGAGGCATCTAGTAACGCCTGTTTAGAAGAAAGTAAAACACTTCTAGTACCTGAAGGAGAAACTACCTCAAGAGCCAAATCGTTACCAGCTGATGTCAATAGGCTATCATTTAATATAGCGCCCATGTGGTCATTGCGAACAACAAATTCGAACTGCATTGCTTCGATAATAATGTCTTCAGTCACTTCGATTTGCTGGCTAATGCCTGTTGCGCTATTGTCTGGAATTGTTGCTCCCAGTGCTGAATCACCGATGGTTGAGCCTACTCCTTGCCAATCAGTGACAATTTGCTCACCAAGATTCTCTGAGTAGCTTAAAGCCATAGCAACAGCTGCACCTGCATCAACGCGACCAAAGCCATACAAATTGTTAAAGTAATAACCAGCAGCGTTTTCAATCCAGCCATCATGAGCAACAAAAGTTCCTTCTCCAATCGTAAGCTCAACTTTTGCATCTTCTGTATCAATTACAGTACTTGTCGAGGCCAGGATGTGCCTGACATCTCGCCAAGTCAGCTCTGGATTTGCAGATAGGATCAGAGACACAACACCTGATGCGTTTGGCGCAGCAGAAGATGTTCCATTGAAGGTTGAGGTATAGTTACAGCTTGCATTCTCTGGGTGGCCCGGATAGTTGAATGGGAATTGGCTGGCTGCGAAGTCCTCACCGTAGTATTCACTCCAGGCGCTTATTGTCCCACCATTAAATCCAGAATAACCATTAATGCATGTCATTTGATCCGTGGTTACCATGGCGGGAGCGTAGCGACCAAACTCTCCTGCAGGAGCTGATACCATCATGCTTGCCCCGGCTGTCGAGTAGCTCGTATGCTTTCCGTTAGCGTTTACTGCTGCAACATTCAGGTAATAAGGGTGACCGTGACTGGGCTGGAATGCAGAGTTGTAACAGGTTAGACCCAGCTCATTGGCCCCATTATCAGCGCATAATGAGCCCTCACCACGGCCGTCCTCAAAAGAGTTGCCACTTGACTTCATGTTCAAAGCGCCTTTTCCGCTTCGAAGAGTAAGGTTGGGGTAAGACTCAATGGCTTCATCTAAAGCAGAGTAAGCAATAGAAGCTGGGTAGGTAATACCATAGCTGCGGTTAAACGCTGAAATTTCCTCATCTATAGAAATACCACTACCAGGAAATCCGTGCGCCAATAGATCAGTTTGCTCTATTTTATCACTACCTAAGTAGTTCATGCCGATAAGCCCTGTATCTGGGGCCACCCCACGGCTACCTATATTGTTCCAGCCTTTAGCTGCGATGAGACCGGCAACACTAGTACCATGATCTCCGCTATTGGATAGGCTTGTCGGGTCTGTTCTGTCAGCTGCTGATTCATCTAGGTTGAGAGAGCGATTTGCCAGCACGTTATCGATCAGATCTTCATGGCGAATTTCTAAGCCTGAATCCACAACAACAGCCGTTACGCCTGCACCAGTTACACCTTGAGAGTATGCTGCTAAAACATTCATATCTTCGCCGGCAACTAGCTCTTCAGCTTCAGCTTCTTCAAATCTGTCATCAGCTTCCGCAGCTGTATAAATCTCTAAATCTACAAGGCCTTGCTTCATTTCATCGCTGAGGGAGTAAGCTTTTTGGCCTGTGTTTCGTAAGTGCCATTGCTGATAGGCTAAAGGGTCGTTTGCGACATTTGTTATTTCAATTGTCGCAGAGGCAGATGCACTATTTGCGGTTACCGTATAACCAATTGAAACCTCTTCCCCCGAGAATGAAGTATATTCAAATTCATTGCCATCTAATGTCATCTGACCATGACTGAATGTATAGATACCCTCAACTGACTCGATAGACTCATCACCCTCATAAAAACTATAGGTTAAAGAATCCCCATCTTGATCGTACCCTTGTAGATTACCGGATGCGGGAATCCACTGCTTTGCCCCTTTAATCGTTACATCTTTAGCGGTTGGCGGAACATCTTCAGGTTTAGACGACTTGTTATCGTTCACACACCCTGACAATGTTAATAAAAAAGCCGCTTGAATTGCAGAAAGTTTAAACATCTTTTTGTTCATTAAAAAATACCCTTTATCCCCATTATTTGTAATTTTCGGGTCCGGAAATTATAAACCACTTAAAAGTTGTTTAGCCAACAAAAATTGGTCTCTTGATTTTTGTGGAATCTAGGGTTAGCCGATCTAAACCCTGGTACCATTTGAGCTAGTTTCAGGGTTTAATCTCATGAATTAGTGATTTTTTGATAGATTTTTGGTGTTTCTAATCTCAGCTTCTCCCTATCACTTGAATGGAGTTGCGACTGAATTGGTTATGAAAAGTTGAGCTTGAATATTAATTTGTCAATTTTAAACCTTCTTCCTAAAAAGCAATTCGAAATTTGACTATCCTTTCGAGTCTGATTTTGTATCAAAAGCAATCAAATCGTTGTGATGTTATAGGTTCAAGTAAGTTATATTTGACGAGAATATAGTTTTTGTAGCCTCGAACTAATGGGGAACATTAATGTGACTTTCTTGACTTAACTTGGTGGGAGTCAAGTAAAATTTGGAAAATAACTCAAAGAAAGAATATATCTTTATGTTTTTCGTGCTACGTCTAGCTTGAGTAGAGTTAAATGACTGAATGTTGGCATTCTAGGCCAAAATATACAGTATTAATTTTATCATTTGAAGACTGCAGGTAACTAATATTAGTGGCAAGTACTTTGTCTGAAGTGGTTATCAGCAGGCATTTGCAGTGTCGTATACGGATTGGTTTGCAGGAGGAGTGCCTACAGCAAACAAAGAAGAATATATTGAGTATGCAATAATTGCTGCTGGGGTGTTTAAAGAGTAAGGGGCGTTAAAAATTGTTGAGGTCTGAGGGGATAATGTATTGGATGGTGAAATAATCATCATTTCAGTGCCTATAAAATGTGCAGAGAATGAAGTTATAGTGCTCTCCTGGGTTGCTTGGCTATCCAAACAAGTTCGTGATACTGGGGCGATTATAGATGACCCAAGGGTGACTTCAGGGCTAAGCCCTATGTCATTTGATGGTAAAAGATTGATCTATGGTGGTTTTAATATAATTTTGGATGAATAAAGAATGTTTGTAGGTCATTGCGGAATGTCAACATTAGTGACCTAGAGCAATGTCAATAGCTTAGTTTGAGTTGCCTTTGAGGTGGTATTTTATCGTGAATTGAGTAGTGCGAAGGTTCCGTTAATGTTGGATACGCAGTTATATTTGGAGTGCAGCCACACCTGAAGAGGGTGGATATATTCTGCAGCTCAGTTGGGCTTTGGGATTCTCGAAGCTGGAGGCGACTATCCACTGCCTAAAGAAAGTGAAATTGGATTTCACGATTTCGAAGATGGTCTTAATTTCTTTAGTTTGGTATATTCGTCAAAAGCCCAACTTCGTAATGTGGTGTTGTTTAGGTCCCTCCCAGAAAAATTGGGTAATTCTGGTTAAGCGCTTGCCTCCTCTACGGGCCTGACGACCTTGGCTACAAGTAATACCGCCATGGTCGCCTCATGACAGACTTGTCAGATTGGTGTTTGGGGGATAGTGGGAGTTTGCTTTCCACATCGAATGATCCGGAACATGTGGTTAGTGTTACAGCTATATTGCACGTTTGTGTATTTTATTCAATGTTCAGTAGATTTAGGGTGGTTATTGTTATCGATTTTATTCGGGTCATTGTCGCTCTTTTGGAGTTGAATGTATCTGTATTTAGGGGGTAGGCTTGTCTAATATACATAACTCTCAAAGCTGCCAATCCACGGCTATTAAATTTCTTTTTTCCACTGCCTACCCCCATGATCGATCGCCCACGCTGTAAATGTAGGGATTATCTGCAAGTACACTTATTTGATACGCTAGAGGAATCGAAGACAGTCAGGGTCGGAAGTATTGGCTGTATTGGAGCTCCAAGTATTATTTAAATTAGTGCAGGTGGGATCGGCAAATGGGTCCAGCAAGTCGAAACCAACATTGTCTGTAGATATATTGCCTCGAATTACATTGTCGACACTTCCTGACTGCTCTATATATATTCCCTGGTCACCATTATATTGGACTGTGTTTTGGAGGATTGTATTGCTAGAGCCGCTGTCGGAGATCTCAATACCATCATCACCATTATTGGAGGCAATGTTTTGGGATATATAAGAGTTGTTTCCATTAATGACGATTCCGCCACCATCATTGTTTTCAGAAATATTGAATGATATGGTTGCTCCTGATCTGTTTAGATCAATTCCGTCATCTTCACTGCCTGCAGTATAATTTTGGATAATAGAGGCTGAGGCGCCATTAATTTCGATGCCTTCGTCACCTGCCCCATTAATTATATTTTGTGTTACTGTAGTGAAGTCGCCACTGGCATCTATGCCATCATCACCATCCACCCCATTACTAGTAATAATATTGCCCTGTATTAGATTGTTATTACTCTCTGCTCTGATTCCGTCATCGAGGAGAAAATTAGTGATTTGTGTGTGAAGAATTGAGTGTAAGCCGGAGCCGGCTACCAGAATGCCCCCTGGACAATTCTCTACGCTCCCACCGATAACTTGACGAGAGGTACCCTCAACCATTATACCAAATTGTCCAGTTTCTCCAGCTTCGCCGACGCATGTGATTCCGCCATCACCTGACATATACAGGTTTCCTGAGGGGCCGGTAATGGTTAAAGCGTAAGGGTTTTCTGGTGTTAATTCACATTGTAAATTTTCTGTAAGAGTGGTAGGTGAATTAATAGTATCAAAACATTCAACGGCAAGTGATTGAGGGGAAAATATAACGGCTGAAGTGCTTACCATTAAGTAGATGGGCACAGTCAAAGACTTGGAAAATTTGATATTCATTGATGATTCCTTCCATGTAATAGGGTATTAGTGGGTTTAATTTATCCTTGTTTTTTAGGTGTCCTGAAATGGTTTGTTTAGGGTCTTCAATGCAGTTTTGTGGTTAAAGTGGGTGGCTGTTATTACAGCAACAATTCTGCTTTATGTGGTTGTTTCTTTCAAATATTTATTTGGAGTTTTGAGATTATTGTAATTATATTTTTTTATAAGTCTTTGGATGTTTCCCTTGGTCTATGAGGTTAGTCTTGTCCGGGAAGTGCTGGTGTTGATTTTTAATATTTATATGGAAATGTTTAGTGTCGGTTGTCCTATATAGATATTGAGAATTAGTGGGTGTAATTATCTTGTCTGATACTTGTCGCCTCAGGTAATACTTTTTGAATTCCTTTAAGATCAATACTCCGGGTAGTTTTAAATGGCAATCTGGGTAGAGACTATGATCAAGGACTGGGAGTGATAGGCTCTAAAAACCATGTGGTTTAGTGCTTCCACATGAATATCTAGGGGGTGGACAATTTTGTGATGCCTCGAAAGTCCCATAGGGAAGCCTTGAAGACCGCAGTTGCTGCACTGTGACCCTGATGGCATTCGTTGCATGCTGCGCCTAATGTCTGCGACCATCAATGCCTGCAATATACTGTAGAATTATTTTGAGGCCCCTATTAAAAATTGAATTATGGCGCTTTAATAAAAACTGTTCCCAGTTGTATCTCCTCATTTGATTAGTGTTGTTTTACCTTCTGGTACCTTTCCGCCAATTTCGTGATCACGATTAGAGGTGCCTTATGCCCTGAATTGGCCAAGAAGGTTAAACGGGATGTCCGGAAATCCGGCGCTGACCAAGCAACAGTGATCCACCAGTATTTTGAGTGGTAAGCCCAATACCGGCCTCTTTTTTAAATATAATGGAATGGAGTGCTACCATCTTGCAATGCAATCTTTCGCGCTTCGGCTCTATATCATGCTCTCACTGGAATAGTTGACAAAAATGTAATTATTCATGATGGAAGTGGCTGTAATCTCCATAAATAAAATGCATCTTCGATGTTTTCATTGTTTCGTCAATTTACCGATAAATATTTCGCGGATTGGGTTGCAGTATTTGATAATGGTTATAGGGAGTGGCTTATTAATATATCTTGCCTATAGCTGATGGCCTCTTGTTCGTAGAATGCTGCCAGGATAGGAGCAGGTATGGTTAGTGTTTCAAGCAGGGAAAGTACGTCTGACTCGCGAGTTAATATACTCAGGGGTACTTTTATTAATCTATTTGCTAAAATAGTTACCTGGTTTAGCCGAGCTCTGAACTCAGGCTGACGTGATTTTTATATTTTTGTAGGAAAGGGGCTGATAGGTACGAGTTTGAGTGCTGAATAATGGTTATTTAACGATCATGCTTGAAAGTATTCGCTTAGGCAGCGGATAAAATTTGTGATCACCCTGAGTAATAATCGTGCTTGCAAAGAAAAACCTCTCATATTTTTGTCTATATCCTCCTTTCTTCGTGGGTTAATTGTTATTGAGTGTTATCTCAAAAAAATCTCGCTAATGGTTAAATAACCCGAATAAGTTGATGTATCTAAAATTGGAGGAACTGACCCCCTCGAATGGCTCCAGAGCCAGGTGTCTAATGACTTATGACGTGAAAGTTAGTCTTTTTTGGCTTCTGTTGACTTTCCTGTGCCTTTCCACTAGTTTCGCGACCACGATTAGAGGTGCCTTCTGCCCTGAATTGGCTGAGAAGGTTAAACGGGAAGTCCGGAAATCCGGCGCTGCCCCCGCAACGGTGATCCACCTGTATTCTGAGTGGTAAGCCCGATACCGGCCTCTTTTCTAAACACGATGGAGCGGAGGGCTACCATCTTGCAATACGATCTTTCGCGCTTCGGCGTGCCGCATTGCTATTCCTCCCTCGATCCCATGTGCTTTTGTCTTAGGGGTTGAAACTTGAAAAAATCTATATTGAGCCTGGCTGTACTGTCAGCCATGAGCGCGCCGTCTTTTGCTGAATCCACTGTTACCGAATCTTCAATTCCAGACCTGGAAACCGTGGTTGTTGTGAGCTCCCGTCAGGGCGAGCCGCTGCGCCAGGTAGCTACTTCAGTAACTGTATTGGATGAAGAGCAGCTAAAAGAGCGGGGATTGGTGTCCCTTGCCGATGTTTTGCGCAGTGTGCCTTCCGTGTCTGTTACCAATACAGGGGGTATGGGCAGGACAACCTCCTTAAGGGTACGTGGAGAGTCCGGTTTCAGAACCTTGGTCCAGATAGACGGTATCGACATTTCTGACCCAACCGGTACCCAGGCGGGGGCTCATATTGAACATATTATGAGCAGCAACTTGCAGCGCGTGGAATTATTACGCGGTCCACAAGGTATGCTCTACGGAGCCGATGCCGGTGGTGTACTGGATATCTCGACTCGCCGCGAGGGTGAAGGGCAGCGCTTTGAGGTGTCAGCTGAGGGCGGTAGCTTCGATACTGAACGCTACAATGCCAGCGCTAGCGGAGCCAATGAAGCACTGGATTATTTTGTTTCTGCAGCGGCGGCAGAAACCGATGGTTTTAATACCAGTAGTTATGACACGGAATTGAGAGATGACGACGGTTACGATAATGAAACCTTGCATGGCCGTGTAGGTTGGAATATCTCTGAGCAGTGGCGACTTGAGGCTGTGGCGCGGGATACCGATGCTTCAGGTGAGTATGATCGCTGCGGCTGGCCCTCTCAGGATGATTGTAACTTTGATTTCAGCCAGGAAAGTGCTCGTGTCAGCTTAGCTCATAAAGGCGAAGATGGTCAGCAGGAGTTGGCTTATACACGTTCTGATTTGCAACGTACCTATATCAGTGAAGGCGTGCCCTTTTATGAAGCGGAAGGTGATATCGAAAAGTTGAACTTCACCGGTTCCTACGGGTTTAGTCGCGAACATGGGGTGGTCTACGGGGTAGAGCATCGTGAAGATACTGCGGGAGACCTGGATCGGGATCAGTGGGCAGTTTATTCCGAATATCAGGGAAGCTATGCCGATCAGGCTTATATCACCCTCGGCCTTCGCCATGACAATAACTCCGATTTTGGCAGCTTCAATAGCTTCCGCGCCAGCTCAGCCTATTTGTTTGAGGATGTTGCCAACGGTACCGTAAAGATAAAAAGTAGCTATGGTACCGGCTTCCGCGCCCCAAGCCTGTATGAAATCAATTACAACGCTACCGCATTCGATTGGTTAACTTTTACTCCATTAGAGTTGCCGCCTCTTAAGCCGGAAGAGAGCCGGGGCCTGGATCTTGGTGTTGAATACTTTGGTGAAAACTCTCTCTACCTGGAGTTCGTACTGTTTAAACAGGTCATTGAGAATGAAATCGGATTCGATATGGTCGACTACACAGGTTACCTGCAAAGCAGTGGAGAAAGCGTGTCCCAAGGCGCTGAGTTTGTTGTCAAAGCGCAATTGACTGACAGTCTATTGCTCTCTGCCAACTACACCTACACCGATGCTGAAGAAGCCGATGATTCTCCCCGAGCCCGCAGTCCCAAGCACTTGGCGAATCTCGGCTTCGCTTATAAGCCTACCAGTGACTTGAGCCTTATTATGAACCTGCGTTCCAGTGCGGATGTGGTAGATAGCGATGGCTCTTCGCTGGATGATTATCAAGTGCTGGATGCCAGTGTCCGTTATCAGCTGAATAACTCAACGACGGTATTTGTTCGCGGTGAAAACCTTACCGACGAAGATTATGTGGAAGTCACTGGCTATAACACTGCAGGCCTCGCCGGTTATGCTGGTGTGGAATTCAGCTTCTAAAGCACTTTCTTTTATAGGTTCTTGAACGAGGTGGCCATGTCGGAAGACGAGCAAAAACGAAATGTCAAGCACAAGCAGGCAATGCAAAAACACAAGGAGAAGGTTGATGCCAACATTGCAGCAGCCGATATCCAGCGTGGAGTTGCTGTCCTGCTCACCGGAAATGGCAAAGGGAAGTCGAGCTCAGCTTTCGGCATGGTGATACGCGCACTGGGTTACGGGCAGAAAGTGGGCGTTGTGCAATTTATTAAAGGCGCACAGCAATCTGGGGAAGAGCTTTTCCTTAAAAACCATTGCCCGGAAGTTACTCTCTATCAAATGGGTACTGGCTTTACCTGGAATACTCAGGATCGCACCAGTGATATTGCTGCTGCAGAGAGAACCTGGGCAGAGGCAGAAAAAATGCTCACCGATACCACCTATGACTTAGTGGTGTTGGACGAACTCACTTATATGCTCGCTTACAAATACTTAGATGAGTCCAAAGTATTGGAGACTCTGGCCCAGCGGCCACAGGAACAGAGTTTGGTGGTAACTGGTCGAGGTGGTGGTAGTGCGCTACAGGAGCTAGTGGATACGGTATCTGAAGTGAAAGATGTTAAGCATGCTTTTAAAGCGGGCATCAAAGCCCGCAAAGGCGTAGATTACTAGGTTGTTTTCACTATGTCCGTGTTGATGGTTCAGGGCACGACTTCCGATGCTGGCAAGAGTACTTTGGTGGCCGGGCTCGCTCGTTACTTTTCCCAGCGCGGAGTCAGTGTCGCACCTTTTAAGCCGCAAAATATGGCACTCAATAGTGCCGTTTCGGTGGATGGTGGTGAGATAGGGCGGGCACAAGCGCTGCAAGCCCAGGCCTGTGGGATCGACCCCCACAGCGATATGAACCCGGTGTTACTTAAGCCCGCTTCAGATACCGGGGCTCAGGTTATTATCCAGGGTAAAGTGTTGGGGAATATGCAGGCGCTGGATTACCACCACTATAAAGCTACCGCGCAAAATGCAGTGCTGGACTCCTTCGCACGGCTCGAAGATCAATATGAGCTGGTGTTAGTTGAAGGGGCTGGCAGCCCGGCAGAAATTAACCTGCGGGAAAACGATATTGCCAATATGGGCTTTGCCGAGGCCGTTGATTGCCCGGTTGTACTGATTGCTGATATCGATCGCGGAGGTGTGTTCGCCCACTTGGTAGGCACCCTCGAATTGCTGTCTTCCTCAGAGCGAGAGCGTGTGGTCGGTTTTGTGATCAACCGCTTTCGTGGCGAGCTGCAATTACTTCAGCCCGGGCTCGACTGGTTAGAGGAATATACCGGCAAGCCAGTTCTCGGAGTCTTACCTTATCTCCATGACCTCTACCTTGACGCGGAGGATGCCATTAGCACCCAACAGAGCGGCGCTGATGCTCGATTGAAAGTGGTAGTGCCGGTATTGCCGCGCATTAGTAACCATACCGATTTCGATGTATTGAGGTTGCATCCGGATATCGATCTGCAATTTGTCAGTGTCCGCGAACCAGTCCCTCAGTGCGACTGGATTATTCTTCCTGGCAGTAAAAATGTACGGGCAGACTTGGCCTACTTAAAAGAAAACGATTGGCCTGCACAGTTGGATCGGCATCTGCGTTACGGCGGCAAACTCGTGGGTATTTGCGGTGGTTTGCAAATGCTGGGGAGCGAGGTACAGGACCCGGATGGGGTAGAGGATACCCCGGGTAACGAACCGGGCTTGGGTTATCTGGATTTTACAACTCGCTTGCAGCCAGTCAAAGCACTGAAAAATATTACCGGCTTTTTAGCTTTGGAAAATGAAGTAAAAGAAGCTACTCCTGTTCATGGCTATGAAATCCACTGTGGTATAACAGAAGGTGTAGCTCTGCAAACTCCAGCGGTATATATCTGTGATAAAGACGGAGACTCCAGGCCTGATGGCGCAATAAGTGCTGATGGACAGGTATTCGCAACCTACGTGCATGGGCTGTTCGATTCACCCGAAGCGCTGAGCGCACTTTTTGCCTGGGGTGGATTGAAAGACGCTACGCCGCTGGATGTGGGTGAACAGCGACAGCAACAATTGGACAGGCTGGCTGAGACTATTGCCGAGAATATCCAGGGAAACTGGCTCGAGCAATTTGAGGGAGCTAAGGAGACGGCAGTGCTGCAAGAGGATACCCAGTGACTGTTGCCCGTATCAAAGCATTAAATATTGCCTGGTGGTTACTGCCCACAGCACTTGCCCTTAGTTTTTCTGCTGCCGTTGCTATAGGTGCAGTGTATCTCTCACCCTCACAACTATTTGCCGCGATCAGTGGCCAGGGCGATGGTGGGCTCGCTGGGGATATTGTTCAGGTAATACGATTACCGAGAGCCATGTTGGCGGCTGGAGTGGGTGCTGTGCTCGCTATCTGCGGGGCAATGTTACAAGGCTTATTTCGAAACCCTCTAGCTGACCCATCCCTGATTGGTGTTACCGCAGGGGCTTCTCTCGGTGCTTGTTTGGCCATCCTGCTAGGAGCGGAGGTTGCCGCTGCGTTTGGGAGTTTGCCCGTTGTATCCATAGCTGCTTTTTTCAGCGGCCTTTTAGCGGTGACACTGGTCTACAAAGTGGCGAAAAGTATTAATGGCACTTCCGTGGCCACCATGTTGCTAATGGGGATTGCCGTTACCGCTTTTTCCGCAAGCCTGATCGGGCTAATGGAGTACTTTGCTGATAATGACACACTGCGCCGTATGAGCCTGTGGCTAATGGGGGGGCTGGATGCAGCGAGCTATCCTCGCGCTTTTCTGGTTTTGGCCGTGCTGGGCGTTTTGCTTGCCAGTATGTCCCGCTTCGGCACCTCACTAAATGTTCTTTTATTGGGAGAATCCCAGGCACGGCACCTCGGTATTGATGTGGAGCGGGTAAAAACCCGTTTGATAGTGCTTGTTGCGGCTGGAGTGGGCACTTCGGTTGCTGTAGCCGGCAGTATAGCTTTTGTGGGGCTGGTAGTGCCCCATATAGTGCGTTTGTGGGTAGGACCTGATCACCGGCAACTGTTGCCGCTTTCTGCCCTGGCTGGAGCCAGTTTATTACTAGTTTCCGATACCCTGGCACGAACCATTATTGCCCCGGTGGAGATCCCGGTAGGGCTGATTACCGCACTGATTGGGGTGCCTTTTTTTGTTTCCTTGTTGCGTAAAAGCAGGGGGGCAATTTAATGGCTCTGCTACAGGTGGAGGGAGTTGCGGTTAGTGTCGATAATCGGCCGCTGTTGCAAGATATCAACCTGGAGGTAGATGTCGGCGAGCTAGTTTGTGTGATTGGCCCCAATGGCGCGGGTAAGTCGACTCTGCTGCGTGCCCTGTGCGGCGAAGTCAGGATGGATTCCGGGCAGGTCCACTTTAAAGGCAGTCCTTTTGCAAAGTTGTCCGCCCGCAATCGAGCCAGGCAAGTTGCCGTCCTGCCGCAAAATAACCCACTGACATTTGCCTTTACCGGGCTGGAACTGGTCGCCCTCAGTCGAACTCCGCATTCCACTGGCACTGACCGGGACCGAGAAATCTGCCTGGAAGCCATGGCAGCGCTGGATGTCAGTCATTTGTCTGGGCGCCTGTACCCAACATTATCCGGCGGCGAGCAGCAGCGCTTGCAACTGGCTCGGGTGATGGCCCAGGTCTGGCGGGCAGAGGATGGGGGAAAGCGGCTCCTCTTATTAGATGAGCCCGCTGCCAGCCTGGATATTGCACACCAATATGGAATGATGAGAGCGGTAAGAGACTTCGCGCGAAGTGGCGTAGCTGTGGTAATGACGGTCCATGATCTGGCCCATGCCAGCGGCTATAGCGACAGAATCCTCGCCTTAAAGCAGGGGCGCAGTATGGCCTACGGAAATCCAGAGGATGTATTGACTGCGGAGAATATGCAGCAGCTTTACGGCTACAGTGTCACGGTGATGCCACACCCGGTAACCGGTAAATCCCTGGTGATTGCCGATGTCTAGTTCCATTGGTGTGCATCTGGTACTAGGAGGCGCACGCAGTGGAAAAAGCCGGCTCGCGCAACAGCGAGCGGAGCAGTGGCTAAGCAGCAGTAGCGATGGTGGACTTACCTACCTGGCAACGGCTACCGCGGGCGATCAAGAAATGTCTACCCGTATTGCTCGACATCGGGAAGACCGGGATCATCGCTGGCAGACCTTGGAAGAACCTATTGCACTGGCAGAGGCTCTGGTTACAGCTCCTGAGTCCCACTGTGTACTGGTGGACTGCCTCACTTTGTGGTTGAGCAACTGTCTTCATCAGGGCGTTTTGGAACGTGAGCAAGGGGCGCTTCTGCAATGTATCGATCAGAGGCGTACTCTCGCTAACGGTAATACCCCACCTTGGATTTTTGTCAGTAATGAAGTCGGTTCGGGTATTGTGCCCCTTGGGCAGTTATCGCGGGAATTTGTGGATGCGGCAGGTTGGCTTCATCAGGCATTAGCCGAGCGAGCTGATAGCGTCACCTTGGCAATTGCTGGTTTGCCGCTCACTGTAAAGTAAAGAATCAACTGAGACTGAGACTGAGACTGAGACTGAGACTGAGACTGAGACTGAGACTGAGACTGAGACTGAGACTGAGACTGATAATGATGACAGATGAACTCAGTTGGCTCGATAAGCCGGCACCAACCCCGGACCAGAGTGCTCGCAATGCCGCGATTGCCCGCCAGAAGCAATTGATTAAGCCGCAAGGCGCACTCGGTCGGCTCGAGAGTATTGCCGTGGATTTCGCCGGATTCCAGGGGAGGGAGCAACCCCAACTGAATAAATTGTCGGTGCGCGTATTCGGTGCTGATCACGGTATTGCAGCCCAGGGAACTTCCCGATTTCCTCAGGCTGTCACTTCTGTAATGCTGAAACTATTTTGCGAGGGTGGGGCGGCTATTAATGTGTTGAGCCGCGAGCAGAATGCTGACTTTGCCGCAATTAATCTGGGTTGTGTGGTCCCCGCTGAACACCCCGACCTGATTGATGAAGTTATAGCTTCCTCTACTGCGGACTTCTCCCAAGGTAATCCCGCTATGACCCAAGCGCAGCTGGCTCTTGCTCTTGATGCCGGTCGCCGCCAGTCTACCGATGCAGATTGTTTTATTGGCGGAGATATGGGTATCGGCAATACCACTTCCGCCGCTGCCATGTTTGCCGCCCTTTTTGAGCTAGAGGTTGGCAACATTACGGGGCGGGGAACAGGTATCGACGATGCAGTGCTCGCCCGCAAGGTGGAACTGATCGAATTTGCTTTGGAGCAGCACCGGGCAGCGCAGGGCTCGCCACTTGCTATTCTGCAAACTTTTGGTGGCTTTGAGATTGCAGCCTTAACGGGAGCGTTTGTCGCCAGTGCCCAGCAAGGTGTCCCTGTATTGGTTGATGGTTTTATGGCGACTGCCGCGGCAGCTATTGCCGGTGCTATTAATCCGTCAGTGAAACCCTGGTTGCTCTACGCCCATCTCTCTGACGAGTCTGGTCACAAACTGGCCCTCGAGTGCCTGGGGGTGAAGCCATTGCTGAGCTTCAATATGCGCCTTGGCGAAGGCACAGGTGCAGTGTTGGCCATAAGTATTATCAAGCAAGCGCTGAACCTGCATAACAAAATGTTCACTTTCAGTGAGGCAGGAGTGCCAGTTGCGGATTGATCTTTTACGACACGGTGCCTGCGAAGGTGGAAATATTTTTCGCGGGCAGATCGATGTGCCCCTAACCAGTGAGGGTAGGGAGCAGATGTTGCGAGGGCTTGCCGAGCTCGATGACTCCTGGGACCGGATTATTACTTCACCCTTACAGCGCTGCCAACGCTTTGCTGCCCAGCTTGCCCGAGAGAAAAAGCTGCCGATAACTGAAGTTCCTGATATCCGGGAAATTGGTTTCGGGGACTGGGAGGGGCAGTCAGTCGATAAGATCTGGACTGAGCAACGAGCACTGTGTGAAGCCTGGGGGCGTGACCCGGAAAAGCACGCACCGCCGGGAGGTGAGCCCTTTTCCGTATTTCGATCCAGAGTTCTTCAAGCTATTGATAATCTAGCCCAGCAATACTCGGGAGAGTCCCTGCTGCTCGTTACTCACGGTGGCGTTATCAAGTTGTTGCTCGCGTATGCGAATAACTGGCTCCCAGTGAAAATGATTTCACTGCAAGTTAACTACGGGTTTGCCGCATCACTGAGATACGACGCGGACAATAAGACCTTTACCGTTTCCTACCCAGAGCAGTCAGCTTATGTTTATTGCCCGTAAGTTGTACAACCTATCCCAAGCATTTCTGTATGCGCTGGTATTTCTTACCCGGCTGCCGGTGGCGGGCTTGCTGCGGGAGGTGGACAAGGAAACGGTGAAGCGGTCGATATATTTTTACCCCCTGGTTGGAGTGGTGATTGGTGTACTGTTATCCGGGGCCGCCTACCTTCTGGCTCCTTTAGGTACTCAGTTGCAAGCCGCAATACTATTGGGTTTCTGGGTGGTCCTGACAGGTGCACTACACCTCGACGGCCTTGCTGACTGTACTGATGCCTACTTTGCTGGACATAAGTGTGCCGATCCTGAAGAGCAACGTCAGCATATTTTGAGAGTAATGCACGATCCCCACTGCGGCTCTATTGCGGTAGCGGCTGTTGTTGTTTTCCTACTGATAAAGTTCGCTGCAATTGCAGCCCTGCTAGAGCTAATAAACCCGGTAACAAAAGATGCTTGGGTCTATCTGCCGTTGGTACTCTCACCTATGCTAGCCAGGGCTGCGGCCCTGGCTTTAATGGGAATTTCACAATACGCACGTGTTGAAGGCCATGTACCGCCCTCTGGCTCCGAACACCGATGGGACCTATTGCCGGTAGTTGCAATCGTAGTTGCTATTGGATGTTTAGCGGCGCCAATACCCATTGCCATAGGCATCGTCTGTAGTTTGATTGCCCTGGTTTTATTCTGGCGTCGCCTGTGGGATAAGGCTATTGGTGGTTATACCGGCGATTGTTTGGGCGGTTTGGTTGAGATAAGTGAGTTGTCGATATTGATTTTATGGGTGGCAGTGGTTGCCAATGTGAGTTACGGAGCTGTTTAGAAGCTCCTTAGTTATAGTCGAGTTAAAGAGATGTCTCGAAGCAGTATTGTCCGTGTTGTTTTAACCTTGAACCTGTTATTGGTGAGTAATACTTGGGCGGATGATTCCGTGCGGGTAAAAGATGCCCGTGGCCAATGGGTTGAACTGCCTGCACCAGCAGAGCGTATTGTTGCGCTAGCGCCAAATATCGTGGAGAACTTTTACAGTGCCGGGGCAGGGGATAAGCTAATTGCTGCGGTAAGCTACAGTGACTACCCCGAGCAAGCCAAGCAATTACCGGAGATAGGTAACTATAAAGCGGTAAACTATGAAAGTTTACTATTGCTAAATCCTGACTTGATTGTTGCCTGGGGATCGGGAAATGGCGATCAGATGATTAATAAACTGGAGGATCTCGGTTTTACAGTTTTCGTATCTGAATCTCACACTCTTGAAGATATCGCTGTGAATGTAAAGCGCTTCGGTAAACTTGCAGGTACAAGTGACTATGCAGATAAATCTGCCGGAGAGTGGCTTGAGCGACTGAATCAAATACAGCTTAGCCATAAGGACCTGGATTTAGTCAGTGTTTTTTATCAGGTTTGGAATGAGCCACTGCAAACACTTAATGGCGACCACCTGATTAGCGATGTTATTCAAACTTGTGGCGGCCGTAATATATTTGCCGATGCATTGGTATTAGCACCGAAGATTAGTATTGAGTCTGTACTCGATAGAGACCCGAGAGTAATTATCGCCAGCGGCATGGGAGAAGAGCGGCCAGATTGGTTGGATGCCTGGGAGGCTTACCCAAGAATTAATGCAGTTAAAGAGGGAAACCTGTTTCATGTACCACCGGATATCATTCAGCGACATACTTTTCGAGTGCTGGATGGTATGGAGATGGTTTGTGATCATCTGAACAATGCGCGAATGAAGGTTGATACAGGTGCTACAGCTAAAAATGGTCTGTAATTCTCAATGACGTAGGAAAAATAAAATACTCCCAGGTACATTAAAGTAATTCATATATAAGCCTGTGATGAAATTCAGTTTAAGGAAGGAGACGTATGCTGGAAACAGTATCGGGGATTATAGTTTTCTTAGTGATCATTGGTGGATTGCTAGCTATTCCTTTTGGGGTGGTTAAATTAACTAATTTTGAGAAGGATAAAAAAAATCGTTGGTCAATTTTTTGGCGTCATATCTCTAAAGATATAGCTGCGGGAAAGGTGGCCTTTGCAAGCCCTTTCTTAGCGCTTTTTGTCTATTATGGATTCTATCACTCCTTGAAAGTTGGAGGTGATTCATCTGACACTTCAGTAGCTACTTCGTGTGCTGCAATAGGGTTTTTTCTTATTTGTCATTCAGGCTTGATTGATCGTAGCTTCTTGAAGCTCCATATAGAAAATCTAAAGTTGCTGGCTGTGAGTGCAATATCTTTGGTTCTCGTTGAACTCAATGCTTCACTTTCGCTTACGACATTTGTTGGTGCTATGGCCATGATGATCTGCGCAGTAAAGTATTCTGTAGAGCAGGTGATTCTTGAGGCTGAGCGAGCTAGAGCCAAAGAAGAGAGGAAATCACGTAAAACCTAGCTTAGTTCTCTTTTATGGAGCCTGTTAGGCTGTAGAAGCTGCTGAGTTATTAAAAAATAACTGGAAATGTCAAGATTCGATGCCTTTCCTTCTTGCTGCTCCAGGGCCATAGCCAAAGTGTTTTTTAAATGCTTTACTAAAGCTGGCCTCGGATTGATAGCCAAACTGATGGGCGACTTGAGCAGTTGAATTTTTCTTTTCATAAAACTCTTGGTGAGCACGCTGCATTCTCCAATTGGTAACATACTGCATCGGTGTTTTTTTCACTAAAAGCAGGAATTTTTCAGAGAATGATGATCGAGACATAGCAGCAAGTTTGGATAATTTATCAACTGTCCACGAGTACCCTGGATCAGAATGGATAGACTGTAAAACTTTTCCCAGCTTGGGGTCCGCGAGTGCTTTAATGTATCCATCGGTAAATTGTGAGCTTTTCATATGAGCGCGCACAATATAAATGAATAATATTTCGGACAAGCGATCAATAGCAATTTTCTCGCCAGGCAAATTGTTTTCTATCTCAAATGTTATAAAGCGAGTCACCGTTTCAATTAGTGCAGCACCTTCAGCCAAATCATTCTGAACGATTAAAACCTCAGGTAAATCTTCATGAAGAGGATTCCAGCTAAAGTGATCGAGCTCAAAATAACCACATATTAAACTTGTCGCAGCCCTACCTAAAGCCTGTCCCTCTTCGTTAGGTTGGTTAAGTTCCAGTTTAGGATCTGGTGTGTCCTGACTATGGGTTATTGTATGAATAGCATCATGAGGAAATACCACCAAGTCACCGGCCCTTAATGGTATTGGAACATCCTGAGAGGGTAAATGTAACCAGCAAACACCACGAGTAACAAGATGAAAGGTGGCCTTTTGCTCTCCGGAGGTGTCTACCCGCCACGCGCCATAAAATTGGCTGTGTAAAAAAACATGTGCTTTTAAGTGGAAAACCCTGAGCAAATCACTTAACACGTCCATAACGACAAATACCTAAAAACCATACAGTCATACGATTTGACATAAAATACATATTTTAAAGCATTTATCGTACAGATTGTGAGGATATTATACGTTCCAGGTTGAGTGCTAGCAATATCCTGCTTACTTACCCTACATAACTTAAGAGCTTTGGATAGGAAAATAGCTGATGAACTTTTTAAATAATCTAGTAGCGCCAGTTGTGGCACTAGGGCTTATCTCTTTCTCATTAAATAGCTTTGCCGATCAAGTCGAGCCTGGTATGAAGATTGATCCAGAGCGGACGGCAATCGTAATAACCGACCCGCAGAATGATTTCTTAAGCCCTAATGGTGTAACCTGGGGTGTAGTGGGGGAAAGTGTAGAAAAAAATAATACAGTTCAGAACCTCGAAAGGTTAATGAAAGTTGCAGGGAAAAAGGATGTGCCTTTATTTATTTCCCCACACTATTACTACCCTCATGATCATAAGTGGAAGTTTGAGGGGAACCTCGAAGTGGTAATGCACAAACTTGGTATGTTCAATCGAGAAGACCCTCTAAGCTTAAACGGGTTTGAAAACTCTGGAGCTGATTGGTTGGAGCAATATAAGCCATATATAAATAATGGTAAGACTGTTGTGACCGGCCCGCATAAAATTTACGGCCCTGAGACAAATGATTTAGTACTCCAGCTGAGAAAACAGGGGATTGATAAAGTAATTCTTGCAGGGATGTCTGCAAATCTATGCACAGAATCTCATATGCGCGAATTATTAGAACAGGGATTTGAAGTGGCTGTTGTAACCGATGCAACAGCTGGTGCAAATTTGCCTGAGGGCAATGGCTACGAAGCAGCAATGATTAACTTCAAGTATATGGCTAATGATATACTTACCACAAAAGAAGCGGTTAAATTGATTAAAAAGGAATTCTAAATAAGTAAACGTAGGCATAATCAAATTCACTGTAAATCTGGTTTATAGTGAGTGGTTATGCCTACAAAGGATATCTGCAGACATTTGATAGATAGGCTCTTTGACTATCTGGACTTGGGTCTGAGGTATAAAAGAGTCTCCGAATTTATGAGTAGTACAGGCGATTTGAAGAAGCAGATCATTATTGGCTTTATGGAATAATAGTGGGCTTGATATCCAAGGATCATGCTTAGGATTGTTATTGGAGAGAGCAAGGGTAATGTATAACGCTCTGTTGTTAATGTGAGCGGGGGTATCTTGGCCTCACTACTCTCTTAACAATTTCACTTTGAATTTCTAAGCTCGGGGAAGCCTGACATAAAACCTATTGACGATCGGTTTTTGACGTTCTACCATCAGTCAAAGAAATATTTTCACTGTTGGAATAATGGTCTATGCGACTTGGCGATCTTGAGAAACAGGTGCTCCAACATCTTTGGGATAGAAAATCTGCGGATGCCAAACAGGTCCACTCTGACTTGAGCAGGGCCCGTGGAGGTTCTCTCAATACGATCCAGAGCACGCTGGATCGCCTCTACAAGAAAGGTTTGCTGTCTCGGGAGAAGCAGGGGCATGCATTCCAATACAGCCCGGCAGTGGAGCGCTACGAGTTTGTTGGACAGCTGATTCAAGATGTTACTCGTGAGTTCCTTGATGATGAGAACGGGTTGGTAGCCGCATTTACCTCCATCTCATCGGAGTTGAGCGAAAGCCAATTGGAGCAGCTGGAGCAGTTGATCGAAAGCCAGAAGATTAAGCGCCAGCAGGGTGATCGCTAATGATTTTGGGGCAGGTTGCACTCTGGCTAAACCTGCTGACTATTGCAGCGCTTGGCCTGTTTGTCGGTATTTTACTGGTATCAGCTGCCTGCCTTTCTGCTTCCCGGCATTCACTTAGCTTGTCTGTCAGTAGCCGGCGTTTACTGCTGTGGAGTGCGGTATTGCTGCCGTGGTTTGCGGCTTCCACTGCCGCTGTTATCCTGGCTTTCCCCAGCCTTTTGGGAGGCGTTGCATCACTGGCGCACTGGCACCATATCAATGCTTTTAACCTCTACAGTTGGCACGGTGTTTTTACTATTGCGTTTCTTTTCTTTAGCGGTTTTTTGGCGTTTCAAAGTTTTAAACGAGCTCATCGCCATTTGGCGCAGCTCCGTTTGTTAATGCAACTTTGCGAAAGGGATAAGTCTGACCAAAGTATTATCCAGGCAAAGGGGCCCCAGGCTTTCACCAGTGGTCTGCTCCGTCCGCAAGGGTTTTATACCAGCGGTCTGCGAGACCAGTTAACAGCGGAAGAATTTGAGGTGGTGCGCCTGCATGAGGAAGCCCATGCGCAAAAATTTGATCCTCTGAAGAAATTAATATTCGCTTTATTTGCCAGCTTTTTCCCTACGCGTTTGGGGAATTACCTGAATCGGCAGATGGCGCTGTGTATGGAGCAGCGTGCAGATGCTTATGCCCATAGGCAGGGGTGGAGTGAGACTTTTATCGCCCAAACCCTACTTAAAGTAACCCGTATCTCCAATGGGTTGCATCCCAAAGAGAGAAGTTCAGCAATGGTCTGTTATTTCGCTCTTGACCAATTGGATGCTCGTATTCGTTACTTGCTGTCTGATGATAAGGGGCGCAACTTACCCCCCTTGTTATTAGCTGGAATGTTTGTGGCTCTTACAGGCACTTGCCTTGTTTCGGTGGATGCGCTCCACCACACCGTCGAAACCCTTTTCTCCCACTAAGGAAGCCGAAGTGTTTAATTGTTTGCGTTTAGTCATAACTAAAAACCGATTGTTGATCGGTTTTTTGTGGCCGGAGCCGTGTTCTTTTTAGTCGCATTAAGTGGACCCCTTAGGGCAGAACAGGGCGAGGAGTTATCGGGACTTACTTATGAACAGGCAATTCTTAAAAGCTTGCAAAATCACCCTGAACTGGCGGGTTACCGATATCAGTTTGAGGCTGTGGATGCTTTATCCAAGCACGCCAAGCTTGGACCACGTCCGGAGCTTAGTGTTGCCGCCGAGGGGGTGGGGGAGGAAAAGGACAGCGATGGCAACGGCAGTTCCCAGGTAACAGTAGGCATCAGTTGGCTATTACAGGGTGATCTCGCAGAAAAACGTGTATTGGCTACACGCAGTAAGACTTCCGTGATTGAGGCCGAAAAGCAGGTTCTTGAGTTAGAAGTTGCCGCTAATACTGCGCGTTACTTTTTCCAGGTCCTGGCTCAGCAGGAACGCCTGGAAATTGCTAAAAGATCAGTCGACCTGGCTCGCAGGATATCCGCCGAAATTAATCGCCAAGTCAGTGTTGGCAGAACGAATGAAGCCGATGCTTTTCGGGCGGAAGTCGACTTACAGCGTCGACTCTTAGCTGTGGAGGATGTCGAACACGAGCTGGATATTGCCAAATATCAATTAGCTGCCCAGTGGGGCTCCAGAGAGCCAAGTTTTCGTGCAGTGGTTGGTTCTCTTTCCAGTGTCCTTCCAGAAGTTGACTTATCTAGATTGCGAAGTTTGGTTGCGGGCAATCCAAATTTGGAAATATTTATGAGCCGTGAGCGTGTGGCACAGGCGGAAATTGATTTGGCACGTGCAGAAGCAGGCATTCAGTGGCGGATTGATACAGGAATTCGTCGCAACGAAACGAGCGGAGATTATGGGTTGGTGGCAGGGTTCGCAATCCCACTAGGTAAGGGTGACCGTAATCGCGGCAAGGTATTTGCTTTGAGGGCAGAACAAAATCGTTTCCGAGCAGAAAGAAATGCGAAAGAGATTGAGTTGGATACACAGCTCTTTGTGATGACCCAAAGGCTACAGCATCACCGGCACGTAGCTACCGCCTTGAATGAAAAGATGATTCCCAGTTTGGATAAAGCGCTCATCGCTACGCAAAAAGCCTATCGACGTGGCCGCTATAACTACTCGGAGTTGGCTCTAGCCCAACAGGGGCTTAGCGATGCGCAGCTTTCACTGCTCCAGGCACAGTACAACGCACACCTTAGCCTGATTGAAATTGAAAAACTTACCGGCCTGTCATTGGCACAGATAAGCGAGAGCGAGATATGAGATCCGCAGTTTTTTCCAGCCTGATATTCGGTGCTTTACTTTCCTTGTTCCTAAGTGGCAGCGGCAGTGTGTATGCGGCCGGAGCTGTCGCAGACGCAGAACCGGAAAAAGGGCCCAATCGTGGGCGCATGTTGAGAGAAGGTGATTTTGCCGTTGAGCTAAGTATTTATGAAACTGGTGTTCCCCCGGAGTTTCGGGTTTGGGTGAGTAACGATGGAGAGCTGGTTAATCCTCGCCAGGTTGATCTTAAAGTGGTTCTTACAAGGCTTGGAGATGGAGAGGATCACATCGAGTTCAGGCCTGAGGGGAATTATCTGCGTGGCGATATGGTGATCTATGAGCCCCACTCATTTGTTGTGACTCTAACAGTCAAGTACCAGGGGCACGAGTACCGTTGGCAATACGATAATTTTGAGGGGCGAACCCGTATCGAATCCGGTATTGCTGAATCCATGGAAATTGATACGGAAACCGTCGGCCCCGCCAGGATGAGTGAGACCAACCGTGCTTATGGCAGACTTATTGTAGATCCAGAACAGGTACGTGAAATCCGTGCGCGTTTCGATGGATTTGTAGAAACTGTGTATGTGGGATTGGGAGAGCGCGTTAAAAAAGGGCAACCCCTAATCGCAGTTAACAGCGATCAAAACCTGAAAACTTACAGTATTAAATCCCCCATTACCGGTGTGGTAATTCAGCGCAATGTAAACCCTGGTGAACAGACCGCAGGTAGAGCTTTATTAACGGTTGCCGATGATACTGCCTTGTTGGCAGAGCTGGATGTTTTTCCCTCGACACGCCCCCAGATTCGCCAGGGCACGCCCGTTTCCGTAAATATCAAGTCCCTGGAAACTCCTCTGCTCGGGGTAGTTAAACAAATTGATACTTTGATGAAGCCCAACCAGGCCACTGCCGTTCGAGTGTCACTGCAAGATATTCCCTCAGGCCTCGCACCAGGTTCTTTTGTAAGCGGCGATATCCAAGTTGCTGAATATGAGGTGCCTCTCGCCGTCAAGCGTTCCGGTTTACAAGCGTTCCGCGATTTTACTGTCGTTTATGCCAAGGTGGGCGATCAATATGAAGTGCGCATGTTGGAGCTGGGGCGTGAAGCAGGCGACTGGGTTGAAGTGCTGGGGGGGATTCGACCGGGAATCGAATATGTCACCGGTAACAGCTACATCATTAAAGCGGACATTGAAAAGTCCGGTGCATCCCACGATCACTGAGGGTTCGACATGCTTGAGTACTTGATAAGAACCTCAATTCAAAATCGCGGGCTGGTTATTACCTTTGTGCTTTTACTGTGCGGTTTGGGCATTTGGAATTTCACCCGGCTGCCCATTGATGCGGTACCGGATATCACCAATATCCAGGTGGTTATTAATACGGAGGCACCGGGGTATACCCCTAAAGAAGTTGAGCAACGGGTTACATACCCAGTGGAAAATGCAATGGCTGGTTTGCCGAGCCTTGCTTATACACGCTCCGTTTCGCGATATGGGCTGTCTCAGGTTACGGTGATTTTTGAAGATGGCACCGATATTTATTTTGCCCGCCAGTTAGTGAATGAACGGCTCACTAGTGTACGTGGTGCACTGCCTGCTGGTTTGGAGCCAGAGCTTGGACCCATCGCCACAGGTCTTGGCGAAATCTTTATGTTTACAGTGGACTCCGAACCCGGAGCTACCAATGCTGATGGCAGTGCAGTAACACCCAAAGACTTGCGTTCGGTGCATGACTGGATTGTGCGCCCGCAGTTATTGCGTGTACCAGGTGTGGTGGAAGTCAATCCGATTGGCGGATTCAAGAGAGAAATTCTGATTGCTATAGAGCCAGAGAAACTGCTGGCATTTGGCCTGACCCAGGAAGACCTGATTCTCTCGATCGAGGAGAACAATCGTAATCGCGGTGTAGGCTTTATTGAACACAGTGGCGCCCAGTGGTTGTTGCGGGTTCCGGGGCAGGCAAGCTCGTTAGAGACACTGAAGGATTTCCTGGTAGCGGAAGTGAATGGCGTTGCTGTTCGCCTTGGCGACTTGGCCAAGATCGAAGAGGGGCGCGAAATGCGCACCGGGGCGGCTACTCAGAACGGCAGGGAAGTGGTGATGAGTACCGTTTTCATGCTGGTTGGCGAAAATAGTCGCACCGTTGCAGGTGCAGTTGGTGAAAAGTTAGAGGATATCAAACAGAGTCTACCACCAGGTATCACATTGACTGCGGTTTATGATCGTACCGGTCTGGTTGACCAGACATTGCGCACTGTACAAACCAATCTTATGGAAGGTGCGCTGTTGGTTATCGCGGTTCTTTTCCTGCTGTTGGGCAATGTTCGAGCAGCAATTCTCACTGCGCTGGTAATTCCGGTAGCCATGTTAATGACCATCACCGGCATGGTTCAGGCCCGCGTAAGTGCAAACCTGATGAGTCTGGGGGCGCTGGACTTTGGCCTGTTGGTGGATGGGGGCATCATTATTGTCGAGAACTGTCTGCGACGCCTCAGCGAATCCGCCCGCGAGCGTGGCCAGTTAGATCTAAAAGAACGGATTACCCTGGTATTCCAATCGACGCGGGAAGTGATTCGCCCGGCCATGTTTGGTGTGTTCGTTATCACAGCAGTGTATTTACCCATTTTTGCCCTGACTGGAGTGGAGGGCAAGATGTTCCATCCAATGGCTATAACCGTGGTGATTGCGCTGCTTTCTGCGATGTTTCTTTCCATCACTTTGGTGCCAGCCGGCATAGCGCTGCTATTCCGCAAACCGGTGATCGAAAAGAAAAATCCTGCACTTGAGAAGCTGAATAGAATTTATCGCCCGGCCTTGGAGTTTGCACTGCGCCAGCGTGGCATGGTTGTCGCTATTGCTGCGCTACTGGTGTTGGTTTCCGGCTATACGGCAAGCAGAATGGGTAGAGAATTTGTGCCGAATCTGGATGAAGGCGATATTGCCATGCACGCCTTGCGTATTCCCGGCACATCCCTGGAACAAGCGATTGCACTGCAAAAATCCCTGGAGGAGCGGATTAAAGAGTTGCCCGAAGTGGAGCGTGTATTCGCCAAAATTGGTACTGCGGAAGTGGCTACCGATGCCGTTCCCCCAAGTGTTGCCGATAACTTTATTATCCTGAAACCCAGGTCTCAGTGGCCAGATCCGGATAAGCCGAAAGAGCAATTGGTAGAAGAGCTGGCAAAGCTGGTAGAACCAATTCCCGGCAACCGCTATGAATTTCTCCAGCCAATCCAGATGCGCTTTAACGAGCTTTTAGCGGGGGTACGCGCGGAATTGGCGATCAAAGTCTTTGGCGATGACTTCGAGCAATTAGAGCGTTTGGGCAGTGAAATTGATGCGGCTATCGGCAGTGTAGAAGGCGTTGCTGATATACAGATGGAGCAAACCAGCGGTTTACCGGTTCTCGCCATTGTTCCTGACCAGGCCGCGCTAACACAGTATGGGCTGGCCATTAGCCAGGTACAGGAGCAGCTGGCAACCGCCCTGGGAGGTACGGTTGCTGGCCGCTTTTATGAAGGGGACCGCCGCACCGATATTGTTGTGCGTTTGCCAGAGGTATTGCGCCAGGATTTGGATGCGCTAAAGAAACTGCCGATTCATCGATCCAATGGCAACTATGTGCCCCTGGAGGAAATTGCCAGCTTGGAACTCACTGCCGGTATCAATCAGGTTTTCCGCGAGAACGGTAAACGCAGGGTAGTGGTAACGGCCAATGTGCGGGGTAGGGACTTGGGTAGCTTTGTTGCTGATGTGCAGCAGTCCGTTTCCGAGAAAGTGGAAATACCACCCGGTTACTGGGTTGAATACGGCGGAACTTATCAAGCGCTACAGTCTGCTACTGAACGCTTATCGATTGTAGTGCCGCTGACTCTTGTGTTGATTATGGGGCTTCTCCTGCTGGCGCTTCGCTCCATAAAAGATGCGGCAATTATCTTTACCGGTATACCCCTCGCATTAACCGGCGGTGTGCTCTCTTTAATGTTGCGGGATATCCCGTTCTCCATTTCCGCAGCCGTTGGTTTTATCGCACTTTCCGGGATTGCCATCCTTAACGGCCTGGTGATGGTTTCCTTTATTCGCGATCTGCGTGACCAAGGTTACAGCATAGAAAATGCCATTATTGAGGGCGCCCTGATCCGATTACGTCCGGTCATTAGTACCGCACTGGTTGCCTCACTCGGTTTTGTGCCCATGGCCCTGAATACTGGTATTGGCTCTGAGGTACAGCGCCCACTGGCTACGGTGGTTATTGGCGGTATTGTCTCATCAACAATCCTGACACTTTTAGTGTTGCCGGCACTCTACAGAATTTTATATGGCAGGAATGCCAAGTCGGAAAGCTTACAAGATAACCCTGAAGTGGCTCTGGCTGGAGCCAGTTAACTGGGCCTGTGTACGCTTTGGTTCACAAGAATTTAGAACTTTAATAACGGGAGATAGTAACGTTGCACAATAGTTTAAAAACAGTTTTCGGTTTGATGGCGCTGATAGCAGGTATGGTGATATCTATGCCACTATTTGCCCATGGAGTGGACGATGCTACCAAGACTTTTCTTGCCGGCAACGAAGGGGTATCTATTATTCCCTTTCTATATATTGGCGCCAAGCATATGGTGACTGGCTATGACCATCTGCTGTTCCTGGTGGGAGTCATTTTCTTTTTATATCGATCAAAAGATGTTCTCATCTACGTAAGCTTCTTTACGCTCGGTCATAGCTTGACCCTTTTATTTGGAGTGCTAAACGACACCCATGTGAATGCCTATTTGATCGATGCCATTATTGGATTATCCATTGTCTATAAAGGCTTCGATAATCTCGGCGGCTTCAAACGGGTTTTTGGCTTCCAGCCTAATACCAAGGCTGCCGTACTGATTTTTGGGCTTTTCCACGGTTTTGGTTTGGCAACCAAATTACAGGAATTCAAGCTGTCCAGCGATGGGTTGGTGGAGAATATCCTGGCCTTTAATGTCGGAGTAGAAATTGGTCAGTTTGTTGCGTTGCTGTTTATTCTTCTCGCCATCAATTATTGGCGTCGCTTTGACAGTTTCCTGCGCTTTTCCACCATGACAAATACCTTGCTAATGAGTGGTGGACTGATGTTGGTGGGTTACCAGATGACAGGCTACTTCGTAGGTTAGATAGCCAGGAAGTGACTTTATAAAGTTAATTGAACAGAAAGAACACAGATTTAGAGCTTACAGAATGAATACAACTGAAATGCCAGTGCAGACTGCACAAACGCTGATTAAATCCACACTTGCTGCTGGTGTGCTTGCAGCCATTATGTTGACCACAGTAATCCTGCCAGCTGAATACAATATAGATCCTACTGGAATTGGCAGTGCACTGGGGCTGACTGAATTAAACAGTCAAGAGCAGGAAGTTGCGGTACCAGAAGTAGTGCAGCGTGGCGAGCAGTCCTTTGCTTATCGGACTGACACTACAACTATTGAAGTGCCCGCTGGCCGTGGAATTGAATACAAATTTCAATTGGATAAATACGGTCATTTGGAATATGAGTGGGTAACGGAGAGTGGTGAACTTTACTTTGATTTTCACGGCGAACCCACAGGCGATACTACCGGCTACTTTGAGAGCTTTGCTATTGCTACCGCAAATAAAATGAGTGGCTCTCTCACTACGCCTTTTGATGGTTCCCATGGCTGGTATTGGAAGAATAACGGTCAGGAATCTGTGAAGATCACTCTAAAAACAAAGGGGTTCTACGAGGTTATTGGACTCAAACAGTAACGTTTTTTATCAACATTCGCTAAAACCGAGAAGAAAGAGAGCATTATGAACAAACTTATTCGAGTCATCTGTGTATCAGTTACCTTAGGCTTCGCAAATCTTGCTTTCGCCCATGGTGACCATGAGAGAGACAATTTTGCTACCGTATCGATGGCTGAAGCTAAGGGCATCGCCAGCCAGGAAGTGGCTCGCCTAATCAAAGAGGGCAAGCTCAACAAGTCCTGGGCCGACATGCCACTCAATGCTGCAATACAGCGTGTTGATAACCAGCGACACTGGGTTGTTACAGCGAAAGAGCAGAGCGGTGTTTTGAACCAGCAGTTGCAAGTCTTCCTGAGTGCTGAAGGATATTTTCTTTCTTTCGAAGTGGTGAATCGTTAACTGATAGGTTTATGTTCAGGTAGCGGCAGATTCGCCGCTACCTATTATTTTAATAGCCTGGCTCGAGCAAGAGTTATAGCTGTTTTTTTGTGTTCTTAAGTAGGTAGATTTGGTAATAAACCCTGTTGATAGAGGTGACTATCCAATTTGCCAGTTACTCAGTTGACTCAATACTTACAACAACTTTTCCCATAGTTTGCCCACTTGCCAGCCGCTCATGGGCCTTGCCAATATCAGACAAACTATAGGAAGTTTCATCAAGCACAGGTTTGAGATCGCCTGCTTCAGTAATGGCTTTTAGTGCTTTTAAAATATGTCCGTGTTCCTCACGGTGATAATTGTGTAGCATTGGAATTAACATAAAAATGACATGCAAAGACAAGCCTTTAAAGTGAGCAGGCGTCAGGTCAAGTTCTACCATGGAAACGGTAGTAGCTACTTGGCCGTTGAGTTTTGCTGCCTCAAAAGAGTTCGTTATATTTGCACCACCGACTGAGTCGAATACTATATCGAAGCCTGCTCCGTTGGTGTACTTCAGTACATATGACTCAACCGATTCAGTCCGGTAGTTAATAGGCGTTGCCCCCAGTTTTTCAATCATTGCCAGTTGAGGATCTCCGGAACCTGTTGAGTAAACATCAGCACCAAAGTGACGAGCCAGTTGTACAGCTATATGACCCACACCGCCCGAGCCACCGTGAACAAGAACACTTTGTCCAGGCTTAACCCCCGCACGCTGTAACCCTTCGTAGGCGGTTATGCCTACTAAGGGCAAAGCTGCTGCTTCCCGCATGGTCAGGTTCTCGGGTTTCAGGGCAATTAAGTTCGCGTCTGCAACAATATATTCGGCTAATGTTCCCGGCAAGTCAGCCAGTCCACCTGCGCAGCCATAGACTTCATCGCCCACTTGATAATCGGTTACACCTTCGCCAATCTCTTCAACAACACCAGCGAAATCCATACCCAATATTGCCGGGGCTTTCGGTGAAAGGGGTAATGCAGGTCCCATTTGGCGAATCATGGTATCTACGGTATTGACGCTGTTTGCTGATATTTTAATCAGTACATGGCCAGCTTTGGTGGTCGGCTTGGGTACTTCAGCAGCTTCAAATACGTCTGGGCCGCCAAAGGTATTTACAATCATTGCTCTCATTTTGATTCCCAAAAAGTGTACTTTCTGTAGAGTTTTGTCTAAGTGTCCGAAGTAAGTAGGGCATCGCAGTCTGTAAATCGTCCAATACCCAATTGCTACTGCTAGTTTATTTTTTGTACATCCATAACCAGTTGGTTCCAGTTCCGCTGATTTTCAATATCGTGTTCCAACCCTTGTTCATCTGCGATAGAGAAGCGTTTTAGCGCAGGTGTTTTACTGGTTGCTTGATACAGCCAATAGGCCTCCGCTTTTAGCGCTTCACCGATAGGTTTATCGATGGACTCATAGACCGCCTGCTTACAAGCATTGATTGATTCTGCTGGAAATTGAGCGATTCTCTTCGCTAGGCTATCGACATACTCGCCAATTTCATCTGGCTCTAGTGCTTTGTTGATTGTGCCGAGGCTTTCCGCTTCGTCAGCATCGAAATCACGGGCGCTGAGAATAATCTCCAGCGCTTTACCCAGTCCTGTCTGTCGAGCCATCCTTGATGCGCCTCCCCCACAGGGGAGGATTCCCATACCCACTTCCATTTGCATGAATTTATATTTTCCTCGGGCTGCGAAACGCATATCGAGTGCCAAGGCCAGTTCATGGCCACCACCTCTAGCGAAGCCTTCTAGTTTGGCGATCGTTGCTTGGGGCACCTTACTGATGCGTTCACAGATAGCCTGTAAATCCAATAGTTGGGCTTCTTCGCGAGATACAGCTTCGTCAGACATATCTTTCAGTAACTCAGTATCGTAATGACATACCCAAACTTCCGGATTTGCCGACTGAAACACAACGACTTTGGTTTCTCGATCCCGTTCCAGGCGCATTGCCAGGCTGTTTAAGTCGGCCAGCATTTCTTGCCCTTGGACATTCACGGGACCAAAGTCAAATGTCACAGTTAGGATTCCGTCATCTTGCTTAGCCGTGAATGTGGTAAAACCTTCATATTTCATGGTGAATTCCTTTTAATTGAATACGTTAACGTCTTAGGTATTTTTAATGCCGAGTTTGTCGAGAGTGTTCTCAATTTCTTCAATAAGTACCTTTCTCTTTTTCACATCAAGCGCGTCTGGGTGCGGCTGGGACCAATTGCCTATGTCATTGTCAAAGTATTTACCGCTAGCGTTTGAGAACTCATCATCGAGTGCCGCCCGTACCAATATGTCGGCGCCGATACTTAAGTCTTTCCCTTGAGTTCCGTAGGCATCTTTCACCATTTTGCTACCCAGAAATGAGGCGGGATTGATTGCGATAAATTGCGGGGCCTTGTTACCAAGTGATTGGGCTAGCTGGAAGGACCACATGGTGAGAGCTAGCTTACTTTGAGCATAAGCGTCACTGTCGGATAGTTGTTGGTGACCTTTGAGCGCTTCGATGTTCACAGTTGCTTGCGCTGCAGAGGATAGATTGATAATGCGGCCATTGGCGCTAAACAGCGGCAATAGTTGTGTCGTTAACAAGTAGGGGGCAATAGCATTTACGATAAAACGAACATCGTAACCCGTGTCGGTTATTGGGTTCTGTACTTTAAATACGCCGGCATTATTGATAAGAACATCAATATTTGAATGTTGAATTTTTACCATTGAGGCCAGTGCTAACACATCTGATAAATTGGATAAATCTGCTCGGAATGTATCTATATGAACTTCCGGAGAGTTTTGCTTTATCACTTCTTTCGCATTCGCTAGTTTTGCATCACTACGACCATGTAAGAGCAAAGTTTGCCCCTTTGCTGCCAGTAATTTTGCAGTCTCCAAGCCGATGCCATCTGTACCGCCTGTCAATAAAATAGTCTTCTGCATTTGTTATTCCTTTACACTAAAATATGGGAGAATGACTTCCGAAATTGCTTTAAGAGTTTCTTTAATATCTGCCTGGTTAAATCGGAGGTTCAGGGCAACGTGGTTAACACCGATCTCTTCTCGTGACTTTAGATATTTGCATAATTGATTAATGCCCAGTCGGTATCCCAAGTGTATGGGGTGCGGTAAAGCATCCGGGGTATCGCTTATATCAATATAGAGAGGCTCCATAACCGGCTTGTTAATAGTCGAGTTATTTCGCAACTGCCTAATAAATTGCTCTTGTGCGGCATGTGAACGAGGATAGATGATCCAGCCATCTCCGTTGTCAACTAGCCAGCCTGAGGATTGCTGAGACGAGCCTGTTATCAGTAAAGGCAGGCTTGTTTCTCTCGGCTTGGGCAATATGTCCAGATCGCCGGAAATCGACCCCAGTGAGCTCTGAAATTGAGGGTAGGGTTCTGCTGCACGACGAATATATTCGTAGCTCTCCCTGAACAGTTTGCCTCGCTCCTGATATGAAACATTCATCGCAGGATATTCTTCCGGGCGATCCCCGCTGGCGACCCCAAGAATTAGGCGTCCGCCTGAGATTTGATCAACAGAGGCTGCAGCTTTTGCGATATGCGCTGGGTGGCGTAAGGGCAAAATGATGCTGGCTACACCGAGGGTAATTTTCGATGTCTGGCCTGAGAGCAGCCCAAGGTAGACGAATGGGTCAAAAGTTTGACCCGCATCGCCAAAAGAAGGCACATTGAAGGGGACATCTCTAAGCCAAATCGCGCTAAATCCCAATTCTTCCGCAAGTTGGACTCGTTCAACATGATCAAGCATCGTTGGAACTGGGTTCGTTGCGTAATTCTCTATGGGCACCACAAGTCCCACCGAGAGCTTACCTGGCTTAAACAGGGCGTTGTAACCCGCGTTGATACTGGCAAAACCGCAGCCCTGATCTTTGTATTTAGAGTGCACCGTGGTAACTCCTATGCTTCTCTGATAGGAGAGAATTGGAGGCCAAAGCTGCTAGCTACATAACCATAGACGGCTTGTGTCTGGTTATTTTCTGCGCCGCCATTCATAAGCACTCTTACACTCATCTTTTACCTCCCAGAAAGCCTAGGCCAGTCATCGATCGACGCTGGCTCGATCTGTGATTAAAGGCTAAAGCATTGGAATCTATGTATAAACGGCGTATAAATGGAATCAGAATTCGGTTTTTGGAGATAATAAGTGGATACAAATGGGGTTCGGCTATTCGTACTGGCTGCGGAGATGCTGAATATAAGCTCTGCGGGGCGGAGACTTGGATTGGCTCCCTCTGTTGCCAGTGCCCGCTTGTCCAAGCTCGAAGTTCATTTGGGGGCGGACCTATTTCATCGATCTACCCGCAAGGTCTCTCTGTCGATAGAGGGGGAGGAGTTCTTGCCTTTTGCCCGGGAGATCATCGCACAAGAGGATGCGGCTTTTGCTGCGCTGGGGCGTGGAAATTCCTCCGTGAGCGGAACGCTCAGGTTTGCGGCATCGAGCACTTTCGTTCAGCGCTTTATCGCGCCTATCCTGCCTGAATTCCTGGAAAGGTATCCTGGAGTCAACATAGAGCTGAAGCTCTCAGACACACAAGTCAGCCTTATCGAGGGCGGCTTTGATTTGGCACTGCGCAATTATGCGGTTGAAGATAGCAGTTTAATTGGTCGGAAGCTTGCGGATGACAGGCGAGTTCTATGCGCTTCTCCCAGTTACTTGAAAAAATATGGTGTTCCCGAAAAGCCGGAAGAGCTAGTTGCACATCAGCTTTTGGCCTTTATCAATTCAAAACCCAGGAAACTCATATCTGCGAGCGATCAGACTACTTATCAATTCCCACCTTCAAACAGCAGATCTCGAGTGATTTGTGATGATGGCGCCAGTATGCGTATAGCTGCGAAATTCGGGGTAGGGATTTGTATGAGTTCTTTTTGGAATATTAAAGCCGAACTTAATGAGGGGTCCTTGGTGAGAGTACTCCCTGGATATCATATAAGTGATCAATCGGCAATTTGGCTCGTTTACCCTAAATCCAATGTTCTAACATCCAAAGTGCGAGTATTTATTGATTTTCTCATTGAAAAAATCGGAAATCCTCCGATCTGGGGGCGATAAACTGGTTGATTAAATAATGAGGAAGCTAGAGAAAATTAGACTTCCTCACTTGGGCTACAACTTTATTCTGATCTATATCGGTAAGCTTTGAGTGTTATCTATAGAATTCAGAGGGTATGTAAGGCTAATTCAATAAATCTTTTTCTAATTTGTTGCAAATGTCTTCCAAGAAAAATCCCCCTTGTTTTTCCAGCCCCCTGGAAAGCTCCAATAGCGAATCTGGGTATTGATCGACATAGTTTTGCTGAGTAATGCTATCTCTCGTTTTAAACCTTTTATACCAGGCATTGAGCTTCTTGAAACGACGGGGTAGCCTTACATCATAAAATTCATCCAGGAACATGATCAAAGGAAATGTGACACAGTCGGCAATAGTGGGGGAGTTCCCGTAAATAAATTCGTGACTTTCATTGATAGCGGTCTCTAATACATCCAGTCGTTTAATGAAATAGTAGGCTCCACTATATCCGGCATCTTTAAACTGTAGTTCTCGCTCCTGAAATACCGGGCTGATGTTATGGTTCCAGATTGCCAAAATTGTGTTGGCTTCATCTGCCATGGTGGTTAACCTAATAACGTTGGCATAGTCGATCGCATTTTCCCCGATCATGCTTGGATTTGGGAATACTTTCTCTAGATAGTGAATGATCGCGAGGGATTCTGTAATTGAATTTTCATTATCTATTTTAAGGATTGGAAGTTTGCCATAGGGATTCAGTTCCAGTACCTCCGGCGGGGGCCATTTCTTCTCGACTTTGGGGTCATATTCCCTTGATTTGATATCCAACCCTTTCTCGGAAAGGTAGATATGTATTCTGCGTGGATAGAGCGCCCAGGAAAAGTTATATATCTCTAAATTGTCAGTCATTTGCAGCACCTTTGGTAACGTAAAGCGTCAGAGACTAATTTTGCAAATCCAACCTCTAGAAACATTAAAAGTTACATGAGTGAAGGTATTCATGCAACCTTTAATGTTACGTAATGGCATCTGCTTTTGCAGTGAGAAGAATTACCGGGCAGAGGCTCTCTAGGTATAAGCTGCCGGTGGCTACGAGTTTTTAGGCTTCCTGAGCCGAGCGATCCACGCGCGTCTTTTCTCTACATGTCTAAATTTAAAAGACCAAAATCTAAAAATGTCTGACCAAATTCTAAAGCCGAGAAAGTGGAATCTATGTAACTTTTAAACTGAGAGGCTATTGGGGCTTGGAGCTCATTTGGGGTAATAGATAATGATACTTTGGCCGTGTATTTGTACATACAGGATAGGGCATAGAAAGAGTCGGGAAATCGAAATGCTTAAGTTTTTACAGCTCGCAAGTCTGGTTCAGTTTAAGTTCACGGATATTGGTTTATAAATAGATACAGGTTTAAAAAGGTGGCCATGGAGTTTTAACCCTTCGTCTTTATTAGTGAAAGTTAGAATTTCAGTATTGAGGGTAGGCCAGAATAATTTCTTAGGATTCTTGCCCATTAATTTATTGCTTTCACAAAGCTCCCCAAATTTATCCGGTGACTTATGTTTGTGTAACTTAATTAGACTCAAGTGTAAGCCCCCAAAAAAAGGAAGTTGATATATGGATCTTATATTTAACAATGCTGCATTACGCCAAAACCTTATAGGTTGCCCTGTAACTCATGCTGATGCATTTAAGTCAACGGCCGCTTCTCATCGTTGCGTTATCATCGTTCGCGCAACAGGGCCAACGTGCACTCAATTACTTGAGCAGGGATATGATACAAAGGGATTTAGGATTCATGGGAAGTCATGTGATTGGGGGCCGATGGCTGGTTTTGTTTTACGAGACCCCCGGTTAAATAAACACGGGATGAGAAAAGCGGCCTATAACCGCGCCCAGCATCAAGAGGCATTCACTGATAACAACTCTGGCGCGGGATGGACTGCATCAACAACACCGCTTCGCTTGCATCAGGAACGGGTTGATTGGCTGATTCAGAACGGAAAGATCAATGTTACAAGAAAAACTCAAGATCGTTACGAAGGTATAGCCAGCCACCCCAGTGGCATTACTTTTCACTATTCTCTTATCAGGGTTAACACATGCTTGGGAGATATGTGGGGTGTTTATGTTGATAAGGAAAAGAGCAGACAGTCAGGTTTTATCCAGGAGCGGGGTAATATCGTTGTTCAGTATGACACTAAGTACAAAGACATGTATGAGCCGCTACTGGCGATGACCAATCCAGTGGAGCATCGTCATTTTCGAAATGAGCACCCTCTGAATGCCATTACCGGGGATTACGACTTATTTGCTATTTGGCCATTTAAGCAGGGGGCAAAGAGGTTTGATCGATATGGAGATGATCGTCGTATTCTAGGCACTGCTCAAGCTTGGTCGCAGCGCCAGCATATCGAAAATCAATTGGAGAGAAATTTCACTACTCAGAGGCAAGGCACCAAGCTGGGTAATATAACTAATCGGATTTATGAAGTAAGTCAGACTCTCAATTCCACTATCGGTGGTATCCGCAGCCCGAGAGCTGGAGCTGGCCAGTGGGGGCCATTCCCCAGAAGAAATGTACTTTGGCACAGTGATGAAGCCGCGCGTCCCTATGTCAATGACATAGATTTACCCCTTATTGCATTTACTCCCGCTCGCAGTGAAGTGGTTATTCAAACTTTGCAGGCTTTTAGGGAATTTATCGCAATGTGTAGAATACATGGTGTCCATGTCACTTTGGCAGAGGGTTGGGCAATGAACCCTACCAATAATAAGCCCGACCGATTGGGGCAAGGGTATGGAAGATTTGTACCTCGCGACTGGCACTTTGGTCAGTGGATCGTTCCACCTTGGTACAATGCTTAATAGAGTTATTATGTCGATGTCTGTGGTTACTTGAAAAGTAGCCACTACTTCTCCGGAGGCTGGTTGTTAACAGCGTTTTTTGGAGCGGTCCTTTTAGGTAAAGTAGATGATTCTGTGTATATTTGAGATGTTCAATATATACAGAGAGAGGGTGTGTGCGGAAACAAATACATTTATCCAGGCGGCAGTCAAATGAAGTGCTCCAATCTAGTCAAGCTCACCATAAGCTTGTGGAGCAAATCATAGAGCATCAACCTACTTGGAAGTCTGATAAGGGGTTTCTACTTCAGGTGGTAGCTCTCGTGGGATGCGCAAGGTTGTAAGGGGGGCGACGGAATAGTACTAAACTGACATCAAAGATAAAATAGGAATTTGTTCCCAATTTTTTGTGTAACTAACTTTGAGTGCTGTTAAGCCATTTAATAATTTCTTTATGTTCGACTTCTCCTATTGTATTCATGCTTGGGTGATATCTGCCAGTAATTTTAATTAACGTTACATTGTCTTTTTTCAAGTTTTCATAATCCACATAAGGAGATATTTGGTCTGAATCTGAGAGTATTAGTAGTGTTGGAACCTTGGAGGACTTTAGGAGTGGTATTATCTTCGTGTCATCCAGATTGATTTTGGCTTTCTCTAGAGCCAGAATGGCACCCTTGCGAAAATCTTTTTCAGGGATAATTTTGCTAAGTAGTGGGTGGTCACGTTTTGCATAATTGTACACAGCTTCATCAAATGATGGCATTGGGGCCGAAAGGATAATTCCACTAATGTCTTGTCGTTGGAAAGAAATATGGGCTGCCGTTAATGCACCCATCGAATTTCCCAGAATATAAATATCCTCATCTTTAATGACGCCCTCTTTAATTAAATTGTCAATGAGGTAGTTAATATAATTGCTGTCATCCACTCCGTATTTTTTATTGCCACCTGAATCACCATGACCGAGAAGATCTGGAACAACAACCTGAAACCCAAGAAAACGGAAGTATAAAGATGAATTGATCATAAAATCTTTGGAGGTGCGAAATCCATGCAATAAGATTACGGTACCATCGTAACTCCGCTCCATAGAGTTTCTGGTTAAATCGATTTTAACATTGTTCTCTTTGTCGCCTTCTCCATGCTTTACGGAGTACTGAAGTTTGTTATCGGTTAAAGGTGGACCATAGTAATAGCTAATACAGTTCTTTTTTTGCAGTGGGCAATATTTGTCTTTTTTGAAGTCTAAGTCTTTAATTTGATCGGCAGTTATTCTGTTGTTAAAAGAATAATCTTCAGCATTGTCTATAAAGCTTGCGATCCTTTGGGAGCAGGCTGAAGTAGCTAAGCATGTTAAGGTAATGGCGAGTACTTCAATTAGAGATACTTTGGTTTTCATGGTTTTTGACTTTAGGAGGTTGCGGTAATTTACTCGCAGGATTATTCGTTTTTCTCTTGCCTTTGATATGTGCCATATAGGCAACCAGTTCTTCTGCCTGCAAACCTGCTGTGAGGTGTACTTCGTTTATAATTTAGGGCTTTTCCAACTTTTGCCCTTGTTTTGCGAAGGGGGCTTAGGAGTCTGCTGAGGTATTGTGTTTCGAACCAGCGTACGCCTAAGATGAGTACTAATTACTTGAGCCGGTTTGTACTTCTTCTAGGCTAGCGTGTGCCACTTATGTTGGGAGTCTAGGGTTTTGCCGAATAACTAAAGTGACCACTAAAGCCCTTCTTTGGTTGAGAAGGCTGTCGGCTATCCTCTAAGGCAGCATGAAAACCTCCATTCCTCAAGGTGCTACCGTGTTATATCTAGTCACAGCAAAGCGTGAGGCCGAGTATGGTGCTTACCTTTGCTTGCTGTAGTTGCGTTCCAGCATTTCCTGGCGACTTTTTTCTTCAAAGGAGAGTTCTGCAGTGGGCCTTAATAGCAGTCGCTGCAAGCCGATCTGATCTCCACTGATCTCACAGTACCCGTAAGTGCCATCTTTAATCTTCTCTAATGCCCGCTGGATCTTGCGCAGAAGTAGATGCTTGCGGCCGGTAAAGCGTAGGTGTTGCTGGTTCTCCTGCTCTGCGGCCGCTCGGTCCAGGTCATCAGCTAAGGCAAGGTTCGTGGTTGCAATAGCCTGCTGTCCCTGTTCAACCTCTGCCATTAGGTCGCTTTTCAATTCCATTAGACGATGCTGGAAGAATAATAGTTGTTTTTCGTTCATATAGTCTGAGGCGAGCATCCCCAGCAGTTCTTGCTCACTGATTCTTGGCATTCCATGAATCCCCTGTTCCATAGCTCACGTTGACTTGAAATATTAAATTGATGATATAACATATCATCATGTTGGCTGAAGTGTATGTGGTTGTCTTGGGTTCTCGTAGATTAAAAGGATTGTTGTGAGAGATACTTTAGGAATTTTGGCTTCTGGGCTTTGCTTGCTGCACTGTCTTTTGACTCCTTTGTTACCGGTATTGGGAGGTTTGGGGATACTGGGTGCTTTACAAGAGGACCAGTTTCTCCACTTGCTGTTGCTTGTACCCGTGGTAATTCTGGCCTTGGCCAGCTTCCCAGCCTCTTGCCGACGCCATCAGCGCTACGCGGTAATGATTGTTGGTTTCTCCGGGGCATTGCTATTGGTTGGTGCGCTATATATCGAGGGGGTATGGGAGCTAGTTGCCAGTGTTCTTGGTGCAGGCTTATTGATTGTTGCCCATTGGGTAAATCAGCGCTTGATTTATCGGGACGCTCTTGTCGAATAGGTGAAGATCATGAGGCTTGCAGGAGCATTGTTCGTTGTGTTTTTTTGGGCTGGCCCGGTGGCTGCAGAGGTGGGAAGCCATGTTCACGGTAAGGCGATGATGTACCTGGTGGCCGAAGCAGACAGAATCAGTGTCGAGCTGGAGTCGCCCACAGTCGACCTGGTGGGATTTGAGCATGCGCCACGTAACGATGCTCAAGAGCGGCTGTTAGAACAGGTTGCTTTTAATCTATCCAAGCCAGACCATTTTTTGGAGTTTGTCGGTGCCCAGTGCCATCCCTTAAGTGTGGAAGTTAAGGCGCCATATAGCGCAGAAGTTACCAGTGACAACTCAGTGCACAGTGGTTTCCGTGCTAGTTACCAATTCAAGTGTGATAATCTGGCAGAGTTCAACAGTGTCATTGTTACCCTGTTTGAGAGGTTTCCCGGTATTCATGGGATTGCAGTGCAATGGATCAGCTCCGGTCGTCAGGGGGCTGAACTGCTCACTGGTAAAGACAACAAATTGCAAATGAAATAGGCTATGAAAGCATCCCAAATCAAACAGACCCTGAGTGTGGCGGAACAAACCTGTCGCAGTTCAGGTGCCCGCCTGACTGAAAAGCGTAAGAACGTTCTTACCGTGTTGTTGCGGTCAAAAACTCCGCTCTCTGCCTATGAAATAGCGGAGCATTACAATGGTGACTTTGGCGACTCAATTCCCGCCATGTCAGTCTATCGAATGCTGGACTTCCTGGCAGCAGAGAACCTGGTTCACAAACTCAATTCAGAAAACAAGTACCTGGCCTGTGCTCATATTGCCTGTGACCACAGCCACCAGACTCCACAGTTTTTAATCTGCAATCGCTGCAGCAAAGTGCGGGAAATTGGCATTAGGCCCGAAGTCATTGATGCATTGCGGGATACGGTTGAAAGTGCTGGATATCATCTCCAGACATCCCAATTGGAGCTGGATTGTGTTTGTGATGAGTGCAGCCGGGATGCAGCTTAGTGGCAGCTAGTCAGTTAATACGCGGGGTACCTGCCAACGTTATCACTGGTTTTTTGGGCGTCGGCAAGACAACGGCTATCCGGCATCTCCTGGAAAGTAAGCCCGCTGATGAGCGCTGGGCTGTTCTGGTCAATGAGTTTGGAGAAGTGGGTGTTGATGGCGCACTTTTTGAACCAGAACAGGAAGGCAATATTTATATTCGAGAGGTACCTGGCGGTTGTATGTGCTGTGCTGCTGGTTTGCCGATGCAGGTCGCTTTAAACCAGTTACTGGCTAAGGCCAGGCCCCATCGATTAATAATTGAGCCGACGGGCCTGGGGCACCCTAGAGAGGTGCTGGCGGCTTTGTCTGATGCAGTGCGCGGCGGTGTGTTGGACCTTCGCGGTACGCTAACTTTGGTCGATGCTCGCTGTATTGAAGACGACCGCTACTTACGCAGTGAGACTTTTCGGCAGCAATTAGAAGTTGCTGATCTGGTAGTGGCTAATAAGTCTGATCTCTACGGCCCCGAAGACTTGCAAAACCTTCAGCGATTTCTCTCGTTCTTAGGTGAGAGCGCTGAAAAACCGCTGCAAGTGGTGGAGCAGGGGCGTATCGAATTGGATTGGCTCCAACTGCCCTGCAGTTTTCAGGTCTCGTCGGGGAGTGACCACCACCACCCAGTAACTCAGGCGGCGGATGAGATTGAGCTATTGCCGGAGTGTGGCTATCTCCGCTCAGAGAATAGCGGAGAGGGTTACTACAGCTGTGGCTGGCGTTTTAGCCCTGAATTTATATTTGATTATGATGCGCTCTTTTCACTATTCAGTGGCACTGACGCTGAGAGAATCAAGGGGGTATTTATTACCGAGCAAGGTGTATTTGGATTTAATAAGGCTGACAAAGTGCTTACAGTTTTAGAGCTGGATGACACATTGGAAAGCCGGGTAGAGGCGATTAACCAAGCGCGTTTGGATTGGGATGCAATGGAGAGCTCCTGGATCGCTGCCCTGGCGGATAACCAGGGTACCGAAACAAAAGTGTTTTACGAATCCAAATAGCTATATGGCCAGGTATTCAAATCTGGCCTGGCTTATTAGAAATTTTTGCATAAATTCGGTCATTTTTTCGCGGCCGTATTCCGTAAAGTTTTAATCTGACGTAAATCTCTGAAGTAAACCAATGAATATAAAATTACTCGGCCGCTTAACTGTGGCATGGCTTGCTATGTCCGGAACCTCGGGCAGCTTTGCCGCAGATCCACTAAATGTAACCGGTGATAAGTTCCGCCAGCTGGAGGAACTACTGCCGACACCGAATAGCTATCGCACAGCTTCGGGAGCCCCTGGTCATGCCTATTGGCAGCAGCAGGCGGACTACGATATCAAGGTTTCATTGGATGATGATAAGCAACTGATCACTGCTTCAGAGACCATCACTTACACCAATAATTCGCCGGACACCCTGCGTTACTTGTGGGTGCAACTGGATCAAAATCGCTTCAAGCCAAATTCCTCTGGTAATTTGGCGACGCCGGTTGATATGGAAGCTATTGAACCGGACACCATTCCATTTAAGAGTTTTCGTCGTGCAGTAGTATCCGGTGAATTCCCAGGCGGATACCAGATTACTAAAGTGGCTGACACTCGGGGTAGGGAGCTTCGCCATACTATTGTCGATACCGGCATGCGAATTGACTTGCCCCAGCCTCTGGCCTCAGGTTCCAGCGTGAGTTTCCAGATTGACTGGGCTTACAAGGTTATTGAGCAGAAAGCACTGGGTGGGCGTTCCGGTTATGAATATTTTGAGCGCGACGATAACTACTTATACGAGATAGCCCAATGGTTCCCTCGTATGGCTGCATATAACGATGTTAGCGGGTGGCAAAACAAGCAGTTCCTGGGACGCGGCGAATTTGCGCTGGAGTTTGGGGATTATCGCGTTGCTATTGAAGTGCCAGCAGATCATATCGTTGCTGCAACCGGTGTTCTTCAAAATCCCAAGGATGTATTGACCTCCATGCAGCGCGAGCGTTTGAGAAAGGCTCGAGTAGCCAGTAAGCCTGTGATGATTGTCACTAAGGATGAAGCGCTGGAGAACGAAAAAAGTCGTTCAAATAAGCGTAAAACCTGGGTATTTGAAGCTGAGAATGTACGTGACTTTTCTTGGGCTTCGTCACGTAAATTCCTGTGGGACGCACAGGGTTACAAGAAGGGTGGAACCGATACGATGGCTATGTCCTTCTACCCGGAAGAGGGCACTCCACTGTGGGACAAGTACTCAACAGAGTCCATTATTCATACAATAGATATCTATAACCGCTACAGTTTTGACTATCCCTATCCGGTCTCTATTTCCGTCAATGGCCCTGTGGGGGGAATGGAATACCCCATGATCACCTTCAATGGTCCGCGCCCTGAAATTGATGAGGAGGACCGCAGCAAGCGTACTTACTCTCGCCGCACCAAGTATGGGCTTATCTCTGTGATCATTCATGAGGTGGGGCACAATTATTACCCTATGATCATCAACTCTGATGAGCGTCAGTGGACCTGGATGGATGAGGGCCTGAATACCTTCGTACAGTTCTTGGCTGAACAGGAATGGGAAGAGAAGTATCCATCCCGCCGTGGCGATGCACGAAAAATTGTCGAGTATATGAAGAGTGAAAACCAGGTTCCGATTATGACGAACTCGGAATCTGTGCTTCAGCTTGGTAACAATGCCTACGGTAAGCCTGCAGCTGCACTGAATATCCTGCGTGAATCCATTATGGGGCGTGAGTTGTTCGATTTTGCTTTCCGGGAATATGCCCAGCGTTGGAAGTTCAAACGCCCTATGCCTGCGGACTTTTTCCGCACTATGGAAGATGCATCAGGTATGGATCTTGATTGGTTCTGGCGTGGCTGGTTCTATACTACCGATAATGTCGATATCAGCCTTGATGCGGTCCATCATTACACAGTAGGCACCAAGAACCCTGAAGTGGAAGGTCCCTGGAAACGGGCCCAGCATGAAAATGAGCCAGACACTATCACTGTAATTGAAAACCGCGAACGAAAGCTGACTCGCATCGTTGATGGTAAGCCGGAGCTGGAAGACTTCTACAACAAGCACGATGAATTTGATGTCTCCAATGCGGACAGCAATAGCTACCAAAGCCAACTTGAAGGGCTTGAGGACTGGGAAAAGGACATGCTCAAAGTAGAGAGCAATGTCTATGTAATGGACTTTAGCAATATTGGCGGCCTGGTAATGCCGTTACTCCTGCGCCTGGAATATGAAGATGGAAGTATTGAGGACTTACGTATCCCTGCGGAAATCTGGACTCGCAATGCTAAGAAAACTTCCAAAATGCTGGTGCGGGACAAGAGCAAGGTACTCAAGTCAGTAGTGCTCGACCCCCACTGGGAAACAGCAGATGTTAATGTGGAGAACAATTTCTACCCACGCCGAATTATCAAGTCTCGCCTGGAGCTATTTAAGGATGAGAAGCCGCGTAACTTGATGAAGGATTGGGACGTAGAGCTTAAAGAGGAAGATTAAGCCTTGGAAGAAGTGCAGCTCTGCGGCAGTGGGCCTGGAGAGCTGCACTTAGTGCTCTTTACTTAACGTATCCACCTGAAACATTCATTATGTTGTGGTAGTAATTGATGAAAGTTTTATTTTCCTTCTTGTTGATAGTAACGACCTCGATATTTACACTCCAGGCAAATGCACATCGCTATCATTTTGGTTTGACCGACCTCTCCGTAAACGAGCGCACTCAAACACTGGAGGTCTCCCATCGTTTTTTTGTTGCTGATATTGAAAAGGCCTTATCAATAAGTGCCAGTAAAGAATTGAATGAAGCACAAAAACAGATGGAGAGCTATGTCAATTCAAGATTCCAGATTAGCCAGGAAAATGGTGAGTTGTTGAAGCTCAATTGGGTAGGTGTGGAGTCCGATGTTCATGACATCTGGATATATCAGGAAATACCTTTGGTAGATATTTCCAGCAAAAAATTGAGTGTTAAGCAATCAATGCTCATGGAAATTGAGCAGGATCAAGTGAATACTATAAATGTCAATCGAGGTAAGAAAACCCAAAGTTACACCTTAAAACCAGGTGGGAGTAGGGTAGAGTTTGCCTTATAAGCTGGAAATTTATCAGATAGCATCTAATTTTGTGCTTGTCTGAAGAGCTGTAGTTCAGGGTTGACCTGACAGAAGACCTTTTGAAAACCGGTAACTGTCAGATCAAATCTGAACTGATGCAGTCAAAAGCAGAATAGCTCAATAGGCTATACGTCCACTCTTGAGAAAAGTTAAATTACTTGCCCCGTTACCGGCATATATATCATGGTTGTATGGGAGTTGCCGTTATGATTACTATCTTTACCAAAAAAATGAGCCATATCTAGTAGCTCCCAACCGCCTGTATTTCCATCAGTAAAAACACAGTCACTTTTATTGCCTGCTCCATGACCATTTGAGGTATGAATCATTACATGTCTCATAACTCCTAAATTTGATAGAAAACCAACGAAGCAGCCCTCCGGCAAGGTCATTAAATCGTGCAGAGTATTAACTGATCGGGTTCTGGGGGTGGCTCCAAAAATTCTATTGTAGTTATTGTTACCAGTAACATTATAGTTTTTGTTGTCCATGGTTACACTTGGGCAGTTTATACCCTTGGCGCTCCAGGCACAGTAGAGCGCAGCGTCCCAGCATTGCAAACTGCTTAGTTTTGTATAAAGGGAAAGCTCTGGTCCTGTCAGAGTGCCGTTCATGAAAGCGGGTTTCGCATTTCCCATCGCCTCAGCTAACAGACGCGTTCTTCTACCTGGTGTTTGCCCCTCAGGGATTAAGGTCATTAGTGGCATTTTTGTTCCTTATTTTTATGCTTAGAAGTTGTTTTCTAAATGTTAATGCACCAAATGAATCGCATTGAAGCCATGATAAATGAATGGCGGACCTAACTGTTAGAAAAAAGTGCTATTTGTAATGCTGTGTTTTAGTCGGCTAATGGCAATCTCTAGATGCGACTCTTTATTTTATATTTTTTGATTAAATGGCCGCGCTTTGTGGGCGGCAAGTCGTAAAACCCTACTTGGTATCAGGGGTTTCATTTTCGTAATTTCCGTTTCAGATCTTTAGTTTGAGTAACTGTGATCTCTGGTATCAATTTCTGGATGTTATTAACGGCTTCATGTTGCTTGTAAAGGCAGTTGAGTTGAGGTCGCTATGGTTGTTTTAGCTTGGAGTAATAGCTAGATGTAAATCTTTCTTAAATTATCCGCATCGATGGGTAGGGTGTTTGGATTTCCTTATAAAACTATTAATCTGGAGTCACATAATGCCAGTCGAGGCTATTGTGTCCTTTGGTTTTGGTGGTTTTTGGTTGTCTCCGGGGTTATATTCCTTCACGTACTTGTTTAAACCAGCTGAGTACTTTCTTGTGGTGTTCTTGCCCGTATAAGAGAATAAAATTACGGGTGTGGTAATTCTTGTTGTCCTGCAGTGCATTGATGCGCTCATCAACAAATTCTGGTGTTAGTTCGATGCCGCACTCTACCGTAATGCAATGTAGCCAAGCGTTGAAATTCTCTGGTACTACTGGCTGGGTCATAATAACTCCTAATTATTTTCTTGGTGCCTACGGGCCCTAAGGGAAGTTCTTGTGAAAACGCAGGGATTTATCTAAGTTCTTATTGAGGGCAATTTATAAAATGGAAAAACCACCGGCAATGATTACTGCTGGTGGTTTGATTGATTGACTAAAGCCTTTCCCTGACTAAAACATGCCTCGCAATCCAACACTAAAGTTCCGCCCCGGCAGTGGAGCAAGTTCCTTTAGGAAGGATGAATGCACGTAAGCTAACTCGTCAGTTAGATTGTTAGCCTTCAGGTAAACGGTGAGGTCGTGTTGGCTTCCTTGAAAAGTGTATGCAAGCTCAGTATTCAAAAGTGTGTAAGCAGCGGTGCTGGTTTCCAGTTCTGATACTTTGTTTTGCTCAAACGCGTGCGTAATCTCAATTCCTGCATCCCATCCATTGGAGCTATAACTTAACATACTGCCCAATCGTGCAGGTGGAATGCGAGGCAGGTTACCTCCGTCATCTAACTTTCCACGAACAGTGTCTCCCCACAGTGTTAATGTGAGTGGCTTGGATATTTGCCAGGCAAATTCAGCTTCTAGCCCGTAGAGTGTCGAATCAGCTTGATCGAAGACAAAAACGGGTAATTCGCCATGATCGTGACTCTCTTCTTCCTCATCGTGACCATGCTCTTCAATATCTTCGCTGGTGTAGCCCGTATTTCGCTCGTAGTAGAAATTATCAACCTGGTTGTAGAATAGATTCAGCACCCAGCCGATATTTCCGGAATGCCGGCGAAAACTGAGGTCAATGTTGTTGGAAACCTCTTCCTCAACATTGTTCTCGTAGTAAAAATAGGGCTCTTCTGTGTCATCCAGTCTAAATAGTGCGCCGACTTCGAAGGTGCTGGTGCCAATATGGGGACCATAAGAAAAAAGTTCAGCGGCACTGGGTGCTCGTTGGGCGTGGGTAAAAGAGATGCCGGCATTGTAATTAGCGGCAATGTCCCAGACCAAGCCGGCAGAAAAGCTATAGGGTGTGAAAGCTAACTTATCGAGATTTCCCCCCTCCCAGTCATCATCGGTGGCTTCGATAGTGACTCTTTCGATTCGGGCTCCTAACTGCCATAGGAACTCTCCCGTGTGCTTTTCCTGTATTAGCCCAATCGCTGAGCTTTCCGTTGTGCTCGGCGGAGTGAATGCCTCTTCGCCTATTGCTTCAAAATCGGTGGTTTTGCTTTCCAGGGTTATTGCACCACGCCAGCCGGCCATCTCTTGCAGCAGCAGGTTGACCCGTGCTTGCAGTGTTTGATTACTGAATGTCGTACCGATAGCGTTGTTTTCGATCTCAGAATGTTCGTAGTCTGTGTAGCCAATTCTGGCATCCAGGCCGCTCAACCATGGGTTATCCAGTGACAGTTCGCTAGCCAATTGCCAGCGGTCCTGTTTCAAGTCAGAGACTACTTCTAACTCTTCTTCATGCTCGTCATGATGCTCTGACTCATCTTCCTCGTGTTCCTCATGTTCTTCAGCGCGCGAATGGCTGTGCCCGGGAATACCGTTAATTCGCTCCAGGCGTCCATAGGCAAGGCCGATTGAACCATTATCTAAAAACCAGTTGCCACCGATGTTGAACCCTTTGCTTTTTGAGTCACTGTTCTCTAATACCCCACTGGATTCTTCGCCATAGTCGCTTGAGGTGGGAATTTCATAGTCGTCACTTTTGCGCCAGAAGCTGTCCACGTGATACGCCAGCTGATCATTGCCGCCGGTATGAGCCAGCGAGGCTTCGCGCTCATCTGCCACGGTATTGCTTCCCAGCGAATAAGCAGTCCTGTTTTCACTAGAGGTAGGGATCCGCTCATCTACCACATTGACTACGCCACCGATGGCTCCTGAACCATAAAATAAAGTGGCAGGCCCCCGCAGGATTTCTATCTGCTCTGCAGTAATGGTCTCAGTGGCGACGACATGGTCTGGGCCAACTCGGGAGGCATCGGCGCTATCGAGCCCATTTTGGGTAATCAGAACGCGGGGGCCGTTGAGTCCGCGGATGATGGGACTACTGGCTACTGGTCCAAAGTAGCTGGAATGAACCCCTACTTCATTCTTGAGGGTTTCTCCCAAAGTGGAGGCTTGTTTTCGACGCAGCTCTTCGCCGGCTATCACTGTTACTGGTTGTGCTGATTCAATGGTGGAAGCATGTAATGGTGTGGCTGTTACGTCAATTTGTTCGATAACAGTGTGTTGCAAGGTAACCTTCAGGGGCTCATCCTGACCAGCTTGTAAAATTACTGTCTTATGGCTGTGCCCCGGGGCATTGATATGGATCTCGCGGAGCTGTGAAGTATTCACCTCAAGTGAAAATCGGCCCTGCGCATCTGTTTGTGCCTGCTGTCTACTTCCCGCGACTTCAATACTAGCGCCATAGATGGGCTCTCCAGAAGAATCTAATACCTGGCCGGAAATCCCATGGGCCAGGTTAGATAGGGTCATCAGTGCGAAAAGGTTCGCAGTAAGTTTCATGAGTTATTCCTTATAAGATTTTTACGTCCAAGTGCACGCTAGTTACTCGTCGGCGGACCCGAAATCGAAAGTGAGCAGTAGTCGCAGTTGGCCGGGATCGACACTGGGTGAGCGATGGATTAGGCCGAATCCTTCATTGCCTTCCCAGAGTTCACCTTTGAGTAGAGCAACTGAGCCGCATGCCAAGTGATGGATGGAAGTTGAAGGAAATTCCTGGTTGGCCTTCAAGTCGAGTGTATGAGGGTCAATAGAGTCTGGTGTCAGCCACTCTGTCCCGGTGCCCAAATAGGTTGTAATCAATCGGCAAGGCACTCGGTCTACGTGAAATTTGGGGCACATTGCACCGCTTAAGGTTGTTAAGCGAATGCCGACTCCGCTTAACTCAAACAGGTAACTGAACATATCTGCCAGTAGCTGGATACCAGCACATAGGTGCGGGTAGGGCTTAAGCTCCGGTAATACTTCAGCGAGACGGTCAATCTTGGTGGTGGGAAGCAGAATCCGGCGGTTGGGATGCACAGCGCTATTTAGAAGAGATTGGCAATCATAGGCTATGTCTTTGGGCAGTTCTCTTTGCCAGATAGCCATGTTGATATCAGTTTGGAAAATATCTGCCAAAATTTCTCCGGTATCTGCAGACACGGACCGGCGGGTATTTGGCTCCTTTACCTCAGATACTCCTTTTCCAAGTGGAACCAGCTCCGCATTGTTTATCTGTGTAATCAGTGGCTCACGGCTTCTTTCGTTAGAGTAAATCAGGCTCAAGATATGCTCCTCTTAAGTAAATTCGGCTAGCGAAAATGTTTTCCGCATTGTTTATTTGCTTTGCTCTTAATGAGCGAGAGCAGGGTGTTAGTGAGGTTCCCGGCTGAAAGCGTTCAATCTTCAGTTGTGGAGATGATATAACGTATCATATTTAGGTTGGTGAGATTAGGCAACCTCCAGGTATTGAAGAGGAAGAGGGGTTTTGGAGTCAAAATGATCGAGCTGATGTCGGTCGTTGGGATGAGACGGTGGATGTTGTAACAGGAATAGGCTTTCTGAGGTGTGCGGGTATGTGCTTACGGGTAGTGAGTTACTTCGCGATATCTCACTGAGGGTCATACTGTTTATCGCAAATATCTTTCTTGTTGTCGGCGCAACTTACATTTTACTCAGATCTGGTGGATCTAAAATGATATAATGTATCAATCGTATCTTTGTGGTTTATCCAAATTGGGTGGAAGAGCCAGGAAAATAATGGCGATGATTGGCCGGCTTCAAGTAAGGTCTCAGATTCGTGTTGGTCTACAGCCGAAGAGGGTATGTTACTCTGTCAGCTTGCTGTGTTTGTAGGTGAATTTTCGGTGTTTATGCCGCAAAAAACAGGGTTAGTGTTGGGAAGCATCCAAAGCTCACCTGTTATTATTTAAATATTGCTGAGTAAATATGAAAATAAATAATTCTATTGTTTACGGGGTTGCAACTGCTGCACTACTCGCTGGAGCCAGTTACTCCAGCCTTGCTGCAGAGAAAGAAAGTGTTTCGACCGAGGGGATGTGGCAGCCTCACCAGTTGCCTGAATTGTCCAAGGAGCTTCGCAGTCATGGCCTCGAGCTGGACCCAGCCAGCATGACCAAGCTTACTGAATTCCCTATGAATGCGGTGATTAGCCTGGGGGGGTGTTCCGCTTCCTTTGTCTCTCCCACGGGATTGGTGATTACCAACCACCACTGCGCCTACGGTTCAATTTCATACAATTCAACTGAATCCAAGGATTTACTGGCGGAAGGTTTCCTGGCCGGGGATTTAGCGGAAGAGTTGCCTGCTGCACCTGGATCCCGTGTCTATGTCACCGTTGCAATGAACGAAGTGACGGATAAGGTTAATGAGCGCCTGACTGATGAGATGGATGGTGCTGCACGTTTTGCCGCAATCGAAGAAGCAGAGAAAGCGCTGGTTTCCGAGTGTGAGAAAGATCCGGGCCATCGCTGTGAGGTCTATAGCTACTACGGCGGTTTGAATTACTACCTGGTTAAGCAGCTGGAAATCCGCGATGTGCGTTTGGTTCATGCGCCGGCGTCTTCGATTGGCAAATTCGGCGGCGATATCGATAACTGGATGTGGCCTCGCCATACCGGCGATTACGCTTTCTACCGCGCCTATGTTGGCAAAGATGGTAAACCGGCTGATTATTCCAAAGATAATGTCCCTTACGAGCCCAAGCACTATTTGCCTGTAGCGGCAAAAGGGCCTAAAGAAGGTGATTTCGTGATGGTTGCCGGTTATCCGGGGCGTACAAACCGTTATCGCACTGCCCAGGAAGTGGAAAGCAACTTCAACTGGTATTACCCAAACATGCAGCGGGTATTGGGTGAGTGGTCAGAAACGATTGGTGCGGCTACCGCCGACAATAAAGATGCAGAGTTAAAGTATGCAAGTCTCGTGGCAGGTTTGAATAATTACTCTAAAAACTTTACCGGCATGATGGAGGGTTACCAGCGTAGCGATCTATTGCAGCGTAAAGAAAAGCTGGAAAAAGATTTGCAAGCTTGGGTGGATTCAGACAAGGCCCGCGAGAAAAAATACCAGTCGACGATCGATGATCTCGAGGCGCTGGTTGTAGAAAAAGAATCAACCCGTGAGCAGGACCTGGCCATCGATTATATGGATCGTTCAGCCATGCTGGGTGCCGCGAGCAAACTGTATCGATTGGCCAAAGAGAACGAAAAACCGGATGCTGAGCGCAAGCCGGGTTATCAGGAACGGGATCTAACCCGATTCAAAGAGGGCATGCGTCGTATAGAGCGAAGCTATCACCCATCAGTCGACAAGCAGATCTGGCTTTACTTCCTGGACCGTTACCAGGCGCTCCCAAAGAAGCAGCGTATAGCCAGCTTTGATCGTTACTTGAATATCGGCAAAGGCAATACTGATCTAGAGGCAACTCTCGACAAAATGTATAAGGAAACAGAGCTTTCCGATGTCGAGGTACGTGAAGCGTGGATCGGTAAAAAGCCTGAAGATTTCAAAGAGAGCAAGGATCCGTTTATCCAGCTGGCAGTGGCCATGTACGATGATATGCTTGCCCGTGAAGAGCATGAGGAATCCATGAAAGGGCGTTTCGCCCAATTGCGCCCACAGTATATGGAGATGCTGATAGATTATTACCACTCCCTAGGTAAGCCGGTCTACCCGGATGCAAATAGCTCTCTTCGCGTGACTTATGGCCTGGTTAAAGGCTATGAGCCACCAGCTGGAACAATTAAAGAGGCAGCAGATGGTAATGACGGTAAACAGGGCTTTGTACCTTTTACAACATTGCGTGGTATTAAGGCAAAGTATACCGGCGAAGACCCCTTTGATGCTCCCAAGGCTTTGATGGAAGCGATCGATAAGAAGAACTATGGCCGTTACTATGAAAAGCAGCTGGATTCAGTACCGGTTAATTTCCTAAGTACCGTAGATATTACGGGCGGTAACTCAGGATCTCCGACAATGAATGGTCGCGGTGAGTTGGTGGGAGTCGTATTTGACGGAACCTACGATAGCATCAATGCTGATTGGGACTTCACTGATAGTACCCGGGCGATTCATGTCGATATCGCTTATATTCTCTGGGTAATGGAGAATATTGATGGGGCCGGATACTTGGTTCGGGAGATGGGCCAGTAGTTGGGGGCTTCATAATTTTAAAACTGATAATAGCTGAATCCGCATTATCAGGCATTCCCAGGAGGAGCAAGGCTCCCCTGGGGGTGTTACTTTCCATAGTAATGATTCCCGCACAGCTTCACTCAGTAAGATACAGTGTTGAGGCCACTCTCTTTCTTTAGGACTCGTAGTTTTCTTTTCATATTGAAAGGTACGAATAATTCGTCAACTTGATTCGACTTTCTGGATCTTTGCTTTATAGCTCGAATGCTAGTTCGCTTTGTTGCGTTCCAAGGTATTCCGTGATCCTATTTCCAAACTGCAATTGATTCCTGTCAGGGGCAAGTTTTCCCGTGGCCTGTTGCAGTCAATAATCACTAGTTGATAGTTTAAAACAACAAGGAAATAGTTTTGAATAGGATAATATTAGTAGTCGTACTAATGCTGAGTGGCTTCAGTGTATTTGCGGAAACTCCAAATGTTGAACAAGCTAAAGATTCTCTCGGGGTAATTAAGGAGCTAACCCCATGGCCTTGGGAAGAGCCGGTAACTCCAATTCTTGAAGAGTATATGGCAGCTGAATTTGATCAATACTCAGGGATGGCAAAATCCCACTATATGGTTGAAGAATTGCTGATGCACAAGTGGGGCCAGTCAATCACAGAATTTATTGTATTAGCTGAGCTTCTGTACACGTTTCAGCCAGAAGATTACCAGGAGCAATACAGGCCGGAATTTGATGCCGCTATTGCCGACCTGAATCTATTCAGATTGGCAATTAATGAGTTACTGCTTCCCCATGTACCCGGTTATAAACTGAAACAGCAAATTTTGACTAAACGCTTTGATGGCGAGGGTATGGTAATTGCTGTCTTTGATTTGTTTGATCCGACACGCTTACAAGAGCAGCGCGAACAGTATCCCAATATTGAAGCAGAAGTTGCCTTTGGTGATCCCATTACTTTCCTTCATGGTAACACCGTAATTGATATCATTTTGGATATTGCTCCGAAGGCGACTATTGTACCCGTTAGTGCTGAGAGCAAAACTTATAATGATGCAATGGCCTATATGCGGTATCGAGATGACATTAGTGTGATCAATATGAGCCGTGCATTCCATATCACCAATGACCAACTAGACCCAGAGTTTGCAGAGCATCTTTCCGCTATTTTACAAAGTAAGATTTTTACCAAGTCACTGGGAAATACAGGTACGGATCTTGAGCATAACAACTCCGATGTGAGAGAGCGCTTGGAACTACCGCCACTCGGCAGCTTCTTTACCTATGACCTGGATTTAATCAGGGCATTCCTTGCTCAGAATGAAGGGCAGGCCGGTGCTGAGAATTTGTTTTTTGCAATCAACCTCCAGCCATTCTCAAATGAGATCTCACTTACGGCGACGGTTCCGGGTTACAACCCCTTGGCTATTAGGCAGAGCTTTGCTATTGCCGGCGATGCAGTATATTCAGCTTCCAGTCAAAACTTTGAGTCTGGTAGCTCTTTTGCCGCGCCTCAACTAGCGGCTGTCAGTCTATTGCTCCTTGAAATGGCAGACTATTATGGCCTTAGCAGGGTAGAAGCTGCTCAAATAGTGAGCAAATCATTGAAAGATAATGCTCGCCGCAGTTGGTTAGGTGATCACAACACCGGGCTTGGGTTCGTTGACGCCCACCGGGCTATGAGCACTATTCTGAGAGCGAATAGCAAATAAGCTTGATTTAGTCATCGAGTTGAATGAGAGTTCGCTGGCAGGTTGAATATTTGCAGCCTGCCAGTTACCTGTATAGATGGTACTGCGGGTAAAGGAAGTGAATAGGAGTGAATATTGAACATACTTTCTGCTCATATGGGGTCCTCATTCAATGAATTATCTCCACTGTTGCAATTTGCACACACTGGGGTGAAGAGGTATGAGGGTTCTGTTGTAGTCAAACGAGGTGGAGTTATTGCGAATACTATTTGTTCAATATTTAGATTCCCGAAGGCGAGTTCAAGTTCGCAGTTAGTTGTAGATTGTGGACACTTTTCCGATCGGATGGATTGGGTGAGAGATTTCGATGGGTTCAAGATGAGTTCATCATTTTATTCAGAAAAAAACTACCTGGTAGAAAAGCTCGGTCCTCTAGAAATGCAGTTTACCGCTCATAGTGTCAACGGAGCCCTCGAATATCAGTTTTCGAAAACAAAGTTGTTTGGTATACCTCTGCCAAAATTTCTTTGGCCTAAAGTCACGGCTTATGAAACAGCAAGTGAAGGGCAATATCAATTCAGTGTCAGCGTACACATGTTTCTAGTAGGGTTCATCTTGTCATATGCTGGCGAGCTGAAAGTTAAGGAGCCTGCTTGATTTAAAGCATAATTAGGGAAGAGCGACCTCTGTAACAAGCTCTACCCTAACTATCACACTTTATGTACTCACCTGTTCTTAGATGCTTCTGCTAAGCCCTTTAGGAGTTTCTCACTATCTGCATGAGCGCCAAAGACGCCCCCCTGCATAGTAATCATCTTGAGAGCCGACTCATGGTTGCCGATGTCGGTAGCCCCAGTGCAGTCTGATAGAAGCAGGCACTCGAATCCTCGATCATTTGCTTCCCTCATGGTGGTGTGTACGCATACGTCGGTTGTAACGCCCACGAGAATCAAGTTATCGATCCCTTTAAGCTTGAGTATGAGCCCGAAGTCTGTAGAAAAGAAGGTACCTTTGCCAGGCTTATCAATAATGACCTCACCAGCTTTGGGCGCTAGTTCAGGGATCACGTCCCAACCAGGTTCCCCTCTGACTAAAATACGTCCACATGGTCCTGGGTCGCCGATACCGGCAACAATTTGTCGCGAGCGCCAGCGTTTGTTTGGAGGGAGGTCAGAAAGGTCGGGGCGATGCCCCTCCCGGGTGTACATAATGTGATAGTTTTCTGCCCGCATCGCATTCAATACTTGCTGGATGGGTTCGATGGGCTTGCGCATTGCCTCCAGGTCATATCCCATCTTGTCGACATAGCCGCCGGGGCTGCAAAAGTCCACCTGCATATCAATAACCACGAGAGCGGTGTTTTCTGGCCTGAGATCCCCATTATATGGCCACTTGTATGGGTTGGCCTCGACAGGGCCATTTTTGTCCGATGAATCTGAAGTACTCATTGTCAAGGCCTCTACTTATTGATAGAGAAAGTGATTGCTAATGGATAATAGCGTTGATTGAGAGCTTGATTGAATGGCAAGGCTTTATCGGGCGCACAATTCTTGCTTAGGTGAGGCATAGCTGGATTTGCATAAGTAATAAGTGCTCATCTGGTAGTGGTTTTAGGCGTATCTCTCCTATATCTTTTATTCATGAAGGGCCAAAAATATTTTGACATATATTTTTGTGTATACGTGTCTCTTCAAGTATTTGATCAAATTTAAAAGGCGGTTTTTATTCGTATATCTAGCATTTGAAATTGCGAATGCGATTTTATTGTGCGCTAAATATCTACAAACAAGATCGCGGTTGGATAGTTGAAGCTTACTTCTATATTACGGTTCAAAGAGTTCGTTCCACTGATATGTGGAAGTGAAACGTCATACTTTTTTTATTGAAAAATTATCTATATCATCCTGCGGGTCATTTTGAGTGAATTTTAGTGGGGCTTATTTGGTACTCCCTTCTGGTTTAGAAATATAGGGATTAAAGAATATCCGCTTATGTATTCATCTTTGAAGTTAAGAACCGTTTTTGGATGTAAGTAGTTAAAGGAAAGTTTGTGGAAAATCTTAAGAAGGGAATTTTCGCTGGTGTTGCATTACTGATTATTCCTATCGCCATGGGGACTGTTTTCACGGTTGACGAGGGGCACGTAGGAATTGTAAAGCGATTTGGTAAGGCAATCTCACAGGTTGATCCTGGAATTCATACGAAAGTCCCATTTATGGACAATGTGGTCGAAATCGAAGTAAGAACCCGGAAAAATGTTGAGACGATGAATGCCGCCACTGCAGAACAAATGCCGTTAAAAGCAGTGACTGCGGTGAACTGGACGGTAACTCGCAGTGCAGCCATTGATTTGTATAAGCAATATGGCGGTTTGGAACAATTTGAACAGCGGATTCTCGATCCCAGGCTGAGAAGCGCCAGTAAAGCTGGTTTGGCTGAATTCAAGGCAGAGCAGATTATCCAGAACCGGAATGCAGCAATTCGACGTATTGAGGAACTCTTGGAGGAGGAAACCAAGGGGTTGCCTATGGAATTGGGAGATGTACAGATTGAGAGCATCAGCTTGCCTCCCAAGTACATCCAATCTATTGAAACCAAGCAGACAGAGTTGAACCTGGCGGCTGCCGAAAAGCATAAATTGGAACGTCAAAAACTGGAAGCGCAACGTGAGGTGAATACTGCTAATGCGCGCCGTGATGCCACCAAAGCTAAAGCAGATGGTGAAGCCCATAAGATTCGTGTAGAGGCCGAGGCGGAAGCTTTTGCGATTCTGGAGAAAGGGGAAGCGGAAGCCGCAGCGATTAAAGCAAAAGCTGATGCGATTGCCAGAAACCATACCTTGGTTGAATATATCCGCGCGCAGCAATGGAATGGTCAAATGCCTTCAACGATTATGGGTGGCGATCAGCCAATTCTGTGGGATATGGGGAATAACTCAGACCGCAGAAATTAAGATGGCCCAAAGCTAGATTTTTGCTCGCTTTTTACACAAAAGGTTTGGCGTTTATCAATAGGAAACGCCAAGCCTAGTTTGTTCAGTTGGCAGTATTTCCTAAATTCTAAATGATGGTACAGTTATTACTTAATAAGGACTGTTTGTTAGTCTCTTAGTTACTTGACTTGCCAAGTAACTCCTCCCAATACCCGAAAGGTACTTTTCGGTGTGCTAATTACCCAGTTTATCCGGATTAAATTTATTGATGTTCCTCGGGTATTACGCACTCTAAATCAAGGAGATTCCGGTTGAAACACTTTATATGGTTTATCACTGCTGCAATATTGGTTTTTGGTGTCAGCAACTCGGTGATTGCAGAAGATGGGGGCTCATGTAGCAAGTTATGTACTTTTGTGCTCAAGAATAGTCGGACCTCAGAATATACGGTAATTAATAGGGAGAGGGCAGCCAGGCAGTTCACACCATTCTCTACTTTTAAGGTTCCAAATACCCTTATTGCACTTGACTTGGGTTTAGTTGAGAACCTGTTACAAGAGCTAACCTATAATCATGACAAATACCCGGCTAAAGGGTGGTGGCCTACAATCTGGTCAGAAAGACCTTTGACAATTCGCGAAGCATTTCAAAATTCAGCGGTTCCGATCTATCAGCAATTAGCAACGGAGATTGGCGCGAAGAGAATGAATCAGTATTTGGCAGGTTTTAATTATGGTAATCGGGATGCTTCGTCTGGTATTGATACCTTCTGGCTCAATGAGAGTATCAAAATATCCGCGTTGGAGCAGGTAGACTTCCTGGAACGTTTATTTACTGGTCAATTACCTGTATCGCAGTCAGCTATAGATAAAATTAAAGAAGTGATGCTGGTAGAGGAGACTGATACCTATAAGTTATATGCAAAAACAGGAGGAGGGCCAATAGCTAAAAATAAGGCTTTAGGCTGGTATATTGGAATTGTAGAGTCCAATAACAATATTCATTATTTTGCGATTAACATAGATGGCAGCAGTTTTCGGGAAGTACAAAAGAAAAGAATTGAAATTGCCAGAAAGAAACTATCTGAGTTGGGGGTTATTTAGGCTCTTTATAGCAAAGCTGTGGTACGTCTGTTTTGCAATGGTTAGGGCTTTTTGATTGATTGTTGGGAGTCAATCGGCATAATGGCGATCAAATTCACTTTCATATGGGGCTTCCTATGGGAACTCAAACTGTAAAAGTTATATTTGCTTTATTTATCACCACCTTTTGCTCATTATGCCTGGCCGCCGATAAAGTAGCCAATTTGGATAAGCTTCTGCTTGTATCGGGTTTCACCAAGCAGGTTGAGGGGTTTCCTGAGCTAGTAAAATCTGGATTTGCGGAAGGCGTACAGCAAGGTGCACCAATTCCTCAGGATAAACTGCAAAAGATTCTTGAAAGTGCAGATAATACAATTTTACCGTCCATCATTATGGAAGAAGTGCGCTCGTCACTGAGTACTTCTCTGACCGATAAAGATGTTGAGGTCTTATTGGCTTGGTATGAGTCAGATATCGGTAAGAAAATTACTAAGGCTGAAGAGGAAGGAAGCTCTGAAGAGGCATTCCAGAATTTGATGGCTAATGCACAGCAGTTGATGGCTGACACAAAGCGCGTTGAAATGGCAACTCGTATTGATCAGCTCGTTGGTGCTACCGATATAGCGATGGAGATGCAGGTCTCTACGGGTATTGCTGTCTATTCCGCAGTGATGGCAGTGATGGCTCCCGGCCAAGAGATCAATCTAGATGCTTATAAGGCACAAATGGAGGCAATGAAGCCCCAGATGCGTCAAAATGTTGAGCAATTTGTAACTCTCTCTTTCGTGCAAACTTATCAAGGATTCGACGATGCAAGCCTAGCGAAATATGAGGAGTTCTTGAGCCAACCAGAAGCTAAAAAATTCAACTCCTCTTCAATGGCAGGGCTAAATAAAGCTCTAACACAAGTAATCGGCCGTTGGTCCGGTGATATGGCCTCTATACTTAAGAGTGAAGCGAACTGATTATGGGGTAGGGAGCTCCTGAATATCTTTGTGCTTTCTAATTAGATATTTAGGGGTTCCTCGGCCTACAGCCTGCTTCCATATTAGCCGTAAAGGAAGCAGGCTGGTATGATCAGCATGTTTTAACTATTTCTCTCTATACTCTAAGGTGAGTTTCATAAGCTCGTCAGTTATTTGATAAAATAGCTTGTCAATTCAGATCATTATATTCTCTTGTACTTCGACAGTCCTGTTAGCCGGGATACGATAATATTCAATAGCACTGCTTGAATTCCTTACCATTGCAGCAAAGATCCGCTCTCGCCAATTTGCCATTTTGCTATAGCCACCTTTAACAGGAAATATATTGTATCGGCAGGTAAAGAAAGAAGACTTACTTGGATCTATATCCAAAAGGTGCATTTTGTTGAGTTTATTTATGGCCCCTTCGACATCTGGGCGTTCCATATATCCATAGCGTAAGATTAGCCTGAAACATCCCTCTCTTATCTTGCTAATGATTGCTCGGTTCTTTGGGAGTACTTTTGGTGTGTTGGCCGACGTAACGGTTAGGAAAAGGTTCTTTTCGTGAAGGACACTGTTATGTTTCAAATTATATATCAGGGCATGAGGTACAAAGAGTTGATTGGTTCCCACAAATATTGCAGTTCCAGGTACTCGTAATGGGGGATTATCAAAAAGTGAGTTTAAATAGGGTTCCAATTTATAATTCTTACCCTGCAAGTAACAATTTATTGCTTTTTTTCCATCTCTCCAAGTAATCATCAGCATCGCAATAAAGGCGGCTAAACTTATAGAGAACCACCCCCCGTGGCCAATCTTTGCCAGGTTTGAAGTAACAAAGGCAAAATCAATAAAGGCAAAGAATGAGCCGACAGCCAGGCAAATTATCAGATTGTATTTGAGGTAGTGGCGATACACGATTGCTGCAATGCAGGAGGTAATCAACATTGCGCCACTCACTGACACACCATAAGCACTAGCCAGGTGGACTGAGCTTCCAAAGAGAATTGCCACCAGTATTACCGCTGTCATTAATAGGTAATTGACCCCGGGCATATAAACTTGTCCCACGAGTGCTGATGACGTGTGCCGGATGGCAAAACGGGGCATCAAGCCAAGTTGGATTCCTTGTTTTGTCAGGGAGAAGGTCCCTGAGATACAGGCCTGGGAAGCGATGCAGGTTGCTACAGTTGCAAGAATAATCATTGGGTAGAGCGACCAGTCCGGGTACATCCGGTAAAAGGGGTTGTCTACCGCAGAGGTGTCACTAATCAGTAGAGCGCCCTGTCCCATATAGTTCAACACCAGGGCGGGGAACACCAAACCTATCCAGGCAATTCTTATAGGCATGCGTCCAAAATGCCCCATGTCGGTATATAGAGCCTCTCCTCCGGTAAACACCAGTAACACTGCACCTAATATCCAGAATGAAGCCATGCCATGGTTAGTGAGGAAGCTCACAGCATGCAGGGGATTAATGGAGTGGAGGATTACAGGGTTCTGGAGCACCCAGTAAAGGCCCGCGAGCAGCAAAACTAAGAACCAGATGGCGGTAATCGGGCCGAACAGTTTCCCCACGGTTTCGGTACCGAAGCGCTGTACAAAAAACAATCCAAAGAGTATGCCGATAGAAATTGGCAGGATAAACGGTTTTAGAGTCTTATTGACTATCTCCAGTCCTTCGACTGCGGAGAGAACTGAGATGGCTGGTGTGATAACGGCATCACCAAAAAATAGTGCCGCCCCACAGATCCCGCCACCGATAATAAGCTTTCTTAATAATTCTCGCCCTTTTGTCGCTTCCAGGGCCAGTGTCATCAGCGCCATGATCCCACCTTCCCCTCGGTTGTCCAGGCGCATTACCAATAAGACGTACTTAATAGTGACAATGAGGGTAAGTGCCCAGAAGACAGCAGAGACCCCACCAATAATGGTCTCGGTGTTATGGGGAATTCCAAACCGGGGGTGGAAAATTAGTTTAAAGGCGTAGAGAGGGCTGGTACCGATATCACCAAATACAACCCCGAGAGCGGCAAGTGATAGAACCCAGTGTTTTCTTGCGCCTTCTGAGCGAGATTCCATTTGCAACTCTTATCATCCGGTGTCATACAAAGGCAGTGATTTAATACTTATCAGGGAGTTTGCTGTCATCAATTGGATGGTGGGTATCAGCGCGCAAGAAATTAATTTTCCCTGAGACTGATCTTAGCAATACATTGCTAAGGCACCATGTGAGCTACTGTGCAGGGTGCAAACTTACGAGCCGATAAAGTGAGATGTAAGAGAGGTATCCGCGTAAATGAGCAATCGTGTCAGGCAGTTATAAAAACGGCTCTTTTGGCGGGGATCTTATTGTTAGTAAGGTGGGACTACAGGAGCCTCCCCAATGAAAGCATCGGACCTTTTTATTCGTGCCCTAGAGAAAGAGGGTGTTGAGTATATCTTCGCGATTCCTGGTGAGGAAAACCTGGATATGCTGGAGTCTTTGCGGGGCTCAAAGATAAAACTAATTGTCACGCGCCATGAGCAGGGTGCCGGTTTTATGGCTGCCACCTATGGTCGGCTTACGGGCAAGCCAGGTGTCTGTATGTCTACTTTAGGTCCGGGGGCCACGAATCTGGTGACTGCCGCAGCTTATGCCCAGCTCGGTGGAATGCCGATGGTGATGGTCACCGGTCAAAAACCTATCAAAAGTTCCAAGCAAGGGCAGTTTCAGATTATTGATATTGTTGACATGATGCGCCCCCTGACCAAGTTCACCAAGACCATTGTGGGTGGAGACTATGTGCCAGCCCATGTCCGAGAAGCCTTCCGGCAATCAGAGGAGGAGCGGCCGGGGGCAACCCACTTGGAATTCCCCGAAGATATTGCCCGTGAACACTCCACCATGCCGGTTTTGGAGCCCAGCTATAACCGCAGGCCAATTGCCGAAGAAAAGGCGGTGCGCAAAGCTGCAGAAGCGATTGAGGCATCCCGTAAACCACTGCTGTTGGTGGGAGCAGGTGCAAACCGTAAATTAACCGCTAAAATGTTGCGCAAGTTTGTCGACAAGCTGGGTGTTCCGGTGGTGACAACTCAGATGGGTAAGGGAGTAATCGATGAATCGGGCCCGCATTTTATTGGAAATACCGCGCTATCCGATGGGGATTTTGTTCACCGGGCCATTGAGCAGGCCGACCTGATTATCAATGTGGGCCACGATGTCGTAGAAAAGCCGCCTTTCTTTATGCGTCCCGGTGGCCCGGAAGTTGTACATATCAACTTCAATTCAGCGCAGGTGGATCCAGTCTACTTCCCGCAAATAGAGGTGGTCGGCGATATTGCCAACAGCTTGTGGCAGCTGGACCAGCACTTGGAACCCCAGGATCACTGGAGTTTTACCGATGCGCACCGTATCCGTGCCGCGCTTCAAAAGCACATCCAGGAGGGCTCAAATACCACCACTTTCCCAATTCGTCCGCAGCGACTGGTAAAGGATCTCCGCGAAGTGATGCCGGAGAAGGGCATTATTGCGCTTGATAATGGCATGTTCAAAATATGGTTCGCGCGGAATTATCCTGCTTTAGCCCCGAATACCGTGCTGCTCGACAACGCACTGGCAACGATGGGGGCGGGCTTGCCTTCGGCAATGGCTGCCAAGTTGGTGTGCCCAGACCGCCGTGTGGTCGCAATTTGTGGGGATGGGGGCTTTATGATGAACTCCCAGGAGATTGAAACGGCAGTTCGATTAAAGCTTGACCTTATCGTACTTATTTTGCGCGATGATGCCTACGGTATGATCAAGTGGAAGCAGGCCATGATGGAGTTTGATAACTTTGGTCTGGATTTTGGTAACCCTGATTTTGTCGACTATGCAAAATCCTATGGTGCTCATGGCCACAGAATAACGGCCACGGATGAGTTTAAGCCGATGATAGAAAAATGCTGTAGGGCGGGTGGGGTCCATCTCGTGGATGTGCCCGTGGATTACAGTCACAACGACCGTATCCTGAACCATGAAATTAGGGAGTTATCGAGTAAGTTGTAGGCGTTAGCCGGCTCGGGTAAGGTGGTTGTGACAGGGGGGCGGCTTTCTTTTAAACAAGCTCCTCGGGCCCAAGTACTTTAAAGTAGGGGCCAATATCCAGCCTTATGGAGGACATGGCAATCTTGATCATTTCCCTTCGGTCCTCGAGAATGTCCTCCTTAGCGATACCATGCAGAACCATATAATCCTCATATTTCCCGGTAATAAAGTCCTCTTTCCGTATACCTTCGTAAGCTCTACATAAAACTCCATGAAGGTTCTCTATGAATTGGCGGCGGCTCTGCATTGTTTGTCGGGGCCCATGCTCGACTTCGAGTTCATGAGCATGTTCGTAGTTGATATTCACCAAGCAGAAATTTGTTTTGTTCTCTTTCCAGGCTCTTGCCGCCTGGTTGAGTTCTACGATCAGGGTGAAGGGTAGGTCAGCGAACATAGGGTTATGGTCAGTAAAATCGAGAAATGCATAGCCAGCTCTTAGGTAGCTACTGGCGCGTTCCGTAATGTCGTAGCTGTGAATGTCCCCGGTGCGTATGGATTCGCTGTCGGTATCTTTCTGGCAGTTGAGGCACAAAAAACCTATCTCCACTTCTGAGCTGGCGTGACCGCAAGCATTACAAATAAGCAAGGTGCCGGGTTTGTCGTAGTCACTGCCAAAGTGCAAAAGCTCCTTGCGGCATTTTGGGCATATCAGGTCTTCACCTTCCCTGAAGTCAGCTTCACGCCCCAGGTAGGCGCAGCTGAAATGGTGCAGATAGAAGTCTTCGGTAAGGTTAGAGGATCTGCATACCGCGCACTCTTCACGGACATTAAACTGGGAACCTCCACAGCCGTTACAGATATGGCGTCGATCGAAAAACTTGCCCTGTAGAAATCCTGATTCGATCAGTTTTTCACATTCCGTCACAACCGTCGGGCTATCGAGGATAATATTAAAATCAACAGTCGCTTTGGAGTTGGGGCTATAGTGCGGCGAGAGACTTACGCCAGATACAAATAATCGCGCTAGTATTTTGTCGCTATCTTTCTGAGTGGTGTGGAAATCCAGGTGGACTTGCGCGCGCCGATAGTGAAAGTCGTCAATAACCTGGCTCACAACGGGCATATCCTGCGCACTAAGCTTTGAGCAATCCAGATCTGCCTTCTCGCCGACTGTTCCAGTGAGATCAATAACCGGGAGTAGATACAAGCCACCACGCATATGCCATATATGCGTCAGGTCATCTACTGATGCTGGCTCCTCAATCAAAATAGCGTCTTTGGATTCACCGGTATGCGATGTCACCTTAGAGTCACCGGGCCAGCGAAAAAAGCTATATTCGTCACTTAGAAAGGAGATACTGATTCCTCCACGCCTATATAACTTTTGGCGCTTGAAAGATTAAATGAGTGTTTTAGCTTATTTCATGCCAGTTATACGTAACTGTGTAACCTGTGGTGTATATGGCGTCCCTTTAACTGAATAGATTGTTGAGTATTTAAGAAAAGATAGGTGAAAAATTGGCAATAGGCAGGGATAGGTGCCCTACGTCCCTGGCAGGAATTAGGAATAACCGTATGACATAAAAGGTAGTCGTCATCTGGGGGGAGTTAATTGATAAATTTATCAATAATGACATCAATCCAGTCAATCTTTAGGGTTATGGTAACTTTCTCGTTCACCGGAAATTTTGATGGGTCAAGTAAGACTATTTTCGCTAACTGATTACGCGATGTGGGCTTAAATGTATTTTGGAACTCCTGGGGTAGTGCGGCTGAGAGGGGGATCATTTCTACTAGTACCCCTTTGTCTTTAAAGCGTCCACCAGTAACCAATACCTCCATTCCAGGCTTGATCACGAATTGATATTGATTGGGTAGATAGGCTAGGACATAGGCTTCCCCGGTGTAGATAGACATAAGGGGCTCCCCAGCATCATAGACATTGCCGACATGGGGGACTGAAGCCCCAACTAGACCAGAAGTGGGGCTTTGAATAATACCGTTATTGTAATGCTCCTCCAGTTTTCTTAGCGCTTGTTCGGAGCGATAAATTGCCTCATCAACAGATCTACGTTTTCCTTCCAGGGTGGCGCTTTCAACTTGTAATTTTACCAGGGTTTCACTGGCCTCGAAGTTATCTTTCAATACATCTTGGTAACCGACTTCGCTGACTACTCCTTTATTTGCAAGTTTATTGATTCTATCTACGATTCGGCCAATTTGTACTTTACGCTCCTTGGCGGGAGTGAGTAGTTTTTTAGCAGTCTCTGCCAATAAAGTGAATTCAGCAGAAATCTGTATTAGGTTAGCTTGGCGGGTGGAGAGATCGGCGATTCGCTCCAGTAGCTCCATTGATTCAATCCTTAAGAGTAGTTCGCCCTCTTTAACAGCTTGTCCTTCATCTACGGCAACCTCTACTACTTTTACCAAGTAGCCCATTTCAATAACGCTTTGATCGCGCAACACCAGTCCATCGCTTCGCAGTAGAAACCAGTCACCCCATATATAGCGAATAACGCCAATACCAAATAGGATTAACATGGCTAAGTATATTCGACGGCTTGCAGAACCCCGGGTTTTTCGCTGTTCACTTTCGAAACTATCAGGGCGTAATCGTTTTCGCAGAGCCTTCATAAAAACTACTCGCGAACACGATGGACTTTTAGTGGTGCGAAAGAATCTTTATAGGATGTTCTAAAAATCCACTCCTGCACATATGCGTAGAGTCGAACAACTCTCATGAAGTTTACATAAAAGATGCTGTAAGCTGGAATATAAGGCCAAAGGGGAAGTGATTTAACTTTTGGAGTCGCATAAGAGGCTAAAGCAAAGGTAATTGTATCGAGCGCAATTAATACAACCTGGGCCCCAGCCAAAATAAACCAGGCATTTTCGCCATAACGCACGAATAGCCAGATTAAATAGACTGGTAAAGCTATTGCGGCAATAACATTGAAAACCAGGAATTCATATTGGTGAAAAAACTCTTTTAGCTGCATTCCTTGGCGGAACGGATTAATAAAATGCAGGTACTTGCGATAGCGAAGACGAATAGCATCCCGCTCCCACCTAAAGCGCTGGCGCATTAGAACGGTGATGCTGGTGGGAACATCGGTATAACAAATCGCCTCAGGTGCAAACTCCACTTTCCAACCGTAATCCCGCAAACGAAAGGTGATATCTAAGTCTTCTCCTCCGCCGGCATCAAAGCCGCCAATTTGATTCATTGCGGATACCCTAAAAGCACTGAAGGCACCGGAGGCACAACACATTTGGTCGAGCATCGCTAGAGAGTGTCGCCCCAAGCAAATACTGATTACATATTCAATGGCCTGGAATGAGCTGAGTATATTTTCTGTGGAGTTTCGGACAATTACATTACCTGAAACCACGCCAACCCTGGGATCGGCAAAGCCTTGCATTACATATTTCATAGCGTGGCGATCGAAGGTGCAGTCGCAATCAATTGAGGCGATAAAGTCGCCTGTTGAAAATCTCTGTCCTAAATTAAGGGCTGAGGCCTTGCCTCCACGCAGTTCTGTTGCATGAGCGCCATCCAAGCGACCTTTATTTTGCAGGTAGTGAATATCGTCCCGGGTTTTATCTGTGGAGCCATCGCTAATCGCGATCACTTCATAGGGGATATAGCTCTGTTCCTGTAATCGCTCGCCACATTTTTCAATAGAATTTTCCTCGTTGTGGCCGGCGATTACCGCTGTGAGTCTGCCTAAAGACTCTATATCTTCTTCAAATTCAGGTTTGGAGGCGAAAAAAAATACAGAGGTAAAAAACGACATTAAATATCTGGGGAACTCCAGCACCACGACAATCCAAAACATTGTAAAGAGGGTGGCGTAGCTCTGAGTGGCAAAGAAAGTAATTCCATCATCGATCATTTCCCACATTTAGGTCTGCTCCTGAATAGGCGAATACAGGCCCCGGCTATTGCTGTTACTTATCTGTGATGTGGTAGTGATCTTATTTGGAGAACAGCGAGTGTCTTGCGGCACTTCGCTTGGGTGGACTAGGGGGCGAGCATGGAAGGCTGGTCTTACGCTTGGCTTCCAATCACTGGTAAGGGCTATCAGCTCACTACTTGTAAAGGCTAAGCCCAATTTTGATACCCCCTGACTTTGGCCCTTTATGCTATAGAGCCTGTAAAAGAGACCTTGGCTCAACCAGAGGGGCAGCCATAAGTCTTCCTAGAAGGAAATGCTATCTCTGAGACTGTCAGTATAGTCCACGGTGGTTTGAGGTGTCGGGCAATGCTGAACCCCAGAGCCAGCAGGGGCTCTGGGTTGATTTATTCGCTGCTATTAGGAAGGGGGAATTCGGAGGCGGCGGTTCAGCCTTTATCGAACCTCAAGGTCCAGGTTGTATTGAGCAACCACACGACCTATATAGCCCAGTTTTAGAAACGTCGCACTAATCACCATAAAGATATGTCCTGCGACTTGCGCGGGAATGGAAAACAGGTGTGATAGGGGGTAGCAAATAACAATTGTCAGAATCAGCAGGGGAACTGACAGAAGCAGCGTAAAGTTACCGGCTTTTAGCAGAAGCTTGAAACGCTCACGCAGTAAGGGGTTTTCCGTATTCAGCATATCGGCCTCAGGTTCAAACGGCGTCAATCTATCTTTAGCAACTGCTATGCCAAATATAAATACCAATAAAAACAAGGATTTACGGCTTATTCTTGGTGTTTGTGTGTCAAATTGACCTTTATGGTTGCTGTGTCATAATGACTCTAAAAGGTCTTTTGGACTGATTTGGCTATGGTAGATACCAACGCAACCTTACTGCTCGAAGTGGCTCTGGACCTGGCTAACAGCCTTAACAACAGCGATCGCTTTGAGCGCCTGCTGTCTACTATCCGCAAAGCGATCAAATGCGATGCCGTTGCCTTGCTTGGGCTCAACGGCGATACACTCACCCCTCTCGCAGTCCAAGGGCTTGCCCGACGGACTCTGGGGCGGCGATTCCTGATTGATGAGCATCCACGGCTAGCGCAAATCTGCGCCTCGGAACACCCGGTCCGCTTCCCCTCTGACTGTCAGCTACCAGATCCCTTCGATGGTTTGCTGTTGGATAGGGAGGGAGATCTTCCCGTGCACTCTTGTATGGGCTTGCCTCTTTATTCAGATAACCATCTGATTGGTCTGGTAACAGTGGATAGCATGTCTGCGGATGCCTATGCCCGAATCAGTGATCGAACCCTGGAGCTGATAGCCGCGCTGTCTGCGGCCACTTTACGCACAGCTTTAGAGCTAAAGGCCCTGTCACACTCCGCTGAGCATGCCGAGCAATTGGTGAAAGACCTGACCCAGCAGGCTCTGGAGCGAGATGGAGGTGAATTAATTGGTGAGAGCGCGGAAATGCAGTCCCTGCGCAGTGAGATAGAGCTCGTGGCTGGGTCGGATTACAACGTGCTGATTCTCGGTGAAACGGGAGTGGGGAAAGAGCTGGTGGCCCGTACCGTCCACAGGTTGTCGACTCGCAAGGAGAAGCCCTTAGTCTATCTGAATTGCGCTTCCCTGACTGAAACCCTGGCGGAAGCTGAACTTTTTGGCCATTCAAAAGGGGCCTTCACTGGCGCAGATCGCGAGAGGCCCGGCAAATTTTTACTGGCGAACGGCGGCACTATTTTCCTGGATGAGGTTGGCGAGTTACCGCTTGTGGTGCAGAGCAAGCTGTTGCGTGTATTGCAAAGTGGTGAGATTCAGCCGGTAGGTAAGGATACGGTACAGCATGTAGATGTTCGTATTGTAGCGGCGACTAATAGGGATTTACGCAAAGGGATTGAAAACGGTACTTTCCGAGCTGATCTCTACCACCGCCTCTCTGTATATCCCCTTGAAGTCCCACCGCTATGCCAGAGGGGTAATGATGTCCTGCTGTTGGCAGACTACTTCTTGGAGCGCTCCCGCAGGAAGCTGGGTTTTCGTCAGTTGCGTCTCAGTTCAGAGGCCACCAATAAGCTACAGCGATACGCTTGGCCGGGTAATGTTCGCGAGCTGGAACATATTATCAGCCGCGCAGCCCTTAGGGCCCGCAAAGGTAGCTCTCCAGAAGCTATTGTTGCCATTACTACAGCACAAATTGAAATTCCCGATGATCTGGTTATTCAGAAGGCTCCGCAGAAACCGGTAGAGTCGCTGTCTGAGGCTATTGATTTAAGGGTGGAAACGGAAAACTATCAGCGCGAACTTATTGGGCGTGCCCTGGCTGAGACCGATGGGAACTGGAGTAAAGCGGCCAAATTACTATCCGTAGACCGAGGGAACTTGGTGCGTCTCGCTAAAAGATTGGGTGTTTACATCAAGAAAGAGGTAGTTCGAAGTAAGTAACCTATATGAAGCAAGGAGTTGCAATGTTGATTAGCGATAAAGGATTACGGTTTTCGCTGGTTGTAGGGGTAATTTCCCTGACTATCGGCTTACTGGCATTTGCGTATAACTGGAAAATTATTGGTGGGGGATGGCCGTATTTCGGTACATTTTTATTTCCAGGCAATCTTGTACTGTCATTCTTCTCTGAAGAAATAGATTTCTGGCCAAAGTTTGCGCTGCAGATGAGTGGCCAGTTTCTAGTTCCTTTTTTGGTTGCACGCGGTATTATCAAATTCAAAGATTGGTTGAGGTCACAGCTTTAGGTTTGTGATTTTGCTCGTTGCACTTCTTTCGTTAGGGTAAGCAATGAACGCGGCGCTAAAAAAATTCCACTTCTATTTCTAATCTTTATCTCCATTTTTTGGGGATTATACTATAGCTCTAACGGCCCCCCTAAATGATTACGGTCGCGCTAATTACGAGTGGTTGCTACTGATAGATGGCCTTATTATTTTACCTATTCTGTGTTTAATTTGTTCCGAAAATAAGCGGGACGCACTGCTAAAAATACTGGTCTTTGGGAGCCTGGTAGTATTGGTTGGAAGTTACATTATCCCTAATCAAAGTAAAGTCCTTTGGCCATACCTGGAGATGGGGAGATGCTTGCTATTGGCAGGTTTGGTTATAGTTGAAGTGACGGCTATAGCTACAATGTGTTCGGCAATTGGGGCGGCAACTATCAACCATGACGATCCTGATATCGCAATACGCTCGTCAGTGGAGAAATATACCGGTGGGGGAGTGTTAGCACAAATATTGGAGTTCGAGGCCCGTGTTTGGATGTTCACGTTCCTTGGTCATCGCATTGACCCAAGCCAATATCATGGGAGTAAGCATTTTAGTTATCATTTGAAGGCTGGAGCAAAAACTACTGCTCTCGGATTCATTTTTATTATTTTATTCGAACTGCCAATAGTACATCTCCTTTTACACTTTATTTGGTCGCCAATGGCAGCAAATATTATCAGCTTTTTAACTCTGTTTGGGCTTCTATTTTTGGTTGCTGAATATAGGTCAATGGGGCGTAGACCAATATCTCTTAATAATGACTACCTCATAGTAAGGTTTGGCCTCTTTAATCAGAAGAATGTTTGTCTAAGTGATATCCATTCTATTACCCAAAGCTCTGGTTACGTTCCAAGGTCGAAAGCTGTAAAACGATTTAACTTTTCCGGTAATCCAAATATTCTTATCGAACTAAACAGGCAAGTTGGGCAGGTAAGACGGATTTATATTGGAGTTGATCAGCCGGCGGAATTAATCAGTGCTGTGATCAATGCTAAGAATAACTTAGAGGTGCCGCTCTCCAGCACTGACTAACTTGAGTAGGATTGATTATTTTCTCATCACTCGGAGCCCATTAAAGACTACTAACAAACTGGTCCCCATATCGGCAAAAACAGCCATCCACATGGTTGCCTCGCCGGCAAAAGCAAGCACTAGAAAGACCGCTTTTATGCCCAGCGCCAAGATAATGTTCTGCCAAAGAATGTGGGCAGTTGAACGAGATAGTTGGATAAAGGTGGCGATCTTGCCCAGATTGTCGTCCATCAGGGCCACATCAGCGGTTTCTATCGCTGTGTCGGTTCCCGTTGCTCCCATCGCAAACCCGATATCAGCACGGGCCAAGGCGGGGGCATCGTTAATGCCATCGCCAACCATGCCAACCTGGCCCTTTCCAGACAAGGCCTCCACCATGCGCAGCTTATCTTCCGGTAATAGGTTGCCTTCAGCCCGGTCTATGCCAACTTGTTTGGCAATAGCATCTACTGTGTGTTGGTTGTCCCCGGAAAGCATCAGTGTTTTCACGCCCAACTTGTGGAGGCTTTCAATGGCGTGCTGACTCGATTCCTTCACGGTATCGGCGACGGCAAATATTGCCAATATGGAGTTTCCCCGGGTCAGTATCACAACAGTTTTCCCTTCTTCCTCAAGGGCTCCCAATTCTCGCTCCAGATCGACGGAGCAAATGCCCAATTCTTCAATAAGTCGGTGGTTACCCAGGTAGCACTGATCCCCGTGAATCCTACCCCTGACACCGCGCCCGGCCAGGGCTTCAAAAGTATCCACTTCATGCAGACGTCCGTGGGGAATTTGAGCAAAACCCAATACGGCCTTGGATACCGGATGATCGGAGTGTTCGGCAAGGCTTGCCGCCAGAATTTGTACCTCTTCCGCGGGCATTGGCGCTATCACTTTAAAATCCGTGACGGTTGGCAGGCCATGGGTGATGGTTCCTGTCTTGTCCAATGCCAACCAGCGAAGGTGGCGCCCTTGCTCAAGGTAGGCCCCGCCTTTAACAAGGATTCCGTGGCGGGTGGCCGATGCCAGGCCGCTTACGATGGTGACAGGAGTTGCGATCACCAGTGCGCAGGGGCAGGCGATTACCAGTAACACGAGTGCGCGATAGATCCATTCCATCCAGCTGCCGGCAAAAAGCAGCGGCGGTATTACCGCAGTAGCCAGTGCCACTGCAAATACCAGGGGCGTATACCAGCGGGCGAATTGGTCGACAAAGCGCTGGGTTGGTGCGCGACTACCTTGTGCGGCTTCCACCGCATGAATGATTCGGGCGAGCAGATTATCGTTGGCAGCTGCCGTAGATTGGTATTCGAGTACCCCGGATTCGTTGATACTGCCGGCGAAAAGTTCATCTCCAGGGCCTTTGTCTACCGGAAGGCTCTCCCCGGTAATTGGGGCCTGGTTTACTGCTGAATTGCCGCGTATTACCTCCCCATCAAGAGCGATACGTTCGCCGGGGCGCACCCGAATGGTTGTGCCAACCGGAACAGTCTTGGCTGACATGGAAGCCCACTCGCCATCTGGCCCCTGTACAGTGGCGGTTTCCGGGGCCAGGTCCATCAACTCCCGAATCGCATTGCGGGCACGATCCAGGGATTTGGCTTCAATTAATTCTGCCAGGGTGAATAACACCATCACCATTGCCGCTTCGGGCCAATGACCGATAAGCAGGGCGCCGGTGACCGCGATGGACATCAGCGCGTTCATATTCAGGTTGCGATTGCTGAGTGCAATCCAGCCCTTTTTGTAGGTCGTGAGTCCGCCGCCAGCGATAGCGGCCAGGGCCAGTATCATTACCAGCCAATTGTTCCCCCCCTGTAACCAGAATACGACCTCGGAGGCAATTGCCGCCAAACCGGCAGCGCCCAATAACCACCAGTTTGCATGGGTGGTAGGTGGCGCGGAATCGATGTCATCTTCGGTGGCCAGGCGTGCGTCCAGGTCAAGAGGGGTCAGAGTGTTGAGGATCTTGCTCTCCATACCGGGCGCGTGGCGCACCTGTAGGATTCGCTGCACCAGGTTAAAGTCCAGCTGGTAAATTCCCTGCATGCCAGAGAGCTTGGCGCGTATCAACCCTTCTTCAGTGGGGCAGTCCATCTTGCTGATGGAGAACAGGGACAGGTCACCTTTGTCGCTGTTGTTATTGGTGTTTTGAATCGGCGTCATGGTTGCGGCTTGGGTTGCCTCGCTGCAGCCACAGCTGGAATCGCGCTTGACCATTATTCACTCTCGGATAGATCAGTCAGTGAGCCAGTATTACAATCCCTCTAGTAACTATAGAGTCAAGAGGGAGTGGCATGGCTTACAAAATTGGTGAAGCTGCCAGGAGAGTGGGCTGCAAAGTGGAAACGGTTCGTTACTACGAGCAGGCAGGGCTACTGCCAGAGCCCGCTCGCTCAGAGGGTAATTTCCGGCTCTATTCAGAGTCTCACCTGGAACAACTGCGTTTTATTCGCCACTGTCGTTCTCTGGATATCCCCCTCGAGGATATTCGCAACCTGTTGAGATTAAAAGAGGCTCCATCGCAAAGCTGCACTGATATTGATAGCGTGGTTGATGATCAAATTCAACGAGTCGAAAAACAACTGGAATCGCTCAAGCAGTTGCGAAAAAGCTTGGTAGATTTACGCAATCGATGTGAGGGTGGCCAGGCAATTAATGCCTGTGACATTATGCGGGAGCTGACAGATTGTAGCTGTCATGGCCATCCGGCAAATAATAATGAGTGTTAGTCGTAAATTTTGGGCCTTGTTTTGAGTAAGTGGCGTATAACTTTTATCGTATTATTTTGTATTGGTTTGTTGTTGGCCGTATGGGCATTTATCGTTGAGCCTGCAAGTTTCCGAATTAATGAAGATGATATTGTCGTAGATACCTGGCCAAAGGAATGTAACGGGCTAAGGGTCGCGATACTTGCTGACCTGCATGTAGGTTCCCCTTACAAGGGGCGGAAGAGCTTACAAAACCTGGTTGAGACTGTTAATAAAAGCCAACCCGACCTTATTCTCCTACCCGGTGACTTTGTTATTCAGGGGGTTGTTGGAGGTAAATTCGTTCCGCCGGAGGATGCAGCGGGAATTCTTAAAGAACTCAAGGCCCCGATGGGGGTGTTTGCCGTATTGGGAAATCATGATTGGTGGCTTGATGCAGCGCGGGTTGAGCAATCCCTTGAAAACCAGGGAATTTCAGTGCTTGAGGATAAGTCAGTAAGTCTGGTTAGTAGCGTATGTAAATTACGACTAGTGGGAATCAGTGATTTTTGGGAGGGGCCTCACGATGTTAAAAAAGCAATGCAGGGGATAGATGAAGGTGAGACGATATTGGCCTTCACTCATAATCCGGATATTTTCCCCGAACTGCCTGCGGAGCTGTCATTGACTATCGCCGGGCATACTCACGGGGGCCAGGTCTACTTGCCGTTTATTGGGCGGCCCATAGTACCTTCAAGTTACGGGCAGCGTTTTGCTATTGGGCATATTGTTGAAGGTGATAAACACCTCTATGTAAGCCCTGGGGTAGGGACCAGTATTTTGCCAGTACGTTTCCTGGTGCCACCAGAAGTAACTGTATTATCCATATTTGGTCCTTGAGGTTTGATCTCTCAATGATGGATTTGGGTAGGTGGTTTGGTAGGAATGGAGCGGGGACCTTCACATATAATTCCAGCCCAGATAAGAAATATCGGGTTGATACGATGATAACAGTCAAACGAAAAGTACTGTTCGGGGATTGTGATCCCGAGGGAATCGTATACACCCCAAGGTTCTCATCGTTTGCACTTGAGGCAACTCATGATGCAATGGCTGTTCTGCTTGAAGGGCCTGCTATCGCCAGAATGAAACAACTGGGTTTTCTTACACCTGTAAGAGCTTTTAACCTGGAATTTCTATCCCCTGTAACCTGGGATCAAGAATTAAGTATCCATGTTTCTGTTGCGGATATTGGTAATCACTCTTTTACGTTTCAAACGAAAGGCTTTTTGGATAATGGGATACTAGCGTTCACCGCCAATATTACCTATGTCACCCTGTCATCCCCTGAAAAGCTAAAGACCCCATTACCTGGCTATCTTAGAGAGGCCCTGCTGCGCGTCAGTTAGCTGCCAATTCATTGGCAAGTTATTAGAGTAGGGTGCTTCCTAATTATCTTTTTGAAAGACCGTTGTCGGAATTCCCTTAGCACCAGCGTAAAAAATGATAAGTGTCGCCGGCTTGTCGCCTTCATTGCGCCCAAAATGCCACATATCGGTGACTTCAACGTAGGCTTTCCCCTCATCCAAAGTTAGGCTTTTACCCTGGTCAACGAGGGTAACTTTTAAAATGCCTTCGGCAACATAGACGCTATTAGGTACGGGGTGTTTGTGCACTGGTAGCCGTGCGCCGGGCTCAATTGTCACACGCACCACAGAGAGCTCTGGCTGCCCCTCTGGATATTGGGGTAGGGTATCTCCGGCCCAATCCTTGGTCGCTTCTACCAGTGTGTCAAATTTTACCCCCTGCATATTTTCCTGTAGATAACCCACCAAGGGGAGCAGTAGCAATAATACTAGGGCAGCCATAGGCTTCCAGGTGTTCATGGGCTGATTCCTTATCGCTCTAAGTAAGCAGCCGTCGCCATACCGCCGGCAGTGCAGACACCAATAATTGCCCGATGGGCGTCGCGCCGGCCCAGTTCTAACAGGGTTGAACCCAGATAGCGGATGCCCGACATACCGTAGGGGTGGCCGAGCGCAATAGCACCGCCATTAACATTGGTAATGTCCCAAGGGGTTTTGAGTTCAGCTTGGTTGTATAGGGTGGTTACGGCAAAAGCCTCATGTAGCTCCCAAAGGTCAATCATATCCTGGGTGAGTTGGTGGCGCTTCATAAGGCGACTGACCGCTGGCGCTACCGCAATACTCATCTCTTTTGGCGCTACCGCTCCCAGCTGCATACCGCGAAACAGCCCCAGAATAGGCAGGTTTCTCTGCGCTGCCAGTTCAGCATCCATCATGACGACCGCTGCGGCCCCATCGGATAATTGGGACGCATTACCGGGAGTTATCGTCCCCCCCGTGTTTACGGGCTCCAGCGCAGAGAGGGCTTCCATGGTTGTGCCGGGGCGGGGGCCTTCATCTTCTGACAAGGTGACTTTCAGGCGATTAGTTTCGCCACTCTCCTTATCTTTCACTGCCATTACTGTATCAAACGGCGTGATTTCCTCGGCAAACTTTCCGGCCTTTTGAGCTTCGGCAACACGCTTTTGTGATTCAACCACATAGCGATCCTGGTCTTCGCGACTGATGTTGTATTGATCGGCGACATAGTCGGCCGTTTGGATCATGGTCCACCAAACTGCCGGCACTTTCTTTTGCAAGGGCTCATAGACAAAATGGTTCAGGTTCAAGTTGAACTGCACCAGGCTGATACTCTCGACGCCACCGGCCACCCCAATTTGCATTTCGCCTGCGGCAATACGGTTGGCCACAATAGAAGCCGCGTTGAGGCCAGAGCCGCAGTAGCGATTTATAGTAAACCCTGGCACTTGAGACCCAAAGCCGGCAAATAGTGCCGCGTTGCGCGCGACATTGTGCCCAGTAGCCCCCTCGGGTAAGCCGCACCCCAACACAACGTCTTCCACTTCCTGTGGCGTTAAACCCGCCTTATAAACCACCTCCCTCAGGACATGGGCAGCCATAGAAATACCGTGAGTTTCATTCAGCGCACCCCGCCTGGCTTTGGCAATGGCAGTTCGGCAATAGGCAACAACGGCGACATCTCTCATGGGTGTAGCTCACACGATCGGGGAGGGGATGTGTTTACATTAGATCAGATAGAGGGGCTTGCAGGAGGGAGGTGAGTTTGGAGCTGCTTTCAAGCGTAACCGCTCCAACGGGAGGGGTTGTTTTGGGCTAGATTCTCCTCAATTTTGGCAGCTAACACGTTGAGGGAGCCTGTAGTACCCATGATAATCTGCCATTCACAAAATAATAGTATGGCATCACAGTATTCTTCATGCGGAAACTTCCCTCGACTAACTTGCTGGTAACCTTTGATGCGGCCGCTCGGCACCTAAGCTTCAAGGACGCTGCACAAGAGCTTCATGTAACACCCTCCGCTGTTGGGCACCAGATACGAACGCTGGAGGCGGAGTTGCAAGCCAAGCTATTTATTCGTTTCAATCGAACTATTGAACTTACGGGTGTTGGTAGGGAATACCATCTGAAAATTGCCAAGGCACTGGAAGTGATTCGACGGGCAACTTTGGATTTACTTGCGCGGGATCAAAGTAAAACACTTACCATCCACAGTATTCCATTTCTGACCAATACAGTACTCGTCCCAAATATCAAATCCTTTAAAGCGCTATACCCCACAGTGTGTATTAGTATTGAGTCTCAAATCGCCCGCGCCAGCATAGACCCTGGCGAGCTGCAGGTTGCTATACGTTATGACAAGGAGTCGAATGATGATTTGTGTTACCGGGAGATCTCAAGGGTGCGAATTTCACCGGTTTGCGCGCCGGGTTACTTGAAGAGCGATCGAGCAAATCAGATCCAATTGTCTACAGATAAGCTGGGTTGGCAAAGATGGTCGGCAGATTGGGGCTTATCAGTTGAATTCAATGAGACGCTGACTTGTGATGGCTTACAACCCGTACTCGAGATGGCCGAGCAAGGGTTGGGAGTCGCAATGGGATACTTTCCCGCACTAACGCCTAAAGTCAGATCTGGAGAGCTTGAACTACTCTACCCTGAAAAATTCAGTGAGCTGGCTCCTTTGTATCTTGTCTTTAGCAAGTCATTGGAGGGTAACGAAATTATTGAAGGATTTGTTCGCTGGTTTATAGAAGTTGTCCATTCCCTAGAAGGTTAATCACCTAGCTTTATTTTCCCAGACAAGATTTTCTTGCCTGAGCCTAAGGAAAAACCCATTTGCCGCAGTGTTGTCACTTCCCTAGGATTATCTGATTGAGTATCTAAAGTAATCAGGTGGCCAGAGTATGATATCGGCAGTTATAGATGGCTTTGTGCCGAGTTTGCTTAAAAGTCAAACCCTTAAAGGGTACGCAGCTCACTCAAGAGATGGTATTCAGTTTATGGATTTGGGCTCTTGTGTGATTCGCTATCGAAAGATAGGGCGAGGCAGCCGTGTAATTGTTTTTGAAGCAGATCCGCCAGTTGTTATTGAGCATTATGACTATCTTGTAAGCCAAGTTCCAAGTGATTTCACCGTTGTAATATTTGAACCACCTGGCTTTGGTTTTTCCATTCCTTCAACGAGTCTTGATTATAACTTTGCATCTTTGGTTAGCCTTACCGAGGTGTTTTTACAAAACCTTGCCCTTGGATGTGTGACGCTTGTTGCTCCATGCGTACTCGGCTTTGGAGCAATTGCACTTGCATACAAGCGCCCAGATTTGCTTGACCACATAGTGCTATCTCAAGTACCGAGCTGGGGAGAAATGTTGAGATGGAAGGAGGGGAGAGATCCACGAGGATTGCTGAGCAAGCCAATTTTAAGTCAGCTGTTGCTAAAAGCTCTGAAACGTAAGCGAACACTTGCCTGGTTTGAAGCTGCGCTAGGGAGGAGTGAGCTAATCACACCGTTTAATGAATTGGCCCAACAAGCCTACCAACATGGAGCAACTTTTAATCTGGCGTCAGCTTTTCAACGATTATTAGTCGGCGAATCTCCTTTGCAGGGTACTCTTTTCTCCAAACCCTTAACAGTGAGAGCCTTATTTCTTTGGGGGGAGCGGGACCTTTCTCATAAATGTACTTGTAAGTATTCAAGTTTGAATATGATCCCGGAGGCCTCTCTACTACGCATAGCAGAAGCTGGACATTTCCCTGAGCTGGAGGCTCCGGATGTGGTGCTGGGTCCTCTCATAAATTTTGTATTAGACCAAGATATGGAGGTCTCAAGTAATGATTGAAGAATGTCGAATAGTAACTCAGGATGGCCTATCTCTCGGGGCTACGCTATTTTCACCAAAAGGTCTGCCTAAAGCGGGGGTAATCATAAATTCGGCTACTGCGGTCAAGCAGGGCTATTATGCTGAATTTGCAAAATTCCTGGCTAAGAATGGCTACTTGGTAGTGACCTATGACTATCGAGGTATAGGTAAGTCTGCGGTTGCCAATCAACGAGACTCTCGACTATCTATGAGCTCGTGGGGAGAGTACGATTTGGCCGCTGTTATCGATTGGTCTACTAGCCAATACAAAACGCTAACCTGGCATTGTGTGGGGCATAGTGTAGGGGGCCAAATTATTGGCTTCGCAGATAACAATACCCAACTTGCTAGTGTCTACTGTGTATCCTCCCAAAGCGGGTATTGGGGTCACTGGGGATTGCGTCAGAGGCCCAAAATATTGTTTGCATGGTTCGCTATGATTCCGCTCTTATCAAATATTTTGGGGCAGGTTCCAGGCCTTTTCCTCGGAGGTGAGAGTTTACCCGCAGGTATTGCTCGGCAGTGGGCCTACTGGGGGCGCCATAAAGACTATATTGTCGACCAGAGAGGTAGGCCCGTACGAGATGGCTTCTCCCGTCTAGAGTGCAATATGAAGTTTCTATACATAGATGATGATATAGATTTTGCTCCACTGCAGGCTGTGAAGGCTCTCAAGGCGTTCTATTGTAATGCAAATACTGAAATACAGATTGTGAATGCTAAAGCCGTGGATACAAAGCCAATAGGTCATTTTGGTTTCTTCAAGGCGCGCTACGAAGATAGTTTGTGGAAGGACACTTTAGGTTGGTTGAATGCTGCGGCTTGAGCATCTAGGGGGACCATTTCTATTTTGATTTGGAAGTCGCCCCACTCGTCATACTATTTACTCTTCTGTATCAGGTCCTGCTGGTTAGTCTTGGGTGTTCTTCTTAGAGTGGGTTTTGATGACTGAAAAACCTAAATTTGCGAAGGAAAATACAGTGCGTGCGGGACAATATAGGCATAGATGCCGGCTGAAAGCTTATAAACACCTATTTACAGCGCGTTTTGAGACCACTGTATTCTCCCGTCCTTTTCAGTTGCGAAAGAGTTGCCGTTAATGGTCGTTAAGAATCTAAAGAAAGTAATTGCCGTACTTTTGACTGCGCTCTATTGTGGCCAGCCCTCAAGCGGTATGGCTTATCGTGATAGGGCATTTATAGTTGAGAGCAGAAATGTAAATGAAACACCAGAATACTTAATGGAAATAGGTCTTTCCAATAGTGTATTGCCTAGACCAACTGACTGTTGGTCAGGTGAAAATACATGTAATTACCATGGGGTTAATGCGAGCAGATGTGCACCAGAAGGAATCTCCCAGTGGATTCTTACTATGAACGATACGAATAGGGCTAATGAAAGTAGCTCTAGTGTTGCGGTACATGGTAATTCAAAAATAAAAAACTACAGGCTTTTTGAACTTCATTCAAAATACAAGGGTGAAGATGTAAGGTGCCTTAAAAAATTTAAATATATGTGTCCTGCATATGTTATTTATTACACAGATGCCCAGCGAGAGGGGACGAAACTATCGGTGATGGACGGGAAGATTTATGACTCTACTGGTGAGCTTTTTGATACTAGGCGTGCACAACAGGCAGAAGATTATAATGGTAGAGCCGCTATCTATGTTATGGATAAGAATGGGAATATATATTCAAGTTACTTTTACCCAAAGCCAGTCTTTGCTCATTCGACGTTTCTGGCAGGAGATAGTGTTGCAGCAGCGGGTGAGATCGTGGCGGAGGGTGGAAAGATAGTTTTCGTTAACACTTGTTCTGGTCATTATCGGCCTACTCCAGTTGCCATTGATCAACTTCGTGCCCAGTTATTGTTGTTAGGTTATAGGGGGCCGAGCTTTACTACTTCCACTGATTGTAAATGGCAAAGACAGTTATCTATTGATTAAGCTAATCCAAAAACAATTTTGAAATTGCACTTAAATTAGGTCAAGCATTAAATCAAAGAATGTAATCATTCTAGGTTGGAGAGAAGTTTCTTCGGTCATTATCTGTGAGTGAGCTAGCTGGTGACTACTCCAGCCTGCTTGACTGCATACAACAGTCATAGCATTACCTATCAAGTATTAACTTTCATTAGGTGATAAGACGTTTTGTAAGTTGTGCCTTAACAAAAATCTTATTCCTGTAGAGAGGTTGCAGGTATTTATCGGTGATTTCAAAAGGTTTGTCTTTGGCGGGGTATTTACAAGCTCTCAATGCTCCTCTGGACTCATATATTTATTTGTTAAATTCCAGCAGTAGCTCAGTTAAAACTCAAAAAGTTCAATTTGGCAGTATTGGCAGTTCGATTGGTGAAGTTTTGTTCACTGTAAGGCTAATTATTTTTATTAACTAATAGAATCGATTATAGCCCTAAGGTATATTCCGCCCACTCAAAATTATGTGGATGGAAGGGTAGTAGGGATGAGCATTTTACGGGCAGTAACCATTCTTTGGCTTATGATGGTTTCAGTATATGCACATTCAGCTTCAACAGTTAGGATTTCATCCAGCACATCAACTGGAAGCTTTACGCTTAGCTGGGATGCTCACCCCGATGCAGAATTTTCATACAAGATTGTTGAAAGCCACAATGGCTCTGATACTACTTATTCAGTAAGTGCGAGCACCCACTCCAAAAGCTTCACAAAATATGAAAATGGCACTTATACATATCAAGTATATGCCAGGGGCGAATACTATAACCCTCTTTTAGGTGAGCATTTTCCGAAAGATTACTCTGCTGGAAATCCCGTTTCTGTAGTTGTTACCATACCAAAGCCGGGGACTCCCGGATCAATTAGCGTCCCTTCCTCAACTGACACAGATGGTTCATATAGCGTTAGCTGGACTTCGTCGAGTGGAATTGTTGACTATTATCAGTACCGACAGTCAAAAAATAGCAGTTGGGGCAGTTGGGTTGGAATGGGCTCAAGTAGATCCAAATCCTTTAGTGGTATGGATGATGGAACTTATAAATATCAGGCTAGAGGTTGTAACGAGTCCGGGTGCGGCAGCAGCAAAACCAGTAGTTCTTTTTCTGTACTAAAAAAGCCCGGTACCCCCAGCTCTATAAGTGCTCCCAGTGGGTATAACACTTCAGGGTCTTACAATGTTACATGGGGAACAAGCTCGGGGACTGTTGAATATTACCAATATCGACAGCAGAAAGGGGGAAGTTGGGGAAGCTGGTCTAGCAATGGCACTAGTCGCACCAAATCTTTTTCTGGGCAGGCCGAAGAACAATACCAATATCAGGTGAGAGCTTGTAATGCCACAGGCTGTAGTAGCTCCAAAACCAGTGGATCTTTTTCTGTACTCTATCTGCCCAGCGCGGTTAGCGGGCTCTCTCCCTCCACGACACAAGTGACTTCCAGTGTGACCCTAAGCTGGAATCCACCTGCTAGTGGATCTTTTGATGAATATAAAATCGAACAAAAATTTAACAGTGGCTCATGGTCTGAGGCAGAGAGAGTAGGTTCTGGAACCACGCAAGAAACACTGGACACTGATTTCTCGGGTAGTCTTTCCTATCGAGTATCAGCCTGTAACGCTGCAGGTTGCGGCAGTGTTTCAAATACAATCACAGTAGAAGCAAAGTATATTATGGTTAACCCTTCGTCATCGGAGGGAAATTATACTGTCAGCTGGGCAGTCCACCCGAATGTTAAGTTTAGCTACAAAGTTATTGAAACATTCAATAATGTAGAAACTGAATATTCGGAGGATACAATTGTTCTCTCAAAAACCTTTAGTAAAACTAGAAATGGTACTTACGACTATCAAGTATATGCAATAGGTGAAACCTATGATTCGTCACTTGCTGAATTTGTCAGAAAGGAATATTCACTGGGCTACCCGGTATCAGTAACGGTTACAGTTCCTTTACCTGGGGCACCAAGCTCGATTACGGTGCCGTCTTCAACTGATACTGATGGTGCATTCAGTATTAGCTGGGGAGTAGCCAGTGGCATCGTGAACTACTATCAGTATCGCCAATCACAGAATGGCACCTGGGGTAACTGGGTTGATGTGGGTACAGATAGGTCTAACTCCTTCACGGGAATTGGAGACGGTACATATATATACCAGGTTCGGGCTTGTAATGACTCTGGGTGTGGCAGCAGTAAAACCAGTAGTTCCTTTAATGTGCTGAAAATACCGGGAGTGACTGACTCGATTAGTGTGCCGAGTGCCTACAATACCAGTGGCTCTTACACTGTCGAGTGGGAAGTGGCTTCTGGTACTGTTGCTCATTATGAATATCGGCAGCAAAAAGATGGCAGCTGGGGAAGCTGGATAAACAACGGTACAAGTCGTTCAAAGGAATTTAGCGGACAAGAAGAGGCGCAATACCAGTATCAGGTAAAAGCCTGTAATGACACGGGGTGTGGTAGCGCTAAAACAAGTGCAGCATTTTCTGTGCTCCATTTGCCCAGTGCAGTTAGCGGGCTTTCTTCCTCTGCGCCACAAGTCACATCCAGTGTGACATTGAACTGGAATCCACCTACCAGTGGTTCTTTCGATGAGTATAAAATTGAAGAAAAGTATGGCAGTGATTCTTGGTCTGAACGAGAAAGAGTAGACATTGGGATTACTCAGGATGTACTGAGTATTGTTAAGTCAGGAAGCTATTCTTACCGCGTGTCAGCTTGTAATGCCGCAGGATGTGGCGGTGTTTCAAATATTGTCACTGTAACTTCTACAGACATAATGGTGGAACCATCACCATCAGAAGGAAATTACACGCTTCGCTGGTTGCCTGTGAATGAAGATCATGGGCATAACTTTATAATAACTGAGACATATAGCGGAGTTTCTAACGAAACTTCGGCAAGTAAGGTTTCAAGAAGTAAAGACTACGTAAAAATCAAAAATGGCACTTATCACTATCAGATAAAACAACTTGTTGATGTCAGTGGTGACGGCTCTGAATTTGATTATTTTGATGTTGGTTCAATAGATGTTGAGGTGACATTACCGCTTCCAACGACGGTGGAACTCAGCGTTAGCGCCACAAAAAAATGGCAAAATGAATCAGTTACCGCGTCATACACTCCTTTAACGAATGTACATGTTGATTCCTATGAGCTTCAGTATAAGAGCACAGGCGGCTGGACCTCTATCAACAATGGGGACTCCGTAACCTTATCCAACTCAGGGACATACACCTTCCAGGTTCGTGCTCGCAATGACTCCGGCCCCGGCCCTTGGAGTCAGGTTGATGTTGAGGTCTATGAAAAACCTGAGGCTCCAGAGCTGTTTGTAAATCATATCGGTAAAGATGGCGAAGTTGAGCTGTGGTGGGGTGAGGCTGCCGGTGATTCTGACTACTTCAAGCTTATCAGCTCCACTGATACTAACTTTGCAGACCCAGGCCCCCTAAGTGGAAATAGCCATACCTTGTCTGGTGCCTCTAATGGATACCAGAAGTACCAGTTGGCCGCCTGCCTTTCTGATATGAATGATTATTGCTCGGCGTTTTCCGATGAAGTGATGGCTTATATCTTTGACTTCGATGCCTCTGAAGAAAACCTGGCCGCACTGGCAGCTGCTACCCAAGATAGCACCTTCAGTATCCTATCTGATGAGAGTGTTGCCATTTGGGAGGGCAATATCTCTGTTAATGGTGGTGCGGTAAATTACAGTTTCCCTGTCGCATTGCCCCCAGGCAGAAATGGTATGGCGCCTGGACTTAGCGCGAGCTATAGCAGCCAGTCCGGGCATGGCAATCTCGGCTTTGGTTGGTCAATAGGTACTGGTGGTGCGGTGAGCCGTTGCCAGAAAACCTTTGCAGTTGACGGTAAGTCAACACCTGTTCAGTTTGATTCCAGCGATAAGCTCTGTCTTAACGGCCAGCGCTTGATTTTGGTATCGGGTTCGTATGGGCAATCTGGGGCTGTTTATGCCACTGAAATCTATGATGGCAGTAAGATTACTCAAAAGGGGGGAGCAATAAGTTCAAGTTCCTCATACTTTGAAGTAGAGACGAAAAACAACCAAATTCTGACGTTTGGTGGAGGCAATAATGCGGTATTTGTTCCCAGTGGCATTTCGGTTCCTATGGCTTGGAAGCAGGCTTGGCAAGAAGATGCTTTTGGTAACAACATTGCCTGGAAGTACCAAACGATCAGCGGTGAGCACCGTTTGGATGCAATTTATTACACTGGCTACCAAGGAACTTATGGTAGTAGGGAAGTAGATTTTATCTATGAAACTGCCAACCGTTACCGCAACCAGTTTGTTCGCGGAGGAGAGGTTGTAAGCGCAAGCCGCCTTGAGAAATTAAGAATTTACATTGATGGAGTGGCTGGCCACGAATATCGCTTTGATTATGCTAATGATAGTGCGATTGATCGCCTTGTTAGCTTGAGTTACTGCCCGACCAGCTCAAATTGTACGGTGAATGATATTGAATGGGGGCAGGAAGAGTCCCTGTTAGGCTCGGATATTCCCGCCGTTGATATTGAGCCGAACTTTGTTGAGCACGAAGATGGCCTGGCTACCCAGGCCGTGGGTGGACGGGATTTTGATGGCGATGGCCTATTTGATATCTGGGCACGGGATCAGGGAATCTACCTTTCCTCTGAGCAACAGTGGGTAGACTATCCGGAAATTAATGATCTTAAGAGTTTGTCCAACCAGTTTGATGAATCCCGTATCGATATCAATCTGGATGGCCGTGATGATTTACTGTTTACCACCAGTGATAAAAAACTGAAGTACGCAACCTGGGATTCCAACAGCTCCAGCTTTAAGGTTATTGATACGGGCATTCAGTCCCAGTGTGAATACGCAGTAGCGATTCCCGCTAACCCTGCGGCACGGGCAATGGCCAATTTCTGTGAAAGTGCAGCGTCTGACATCGATGGCGACGGTGCCATCGATATTCTAATGCCGGATGAGAAGCTCAGTAGTTTCAAATATACCTATAACCTCTATCGAAACGTATCTGGCAATTTGGTAAAGCAGGCTCAATTTGAAGCGGGAGCCCACGGTGCCATTAGTATGCGGGACCTGGACGGCGACGGTGTTAAGGACGTTCTTGTTAATGCCTCTCTGTTAAAGTCAGATAATAAAATTTACTGGTATAAAGTCACTGACAGTAATGGAAGCTGGTCTGTCAGTGCAGAGCGCACGACCACAGTATCTGGCCTGGTTGGAGATCGTTACTCTGATGGCCGCACCACCATTAAATGGGCAGATGTAAATGGAGACGGCCTCCAGGACCTTTTGGCCTTAAGCTCGCCCAATAACCTTGAGTACGAATGGTATTACGCCCTCAATAAAGGGGATGGCACCTTTACCAGTTTTACCAGTACCGGCTTGGAGGAATTTGCCTCTATACGAACGATGGCTGGTAACACATCCAACGGTGCCTACTCCTGGAACCACCTGGCTTTTGCCGTTGACATCAACCACGATGGTATTGAAGACTTAATGGCACCGAGCGGTATCGCGGCTAAAGCCCTGTGTGATAACGGCGCCTACGAAAATAATCCCTGCAACATTGATACGGAGCTTGAAGCGGCGCCCGTACAGTACGATGTCCACGAGTGGTCTGCCTATATCGCCACCTATGACGAGAATGGCCTCAGCTATACCGAGCAGAATCTTGGTATTCAATCTCACCAGGAAAATCTATTCCAGGCAGATGTGAATGGCGATGGGGTAACGGATTACGGTGCCTATCTCGGTGCCAGCGGCAAGACTTATACATACCGTGGCCCAACTCCCGGCGTGTATCTGTATCTTGGTAATCGCAGCCAGCATGACCTGGTGACCGGGATCAAATTGGCCGGTGAGCGTATCGAACGGCACCGCATCAACTACGCCACCCTGGTATCGCAACACGATACCGGCGAGCGCATCTATACCCCCAATGCCGAGACCCAATCGCACCCCTATACCAACTTTATTAACGGCATGCGGATCGTTAAAAGTGTGGCATCCGACAATGGTATTGGTGGTTTTAATGAAGAGCGCTACACCTATAAGGGCGCCGTCGCACATCTGGAGGGCAGGGGCTTTGCCGGCTTCCGGGAAATTGCCCGCGAGGAAATGACCACCGGCAACCGGGATATAAGTACCTTCTATCAGGCATTCCCCTATACCGGCATACTGGAAAGCCGCCAGCAGTACAGTGGCGATGATATTCTGTTCTTCGATTACCAGGTCGACAGTAAAAAATATAGCTTTGGCCAGCCCAGTGGCACCTATCTGCCACGCACTACTGGCGACACCACCAAAGAATATGAAATCGTGGATAATGGCCTTGCCGCTACTGTCACCAACACCAGTGACTACGACAGCCTGGGCAATCAGGTTGAAGCGATACTTGTAGAAGTGGACCCCTACGGCCGATCAAGCCAAACCACCACCAGCGAATTTTCTACTTCAGCTAGCTGTCGCAACACCCCGGTTTATACCCAGGTGGTTAGCCAGCGCAATAATTACGATGTGGGGGTTGGTAGCCTTAACACAACAGATCAGGATGTTCGCAGTGATTTTAGCAGCTTCGAAAACTGTGCGCCCAAACGCACCGAAATTACCGCCAGTGGCAGTACCCTTACCAAAGCGGTAGTACTGAGCTTTGATCAATACGGCAATGTATTAAGCTCCACCAAGCAGGGTGGCAGTGACGCAAACCGGGTTGCTACCAACGTTTACGACTCCGAAGGTTATTTTGTTGAATCGACGTACAACAACGAATGGGGTAGTGGCACAAGGAGCTATCAAACCACCAACCCCTGGTTTGGTACTGTAGTTTCGACCATCGACCCCCTGAATCGCCAAGCGGATACCACGCTGAACGACTTTGGCCAACCGCTCACGGTCACCTCCGATGCGGCCCCCACCACCCAAAGCCGTCGCTCTTGGTGTGATGCCTCCTGTCCGCAGAATGCCCTGCAAAAATCCGTCACCTGGAGTCTGGGCAGCCCACCGGTAACCGAATACCTGGACAGCCTCGGCCGCACCCTTCGCACTGAAACCCTGGGCTTCGATGGACGCACTGTGGTTGCCAGTAAAGCGTACGATCAGCGCGGCAATTTGGTTCGTACGGAAGAACCGCACTACGATGGCGCCACTACTACCTATGAAACCTGGTCTGAGTTTGACGATATGAACCGGGCCGGAAAGCACGAGCGCTACAGCAACCCGCTCAGCTTTACCACCACCTACACCTATAGCCGCACAGGGGTAGCCGTCGATGTCGTTAATGGTGATGGGGCCAGTCTCTCCATGTTTAAGGCTTTTGCCGCGAACAAAAAGCTGGTCTACACCCAAGACGCCAAAGGCGGCAAGACCTACTACCGCTACGATGGTGCCGGCCGATTGGTGTCTTTAGTCGACGCAGCAACTAATGATATTCGCTACGAATACAACGGCTTCGGTGAAGTTACCGCCGTGGACGACCCCAACAGCGGCCGCAGCAGCTTCGAATACAACGCCTTCGGCGAGCGTATTGTCAGCACCGATGCCAATAACCGCATCACCGACACCTTTTATGACAAGCTCGGCCGGGTTACCGGCACGGTCAACAATGGCGATACCATTGCCAAGCTGTACGACCAGAATGGCCACTACGGGCTCTTAACCACCGAAGCCCGCAACGAAGAGTACATCCGCCTGTTTGAATACCAGTCGGGCACTTATCATCCGACGGCTACTTACACGGTGATTGACGAAGCCAAGGCCTTCCTGGAAAAAACCGCCTGGGATACCACTTACCACCGGCCCACCGTCACCCGTGCCGCCGATGGGGAAATCTTCCGCAGCCGCTATAACAACCGCGGCTACGCGTACCAGCACCAACACTATCAAGCGGATCAAAGCTGGGTCACCACCTGGACGCTGACCGACGCTACCGCCAGCGGTGCCCCGGTGATCCAACAGTTTATGGGCGGTATTGAGCAGAAGATCAACCGCTATGCCGGCAGCGATATCATCGATGGTATCTGTGCCGGCGGTGTTAATTGCCTGCAATCGGAACAGATCCAATCCATTGACTACCGCCACAACGCCTGGGGCAGCGTTACCGGTGAAGCCCACCAGCACAACGGCTTGGATTACGCCTACAGCTACGACACGCTACACCGCCTGGAAAGCCAGACTGTTACATCCAGTGACTACCCCCAGTACGACCGCAGCGTAAACTACACCTACGACGCCGTCGGTAATCTCACTTCAAAAAGCGACTACGCCACCAGTCTGAGCTACGGCAATAGTGCCAGAAGTGCCGGCGGCAATGCCGGTCCCCACGCGGTACGTCAAGTCACCACCACTGATGGCCAAAGCCACAGCCTGGTTTACGACAACGCCGGCAACCTGATTACCGGCATCGATGGCCTTAGTGTGGGATACGACAACTACAACCAAGCCAATCGTATCGAACGCAATGGCATAGTGACTGAGTACTTCTACGGCACCGGTATCGATGCCTATAAGAAGGTTGAGACAGAAGGGAGCAACGTTACCACCACGCTCTATATCGGCAATTACGAAGAGATCACCACCAGCAGCTCCACCAAAAAGCGCACGACCCACGGTGGCTACTTAGTAATTACCCGTGAAAACGACACCATAGAGCAGAGCATCCTACTGCAAGACCGCCTCGGCAGTATCACCACCATTGTCGATGCGAACTTGCAACCCGGAGATAGTGATTTTGTACGGCAGTTCCGCAGCTACGACCCCTTCGGCCAAAGTCGGGACTTCCAAGGGCAGGACCACTTGGATAGCTTTACCACAACGGATCAGGGTTTCACTGGCCACCGCCACCTGAACGACCAAAAGCTGATTCATATGCGCGGCAGGGTGTATGATTACCAGCTTGGCCGGTTCCTCTCACCAGACCCGGTTATTTTGGACCCACAGGATAGCCAGAGCCTGAATGCCTACAGCTATGTGATGAATAATCCATTGGCTGCGACTGATCCTACGGGTTATGTGGAAAATAAAGGTGATACGGGGCAAAAGCACAATGGGCGCTCTAAGAGTGAGGATGATCCTACTACTGAGAGTGGGCAGAGAGCATTAAAAAGTCAGAAAAAGAGAAGAGGTCCCCCGAGCCATAACACTGCGGCGAGTAGGATTGATCGCAGTAAAGGGCAGAAAACTGATGTATCAGGTAGTGGGGGCAGTATATCGGTCTCCTCTATAACCGTAGGGCAAGAGGCTATTACTAGTGCAGGTGAGGGTAGCCGCAGTGGAGGGGCAAGTGAGGAGAGTCAGGCTGATGGGCAGAGTAGCGGGGGGGATGTAACTGCTGCTAATCAGTCTCAACCTGAGGGAGGTGCTTCTGCTGTTGCCGATTCAGGTGATGGTACACAAGAGGGGCCGACCGGTAATTTTTCTCCGGTGCCAGGAACCTATTTTGATGAAAATGGTGATCCAGTTACTGTTGAAGTCGGGCCGTTTGGTAATACAGTCAGCGTAGATGGTACGACAGCCTATGATTTTGACTCTAATACTGGGACGTTAATTAATCCGATAGCGACCGGTGCGGGAAAACCTGTTTTTTGGGAAGCTGTAATTATTCCTTTTTTAAGGGCTTATCAGGCGCCCAAATATGTATACCACTTTACGTCTTCGACAGCTGCTGCTTCGATTACCTCGTCAGGGGTGATTAATGCATCGAGGGGTCTATATGGTACGGGAGTGTATGCGACAAGATGGAATAGTGCGTTCTTAGCAAGATTGCAAGGTGCGCAAAGTACACAGGTTGTTTTTAGACTCCCTGCTGCGGGCTTTAGGCGAACTCCATTTCCAGGAACGTTTAGATCTCCAAGTTCAGTTAAGGTGCCCTGATGGATAATGTGATTCTAGCTAGATTACTGATACCTGTATTTACTTTGGTAATTGGCATTAGTGGTCAGTATTTAATGTTTTACGAAGCGGGAATGACTTTTTTTACAGTTGTGTCAAAGATGTATTTTTTATGGGTGTTATATCTATTTTTAGGAATGCTGTCTTCAGAGCATTTTTTGCGATTGATGAAAAAATGCGAAAATAATTAACTTTTAAAAAAGTCCTGCTGGTAACCCCGGCGGGGCTTTTTATTTAACTGATCTAAAATTATTCAGGAAGGAGATTATTCAGGGCACCCATAAGTTGAGGGAGAGGTGCTAGCTGAGATGAAGATGCCTCCTTGACGGATTTTTCTTCTTTGATTGTTCAAATTCAGGACACCCATAGACTAAGGTATGTGTCAAAGCACCTCGATAATCACCTTCACTCCATGGTTATGTGGCTATGGCCTCAAAAAGGTGGCTCGGAAGCGTCAATAGTGAGTGTTGGAGTACTTTGGATATGTTGAATATCTAGGTGGGCAAAAATCAGCTCACTGATGTTGAGCGAGTTCAACTAGGTGTGATTTCCGGAAAGAAAACGCTGGCAATCGTGCAAACCGTGCACCCAGCGTTTGTTCAGCAAGTACAGGCTTGTCGTACTGCCTCCACTGATCCCACCAATCCTTTAAAGCGACTTTCAAAGTTTCTGTTGAGCTATAGCCAGTGTTTTGGAGAGACGCCCAGCCGCTTGAAGATGGGAGGAGTATTGTCGACAATATAATCTCATTTTTTAGATCTAAATGCCGACCACTCCAGTCCACTAGCTCCAAGTAATGATCCAACTGAAAGCGCAGCCCTTTAGGCACATTCAGGTGCTCACTTTCTGTTCCTTTTTGATGCGCACATAAATCTCTTCACGGTGAACGGAAAGGGATTTGGGAGCTTTGATCCCAACCTTTACTTGATTGCCTTTAACCTCCAACACTGTAACTGAGATATTGGTTCCAATTCTCAAGTTCTCGCCAGTCTTACGCTTTAAAATCAACATATTCATTTCCTACAGAGACTAAAACTATGTACGAATTTTCCGCGATGGGAATGCTTAGTAAGTAATGTGTGATGGAAATGAGAGGCGGTGCACGAGAACGGTAGGCGTAAAAGTAGAAAAGACGGACGCAACGCTGCCAGAGCTTGAAGAACCTCTTCAAGCCTCTGAATCTACTCAACTTTATTGAAGACGAGCGGGTTTCTAGCGTATTATCCACTGAGCCACTTTGATAGGTTAGATATCAATTTGGTTAGCTGGCCCCTGGTGTTGGTAGCACCTTGGGTCAGCGCCTTTTACTTACTCTTACGTCACGCTACCGTTCTCCTTTGAGAGATGGGTTTTAAAACTCTTGGATTTCTTGATCTCTTGGCTACGAGCCTATTCAGGCATACTCAATTACGGCCAAAATATCGATAAATATCTATCAATTCTACGCAGCTTTGACACTAAAACAAACTGAATAAAATCCAATAAGATCATTTTCGTGCCTATATTTTTACGGCCTTTCATCCATAAAAATCTCAATTTCCTATTAAAAATTGCAGCTTAAATTGGAACCTTCTCTGATTTAAAAAACAGCGTTAAAAAAATAAAAATTATTAATGTCTCAATAGCGGCCGCAGCAGTTTTGAATACAACGCCTTCGGCGAGCGTATTGTCAGCACCGATGCTAATAACCGCATCACCGACACCTTCTACGATAAGCTCGGCCGGGTTATTGGTACCATCAATAACGATGATGCTGTTGTCCGTTCGTACGACCAGGGTGGCCTTAACGGACTATTAACTTCCGAAGCCCGCAATGAAGACTATATCCGCCTGTTCGAATACCAGCCGGGCACCTACCATCCGGCTGCTACTTACACGGTGATCGACGAAGAAAAAGTCTTCCTGGAAAAAACCGCCTGGGATACCACTTACCACCGGCCCACCGTCACCCGCGCTGCCGATGGGGAAATCTTCCGAAGCCGCTATAACAACCGCGGCTACGCCTACCAGCACCAGCACTATCAAGCGGATCAAAGCTGGGTCACCACCTGGACACTGACCGACGCCACCGCCACCGCCAGCGGTGCCCCGGTGATCCAACAGTTTATGGGCGGTATTGAGCAAAAGATTAACCGCTATTCCGGCAGCGATATAATCGATGGTATCTGTGCCGGCGGTGTTAATTGCCTGCAATCGGACCAGATCCAATCCATCGACTACCGCCACAACGCCTGGGGCAGCGTTACCGGTGAAGCCCACCAGCACAACGGCTTGGATTACGCCTACAGCTACGACACGCTACACCGCCTGGAAAGCCAGACTGTTACATCCAGTGACTACCCCCAGTACGACCGCAGCGTAAACTACACCTACGACGCCGTCGGTAATCTCACTTCAAAAAGCGACTACGCCACCAGCGTGAGCTACGGCAACAGTGCCAGAAGTGCCGGCGGCAATGCCGGTCCCCACGCCGTACGTCAAGTCACCACCACTGATGGCCAAAGCCACAGCCTGGTTTACGACAACGCCGGCAACCTGATCACCGGCATCGATGGCCTCAGTGTGGGATACGACAGCTACAACCAAGCCAATCGTATCGAACGCAATGGCATAGTGACTGAGTACTACTACGGCACCGGAATCGATGCCTATAAGAAAGTAGAAACCCAAGGAAGCGACGTTACCACCACGCTCTATATCGGCAATTACGAAGAGATCACCACCGACAGCTCTACCAAAGAGCGCACCACCCACGGTGGCTACCTGGTAATTACCCGTGAAAACGACACCATAGAACAGAGCATCCTGTTAAAAGACCGCCTCGGCAGTATCACCACCATCGTCGATGCCAACCTGCAACCCGGGAATAGTGATTTTGTCAGGCAGTTCCGCAGCTACGATCCCTTCGGCCAAAGCCGGGACTTCCAGGGGCAGGACAACCTGGATAGCTTTAACACAACCGACCAGGGCTTTACTGGCCACCGCCACCTGAACGACCAAAAGCTGATTCATATGCGCGGCAGGGTGTATGATTACCAGCTCGGCCGCTTCCTCTCTCCAGATCCAATAATCCTGGACCCGCAGGACAGCCAAAGCCTGAATGCCTATAGCTATGTGATGAATAATCCGTTAGCGGCGACTGACCCTACAGGTTATGTGGAAAATAAAGGTGATACGGGGCAGAAGCACAATGGGCGCTCTAAGAGTGAAGATGATCCTACAACTGAGAGTGGGCAGAAGGCATCGAAGGTTGTTATTGGCAAGGCGAAAATCAGTAAAACGGGTAGCCGGATCAAGAGGACAGAAACGGTTGCCGCAGTAGTGGATGGTAATGGGAATGTTACCAGCTTTACCGTTCTTAGTGATTCTGGTCAGGGAGGGACACAGGGTGATGGACAAGGTGCGGCTTTTACTGCTGGTGAGGGAAGTCGGACTGACTTGCAGGCCGATTTTGGAAACTCACAGGAAAATAAAAATCATAAAGAAAATAACGTTTACCCCGCTAAGCAAGGGGACTTAACAGACGAAGAGTTTTCACTTTTACAAAAGGATAGATTAGAAGCGTCTTCCCGAATAAATGAATTATATGACAAGGGAGTATTGAGTGAGACCGCTAGATTTAAAAGTAGAGAGGCAGCCGCTATTGCAATCTTAAGTGCGATTGCAGATATTTCCCATGGGCTCCATGTTGAGCTTGGAGGAGCAATCTTTCAGGATGAAGGTGGGTATGGATATACAAAACCTATAGTTGGTGGAAGAGGCCGAATTCATCTTCGTGGGAATCCACTTATGTTAAACCGAATACCTGAAGAAGCAACACGTAGGGCTCACTATCATACGCACCCTCAAAGGGGAGGATCATTTATTGGTTTTTCGGATCCGGATATAGGGAACTCAAGATACCATGTCATGTATATGATTGAATCTAAGTCAAAACTTATTTTTAGGGCGTCAGGGAGTTATGGATCGGTATGTCGTGTGAGCGGCGGATTTAATCTATATAATATGCAGCCTTGTGGATGATACTTTATGAAATTAATTTCAGTTGCCATATTACTTCTCATATCAGCTTTTACTTGGGCTGATAACATGCAGAGTTTAATTGATTTTCCTAAGTTTTCTATTTCAGGGGAGTATGCAGATTCACTTTTCAGGTGTTTTAGAAAAATTGATATTTCTTCTTATAAATACCCAAGTGTAGGGGTCTTTGAGAAGGGTGAAGATTTATTGATTCAGGTGATAGATCTTGGTGTAACTGATAAGTTTGTAGGTTGCAGATTTAGGGATGGAGAAATTATTGATGTTAAGTCTAGTTTGAAGGGAATTGAGCCTGATTATTGATGGAATCATCCTGGACACCCAGTGTGCCGAGCTAAATCGGCAAAAGATTGAGAAAAAATCCTAGACACCCAAAGATTAGAGAGAGGTGCGAGCCGTGTTGTTAGTACCAGCTCTAGCGACTATTTCTTTCTGGTTTAGCGTTAAGGCGCAGTGAAAGACTGAGAAAATGTACTTGGGGCTGGAAAATCGTGGTTTGGATGCAAGCCGGGAGGAGAAGTATCGATAGGCTGGATGGTAACTCAAATATTTTTTTTTTTCCTGGACACCCAAAGATTAGAGAGAGGTGCGAGCGGTGCTGTTAGTACCAGCCCTAGCGACTATTTCTTTCTGGTTTAGTGTTAAGGTGCAGTGAAAGACTGAGAAAATATACTAGGGGTTGGAAAATCGTGGTTTGGATACAAGCCGGGAGGAGAAGTATCGATAGATTGGGTGGTAACTAGCAGGATGCTGCAGAAAGGAAGCGCCGACAGTCGCCTATACCGTGCACCCAGCGTTTATTGAGCTGTATACAGGCTTGTTGTACTGTCTCCACTGATCCCACCAATCCTTTGAAGCGACTTTCAAAGTTTCTGTTGAGGTATTGCCAGTGTTTTGGTGAAATGCCTAGTCGTTTGAGGATGGGTGGCGTGCTTTCAGCAATATAACCTCGTTTTCTGGGGTCTAGATGTCGACCACTCCAGTCCACTAGCTCCAAATAGTGATCCAACTGAAAGGGAAGCCCTTTAGGTATATTCAGGCGCTCATTGCCAGCAAACGGTAGTAAGTCTTTGGGCTGCTCACCTGAGATTGCTGAACGAATGCGTTGCTGGATCGAGGTATGATTAGAGTCTTCTGGTGTTTTTGCCATATTGGCACGGATAGGGTTGAGGTCGACATAGGCCATACAGGCAGCAAGAGCTCTTTCATCTAATAAAGCCTGGGACTTGAAACGACCTTCCCAAAAGCGGCCTGTACAATTATCTTCGGCATTGGCCTGACGGGCGATAGACTCGTTTAAACAGCGCATAAACCAGCTAAGATCCATCAAGCGATCTCGCCATAGAGCGACGACTTCCTTTAGTTTTCTCATCTCACAGTGATCGAGAGTGTCCCCTTGAAGGTAGCGACGGGCCAAATTGGAAGCTTTGAATAGTTTCTGCCAACGGATAATGACCTCGGTATCCGGCCAATTCAGCGCTTTCTCTTTGTCGATATAAAGTACGATATGGTAGTGATTACTCATAACTGCATAGGCAGCGATATCAAGGGCAAAGATTGAAGCTAGATTATGCACTCTGGATTCAATCCACTCGCGGCGATGCTCATAGTCATTACCAGACTTCATATCTCTACCACACAGAAACGCCCTTCGTACGCAGCGGGACACGCAATGGTAATAGGGAGTGGTGTCTAACGAGACTTGTGCGCTTCGAGGTAAGGGCATGAATCTTTATCGGCATGTATATTTATACAGTATTTGATCCCAGCATCTCTACTGTGTCAATATTTGTGGCACTTAAAGCGACGACTTTTGTGGGTGTCCAGAATTTTTCTGCCTCAGTGTGGGATATGACAGCTACAACCAAGCCAATCGTATTGAACGCAATGGCATCGTCACCGAGTACTACTACGGCACCGGTATCGATGCCTATAAGAAAATAGAGACAGAGGGCAGTAAAACCACCACCACGCTCTATATCGGCAATTACGAAGAGATCACCACCAGCAGCTCTACCAAAGAGCGCACCACCCACGGTGGCTACCTGGTAATTACCCGTGAAAACGAAACCATAGAGCAAAGCATCCTACTGCAAGACCGCCTCGGCAGTATCACCACCATTGTTGATGCGAACCTGCAACCCGGAGATAGTGATTTTGTACGGCAGTTCCGCAGCTACGATCCCTTCGGCCAAAGCCGGGACTTCCAGGGGCAGGACAACTTGGATAGCTTTAACACAACCGATCAGGGCTTCACCGGCCACCGCCACCTGAACGACCAAAAGCTGATTCATATGCGCGGCAGGGTGTATGATTATCAGCTCGGCCGCTTCCTCTCTCCAGATCCGATTATTCTGGACCCGCAGGACAGCCAGAGCCTGAATGCCTATAGCTATGTGATGAATAATCCGTTAGCGGCGACTGACCCTACAGGTTATGTGGAAAATAAAGGTGATACGGGGCAGAAGCACAATGGGCGCTCTAAGAGTGAAGATGATCCTACAACTGAGAGTGGGCAGAAGGCATCGAAGGTTGTTATTGGCAAGGCGAAAATCAGTAAAACGGGTAGCCGGATCAAGAGGACAGAAACGGTTGCCGCAGTAGTGGATGGTAATGGGAATGTTACCAGCTTTACCGTTCTTAGTGATTCTGGTCAGGGTGCAACTTTTACTGCTGGTGAGGGGAGTCGATCTGGAGGGGCAAGTGATGAGGGGCAGGCCGATCAGAGTAGCGTAGAAAATATAGCCTCTGCCAATTTATCTCGCTTCAACGGAGGGAAGGACGTTGGAGGTGGTGGCAACGGAGTAACAGAAACAGGCTCGGTTAAGGTTGGTGATTCTGAGTTTTCATATACAACGGTAGGCCCTGAGGGTTTTGCGGAGGAAATAGCTAAGAGTTTGTCTACAATAGCTGGCACTGATGCAGGCGCTGAAATTCTTAAAGGAATTGTAGCATCGGGGGGGGGAAATTACATTTGAATATAGGAGAGGAGTATTCGCTACCGAAGGAGAGTGGTCCGGGAAAAATTCTACTATTTATTTTGACCCTAGCCATGTTGAATCAATAGTGACTTCTGGGAATATTTTCAGAAATGCAAACACCACCATGGTACTTTCTCACGAACTTTATCACGCGTGGAATAATGCTGCTTCAGACTGGTTTGGGAGCAGTGTACCTCGGATAGGGGCTGCAGTTAGGGGGTTGCCTGGGCAAGAGACATGGGCGACAAGACATACCAACCTAGTTCGCAGAGAATTGGGATATAAATATATACGTACACACTATAGACATAACAATAATCAATTCTGTGTGGAGGGTTGTTAAGGTGAAATTGGCTAATCTATTAATTTCATTTGCAATTGTATGTTCTACAGGTTGCTTGGAATCAAAGAATCACTGGGACGGTAGTGTTAAGGCATTACCCAAAGTCGCTCAATCTTGCGCCACTAATTGGGTTGATAATTTTTATACAATTAAAGAGGCAGAAGTCTTTATTGATCGAAATATCGGTAAACCTGACAAATCGTTAATTGTGAAGTCTGGTGTATCGGGTAGGGCATCATATGAATTTTTTGGTATTCTCGAAATAAATGGTGAGTTTAAAACCATCTATGTTAGCCCGAAGTATGAGAGCCCAATAATTAAAAAAATTTCAGGTGATGATGCTGCACAACTTGCCAAGGTGCTTGATGAATCAAGTTATGTCGAAAGCAAGATAGTTAAAGAAAATTTTCAGAGCCTCAGTCATGTTCCTTGTGAATTTGTTCGCTTTAGTTCTCCGCAAAAGGAAGCTAATATTGCTTATATTGGCTTAATTAACGATGCTGAACTTGATCGCTCTGTAAGGTTTTTATTTGATCTCAGGAAAGAGTCTACCAAAAGAATTAGTAGGGAAGTTGTGAAAAATTCTGAAAGAAGAATCCCTCCAGAAGAGGATTTAGCTGTATTAAAAGATAGAATTTGGGATGATCTATTTTTTGAGATGAATGCTGAAAATTTTAATTCAGGACACCCATAGACTAAGGTAGGTGTCAAAGCATCTCTATAATTGCCAGCACCTCATGGTTATGTCCAACGAATCCTAAACACCGATAGATAAGAAAATATACCTGGGGTTGGAAAATCGCGGTTTGGATACAAGCCGGGAGGAGAAGTATCGATAGGTTGGATGGTAACTAGCAGGATGCTGCAGAAAGGAAGCGCCGATAGTCGCCTATGCCATGCATCCAGCGTTTATTGAGCTGTATACAGGCTTGTTGTACTGTCTCCACTGATCCCACCAATCCTTTAAAGCGACTTTCAAAGTTTCTGTTGAGGTATAGCCAGTGTTTTGGTGAGATGCCTAGTCGTTAGAGGATGGGTGGCGTACTTTCAGCAATATAACCTCGTTTTCTGGGGGCTAGATGTCGACCACTCCCGTCCACTAGTTCTAAATAGTGATCCAGCCGAAAGGGCAGTCCTTTCGGCATGTTCAGTTTCTCACTTCCTGCTCCTTTTAATACGCACATAAATCTCTTCGCGGTGAACGGAAAGGGATTTGGGAGCTTTGATCCCAACCTTCACTTGATTGCCTTTAACCTCCAGCACTGTAACTGAGATATTGGTTCCAATTCTCAAGTTCTCGCCAGTCTTACGTTTTAAAATCAACATGGTCACTTCCTATAGAAACTAAAATCATATGCAGATCTTCCGCATGGGGAATGCTTGGTAAGTAATACGAGGCAGAAGTAAAGGGCGGTGCACGAGAACGGTAGGCGTAGAAGAAGAAAAGACGGACGCAACGCTGCCAGAGCTTGAAGAATCTCTTCAAGCCTCTGAATCTACTCCACTTTATTGAAGACGAGCGGGTTTCTAGCGTATTATCCACTGAGCCACTTTGATACTTGCTTATCAATTTGGTTAGCTGGCCCCTGGTGTTGGTAGCACCTTGGGTCAGCGTCTTTTACTTACTCTTACGTCACGCTGCCGTTCTCCTTTGAGAAATAGGTTTTGGAAAACTCTTGGACTTCTTGAATTTTTGGTCGCTAGCCTATGCAGGTTTATTCAATTACGGCCAAAATATCGATAAATATCTATCAATTTTACGCAGCTTTGACACTAAAACAAACTGAATAAAATCCAATAAGATCATTTTCGTGCCTATCTTTTTATGGTTTTTCATCCATAAAAATCTCACTTTCCTATTCAAAATTGCAGCTAAAATTGGAACCTTACTGATGCCAACTTACAGCCTGGCGACAGTGATTTTGTAAGGCAGTTCCGCAGCTACAACCCTTTCGGCCAAAGTCGGGATTTCCAAGGGCTGAATCACCTGGATAGCTTTACCACCACCGATCAGGGCTTCACCGGCCATCACAACCTGAACGATCAACAACTGATTGATATACGCGGCAAGGTGTATGATTACCAGCTCGGCCGCTTCCTCTCCCTGGACCCGATTATTTTGGATCCGCAGGACAGCCAGAGCTTGAATACTTACAGCCATGTGATGAATAATCCGTTGGCGGCGACTGATCCTACGGGTTACTCGCCGAAGGTTATGAGGCCTGACAGAAACTGAATGGATGCTCTAAGAATGAGGATGGTCATGCAATTTAGAGTGGACAAAAGGCGCTAAAGGATAAGAAGAAGAGAGGAGGTCCCCTGAACCATAATACTGTGACAAGTCGGATTGATCGCATTTAAGGATAGAGCGCTCTTGTATCGGGTATTACGGGTAGCTTATTGGGTACCGATGGAATGGTTGGGCAAGAGCTCTTGCTAGTGTTGGGGGGAATAGTTGCAACGGGCGGAGTGTTGAATGCATCGATATTGTCCAGCGGCCTCTCATCAATAATGTGATTTTTAAACAGGGTTTCCTGGGAGGGCGCTTCGCGGCTCGACTACGATCAAAGCACCATTGCCTGGCTCTCTGAGATAAGTTTTGTATGCGTTTGGTAATCCTGATATAAGCTGATTTGCTGAAAAATTATTCAGGAATGGAGAATGAAGGTGAGTATAAAATAGGTTTTGTATGAAAATAAATAATTTTAGATTGATTATATGTATATGGTTGCTCTTTCAACTCAGTGGCTGTATTACCCCAGTAAAACCTATTGTTGATGGCCAGAATAACAGCCTGGATCTTGATGAAGGTTTTCTTTTGGTTGCGATAGATACCAATTTTAATCTAGACAAGATCAAAATAAAGGGAGCTAAGCATTTTTTCCTCTCCAGAGAGAATCTTCATTCGGGTAGTAATTATATTCTATTTAAAGCTCCTGCTGGCGAATACAGGTTTGATAAAATTTTTCTGGGTTATGCTTTTTCTTACGATTTGGATGAGGAATATTGGTCTTTTCAGATTAACCCAGGTGTTATTAGTTATGTTGGTCATTTGGCAGTCGATCAAAGTCTTTTCCAGTTCCGAGCTCGTATAGAACTTGAAAACCGCTCTACCGAAGCGCTAGAGTTTCTCGAGGAGAGTTTCCCAGAACTTATAAAAATTAAAAACATCCAGTATGCTGGACCAGGAAAAGATGATTTCTTTAAAATTGTCGCGCAAACACAAGGGGAGTAGTAGATTATGAGAGTGTGCTTGCTTCTATTGGTTTTCCTAATCGGATTTTCTTCTGTCAATATTGCAGAAACTTTGCCTGCAAATTTGTTTTTTCGCAATCCAGAAGTGCTTTCCTTAAAGCTAGGGCCTGATGCGCGGTACCTACTGGGGCATATGAATAAAGCAAAAAATTATTTGGCATTGGTGGATACAGAGGGGAATGAAGAATATCCAATATTGCTATTTGATACCGGCCAGCTAGTCCTTAATGACTATTATTGGGTTGATGAGTCAACAGTATATTTTAAATATTTTAATAAGGTCATAAAGGAGTCGAAGCATGGATTTGTTTATTTTGATTTTTCAGGTGTAAAGCCCGACTTTAATATTTTATATATCAAAGAAAGGGGTGCGCTGGTTGATCCTCTGGTAAAACAAAAGAATAAACTGCTTTTCTCTAAGAAAATGGGTGATTATTATCAAGTACATATTGTATCAACTCAGCAGCTTGTGCATGGAAAGTTATCTAAAGCCACATTGTTTAAGAAGTCTCTAAAAAATGTAATTAACTATTCGTGGGATGCAGCTAGCAATGCTTTGATAGCTACAACTCTAGAGGATGACTTAATAATAGTGTGGCATCTTCCAGAAGGAGAAAAGAAATGGGAACAACTATACTCTTCTGCTAACTTGTCTGAAACGTTTCGGCCGGTGGGTTATTTTGGTGAGGAGGTGTTGGCTGTATTAAGTAATGCAGCCTCGGATAAGGTATCCCTTTACAAGTATAACATCAAGGGCAAAGAGTTTTCAGATGTACTATATCAGCATCCAAAATATGATCTCGTCAATGCTTTATTTGATCTAGAAAATAACTTGTCATCAGTATCATTTTTTGACCATGGAAGGCTGGTGACCGAATATTTTGAGTCTGCATACAGGGATTTACAAGGTAAGTTTCACAGGGCACTTCCTGGAAAGCAAGTTGCAATTATTGATAGGGTTCCGGAGCACAATAAAAGCTTAGCTTATGTGTTTGCCTCCGATGATCCAGGATCTTACTATCTGTTTGATACTGAAAATTTGGAAGCTAGACATCTTTATCAGTTGTATCCGGAATTTAATGGTAAGGACTTGGTTCCTTCTTTTTCATTAGCATCGAGCTCAAGTGATGGTGAAATAATAGAATCTATCATCACGCCCCCAAAGCATAGTAACGGTGTTTTATTGGTGTACCCTCATGGGGGGCCAATTGGTGTTCGAGAATATCAATTTTACAATCCAGAAGTTCAGTTTCTTGCTAACCGCGGTTATACAGTTCTTCAAGTAAATTTCCGTGGATCTATTGGCTTTGGGAAAAGATTCAATAAAGAAGCCGTTGGTCAGTGGGGAAGGCTGATCGAGGATGACGTTATGTCTGCTGTTGCGAAGGCTAAGCAGGAATATAGCTTTCAGAAAACCTGCACTATCGGCACAAGTTATGGCGGTTATTCTTCGATGATGTTGGCGATCAAACAGCCTGAAGAGTATGACTGCGTTATTTCTATGTATGGTGTTTATGATCTGCCTTTACTTTTTAATGCCAGTAACTTGAAAATGCAGGAAGGTTATCTGGAGTCAGTTTCCAGAACTGTTGGAGAAATGGATGAATCCCTAGCGAGGAACTCACCATTTCGCCTAGCTAATCATATAAGTATTCCTACTTTGATTATTGCGGGTAAAGAAGACGATATATCAGGTTTTGAACAAGCCAATAGAATGCGCTATTTAATGCAGAAATTGAAATCTGACATTGAATTTATTCCCTATAATGGCGTAGGGCATGGGCATTCTACTTGGAACGGTGAATATCACCAATATGCCTATATTGATGATTTTCTTCGCCGGAAACTCTCTATTAAAGATAAAGGCGAGAAAGCCGCGAATATTCTAGCAGATGATTTATTGTTTTTAAGTAATTCATACCGCCAGGGCGCCTGGATATCTCCAGATAGTAATAAGGCCTTGGTTTATCTTAATAAATCGGCTCAGCTAGGACATGATGAGTCTCAGTATAGACTTGGGGATCATTATTTGAATGCTAAGCTAGATTCTAAAACAGCCAACTATTGGTTTCAAGAATCGGCTAGGCAAGGAAATGAAAAGGCCACTTATGCTTTAGCGAAGCTTTATGATGAGGGAATCGTTTCAGGGAAAACTAAGGAAGAAGTTTACGAGCTATTTGAGAAAGCAGAAGCATCAGGCTCGCATCTGGCCTACTTGGATTTGGCCAAGTATCAATGTTTAGGTGAGGGAGTAAAAAAGAATCTGGATGCCTGTATTGAAAAAATATTTTCCGAAAAAGACTTGAGTAACAAAAGCCTATCTAAAAATCGGCAAGAATTTTTTGAAAAAGAAATTTGGAATATGCAGAGAGAAATTATGGCAGAAGTTATGGATAACATTTCTTTTTCAAAAGATCAGCTTGAAAGGGTAGGTCAATACTACAAGAGTATCGGCTCTGATCAACTATATCCAGAAGTTGCATCAATTGAGTTTGGTGAATTTGATAAAGGAGAGTATCCATACCCCTTAAAAAAGTCTACGAGTCGTATTCCAATTCGAAAAAATGTGAGTTTCGGTGTTAATTATATCTTTCGATCGGGTTCGAAAGAGGATCACAATACATATACTGTTGCCCGGATAAAATGGACTACTCCTAATTTGTCTACCCCAACCGGTAAGATAATTAATTCTGTCCAAGATATGATCTTTCCTGAGCTAAATAAAAAGTTAGGTTATTATTATATAATGGACTATGATTACGAGATGGTCGAGGGAGAGTGGACAATCGAGGCATTTAATATTGATGGAAAAAAATTATTTGAAAAAACTTTTCAAACTTATTTTCCTGAACTCTAAGATGTCCCATTCGATACGTGTTTATAGAAGAGGTGAGTGTTCTAAACTCTGTGTCAGCCAAGATAAATTTTTAAACTTTTTAGAAGCTCTTTGGGACACCTATTATTTGAGGGGGAGGTACTAGCTGAGACGCAGGCGCCCACTTAACGAGTTTTTCTTCTTTGATTGATACTAAGACGTAATGAAAGGATCAAGAGTTAGGTTTTGGAGAAGCCAAGAGGAATGAAAGTAGCTAGGGAAGGGGAAAATACTCAGCAGGGTGCTGCAGAAAGGTAAAGCCGGCAATCACGGATGCCGTGTACCCAGTGTTTATGGAGCTGGGTACACGCTTGCCGCACGGACTCTGCTGACCCAACTAAGCCTTTAACGCGGCTCTCAAAATTGCGATTGAGATAAAGCCAATGTTTGGTGGTATACCCAGTCGTTCAAGTATGGGGGGAGCGTTCTTAATTGGCACGGATAGGGTTGAGATCGACATAGGCCACGCAGGCGGCGAGGACTCTCTCATCAAGCAAAGCTTGAGACTTAAAGTTTCCTTCCCAGAAGCAACCTGTGCAGTTATCTTCCACATTGACCTGCCAAGCGATAGATTCGTTTATGCGACTTATAAGCCAGCTAAGATTCATCAAGCGATCTCGCTATAGAGCGACGAGTTCTTTTAGCTTTTTTATCTCGCAGTGATCGAGGGTGCCCCTTCAAAGACAATACAGCGCAAAATTGGATGGCTTGAATGGAGGATGACTTCGGTATCAGGCTAACTCAGCACTTTCTCTCAGTCGATATAAAGTATGATATGGTAGCGGTTGCTCATTGTTACATAGACAGCGATATCAAGAGTAAAGATTGAAGTCAGATTATACACCCTGGATTCAATCCACTCCCGACAATGTTCATAGTCATTGCCAGATTCTTTGTAAACGGAGAACTCAATTTTGGCAATCCATAGATTGGTACTATGTGTAAGTCAAATTATAAAAAATATCAAAAAAGTTATCTTGACCTATTCCTTCTTTTTATGGTTAATTTAATCCTATTCAGCCAGTTTTTATATCTATTAAAAGAAAAGAGAATTTCGATGTTAAAAAAACTAAGCGTGATTGCTATATTGCTATTTTTGGTTTCATGTGGATCTCTCCCTTTTAATATTCCAAGCAATTACGTACTTAATCCACAGTCCGGAAAAGGGGTAGCTGTTTTTTCAGTTACTGAAAATTGTCCTTCCAATATGAGTATAAAATATAGAAAATTAGGAGGAAGATCAGAGGAAGCTATTGCTATTAATCAGGAGAGTGCTCTTCGCCCTGCACCTTTGCAGTGGGAGTTTCCTTGTGGCAGGGTAATAATGCGAGAGCTTTCTGCAGGCGATTATGAATTCTCCTCGTTTATTTTAGTTGATCCCATCCCTGGAGTTACTTATATAAAACCAAGGAGGCTACCTGAGAAAAAATTTACTATTGAGCCAGGGCGGATCACATATGCTGGTCATTTGAAGTTTACTTTCAGTGATAGCTTTGCAACGTTCTCATTAGAGGTTGAGAATCAGTGGGAGAGAGATTCTGAATACCTCCACTTACATGCTCCAAAAGTTGATAGTAGTCTAACTATTTTTCAGGTTGATCTTGAGGGTGAGGTCTTTTCTGGGAAAGCCACAGGTGTAAACATTATTTACTAAATAAATGACAGTGAATTTAATGTTCTGCATGTGTTGGAGTAATTGATTCGGAATCCTCACATGTTAAGGGTGACTTTTGTGGGTGTCTTAACTTATTAAACTGATCACCGGTATCGATGGTCTCAGTGTGGGCTGCGACAGCTACAACCAAGTCAGTCGCATCTAACGCAACGGCATAGTGGCTCAGTACTTCTATGGCACCGGTATTGATGCTTATAAAGAGATTGAGACAGAAGAGAGTAACATTACCACCAGGAGTTTCGCTAAAGAGCGCACTGCTTAAGGTGGCTATCTGGTAATACTCATGAAAACGAAACCACCGAGCACAGCACCCTGATTGCGATAAAGTCAATGTTTTGCTGGTATACTCAGTCGTTCGAGTACGGGGGAGCTCTCTCAGAAATGGCGCCGTACTTTCTGGGGTTTCAATGTCGACCACTCCAGACTATTAGCTCTAAATAGTGATCCAGTCGAAAGGGAAGCCACTTAGGTATATTCAGTCGCTCATCTCCTACAAGTGGTAATAGCTCTTTAGGCTGTTCGTCTGTAATTGCTGCATGAAAACGTCATTGAGTCTAGGTGTGATCAGAACTTTCTGGGGTTGTTGCCATTTTGGCTCAGATAGAATTGAGATCGATATAGGCCATGCAGGCGATGAGGGCTCTCTCATCAAGTAAAGTTTGGAACTTAAAGCGTCTTTCCTAGAAGCAACTTACCTATTGCACCGGTATCTATGAGCTTTGTGCAAATCTAGTGGTTATGTAGAATCGATTATTATAAATGTTGCGTGGGTGTAGCGCGTCCTCGTTCTATACTATTGGCAGTAATCTCCCGACTGGGAAGAGCCTGCAATGAATAAAGTAAAACCTTTTCGGAAGCTTGGGGCTCAGGAAGCACTCTTTGTAGAGTTGACCGAAAAGTCTAACGGTGCAGTTCAACTAGCCGTCTTCTTCAGGACCTGTAGGTCTCTGGGTGTTGAAGAACTACTAAAGGGAATGGAATTTCTCCATAATCTGCACCCAATGCTCCGTTCTCGTGTAGAAAAAAATCATCATGCTTATTGGTTCTGTGATGTAGCTTTTAAAGCTATTCCTTTTGAAATAAAGCATGATGCATTGCCTTTAAATTATCAGGAAGAGTTTAAGCGATTAGGAAGTAAAGTTCTTGAGCTGGATAAATATGCTTATCGTTTCACGGTTTATGTGAATGAGCATGAAGAAGTAAAGTGGATTGCTTTTATGGTAAGCCATGCTGCCATGGATGGACGCTCCTTATTACTCCTAGTTAGAGATTTGGATCGGTACTTGAGAGGCGGGGCTGAAGATGAATCCTCTGCTTCGATAATGAAAAAATCGGTGGTGGATTATGTTAGTTCCATAAAACACCTTAATAAAAGACAGTTGGCAGTTGGTGACGGAAATGATATTTCTCCAAAGTGGCCTGTAGAGCAGGCAGTAAATGCTTCCCTTCGAAAGGGATGTTCTATGTATCGGGTCCTACCCAAAAAATTATTTTCTCTTTTGTATTTACTTTCAAAACATGAGAATGTGCAGGTCACCTCTATCTATAATGCCATTGCGATTATAGCCGCCCAGTCATTACCAGGTTTCCGCTCAACAGCAGAGTTAATGTTGCCTATAAATGCACAATGTTTGTGTAAGCACCAGATAGAACGGGATGTTATTGGGGAATGTACAGTTGCGTTAACTATATCCTTATCATCAAATGAAACTAGTCTTGACTTATTGAGCCTCGCACGTTTAATTCAAAGAAAATTCTATTTGCAGGTGAGGCGAGGGAATTTTTTTAAACCTCCAATTGTGCCCGATTACAGCCTTGTTGATATTAAACATTTGGCTAAAGATTCTAGTACTGCTAAAGGTTACTTTCCCTCTGGGATTTGCGTATCCAATGTAGGGGATATAGGTGAGTATACGGGCCCTTTGGAGTTCTTTGACTTTGGTGTAGTTATGACGGTACAAACACATGGAGAACACCCGATCATGCTAGTGACTTGTACAATAGATGGAGAAGGCGTGTTCGTTTTTGGATATTGCGAACCGCTAGTTAGCAAAGAAAGTGCTCTAAAGTATGTAGAAAAATATATGAAGACACTAAGAGACTTTTCCGAGAGCAATGATTTACATATAAGTTAGTGATCTGCGAGGGATACTGTGAGATTACAAGATCTACCCACAATATCTATATTGAGATCAGAATAGGTCAACACTTGTGTTTTACTGCTTAAGCTATCCTCTTCATTAGTCTGGAAGCATCAGTTTTCAAAATAATTCAGGAGGCCTGAATGTTGAATGAAGATGTTAGCAGTGGTGGTAGTGGACCGGGTGTTGCGGTAGTAAGCGATATCTATATAGGGGGCATGTGCTTGCACAGTATTTGATCCTGCTGGTCCTAATGTGTCAATATTTGTGACGCTTTCGCTACGAATTGTGCGACTTTTTTTAATCTAGTTGGATTGTATCTGTACCATGGAATACTGATGGTGGTAGTAGGTTGCTTTGGAGGGCTTCCATATACTCTGTTAATAGTGCGATATAATTACTTTAGAAAAAAGATTGAGTTATGGGTAAAATCAAATAACGTAGAAATTTTAAGTATAGAAAATAACAACCTAATCAAGAGTAAGTTGATTTGGAAGGTGTCCGATATTCAAGATGTATTTTATTTGCAGGGGCGCGATGAAGAATATTGGGTGGCATGTGGGTCATGGTTTTGGGGGCGTTCAAGCGTGAGTTGAAAGTACATAGAGAGTCTAACGGGAGTTTAAGGCAAGTTGCTTCCTGGTGAATACAATATTTGACTAAAGGGAGTGGTTTATCCTAAATGATAAATCCAGGACACCAAAAGACTAGAGATGAGAGCTAGTTATATTATTGTTACCGGTATCGAGGGATGTTTCCCTTCAAGTCAGGGCAAAGGTATGATAAAAAATTAAAAAACCTAGTTGTGTGATGGAACCCATTAGGTTCGATAAACGCTGCAAGGAGAAGTAACTAGAGGTTGGGGTGATAGTTAACAGTCGCTGAGGAAATGGATTGATATTTATGAACCTTAATAGGCTCTTATTGTTTTGTTATTGGTTGGTCATATTCTTAATGGTTGTGTTGATTGATTTAACAAATGTTATTGCACATGTGTATTCACTGTTTTTTGATTCAGAGAATGAAAAGGCAATCAACTCAATTCAGATGGGGTGCAAGGTCGGATTTGTAGTTGTTGCTTATCATTTGTTTGTATTTGTTAGGCGGAGAATATTGAGCGGCGTTGACAGTAAGTGAAAGTTCATGAAGGTCCTGAAAGATATCATCAATAAGTAGGTGGAAAGAGAACTCATTACCTATGGCGCCGAGATCTATAAGGTTTGTGTGAGTCTCGTGGTTATCTAGAATCGATTGTTATAAATGTTTCAAGGGTATAGCGCTTTCTCGTTCTATACTATTGACAGTGATCTCCCGACTGGGAAGAGCCTGCAATGAAAAATACAAAACCCTTTCGTGAGCTTGGAGCTCAGGAAGCACTCTCTGTAGAGTTGACTGAAAAGTCAAATGGCGCAGTTCAACTAGCAGTCTTCTTCAGGGTATGTAATTCTCTCGGTATCGAAGAATTACTAAAGGGAATGGAATACCTCCATAACCTGCACCCAATGCTCCGCTCTCGTATAGAAAAAAATGTTTATGCCTATTGGTTCTGTGATGTGGGGTTTGAAACTATTCCTTTTGAAATAAAGCATGATGCAATGCCTTTAAATTATCAGGAAGAGTTCAGGCGCTTAGGAAGTAAAGTTCTTGAGCTGGATAAATATGTGTATCGTTTCACGGTTTATATGAATGAGCAGGAAGAAGTAAAGTGGATTGCTTTTATGGTAAGCCATGCTGCCATGGATGGACGCTCCTTATTAATCTTGGTTAGAGATTTGGATCGGTTCTTGAGAGGGGGTTCAGGAAGTAAACCCTCTGCTTCGATCATGCAAAAATCGGTGGTGGAGTATGTTAGTTCCATAAAACACCTTAAAAAAAGACAATCGGCAGTTGGTGGCGGAAATGACGTTTCTCCAAAGTGGCCAGTAGAGCAGGCAGCAAACGCCTCCCTTAGAATGGGATGTTCTATGTACCGTGTCCTCCCTAAAAAATTATGTTCCTATTTACATTTAATTTCAAAGCGTGAGAATGTTCAGGTTACCTCTATTTATAATGCCATTGCTGTTATTGCTGCCCAGTCATTACCAAGTTTTCGCTCAACAACAGAGTTAACGTTACCTATAAATGCACAATATTTGTGTAAACGCCAGATAGATCGAGATGTTATAGGGGAATGTACAGCTGTATTAACCATATCCTTATCATCAGATGAAAATAGTCTCGACTTATTAAACCTCGCACGTTTAATTCAAAGAAAAGTTTATTTGCAATTGCGAAATGGGCATTTTTTTAAACCTCCACTTGTGCCTGATTACAGCCTTGATGAGATCAAACATTTGGCTAAAAATTCTAGTGCTGAGAAAGACTATTTCCCCTCTGGGATTTGTGTATCCAATGTAGGGGATATCAGTGAGTATACAGGCTCCTTAATGTTCTTTGACTTTGGTGTGGCTATGACTGTTCAAACACATGGAGAACACCCAATAATGCTAGTGACTTGTACAATAGATGGAGAAGGGGTGTTTGTTTTCGGGCATTGTGAACCGCTAGTTAGCAAAGAAAGTGCTTTAAAGTATGTAGAAAAATATATGAAGACACTAAGAGAGTTTTCCGAGAGCAGTGATCTTTATGCAAGTTAGCGATCGTAGGGCATAACTCGATTTTAGTAAACAGGGTGTGGGTACAATCGTCATATTCAAGCGAGCGCCTATAGATTCTTACGCTCCACCACCAATTTGAAGTAATTTAGGGCTGCCAACTACCCTTGTGCGATGACGCCCAAAGGGTTTGATATAAACCGCAAGGAGAAGTAACTAGATATTATGTGGGGTTACGTCTGGCAGAAAGGTAGTGCCGACAATCGCTTATGCTGTATATCTGTTGAGGCAGAACTGGGGACAGGATTAATACTCTTGATCTTAAAGTGGTCAAAGCTCAGATTTCATATTATGAAGTTCATATTTTTTGTTACAGGGAAACTGACGCCGGCAGGCAAGTAATTACTGCGCCAAACTCTTTGGCTTGCCCAATAGGAAATGAATCAATCGGGGGGCTAATGTTACATAGAGTCCTGCTCTGTAATGACCCGCCCGATACATAAATGAAGGCATCATTATTACCTCTCAGGCAGGTTTGACCTCTAATTGCCAAAGGTAGTGACAGTTTGCCATCTACTTATCAAAATCATTCCCTGGGTGTTGGGTTAGCTCTTCTCGGCGGAGTGCTGATGGGGTGTCTTGGTATTGCCGGAAAGCTGGGTTCTGGTGCAGGCCTTAGCCCATTTCTGCTATTGGCTGCACAGGTCATATTACTTGCTCCATTGTCGGGTATGTTTCTTCTGATGCGACAAGGGGTGGCGGGGATAAGGCCGGTGAATCCTCAGATCCTTATCCTTCGCTCCATATCAGGTTTTGTCTATTTTGCTGCCTTCTATTGGGCGGTCAAGGGCATACCCATCGCAGATGCCCTGGTGCTGGAAAGCACGAATCCATTCTTTGCCATGTTGATGGCCCGAGTATTCCTCGGTCACCGGGTTAGTATCGCCATTATCTTTCTTGCGATACTGGCATTCTTGGGCGTATGCCTCATTTTGATCCAGCACAGTGTTCAGGGCATTTTCAATCCCTACTCACTCCTTGCGTTGCTAGCGGGAGTAGCGCGTGCAGCGGGTAGTATCACAACCGGTGTCGCAGGCCGGACCGAGCCACCTGAGCGCATCATGTTCTATTTCGCTGTTGGGATGTTGGTCTTTAGCTTATCTATTGTATTCTGGGAGGGGGCGAAGGTAGAAACATCGTCGCTATGGATTCTCGCGATTCCCGCGCTGCTGTTTGTTCCACAGAATCTTGCTTACACGATCGCTAATCGTGTTGCACCTGCTTACCTCGTTGGGGCACTGTTTTACAGTGCGATCCTCGTCGGTGTGTTAGCTGATCGTTTTATGTTTGGCACAGAATTCGGTATCCGTGGTGTGATAGGCATGGGTATTACGGTTGCTGCTGGTCTCGGGTTGGCTTGGTTGCGGGCGAAAGAGCTCAAAGAGTAACCTGACGCTCAGTACTCCTGCGTCAATCAAGTGTCTAAATACTCAAAAATCCGGTGGGTTAGGGAGTGGTTGATTGCTAGGCCATTATCCTCAATAACAGAGGCCTCTCCAGAGCTTCAACTTGTTACCTTTTTTGCCTGGTAAATCGCTAAGTCTGCTATTAGACGATAGGAGTTTTCGGAGTAGCCGCCACTGGTTACGGTGACCATAGGCACATCCAGCGATTGAATCTGGTCAACCAGCCATTGGTCCCTTTTTCTGGCCCCATCGATACTGACCTGGAGCCCCCCCAGATTGTCCTGGGCAATAATATCTGTGCCTGCATTGTAGATAACCAGTTTAGGCAGTGGGCTCTGCTTAATGAAGTCCGAAAATTCCGACTCCAACCGACTGAGGTAATCTTCAGTATCTGTTCCTTGCTTTAGGGGAACTAAAAATGGCCAGCGAGATTCCTGCTCATCGGAGTGCAAGCCGGGGTAGGCTTGCATATTGTACATATCAAAGATATGTATATTGGGGTCCTCCATGGCCCAATCAGCAAACCCATTCCCTCTATGGGCATCAAGGTCAATTACCCAGATATTGTCATCTGGTGAGAGCAGGTGCTGTTCGCGGGCACGATTAATAGCAATGGCTACATCGGCGAAAGCACAGAACCCTTCACCGTGACCAGCGAATGCATGGTGATAACCTCCACCGAGATTCAAAGCAGAGGTTTTCTTGCTCAAGGCTTCCCGTACCGCCAAGCAAGTGCCTTCTGCTGCAAAGCGCATTGGCTTCATGAAATATTTATTTAATACGCCTGCGGGCAGCAAGCGCAGTAGCGGCATCTCTATAACGCGAGCCAGTGTTTTCGATTGATGCAAGCTATCTAAATAGGGTTGCGTATGTACAGATAACAGCCAGTCTTGACTAAGAGGCTCTGAAACAACTTTTAACTCAATGTTCGCTTCTGACTCGGCATTAATCAGTGCCAATGCTTTCTCATATTTACAGCCATCAAAAGGATGCAAGCTGGAAAGCAGCGGCAAGCTGATGTTGTAATTTGGCGAGTAGAATAGCGGTAGGCTCATGAGGTTATCTGGCTTCGAATTTGTAGCGCATAAGCTAACCCATCATTGGGTGTCCACATATCAATATGATTACCAAAAAAGCGTAACTGGAAGAGAATATGGTGAATAGGATTCGCTGCCCAGTCACTGATTTTGTTTCCTCCTTTTCCAGGTGATGCGAACCCTGAGCCAGTCTCAAGTAGCCAGGCAACGACCGTCGAGCAATTCTGATCCTTCATATTGTAATGCTTCTGTTCGCCCTTGAAGTTTTCCCAGGCTTCAATCATTTTTGTTTCATTCAGCCCATTGATAAGAATGTTCTGATCCGCATCACCACCCTCGAGGCGCCTATCAACTCGATAACCACTTGGAAAGGAAGGGCTGTGCGATCGCCCGATTTTAAAGTCCTTTTTTCCTGTTGCTGAAGAAGGCTAGTAGCTGATATAGGTGTTATCAATGGTGATGGAAGCATGTCCGACATTCCCGGTCTTTTGCTTCCAGACATGAACAGTAATAGCCATCGCGATCTCCTTATTGCGTCTTGGCTTCTAAATTCAAAACTCAATGAAGAAAGGGCGGTTAATTTTTTGTATTTCAGTGACTAATTTTATTTAGGCGGGAGGTTAGCATACTTGTATCTGGGCACGTAGTTTCAAGCAATTACACTGAACTGTTGCCGTATTATTCTACCGATCCAGTAGTCATTGTGTGAAGAAACAGTGGTTTTGATTTTTTATTCGACAAGCTTTTGCTATCGGTTGATAAATAGGTGAATAGCACTTCTTTATCATTGTAGCTTCTGGAGATCTAATAGTTGTGTGATAAAAATGGAGAGCAAAAACCTCCATTTTTATCACAGCTGGTTTTACTTTTTATGAATGAATCAATTGGCGCTATTTGAGTGATAAATCATCGCTTGCCAAATGTTCTGCTTGCCGCCGCCGTAACTATCAATTGTAGGGTTCTTGATATATGACCAAGCGACTTTGCCGTTGCCTATGAAGACAGGCTCGTCAAGCCCGCCCCAACCAAAATTCGTCAGCTTTACAGGGCCTTCCAATACATTTAGGTCTGCATCAATTTCCATAACATAGTAGGCTTTCGGAACAAGCATCCGCATTGCCCCATTTTTAGCGGAACTCCGGTTATAAGAAAGGTTGTCGGAAATACACTGAAATTGCGCATAGCCAAATAGGTAACGCCCATTTTTCAAGTCGATAAGTTGTGGATCACTGATTTGACAGTCGGGCTCTTCTACAAGCCATTTAAAGCCTTCCCCCTCGATACTTCCTTCACCATCCACTTTAGCAATACCAATGCGAGTCAGGGATGAGGATTCCAGAGCATCCCCACTGCGTAGCCCCTGTCTTGAAATGGTTGGATTATCGCTGTTTGACATGTAGGAAAAGAAGCAGTTCGTATCATCGGATGAGCATTGCTGGTCAAAAGGCCCTTCAGTGCTGGTATCAATGCCGTATTCGCTTTGCAGGAAGCGATTCATTTCCTCATCATCAATGTACTTGGGGGAGACGATGAGAGATAAGTTAGTATCTTCATCCACAGGGACTACAGTATGTCCACCTCCGTTAGAGAAAAATGCATTGTCGGAGGGGATCAGGTAATTGTAGTAACCTTCAAATCTACTGGTAGAAGAAATATCCTCCATTTTGATGGCAATAGTATTTAATCCGCGCGATTGATTATATTGACCACCATCGCTAGTGCAAATCGCTCCATATTTTTCGGTACCAGGATTATAAAATGCCCGGATATTCAAGACATGACCGTAGCCGCAAAGCCAATACCAGCCTCTGTTATTACTGCCACTCATATTTAAGGACCAGTTATCGCGATCAATAACAGTCATTCCAGCAGAATAGTGGGAGCCACCATAGCTGCTATCAAAAACCCGAGCAGTTACTGAGAAGGCGTAGCTGGTGCGGCCTTGGCTATCATTCTCGACATAGATAAGCTCTTGGGCTCCGGCGTGGCCACCACCGTGCATCTTGTTTACAACGTAGGCCGCAGGCTTCTCGCTAAGCGCTAAGTTATCCCACTCCATTAGCCAGATCTGATCATTATATTTATAGCCATTCTCGCGAATATACTCGACCATAGCGTTATAGTCGGCATCAGAGAGTTGATCGACAATGTAAGCCATCTCCTCTTGCATTTCGTTACCTTTAATTGTCTTAAAGGTCGGGGAATCGCCGAAGTCGGTCTCGGGGAAATTTTCTTTTAGCCCAGGTAGGAAGTCCTCGAACTTCAGTGTGGGATGGTCCGTAAAATAGCCAATGTATTGACTGTGATTGGTAGATATCATCAGGCCGATATCCCTTTCAATACGTCCGTCAATAGCACTGATATTATTTTCCATCTTCATCCAGTCGCTACCGTATTGCTCAACCAGATCCCCTTGAACATCATAGCGCTCGCTTGCCTGGTATTCAGTGTTACACAAGACCGCAACCCGTGAGCAATCAGCGCTAGCTGCGATACCATGGGCTTCGTAGCATTGTTTTAGAATTGTGGTATTGCCGGTTTGGTCGAAGCTTAGAGTTTCAGGATTATATTGCAGCTCATAAACGGTGCCATAAGTGATTTCATCTTCTCCACTACCTTCGCTAAGGGTCTTGGAAACAAACATCCGAGGTCTATCGGTGTCGGTTGCACAAGCGGTGGTGTAACTTCGCATGGGCACAGACTGTAGATTGTCATCCTGATTACTATCTGTTCTGGCTATATAGTGTGGGAGTCCATGGACTTCTTCAGCATTGGTTTGGGCATTCGGCAATGTGATATCCCGGGAAGTAATCTGGGCAAACCCCAGATCTGCCGTTTCTATATCGCCAACAGTCACAGTGCCAGGTTCGTTGTCTGGAAGGGTCCCCGATCCGCTATCCCCAGAGCCGCTACCACTACCTGAACCGCCACCATCTCCAGAGCCTTGGCCCCCGCCATTGTCGCCAGATGATTGGGCTGGGTCCGAATCTGAAGAAGAGCCTCCACCTCCTCCACATGAAGCCAGTATGACTGTAAATGCCAGTGCTAAAGTTTTCTTGCTGAATAGCTTGCTCATAAGTCTGCCCGTAAATGTGCGATTGGAATCGATTGTTATCTGTGAAATTGTCGACAAAATCTCATTTTTGAGTTATTAGAATTGGGAGTGCCATTCTAGTTCTCTCGATCTACCTTTCTGTGGGTTACTTAATAATTTCTCTAAAGGGGCATTATTTTGATAGGAAATCTTGTGAAAGCCTTCTAGTTGAACATCTTAAGAAGCTCTACATGGGGTCGTTGGAATTATTGTCGAAGGCTTGAAAGGGTAATTTCTGCACCTATTAATCAGTTCAGATCTATAAATTTAATTAATGATTTTAGAAAGCTTGCTGATAAAACTCTGAAGAGAGAAAAAGAGGGGCTCAATATATTACTGGAATAATATTTGTTATACGTGGTGTGGCTGGAGATAAATGTATTAACCGGTTTGAACTTGGTTACGACTAGCGAGGGTAATTACGCTTATGGGGCAATAGCAGATTGTGTTTTTAACTGATTGGATCATTGCATGAACCAATACATCACGCTCGTATTCTACCTAGTCAATAATGATAAATGATATTGTAGTCCTCAATGAGTCATATACATCATATTAATAATTACATTTGATATGCATATGTGTAGGACGCTGTTTGGATGTAATTGCCCCCGATGATATTGTCGGGGGCATGCCAATCACAGCTTCTATTGATACTCCTTTGTTGGTTATATAAGGCGTATAGGTTATTGTCACACCTAAAATTTTAGCCAGCAATTCCCTTCAATCCAGGCAAGCAGGGCTAGAAGTGTCATGGATATTTGCCACCCACTGATTGTCTGAGCTGCAATCACCAGAATCAAAAACGTCCCAAAGATCAAAATCCGTATTCCCGGTAACAGTATTTGAAAGGATCTGATTTCTACTGCTGAACTCCCCGCTGATTACAATTCCACCAGGATTGTCTGAAATACCGAAGCCACCATTATTTAATATAGAGTTCTGGCTGACTATATTGTCGTTTCCTGAGCGGATCTCGACACCTCCATCTCCATTTCCGGTAATATTATTCTGTATTATCAACCCAAAACTACCGGTTGTTGCGATACCAAAAAAAGAATTATTCTCTAAGTGATTGTTGGAGATTGTAGTGAAGTTTCCAGAGTTAAAAATTCCCAGGTCATCAACCATTGCTACTTGATTAAGTGTGACATTTATAAAGTCTCCGCCGATCTCCATTCCTCCATCGCCTACACCTTCGACGTAATTTTGGATTATAGTGGTGCCATCTCCATTGGAGTCAATTCCATCACCTACAGTGGTGCCAGGAAGCCCAATGACCATATTTTCAGAGATAATGTTGTAATTACTGTCAATTTCTATTCCGTCAAGCCTAAAATCGCGAACTTCCATTTCTGATATTGTATGCGACCCATTACCCTGGACGAGAATACCCTCTGGGCAGTTATTGACTTCACCACCTGAAATTCTGGAGGCAATGCCTTCCACCAATATACCTGGATTACTTCCGGCATTAGAGGTGCAAGATACCGTATATCCATTTAAAACTAGGTTTCCTGACGGTCCAACGACAGTAAGTGCTGGTGGGTTTCCATCGGATACATCACATAAAAGATCTTGGTCGAGTGTAACTGACGTAACGATTACTTCACCGCATTCTACTGCGCCTACCGGTGGAGTATACATACTTGCTGAAATGAGAATAGTAATCGGTGTAAAAGCTAATCCGAGAATTTTTTTAGACACAAAACACCTCAAATTAAAAAGGGAAGTAATTTGGTTCCTAGAAGACTAGCCCAAATATATTGTGGCCAAATGCTGAAGTTATAAATTTGGGGGATAATTCAACAATTAGTAAATTTGCTATCACACCGGATAAATCTTAATGTTCATCAGCTTCGATATGAGTGCGCGCTTTACTTCACTTAAATAAACAACTGAATCATGGCCTTATTTGATCTTTCATTTCTGGGCTTACTGTCGGTGCCAAGCCGCATGTAGTCCTACGTACACTTGCGCGCTCTGGGTATTCCAATACAGGATACCTTTGCGAGCTTATCGCTATTGAATAACCTCTTGATAGGTAACGCCTTACTTTAACCGAGTATGTTATTGTACATATAAAGTACAATCTTCCGTCCAGATAACATAAGTTCATGTAAGATTAGCGGGTGTGTATAAAATAGGTAAGACGGCAAATTTAAATCTTCTCATCTCTCAGTGATTTTAATCCGCAAACTACATTCTAGCGATTTCAGGGCGCCAAAGGATAGGAGAGCGGCCTAAAAGCACAGTCAAACATTTCAATTTTTTTAGTTAGAACTCCATGACTTTTGTAGGGGCTATTAGTAGTTTTGAAAAAGGATGGAATTTATCGAGGTGCATTGGAGAGAGGTCATTAAATCTAACCCGCGCTATATACAGCCTTTGTTGGGTTGCGTATAGATTGTTTTGTACTGTTCTACTATCTAACCAAGCCTTCAAGGGAATCTCCCAAACTCTGGGCTAATACTCACCAAGATCAACAAAAACGAGTCAATTGTGTGGTTTTTAATCAGAGCGGCAAGTATAAAAGTCTGATGGTTGATGTCTGGGTGAATTGTATGTTTACTTCTCGTCCATTAGATACGATCCAAAAAAGTAGTCTTAGCTTAGCTCAACTAGCAGGTTGATGTTTTGCCAAATAAAACGAACCCCGATAATACAAAGCAGTAAGGCGAAACACAGCTTTAAGCGCTTAGCAGATATCTTGTGAGCGACATTGGCACCAAGTCTGGCAAAGAGTACGCTGGTAAGCACAATTCCCAGAAAAGCCGGCCAGTAAATATAACCACTGCTCCACTTTGGTAGTAACTGATTGTCCCACCCTTGAACGGCAAAGCTGATTGAACCAGAAATTGCGATTGGCAGGCCAAAGGCAGCTGAGGTTCCGACAGCGCGCTGCATTTTTGTACCAAAGTGCGATAAGTAGGGGACCACCAATGCTCCTCCACCAATACCGAAGATCGCTGCGAGCCAGCCGATTACTCCTCCGGAACAGATCAAGGGTACTGCTCCGGGTAAGTGATCGCCATTTTCTTGCGAGGTTGCCGAAGCCAATCCACCTAAGCCCATGCGCACTGCCATAAATATGGCAAACACGCCAATCAATAGCTGCAGCCAAGCACCAGGTAACATGTCTGCTGTCACGCCGCCCAGCCAAGACCCTAAAAGTATCCCTGGAGTCATAATCCAAAATAGGCTCCAGTCAACGGCACCTTTTGCGTTATGTGCCCAGACCGAACTGATTGAAGTCACGATAATGGTTGCCAAAGAAGTCCCCACCGCCATATGGGTCAGCACCTGCGGGGAGATACCCGTGGCAGAAAAAATCAACACCAAAGCAGGCACGATGATTAAGCCTCCGCCAATCCCCAAGAGGCCTGCCGCTGTACCTGCAATGGCACCTAGTAGAATGTAAACAAATAGCATTTCCATAGTGCATTAGTTTAGTCACTCCTGAAGGTAACCAAATACACCGAATCGGGCCGTTTGATATATTAAATTGTTCCTTAGAATTTTTGTGCTCCAGTTAATTGACTTTCAGAAAAATATTCGAAAGCCCATAAAATTGAGAAGGGTACCTAGCTAGGAATTTCACCCATCAAGTTTGGGCTCTAGACGAGGTTTATAATGGACCGTATAGGGGGGGTAGTTAACGCTTGAGTTAGGTAAGCAAGCTATTTGCTCATATTCCATCCTCACTACTACTAACCGGTGTTACCGCCTCTATAGGTATTGAAGCAGCTGGCTATTTTTGGCCTTTGGTGAAAGCAAACTTGCTTATATATTTGTGCGGTTAGGTCTGAGAAAGTGTAGGAATCAGAGCAGTGAGTATTTTACCAAGATCAAAATATATACTTACCTGACCAGACTAAAAGGTGCTTGAAGCTTCTTTATCTGCGAAATTCCAGATGGGCTTAAGTACAGGGTAAGAGTGACTATTTGCATTAAACAATGATTGCTTTGGATATTGCAAAAAATAGCGTTCATATTTTTTGCACAGTGTGCAAATAGAATCAGCAACTTAATATGTAATATTGTGGTAATAAAAAAGTATGCCAAATGATGATGGAGCCTCCAATTTCGGTGGTCAGAAAACGTGGAAATTCAGCCAGGGAAATTACAGTAAAATACTCAAAAAGCACCCAAATTCTAAAGATGGAATTTGTGAAGCTTTGGCAGTGAGTTGGATTAGTAAGGGGCTTCAATCCGGTCTTCAGGATGCACTATCGACGGGAGGTGATATCGACAAAACGAAGGTGGCAGTAGTTGCCCAGCGTTTTGCCTCTATGTATCGATTTAAGTTTAAAGATGGAAGTGAGGGCGACCCAATGAAGTCTTATCAAATGATACAAGAATCCCAAAAATATTTAGAATCCCAAGGCTTTAAACACATAACTCATTTAGGAACTGCATCAAGGCAAAAAACGGGAAACCCTCCCTTGGATGAACAATTCACCATAGTGTTTGATGGTATTGAGGCTGAACAGTGTTTCACGCAGCAAACGCAAACAATTTATAGTATGTTAAGGTTTTCTGGGGTTAAATGGGCACATGCAACAGCATTTAGGATTGAGCCCACTGCAGATAAAGCTACTTATTATTTTGACCCCAATGCGGGAGAGTACAAATTCCTAAAATTTGCACAGTTTCGAAAGTGGTATGAAAACTACCATAGGAGCTCCAGGTTATATCGGACATCCGAAACAATAGGGTTTCAATTGCTTACTCATAATGATCGCTAACTTGCACAATTGGTCTTTTCAATAAGGCTGACTAGTACAGCAACTAATAACTACCAATAGCTCAAGAATTGATTACACTTCACCTTGATATTCTGCACCTCCGAGTACTTTAGTATCTACTAAATAGATGTGTGTTCTTAGTCATCTTTTAGTTTTCTTTGTGGGCATGGCCCTGATTGTCAAGGTGGATAAAGGTTGGCCGCTAATACTTGGCAATCCCAACTTACGTTGCTACTAGAGTGAAAGTGATGAAAAACATGAACGCTCGGCAATCAGTATTTGAGCATTAAGCTGTAGCTATCGTATAGCTTTTATTGTCATCATCTAACCATTTTGTAGATAGCGACAGTATGAGGTGCTAATTTGACATAGGGTGTGTAGTGGCTCGTACCATCGTACAAGGGATCCGTAAGCGATAAGCAGAAGAAATAGACTTGATTATATTTGTGTCTTGCTATGACCCAATCAAGAATTCATGGGCGTGTAGCTCCTCTAAGTGATATTTGGATGCGGATTCCTGAGCGTATACAGTTGCGTTAGTAAACTCTATTTGTCTTATATTTTGCTTCCTACGCTTTATGCTAGGTTACTCAAATTAAACTTACGGAGTAATTGTTGCCATAAGGGTAGTTGACTAAATTTAGATGGTATGTGATCGACTGAAGTGACAATCCCTTCCTTGTAAGGTGGTATCGTGGCCGACAAATCCAACTTTCTGTCCAGATTATTCACGCCGATAGAAGCGCCAGAGAGCTTTGTCCAGCAGCACTTAAAAGGTTATGGCTGTGTATCTACTCTGCTTATAAATGTTGTCACTAGAAGGAACCAAGATGAAATTACTGATTGTCTAGACAAGCTCTATGACTTAGTTGCATTGACTACCGCGCCTCACCCAAAACGCTTTTACTTAGAAAAGATAGAGGCGCTGAGGAAAGAGCTGACAGGTGCCGTTGGAAGGAAGGTCCTATATAAGAGGTTGGAGGTCGAAAAGATCCCCTTCTACATCCACTTTGATAGCACGTCTGTATGCTTTATAGCAAATCATGATTTTTTTTCCGGTTACACTGGCCTGCTCTTTTCTAAATATGCCAATTGCTTGTTGAAGAAAGATCAGGAGAAGTCAGATGCATATTACTCTTCAATAATGCATATATACAAGGGTAATGGGCAATACTCGAATTTTCACCGAGTTATAGGGCTGGCCCAAGCTATATTTATAGGTTTAAGTCTGAGAATGTTTAATAGGAAGGAGAACAAGCCAAATCCATTTCTCTTGGAGGGAAAGGGTTGTATAAAAGGAGATCTCGATGACATCGTGTTGGTGTCAGCTAAAGTTGAATCTAGCGAGATATCTTTCGAAAATGTTTTGAAATCTTTTATAGATAATTTTGTCAGTACTTTCGAAAGGCAGCGAGCAAATATATTGATTACCCAAGAGTTCATTCACAATATTCCGGATCAGGGTGAAAGACTGGGTGGGGTAGGAAATACGGCGTCTGGTTTCTATTTTTCTCTAAATAAACTCTCTAGGTATCAAATATACCTATTAAAAAGGTACCATATTGCATATTATGCAATGGTGCTCCTCAACCTGTTAAAAGTTGAGAAGCAAGTTACATCAAGTATTAACGAAGACTTTACATTTAGTTATTTGCCTGCTCGAGAGGTCGACTGTATTGCGACCTATTCAATCACAAGAGATGCACTGGTTTTTGTTATTAGTAAAGCTTCTGATGGTTATCATATTGAGGTTGCTGTTAATGAGGCTATTTTCTCTCTTGATAAGGTTGTTCTGTTTCTGAAATCTTTCTCTAGTGAGATTGAACTATCAGATATCTGATAGACGCTTGAAAAATGTATACTAATATTTAGGTGCGTTTAAGTTGGTCACTCATGTCAATTGCTAGCTTGCAGTAGTTGTTAGCCCAAATCGTTTGAATTCGCGATTACTAAACTCATAATAACCGGAAATCCTCTTGCAGATATATTGATAGTTTGGGTTGCTCAAATCTTTAATTTTGTTCTTCTTGCCATTGATTGTCTCTGTTAACTTTATGTTGTCCTGGTGGTAGACAATGGCTTCTTCCATAAAAATTGGCTGTACTTTGAGCTCATTGATAACTCGATAAGCCAGGTCTATGTCATCGTAACCCCAGGTTCCATCGTATTTTTCATCGAAAAAACCAACCTTGATGATATCCTGCCTTTTAAATACCATATTACAGCCATAAAAGTGCCCCCAGGGGTGTTCTGTATTCGGTAATTGCTCTATTTTCCCTAGGCGCCTATCTTTACTGAGTCCATAATTTGATGGGCTATTAAATCTAGGGCATGCGTCAAGGTACTTGCCGTCGCCGTCCATTTCTGCTGGGGCAATATCTTTAGAGTGAATAAATTCCCTTATCCCGGTCATGCAGATACTAGGCCCATAATCATTGATTGTTTTTTGAATCTCTGCCAGATAGTTCGGGGCAGGGATACAGTCACTATCTGTAAATACACACCACTCGTGTTTAGCAATCTTTACCCCTAAGTTTCGCGCCGAGTTAAGTGCGAATGGGTCTGGTAATTGAGGTCTGAATAGTAAAGTTAAAGTAAGGTGGTGCTTAAATTGGTTGTAACATGACAGGATGTTGGGGTCTTTTGAGTTGTTATCAACAATAATAATTTCAAAATTTTCCTTTGGAAAGGTTTGTAAAGTGTAGCCTTGTAATAGGTTATACAGAAGGTCAGAATCGTTGTAGCATGGCATAATAATACTAAATTGATCGGACATGCACCTAAACTTCCTGTTGTCTATAGCTTAAAATCATTTTAAGTGAATCAGGTGAAATATAAGATAAGCGATAAATCAAATCTCCTTAACTTGGTGACTGGATTGATCGGCTATCAAACCTGATCCTTGCATTTTAGAGTACTTAGAAGTTTTAGCACTTTTGATAGTGAATTAGAGGATTATTGGCAGGGTATATCTTTGTGCAGCTCACTTGGACATTTGCAGGTGAAATAGTGGAAAGCTAGAGCAATTGTCTGCCATGTTATTTGACTTCTTGGTAAAGCTACCTCCTTTCAATTCATAAACTGGAACGTCAAATCTAATTATATAGGGCTATATAATTAAGGCTTTTAACTTGCTCTAGTCTTTAGGGGGTAGTAAATGTCGAGAAGTGAATATTCAAGTCAATTTACTGCTCTTGGAAGGAGGAAATACCTGTTAGGGATTAACTTGTTAATTACATCTCAAGCGATAGACAGGAAGTATTGGATGGAATTTTAACTTACCCAATAGTTTGTGTTGAATTACACGGGGGAACCTTTGAATAAATGATTGAGGCACAGCAAATCCCCACTAACGATGGGATAGTGCTTGGTGCAAGGCTATTCTCCCCTATTGAGGCGCCCAAAGCCGGCATCATTATTAATTCTGCTATGGCGGTTAAGCAGAGCTACTATCGGGATTTTGCTTGTTTCTTAGCTCGGAATGGCTATTTGGTTCTTACTTATGATTACCGAGGTATTGGTAAGTCCGCTATCGAGAATCAAAGGGACAAACGGCTGACCTTAAGAGCCTGGGGGCAGAGAGATTTGGCGGCAGTGATTGACTGGTGTAGCAAACGAGCTCAAAGCTTGGAGTGGCATTGCATTTGCCACAGTGTTGGTGGTCAGATTGTAGGGCTTGCGTCAAATAATACCCGATTTGCGAGTGTGTATTGTGTTTCCTCTCAGAGCGGCTATTGGGGGCATTGGGATACAAGGTATCAGCCAAAGCTATTATTCGGATGGTACTGCGCATTTCCTTTGCTATCGAATGTTTTGGGATGGGTGCCTGGAGTACTTTGGGGGGGAGAGAACCTACCTGCAGGAATAGCTCGTGAATGGGCTTACTGGGCTCGACATAAGGATTACGTTGTCGATCAACATGGTCGGCCGATTCGTGAGGGATTCGAGCGCATGCAGTGTGATATGAAGTTCCTGCTTATAGATGACGATAAGGACTTTGCACCAGAGAAGGCTGTCCGTGCATTGCTAGATTTTTACTCTAATGCGAATACAGATATTGAGGTTATTCAAACCAGCTCTATTGGAAATACATCAATAGGCCACTTTGGGTTTTTCCGAAAGGAGTTCAAGGAGAGTCTTTGGCAAAACGTATTAGGTTGGCTGGACTAGTCCCTCCTGGCGTTGATACGCCCTTGTATCACAAGTGATGTATTTTTAACCGACTCGAGTCTGCGGTCATTAACATGGAAAGACATGTACTGTGTAGAGACATACAAGAACCAGAAGGGCCCGTCTGTCTGCCTGATGGCCGCATTTATGTCACTGAAATGGCATCTGGCCGGCACTGTATAAGCCGTATTGATTTGCGGGGGCGATATCAACAGATAGGATATTGTGCCAGACGTCCTAATGGCATGGCAATCGATGGGTATGACAATTTATGGATTGCAGATGGAGGGGGTAAGCAGCTTGTTCGCATGGGGCTAAATGGGGATCTTATTGAAGCTTATGACGGACCAAAAGATCAGCCCTACTTATGGCCCAATGATCTGGCTTTTGGTGAAAACGGCTTACTTTACATAACCGATTCCGGGATTGACCCGGATATTTTTGTTCAGGGGCAGGTGATTCGAGCTGATTGCCGATCTTGTCGCTACTATGGACAGGTATTAGAGATAGATCCTCGCAATGGAGATGTGTTGCGACAGCTTGATTCCGGATTGCGTTTTCCCAACGGTATTGCCATTGATGATCGGGGCCAGCTGTATGTAGGGGAGACTATTAGCGGCAATATCTACCGCTACAATTTCGCTTCGTTAACGCGCCCCAAACGGGAGCTTTTCGGCAATGTGGTTGTTGGGGCGCCAGAAAGATTTGTAGGGCCAGATGGGATGGCTTTCGGTAGTGACGGGCGATTGTATTGTGCAGTGTTTGGTCAAGGTGACGTGACCGTTCTTGATGGTGAGGGAAGGGTGGCCGAACGAATACCCACCTGTGGTAAACGACCCACCAATATAGCCTTTTGCGAAGACTCGAGAGGTGGGGCGGTAGTAACGATTCTGGATGCAGGGTGCTTAGAGTGGGTAGGAATACCGTGCCGTGGTAGGCAGCTATACCGCCCAAAGATATAGACTGAGTGGATTGTCTACCTAATGATATTGTTTAGGGTCAAATAAAAGCAGCTTCAACGTCAGTTTTTAGATTTCTGTTGTATATAGTTGCGCCATCCATGAAATTGAGAAATATCTTCTTGTTGCTGAGTCAAATAGTTTTCTCCTAATATCCCTAAAACTTGCCCGCCATTTTCTAAGACTACTTTACCCAAGGTTAGTCCCGCCGCTTCTAAATTAAGCACTTCAATTAAACTGGCCTTGGGTAAGGACCAAATTTCAATGTTGAACCATGTTCCACCAGTACGCACTCTCTGCATCGAAGGATATTCGCCTTTGATTGCCCACATCCGGTAAATGGCTTCTGTTTTAGCCTCCCTGACAAATGTTGCATTGTTTTGTACTAAGTTTTTATCTAACGCCAGGCCACGCATCAATGGTCCATTTACTGCGACTTCTGTATGTGTACTCATTTCGATTATCTAAATCAAATATTTTATATTAGTGCTACTGACCGGTTTTATTAATACTCATACCCATACTCTCCGCATAAGCTCGCCAGCCATGCCACTTGGATATATCTTTCTGGTTTTGGACAATATAGTTTTCACCCAGTATGCCTAATACCTGTGTTCCATCCGCTAAAGCAACTTTACCTAAAACTAGCCCTTTGGCCTCCTCCTCTAATAGATTGACCAAGTTGGCTTGCGGAATCGACCAGATCTCCAGTGTAATCCATGTGCCGCCGTTGAGAACTCTTTCCATTGCGGGGTATTTGTCTCCAATTGACCACATGCGATAGATCGACGCCGTTTTAGCCTCTCGTACAAAAGTGGCATGGTTTTTAAGCATATGTTTTTCGAGGGCGAATCCACGCATTAGCGTGCCATTAACTGCGACGTCAATAGATTCAGCATTCGCTAGTGACACCAATACCATTAAACTAGCAGCAATATATCTGAGTATCCTGAGCATTTATTTATCTCGAGTTGACGCCTTATGAATTTAGCTTAGATATGGAGGCAAGAAGACACTAAATTATGCTTGTGCCTCCCTTATTATTTTAGAATGGTACCAGAGATATATTTTGTCGCTTATCAATAAAAACCAGTGGAAACATATTATGAACCTGACAGATTTGTTGTTACCTACGTATATACAACTATTGGAGGCACTTTCTAGTTGGTTGGATAAGGCAAAAACAGAATTTCCAGAAGATGAGTCTGAAGCCCTCCTTAAAGCGAGGCTTGCACCAGATATGTTTCCCTTATCATCCCAAGTTCGGTTTAGTTGCTTACAGGCGCAAGAGGCAATATTTCGATTGGGGCGGCGTGCGCTTCCAGATTTTCTGGAGCAGTTGGCTCGTGAAGGGCAGGGAGCTGGTGAAAACCCCGGATCTATTTCCGAAGCTCAAGAGCGAATTCAAGAGGCACTGGCATTTTTAAGAAGCGTTACGCCAGAAGCAGTGATGATAGCAGTGGATGAGCCTGTGACGATTAAGCTCCCGAATGGGATGACTTTCGATATGACTAATGAGCAATATGCCAGGGACTGGGCGCTACCTCAATTTTATTTCCATATCAACACGGCCTATGCAATCTTGAGAGCTCAAGGTATTCCCTTAGGAAAAGCCGACTATGTACAGCACGCTTTTGCTTATCTCAGGCCAGAGATGATTTCAGATTGTTAATGGCTAGCAACGCTTAGTTTTTCAAGTTTATAGCTGAAGGAGAGGGGGATTTTACTTCCCTTAATCTGACTTTTGTGTATTAACTCCATAAGTGTTAATTTTGAGAGAAAAAGAGATTACTAGCTAAAAAGTCAAACTTCTTTGTTGGTACGTTCTTCTATAGAATCCGCTCCCTTTCCGATTCTTCATACGTACGATAACAGGAAGTTTATTTATGACCATCTCCCGCCGAACCTTTGTCCAGGCCATGGGTGTCGCACTTTTGACCCCCTTTACGGTCCGTTCTCTCGCGGACACTGATAGTGAAACCTATGCACGTTTTGTACTGGGCGGCACCACATTCGCTGATCAAATTGATAACGACGGAATTGTTTTTGATTTATCAGTAGCCTCGGGAGATCCCAGTCAAACTGGAGTGGTTCTTTGGACGCACATTAACCCTGATTCCTATATCGCGGGCCAGTCTCTGTATGTAGATGTTGCGCTGGATGAGGAATTTACCCAGCCAATTCTAAGTGCTGAGATTAATGCTAGTGATATCACGGCAGACCGTGATTACACCGTTAACATTGATCTGGAAGGCTACTTATCTTCTGACCAACGTTACTATTACCGCTTCAAATACGGGACTGTCAGTAGCCGCGTTGGGCGTTGTCACACACTGCCTACCGGTAGCCTAGAAAATCTAAAGATGGCTGTGGTTACCTGTCAGGATTACACCACCGGTTATTACAACGCCTACAACCATATCGCGGACGAAGATGTACATTGCGTACTGCATTTGGGTGACTTTATCTATGAATATGCCCAGTACGAGGGCTTTGAAAGCTCAATAGTGCATTCGATCTCTCTGCCTTCTGGCGGCTCTGTTGCGATGGATCTTGAGGACTATCGTCATATTTACAGAGAGTATCGCAAGGATAAGAATCTGCAGCGAGCGATGGAAATGCACTCATTTATCATCACCTGGGATGATCATGAAACTGCAGACAATGCTTACTGGGATTACGAGCGGGATACTCTGGGTGTGCCATCTCATCCCTACCAGACCGGCGATAACAACCCTGACCAGCTGCGCCAGCTGCGTCGCGATGCTCAGCAGGCCTGGATCGAATATGTTCCAGCGCGGGTAAAAGTCGATGAATCCGCAAGCCACGCTTTTGACTACTTACAGATTTATCGTTCTTTCCAGTTCGGTGACTTGGTTGATCTGTATATGACAGATAGCCGCACCTATAGGACCAAGGAGCCGTGCAAGGATGGTACAGCTTGGGAAAACTACTGGTGCACAGATTATGAAGAAGATACCCAAACCATGCTGGGTAAGACTCAGCGGGATTGGCTGATTGATGGAGTTGTTAACTCCAGTGCCCGCTGGAAAGTGTGGGGGAACCAGACTTTGCTGGCACAATTGGCTGGTACTATTTTGGGACGCTCTCTTGTGTATGCCAATTATGATGCCTGGGATGGTTACCAGTGGGAGCGGGAAAAGATCCTGTCATCTGTTAAGGACAGCAATGTCGATAACTTTGTAGTGCTGACAGGGGACCTCCACTCCAGTATCGCTTCATACCTGAAAGTTGATTTCAGCAAAATTAGCAACTGGGACTACGACAACCTGGTTGGCGTTGAGCTGATGACCCCTTCCATATCTTCTCCCAATATGAACGATACGATTGAGAAAGGTATTGATGTTGGCAGTGTGTTTACATCACTGCTAAATGGCGGGGTTCAGGTCAATAACCCACATATCAAAGATTTTGTTAGTAATATCTATGGATATGCAGTGATCGAATTCAATGTCAATGAATTAAACTGGACCGTATACAACATCGATAAGAAGAGTGATAACCCGGATACCGAAAAAGCGGTATATAAGAAGTTTAATTATGAGCCTGTTGGCATGTGGTTAACCGAAAAGTAGCTGGTTCTCAGTCAATATGAAGTTGTGGGGCGCTTGCCCCCAACTTCACAAGATTCCACTGTTTCGATTCCTTCTTCATCATATCTAGCTTGTACGAGTAAGAAAGCCCTTCCCCGATAACAAAACTAATAAGCCAATGAACACGCATTTGATATATACCTGCGGGTCATCTATACCCGACGATGGGCACAATGCTGTATCTGGCGTTGGGGCACTCTAGATAGATCAGACATCAAGTAAAAGGATATTACCTTGCTGCAAGAATCTTACCCTTACTACCTGGCCAATGAAGCAGTGCATGCCAACACCGATCTGGAAGTTACTGACAAGTATTCAGGGAAAGTAGCTACCCGGGTTGCAATGGCTGATGCCAAGGTTATTGACAGTGCCATCGACTGGGCGCTTTTGGCAGAAAAACCGATGGCTAATTTGCCGTCTTACACCCGCCAGGAAGTTTTACAGCATTGTGTTGTACGTTTTCGTGAAAGGTTTGAAGAGCTGGCCGAAGCGCTGTGTATTGAAGCTGGCAAGCCAATTCATGATTCGCGGGGCGAGGTGCTGCGTTTAATCGATACATTTCATGTGGCCGCTGAAGAGGCAGTGCGTATCAATGGTGAGATTATCAATCTTGAGATATCCAAACGCTCACGGGGCTATCGCGGATATATCAGGCGAGTACCGGTAGGCGCATGTTCATTTATATCGCCGTTCAATTTCCCTTTGAATCTTGCTGCTCATAAGGTGGCACCTGCCATCGCTGCTGGATGTCCCTTTGTACTAAAACCCGCTAGCCGCACGCCCATAGGGGCATTGATCATCGCTGAAATTCTGGCCGAAACACAGTTGCCGAAAGGTGCCTTTTCTGTATTGCCCTGCCATAGAGAGGGAGCAGAGCTGTTTACAGTGGATGACCGATTTAAGCTGCTGAGCTTTACTGGCTCACCTGCTGTGGGCTGGGACCTAAAGGCCAGGGCGGGACGAAAGAAAGTGGTTTTGGAGTTGGGGGGTAATGCAGCCTGTGTTATCGATAGAGATACAGATCTTGATGATGCTGTAGAGAGGCTGATTTTCGGTGCTTTCTATCAGTCGGGCCAAAGCTGTATCGGCGTTCAGAGGATCTATGGGCATTGCAGTCTATATGAAGACCTGAAGCGACGTCTGGTTGAGCGTACCAAAAAGCTTAAGAAAGGCGATCCTCGATCAGAAGATACATTTATTGGCCCAATGATTTCTGAGGGAGAGGCTACCCGCTTGCATTCCTGGGTGGAAGAGGGGGTTCAAGCAGGGGGAACCCTGCTTTGTGGAGGCACACGAGACGGCGCCATGCTTGATCCAACGCTATTGGAAAACGTGCCCCATGACTGCTCCATTGTACAGCAGGAGGCATTTGGCCCAGTTGCAATTCTGGAGCCTTTCGATAGCTTTGATGATGTTTTAGACAAGGTGAATGACAGTGCCTTTGGTCTGCAGGCTGGAATATTCACTCGTGACCTTTACAAAGCCCAGCAAGCCTGGGATACCTTGGAAGTGGGTGGTGTGGTTATTGGTGATGTACCCAGCTGGCGGGTAGATAATATGCCCTATGGTGGTGTTAAGGATTCGGGTCTTGGTCGGGAGGGAGTACGTTGGGCTATTGCGGATATGACCGAGGAGAGGTTGATGGTGGTGCGAACTCCAGGGTAGGGATTTAGAGCTTTCCTTTTTAATCGAGTCATTTAACTGCAGAGTGGAATGAAAAACTAAATCTTATTTCTGGTATATACCGATTGTGATATTGTAGATCGATCAATTTAATTTAATGCAGTAATTGGTACGCTATACATGTTTCCTTTCCTCTTTTGCCCCCCTGTTTATTATTTCTCAATTTGCTAAGTTTCTTAGAAGTCTTCATGGTGATGGAGTCTATTGGTTCCGAAAATAATTAAAGTTGTACAAGGTTTTTATTCATGGAAGATCAGCTTAAGAAGAAAGCTAAGATAACACCAAGATCCCTACTGTTTTTCACTTTTTATCAAGTTGTATTTATCAGTTTTCTATATCCTTGGGTGCTTTCGCCAATATTTGATAATGTCAGAATGTTAAATTGGTATCCAATGGATGCTCAACTGCTTGACGTTGATATGGAAATTTACGAGAGTGAAGATGGTACACAGAAACAGGTTGTAGCTAGCTATGAGTACTCTATAAATGGAAAGACCTATTGGAATAATCGGGTCGATATACACTCAAAGCCAAACGATACCGAGCTTGCTAGCTATCATACAACTATGTATAGATTGCTCCAGAAACATATAAAGCAGGGGAGCATATTTAGCGGCTGGTATAACCCAAGAGATCCATATGATTCAGTGCTAGACAAAAACATACGGTGGTCGGAGATAATTATTCCTGGATTGGTATGTTTTGTGTTTATTTTCATGGGGTTTGTCGTTTATCTGGCCTATATTTTTCGAGAGCAGGAAAAGAGCCCCGATGTGGTCAGAAGAACACCATGGTTAGCAAAAAGTAAGTGGAAACCTGAAGGGATACAGTCAGAAACCAAAAAAGATATAAGAGGGCAGCTTTTGGGAGGCACGCTAGCAGCTTTATTGGGTGTGATTTTTGGCTATGTGGGGATGATGCTTATACTAAATAGAGCTTATAGTGGCCTGTTCTTTATAGTAATTGGGGCGGTTGGTTTCTATGTGATGTTCAAGTCAGTTAGTAGTTGGCTTAGATTCAAGTCGATTGGAGATGTCTTCGTTACTATTACACCTTTCCCTGGCCAGATAGGTGGAAAAGTATCTGGATATATTCAATTTCCTCCACTGCTAGCAATAAGAGATAAATCTATACGTATATTGCTAAAGCAATCCAAAATTGTTACAAAGCGTACGGCTAATAGCAATAATAAAAGGGAGTTTGTAAACTGGGAAGCAGTTACTTTCGGCAAGCTGAAGGTTGCTAAATTAGGAACTCGCATATATTTTAGTTTCAATGCTCCTGATGACTTGCCTGAATCCAATACAGATGTCTACTGTGGAGATGGGGAATATTGGTTCTTAAATGTTAGTGGAGAGATACCTGGGGATCACTTTGAAAGACGGTATGAGCTCCCAGTGTTTAAAGGAAGCCTTTCAACGAAAGCTAAAACTACTGAAAAAGAGCAAGACAGAAATTTCGGAAGAGATAGAGTTAATCGCCTGCTAAGTCCGCCTCCTAAGAAAGGTCATGCAAGTAATGCTGGCAAAACGCTAATTACCGTGCCTGTGGGTGAGCCAGTTAAGAATTTTTCTGGAGAACTGTCAAGGAGAGTTGAAATGGAAATATGTGGAGCTACAACAATAATAAGGCAAAGGCCAATTCTTTATGATTTTTGTTTGTGGATGATGGGGGCGTCTCTCCTTATTGTAATCATTGCCAGTGTGATTTCCATTATAAAAGCTGAGTTTTATCTTTTTGCATTTGGGGTTGCATTCTTGATCTTTGCTTTGGCGATTCCGACAATATTTTCGATGAGGGAGGTACACATCACGCGAGACTATTTGATTCGAAAAAATATTCGCTTTGGCATTCTCCGAGATGTTGAGCAGGTACGGCGTAACTCAGTTAATGAGTTAGCGGCTAAAAGTACTGGGTACACAATTTATGTAGGAGGTCAGGCTCGAAAATACTACAACCTATTTGCCAAAAGTGAGTGTGGACGGGATATTTTGATCGCAGATTTTATTCCTGGTTTTGGAGTAGTTGAACAATTACGAAAAAGAGTGAGCCTAATAATTGGGCGGCGAGCGCGCCAAGCTAAAAAGAGCCCTCGTAGGCTTGATTCAGTAGAGAAAGGATAGCCGGCGGTAATATGAGTAAGTTTAGTAGGTTCTATTTTTCTTTCAACCCTTACTTATTTAGCATCGCAGGGATACTCTTTAGCTTTGCTTTTGCGGCATTTCTCTATGAAGTTGTTGGTCCTGTCCGAGATTTGCTTAAGATGCATAGTTGGAAGTCAATGTCAGCAGAGATACTCGAAGTTGAATTGGCAGAGAGTTGGGGAGATGGAGGTTCAGTAAGTTATCGAACTTTCTCAGCATATGAATTTATAGTAGATGATAAGGCTTACTGGAACAATCGAGTGGGTATCAATGATCGTTTTGAGAGCCTTGGGCAATACCAGAAACATATTTACCATAGATTGAACAATGCCAAAGAGAGAGGTCTTCTAGTTGAGGGGTGGTATAACCCCAAAAATCCATCTGAGGCCGTGATGGATCGAAACTTGAGATGGATGCAAGTACTACCCTTGATCTTCTTTTGCTTGCCCGTAATGATTTTCGCACTCATGGTTATGGTTGCTTCAGTAACGCGAAAAAGAGATGCCGATATCGACCTGGAATCAAGTGATTTCCTTTTTAAAGAAGAATGGAGGAAGAGCGGGATCTTATCGATAGAGCATAGAAGTCAATGGTTTATGTGGCTATTGATCATGCTCCTGAGCGCTCCGGTTATTACTTGCATATATGTTGCCATTGATAAGCTAACTAGAGGGGTATACGATCTTGAAATAATAATGGCGTTGTTTTTTTCAATATCTCTATTGATTGCGCTTTATCGCCCTCTTAAGGGTAATATACAGCAACTTCGATATGGGAGAGTGCCTTTGGTGCTAGTTCCATTTCCCGGTATCCTGGGACGTACTCTTTCTGGATACTTGCAGTTTCCGGACGAAATTGATGCTAACAAACACAACTTTCAGTTTTCACTTCAACAAGTAAACACATATGAGAGTGGTTTGGGTGAAAACACTAATCTTCAGAATTCTGTCAACTGGGAAGCTGGGGGGATAGGTCATCTAGAGTTGGTCGATAATTGTTCAAGAGTCTATTTTGCAATTCAAATCGCAGGTGATTTACCCCAGTCAATAATTGAGGGGTATATTGGAGATTGGTGGCGGCTTAAGGTCAAGGGCGGCATGTCAGGAGCTTGGTTTAATCGAACCTACGAAGTTCCAATTTTCAGTGAGGGCTATGAAGTTCAAGAGGCTGATGTGTTTAGTTCTGAGGTATTGGTTAAAGTCCCACTTGGGCGAGAGAAGTTGGACTACTCTGAAGATCTGAAAAAACTTGTATCGATCGAAAGGTTAGATACCGGTTACCAGATCCGTCAGAAAATTCTCACCACGGTACCCACCGTAATTCAGTTCGTTGGTGGGCTGATCGTGTCTGCTGTTGGATTGGTATTAGTATTTACCCACGTACCATTTATTTTCGCTGCTATCTTTGCGATAGCTGGGTTACTTCCTATTAATTCTGCATTAAAAAGGACGGCCAGATTCTATCAAACATATATAGGAGAAAGTAAGATTACTTGCCTTTTCTCTTGGATGTGGGCGAAGCACGAACAAAAGGTATTCGAGAAGTCAAAGATAGTTGGCGTCTATATGAAAAAATATACTGGTTATGAAGGTAGGGACGACAGGAAAAAGGAGTACTTTGATTTTTACCTTGTTGTTGATAACGGGAATAAAGTGAAAATAATATCAGACTTGCTGGGAGAGCAGGTGGCTAATCTGCTGCTTAAACGAATTGAGGATTTAACTAATCTAAAGTCAATCAGTGAACTTGAGCTCCTCTCTCTTGAGCATAAAAGAAAACTTGAGGTCTGAACTCATCTCTCTGCGGGTATCCCGCTTTCTATATGCCTCTCCCATGCAATTTGGAGAGGCAGTATTTTGAATGCCGATCTTACAAATATAATTAAGAAGGTTTAATTTAGGTATTTGCCATGAAACCGAAGATGTTCCTCAATAAAGCTGGTGATAAAGTAATAACTGTGGTCATAACCGGAATGACGGCGAAGTTGGAGCGGGTAGTTGCTTGCTTTGGCAGCTTCTTCGAGCGTCTCGGGTTTCAGCTGTTCAACAAGAAAGCTATCGGCTTCCCCTTGATCCACCAACATCGGCACAGGCTTGTCGGCATTTTTGAGCAGTTCGCTGCTATCGTAGTCTCGCCAACTATCCCGATCTTTGCCCAAATAGGTTTCAAAGGCTTTTTGTCCCCACGGACACTGAGAAGGATTGCTGATGGGGCTGAAGGCTGATGCGGAAACATAACTTGCCGGATTGCGTAGGGCGATCATCAGTGCACCATGGCCGCCCATTGAATGTCCTGCAATAGCGCACTGTGTTGTCACAGGGAAGGTGGTCTCGATAAGTGTCGGCAGTTCTTCCACTATATAATCATACATGTGGTAGTGGCGACTCCAGGGCGCTTGGGTGGCGTTGATATAAAATCCAGCACCTTGCCCCAGATCATAGGCTTCATCATCGGCAACAGATTCTCCACGGGGACTGGTGTCGGGAGCAACGATGGCTATCCCTAGTTCGGAGGCAATCCGCTGGGCTCCTGCCTTTTGCATAAAATTCTCATCGGTACAGTTCAGACCTGACAGCCAGTAGAGCACCGGAGCCTTGTGCATTTGTGAAGCTTGGGGTGGCAAATAAATAGTAAAGCGCATTTTGCAGCTAAGTGACTGTGAGTCGTGAAGGTATTGCTTGTGCCAGCCGCCAAAACTCCGGTTGGCACTGATATTTTCAATAGACATGATGGATAGCCCTAATTGGACCACCTCCAAGAGATGGCCCAATTGATCATTGCTGGTTATTGATCGAAGTGAATGACGGTGCGGATACTTTCGCCTTTATGTAACAGATCGAAAGATTTATTGATGTCATCCAGGCTCATGGTGTGGGTGATAAAGTCGTTGAGCTGGAATTCGCCATTCAGGTAGCGCTCTACGTAGTCTGGTAATTCGGAGCGTCCTTTAACGCCGCCGAATGCGGAACCGCGCCAGACTCGGCCAGTTACCAGCTGGAATGGGCGGGTGGAGATCTCCTGGCCGGCACCAGCTACACCGATAATGACCGATTCACCCCAGCCCTTGTGGCAGCACTCCAGAGCGGAGCGCATCACATTGACGTTGCCGATACATTCGAAGGAATAATCCACACCGCCCTCGGTGAGTTCGACAATGACTTCTTGAATTGGCTTATCGTAGTTGTTGGGGTTGATGCAGTCCGTCGCCCCCAGTTTGCGGGCTAATTCAAACTTGCTTTCATTGATATCGATGGCAATGATTCGTGAAGCTTTTGCCATGGTGGCGCCGATAATCGCCGAAAGACCGATACCCCCAAGGCCAAAGATCGCAACGGTATCGCCTTCTTGAACTTTGGCGGTGTTCATCACAGCGCCCATACCAGTAGTGACACCACAACCCAGCAGGCAGACTTCCTCTAACGGCGCAGCCGGATTTACTTTTGCCAGCGAAATCTCTGGCAATACGGTGTACTCCGAAAATGTCGAGCAGCCCATATAGTGGTAGATGGGCTTGCCATCTTTATAGAAGCGTGTGGTACCGTCGGGCATCAGGCCTTGCCCCTGAGTTTCACGGATCTTTTGGCAGAGGTTCGTCTTGCCGGACTTGCAGAATTTACACTCGCCACATTCTGGGGTGTACAGGGGGATAACATGATCACCTGCTTTGACACTGGTAACCCCTTCACCGACCTGCACGACAATACCGCCACCTTCATGGCCCAAAATACAGGGGAATTTGCCTTCCGGGTCGTCGCCAGACAAGGTGAAAGCGTCGGTGTGACACACTCCCGATGCAATGACCTTGATCAATACTTCACCAGCCTTTGGCAGCATGACATCCACTTCTTCGACCGATAACGGTTGGCCAGGCCCCCAAGCGATGGCGGCCTTCGACTTGATAAATTGTTCAGACATAAGATTACTCGCTGTTAAACCATGTCATTCAGGGCCTGAAGTTGGCTGGCCCCGCTGTGACGACTGGGGAGCCATTATATTGATTGCAGAATTGATTATAATTAGGTGTTTTTGAAACTTGCTTTTACATATTTGCAATAATGAAAGACTGGGAAGGCATTACGGAGTTCGTTTATGTTGCTGAAAGCGAGAGCTTTACCCTCGCAGCGCAGCGGCTGGCTATTTCCACTGCTAAAGTCAGCCGCCAGGTCAGTGCTTTGGAGAGCCGTTTGAATGTCAAACTGCTATATCGAACCACGCGCAAGGTGTCACTGACACAAGAAGGTACGCTGTTTTACCAGCATTGCCGGGGGGTGCTCGATGGGCTGGAGGCGGCGGAACGAGCAGTAACTCAATTACAGAGCCACCCACAGGGCAAAATCAAACTGACGGCACCGGTCACTTATGCTGAAAAGAAGGTTGCACCACTGATCAATAATTTTGTGATTCAAAACCCCAAGATTGAGGTCAATGCCTATTTCACCAATCGTCAGGTTGACCTCATAGATGAGGGTTACGATATCGCCATACGCCTGGGTAAGTTGCAGGACTCAACTTTGATGGCAAGAAAGTTGGCGGACCGGCGAATTCATCTGTGCGCCTCACCGGATTATCTTGAAGAGCACGGGCCCCCACACTCGTTGTCGGAATTGAACAGGCACAACTGCCTGTTGGGCACACTGGATTACTGGCGATTCAATACCAGGGAAGGAGAAAAAAACCTTAGGGTCAAAGGTAGCCTTCGCTACAACAACGGTGGGGCGCTTTTAGATGCTGCGCTTAAAGGCCTGGGGGTTGTGCAGTTGCCAGATTATTACGTCGAGCAATATATCGCTGAAGGAAAATTAATCACCCTCTTAAGTGATCTCGAAGATAGGGATGAAGGGGTATACGCAGTTTACCCCGGCAATCGATATATCGCGCCGAAAGTCAGGCTGCTGATTGATTATCTAGCCGAGTATCTCACTTGAGAAAAGGGAGGAGGCAGATTAAGGGTTTAGTGTAGTAAAGGGTTCACAGTGATTTATTGCTAGTGGAGGTGGTTTTTTGAAATTGTTGGCTTACCCACGTGCTGCAGAATTCCGCAATCCGCTTCCATTTTGGCTCCAGCATTAAGTAGTGACCATAACCTTCCGCCCGGTAGAAGGTGGTATTTTTACCTTGCCGCTCCGCGATTAACTGTGCTGTGGAAGGGGGAATTGCCAGGTCATCGGTTCCCGAAACCATTAAAGTGGGGCAATTGATTTTTTGATAGTCAATTCTGGTTGTTTTATTGCTGTCAAAAATCCAGAAGAACAATTCAAATAGGACTTGCCCAGATTCAGGACCTAATCGATCGAAGACCTTGTGCTGGTCGTCTGGATTAAGTTTATTCAACCCGAATTTCGCCATTGTCGCGAAATCCGGTAACAGGACATCATTCCAAAATTCACCCGCAGCCATAAACAACTTGCCCAGCGCACGCTCTTCTTCTGTGGTGGGCAGTATTCCCCAGTTTACGCTTCCGTTAAGCAACACGATTGCCTGTGCCAAATCCATAGTCGCCAATTTTTGTGCAATAACACCGCCCAGGGAGTGGCCGACTAGTATAGGTTTTTGATTTAAAGATTGTATAAATGCCCTGATGTCATCAACGTAGTCGGCAATACTCAGTCCTTTAAGGTGCTGCTGATTTTGTTCTGACTTTAGATCTTCATGGTAGCGGTAGCTTGGGCTGTGACAATAGAAACCTTCCTCCTCAAAATACTGGTGGAAGTTCTCCATTGTCCAGGGGCCGGCATTGGTCCCGTGGATAAAGACGATAGGGGTATCCAAAGCCGGCTCCCGGTTTTTCAAGGCTTCCTTAGACTTTAGATGCGAGGATATCCGCAGTCATAATTTGTGGTTCTGATGCGAGCAGTTCATCCGCTTTGCCAAGCAATGCTGCAGCGATCTTGCCGTTAAGATGTGCAGTTAAGCCGTCTTCATCGCTAAACGTGTCAAAAATAGCAAATCGCGTAGCGTTGATTTGTACGGCATACCAGCTCAGGGTTCCTTGCTCTTCCACAGCGAGCGGTTGGGCTGAGGTAAGCAGCGCCTTTACCTCATCAGCCTTATCCGCTTTGGCGTCGATCAGTGCCACGATGGCCAGCTTAGCTTCAGTCATTGTTTTCTCTCACGTTGTTTGGTGATGAGTATCCTAGGGGAGGCTCAGGCTTGACTATCAGTGTCCAAAAAGACAATGATCAGACAAAATTCGCCACTTTGAGGATTTATGGCCCAGATAGTCATCTTATCTATGCCAGGAGTTTTGCCGTCGGCTCTAGCTGGCGTTCAAGATATGTTTGCCCTGGGTGGCCTCCGCTTATCTGAAAGTCAGCACTCCTTGGACCCTGCCTATCAACAATCCTGGTCCCCCGAAATCATAGTCGCCAGTGCTGATGGCGCCGACATTGTAGACGGGCAGGGCAGCCACTTTGCTGTAAGTCATGGGGTATCACAAATATCCAGTTGCGAAGCCGTGATAGTCCCCGGATTTATGCCCAACCAGTTTGGTGTGCCTCCTGAAAAGTTACTGGACCAGCCGACTTGCGAATGGTTGCGAACCCAATATAGGCGCGGGGCAATTATCGCGGGTTCTTGTAGTGGCGTTTTGGCGCTGGGTGAAGCGGGTCTGTTAAATGGACGACAATGCACAACCACCTGGTGGTTACACAATGAGTTGAAATCCCGCTTTAGCAATGCCTGCCCGCTATGGGCCAGTGGGTTATTAGTAGATCAAAATATTGTGACAGCGGGTGGCCCTTTATCTTGGGTGGATGTGACTCTACAAGTGATCAAGATGCTAGCTGGCGATGAAGCCGCTACCAAAGTTGCTGATCTCGCCGTTGTGGACTCCCCCCCGCGTTCGCAAACTTTGCATGTACCAAAAGGCTACCAGGTATCAAAAGAGCAGTTTCTGGTGGAAGCTGAAAATGTGGTTCGTCAATATTTTGGTCAACAGTTAGGCAGCCAGTTGCTTGCAAAAGAACTGTCGATATCCGAGCGAACATTACACCGGCGGCTAAAACAGTTAACAGCGCAAGCACCCAAACAATTTATCGATAGCGTCCGTATGGAGTACGCTCGCAGCCTTTTACTAAACCCAGCCAATAAAGTTGCCAGTGTTGCGCAAGAATTAGGCTATTCCGATGATGCAGTATTCCGACGTGTATTTAAGTCGCATGTGGGGATGAGTCCCAGTCAATTTAGGCAGAAATACCAGAAAAGCTGATTTTCTTGTAAGCATGGTGGGTACTTTTGGCGATTACTGAAATGGACTCGGTTGAAATATAGAATCCCTTAAGATAAAAAATATTGGTCTGCTAGACTTTTATTGACGCAATAAAAATTGAGAAATTATGAGAGTTATTGTTTATATATTTTCTGTTCTCGTATCCATCTTTCCGATCGCAGGTATGGGTAAATCCCAGGGGGCGTCTGCTGGAAAAATCGAAAAAAGAATTGATGGCATTATAAATGTTCTGCGTGACCCTGATATAGAGCTTGAAGAAGCCTTAAGCACTCTTGTCAGTTTACGTTATTATCGAAGTCTTAATGATAAGCAGGTACAAGAATTAATAGAGGCGTTCGACTATAAGGGTGCGGAGGAAAACGGGTGGAATGAAGATTTAGTAAAGTCTCACGAAGTCAAGATACTCTTAGCTGAATTGATATGGAAAAAAGCCAGAGACCAGGATTATAAGTACCTAAATTATGTAAGATCAATGCTAGGCTCTAGTATAGAAATCCCAAGAGCTTATGCTGCTCTTAGCTTGGGGAAAATGAGGTCTACACAAGATATATGTCGTCTCAAAGAGATGGTTTTGGAAGATTCTGAAATGCCTGCGACAAAGGCGGGCCTTAGTTTAATTTCCATGCAGACTGCGTCTGCTGAAATGGAGCTAAAGTCGGCATTGTCAGTGGTGTGTACCAGGAACTATCCAAGGGACCTTAAGGTTTGCAGACCTTTGTCCGAGTATATTCGAGCATTATCGGAGAAACGCAATACACCGGATCCAGGTCTTTTGCCTGACGGTGCTGAAAGCTGTGAATAAGATGAATGCAAAACGCTCAGTTACTTGCAATTTTTTACGCCTATCCAGTGTGATAGCATCACAATACTATAGGTATATTACGTTCAGATTAGTGGTATACCTTAATCAAGTCTTCTCCTCAGGCGATAGTGTTAAGGCAGTACCCGAGTATTTATTAGTTCTACAGAGTTAAACAAAGCAGGCATAAAGCTGGCTTATTTAGGCGGTAGATAAACATTCACTGTCTCCGCAATTGACTGTGATAGATCTTTCCCAAATAAGCAGGTGACGAGTTCAAAAGCGAACTCTATAGCGGTACCGGGCGATTGGCTGGTGACTAAATTCCGGTCGATCACTACTCTTTGATCACTGGTTTCCTTCACATATTGACTAAGTTCGCCGCGAAACGTCTTGTAACAAGTGGCCGTAAAATTGGTTATCAGCCCCTGCCGCCCAAGAACGATCACTGGAGCGGTACAAATTGCTCCTAGCCAGCGATCCGATTCAAGTTGTTCACGGATGAGCTTTATTAGGGGGGCTGAGCTATACATTCGCTCGGCACCTTCCTTGCCGCCTGGTAGGGCTATTAGATCCCACGTGGAGTCCAAGCAATCCTCTATGGAGTAGGGGGCTTCAATAACAAGATTGCGTAGGGTAGTTATACGTCTACTCGGCATAATCGATGCCAGTGCCAGCTCTGCATCCGTTCGGCTCAAAATGTCGTAGATGGCAATGGTTTCTATATCCTCGTTACCATCAGCGACGGGAATCAGTATTTTGGGCACGGTTGCAGCTCCAAACGATAGGGTTAACCTATTTATAGGCTTTCTGGGCTAATCCTACCTCTTTGAGCTGACCTACAACTTTGGTAAGTGAGCTAAGAGCCCCCCTGATATGTCGCACCAGATGCTCTTTCAACTTTGTGTTCTCAATGTTCTTAAGTGCTTGTACTGCCGCATTTTGCTTAATCACAACATAGGCGGTCATGTGCAGCACGTTGAACTTGCCAACATCTTTCCCGTTTAACGGACGATCGCCACCTTTAGGGCACCCACGATATCCTCGGGGTGGACCTTTTGCTTCTTATCACCATCGATTTGTAGGGTGGCAATCGGTGTCTGGAAAGGGGATGCTTAATTTGCTGGTCGGTGGCGTTGTATCTGGAGCGGATAGTGCGGCAGATTCACACGAAGCCGCTTGCTCAGCAGCGCAACCGCACTTAATAGCACGGCCGGTCCGGTTGGCATGTACTTCCGGACCTTTGGCGATATCCAGACCGCGAACTGTCACATCGGTGGCCACCAGAATTGAGGCGCTCAGGCAATTGTGAGCCTCAGTGTTGCTTCCTTTCACCTATTCATAATTCCAGCAGTCCAGCTAATGCCGTTTGCAATGATAGCCAATCCAAGAGAGTGGCTGCCCAGGGTAGTCGTAGGCGGAAAGACGCAGGCTAAATTTGTTAGTTGTGATTATTTATGATGCATTCCAGGTGTCTTGAATCAGTACCGCAGCAGCCGCCCAATATATTGAATCCGTGATTCTGATTTAAGTGGAGCATATGGTTGCCCCATTCGGATATGCTGTCGGAGTGCGTCGATTCGCTATTTTCTAGCTCATTGTGCGTTAGTGATGAAGCATTGGCTTGTATGCCGATTAGTCTGTCAGGTAATTGACTTGAAGCGTTTAGAAAAGAAGGATGAGAACAATTAATAAAGTACCCAGAAGGTTTAGGCGAAATCTGATGATCAATATGTGAAATTGCTTCTTGAATGGTATGGCCATCTAAAAGGCGACCATCTGAGCCAATGACAAAGCTAATAAAATATGGCTTAGAGTGCTTTGACATTAGAGATGCAATGCCAAGTGCCTCTGGTACAGCTGGTAGGGTTACTCCCATGAGGTAGTCAGCATTAGAGGTTCCGAGCTTATCAATTTGCCAACGATGATAAGAAATAGATTCTTTGTAAGTTAGGCCTTGTTCTGGTTTGTAGCAGTCATTTTTACAGCCGACTAGGCCTCCTACATATACATTTCCTTCTTTTGGCAAGATATTCGAAAGAAAATTAACAGCGTCTTCATTGATAGACGTAGGCGCCTTGGCTAGAGAAACTCTCTCTGAGCTGGCCCTCCATGTGGGAGTTGCAAGCAAAAGAGGGAGTTTTGCATCAATTGCAAGGTTTATGTATTCACTGTAGATTCGTTTAAGGCTTTCAGCACCAGTTTTGCTATAGATTAATTTAGCATGGTCGACATGGCTGCAAAGGCTTATATCTTTGTTACGCCTGACTCTTTCGAGTATGGCCGCTTCAGTAAGAATCAAATTTTCTGAAAGAATTCCTTGCATGATGCTCCTCAGTGTAAGTTGTCGGACGCCGAAGGCGCGAAGTGAATTGACTTGTATGGTTGTCCTTGATCAATTCTGATGTTGAAAATCCTTTTCGCTAACGGGTAAATTGAGACCCACCTTCGGCGGCCACCGAAGGCCTTGTTTATCACAGTTCGCTGCCTGGCCGGTTCGTAAAAGACCGATAACAAGTATGAACGCGATAAGCACTCACTAGGCATAACTCGGATAGTCATGTGGGCCTCGAGCCCGAATAGCAAGGCGGAGATAGCTTATCTTATGGAACCTCAAGAGATCAATGTCGGTATCGATACCAGCAGTAAACAACTCGATATTTATGTGAGACCTACTGGCCAATTCTTTAGTGTTGCCAATGATAAAAATGGCATTAAAGATGCCATTAAACAATTGCAACCTCTTAAACCTCAAAGAGTATTAATAGAGTCTACAGGAAGACTTGAATTAGAGTTTGTTTGCGCCGCTGATAAAGCAGGATTACCTGTTGTTGTTTGCAACCCTTCACAGATAAGAAGCTTCGCTAAATCCACAGGGCGCCTCGCCAAAACTGACAAGCTAAATGCAATAGATATTGCACATTTTGGTGAGGCCATGAAGCCAAGGCTGTCGGTGCTAAAGCCAGAAAAGCTTAGGGAGATCAGTGACTTACTGGCGGTAAGAAGTCAGTGTTTAGAGATGAGTACAATGCAAAAGAATCGGCTTCAGAGAATGCCGAAATCAGTACACAAACCTATACGGACCATTCTAAACACTATCAAGAAAGAGCTACAAGGTATCGACAAGCAACTAGATAAACTGGTTAACAGTGTGTCTGACTGGCGGCAAAGGCGCGACTTATTGTTGAGTGCTAAAGGGGTCGGAAATGTATTGGCTTATACGTTGATAAGTGAACTTCCCGAGCTAGGAAAATTGAACCGTAAAGAAATCGCTGCACTTGTCGGTGTCGCCCCGATGAACCGTGATAGCGGCAGCTTCCAGGGAAAGAGATATATTCGGGGTGGAAGGCATCGTGTACGAACGGTTTTGTTTGTTTCCATCATGTCGGCCATACAGCATCATCCCAAACTGAAGCCGATGTACAAGCGATTAGTCGACGCTGGCAAACCTAAAAAGGTCGCTCTGATTGCCTGCATGAGAAAGCAGATTACGATACTGAATACGATGGTGAAAAATAACACCTACTGGGATGAAAGTATGGCTTAATAACTTGACGAACAACCATAGTCACTTGTTATGAATTACCGCGCAGCTTGCTTTTTACTCCAGTTAGCTCCAAGGGTGCGAGATACATTTTCGAAGTTTTTAATATAACTGAAGTGACTAAAGGTGCCACCAAAAATGTCACCACTACAAAGCCAATTAGATTAAATCTTGCATCTTCTAGAAGCGTCAGAGCCGCTTGAAGTATCAAAAAATATAGGAAGCCCGCTCCAATAATCTGCACAAATTTGAACCAGCCACGAACCTTAAAGATAGTTACACAGTTCCGGCAGATAAAAGTTGTCGAGAACAATGGAATTTCCAGAGTCCTTCTCTTACACTCTGAGCAAGTTCGTTTAAGTACTCGTAATTTCAACGGATTCATAGCGGTGGCAGCTTACCTTGTGCGCTCTTTTTGTAAAAAGTGTACAAGGTGAGCCGTCCCGCGAGGGGCCAAAGGCCCGTAGTAACCTGCTTGTATTTGTTAAGCATGGTTTTCCTCAATCATTCTACGGAGTGAATGGCTACCAGGCTCTTCACCCCACTCTTTGAGTAAAAAACTATTACATTTATCCCATTCAGCCTGTACACCTTGCACCGAAAACGACTGGTCTTGATAAGAGGCCGAACCGCCAAATTTACTAATAATGTTTGATGATAATTCTAACGCTAGCAACTGATCTGAGCTTGGACGAGTTGCCAATGGATAAAAAATATGAATTTCATCGAAGTTATCTTGCGCATCAACCTCACTGCCTTCTTTGAATAGGTGGAGGTACAAAACTGAATCCGATTGCCAAATTTCACTTGAATTTGCATCAAAACTATAAACATCGTAATGAAGAGTAGCCCCTAGTTCACGAAGCAATCTATTGCCTTTTCCGGCATCAATTGATTCAGGTAACTTAACAACTATTTTTTTTACTTCGTGCAATTCTCCCCACATAGGGCAATGCCTCCTGGATGCTTAAAGTTATGAACAAGGGCAACCGAAAAGAGCGTAGGTTGTCCAGCCCGGCCTCCGGCTGAGCGATCTTGCCTGGCCTGGGTATACCGGGCGCTCTCTGAACGACCTGCTTACTTTCTGCTAGCCACCGATGGGTGGTAACTGTCCAATAATTTTGCAGAGAAATACCATATTCCCCCCACCAATTAGCTCTTTCATTGGCACTCCGCAACGGGCTAGCGGAGTTGCAGGACCTACTATTTACTTATTTTCCAGCCGAGTAAACAGAAATAAACCTGTATTTGTAAAGCTCCACTCCTTCAGAGGAACAGCTAACGTCTTGGGTTACTTTCTTCATATTTGCATTTTCTGACACACTTAATACTGAATATTGGGGGTTGACGAAATAGCCTTCGGGTTTATCTAGGTGAAATGAGAACTCAAAATACTTACTAGGCTCTTTTGCTACGCCCTCTAAATTGATTGATGTTGCAGGCTTAGAGTCCCAATACTTACAATCGATTTTTTGATTTGGCTTAGCATCCTTGTAGTCAAATGAGTATCCGTACCAAGTACATTTGTATTCATTTCCATTTGAAATGCATGAACTTTGACCTGTGATTTTAATTTCCTCTTGCGCAAAACAAACCCAGCCCATGTCATCTTTATTAATCCCACACATCAGTCCTGACTTGAAATTACTTATCTCAATCGCTTGAATAGGAATTGAGATAAAAGCAAGCAAGCAAAAAAGTAAATTCTTCATGATTCCTCTTGGAATATAATGTCCAGAGCAGCATAGCGCGTCCGAAGCCTCCCCCGGCGTTGCCAGGGGACAGTCACTCGACTTAGCCTCGAATACGCCGCACCCGAAATTTACGTCCTTTCAACTTGCCGTTTTCTATTTTCTTCAGTGCTTGTGATGCCACATTGCGTTTAATCGCAACATAGGCGGTCATGTCCAGTACGTTGATCTTGCCAACATCTCTACCGTCAATCGGGCGATCACCTCCGGTTAGGGCTCCCAGGATATCGCCGGGGCGGACCTTTTGCTTCTTGCCGCCATCGATCTGCAGGGTAGCCATCGGTGCCTGGAAAGGGGGTTCGCTTAATATGCTGGCTGGTGGCGGTGTATCTGGGTCGGATAGTGGATCCTGGGTTAGATCCATACGAACTAGTTTGTGGCCTTCCTTCTCGGCAAAAAAGGAGTAAGCGCAACCGCGCTCACCGGCGCGGCCTGTCCGCCCGATGCGGTGGGTGTGCACTTCCGGGTCTTTGGCGATATGAAAGTTGATAACCGCATCCAGCTTGTCGATATCAAGACCGCGTGCCGCTACATCGGTGGCCACCAGAATTGAAGCGCTGCCATTGGCAAATCGAATCAGGGTTTCATTGCGCTGGCGCTGCTCCATATCACCATGCAGGGCGAGGACATTGAAGCCAGCCTGTTTCAGATCATCGGCCACCTCATCGGTTTCGCGTTTGGTGTTGCAGAAAATCAGGGTATTGACGGGCTTATCATTGAGCAGAACACGCCGAGTCATCTCCAGGCGATCCTCGAAACTCTCAGTTCGGTAAAAGCGTTGTTCGATCACCTCGTCACTATGGGCAGAATCAATTTTAACCATCACCGGTTTTTGCATCACTCGGGTGCTGAGCTTTTCAATTTCATCGGGATAGGTAGCGCTGAATAGTAACGACTGTCGCCCAGTTGGAACCTGCGCCAGAATAGTGTCGATAACGTCCTGGAATCCCATATCGAGCATTCGGTCGGCTTCGTCAAAGACCAGCGTATCGACATGCTCTAAGGAGAGTGTTCCTTTGCGCAGGTGTTCTTCGATACGTCCTGGAGTACCAACGATGATATGGGCACCATGGGCCAGGGAGCCGATTTGAGGGCCGAAAGGCATTCCGCCGCAGAGAGTCAGAATCTTAATGTTGTGAATTGCCCGTGCCAATCGGCGCAGTTCCTGCGCAACCTGGTCTGCCAATTCCCGTGTTGGGCACAGAATCAGCGATTGAATCCGAAAGCGGCTGACATTGAGCCGATGCAGCACCCCCAAACCGAAAGCGGCAGTTTTACCGGAACCGGTTTTTGCCTGGGCGATAACGTCCTTGCCGTCAAGAATGATCGGAAGCGTTTTGGCCTGAACCTCGGTCATGGATTTATAGTTGAGTGACGCCAGGTTTTTCAGCAGGGCGGGGTTTAGGGGGAGATCGGAAAAAGGTGCAGTCAAGGTGAATCCTGGAGTCGTTAAATGTCAAATACACGTATTACACAAGCAGTAGGGAAAGTGATCGTCACCTACTTAGCCTGTGTTATCGCCGCAATTTTGCAGATTGTGCAATACAAAATTTGTATGGAATTTTAACAGTTAACCCTGAAGAAACCTATGAATCACCTTGTTCCCGTCAAAGTCTCTTCTATCCAGATTATCTTCTTGTGCGAAGAGTGCAGGGGCACAGGGTAGCGTCAACCCGGTGCCCCAATTTATTTAAGTCAGCTTTGCTTACCTTCACGAGCTTTCCATTGATAGAAAACCCCGGGCATCACTAATAACACAAATAGCAGTGTGGTTATGGTGCCGCCCACCATTGGTGCTGCGATCCGTTTCATAACATCTGCGCCGGTGCCATCGGAAACCATGACTGGTATCAATGAAATTAGTAGTGTCAGGCTGGTCATTAGCATCGGGCGAATACGGCCAGCTGCCGCTTGGGCAACAGTCGCGGTATTGCCGCGCTCCGCGTTATTTCCGGCGGCAGATAAGTAGTGCAGCATCAATAACCCCATCTCAGCGGCGAGACCAGCCATGGCAATCATGCCGACCCATACAGCAACGCTCAGTTTGTAGTCGAGCAGGTATAACAGCCAGAAGGCGCCGATCAATGCCATAGGCATGGCGGTGAGTACAAACAGGGTGTCGGATAGCCTGCCTCTATGCAGATATAGCAGGAAGCACACAGCCAACAAAGTCAGGGGCACTAACCATTGCAGGCGGGACTTGGCGCGCTCCAGGTACTGGTATTGGCCGGCCCAGGCGATACGTTGCCCGGGAATCAGATTAACCTGATCGGCAACAACCTGCTTTGCGCGATTAACATAATCTGCAACGCCGATATCGCCCTTCAAGTCGACAAATACTAAGCCCACCAACTGCCCATCCTCATTGCGGATCATGGGCGGGCCAGTGCGGAAGTCCAGATCAGCCAGCTGGTTCAGGGGCACTTGGGAACCATCAGAGGCGGGTACCAGGATTTGTTCAAGCTGTTCAGGAGTATCCCGGTAGTCGCGGGCATAGCGCACTAACACATCGTAACGTTCGCGGCCTTCGATGGTCTGGGTTGCGGCCAGGCCACCAGCCGCTGCGGCGATCACATCTTCGATATCCTGTACATTCAAGCCGTGGCGGGAAGCCCGTGCGCGATCGATATCAAAGTCCAGGAAGTAACCGCCGGTTAGGCGCTCGGCGAAGACACTTCGGGTTTGTTCCGCAGTGCGCTGGTCGCTGCGCAATGCTTCTTCGATGGCCAAAGCGGTCTGTTCGATCTCCTCCAGGTTGTCTCCAAACACTTTGATGCCGAGCTGGCTGCGAATGCCGGTGGCGAGCATCTCAGTGCGGGTTTGGATGGGCATCCACCAGATATTGGGCATGCCCGGATAGCGCAGCTTTTCATCCATTTCCGCCAGCAGGTCGTCCCAAGTCATGCCGGGGCGCCACTCACTTTTAGGCTTCAGGGTGATTACGGTTTCTACCATTGAGAGCGGTGCAGGATCGGTGGCGCTATTGGAGCGGCCAATCTTGCCAAAGACATGCTCAACTTCTGGGAAAGCTTTCAGTTCCTCGTCCATTTGTTGGAGCACCTTGCCCGCTTCGGTAACCGACATGCCGGGTAGGGCGGTAGGCATATACAGGATGCTGCCCTCATTGAGCGGCGGCATAAACTCACCACCTAGTTTGCTAATGGGGTAGGCCACGGAAACCAGAGCTAATACCGCGAGAGTGGCTACAACTTTGCGTTGCCGCACACAGAAGTGAATCACTGGCTGTAGTGTATGGACTAAAACGCGGGAAATCGGATTTTCCCTGTTGCGAATTTTGCCACGCATAAGCAGTACAGCGAGCGCTGGAATCAAGGTGATTGCCAATAGGGCGGCGAAAGCCATGCTGTAGGTTTTGGTGTAGGCGAGGGGTTTGAATAGGCGGCCCTCGGTAGCTTCCAGCGCGAATACCGGCAGGAATGAAACCGTGATAATAATCAGGGAGAAGAAAATACTCGGCCCGACTTCCTGCATTGCCCGAACGATTAGCGTTCTTTTCTCGCCAGGAGACAATTCCTTATCGCCATTGGTTGCCAGCTTTTTGTGGATGTTATCCACCATTACCACTGCCGCATCCACCATGGCACCGATGGCTACGGCAATACCTCCCAGTGACATAATGTTGGCGGTAAGCCCTTGTAGGGACAGTGGAATAAAGGCCAGTAAAACTGCAATCGGCAGAGTGATTACAGCTACCAATGCGGAGCGGGCGTGGAGTAGGAAAATAGCGATCACAGCGGCGACCACCAGCATCTCTTCAATCAAGGTGTTCTTGAGATTGTCGATCGCACTATTAATTAATTGTGAGCGATCATAGGTCACTACCAGCTCAACGCCTTTCGGTAAGCCCGCACGGACTTGCTCGATGCGCTCTTTAACTCTCTCAATAACCTTGAGGGCATTTTCACCGTAGCGCATCACCACGATGCCACCTACGGTCTGGCCCTCGCCATCCAGCTCGGCAATACCGCGCTGCATCGCAGGCCCCAGGGTAATATCCGCTACCTGATCCAAAGTCACCGGAATCTTTGCCGCATTGACCCCGATCACCACCTCTTCGAGATCGTCAACACTGCGGATATAGCCACGGCCACGCACCATATGTTCGTGGCCCGCGATCTCCAGTACTCTTCCTCCGGTGTCGTTGTTACTGCGGCGAATGGCCTCGACCACTTTACCAAGCGGAACCTTAAACATCTGCAAGCGATGGGGGTCGATTTGGACCTGGTACTCCTTTTCGTAGCCTCCAATGGAGGCAACTTCGGCCACGCCTTCAACAGAAGTGAGCCAATAGCGCAACTTGAAATCCTGTAGTGCGCGCAGTTCTTGCAGGTCGTTATTACCGCTTCGATCAACCAGCGCGTACTGGAACACCCAGCCCACTCCGGTAGCATCCGGGCCAAGCTTTGGCTGAACACCTTCTGGGAGCTGGTCGGCTACCTGGTTGAGGTACTCCAGAACCCGTGAGCGGGCCCAGTAAATATCGGTGCCGTCTTCAAAGATGGCGTAGACAAAGCTGAGACCGAAAAAGCTCTGGCCTCGCACATATTTGACTTTGGGCAGCCCTAACATTGCGGTGGAAAGCGGGTAGGTGATTTGATCCTCGACCAGGTCAGGGCTGCGCCCCGGCCAGTCTGTCATCACAATCACCTGGGCGTCGGACAGGTCCGGAATAGCATCCAGGGGGACACTGGTTAGCGCCCGGTATCCAGCCAGGGCTGCGATCGCTACAAGAATCAAAGTGATCCCCGGCTTGCCGGCGCAGGCCCCAATAATTCGGGCAATCAGCCCTTTGGGTTCAGAATTTACCACTGCTGTACCCCCGACTTCAGGCGGCTTTCCGCCGCGATCAGGAATACTCCAGAGGTGACAATTTTATCTCCTGCCTGGAGGCCAGAACGGATAACAATCCTGTCGCTGTCGCCATAACCGGTGCGTACCTGCACCGGCTCCAGACGACCCTGGCCCAAGTCGCGGAAAACAATGCGTTTCTTGCCGGAGATCAATACTGAATCCCTGGGTACCACCAGGAGGTTTCCCAGTTCGGCGGTTAACATGATGTCCGCAAACAGTCCCGGGCGCAGTTCACCATCGGTATTGGGCAGGGTCACACGCAGCCGTGCACTGCGGTTATTGTGATTAAGGAAGGGATCAATCTGGGTGAGGGTGGCAGGGATTTCCTCGTGGTAGACGTTGGTTAAACGCACTTTGGCCGGCATGCCTTTTTCTATCAGTGGCAACTGATCTTCGTAGGCGTGGGCTTCAATCCAAACCTGGCTGAGATCGGCTATACGCAGCAGGTTGTCGCCCTTTTCAAACGCAGAGCCCGCGACAATATTCTTCTCAATAATCACACCACTGGCGGGTGCAAAAATCGGGATATAGTCCTGCGCTTTTTGTTGTTCAACTAGCCAGTCGATTTGCTCTTCAGAGAGACCCCACAACAGTAGACGCCTTCGTGCTGCTTTCTCCAAGGCATCGCCACGGCGGCGGGCCTTTAGATACTCGTCCTGGACTGCGAGCAACTCGGGGCTGTAAACAGAGAAGAGTACTTCGCCGCGCTTAACCTGCTTGCCTTCAAAATCTGCATCCAACTCACCAATCCAGCCGTCGAAGCGCAGGCTGATATCCCGCAAGCGGGTTTCGTCATAGGTGACCTGGCCGTGCAGGTGAATGGGCAAGGCGAATGGCTGTCGCTCGACGATACCGGTTTTGATACCAATAGCCTGGCGTCGGCCGCTATCCACCACAATGCTGCCACTTTTCAGTTCATCGTGGCTCACAGGTTGCAGGTTCATACCGCAAATAGGGCAACTACCGGCTTCGGCAGCTCTCACCGACGGGTGCATCGAGCAGGTGTAATAGGCGGTATCTGAAGCCTCAGGCGCAGACTTTAGGCGCAGGCCTTTGCGATTGGTGCTCATATCAAAGGCAAGATCGACATGTTTATCGTGGCCTGTCGCTACGTCTACCACCATGGGCCAGGAGCCCACCATGGCCAGCTCAATTTCACCGGTGAAAATGCCGGGGCTGGATTCACTGATATCGGCGACGGCACGCATAGCTGGCATGGCGCCCATGGCGGGCATCTCGGCTACCGCGCGAACTTCGGCTCCAGATACCGGCTTATTGTCAGCATTGCGAACTTCAATTCGAATTTGGTTTTTACCCGCTTGGGGTTGCAGCGGATCGACAGACACTGCGATCTGGAAGGGGCCAGCTTGCACAAAATCAGCATTTGGAGCTTCGGCTTGTGCAGAAATTTTCTTCCAATAAAAGGCCGCGCCGGCAGCCGCTAACAGCAGGGTAAGGGCGATTAAGCTCAATGTTCTTTGCTGGCTCATAGGGCACCCTCCAGATTGAAGGAAAGGGGCATCTGCGCGCAAAGCACATTATCAATAAACGGGTCAATGAGCAGGCCACCAATGGCCGCTATAGCTTGTTGGGAAATCAAAAGGTTCACTCCTAGAACAATCTTTCTGAAGCCGCCAGCAAACATGGGCTGGGGGCATATTTCGCTAGTCAGAGAGAAAGGGAGTGATCAAATACGCAGGCGCAAAGTGGCAAGCCAGGTTCGGTTGCCGGGGTGGGATTCTGTCGCAGTAGGAGATAATTCAGGGGTACCGAAAGGCGGAGCCAGAATTTGGGGCCATTGGTAAGTTGGCGGTGGCGCCAACTGGGGAAGTTCCAGATTCAAGTATGCGGCGGTGACGGCAACTTGATGGTCGTCCAGCGAAGTCTTTAGGGAGACTTGGGCGTCATAGCCACAACAGTCATCATCAGAGTCTGACCCCTTAGCCATATCATCGCAGCAACATTCCGCTGATGGCTTGGGGTCCTCCATCATTTCGCAGGCGAGCACGGTCTGCACCTGCAAGATCAGCAGGAGCAGGGCCGCCATGGCTATCAGCTTGGCGCGAAATGTGGACGGATAGTTTTTCATTACTGATAAATCATACACCAGAGGCCGGTTGTTCGACAAAGGTTGCTTTCGCTATGTGACCAAGGGGTATTTCCAAGTTTTTCTTTCTTCTACTAGGGGTAATTACGGCACAGGTTAACCCTTCGGCAGAGATTTCTTGACGATAGTTAGTAGATTCCCTTCGATAAATGCGACTACAACAGCACCACAAGGTGTCTCTATGAAATTAACTCCTCCGGTTTGCCTCCTTCTGATCTGTTTATTGGCGGCACCTTCTTTTGCAGATTTAAAACGCACATCTCTCGAGGAGTTATTTGCGACTACCTATAAACATAATGAAGAGATTAACAGTGAATGGGTGCTGAGTAGGGAGCGGAACTGGGCTGCCTGGCAAAGAATGAGGGCTGTTAGGGAAGCTGCTAATAGGGGGGAAGACTTGTCTTACCTCAGTAAGTATGGGCTTGAGAAGAAGTCCGCTTGGTACGAAATTGATTTAGGAGAGAATCCTGAGTGGGTGACATCATATAGGCTGCTGAGGATACTCTCCTCTTGGCATATGTTGCCGATGAATCAGGAGGAGCTTTATGAGCTTGGTATGACTGTGACTGAAGTAGAAAAGTTGGGTCGCTATGTTATCGCCAATGACATCAAAGAAATTAGTATTCAGGCAAGATTGGATTACTTCCACAAAGAGGAAGCTGGCTACATTGGCCGAATTCTTCAGGGCGGTGAGGACTTTTCCGCTATTTATCTAGAGCTTAAAGATAATATTGAAGCTCTTGAACACATGGTGGGAACTAATTGGACCATAGACTTATTCAGCCAGTTTGATAATGAGGCTCAAGAGATATTACTGACCTATAGCTTATCGAAATATAAGTCACGAAATGGAATGGGGCCCAGTGATTACAGTTTGGATCAAGAGGCCGAAATGTTTGTAAATCAATTTCTCTCTGGAGAGATCAGCGCAATGATGAGGGAGGGTTTGGAAAGTCATAGGGAAAGAAGATTGCCTCAAAAAGCTAAGATCAATGTGGAATTTAAGCCTCCGGTTGATTCGCCCGTAAATGAGTGCAAGTGTCCTCCCGATCAATGTTCCTACAATAATTCTTGATTATACTTAATTTAATAGACTTCCCATCATAATCGACCGCGTGGCATGGTCTTCACTTCGAGTGGTAGTTGTAATGACTGTAACAAGGATCTGTTTTTGGCTTGTCGCGCTTTTCTATTCTTTGTCCCCCTTTGCCGATGAATATATAGTCCAGAGCGAGGACTACGATCCGTTTACCCAGATGACGGAACTCTGGCTAAAGGGTGAAATTTCAAATCGTCAGATAAGGGATTTGGCACTAAGAGGCCGATATCAAAACAGCTCTGCCGCTAATAGTGCTCATGTCTCCTTCTTTCTTGATGAAATGCAGGTGATTGCGCGGGGGAATTCTGTATCGGGTCGTTCGGCCCAGATATCCGTCCAGGTTGATGAGTCAATTTTTGACTTGGATTATGACCTTGTTTCCATGCATATGATGATCAATGGTCATGGAAATGGGTTATCGAGCAAACAGAAATTCCTTTTGGTTACTTTTATGTACCGGTTAGCAGCAGAAGGCTGGAGCAAGTCTTCTGGAGTCGATGAAATGGAGAAACATCTTATTTATCGAACTCTCGATTACTTATCTGAAATGCCTGCAGATTATAAAATGTGGGTGATTGCCAAAGAAATACAATACCCGGTTCATTAGGTTGTTAATCTATAGCTTAATTAAAGTTTAAGTGGCTTAAATGGCCACAACAGACTTTAACTGAAGGGCTAAAGGATAAGATTCCTGGCAGTTATTCAGACTATTGGTAGAGGTTCAATTTATTCAATTTTTATTGCTGTGAATAGCTATATATCAACTATTTAAGGATTTGTTGAATCTAAAGTTCCTAGTCATGTTGAATATATTGTAAAAAGGAAAGTTATGGATTTGTCTGATAAAGTTGCTGTTGTTACAGGAGCGGGAAGTGGACTAGGGCGGGCTTTAGCAATACGTTTAGCCGAAAAAGGAATGAAGTTGGTATTAGCCGGATATACCCTAAGTCATCTCGAATCAACAGCCAAGTTGATAGCACGAGAAGGTGCTGAGTGTATATGCGTACAAGCAGATGTATCTAAACTTGGTGATGTGCAAAACATCGCCGATAGAACTTTAAAACACTTTGATAAGGTACACTTGTTCTGTAATGTGGCCGGAATAGGTCCTTTGGGGGCTATAGCAGAAACCTCTATGGATGAGTGGGAGTGGATTTTATCAGTGAATTTGTGGGGGCCTATTAACGGTATTCATGTATTTCTCCCTCATATCGAACAGAATGACGAGGGCCATATATTGTCTGTAGCATCGGAATCCGGCCTATATGGTATAGGGTACTTAGGGGCCTACAATGTTTCAAAATTTGGTGTTGTAGGTTTAATGCAAAGTTTAGAGCGGGATCTTCGTTTGGCTAACTCGCCTATAAAAACTTCTGTATTTTGTCCTGGTGCTATAAAAACTAATATTCTCGACTCTTCACGTAATAGGCCTGCAAGTGTAGCGGTAATTCACCCTGAGTCTGAAGTCGAGAAAAAAGTTAAAGCCAAAGTTGTCAAGGTGGTTTCTGAAGGTATGAAGCCAGAAAAAGCTGCTGATATCATTACTAGTGGTATAGAAAGCGGGCAGTTTTGGATTTTCTCCCATCCTTATGTACCCGAAACTGCATTTCAGCAGGCGAAGGCGATGCTAGATAGTAATACGTTAATTGATATTTAGCTTAGTTAGGGAACTTCTGATTAATTTCGAGCCAACTTGGTAGTATTCCGCTATTCGTCAAGATCTTGTACCTAGCCACCTTTGACGAAGCAGCATATAATCTGAAGCGTCATGGAACTCGCTGCGAGAAGTTTTTTCTCAAATGCATGCTCTCATCCCATGGGGGTGGCTAGAAGTCCATTTATCAAAGCTTCCTTAGAAAGGTCCTAGTTGGTACCTGCGATCAGAAAAAATATAGCGATTTCTTCCTCTTTTCCTGTAATCTCCACCTCTTTACATCTGTAACGTATTTTAGTTTTAAAAGGACTTATATGCAGGATCGAATATCACAGCTGGATTTGTTAAGGGGAGTCGCTTTGTTGGGGCTTCCTTTAATGAATATGATAAATTTCTCTATGCCTATGGCGGCTTATTTGAATCCGAAGGCCTATTTGCCAAATGGCCCTTTGAATGAGTTTCTCTTTAGCTTTTTCCATTTGTTTGCTGATCAAAAGTTCATGGGGCTTTTTGCCATGCTATTCGGCGCGGGGATCATACTATTAGCTGAGAAACGCGAGCAGCAGAATAAGTCTGCTGCAAAAATTCATTACAGTCGAAATTTTTGGCTGTTATTGATAGGCCTTTGTCATGGCATCTTCATTTGGGAAGGCGACATCCTGATGATCTATGCATTTATAGCCATGTTTGCCTATTTGTTCCGCAAGTTGCGCGGAAGCTGGCTGATTGCATTGGGGGTGATTATCCTTGCCTTGTCAGCATATAGCTCATATCTGGCAGGAGCTTTTATACAACCCCTAACAGGAGAAGCTCGATATGCAACGGCAGCCATTTTTGCCCCTGATACAGCGCAGATCCAGCAAGATATAGAAATATATCGAGGAGGGTTCTGGGATCTGGTCGGGAGTCGATTAGTTGCTGGTAATTTAGCTTCTAGTCCGGAATCAGCAATCGTTATTTCCTACTTTAGTCTCTCCATTGTTTTAAAAGCTGCCGCTATGATGTTGCTGGGAATGGGCCTGTTTAAGTTGGATATCCTACGTGGCAAAGCCAGTTCGTCAGCCTACAAAAAACTAGCTATTGCTGGGGTGGCTATTGGTGTGACATTGACCGGCATAGGGCTTATTTGGAACTATAGTCATGACTGGAGTATGGATGATTATTTCACCTATGGTGCCATTTTTAATTTGGTAGGGTCCACATTTACCAGTATCGGTTATATCGGCTTGATCTGCCTTTGGTTCAAATTAGGTAAACACCTATGGATCAAAGGCAAGATCCAAAGCGTTGGGCGGATGGCATTTACCAATTACTTGGCTCAATCATTTATTTGCATTTATATTTTTTATGGCTTTGGATTGGGTTTGTATGGTGAGCTGACACGTATAGAAGTACTTGGGGTCTGTGTGCTGCTGGGCCTGTTTCAGCTGGCATATTCGGATCTTTGGCTTAAGGCATTTCGTATGGGGCCGCTAGAGTGGTTTTGGCGAACTTTAACATATTTCAGGTTTGCACCGCTGATAAAGGAAAGGGGCGTACCGGCGACCGAACAGCGCTTATAGAGTTCATAGCTAAAATTTGGCGGGCTGCTGTTAATCTTGAGAATAGGAGTCATCGGTAGCTCGTTACCTGTACCACAGATTGTTTATTACGAGGTCTTTTAAATATTTTTATAGGATGATGGGCCGTAAAGATAAGATGTTTTCACATTAAAAATAGGCATGATTGAACTTGATCTGACAGGGCTTCTTCTAAGAAGCGGGTAACTGTCAGATCAAGTTGAAAGTTAGTAGATCTCTAATTACCTAAAGACAAAGAACCCTACAATATCTTTTTAGTAATCTACAGTTGTTATTATAAAGTCACCTTCAATTGTACCTTCACTATCCTGGTCAGTATAAGCAATCCAGGCTGCTGTCTCACTGGCAGCTGCCAGCTTACTTTTCAATGCGAGTGCTTCCATCATATTGCGAGGCACATCGAAGTGCCATTGAGTACCCAGTGCCTGACATTCACTCTCTCCATTCGACCAGGTAGACTTCCTCGTAGTCAGTGACCACATAACAGGGTAATCGATAGCGCCATCATCTTTTAAGTCGTTTACATGCAGTTCTCCATTTAACCGCCTTTTACAAGCAAATGAATAAGAGCGATCACATTGACGGTCGTTAAAGCGCCCGTCGCTTCTGATAACAGCGCAGTCCTCTCCGTTACCATGATCATTGGGTTCTCCCTCTCCCCAAGACCATAGTCCTTTATTTTGAAATCTGCTGTCTGTAGCACTGACATCATAGTGTTCTACGGTGTTGATACCGTCATCCCAGTTGTCCAGGGAATCGTCATCGCCACTCTTCCAGTGCCTGTCCAGTCCACCCCATCCATCGAATATTACATCGAATGACTCATTATCATCCCCAATATTGCTGTCATTTTTTGTCCAAAAAAATACGAATCTCTTTTTCCCATTTACACCATCATGTTTACGGACTGTCTCCCGTGATAACTCTTGAGAGGGAAGTGAGGTTCGTTTATAGCTCGTGACTTCAACCCCATTGGGAAAGTCCTCTCTATAGTCTTGGGGTGTGTAAATGTATTCCAGGCCTATCTGATCTATAAGATGGTTTTTAAAAGTTACCTGGGCACCGGACGATACCGCATTTTCGATATGTACGATTACTGTACGGTTAGTGCCATATTGATCCTGCTTGTAAGCCCAATCCCTCAAATCTCCCAATACAGTAGAGATAGGAACGCGTTGAGGATCAAGCCAGAAATTACAGTAGAATGAGCCATGACAAAAATATTGTTCACCACTGAACTGATGCAGGTCCAGCTCAATAATTTCAGCACCAATATCAATTTGGTCTTTAACCCTGGCAGATTGTTCAGAGCCTACCCAGATAGCACCATAGGCATCAGAGTTATAACTGTTGTGTGTTGCAAGGACTTGTGTATAGCGAATTGGTGTTGAGTAAGTCAGGCGCCGTTGTAGCTCGAGTGCATATTTTGCGTGGTCATTGGTACCTTGTTCTGTCTCGTAATCGTAATAGAGGTTGAATTGAACCAACATTGAATAAGGATCGGTCTCTGCAAATAGAGGCGTACTCATCAACGTTATATAACTAAATAAAGCGATACAAATCTTCTTTAGCCCTTTCGAGAGTGACCATGAATAGTTTTTTTTCATTATTATTCCTACTGTTCGCCTGAGTTTGTTATTTTTTAAACAGATTTAATTGCGCTCTCTATTACGACTGCCGAGATAAAAGTAATCGCATGCAGCAATACTTGCGTCTCTAAACGTATGAAGTTTATTTCTACCCGTCTCCCTTGTGAGGTCGGATATCAGGAACTTCAATAATCTTCAAATGTTTCAAGTATAAACCCCTGAAGGGCAATAGAGTGCGAAAGCAATGATATCGAAAAGATATAACCTGTTAGCTACTTTAAATGTATTAACGAGAAGTACCTCACAAAGTTATAGTTTTATAATGCTTAAACCAAAAACTATTTACTATTATTTAAAGGTTAAACACTTTCTAGCTAATACCCTAATAGTCAGTCGGTGACGAAAGGGTAATCAAAAAACGAACTGCTCGTGGAAGTAGCGATAGATATCATATAAGTAAAATAGGATAATAAGGGTAGGGCTAGGGCTTTCTGGCTGATAATACCGAGAAATAGCCGAGTGCCTGGTATGATTGAGGATTTACAAATCCTGCTGTCTCAAGCATCCGATAAAGCGCTTTGGCTGAGTATAGTTGGGAGCCGTGGTTCATAAACAAATGAAAGCAGAACAAGCTTGGCGTTAAACGAGTATCATCGAAGAGCATATCGTGGATAAATACCTGCCCACCTTTTGGTAAAAGTGCGAAGGCTCTGTCGATTAAGATTTGGCATGTAGCATGCTGCCAATCGTGCAACACATTGCTAAAGCAAATGCCATCGAACCCCTCAGGCCATGGGTCTCTAAAGAAATCCCCCTTAACTATCTGGATTTGCTGGTTTTTCTTGAACTTATTTATATACATTGCTGCTATATCGCAAACCGGCGGCAGGTCGAAGAGCAGCGCATTGCGCTCAGGATAGGTATCGCAGAAGGCGAGAGCAATGGTTCCAGAGCCTCCACCGGCATCGAGTAAGGTTTGAGCGTTTTCAAAAATACCGCAGGAAGCAGCCTCAACTGCGGAGGCAAACCCCTGCGAATGCATCAGATGAGTAAAAGCTGCTGCCGAGTCATTGTCCATGTCATTTTTTTGCCACATGTCGGTTACAGAGCGACCTTTACATTCCAGCTCATATTCTCTTTGTAAGCTGGTGAGTATCTTTTTATCCAGGTGATTGATGTCATAGATTTGAAAAGGATCGAGTAAGACTTCCCCCCAATAGTAGTGACTACTTTTGGAGAGGTAGCATTTTCCCAGCTCTGTATTTTTCACTTGTTGTTTGTCGAAGCAGATATACCCCAAATGACTCAGAATCAGCAGAAAGAAGCCCATTCCTTTATTGCTGAGCTGCAATTCCTTACTGAGTGCTTCGCAGGAATCATAACCGCGTTCAATTAGCCCGGTGATATCCAACTTTGCAGAAACCATCAGGCAGGCAAAATTATAGTTTCCCATAAGACGGTCCCACATAGGACCGTCGGATGCGCTAGGGGGAGTTATGCTTTGAGTTCTACCGCTATTTCCCATCGCTCATTCTCCAAATAACCCGGGGAACTTTGTTGGTGCGTTCGATACGCTTAAGTCGCTCGGCTTTTTGTACTGTGAAGGACTGAGGGTACTGTCTGACAACAGAGGCGAGGTTGTGAATGTTGTTCAAAATATGCTCACAGATGCTGTTGGCACTTGCCGTGCCTGTGAACTGAACGACTATTGAATCGGCAGACTTTTTTGTTTGTGTGTCGCCGCTGAGAAGTAGTTGAACTTCTTCGACGCCTTCACATTCATAGGTGAGTTCTATGATCTTATTGAGGTCCAGAAGGGCGCTGCATAACCCGACATTGTCATCTGCTCTCCCCTGAATAGATAGGCCATTAGGGCGACCACAGGGACAAGTTGCTTTTTGGATTAGGTCACCTAACCGGTAACGCACTATCGGTACTGTCCACCCTGTACCTACACGGGTAAGCAGGGCGCCTTGATCGTCAGTTTCGATCAATTGGTCCGCTAAAAGGTGATATATGTTCAAATCACACTCAGGGGAATTGACAGCAATGCTATTGGTTTCTACCGATCCATAGTCGCACCACAGCCCAGCATCAGGGAAAGCCTTACGTATGACCTTCAACTTTGCTTTGGTCCAAGGTTCCCCCATCCAGATAATTGTCTTTATTGGGAGTTGGCTGCCTGAATCTAGTATACCTTCGGCAAAATCTGCCAGTCCTGTGGGTGCGCCAGCAAGTGAGTCCACATCGATGTTATGTAGAAGTTCCAGCCAATTCTCCACCTCACCTGATATAAAGGGGCCTGTAGGTGCAATGGTGCATTTGGAAGCCTCTGCCAGTGTTTGAATGAAGTAGTGTGCACCCCATAGCCGCCCAGGATTAAAGAGATTAAGAAGAACACTTTGAGAGCTGAGCGGGCGCCATTCCTTGAGCAATCTTTGAATTGCCTGGTGATAAGGTGTATAGGCCAGCTTCGGCTTTCCAGTTGTGCCGCCGCTAGACATGATAATGGCTCCGTGTTCCTGCGCGGCATTTTGGCTGATATGTTTCAGTTCAACGGGGCCACAAACGGGGATGTCATCGAGACATACGGCAGAAACAGGTATATCTGGTCCGCCGTAGAGTGAAAGACTGCGGGCGTGGGCGAGAATGGCATTCCAATCCAGGTGGCCGATGTTCATAGCGTTAAGGTAGCTCCCGTTCAATCCCGTCTTCCTGGGGTGGTGAGGTATCGGGTGGAACTGAGGAAATTGTAGTAACAGGGCGCCTAGGTAGAGAGTGGTCTGGCCAATTGGGAGTTATCCTCATCAGTACCGATGCATTTCAGCAGCAATAGATCACGCCAGCTTTTGCCAGGGACTCCACTTCATCTTGTGGGATACCCAAGTCACCAAGGATCTCTCGAGTGTTCTCTCCGTAAAGTGGTGCTTGCTGGAAAGGCACTGGAGGAGTGTCGGGAATAGAGAAGGGGGCGTTTATAAATTGTATTGAGTCACGGCTTGTACTGCGTGCATAGGGAATTGATACAGTCTTGTCGTTATCTTGGACATAGGGGTTGTTAAGCGCCTCGGCGATATCATAGACCGGGGCACAGGGGATTTTACCCTCCATTTGAGCGCACCATTCTTTTGTTGTTCTCTTCTGGAAGTGCTGGTCCAGAGCTTCTGTCAGCAGCTCTCTGTTTTGCATCCTGCTTTCATTGGTCAAAAAGCGGGCATCAGTTTGTAATAAATCGGAGCCTAGTTCGTGACAAAGCATTTCCCAGAATTTCTGGGTTAAGCAGGCAACATAAAACCAACCATCTGCTGTCTTTACTAATTGGCAAGGTGCTTGGGATGCGTGGGCTGAGCGAGGTTGCTTCCCTGGGACTATCCCCTCGTTGAGAAACCATAACCCTTGGTAGCAGAGGCAATTTAGCGCAATATCGAATAAGTTAGTGTCAAAATCACCGCCTTTTCCTGTGACTTCGGTCCGCAGTAACCCTGAAACGGTACAGAGGGCTGAATAGACACTCCCCAAGAGATCCACTACTGACACGCCAACTTTGGTTGGGATAGATCCTGGTTCTCCAGTCACTGACATCCAACCAGTTTCTGCCTGCATAAGGAAATCATATCCTGGCCAGTGTTTTCTATTGTTGTCTCTGCCGTACCCTGATAGATGGGTACAAACTATTTTGGGGTTCGCCACTTTGAGGTCAGCATAGGTAACGCCTAACTCTTCGGGTAAAGAGCCTCTAAAGTTGTCGATAACAGCATGTGAGTTATTCACAAGCTTCAAGAATACCTCCCTGCCAGTGGGATCCCTGATATCCAGGGCCAAGCTCTTCTTGTTGTGGAGCGTCGATTCACTTGTCTCATTGTCTTCGCGAGCTTCATCAAGATAGATAGATCCCATTTTTCTAAGTGGATTCCCACCTTGTTTGGGGTCTTCAATATTGACTACTTCTGCGCCCAGAAAAGCTAGTAAAGTGCCATGAAAGGATCCTGCGCCCCAGGTTTCGAATGAAAGGATACGCTTTCCGTGGAGAGGGAGCATCATGATATACCTGATTTGCGCAAACAAAATTAATGGCCAGCCAAGTTTTGCCACTTAGTTACAAGTGGGTATTAGTTTATAGATCACTGTGTAATTCTGATGTGGGAAAATAGAGTACGAAGTTTGCATTGGTTATTAGGATCTATTGAAGTTACGGAGGACATTGAGTGTTTAATTATTCCTCATAGGTTTGATTGGCAAATAATATCCTCGAGCCGAGAAATAGTTTGTGCCTGGTAGTAAGTCTAAGTATGTGCCACCAACGCACAACCGGGTATTGCAAACTAGACTCTTTGAGATCCAGTTAATGGCTTTTAAGGATGTGAATATGGATCGTTTTCATATCAGTAGGGTGGAGTTATATGCGATAGCCGATAAATGTGCGCCGCCAAAATGATATTGTTTTGCGTGACAACCCTGGACGCAATTTCGTATTCATTGACCGGGGTTGCCACAAAGCATCTTGATGCTGAGGTAAATGTTATGCCAGCATAAAATAGTTGGTCAAATGACATAAAACGGCAAGGGATCGCGGAGTGTCCTGATTTTCAGCCCTCCTCCTTGTGTTGCTCGGCATCAAAGTATGAATAATATAAGAGTATCGTTTTTGATTGTTGTTTATATCTGAAGTTCAGAGTATTTAAACGGCGTGTATAAATCTAACGGCTTCGTTCTTACATTGTTGGTTTATGCCCGTTCATCACTTTGCTAACACCTTTCGCTACCCTGGCAGTAAATTGAGCCCTGGAAGTTAGGAGTAACTGCTATTTTTAAATTTATAGGAGTACAAGTTTACTTTGAATCCATAGCTTTTCATTGCATAAGAACACGATTTGTCGATATTAACATGGGAGCTTTGACAAATAGTGTTATGTACCGCTGTAAAGGACTGTTGGTCATATCGACAAATCAATGTATTGGATTCTGTGAGGGGTTTGAGTTGTGTAAAGCGACAAGGAGGTTACTATGCGCCTGCACTCAGCTGTCATTCTTGGAACACTTACTTTTTCCATGGAGGCCATAGCTGCTGACTATGGCAGTTTAGAAAACCCGTGGGGGTTTCGTCCATTTATTTCACTGAATGGTGGAGTTAATAGGCTGGAGGTTAAGCAGGATTATCGTACTGTAGGGGTACTTTATGACCCATATTTCTACTACGATTATTTTTACGAATATAGTTACTACAAAACCTCAAGTTCAGGAAGTGAGCCTTGGGGCAGCGTCGATATCGGGATCGACTTCAATGGCTACCCGTTTGAACTTCGCTTTAGCTATGGCAGAACAAATTTAGGGCGATCGATATCGGTAGAAAATATCGATTATATCGATGACGAAGTTACGGTTATTGAGCGATACCAGGTCGATCAGAAACATCGCTTGGATGTATTTTCAATTACAGGAGCTCTGGATTTATCTTGGTATTGCGACAGGTCCTGCATGTATTTGTTGTTGGGCTATAGTTTTGCGCAGCTGGACTGGTCATATACCATGGATGAATTTTACGCTGGTGGTAACTATTATGGGTCAAATGAATTCAGTAAAAGCTATTTCCATGTAGGTCTAGGTGCGCGATACAACTTTAATAACTCTTTCCGTATAAGTGCCGAATACATGCTGCATAATGTTGGTAAGGTGGGGGAGTATTATATAAATGACTTTGACCATATAGAATTTGATTTAAGGAACCTTAATGTGTTGCAAGTTGGTATATCCTTTATATTCTGATTTATACTTCTTGTTCATTTAAAATGAAAGTATGGGTTAAAGCCATACTTTCATGAATATGGGTGCTCAATCTCTCAAATAGTACTAATCGATAAGATCTAAGAGCTTCCTCTTATCAACTTTCCCGACTGCGGTAACCGGCAGACGAGATAACACTTTAAGCTGCTCAGGTAGCTTAAAGCTGGCCAGGCCCCTTTCGGTTAAGAAGTCGCGCAACGTTTGCAAGCTTGGCGCTTTATCCGTACATACGATAGTCGCTCCAACTTGCTCTCCCATCTCTTGGTCTGGCAAAGCAATGATAGCTGCTTGTTGGATGCTGGGGTGGGCGAGTAGATGCTCTTCAATTTCGTCACATGCAAATGTTTCCCCGCCCCGATTTACAACATCTTTGAGTCGTCCAGTAACTACAATATTGCCATTGTCCAGAATGCGTACACGATCCCCGCTGCAATAGAATCCATCTGGGGTAAAAGCGCGTCGGTTATGTTCTTCTGCACGGTAATAGCCTCTCAGTGTATAGGGGCCGCGAGTAAGCAGTTCTCCTTCTTCTCCGGCTTTCACTTCCTGCCCGTACTCATCAACCACTTTTAGAGTATCGAGGGAACTCATAGGTCTTCCTTGAGTATTGGTGATGGTTTCATTGTTATCTTCGCGATGGGTGTAACAAATCAACCCTTCGGCCATTCCGAATACCTGCTGTAGTGCACCGGGAAAAGCATCTATCGCAGCATTGGCGTCAGTTGGACTCAGCTTTGAGCCACCAACTTGAAGTAAGCGGAGAGAGCTTAAATCAGCATCTTCCCATTCTGTCGCTGCAGTCCAGACTTGAGCCAGTGCTGGGACCAGGGCTGTGGCGGTTACGCCGTAACGCTCTATCAGCTCAAAGCAGTAGTCCGGGCTTGCATCTTTGGTGAATATTACCTGCCCACCCATGGATAGCGTGCCCAGAATGCCGGGGCAACCCAATGGAAAATTATGGGCGGCGGGGAGTACTGCCAGATAGATTTCATCTTTTCCTAAATTACAAGCAGCCGTAGCGCAGGTAATGTTGTAGCGATAGTCATTGTGGGAGCGTGGAATAAGTTTCGGAAGTCCTGTAGTGCCACCGGAAACGAGGAATAGAGCTGGGGCGTGGGGGTCTACGGGAACAGGGGTGAAGCCTTGGCATTCTGTTCTGGGCAGGGAGGGGAATGTGTCATTTTCATCAGAACTGTATATGCCTCGCAAAGTCGGAGATTGCGAAGCAATTTGTTCTATCATGCTGTGACGGCTTGCATCACTTTCCGCTCCTGAAGTGATATAGATACTGGCACCCGAGACCTGTGCAAAATGGCATATTTCATTTTGGCGATGCGCAGGCAAAGCTAGTACAGGAACCAGTCCCGCTCGAAATAAGCCGAGCAGGGTTGTAATAAAACTGACCTGATTGCTCCACTGGAGTATTGCCCGCTCCCCAACTTTGTAGCCTTGTTCCACCAGGCCTGCAGCAATGCTATCGGCCTCATTAACCAATTCAGCATAAGTTAATTGATCCGATAGGTCCCGAACTGCGCATTGATTGGGAAAGTTTTTCGCATTACGTGTGATCAGCTCCCAAATAGGTTGGTTATCCCAAATTCCTTGTTGCTGATAGAAATCCTCTAGTTCCTTTGGGTGAGGCGTGTAACCATTAAGTAAATTATTTTCCATGCTGGTCTCCTGAAATGTTTGGGTGGAGCAGGGGAGTGTTTTTTTGAATCTTCTTCAGATTTCTAAATTAAGAATTAACAGTTAGTATTCACGGCTTCAAATTTCTTATTGAGATAAATCTATGTCCGGCGCTTGGCTACAAATCCCTCGCCCTCAACCTAAAGCGGCTATCCGACTTTTGTGTTTGCCTCATGCTGGTGGTACAGCATCACTTTATCGACCTTGGGCGAAATTATTGCCAGATTCCATAGAATTGGTTCTCGTATGTTTACCGGGTAGGGAGCAACGCTGTAATGAAACTATGCCCACAAATATGCAAACTTTAATTGCTTTGTTAAGTAGGGCTATCAAACCTGTCATCGATAAACCCTGGGCAGTATTTGGGCACAGTATGGGAGCTACAGTTGCTCATGAATTGGCTCTCTCCTTGTATCGCGAAAAATTGTGCGGTCCTGAACACATATTTGTCTCTGCGCGCGAAGCGCCACAATTTCAAAAGATTGGAAACGTACACCAGTTGAGTGATGAATCTCTGTGCCAACAACTCATTGAGCTTGGCGGCACCTCTCCTGAATTATTGGAAATTCCTGAGTTAAGGGCTCTACTACTTCCTACTATACGCCAGGATTATCGATTGATCGAAACCAGCAAGATGTCCTCGGACCAACTTTTAGATTGTCCCATCACCGCGATGCTAGGACGGGATGATCCTGAGTTGAGCACCGATGAAGCTCGGGGTTGGCAGCAGTGGACCAATGGTGAGTTCCAATTGAAAGAATACGCAGGTAACCATTTTTATCTGTCAGATTGTCCTGATCTGGTGGTTGGCCATATTGTTCAGAAGCTCCGCTTGGCCTAACTGCATGTAAAGTTAAGTTGGCCGTATAAAATCTTTCTGTTTCTTGTAACGCTATCGAAATTAATTGTCGGGAGAATAGGGCTGTTGAGCGGCCCTATATTCTCCATCGTTCAATAGATAGCGGATCTCTGCCTCGATTAATCCGGGATCATTATTTTTGATGATGTTCGAATTATTTCTCTTTAGTAACAAGTAGCACACACTCTCTCCACCCTGACGCCCAAATCCAAAACAAACATCCCGTTGATTTCGGAAATGATATGTTATAACGTTTCATTATCGATGGGAAGATGAACAGCTTAGGTGATGGAGTTTCTATGCAAGCAACGAAGCTACCAATGGAGTGTGAAAATCTGAATGAGATCCGCCAAGGTATCGATTCCATTGATCGTGAGATCATCAGGCTGTTGCAGCGGCGTATGGGGTATGTTTTGTCAGCAGCCCAGTTCAAGCCGGATGAAACGAGTATTCCTGCTCCAGACCGGGTTGCGGAGATGTTGATTGACCGCCGTCGTTGGGCTGAGAAAGAACAACTTTCCGCAGATTATATAGAGCAGCTTTTTACCGGGATTATTCACTGGTTTATCAATCAGCAAAAGCTGCATTGGCGCGCTGAGCGCGGCTTGCCCGTTGAGGAAGGTGTATGAAGGGCCGATCTAAATATGCTGGCCTGGAAGCCTGTTTGCAGGAAGCCAAGTCCAGGGTAAGCCAGGGACAGCCAGAGGTTCTGGCATCGTTTTCATCTCCATGTCATAGACGCAACCCAATAGGGTTGTTTGCCACCGGCTATCAGCACGAAAGGATCGCGTCTCTGTGGGGTGTGCCCTCTAGAGATGAATATGCTGTGACCTTTGGCTCTGCCTGCGAATTTAGTTGTGCTCCAGGGGAATCTTGGTCTGAAATCCAAGCCAATTGGCAAAAATTGATGTCCTCCGCTGTGGTAAGCGGGGGGCATCGGCCGGTTTTGTGTGGTGGGTTTGCTTTTGATAGCCAAAAAGATCCCTCATCCTTGTGGCAAGACTTTCCCGCAGGGGCGCTTACGTTGCCCGAGTTGGCCCTTTACTGTGAAGGGGATCGCAGTTATCTGGTAATGAATTTTATCGTTACCGATCAAACAGAATGCAATCAGACTGCGGAGCGGGTGAAGGCGCGGTGGCAGCATATTTTGTCTCGTAGCTCTGACCTTTCTGCGAATGACAATTTGTTTTCGGTGGAGTCTGATTTTAGCCAAAATTATGCAGGCCAGATGGCTTGGCAGCAGCGTGTAGTAGGCGCGGTCGAATCAATCAAGCGCAACGAATTCCAAAAAGTAGTTCTCGCTCGTTCTGAATCACTGAGCGCGGATTGCTGCCCGGGAAGTATTCTCGGATATTTACAAGAATCTTACCCCGATGCCTATTTATTTGCCTTTTCCCGCGGAAAAAGTTGCTTTCTTGGGGCTTCGCCTGAGCGCTTAGCGGCAGGCAAAGACGGGCGTATCAGTACCGTTGCTTTGGCCGGTAGCGCACCTCGGGGAAAAGACCCGGCAACTGATTATAAATTGGGGATATCTCTGCTTGACAGCGAGAAGGACCGATTTGAACACGACCTGGTTGTCCAACATCTCCTTTCTATCTTACGCAAATACTGCCACAACGTAGCGGAACCAGAACCGCCCCAACTCTGCAAATTAAAGCAAATTCAGCATTTGCTTACGCCGCTGGAAGGCTTTGTGAAAGATGGCGTAACTCTATTGGATATCTTATCGGATTTACACCCAAGTGCTGCGGTGGGAGGCCTGCCGAGGAAAAAAGCACTGAAGTATATTCGTGAAAATGAAGGCCTGGATCGCGGTTGGTATGCCGGACCTGTTGGTTGGCTCAATGCCGAGGGGGAAGGGGAGTTTGCTGTTGCGCTGCGCTCTGCACTTATTACTCCGGGCAAGGTAACACTATTTGCCGGTTGTGGCCTGGTTGAGGCTTCCCTTCCTGCCCACGAGTATCGTGAAAGTTGTATCAAAATGCGTGTTATCCGAGACGCAATAAGGAGCGTATCTCTTGTCGCCGAAGCCGCAGAATAAATCAGAGCCAATCAGTCCGGCCAGTTTGTTAAAGGACTTAGTTTGTCAGGCTATTGATGCCGATATTAATGGCATTCATCCGCAAGCTGACTTAATTGCACTGGGGCTTAACTCAGTACAAATCATGAAGATAGCTGGTCAATTAAGGCAGAAAAAGATCAAAGTAAAATTTGCTGATCTTATTGCAGTGCCTCAATTGGAAGCCTGGCTTTCTCTACCTCAGTTGGCTACTGGAACTGAAGAAAGTACCAGTGAACATTTATCTGTGCCGGGAGTCTTTGATGAAGGCACTCCCTTTGATTTGGCACCGATGCAACATGCCTATTGGATTGGACGAGACCCGAATCAATATTTAGGGGGCGTTGCCGCACATTTTTATCATGAGTTTGATGGCCAGGATGTAGTACCTGATCGATTGGAACAGGCTGTGCGCTCCCTATTCGAGCGGCATGGGATGCTGCGTGTTCAAATCCTCGATGACGGCCGACAGCAGATTCCCGCAGAAGTGAGCTGGCCCGGTTTAAAGGTTCATGATTTCAGGCATCAGGCTGCCGCAGAAGCAGAGCAGAGTCTTATTGCTGTTAGGGAGCAACTCTCCCATCGGCAGCTGGATATATTGCAGGGCGAGGTTTTTGATGTACAGCTCTCATTGTTACCTGCGGAATTAAAAGCTGGCGGCACACGCCTGCATATTAATCTGGATATGGTAGCCGCGGACGCTTTTAGTTTGCGCGTATTGTTGGATGACTTGGCCCAATTCTATCTTGAGTCAGAGCAACCTCCGGCACCGCTAAATTACAGTTATCCGCGCTACCAGGCTGACCGCAGTGCTCTGCACTCAAAGAAAGAGTGGCAAGCTACAAAGCAACAGGCCAAAGCACACTGGCAGGCTCGCCTGCCAGATTTGCCCGGTGCCCCTCAGTTACCTACCGCAATAGGTGTTGAGCAAAAAGATAGCCGTCGAGTGGTTCGTCGCCATTACAGCTTGAGTGCCGAAAAGAAAAAACAGCTGGCGGATTACGCGGGTTGTCATGGGATTACTTTATCCATGACCCTGGCGGCTGCGCTTGCCGAAGTGCTTACGGTCTATAGCGAAGAGTCAGATTTTCTGCTGAATCTCCCCCTGTTTGACCGAGAATCTCTACATCAGGATGTCAATTCACTGGTGGGAGATTTCACTTCTTCGATCTTACTCTCCTGGCAGGGCAGCCAGAGTGGAACCTTCGTTGAGCGTGCACAGCGTTTACAACACAACTTCCGTCAGGATGTAGCGCACGGGAGTTATTCTGGCGTAGAGGTGCTGCGTGACCTTAGCAGACAACAGGGACAAACGGTGTTTGCGCCGGTTGTCTTTACCAGTGCGCTTGGGCTGGGAGAATTATTTGGCGAGTCAGTTCGCAGTGCCTTTGGAGATGTCAATTGGATTATCTCCCAAGGGCCACAAGTGTGGCTGGACGTACAGGTTATGGAGCTCAAAGGCGGCCTGTCTGTAAACTGGGATGCGCGGGAAGCTGCTTTTGCTCCCGGCGTCCTGGATGGCATGTTTGCGGCCTTTACGCAGTTACTGGAATGCCTGATCGGTAGCCCGGAATTCTGGGCCCAGCCCATACCATCGCTGCTGCCAGCGGAGCAAAAGCAGCAACGCCAGCGGGTAAATTCCACGGCTAAAAAAATTCAGTCCCACCAATTACACGAGCAGTTTTTTAACAATGCTGAAGGCCGCCCGGAAGCCGTGGCTTTGTATTGGAACGATGAGCAAATTAGCTATGGGGACTTGGCCCACAGCGCCTTGGCAATGGCAGCGTACCTGCAGCTTCAGGGGGTTGAGCCCGGTGATATGGTCGGGATTTTATTGCCCAAAGGCGCGGAGCAGATTATAGCCGTTCTTGGGGTAATGGCCGCTGGAGCGGCTTACCTGCCGCTGGGAATAGACCAGCCACCGCTGCGCAGAGAGCGTGTGCTCAAGCTTGCCAGAGCCAAGCTGGTTATTGATGACTTGTCTGTGCTCTCGGGTGTTGCCCCTTTATCCCGGCCCGTAGTGGGTGAGACAAAAGATCTCGCTTATACCATTTTCACCTCTGGCTCTACCGGTGAGCCCAAGGGGGTTGAAATTAGCCACGGAAGTGCCTGGAACACCATAGCGGACATTAACGAGCGCTTTTCTGTTAACGAAAATGATCGCGTGCTCGCCGTATCAGCCTTGGATTTTGACCTATCCGTTTACGATATTTTTGGGCTGCTGTCCGCAGGTGGTGCACTGGTATTGGTTGAAGAGGAATCCCGGCGGGATGCAGAGCGCTGGCACCAGCTGGTGTGTCAACATGACGTTACTGTTTGGAATACAGTGCCAGCCCTTTTGGATATGCTGTTAACCACCGGTGGCGATACTTCAGCGGGAGAGCTGCGCCTGGTATTAAATTCCGGAGACTGGATCAGCCTGGACCTGCCGGAAAGGTTAAGACGTGTAAATCCGGATTGCCGCTTTATCGCTTTGGGTGGGGCCACCGAGGCTTCTATCTGGTCCAACAATTTTGAAGTAAAAGAAGTCGATCCCTCTTGGAGATCCATCCCCTATGGTTACCCCTTAGCCAACCAGCAATTCAGGGTGGTGGATTCCCTGGGCCGCGATTGCCCTGACTGGGTGATAGGGGAGTTGTGGATCGGTGGTGCGGGCGTTGCCCTTGGATACCGAGGTGCTGCCGAAATCACCGCAGCACGTTTTGTAACAGACGGAGGCGAACGTTGGTATCGCACCGGAGACCTGGGCCGCTATTGGCCAAATGGTTGCCTGGAATTTTTGGGCCGCGCCGATAACCAGATCAAAGTGCGTGGACACCGCATCGAACTCGGCGAGATTGAGGCCGCGCTGACTGCGCACAATGCGATTGCGCAAGCGGTCGCTCTGCTGACCCAGCGAGGTGTGGTGGCGGTTGTAGTTCCAGAGCCCAAAGTGGCGAAATCCAGCACCGCTTCAGAAAAGTGCTTTGTTGATTTGCAGCAATTGCAGGAACCCTTGAGCGACTTGCGGGAATTCCTGACCCAGCGATTGACCAGCGCCATGCTGCCCAGTGAGCTTTGCTGTCTCGCTGAAATACCCCTTACGGCCAATGGCAAAATTGATCGCGGCGGTTTACAGCAGTTTGCCGATGAATCCATAGCGCAACATCAGGCAAAGCAGAACCCGCCGCGAGGTAAATTAGAGCAGCAGGTGGCTGCCGTCTGGTGCAAATTCCTCGATGTTGATGATATAGCACGGGATGATAATTTCTTCGCACTTGGGGGTGACTCCCTTTTGGCAACCCGTGTTGTGCGAGACCTGCGCGAGTCTGGCTTCGTAGGTGTCACACTGTCGGAATTGTTTAGCCAGCCAAGCCTGGCCGCCTTTGCTGCGACATTAGCTCAAGACCCTGCTGAGAATCCAGAGAAGAATAACAGCGCTACCGAAATTGCTACTACGCCTTGGCAATCGGATACGTCCACTCGCCACGAGCTTTTTGAACCTACTGAGGTTCAACGGGCCTATTGGCTGGGAAGGGACCCAGAATTTGTTTTGGGTGGTATCGGTTGTCATTTTTATCGCGAATATGACGTTGTTGATCTCGATCTGGAGCGTTTGGAATCTGCGCTAAACGCCATGATTGCCCGGCATGAGATGCTGCGGGCTGTATTCGATAGCGAAGGTCGACAGCGCATCCTTGCGGATGTGCCGAGATTTTCCATCAATGTTACAGAGATAGACAGTGATCCGACTTCTGCTTTAGCGCAACTGCGACAGGAATATGCGGAGCAGGTGTTTGAGTCAAGCCGATGGCCGCTGTTTGATGTCCGTGCGGTACGCTGTGGCCGCAATACCCGATTGGCCATCGGTTTGGATAACTTGATTCTCGACGCTTTCAGTATTCTGCTGTTTTATCGTGAGTTAAATATTCTCTACCAGAGCCCTGATACTGATCTACCTGCAATCGATCTATCTTTCCGCGACTATGTGCGCAATGTGTTACCGCAAACTACTGCGGTATTTGATAGTGACCTTGAAGAAGGTCCCCTGGCTGCCGCAAAAACATTTTGGCAGCACAAATTATCAGAGCTACCCCCCGCGCCCCAATTACCCATTGTTCGGGAGCCGGCATCCATTGAACGGCCGCATTTCGTGCGTCATCAACAGCATATCGACAAGAGTACCTGGCAAAGCCTGGTTGCACGTGCTGCTGAACAGGGAATCACGCCTTCGAGTCTGCTTCTAACCGCATTTGCCGAAGTGCTTAGCCGCTGGAGCAGTCGCCCTGATTTGAGCCTGAACCTTACCTTATTCGACCGCCGTGAGGTTCACCCGGATATTTATCGGGTAATGGGCGACTTTACCTCTTTGACCCTGGTGGGTTACCGGCCAGAAGCCAGCGACAGTTGGTTGGCAAGAGCGCGAAAAATACAAGGGGAAGTTGGTGCGGCCCTGGAGCACCGTGATATTTCCAGTGTCAGCTTGATGCGGGAGTTAGCTCGCCGGCAGAGTGATGCGGACGCCACAATGCCTGTGGTATTCACCAGCGCCCTGGGTATTCCCGGTGGTACAGCGGCTCCCGAAAATGGGCCTCTGCGAGAACCCATCTGGGCTTTGACACAGACACCGCAAGTCTGGCTGGATCACCAGGTGGTCGAGGTAGAGGGCGGTGTTTATTTAAATTGGGATGTGGTCGAAGCACTGTTCCCCGAGGGAATGTGCGCAGAGATGTTCCAAGCCTATATCGGTTTGCTCCATTGGGCGGGTAGTGCCGAATGGGATTTGATGCCCCCGGATTTATTACCTGATTCTCAACGGGGAAAAAGAGCCCAGCTTGAGAAGCGCACTGCAATTGACTTCGCGGATAATTTATCCCAGCGATTTTTCCAGCAGGCAAGGGATAACCCCCAGAGCACCGCTTTGTATTGGGGCGACGGAATTTCTTTGAGTTATGGCGTCCTGGCAGAACGCGCCCTGCGTATTGCCGCTTGGTTGTTGGAAAGCCAGGTTTCTTTGGCGGAGGTGGTCGCCATTAACCTGCCGAAAGGGCCCGACCAGATTGCCGCTGTTTTGGGGGTACTCGCAGCGGGGGCCGCTTATTTGCCCATTGGTATCGACCAGCCTCAGGCCAGGCGAGACTCAATGTTGCGCAGGGCAGATGTAAAAATTGTACTCGACAAAAATACAATTCAGCTGGCCTATCAATTTGCACCTATTGCCGAACCGATTGATACCAATCCGGAACAACTGGCCTATATCATTTTCACCTCTGGCTCTACCGGCGAGCCCAAGGGAGTTGAAATCAGCCACGGTGCCGCCTGGAACACGATAGCGGATATCAACGAACGCTTTTCTGTTACCGCCATGGATCGCGTGCTCGCTGTATCAGCCCTGGATTTTGACCTCTCTGTTTACGATATTTTCGGATTGCTATCGGTGGGCGGTGCGCTGGTATTGATTGATGAAAAGGATCGGCGGGATGCCGAGCGCTGGCATCAACTGGTATGTCGATATGGCGTTACCCTCTGGAATACAGTACCGGCGCTACTGGATATGTTGCTCACTGTCGGTGCCGATACGCCGCCGGGCGCATTGCGCTTGGTATTGAACTCCGGGGATTGGATTGCCCTGGATTTACCGCAGCGCTTAAAACAAATACAGCCCGATTGCCGTTTTATCGCACTGGGTGGTGCCACTGAAGCTTCTATTTGGTCCAACAGTTTTGAAGTAAAAGAAGTTGACCCAAGCTGGCATTCGATTCCCTATGGATACCCACTGGCCAACCAGCAATTTAGGGTGGTGGATACCCAAGGGCGCGATTGCCCTGACTGGGTTACAGGTGAACTGTGGATTGGCGGTGACGGAGTCGCCATGGGCTATCGCGCAGCACCAGAGTTAACCGAAACGCGCTTTGTCACTGTCAATGGTGAGCGCTGGTATCGCACAGGGGATCTTGGGCGCTATTGGCCGAATGCCTGCCTGGAATTTTTGGGACGTGCCGATAGCCAGGTCAAAGTGCGTGGCCATCGTATTGAGTTGGGTGAAATCGAAAGCGTACTTACTCGCCAAGTGTTTGTGCAGCAGGCCTTGGTGCTGGTTAATGCACAAAAGTTGGTTGCTGCCGTTGTGCTCGGGCCCCAGTGCCCAACAGATTTTAATACTGACGACCTACGGGAATACCTTCGCTCCCAGCTGCCTTCTTATATGGTCCCGGATTTCGTTGTGACTTTGCCGGAAATGCCCCTGAGTGCAAATGGCAAAGTGGATCGCGCTCTAGTTTTAAAGCAAGTAAATGCAGCAGAAAAGCCGGAACAACAGAAAGCCCCTGAACTGGTAACAGACAACGAACGCTTGGTGGCGCAGATTTGGCAGGAGCTTCTCAGCTTGCCAAAGATTAACCGCGATCAAAGTTTCTTCGAACTCGGTGGCGATAGTTTATTGGCGACACGCTTTATTGACCGCCTAAAACAGCAGCACCGTTTGTTCCTTCCCCTCAGACGTTTATTTGCCTCTCCGAGACTGGCAGATGTTGCCGGTGCCCTAAGCACAATGGAACCGCCAGTGGATATTGATGCGGATATGGTGGAAGAGGGCGTGATATGAATTTGATAAGTAAATTATTTTTCAGCGATTGGACGGAGTTTTAACCCCATGACGGCTATGGAACTGATCGACGAACTACAAGGGCTTGGGGTTGAACTTTGGACCGAGTCTGAACAATTGCGTTTCCGCGTAGCCAAAGGCCTGCTGACCGAGCAGCACAAGCAAAGGTTACGGGAGCATAAGTTACAAATTATTGAAATATTAAACGCTGCTCAATCAGGCGCTGGCAATGATTCTGGTTTGGGAGTGGTGGTCGAGACCGACACAGAAAATCGGCATGAGCCTTTCCCTTTAACCGATGTACAGACTGCCTACCTGTTGGGGCGGCAAAATGCATTTGGCTATGGTGGCGTTGCCTGTCACGGCTACCTGGAGCTGGAATATCCCGGATTAAACCCAAAAGGTTTGCAGGAAGCCTGGAACCAGCTGATTGAGCGTCACCCTATGTTGAGGGCGGTTATTGAGCAGGAGGGATATCAGCGGGTTCTCCAGGAAGTGCCGCACTACCAGATGATCAGTCAGGACCTCACCGGCATGGATGAGGAAGCCTTGGAACTCGCCCTTAAATCGGTGAGAGATGAATTGGACCACCGTGTGTACACCATTGGTGAGTGGCCGATGTTCGAGCTGCGCCATACCCGCACGGATAAAGGACATATCGTACATTTCTCTATGGATGCACTGATCGCAGACTGGGCCAGTGCGGGCATATTGTTTAGCGAGCTTGATGTTCTGCTAGCGAATCCCGGTGCGTCCCTACCTGCACTGGAAATCGATTTTCGCGATTACCTACTGGCCGAACGGAGTCTACTGGACAGCCAGGGTTACCAAAACGATCGCCGCTATTGGTTGGACCGCCTCGATCAACTGCCGGCAGCACCTGAGCTACCGGTATTGCCGCCAGCCTCAGAAGCGGAATCTGTGCGCTTTAATCGCCATCACTACCGCTTGGATATTACCCATTGGCAGAAACTGAAGCAGCGAGCCGGTGCTGCTGGACTGACCGCATCAGTTGCCGTACTGGCTGCCTACGCCGGGGTATTGCAGCGTTGGAGTCGTCAGCCACGCTTCAGCCTGAGTCTTACATTATTAAATCGATTGCCCTTACACCCTCAGGTCAATCAGCTGATCGGGGACTTTACTTCGGTCAGTGTACTGGCGATTGATGATTCCACAGGAAAGTCCTTTCGCGATTGGGCGGCCAGTATCGGCGAGCAGCTGTTCAATGATATTGATCACCGCTTGTTCTCCGGCGTGGAATTACTGCGGGAGCTATCCCGTGCACGAGGACCGGAGGCCGCATTGATGCCGGTGGTATTTACCAGTGCTATTGGCCTGGGAGATACAGAAAAACCTGCCAGCGGTAGAGAGTCTGGCAGAGGAATTACCCAGACACCGCAAGTCACCTTGGACTGCCAAGTGAGAGATGACGCCGATGGTCTGGAAATCAACTGGGATGTGCGCCAGGGCGTCTTTCCATCGGGCCTGGTGGAAGATATGTTCGCGGCATTTACCGGCTTGTTGAATGAGCTTTCCACGAGTGGCGATGGGCAATGGCTGAGTACATCTCCCGTTTCTTTACCCGAGTGGCAGCAACAGGAGAGACATCAGGTTAATCAAACCGATGGACCTGTTCCTTCTGCGTTATTGCATCAGGGCGTATTTGCACAGGCCGCGGCGACGCCGGAAGCTACCGCCATTATTGATTGCAATGGCAGTGTCAGTTATGGCGACTTGGCAAAAAAAGCGGCGGGCATCGCCAAAGCCCTGGCCAAAGAAGGTTTCCAGCTGGGTGGCCGCGTTGCTATCGCAATGCCGAAAGGGCGAGAGCAAATAGCGGCGACCCTCGGTGTGCTTTTGGCCGGTGGAATCTATTTGCCACTTGACTCGGCACAACCGGAAATACGCCTCAATAAATTGTTGCTCAGTGCAGAGGCGGAATATGTCCTGACACTCAGTGACCTCGCCAACCAAATTAAGTGGCCGTCAGAAGTGCAGGTGATCAGTGTCGATAGCCTGGCTCCTGAAACTGAAATTCCGGTGGCCAGCAACGGCGACCCGGAGCAGCTCGCTTACGTTATCTATACGTCCGGTTCTACCGGCGATCCCAAAGGCGTGATGATTAATCATCGGGCCGCTTTGAATACGGTGCTGGATATTAATCGCCGTTTCGAGGTGGGCCCGAGCGATCGTATTTTGGGGCTGGCCCAACTCAGTTTTGATTTGTCGGTCTACGATATTTTCGGCCCCTTGGCAGTGGGTGCGACTTTGGTATTGACCGATCCGGCCCGTGGCGCAGACCCTTCGCACTGGGCGGAGGTCATGGATGAGCACCGGGTGACATTGTGGAACTCTGTTCCTGCGCAGTTACAAATGCTGGCTACCTATTTGGATACAGAACCTCGTCCATTGTCTGAGTGGCGATTGGCAATGCTGTCGGGAGACTGGATTCCGGTTACTTTACCGGAACATATCCGGCGCCATGTGCCAGCACTCGACCTGATCGGTATGGGTGGGGCTACAGAAGCTGCGATTTGGTCCAATTATCACCGTATTGATCGGGTCGACTCTGCTTGGACCAGTATTCCCTATGGCGTGCCGCTGACGAACCAGGGCTTCAGGGTATTGGATAGCCAATTGCGCGATGCCCCTGTGTGGGTAGCGGGTGAGCTGATGATTACTGGCCTCGGATTGGCCGATGGTTATCTCGGTGATGCGGCGCTCTCTGAACAGAAGTTCTTTTCTCATCCGGTGGATGGCCAGCGCCTTTACCGCACTGGTGACTTGGGCCGCTATTTACCCGGTGGTGAACTCGAATTCCTGGGCCGTGAAGACGGACAGGTAAAAATTCGCGGACACCGTATTGAGCTGGGAGAAGTGGAGTCTGCATTGCTGGCCCACCCCGCAGTGTCAACAGCGGCGACGGTGATTGAAAAGAAAGAGGGAGACTCGCGAGGGGATTTAAATCTGTTGGGTTTTGTGGAAAGCCGTCGCTTAGATGATGCAGAACCGGCGACTATTGATCCCGAGCTGGTGAATTCAGTGCGTCAGTTTGCGCACTATCAGGCTGGTGAGCCAGAAGCTGTCAGTGTCGGCGATTATGTGCAGGCACTTGAAAATGCATCCCTGTTATCGATGCTTCACGGTCTGGTGGAATTAGGGGCGTTTACAAATTGTGGGCAGGGATATAGTTCAGAAGAAGTTCTCTCCTTAGCCAAAGTACATGAAAAGCATCACTGGTTAGTGCGTGGTTGGTTGGACCTTCTCGTTAACGCAAAGCTGCTCAGCTTATCCACTGCCAGCTCCAGTACTGAGGAAAAATACACGCGAACCCAAGAAATTGATGCTTCCGCTGTTGATGCTGTGTGGAAGCGAGTTGAGCAGGGGATTGAAAGCGGCTTTTGTAATCGGGAATTCCTGCAATATCACCGGGATCATATCGAGTTATTACCGCAGTTATTATCGAATCAACAAAACCCATTTGAGTTGTTGTTCCCCCAAGGCGACCAGCAGGTGGCTTTGGCTCTCTATCGAGATGACCTTATCGCCCGCTATAACAATGCCGCCGCTGCCGCATTAATTAACCGTATTGCCGCCCAGAGCGATAGAGGGTTAAGGGTTCTTGAGCTGGGTGCGGGCACAGGGGCTACCAGCGCTTCTGTTATTCCTATGTTGGATGGATATGACGTCGATTATCTATTCACTGACATGACCGCCTTTTTCCTGACTGAGGCTCGCCGCCAATTTAAAGAGTGGCCTTGGGTACGCTTTGGATTAATGGATCTCAATACCGACTATCGCGCCCAGGGTTTGGCTCCTAATAGCGCAGATGTCATTTTGTGTGCAGGTATGCTCAATAGTACCCGAGATCCAGAGGCGGCTATTGCCAGTGCTGTTGAATTGCTGGCGCCTGGAGGCTGGTTAATCCTGACTGAGCCAACGGTGGATCACGCCCATATCTTACTCACCCAGGGCTTTATGATGGACCCGGCGGGTGATGATCGCGCTTGTGGTGCGACCAAGTTCCTTTCTATCGGGAAATGGCAGTCGCTGTTGAAAGCCAATGGAGCCGGACAGATTCTTTCCCTGCCTAAAGATGACCATCCTTTGTCTGCGTTCGGCATGAATCTACTGGCCGCGCAGATGAAAACTGACAGACAGGATTTGAGTGCCAGGACACTGCGGGACTTTTTAGCGAATCGGTTGCCCGCACATATGGTGCCCGCACATTTGCAAGTTCTCGACCAACTGCCGCTCACCGCCAATGGCAAGATCGATCGCAAAAAACTGGCTGGTTGGCGTCCAGCAACGGGGGATACGCAAGAGGCTGCGGACTCAGAGCAAATGGACCCACTGGAAACTGCTCTGTGCAAACTCTGGGCGAATGCGTTGGGTCTCGATAATGTCGGCCGCCAGGATAGCTTTTTTGATCTCGGTGGTGACTCGCTGATTATGGCGCGGGTTGCAGGGCGATTGCTGGAAGAAATTCCGGAAGCGAAACCTTTCACTTACGACGCCTTGTTGCGCCACATGCTCAACGGACCAACGGTTGCTGCATTGGCCAGAGCCCTGAGAGTTGAGCCGGATGCTGTTGCCGAGGGGCAGGAAGATACTGAGAGCGACACTTTGGTTGCCACTACCCGAGAGGGCAGCAATTCCTTGATGGTTCCTTTCAGTCATATAGGCGAGGGTAAAGGGGCATCTAAAGAAGGGGCGCCGGTACGGATTATGTTCCATGCAGCCCTGGGTACCCTGGATTATTTCCAGCACTTGGGCAAAGCGCTTGCGGCTCAAGATCTGGGTCCAGTATTTGGGATTGCGGTAGCGAATACGGAAGAGTATTTGTCGATCGATGCAAAAGAATTAATCGAGCGCACCGCCGACGATTACGCCCAGCGAATCATCGACGAGGGCTACCAGCGCTGCCAGTTAATTGGTTACTGCCTGGGCGGCCTGCTGGCGACGGAAGTTTCGCGCAGACTGCTGGAGCGCGGTGTCGATGTGATTGACCTAAGCCTGATCGACAGTATCCCAATGTTTGTGGATACCGATGAAGAGCTGGCTTTCGAAGCGATTTTTGCCCCCAACCTGAATCTCGACCCGGTAAAAGCGGTATTTGGTGAGCATATCGAGAGCGAGGATATTTCCCGCGCGATCGAGACCTTAATGCAGAAACACAGCGGTCGTGTTCCTGCCGGTGCAATGGCAGAACTCGACGGTGATGCCGGGCTTAAAGCGGTAGCGGAAGCCGTGCGGCAACGCTCTCAACTCACCCAGGAACAGCGCCTGGCCGATTATACCGAGTTGGCCTCTGCCCAGGCGGGTGTGCCGGTTGAAGCCGCGATGATACCGGGGCTTTTCCGGGTGTGCCGACACAGTATGCGCGCTGCCTGTTTTGATCTGCCTCCCTATATTGGCGATATGACCTACTTGCGCTGCCAGGAAGAGCAATCCTTCGGTGTCACTGCCGGCGTAGGGCATATGGCTGCGCCTTATTGGCAGGATGTTTGTCTGGGTGATTTTGAATTAATCGATGTACCGGGCAATCACTTCAGCGTGATGGAGCCGCCGCAGGTTGCCACTGTCGTTGAGCATTTGGCAAAACCATTACAGCGCGGTAAAGCGGGCGAATAGATGGCTGAGCACATTTTGCCAAATTCTAACTTGCGAAAGCACAACCTACGGGAACTGATGCGTCCATTTCGTAGCCTCGTGTGGCTGGGGGTGGTGCTCGGTGCCTGTGGTGCGCTCACTTCACTGATTCCTTTTATCGGTATCGTTGAGCTGGCTCGCCTGTTCCTAGCGCCCGATATCAGTGATATCGCCGATGCGATTATTCCCGTTGTATTCGCGATAGTTGCTGGGCTGGCGATGGGTTGGATCTGCACCGTGATCGGTTTGTGGTTAACCCATATTGCGGACCAGCGTATGCAGGCGGAACTGCGACGGGCCCTGGTGCGGAAATTGGGACAGGTGCCTCTGGGTTGGTACAGCGAACACACCTCCGGCGCGGTGCGCAAAGCGGTGCAAGACGATCTCGATGATCTTCACCATATGGTTGCGCACCATCAGGTGGAGTTGGCCGCTGCGTTTGCAATGCCGCTGGCGGGCTTGGGCTATTTATTCTGGCTCGACTGGCGCTTGGCTATGTTAGCGGTAGCTACCCTGCCAATTTACCTGGTGTCCTACGCCTGGATGATGCGTGGCTTCGGGGAAAAAATGCAGCAGCTGGATAAGGACTTTGGCCGGGTCAGTGCTGCGATTGTTGAATTTGTCCACGGTATTGCGGTGGTCAAGGTTTTCTCGCAAACCGGTCGCGCCCACAGGAATTACCAACAGGCCGTGGAAGATTTTAGTCGCCGTTATACAAGCTGGGTTACACCGCTTGTGCGTCTGGAGGCAGTCACCTCTCTGGCCCTATCGGTGCCGGTCATCATGTTGGTGAGTCTGGCCGGAGGCGCTTGGTTGGTAGTGAATACAGGCATTCAGCCAATCGATGTTCTTGCAACCACACTGATCGCGGTAATGATTCCTCAGACGATTCTCACCTTGAGCCAGGGATTAACCGCCCAACAAAAAGCCAAAGCAGCCGCAGCCAGGATTGACCAACTATTGGAGGTTGCGCCCTTGGCTGTGACTTCTGAACCCAAAGAGCCCAAAGATGCAGGGTTACTGTTTAAGCAAGTCAGTTTTGCCTATGCCGAGGATCGGCCGGTAATAAGCGATATTACTTTGCGCTGTCGCCCCGGTTCGATCACAGCTTTGGTTGGGAGTTCCGGTGCCGGGAAATCCACCCTGGCCAAGTTGGTTCCCCGTTTTTATGACGTGGCCCAAGGTGCTGTGCTTCTGGGAGACGTCGATGTCCGTGATATAGATCCGGACAATTTATATCGACATGTTGGCTTTGTACTTCAAGAGACTCAGCTATTGGCTGGCACTGTGGCAGATAACCTGCGCCTTGGGCGCCCGGATGCCAGTGACCAGGAGTTGGTAGATGCAGCGCGCAGTGCCTGCATCCATGAAAAAATTTTAAGTTTCCCCCGAGGTTACCAGGCGGTTATTGGCAAGGATGCCTTTTTTTCTGGTGGAGAAGCGCAGCGTTTAAGTATCGCGCGGACGCTTTTAGCAGATGCCCCTGTGTTGATTTTGGATGAGGCCACAGCTCACGCCGATCCGGAATCCGAAGCCCAAATTCAGCAGGCATTGTCCTGCCTGGTGCGCAATCGCACGGTACTGGTGATCGCCCATAAGCTGCACACCATCACCGAAGTCGATCAGATTGCGGTCCTGGACGGCGGCCGCTTGGTTGAATGCGGAAGTCACCGACAACTGTTGGCTGAGAGCAAGCACTACGCGGAACTATGGCGTTTGTACAACAGTGCCGAACAGAGTGAAAAAGCAATGAGTGGTGAGGCTCAGGTTATTAGCGGGGTCTCATCATGATTCGCAGTTTGCTCGCCATTCTCGGACCCGCGCATCGCCGTGAAGTTGGCATTTACGCGGTATGGCTTCTCGCCTATGGGGTTTTGCAGGGAATCGCGGTGACACTTCTGGTGCCCCTGCTCAGCTCACTGTTGGCCTCTGAGATGGAGGCGGTTGGGTACTGGTTGCTTTCCCTGTTATCGGTAGTTGTGATTGCTTGTATTGCTCGTTACCAGCAAACCGTAAAAGGGGCTGCACTGGCCATCCTGGTATTGAAAACCCTGCACAATCGTTTGGGTGAACACCTCTCTCAACTTCCCCTCGGTTGGTTCAGTGCAGAAAAAGTCGGTCGTTTGTCCCGCAGCACAACCGGGGGCACCTTGATGGTGACTAACGTTTTTGCCCACCTGTTGCCCCCTGTTGTCAGCGGTGTTGTCACTCCGCTGACAGTGGGGGTGGCAATGTTGTGGTTTGACTGGCGACTGGGGCTGACCGCTTTGTTGTTTGTGCCCTTGATTTATATTGGCCATCGCTGGTCCGCCCAGTGGATAGGCGCCTTGGAAACGGAAGTGGATGCTGCCGGTGCTCGCGCCAGTAGCCGGGTGGTGGAGTTTGCCCGCAACCAAGCGGTACTCAGGTCTTTTGGCCTAAATGTCAGCGGTTATCTCCCACTGGAAGAGGCGATTGCCGGGCAAAGCAGAGCGGCGGGTTCCATGTTACAGCAGACCTTCCCCCGCTTGTTTGCCGGTGGATTTATGGTGCAACTCGCCTTTGCCGCAGTGATTGCCGTGGGTGTTTGGCTCACGCTCAATCAACAACTTCCCCCTATTGAATTGGTGGCTTTGCTAGCTTTGGCGGCCCGATTTACCGGTCCTCTGGCGGAACTCGCCGGGCGCAGTGGTCTGCTGCGCATGGCCGGTAATGATTTGCACAGACTGGCCGCTATCTTTTTTGAGCAGTCGCTACCTGAGCCATCCAGATCTCAGCCTTTTACCGAGCAGGGTGGGTTGGTTGAATTTTCAAATGTGAATTTTAGCTACGAGGCGGGGCAACCGGTATTAAAGGATCTTTCCTTTAGGGTTTCTCCGGGTACCACTACAGCGATAGTCGGTGCATCAGGCTCGGGTAAAACCACCATCACCCGTTTGTTATTGCGTTTTTTTGATACCGACCAGGGCCAGGTAAAAGTGGGCGGGGTGGATGTGCGGCAACTGCGCACAGAAGACCTGATGCGGCAGATCTCTATCGTTATGCAGGATGTGTATCTGTTCAGCGACACCCTGGAAGCGAATATTCGCTTGAGCTGTCCCGAAGCCAGTCAGGAAGAACTGGAACGTGTGGCGAAACTGGCTGGCGTGGATGAGATTATCGAGCGTTTGCCCCAGGGATGGCAGACGCAGGTAGGTGAGGGGGGCGCTGCACTTTCTGGTGGCGAACGCCAGCGGGTTTCTATCGCCCGTGCCCTATTAAAAGCTGCACCTATTGTTGTGCTGGATGAAGCAACAGCAGCACTCGATCCGCGCAATGAAAAGTACCTGAACAGTTCCCTGCAGCAATTAAAACAAGGGTCCACTGTCATTGTGATCGCCCATCAATTATCCACCATTATGAACGCGGATCAAATAATCGTACTTGAAGAAGGTGCGGTGGCTGAAGTTGGCAATCACCGCAAGTTGTTATCCCAGCAGGGTCTGTATGCACATTTTTGGCAACAGCGCAGTCAAGCTACTGGCTGGCGTTTGGTTGAGTCCGATATGGAGGTAAGCATATGACAATTGCGATTTTAGGTGGTTATGGCGATGTGGGTGCAGCGGTTACCGGTTATTTACAGTCCCTCGAGTTGGGTGCTATGCGTATCGGTGGTCGCAACGCACATAAACAGCCGCTATCCAGTGATTCGGTAATTTCTTATCAGACGGTGGACTACCTGGATGCAGCCTCACTGGATCAGTTTGTATCTGGCTGCGAGGTTCTGATCAATTGTGCAGGACCTTCACATTTAATTGGCGACAGGGTTGCCAAAGTTGCGGCACAAGTGGGAGCAGCCTATATCGATGTTGCTGGCGATGAAGCCCTCTATGAGCAACTCGATGGATCCTATTACCAGAGCCATGGACTGACCGCAGTTTTATCAGCCGGCTTACAGCCGGGGCTCAGTAGTCTGCTACCACGCTGGCTGGCAGAGCAGGAGTTTTCACAGGTAGAGAGCCTGATCAGCTATTTCGGCTTGCGCGATCGATTTACCGATGTCGCCGCCGATGATTATTTGCAAGGTGCCAATGAACAGCACAGTAAACCCTTGGCAGCCTGGCGCAATGGACGCCGGGTGAGTGGAATATTGAAACGCCGTTCCGATGTCGAGCTGCCCTTTTTTCCTGAATCTACCACTGTGCTTCCGTATTTAAATAGCGAGGGCGAGCGCCTAGCTCAGGATTTATCCCTCTCTGATGGTGATTGGTATAACGCGGTTAGCGGCTCTTATATTTTATCCGCCTTTAATACTGCCCATGGTTTTAGCCGCGATGAAGCGCGTGCAGCCCTGTGTCGGGCCAGTGAACTGGATCTGGCGGGGCGCGATCCCTATGTGCTGATGCTTTTGCAACTTACCGGTAAATACAACGAGCAAGAGCGCACTCGCACAACTGCGTTGCGGGGCACTGGCAATGCAGATCTAACAGCAGCGGTAGCCGCAGTCACCACTATGGCTGTACTTCGCGATGAAATCCCACCGGGTTGTCATTACTGCGCCCAAGTATTGCCGCCGGCATTGGCGATGGAACGCATGTCGAAGATTGGGGCATTGAGTTTTTTAACCACCCTGGAAACAAGTATTGAAGATATGGTGTGCCTTGAGGAGGGAGCCATTTGAAAAACCTAACACCTCCACCCGCCGATACCGCCCATGAGGCTGGGCTGGCAGCTTTACCCGCTGAGCTTGCTACAGACAGTGGTTTGGCAAAACTGCCGGCTGCAATGCAGAGGCTTGAGTTCATCAGCCTGCGGGCGATTATGGAGTTATTTTCCTCCAGCGGAGCGCTGACTCCAGAGAGTGTTGGGCGCGGCAGTGAGGAAATTATTAATACGCTAGGTGCGGCCTGCCGACACCACTGGCTGGTTCGCCGCTGGCTGGTGGCCTTGGTTGAACGAGAGTTTTTGAGGCTCAGTGATGGCAACTACTCCTGGGGGCAAATTCCTGAGAGTGCAGTCGGAGCAGATAAATTACCGGAGGCCTACGGTGCGCTGGGATTCCCCCCTGAAATGGCCGAGTCACATCAAAAGCTCCTGACGCATTTGTCTGAACTGGTGCGGGATCAAGTCTCCATTAATCAATTGCTGTTCGAGAATGGAGAAATACTAACGGCACTGGCCGCCTACCAGAACAACTGGTTTACGACGTATCTCAATTATGCCGCAGCGTACATGGTAAAACAGGCCGTCAAGCCAGGGCCTATGCTGAGAGTGCTTGAATTGGGGGGAGGTGCAGGCTTAACCACTTCGGCAATTTTAGATACTTTAGCCGGAAGGCCGGTTAATTATCGCTTTACCGATGTATCGCCAGTATTTACCACTGCGGCACAGAAAAAATTTTGCAATCACATCGGTTTGCGTTGCAGCCTGCTCGATATCAATGTTGATTTTTCTGTGCAGTCAATTGCACCGGCAAGTACCGATATCGTTGTGGCTGGCAATGTTTTGCACAACGCTGCTCATATTGGCCAAACGCTAAAGCGTATTCGCAGGTCGCTTGTCCCTGGTGGCTGGCTATTGTTTAGCGAATCCACTCGGGATAACCACGCCATGTTAACGGCAATGCAGTTTCTGCTTTCCCCTGCTGAATCCGGGACTCTTTTGGGCAGTGAAGATCGGCGAGGGGGCTCGGATCAGGTATTTATCGATAGCGCAGCCTGGCAGGAAGAGCTGGTAAGCGGAGGCTTTGAGATTAAGTATTTCCTGGCACCCTCGACATCGCCGCTATCAGTAGCCGGCCAAACCTTATTTGTTGCAAGGGCGGTTTAAGGGACTGTGATGAAAATAGAAGCAATAGCAGCAAATATTTTAAGTGGTTTGGAACAGTTGGGTGAAGATCCCGCATTATCACTTGAAGGCTGTGACTGGAGTGGCAGTCAGGTGCTGACTTGGACTGGTTCCGTGGTTGCAAAGCTCAGTGAGCAGCTTGCAGAACAGGGCTCACAGCGAGGCAAAACACTACTCTGGCAAGCTGATAATTCTGGGAATGGGTTGCCTCTGCTGATGCACTTGGTGGCACTAAGGCTGGGTATCGGGTTTGAACTTGTGCCTGAGGCGAACCCAGAGAAGGATTGCTTGACCTTAGAGGTACAAATCCCGAATGCGTTAGAAGGCCATCGAGGTGAGTTTTCGGTATTGCTGGCAGAAAACACCACCGTGGAGACAAACCTGACCTTACTCGAAGCGCAGCAAGAAGCTCTGGGGCCTATTCAGGGAAAGGTCGCCGTATTTTCTCCGCTTAATGAATTTGCTCGCTTTGGTATTTTCGCAGCATGGAGTTGTGGGCTACCTGTGCGATTGCAGGACCCCGCTATCAACCCAGCTAAAGCGCTGGTTGCTCTGGAGCGTTCAGGGTTTTCCGGTGTGGTATTGACGTCAACTTTGCTAAAAGGCTTGGTCGCACACCCGGCATTGGCCTTGACCAATCTCAAAAGCCTGCAATGCCTTTTGTATGAAACCGATGTCTTGCTATCACAATCGTTGTTGCGGGATATTCAACGCTTATTGGCAAAAGATATTTCCGGTTGGGTCTGTACCGATAAAGGTATAGAACCCGTTGTAAAGGTCCAGCAAGCCCAGACCCAAAAGCTTGCGACTCTTGTTGAAAGTGTTGCGAAACACCCTGCGGTTGCCAGCTCCGTGACAATTCCCCTTGCTGGAGAGAATCGCTGGGCGGTCTTTGCGCAGCCCAAAATGCGGGCAGAGGCCAGTAACCTTGATATGGCAGGGTTGTTCGAGCGAATTAATACCGAGCTGGATGCGGAATTTGCCCATATTGATTTGGAATATGCGGTAAAGATTACGGAACAACTTAACGCTACTGCTTTGCTATCCATGCTGAATGCTTTCAGTCACCTGGGATTGTTTTGCGATCGACATTCAGTACACAGCTTAGCGGAAATACTTGAAGCCCCTCCGGTGGCTCAGCAGCACCGAGCTTTGATCAAGCGCTGGATCAAGGTTTTGCAGGAGCAGCAGTTACTAAGTACTGATGGCGAGTATTGGTCGCCAGAGGTAGATCCAGACAGCTACAGTGATGCTGCCCTGGCTCTAGCATGGACTCGGCTGGAACAGGAATGGCGGAAGTTGTCTGGAGCCAGTAAAACGATCGATTACGCCCGCGCTAACGCGGAACAATTACCGGATCTGATTCGGGGCAAAGTCCAGGCTGTGCACCTGCTGTTCCCCCGTGGTAGCACTGAGTTGGCGAGTGCGCTTTACCGGGAGGGTATAGCGGCCAGGTACCAGCAGCATTCAGTAAGAGCTTTATTGAAGTCCATCTTAAATAATTGGGAAGGCCAGCAACAGACTCTGAAAATACTGGAAGTTGGCGCTGGCACTGGGTCGACTACCCAGGCTCTACTGCCAGTGTTGGATGGTGTCAGTGGCCATATCAACTTTGAATACCAGTTTACGGATATCTCTGCGGCTTTTCTCGACAGCTTTTTCGCAAAACATGGGGGGCAGGAGCAGCGCCCTTGGTTGCACCGTGGATTGTTTGATATTGATCGTTCACCGCGCAGCCAGGGATTTTCCCCCAATAGCTTCGATGTAATTATTGCTGGTGGTGTTTTTAACGCCGCCCGCGACACAGATGCGTCATTGCGCAGGGTAGCCGAGTTATTGCGCCCAGGTGGTTGGTTCATTATGACGGAGCCAACCAGTGAGGAGTTTTGGGTGATGGCATCACAGGCGTTTATGTTGGTGGATGCCGTCGATGAGCGCACAGATACCGGTGCAACCTTCCTGTCACTTTCCCAGTGGCACAACGCCATGGATGCCGCCGGCTTACAGCTGGTTATGGATTTGCCTGTCTCCGAACACCCTTTGTCCAGACAGGGGCACCGCTTCTTTGCCTGTAGAGCCAAGCAACATCAAATGCGACTGTCAGCAGATTGCCTGGCCGAATATCTCGATCACTTTAAGTCAGAAATTTATATCGAAGTTTTGGACAAATTGCCTTTGACTCTTGAGGGGCAGATAGATAAGGACCAATTAGAGAAATGGGCCGTGTCCATGGCTGAAAACCGAGGAGAGTCAAATGGGAATTGATAACTGCAAGCGGGTTGTCGTTGCAGGGACAGGTTTTGGTCGTATTTATCTCGAAGCCCTGACATCGTCCAGATTACCCGGCCGAGAATATTTTGAACTCTCTGGATTATTGGCTCGTGGCAGTGATTATTCCAGGAGCTGTGCCGAGCAATATGGAGTACCGCTCTATACCGAGGCAGAGCAGGTCCCCGATGATATCGATATTGTGTGTGTTGTTGTGCGTTCTGGTGCAACCGGGGGCGAGGGTTCTGAAATAGCACAATCGTTTCTTAAACGAGGCATTCATGTATTGCAGGAGCATCCGGTCCACACCAAGGAAATTACCGCCAACCTGCTAGCTGCAAAGCAGGGGAATTCGGCCTATGCCGTTAACACCCTCTACCCCAATTTGCGCCCCACCAGGCAGTTCCTGGCTGCGGCAGAATACTTGCGTCGGCACCAGCGCCTGGAAATGATCGATGCTATTTGCAACAGCCAGATGGCCTATCCGCTATTGGATGTTATTGGTCGTGCAGTGGGCGGGCTTCGCCCCTGGTCTTTTAGCGAGCCGGTGCAACCAGAGGGCCATCCTTTTCAAAGTCTGTCGGCTACCTTTGGTGGTGTGCTCATGACTTTGCGTATTCAGAATCAGGTTCATCCACAGGACCCTGATAATCATTCCCTGCTATTACATCGGCTTGCTATAGGTGGCGAGGCTGGGGTTTTGACTTTGACTGATACTCACGGCCCCGTGCTCTGGAATCCCAGGTTGCATTCACCAAGGGACCAAACCGGCCGGCTTATTTTAAAGGGTGAGGGTACAGAGCGGCTGGCCGTTCCCAGCATGGTTACCCTGGGCGATACGGAAATGCGTAGTTACCACGATATTTTTGCCCTCACTTGGCCGGAGGCGGTTATTGAGGCTCTGCACTCCCTTTGTACTGATATCGCACAACCCGAGAAGCGCAAGCAAAGTGGTCAATGGGCATTGAGTGTCTCAATGGCGTGGAGTGATTTAACGGCCCGAATCGGTATGCCGACTTTGATCCAGCCAGGGGAGCCGGAGCCGGTATCAGTTCAGGCACTCGCGGATATTGTCGGCCAGGCTTGCGACTAGAGTTTTAAGAAAACACGAACAGCACAAAAAAAGTGATTACGGAATTTTTACTTATAAAACGGGGTTAGGAGGAGAGATGCAAAATCAATCAGGGTTGATCATCGAAGGGCTCTTTAAGACATATAAAAATGGGGTGAAGGCGTTAAACGGCGTTAACTTGGAAGTTGGCCCCGGCATGTACGGATTACTTGGGCCTAATGGTGCCGGGAAAAGTAGTTTGATGCGTACCTTGGCTACCCTGCAAACCCCGGACAGTGGTCGGATCATGCTGGATGGTGTGGATGTGCTGGCAAAGCCGGACTTTATGCGCAGTAAACTGGGCTATTTGCCGCAACATATCGGCGCCTATCCTGGAATTGCAGCGCGGTCATTGCTGGAGCGTTTTGCCTGGCTCAAAGGCTTCACCGAAACAAGCGCAAGACGCCGTGAAGTGGATAGGCTATTGGAGCAGGTCAATTTGGCCGATGTAGCCGATCGAGCCGTATCAACCTATTCCGGCGGTATGCTGCGTCGTTTTGGTATTGCCATTGCATTGATTGGCGAGCCGCGCCTGATCATCGTTGACGAGCCAACCGCTGGCCTGGACCCGGCTGAACGTAATCGCTTTCACTGTGTTTTGGCGGATGTCGCGGCGGATGCCATTGTATTGCTCTCTACTCATATTGTTGAAGATATCGAAAACCTGTGCCAGCGCCTGGCCATATTGGCCTCTGGGCGTATTGTTGTTGAGGGCACAGCTCCGGAGGTCACAGACCCTCATATAGGCAAGATGTGGCAAGCACTGATTCCCCGTGGCGAATCACTTCCCGCATCCCTGCACAATATTGCCAGACCCGATGGTACCCAGGTAATCGTACACGGGGAAAAACCCGAAGACTCTCGTTTTACTGCCCACACGCCTCGCCTGGAAGATATTTATCATCTGGCTATTGAGCAGGTAAAAGACCAGCGGGAGGCTGCATGAACAAGCTGGCGCTTATTGCCCATGAGGCAAAGCTGGAGATAAGAGCCGGATTTAGCAGCGGCATCGTGGCTTTAGCCTTCTGGGGGCTGGTGATCTACCTGCTTCTGAATTTGGTCAATGCCGACTACATGCAAAAAATGGGGGCCACAGATATTCCCCGGAACTCACCATCACTCATTTACCTGATGGGTGCGGGATGTATGTTCTTTCAGTTTTTTGCCTGGGCCTGGGTTTTCTCGCAGCCTATTTTGCGGGACCGCAAAGCCAGTCTGCATGAAGTGATCTATACAACACCGAATTCCCTGAGCGTAATGCTTTGGGGGCGGTTTCTTGGCGCAGCGGTAATAGGAGCCATATTAAGTGCATCTGCGCTGGTAGGGTTTTTGGTCTCGCCGGTATTGGTGTGGATGGGCTTGCTGCCCGAAACAGCGATTGGCCCAGCTCCCTGGAAAGCCCTTGGGTTTGCATGGAGCTGGTTACAGATTCCCGCGAGCATCGGTATTGGCGCTCTGTATTTTGTCGCTACGTTGCGAACTCGCAGCCTGGCCGGTCCTTTTGGACTCGCAGCGGCTTTAATGATGTTGTGGATGTTTGCTGTGATCGTTCTTCGGGGTGGCAATATTAATCCGCAGCTGGCTGCGGTAATGGATCCCTCGCTATTTACTTTCGTTTATACGGAGGTTACTTCCTGGACACCTCTGCAAAAATCAACCTCGCTACTGCCGTTTACTTTGGGTTCGGTACTGAATCGAATTCTATGGTGTCTTGTTCCTTTGCTTGCCTTGGCGGCTTGCCTGAAATACTTGCGAAGGGAAACACTGGTACTGGAAGGGGCTGCCAAACCTGCCCGGGCTAAGGCCGCTAAAAAGGCAGCCACTCGCAAGGTTAAAGATTTCTCTCCATCTAAGCCCGATACCGCATCGGTTGGCCGCTCCCTGCGTCAACTCATGCTGGAAGCCCGCTGGAGATTATTTCACGTATGGAGTAGTCGCGCTTGGTGGGTCGGTGTTGCGGTCCTGGTAATAATGGGGGTGGCTAGCTCGTTTACCCAGATCATCTGGCACGCTGAAGGGCCTATGGCACCGCGCTTGGAAATGCTATTGCCGCTTCTCAAGGATGTTATTTTCCTGGTTATTGCTTTTGTAATCGCCGCATTGACTGGCTTGGTGTGCCGCAGGGATCAGGTGCCCGGGTTTGACGACATGCTGTCTGCAACCCCCGCGCCCGACTACACACGATTATTTGGCGTTGCCCTTACCGTATTCGCCATGACGGTGCTGTTGGCCCTGTTGCCGGGTCTATCGGGCATTATTGCTGTGCTTCTCACCGCTCCGGCATCTGTCGATATCGTACAGGCGTTCACTTATCAATTGCTGATAGTGACAGCTCCTTTATTGGAGTTGTCGATGATGGTGCTTTTGGTGCATGCATTGTTCCGCCATGCGGGCTTTGCCTATTCCATGTCAATGTTTGTGACCTTTATTCTGGTCCTCAATCATGAGCTGGAGCTGGTGCATTACCCGCCCTATGAAGTGGGTATCACTGCTCATATTCAACTGTCAGCACTCAGTGGTTGGGAACCCTGGATCGGTTATTTATTGGCCTTGGATGGATTTAAAGTTGCGCTTGCCCTATTGATGATCGGCCTGGCCGCTCTTTTGATTCCCCGTGGACTGGATAGCCGCATGTCTCAGGGTTTTGCCCTGATACGTTCACGCCTTATGGCCCCTCAGGGCGCCCTGGTGGCTTGTTCTGCTTTATTTCTTCTCGGTCTCGGTTCTGTATTGGGAGATAGGCTGGTAGTGCAGGGCGGATATCAATCACCAGAGCAACTCAAACAAGAAGATGCCCTCTGGGAATCTTATTGGCTGCCGAAAGCGAGTGGGTTTGAGGTGTCCGGTGGTGAATTGAATATCAATATCAACCCGGATAACCAAACAGTAGAAGGTGAGTGGTTATTGCATAAAGTTCATGTCGAAGGGCAGGGCTTGCAGTTTGAATTACCCCACGGATTTGTATTGGTTAAGGCCTTAGTGGGCGGGCGTGAAGTCACACCGGATCAGCGTTACGACCATATGTCGCTGCCAATATCAGGCTGCTCTGAACAGGGTTGTAATATCAAACTGTTGTGGCAAATGACGGCGCCGGGGTGGTCCGCAGAGGGAGAGCCCTCAGGGCTAACTGCCAGTGGAGTCTGGTTACAAGCGAGCGATATTGTTCCGCGTATCGGTGTTGACCCCGAGCGTATCTTGCGTGTGTCAGCGGAACGTGAAGCGCTGGGCTTGAACCCTGAGTTCAGCCTGCCGGCTTCACAACTGGCCACAACCCTTGAGGGCGCGGCCCCATCGGGGGACTGGCGCTGGCAGATCCAAATCCAACGGGATGATAAAAATGTCTTTAGTGAGCAGGGGAGCACTCATGGCCCCTTGGATTTCTCCATTCAATGGGCACCCAATACGAAACTAGCGGTATTCGATGGGTTTGATGTTTCCCATGATTCCGATCGCTCAAATATGGTTTCTGCCATTGCTAAAGACGTTGGGCAGATGCAGGCCTGCGTGAGCCAGCGGCTGGGTACTGATATCGAAATTAAACGGATTGCCCAATGGCCAAGAGGACTTGGAGAGACACGGGCCAGCGGTAATTTGCTGCAATTGTCCGAGGGGCCTCATTGGGATATTGCCGATGAAGGTACAGGGCGTTGGCTGCGGCGGGTCGATATCGCCCGAGCTTTGGCCCGCCAGCATTTACTGGAAAGTTCGGACATACGACGTATTGCCGGCTCCGCGTGGCTCAGCGATGGAGTTTCCGGAGCGATTGGCCTGCTTTGTGTAGCGGAAATCGATGGCATCGAAGTGCTTGATGATGTGCTGGTTCGATACTCCGATAAGACGACCAGAGACTTGGCTGGCAGTGAGGTACCCGTTGAGCGCTTGAGCACCGCACCGATTTCCGGTTGGACTCGCTACTATGCGCCGGTGGCCGCACTGGACTGGACGCTTCTGCAATCTCCTGAGTCCCTGTCCGCGTTACTCGATGACATCAAGCAGCAGAAGAATATTGAAAATGTACTGAGCGCTTATGTCGGTGAGACACGGACGCAAAATATGCTCGGGGCTCCTCTTTCATCAGCTCTGACGGTCGAGTACCTGGAGTCCGGTCAAATACGCCTGGACGGACAGCGTTGGCGCTGGGAGAAGGGTGGATGGCAACCGGTCGCACAAACGGCCAGCTACCGTTTGCTAGCCGATATCAATGAGTTGGATTCCGAGGTCATCAATGGAAAAACGCTGATTGAGCGTCTGCCCTCGGAGAAAGTTCTAGCGCTGGATATCTGGCCTTCCTATCAGCGGGACCCTGCACAGAATTTACTGGCTGAGAGTTCTGAAGTATCGAATATCAATTAATAGCCTAAGTAATAGAAAGGAAATTCAATTTATGCTCAGCTTAAACCTAGATAAGAAAGTACTTGCGAAACAAATTTCGCTAATATCGGCAAGTCTGCTATACGCTTCCGGAGCCTACTCTGCGGCGGAAGGAGCGGAAAAGGAGAGTTCTTCCGAAACTGAAATGGAAGTCGTTGAAGTTACTGCCCGGCTTACAAAAGAGAAAGCCAAGGATGTCCCCTTCAGCTTGAGTGTTGTTAGCGAAGAGGATTTGAAAAACCGATTGCTGCTCAATTTTGAAGATGCATTACGCAGTGCACCTGGAGTAGATGTTTATTCTTCCAGTGGTGCGGTGGATGCAAATATCCGTATTCGCGGGGTTGGTTCACTGACTCAGGTAAATAAGGATGATGGCTCCGTTGTAGTGAACCTTGATGGCGTATCTATGCCTGCGGGAAATGTGTCCCTTGGGACCCTTGATATCGAAAGACTGGAAATATTAAAGGGTCCTCAAGGGACCTTATTCGGGCGCAACAGTGAAGCTGGCGCTATTAATATTACCACTAACAAGCCAACCGAAGAGTTTGAAGCTTACGGACGTGTAGAGCTCGGAGAGGATAGCCAGAGTTTATATCAAACTGTGATCAGCGGCCCATTCTCTGAATCACTCCGTGGCCGAGTAGCCATTCGACATATCAGTGAGGACCATTGGGTTGAGAATACGACTAACGGCGATCCAATGACTGAACCCAAAGACCTGGCTTTCAGAGGTAGTCTGGAATGGGATTTGGGTGCGAAAACATCAGCCTTATTTATTGCTGAGAAGCAACAACAGGAAGGCTTTCTGAACCTTCAGTTATTACAACCTTTCGGTGATGACCCTGGCAGTGAACACACACCAGGAGCTTTTGACGATAATGAAAAAACCGTTGAGCGATTTTCCACTGAAATCAATCACCAATGGGCTAATACTCAACTGACTTCTATCACTGCATTGGTCAACACGGATTTTAGTTACCTAACCGGTTTTGACCAAGAGACTGCCCAAGCAGTGTTCAATTTCCCAATGGAGTATCTTCGTGGCGATAGCCAGGACGAGCAGACCATCAGCCAGGATCTACGCTTGTCCTCATTGCCTGAGGCAACTACATTCTGGGTGATTGGACTCAATCTACAAGAAGGTGAAAGAAGTTTTGACTCAATTGATTTGGTGTCCTTCGCCAATCAATACCGGGATTACGATACTGATAGCCAAGCTATTTACGGTGAGACTACATTACCTGTAACTGACTCCCTGAAATTTACAGCTGGATTACGTTACACCCAAGAGAGTAAGAAGTACGCCGGTGAGTATTCCAGCTACGGTACGGATGGCAATCTCTACGTTTCTCAAGATCAAAGAGATTTGGACGATAGTTATACAACTGGCCGCTTGGCTCTTGGTTATTCGCTGTCCAATTCCACAAATATCTATGCAGTTGCCGCACGGGGCTATAAATCCGGTGGGTTCAATGACTTTGCTTTGCAGTCTGCCGATAGCGTTGCTTACAAGCCCGCAACTGTCGACACCTTCGAGCTAGGCATTAAAAATGAGTCAGACAGTTTGAATATCAGTGGTGCTGTATTCTTTAGCTCAGTGGAAGATGATCATTTGTTAGGCTTTGATTTTGCTTCCTATTCCTCTGCTGCAGTAAATGCAGATACGGAGACATTTGGTGCAGAGCTTGAGGCCGATTGGTTTATAACCGAGCAGTTTAGTATTGCCGGTGGCTTGAGCTTCCTGGATACGGAAATTACAAAAGATGTGTATGGTGTTTCCGGCGGTGACGTTTTGGCGGGTAATGAAGTGCCTGACGTACCCAGCTGGAGTGCTAGCCTGGCATTGAATTACTACCAGCCTCTGCCAGACTTTATGGGGTTAAGCGCACCGGCCCTCAATACTAACCTGACTGTACGCCATGTAGATGAGCGCCCGGCAGATGCACAAAACCACTTTAACCTGGATGCTTACAGCAAGGTGGACCTTCGTGTAGCACTGCAAACGGACTCTATGGAGCTTTATCTGTTTGCTGACAATCTGCTTGATGAGCAGTATCAGTTATATGGCTACACCAATGCGATATTTGCCCCTGATGCCAGAATAGGGGCGCCGGCAAAAGGACGTCGTGCGGGAGTTGGAGTTCTATACCGTCTGTAATGAGATTTCGACAGTTTAGTTAACGACTGTTTTATCTGTCTTGATGGTGAGTGGATCAATCTCTGTAGAGATTGATCCACTAAATAGCTCAGAGGCTCCTTAGCTTGCTGGGTTGATTGTACTCCCATGCAATAGAGTCGGGTCCAAATTTTCTCTCAGTCCACTAACCTCTATACCCGTAACTTTGGTTGTAGGCCCGGGTTTGATATTAAATGTGGAATCTTTATCGATTAAACGTTGTACAGTTTTCCAGTCCTGTTCACTGACTTCCATGTGCACTTTACTCAGGCCAGTAGCACCATTTTTATGGTTTGTTTCTTGAGGGTACTGAGGTGGGTTATATGGACTTACAATAAATGGCAGTCGCTCAGAGCGAGGATAAACAAAGCGGAAGCTGGTTTTTTGTCCGTTTGGCTTGGTTCGTTGCCAGGGAATCACTCGCCCGGTTTGAACACCCTCACGCTTCATCGCTGAAAGATCATTATCAAAATCGTCACTGACTAAGGCAACATCACAAAAACCTTCCCCTTCTTGCGACCAACGTATCATCCTACGTCCTGCGCCCCGGCCGGCAAAGAGATCAATAATCCATTTGAAGTAGTGGGCATTGGATGGAGATGTCAATAACTCAATAATAGCCCCTTCACTAAACCAAATATGGGCGTGCTGGGCGTTCTTTTCTTTTGTGGCGTAATCCACAGAAAAACCGAGCTGACGGAAATCTCGTACAGCTTGATGAATATCCTCCACCCAGAGTAAAACGTGGCTACAGCGTGTTCTCATAAGAGTGCCTTTTGTCTAAAAATAGTGTTGCTTGTTTGGCTTTTATTTTTTAGGCGGCAGTTGTTAGTTAATCATTTCTTGTGGTTGATTTAACCATACCAGAAATTACGATAAGGGTGATTTAACTTTTGCCGAAATTTTAATAATTATGAAAGTAATATAATCTACTTGGTGATTCTTTCAGGAATTGTATGGGCCGCTGAACAGTGTAGGGGTCAACGCCCCGTAGTGAGAATCGGGTGTCTATTTCTAAAAACACAAAAGATTGATGTGGCTTGGACCGAGCAGAAATTACTCTGAAACCTCAGGTTTGATCCCCACGCAATATTTGGCGGGAACCTCATCTAAGCTAAATGCCTTCATCAGTTTTCTGCTTGCTCCCACATAAGACTCTACCGTTGCACCAGACCAGTAACCCGTATCACAACTCAGGGAAACACAATTGCCTCCAAAAGTTACAAAGGACTTATCCCGTACAATCTTGCATGTGCATATGGCTTTGAGTGGATTCATCGGGTCGATAATGCAGGGTTGATCCAGGCAATCAGTCCACGGTTTACCTTTGGGGCAGGACAGTACAGGTTTGGTGGGAGCCTGTGCGAAAGAAAATGTCGATAAGGCTTTTTTGATGTCGTTTGAGTCAGTCACAGGCGTCCGGTTTTTACATTCAGAAAACCCGAAGTTCAACCCCTTATTAACGTCACATCGGCAAATTGCATTTGAATCTGGATTACTGGGATCTGGAATGCATGGGGCAGATGTGCATAGAACATACTCATTATTACAAATGATGCCCTCATTATTCTTGATTGAGTTATGACTATTCTCTTCTGCTGCCGTTTTAACTCCCATAAAAGCAAGTACAATCAAAATTATTATGAATAGAAGTGACTGTTTCATCATGAGCAGCTCTTTTATACGTTAATCGCCAAAATAGAATGAAAGCTGATATTTCCCAGGTGAAGACGATTGAAGTGTCGTTTTTTTAGATTGGACCTGACTTCATCCCGCTCGATATCTCATTGGCTATCAGCCCGTTTTCGGTGCCTCCTTTCTATTCGACAAGGGATCTTTGGAGTTAAAAGATACACTGGGGCCGCCGTGGGAGTATGGTTGGGAGGCTGAAGGTTTTAGCGGTAAAATTTAGGATTGAGCCCTGGCTCCAACCTTGGGGCCACAAAAGAAGTGGGTAGCAGCTAAGTCAATGACATATAGATAAAATTCAAGTTAGCTTGCGGTGGTTTTGGCCAATTTCAATAGTCCAGCTTTCAGAGACACCGGAGGCTTCAGCGAACTGCTCCCAATTTGCTACCGCACTTGCGACCTGATCAATTATCTCCATTGGGCGCTTAATACTGATGGATTCCCCAATAGTTATTAAGTCATCTAAATTGAAGTGATCACGCTTTCCGTTAATACTCATCTGGTGTTGACTTGTCCAAGCTCCGCCCGGATTGTGGGCATAAGTCAGGTCAAAGGCTGGTGAAAGAGACCATTCTCCGGCTGGGTCCATAAGAAATGCAATATTCTTTGTATGATCATCTTGATTCCTGGCCAATACGTTGAAGACCATACGGCGATATTGCTGAACAGCTTCATTTTTAGGCAGATATAGTTCACGCATTATGCTGAATACTTGCTCATAGGAGTGGGCGCCTGCCATGTTGAAATCCAAGTGCGCAATACCACATAGAGACTGCATATGAAGCTTTTGCCCGTTTACCCGATCAAAGCGCCGCGTCATAAAATGCGCTCGGCCATTTTCCTCCAGTAGCCTGCATTCCGCCATATTGATACCCGCTTCGCGAGCCATACGATGATAGGCGTATTCAACCCGCCCATAGCCATCGCTTGCCCCGAGTTCAAGATCTCCCGCGCCGTCAAATTTTAGAAGCCAGTAGTCATAGCCTTTAGGGGCGGGGACCTGACCAGAGCGAATATCCCCCATAGCATTCATGGCAATAATTGCTTTTGCACGGGCGCCTCCCGCACTGGTGCCTACGCGCAATATGTCCAGCAAGGAGCCGGATTTTTCAGTATCACTATGTCCAAATTGCGTGTTGAGATCCGTCTGCCTATTGGTAATTGCGGCAGCTAATTTGACTAATTCTTCAACATTCAGGTCGACAGAGTCTTTGAAGGTGCCGTCCACTGCCGGTTGAAATTCAAGCGCGCCCATGCCACGAGTACCGGTGTAACAGAGTCGCTCAATGGGGTTGAAGCTCTCTGGAGTTCGCCCTTGGCGTGCGAGCCAGGCATCAATCACCGCATTGCCGAACTTGTCAGGCAGGCAATCGGCGAGGAGTCCCGGTAATCCTTTAAATGTTTCCCGACCGAGGCCGCGAAATGTATATGGCTCATTTGAAGCTTCAATAGGCATGGTTATCGGAGCTATATCCAGCCCCCTACGCAAGAACTCTGGTGCATACTCGAACGAACCATAACCACTGTCACCCCAGTGGACAGCACCTACCAACTCGCCCCACAAGTGAACTGTTGCGGCATTTGTCTGGTTTACCATTCCGGCTTGCTCCTTTTCTTATTGTTGTTTAAGGGCAGGGTATCGCGCTGATTCTGTGAGCTGCGGCTGGCTCTCTGCCGCTGTTTGCCTTGAGTAGCAATTTGCATCGGACTTACTGCCGGTTCAGGTAAGAAGTTATCCAATGAATCAAGTTGGCGAAGTACCCTTAGCGCAGCAACAAGGCTATCAAGCCTGCCACGACCAGCCTCCAGCCCTTTAATGGTGGAGGTGGATAGGCCTGCACGCTCAGCCATGTCATCCTGAGTAAGGTTCATTCGTAAGCGGTAGTTTTTGAGACGATTGCCCAGCGACTCAAGTATTTGCTTATCTGATTGACCGTGAAATCCCATAATAGTTGCCTTTCCACCCTTTGATTAGGTTTTGTCGAGCTAAAGGGTGCTTTTTGAGCTATTATAGTCTACAAAGGTTAAAAGTGTTAATAGTTGGAGTTGCAGCTATTAATGCTTAAATTGATCGTTTACAGGTGTCATTCAGGCTATTATTTGTATTAATCCTATTATTTATGGAGGCCGCCTCTACCGGAAGCTCAACTTCTGCTGGCGATAAGAGAAACACCTGTTCTACATAAGATTTGATGCCATAGGCGGGCGACTACTTTCCTCGGGGATGATTAGGCTCCACTGCTGCTATTAGATTTCTTGCCGTTGCCAAATGGGAACAACTAAGAGGTTTCTATGGAGATTTACATTAGCTACTGCCATGAACAGTGGCCGCAAATTAACTAGAAGCAAATTGTTTCCCTATATTGTTCTATGGGTAAACCAACAGTAGCTGACCGTTACAAAATTTATCCCTGTTAACTCCTAGTTAATAGGAAAGCTTATTTATAAGCTTACTTGTAGTTTGTGGGGGAAGTTTGGTTGTGATTAAATTTTTATAAGCCTGAATACCAGTTTTAGTATAGAGAGTCTCAGCTCTTCTAAATCTTATATCTTCTGCTATTTACGTTGTCTTAGATTCTTAGTAAATGGACTATCGTACAAAAAAGATCGGGATAGCTCGTATTGTGACTCCATATTGGACTTTCGAGTGAAAAAAGCCTTTACTAAGCCCCTTGTATAAGCAGGTATTGAGTTAATTGGATTCGCAGCCTAGTTTCACTGGTGCGCATTCATATCGTATTTGAAAGCCACTCTAAGTATTGTAGAAAAGTAGATAATGAAGAAAAAGATTGATGCGGCTATATCAATAGTTTTAGTGATTTGTTCATTCTTGGTCGCAGGCAAGGTTTGGGCAAGAGAAGAAGTTGCTACATCTCCCATACCAGATTGGGTAACAAAGGTAGTAGTTCCTGAAGTAAAAGAGCGGCCGATCGATAAAATCCAGGATGGGGTTCATTATCTTCTTCTGGACTCGCAGATCAAAGCGGGGGATAAGCCAGAATTTGAATACTTCTTTCGAATGGCTGAATACATTATTAACCCAGAGGGGGTTGATGAAAGCTCACAGATAAGTATTGATTATGACCCAGAGTATCAAAAGGTTACATTACATACTCTTAATGTGATCCGCGATGGACAGGTTTTAAATAAACTCAATACTGCGCGAATAGATCATATTCGGCGCGAAGAGGAGATGGATGAGTCAGTCTACCATGGTCAATTAACACTCAATATTTTGTTAGACGATATCAGGGTGGGTGATGTTGTAGAGTATAGCTACACGCGTTCGGGGGTGAATCCTGTTTATCAGGGGATATTTGCATATAGCTCCAGTCTGAATTGGTCTGTCCCACTTGAGAGACTCTATTTGCGTATATTGTGGGAGAAGCAAACACCTCTCTATAGTTCAATTTTAAATAGCGATTTGGAACTCAAACAAAAAGATCTGGGTGGTGCCAGAGAGTATGTCATCGAGGACAATAAACTTGATCCAGTTAAATCTGACGATGGGACTCCTTCCTGGTTTAGTCCTTGGGGCGCTATTTACTTTAGTGAACAGGCAACCTGGGAAGCTGTTGGTGTCTGGGGGTTAGGGTTATATCAAGGAGTTTTTAATGTTGATGCGGAGATAGCTAAATTAGTCGCTGACATCAAGTTAAATCACAAAGATAAGAGTTCCCAAATCTCTGCCGCACTTCGGTTTGTCCAGGAGGAGATACGTTACTTAGGAATAGAGTTGGGGGAAAACTCACACCAGCCCAGACCAGCCAGCACGACTTTGCGGTATAGATATGGAGATTGTAAAGATAAAACTGTACTGTTTTTAACTCTATTGAAAGAACTTGGAGTTGATGGCTACCCGGCTCTAGTGAATACCGAAACAAGACTTAAAGATAGAATCCCCAGCGTACGGTCATTTGACCATGTTATCAGCTATTTTGAATTTGAAGACAAAGAGTATTGGGTAGATCCAACGCGTAGCTATCAGCATGGTGACTTGAGTAGTATTTTTCAGCCAGATTATGGAAAAGCACTAATACTCAGGCCGGGCACTGATGACTTGGTAAATATGGAGCCAGATGTCGCAAAGTATGGAGTATTTGTAAAAGATGAGTTCACAGTACTGGATGACGGCCCTGCAACCTTTACAACCACTACTGTAAATTATGGTAAGGACGCCGAAAGGCAGAGACAGCGTTTAGCTAGCAATGGGCGAGATCAAATCCAGACAGAATATTTGGAGTTCTTTGAGGATTATTATCCCGGGATTGAAGTCGCTGCTCTAATTGAGCTAGAAGATAACCCAGAGCGAAATATATTCACCTCTCATGAGCAATATAAGCTGGAAAATTTTTGGGAAGATAAACCAGATAGAAAGCGCCACGAGGTTGATTTTTATGCAAACATTGTTAGCCCATGGGTATCTGAGCCGGATGATCAGGATAGGCACCATCCGTTGGCGTTATCGTATCCAGAGCATATAGAGCAGGTTATTGAAGTTCACTTCAATGGAGATGATTGGTTTTTTGATAGTGAGTATTTTGAAGAAGACAACAGCTTTTTCTATTTCAAAAATGAAGTTTCCTTTCAGGAAGACAGTAAGACGCTTTCTCTGAAATATATATACCGCAGTAAGGCTGATCATGTTAAGCCGAGTGAATATCAAGCCTACGTAGAGGCTATTAACAAACTCAAGAATCAACTGAGTTACGGTATCTATCAGTCTTATGAAAATACCTCAGGAGATACTGAGAGTGGTTTCTTGTCACAGTTATCGCTCGCCACGTATATCTATATCTATGCCGCCATGTATGTCTTCCTGGTCTTTATGTGGCGCTTTGATAGATGGAAGAATCCTGTAAAGGAAGATACGATTTTTTACCCTGTCTCCCTGGGTAAGCTGACGGCGATGTGGGTTTTTACATTCGGAATTTTTGGTGTTTATTGGTTTTATAGAAACTTCAAATATATCCGGGAGCAGGAACGTAGTGCGATCATGCCGCTCGCTAGAGGTATTTTTAACAAGTTCTGGTACTTCCCCCTTTGGAATAAACTCCGTGAAGATAGTGAAAATCGATATGGTAAATCATATTTGCCAAACAAAGGATTTGCAGTTGTATTGGCCATTACCTTTTTGATCTCACCAGTCTTGGGTAGATATACGGGCTACCCCCTGGTGTTCCAGCTTCTAACCGTGCTAACAGTATTGCCATTGGCAAACTATTTACTGTTTGTGAATGGTGATAAGTCACCAGCGGTAATTGAGGGTTCCAAATGGCGTGCTAGGCATGCTTTGTTAGTGGTGTTGAGCTTGCCGGTGTGTGGGCTGGTGGTCGGTGGAGAGTTTGGTATTTTAGCTAGCGACAAGGTTGTTGAAGGCAGTGAGATATCAGATAGGGACCTCAAGTTTATGCAGAGAAAGGGGATCCTAAAGGCTACTGATGAGATAGCATATTTCTATAGTGACGCGCTTCTATTCGTGAGTGAAGATGGCAATGGTTTTACACAGCGCCATGTATTTTCCTATTGGAAAGATGGGGATATTTTGGAAAAGGAAATGGCATCTTACGAAGATATTGAGGACCTACAAGTAGACTGGTCCAGTTCATTAGGCGATACCACCACAGTAACTGTTGTCAGAAAAGATGGTAGTGATTTTATACTTTATGTTTCCAATCTTGGGGGGAAGGATAAGGTGTTTATATCCTCTCTGAAAGAGCGGTTGAAAGCTGTTCTATAGGTATGGTTGGGGTCTGCTGGAGCTTAAATTTATAAAATAGCTCCAGCTGTCCTACCTTGAATTTTTTAGACTTGGGATAAGGTAAAATTCATAAATACCTCTTGTACTTTTTCAGTCTTCAGGTTTCATACCTAAAGACTGAAAAAGCCTCTGATGTTGTTCAGGTTCCATTTCTTCAAACTTATGGTGCTATGCGAGCGTTGAGGCTTCATCAATCCCTTCGGCTCTAATGATTTCTACCCATTGGCTCTTTGTGACCATTATTCAATAGAGAGTTGTCCGCTTTCTTTCCTACGCACCCAGCTTGCTGCCAGTAAAAATTGCTGATAGATTCTAAATGTGATCACATTTCAGCTGGGCAAAAATGTAAATAAGTTAAAGGGAAGGGATAGTTTATGGTGAGTCCGATTGTAAGGGCCGGGGCGAAGCAGAGTAGTGAGGTCGCAGGACTGGTAACAAAATTGCTGCAAGCTCTTGTCGGTCATAAGCGCAACATCGATCCAGAGGTCATGGCAGTAACGGCTAAGAAGTTACTTTCACAAGATAATGGGTTCCATGCTTTCCTATATTATGCCGATGGAGCTCCAGTGGGCGTTATTACCCTATCAAGGTCTGCTGCTATTTATGCCGGTGGCAACTATGGGGTAATTGAGGAATTGTATGTTGAGCCAGAGTTCCGTTCACAGTTTATTGGTAAGGCTCTTTTGGATGAGGTGATCAGATTTGCGAAGGAAGAGGGCTGGCCACGGTTGGAAGTTAGTACTCCGGAAAGAGAAAACTGGCAACGAACAATTGATTTTTACCTCCGAGAAGGTTTCCTCGAAAATTCGGTCGGGGAGAGGTTGAAGCTGGAATTGTAGCTCTTAACCTGAAAAGGAACAGGTCGCTTTGAAAAAAGAAAGTCGTATAGGCTGAGTTTGATCTGACAGGGTAATTCAAAAAGTAGCGCTGTCTGCCAGATCAAGCTTGGGCCACAGGGCTCAGTGGTGTGTTAAACCAGAGCTGCGACTAGCCTCAAACAAAAACCATGACCGCTTTTCCGCCTGATCAATATACTCTTCCAGCAAGCTTGCTGTAGCAATATCTCTGTGCTCATCACAAAGTTCGTGGACTTTACGCATACTTGCGATCATTTCCCGGTTGTCTTCGCCTAGCTCTAACAGCATATCTTGCGGATCTACATACTCGGCATCATTATCTGAAGAACGCTGTAGCTTAGCGATATGGCCAATGGAGCGAAGCGTAGTGCCTCCTAGTTTGCGTACGCGCTCCGCCAGTGCATCGGTCATCTCGAATACTTCATCGGCTTGATCATCAAAAAGCAAATGGTAGTCCCTGAAGTGGGGGCCGCTAACATGCCAGTGAAAGTTCTTGGTCTTCATATATAGGCTGAAAGTATCTGCCAGCAGGGTATTAACGGCAATAGTAATGCTGGCCCTCGCACTCTCACTTAAATCAGAGGGGGCGGCTAGCCTGGATTGTGTGCCTACCGCTTCTCCAGTTGCTTTTCTCATATTAAACCTCACAAGTTATGACAAAGGGACAGGTGTGGCAGTCGGTGTCTCCATGGCACTAGATTAGACACCTATATGGCGACTAGCCATTCACAAAGGGGAAGATATTTAAGGTCTTCACGAGGGGCTGCGTAACTTGGGGTATTTAAACATTGATAGCGAAGACGCGCTGGAAACAATTGTTTGTCGGCACTGCTTAAACCACCAAAAGTATGCCCTTGCCATTGAAGTTGCTACTGCACTTAAAAAAAGTATCCTCTCTGAATTTGATAGTTCTCGGGGAAGTAAAGAAGCCTATGCCTATAAAGCTATATCCAGGTGCGATCGTTTAATTTCACTGGCGAAAGAACACTTATAAAGGTCAAGATATAGCAGTTATACAACTCGGAGGGATTAGATTTGCTGTTGATTTATCAAACGGTGAATGGTTAGCTCAAGTAAGAGGCTGATAACTAGCGCCGATTAAAGTAGTAGATTTTTTCTTTTCTTTCATACTCGCAAGAGCGCCCATCCCTCATTGAATCAACTTACCAGTCATCAAAAGTCATAGTTAAATAAAATATTTTTGATGTGATATAACATTGCTTTATGTTTGAGGGATAAGGCCGTATTTTTTGTCATAAGTGATCTGTTAATCCTCTTTGGTTGTGTCTCCCGTGAACCATTCCACACTTTTTTGCGGAAAAATATTTATTACCTAAGTTTTTTATAGAGATTTAAAACTTGTCATCGCAGTCCACATGAGTTTCGAGATCTCCATTGAGGACAACAATTTCCAAGTCGTTATACATTTGTACCAAGTTGAAACAATGGTACCAATTTCGCTCAAGCTAACTAAATGATCCTAAATTCAGCAGTTTTTGGGCTTTCCCTTTATAGAATTTATTTAGCCAAAGCGGGGCGGTTTAGGAGTAACCAATATCGAATGATTTTTTGGTATTGGAATAAATATAACTTCGGAGAAACCACAATAATGAAATTATCTTTAAAATTTCTTTTACAAAAGACGGCTTTAGCAAGTGCATTCTCATTGCTATGCACTGCGCCTTTTGGTGCCTATGCGGAAGAAGCGGATAACAAGCTGCTAACTGATCGCATCATCGTTAAGTACAAAGAAAGCGCTAAAGTTGGACGGGCCGCTACTATGGCTCAGGAAACTGTGGAAAAAGCTTCCCGTCGCGCTGGCCATAAAATGCACCATCTGCGCCGCATAGCTACTGGCGCTCAGGTAATGCGCCTGGAAGGTCGAAAAAATAGAGCTGAAGTAAATGCAATTATCGATCGCCTGAGGCAAGACCCGGATGTGGAGTACGCAGAACCAGATCTGATCTTGAAAGCAGTGGCTGTACCTAATGACCCAAGTTACCTCAATCAGTGGCACTACTATGAATCTACAGGTGGCTTGAACCTTCCATCAGCCTGGGATACCACTGCGGGTAACGGGGCTGTGGTCGCGGTACTCGATACTGGTTATCGACCCCATGCAGACCTGGCAGCCAACATTTTGCCGGGCTACGACATGATCGACGATACCTTCGTTTCCGTAGATGGCGATGGTCGCGATAGCGATGCCACCGATCCGGGTGATTGGTATAGCTCTGGTACTTGTGGAGATAGCTCCTCAAGCAACAGTAGCTGGCACGGTACCCATGTTGCCGGCACTATCGCTGGCGTTACCAACAATAATCTTGGTATCGCAGGTGTTGCCTATGAGGCCAAGATTGTTCCTGTCCGTGTGCTCGGCCGTTGTGGTGGCTATACGTCAGATATTGCTGACGGCATCATTTGGGGTGCTGGTGGTTCTGTCAGTGGACTGCCAGCCAATGCGAATCCCGCCGACGTACTCAATCTCAGCCTTGGCGGCAGCGGAAGCTGTGGTACTACTACACAAAATGCCATCGATACTGCTCGCAGTCTCGGTGCGACGGTTGTTGTAGCTGCTGGCAATAGCAATGCTAATGCAAGCCAATTTACTCCTGCCAGTTGTGATGGGGTGATCTCAGTGGCTGCGACTAATCGCAGTGGCGGTCGTGCTTACTACTCTAACTACGGCAATGTAGTAGATGTTGCAGCGCCGGGCGGAGCACAGAGCTTCGCCAATGACTCCGACGGCGTCCTCTCTACCTATAACAATGGTGCTACTGACCCAGGCAGTGATAGTTACTATTACATCCAGGGCACCAGTATGGCGGCGCCTCATGTGGCCGGTGCCGCAGCATTGCTCTACTCTGTAGACCCTACCTTGACCCCAGATGAAGTTGAATCAATCCTCACCAGTACCGCACGGAGCTTCCCGGCTTCTTGCAGCAGCTGTGGCTCAGGTATTGTCGATGCAGCAGCGGCCGTAGCCTCGGCCAATGGTGGCGGCGGTGGTGGCGGTAACGACGGCGGTGAACTTGAAAATGGTGTTGCTGAGACTGGTATCGAGGGTAACAGTGGTGATGAAATTAACTTCACCCTAGAAGTGCCTAACAACGCTACAGACTTGTCTTTTGTAATGTCCGGTGGAAGCGGCGATGCTGACCTCTACGTTCGCCATGGCAGCGCCCCCACAACCAGTACCTATGACTGCCGCCCCTATACTTCAGGCAATAATGAAACTTGTGATATCGATAACGTACAGGGAGGAACCTATCACGTCATGGTACGTGGATATAGCTCCTTCTCTAACGTAAGTCTCGTGGGCAGCTATACCGCAGGTGGTGGCGGCGGTGGCGGTAGTGACAGCTGGGAAGAGACAAATCTTAGTGGTTCCCGCAACGGCTGGCAGCATTTCACTATTGAGGTTGATAGCGGAGCTTCAACGCTGAGCGCCGTAATGTCTGGTGGCAGTGGGGATGCAGATCTCTACGTCCGTTTCGGCCAAGAGCCCACCCGCACAGCCTACGATTGTCGCCCTTACGAGTGGGGTAATGATGAAAGCTGCAGCATCAGCAATCCAGGCGCAGGTACCTGGTATATCAGTATCCGCGGTTACTCTGACTACTCTGGCGTTTCTCTGAGTGCTAGTACTGAGTAAATGGGCTAACTCCCACTCGACAGGTTCCTGTGGGGTGGGTAGATAGCTGTTCTACTCAAATAATGCCAGTCAGTTAAGCTGACTGGCACTTTCATTTAACACGTTGATCTCTGCAGAATCCTTTCCTAGTGATATTGCCGGCAATATCACCAATTCTGTGATGATCATTTCCACTGTTCGATTAAAGTTCGTTTTATCAGAGTGAATTACCTTCAAGCTCCAGCCTTTTCTTTAAAGTTGATAAATTTTCGAACGGTATTTTGCAGCCTTTCTGTGCACAGTGATTGGAAAGCCCTTAGTTATCTCTATATCGGTGCAAAGACAGATAAATAAGTTTGTTTAGGTGGAGGCTGTCACAAGAATAGAAAGAGGCCGACAATCACCTAAGAAGGATACATCGGTTGCCACTACTATCCCTGTGGGCAAAATTGAAACACTGGTACTAATTTTGTCTCGATATCCAGCCATGACTTGCTCAGGCATATATCTTGCGTAAAGCCTAACGTGCCCTGTCACCACAGGGACAGTGGTACTAATGGTTAGGATGTTACACCCCGTCGGCTAAATCATCATGGAGAGATAACAATAATGAAGTCACTGTTGAAAAAATCCACTCTAGCAGGTGTGTTTTCACTTCTATGTACAGGCTCCTTCGCCACCCAAATGGATAACCTAAGTAGTTCCCCAACAACTGACCGGATCATTGTGAAATACAAGCAGGATTCCACGATCGGACGGTCAGCGAGCATGACTCAGGAAACTGTGGAGAAAGCCTCTCGCCGTGCGGGCCACAACTTGCGCCACTTGCGGCGCATGGCGACGGGTGCACAAGTCATGCACCTGGGGAGCCGAAAAAGCCAAGCCGAGATCAACCTGATAATCAACCGCCTAAAACAAGACCCCAATATTGAGTACGCTGAGCCCGACTTGATGATGCACCCTATGGCGGTCCCTAATGACCCCAGCTATTACGACCAGTGGCACTACTTTGAAGCTGATGGTGGACTGAATTTGCCCGCAGCCTGGGATATAACTCAGGGGGAGGGCGTGGTAGTAGCAGTTATTGATACCGGTTATCTCGCTCACACAGACCTCATGGACAACTTGCTGCCTGGTTACGACATGATTTCGGATTCCGATATCGCTGTAGATGGGGATGGCCGTGATAGTGATGCCAGTGATCCCGGGGATTGGTATACCGATAGTTACTGCGGAAACCCACTGTATCCCGAATTTGATAGCAGCTGGCATGGCACTCATGTGGCCGGCACCATTGCTGCCGTCACCAACAACAATATGGGTATCGCTGGGATAGCCCATAAAGCAAAAGTGCTCCCCGTTCGAGTACTCGGCCGCTGCGGCGGTTACACATCTGATATTGCTGATGGCATTGTCTGGAGCGCTGGCGGCTCGGTTAGTGGTGCACCAGCCAATGAAACTCCGGCTCAAGTGTTGAACTTGAGCCTGGGGGGCTTTGGCCTCTGTGGAAGCACAACTCAAAGTGCCATCAATACAGCCCGTAGCCTGGGCGCCACAGTTGTTGTTGCCGCAGGTAACTCTGGGCGGAATGCCTTCTGGTTTTCGCCGGCTAACTGTTCAGGAGTCATTACAGTATCCGCGACCAACCGCTCCGGAGGACTTGCTTACTACTCCAACTACGGCAATGTGGTCGATGTCGCTGCCCCCGGAGGTGAAACTAACTCGGTGGAATCCGATGGCGTTCTCTCTACATTAAACAGCGGCGCGCGAACTCCCGGTAGTGATAGCTTCGCTTACTACGCCGGCACCAGCATGGCCGCTCCACATGTTGCCGGTACAGCCGCACTTATATATTCAGTCAAGCCCGATGTTACACCAGATGAGGTTGAATCCATTCTCACCAGTACAGCCCGAAGTTTTACAGGCTCATGTCGGCGCTGTGGGTCAGGCATTGTTGATGCGGCGGCAGCCGTTGAGGCCGCTATAGAGAATTGAACTGTCGAAAGGCGCTAGCTTAATAAAAGACCGACATTTCGTCGGTCTTTTACACTTTCCCACTAAAGGATCTAGCCAAGTACAGGGGTGAGGTTAATATTCATCCTTGTTCCCATGCGGGAAATGGATCATTCAATGTCGCCCAGTATTCTTTGCCTCGTAGCACTTCGTCCTCGCTTAGCAGGCAGTCATCAAGCGCTTTTGTCATGCTGGTTTGATTCAAACTCTGGCCAATAAATACTAGTTCTTGCCGCATATCACCAAAGGGTTCTACCCATTGTTTTTCAATGGAGCTGCGATAATTTTCGTCTGTGGGCCAGTTTTCTTTGGGTATAGCTTTCCAGAACATCCCAGCGAAACCATAGTGGGCAATGCCTCCCGCTTGACTCCATTCGCCTGCAAACTCAGGGCGGGACGCCAGCCAAAAATACCCTTTGGAACGAATTAACTTGCCGTGCCTCTCAGTATTGTGCAGAAATTGATGAAATTTTTCTGGATGGAAGGGTCTACGTGCTTCGTAGCTGAAACTGCTAATGCCATACTCTTCCGTTTCAGGAATATGTTCACCTCGCATCTCTTTAAGCCAACCAGGTGCTTGCTGCGCGCGCTCGAAGTTAAATAAGCCGGTACTTAGAACCTCGTCAATATCGACTTGCCCTTGAGAGACCGGAACTATTTTTGCCTGCGTATTTAGAGTTCGCAGAATGGCCTCTAGGCGCTCAACATCAGAAGGGCCAGCTAAATCTGTTTTACTGATCAGAATGACATCTGCGAACTCGACCTGGTCGATCAGCAAATCAGTTACACTGCGTTCGTCGTCTTCACCTAATGATTCACCAGCATCCTGTAAAAATACGGCCTCGTCATAGTCCTTTAAAAAATTGACTGCATCGACCACCGTCACCATTGTGTCCAAACTGGCAACATCAGAGAGAGAAACATCATTTTCGTCGGCAAAAGTGAAGGTTTCTGCAACGGGTAAGGGTTCAGAAATCCCTGTTGATTCAATAACGAGATAATCAAACCGTCCTTCCTGCGCAAGCTTAGTGACTTCCTCCAGAAGGTCTTCCCGCAGAGTGCAGCAAATACAGCCATTACTCATTTCAACAAGCTTCTCCTCACTACGGTTAAGAGAAACTTCGCTCTGTACTTTCGTCGAATCAATATTGATTTCACTCATGTCATTGACGATTACAGCAACTTTTTTGCCTTCGCGATTGTTCAGTATGTGGCTAAGTACGGTAGTTTTACCGGCACCTAGAAAACCTGAAAGGACGGTGACTGGGAGTTTGTTTGTATGTGCCATTAGCCTCTCCGCACTCTGAGTATTCATCCATGTGTACTAGGTTAATCAGATGGTGTGCAATGATATATCGTATCTATTGCGGGTCAAGCTATTTCATTTATATGAGGGTAGGGGTAGGGCGGTAGTATTACCGCTCTTCCTTTACCCGCTTACTCCGCCCGCTCTCATGTCGCTCTCGCATATCGGAATCAATGTAGCGATCGGTCGTAGCCATACTTGCATGGCCCGCATCATCACGGACATGCTCGCGGGGGCGGTACTTCACATCTTCAGAAATACCCGTATGGCGGAGCCAGTGCACAGTGGCAGCCTTAAGATCTTCAGCATCTTCCCCTAAGCCTTCTTCAACCATCCGTTGGTGGGCAACATCAAAGCAGTTTTGAACAATCAGGCGAACCTGTCGGGTACTGGTAACTGGTCCCTTGCCACGGGACTTGTGCACCAGAGGTGTCTGCTCGTTAATGCTGGGCAGAGCAGGGAGCTGCAAATAATTTCTGTAGCGCTTCAAGGCCTTCAACATTTGGTCGCAAACAGTGATCGCCCGGCCTTTGTTACCTTTGCCCGTAACGTGAAACCACCAGTTTCCGTCGCGATCTTTCTTGAAATCACCCATAACTGGTGCCGATCTTTCATCCGCAACCAACTCAGAGATTCGCAAATACATAGCGAATAGGGCGTTCATAATGAATAAAGTTCGCTCGTGATCAGTTGGTGATGTCTCGGCCATGATCTCAGCAGTCTCCAGGACATAATCCCACTGCAAGTTGCTGATTCGACGTACAACCTGGCTTTGTTGCTCACGTCGAACAAACTTACTTTTCTGGCGAATCAGTGCCACAGGATTGGCTGGAACCAGGCCTTCTTGATAGAGAAAATCGAAGAAAGACGACAATGCAGTAAAGATGCATTTGATCGCTGCCTGGGATGGCCGGAACTCCTTGGGGGAAGCCGTCTTGCCAGCACGAAACTCAACTTTGGACACACTGACTACGAATGGCCGCCAATCGGCATTCACAACGCGCTCGCCATTTTGTGTTTTGAATCTGGCAACATTCTTAGTTCCGATCCAGGCAATTGGCGGCTCAATGCAAAACTGCACAAACTCCTCAATGTGTTCGCGCTTCAGAGTCATTATTGAGACTTCTTCAATGCGCCACGCCCATTGCAGCAAACGCTCAAGTTCACGGCGGTAGCTGTTAAACGTTGCCTGGCTACCGTTGTAGCTGTAAAGAAACTTAAGCGTGAACTCCAGATCGGTATCAGCACCAGGAATCTGCTTGCTGAGATAACGGCTAGCTGAAAAGCTGGTGCAGCGGAATGGATTCTCAAGATTGTTCAGGTTGTCGATGATTGGTGCTGGTGGCCGGTTGGAAGCAGACATAGAAATATGGAGTTGTTGTTGGAATGCGGCAAATTATACGGAAAAACGGGCATTTATAAAATATCCGATATTCACAAATATCGGAAATAGCGGGAGCCCTGGTGGGGCCTAGGTTTGAACTTTTTCCTTGGCGGTTTTTTCCGATATCCATGTCTCCCCTTGGCCTGAGTATGAACGGTTTTTGTGTTCAGGTCGAATCTGGATGCAATCCAGCTCCCCGATAATCCCCTGTAGTACTCCCATAACCCTCTCCGTTTGTTTTGGTCCTGGTTAACCAGGTCGGTGTTTATGCTCGCGAGAAGCTGCCGGAGCGGCTGACTTTCGTTAGCGATGGACGTCAAACGGAGCCGGGTTATCTAGCAAGATTCCAGCTCCATTGCCTGAGTCATAAGAAAGCCTTATGAACGCGTTCAGCTAGTTCACAGTTAACTCTTCAGTAACCTCGTCAACCCATGCCTGAAACTGCTGTAGCGTCTTAGAGTGTCGGCGTTTCAATCGGAATTCATTGCATATGTATTCGACTGGATTCTCGGGCGATTTTTCAATGGCCAATCGAGCAAGTCCCAAGGCTTCAGGATGAGGTATTTCTGCCCAGTCCCTCTCCTCTTCCCAAGGTGCGAGCCCTCGCCATGGGATTTCATCGACGATGTCATTCGGGGATAGCCAAACTACAGGCTTATGAATGTTATCTCTTTTAATTCCTGCCCAGGGGGTGAGCAATTCAAATATGTGCTTGAGCTGTTTTTTACTTGTCCTTGATAGGCCATGCAGGTTGGCAATATCAAGTGCCAATTCATGAAGTGTAATACCATTTTTCTGGGATAGAATTGATTTTGCTATACCCACAAGTGTTTCCTTGTGGTCATCGTCGAAGTAGCGCAAATGGCTATATTCGTCGGATGATATCGTCTCTTCTACACGCTCAGCCTCTTCTGTCAAAATATCATCCACAGGTTCATTGTTAGCTGGGCTAATCTGCTCGTCGCCTGGGGCTGACCTTCTGTCCTCTTCTAGTATTTCATTTAACCTGCGATCAATTTTATCGATCGCCTCTTCTGGATCTTGAAAATAGTCTGTAGACCACAGTCTTACTAATCGCCACCCAAGGTTTTCGAGAATAGCGTGACGCACTCGATCACGATCTCTTGCTGAAGGAGATCCGTGATACGTTGCTCCATCACACTCAACGCCTGCCAAATAAACACCTGGATGGTCTGGATGTATTATTCCTAAATCAATTCTGAACTTACTAACTCCAATCTGAGTTTGAACCCTCCACCCCTTATCTCGTAGTGCCCAGGCTACAGATTGCTCAAAATCGCTATCGAATTGGTCTACCCCATAATCTGCGGTCGCTTGCTCTGCTAGAGCAATAGGCCCCTTCTCAGCAAATTCTAAATAGTGTTTTAGATGTTCAACTGCCAATGCCGACGTACGGCTAAGATCAATCATTGAAGAGTCAAAACTCGAGAATATCAGTACTTCACTGGTAGCCCTTGTGATCGCTACATTTAAACGGCGTTCGCCACCGGACTTATTCAATGGCCCAAAGTTCATACTCATCGTTCGGCCATGTGCTTCGGTAGGTCCGTAGCCCAGGCTGAGGATAATAATGTCACGTTCATCACCCTGCACAGACTCCAGGTTCTTAACAAAAACTCCATCATAAGTATCAGTAGACTGAAAATATGGTTCTATGTGGGGATGTTTTCTACGGGCATCATCCAGTAAATCTTCTACTGTTCGCTGTTGCTCGGTATTCAGAGTTACGACGCCGATAGTCTGGGAAGTGTTTGCAGGATTGGTCAAACGTCGAACAATTTCATCAACGACTGCTGCCGCTTCAATAGGATTGTTCCTTCCTTTACCTTTTGAATAAACGCCATTTACACGATATAGTGTAACTGCAGACTGCTTGGTGTCGGACGATGGATATGTAACGAGCGAGTTCTCGTAATACTTACTGTTGGAGAAGGCAATAAGTGTTTCGTGCCGGCTTCTATAGTGTCCCTTCAGTCTCAAATGAGGCAGTCGTGCGGCTAGAGCCTGATCCAGAATAGATTCAAGGTCTTCTTCATCTGGATCATCTACATTCACTGCCCCACTAAAGAAGCTGGTCGGCGGCATCTGTTTAGGGTCACCGACCACAATCACATTTTTCCCTCGGGCAATTGCCCCTACTGAATCCCACGTAGTCATCTGCGATGCTTCATCAAAAACGACCAAATCAAAACCGTTAAAATCTGAGGGTAAAAATTGGGCAACTGACAATGGTGACATCATCATACAGGGGCATAGGTCCAGTAATCGCCCGCCCATTTCATTGAATAATGAGCGTACTGGCTTATGGCGTGTTTTTTTCTGCAGCTCCCTGGCCAATAGCCCAAATTCTTTAGGGCTACTTTTGGCGAATGGATCCGGAATCGCCTTTGCTGCGATCGCTGCCACATAGTCACTGGTTGTGATGGAAACTTCTTCGTCAAGCTTTCGGAAGTCATCAATCAATTGCTCATGTGTAGAGGCCTTAAACTGCCGCAACTCTTCACTCTGATCGATCAGCTGTGGCGCCAACCAGCGACAGAATGCCGTGAGAGCTTGATCTTCAGCATCGTCCGACAGAATAGTTCTGGCTTCTAGATCTTTGGTGAGATTATCGAGCTTGTAACGTGACAGTTCTTCTTTCGCAGAAAGCCATTCACTCCACGCCTTGAATTTGACTGCTCCAGTGAGCAGCTGCTCAATAGCTGGTGTTACCTCTTCTAACGTGGCGTTTTCATCAAACGAAAGCTCTAGTTTTTCAGCTTCTTCAGCTATTGCCTTGTAGGTTGACCAGTACTGTTTAAACTCATGTTTCTGTTTTAAAATTTTAGAGCTTTCGAGAAAATCACGTCCATCAACTAGCCTTGACTTAATCGCAGTAAGCAAGACGGCAGGATCGTCGGTTAGCGCTACTGCGTCGACCAGAGCGTGATACGCTGATTTTCCTATTGATGCTGACTGTTGAAGACTTTCAGAGCTGGTCTCCCAGCCATGCCAGATGTTGTCAGATTCGAACTGGCCTTTAAGGGAGTTTATGTCCTCTTGAAGTGCAGCAGCTTTTCCCAGATCAGGAAGGACGTCAAGGTCGCTGAATTTCGAGTATCCGAGCTTTTTCACTGCCCCGTTTATCTTGAATTTGACCAAGACCCGCTTAAACCAACTCTCTTTGGCTTCCTCGTACATTTCCACCCATTCGGATACAGGGCTTTTAGCTAGCATTTCTGCTGTAACCTTATACTCTATAGTATCGAGGGCTTTATCAAATGAGGCTTTAGCTCTGCTTAATTCTTCTAGATCGTCTAACGATTCTTTCACGCCTCGTTTAACGATATAGCCGAGGGAGTTTGATTCGGCTAGCTCAACGAGGTTTGCTAGCTGATTGGTACGAACAAGATTGTGCGGTGTGTTTTCCGGCAGTTTAAGGTTGAAGCTGGATACAAGAGTCGCTGCAGAACGGTAGACTTCGTTGAGCGACGTTTGATATCGGTTTAAACAGTCCAAAACCTGGTTTTGCCACGCGTTAGACCAGCTTTTTGCGCGGATTATACGAAACGGTGTAGGATCCAAGCGGGATATATCGTTATACGCCAATGCAGACTCTTTAACTGCAGCCAGCATATCATCTAGCTTTTCTTGGCTGTTAACTGGTGCGCTGTCGAATCCAAGGGGCCAATTAATACTTAGTGAATGTTTGTCTTTGTAACGCACATCTCTAGCAATCGCATCACGAGCGGAGATGCCATATATCGATTTTTTGTGAAGTACCTTTACAAAACCATTGAGTTTATCTCGTTTCTCTTTGAGTGCTCGAACGGAATCAACCCATCCGGCGCTCTGCGACTCGTCGCGTTTATCGGTAGCCATCCTCAGCTGTTCCAACACGGCTTTTTTATTGGCTTTATTACTGTGTAGCTCGAGGCACAAATGGTCGAGTCCAACCTTTTCCATGCGCCGATAAACAACGTTTAGGGCCGCCATTTTCTCAGCGACAAATAGTACCTTTCTACCGAGTGCAAGATTGTGGCAAATGATATTTGCAATGGTTTCCGATTTGCCTGTGCCAGGAGGGCCTTCAAGCACGAAATCTTGGGGTCTACCAGAGGCCTCTACCGCAACTAATTGGGAGCTGTCGCAGTTGAGGGGTGTGAATACCTTTTCGGGATCGACCTTCTCATCAACTTCATCCCTTAGAACGAAGCTGGCGTCCTGAACATATGCATCCTGGGGATGGTCAACGAGGTGTTTAACAAAAGGGTTATCTTTCAAGTCGTCGAGGCGATCTTTCAGATCCATCCACATTAGATATTTCGCAAAGGAAAACGACGCTAGCACCAACTCTTCGACAACTTCAAACCCAGGTTGTTCAGCAATCGCTGCACGTACTGTGTTCCAGACAAGAGCCACATCTACACCGGACTCATCTTCAGGCATAGATTCTCTGAACTGATTCAGGTCTATATTGTGCTCAGTGTTCAGAAACTCAATGAGCGTCATATTAAAGATCGGGCTTTCATCAGGTAACTGACGAACTTTGACGGGTGCTCTCGCACTGCTACGTGTAAGTTCTGCCGGGATCAGGATTAAGGGGGCTCGGTATGAACGATCATCCTCCGGATTCTCCTTCCAGCGCAGCATGCCCAAAGCCAGATATAGCGTGTTAGACCCGCCCTCCTCTAGATCATTCTTAGCCTTCCGAAGAAGATTGACTGCATTTTGCTCGAGTTTCTTCCTGGACATGTTGGCAAGGAGAACATGCTTGTTGAGCTGCTCTAAAGCGTATTCCCGATGAATATCGGACCCAGCCTGTAGACGAAAGGTCTCTCCACTGCGTTCCCTGTCATTGAGAGGACTTTCTTCTGAAGATAGGAATTTGAACGACGCGCCGTCAGCGAGACTATCCTCCATTGCACCGATATCAGGACAGTAGAGCTTTATTGCCACAGCGCGGTCTTTTAATGACAACAATGAATTGCGTTTTGTTAGATCAAGCAGCTTCCTTTGCCAAGTATCAATACGTGTATCTGGTGTTTCATCGATAACTTGTTCATCCGCTCTGACCGGAGGAAGCGGCGGAATAATCGGTAAGCTTAGCGCTGTATCTGAGTCGGAAGGCTTTTCCTCCAGCTGTTCTTCAATGGTGGAAATTGGCTTAATCTTTCTCGCACGGGCCTGTTTGATATCAATCAAATAGACGAAGTCGACCTCTTTGTCCTCGCTAACTAGGTTCCGTGCGTGCTCCTTAGACTGCTCAAAGGTCACAGGCGAATCATTAGTGACAAGCGTGCTTTCAAAAAGTACTAAATCGCGTGCATCAATACGTTTACGTAGATCCATGGGATCATCATTGGTTAAAACAGGAAAATGCTCATCGATCAGCCAGACACCAACGAATGCGTGATTTTTCGTTATCGCTACTACCGGATTTAGGCCCATCGCTTCTAGGCAGCTGGCAAAAAGCAGCGATGTGTCAAGGCAGGCCGCAATTTTAGAGGCGCTGATGTCAGCGGCTAGCCGTATACGTTGTCCGTGCCTGGCAAAACCCTGCGGTGGTGTAACGTAGGCAATTCGTTGAGCGAATATAACGTTCCATAATGCGGCGGCCATCATGTAGGGCTTTTCACGAGTATTAGATTGGTAGCCATCGATGCTTCTTCCGTGGCCACCGTTTTCCAGCATTTCCGCCACTTGCCGTAATAAAGATTCAACATACAGCCCGTTGGGTTTCACGAAGGCAGCCAACAGGTCTGGCTGTCTACTCTCCCCGCCCCAAAAGTTAGCGGGAAGGACCTCAATGATAAATCTAGAAGTCGTTAAGGCCTCATCAGTGTTGTCTCGTAAATTGACTGAAAGTGAAACGGAAACCTTCATTTCTTCTGTTAAATTAAACAACAAGTCATGCGGCACGTTGAGCGGGCGTTTTTGAAGCGAGATCGCTTGTCCTGGACGAATTTCATCGATAGACCATTCTTCTGGAGCGAAGATTTCGGGATCCGAACGTAGCGTGACAACCAAGTTCTTTAATAGTGCGACTGGTGCATTGTCCACTGGCTCTTCGGGCGCGGTTGGCGCGTACAAGCTAATTGACCTGAATATTGGATACGCATTTTGTTGTGCGGCCAATGAGAAGGTGGATAATTGATCTATCTTTAACTGAACGGCGGGCTCAGATGCCATTGGTTCATCCGTATTCGTAGAATTCATGTCAGAACTTTTCTTTCAGAATATTTTGCTAATAACTTATTGTTATACCGCAACCGCGGTTCGATCAAATACTGCCGCAGTGGCAGTTCATTTAATGAGCCATATCAATGCAAGCCGCATGGAGGTCGCTACTACCAGGGCTTTTCGGTCCTACTACCTGATTGACCGCTGTGTAATCCCATTCAATGAGTACGAACTGAATCGGAAAGGCTAACACTGGCGCTTCCGCGGGGTGAAAGAGTTGGTTGGATTGAGGGGTTGAAAAACCGCTTTTGCTGTGCCGTTTGTGTATCATTTCGCCTTGGTCCGTGGTGGAGTCCAAGCGACATTATGCGCCTCTAGTTTGCCTGACACAATTGATGGAGATCAGAAAATAGCCGTTAAAAAACGGTCAGCAATCGGGGCATCTCCAAGTTGTTAGAGATGATTAGCCTCTATATTTAATCGTATTTGGGAGTCAACACAGTTAAAAAAATTCTCCTAAATGTTTCAACTATACATATTTAGTCTTGATTTGAATCATTTCGATATTGCTAACTTTAGAGAGAACTTCATTGGAGAGGGTCAAAATATATTAATAGAGTATATTTGGCGTGTGAGGCTCACAAGGAAATGTCAAATTAAAGGGGCCATTCCTTCAGTATATCACTGGTAATATACTGGCCAGGCTCATACTTACTTAGAAATCTTTTGAAATCCATCCCAAGCTTTCCCGGCGAGGATTTGGACATCGAATCTAAGTCTTTCAGTACAAAGCCTACCTTCACAGCCCCTTCGATATTAGCTTGGTACTTAGTCAGCACGGCATTCCAGAGGAAGGAAATAGGACGAGCCCATTCTCGCAAATTGCCGCTATAAGATAAAGGTACAAACTTCCCGCTAGAGTCAAGTATCCAACCATCTTTTGCTTTTGATCGCCGATTCTCCAGAGTGACAAATGTCTGCTCGTCCAAAAAACGAGCCCCTAATGCTTTGAAGCTACTCTTTGTGTGCACTGTAATTTTTCCATTTAAAAAGCACACCACAGGAAATCTAATAACAGGACCCATTTATTATCCTCAATTAATTGCCCTTTCCAATGCACGCTTAAATTCGAATGAGCCACTTTGCCGTTGAGTCTCATGCGTTTGGGTGAGTCGTGCCATCCCTATTTCGTTATGAGCTATTTGACACTGTGTCACAGTCGATTGTCCTCTAGGTACTTTAGCGCAACACTTAATGCTTCATCAGGCTTTGTATTGATATCTGGCTGGATTTTATATACTAGCTCGTCACGTATCTAGGTTGACAACCCTATTGGCGGCGCAATAATTCCCATTCCTCAGAAATTTGTAAGGTTTCCAAGTTTGATACAGGTGCTGAATCTAATCATTGCAGGAGGAAAAGCTCAGGATTTCATTGCATTAGCAAATAAAGTTTTATTAACTGTAAAGGGTTCATTTGTACTAATTTATTGCGGTATATGTTGATAAAATATTAATCGGCACCGGGATTAAATTCTCATTTGATGTATCAGGGTGGATTTTAAATATTACTTCGACGCCACATGATAAAGGTCTTATGACATGGAATATCATCATATTAAATACGAGCAAATTGGCCCTGTAGCCATCGTTACTTTTAACCGTCCAGAGGTTAAGAACTGTATTGGTACTCGCGCTCACAGTGAGCTGGTGGATGCATTCGATCGCTTTCGTACCGATGACGGAGCTAAAGTTGCGGTAATCACCGGTGCTGGCGATTCTGCATTTTGTGCAGGGGGTGATTTGAAAAGCAATCTTGCTGCAACCGAACCCACTAATCACCCCGATCCTGACGTGGCTGTTTTATGTCCTGTAGAGCCCGCTGATATTGCCCGGCATAACCGAGGAGAAGCTCCAGGCATTATAGGCCCATCCCGCTGGACCGATATTTATAAGCCTATCATTGCGGCTGTGAACGGAATTGCTTATGCGGGTGGCTTTGAGTGGGCATGTTTTGCCGATATGCGGATTGTAGAAGAACACGCATCCTTTGGAATGACTTGTCGTCGTTGGAATATCGGCTTAGCCGATGGTGGTACTCAGCGTTTGCCGCGTATTGTTGGTATGGGACGAGCGCTGGAGTTAATCATCACGGGAAAAGTTATTAATGCTGAAGAAGCTTATCGCATTGGGTTGGCCAACGAAGTGGTGCCAAAGGGAGCCGCATTAGGTCGTGCCGTTGAGTTAGCACAGTATATCTCTACCCTTCCCCAGCCAGCGATTCACTCTGATAAAGAAGCCGCCATTCGTGGTTATGGAAAGGATCTTGATGAAGGCCTACGAATTGAGGCTGAGTGCTTTAACCGATTATTCAGCGACTCTGAATCCAGAGCAGAGCTATCCGAAGGCTTGAGACGCTTTAACGAGCGCGATCATCCTGACCGAGTACGGGGACAAGCCAAAACACCCGGCATTGTTCGTAGCGAAATGGAGTAATTGCGACAAGCCAAAAGAAGGCTGTATTTAAGAGAATATATTGTTTAGGGGCTTAGATACCACGAATATATCTCGGACAATGTAGTAGAGGCCCATAGTGGCTATATGGGCCTAGCTATTTTGGTGAATCAGTGGGGTTCTTATCGTCACTTTTATGATCTGGACAGCCGCCCTCTTCCCAAGGCCCAGTTTTTATTAGACGCATGAATCGGATACATGTTGTTTATTTGCTGTTACGCTCAACCATTCGAATCCATATTCTTACTCCAAGCCATTGGCAAAAACGCATCATCGAGACTGACATTCAGATTGTGGGTAGAGTAATTCGAGAGTACTTTTAGGCTAGTTCCAACTATCACCTCTAGAACCGTCTCTTTCGTATAACCTGCTGCAAGAAACGCCTCAACTTCCTCTTCTGTAGCCCATCCACGTTTCTCATTGATAATGACACTGAATGCTCGGAGTGCTTCGAGTTTAGGGTCATCGAGTGTTTTACCGCTACGCAGAGCCTTGATTACATTTTCATCTACACCGGCCATTTTGCAAACGGCGGTATGCGCAGCCATGCAGTAGGTGCAACCGTTTAGACGGCTGTTTGTCATCAGGATTATCTCTCGCTCCGTTTCGCTCAAGCGAGATTTATCGAATAATCCCATAAGTGTTAGGTAGCTCTCTACCATTACAGGTGATTCGGCCATGGTTGCCATTAGATTGGGTACAAATCCCATTTTCTTTTTAGCGGCTTCTAGAGTTTGCTTAGAGGCTTCTGGAGCTGTTTCAATTGTGTAACGTGTAAAATTGACCATGAGTCTTACCATATAAGTTGGGTTTTACGGTGCTCGATATCGATTTACATTGAGTGCTTGCACCTCTTTGGCGCTAGTCAGCGCTAAAGAGGTGGAGGTGTTTACATACTATGCAGTTGTAAACTGACTCAGCTTTTCAAGTACGGGAAATAAGTCACTGGGTTCTGGGCGACGCGTATAGTCAGGATTCACCTCCGCATATGCGATTGTTCCATCGGTATCTATGACATATCTTGCTGGCATAGGTAAGTTCCACGCGCCGTCACGATGGATGGTCGGGAGTTCGACTTTGAACACCTTGTGGAACTCAATTACATAAGGTTGTAATGTCCAGCGGATACCAAGCTTTTCAGCAAGCTTTCCGCTTTGGTCAGTCAGAATTGGGAAGCTTAGCTTGTTATCTCTCTGAGATTTACGGCTTTCAGCGGGCCCTTGCATGGAAATAGCAACCAGGGTTGCGCCACGCGCTTTGATCTCTGCAGCAACTTCTTCTAACGCTTGCAGCTCAATATTGCAGTACGGGCACCACACGCCTCGATAGAACGTTAGAATAACGGGCCCTTTGGCAAGGAGTTCTTCCAGGACAAGGTCGTTACCGTCTGAATCTGGCAATGTAAAGTATGGGACTTTCTCCCCTACTTTAATCGAACGTTCAACTTGGCCACTAGCAGCCAATTCCTTGGATGATCTGGCAAAGGCTTCAAATGCTCCTTCCGGGGCCTGTTGCTTAAATACTTCTTTGAAAGCATCTAGTTTGTCTTGAAGAGACATAACCTATTCCTCTAATGGTTTAAAGTTTGGAAGCGCGAGCTTTGGGTAAGCCTTCGATGGACCAAGAGGCGATGTACTTAACTCTCCAATTGGCCTCTATGCAGGTACTTACGCCAAACCACTATTGGGAAGGTTAGTTACTTTGATTTGTGCTATAAACATGCTATTTTGAAACTCATTGTATCCATTAGGGACACAATCTGTGTTTCAACAAGCCCATTTGAACGAAATAGTCGTATTTATTGCCGTAGCCGAACACGGAAGCTTTACAAAGGCGGCGGCATCATTGAACTCAACCAAATCAGGCGCTGGTAAGGCAGTTAAGAAGCTTGAGGAGGAATTGGGTCTTAAGCTATTCAACAGAACCACACGAAGTATCAGGCTGACAGAAGAAGGCAAAATATTTCTAGATGCCGCAAAACATGCGTTAGAAACAATCAATGAGGCCAGGCTTTTGCTGCATGCCAGGAAGGATGAGCCTGCCGGACGATTGCGTATCAATTTGCCAATAGGCATAGGCCGAAATATTGTCAGTGCTTTAAAGGGGTTTACGCAGTTGCATCCCAAGGTTACGGTTGAGGTTTCTCTTTCAGATAGCCTGGAGGACGCTATTAAAGGTGAATGGGATGTCGTTGTTAGAATTGGCGAACTAGAAGATAGTTCTTTTATCGCAAAAACATTATGTGGATCTAGACGTATCTTGTGTGCTTCGCCTGAATATCTTTCGCAGAAAGGTAAACCTAAGAATTTGGAGGAGTTAAGAGAGCATGATGCTCTTGTTTTCAGAGCGCCTACAGGAAAAGTAAGAGCCTGGTCATTTCGAGAAAATGATGACTCAATTACTGAATTCTCCCCTTCCCCGCTGGCAATTTTTAGAGATGGACGAACATTGATAGATGCAGTAGTCGCTGGTATGGGTATTGCTCAGGTATATGATACTGCTCTTGGTTCTTCTATTCAGACCGGCGAAGTTATTGAGTTGTTTCCTGAGAAAGTAGTACCCGGTCCACCGCTTAGTGCACTGATTCCCAGTGGTAGAGCGATGCCTGCGAAAACGAGAGTTTTTATCGATTTTCTACAAAGCGTGCTGGATTAGGATTTAGGGTGTCAGGTGAAATTGCAGGAAATTTCATCGAAGGAACCCCCTCTCTAGTTCTAGAAAGGGGGAGATTGGCTGACGAAAACCTTCTGCTTGCTGAGTTTAGGCCTTTCGCTAGGCAATACTTTTAAAGGTTGGCTTGTCCTTTTCTAGCTGTGGTACTGAGCCCGCAAAAACGTGCAGGAAAGTCGTAGGATTTGGGCGTCTGCGATAATTGTCGGTCTCATCTCCGAATAGAACCTTGCCACCTTCATCCAGTGCTATCACCGTGGCCATAATGGTATCCTTAGGGTACCCAGGCATTCCTGCAGGAGAACCGCCAATATCTTCAATGCCTAAGGCTTTAGCACCCATTAGGTTGTCATCTTGAAGAATTTCAAAATGACCAGGCAGGTCAAGCTTGTCGGCTAACTTCCTTGAGTTGTCGTAGCCTTGGTTAGAGATAAACTTTACCTTCACATCATATTGCTTAAGTGTCTCAGCATACTTCTTCACTTCTTTTAACTGGTTCATACAAAATGGGCACCAGTTGGCTCTAAAGAACACTAATAGTGTTTTAGATTCGTCAAAAGAGGTGGAAGACACACTTGTTTTATCTAATCGATTAAAGTTCATTTCAGGCAGTTTTTGGCCTTTTGATATAGCTTTACTCTTTTTACGGTTGTAGACGGAGAATGACCAGATATACCAGTGAAGGGATAGGAAGCCCAGGGCAGCAGCTGCAATAGGAATGTACTGAGGCAAGGATATTGGAGCCTGGTTCGAATAAGTTGAATAAGCAACCAGTGCAACTCCTATAAAGTTAACGGCTTGAATAACTGGTAATCTTTCTGACGTTCTTGAAATGCTGAACACATTTGTCAAGACCATCAAGAAAAATGGTAAAGGCAGGGTCGCTAAAAGTGCGCCAATCCAAATCGGATCGCCGCCAGATATATAGACCATGATGCCGGACCCTATTCCGCCAAGCATGTTTAATAAAATCATTGGTAAAATAAGTTTTGCTTTCATTTCAAGCTCCTGAAGCGTTGGGTTAATGTCCAAAACTTGCGATCTATCCTAGTACATCACATTGACTCAATAATCAGTTCGAATAGAGAAACAATGTTGCGAAAACGGATACAATTGAATTTATTTTATCGATCTATTAGTTGTGGCTGGCATGAGTAACTTACACTCAGTTCTAGCAGGAATTTAGTATTTCTTTACAAATAAAGGAGCTAGTAAGCTGGAAGAAGGTGTAAAGATGTAGACAAGATCAGACCTCGATCTGACAGATCGTCTTGAATAAGAAGGGTTTACCGGTTTTGATGAAAGTGCCTAAACCTAAAAGCAAAACCAAAGATAAACCCCATGATCCATACTAATGATCGCATCATCAAACATTAACTGCTAGGTGATTTCGATTGCAATACCACTCCAAACGTAACTATGCCTTCCAGCGTTTTGATGACGCAACGTTCGCCATCCAATATCAGCCCTCCAAACTGGTTGATCTTCATTCGGGTTATAATATTTGACTGTGGACCCATCCTTGGCAACCAGGATATTATGGAAACCCATTTCATGAGCAGACCCAGGGGAAGGGCCTCGAAACATCATAAAAGCGCAATTGTAATAGGTGTCGGTAAGCAAGTTCCTCGGCATTCCCCCATTACTAGCTGGCTGTATGAGATTTGTAAACAACGTATTATAATCAACTCTATTGCCCGGCTGCGCGAATTGAAGGCACATGTCTTTCTGGGTCGCGTCATATAAAATCCGACTGGTACGCCCAGGGCACTGGGTATTCACATAGTTTCGCACACGCATCGGCGAACTATTGTTGGCCGCCACTAAGGGATGGTCAACACCGTTTGGCATAGGAGGTAGATCCGCATTCTGCCATTTAATAGCGCGCCACAGAGTGTCTTCCACAAAACTCTGTGGCCTTGGCGCACGGATATCAAATCCTGATACTGCGATCTCTGTGCAGTGAGCGGCGCAAGAATTGCCGTTCTGACTCGGTAAAGTTTTAAGATTCAACATCAAAATTTCCTTTTTCGTTGTGCTTGACAGTGAGAGTAGTGAGTCCAATGTACCAATTTGATAGGCAGTAATATATAAAATGGAGTGAAAAATAATATTACGAGTTATTACGTAACCAGCAGTAAAACCGCGTACTTCCCTTTCCTGATTTAAGGGCCATTTTTTCAATGCCACTTTCAAAGGACTTCGAGACTGAAGCAGCTCTGTCTGAGTAACAACACAGAGATATAAATTCTTAAATCAATCGCTATAGCAGTTCTGCGGTCGTTAGTAACCATAGAGATTTTATTAATAAAAAGGGTAATGTTTTTAGTCAGCGTTTTAACCTCCACATCCTTGGCATAATCGTATAAATTTAATAATGTCGTTAGGAAGGGCTATAGATGTTTGATGTGGCCCCATACACTCCAAACTATTTTTTTATTTATAGATAACGCAGAAGACGGGCCCTTAACTTTTCGAGCCATCCTAATCTTCCATCTATGACAGTTACCAGCTGGAGAATAGCCTCATAAGGTCGAGATTTTCAGGAGTGTCAACTCGCTTTCCGTCAGTGCCTTCACTCTACCAATAACCTAATATTTTCTATCAAATTCATTTCAGAGTTTTTATAAACGTGCTTTACTGGTGTAAAAAGCTCGGTTATCCCCTGAGCCTCTTTATTCAGCATCACAGGTTATTGGCAGTAGTTCTTTTTGAGAATCTAACTGTTCTAACTTTACTGGTTGCACCACCTGCTCTCTAATCATGTCAGCAACTTCGAACATAGAGGCAGCTTCATAGCCAAGGGGTTAGGTTTGGCTGCTGAAATTTTCAGGGTGTTTTAGTGCCTCCGAAGCAATTGTTGCTACGTCACGTGCATCAACCAGCTCCATAGTTCTAGTTATCCTTCATTAGGCTCCGTTTGCCCTAAATGCGTTTATCTCATTTAGTGATCAGCGTATCTATCACAGGAACTTATATGCCTTTCTGATAGTCAAATTTTGCCAACTGAATTCTGGAAAGTTATTGATAGGTTCTGATTGCCATGGAACGACGTGATTTCGCAAAATTATTTCTTGGGGCTACCTCTGTACTTGCTGTCCCTCGACCACTCATCGCTTTAGATGCTTTATCAAGTCATCCAGTGAATGATGATGACGAGTTTCAACGTCTGATTCGCCATCGTATTCTTAAGCAACACGCGGCACATGCAGCAGTTGCAGGTACCCTAAATTTTTCTGATCGTCGAATCATTACTGTTCGAGAGCCTCAAGCCAAGGATACTTATCAACTAGGGGACGATACGATTTTTGAAATTGCGTCGTTAACTAAGATATTTACGGCCTTGCTATTGGCTGTTGAAGTTGTACATAAGAGAGTGAAACTCGATGATCCTCTCCAGGATTACGTACCAGCCGGTGTAAAAGCTCCAACTTTTGAAGGGCAACAAATCACTCTCGCCGACCTGGCTACTCATGCTGCTTCTCTTCCTCTAAGACCAAATAATCTTGCTGCATTGGCGCCCGATGCGCCCAATAAGTACGCTGGATATTCCTTTGAGCAGCTCTATGGTGGCTTGCCAAGTTATCATCTGAAAGCTACCCCGGGTACTCAATTCAGCTATTCAAACCTGGCTTTTGGGCTCTTAGGTCAAGGACTTGCTTTGAAAGAAGGCCGCTCTTTTGCAACGATACTGCGAGAGCGTGTGACGGGACCTTTAGGGCTAAGTGATACCACTTTAGAGGATGATCCCAAGAAGTCTGCTCGGCGAGCTCAAGGCCATGACTTTTATCTCAGTCCGATCGGCCCAACAAGCGATGGAGTGCTCTCACCCGCTGGCGGTTTACGATCTACAGCCAGCGACCTCCTCACACTTCTCGACTTGTTTATCAACGGTCGAGGTCCTAAGGATTTGGTTGCCGCATCGCGGTTAATGCTGTCAATTGATAGGCCGGGAGGCAGTGATATCACTCGTATGGCCCTGGGTTGGCGCAGGACAACCACCAATGGAGAGACTTATTATTGGTCCAATGGCAGCAGTGATGGATCGCGTACATTTATGGGCTTTAACCCAGCGCGGGGAGCAGGTGTTGTTGCCTTGGCAGATACTGCCAGCGGTGAAGGGCTGGATGATATTGGCCATCACTTCTTGAACCCCGAGCAGACGGTATCTACCAAGATTGTCCCTGTCCCTGTCCCAGACTTCATCACTTTACCAGAGGAGGTGCTTTTGAGAGGTGTCGGGCGCTATGGGCACGGAACAGATGATATTGTCGAAATCAGCCGTGGCTATACAGGTCTTATAGTTTCAGCGGAATATGGGGAGTTCGTAATTCGACCGCAATCGTCCACAATCTATGCATCGAAGATGGTCCCAGGGTTGACTATTGAGTTTGAGGAGGGCGATATGAGCCCTGCCCGCTCGTTTATTCTTCGTCAAGGCGGAAAAGCTTATTCCTATAAACGACTGCCCTAGTTTGAATAGTCGGTTAGTTACTACTGGGGTGGAAGGAAAGAATACACCGCACTCGAGACACGCTGTGAATACATCCCTGTAAGCTCCTAATCGGCATCCATGCCTCATAGGGGCCCAAGCGCGGTGTATTTTTCCCTTCTCCCTTTTTAGTAAGTGCAGCCTAGGGAAATATTGGAAGAAACAGTTTTAACTTATTGATTAATTGAGATTTTTTATGTCAGTCAGGTCATTGCTGCAAATTGATTTTTCAATACCACATCTTAATTGGGCTGGATTAGGCCGGGTTTCGTAGTGACCGACGCTCAGTAATTACTAGCCGAGTTCAAAATCAGCAAAAATCATTTAAAGTGGCTCAAAATACTGCGAACTACCTCAATCCCTCCACAATATTAATCTATGAGTAATCTCCAGAAGAATTATTGCAAGACACTTTAATTCGAGGTGGATTGTTAAGAAGTGCTATTCCTGAATGATTTCAAGAATATTAATGTACAGTCGTGCTAAGTAATATTATATATTCTATTTTGCTCTGGTTTGGCATCAGAGCAAAAACAGTGAATTCCATCGCTGAAAGTAGCAGGAAAAGGCAGGAGAATAATTATGACAAAAATAGTGAGCCGCAGTATCAACCGGGAAGTGAGTTTTACCGTGTTGGTAGAGGATAATTCGCCGATACTTTTTCAAACGAAGGTCAAAAAATCACTCGAAAACTGGCTGGATGAAGCACAGACTATCTTAAAACGAGCGATAGATATGTGCACTGTAGCGATTACATACCCTGATAAGGTTCCTGATAAGTTTAAAAATTTAGTCTCCTACTACTTCGGCCTTCCTATGGATTGCCCGCCACAAAGATATTCAAATTGCGTAAATGCGATACTTCAAAAACTCAGTAAAACCCAGATAGGCTTGAGTGGTGATGTGGAGTGTGCGGATGTAAAAATGATGCCCACCTTGTGTAAGGTTCAATGCTCTACCATATCGACGATAGGATATCCATTTGGTATTGAGGACCCTTCGAAAAATGCGGCCGGGTTTGTGTTTGTGCCCTTTACGGAAAGTTGGGGCAGATCAATTTCAAACTTCTGTAAGTTGTCATGGGCTGGTGGAGGGCAACTTAAGGGGGGGAGCTTTATGAAGCCCAATCAAAACCCTATCTGCTTGAGTTTTAGTAAAATTTGGGAGAAAGGTGAGGTATTCTGCATTGTTACTCTGATCCATGAAGGAACACATAAATATGCGCAAACCGTGGATCATAAATATTTTAATGATGAAGGCATTGCGGATAAATTGGATAAAGCTATCAGTGAAGGTGGCGCTATATGGATGAAGTTCCATCAGGACAATGGTAAAACCCATGAACAAGCATTCAAGCTTGTTGTACAGCAGGCATTCAATCAGTTACGCGGACAAGATGCAGCGGCAACTCTTATGGCAGAGCTCACTGAGGTGAAAGCGGTGGAAAATGCGGACTCAGTGGCATGGTTTGCGTATGACGTAGCACAGCTTCCCTCTGAGCAGGAAGTTGGGAGAATTGTTACCGGGATGGTAGGTAAACGAAAAGTGCACCCAAGCCTACTTAATCATTAGAGGAAAACCCAGGGGGCAGTCTAATTAATTGAGACGATTACGTTTCCTGCAATTTGGGGTCCTATCTCGAAATCAGAGAACTGTCCCCAGGGCCCAAGGATTTCTATGTTTGGGGTGTAGATGCTCGGGCAAATGCGTGAGTGGTGAAGGATTGGTTGATATTGGTCACCACTTCCCGTACGCCGATCACACGGTACCAATTTACACTGTTACTACCTCGGATTTTATCGATGGAATTGGAGAGTTACTTTAGGGAGTAAGCTAACGCGTGTGAAGCAGGTGATACCATCGAAATCAGTCGTGACCATGCCAACCCTATTGTTTCAACGGGATCTGGAAAGTTCGTAATTCGGCGGCAATCGTCCACAATTTATGCATCGAAGGTCGTATCAGCGCTAACTATTGAGTCCAAGTGAGGGGACATGAAGGCTCGCTGTTCGCTTAGTCTTATAAGTGTGTATCTCTATATGGATAAATACGGCCCGCTTATCGCTTCAGGCTAATACCTTGAAAGGAAAGATCAATGCCCTATCCAGAAGTTACGATGTCTAGTGACACAATCCACAACCCGAAAGAACCCCGACACCTTATGCGCGCCAAGATTGTGCTTAGGACAGTGCGTGTGCGTCGTGGTGGCAAGGTGATTGCCGAGAGTAGTAATGCTTTGAGAGTTACAGAACTCGCAAAAGATATGCTCGACCCCGTATTCTATTTCCCAAGAGAAGATGTTCTTGCTCCCCTCTTCCTTATAGAGGGAAAGACAAGCTATTGCCCACTGAAAGGCGATGCCAGCTACTTCTCAATCGATGATAGCGGAGAAGCTATTGCATGGGCCTATGAAGCTGCTTTTGACTTTGCCGGGGTGATCAACGGGCGTATTGCCTTTTATCCAGATCAAGTGGCAATCGAAGAGGTTGGAACTTCATCATGACCCTCTTCCCATAGACTCTTTTAGGTTAATGATACAAACCATGCCTAGAAGCTGGCTGCAATAACGCTCCGCCCTTTTATAGACACTTGTAGCGAAGGACTACTCCGCCCGTTTCAAGGGTATCTGCCCGCATCAGCTCAAGATTTTTCTGGATACCGTCAGGTTTGAAGAGAGGTGAGCCAGCTCCTAGTACGATAGGTGCTAGGCATATCCGGTACTCGTCTACTAGACCTTCTCTGAGCAGAGTAGCTACAAGATTCGAACTACCAAATACGAAGATATCCCTCTTCCCGGTCTCTTTTTTCAGCGCGCGAACATGTTCGGCCGCCTCGCCTTTCAGTAGACGAGTATTTGACCAATTGGCGGTTTCTAGCGTGCGAGAGATGACGGCTTTTTCAAGCGAGTTCATCATGTCCGCAATAGCCCCAGTTTCGTTTTGCCAATAATCGGCCATTCCTTTATAGGTGCGACATCCGAATAGCAAGGTGCCGATTTCATCACCCTGTCGAAGAGAGAAGGCTTCTAATTCGTCGCCCCACACTGTTGCGTGATAGTCCAATGACCATGGGGCGGTGCCTTCAAAGCAGCCGTCCAATGACATCACATTCCAAACCACTAACCGTCTCACAATCTGATCCTCATATATTTGTCTCTTGCATTGTCTGTTGGGACTGAGCTTGATGAGGGCAGTGTCACTCAGCTTGTTAGGGCCTTGCGCTAGTAGCTCTGGGCTTCCGAGGCGGTTTGGCCATGCGTAGTTTAAATACTCTTTCGCGATATCTCTCTGTTACTTCAAACCGAATTTGTAGCAGCTTGAATTGTCGCAATATCGATCTTTCTCATGGTCATCATCGCGGTGAAGGCGCGCTTTGCCTTGTTACGGTCGGGATTCGTTGTAAGATCGAGTAGCAGTTTTGGCGTAATTTGCCACGAGTGACCCCAGCGATCCTTACACCAACCGCAGGCGCTCTCTTGCCCACCGTTATCCACAATCGCATTCCAGTAACGGTCAGTTTCCTCCTGGTTTTCGGTGATAACCATGAAACTGACCGATTCATTCGGAGTTAGATTTGGGCCACCATTCAGACCTATAAACTTGCGCCCGAGGACAGTCAATTCAACGGTTAGCTCACTGCCCTCATGGCCACCGGGGTAGTCGGCGGCGGCCGCATTAACGCGGTCGACATGGCTGTTAGGAAAAGTTGCTGCATAGAATTCCGCCGCTTTCTTTGCTTCGCCGTAGTCGAACCAAAGACAGGTAACGAGTTCTGTCATTTTGATATCTCCTTGGGATTTAAACGGGTCGAATACTTACTCTGCTGAAAGGCTCTGGCATTGATAGTTATATCGGGACATCTGGTGGGCGTTCCAGATCTGATCTTACTGCCGAGCGTATCGGCATAATGTGCGCAGCTCCCCTTGAATACCAAGTAAGTGATGGGCTCCATAACTTTCGAGTTCCTATCTCTGCTTATCTATCCCAAATTGCGCTTAGACTGCCGGCCCTACTCTCGTTGCAGGGAGAAATCTCCAGTCGTGATACTTCCGCCTCGAACATAGGTCACACAAATTACACCGCTATCTGTCGTCATGGCTTGCTGTACATGGAACGCTGTAGGGATCACACCTGAACCGAAAAGACGTTTCCCGTTACCCAGGACCAAAGGAAAAATCAGTAATTTGAACTGATCAATTAGGTCCGCTTTGAGTAGAGTTTGAATAAAGTCAGCACTGCCTGGAACCAACAAATCAGGGCCATTGCTAGCCTTAATTACACGAAGCCTCGAGATTGGGTCATCCCCCAGCCACTCACTGCCTTCCCAGGTAAACTCAGGTTTCGTGCGGGAAGCCACGTATCGTGTTGTACCGTCGATTTTTTTGGCCAGCTGGATTTCACTTTCATCAACACCCTCAGGCGGAGGGTCAGCAGCAACTTTTGGCCAATGTGCAGCGAAAATATTGTGAGTCCGATGGCCAAGTAGTAACTCAAATGGTGCTGCGAACACATTGCCCATGAATTCACCAACACCTTCATCAAAATAGGAAGCTACCCATCCACCAAGCTCAAAGCCCCCTGAAGAGTCCTCTTCCGGGCCGCCAGGGGCCTGCATCACACCATCCAGGCTAATAAACGTGTTTACAGTTATTTTTCGCACAAGTTCTTCCCTGTTGGTTCTATTGGTCCAAATGATGCTGCGGGTTGTACTTGGACTGTTACTCAATGGCTATTGAAGCCTGAAGAGAAGCAATATTGCCCTTCCTATTCGGCTTCTACTTTTCTTGCTTCCAAGTATGCAGTCAGATTGGAAAGAGCGCGCTGCCACCCATTGCGAGTTCCCTCGATTATTCCCGAGCCGACCAGGGAGGCGATTTGTATCGTTACCTTGAGTTCTGTCACGCTTTCACTATTGCCGATCTCCACGCTAATCAAAGAGATACTCAGTGGAGAGCCATCCGTAGTTACACGTTCGGTGAACAGAAGCCGATGTGGCCTTCTGATTTCGTAATAGTGTGTTTCAACCCTGAATCGCAGATCGTTACTTTGACCGCATCGATGTATGTCAATGCCTCCTTCGCGAAAGTCATTTTCGAGAAATTCAATTGTTTCATCTTCAGAAGGAGGCCCCCATATCGAGCGGGCTTGCGGGTCTTCCCATGCGGAAAATACCCGCTCTCTCGGTGCTTTGATCGTTCTACTGATCGATATGGTGTCGTGGGATAAATCTTGGCTCATGCGAATCCCTCTGCGATGTTTGCAAAGCGTGAACAGCCGAGTGCAAAAAATAACGATAGTTAGCTTTTTGGATAACTATAGTTAACAGTAATTGTTAGGTCAATGGATAACCCGCGAAAGGCTCCGCGCGGTTAAAGCTTCAGTGCTAGGTGGGGTGGAGGGAGAGAAATTGGTTTACGCCTATGGGATCCGTACTGTTCGGGCATTTACCCCTTTTGTACTAAGTCATCCTGCTCTTCTGCATCGAGCGTTTCGACATAGCTCGCCATCCGAGCCATCCGGCCTTCCCATATAGCCGTTTGTGTATTGATCCATTTTTGTGCGGCAGTCAGTTGCTTGGGTTTTATCTCACAGGTTCGCACGCGACCGGTTTTCTTGGAGCGAATCAAGCCCGCATCCTCCAGCACACCAATATGCTTCATGAATGAAGGGAGTGCCATCTCAAATGGTTCTGCGAGCTCGGTGACCGACGCTGGTCCGCTTATCAAATGCTGAATGACAGCGCGTCGTGTTGGATCAGCCAGAGCTTGGAAAACAGTATTCAGGTTGTCGTGATTTTCTTCCATCTGAATAAGTATATCGCTGAAAAATTGTTAGGCAATGGCTACTGGGTGTAGCTACGTATTAAAAGCAGCTTAAGGTTACTTGGAAACTGCTTATTCAGTCATTCGATTAGCCTCGCCACCTCAACGATAATGGATATGCTCTAGAGCGTCTGCAAGCGCTGGTTTGGCTCCCTACTATGATCATAGAATCAGGTGGAGTCGATTAAATGGTGTTATAGGGCAAAGATAAAATGTTTCAGTGTTAACAGGCTACTGGAACCCCATTACTTAAAAGAATAAGGTGCAACAGTGATCGATTTTACTTATCAAAAGGATGTTCAAATCGAACCTATCTCTTATACAGTCCGGGCAATGCCAGAGAAGGTCTTCGATGCCTGGATCATACCCAACATGGTTGAAAAATGGTGGGGGCCTGACAATTTCACGACACGTGTACTCAACCTCACTGCCAAGGTTGGTGGGTGCTTTGCTTTTGAGATGACTGCTCCAAGCGGCAGTTCCTGTATTATGTCTGGTGTGTATCGCAGCGTTGACAGGCCAAAGCGATTAGTTTTTGAAGTCCACGAGCATTGCAATCTTAATCTGCCAAACAGTACCGAGCCGCAAGAGAATGCATCTTTGGTCGAAGTTGTTTTCAGGGGCAGTGAGCTTGGTACCATCGTTACTCTGACACATACGCTTCTCAACACTGACTACGCAAAACTGGCAAAAGCCAGTTGGACTCAATCAATTTGCCAAATGGAAGCTGTACTTACCGAATCTATCACGAGCTAGTGTTTTCTCTAATGGGCTGGATTAATGAGTTAATGTAAGTTTTCTTTGGATCAACAATATAATCCAGCTAGCGATAACAAATGGTGCGGTTAATACAATAATATCAGCGCTCATAAAAGCCATTGCGATTGGAACGGTTAATATGCTCCCTGCAATTGGGGCTAGCCATCGCTTACGACCATTTGATAATGCAATAGCGCTCAAAGATGCATTGTAACCGAAGAGCCCGGCAAGAATTAATGTGGGTGATAAGGCCAGGAACATGGCCAGTGATGTGGCCAGCATTCCACCAATAATACTCCAACACGCATGAGATTTATTCGAGATAAAAATCCCAATTAAAAAACAAATACCTGTAATGGCATTGTTCTGAAAGATAATTTGACCAATACCTTCGAATATCCCCCAGGTTGAGGTGTTTTCGTTAATGAATGCTGCAGTTGGCGCTAGATCTAGTGCTGGAGCCAATATCCATATAGCCCATATCACCAGAATGTAGGGTGCAGTATAAGGCGGAAGGATAAAGTGAAGCAGCATAAAGCGCATGATTAAGACTGTTAAAGCACTTCCACCGACAATCAATAAAAAAGTCATTAGGGATGGAGCATATAATAAGAATATGACTACACCGATCAAAGCTCCATTGTACCCAAATAGTCCATCCTCAATTTGTTTTACGGGATAATTAAGGATATTTGCACAGGCAGTTGCGGTGATAACCCCAATTACGACCCCTATAGCCATGGTAATAGAGTTAACTGTTACTCCGAGTATGAATAGAAAGCCACTCAAGGCGTTTCTTTGTAGGATGACCTGGCTAATTCCTCTGAAGATACTGACAAGACAATTTCCGAGTTTTGTAGTTATTGGCTTTTTCATAGTATCTCTATTACAGCCTTAATTCGAATTAGTTAGTGTGGCTGCCAGATTTTTAGCCAAGTGAAATTAGAATATATTGTGTATGAGATTAGCAAAGGGGTTATCCATTATCTTTCTTAATCTGAATAAGTTGTAATAGTCCCTGCCCGCTCACTTGTTCACGGTCATAAATAGACTATTAACTTTAGGTTATCCAGAATAAGCCATGGGTAATACACAGTTACCAGGTAAGCTGATTTTTTTTCGATATATTGTAGTGCTACTTAATTGACTGTCACGTTCTGACCAGAGGCCCGTAGCCTGCTTTAGCTTATTAGATTTTCTTCATACCTGTGATTGAATGTGCTTCCCCAAAAACCATCTACAATTCAACACACCACTTAAGCGCCGTGGGTAATACATTAACTCTTCCGGTGTATATGGTTAAACGATACTTTCGGTAGTGAGGTAGCAAGCATGTTTAACAATGTAGGTTGGATTATCGAAGGAAAGATAAGAAAGGGACATGAAGCGGAGTTCAAAGCTGTTGTGAATGAGATGGTCGCAGCAACTAAGAAAGAAGGTGGAACCCTGAACTACCAGTATTACGTAACCGATGATGGAAACGTGCTTATCTACGAGCATTTCAAGGACTCCAAGTCTGCCCATAAGCATATTGACTCGTGGGACAACTTCGCCGATCGCTGGATAGCGGCTGCTGAACCCACTCGCTTAGTACACCTGGGTGATATGCCACAAGAACTTCGCGAGCGTCACTCTGGCCTGAAGTCAATTCTGTATCACCCTTACGCTGGATTTGAGCGTTCAGGTGGTAAGGCTCACTAACCTTCAAGGGAAGACGGTAAAGGTGTAATACTTTCACCAGTTGAGTTGATAACTACATGTTTCAAGACAACTGGTGAAGGTTGGGTACCCTTTCATTTATAAAAAGTTACTCCAGCAGTTTTATGGAATCCCATATTTCTCAGCCAATCGATCGATTTCTGCTTGTGATCTGGAATTATCTGGACACTTCGCACCAAACCATGGATTTAGATCACTATCTGTATTTGTAGCAGGTAGCTCTTTAACATCAAAACAGCGGTCTCCAACTTGAACAAAGGTTCCTGTCGAGGTCTGGTATCTGTTTTCTGTAGGCTGATATCGACGGACTTTGTTGCGTTCCCTGGCTATTTTTCTCTCGAGAGCGGGATTGAATACAGTCGGTTGTCGCCATGACCTTGGCGCAGTTGGGAAATCCCCGGAATGGGGCCTTGCCTCCAATGCTCCTTCCAATTTGGGGGGTGGCTCTTCTATTTTGGCTGGCTTCACCTTATTCAAACGATCAGGTATTGGCGGGCTAGTAATGGGTACTGCATCTGTCTGAGCGTTAATTTCTTGCTTTGATACTGCGCTCGGTTCTTCATCTGTTGGCGGAGACGTAGAAGGCAGAGGAGTAAATGAGGCCAGTAATTTGACTTCTAGCGACGTTTTGGTCCTAGGAGTTGGACCTGGAGCTATTGATACTGGAACAACTATCAGTGCTATATGGGTTCCAATAGCAATCAGTACTGAGACTGCAAAGCGCCAATTTTGGGTGGTTTTGATGTTGGAGAGTGAAGGTGTCGTCGTATTAAAATCCATCTACTTCGTAGACCATATCTCAATAGACCTGGCCAAAATCCTTTTCCGAAAAACTCTGTGATTAGTGCGATAACAGGTAGGACTCCCACAGATCTTATAAGTTCTTTGGAGCCTCCAACTTCACCTGGTTGTTACTTTATGGCAATGAGGCCATCGCCCTCCTCCTGTTAGCCTTCTTCGCTACTGAATACACAGAGAACAGCCCTAGGGTTCCTAATCAAACAAATCCTCTTTGCCTTACTGTAAGAATTTGCACTCCAGTACGACCAAGGTGGGTATCTAAACAGATTGTCTTCAAATTGGGGCTTATACCCTGCCACTAAGGATATGGATTGTATGAAATTTATCCGCTTAGCTCTTCGCACCTTGATCGCCGCTACATTAGTTTTTTCTATGCCATTCGCTCTAGCATCAGAGCCATTTTCCGAAGAACGATTCAAGGAGTTACAAGCCGCCAAACGACCCATTTTGATCGATGTGAGAGCAGATTGGTGCCCAACCTGTAAAAAGCAGGGCGAGATTCTGGCACAGTTTCAGAAGGACAATGCCCAGTGTGGCCTTACGATCCTGAATGTGGATTTCGACTCCCAGAAAAAGTGGGTTAAGCACTTCCGCGCTCCTCGGCAATCAACGCTACTACTGTTTAATGGGGAGCAACAGGTGTGGTTCAGTGTTGCCGAAACTCGTGCCGATGTAATTCAGGAGAATATCTTCGATTCAGTTAAGGCTTGCACTGACAATGCTTGAGCTTAGCGCCATCCCCCTGGCTTTGATCGCGGGTACTCTCAGTATTCTCTCCCCCTGCGTTTGGCCATTGGTGCCAATGGTTGTTGGTGCATCTAATAGCGCCGGGCGCTGGGGGCCGTACGCGTTGGCGGTTGGGCTAAGCTTGTCCTTTGCATTGGCAGGTACTGTGCTGAGCTTTCTATTGGTCTCCTTAGGATTAGACCCAGAACTCTTCCGCTATATTGCCGCGATAATGTTAGTGGCGGTTGCACTCGTCTTGTTGATCAAACCACTTTCCGATTGGCTTACCTTGCGCTTATCAAAAATCACTGTAGGGGCGAGCATTACCGGTGATGGGGCTTGGGCTGGGCAGTTTGGTATTGGCTTCCTTACCGGAATCATCTGGCTGCCATGTGTTGGCCCTACCCTGGGTGCCGCTATAGCACTGGCTTCCATGGGCCAACAATTGGCGCAGTCATTTATGGTGATGTTTGCTTTCGGACTAGGTACCGGTACAGCGCTTTTAGTGGCTGGGGGGCTATCGAGGCAGATTTATACTCGACTGTCACCATCAGTTGGGGCTTTCGCAATTGGAGGCAAAACATTACTAGGTCTTATACTATTACTACTCGGGGTACTGGTCTTGAGTGGGCTTGATAAAGTAATGGAAGCCTGGGCTTTGAATTGGATTCCCGAGTGGACTTTCAGTTTTTGATGGTCTTTTAGTGGTAAGCCAAGCCATATTGGTTTTTACGGGCCGGGTATTCTTATTCGGCCTTCTTAACTTGGAATCACAAAATTAGCCTTACGACTCATTAGGTACTCGCTCCCTTCATCGGCGTGAATGCGCACTTTTCATATTGGAGGATTTACGGTGGTAGAAATCGAGTGTCTATGGGAGTGCAATGATGGATTGGGCGAGACACCGATTTGGTCAGCGGAAGACAAGTCTATTTATTGGGCTGATCACGTTAACCCCGAACCTGACCCCGCTGATGCCCGGCTTCCATCCATAAGAAGTTTCAATATCGAAACAGGCGAACGCAAGACCTGGGAGATGCCTGAACAAATAGGCTCCTTTGGCTTCCGCCGTGGAGGCGGAATGATCGGAGGTGGATGCTCCGGTTTCTTTGCGATCGACTTGGAAAACAGACGTGTCGATACAATCGTTAATCCTGAACCCGGTAGGCCTCACAGTCGTTTGAATGATGGCAAAGTGGACCGCTATGGGCGTTTCTGGTGCGGCAGTATGGATGTTCGTTTTAAAGACAAATCTTCCTATCTCTATTGTTTGGAGCCCGATCTAACCTACCGAAAGGCCGATAAGGATTTTCGCTTTGTTGTAGCCAACGGCATTGCTTTTGACCCTGAAGATACGCGAATGTATTTCGGGGATACCTTTGGACATATGGTTTACGTATTCGATCTGGATATCATTGACGGCCGGATTAGCAACCGGCGCCCTTTCTTTTCCATAGAAGACCGACAACCAGGAATTGTCGACGGTGCAACGGTAGATTCGGAGGGGTTTTACTGGTTTGCGTTGAATCTGGGGGGCAAAATCTTGCGAGTAGATCCCAAAGGAAGGCTTGATAGAGAGATCGACCTGCCGATTCGCAGCCCTACCTGCATCGCTTTTGGCGGTAATAATTATGAGACACTGTTTGTCACATCTCAGCAGTCATTCCTCACTAAAGAGGAACTGGCTCGACATCCTCAACCGGGCTGTATCTTAGCCGTTCACGGGCTTGGAATTCAGGGGCTTCCTGAGCCAAAGTTCGGCAGTTAACTAGCTCTTAATTGCAACTCTTCAAATAGGCATCCCTATTCTTGCGTTCTGTCGGGCTAGAATCTTTGTGTGTGATAAATCTGAATCGCCAATTGGACAAGAGAGGTGTCAGTTGCGTATCCCTGCCATCCCACCAGAAGAGCTCAGCGAAGAACAGAAACCTCTTTACGAAGATATGAGTAATGAGATGAAGGGGTATTTCACAGGTTTCATCAAGAAGCGCAAGGATGGCGCTTTACTGGGGCCCTGGGCACCAGCACTGCAATATCCCAGGTTTGGAAAGCCCTGGTGGGACAATATCAAGGCTATTGCAGACAAACCCACGCTTCCTAAGGCTGCTCGGGAGGTTGCGATTCTAATCACCGCAGCTCATTTTAAAGCGGGTTATGAGCTGTACTCCCATACGGTTATTGGTGAGAAAAGTGAGTTGGCAAGGAGCAAAATTGCCACTATCGCAGCGGGCCAGCGCCCAATAGACCTAACTTTTGAGGAAGCCGCTGCTTATGATGTCGCCGCATCACTTGCAGCTGGAGGCCGCCTGCCAAAGGCTACTTGGGAGATGGCCGTGAGTGCTTTCGGTAACGAGGGCGCCGCCGAACTGGTCTTTCTCGTGGCTGGCTATCATCAGGTCTCTGCCATTTTAAATGGTTTTGATATTTCCATACCTGGCGACGGGAGTTAGGGAGCGTCTTGGTTCGGGAGGGGGAAAGAATGTTTTGGTTTTTCCAGCCCAACTCCACACTCATCCTATATGTAAGTTGTGAAAAGTAGCGTCCTCTCAATGCTTGAAAGCAAATACCACTCTCTTCGAGAGTAATTGAGAGGAAGGTAAAGTGTGTAGTTGGGATAGGTTGCAGCGCCCTATTCCAGTGCCGTACAGATTCTATAGAGTTTACGAGATGGCATTCGCCATCTCGCAGGAAATAGCCCGCTATTGGGCGGCAACAGCTTGGGGGATATCTGCAGACTGCTTTGACTGGGGTACCTGCCTGTAGATATATCTGCTCGAATAGAGGCAAATGACACCCATTACCAGGGCGCCCAGGTCAGTGAAGACCACTGGCAAAGTGACGGACTTCCAGGGGATCAGCAGACCATTTCCAGTTACCAGCGCATTCAGCAGCGGGATGCCGCACAGCAGCAAGCCTGCACAAAGTGAGAGATCTGCTAATGCAGGTTTTATCTGGCGGCGCAACATCGCCCAGGCTATGGCCACTCCCCATACAGAGAGATACACCATTTCAATCCAGTGAAAGCGCTGATCGCCACCACCACCGAGAGGTAACAGCTTATTGGCATAGAAAGTGGCCGCGGTGGCGACAACCAAACCGGCACAAACCCCTACGGTGAGCAAACTGAGGAACCAGCCGGAACCTCGGACATTGATATCACCAGAGGGAAGCTTCTGTCTCTGTGCCTTGCGAACCTGCCAGATAACGGTGCCCGTTACCATCATCAAACACAATGCCAATCCCAATACAAAGTACAGGGCTTTTATCAGGAAGCCACCGTAGAGTGCGTAGTGAAGTGGAGTCAGTGAAAAATACACTCGCATAAACGGACCTGAGTCCTGCACGGGGTTATTGATGTTAACTACTTCGCCATCTTCACTGCGGTATTTGACATCTACAAAGCGCACCAGCGCCTCGTTTGTTTGGCCCGAGACTTGGACAACCTGATTGCGATCCCCGTAGGCCTCCACATAAATGGCTTTGGGATTCGCATTAGGCACTTGGTCCTGGTAGCGCAGCAGCATTTGGTTATAGCTATTGGACAGCAAAGGCTCGCCAGTTATCTCAGGATGTTCCCCCACTACCGAGGCGACTGCTGCTTCCACATTACCTTCAAAAGCAGAAAATGCAGCAACCTGAATCATAATGCCATTCAGGCCAAGTATTGCGCCGGTAAAAGCAATCACTATATGGAACGGTAGCGGCCAGACCCCTAATACTTTGTGCAGGTCTGTCCATTTGAGCCGCCTGCTGCGATCCACACGGAATTTAAACATCTCTTTAAAAATTTTCTTGTGAATGATGATGCCACTTAATATGGAGAGCAGCATCACCAAGCCCATCAGTCCAACTAGGTAGCGTCCGAAAGGCCTGGGAAACAGTAGGTCAGTGTGCATATACGTCAATAGCTCAGCGAAATCAGAGCCGCTGGGCGGCAGCACTTCACCGGTATTGGGGTTTATATGGCGTACCTCGGTTTCCTCACTTTCAGCATCAGTCCAGAGCACTTCCAGCATAGGATGGTAGTAGTCTGGCATTGAGATCATAAAAAAGCTGTCCTCACCGATATTTGCCTCGGCGAGCACCGGAGCGACCAGTCGATCTACATCCACAGGCGCTTCAGCATCGAAGGCAATACGATGCTCGGGGCGTTCCCATTGGGTCAGCTCGTGGCCAAATAGTGCGACCACGCCGGAAAAGGAAATTACGAATAGCAGAATAGAAAATAACACCCCAATCCAGGAGTGAATTTCGTAAAAAAGGATATTGCTACGCTGTTGCATTTAAGTTGGCTAGACCGAAAATTATAAAAAAGAAAGAGCGCTTAGTCCGAGCATGACCAGCAACAGGGACAGTAGGTATGCCGCTGCGCGCCAAGTGGAGGCGGCGAGTAACCCCATACTCATATACCCGACCCATAAAAGTGTCGATAACATAGATCCCGCTGCCATCCGTTCTGTTGGCTCGGCGGACGGCCAGTAAATCGACAACATCACCGTGCTGGAAAACATCAAGATAATGCTCAGCACAATGGTCAGGGCGACCTGTTGCCAACTGATTTTTATTGAAGCAGCCATAGAGTTATCCGATAGTCAGAAGAGCCTGCTCTAATACCAACAAGCCCACTACTGACAGCGGAAAATGGCGAAGCAGCCAATTAGGTTTGATTGGGGCGAGCAGTGCTTGTAATAAAGCGCAGAACATCGCGACACAAAGCCAAATGGGTATCCCTACCTCCCAGCCATATAGGAGTCCATAAGGAATTGAACTCACCGGAAGCACCCACCAGGCAATTCTTCGTAAGCGCTTAAAACTACTGAGCTGTAGATCTTTATGTCTGGTTACAAAAATAAGTAGTACAGCCGAATAAGTAAGTAGGAAAGCCACCAGGTTAGACATTGAAGTTTTCCAGCCTTCTTTGCTTAGAGGTCGCGGATTTTTTGAACATTGCGCTTATTCTTTACAGAAATGGAGTTTCGTAGTTGCAAATATTGCCTTCAATACTGGGAAGCTTTGTATTTAGCGATCTACCGGGTTTAAATTTAAGTCACAAATAATAATCATTATCAGTTGTAGTCTATCTTAAGATACATGTTTGTTCAATTGGCTTGAAAATGCAGACAGACTGGAAGGTAGCAAGGAAGAGGTGCTAAGTTCTTTTACCTTTCTTCCATATCTTATCGTTCTTACCATGTGGATTATTGACTTCGAAGCCAGTGGCTTATCCAAGCAGAGTTACCCTATAGAAGTTGGCCTCTGCTCTGAAACAGTGGAATACCAGGCGCTAATAAAACCAGTGCCACACTGGTCTTATTGATCCGATGATGCTGAATCGATACATAACATTTCCCGGTCAAGGCTGGAATCCGAGGGTATAGATCCAGCTACAGTGGCTTATAGCCTAAACAGGATTCTTTCAGGTCAGGTTGTCTATTGCGATGCCCTGCACTGGGACAGTTTTTGGTGCAATGCCCTTTTTTCTGATACTGGTATTCATCAGGAGTTTGAACTCAGGGATATTCAGGTGCTAATTGGTGGCTCTGAAAATCACCTAAGAGCATTCATTAAAGAGCGCGAAAAGCTGGAGGACTCTGACAAATTCACAGTTCATCGAGCGCTGGATGATGCAAAAATAATCAGGAAGGCACTAAAAGTAGCATTAGCAGGCTGATATGAGTGAGTAGCTTTGGAGTTAAGTAAAACGGTCGTCCTCCTTTGACTAACTAACAGAGAGCAGTAATTAGGGAGCCTCTGAGTAACTCCGTGATACCTCTGGCATGCAGAGCGGTTCACAATCAAGGCGCGGCTTCGCAGGAATGTCTAGACCTTTCAAGAAGTCGCAACGCGGAGTGTGAATCGCTCTGCAAGCCCCGAAGGGCGGGCCTTGAAGGCCACAGCTGCTGCGTTGCAGCTCTTGCAAAGGGCTACGGCCATTCGCGGCGAGCTGCGCCTAACATCTGCAGCCTTCAAGACCCGCAGAGGCATTACGGAGTTACTCAGAGGCTCCTTAGGTCTATTACTTCTGCACCTTGTGTAGGCACTAACTTTTTGCCGCAATAAAAACACCACTTCCTATAAGTAAAGTCCCAGAGCCGTATTTTAGAGCCGGGGTCTTTCCTGATTGACTGATTGTTGACCGTGCCTTGCAGGCAAGGTACGCATAACCGGCCATCACACTGCCTACGGCTAGCGTTGCAATTGCAAATATAATTGCAATGTCCAAAGAAGCAACACGAGTTAGATCGAGGAATGCTGGAAAGAAGCTTACGTAGAAAAGAATAGCTTTCGGGTTACCCAGCGTGGTGACTAAGCCCAGTAGAAAACTTGAAAAGCTGCTATGGGAGTGGCTTGTTGCTATTTGGTTTTGGTCGACTTGTCTTTTCTTTGCTGAGAGAAAGAGATTCACTCCCAGCCAGATAAGATAGGCAGCTCCAGCATATTTAATAACGATGAATAAGCTCCCCAAGGTTTCGGCTAGCGTTGCTAAGCCAAGCAGAGCTAACAAAACAAAGAAATAATCGCCTACAACAATTCCCACTACTGTAATTAACCCCTGGCGCAAGCCGAGTGTCACTGACCGGGAAACAACAGCTAATACTCCCGGCCCAGGTATCAGTGCTAGAACTAGCATTGAAATGAACAGAGCTAAGGATGTAGAGATTGTCATGAGGTACTCAGTGATTTTTAACTATTTTGAGTATTGATTCTATATGTTCAAATATTGAACGCAACCTAATTGGGACTGTTCCCCATAATGGGGAGCAGACCCAGCTAGTCAGATAGATATGGCGATGAATTAATCCTGTTGCATACCATCAACCCATTTCGGTTTCTTGGGGGCGATAGGAGCGAATCGATATAGTTCCCAACCGCCATCGGGGTTGAGATTAAAGGGGTTCGCTGTTCCAAGCCACATGAAGGTTGGGTGATTAATCATCGTTCTAAAACCGAAGTTAGCTGAATTGCCCACACCATTTATAGTTGCAGGAATAGCGCGCTGATTTGGCGAGAGGAATCGATAGAGCTTTGCGCCAGATGTTACCGGGTTGGATAGTGCGTTTTCCAGTAGCATAAGTAGTTCTGCTGGAAGTTCACCTGCGGGGTCAGTTCCACTCTCTATTAGAGCTGCAAATTGCTTACTGACATCTAGGGTACCCAGGTACATATTGTCTCCAGTTACTCCCAGGCGCCAAGTGTATACATTAAATGGCCAACCCAATCCGGCTCTGCCTAGCTTTGGGGCTCCAGCCAGTGTCTGAGTATCCACAAACTCATTACTATCTGGGTCCCAAACCTGGACACTTTGATACCCATATAGGACATTAACCCTCGGTTTCTTCTTCCCTTTATCTCTCTTACTTTTTCTGGTGAATCGGTCACCACTGAACACAGTGGTTGCACGATGAGTTGCGATTATGGTTCCCAATTCACCAATAGGCGTATCCCAGGTTTCGCCATAGGCTTGAACATGGCTTCTGAAACCACCTAATGGAAAGTTAATCGTGCCCCAGTAGAGCTTTCCTTGCCATGATGTAATGTCTCCGCCCGCATAGGCCCGAGCACTGATGAGGTCTGGTTCGTACTCAGTGATGTTCCAGACCTCTTCCCACTCTTCAACATCACTGGGCTTAAAGCCTCCGGGAGGTATCCTGGGACTCATTACAATTCCCGAATAGGCCAGAACTTCTCCTGTTTGAGTATTAACATTGGGCCAGGTGGAGGAAAATATACGCCCTCTATGTACAGTCAGGTTTGCAGGGGTGCTTTCCATGGTTCCCACTGCTTCAAACTTGAATGGATCATGCAGATCGCCCATCCAGCGAAGGACTTGGCCTGATCCACCCAGGCCTTCTTGTAATCGAACGCCTGTGTACAACACACCTTTGTAATTTAAAAACTTACGGATGTTTGAATACTCAGGGAATCTTTTCGATCCCAAGTACTGCCCGGTACTTGCCTGCCAAGCCATCATAATGATGCTGTTACCGCCGCCCTCGCCGGCTATACCTTCTTGGACACCGCCGGGTCCCGCAAGAAAAATAACATCGTCAGCATAGCCACCCGAGCGGAACCCCAATGTGTCTTGAAGAAATGGGTCATAAGTGGGGGTTATTTCTGTTACTTCCAGGGTACAAGTGTCCATGCGGTAAGCTGTCGGTGCCCGCCAATCGCCAAGGTTTTTAAGGTTGGGGTTTTCCTGGGCCAGTATCCCTTGATTGAATTCGCATACCCATCCCTGGTTTGGCGCAAATATTGGAGTCAAAACTGCATCCGGGGCCGCTTGTGCGGTACAAGGAACGTTGGCACCTGTTCCCCAATACAAAAACTTGGGAGATTCAGCCATTCCCCAGATCTGTGCACTATTGCGTTTAGGCTCCCCCGCAGAACATACCCCTTCGACCAATTCCGGGTAGGGTTGGCCAATACCGTTAAAGCACTCGTCGATCGGCGCTTTAAATAGTTTGTCAAAACGCGGCTTAACCCGTTTGCACCTTTTGTCTGGATGACCTTGAGGCCCAACTTCTGGTATTGCCCATTGAGCGTTAGCGAAAATTGGGATTGTGGAGGTTAAAAGTAACGAAATTGCAAAATATGCGGTGGCTCTCATGTATATTCCCTGCCCTACTACTTACCGCTACAGCGGAAAAATCAACGGTTAAAAGGCTTGTGGGTCTTATTAATCGCAGGCCAAATGGGTCAGCAATATCCAAGACTAAATAAAGGTTAGGATCTTGAAGGTGAGAGGAACTGATTAATTCTATGAATATTCTGCCAATAAAATCCTTAGCAAATTCTCGGTAGTTGTTCCCCTGGTAACCGTTGTAATAACCGATCGCATCCCAAGCTGTTCTTCAGAATGACTTGGGCGCAATTTCTTTGTTCAATTGTACCGATAAAACCACAGGCGCTTTCCGCTGCTGCTTCTTGAAGGATGGAAATTGCCTGCTTGGAGGCGCCTTCAGGGACAATAGCGACAAAACGTCCCTCGTTTGCGACATATAGTGGGTCGAGGCCCAAAATTTCACAAGCGCCCTGTACGGCATCGGATACTTGAATTTTGCTTTCTTCCAAAATGAAGGTTTTTCCGCAGCTCTCTGCGAGCTCCACCAGTGCAGTGGCAAGCCCACCACGTGTGAGATCTCGCAGACAATGAACTTCAATTCCGGCATTGATCATTTGTGCAACTACACCATTCAGTGGCGCACAATCGCTGAGGAGATCACTTTCAAACTCGAGTCCCTCTCGGCTGGCCATCACCGCTATGCCATGGCGGCCGAGATCGCCGGACAGGATAATAGAGTCACCTTGGCAAATACGGTTGGGATCAATGGGTTGTTCTCTTATCAGGGTACCGATGCCACTGGTATTGATATAGAGCCCATCCCCCTTCCCTTTCTCTACCACTTTGGTATCGCCGGTGACTAAGGTAATTCCTGAGTTCCGGGCAGCCTCAGCCATCGAGATCAGAACCCGTTGGAGAGTTTCCAGGGGCAACCCCTCTTCGAGAATCAAGCCGCAGCTTAGAAACTTGGGTTCCGCGCCTGCCATGGCCAAATCGTTGACGGTGCCATAAACGGCGAGCTCACCGATATTTCCTCCGGGAAAGAAAAGCGGTGAGATTACAAAGGAGTCGGTGGTAAATACGAGCTGATCCGGTTTCCATGGAAGTGTTGCACTGTCATGGGCCTGGGATAGCCAGGGATTAGAGAAGACAGGTTGAATATATTGATCGATCAAGCGTTGGGTCATCTCCCCACCGCTGCCATGGCCAAGGCGTACGACCTCGTCAGCGGTTGGTGGAATTGGACACTGCAGATTCATTCGATTCCACCTGATTCTGGTAGCGATAGTAGGCCGCGCAAGCGCCTTCAGTGGAAACCATTGGCGCCCCCAGCGGTTGCTGGGGTTGGCAGGTCTTAGCGAAGTGAGGGCAATCCCCGGGCTTCTTTAGCCCCAGCATAATATCCCCACTGATACATCCCCTGTTTTCAGAAATGCTCAATGCTGGAAGATTGAATGTTTGTTCTGCATTGAATCCTGAGTAATCGTCGCTCAATACCAGACCGCTAGCGGGAATTTCACCTATACCGCGCCACTGTTGTGTTGCTACTTTAAAAACCTCTTTAATCAAGTCCTGGGCAACGGTATTACCTGTTTTAGTAACCGCGCGCTGATATTGGTTTTCTACTTCACAGCGACCATTTTCTAATTGACGGACACACCGGAGTACGCCTTCAAGAATATCCAGGGGTTCAAAGCCTGTAATCACTATTGGAATCTGGTGTTTTTTCACCAAGCTGCGGTACTGACGATATCCGGTTATTGCACAGACGTGACCTGCAGCTAGGAAACCTTGAATCCGACAGTCTTCACGGGCACATATCGATTGAATCGCCGGTGTAACCAAAAACTGGGATATCAATGCGTAAAAGTTGTCGATTTGCTTTTGCTTGGCGAGGGACAGCGCTAGGGCATTGGCGGTAGCGGTCGTTTCAAAACCCACCGCAAAGAATACGACCTGCTTGGTGGGGTTCTGCTCTGCCATATTGAGCGCTTGCAGCGGCGAGTAGACAATACGGACATCGCCTCCGGCAGCTTTGACTTCTAGTAAATCTCGATCTGAACCGGGGACTCGCAACATATCGCCAAAGGAGCAGAAGATAACATTGGGCATTGCAGCAATCGCAATAGCTCTATCGATGATTTCCTGCGGTGTGACACAAACCGGGCAACCGGGTCCGTGTACTAATTGAATCTCCTCGGGCAGTAATTGCTGCAAGTTGTATTTTGCGATGGCATGGGTTTGCCCTCCACAGATCTCCATTAGAGTCCATGGGCGAGTAGTGACTTTCTGAATCTCTGCCGCAATTAGCTTGATGTTCTCGCCGTTGCGGTATTCCTTGAGGTATTTCATTACAGGCTGACTCAACCCAATGTTTTGAGGTACTCGAAAACCTTATTTGCTTCTTTTGCTCTCAACTTGCTGATCGCGACTCCAGCATGAACGATCACGTAGTCTCCTACTTCAGCCTCAGGTACCAATGATAAATTTACAGCTTTACTGATACCGCCGAAGGAAACTTTTCCAGTGCGCTCCATGGCTGATTCTTGCTCTATTAATTCGATTCTTCCGGGAATTCCCAGGCACACTAGGAACTCTCCTCTCCCAATGATTGCCCAGCAGCATCCATACACTGTGCGTAGTGGATTTGGCCCAGCGATATTCCGCCATCATTTGGGGGGACCTCACTGTGGCTGTGAACTGAAAAGCCCTGGCTTTCCAGGAGCGCAGTGACGGTTTCGGTAAGCCGCTTATTCTGGAAAACACCGCCGGACAGAAAGATATTCTTTTCACCTTGTTGCGTTGCTACTGCCAGCGCCATCTGCGCGAGTGTGTTGTGAAATGCAGCGGCCCTTTGTGGCAGTGATCGGTTTTCATCGTAGATCAAAGCACTAATACAGGGTGTCCAATCCAGCTCAAGCAGGTCCCCTTTTTGAATAAAGCTAAAGGGGTAGCTGTCTTTAGAGCTGACGCCACGGGCGCACTGTTCAAGAGCCATGGCTGCCTGCCCTTCAAAACTGGTATGCGTGGTCAGTCCGAGGAGTGCGGATACCGCATCGAATAGGCGGCCGACAGAGCTACACGGTGGACTGTTAATCTCACCTTTTAGCATGGTGACCAGGTTTTGACGCTCACCAAGGGTGAAGCAGCGCTTTAACTGTCGATTCTCCAGGGCGACAAACCCGGAGATTTCATACAAAAGTCCAGCCGCAGAGCGTCTGGGCTCCCGTACGGCCTTTTCACCGCCTGGCAGCGGGAATGTACGAAAGCTGGCGATGTGTTTGACAGGAGACTGTCCATTCCAGTGAAAGAATTCTCCACCGCGAACAATGCCACTGCGGTCGTAACCAGTTCCATCCCAGCAGATTCCCAGTGCAGGACCTGAGTGAGCGTGTTCTGCCATGCAGGAGAATAGATGGGCAATATGGTGCTGAACGCCAATACGCACAGCTCTTTGCTTCATAGCCCAGCGGTGAGAGGTATAGCCTGGATGGAGGTCGTGGATTAATTTTTTCGGGCGGCACTGCTGTAGTTTGGTGAGGTCGCCAATAGTTTGGTTGAAGTGCTTCAGGGTATTGGCACTTCCTAAGTCACCAATATGTTGGCTGGGATATGCCCACCCGGCGTGAGACAGTGCAACTGTGTTTTTCAGGTCCGCGCCCAGGGCCAGGAAGCTTTCTCGTTCACTTTCGCCCTTTTGGCCTGGTCTAGGCAAGGTAATGGGAAGTGGCGCGTAGCCCCGGGCTCGACGCAACATCAGCGGACGGTTATTGACCACCCTGAGTACAGAGTCATCCAGTGGGCGCAAAATTCGGCGATTGTGAACCAGGAAATAGTCAGCGATTTTACCCAAGCGCTCAAACGCCTCATCATTTTCTGTACAAATAGGCTCTTCTGCGAGATTACCGCTAGTAGCGACAAGAGGGGCTCGATACTTTTGCGCGAGCAAGTAATGTAAAGGTGATGCAGGCAGCATCACCCCCAAGTCGGCAAGATTTGGAGCGACCAGCGGATGTATCCTGGAGTGACTGTCATCCTTCGCTTCCAATAGAACAATCGGTCTTTCTCGGGTTGATAGTAGCTGCGCCTCTTGCTCCGAGACGCAGCAATCCTGGCAGACACTTTTCAGCTCGTCATATAGAAGCGCGAACGGCTTATGCGGACGTTGTTTGCGCTGGCGCAAGTTGGCGAGCGCCTTACCATTGGAGGCGTCGGCTAACAGTTGAAAGCCGCCTACCCCTTTAAGGGCAATAATTTTCCCCTGGGCAAGGGCATCAAGGGCTTTGGATAGTGCCCGACTCTTTTTCGCAATTGTAACGCCGGCAGTATTACAGAAAAGTAATTGAGGGCCGCACTGGGGGCAGGCATTGGGCTCCGCATGAAAGCGCCGATTGAGGGGGTCCCGGTACTCCCCCGAGCACTTTCCGCACAGGGGGAAGTGGTGCATGGAGGTGTTGACACGATCGTAGGGCAGTTTGTAAATGATGCTGTAGCGGGGCCCGCAGAGAGTACAGCTGATAAACGGGTAGTCGTAGCGGCGATTGTTAGGGTCTGACAATTCCCTGAGGCAATCATCACAGGGAGCCAGGTCTGGTAAAACGATGGTTGAACTACTGGCATCACGGACACTGGGTAAGATTCGGAAACCGTATTCTGCTTGAAGAGCCACCGGATAGGATTCAATGTGAGTGATGCGACTGTAGGGTGGCTTCTCTGAAGATAACTTATCGATAAACTTCTCGATTTCCCGGCTTTTGCCTTGGACTTCAATTCTCAAGCCGCCGCTGTAGTTGGCCACCCAGCCTTTTAATTGAAAGCTATCGGCCAGGCGATAGACAAAGGGCCGGAATCCTACTCCCTGCACCAATCCGGCGATTTCAATCCGGCGGCGTTCAGTGGCCATCAGTCTCCTCAAACTTTAAGCTCTCCAGGATTACATCCTGGGCTTCCTTGTGATTAATATCCTTAAGCTCATCAATTTCCAGCTTAATCCCCTCGAGAGAAGTCCCGAGTATCTCCCTGTCAAAATGCTCCCTCAGATGCGCTGCAGACATATGCGCCAGGGCACCCAAGCGTAAGCGAACGCCGATCGGCCTGCCGGGTTCATCAGAGGCCAGTTCCTGGATTTTATCGATCAGGTTTTTGATGAGATTCTGTTCGTGCATAGTGGTCTCCGCTGTATAGCGTTAGGTGCGCGATAATCATTTGCTCTGCTCGATGGGCTGCACTGGCCACTTTGGGCGATAACCCCTGTCCTTTTGCCAGACTTTCTGAGTTGATCGCAAAAACATCCAGGTGTGCCGGCAGCGAATTAATGTGCTTTCCCATGGTCAGCGCTTCGGTCAGCCCAAATCCATGGCTTGATGTATTGCACATCGATGGAGCAAGAGCACTCTCAAGCCCATCAATGGTGACAACCTCCCCGATAGGGTGCTGATCGCTTATCATGGCGTCTACAAGGCAAACCCATCGACCTTTCCATTGCGCGAGCAAATGTAAAATATCGCCGCCGCTTTCGAGGTATTCCACCGCCCCTCCAAGTTTTTGGCGAAGTCGAGCGATGATATGTGGCCCTACTCCATCATCACCGCGCAGGGGGTTGCCCAGGCTTACCAGTAACCATGGATTGCTTACTTTCCGCTTGCCCATAATTCAAATGTAGCTGTAGGAAGTGAGTGGAGCAGGAAATGCAAGGGTCGTAATTCCTTATCGCCCGTTCACATAGCCCCTGTAATTTATCCTCAGGAAAGTGCATAAAGCTCGGCAACATTAAGCGGAGGTCATCTTCGATGGTCTTCTGGTTTTGGGAGGTGGGAGCGACAATTTTTGCTGTCGTAATCTTGCCTTTCTCATCAATATCGTAGCGATGATATAGAAGCCCACGGGGTGCTTCGGTGGCTGCACAGCCGCTTGCGGTTCTCGGCTCGGTCTTTAAATGAGGCTCGGCTGGGGGTTGGTATCTATCAATAATATGCAGGGCTTCTTCAAAGGCATGTAGTACCTCCAGGCTCCTAACGAGGATGCTTTGGAAGGGATTTAGACAGGGGGCGGTAAAGTTGATCTCCTCCGCTAATTGCAATGCTCGAGGCGACAGCTTGTCGCGATTAAGGTTGTAGCGTGCGATGGGGCCCACCAGATAGGCACCCCGCTCCCGTAAAGTACAGTGCAGCGCGGTGCTATGAGCGACGTGCTCTTCTTCAAAGTGGTTCTCATAGTCTTGGGCGCTAATATTGAGTCCCGCACTGGAGGTGATCCTGCCCTCGTTCATTGGGTATTCTGACGGGTGGGTTAGAGCGACAAATTCGTAGTGATTATCCCTTCGCCATTCGTAGCTGGGGAAAGGCAAAGCTGCGGACCAGCGCACCAGTCGCTCGGTGAGATCCCGGGCCATTTCCAGCTGCGCTACCAAGGCTGTGAGTTCACGAGCTTCCGGAACCTTGTAGAAACCCCCTACCCTCACATTAATCGGGTGTACTTCCCTGCCACCAATAAGGCGAACGAGGGCATTGCCCGCCTTTTTAATCTCCAGCGCGTTCTTAACAATCTCTGGATGATCCTTAGCCATTGCGACTGCATTGGGGTAGCCGAGGAAATCTGGTGTATGGAGCATGCTGATATGCAGCATATGGCTCTCGATCCATTCACCGCAGTAAAGCAATCGACGAAGCATACGCAAAGCGCCGTCGGGCTTTAGGTTCAGGGCATTCTCCATGGCATGCACAGCACTCATCTGGTAGGCCACCGGGCAGATCCCACATATGCGTGCGGTGATATCTGGGGCTTCCAAGTAATCGCGCCCTCTGAGAAGGGCTTCGAAGAACCTGGGGGGCTCAAAAATCTTGAGCTGTACATTTTGTACGCCGCTATCGTCGTAGTCGATATGGAGGGCTCCCTCCCCTTCGACCCGAGCGAGATAATCTACCTTAATCGTTTTGCTGCGATCCGCCATAAAGCTCACCTGGGGGCAGATTTATCACCAATGTTTGGGGGGATTAACGCTCCCCATCTTCTTGCCTATCTTCACTTTGTACTTTAAAAGAAGACGATAGTGGATTGAAATTCCTAAGGTTTTCAACAATTAAAGTATTTTCTACATTTAGTTTTTCATCCCACCAGTGGCAAAGTGATTCGGTGTTGGGATTTTCCTTGGGACCGTAGCAAGCGTAGCAACCGCGGTTGTAACTGGGGCAAATAGCGCCACATCCCGCGTGTGTAACAGGCCCCATACAGGGGGTGCCATGGGCAACCCAGATGCAAACATTGCCGCGCAATTTACAGTCAATACACACCGAGTGATTGGCAACCTGGGGTGCTCGCCGGTGCAGGAATGCACTGATTACTTCGAGCAGTTGATGCTTGTTGATCGGACACCCCTGCAACTCAAAGTCCACTGCTACCCTCCCTGATATTGGTGTGGATTCCTTGAGAGTGGCGATATATTCCGGGTGGGCATAGACCACATCGGTGAACTCCTGCACATCGGCAAAGTTGCGAAGTGCCTGAATCCCTCCAGCTGTTGCACAGGCGCCAATACTGATTAGAAAGCGGGACTGACGTCTGACCTCTAGGATTCTCTCTTCATCTGCTGGCGTGGTAATGGAGCCTTCAACGAGAGAGATATCAAAAGGACCCTCTTTCACCTCACTGGAAGCCTCCAGGAAATAGGCGATATCTACCTGGGCTGCCAAAGAGAGAAGCTCATCCTCGCAATCCAATAGGCTCAATTGGCAACCATCACAGGAGGTGAACTTCCAGACGGCAAGCTTGGGGGTAGGATTACTACTAGCTATAGGCTGTTGATTTGAAACCATGAGCGAATATCCCGGTAGCAAAAGACAGGGCCATCTTTACAAACAAAGTTAGGTCCCCACTGGCAGTGGCCGCAGATTCCAATGGCACACTTCATGTTGCGCTCCATGGATAGATAGATATTGGATTCAGTCACACCTTTATGGAGAAGAACCTGTATGCAAAAGCGCATCATGATCTCGGGTCCACACACAAACACTAAAGCATCATTGCACTCCAAATGAGTGACACGCAGAGGGTCGGTAATCACACCAATATGCCCGTTCCAGTCTGTGCTGGCGTGGTCCACAGATGTCACCAGTTCAAATGAGCTGCGCCAGTGACCAAGCTCTGGCTGGTAAAGCATTTCTTCGGGGCGACGAGCCCCATAGAAAACTTGTAGGCTCCTAGCCGGCAAGTGCCCCTTAAGAAAGCTGTAGATCAGGGGGCGTAAAGGCGCTAGCCCAAGTCCGCCGGCGATAATCACTAAGGGACGATTTGCCGCCAGGTGAGTTGGCCACCCCTGCCCGAATGGTCCCCGGATGCCCAGTTGCGTTCCAACTTCCAGTTTGCAAAGCGCTTGGGTAGCAAGCCCCTGGCCTTTAATCGTATGGGTAAGTGGGTCAGCCGATGACGTGCTGGGGCCACTTAAGGAGATAGCAGCCTCCCCGGCACCAAAGGCATAAAGCATATTGAATTGCCCGGGCTGAATGGGTGATGGGCCCCTAGCCTCTCGTGTCAGGGATAGAGTGACAGTGCCAGGAAATTCTTCGCGTCGATGGGCAACACGCCATAATTCAGGGATCACAGCGAGGGATTCCCTGTGACGGATGTGGCCCGTAAAGGTCCAACAACTGTATTCGTGCTGCCTGCAATCGTTCTGTAGCAACTTTGGTAAACCGTTTCATCAATTCGAAACCGAGTCTCGGTTCTTTTTCGCACTTATCTCGGAGGCACTGCCCGCCGAGTTTAAGGCTGCGAACTGAGGTCAGGGCCCGGGCATCGAAGGCACTCAAGTAGGGAGGATACAGCCAGGACCAGCCGAATATATCTCCACTATGCAGTGTCATCAGGCAAAGGGGCCCATAGTTGGGGACAAAGGTTTCTACGGCGACACGTCCAGATCGAATTAAGAAGAAATGGCTAGCCGGAGTGTTTTCCCTGGCAAGGTATTCGCCTTCTTTATAGTGACTATTGCTTGTACACCCGGAGAGGAATGCCAGGTCCTTGTCTGCCAGCCCGGTAAAGAAAGGGTGCTCCTTGAGTAAGGTGGTGACAACTTTCATTTTTGTTCCTGGGCGCGAATATTCTGTATCTCTTCCGTGATATCGATGCCTACTGGACACCAGGTAATACAACGTCCACAGCCGACACAGCCAGAGCTGTCAAATTGGTCATACCAAGTGGCCAGTTTGTGAGTCATCCACTGCCGATAGCGGCTGCGGGTATCCGCCCTTACCGGGCCGCCAGACAAATAGCTCAACTCAGCCGTAAAGCAGGAATCCCAACGCTCCCAGCGCTGTGCTTCATTTCCGGTTAAATCTGTTGTGTCCTCAACGGTTGAGCAGAAGCACGTGGGGCAAGCCATAGTGCAATTGGCGCAGGAGAGGCAGCGCTCCGCGACTTTATCCCAGTTTGGGTTGTCATAATTGCGATAAAGCAGTGTCTTCAGGTCAGAGCTGTCAAAGCTGCGGCGACCGTTACTTACTTGATTTTCGGCTTGCTGAACGGCAGCTTGCCCCTCTTGTTTCTCCGCTTCTGATGCGTCAACAGTGGGTAATTGCTTTAACACTCTGTCGCCTTGAGGGCTTCCGCTGCGTATGAGGAAGAAGTGGGCATCGGAGGTCAGAACTTCGGTGATTACCAGATCACTGGGCAGTTGCACCTGCGGGCCTGTGTTCATTGAGGTACAGAAGCAGGTATTTGCTGCTGTTGTGCACTCCACAGCGATAGTGAACAGCTGTGCTCGACGTGCCTTATAGCTGCTGTTGGCGTAATCTCCCTGTGCGAGGACACGGTCCTGGATAGCAATGGCGTGTAGCTCGCAACTGCGAACACCCAGAAACGCTAACTTGACCGGAGGCTCTTCAATTTCCAGAATCTGAACATCTTCTCCAGAGCGGCTAGCGCTCCAGAGCTGGCGCTGGGGCAGCTGAAGAAACTGCTTCCAGGAGTGGGGGCCAACGGCGTAGCCAAAATAAGCCTTGTCATTGCGGTGCTCCACCCGGTATTGCCCCGCCTCTTGCTGATCCGTCCATCCTTGGGGAAGATCTGTGGGAGTTTCAATCTCACCATAGGTAATAGCCCCGTTATGCAGTATCGGGCCAAAGAGCTGGTATCCTTCACTGCGAATTGCCTGAATCAAACAATCCAGGTCATTCGCTGCCAGTTTAAGTATTTCCACGTATAGCCGAGAGCCGGCTCCGAAAGAGCAGTAGTTGGTGACCTACTGATTTTTAGGTCTGTACTGGCTAATTGCACTAAGACAAAAGTGCCAAAATGCTAAGAAGAAAGTTTAGAGAAAAGCTATAGCCCTGACTACTTATTGAGGTGGGGTACATCCTTTAGGCAAAGTATTTCATAACCTTCTGATACTTATATACGACATACCATCTAAGCAAGATGATTGGCGCAGTACTTGCCATCACAAGGGCTACACCTGCCCCGAGTTTGTTTAAGTTGATGGCGAGTAAAGAAAATTCAAAAATATCGATAAGCACAATAACTGGAATAAAAAAGATCCAAAGTTGTTCGAATCCTATTCTTTTGGCAAACGCTAATCCAAACAGTACGACGTAGAAAAGGGTGGAAACAACCAAGCTGATTACCAACCACCAAAAGGGGATGCCTGTAGAGCCATCGGTCAAAACCGTATATTGGGAATACAGCTCCAGTGGTAGAAGGATAAAAAAGACAATTTTCCAGCCTACACTAGGGCTATAGACGGGGGGGCGATTGTCGAGTTCGCTCTCAGGTGCTTGATAAGGATTTTGCACGCTCTGCCCTTTTATTGGCCTTTGAAATTTAAAACTGTCAGCGACTTCAATCCTATGGATTAGTGCATTTATAAGCAATTCTTGCCGGCTTTTAATTACTGCAGCCCAAATGTAGAAGTAGTTTGCCGATAATCGTTTAGTCTTTGGCATTCAGAGCTTAAAGATTGACATCATGGCTTTACCTTGCTAACACTACAAAAAAGCAGGTTAAGTTGTCACATTTATGCGATGAGCTGCCTCACACTATCGATAAACTATATGTAGCAACTATTGACTTTGAAACTGCAGACAATATCCTCGCTGTTCAAATTTTGATAGTCAGAGAGCCTAACTGGTAAGTAATGATGACCTCTATTTAGCTCAGGGAATGGCGAGAAGTAACTTTCGGATTGGTAATTGGTGCCTATCTGGAATAGTGGTAAATAATAAGGACGTTTCGAGATGCAGGATATGTATCAGACACCAGATAGCCCTCTTACAGACTCTATTCCACACTACAAACCCAGTGTGGGTTGGAAGGTACTCCTTTTTATTCTCGCCCCGCTGGAAGTCTATTCCCAATATCTTGGTTTCGCCGCCGATGAGTGGAATCTTCCTATTTGGTGGATGATTTTTAGTCTGCTAGTTTATATTGCATTTTTTGTTGCTTTGTTTGGATTGGCTTTCTCGAAAAGGATTGCCTTCCCAAATGCTTGGCGTATCTATTTGCCCATTTTAATCTGCACTGACGTATTTGAATTTTTCTCCGTCATCGATGAGTTCAATATGTCGGTACTGGAAATCCAAATCATTACTATGATTTGGATTTCAGTGATATTTTTTACTTGGTACGTCGTGTACCGGTATCAAAAGGTGATGCGATATTTTAAATAATATCTACGCTAGCCTTAACCACTTTCAGCAGGTGTTTTATTGGAAGGTATTGCCAACATTACCTGTGCCAGTTTGCGTGGTTAATGCGATTTCACCACTGCCAACCTGCAAAGTTGTTTGAGTATTGGAAACACCGTTTTGCGTCACCAGAATGCTGCTACTAATACCGCTATGTTGATTAATCTGGGAAGAATTAGAATCACCAAACTGATTGAGCACCAGTGAACTAGTGAGCAAAGACCCGTCCTGCCCCTGATCTATTTGTGCTGTATTGGCTGAGCCATCTTGGATTACTAGAGTGGTACAGGAAATAAGTTCAATAGCGGCAATATTTTCGTTCCCTTGATCAAGATTTACCGTATTAGAAGAGCCGGTTTGCATTACTTCACCGCTGCTTGAGGTAATATTCTCCTGATCCACATTTGCAATGTTATTATCACCAATCTGGGTGACTATCCCAGTAGCAGCTGAAACATCAGTTTCCTGTTCTATTCTTCCGGTATTCGAATCACCTATCTGCATTATTATTGCAGTGCTCGTCGTCGTGACTTCATCCTGCTCGATATCTAAAAAGTTGGAAGAGCCAGTCTGGCTGGCCATAGCAAAGGTAAAGGTTACATCTCTATCCTGATCTATATTGGCGAAGTTGGAGTCACCAACTTGGGTGAATATGGCGCTAGTGCTATCCACCCTTATACGCTGATCTAAAACCAGTGTGTTAGACATTCCTTGTTGAGATGCGACAAGTGTGGTGGAAGTAACATCTTCCTGTTGCAGGACTTGGATGTCGTTTAAGTCTCCAGCCTGAGTGCCGGTGAAGGAGCTGAATTGCGCATCGTCCTGCAGCAAGGTCGCTGTATTATCACTGCCATTCTGGGTCAGGGAGGACGTAGTAAGCTGCGTTGCATTCTGTTGCACTGCTGAGGCCTGATTCAAATTTCCCGTCTGCACCAGTTCAATAGTGCTTTCAGAAGTGCCTGTAGTTTGGGATGCATCCGAGTCATTGAAATCGCCGATTTGGGTCTGAACAATCAAGTTGTTATGCACAGTACCATCGGACTGATCAGAAGTTGCACTATTGCCAGTACCTTCCTGGAATACCAGGGTGACATTATTATCAGCTAGAGCAGATACGCTGGCGGCAAATAGCGCGGCTGCAGTCACAGAATTTGTCACTTTCATAGAGGTAATCCCTTATTGGTTAAATCTTATGGGGCGACCGCTTATAAGCCTCGACTGCAAGCCTGGATGAGCATCAAGGGAGTTGCCATAGGAAAAAATGGCTGAATAACTAAGAAGAAAGCTTGGGATTGTTGTTTGTTCACCGGGCTAACTTGCTGTATAACCATAAAGCCCCAGAGTAACCTCTGCCTCATTGTTTGCATATCACGTCATAAGGAACTGGTGTGCGGCATCGACGATAGATAGATCGAAAAACTAGCGCTTGTGCCATGACCCAACCGATAGAATTGCCAACTGGCTATTACCTGGACAACTTCAAAGCGTTGATTGAATTTGTTAGCCAACATTATTCCCGGCTTATCACCACATCTGAGCAAAATTTTTTTAAAACCTTCCAAGAGTTGGATATTTATAGCCAGCGGCTCTATGTGCGTTTGCTGTCCCGTAAAGGAGTACCCTCCTCTAGAGGATCGCTTTTCCGCCTGGAGAAGCTTAGCTATGGTGAGATAGAGAGCATTGAAAGTGCTGCAGCTGTTTTGGATCGCGTTGGACTACTTTGTTTTAATCCGGTGCTAACGGCACAAGAATATCTACCACTATTTACCAAAGCTGAATTGCTTACGGCAGGACCCTCGGGTATATCCAAGTCTCTCAGCCGGCCTTCCCTCGAGCAACTATTGCTTGAAGACTCCAGTTCGAGTGACTGGTTTGTGAACTTGCTTTCTCAGCACAGGGTACTAGCCGTCCAGGGTGCTGAGCATTTCCAGACTTTCAAACTGTGTTACTTTGGCAACTTGAATCAGGATCTTACCGACTATGTATTGCGGGATCTTGGGCTTTATCGGTATGAATCCTATCCACTGGATAAGCAAAATCTCCCCTTTCAAAGCCGCTCGCAAATTGATCAGTATCTGCTTTACTACCAATGCCTGGAGCTGTTAGAAGAGTCATTACTGGAAGATGCGGAAGCCATATTGGCCTTATCTGCTCAACTGCCAGAAGGTATCGATGGTGACTCAACCCTGGCTCGTCGGCTGGACAGAATACGTCTTAAGTTGGCACGGCAGCTTGAGCGGCTCAATGCTCTTGAGCAGGCTGATGCACTATATCAACTTTGTAAAACCCCTCCCTCCCGTGAGCGCCGCGCACGAATTGCCGTAAAGCAAGGGTGCGACACTCTAGCATTGGAAATATGCGAGGAAATAATAGCTTCCCCTATGGACCAAGCAGAAAGAGAGTTTGCTCTTAGCTTTGGTTACCGCACAGCCAAACGAAGTGGAGGCCTCAACAACTGGCAGGCACCTCATAAAATCCAAGCCCCCACTGAAGTGATAAGTTTGGCGCAGGGGGAAAGCTGTGTTGAGCTACTGGTGGCAGAGCACCTTGAAGGTTCTAGCGGTGGTGAGTGTTTTTATGTAGAGAACACCCTATTCACCGGTGTGTTGGGCCTCTATATTTGGGACATACTATTTGCACCTGTGCCTGGTGCTTTTTTCAATCCCTTCCAGGTAGCCCCAGCTGATTTTCGCACCGCGGATTTTTACTATTCCCGTCAAGCGCTATTCATCCAGCGATTGGCTGAAATAGAGCATGAGTCTTTGAAGTCCCGTGTCCTCGCTACCTTTGCTGAGAAACAAGGTATTGCCAACCCTTTGGTTACTTGGGAGCCTTTGTCTACAGAACTACTTGAGGAGGCGCTGGATAGAATCCCACCAAGTCATTGGCGTTCAATTTTTACTCGCATGCTCAGTGACATCACACAGAATAGAAATGGGCTGCCAGACCTTATTTGCTTTACTCCCTCCGGCCACTATGAACTCGTGGAGGTTAAAGGTCCTGGGGATCGCTTACAAAAAAACCAAGAACGCTGGCTGACGTTTTTTGCTGAAGAGGCGATCCCTCATCGGGTAACTCATGTGGAGTGGCGCTAGCTTTGGATAGCTTAGAGTCGGCTGAGATTTTGAATCTTTCTGTGGGAGAGCTAGTCGCTTTTTCCTGCCGCAACGGAGATTTGATTCGGGAACCAACTTCAGGGCCCTCTGCCCAGGAAGGGATTCGGGCTCATCAGAAGCTACAAAGTCAGCGGCCCAAAGGCGCTGAGGCAGAATACAAGCTCAAGACCCAAATAGATTGGATGGAACAGCAGGTTACTTTGAGCGGCCGGGTTGACATTTTTCACCCGAAAAGTGATTTGCATAAACCGGCTCAGCTGGATGAAATTAAGACCACTTATTTACCCCCATCGAAGTTGCCCGAAGCCGCCAAGAAATTGCATTGGGCCCAGCTAAAAATTTACGGCTATTGCCACTTGGTAAATGAAGACGCTACAGGTGGTACAGATACAGTTGCCCTGCAAGTTGTCTGGTATAACCTCAAGGAACGCAAAGCCTATCCAGAATGCATAGAGTACCGCTTTAGTGAGTTAGAGGCCTTCACTCTTGAGGCTCTCACAAAATATTTGTGTTGGCACAGGGCTTGGCAGGAACATCGGAAAAAGCTTATTGATACGGCGAGACAGCTCGCTTTCCCTTTCCCGCTATACCGCCCCGGCCAGCGCCAACTGGCAGTGGAAGCCTACCGGTGTTTCCGGGACGGTGGTGAGCTGGTGGCTGAAGCTCCCACGGGAACCGGTAAGACAATCAGCACCCTATTCCCAGCCATAAAGGCAATTGGCGAGGAAAAGCTGGATCAGCTGATTTACCTGACAGCAAAGAATTCCGGTCGGCAAATGGTGCGGGAAACTATTGAGGCACTTCAGGCGAGCGGTTTGCAGTTATCTTTACTTGAAATTCAAGCAAGGGAAAAAACCTGTGCCTGTAACCTGGGGCTTTGTACTCGTGATGATGACGGCATCTGTCCGAGAACAAGAGGGTTTTATGATCGACTTCCAGTTGCAATGGATGCCCTGCTCGGCCGACCCCAGTTAACTCCCAAAGAGATTGCTGATGTGGCGGATCAGCAGCAAATCTGCCCGTTTGAACTCTCCCTTCAGATATTGCCTTGGGTAGACTTGGTGGTATGTGATTTCAATTACGTGTTTGACCCTTTGGTACGCCTGACCAGTTTTCAGGACCAGCGCAATCGCCGCGTACTGTTAGTCGATGAAGCTCATAATTTGATCGACCGCGCCCAGGAAATGTACAGTGCAAAGTTATCCCGCCGTGATAGTCGCCGCGCAGCTAATGCTTGCAAAGGGCACTCTCCGACATTGCAGAGAAGTATCCAGTCTCTGGTTCGGGCAATTGAAAATTGGATCAAGCGATTGCGAGAAGTTGGTGTAGCTCAAAGCCGCAGTGCTTTTGAGGGGGGTGAAGTTTGGGTCACTGCAGCAACAGGTGAAGCAGAGCATCCAGAATCAGTTTCTCGAGCCGTGCAAAAAGTGCTCTCCACGGTCAGCCAACTTATAGAAAGCTCTCAGTCGCCCCCGGAAGAAATAGCGGAGTGGTTAAGGTCTGTCTATCGTTACGCAGTTATTGAGCAGGAGCTTTGCGGTCAGCATAAAGTCGTCACACGGGTGACTGACCGGGATGCTCCCTGGCAGGAGCAGGAAATTAAGCTACTTTGTTTAAATGCTGCGCAGTTTTTACAGCGATCCTATCAGCAAAACCAAGCCGCTATACTCTTCTCTGCGACTTTGCGCCCAGCTAGCTATATATATAGTCAACTGGGCGTAGAGCATGAGTCGCCCTACTTAAGACTGCCCTCGCCTTTTCAGCCGCAGCAACAGGGCGTTTTCCTGTGTCCATATATAGATACGCGCTACCAAGCCCGCGACCGCTCAATAGAGAACCTCGTCGACATTATTTCCCGTACCTTTTACAGGCGAGCAGGAAATTACTTGGTATTTTTTCCCTCATATCGTTACCTGGAGCAAGTTGCTGAGAGTTTTAAGGTGAGATTCCCGGAAGTGCCCTTGTTACAACAGCTGCCGGGACAGGGAGAGACAGAGCGCGCTGAGTTTTTGTCTGGATTCATCGAAGGTAACAAGAGCCTTGGGTTTGCCATTATGGGGGGCATCTTTGGTGAAGGCATTGACTATGTTGGGGAGATGCTGGTTGGCACTATTATCGTCGGTACTGGGCTCCCGCAAGTTAATGTTGAGCGGGAGCTACAGCGCGATGCTGCGGAAACCACTGGCATCCATGGATTTGACATCGCCTACCGCTATCCAGGGATGACTCGCGTACTGCAAACCGCCGGTCGGGTTATACGTTCCGAATCGGATAAAGGTGTGATCATTCTGGTAGATAGCCGCTTTTCGGAACCTTTCTATTGGCAGCTTTTTCCCGAGCACTGGCAACCGGTGATTTGTCGCAACACCGATCAATTAACCGGTAACTTAGAGCAGTTCTGGAGCTTGAGCTAATCTAGGTTTTTAGGAATTGCTCCCCCTTAACCCGAATTTCCCCAACACCCAAGCGATAAGGGTGCCGCTCAATATCCCTGCCGTATTGGCCGCGAAATCCAACCACTCACCCGTTCGATTCACGTAAGGTTGAAGTAACTCTATGCCACCGCTCCACAGCACAAAAAATAATCCTATTAGCCACCAGTAACTAGGCCTGCGCAGAGCGACGGGGAACATCAGTGCACTATAGGCAATTAGGTGATTGGTTTTGTCGGTGCCGGGTATATTGGGTACTTCGGGAAGCGGAAACAGGGATAGGCTCGTAATAATGCACAAAAATACCACTGTTAGCAGAATCCAGTAGTTGTAGACGAGCCTTAAGGGAAGTTGAATTATCATTAGTTCCTACGAATTAGGGTTACATTGTTAGCCTAGTGGCACTGCATCTGCATCCAAACATCTGAGAACTTCAACTGCGCAAGGTCTTCATTGTGTATAGAGAAATACAATCTTCCTGCATCTCCCCACATAAAGCCACCAAGACTATTGAGTTCCAATAGCAACTGCCAATCTTCAGCTTTGCCTTTACCCATAACCCTTGCCGCATCTTCAGTAATACCATCGTACTGTACTGGATTGGGGTAACCAGAAATTTGGAGTAATTTTGATCCTGTAAGGTTTTCCTTCAGGGTGCAATATGCATCAAGCAAGTAATCATCTTCTTCAAATATCTTTAACTCCTCATAAGGATACTCGCCTAAATCTGGAAGGGAAAAAGAGCGCTTGAACGATATTTTACTTTCAGGATAAATCGAAGGTAGTCTCTTTGGCTTTAACAGTCCCCCAAAGCGCTTTTTATGGATACAGGGGGCTTGGTGATTCGAGAGTGCTACATCAGCTGGGATATAGATTATCCGTATAAAATCTTTCTTACCTCGCACATCCGCCCAAACTCCATCACAGTAAAAAAAGAGCAAGTAGCCAGCCGATGGCAGGATAGGTGAATTAACTTCTGCGCAATTGAGCTGAAGGAGAAACTCCAAAGGTAAACCTCGATAGAATGGCCACTCAAAGTCAGCAGGGACATCAGGGTGCCCCCCAATCTTAGATGAGCCCTGCTCAATAATATCAGAAGACAATTCAGCGGTAGTACATTCAACACACAGCGACTCTATTTCATTCAAAAAAGCTTCAAGACCGACCGCTTTAAGTTCTTTCAATAACAACGCTATATACATCCTTCAATATTCGCCCTGGCACGCTTTTCATATCTCTTATAGAAGAAATCAGTGTGATAAAGCCTCTCTTGAGACAAAAATTCCTTTAATAGTTCCCTGCGTTTCTTTTTGTAAATCATAATCGGTACCAGCCGATACTCTTTACGGACTTGTTTTTCATAAGCTTCGAAAACGCTTGTGCTGGCACCCAGGATCGTTAGGTCAATGTCGATAATTAGCTTTTCATCAATACTAACTGGCGTGTAATTGTGGCAGGTTGCCATAATCAATTGGTACACCCTATCCGCCCCTGTGGGACAATACCCGGAATCGATCAGGAACTTTTTTGCCCATAGAGCACTGTTTTCTTCATTCTTAGAGGAAAAAGGCTTGTAAATCGCATCGTGAAACCAGATAGCCAGCTCGACCTCATGGGGGTGCTCGGCAAGTTCTGCGACCTTATCAAAGTGCTTCAGCATCGCATCAATGTGATGTCCTGTATGATAATGCCGGTGATTCTCTGAATATGCAGAAACTAGCTTTTCGAAGCATTGAAGAGATTCAGGAAGATGGACTGATCTCATTAGGTTGAGCCATCTATTTTGATTCATTGCTCAATCCTCGGAGCGTCATCTTTGCGAAAACCCGTAGCTTGTAAAATATTTTTCCCTGCCAACACCAAATAAAGCCATGCCTTTTTCCATCGATTTCCCAATAACACGATATGAATATGCCAGCCTTTTTCCCGTCGAGCGCTATAGCCACTGTAAAGGAGAGTATAGGCTTCTGGGTCACCGACTATTGATGCGGCAACGCTTCTTGCATGCTCAATGCCAAGTGAAACCATCTCACTAACCTCCGCCTTACTGGGTTCTCCCTGGGATTTTGGAAAAACCAAGAGGTGGTAGTTCGGTATTAAGTCTCTACGAACCCTGATCAATCGGCAATTGTTCCCAGAGGCTAAAGTAATATTCGCGTTGTCGTCCGATGAATTGCCAAATACCCGCTGCTTCATGAATCCTCAGATACTTATTTACTTTTGTACTAGAGTGCAAATTGAGAACTGATAAAGGTTCGATTTGCGTCTATTCCGCATAGTAAGTATCGGGAGGTCACTCTGACAAGCCGCAGGACTCTTCACTGGGGAGATAAGCTAGCTTTAGTAAGCAAACTTTAAAGGCAGTTAGCCAACTTCGCGGTTAACTCCTGAGTTTTGAGGAAAGCTCGTTTAATCGAATCCCGGTGCCTTTCATCAGCAAATTCCTGGTACTCCGCATTGATTTCATGGAAATCCTCAACCCCCAAATAGTGGCTTAAGGTTCGGATATGTGGCCCCAGGTGATTCATTTGCTCACGGATTCCTCCTTGTCCAAAGCCAAACTCCCCGGCAGAGGTGATTAGCACCAGCTTTTTGCCAGACATAATAGGTTCTAAGGGGAAGTCACCACGGTCTAAATCAAAGGTGAACGTCTTGTTGATACGAATAACTTGATCGAACCATGCCTTGAGTGCGGCAGGCATGCCGTAGTTATACATCGAAGTGGACATAACAATGATATCCGCCTGGGATAGCTCATCAATCAAGATGTCAGAAAGCGCGACCAAGGACTGCTGCTCCTTGGTGCGATCCGCTTCAGGCGTAAAAACCGAGGCAATCCAATCTTGATTGATAAAGCCTGGTGGGTTTAAACCGACATCTCTATGGATAACTTTATCTTGGGGTCTTTTTTCTAGCCAACCGCTTACAAAACTGGCGGCAACTGCTTTGGAGATTGAGGTATGCCTGGGGATATTCGCACTGTCTTGTGGTGCTGCTAAGCCGCTCCACCTCTGAGCACTAGCGTCAATGTGTAATAGTGTTTTCATAGTCTGGAACCTTTACTGAACCGTCTGAAGGTTCATCTATGGTGATGCTGGGGAGTATCCTTGACAAACGAGTTATTTCTTCTTATAGATGAAAAAAGCTCATCTATAAGAGATTCTGATCGGTGTACCCAAACCTACCCTCCCTCAACGCCCTCAAAGTATTCGATGCCGCCGCCAGGCTGGGCAGTTTCAAGAGAGCTGCGGAAGAACTCTTTATAACGCCGACAGCCGTATCACATCAGATAAAGGGTTTGGAGGAATCCCTGGGCACAACATTATTCGAGCGCAAAACCCGTGCCGTGCAGTTGACCAGTGAAGGGCAGATGCTCGCACAAACTACCTCTCAAATTTTTCAGCAGCTCACTGAAACGGTGAGTGAAATAACGTGTTCAAAGAAAACACTGACTGTCAGTACGACTTCAAGCTTTGCTGCTATGTGGCTTGTGCCCCATTTGGAGAACTTTTATCAGAAATTTCCAGATATCATTGTTTCAGTAGTGACCGGTGAAGAAGTGAGTGATATCGAGCGAGATAGACGTATCGACATCGCTATTCGGTACGGGAAATATGATAAAAATACACAAAATGCCCTCCACTTGGTCACCGAAACAATCGGTGTCTACGCTGCACCAAGCTATCTGACTCAGATTAGGGATATTTCTGAAGCTCAACTTCTGGAAACAAAATGGGTCAACTCATCACTTCCACCGCTGAACTGGCAAACTCTCCTCAATAGAAATCTCGATGGCATTCGCGTGCGGCAGTTTGACCAGGAGCATCATGTAATCCAGGCCGCCTTGGCTGGCCAGGGTATTGCGCTAGTAAGTTCGCTTCTTGTTCAAAACCCTTTACGTAACCAATGGCTGGTTCCTTTTAGAGGAGGCTCCAAGGTTTCAGGGATTGAGGGATTTACCTATTCCGCATTAATACCTAGCCGCCATTCAAGAAATGGAAATGTGCTGTCTTTTGTAACCTGGCTGAAGGAAGCACTTCGCGATTCTCCCTATAGTTAGGTACATCCGACTGGCACTGAACTCGCCTTCGGGCTTGCCGAGAGTAGGTATATCTCTAACCTAAGCCCGTACCGGAAACACAACATATTGTGCTCGTAAATCAATCAGTGCGCCATATATAGTGATCTGGATCAATTCGTGTTCCTATCTCTTCGATATGCTCTCCCCACAAACTGTGAGGAAGGCCGATGACAAGTACCGCTATACCCGACAGCGAAGCCGCACCAGCTTCAGAACAGATTTCGCAGGTAAGTTCAGATCAACTGTTGGTACGTAAGCGAGATGGCAGGACACTGGCTTTTGATGCTCGTAGGATCACCTTGGCTCTTCTCAGTGCTGGCCAGGCAACGGAATCTTTTGATCAACAGGAAGCGGAACAACTTACCGAATCTGTCCTTAAAGTGATCAGACACCGCTTTGATAGTGGTGAGCCCATTGATATTGAAGAGATTCAGAATATTGCTGAACAGGTACTAATCAATAACGATTACATTGATACCGCCCGCGCCTATATCGCTTATCGGGGGCGGCATGCGCAAATGCGCACTGATCGGCAAACACTGGTGGATGTCGGTGCTTCTATTGAAGAGTATTTAGAGCAAGCGGATTGGCGGGTTGCAGCCAATGCGAACCAGGGATATTCCCTCGGGGGATTGATCCTGAACAGCGCAGGTAAAATGATTGCCAACTATTGGTTAAATCATGTTTATTCCCCTGAGATCGGCGCAGCACATCGGGATGGCGATTTACACATCCACGACCTGGATATGTTGGCTGGATATTGTGCAGGTTGGTCGCTGCGCACTCTATTACATGAAGGATTGAATGGTGTTCCGGGAAAAGTCGAATCGGCACCGCCGGCCCACTTGACCAGCGCGGTCGGACAGATTGTTAACTTTCTTGGAACACTGCAAAACGAATGGGCGGGCGCGCAGGCATTTAGCTCTTTCGATACCTATCTTGCGCCTTTTGTGCGCAAGGACCAGCTGGACTACGCGACCGTACGCCAGTGCATTCAGGAGCTGATCTTCAACCTGAATGTGCCATCCCGCTGGGGCACCCAGACCCCTTTTACTAATCTCACTTTCGACTGGGTTTGCCCCCAGGATTTGCGCGAGCAGGTGCCTGTGATTGCCGGTCAGGAAATGCCCTTCACCTATGGCGACCTGCAAGAGGAAATGGATCTAATCAACCGCGCCTATATCGAAGTCATGAGCGAGGGGGATGCGCGCGGTAGGGTATTCACCTTCCCTATTCCCACTTACAACATCAGTGAGGATTTCCCTTGGGAGAGCGAAAATGCTGAGCGGCTGTTTGCCATGACCGCTCGCTACGGGCTGCCCTATTTCCAAAACTTTATAAATTCAGACCTGAGCCCAAACATGGTTCGCTCCATGTGCTGCCGCTTACAGCTTGATCTACGCGAACTGTTAAAGCGCGGCAACGGCCTCTTTGGCTCCGCCGAACAGACAGGTTCGCTCGGCGTAGTAACTATCAACTGTGCCCGCCTTGGATATCTCTATAAAGGAAACTGGCAGCTTCTGCTCACCCAACTGGACAAACTGCTGATACTTGCCCGTGATTCCCTTGAAGTGAAACGGAAAGTCATCCAACGGCATATGGATGCAGGTCTGTTTCCTTACACTCGCCGCTACCTGGGGACACTGCGCAACCACTTCTCCACGATCGGGGTGAACGGCATCAATGAAATGCTGAGAAACTTTAGTGGCGACAACGAAAGTGTGGTTACGGAAGATGGGAAAGAACTGGCCGAGCAATTACTCGACCATATCCGTATGCGCATGACTGAATTCCAGGAACAAACCGGGCATCTCTACAACCTGGAGGCAACTCCGGCAGAGGGCACTACTTATCGGTTTGCCCGCGAAGATCGCAAACGTTATCCGGATATTATGCAGGCGGGTAGTAGCGAAGCGCCCTACTACACCAATTCATCCCAGCTGCCAGTGGGCTTTACCGATGATCCCTTCGAGTCCCTGGCCCGACAGGAATCCCTCCAATCCCGTTACACCGGTGGCACTGTGCTTCATCTTTATTTGGGCGAACAGTTGCCTGATGCCGATAGTTGCCGCCGCTTATTGCGGCGTGCTCTGGAAAACTACCGCCTGCCCTATATCACCGTGACCCCGAGCTTTTCTATTTGCCCGGTCCATGGATATCTGAGTGGCGAACACGAATTCTGCCCACGCTGCGACGAAGCTCTCCTGGCCCGTGAGCATTCCTGTTGTAGCGACTAAACCATACTTTCAAGGAGAAAGACCATGAGCCAACAAGATACTTTATTGAGAGAAGAAGATCGCACCCGCTGCGAGGTATGGAGCCGGGTAATGGGGTACCACCGCCCAGTTTCATTTTGGAATCCGGGAAAACAATCAGAGCACCGGGAGCGCCAGTTCTTTGTGGCGGACAACAGCAGGAATGAACTAAAAACTTATGAGTAATAAGTTACGTGTCGGTGGATTCACGTCGTTTACGGCAATCGACTTCCCCGGCGAGTTGGCAGCGGTGGTTTTTTGCCAGGGATGTCCCTGGCGCTGCCGCTACTGCCATAACGGCGATTTACTGCCTGCGCGAGCACCCAGTGCCTATGACTGGGATCAGATCCTCACATTTTTAGACAGTCGCCGGGGCTTGCTGGACGCCGTTGTGTTTTCTGGTGGAGAACCCACCGCCCAGAGTGCCCTGGATCCGGCGATTGCCCAAGTCAGGGATTTGGGATTCAAGGTCGGGCTGCATACTGCGGGAATCTACCCCCGCAGGCTCGAACGCCTGATCCAAAGTCTTGATTGGGTGGGGTTGGATATCAAAGCAATGCCGGAAAACTACCCTTCCATTACGGGTGTTGATGGTAGCGGTGTGGCCCCCTGGCAATGTGCGGAGCTTCTCGCTCAGTCCAAGATACCTCTGCAAGTGCGCCTTACCAGGCATCCGAGCCTCACAACTGATGCTGAACTGAATCAAATACGGGAGAAACTTTGTGGTATTGGCATTGAAAAGTTGGAGATCCAGCGCTGCAATAGTGAGCAAGTGATTGATCAGACGTTGAGGTTCTTAACTTGAATGATAAAACCTAGTTTAGCTGTGCTAATGCGTCAGGAATCGGGGTTTCGCCCCCAATGAATTCAAAAACCGCACCGACCGTTTTGGGCTCATCCAGCGCAGTGGTAATTACCTCTGCAACATCGGCTCGGCTGATTTCTATGTCTGGCCCAGCAAATAAATCGCTTATGCTGATTAACCCCGTTCCCAAGGTGTCAGTTAGGGCACCAGGTCTCAATATCGTGTAATCGAGGCCACTTTCTTTTACATATTCATCCGCTATATGTTTGGCTTTTGATAGGGGTGGAGCTTTTCAGGCCCCTGCTCTGGTCGCCCGGCAAAAATGGAACTCAATAGAATAAAGCGCGAGATACCCGCGATTTTCGTTGCATCACAAAGACGGATAGCACCATCCCGATCGACAGACTCCAATGCTTTCCCCTTAGAGCCCGCAACAAATATGACTGCATCTTGCCCCTTTACCGCATTGTTCAGGGGCTCCTTCTTTGTCAGATCTCCAAGAATGGGGCGCGCACCTGTACTAAGCAAATTATCTTGTTGGGACTCTTTGCGGACCATAGCGGTTACCTCGTGCCCTTTGTCGACAAGTTTACCCACAAGGATTTGACCGATTGCACCGTTAGCACCCGCCACAAGTACTTTCATTGCTGTGCCCACGTCTATATTGCGCTACTTAGAAGTACCGTATCAGTTTTTGATTGACAAACTCTTTAATACCTAGCTCTCCCAGCTCCCGGCCATAGCCGGATTTCTTCACTCCTCCCATAGGCATACTGGCGTAGCTTGAAGCGGCATGGTTCACGAAGGCAGTACCACATTCCAACTGTTCCGCGACACGGCGCCCCCTTTCATGGTCCTGGGTATAGACAGAACCACCCAGGCCAAAGGGGCTATCATTGGCCAGCTTAACCGCTGCCTCCTCATCGGGAACTACCCAAACACAAGCGATGGGGCCGAACAACTCCTCTACGGCTGCCGGGGAACCAGCAGGTATTTCAGTTAATATACCCGGCTCGATAAATGCGCCATTGCGCTTACCTCCCACTAGCAGTTGGGCGCCTGCCTTAACGGACTTGCTGACTTGATCCTCCAGTTGCTCAGCAGCCTTTTCGGTACATAACGGACCGTAATCTGTGCTTTCTACAAGAGGGTCACCGGGTTTCAGCGCTTGGAACAGCTTGGTAGCTCGGTCTAGGAATTCTTCAGCAATGGGCTCCGTTAGAATGATTCTCTTCGCAGCCAAACATATCTGCCCGCAATTGCCCAGCTTTCCCTCCGCAAATCGCTGTATCGTTAAATCCATATCCGCATCTTCGAGCACGATAAATGGATCAACACCACCCAGCTCCATAACAGTTTTCTTTACATTGCGGCCAGCTTGCTCTGCAACCATTGCACCGGCGGCATTGCTGCCAGTAAAGGAGATTCCTTTGACCCTATCGTCATCAATAATGGAGGCAGCCCCACCGGATGTGATCGGTAGATTGGTATAGACTCCTTCCGGTACCCCTGCATCAAACAACAGCTGTGCGAAGGCTTCGGCACACTGGGGAACATTAGAGGCATGTTTAGTAAGTACAACATTGCCGGCGATCAAGTTGGCGGCGGTAAAGCGAGCTGGTTGGTAGAAGGGAAAGTTCCATGGTTGGATGCCGTAGACCACTCCTAAGGGCTGGAAGACTAAAGTGCCCTCCCCTTCGCGGGTGGAAAGCTGCTGTGGAGCTAAGATTTTTTCGCCCTCTTCGGCGTAGTAGTCAAAAATTTCAGCACAAAGTGCCAATTCACCTTGACCATCACTGAGCTTCTTACCCATCTCTAACGCCATTAGGCGGGCAAGTTCTTCGGATCGCTCCTCAAATAGATTACTTGCACGCTTTAGTATCGCTGCTCGATCACTAAAACTTCGGTTTCTCCAGCTTACAAAGGCTTTGTCTGCGAGACCGATCGCCTTGTCGAGATCCTCTTGTGACATTTCGTGATAAGTCTTCAGAGTTTTACCGTTCAAGGGGTTGACGGAAATCAGTGGACGTTTTGATTTTGTCATAAATAGACTTCCAACGGTTGCTTTGGGAACCGCTAAAGAACTATTTGGAATAGTACCAGTGCGGCATCTACGAGTGTTTGCAAAAGTGTAGTTGCTGAGGTTTGGCATACCACTGCTTGATGAATCAGCTAAAGTCATATCATTCTTTCTTAAAGGCAGCTGATAAGCAGTAATCTTTGGTGAACAGCACTATAAAGCTAATGGAAAACCATTAAGAGATTTAGGTGCTTTTACGAATACAACCTTGGCATAAAGATCAACTGCGGAGCTTTTAGAGCATACCGACTGCATAAAATCGAATCTGCTCAAACAAGCTGCATGATATTCATCGTTAAGTCACTAGCCCTTTTGAAACAAGTTTTGATTTGCAAACTATAATCGCAGGGCTTAGTAGCTCTTACTTCCTTATGAGTGCTTAATTGCAGGTCTATGAAGTTTTTTGCTTATTAACGCCTTTGTAATAGGACCATAAGAGCGACAGCAGCCGCTTCAAGGATCACAGTGTGGCCAAATAATCGGTTAATCTGCTATGGATAACAACGCCCTGTATAAAAAGAAACAGCTAACACCTGAAGAAGCAGTTAATTTAATCCCAGACGATAGCGTTATTTCTATCGGTATGCGCACCGCTAGCCCACCAGCCCTACTTTCAGCACTAGAGAAGCATATTCGAAATGGATTTATTACACATTTAAAAGTCTATTATATGCGTTGTGGAAAGGTCGCAACGGAAACCATCTTTCAAGAAGATCTAATGGACCGGGTTAGGCCTTACTCTTCAATGCTAACTAAAGACGAAGTTAAATTAGCAAATGCTGGATTTTCAAAAGGGGAAAAATATATTAACTATGTCCCTATATCTTTTAGTCGATATCCTCAAATAATCAGAGAGCAAGTTAAAATAGATGCTTTCCTGGTAACTGTGGCGCCGATGGATAAGCATGGTTATTTCAACTTTGGCACTAATGGTGATTATGCTATTGAGTTGTCGCGCCACGCAAATCGATTAATTGTGGAAGTGAATGAAAATATGCCACGTACAGCGGGGGCCACCTTGTTGCACATTAGTGAAGTGGATGCCATTGTTGAAAACAATATGGAATTAGCGGAGGAATCTCCAAAAGAGATTACCGATTTAGATAGAAAAATTGGTGACTACATTGTTCCGTTAATACCTGATGGCGCAACTATCCAAATGGGTATTGGCGCTATTCCGAATGCAGTGTGTGAACAACTAACTAAAAAGAAAGATTTGGGCATTCATACCGAGGTAATAACACCGGGTATGATTAAGCTTATTAAGTCTGGAGCAGTAACTAATGCCCGAAAGACAATTAACCCTCATGTGAGCGTATTCACTTTTGCAGCTGGAGACAAAGAACTATTTGACTTTATAGATGGCAATCCATCTATGTTCTGTCTGCCCGTGTCATATGTGAATGAACCCCAAATAATAGCCCAGATCGATAATATGATCTCAGTCAACTCATTTATTGAGATTGATTTCAGTGGACAGGTCAATGCGGAATTCATTGGACATCAATTCTCCGGTGTTGGCGGGCAACTGGATTTCGTGAGGGGGGTTTACTACTCAAAAAATGGGAAGACTATTCTGGCCAGTAGCTCAACGGCACAGCGTGGTAAAACCTCCAGGGTAGTTCCACGTTTGAATTCTATAACCACAGACTCTCGGTTAGATATCGATTACGTGGTAACCGAGTACGGAGCTTGCAGACTTATGGGGAAATCAACTACAGAACGGACCCTTGCCTTGATTGAAGTCGCACACCCTAAATTCCGTAAGAGCTTATTGGAGCAGGCCAAAGAGCAGAACTTTATTTGAGCGATAAAATGAACAATTTAAAGCTTTTCCCCGCATTGTTATTCACCCCTGGAAACCAACCGAAACGCTTTGCTAAGGCGTCTGAAGTTGGGGCGAATGGAATAATCATTGATCTTGAAGATAGCGTACCAATGGAGGACAAAGATAGTGCCAGGGATATCGCGATCGATTTTTATTCAAGGCCAAGCTCGAATGGTGTTATAAGTGCAATTCGGATAAATAGTTTGTCAACGATCAATGGAATAAAAGATTTGGCTGAAATTATTGATAAAAAGCCATTTATAGATGTGGTGCTTTATCCGAAAACAGAATCTCAACATGATATCAACCTTATCAGTGAGCTCTTGAGCGAAGCCTATAAGGATATTTCGATTATAGCCTTAATTGAAACCGCTCAGGGAACATCCAATTTATATGATATTGTTAACTGTAGTTCTGAAAAGTTGCAAGGTTTGATGTTTGGGGCCGCTGATTATGCAGCCGATCTGAATTGTGAATGCACCCCACAAGCACTCATATGGGCGCGCATGAAATTGGTCGAATCTGCCGCACTCAAACAGATAGCTTGCTACGACTCCCCTTGTTTTAACTTTAAGGATGAAGGTGGACTAATTAATGAACTCAATGAGGCTCAATTGCTTGGCTTTAGTGGCAAGGCAGCTATTCACCCTAAACAAGTAAAAACTATCAAGATATCTTTTAGACCCACACTAGACCAGTATAAGGAAGCAAAGGAAATCATTCGTATCTACAATGAATCCTCAGGTAAAGCCTGCCAATATGAGGGCCGAATGATAGATATCCCGATCTACTCTAAAGCCCAGCAAATAATCTCAAACTTTAATAATCTTAGCTAAAGGCTACTCCAGCAAAAATCTACAAGTGTTCTGGGCATAACCAAGCGAACTTAGAGACACTCAATCAAGGAGGCAATATTGATGGAATTTAACCCCTATAAAAAGATTGACAACAATCGATATCGCGAAGATTTTGGCTTCTACTTCGAGGACTTTGTAGAAGGTATCATTATCGAGCACCGCCCAGGTAGGACATTGACGCGAACAGACAATACCTGGATGACCCTGTTAACTATGAATACGGCGCAACTCCATTTTGATGCCCATTACGCAGAGAGCACTGAATGGAACCTTCCATTAGTAGATAGTACTCTGACATTGGCTATTGTCACGGGTATGACTGTAAATACTATTAGCAAGAAAGTTGTTGCCAATCTTGAGTGGGACAAAGTTAAACTGCTCAAACCTGTTTTTGAAGGTGACACGGTTTATGCAGAAAGTGAGGTCATTTCTAAGCGTGAATCCAAGTCTAGACCAACACAGGGTATTGTTAGCGTAGAAACCCGTGGTATTAATCAGCGAGGAGATACTTTTATGAGCTTTCAGCGAACAGTTCTGGTTTATAAGAAAGGCCACGCTCCTAATTATGAGATCAAAAAATAACCTAACAGAAAGGCTATCTCATTGGTATATATGCACTTCTTTAAGCCGATGTCCGATTAGACTCGCTTCAATGAAAATGAAGGTATTGATGTTATAAAAGTAAGATTACAAAAAGTTGCAATATAAAATAACGGTTGTGCTAGATAGTTTTTACCTCCGTATATTTTTCGATTCTTGCCTTCGCAGTAAGAAGTGGATTCAACTTTGCAATGATGGTTTTTAAGTGATCTGTATTCCAATGCTTCATTTCAGCTTCAGAAGACTCCCAAACTTCTAGTGTAGTGAAAACATTGCCTTCATCCAGTGAGGGTAAAATTTTATAGGATAAACAGCCAGACTCTTGTTCTGACTTACACGCCAGCTCGATTAAAAGTGCTGATGCCTGAGAAGTATATTGTGGGCGGACTGTGACTTTTGCCATAACGATTAAATTAGCCATATGCTCTCTTTACATAACCATTTTTTCTGAAATTAAGAAGTGCGTTTCACTACCAACAGTACACCGACAACCATCATGGCGAGACCAATAAGGCGCTTGGTATCCAAGCTGGTTTGCTGCGCACCCAGTAACCCAAAATGGTCGATAACGCTAATGGCGAGCAGTTGCCCCAGAAGAACGAAAGATACTGCATTACCCACGCCATACCTTGGCGACACCCAAGTCACACTCAATATATAGAAAGCTACTAGAATCCCACCCAAGTAAAAGTACCAGGCAATATCTTTGCTAAAAACAGCACTGGGTAACCCCTCCGTTTTCAAGAGATAGGCCGCGGAGATTACAAGTCCAACGAGAAATAGCAGTGTAGTTGCCAGGGCTGAACTACCAAGCTTAATACCGAGGCCACTATTTAGCGTTGCCATTACCGGTATACCAATGCCTGCAATAAGCATTAGAGACGGGTAGATAACTGCATTTTGCACTACGGGACACCTCTACTTAGAATCACGAGCCGACCCCAAAGGGGCCGGCCAGGCCATGTACTAGCTGGCAAGCTGTTTGGCGATGGCAACACCAACACCGTGTGCACTTGCTGGGTTCTGGCCGCTAATCACTCGCCCATCTTCAATAACAAACTCCTGCCAAGGTTGTACTTTGTTATAGCGGGCAGCGCCCCTCGCCAAAGATTCTTCCAGCAAAAATGGGATGTCATTAATGGTGCCGAAGTCAATCTCCTCCTCACGAGTGAAGCCGGTGACAGACTTGCTAGCCAAAAGCTTTTCGCCATTGCTCAGGGTGATAGGTAGGAAACCAGCGGGGCCGTGGCACACTGCGGCCAATGTGCCACCCTCTTCGTAGATCTCGGCACTTAGCTTTGCGAAGTCTTCGTTAGTTGCCAAGTCAGAAAGCAGACCAAATCCGCCGGGGTAGAATACTGCATCATAGTCTGCAGTATTCAGCTGGCTCATAGGGATGGTGTTGTTGATACGGTTTTGGAAATCTGAATCATTAAGCACCTTTTGGTTGATGTCGTCACCTTCGATGTCAGTGCCATAGAGTGGTGCTTTCCCCCCTTTAATAGAGGCGATGTCATAGTCGAGACCACTCTCCATAAATACGTGAATCGCGTGAGTCAACTCAGGTGAGTAGGTGCCATTTGCCTGGTCAGTTTCACCAAGGGTGGCGTGGTTGGTCACTGGTATAAGTACTTTCTTCATGTTTCTTTCCTCTGTTGGTCAGCATTCAGTGGGGAGGGATTGTAGATTGTCCCTCTTCTGCTGATAATGTGTAAAATCTGTTAAATACCTTTGCAGAATGGCAACAATCGAGTTTGAGAAACATGGAAAATTTTGACGGCATAGTCGAGTTTGTAGCGGTGGCAGAAAGCCAAGGTTTCTCAGCGGCTGCCAAGCAACTTGGCTGCAGTACTAGCCATGTGAGTAGGCAGGTCTCCCGTCTGGAAGAGCGCTTGGGCTCATCCCTTTTGGCCCGCTCAACACGTCAGGTAAGTCTGACCCAGGCCGGGACTGCCTATTACCAGCGGTGTAAAGAGTTAGTGATTGGCCTGCAACAGGCGAATGAGCAGGTTAGCCAGCAACAGTTTCAGCTCAATGGAACACTAAGAGTTAGCGGAGCTGGTATCTTTGCTGAGCAATATGTTGCCCCTGCCCTGATGGACTTTGGCTTGAAACACCCGGGGTTGAAAATCGACATGGACTTCAATAGCAGGATGGTCAATTTCGTCGAGGATGGGATTGATTTTGCCATACGCTATGGTCGCCTTGAGGATTCCGGCTTAGTTGCTCGTAAACTGGCCAACCGCCAAATGATGGCCGTCGCAAGCCCGAGTTACCTGAAAGAAAATGGTATTCCCAATCACCCCGATCAACTAAAAACGCAGAGTTGCTTGGTGGCTAACAATGATGAATGGGTTTTTGACCTGAATGGAGAGCCTGTAAGCGTAAAGGTTAGTGGGCGCTGGAGGACAAATAATGCCCATGCGATCGTGAAAGCTTGCGAGCAAGGCTTGGGTATAGCTTATATGCCCAAAAGCAGTTTCAGTGGTTCAATTCAACAGGGATTACTGGAGCCCATCCTGGAATCTTTTTGTGGGCGCGGAGCCAGTAGCTGGATCGTGTATCAGAACCGTCGCTTTTTACCGATGCGAGCGCGAATGGCGATTGACTATTTGGTTGATTACTTTTCTGACTGGGTTGAATAGAAAGCGATTGGATTCGTTGAAAGGAATAGAAGCACTTCCCATTTCTTGCAAGCCTTCAATCCGGAGGATTAATATCCACCCTCCTCCAATCGACTGGCATTGATTATGGTCCTGACCAGGGCATTTTATCGCAGTGGTCACACTGCAACCCAGCAACGACAACCCGTTTCGTTTGTGGATGTCAGGAAGCGATTTGGCTTTCGCTCTATTGCTGTTGGCCGCTGGGTCACTCGTGAGGAGCGCGATCGGGCCGCTGGGCTTTTTTATGATGCACTTGTTGATCTAATGACCATTCTTCAAGGACCGGAAGCGTTGGTATCCCTACGAGGTACATTGTCTTTCCAATATGGAATCGGCGGGCGCCCGGGGATGGCTGCCTTTTATGACCCTACTGCCCGGAGCTTTTCTCTCGCCAAGAACGCAGGGCCTGGCTCTATTGCCCATGAATGGTTTCATGCATTTGATCATTACTTGGCCCAAAAAGCGTTCAGTGATGCGTCCAGTACCATGTATACTTCAGAGGCCTGGTTGCGGAATGCAACTCCAATACCCCACCCGCTCAATGACTTACTTTTTGCGTGCTTTAAAACTGTGATGCTGGATGAGAGTGGTAATAACCCCAGTGACTTGGTGACTGCTTCCATCAGTGCCGATAAAGTAAATGGTTCTGTCTACTACAGTGAGCCTGTAGAGCTGAGTGCTCGGGCTTTCGAAGCATTTATTCAGGATGCCAGCATCAACAATAATTTTTTGGTTGCTGGCTCAAAGGCTAGTCAAGAGGCAAAGTTGGGACTGTATCCACAAGGGCAGCAACGCAAAAGAATTAATCAGGCTTTCACAGCCTACTTTTCCTACTTAGGACGAAGCCTTCAGGCTTCCACGGGTGGAGACAATGACGTCAACCCTTAGAAATACCTTTCTTCTGGGCACGGCCCTTCTCGCTGGTGTAGTCGCTTGGGTATGGGCTGAACTTTCAAAAAGCTATGAATTGATTGCAATAGCCAGCGATCCCGTGCTGTCAGCGGAGCGTGGATTCATTGATGCGGAAAATGATTTCATTCATAACCGGGCTAAGTTCGTGGATGTTTATTCTCCAGGGGTTGGCCATGTAACGCCCGGGATACTAGAAGAAGAGTTGCAAGGTAAGTATGCTGAGTTCAGACCTCAGGAAACTTTTTTCTTATGTGGAACCGGCTTCCATATTGAAGATTACGCTCTGGATAGCGAGCAGCACGAACACAATAAATTTTACGCTCAAGCATACAATGCCAAGTTATTGGAACTCATCAGCAGTTCAGCTCAGCGCTATGACTGAACGAATACACATCTCTTCAACTAACTATATTAGGCATTGCTCATTGTGGTAATTTGCTCCACAACCAGTTTGCATACAGCCAATGTCTTCATGAGCCAAAAACCTCCCACACAATCCAACATCCTGATCGTTGAAGACGATCGCGGTCTCAACGACCAGCTCTGCGAAATGATCCAAAGCGCAGGATACCAAGTCAACGCCTGCTTTGATGGCAATACCGCATTGCTGGAGGCTGCCAAGCAACAACCTCAATTAATCTTGCTCGATTTGATGCTGCCGGAAATGGACGGTATTTCTCTACTCAAAATTTTACGCAAAACCAGTCAGGTTCCAGTCATCATCCTAACTGCCAAGGGCGCTGAAGAGGAGAGGATCGCAGGCTTTCGCCATGGAGCAGATGATTATGTGGCGAAGCCATTTAACAAGACCGAACTGCTACTAAGAATTGAGGCACTATTGCGCCGCAGTCAACCAGTGATGCTGGAGGCTGTCCACCATACAGAAATCGATAACCTGCAACTCGATTTAAATGCTCAGCAAGCATTCACCGGCGGTCTGGCAATTGATTTTACCGCTACCCAGTTTAAATTGTTGTGGGAGTTAGCGGTTCACCGGGGAGAGGTATTGAGCAAAGCCTATCTCTCACAGCAAGTTCTCAACCGTACTCTGGGTGCCTATGACCGCAGTTTGGACATGCACTTGAGTCGAATCAGGCGCAAGTTGACTGGAGCAGGATGGCGTGGAGACCGGCTACAAACAGTACATGGCAGAGGGTACTGTTTGAAATGAACCGCAAACTTTTTTGGAAACTATGCCTTCTGATTACTGCGGGCATTGTCTCTCTCTTTTACCTGATCAACTCCCTGACTATTCGCACCGAGGAGCAGATGAGTATGCTGGAGGCATCTCATCGAGAGGAATTGAAAGAGTGGGGAAAGGAGGCGGAAGCGCGGTTTCTCTCCGGCAACGAGGGGGAATTGGAACAGTGGTTAAAAGAATTACAGGAGAAGGAAAACACCTGGGCCACAGTTACCCAATATGAGTTAATCCATGTAGCAGGTGAGACGGGTAATGAACATCGTTACATCGGCTATAACCTCGGCCGGGATGTGGATTGGAAGGTCCACCTGTATTTTGAAGAAAACCCGGTGATGGAAATTCCTTTTGCAACCGAGCAAACCAGTCTCTTGGTACTTCTTCCCGATAGGATGCGTCCCGGCAGCTACTGGAAAACAACACGACTCCTGCTGCAAATACTCCTGCCAATGGGAATCCTGGCTTTAGTTTCCGTGATGCTCTATCGCCATATTATGCACCCGCTGCGCAAACTTGAGCAGGCAACACGGGAGTTTAGTCGGGGAAACTTTGATGTTCGAGTACACCGCCAATTAGGTAACCGCGACGATGAGATTTCTGAATTAGCCAAAACTTTTGATCAAATGGCGACGCGGATAGGAGAGCAGATCGTCAACCAGCGCCAGCTAATCGCGGATCTATCTCACGAACTGAGAACTCCACTCACCCGACTGGATATTGCCATAGAGGGAGCTGGCGCAAGTCACGCTGATGATAAAAATATCCAGAGGATTCAGCGGGAGTCTGTTCATATCAGGCGTTTGGTAGACGATACGCTCACCCTTGCCTGGCTGGATAACGAACAGCCTTCTATAGGTATCGAAGACTTGGATCTGGTCGACCTTATCGATGTGATTGTCGAGGATGCCCGTTTCGAATTTCCCGATCGCACTATCTGCACTCATTTGCCAGACTCGGCTGAAATAAGACAGTCTAATCACAAGGCAGTGGGACAAGCCTTGGAAAATATCTTGCGTAACGCCATGCGCTATACTCCGAAGGGACAAGCCGTTCATGTCCTTCTGGAGGGAAATACGAAAAATAAATTTGTTATTGATATTGAAGACTCTGGCCCCGGAGTTCCTGAAGCACTACTGGACAGTATCTTTAAGCCTTTCTTCCGAGCAGATCAGTCTCGCACATCAAAATCGAAAAATTTTGGGCTGGGCCTGGCGTTGGCGCGACGCCAGCTACATAGCGTGGGCGGAACCATAGAAGCCTCCAACCGCTCTGTAGGAGGATTGTGTATGAGAGTAACTCTCCCCACTCAATCTTTGGAGCCTGCATAAGGTAACTCTCCAACACACTGATGCAACTAAATGTAACAAATGCAACACTGCTGTACTTCACAGTTGCCAATAGGAATAATTCGCATTAGCAAATAGGTAACTCTGTGAAGGACAGCCAATGGCCCGCAATATTTCCCACAATAAATACGCGTTACTCCCCTTGATGGTATCCAGTGCCCTGGCCTCTGGCATCAGCCAGGCACAGGAAGTACAAAAGCAAGAAGATAACGCTGAAGCCGCGATGGAAACTGTAGTAGTTGTCGGCGTGGCGACTGATACCGAGATCACCCCAGAAGAGCTCGATAAGCAGCAGGCAAATGATCTCAGTGATGTCTTCCGCCAGATTCCGTCCGTATCTGTTGGTGGATCGGTGGGTATTGCGCAGAAAGTCTATATCCGTGGCATGGAAGACACCCTTCTCAACGTTACCGTTGATGGTGCTCCTCAAACCAGTACCCTCTTCCACCATATTGGCCGGGTATCCATAGAGCCGGAGTTGCTGCAGAAAGTTGAAGTGCAAGCTGGCGCAGGCGAAGCTACCAGCGGTGCTGGCGCTATTGGCGGTGCTATCCGCTTTGAGACCAAAGATGCGGACGACCTACTCGATGAAGGCGAGCAGTTTGGCGCAATAGTGAAAGGCTCGTTCTTTAGCAATGATGGCGAAAAAGCCAGTGCTTCAGTTTATGGAAAAATCACTGACAACTGGGGACTGCTCGGATCATTTGTGACCGTTGATCGCGATGAGATGGAGGATGGCGACGGTGACACTATCTATGGTACTGCTGCCGAGCAGGATTTCGCCTTTATAAAATTAAGTGGCGATTTATCTGAAAATCAAAAGTTGAGCCTCAGCTTCGAACAACGGGATGAATCTGGAGAGTACGGCCAACGCCCCAACTGGCCTGCCCTTGAGGGAGATACTCTCTACCCAATGGATGCTGACCGCCAGACTTTTGTCGTGAATCACCAATTTGCTCCCAGCGCGTTGATCAATCTTGAGACTACCGTATATCACACAAAGTCAGAAGTGGAGCAGAATGTATTCGATAGATGGGGTAAGTACGGTGCCTCAGTAGAAACCCTTGGCTTTGATTTGCGTAATACCAGCAATATCGGCCAGCACACCCTCACCTACGGCATCGAAGCCCGTGAGGATGAAGTGGAAAGCCGCTACCTCTCGGAGCCTTATACCGGTATCTCTTTCCGCGAAGAAGGCCAGGTTCGCAGTGCCTACATTCAGGACCATTGGCAGGCAACAGACGAACTATTACTGAGTTTTGGTCTCCGCTACGACGAATACGAGCTGGAGCAAGTAACCCATGGCGATGAGACTGATAGCCAAGGTTTCAGCCCCAATATCGGTATGAGTTACTCTTTGACCGATGCGATCACCCTCACCCTGGGCCACGCAACAGCGATGCGCGGCAAGGAAGTTGGAGATGGGTTTACGCTGGAATCGGCAGAACTTGCACCTGACCTAGATGCAGAAACCGTCGACAATACTGAGCTGGGATTGGAATACAGCCAGGATGGACTTGAGTTAAAAGCCGCTGTCTACCGCAGTACGATCGATGACGTTATTCTCGATCAGCTCGGAGGTGGTACATACTACGAAAATGTTGGTGAGCTAGAAACCGACGGCTTTGAACTCAGTGCTTCTTACGCATGGGATAATTTAACGCTGAGCGCGGCTTTCAGTCACAATGATTCAGAGCTTAATGGGAATACCGTAGAAGCCTATGAACACAATGGCTTGGCGAATGCCCGTGGCGACACCTATAACCTGAACGCTAACTATGCAATTACACCTAAGTTAGAACTGGGCTGGAACTACACTCGTGTTGATGAGCTGAGTAATATTGAGGTTTTACACCGTGCAGTAGAACTTGGTTGGATCGATAGCACCCAAACCGTAGATAAGTCTGGTTACGATGTGCACGATCTATACTTGCACTGGGAGCCTTTGGCAGATGATCGCCTAAATGTGAATTTAGCCGTTCAAAACCTGTTTAATGAGCAGTACCGGGATCACTCCAGCGTGGCCGATTATACCAATATTCCTGGCTGGGATATTGTATCTGGAGTTTATGAGGCGGGCCGGGACGTTCGACTGTCAGTAGACTACCGCTTCTAATCTCCTTTATTTGTTTATTTACTATCAGGGCGCAATGCACTTGCATTGCGCCCTTTGTTTCCTATGAAATCCAGATACCGTTTACTGTGGATCAAGCTCCACACCTATTTTTCCTGCTTTTTTCTACCCATTGCCATTTTGTATATCGCCACGGGCGTGCTCTACCTATTTGATATAGAGGGGGGCGTCGACGAACAATTTGAGTACACAGTTTCTCTACCCAAGGGCTTACCCAGCAATGAGCAAGAGACCCTAGATACTATATCTCCGTTTGTTCAGCCCACAGAAGTATCATTGCCGGCAGATTTCTATTTGGAAGATGAGTGGATCGGTTGGTATGGCTACAAACGCCAAGTCTATTTGGAGCCTAGCCAGGATAAGCAATCAGCGATACTTCATGTAAAAGAACATGATCTATGGCATCAATTTCTGCTGATTCATAAAGGTCATGCTGGCCCCCTCTTCTGGTTCTCATCCATTATGCTTGGTGCGAGCCTGCTATTTAGCTTGATTAGTGGATTAGTGGTTGCTTTTGCGGTGCCAAAATTCAGGAAGACTTCTATACAATTTACTTCTCTCGGGCTTATTGCACTGGTAATTGCCTTTTTTATTGGGGGCTGAAGTTTCACCATTTGAGGGAGTTCTAGCTAGGGAGCCTCTGAGCAGCTATATGCATCTCTATAGCTCTTCAAGGTACACATTATGCGACTTTAAGAGCGGGTTCACGAAATTACCCAGAGCCCCTAGCTCCAGCTTAAAACTTTAAGCCAGTTGACAAATCTTATCCTCCAACTGCTGTTTAAATTGATAAAGATGGATGCCATCCAGAAAGCAGTGATTAACTTCAATATACATCGAAGTGACAAGGCTGCCCTCCTGGCGATGGTATTTACCCCAGAAAATAAAAGGTATTCCTGGATCACAACCTTCTTTCTGTACAGGCTTTACCTGTAGACCAGAGAAGTCACCCCAGGGGTAGCAGCTGATATTCAAGATATCATGGCGGCTGATGAAATTTTCTACGGGGAGGTACTCAGATTGTGCCTGTGAAAGTTCCCTTGCCTTGTGGACGAACTCTGTCAGATTCGTTTCCATTCTTGCCATAACGAGTTTGAATAACTCATTATCCCCTAAATCAGAAAATAAGGGGTGCAGCATGTCATGCTCAATGGGCTGGCCATTGACGATACGATGCCTGAAACCCGCTATTTCATTTCCCACCTGCGTGACAAGAAAAATAAGGCTGTAATAAAAAGGGAGTGTATTCTTTTTACAGAAAGATACCAGATTTGTCACATCGACCGGCTGGGTTAAGCCTATCCGAGTTGACCCTGCACTGCTCATGAAAAATTCAAAGTGGGCCTTTCTATTCCAGCGTTCGATATCAATAGGAGTCATGGACATATGAATATCGAGCCTTCAATGGATATTCATAGTTTAGGGTAGATTATAAGCAGCATCGGTGTTGCTAGTAGCTTTTATCTAGTTAGGACACCTGGAATATATTTAGAGGCATTAGCTACCATGCTGTAATCGCCATATCAAAACGCTCTTCCCTTCCGACTAATACCATTTTAGTAACGCTACTATTTCTCTCTTTCGCTCCTGTTTGAGGCACTAAAATAAGTCCCAACAACAGACTGTGCCACCTCATAAAAAGCGTTCATCTGTGCATAATTTGCAAAAGTGATGTTCCTGCTTATAAGTTTTAAGAAGGATAGAGCTCCCTATAATAACTTCCAGCTGTTAAAGCGAAATATCATCTAGATAACCAGGACTATTAACTATGACTACCAAGTACGAAAATGCCGTTTTGGATGATCAAGCATTGATCGAGGGACTTAAGTCTATTAACCCGGTATGGGGAGATCTAGCTGTACGAGTCGCAGGCGAGGTATGGGGAAAGCCGCTTCTGGATCAAAAAACCAAAGCACTAATCACTATCGCTATTGACCAAATGGCGCTCAATGTAAATGGTGAAGGTAACCCGTTTGGAGCCCATGTTGATATGGCACTCAAACAAGGGGCAACGTATGAAGAGATTGAGGAATTGATTGTTTTTGCCTAAATGTATACGGGCTTCAATAAAGGGGCTACCACCATGGGCGCACTGAATAAGCTTTGCCATGATCGAGGAGACATCTAATGGCTATCCCCGGACTTAAAAAAGCAGATCATATAGGATTCACCGTCCCCGATGTTGATTTGGCCGTTGAGTTCTTTAGTACACACTTTGGTTTTGAATTGGCTTATACGTTTGGGCCATTTGCCTCAGACGATACCTGGATGACGGATCACCTTAATGTAAATCCTCGTGCAGAGATCAAGAAAATTGCTGTTATGAATGCTAACAGCATCAATCTGGAAATATTCGAGTATGCCGACAACATAGATCGAAATAAGGTGGCACCAAACAATGCTGATGTTGGGGGGCATCATTTAGCATTCTATGTTGAAGACATTGATGCTGCGGTTGAATACCTCAAGAAACAGAATATAGAGGTGCTCGGCGCCCCTACGGTAATGACTGAAGGGCCAACTGAAGGAGAGACCTGGGTATATTTCATGGCTCCATGGGGCATGCAACTTGAACTCGTTTCATACCCTAATGGAAAGGCCTATGAGCATTTGACTAACGTACGCTTATTTGACCCTCGATGAATATTCTCGCCACTATTTTGGTTGTTATTGCAGGTATGGGGCTCTCCGTCGAGGCGGGATTGTTAGGGCCCTTAGGTATGCAGGTTGGTCACTTGTGGGCCACCTTAAGCATATTTGGTGTTGGGGCAGCCCTACTTTGGCTCATCAGTCTATTTGTCCCCAGTGCAAAATATATAAGCTGGCGAGAGGTTCCAAAGTGGCAGCTTTCAGGTGGCTTATTGGGACCTGTTTACGTTGTTGTTCTAACTTTAGCCACTCCTATACTTGGAGTAGCTATGACCATGATCGGGATTCTTGTGGGGCAAACAGCCAAAAGCTTCCTAATTGACTCACTGGGGTGGTTTGGGGTGCGTAAACAGCCCATTAATCTCCTGAGAGTATGTGGGGCAACATTTTTATGCCTTGCATTATATTTTACCTACTTGGGAGCCAAATTATGATTGGGCTGATGTTACTCGCAGTACTATCCGGCGTAGCGTTGAGATCCCAGGCGGCAATTAACGGAAAATTTGGAGAAAGTGTAGGAGTTGTCCAAAGCGCCCTATTTACCTTTGGTATCGGAGCTGTAGTGATGGGCTTACTGGTGTTTTTCTTTGGAAAACACAGCGGCCCATCAATTCTTTCCGTACCTAAGTGGCAACTAACAGGTGCACTTTTTGGTATCTTCTACATGATAGTCGTAGTTGCTGTTGTTCCTAGAATTGGTGTGGCATCAACAACAATTGCAACGATTTTTGGGCAGATGAGCATGAGTTTGATTATTGATACCCAGGGATGGTTTACGAATCCGTCTATCCCGTTAAGTTCCTGGCGAATTGCCGCAATGGTTTGCGTAGTTCTAGCGTTGATCTGTAATTACCTTGCTAATCGGAGAGCGCCAGTTCGTAGTAATGAGGCACTGCAGCCCGCTATCCAAAGTTAGCTGAATATACAGGAGTAAAGCACTACTCAGAGGGGCCATAACATCACTCAACAGTTACCCACTATCGACCGCTAGCTAATGAATTACGATATATCAATATTAGAGTTAAAACTGTTCTTAATGACGGCCCAATTGGGTAACTACTCTGAGGTTTCCAGGCAGCAGGGAATGACACCGTCCTCTGTATCGCGAAAAATGGCCCAGCTAGAGGGCAAAGTGGGAACCAAACTACTGCACCGTCATACCAGGGCAATATCACTGACGGATGAAGGTACGGCCTTTGCAAAGTATTGTAGCGATATTGTTCGTCAGTATGAGCTAGTTTGCGGGCAAATTGAGCAAAGAGCCAACACACCACGGGGGGTTGTTAAAATCAGCGCCCCCGTTGCTTTTGGGCGGCTTCATATTGCTCCCTATATTCCAGATTTGTTAGAGCTTTATCCGCTGCTTAGGATCGAAATGCAGCAGACAGATAGCTTTATTGACCCTGCTAAAGAGGGTATTGACTTACTTATCAGAATTGGAGCGCTCCAAGATTCAGGCTTGAAAATGAATCGCTTTGGCAATCATAACTTTGTATTGGCAGCCAGCCCGGAATATCTGAGAGCAAATGGGGTTCCGGAAACCCCAGAGCAGTTAATTGCTCACAACTGTTTGGTATTTAAGGGAACCAATGGGCTACAGCGCTGGTTTATCGGTAAAGATTGTTTGACACCCTATGAAGTTAAGGGATCACTTTACAGCAATAATGCAGAAACGCTGGTTTCCAGTGCTATAGGGGGAGCTGGGGTTGTTATGTTCCCAACTTGGTTAATCAATGAAGAGATTCGGTTGGGCAAGCTGGTTCCTATTTTGACTGACTACCGCGCATCTTCATCGGCAGAAAACCAAACTATTAATGCGCTCTACTTACCTACGGATAACCTGGCTCCCAAAGTACGTGTTGTTATTGATTTCCTTACGGAGAAATACGGTAGTCCCTGCTATTGGGATGCTAAATAGAGAAGCCTTCTTGCTATGACTCGGTGGGTATCGTGTACATTGTAATGCAAACAGGTTTTAGTTACAGGCTGGGGCTCCTGCCTCGGCCTGTAACTTCTGCTTGGTATTGATAAGCCGGCTAGTCTAAATAATCTACACTCATCAAATATCGTAAGAAGAGTTAAAATTTATAACTCACCATTAATGACGTACGTCTAGAGCTATCAGTGTCTACGATTGGGCTATTACTAATCTCATCGCCATACCAGGTTTGATATACGCCCCCCATAAGAATAAGGTTTGGGCTAATGTTGTATCCCACTTGTACGCCTAACCGGGTAATGATATCTGCATCTGCTTCATACGCTGCCCTATCTTGAGTTACTTCATTTAGGTCTACACCATAGTAGTAAGCCAACGCACTATCACTTTGCCAGCTAATAGTGAAGTCGGGTTTGATGATCCACTTTTGGTGCTTGTAAGGCAGACTATATCCAGCCGATAGACTGTATCCGTCGTGGGTATCACTGATATCTTGTGAGATGCCAACCTTCCAAAGGCCTACCGGGCTTTTATAGTTCATAGATAAGTTGGCAAGAATCGCCAGGTCAAGCTCTTCCATATCGCTGAGCTTATCACTGTCCCCTCTATCTCTATCGCCCGCCAAGTCACCGCCTATGCCAAACTTCACTCGAAGTTTATCGTCGTGGTACAGATCAGCCCCCAACTCAAAACCCTGAAAGTAAAAGCGCTTGTAGCGGGCTGAGATCAATGGAAATATGTTGTTTTGGTCCTCACCATCAACGTAGATTGACTCAACGCTAAAGGTTCCAATACCTACAGAAAGTGCTGTCTCATCCTGCTTTGGCGGCTTCTGGGTAACTTCATCTGCAAAAGCCAGGCTGGATAATGCCGAACCCACCAGCGCGGTGCACATACTCAAAGTTAATGGCAGAGAACTCTTATGGTTTTGATCTCGCAAACTAGACATATTGAATCCCAATTTGAACTGGTTGAAGTTCCGTTATTTCTGGAGTGGATTCTATGCCGGTAAAGGTAAACGCCAGGTAAATAAGCTCATGCCCAGGCCAGGTTAACGGTTAAGTATTGTTCATTTTTGTTGTAAGAAAAGATCCATTGCTGCTGATCGGCCACTTGCTTCAGGATATGAAGGCCTAAACCAAAACCCTGCCCTTCCCCCCTGTCAAAATGCACCTGCTGCTCCGGCAGTATGGGGTTCTGAACCCGGATTCCATTTGCATCAAAATCAATATCGATACTTCCCTCAAGGGTATGCTCAAAGGCATTTCTGAGCAGATTGGTTATAGCGATATCCAATAGCACTTGTACTTGCTTCAAGTTGACCGAACTATCCGAATTGAGATGAACCTGTACATCTCGCTGACCCAAGAGGTATTTGAGCTGCTCAACTCGAGTTTGAATCATATTGCTGAAATCAAATTCTGTTGATTCCAAATTTACCTTGCTTTGAGATAGCAGCAGAAGTGCCTGTGTCAGCTGGGTCATCTGCTCATAGGAGCGCTCAATCTGCTCCAGTTGAGTATCGATTGGCTTACCTTTTTTTTGCCTTACCTTCACCACATGCAAGGCGCTGCCAATGGTTGCCAAGGGGGTTCTCAATTCATGGCTCGCATTCTGTAGAAATTGCTTTTCCTGCTCTTGATGATTCCATACCTGCTGTAGCGACTCTTGCAGTACTCGTCCTACACGACCAAATTCATCCTTCCTTTGCTCTAAAGATTCCGGGATCGGAGTCAACTTATGCCTACTCTTTTGCGCAAATTTCTCCAGGTCTTTTAATGGCGATATCACTTGTCTTGCAAGAATAAGAGGCACACTTAATGCTAAAGTAAGGGTTAGTAAGACACCGATAAGAACCTCAATTTCTACCTTTTTGTACTTGCTGGGTATTGCAGCTTCTTCTATTTCCAGCACGTAGTAAGTTGTCTTAAGGGCGCTTTCAGCATAAGGCATAATTGCTAAATAGTAGCGGTCATTAATTAAGTCTTTGCTAAAGTGCACCCTTTTCTCTTCGCCGTCAGCTTCCTCTAACACGCGCTTTGCCGTATCTGGCAGTGAACTGTACTCATCATATGTTTGTAACTGGGCAAAAAAAGGGTCATCAATAACCCCTCCAGCCTCAATGATACGTTTTTCAGCTACAGATATTAGTGTCGCACCTAAGGCGTGCTTAACCATTTTCACTTTGGATTTCTCTACGACAACTGCACTGCACGCCACAATTGCGGCAAGAATCCAAATATAATGAAAGAAAAATTTTCTGCGAATGGATCGATCAAAGGCTTTCATCACGCTTCCCCAGGATAACGCCCTTTCCTCTGATCGTGTGCAGTAGTGGAAAACTGAACCCCTTATCGATTCCCTGCCGCAACCGATACAGATGTACTTTGATTACGTCGGATTCGGGGGAAAGAAACTGCCATAAATGCTGTTCAATTTTTTCTTTAGTAACCAGCTTTGGACTCTGTTGCATCAAAAACACGAGCAATTCCCAACAGATTGGGGGCAGATTTATAGATTTTCCCTGTCTGGTGACTTCATGGGTCTCTAAATTAACTTCCAGGTCCTCAACTTTATACCGGGTTTGGGTAACGCGTCGTTTTATTGATAGAGACCGAATCCGCGCGACCAGCTCAAGCATTTCGAAGGGTTTAACCAGGTAGTCATCCCCTCCAGATTGGAAACCGGTGATTTTATCGTCCAATTGGTCCAGCGCGGTCAGCATCAATATTGGTGTCGAGCTTCCTGCATTGCGCAACTTAGAACTCACTTCGAAACCGCTTCTACCCGGCATCATGACATCAAGTACGATTACATCGAAGTCATGCTTTAAGGCCAGCTCAGTGGCCATTATTCCATTGTCAGCGTAGTCACACCGAATATTGTACTCTTCGAGGCTCTCAATAATATTGGACGCCAGTGCGTGATTGTCTTCAGCTAAGAGTACCAATAATGGCGTTTTGCAGTCAGGCCCCATTGATCTAGTCACTCAAAAGTTCTCGATAGACCTGGAATAATAAAAGCCATTGGGTAAACGGAAAGTAAATAAGTGTAAGATTGTCCACTTACTGATCACCTATGGGAAGCTTGCCTGTGACAGCTACTGCCATGTCTAAAAATGTCGGAGCCATCACGCTTGACCAAAAATGACCCTATCAAATCTTCAGAAGTTCTTTCAAAAATTTGCCCTCTGGCGATCCTTGTTGGTACTGCACCCTTCATTTGGGTTGAGTTGATCCAGGTAGATCTGTCGTCGAGTTAAGAGAGGTGGAGGGGAAAATCGACAATGCGTGATAGACCTAAGAGTTGGCTGTCACTACAGAAAAGAGAGGGGCATATAACGGGAGAGGTACCTCCCCAGCACTTGTGTGGCTGGGGAAGTGGACGGTCTCGCCCCTTATTGGGGGCGAAGCCTAAAGTTTACAGGCAGACAATGTTTTCTGCTTGTGGGCCTTTAGCGCCCTGAGTCACGGTAAACTCTACCTTCTGGCCTTCGGCCAAGGTTTTAAAACCGCCACCGGAAATTGCGCTGAAGTGAGCAAAAACGTCGGGACCGGATTCCTGGGCGATGAAGCCAAAACCTTTCCCTTCGTCAAACCACTTAACGGTACCAGTAACTGTATTAGACATAATAGATATCCTTGATTGAACAATTGCGCTCCAATTGAATGGAGTTGTGCGGGCAAAAAGTATTATTTTAAACGAGACCGAACGAAGGATTATGACTAAAACTACGAGGTAAACTGCAATAAAAAATGGCTTTTAAACCGGCGGACGAATAGTAGCACTAGCCTGTCACCTATGTCCACTTTTGCCTAATCCTACCCTCGACATTGGTACTCAGACCGCCGTCCACTGCCGCATAAAGGCGCGATGAACCGGAGGCACTGACGCGATGCAATGGGCTGATACCCACAATGCTGATTTTGCCAAAGGATTGCTCGAGGAGATCAGCTTTCTCGCCAGCTCTGTTTTCTTAACCACGGACTCCCCTGCCTCATGCCGGGAGGTAGAGTAGCTATCGACCGCACCGTTAGCGATAGCAGATGCTGCGGCTATGGCATCAGCCATACCCAGATTCATCCCCTTCCCTCCCACTGGAGAGTGGCAATGGGCTGCGTCTCCAGCCAATAACACCCGGTGCTTTCGGTAAGTTTCTGCCTGTCGGATAGAGATTTTAAAGGCCGCTGTCCTTCGGATGTTGGTGATTTCTATCGGCAGCCTGAGGGTTGCCAGGGCATCTTCGGTTGATGATGCGATGCGGGCGCGGCGCTGTTCGATAGGGAGTACCAAGGTGAACTCACCTTCCCCGCCGTACAGGTCCAGGGCAATCTCTTCCGGATCGAAGTTTCCTCTCAAATCCACATCCGCAATTGACCACTTATTGGGCAGATCAATACCAGGGTACTGTATTTTCAGCTGTTGTCGCACGGCGGACTGTATGCCGTCTGCGGCAATCACCCAGTCAAAAGAGGCGCTGGTATTGTCTGAGAAATTAACGGCCGCCTTGTCTGGGGTGGTTGTGATGTTTGTAACTGAGACCCCGTACTCAACTACGACGCCCCTCTCGGCAAGAGTGTCCCTGAGGATTCCCTCGGTCCGGTTTTGCGGTAGCCCGAGAGGCACCCTATCGCGAAACTCATTTCCGCTGTTGTCGATATAAACCAGGGTTCTCTCATCGCGCAATATATGCATTTTCCTCAGGGGCATCGCCTCCGCAAGAAAGGGATCTGCGGCGCCCAGCTCTCGAAGGGCATCAATGGTGGCTGGCATAATGCCGACAGCGCGGGAGAGTTCAGAGGGGCTGTCTTTGTGCTCAACAATACGACACTTCAGTCCCAGGGATGTGAGGGCGACTGCAGCAGTCAATCCGGTCGGACCGGCACCAATTACAAGGATGTCCATCGATACAACTTGTAGCCTGAAAGCTCAACCGGTCGACACAGAATGCCTCGATCGCTACAGGGAGCTTGCTGCTGCAAGCTTAGACAAATTTCTACTGCTGTAGAGGGGCGTAATGGCCACTAAATGCGTGCACAACCGCTCTTCTCCGGTGTCGCTACTTAAGTACTTTTATCTCTGTCGGAGGAGTCGGGGATGTCACTGTAGCCCAGTGCCGTTGCGGGCTTATCCATTGAGGCACCCTGGCGATCCAGAACACCGATATCCAGTACAGGGGAAGCATCGATATGTTGAGCATCCATCATTTGGGCAACGCGCTGTAGAGAAGCAATTATCATGCTTTGCTCCCAGTCTTTTAGATCGCCAAACTGACGAGCAAATTGGTCCTGAAGCGGGATGGGGGCATCGCGCAAAGTCTCCGCGGCCTCCTCGGTAAGGTAAGCATGCACTTTGCGCTTATCCGCCTGGGAGCGCTGGCGATAAACTAAGCCTCTCTTCTCCAGGCGGTCAAGAATATTGGTCACGGTTGCCTGGCTCAGGCTGACCTCGTTGGCCAGTTCGCCGATCGTCACTTCACCCTTATTGCGAATAGCTTGTAGCAACAACACCTGCGGGGCGGTTAGGCCGGTGGTTTTAGCCAGGTGTTTGGAGTGCAGGTCCGTGGCTCTTATTACCCGCCGCAGGGCCACTAGCACTTGTTCGATACTGTTCAAAGTTACCTCTCAATCATGGAGTCAGGGTGATTGCCGGAATTATATCGCCGTCCCCCTCAATCACTAAACGCTTATAACCCGACTGCGAAACATCACCCCCACAAAAGCCTCAGGTTCCATCACAAAACTGTCCATTTTATGGTCAGGCGATCTCTCAGCCGGTATGTCCAATAGAAAATTTTATCGACCTCAAAATATTATTTTTACCTACCTATAGGCTGTATATCCCACATATCTAGGCATTTCTAGGTCAAATATTGTGACTTGATTCGCCTCAAGCATCCTGGACTTTGAATTTAATTTGTGTACGATATTTAGCGTTCAAAGCATTTTTACTAGTAACCCGGCATAAAAATGCCTCTAGAAAGCTATATTTACGCCATTTGCTCAACACTTGTGCAGGTAAATATTTAGAGGTGAAAAAATATTTAGTCGGTTGGGAAGGTTTTTTGTCTAGCTCAGAAAATATTTTGTTGCGCAGTCCATTGATTGAAGATGGGATGGCCACTTACCGATTGATCAAACGTTGCCCTCCCCTGGATACAAACTCCAGCTACTGCAACCTCCTCCACTGCAGCCATTTCGCCAACACCTCAGTCGCCGCAGAGGTTGATGGAGAGCTGCTGGGCTTTATTTCCGGGTATATCATCCCCGACCGTACAGATACCCTCTTTGTCTGGCAGGTGGCCGTCGACGAGAAAGCCCGGGGGCTTGGACTGGCCTCCCGGATGATAAGTCACATCCTTGAGCGCCCTCACTGTGGTTCGGTCAGATATATCGAGACCACGATTACAGAACACAACCTGCCGTCTTGGGCGCTCTTCCACAGTGTCGCCGATAAATTATCGGTCGATCTTCACTCCTCACCCTGGATGGACTCTCAAGCCCACTTTGATGGGCTGCACGACTCCGAAACCCTTGTCCGCATCGGGCCTTTCGCCCTCGAAGAAACACCATAAAAGAGAAAATCATGAAGATCTTTGATGAGATTGAATCAGAAGTGCAAAGCTATGCCCGCTCCTTTCCGCGAGTCTTCAATCGCGCAAAAGGCGAGCTGATGTGGGATGAGGAGGGAAATCAGTATCTGGATTTCCTGGCGGGTGCCGGCACGCTCAACTACGGGCACAACAACCCGCTGTTCAAGCAGGCACTGCAAGATTACATCGAGGCCGATGGAATTACTCACGGCCTCGACATGCACACCAGGGCCAAGGGTGAATTCCTACAGGCACTGAATGAGAAAATTCTCAAGCCGCGGAATATGGAGTACGTGGTGCAGTTTACCGGTCCGACTGGGACGAATGCGGTAGAGGCGGCGATGAAAATTGCCCGCAATGTAACCGGGCAGCAGAACATCGTCACCTTTACCAACGGTTTCCATGGCGTAAGCCTTGGCTCGCTGGCCGCCACCGGCAACTCGCATCACAGGGATGCTGCCGGTGTCAGCCTCAATGGTACGCACCGCATGCCCTTTGACGACTACCTGGGCAAAAATATCGATACCACAGAATACCTCGATAAAGTCCTCTCAGATTCCAGCAGCGGTATTAATTCTCCCGCAGCAGTGATTGTTGAGACAGTTCAAGGGGAAGGCGGTATCAATGCGGCCAGTATCGAGTGGCTAAGAAACCTTCAATCCGTCTGCAAAAAACACGGCTTACTTTTTATTGTCGATGATATCCAGGCTGGCTGCGGCCGCACGGGCAACTTTTTCAGCTTTGAAGAGGCCGGTATCGAACCCGATATCATTACGCTATCCAAATCCCTCAGTGGCTATGGGCTGCCATTTGCGCTGGTGCTAATGAAACCAGAACTGGACCAGTGGAAGCCCGGTGAGCACAACGGCACTTTCCGTGGCAACAATCTGGCTTTTGTAACTGCGAAAGCCGCTATCGATCATTACTGGTCTGACGAAAACTTCTCACGGGAGATTAAACGCAAGGGCAAATACATTTCCGAGCGTTTGAATGAAATTGTCAGCCGATATGGTGAGGGTAACTTCACCACCAAAGGCCGGGGGATGTTTCAGGGTATCGACTGCATCAGCGGCGAACTTGCAGGAAAGATCACCAAACTGGCATTCAAGCAGGGGCTGATTATTGAAACCAGCGGAGCCGATGACCAGATCGTTAAGCTCCTTTGCCCACTGATTATCACCGATCAAAACCTTAAAAAAGGGATCGACATTATTGAATCCGCTATCCGGGAAGTCTGTGCCGGAGAGCGGGATATGCCTGAGGAAAGAGTCTTTTTTGAAGCCTGCTAGACTTTAAGGGCCTCTGAAAAGGTTCACGTAAAAGACCCAACTGTGCAGGCTGCAAACTAAGAATATTGCTGACCAGCCAGACTCGAATACACACGAAACAGCGAAATACCAATGATTGTCAGAAGTTTACAGGAAGCTAAAAAATCCGGCCGCCGGGTTGTTTCACCGGATAGCAACTGGGAGAGCACCCGACTCCTGCTTAAAGATGATGAAATGGGCTTTTCTTTCCATATCACCACTATTTATGCAGATGCTGATTTCCAAATGCACTATCAAAACCATTTGGAAGCGGTTTACTGCATTTCCGGCAGAGGTGAGGTAGAAACTCTTGAGGATGGCAAGAAGCACCCTATCGAACCTGGAACTATCTATATTCTCGATAAGCATGACCGGCATATTTTAAGAGCCTTTGAAGAAATGACTATGGCCTGTGTATTTAACCCCCCTTTGAATGGCAAGGAAGTACACAATGCTGAGGGAGCCTACGAACTTGAGGCTGACAGGATTGATGAATAATTAGTCAGTCATAGGGCAGTATCCATGAAGTACCTTCCAGATAGCTCAAGTGTTACCAGGGAAGATTGCTACCCCTCCCGAAAACCGGGCCTTCTGGGTGGTACCAGGGTGCGCAAAGATCCAATTGTGTATGGGGACTGCCAGTCCCTCTCCCCACTGGCACCATCGCAACTCAAGCGCTATGCAGAACAGGGCTTTGTTGTACTGGAGAATATGTTTTCCCAGGCGGAGATTAACCTTTTTACGCAAGAGCTGGCGGAGATTAAACAGCGCAGACACACTGATAAGTCGGAAGAAATTATCACCGAGCCTGAAAGTAACGAAGTGCGCTCAGTCTTTCGTATCCACAAAAGCAGCCAAATTTTTAACCGGCTTTCCAGGGATCAACGGCTATCAAGTATTGCGAAATGTATTTTGGGTGATGAGGTTTATATTCATCAGTCTCGCGCGAACTACAAACCTGGTTTTCGCGGGAAAGATTTTTATTGGCACTCCGATTTTGAAACCTGGCATGTCGAGGACGGCATGCCCCGTATGCGGGCACTCAGCATCTCCATTACCTTAACAGAGAATCATCATTTTAATGGCCCATTAATGCTGATTCCCAAGTCCCACCACCATTACATTGCTTGCGATGGGGAAACACCAAAACGGAACTACCTCAGCTCACTGAAAAAGCAAGAACTTGGTATTCCCTCAGATAGCCATTTGAGGTCCCTGGTATCCAATGGCGGAATATCAGCTGTTACAGGCAAGCCCGGCAGTATTGTTGTGTTTGACTGTAACTTAATGCATGGCTCCAGTAGCAATATCAGCCCCGACCCGAGGTCTAATTTGTTTTTTGTTTTTAATGCCCTGAGCAACAAGGTGGAGGCTCCGTTTTGCGGCTTACCTCCCAGGCCGGAATACATCTGTGCGAGGAAATCAATTTCTACTATCTGAAGCAAATCTCAATTCAAAGCACTCACCCAGTTTTTAAGAGAAAGAAGGACCAGTAAGAGACGATGCATACGATAGAAAAGATTGGCGGCACCTCTATGACGGACTACGAAGCGGTCCGGGATAATATTATCAAAGGTGACTCCAAGGGGATCTACAATCGTGTTTTTGTAGTCTCTGCCTACGGCGGTATTACTGACTTGCTTCTAGAGCACAAGAAAAGTGGTCAACCAGGTATCTATGCCCTCTTCTCCAGCAGCATTGAGGACGATAGCTGGCTGGTTAAGTTTGATGAGCTTCGGGCAGCACTGCGGCAAATCAACGAGCGTCTTTTCGAGCATGGCGATCTTCTCGCGGAAGCGAACCTGTTTTTGGATGAAAGGCTGGAGAGCGCGAAAAAATGCCTGAGAGACCTGCAAAGCCTCTGTCAGCACGGCCACTTCTCCCTCGACGCCCACTTGGGCACGGTAAGGGAGATGTTAGCCAGCCTCGGCGAGGCCCACAGCGCATGGAACACTTCGAAACTGTTGCAGCGGGATGGTGTAAATGCCTGCTTTGTCGATCTGACTGGCTGGCGCACCAACAAGCACATTCCCCTGGATGAGCGTATCCGGGATGCCTTTGCCACCATCGACTTAAGCAAACAGCTGCCTATTGTTACCGGCTATGCCCACAGCGATAAGGGCCTGCTGATCTCGTTTGATCGGGGCTATAGCGAGATGACTTTCAGTCGTCTCGCCGTCCTTACCGGGGCAAAGGAGGCGGTGATTCACAAAGAGTTTCACCTGAGCAGTGCAGACCCCCGCCTGGTGGGAGAGGGAAATGCAGTGCCCATCGGTCGCACCAACTACGATGTGGCCGACCAACTGGCAAACCTGGGGATGGAAGCGATTCACCCCAAAGCCGCCAAGGGGCTGCGCCAACAAAATATCCCTCTCAGGGTGAAAAATACCTTCGAGCCCGAACACGCCGGCACCCTGATTACTGGTGACTACATCAGCGACTCTCCACGAGTGGAAATTATTGCTGGCTGTAAAGGGGTTTACGCCCTGGAGTTGTTTGACCAGGATATGGCGGGCAGCATCCACGATTATGATCGCGAAGTGCTACTGGTGATCAAGCGCTTCAAAGCCCATATTATTTCCAAAAACACTAATGCCAATACCCTTACCCATTTCCTCTCCACCAACTTGAAAACAATCAAGCGGATTCAGGCTGCATTGGAAGAGCATTTTCCCGAAGCCGAACTGAACCAGCGCAAAGTCGCCATAGTTTCAGCCATCGGTAGCGATATGCAAATCCCCGGCGTGTTGGCCAAAGCGGTGCAGTCGATGTCCAAAAGCAATATCCGCGTGCTCGCCATGCACCAGTCCCTGCGTCATGTGGATATGCAGTTCATCGTTAACGAGCCAGACTATGACGCAGCCGTTCGGACACTACACGAGGCACTGGTAGAAATTTACAATCACGGGACGGCGATATGCCTCGCATCCTGAGCCTTTGTGCCCTGCTCTTTTTATTTACTTCCGCCACCTCTATTTCCCAGGAAGCGGAAGAAAAGAAAAAAGACAGTGCGCAAAGCGAGGTTGACACCCTTGAGAAGCCCTTATACACACCCTTCGTCGAGCGCTATATGCTCGACGAAATTAAGCAGCTGCGAATCGATCAGGCTAATGCCAAGCAGGAATTGATTCAGCAAATTGTCGATCGTGAACACAACTCTGTCGATCGAGCCGTAGCCTACGCAACCGATACGGTTACCTACTTTTTCTACTTGATAGCCGCCGCCACTTCAATTTTGGTTTTAGTTGGCTGGCGGTCATTCCAGGACATTAAAGAGCGGGTACACTCTCTGGCCGATGAGGAGATCTCAAAGCTGGTCCAGGAATACGAAAAGCGCTTGGAAGTTATAGAGAAGCAGCTTCAACAGAAAACACAACATATTGAAGAAAACCGCGAGGAAATCGAGCTAACCCAGGAAGTACAGTCCCTGTGGCTGCGCGCTCAACAAGAATCCTCAGTGGCCAATAAAATTGCCATTTACGACGAGATTTTGCGCCTCCGCCACGAGGATGTAGAAGCCCTTACCTATAAAGCTGATGCAGTGCTGGAGCTCAATGAACCCCAGTGGGCCGCCAATCTTTGTCACCAGGCCCTGGGTATTGACCCAGATAACAGCCATGCCTTCTACCAACTGGCTTGCGCCCATACTGCCATGGGTCAATTTGATGAAGCGCTGCGTTATCTGGCGGAAGCCATTAAAAGGCGGGAAAGCTACCGCGATGAAATCCTGGTTGATAGTGCCTTACAGCCTCTAGCGGAAAGTGAAGTATTTGAGGAACTCGACCAGGTTATTGCCAATACCCCCTCGCCACAAAGTGGTGGCAAGGGGAGCTAGAAATATTCCGATAACCTCTGAAGACCAACCCATAAAATAATAGGATTGCCGATGATCTATTCATTTCTTGGTTTTTTACTTTTGTTCACTCTGGTCGGCCTCTCTTCTGCGATGTTCAGCCGTCAAACCAAAGCTGACTATTACCTTGCCAGCAGTGGCGTCTCCCCTTGGCTGGTGGGGTTGTCTGCCGTAGCAACGAACAATAGCGGTTATATGTTTATCGGGGTTATCGGCTATACCTACACCACTGGGTTGGCTTCCATCTGGTTGATGGTGGGGTGGATTGCCGGTGATTTTCTGGCCTCCCTCTATGTACACAAGCGATTAAGGACCGCTACCAGTTCAAGTGGTGAAGTCAGCTACGCAGGTGTTCTCAGTAACTGGCACGGACAGAAGTACTCAGCCCTGCAGCGCCTGATCGGCATCATTTCCCTGTTGTTTTTACTAACTTATGCCTCTGCCCAAATGGTTGCCGGCAGCAAAGCCCTGCACGTACTGCTGGATTGGCCCCTGTGGTCCGGTGCTGTAGTAGGAGCTGTGCTTGTATGCCTCTACTGTTTAGCTGGCGGCATCCGCGCGTCCATTTGGACTGATGCGGCCCAATCCATCGTTATGATGGGGGCTATGGCAGCACTCCTAGTTGTCGCCCTTGCCAACTTGGGTGGTATCGCCAGTGCGGCGATACAAATGCAGGCTATCGAAGGTTTTACCCATTGGTTTCCCGAGGGGCTCGCCTTTGCGGGCTGGGGCGGGGTGATACTCTTTGTGATCAGTTGGGGTTTTGCCGGATTGTCTGTGATTGGACAGCCCCACGTAATGGTCCGATTTATGACCCTGAGGGATTCCAGCAAGATGAACCGGGCAAGGGCCTGGTACTATCTGTGGTTTATCCTTTTCTATTGCATGGCTACCGGGGTCGGCCTGCTATCCAGAGTGTTTATTGCCGATACAGGGAGCTTTGATGCGGAGCTTGCTCTTCCCACCATGGCTATGGATTTGTTGCCCCCTGTTTTTGTTGGGCTGATCCTGGCTGGTATCTTTGCCGCAACCATGTCCACCGCAGACTCCCTGCTGCTCAGCTGCTCCGCAGCCATTACCCACGATATTCTTCCGCACAAGATTGAAAAAACCTGGTTTCTCAAGCTTGTCACAGTTGCGATAACCGGCGGCGCATTGCTGTTGGCGCTCGCCAACAGCCAAAGTGTGTTCAGCCTGGTTATTTTCGCTTGGTCGGGACTTGCCAGCGCATTTGGCCCCCTACTCCTGGTATTGTGTTTTGGGGGTAAGCCATCCCAGGCAACCGCTATCGCAGCAGTGATTATCGGCTTTACAGCAGCGATTACCTGGCGGCTACTGGGGTATCACGGCGTGATCTATGAGGGATTGCCGGGTATTGCAGCTGGGTTAGCAGTGCTATATCTGGCCAGCCTGAACCGCCAAACCTCCACTTTACGCGAGGCAAACAGTTAAATTCACTCAACGTAATTCTGGGGAGGTAGAGCCTCCCCACCTGCCAGACCTTCACCAGCTAGAGCCTCCTCCCCCAAAAGCGACAAATCCTATCTCCTGCCGTCCGAAGCCCCGCCTTTCGGGTACCTGACTTGACCCCGAGATAGTCAGATTGAGCAAAATTCATACAGTGCTTTTTATAGAGTTCAAATGAGATTTTTGGCCCAACCCAGCCCACTTTTAACCCTTGAAAATATGGATTAACTCTGTAGTCGCTGAAAAATAAATCCTCCTACGAATCCACCAGCTTTGTTGCATTGAGTGCTAACAATTAGAGTTCAAATTAAAAATATGTTACATTTTGTGTCATATCGCTCGATAAACGACTATCGAGCCCGGGCTGGAATCTGACGATTAGGGACAAATGTCTTCGTCAGACCGGCCCTTTTTTATGATGACTGGACCTTCACGATCGGCCCATTGCGCCCTTCAAGTCCATCGCCAACGAACAACCGACTGACCCTCTGTTAAAGCAGTATGGAGAGACAGATGTCACTGGACAAACAACGGAATTTTGTAGACGGCCGCTACCTGTCGAATGAGAGCGGCGAGTGCTTTGATGTATATAACCCGGCGACCAACGAAGTCAGCTATCAGGTTGAGGTTGCCGACGAGAAAGTATTGGCAGAAACCATCGAGAGCGCCAAGCGCGGTTTTGCCCAGTGGTCAGCGATGATGCCGGTAGAACGCAGTCGCATCCTGCTGAAAGCAGTAGCACTTTTGCGCGAGCGCAACGACGAACTGGCAGCTATCGAAGTGGCTGATACCGGCAAGCCCTGGCAGGAAGCCAGTGTTGTCGACGTGGTGACTGGGGCCGACTCCATCGAATTCTTTGCCGGCCTGGCTGCAGGCATTGAAGGCAATCAGCAGCAAGTCGGTGAGGACTTCTACTACACCCGCCGCGAGCCCCTGGGCATCTGCGCCGGAATCGGTGCCTGGAACTACCCCTTACAAATCGCTTGCTGGAAAGCCGCCCCGGCCCTAGCCTGCGGTAACGCCATGATCTTCAAGCCTTCCGAAGAAACCCCCAAAGGTGCTTTGAAGCTGGCCGAAATTTTTATTGAAGCGGGCATGCCTCCTGGTGTGTTCAACGTAATCCAAGGTGACGGCAAGGTCGGCGCCTGGCTGACCAACCACCCGGATATAGCCAAGGTATCTTTTACCGGCGAAGTAGGTACCGGTAAGAAAGTAATGGCTGCGGCCGCTGCGAACCTGAAAGAAGTCACCATGGAGTTGGGTGGCAAATCTCCGCTGGTTATCTTTGATGATGCCGACCTGGAGCAAGCCGTTTCTGCTGCCATGCTGGGCAACTTCTACACCCAGGGCGAAATCTGCACCAACGGTACCCGGGTATTTGTACACCGCAGCATCCACGATCAGTTCCTCGCTCGTCTGAAAGAGCGTGTTGAGCAAAATATTATTGCCGGTGATCCGATGAATCCGGACACCAACTTTGGCGCCCTGATTTCTGCCAAGCACCAGCAACTGGTAATGGACTACATCAGCAAGGGTAAAGAGGAAGGCGCGACCCTGTTCTGCGGCGGTCACACCCTTTCACCAGAAAATTCACCTAACGGTTACTTCGTTGCTCCCACCGTATTCAGCGACTGTCATGACGATATGACCATCTGCCGCGAAGAGATCTTCGGCCCGGTAATGTCGGTACTGGTCTTTGATGATGAAGACGAAGTGATCCGCCGCGCTAACGATACCCGTTTGGGCTTGGCCGCCGGCGTATTTACCCGTGATATCACTCGCGCCCACCGTGTTATCCACCAGATGCAAGCGGGTATCTGCTGGATTAATGCCTACGGCGCTTCCCCGGCAGAAATGCCGGTGGGCGGATACAAGTTATCCGGAATCGGACGCGAAAATGGACTTGCGACCCTGAACCACTACACCCAGCTAAAAGCGGTGTATGTGGGCCTGGCACCACTGGAAAGTCCATTTTAAGCGGTACCCTGTATGAGTGAGTTTGACTACATCATTGTCGGCGCCGGCTCTGCCGGTTGCGTTCTGGCCAACCGCCTGTCTGCCCAGGAAGATAAAAAAGTCCTCCTGGTAGAGACCGGCGGTAGCGATCGCAGCATCTTTATCCAGATGCCCACCGCACTATCTATTCCCATGAATACCGACAAGTACGCCTGGCAGTTTATGACTGAGCCAGAGCCGCACCTGGACAACCGCAGCATGCATTGCCCCAGAGGCAAGGTGCTCGGTGGTTCATCCTCGATTAACGGAATGGTTTACGTGCGCGGGCACGCCAAAGACTTTGATGAGTGGGCACAGCACGGCGCCGAAGGTTGGGACTACGCCCACTGCCTGCCCTACTTTAAACGCTCTGAGACCTGGGCTTTCGGCGGTGACGATTACCGTGGCGACGAAGGTCCACTGGGGGTCAACAACGGCAACGAAATGGCCAACCCCCTTTATGGAGCCTTTATCGAAGCCGGTAAAGAAGCTGGCTACGACTACACCGCAGATTACAACGGTGAGCAGCAAGAGGGCTTTGGCCCCATGCATATGACGGTAAAAGATGGAAAGCGTTGGTCTACCGCCAACGCCTACCTGAAACCGGCAATGCAGCGCCCCAATTTGACGGTATTGACCCACGCCACTGTACATAAGGTGATTCTGGAAGGTAAACGGGCAGTCGGAATCAAACTTGAACGCAAGGGGAAGATCCTGGAATTCAAGGCGCAGCAGGAAGTCATCCTCAGCGCAGGTCCCATCGGCTCCCCTCACCTTCTTCAGCTCTCCGGAATCGGAGATCCCGACACACTGGCAGAAGCCGGTATCGAACTCCAACACGAACTCCCCGGCGTCGGCCAAAATTTGCAGGATCATCTGGAGTTCTATTTCCAGTTCCGCTGCAACCAGCCGATTTCCCTGAATGGCAAGCTCGACCCCTGGAATAAATTCCTGATCGGTGCTCGTTGGATACTGAAGAAGGATGGTCTCGGAGCCACCAACCATTTCGAGTCCTGCGGCTTTATTCGCTCCAAAGAAAATGTGGAGTGGCCGGACCTGCAATATCACTTCCTGCCAGCAGCCATGCGCTATGACGGCCGCGAAGCTTTTGATGGCCACGGCTTCCAGGTGCATATCGGGCACAACAAGCCCAAGAGTCGCGGCAGGGTCAAAGTGGTGAGCAGTGATCCCAAGCAATCCCCTTCCATCCTGTTTAATTATTTACAGGAGAAAGAGGATATTGAGGGTTTCCGCGCTTGTGTGCGGCTGACTCGCGAGATTATCAATCAGCCGGCTTTCGACGAGTACCGGGGCGATGAAATCCAGCCTGGCACCGATATCCAGACTGATGAACAAATTGACGCTTTCGTACGGGAATCCGTCGAGAGTGCTTACCACCCGTCCTGCTCCTGCAAGATGGGCACTGATGCAATGGCAGTGGTAGACCCGGAAACCCGTGTACACGGTTTGCAGGGCTTGAGAGTTGTAGATTCCTCCATCTTTCCGACCATTCCCAACGGCAACCTGAATGCGCCCACCATTATGGTGGCGGAGCGGGCTGCTGACCTGATTTTAGGGCGCCCTGTATTGGCGCCCTCCGAGGCACCGGTAGCGACCAAAGCTACCAGCACTCAGCGACCTGGCCGCCCTGCGCGCTCAGTGAGCTGAATTTACGTCGGCGCTCTGGCAGAGATTTGACTGCCCCCTTCAAATGCGACGGGGATACTCAAATCTCGCACAGCAACGCCCTTGAGGGGCGCCGGCATACCAATAACTAGCTGGAGACTCAGCATGACAGCTTGGCTTTCTGCGGGATTATTATTTACCTTCACGGCAATAATTTTCTCGCTGATTAAATGGGGAAATGTGAAGATGGTCGGGGTGACCCCGGTTAAAACCTTCACTTTTATAGCGATCCTTTTCACCTCCGGCCTCGATGTAGGCCTTATCATGTTCCCCCTCACCGAGTTCGGTGGCTACGCAGACCTAACCGCAAACCCAGAATACGGCTTCACCAACGCACTCGCGATTGAGTTTGGTTTTTGGGCCTTCCTGATCTGGGGTTTCTACTTCCTCACCTGTTTTTACTTCTGCATTATCGAGCCCAAAGTTAAATTCTTTGAGATCGGCCTGGTAAAGCTGATCAACAACGTGGTGATTATCGGTACCTGCGCGTTTACCGCCTACCTGCTGCTTAGCAACCTGCCCTGGTATCTGCCACAGGTTGGCGATGGTGAAACCATTGTTGGTACCTTCTACCTGATCGTCTTTGCCGTGATCGCCGCTGCGGTCTACTCATCCACCAGCCTGCGCTATGTGCGCTTCCTCAGCTTGGCGACTACCTGGATGTTTATTGGCCTGATCGCGGTAATGTGGGTAGGCGCCTTTACCGGTGAGAACGGTAGCGTTGGCGACTTCGCTTCCACCTTTGCGCTGCTCGGCGGTTACTTCGGCAATATCCACCAGTTCGTGCTGCCGCTGAATGACTACCACGAGTTCTACCTGTTCTGGTGGTTTGCCTGGAGCATTATGATTGGCCAGTTTACCTCCCGCTTTGTGGGCGGCCTGCGCACTTACCAAGTGCTGGCGGCGATGCTGATCTTCCCATCCATCCCCATCGCACTGTGGTTCACCGTGCTCTACTACTACTCCAGCCAAGGCTTAGATACCAGCGGCTTCTACAACCTGGCCATGGTCATTGTGGGCATTACCTTCGTGATCAACTCGCTGGACTCCCTGATTCGCCTGTACACCGACAACCTGGGTATGACTGTTGCGCGTCTGGGCAAGTGGAAATACTTCGTCCTGAACCTGGTTGCGATGAGCCTGCTCACCCTGTTGTTCAAGCTCAACTTCCTGCAAATCCAGTGGATCGGCGCCCTGGTAATTGGCATTTTCTTCTGCTGCCTGGGTTACATCCTGGTGAAACGCTTCAGGGCGGTAGCAGCTATCGACTCCTCGCCTAAAGAAAACAAGATCGACTTTAGCAAGATCGAACTGGCGAGCTAACTGTTGAAATCCCCCGCCTGGTTTGGCGGGGGCTACAAAATACAAATAAGTGGTAATTGAACAATGAAATCAACTTTGAAACTTTCTGCACTGACCTGTGCTTCCCTGCTGGTGCTTGCCCAACAATCCCAGGCAGAGCTGTCCTCTACTGTTAACCTGACTACTGACTACACCTTTAATGGTGTCAGCCAGACTCAAAACGACCCAGCACTGCAAGCCAGTCTGGACTACGGTTTTGATAGCGGCTGGTATATCGGCACCTGGGCTTCCAACGTAGACTTCGGTGAAGAAGACGATACCAACCTGGAGTGGGATTTTTACGCAGGTAAGTTCATGCAGCTTACCGATAAAGTAAGCCTGGACACAGGACTCGCCTATTACACCTATCACGGCGATGATGATCTCTCTAATGACTACGCCTATCCGGAAGCTTATGCCAAGCTTGGCTACAGCTCTGCTCTAGGCGAATCAGAAGTCAATGGCTGGTATAGCTGGGATTACTTTGGCACGGGCGGTGGTCATTACATTATGATGCTGGCGCATACCTTTGAGTTTGCAGAAGGTCACAATGTTCGCTTCAGTGTTGACCGCTCTACCAGCGTCAATAAAGACAAATGGACCTGGGATGGTAAAAAATCTTACAACCACTACCGAGTGGAGTATATGACTTCCCTGGAAGGTTTTGATTTCAATGTTGCCGCCGAGAATACCAATCTCGACGTGGGCACTGCTGACGAGCAAATTGTCTTCTCTGTTGCCCGCACTTTTAGTCTTTAAACTATAAATGCAGCCGGGGCTTTAGACAGCCCCGGCATATCTTACTAGTCTGCTCTTAAGGCACTTCTTCTTTTCCGCCCCCGCTAATCTCCTCTGCAGATCTCATCACAACTTGCCCTGATTCAGCATTTCCACTCCAGGCACTTTCCTCAGCTACCCCTACCAAAACAATTTCCTTTTCAAGGATAACTGGGTGTAAATTCAAGTCATGCCGTGCAACTTTAACCATTGAGATACAAAGCAAGAGGGCAATTAGCAGCAAAGGGACACCAGCGATAATGCTTGCCGCCTGCAATGCTTCCAGCCCGCCAATAAGCAACAAAGCAATAGGCATTACTGCCAGCGCGAAGGCCCAGAAAATTCGATTCCACCGAAGCGGCTCGCCATGAACCTCTTTCTGCACAACTGCGGCAAGAATATGAGATATGGAGTCAAAAGTAATGACCGTGAAAACCAGTGCGATCAGCGTATACAGCAACACAACTAACTGGCTCGCGGGCAACATATCCAAAACGGCAAAGATCACGGTATTGGCCCCCTGCTGATTCAGTATTTGCACCAAGTCCAGCTCGCCCGAAAAATGCAAGTAAACGCCGTAGTTGCCTAGCACCATAAAAAACAAGAAGCAGCCAAAAGTTCCAAAAAATAGTGACCCAAGAATCATCGCCTTGATAGTCCGCCCTCCGGAGATACGCGCAATAAATAAGCCAATACTCGGAGCAAAAACCAACCACCAAGCCCAATAGAAGACAGTCCAGTCCTGGGGGAAGCGAGTACTGGGGAACTGTTTAAAATGAGAGAAGGACTCAGTCCAAGTGGCCATTTGCAAGAAGTTCTGCAACGCTCTACCCAGGGAATCCAACCCACTATTGAGCATAAATAGTGTCGGCCCTGCGATAAACACGAAGAGCAGCAAGGCAAGCGAGAGAAAAATTGTAAAGTTTGATAGAACGCTAAGGCCCTGCTTTACCCTGACAAGAGCACAATAACCAAACAATAGCGCACAAAATATCAGCACCCCGACCTGAAATCCCACCCCAGTAGGAATTCCAAATAGCTTGTGCAATCCCAAAGTAATCAGCGGCGCTGCGATACCAAGCCGTGTAGCCGCACCTCCTAGCATGCCAAATACCAGAGAAGTATCGATAAGCTTGCCAATCGGCCCGCTCACTCTACGATCACCCAATACTGGCGCGAGCGCTTGGCTCAACTTGAGAACCTTGCGTTTACGCACATAGTAGTAATAGGCAATTGGTAGTGCGGGGATTAGATAGATAGACCAAGCCAGTGGCCCCCAGTGAAAGATACCGTAGGAAACTGCCCAGCGCGCAGCTTCAGCTGAGCTTGCTTGAACCTGGAACGGCGGCTGTTGGTAATAGTAGATCCATTCAACCATCGACCAATACAAAATAGAGGCGCCAATACCGGAAGAAAACAACATGGCAGCCCAGGATAGAGTTGAGAATTCGGGGCCCTCTTTCCCCCCTCCCAACTTTATCCTGCCGATATCACTGAAGGCGATATACAGCACAAATAACATCGCACCTAGGCCAAGCAGGAGATAAAAGACCCCCAACTTCTCTGTTACCAGATCTTTAGCTGCCAATAACCATAAAGAACCCGCCTCGGGAAAGAGGATCAAGGGCACTGTCGCCACTAGTAGCAATGCAAAAGAGCCCCAAAAGGTGGGCTTGTCTATGAGATCCTTTGTTCCCTTATTCAACAAGGGTTCCTTCTGAAAAGATGTTCTTACAAAACGGGAAGGAGTTGGGAGCTAAATCAATTACAGTCTGGCTATTTTTTGACCAACCGGAACAAAGTTGCTGAAACTAAAGACGCCAATCTTTAAGGCGAGCACTGCACTGCCATTTACCAACCGCTGGCATGACGTGATTAGCATCCTTTTGAGTGCTGATTTAACAGGCCAAATGCAATTCAAGTGTGAACAGGATGTGCATACTCAAATACTATTTGAAACGGGGCTTTCCCAAAGGAATACCGAGAAGCGATATGTATAAGAAGGCTATCGCCGCCATTGTGGGCCTGGCGCTATTTGCATGCACCAAGGACAAGGATAGGAATATCAATGTTAATGATTTTGAACCTGAACCAAAGATAGGGATTTACGACATTTCCCAAGAAGACTGTGAGCTGATGAAGCTCCGGCAGGTTCTTCGGAACAACTCCCCTATTGGCTGTGAAAGGCTGAAAAGAGTCGTCTTCAACTATACGCCTCTCTTAGATCCCCCTGCTCAGGATAATGTTGGCATCGAAGCTGATCTATACCGCAGAGGCGCTGTTATTGTACTTGATATCGTTGCCGAGAACGTCCTGTCTCTATTTGGCGAGATCTACCGATCTCGCTTTCCAATACAGTCAGCCATTCCTGTCGAATATTTTACTCTGCAAGAGCGAATGGCAGATGATCGAAACAACACGCTGGCTTTTGATTCCCGGCCTATTACTGGCGGAAGCAGATGGTCTGAGCACGCTTATGGTGTTGCTATTGATATTAACCCCCTACAAAATCCCTACCTGTATATTGATAAACACACCCGAGCCAAAGTAATCCCTAAGGATGCAACAGAAGGATATTTAAACCGGGCAAAGTTTCGCCCGGGAAAGCCAACCCGTATGGGGATGTCTGAAGATGTAACCACAATCTTTGCCAGGCATGGCTTCGCTGTCTGGGGTGGAGACTGGAATGTCCCGATTGATTATATGCACTTCCAGGTTGGTTCCCGTCAATTCATTAACCGCCTTGTAACTTTGCCAAAGGAAAGAGCAAAACAACTATTTGACCGATATACCCAGCAATTGAATCGCTGTTTTGAGGAGAGCAACTCGATAAAAAACGCTACTCACCTCAGAAAACATTGTGTCGATAAAGTGGTGTCAGAATTTGATGGAGAGCAGGAATGAAAACGGCCTCCTCCTGCTGCCCAACTGTTAAAGTCGAGATGGATGGCTTCCCGGATCGCCCTCTATATGGGGCTTGTCATCGTGGGAGACACCGTGCTCCGATTGGGTTGGAACGTCCCAGTTGCCCTCTTCCGTCCACGGATCATCCTCTGGGAACTCTTCAATATAGATTTCCTTCTCTTCGTAGCTCGGCTGGTAGCGCAAGTCATAGTGAGCGGCTTTCACAATCGATATGCACAGCAGTAAAGCAACAATTAAAAGCGGCACGCCACCGATCACGCTGGCAGTTTGCAGCGTATCCAGGCCGCCCAAAAACAGCAGCGTTATCGGCATCAGTGAAAGCGCAAATGCCCAGAACAGGCGGTTCCATCTAGCTGGCTCTTCATCGACCTCTTTCTGCACAACAGCGGCAAGAATGTATGAGATGGAATCGAATGTAGTTGCAGTAAAGATGAGGGCGAGCACCGTATATACCAGAATCACCAGTTTACTGCCGGGAAGTGTCTTGAGTGTGGCAAAAATTGCAGCGGTTGCGCCCTGCTCATTTAGCATCCCCACCACATCCAGCTCACCGGAAAACTGTAAGTAGACGCCGTAATTCCCCAGCACCATAAAAAACAGGAAACAGCCTAAGGTGCCATAAAAAATGGAGCCAACCACCATGGTCTTGATGGTTCTCCCCCGCGAGATGCGCGCAATAAACAAGCCGACACTGGGAGCAAAAACCAACCACCACGCCCAATAGAAGATGGTCCAGTCTTGGGGGAAATGGGTATCCGGGAACTGCTCAAACTCTGCAAATGGCTCAGTCCAGGCGGCCATATGGAAGATGTTATCCAAGACACGACCCAGGGCATCCAAGCCGGTGTTCAACATAAATAAGGTGGGGCCAACCAGGAAAACAAACAGAAGCAGCACAATAGACAACCACATATTCAGGTTAGAAAGTGCGCGGATACCTTTCTTAAGCCCAACAAAAGCGCTATAGCCGAAGATTGCCGTGCATATCATCAGCACTACAACCTGGGTTCCCAGCCCGGTGGGCACGCCCAAGAGTTCATGAGCCCCCTGAGTAATCAGCGGCGCGGCTATCCCCAAGGTCGTAGCGCCACCGCCCAACATGCCAAAGATAAAAAGCACGTCGATCAACTTACCAATCCCACCTTGGGCACGCTGCTCCCCCAAAACGGGCATCAGTGCCTCGCTAATTTTCAGCACGCTGTGATTTCTAACGTAGTAGAAGTAGGCTATTGGCAGAGCGGGAATCAGGTAGATGGACCACGCCAGCGGGCCCCAGTGAAAAATACCGTAGGCAACAGCCCAGCGCGCAGCTTCGGGTGTGCCTCCTTCAACCTGGAAAGGTGGGGTTTGATAATAGTAGATCCACTCGACCATAGACCAGTAGAGAATCGATGCGCCGATGCCGGCACAAAACAGCATTGACGCCCAGGATATGGTGGAGAACTCAGGGTTTTCTTCAGGTGTTCCCAGCTTGATCTGGCCGATATCACTAAACACGATATAGACCATAAAGAGAATTGCCCCGACACCCAGTGCCAGATAGAAAACCCCCAGCTTGTCAGTGACGAAACCTTTAGCGGCTAAAACCCAGGCAGCACCAACTTCGGGGAACAGCACCAGTGGAATTGTCACTGCCAACAACAGCGACAGCGAACCAAAAAACGTGGGTTTATCGATGATTTCTCTGAAATGATTGGACAACACTTGCCTCCCAAATGCCTTATGAACCGCGGCAAATAAAAGCAAGGGGGACTTTATATAAGGAACTTTATTATGCGGTGTTAGTGAGTAGGACTTATATAAGGATAGGTAGATCAACTACAGCTAAATTTGCTCTTACTTATCTTTAATAGTACCAGCTAGTCAAAGTATTTCAATTTGACAGTTGTCACATCTGTTTAGATGCGACAACCAATTGAACTGGGGCTATCAACTGACGACGACCCCAACCTGCCGGGTTCTGAACTACTGCTTACCCAAAGATTTTTCCAGTTGGGCAAGCTGCCCTTGCAGCATTGCCTTCTCCTGTAGAAGGATACGATTCTCGTCTGACAAGGTCTCTATCCGGTCTTTTGTAGCACCCAGTTCAGCATCCAGCCTTTCCAAAGATACTTGCTGAAGCTGAATCTCCTTAGCTTGCCCTACACCGCTGCTCTGGAGGCGGGTAACCTCATCCTGTAATCGTGTAATTTCAGAAGATTGGAGCTCAGCGCTTGCCGCCTGCTCTTCAGCCTGCCGCTTGTAGTTTGCCGCTTCGGCTTGAGCGGCGCCTATATTTTCACGCAACTCCTGCTTTTCCCGATTGAGTTCAGTAATTAATGCCTGCCCCTGTTTATACAGGAGATCCTGCTCAGAAATCCTCTGTTCCGCCAACCCAAATTGCTCCGTCAGTGAGGCCACCTGCCCCTTAAGTTGCTCACTGGAAGATCGAAACTGATCTCGCTCGTGCTGCCGGTCTGTAGCTGTTCGTTGCTGGAAGTGCTCAAAGTGTTCGCGCACATCGCGATTCTCCTGCTTCATCTCTTCAATTGAGGCCTTCTGCTCCTCAGCTCGAACCGAGGCCTGCTCCAATTGAAACTCACTTTTTTCCAGTTCTGACTGAGTTTCACCCAGGGTAACTTTGAGGCGGCGCTTCTCACCTTCAGAAGCTGAAAGCTTCTGCTCCAGCTCGCAAATCAAAGCGGCTTGCTTGCTACTGGTCTCTTGAGCTTCGTTTAGCCTCTCTGTTATCTCCAGCTCTTTCGCTTCAAATTCCTGCTGAAGCTGCTCCACTCTTTGGTCCGCATCGCCCTGGATACGCTGATGAAGTCCTTTCAGTGCCTCCACCAAATCTTTAGGCAAGCCGCTGACATCAGTGCTGCTGGAACTCTCGCTTTTCCACCGTTTTAGAAGCGGCGCAATTGTACTTTTACTCCCAGTCCCCAGATGAGCGCGCACCCTATCAACTGTCGGTTCCTCCCCCCGGGCCTTAATCGCCTTTGCTGCTTCAAAAATGTCCAGATAGGTGACCCCTGTGCGCGCCATTAGTCTTTCCTCAGATTATTTTGTACCAAATTACGTATTACGTAATAATACATAATATATAAAAATAAACCAATTCTTGAATTAACCCAGCTAACCTTCGATAATGATTCTTATCGAAGGTTACAACAGTAAGGAAGCCCCCATTTAACGTACTCTCAGTACAAATGGTGGTTTTCAGGTGACACAGAATTCATGAGAAAACAGCCTCTAACCTCAACCAAAATCCAACCTCAATCCCCGCTCAGCAGTACATCTAGCGGGGCTGGAGTACTTCTGACTGAGGATGACATTCAGAAGTACCTGCGAGCAGCGACTTCAGACAGCACTCGCAAAGCCTATCGGTCTGCCATTCGCCAGTTCGAGAAATGGGGAGGCCGACTCCCCGCCGGTAGCCATTCACTGGTTAGCTATCTATTAAGTCGGGCCGAGCAATTGAACCCACGCACCCTGGATTTGCACCTAACCGCCATAGGCCAGTGGCACCTTTATCAAGGCATTGCCAATCCAGTCGCTGAGCCGCTAGTACAGAAAACCATGCGCGGTATTCGCCGCACCCACGGTAAGCCCAAGCAAAAAGCCAAGGCGCTGAGCCTCGAAAACATTGCCACCCTTACCCGACAGTTGCGCTCTCAGCCTGATTCCAAGAAGAAGGCCCGTGACTTGGCGTTGGTGCTGGTAGGTTTCTTCGGTGCCTTCCGGCGTAGTGAGTTGGTGGCGATCCAGGTAGAAGACCTGATATGGGAGGAGGAAGGCTTGATCATTCGCCTGCCCAAATCAAAAACGGATCAAAGTGGTCAAGGAATGATGCGCGCCCTTCCCTACGGGCCCCCTGAAATCTGCCCCGCACGAGCACTTAAGTCCTGGCTAGACGTTAGTGGCATTAGAACTGGGCCAGTATTTCGGTCGGTCAATCGCTGGGATACGGTGCAAAGTCGACAGTTAAACCCCACAGCTATCAACGATCTACTGAAAAATCTCGGGGAGGCCTGCGGTTTTGATTTTGTTGCCGAACTCAGCAGCCACAGCTTTCGCCGAGGCCTGTCTACTTCCGCTGCGCGAGAAAAAGTTGGCTTTGAGCTGATCAAGAAGCAAGGTGGGTGGAAGAGTGATGCCACTGTCTGGGAGTATATTGAGGAGGGGCAACAGTTTACCGACAATGCCTCAGCTATCTTGATGAAGAAGATGTCGGAACTGATCGATTAGTAATGACTTATGCACTATTAGCAATAGGTCTTTACCCTAAAATAAATGCAATAGTTAAAGCACTTGAAGGTTGCAAATACTCAAACCTCTACTTCTTGGCATGAGTATTACATCGCCACCTAGACTGGATTCAAATTCCATTGGCGGCTCTTATATCTCGCTAAGGCGGTGCCAAGAGGCTTGAAAAGCGAGCAAATTAAAAGATACGGGGCCCTATGCATGGTTAATTGATTCAACTGGGCAAGCGAAAAGTCAAGCTCAAGCATTATCCAACACTTAATTAATACTTATTTACAATTATATACATATCAAGCGTTGTCTAAGCTAGTAAGGATTGATATTAATCGATCTATCAGTTGTCTGATTATGGAATAAAAATAGATGAAGCTAAAAAAACTAAGGTTCAACAGTAATGACTTAGCGAAAGTTTCAGGCTATCTATTTTTTATTCAGTTCATATTGTTTGTTGGGTTCATTATTTTACTACCAAACAATATACAGTTCTTTAAGCCCAGCTCTACAATTCAAATGGGCGATTTTTTGATCGCGCTTGGCCAAACCCCAAATGAATTTATTATCCTGAAATTGATTTTACTCGCATTAAGGACCTGTTATGCCCTTTCGTTTGTATTTATTGCAGTCCTATTTTGGGAGAATAGTAAAGTTGCTTCAGCGGCATTGATTTCATTCACCCTGGTCTCCGTAGCTATTATCAATATTGCCCAGCTCTTGGGATTAGCACTTATACCAATAGCTAATGATTATACAAGCTCCTTGGCACTAGGCGATAATATCAGGACGATCTCATTAGAAACGTCAGCTTTCGGAATTTATGTAGCTCAAGAATTATTGGATACGTTCGTAAATACGGTGACTTTTAACGGTATATTTGTATGTCTATTCGCAATCTCCTGTTACAAAGTAGAGTTAAAATATACCAAATGGCTTATCCCTATTATGATGATCCTCCCATATAACAGGTTCTTTGATTTACCTGCTGTATTGAGCTTAGTCTCAGGGTTGCTCAATGTCATTGTTACAGCAATTTACTTTCTATTGATGGGGTTTTTCTTATTAAAAATGAGCTCACCAGAAACCTCCAAATCAACTGTTTAAGTAAAATAGAGTTTAATCTGCTCAGATTGTTTGAATTGCGAGTAGCCAAAAGTACATTTTCTGTCAGTTTAGCCTGAATAGAGCACATGATACTGCCCCTCTACCTGTGCAATGGTCAAATTGAGTGCCGTACAATCATTGTTGCCAGGTTGTTAGGCAGAGTCGAACTCACAAAAACTTGAGCCTCAAGCAGTACATGAGAGATCTATCACGATGGATGATCTAATGCCTGTATCCCTACTGCTTGGTATGGGTTTCATTGAAAATTGATTCCCAATCCTGATCAAAGGTCTCGGGTATCGATGAGGATGACCTCCGAAAGAACAGAACCCCAACGTGAGCTTCATGACCCTGCCCGGCAGAATGATCAGCTGTAACCTCTTCAATAAAGCCGCGCATGGTGCCACTGCCATCTAAGGTCAAATTTGTAACGCTCTCATCGGAAACATCAACAGCTACCAACTGGATTCTATTGCCACTCTTCATGTAGGCAAAGATACCGATATCCTTGGCAATAGTGGCCTCATTCACCGTCTCTTCAACCGCAGTCAGCTGGTGTTTAACATTCGGTTTCTTCGTTACCTCAAGATAACGGCCGCCACCGCCTACACCTGTTTGCTTGAGAACCTTAAAGGTCCGGCAAATTTGCCCCTTCTCCAAAGTAAAGGCGTCCGGGCTGTGCTCATAGAAAATAAACGACTCTCCTTCAACCGCACACCACACCCCCTCCAGGGAATCTTTGGCTTCCGGCTGAGCATTGGCATGCATGTTCACAAGAGTCATAAGTCCTGATACGAGCAAAAGTAATAGGTGATTTTTTATTTTCATGGAGACTTCCAAGGTGGTTATCAGTCAAATATAGGTGCAGCTTTATGGTTAGTTAATCTCTGAGCAAGCTGATTCACGCCAAAAGTAACGAGCTCTAAGGATCTATAGTCCTCAAGTTGACCTCGGGCGAATAAGTCAAAACGATCCTCTTTGAAATCACGGGATTAGAACTCGGGCTATTATCTAAATTGTGGCAAGGAGGCCTTAAATGACGAAGCTAAATCAGAAGCAAATTGAAGACTGCAAGTCTAGCAAGTCGGACTTCTCCGACCTCAAGGCGCTATTCCTCAACTGCACTCTAAAGCCTACGCCTGAACTCTCCCATACAGACGGTCTAATTCGCATATCCAGGGAAATCATGGAGCGCAACAAAGTCTCAGTAGAGGTTTTACGCCCCGTTGATCACGACATCGCTTTTGGTGTTTACCCGGATATGACGGAGCATGGCTGGGACACTGATGAGTGGCCACTGCTCTATCGCCGGGTTGAAGACGCAGATATCCTGGTTATTACCACGCCGATCTGGTTGGGAGAGAAATCCTCTATTTGTACCCAGACCATAGAAAGGCTCTATGCGAATTCAGCAGACCTGAACTCTAAAGGCCAGTACGCATACTACGGCCGGGTGGGAGGTTGCCTTATCACCGGCAATGAAGATGGCGCAAAGCACTGCGCCATGAATATTCTCTACTCTCTGCAACACCTTGGCTATGTTATCCCTCCCCAGGCAGATGCGGCATGGGTGGGAGAAGCTGGCCCCGGCCCCTCGTATCTTGACCCCGGCTCCGGTGGTCCACAAAACGACTTTACCAATCGCAATACCACTTTTATGACTTGGAATCTGATGCATATGGCGCGAATGATAAAAGATGCTGGGGGCATTCCCGCCCACGGTAATCAGCGCTCTGCCTGGGATGCCGGCTGTAAGCCCGACTTTCCTAACCCTGATTATCGATAGAAACATCCTGCATTTTTAACTTTACAGAGCTAAGCAGCCTAAAGTTGTTGCTGTTTGGCCATGTCCATCCGTATTTACAAAATCCTATTTACAAGATGTAGCACCAGGGATAAATTCCCGCCTTCTTTGCTCCCATTAACACCCACCTACACGGCATAGCACTGTTATCTCCATAAAGGGATGCTAGGTGTTGCCATATGAATTGGTGGTCAAGTAATTCCTGTGAGGTCCCTTTCCCGAATGAAACCAGAGTTCTTAGCGCATATCCTGGATAGTAAATTATTTATCACCATATGCCTGATCTCAGTAGTGATGTTATTACGTGGCCTGCTCACGCTAGTAATAGCACGAAGTAGTTGGCAAAAAGCGGATAAGCGCCGCCGTATCAATACCGTACATAACCTTGGCAACTTGTTATTGGTAGTTGGCCTGATAGCAATTTGGGTAAGCGAACTCCGGGACTTTGCCCTATCCATTGCCGCTTTCTCTGTGGCAATTGTATTGGCACTGAGAGAGGGGGTGCAGTGCCTCGTTGGTGGCTTGTATCAGGCAAACATGCGCTCGTTTACTGTGGGAGACTGGATTAAAGTCGGCAATCAATTTGGTGAAGTCACCGATAGTGACTGGCTAAGCACCACCCTTTTGGAGATCGATCCGCACGGTTTGGGCAATGGCTATACAGGAACAACTCTGTACATCCCTAACAATGCCTTCTTTACCCAACCGGTAAAGAACCTTAACTTTATGCGCCGGTATATCGAGCATACCTTTTCGATTACCCGGGAAAGCAAAGGTATGAATCCATTTGAAGCCAAGAAGTTTATCTCTGAGCGACTTAAAGAACACTGCGAGTCCTTCCGTGAAGTTGCCGAACGCTACTGCAACCTGATCGAGAATCGCATGGGCGTTGAGCTGTCAGGCCCTGATGCAAAAGTCTGTATCACAACGAATGAACTCGGCCACGATGTAACCACGGTAACCGTATTTTGCCCCCGAGAGGAAGCCACCAATATCGAACAGCTGGTGACTGAAGACTTCTATAACTTTTGGTTCGAGAAGACCAAGGACGTGGAGTCTAAAGCTTAACGCAATCGTATTAAAGGGTATCCGCGATTGAAGCCGCTAGCAGTTCTGCATTGCTAGCGGCTATTGTATGAATTTGCCGTTAACTTTCCCCATCGACCCGGAAGTTGGCAACCTCCCAGGCGCGCTCACGGATAACCCGCGCATTATCCTCTAGGTTGGAGGTGCCTGTAGGGTCTCCATCTATTGTGATATCCGGGTTGGACCACTGCTGAATTCTGGGGCCGCCTCGATCCGACGGGCAATTGTAGGCCATCACACTCCTCCAAGTTAAAGGGGTGGTATTGCAGTAGCCGTGGCCATATTCAAACGGCTCCATATTCGAATCACTGTAGATAATATGTCGGGCTCCCAGCAGGTGGCCAATTTCATGGGCAAAGCTGAAGTACCCCGTTGCACACCCTTCCCTTGCGAAAGCAAAGGCTGTTGATTCCGATGCGTAGATCATCTTAGCCAGTCCACATGATCCGCTGTACAAATCATTGCCGGTTAAAACAATCATTACATCTGCACTATACAAGTCTCTTAGTTCGTATAGCTCTTTGGTTTCTGGGTATGCGTCATTCGAAAAGTACTCGCGATCAACATAGAAGCTGCCGCTCTCTGCATAGCTCGTTCTATAAGCGTGAACAATTTCTACCGAGGTATTGACTTCACTATTGGCAAATGAAACATTGGTTTCCTCTTCCAATAAGTCCATGTAGGCGGGTACATCACCGGCGTCTGCCTCAAAGGCATCGGTATAAGCAACTATAACGGTTATTTTTCCACCAGAGTCAGTAGTCGCAACTCCTGAGGTTGTGTTTAGCGCACCAACCTTGGAAGTAAAATCCATTTCTTCAAAGTAGTTACTATCATGGTCGACAAGTGAATTGTCTGGAACCTCAGCGATTGTAACCGCACCGTTTCCGGCAGGTCTCACTTTGTAGAGCCTACCTTCAGATTGTATTGAGCCAACAATTCTACCGTTGTTCTCGGCTAAGGTGATAAACCCTTTTCCATCCTCAGAAAATGCAGATAGTGAAGCCCTATTTTTTGTTGAGCGAATATTTTGCAAGGTAAACCGTTGCTTGCCGAGCTCACTGGGAACCTCAAGGGTACTACCGGGCTTCAAGCTAAAAATCTTGTTATTTAAACTTTTTTTAGTTCTATTTGATATTAGATTTGATCTACTTTCACTCATGGAAGATTCAAAAACAACATGCACATTTTCTTCTGAATGAGCGCCAAATGTAGAAAATAGCAACACGAAAGGCGCAAAAATTTTAAAGCTTTTCACAGACATACTCCCTGTATCTGCTTCTCGGAAAATCAATTTAGAAAGATCCGCACTAAAGATAAAAATAAATCTATTAATGCAGCCTTTAAAAGACTGAATAGAAATATTTATTGAAATCCACAGTGCGCGGCTACTCTATATGATTCTTAACTAAAAAAATATTCTTACGCCTACCAATAATTTAACTTCGCAAATTTTTGACAAGTTACTATCTGAAGAGCAGATAACTTTTTGGAAAATTAAATTCAAATGAAAGCTTAATCACAATCCTTTAAATGGAAACTGAAAATATTTTACTTAACCACTCAATAAATGCTCTAACCCTGGGAGATAAAAAGCGATTCTGGGTGAACACAACCGATACCGGCTCGCTGGGCGGGCGAAAATTGGGCAATATTTCAACTAAATTTCCTGCATCCAACTCTTTTTCTACATGAAACTTTGGAAACTGAGCCAAGCCGAGCCCCCGCTTAACGCCATCCAAGTAACTCTCTGTCCCAGTTACCGTCAATTGCGCCGGAACTTGCAACGTCTCTATCCTATCGCCAAGACAAAAAGAGAGCGGCGTAGACTTGCCAGTCGTTATAGAGCGAAGCGCTACAACACGGTGACCATTCAGTTGTTCCAAAGAGCTTGGGTGGCCGTAGTGTTCCAGGTATTGCGGCGATGCGCATGTAAGCCGTTCCAGCATGGTTAAACGCCTGGCAATCAGCTCACTATCTGCCAAGTGTCCATAGCGAATAGCACAGTCGACCCCTTCTTGGACTAAGTCCACCCATCGATCCCCCTCACTCATTACCAAAGAAATGTCAGGAAACTGGGCAAAAAATTGGGGGAGTTGCGGCATAACAAAATGACGGGCAATAGTCCCTTGTACATCTACCCGCACCTCACCGCCTGGCAATAAACCTGTAAATGCCCCTTCTGCTTCCGCTACGTCCGCAAGTATTGAAATACAGCGCTGATAATACAGTTCCCCATCCAGTGTTGCCCTGACCTTGCGAGTCGATCGCTGCAACAACCTGACTCCCAGCCGCTTCTCCAGCCGGTTGATGACCTGAGTCGATGTCGACCTCGGAATCCCAAGATCAGTAGAAGCGGCTGTAAAACTGCCCCGCTCCACAATCCGTACGTACAAGCGCATCGCATCCAGCTTATCCATATCGCCCTATTGTTTGTTTATTTGGAACAATAGATTCCATTTTAGCCGGATTATCTACATGAATAACACGAATAGTATGGAAATACAGCCAAATCAGGGAGCTGCAAGGGCGGCTCCAGTAATCACTACGGAGATCATTATGGAGAAAGTGGCACTGGTAACAGGAGCTTCCCGTGGCATAGGCGCGGCGATCGCCTCTCGCCTGGCAAAGGATGGCTTTACCATTCTGGTGAACTTTGAAAGTAATATTTCAGCTGCCGAAAAGTTGGTAAACCGCATTGAAACCGAGGGTGGCAAGGCGGTTACTGCCCAAGCCGATATCAGTGATCAACAGGCGGTTTCGCGCCTATTCAACTCGGCAGAAGTCACTTTTGGCGGAATCAATAGTGTCATCAATAATGCGGGCATTATGAAGCTAGCCCCTCTGGCAGAATGTGAAGAAGATGATTTCGATCGTCAGGTAGCTGTAAACCTTAAGGGCACCTTCAATGTCATGCGTGAAGCCACCGCAAGGCTTCAAGAAGGCGGCCGCATTATCAACTTATCCTCGAGTGTCGTCGACTTGTGTATGCCGAATTACAGCGTATATGCGGCGACCAAAGCAGCTGTTGAAGCTCTGACCCAGGTAGTCGCCAAGGAAATGCGGGGGAGAGCTATCACTGTGAATGCCGTCGCCCCAGGGCCCACCGCTACCGAGCTATTCCTGTCGGGGAAGACCGATGAAATGGTGAATACTCTTGCCAAAATGTCGCCACTTGAGCGCTTGGGCAGGCCTGAAGATATTGCAAATACCATTGCCTTTTTAGTCAGTGAGCAAGGTGGCTGGATCAATGGACAGGTCATACGAGCCAATGGTGGTCTTGTCTAGCCTCACAAGCAATCACCCTTCTATTTAACATTCCTCAGCTAAGCGTTATGCGAGCTGGGATGATTTAGGACTAAAAAGCCAATGACCGCTCAATCACCGGTACTATGGGGTAAATACATCAGGGACACCCTTATCGCTGCGACCGTAGCCAGTGCAGCAGCATTTACTTGCTATATGCTAGAACTTCCTCCCTGGGCCATGTTTGTTGGATGGGTTGCTTTCTTTACCCAACCAAATTCTGCCTCAAGTGCAATCTCCAGCGGGGTTTGTATTGCTCTAGGGATATTGATGGGAATGACAGCAGCTATAGTCAATACCCTTTTGCAGCCAGTGGTAGGCGGCATTGCCTTTGTAGTTACAGTTTTCTCCGTTGCATTTGTGGTGGTATCGCTAAGAGGACTGCCACTTGTAGGTAATATCATTGCCTGGTTTTTAGGGTTAATCACTTTCTTTGCGGCCCATCCAGCCAATGCTCTTTCTGGAGTGATTGGGCTGACAATAGTGACCGCTCTAGGCATACTCGCTGGCTATTGCTGCTCCTACCTACAATCTCTTGCTGGAGAAACTAAAGCTAGTTGATAGTCAGGGAGTCTCGGCATAATTCAGCATTATCCCTGAGGGCCTTAAGAGGCTCCCTGATTAGAACTAATCCCAACATATATTCAAAACTAGATAAATTGAGCGCTAAGTCATACCCTCTCTCAATTCACACCGCAGATATCCAGTATCTTATTCATTAGATCATTATTTCTACTGCTTAACATACGCGATATAGTATAGTGGTTTTTATTTTTCAAAAGTATATATTCGCACGGGCTTTTCGTTTGCTGTAGCTTCCCACAGTATCTTTTTGACTGATCAATAAATTCCGCAGTCTCATCATCACCTACTGCAACAATCGTTTTGGTGAAACATCTAATATCGCCAAAAATGGGACTCAAATTAGTAACGTCATCTTCTGATAAACGCAGAGATTCATTGAGATAAGATTGCCTCATCTTTGTTAAATCATAGAGCCCACTTAACATAATAGCGCCGCTAATAGAGCTACGGACTTCAGGTGTCCACTCAAATTCTAAAATTTTAGCGACAAGAAAGGCCCCAACAGAGTGACCACAGACCACTATATTACTGGGGTTGCCATTCCAGCGATCAATATTCTTATATATCCATAAGAATGCCTTTATATTTTGCTCATTAATTTCTTTAACACTGACGGCGGGCGCCAAATCATAGTTGACCAAAGCAACTGTACACCCGGCCTCTACAAAGGGCTTGGCAATGTACCGGTATTGCTTTTTATCTAGCGCCCGGAAATACCCACCGTGGATGAACACAAAAACCGGTGCATTAGGAGATTTAGCAGGAAATATATCTAATTTCTCACCGGAACTATCTCCATAGCTGATATCCAGTGAGCTTCTTAGGGATTGCGTGGCAAGATAGCTTTGTAGCTCATTAATTAACAGATGGAGTCTACCAAATGGGTGCCGCTTACGTAGATTAAACTGATCGTCATATTCACTCATTTCCTGTGTCGGCTCCGCAATTACTGGCTTAAACTGCCTATTTTACACCGATGGGGCTCCCTAGCGTCTGAGGAACCGCTAAACAAATTCGTGACTCCCCTGGCTTATGGAGCAATTCATGCTGAGGCGGGACTTATCTTTCAGGAAATCGCAGGTTTATGGAGCACTCCTCAATACACTAAGAATGGGCATTGAAAGCCCTTTCTGACTGATACCTTTACATGAGCTAGGCCAGCTTAATGAATGCGTAAATCTACTATTTGCAGTTCAAAGAATAAGTATATTTCGTACAAAATCTATTCAACAAAGAAGGAATCCCTGTAACAATCAAGATCTGAAGAGTATTTAACAACTAAATACCTGCCAACTACATTAACAAATCAGATATAGCGTACAAAAGTTGGAAGGCCATCTCGCTTTTGTTAACCCAAAGAAAGAAAATATAATTTAGTCAGGCTTTCTGATCTATATTGGTCTTGCCCACAAAAAGTAGACACTCTAACTATGCGTATTTTCGTTCATACTCTGCTGGACTTACATAGCCCAATGCAGAGTGCCTACGAACCCTATTGTAGAAAATCTCAATGTATTCAAACACCTCAGATTTTGCTTGCTCTTCGCTTTCGAATGTTCCGGCATAGACCAGCTCGACTTTTAGCCTGCTAAAGAATGATTCCATTGCCGCATTATCCCAACAGTTAGCCTGGCGACTCATACTCGGCTTGCACTTACTTTCGGACAAGAGATCCTGGTATTTCTGCGATCGATATTGCACACCCCTGTCAGAGTGAACTAGCAGTCCAGGCTTTATTGGTCGTCGCTCTAGGGCCATTTTCAATGCTCGACGTGTCAATTCATCGGTCATCTGCGAGTCGAATGCCCAACCTACAATACGTCGAGAGTACAGATCCATAACTACCGCGAGGTATAGCCACCTATCCAGAACCCAGATATACGTAATGTCACTGGTCCAGCGGCAATTTGGTCGATCCACATCAAAGCAACGCTTAAGTAAGTTGGCGGAGACGTTAATGCTCCCCTCTACGGGCTGACTATATCGAAAGCCTTTGCCGTTTCTCGCTTTAATATGTTCCTGTTGCATAAGCTTAGCGACGTAGTTCCGCGAGCATGGCTCACCTAACTCTTGAAGCTCGCAAGCAATTCTAGGCGCGCCATAACGACCTTTAAACTCAACAAACGTCTCTCGGATTTTCTCGATTGTTCGTATCTCTCTAATCGTGCGAGCAGATGGCAATCGCCCCCGCCATCGATAATAACCCGATCTTGAGACTTCTAAACACCGACACATCAAACTAACCGGGAATGACCCTACATGCTCTTGTATCAATGCGTACTTTACTCTTGGTGGTTCGCAAAGTACGCAGCTGCCTTTTTTAGAAACTCAACCTCCTGACGAGCTTCATGCAGCTCCTTCTTGAGTTTGCGAACTTCAGCGCTTTCCTGTTTGGAATAGTCGACACCGTCTAAACTATTGAACTGCTTATCAGACAGTCGATTAAATTGACGACGCCAGTTGTAGATCTGCTGTGCGCTGACGCCTAGCTCTCGCGCCACAGAAGCCGTTGTTGCTCCAGCCTTTTCCGCTCTCTTAACTGCTTCTCTGCGGAACTCCTCCGTATACGCCTGAGTTCTTTTCTTACCCATGATACACCTCCGTGTTAGGCCTAAACCTAACTATACAGGGTGTCTACTAAACGTGGGTAAGTCTTATATATAACGCCAATAGTTGCATTTTTAGTTTTATCCTACAAATTTTGAACTACAGATCCGCAGAGGACCAAAAGAATGTTAAAGCGTTTAACCGTGTCTATTCTAAGCCTCGTTATACTGTGCGGCATACCCTTCGTATCATCTCAAGAAAACCCAAAACCTTTTGTTTTCACTGCCATTCCAGACCAGGACCCGGAGCGCTTACAAAAACGCTTTGGCAAAGTTGCACAGTATTTGTCCGACACGCTTGGGGTTGAAGTTAAATACTTACCGGTCAAATCCTATAGCGATACGGTTGAAGCCTTTAAAAATAACAAGGTCCAATTGGCCTGGTTTGGCGGATTTACCGGGGTGCAAGCCCGTATTGCAGAGCCTGGCGCTAAGGCCATTGCCCAGGGAGAAGGAGATCAAAATTTCACCTCCTATTTTATTGCGAATAAAAGTACAGAACTCACTCCCTCAAAAGACTTCCCCCGTGGTATTGAAGGTATGACATTTACTTTTGGCTCAGAGCACTCCACTTCTGGACGTCTAATGCCGGAATACTTTATTCGAAAAGCGTTTGGTAAGCCCCCTGCCGAGGTGTTCAGCCGTGTGGGCTTTGGAGGTGACCACTCCAATACCCTGGATCTTGTGCAATCTGGGAAGTATCAGGTTGGCGCCCTGAATCACAAAGTGTGGGAGAACGAAAAGAAAGCCGGCAAAGTGGATGAGAGCAAGGTGCAAGTAATCTGGAAAACCCCAGGATATCCAGATTACAACTGGACAATTCGTGGGGATGTCGATGAAACCTGGGGCAACGGCTTCTTAGACAAGGTCCAGCAGGCGATTTTGAATATGCGGGACCCTAAACTACTTGCCGCATTTCCCCGCAAAGGGTTTATCAAAGCCGACAACTCAATGTACCAGCCAATCGTCGAGACCGCTCACGAAATTGGCTTGTTGAATAATGAGTAAGCGAGCTGTTGGCCCTGCCGACCGACCTGATTCTTACTTAAGAACTCTCCGGGGAAGACAGATCCTGCAAACGCTCCCTGATAATAGTTGCCAATCTCAGTGTGCCGGGGCCGATATCATCCCGGTTAGGAAAGATCAGATACATAGGGACCTCTCTTTTACCTCCTCCTTCAAGGGGCAGCGGTTTTAGACTTCCCTCAATAAGCTCATTATGGATTTTATCTTCAGGTAACCAAGAGAAACCGTACCCCTGACAGGCGGCTCTGATCAAAGAAGACATGCTGCTTAGCGTCCATCGCTTAGCGACGTCAACCGTAAGCGTTTTACTTCCGCGCTGGGGGTTAGTATCCCGAACCACCAAATGCCGGTGATTACGGAGATCTTTCATTGTCAACGGGCGATCCAACTTATGTAGGGGATGGCTGGGGTGCGCCACGGGAACAAGCCGGGCAGGAGCCGGCAGTAACTCACCATTGTAGCCCTGGGGGATTCTAGGACTGATCGCAAAATCGACCCGCCCTTCATTTAAAGCCTCCAAAGCACCACTGATCACCATTTCATGGACTTCAATACGGGTCTGGGGGCTCTCTTCACCAAATAGCGCTAGGCAGTCCAGCAACAACCAAATTGGGAATAGTACCTCCACGGAAATCGCGATTTGGGACTCCCATCCAGCCGAGGCCCGGTTAGCGGCCTGCTCTATTGCAGAGGCATCCTCTAGCAATTGCTTTGCATGCCGGTAAAGCATCTCACCAGCGGCAGTCAGAATCGCCTTGCGTCCACTAATCGTGAAAACCGCTACTGCCAGTAGTGATTCCAACTTCTGCACTGAATAGCTTACCGACGACTGACTCTTGTGCAGAAGCTCGGCGGCCTTTGCATACCCTCCCCCTTCAACTACCGCTATCAAGCAACGCCACTGCTCAAGAGTGATCTTTGGGTTTGATAATTGTGTCAATTGTTGGCTCATAATCGAATTTTTAGATGGGAATAAGCAAATAATTCTAATTTTTAATCAATTTAATGAATGTTTCAATAGCTCATACAAAGTTACTTACGAGGAAGCAGTCATGGCAAAGGTACTCAACATCAAGTCCAGCCTCTTTCAAGAGAACGGCCAGTCATCTCAACTTACGGACAATTTCATAGCGAGCTGGAAGGCTAAGAACCCGGAAGATGAAATCATCCATCGTGACTTGGTATCCGAGCCTGTACCTCATCTGAGCCTGGAGCACTTTCAAGCCCACAATACGCCAGCTGATAGCCGTTCAAACAAGCAAAGTGAAATTGCAGAACTTTCGGACAAGTTGATAGAGGAGATATCATCGGCAGATCTGCTGGTGCTAGGTATCCCGATGTATAACTTCAACGTCCCGTCTAATTTGCACACCTACTTCGACTTTATTGCACGTGCAGGGGTAACATTCCGATATACCGAAAACGGCCCTGAGGGCTTATTAAGCAACAAAAAGGCCATCATCTTCATTTCACGGGGTGGTGTTTATGGTGATGATCACCCCCAAAGTAATTACCTTCGACAGTTCTTGGGGTTTATTGGTATTACTGATGTGGAGTTTGTCTATGCTGAAGGCTTGGCAATGGGAGATGAAGCAAAAGAGAAGGCGTTGGCTACGGCAAGAGAGCGTATTGCTGAAATTGTGTGAAATAATGGATTTACGAAACATTTAATATGTGGCTTTTGGGGGGAGTATCCGTTCCTCCTGCCACAATCAGGCCAGATAGGCAGTCAGTTAAAATATACATTGCCCGACTAGCAAAACTAGAGATCTTAATAAAAATCTCGGCAAGTGTATTTATTTATAGATAGCTACACCCTGATAGCAATGCGATCACTCATAACATATGAAGCGATAAGCAAGCATATTCAACCTACCCCAGCACTAGTATTCATATGAATCTGTCAACGGTACTATTAGAAACAGTGGACATTTAATGAACAAGTGGAAAGCAACTATCTCGAAACGCCCCAAAGCGTCAATCTCCCTCGGTTCTGAATGGGGACTCTAAGTCTGAGGCGGTTAACATGAAAAGAATGTTTGTCATTGATATGTAGTAAAAAGACTATTGCTTAGCTGTTCACCGCATCATCCATATACTTCACTGACTCACCAATAGAAATAGTAAATACGCCGGCATTGCCATTAGTATATTCACGTTTCCATGAATTATAGCCTTCCTCATAATCAGGTATCTCACACTCCCCCATTAGTTCAGATATGCTTGCCCCTAGCGCCTCAATTGAAAATGGCATATGAGTAATTTCCTCAATGACCTCTCCACTATTAGGGTTATTAATTTTTATACCTGAAATCTGAACATGCACTACCATTGAGTCGTCTTTAGACTCTTCAATTTTTAATATGATAGCCCGGGAATTCTCCTCGCCTTCTCGATTATCATACTTCCACACTTGGCCTTCTTTAACTTTTAAATCCATCCTGACTCCTCTCTTTAAATTAGCTATTAATAACTTTTATGTAATGTCGATGCTTCCTCGCATGCCCCATAGAAATAATAGTCTATGAACATCTAAATCAAGCTTCTATTCTGCGCTCCATCTTGCTTAGAAGTGAGGCTCAATCATGTACGGAGCATTTTGACTCCAAACACTATTCGGCTTCTTGATTTAAATCATTGCTAACGTTTCATTACTTCAACGAATAATTTAAAACGATAACATGTTGGCGGTGCTGGAACTAAAGAGGTTCACTTTGTATCTTGAGACTCGCAGCAGCAGCCTATTCAGGGATTTTGTGGTCAACGGGGGGCTATAAAGCAAAAAGCCAGGCCCTTTTTTAACCTGGCCTGGCTTTATTAACTCTATAGTTGAAGCTCTGTTAAAGCACTTCAGCTGCTTCTGCTCTCTCGTTCTTTTCCGACGAGACACCTTGTTTAGCAATCTCCACTTTCTGCTTATGTACCCTTCTGCCAAACAACCGCTGCACCACAACAAAGAACAGTGGGATAAAGAAGATTCCCAGTAGAGTTCCAACAATCATGCCTCCGAACACACCGGTACCGATTGCCCTTTGGGCACCTGAGCCAGCTCCAGTTGCTATGGCTAAGGGCAACACCCCCAAACCAAAAGCGAGAGATGTCATTAAGATCGGGCGCAACCTGTCCCGTACAGCTCGCATCGTGGCATCTACCAACTCCATACCGCCTTCCAGGTTCTGTTTAGCAAACTCCACAATCAGGATGGCATTTTTACTGGTTAACCCCACTGTTGTCAGCATCGCGACTTGGAAGTAAATGTCGCGTTCCATACCCCTTAGGCTATTTGCAAGTACCGCACCCAGGATTCCCAGCGGAGCCATCAATAGTACTGCCGTCGGTACTGTCCAGCTTTCATAGAGAGCAGCCAAACACAAGAACACGATCAAAAGGGACAAGGTATACAGCAATGGGGTTTGTGCTCCAGCAGAGCGCTCTTGATATGAGAGACCACTCCACTCCATACCAAAACCAGCGGGTAGCTGCGCCACTAGGCGCTCAACCTCTTCCATTGCTTCACCAGAGCTGACTCCGGCTGCAGCCTGCCCATTAACCTGCATTGAGGGAACGCCGTTATAGCGCTCCAAGCGGGGGGAACCGTATTCCCAGCCAAAACTGGCAAAGGATGATAGCGGTACCATATCGCCTTTATCGTTACGCACTGACCACAATTGGAAGTCTTCCGGGACCATCCTAAAGGGAGCATCAGCCTGCATATACACGCGTTTTACCCGCCCGCGATCGATAAAGTCATCAATATATGAACCGCCCCATGCTGTACTCAAAGCGCTGTTAATATCGTCGATAGACAAGCCAAGCGCAGCTGCTTTTGCATTATCAATTTTTACACGAAATTGCGGGGTATCCTCTTGGCCATTGGGGCGAACATTAGCCAAAAGTTCACTCTGCCCGGCCATTCCCAGAAACTGGTTCCTGGCTGCAGTTAAAGCCTCATGGCCCAAACTGCCATTATCCTGAAGATAGAAGTTGAAACCACCAGAAGAACCCAACTCGGGGAGCGGCGGAGGTGCGAAAGCGAAAGCCATCGCATCTTTAATTTGCATTAAGGCACCCATCGCGCGCATGGCGACAGACCCAGCGCTCTGAGACTCTTCCTCACGCTGGGACCAATCTTCCAAATTTACAAAAGCAATACCGGTATTTTGCCCGCTACCGGCAAAGCTGAACCCCTGTACCGAGAATACTGATTTCACGATACCCTGCTCATTGTTCAGGAACTGGTCCTCTACTTTTCGGATAGAGTTCATAGTGCGCTCCTGGGTTGCCCCCACCGGCGCCTGCACCATGGAGAACAGCACACCCTGATCCTCATCCGGCAGGAACGAACTGGGCAATCGCAGGAATAGGAAGGCCATGACTGCGGAAAGCGCAACAAACAACAGCATAAAGCGACCGCTGCGCTTCAAAATACCTTGCACTCCACCTTGATAGCGCTTGCTACCTCGATCAAAGTTGCGATTGAACCAACCAAAAAAGCCTTTCTCCCCATGCCCCTCCCCTTTGGATAGGGGTTTCAGCAAGGTCGCACAAAGCGCCGGTGTCAGGATAATCGCCACCAACACTGACAACGCCATAGCTGCAACAATCGTGGCGGAGAACTGACGGTAGATCACGCCGGTGGCGCCATCCATAAATGCCATAGGTACAAACACTGCCGACAAAACTACGCCAATGCCAATCAGTGCCGCAGTAATCTGGTGCATCGACTTCTTCGTGGCTTCTTTAGGGGAGAGCCCTTCCTCCCGCATAACCCGCTCGACATTCTCCACCACCACAATGGCATCATCCACAAGCAGGCCAATTGCAAGCACCATGGCAAACATCGTGAGCATATTGACTGAAAATCCCAGCGAAGCGAGCACGGCAAAAGTACCCATTAGCACCACTGGTACCGCAATCGTCGGAATCAACGTGGCACGGAAGTTCTGAAGAAACAGATACATCACCAGAAACACCAGGACGATCGCTTCAATCAAGGTAGAGATAACACCCTTAATAGATGCCTCAACAAACGGTGTCGTATCGAATGGTACTACCGAAGTCAGGCCTCGGGGAAAGTAAGCCTCCAGCTCCTTCAACTTGGCTTTCACCCCATCAGCAGTTTCCAGGGCATTGGCCCCAGTCGCCAAGTTAATAGCGATGCCGGTTGCAGGCTGGCGATTGTAACGGGAAATAAACTCATAATTCTCCGCACCTAGCTCGACTCGAGCAATATCTCCCAGGCGCAAGAGCGAGCCGTCGTCATTGGCTCTGACGATAATATCCCGGAACTCCTCAGGGGTTTGCAAACGTTCCTGGGAAGTAATTGCCGCATTTAGCTGTTGCCCTGGAATAGAGGGGGCAGCACCGAGGCTTCCGACCGTAACTTGTGCATTTTGGGCCCGCACTGCGTCGGTAACATCACCAGGGGTAAGTTCATAGGTGGTGAGCTTATTGGGATCGAGCCAGATCCGCATCGCGTACTTGGAACCAAATACCTGCACATTGCCCACGCCTGGCACCCGGCTGATCGGGTCAACAATGGCCGAATTGATATAGTCAGCAATATCATTGCGGTTCATACTGCCGTCTTCAGACACAAAGCCGGCAACCATTAGGAAGCCACCTCGAGACTTACTAACATTTACTCCTTGTACCTGGACCTCCTGTGGCAGCAGCGGCATCGCCAGTTGCACTTTGTTTTGCACCTGGACCTGGGCTGTATCCGGGTCAGTTCCATTCTCGAAAGTTAAAGAAATTGAAACACCACCGTTGGATTGACTGGTGGCGGACATGTAAAGGAGACCATCGAGGCCCTTCATGTTGCGTTCGAGGATTTGAGTAACCGAATCCTCAACCACCTTGGCGGAAGCGCCCGGATAATTTGCCTCAATATTGATCGACGGTGGCGCGATATTTGGATAGCGCTCAACTGCCAGCTCGCCGATAGACAACACACCTGCCAGTATCGTGATAATTGCCAGCACCCAGGCAAAGATGGGCCGATTGATAAAAAAACTTGCCATAACCCCTATCCTTAAGACCCCTGCTGTGCAGGCGCTTTGCCAGCCTGTTGATCGCCTTCAGCCGCCGGCAGCTGCTCATTTTCGCGCTCGCTGGCCTGTACCGGGGCTCCCGGGCGAATTTTCTGCAGACCGGCAACTACGACCCGGTCCCCGGCCTCGAGCCCATCTTCCACTAGCCAGCGATTGCCAATCGTACGACTAACCCGCACAGATCGCTGGGCAACCACATTTTCCTCATTAACAACCATGGCTGAGGTGTTGCCCTTTGGGTCCCGCGCGATTCCCTGTTGAGGTACCAGAATTGCGTCTTCACGGACACCACTACCGACAATTGCGCGCACATACATACCCGGCAACAGCATGGTATCCGGGTTTGGAACAACTACTCGCAACAATACGCTGCCCGTTGAGGGGTCAACACTGGCTTCGGCAAACTCCAGCTTGCCCTGGTGCTCAAATTTGCTGCCATCTTCTAATAGGATTGTCACAGGTAGATGAGTGGCATCGGCCAATGTGCCCGCTTGAAGCGCTCGGCGGAGGCTAACAAGTTCAGCTGCCGACTGGGTAACCTCAACATAGATCGGATCTAGTTGCTGCACAGTAGCCAAAGTTCCGGCCTGATTGGCCGTTACCAGAGCGCCTTGAGTAACTGTGGATTTGCCAATTCGGCCTGTAATCGGAGAGGTGACCCGCGCATATTCCAACTGGATTTCAGCCCTGTGCAGCTCCGCCTGAGCTGCGGCTACATCGGCTCGGGCCTCCTGAAGATCGGCTTCCGCAGCATCATTTTCCTGCGTGCTAACAGCACCATTACCCACCAGGTTCGCGGTACGCTCGGCTTTGAGGCGAGCGATGTTCATAGCCGCCTTTGCGCCTTGCAAACTTGCCCTGGCACTATCGACGTCAGCACGATAAAGAGCGTCATCTAGCTGGTAAAGTGGCTGATTTGCACTAACTTGGCCACCTTCACGGAACAACTGGCGTTTTATGATGCCATTAACCTGCGGACGAACCTCAGCCACTTTAAAGGGGGAAGTCCGCCCCGGCAGCTCCCTGGTAAGAGTGACGGATTCCGGCTGAAGTGTGACTACGGTCACTTGGGGGGCCATTCCCGGTGGAGCCGAAGCTTCCTCGTTACACCCCGCCAACAATGCGGAAGCGACCAAAAGGCTGGTGAGAGCTCGGGCTTTTAACATGGTTACCTCTAAAAATGACTGCGCGGACAAAATATTGGCAGTTAGCGGAATTTTTAAGTGACAAGGAAATCTGAGTAAAGTAGCGTGGCATTTTATGAGTACGTAGGAAACAGGATCAACTGTTCATAATCGTGCAATTTTCATCTAACATGCACTTTCACCCAGTATATTCAAGGGTTTGCACATAAAACCCCTTTGCACACTTGCGGTTAAACGCTGCAAAAATGAGCCAGAGTGAAACTAATAATTGATTAAAGAAGCCGCTGTTCCTTATGACCAAACGCAGAGATGAGCAAATTTTGACCACCCGTGAGCGTATATTAAACGCCGCGCTCAATGTGTTTCATGAATATGGAGTGTGTCGCCCTTCCCTTTCCGAAGTCGCAAAGCTGGCTGGAGTTAGTTGCGGTGCTGTTGCCGACCACTTTCACAGCAAAACCGGTTTGCTGCTCGCTCTGACAGAACGCATGGTACTACCCGGCGAACAACTTTGTAATAACGCCGGCGAGCAACTCAACGCCAATCCCCTCGGTACACTGCGAACCCGCTGGGTGTGGCTGTTTCAGGAAATTGCTTGTAACCCAGAGTGGCAGCAGGTACTTGAGATTATCTTCCATCCCTGTGAAGAAAAGGTTACCGAGAATAATGAAGCCCACTTGCGTATGAAGCAAGGGCGCACCCGCGGGCTTGAGCGAATGGCACAACTGATTGCCCTCGCAGTATCCGAGCGCCAACTGCCCGAAGATCTTGATACAGACCTCGCGATGCAGATGTTACACGGTGGCCTGTTCGGTGTGATTGAAACTTGGCTCTTATCCTCAAGAATTGAAGATATCGGCGAACTCGGTGAACGCTATATCGACTCTCTAATCGATATGATCCGCTTCTCCCCCACCATGCGCTTAAGTTCACGGCTGGTCCACACCCTGCACTAACGCACCTTATCCTTATCTATTTCGGTGGGGCATACTGCTTTGCAGTTTTCACCTCACCATAAGTACCTTTTCTCTTTTATGCTCATTGGAAATCCCAAACTGGTTATTTTGGCCCTGAAATCATCGATTACCGCAATGTCCAAGTTATTTTTTCAGGCAAAACATTTAACTATTACTCATTAATCCAATTTTGTTGAATCAGAAGGCAAGTACTCTACCGGGAAACAGGCATGCTCTCCTTCCCCAATAGCCATAAAAAAGACCATGGCGCTATCCTTATCCAGCTTCAATAGGCTCTCAAACTCTTCATCATAAAAAGCGCCGGCTATAAACACGTCTTGTTTTAGGGAATGAGCGTAGAGAAATATATTCTCAGATAAATGACCCGCTTCAAGGTAAGCCATCCGATAGATACGAGAATGACGATACTTGGACCAGAACCGATTAAATTTGCAGACAAAGCAAATATTAACTGCGGCACCCTCGGCATAGGGCTGACCGACAAGCAAGCGGCGGACCTTATCATGGCTAACAGCATCGCCGACTTTGGTTAATCCATGATCAATCGGATTATAGAGGTAAATACCAGGATCAATCCCCTGTACCGAGTGCACTATCAGGTATATATCTGTAGCTTGTAAGGCGCCGCCAGCAGGGCTGCTGCGAAAATATCCAAAATAATTTATTTTGTTTGAGTGGGCCTTATAAAACTTTTCAACAAACGGAGAAGTACGAAATTTTACACAATGAAAAAGTATTTTTTCCAAAAGCTCACGTTTTAAAGTGGTACCCGGTACAAATTTTCGTGAAGAAAACCGGGTCCCAAACACAGACTCCAACTGATTGGTGGTAGGAAAGCTATTCAGTCGAATATCCACTTCTGGATAATTGTACTTGCCTTTAGCCTTTTCCGGCACCTGTCTACAGTAGTCAACATACTGTCCTACCCAAGATACCCTGGGATCTTCACTAGCCCCTTCTTTGCCCTCAGTCGAGGGCGGTAACGAAAGCTTGGTGCCATAATGGTAAAACCAGGATAGTACATCCCAACCCCATTGTTTCCGAGCTAAATCACCACTGATGAAGGCTCCATTACTTTGAAGGAAATCTGCTGCCTTAGTTTCTCCTGTCTGCACATCGGAATAAAATTTATCCAGAATATTTATGAGGGTTTCTTTATCCAAAGCCCACTGATCGTGATGAACAACATCCCACAAGATGACTTCATTTTCACTGAAATAGAGAAAGAAATTATCTAATAAAGCAGCGCCTTTCATCATCGCTTAACCATCATTATTTACTAAAAGTGGTAAAAAAACTAGAAAGGCAGAATCGCTAAATTCTTGATTTGTCTGTATTAGCCCTGAGTGAGACGTCCCTCATTTTCAAGGGCCATCTCACTTTTTGTGAAAAACTACCTTCTATTAACAGGTAGTGTAGACTGTGACACAAACTCCCAGAGCATAGGGTGTTGCGTCTTCTATATATACCCTTTTCATGATAAATCCCTCCATTCAAACTACTTTAAATTACTCCTCCACTTGAGTACTAGTATAAGATGCACACATTTCCTAGATCGAATTGATATATGAGAGCTAATAAAATACTCAATTGCGCCTAAACTGAGTACGCTGATATGAAATTAAAATTTTTCAGAAAGGTGCGGACACGTCCCTGTGTCCGCGTGACTGGGTGGCAATCAGGTTAGAAGCTATAAGTCAGCCCCATATAGGCTCGTCGCCCTGAATATGAGGAGCCCCAAACCCTGTTTTCCTCACCCCAATATCTATCCACTTTCTCTTCGGTAAGGTTGATTATTGAGGCGGTCAACGTCAGGTTATCCATCAAGCGATAAGATGCATTAACATCCAACTGATCGTATTCATCAGTGAAAGTGTTCATGCCATTGTGGAATCCGTCTGCATAGTCACTGCGATAATTGTAAGAAGCGCGAATGCTAAAGTCGGTATTTTCATAGTAGAGGGACAGGTTGTACTGGTCCTTCGAAGTGCCGGCAATTTCTGTTTTGGTTTTGATACCTTCAGAGTCAATCTCAGCTAGCTCCGTATCTGTGAAGGTATAGTTTGCATAGACTCCAAAGCCATTATCAAAGGCATACTGAACAAACAGCTCTACACCTTGCGCGGTAGCATCAGTGCCATTTACCGGCATAGACATAGACACTGTCCGGGTAACACCATCGATATCCCTTGTCACCATGGAACTACCGTTGATTACAAACGAAGCAATATCCTTTCTGAACAAGGTCAGTCCTGCAGCAGAGGCATCATCAAAATACCACTCCAGACCCAAATCAAACTGATCAGCTTTATAAGGCTCCAATTCAGAATTGCCCGCATACCCCTGACTGACTGTTGAGCCGGGCAAAGGAGCGTGGATCACTTCAGAACCACCGAGATTATCGTATTCCACTCTCGCTACGACTCTAGCGAGAGCTGCGCGCATAACCAGTTCATCGGAGATATCCCAAGCGATATTAGCACTAGGTAAAATATCAGTATTGCTGCTGTCACGAATATTGGGTTCGTCCTGTAAGACCCCATCAATATTGTCGTAGGTGCTCGCAAACTGCTTGGTCTGGACTGCTCGAATGCCAAAGTTTCCGCGCAGGACTGCCGAGGCAAAATTCTGCTGTACATAAGCAGCCGTAATTTCCTCACCAACACGGTAAACCTGATTTTTCTCAACGATTACCGTAGGGTCACCATAGGTTGCGTATAGAAACTCTTTTAACTTATCAAACTCCAGATAAACGAAATTTGGCACATTCACACCGCCAATAATATTATCGACAGGGCCGTTTGAAAGGATATCGATCGTGTCGGGCACGCCATCGGGGTCAGTGTGGAATGAATCGCTTGGCCACCAAGGGTAACAAGCTCCATCAACATCACCCCAGTTAATCTTTGGACAAGGGGGATTATCATCATCCCAGGATTGTTTGGTGATGCGGCGGTTTATCTCGTGGTCCCGATACTTAACCCCAACATCCAGGGAGGTAAACCAGGCATAATCCATATCGATGGAAACGTCCAGCTGGTAGTAACTCTCCTCGTCCTCGCTACTGGTCCAATGGGATGAGAACCAGTCATATAAAGGATAAGTATTGGGATCTCCCAGATCTGCACTGGTATCAATTTCAGCAGTACCACTGCTGAGATCCCAGCTCCAATCGGTTGCAGTGCCATAACGGGAATTGACTGATGCAAACAATTTCTCGGAGGGGCCGCCCTCTGCACTGGTATTACCGACTACCAACCGAGCACTATACCCATCTCCCTCGTAACTGATATTGAAATCCAGCGTATCCGAAACATATTCCGTTCGAGTGTAGTCACCAGCTACCTGTGGAGACTGTAACTCTGCCTGGCCCCGATCGAGCATACCAATGCCGAGAAGAGTATCACCATCTTCATCAAACTTGAGACTGCCCGGGGCTATTGCATCCCCGTAGTTCCACTCAGGAAATACGATACGATAATTCTCTGAGTTGCCGCCTAGCTCAAAGCGGAAATAATTGACACCAAATTCCAGCTGTTCTACCGGACGCCATTGAGCACTTAGCTGCATGCCATCCCGGGTCCGCTCCTCTTCAAAGACACTACCGACAACGGCTCGCGGCGCATAGAAATCCCGGTATTCATTACCGTCGATATCCACCATCGGCCCCCTGGCCTCTACGCCAGCCTGGGGGGACTCATCTCCCTGCCAACCCCAGTTTTCTACCGAGGTGCTAATTACCCGGTTCTGACGATCCTGCTTTGAGTATCCAAACAATACGCCAAAGGTTTCCTGATCATTTTTCCATGAGTAAAAACCGGTGTACTGAGGTTCGTACTCCCCAGTAACATCAGCATAAGTACTCTCAATGGATAACATGCCCTCCCCGGAATCCAGGTCCAGTGGCTTGCGGGTGTGTAAAATTACAGTACCACCTATCCCGCCTTCATCCAGTTTTGCTTCTGGACTTTTATACACATCCGCTCGGGAGATCATCGCTGAAGGTAGCAATGCGTAGGGAAATGATCGGGATGGATCATCGCCGGGAGTGGCTATATAGTTCCCATTTAGCTGGGTAAAAGTGAGCTCAGGTGCAGTTCCTCGGATACTTACCTCGGCACCCTCGCCGCCGCTTCGAACGATGGATACTCCCGGAACCCTCTGCAAAGAGTCTGCAACATTCTTATCGGGGAATTTACCCATATCTTCAGCGGTGATTGAGTCTACCACCGCATTGGAAAAACGCTTTACATCGAGATTTTTCTCCATGCTCCGGCGAATACCCAATACCTCTACTTCCTCTAGCACCAGACTCTCTGTATCAGATTCACTGGTGCTCTGGGCATTTGCCATACCAACAACACTGCACAACACTAGAACACTTACAGACGTCCTCAATAGATCTAGCTGGCGATTTGTATTTAAGGGTATCTCTCTCATTGCTCAAATTTCTCTTTTATTATTTTTTTCTAGCTTTCCGTTCACCCTAAAAGCCCGACATATCATTTGCCGGGCCACCGGAATATGCCCTACTCTTATCGATCCAATTCTGTCTCGATATTTTTATATGTGCGTATAGCGCTAAAGCAAAAAGCGTCTTTAGCTATCCAAGCCAAGTCGCTTGAGGACTTCAGGGGGTGCTCCAGGGAAACTCGCCATTGGTCGGTTACCCATATAACCGATATCCGCCATACCTTCCTCGGTGGTATAGAAAGCGGTGGACACGAGAACTCGAACTTTGGCAAAGAAACGAGCACCAGCCTGGAACTCTGGCTTCGCCGTGCGAGTCCACTTGATATCCTCACAGATGGCTACTTTTTGAGGTTCATTCAGATCGACAAAGGAACCTCCAAATCTGCGCTTGGACTCACCCTCCAGCCAAACAACCCCTCCCCGAATCGTGACAAGATCTGCCTTGTTATTGGAATATGGGGCGCTGACATATTCGTTGATGTAGTGATGGGCCCCTACTGAAGAGGCACTCGGAGAAGTTTCATCCGCGGGAATAATGACGTCGCAAAGTGCTGCCAATACCGCTAACTCACCCATTTCAAGCTGCATCTCCCAAGGCACAACGGGATTAAGGAGATCCGGATCTGTCGGCGTGCCCCTGGCCAGAGTCTGCTTCGGGGCATCCAGGTTCTTTACTACCGGTTCAGCCGCGGGCACCTCCTCTTTCACTACAACTTTTTGCGCTACTTTCTCAGAACAGCCAATGACTGGAACTGCAGCAGCGGTGGTAGCAATCAAACGCAGGGCGTTGCGCCGACCCAGATTGGTTTTTTCCTCGCTCATATCAGATATTCCTCTTCTTGAACTGGTCCACGATGTAGTCGCAGGTGCGCCAGGCCAGCGCCATAATGGTCAGGGTTGGATTCTTATCAGCATTGGAAACAAAGGGTGCGCCGTCAGTAAGGAAGAGATTCGGTACTTCCCAGGACTGGCAGTATGGATTGAGCACGGAATCATTCGGATTTGAGCCCATGCGCGCGGTGCCGACTTCGTGAATAATCGCACCGCCGTTGATAATTGCCTTGGCACCGTCGGTTTGCACGGTAGAGGTGACCTTACCGCCCATATCCTCAATGATTTCAGCAAAGGTTTTGTGCATGTGAGCGGCCTGGTTCAATTCCTGGTCACTCCATTTCCAATGGAACTTCAACACCGGGATGCCCCACTGATCTACCTGGTCCTTATCAATTTCACAGTAGCTGTCCTCGTTGGGAATCATTTCCCCGCGACCGTCAAACCACACAAAGGAGCCGTAGTAACGCCGGCATGCTTCCTTCAAGTCTTTGCCATAAGCACCACTGGTAAAATCACCCATACCGCCGAAAGCACCTGCGCCCGGCATACTGCGACCACCGCCGAATTCAATGTGGTAGCCACGGGCGAAATCCAGGTCACCACGCAATTGTTCCTTGTACAACCACCAGGGCATATACATGTGCATCGCCGATGCGCCGTCCTCGTTGTGGGCAGGCATACTTTCCAAAGCGGGAATCTGCCCGCCGATACCAGCTCCCACTGTATCCATCAGATATTTCCCTACGGCACCGCTGCCATTGGCGATACCATCGGGGAATAAAGTGCTTTTGGAATTAAGGAGAATGCGCGAAGTTTCAGCCGCACTGGCTGCAACAATCACAGCGCGGGCACTGGCAAATCTTTCCTGACGGGTATCTTTATCAATATAAATAACCCCGTTTGCCTTACCTTTTTTATCAACGGTAACTTCACGCACCATGGCATCAGTAATGATATCCAGATTGCCCGTCGCTAATGCCGGTGGCAGTAGTACAGTCGTGGACTGGAAATTCGCCTTAATTGAGCAACCGCGCCCACAGGGCGTGGCCCAAAAACAGGCTGCGCGAGATTTCATTGATTCCCGAGTGACGTCCTGGGCCAATTTATTGTCCGGGAATAATTTCTGCGGAATATTTTCGTGATCTAGACGCTCACTGAGAATAGCCAGGTGAGAGGGAATTACAGGGATCCCCAGCCTATCGCACGCTTTTTTGGCCAGAAGTTCATAGGCACGGGGCTTCGGGGGTGGCAGCAGCACTCCTTCGGAGGAGTCAGGAGTGTTTTCTAACCCCTCGTTAGTGCCATAGACACCAATGAGCATCTCGGTTTTATCGTAGTAGGGAGCGAGATCGTTGTAACTGATCGGCCAATCAAAACCGAGCCCATCCCTTGAGTAGGGTTTAAAATCATACTCACCCATTCGCAGGGAAATCCTTCCCCAATGGTTCGTACGGCCACCTAGCATACGGGCACGCCACCAGTCAAAACGGCGGCCTCTTTCCCTGGAGCCCTGAGTGTAGGGTTCGCCGGGTACCTGCCAACCTCCGTCAACCGTTGCATCATAGAAACCGAACGGCTTTTCCGGTGTGCTCCCCCCACGCAAAGGCGCATCTTTTGGGAGGTTAAACATTGGGGTTTCCTTAACCGGGTCATAGGATCTCCCCGCCTCCAGCAGTAGAACCTTTAGCCCTGCAGTGGCTAGTACATAGGCAGCCATACCGCCGCCAGCACCAGACCCAACAATCAGTGCGTCATACTCTTTCTTCTCGAAGTCATCATTCGGCATCGCCTCTCTCCTACTTCATCAATTATTTTTGTTTTATTCGTTTAATTTTAAATAACTTACAAGATAAACCTGTAACCGGTTACATTTTTTGCCAAAATTTTTTACTTATCCGTTACATCTAATGTCTAACTTATGTTTTTTAACCAAAAAGATTAATTTTTATAAACATTTTTAACGAACCTAGAAATCCCTAAATATTTTGATCAAAAAACATAAGTAACCGGTTACATTTTAACCAAATAATTATTACTTATTCACTATGTAGTTCACCCTGTCGCGACAAGCGCAGCAAAAGCTCTTTCGTTGCATTGATTCCCCAGTCTTCATCGCCGGCGCCTTCATACTCAATCCCAATATGCCCCTTGTAACCCGCCTTTCGAATTATCCGCAGCATCCGGGCAAAATCCGTATTGGTCTCATTTCCCTGCTTATCAAATGAAAAGCTCTTTGCACTGATTCCGCGGGCAAAGGGCATCAACTGCTCTACTCCCAAGTAGCGGTCGTAGTCACCAAAGTTTCCAAAGTCTGGCAAGCTTCCACAGTTCGGCATATCCACTGACTGTAATAACTGGGATAACCAAAGTCCGCTTGAGGAATAGCCACCGTGGTTCTCCACCACAATATTGATGTCGAAATCCAAGGCAAACTCTGAGAGAGCTCGCAGCCCATCTCTACAAGCAGAGCTGACCTCCCTGCTACTGCCCTGTCCGCCAGCATTTACCCTGATAGAGTGGCAACCCAAATATTTAGCCGCTTCAACCCACTGGAAATGATTTTCTACCGCTTGTTGTCTTTCGCTAGCATTTGGGTTGCCAAGATCACCTTCTGCATCAACCATAATCAAAAGGCTTTTAACCCCGTGATCTATTGCACGCGATTTCAACGCTGAAAGAAAACTCTGATCCTTGGCCTTATCGGCAAAAAACTGATTGACATACTCTACCGCGTCAATTGCAAATGCCTTTCTTGCCTTAATAGGGAAATCCAATACCTTGAGAGCGCCACTTCGCAATTGCCGATGCAGGGACCATTGAGCCAGGGAAATTTTCACAGGGCCACCCGGGGTATTGGTAATGATTCGCCCACTATTGCCAAACAAGGGGGCGGTAAAAGCAGCTGCAGCCAAGCCGGCACCAACCTGTAGCAAAGCTCTACGCTTCATTCCCGCTCCCCAGCTTGGAGTAGATTGCCAGACAAGTTACCTGGGGAATCTTCTCTAGTGCCATCCTTATCGCTTTGATGCAATGAGCGGCGGAAACCACTAATCGCTCCTCCAAGGTCTTCTCCCAGACGGCGGATCTTGCCACTACCAAATAGTAGAACCGCTAACACAAGAACAATAAGTACCTGCCAAATACCCACGCCTGAAATACCCATGATTTACAGCTCCCGAATTCTGATATTGCGGTACCACACTTTGTCGCCGTGGTCTTGTAAAGCAATAAAGCCACTCTCACTACGGGCAAAATCGGGGTAAGAGGAAAACTTACTGTTGGCAAGACGTGTATCCCAATCTTCAGACCAAAGTTCATAACTGACAATCATGCTTCCATTCAGCCAATGTTCAACCCGACCATTCTCCACTCGAATACGCGTTTTATTGAATTCTCCCGCCGGCTTTACCTCATCTTCGCTGGGTGCATACAAGTCGAAGACTGATCCCGCGCTGTGGCTCAGTTTTTCCAGTTCGGGAAAAGCACTGTTATCAAGTACTTGGTATTCCATACCTGACATCCAGACTGGTGCATTGCCACCAGCTACCCGATAAATAATGCCGCTGTTGCCGCCTTCAGATATCTTCCATTCCAGTTCCAGCTCAAAATCAGAAAACTTCTCTGCAGTGACGATATCCCCCGCTCCACCAGCAGTGAGCACCAGGTTGCCATCAACGACCTGCCAAGCCTCTCCTACATGAGAGCCATTGGCACCGGTCCAACCCTGCAACGTTTTACCGTCGAATAAATGCCTCCAGTCCTTATCCGCTTGTATACCGGACTTTTCCGGCATCCGTTCACAACCCCCTAGTGTGACTAGTAGTACTGCAGAGGCCAGTAAAGACGTGCAAAATTTTGTCCCAGTGAATTTTTTCATCGTTGTTATCTCCACATGCATTGGTGTTTATCTAATCAATTTGCCGCGATGGTTTTACATCCGCACTTTATTAATCCTGATAGCGGGCCGTACTTCCCCTTGCCACTAAATCAAAGGGCAAAATAGTTCGGCTCGCTTTTAACTGTTTTCCATCAATAATGCGGCGCAAGGTTTCCATCGCATATCTGCCCAGCTTCTCTGCGGGCTGGTCAATTGTTGTCAGGGGCGGGTCCGTAAATTGCGAAAACTCAATATTATCGAAGCCCGCCACCGACACATCCGCAGGCACCTGCAAACCCATTTCCTTCGCTTGATGAACAGCGCCAATAGCCATTTCATCATTCATACAAAAAATGGCAGTAGGCGCAGAGGCTAAAGAGAGCAGTTTTTTTGCACCCTTCGCACCAGACGGCATAGTGAATTCTCCGTTTACAACCAGGTCAGAATTCAACTCGAGACCGTGCCGTTGCATCTCCTCCTCAAAACCGGCCAGGCGATCACGCACAATCGGACTATTAAGCGGGCCGGTCACTATGCCGATCCGGCGGTGACCCAGCTCAATCAAATGGCGAGCCATGGCTTGCGCCGCGCCGGAGTTATCCAGTTCAACAACCGGATAGCGGTCGTCTTCAGCAATGCGCTCACACGCATTTACCATTGGAATCGACGCTGCTAAAGCTGCATCTTTCTCTGCAAATGGATAGCGGCTATCCAGTTGAATAAGCCCATCTGCCTGATTCGTCAGCGCCATTCCCGCATAGAACTGCTCATGAGCTGGTTCGCCCTTGGTATCTCCCAGTAAAACGGAGTAACCCTGGTCTTGAGCTGCCTTTTCTATCCCTCGGATGACTTTGGAAAAAAATGGATTGGCGATATTTGGAACCAGAACCATCACTGCAAATGACTTACCGGAACTAAAGTTTCTCGCCAACATATTGGGCCGATAACCGGCCTCTTCCACCGCCTTCAGCACCCGCTCCCTGGTCCGCGGAGAAACCATTTGCGGGTCTTTCAGGGCTCTGGACACGGTCGCGACGGAAACACCGGAGCGACGTGCAACTTCGCGAATATTTGACATACTTTTCCGTTACTTTGTTGTTAGTAGTCGACTATTTTCGCACAAATGGAAAACGCCTACTGGTTGCCTACTGCAGTGACACCTTGCACTTTGCTCGCAGCCTGCCTACGATCCCAAATCCAGATAAACGCAAAAATCGGCAGCAAGATAAGGGGAACCATGGCCAGTGACTGGAATGATTCGATAGAGGCAGTTGCCAACACAGCATCCAGTTCATCGCCCGTTAACTTTTCAAAGGCCTCCAAACCACCGGCAGCCTCAATCTTGGCGCTGTCAAAAATTTCTCCAAGCTTCGGCAGAACAAACTGAATAGACATTCCCCCAGCAAACCCCAGCAACCCCAAAAACAGTGCGCCACCGCGTACAAAACGCTCGGATACCGTAGCGAGCATGGTAGGCCACATATAGCAGACACCGATGCCCCAAACTGTTGCCGCTAAGAATGCAGTTACCGTGGTTCTCGCCATTCCTAAGCAATAGAGGCCAACAGCTGCAAGTAAACTACTCAGCCACAAGAGTCCAATGGGAGAGAGTTTTTTGGCCAGCCTTCCGGCAAAGTGGCGCATTACAAACATCAACATGCTGACATAAACCAGAATGAGAATGCCCTTCATACCGACTACTCGAGAGAGCGTCAGGTCAACCCACTGCCCTGGAGCCAGCTCTGTTGCAGCGGTTAGCCACATACAGATCCATAGCACGATAAACATCGGCTGCCTGAAAACTTCTTTAAACATCTCGCCATAACTGATGCCAGAGGAAACCCGTTCAGTTACCGGGAATTCTGTTCTGGACACAAGCCACGCCATGACCACAGCCGGTAGGGCCAAAACAATCAGGTTCAACTGCCAGGGAAGTTCAAGCGCAGAAATGGCTAACCCAAGTAATCCGCCCACCACAATCCCGGCAGGCCACCAGGCATGTAGTACATTTAGCCGCTGAGTTTTATTTTCAGGATCAACCGCTGCAACCATTGGATTACTGGCGGCCTCCACTGCCCCCCAGCCCAAACCGGTAAGTAACAGCCCCGCAAGAACCAAGTTCTCAACGCCCTCCCCGGGGGTTACTAAGGATGCTGCAATAATAAGCAGACTGCCCAACACGTAGCCTATTGATGAGAGCATTAACATCCGTTTGATACCGACCAAGTCTACCAATGCGCTGCCAAATAGCAGGGTTAGGGCAAACCCTGTAAAGGTAAATCCAAGCGCTTCTCCAACCATTGCGGTGGAGTTGGCAAGATCAATATGATCATAAATGTCCGACTGTAAGTTGCCGGCGATCGAAGCCCTCACAGCAAAACCAAGACCAATCATAAAGATTGACAGATTTCCTACCAGGAAGACGTTCCTGTGCAAAGCCTTTGTCTGTGTACTCATCTATCCAGTCTCCGCATGATTTATTGTTATTCGTTGTTCACTGGGATTGGCAAAAACTAGTCCAGCCCTAAAATTCTACGATTTCGAGCGCGATCTGTTTCAGCACCGGCAAAATCATCAAAAGCTTTGTCAGCCACGGTTATCAGGTGCTCTCGAATAAATGGCGCACCCTCACTGGCCCCCTGCTGTTGATCCTTAATGCAACACTCCCATTCCAATACCGCCCAGCGATCGTAACCGTACTGGGTCAGTCGGCTAAAAATCCCACGAAAATCTACCTGACCATCCCCCAGGGAGCGAAAGCGACCGGGGCGGTCAATCCAGGGGGCGTAACCGCCGTATACTCCAGCCCTTCCACTCGGGTGAAACTCCGCATCTTTCACATGGAAAGCCTTGATTCGCTCGTGATAGATATCGATAAAGGCCAGGTAATCCATTTGCTGCAAAAGCAAATGGCTTGGGTCATACAAGATGTTGGCTCTAGGGTGATCTTCCACCTCGTAAAGAAACCGCTCGAAGGTCAAGCCATCATGCAGGTCTTCACCGGGGTGCAGCTCATAGCAGACATCGACCCCCGCGCTGTCAAACGCATCCAATATCGGACGCCACAAACGGGCCAGTTCGCGAAAACCTTCTTCAACCAACATCGCTGGGCGCTGGGGCCATGGATAAAAAGTGTGCCAGAGTAAAGCGCCGGAGAAAGTTGCATGAGATTTGAGCTTCAGGTTGGCACTGGCCCGAGCTGCAAGAACTAACTGATTGCTCGCCCACTCTGCACGGGCTTGCAAGTTTCCGCGTACTGCCTCTGGAGAAAAAATATCCAGCATTTCCTTATAGGCTGGGTGAGCTGCGACCAACTGCCCCTGCAAATGCGTAGACAATTCAGAAATCTGTACCCCAACCTCCTCACAGATTCCCAGTACATCATCACAGTAAGCTTGGCTTTTACTGGCCAGCTCAAGGTCGAAAATCCGCTTGTCCCAAGTGGGAACCTGGATGGCTTTGTACCCCAGGTCTGATGCCCAACGAGCCATAGATTCAAGCGAAGCTGGCTGTTCGCTCGATGGGAGAAACTGGGCGAGAAAAATTCCGGGCCCCTGAATTCTGGGTGCCTTCATTTATTGTTATCCTTTTTACTGCTGTACTTATTAATTCTGTAACCAACCCTTTCCAAGCGATTGGTTTGCACCTTTTGAGAAAACTCTTCAAAAGGTAACTGGCCGCAGGCCGACACCGGCACCTCCCTGTGCCGTACTAGCTGCCGGACGCCCACCCTGCCAGAGATACCTAAATTCTGTGAGGTTAGACCTAGCCACTCACTTCCAATAAGGCGCCAGGGAAACCCATGAGGATTTTGCGCGACTGCTCTCCAGCACACCGCGCACAAATGCCATTGCGCGAACACCTGCATCAATGTTGCCAACGGCAGGACTGTTCTTTGAAACTACCCCCTCGCGGCGGCCTCGGACTTGACCAGCAAAATCGCGATAGATATTGGCGAAGGCCTCTATATAGCCCTCCGGGTGCCCTTGAGGTGTCCGGCAGAAAGACCTGACGCCTCCATCCAGATACTCACAATCCGCACCGGCTTTCCAAATCGCCACAGGCTGCCCCCTGCGCTTTACTTGCAATTGGTTTGGGGCTTCCTGCTCCCAAAACAGCGAACCGTCTTCACAGTAAACGCCGATATTCAGGTTGTTCCCCTCTCCTCCACAGACTTGACTGGCTGTAAGTGTTCCTCGAGCGCCCTGATCTAATTTAAATAGCGCTGCACCGTCATCATCCAATGCTCTTTCATCAACTACCGCCTGCACGTCTGCGCAGACTTCAGAGATATGCTGGCCAGTAAAAAACTCCACCAGATGATGAGCATGGGTGCCTATATCCGCAAAGCAGCCACTTTCTCCCGAACGTGCAGGATCTGTTCGCCAACTCGCCTGCTTACTTCCCGTGGAATCACCGGCTAGTGCCAGCCACCCCTGCGGATAGGCAACGGTAACTCGCCGAATAGACCCCAACTCTCTCCTGCCCAGGATTGCTCTCGCTTGCATAACCAGAGGGTAAGCAGCATAAGTGTGGGTCAAACCATAAAGATGCCCGCTTTGCTCCACTTCCTTTTTAAGCTCAAGTGTTTCTTCCAAAGTGGAGGCGGCTGGCTTGTCGGAGAGGACATGGAATCCCGCCCGCAACGCAGCAATAGAAACGGGTAAATGGAGATGGTTGGGAGTTACTACAGATACAAATTCAACTCGATCATCAGCGCTGCGACGGGATTCCTCTTGGAACATCTGTTGATAGCTTTGGTAAATCCGGTCCGGGTGTAGCCCCAGCTTTTCACCAGTTTTACGACTGCGTTCGGAATCGCCACTAAAGCAGCCGGCGACTAGCTCTATCTCACCGTCGAGAGCTGCTGCCATCCGATGGATTGCACCAATAAAAGCACCCTCTCCACCACCAACCATGCCCATTCTTATTTTTTTAACCAAACCCCATCCCCTCGGGCCACTCAAAGAACCAGCTGAATAAACAGCCTATTTATTTTTATTTCCGTGTTTTGTAAGCGGACACGCTGTTTCCAGATCGCGGTTTTCGTAGCACTCCACCGTTTGAAACAGAATGTAACCGGTTACATTTCAATTTAAGATACAGAAAAAAAATGTCTTTGCAAGCGAAATACGTTGTTAATATCGCCTTGTTGGACTCATAGACTGATGGCTCGACGCTGAAATACTAAGCAAATCACCTGATTGGCAGGCCCATTTTCTGGACAAACTCAGCCCAAGAGTGCCACTCCAATTCATCGCTTTGCCATTTATTACAAATAGTTTGATGACCAACTGACTGCGACAGCAAGCTACCTATCGCTTCAGATTGAGGATGCCGAGGCTTAGCTTTTGAGCGAACCCATTTCCCGGCCTCCTTTGCAGCTTCCACGGCGAGACCCCAGTGATTCGGCCAAACCGCCAAGAAATTGGCTATATCAAAGCTGTGGATATGGTATGGACGCGGATAGTTTAACTGCACAAGAGCATCCCCATCCGGCCCTGGAGCGTCAGTTTTCCAACCTGCGTAAACACCCCAATGACAGCCGGCTGCCCAATCCTCAAACCCGGTCATACAATTTGCCAATCTATCCAGGGTATCCCGGATTAACGCCCTCTCTATGGGCGGGGCCACCCTCATGTCAACCACACCAGAGCGAAACCTGGGGTGCTCTGGATTGAGGGTGAGTATCCAAAGTCCCTCTCCACTTTCCAGCGGGTGATATGCCACTACCATGTCCATCAGGAAGGCTGAGATTGGAGGGGTATTAGCACCCTTAGCCAGCAACATATGTAGGGGCCGAACAACTTGGCTATCCCGCACTCCTTGAGCTGGCACTCCAAGACTTTCGAGTATTGCTGCATTGCCCGCCCCACATGCTGAGAGAACCAACTGGGGTTTTATTTGGTGGGAACTACCACCGATATCGGCAGAGACCTCAGTCACGCCACCACTATCTTTGTCGAATTTTCGGATACTCCCTTTCACCAACTTCTCGCTAACAGGAGCACTAAAACGACGATAGGCTTCAGCGCCGTCAAACATAAGGTCATCAGCAAATCGAAAGCACTGATGCGATGGCAAGCTAGTTGTTACCAGTGGAGCTGGTATCGGCACCTCTTCCACTGGAATACCCGCCGCAATCCAGTTGGGCTCGACAATATCTAAAAATTCTCGGGGAAGCGCGGCATAGAAATCTGTTATGTGGCTATCAACACCATCGCTCTCCAGTTGTGTGCGCCAAAACTGTGCGGCCTTTAAGTAAGCCTTTGCCGCACTTGGGTGTGCCGCATTCCAGCCTGAGGAGAAATAGCCATGAAAGTGTAACGACTCGGCATCGTCTAACCCCTGGTCTATTGCCAGCACAGAAAAATCTGTTGATAGCTCTCGCAACAATGAAATCGCTTGAATTCCGCCCCCTAATACCAGGACGTCTACATCTACCGTTTTAGCCATGGTCAGCCTCAAACAAACCCTATCTATCACCACTTAGCAAAGGCTGGCCTTCTGTCAACTTCTAGGACCTCAGCTCATTCACCTAGGTGACACTTTTTTGAAATTCAGATTAAACACAGAACTTGGTTAATCCGTTCCAGTTATATCCCCGTAAAGAGATTGTCGCTTAGCTATGAAGCTGGCGGCCTAAAAAACTGCGAACACAAGGAGCAAGGAAATGAAGAGCTTATTGAGAGGTATAGGAATTGTACTGTTTGCACTCAGTACCCAGGCCGTTCTGGCAGATGATGAACTGGAAACGGTTCCCTATGTCGATGTGAATCAGTATCTCGGCAAGTGGTATGAGATTGCCCGGCTACCGCAAATTTTCCAGCCGGCTTGTACTGCAGTAACAGCGGACTACGGCCTCAATGATGATGGATCTATCAGCGTTTTCAATTTTTGTCGAATCTTACACCCAAAATATGGGTTCCCGATCAGTGTTCAGGGCACTGGAGTCCCCATTGATGAGACCAACAGTAAACTCGCTATCACCTTCTTTGAGGGTAAAGCTGCCGGCGACTACTGGATACTAGAGCTAGATCCTGGCTATCAGTGGTCACTCGTTGGTGATCCAGACCGCTCCAGCCTCTACCTGTTAAGCCGCACTCCCCAGCTGGATGAAGCTATTACAGACTATCTACTAGACCTGGCAGTTACAAAGCATGGTTACAACATTGACCACATCATCATGACCCGCCAGCTTACTGAGTAAATAAGAAAGCGGGTGTCACACTTCTGGCACCCGCCACTTAACAAACTACATTAATTCTTCATTAATTCTTTATAATCAATAGGTTAAATCATTATATTAATGTATTTTCTTATATCTTTGTGTGCTTTATGTTCGCCAGAGCATTCCCGTTAGCTAGCAACCCATATCAGTTATAGTTACCACTCCATTTAATAGAGCACCCCATACTTGGCAGCTGCTTTTCCGGCCCTGCCTCAGTCTCTGCGATCAACTTCATTGCATTGACAAGCTCTCTGGTTCGGCCTGCCGGGATTCCCATTCCCGCATCATCGATTCGGCCTCGATATTGGAGCTCTCCATCCTTATTCAGCCCGAAGAAGTCTGGTGTACATACCGCCTGGTAAGCTCTCCCTACGGACTGATCTTCATCAACCAAATAGGGGAAAGTAAACCCATGGTCTCGGGCAAACTTCGCCATATAAGGAGGACTGTCAATCTGGTAATCGCGATAATCGTTTGACATAACGGCCAGAACATTAATGCCCAGCCCTTGTAGTTCTCGCACATCCTCAGCTAAACGATTTGCAATCGCCTGAACATAGGGGCAGTGATTGCAGATAAATGCAATCAACAGCCCCTTGCTTCCCAGATGGTCCGACATTCGAAAGCTCTTGCCGTCAGGGTCTTTCAAGGTAAAGTCCGGGGCTTTCCATCCGAAATCACATACTGGTGTATCTAGTAACATTGCCCGATCCTCTCTGGGGTTCTAAGTTAGCTTTCGATCTCAAGTATGCTCTTGGCAAAGGGAGCGTAAATTTTTGCGACCTCTTGAGCCATCTCATCTGGATAAACAAAAAAATCACCCGTTGTTAGTGGCTTCATAATGCCATCGAATACGATGCTCGCTGGAGGGGCTCCCTCTCCCATGCCTGCGGAGTCGGCCATATCCGTCTTGATTGGACCAGCAATAACACTGATAACTTGAGTCCCCTGCTCGACCCAGGCCTCCCTCAAACCCTGAGTTACTGCATAGGCAGCCGCCTTTGAGCCGGAGTAACCAGTAAATGGGAGAAAATTTTTGATGGATGCCAGTGAGTTCATTTGGACAAAGACACCCCCACCATTAGATTTCAAAACAGGGCCAAACGCTTTGGCCAGGTTTATCAGTGGGTAAACATTGCCCTCCATTTGATACTTGAAGCTCTCCACAGCATCATCGTCCAAGGGTGTCGATAGCTTCACTACGCCCGCATTAGAGACAACCAGATTGACATCACCGGCAACCTTTACAGCGCTTTGAATGGTTTCTTCACGTGAAAGATCAAATTCAATGGGGACGACCCTTTCGCCATATTTTTGGACGAGCTGCCGTACCGAGGCTAGATCGCGAACAGCGGTATACACTTTGACCGCGCCCGCATCCAACAGTCCCTCTGTAATGGCCTTGCCGATCCCCCGATTTGCCCCTGTGATTAATGCAGTGATATTGCTAGCTTGAAGAGTCATTTCGTATACCTCAGTTACTTAAGTCGAATAAATTCAAATTTCAATTCGCAACACAGTTGCGGGCTCCGCTATGAATTGTTGATGGCCACCCCAAGTCTCCTCAGTGAGGGCTGGATGGCCAATCAAGCCCAGGGCAGAAATCAGGCCACTGCCTCTCCTTCGGGAGTCCACTCATTAACTGCAAAGGCACTATCCAGGACGGTCTCGGCAATGTGATTTGTATAATTCGACATGACTTTTAAAGCGGTACCTAGAACCACTTCCAGTACGCTCTGCTGCGTGTAGCCAGCAGCAAGGAAAGCGCTAACTTGTTCCTCCGTCGGCCAGCCACGGCTTTCATTCACTACCGCAGAAAATGTACGTAATGCCTCAAGCTTTTCATCTGCAATCGGTGTGTTACTACGCAATGCTTCAATAATTTCCGTTTCAACACCGGCCATTTGGGAAATGGATGTGTGAGCAGCCATACAGTAACGGCACCCGTTCAGGCGGTTGTTTGTCATTAAGATGATTTGGCGCTCTGTCTCGGAAAGATTGGTTTTATCGAAAATTCCCGCCAAGGTCGTATAACCCTCAAGTAATGCGGGGGCCTCTGACATAGTTGCGAATAGATTGGGCACAAAGCCCATCGATTTCTTCGCGCCTGCAAGAAGAGGCTGAGCAGCAACAGGAGCGGATTCAATCGTGTGAGTCTTGAAAGTAGCCATCATATTTCCTAACTAGATAGTTTCACTTGTTTGTAGCGATCGGTCCAAACCTGGTTAAAAAATAAGGGGAGACACCCCTGTAAACTGTATGTACCGATTGCTACAAACAATGCTAATGAGTTTGTACCGATCGGTAAAGATTATTTATATAACTATTTGCTATGCATTAATGCCTACTGAGAATGAACAGAAAAAATATGAAGCCCTATCCAATGCAAAAATTGACAGGAAGGATTAATGGAGGTCAGGAGAGGGAAATCACAGTGCAGCCCTGGCAACCGAGAGGACGGCGCCAAGACCCTACGAAGAGCTTTCAACGCCAGAAGAAAGATCAGGTCAACGCAGCAAGTCTAATGCCTGTACCTTAATTCTGGAGAGGCTTTCCTTATTAAAAACTCCACGTGCCAACACTCGCAAGCCGACTAAAAGAGTCAGTAAACTATTGGCGCAGACTTCCGGGTCTACTCGATCAGATATCACACCTTTCTCTATCCCCAGGCGAACCTGCCTTGCAAAAAATGACTCAGTATCCCGCAAGCCCTTTTTTACAGCATCCCCAATATCGCTATCCAGGTTAGGCATATCGAGTGCCGTATTAACCAAAAAGCAGCCCTTCTTTTCCGGATCTGCAAGGCTTTGTTCAATTAGGGAGTCGAAAAGCTGACTGATAGCGCCGATAGGATCTTCCAACGACTCAAGCCGGGCCATTACGTCGCGCCGCTGCTCTCTCTCATACTTGAGTAAACTCAGGGTAAAAAGCTGCTTCTTACTGCCGAAGGCGTTATAAAAGCTCCCTTTAGTCAGCCCAGTAGCTTTGAGCAGGTCGGCCAGAGAAGTCGCTTCAAAGCCTTTTTTCCAAAAGGCTTCCGTCGCTTTATCGACTGCGCTATCGACATCGAAACTTTTCTCCCAAGGCATAAGCACCTCACCTCAAACAAATCTACTGGCCATGTTACCACTGTTTGGACCAAGTGGTAAAAACACGATTCGCAGATACTGGCACTCGCCCGATATTCGCCTATTGCTCCGAAATCAAAACATCATTTTTGCGGTCACAGTGATTATTGGAGCAACACTTCTAGCCGAGGAGCGCTCACTCGAATTAATAAAGTGGTAACTGGTGCAACTTCATGACCTTAAAAGCCTTCAAAGTCATCAAAGTGGTTCTGACCTATTAGTCAAAGTGCTTATTTTTAACGCTTTTTTACAGTTGCAGTTACACAATAGTTATGATGACCATACATACTCAAGCCTTCAAAACGAGAAAAAATGCCTCAATTTCACACTCAATAGGAAAGCTATTTTGCTAAATACAGTGTTAAAGAAAAAGATCCATCTCTGATTAGAGGTATTTCATGCCCTTTGGAGCTTTCAGCCTTTATACTTGTCCTAAGCTATAGGTCGCCGAGCCATAAGGGCCGGACGCCTATGAAGTAGGACGTATAAAGAGACTCCCTATGCTTACCAATCGGATCGCCGCTTTCTTTTCCGGCTTCTTGGTCATTGGCCTTCTTTCCACAAGTGTTCTGGCAGAGCCAGAGCGAATAGCCCCCGAAGAGGGTCAAGGTGGTACTGCACAAGAGATAGTCAGCAAACTTGAAATGCTGCACTACAACAAAATCAAAATCGGCGACGAAATGTCCGAGAACTTGTGGAACGAGTATATCGATGCACTCGACCCCACTAAAAGTTACTTCCTCGCCTCTGATATCGACGAATTCCGCGCGTGGGAAGCGGAGATGGATGACCAGCTTCGCGCTGGTGATGTCACCGCTGGGTTCAGTATCTATAACCGTTTCCGCCTGCGTATGGGCGACCGGCTAGATAACATCCTGTCCCAACTAGAGAAAGGCCTGCCCGCCTATGACTTTTCTCGGGAAGAGACCCTTGAGCTGGATCGGGAGGAAAGCCAGTGGCCCAACTCGATCAGCGCTGCAGATGAGCTTTGGCGTAAGCGCTTAAAGAGCAGCATCCTGAATCTGCGCCTTACCGGTAAAACCGATGAGGAAATCCAAGACCTTCTTGTGCGCCGTTACAAAGGCCAAAAGAAGCGTCTCGAGCAGCAGAAGAGCGACGACGTATTTGAGCTCTATATGAACTCACTGACTCGTCTCTACGATCCACACAGCAACTACCTGTCACCGCGCTCATTGGAAAACTTTAATATGAGCATGTCCCTCTCCTTGGAGGGTATCGGTGCTGTGCTGCAGGCAGACGAGGAATACACCAAAGTTGCTCGCCTGGTACACGGTGGTCCAGCCGACCGCACTGGCAAGATCAAGCCCAATGATAAAATCGTGGGTGTTGGCCAGGATAAAGAAGGCGAAATGGTCGATGTAGTGGGCTGGCGCCTGGATGATGTTGTCGACTTGATTCGCGGCAAGGCCGGTACCTATGTTCGCCTGGAGACCATCCCCACTGGTGGTGACGGGACTCACAAGACTATCTTGATCAAGCGCAGCAAAGTGAAGCTCGAAGATCAGGCGGCCAAGAAGGCAGTATTTGAATTCTCTGACGGCAGCAAGAATTACAAGATCGGTGTGATTAACCTGCCAACCTTCTATATCGACTTCGATGCCTATCGCCGCAGAGACCCCAACTATAAGAGCACCACGCGAGACGTTGCCCGTCTGCTGAGTGAACTTAAAGAGGAGAAGGTTGACGGTATTATTCTGGATCTTCGCAACAATGGCGGTGGTTCACTGCAAGAAGCCACCATGCTCACAGACCTGTTTATTGATCAGGGCCCTGTTGTGCAGATCCGCCATGCCAATGAGCAGATTTCCCGCCACAACCGCTCGCGCTCCCGCGCCATGTATCGCGGGCCGCTGATGGTATTGATTAATCGCTTGTCGGCCTCTGCATCCGAGATCTTTGCCGGTGCAATCCAGGATTACAACCGAGGCCTGGTAGTGGGCAACCAATCCTTTGGTAAGGGTACTGTGCAAACTATGGCTCCCCTGAAGGAAGGCCAGTTGAAAATTACCCAGTCCAAGTTCTACCGGGTTTCCGGAGACAGCACACAGCATGCGGGTGTGAAGCCGGACATAGATATGCCACAGTTGATTGATGCCGAAAATGTGGGGGAGAGTGCTTACGATACTGCCCTGCCCTGGGACCGTATCCACGCTGTGCCTCATGCGAAGTATTTCAACTTGAAGATGCTGATCCCGAACTTGATTACCAAGCACAACAAGCGCACGGAAACAGATCCAGATTTTGTTTTCCTGCGCGATCAGTTCAAGTTCGACGCCGAGCGGGCTGACAAGAAGTATGTCTCTCTCAACGAATCAACCAGAGAGAATGAGCGCAAGTCCGTTAATCAGCGATTGCTGGATATGGAAAACCGTCGCCGCAAAGCTAAAGGCCTTGAACCCTACGAGAACTTTGAGGCATACGAAGAAAGCGAATCTGAAGAGGTGGCTAACATTGGTGGTCCTGTAGAGATCAAGTTGGAAAAAGATCCAATTTTGAATGAAGCGGGCTATATAATGGCGGACTTTATCGGCCTGGCCGATAAGGCCAGCAAGGCCCCGCCCCAAGTTGCCAACTTCTAAATACTGATAGGCACTGGGCGCGGCGTGCGCCCGGTCCGCGAACTAACTCTTAGGTCGGGCTAGCCCGACCTTTTTTATTTTGGGGGAAGAGATGAAGGTTGTTTCCTTTAACGTCAATAGTATTCGCACTCGCCTGCACCAGATGCAGGCCTTGGTAGACAACCATCAGCCCGATATCATCGGCCTACAGGAAACCAAAGTCACCGACGAAGACTTTCCAGTAGATGCGATAAAAGACCTGGGCTATGAGCTGATTTATTTTGGCCAAAAAACACACTACGGCGTTGCCCTGCTCTCACGCCTACCTTTTATTGATCGCGAATACGGTTTCCCAACTGATGCCAGCGACGCCCAGCGCCGTATGGTTGCCGGCAAGTTTGATATCGGCGGTCCTGAGCCCCTCACGGTTATTAATGGCTATTTCCCGCAAGGTGAAAATCGCGAGCACCCGGTTAAATTTCCGGCAAAGCAAAAGTATTACGCCGACCTGGATACCTACCTGCAAACCACGTGTAAGCCGGAAGCGCCTGTATTGGTTATCGGCGATATGAATATTTCACCCAGCGACCAGGATATTGGTATTGGTGAACCCAATCGTAAGCGCTGGCTGCGCGATGGCAAATGCAGCTTCCTTCCAGAAGAGCGCGAGTGGCTTCAAAAAATTGAAGGCTGGGGGCTCACCGACACTTTCCGCGCACAAAACCCAGAAACAGACGATGTATTCAGCTGGTTCGACTACCGCAGTCGTGGGTTCGATCGCGAGCCCAGACGCGGCCTGCGTATCGACTTGATCCTAGCCACCAACCCTCTTCTGGAAAAATGTGTCGGGACTGGCGTGGACTACGATATTCGGGCTATGGAACGCCCATCAGACCACGCGCCTGTATGGGCCGAGTTTAAGCTATAAGCACAGGTTACAGCCCGCTGGTTCAGTGGGCTATTTTTAAGACTATGAATATATGGTTTTCCATATATAATTGTTAAAAAGCCAAATGGAGCCCTCCAATGAAAAGGCGTGTTCTGTTTGTTTGCGCCGGGGACTCTGCCCGCTCACTGATGGCTGAGGCACTGTTGCGGCATTTTGGAGGCAATTCATACGAAGCCGTTGGCGCCGGCACCAATGTCCACACAGTGGACCCACGCGCTCTGCAAGCGCTGGAGCGACTGGGGGTTTCAACAGAGGGACTCATTCCCAAAGTTGTAGAAGATGTAGCCGACCAACCTTTTGACCTGGTCATCACACTTTGCGACAAAAGCCGGGAAGAATACGTACCCTCCCCAAAAGTTGACAAGATGATTGCCTGGAATTTTAAGGAACCGACAAAGCGACACTGCTTCTGCCCTTTTTACACCACGGCACGTGAATTGAGCACTCGCATCAAACTACTGGTCTTGGCCCAAGCCGAGGCGGATTTACGAAAAAGAGCGGCATGAACCCAGTACAGTTTTACAAATGCCTGGCCGATGATACGCGGCTCCGCACATTGCTCCTTATTGCTCACGAGGAAGAGCTTTGCGTATGCGAGCTAACGGCAGCCCTCGAATTGAGCCAGCCGAAAATTTCCAGGCACCTCGCCTTGCTGAGAAGTTCAGACCTGCTCCAAGACCGCCGCCAGGGGCAGTGGGTGTTTTACCGAATCAACCCGGACTTAAATGCCTGGGCAAAGTCTGTACTGTTCGATACCTTGCAGGCGAACCAGCACTTTATTACCGAAGACCTCAACAACCTGATTCAAATGGGAGACCGGCCAGAGCGCACAAGTCTGTGCTGCTGATACCGCCTTCCGACCTAAGATTTAAACTATCCAGATATATATGATTTTTCATATGTGCCTGGCAGAAATGGAGCGAAATTAACAATGACCATCAAAATTGGGATCAATGGATTTGGCCGAATTGGCCGGCTGGTACTGCGCGCTGCCTGGGATTGGCCTGAAGTTGAGTTTGTCCAGATTAATGACCCTGCCGGTGATGCAGCCACTCTCGCCCACCTGCTCAACTTTGACTCTGTACACGGGCGCTGGCGCAGAGAGGCGAAAGCCGTTGATGACACAATTCAGGTTGATGGCAAAACAATAACCTGTAGCCGCAATTCCGCTATTGCAGATACCAATTGGAAAAACTGTGATCTGGTTGTAGAGGCCTCCGGTAAAATGAGAACTACCGAACTTCTTCAACCCTACCTGGATCAAGGGGTAAAGAAGGTGTTGGTCTCTGCACCAGTTAAAGAAGCTGGAGTACCAAACATTGTCCTTGGAGTGAATCAACATATATACCAGCCGGACAAACACCAGATTATTACCGCCGCTTCCTGTACGACTAATTGTCTTGCTCCAGTAGTAAAAGTTATTCACGAAAACCTGGGTATTCGTCACGGTTCAATCACCACTATTCACGATATCACCAATACCCAGACTATCCTCGACGCACCCCATGGAGATCTGCGCAGAGCCCGCGCCTGTGGTGCCAGCCTGATTCCCACAACAACAGGTTCAGCTACAGCTATTGCCTCCATCTTTCCAGAGTTGTCCGGCCGCCTAAACGGCCACGCAGTTCGTGTTCCCCTCGCCAACGCATCCATTACCGATTGTGTTTTTGAAGTGGAAACCGACACTACCCCAGAGGCAGTAAACCAGTTATTTAAGGAAGCTGCAGAGGGTGAACTAAAAGATATCCTCGGCTATGAGGAAAGGCCCCTCGTTTCCGTGGATTACAAAACCGACCCCAGATCGAGCATTATCGATGCTCTATCGACCATGGTCGTTAACAGCACCCAGGTAAAAGTTTACGCCTGGTATGACAATGAATGGGGTTACGCCAACCGCACGGCGGAATTAGCTCGAATGATTGGCACCATGGGCTAAGCAGCCAAAGTACAACGGGGCCGGAAGGAAAGAACACACTGCACCTGAGGGGTACGCCTCTCCATGAGCTCATATTTTTTCCTTCTGCTTTTAGTAAGTAGCAGTACAAAGAACAAGATCATGCAGTTTCTTCACAATTTATCGTCGCCAGTGCGCCAATACTTGCTGGTAACAGGCAATTACTGGGCATTTACTTTGACTGACGGCGCTCTGCGCATGCTGGTGCTGCTGCACTTTCACGAACTCGGCTACAGCCCTTTGCAAATAGCCTTGCTTTTCCTTTTCTACGAATTCTTTGGCGTAGTCACTAATCTTGTCGGCGGCTGGCTCGGTGCCCGGATTGGACTCAACCGGACCATGAATTTGGGACTTGCCTTACAGATTGTTGCTCTTTCCATGCTGCTGGCACCCAGTCAGTATCTCTCGGTCCCCTTGGTTATGGCTGCCCAAGCCCTCTCCGGTATCGCCAAAGACCTGAATAAAATGAGTGCGAAGAGCTCAATCAAGTTACTGGTGCCCGATCAGGCCAGTGGCACCTTATATCGATGGGTCGCCCTTCTTACCGGTTCGAAAAACGCGCTAAAAGGCTTGGGCTTCTTTCTCGGCGGTGCCCTACTCGCCGCACTTGGCTTTCAGGGCGCGATTGCATCGATGGCCCTAGCTCTTGGAATAGTTTGGATATTGAGTCTCAAATTTCTTAAGCGGGACTTAGGGAAAGCCAAAGCAAAAAGCCGATTCAGAGATATCTTTTCCAAGAGTCCCGCAGTCAACATATTGTCAGCCGCGCGCTTACTCTTGTTTGCTTCCCGGGATGTTTGGTTTGTTATTGCCCTACCGATTTTCCTGGCCAGCCAGTTCGGTTGGAGCCACTGGCAGGTAGGTGCCTTCCTGGCATCCTGGGTGATCGGTTACGGCATAGTGCAAACCCAGGCCCCAAAGGTCACGACGGCACGTTCAGCTCAGGCTCCGGATGGGCGAACCGCGCTCTTCTGGGCAATAGCGCTCACTGCAGTGCCCGCATTAATCGCAATCGCATTACACAAAGGAGTGGATCCACAGCTCGCCGTACTGGGTGGACTTTTGATGTTTGCTGTACTCTTCGCCGTAAACTCATCTTTACACAGCTACTTGATAGTTGCCTATGCTCGGGAAGATGGCGTCTCTATGGATGTGGGCTTCTACTATATGGCAAATGCCGCTGGGCGATTGCTCGGGACACTGCTCTCGGGGTGGGTATTCCAAACTCAGGGGTTGGTGGCTTGCCTACTTATTTCCAGTGCTTTTCTTCTGCTAACCGCACTGGTTTCACTGGGTTTGCCCAGACACAAAGCCGGGGCTCAGGAGGTTGGCAGTTTAAGTAGGAGCTGATCAGATAGCAGCATAAGTGCTACTTGCCAGCGCAGGCTGGCAAGTAGGCTGAGGGACCATTTCGACCTGCACGATTCGATACAGTTTGGACTCAGGTATGCACCCCATTTGAAATAGAATCAAAGCAAGGACCAAATACCTCATATAACACCCACCTCAAGTCCAAGTGCACAGCTCCACAGGAGCTGCAAAAACTCGAGATTAAAATGTCTGGATTTGGCGCTCAATGCCTATTTGCCACTACTTTCTGCCAAAACCATCGCAAGAACTATGGCTTTTTAGTCACGGTCATTCTTAGCAAAGTCCGATCCTTTTTGATGTAGTGGTGATATAGAGCGGCCATTACATGCCCCAGGATTAAGATCCAGACCACCCACTCTCCCAGGATCTCTTTATGGATAAAATCGACCGGCTTCTCAAACTGTTCGAATGTCATCCCCATCCGATCCTGAACTATCGCCACAAAGGCTTGGGTGCTCTCAAACTTAGGAATTTCAAACAGGAAAAAGTAATCCGTATCCACACCTGTTCCGATATACCCTGTTAGCGGAGCGACGATCATAATCAAGTAGAGAAGAACATGACCGGTATGAGCGGCAAAATGTTCCAGGGAGCTACCTGGTTCTAATGGCGGTGGCGGATTAGTGAGACGCCATACGATTCTTAGGATGACGATCACCCCAATGGTGACACCAATAGATAGATGTAACTGCAAGGCAGTCCAATTCGCCGGTGTTTCCTCTTGGGTAAACCATTGGCGGTAGTAGACTGAAATATAGGACCCCAAAAACAATAAGGCCGTTAACCAATGTAGCCACTTGGCTATTGCGCCGTAACCATCAGGTTGATTTCTCAAGCTCATCTTTTTCACTTTCCCACGTCCAAAAGCTATATTCTGCCTGCAATTCGCCAACTACCTCGCTGAGTAAAATCTGTGTAAACCCAGAATAAAGAGCACAACACCAAACGCCTGGACAAAATGGTAGATAATATTGTGATTAAGTTCCCAAATAATACTAATTGATAAACTTCCATCTAACTGGATAGCCATTGCAACAATACTAACTATCGAGCCCAGTGCCATAAACCAACTACCACGCAGTGAATTCTGTCCCCTTAAGGCTAATATAGAATACCCTATAAAAGCCACTGCACTGATTAAAAACTGATAAACAGCAAAGGCAAAAATTTTATCTTTAAGTGAAAACGAGTAAACAAAAACTATCAGAAAAACAAACAATACTGGCAAAACAACCCGTTTAGAAAAATTTTCATTCACCAAATCTGCACTAACCGCAAGAACAAAAGAAGAAATCAGCAAACCAAGTAAAACAAGTACTACATACCATAAACAAACGCGAAAATATGGTGGAATTTCAAACCCGTGATAGACAGCTGCCACTAATGAGGCGATAAACATAACAGTAAAAAAGAAAAGCCAAATATTTCTTTTCCACTGCTTTCTCCTTACAAACACTGACAAATAAAGGGCACCAATAAATGCGACTAGAGCCAGCCCGACATTAGTAATTGCAGTTAGAAGGTCTATTTCGCCATGTACTAGATTCATTCTATTTCGTATATCATCAACACACTATCATATATATTCTCTATCTAAGTCAAATCGTAATTCTTTAGAGCAATATATCAATCCTTCTGAAAGTCAACTGAACTTATGTGTGTCATCTCCACGAGCTTTGTCATGCCAATTTCTCAAGTGCAACCTCAAAGATGAGGCAGACGCAAAGTGTAAAACAACAGCCAGCACGCCACTATATTTCAAGGCAACACTGGCACTATTGATCGTTTCAACTCTTAATTAACTGGCTCTAACAGATATAATCACTTTGCCTTTTGCGCGTCCCAAAGCGAGATATGAGAAAGCTTCTTTGCCTTGCTCTAAAGAATAGATCTTGTCTATCACCGGGGATAGTATCTTCTGTTGGTACAAATTTCCTAGCTCACTCAGATGCTCTCCACTAGCTTCCATAATAACCATTCTATAGAGCGCGGACTTTTCCTTCGCGGCCTTCATCAGCTTTCGCGACTTAAGCGCCAATAGCTTGCGGAGCAACCAACCTAGCCCAAGCTCTTCAGCTGTCTGCGGATCTAAAGCCCCTTTAACTGAGACAACACGCCCACCGATTTTCAGGACCTGAAATGCATCCAAAGCATACTGACCACCCAAAGTATCGAATACGACATCCATATCAGATAGTAATCGCCGGTAGTCATCTTTTTTATAATCAATAACAAGGTCGGCACCGAGTGCTTTCACCCACTCCACATTCGCGCTACTTGTTGTAGTCACCACATAGGCGCCTACAGACTTCGCCAATTGGATCGCCATAGAGCCAACACCACCTGAGCCTGCATGTATCAGCACTTTCTCTCCGGACTTCAAGCCAGCAACTTTGATCAAAGACTGATAGGAGGTCAGCCCAACAAGCGGAATACCCGCCGCTTCACTGTGTGACAAGTTTTCGGGCTTTGCAGCCAGGTGGGAAACACTAACGGTGAGATATTCTGCAATAGTGCCCACATGATCCTCCCCCACCCTGGAAAACACCAGGTCCCCTACACTGTATCCAGCAACATTATCCCCCACTGCTACAACTTCACCACTGACATCCCGGCCAATACCAACCGGAAATACTTCCTTTCGTACCGATTTAAGCTCCCCCCGCAACATCATATTATCAACTGGATTTACGCTAGCCGCATGCACCCGAAGCAAAACTTCACCAGCCTTGGGCGTGGGAACCTCAGCTGACTGAAACTCCAGGCTGCTATCAATATCCCCATAGCGAGTCATTTTCAAAGCTTTCATTGGTCATCCTAACAATCGGTTCAACAAACATTGAAAGCGATAGTGCCCATACTGCGACCATAAAAACAGCTGGTAATAGGTATAAGTCTTTTGTCATTTTGGCAATAATGGGGAATATTTTGAGCCGATGACAGACAGTTAGAAGTTGATTATGGACAAAATCAGAGCATTGCGTTACTTCAAGCGGGTGGTAGAACTGAATAGCTTTACTGCAGTTGCTGAGGAATTCGAGGTTCCCGCTTCATCAATCTCTCGCCGCGTAAAAGATCTGGAGCAGTCCTTAGGAGTGGAGTTACTGCAACGCAGTACCCGCCAAGTCAAGGTTACTGAGCTCGGAAAGCTCTACTATTCGATGATAAGTAAAGCAATTCGCCAGCTTGAACAGGCTGATGAACTGGTTAGCCAGACTTTTGAAGCGCCCAACGGTCTGATACGCATCAGCTGTCTCCCAACTTATGGAGAGCAGCATTTAACCCCCCTTCTTGAGAAGTTTGCCCAACGTTACCCCAATATCGTATTCGACTTAACCTATAACGATGACCTGTCCCAGTTAGGGAAAGATCCCGTTGATATTGCGATTCGCGGAGGGTTTGCCCCGGATGAGCATGTTATTGCCAAACGCCTATCGGATAATGAGTTCACCCTCGTGGCCACACCGCAGTTTATCGACAAGTTGGAGTATAGCTTCCCCTTAAACAAGTCGGCGATTGAGTCAATTGCTACCTTGCAATACCGGGGGCCGCGTGGCGTCATTGAGTGGTACATACTCAATGACGAGCACTGGGAGCCCCTGAAGTTGACTCCAAAAGTTATCAGCAATAACGGCAAAGCATTAACAGCAGCCGCCCTCAATCACCGCGGTATGTTCTGCGTACCTTCCTGGAGTATTTGTAACTATCTAGATACAGGGGAGCTTGTACAGGTACCTTGCGAGGGTAAAGTCTCAGTCAGCCCCGGTGGCGATCTGGGAGTATTTCTTCTTTATGAGCGCACTAAATACCAAATTCCCAAAATAAAGCTTTGCGTAGATTTTATCTATGAAAATTTGAATGAACGATAGAAGAATACCAAAATTTTTCGCATTGCTACTTAAATTATATGGGCCAATAATGCTAGCTTGAACAAATCTGCCTTTAAAAAAATCACTCCACCCTCTTTATTGTTCGAAAAAATTTATATTCGACTACAAGCTTATATCCCGCACCCTGTGGACATATAAAAACCTCATAAAACTAAAAATTGATCTACTTCAAGCTGCCCTTAGATTTATTTGGAGGCATATTGATAGGTATGTTAGTTTGAAAAGCAGAAGTCATGCCAAAAGTACCTTTAACTATGAATAACTAAATGGAGGAGTTAGCACTGATAAAACCAGGTCAAACCGCTTATATCGGAACAGCAGGCGACATAAGGATTGAGCCATGCAAAGTTATGAAGACTTCATCAGCCTATTAGAAAAAGACATTGAATCAGCCTTCAAAACCTATGAACTTGATTTTAATACGGAGGCCTTCGACAACAAAGCAGGAGCCTACGAAACTGAGTTTGATTTTGAATTTGTAAAACCCAATAAAATCATGATGGTAAAAAGCGGAAATTCTGGCAAGAAAGCAACATATCTCACCTGGGCTCGACAAAAAGCTGTGCCTGTAACTCTGAATAGTAAAAGTCCCCCTTACTTCTTTACCTCTCACCTCAGTAATTGTCGAATGACCTTCAAGTTCCATGACGACCAGAGTAAAAGTGTAACGGTTATCCATGTTGCAGGTGATGTTTCCCAGGGGGGGACTATCAAGGGGAGCAAGCAAAGAGATGAGCTGGAGATGATGGTAAAAACTCCCGATGTAACCGGGGAGAGGCGACTTTCAATAGGTGGCCCCAAAGGAGGTAGAAAAGGAGCAAACTTCAAGAAAAAGCAAGCAAAACTTGGTACCGCATACTACGATACCTGTGCACGGGTATTCGGGGTTCGAGGTGATAGTGGTCAGTGGACCTTTTATACACAAAATATTGGTCGAAAGGACGAGCTTTTAGGTTTTTTTGAAGTTCAGCAATTTAATTAATAATTTCGCCTACCCGAAAAATACTACTGGAAGGTAGGCGCCCTCCAATCTCTAACCTTCATTATCTTCACTAACCCTTATAAAGCCGAAGACCAACAGAGCGGGAAGCCCGTTTTTACCTCGGGTGTCTACTTAGCAATAACATCTAAAGCCGTTATCCGTGAATCCGGGTACTCCTAGCCATCTATATCACTTGAAAGACAGCAGATAACCGTAAAAATAATGCTTAGCATCCACTCTCGCATACCTACAGGCCCAGACATGAAAAAATGGCGGCAGATATCCAAAGCAGCAAATCAGGTATTTCAACGTCATGATGATGGTCAACCCAAAAAGGCTACCTTGAAGCCTGTATGCGACTAGAAACCCTTCTAACCCAGTGGTTCAACGCCGAAGAAGCTGTAGTTGCCTTGGCTATTAACTATCTATATACGATATATCCAACTACTCCAACGGAAGTACTACATTAACCAAGTTGCCAATCCTGCCTTCAAAGCTAAGAACATACTTGTATGCAGCTATATCTCAGCTATTAATAAAAGTGCATTCAGAAGCTGGTGGAGATGTAACTTTCACTACACCAAGCCACACTCGTGGGTGCTGTTGAAACAACAACACCGCCCTACTCCCCCAGTATAAGACTTGGTAATACTATCCAATCACGCGCTTTAAATAGCTTGATTTGAAAGAGGTATACAAATCCATGTGGTGGGTATTACCAGCCATCGTCAACTACAAATAAAGGACGCTTGATAGCTGGCATATATTGGATTTACTCAAAGTTATGGTTCAAAGCATCCTCAAATGATACAGACTTAATCACGCTTCTAGCCGTAAAACGATTCATCCTTGCGGTATACGTTGACTTACATCTCTGTGAAGTCCCCAGGTCCCTAGCCTTAATCTCATTGGCTATAGCCCAGTGCCATTGAGAATGATATTTAAAAGTTTTATCGGCCAGCTTTGTGCAAAGCTCCCAATCACCAAATCGCTTAACTCTAGTGTCCGGCTCCCCAAGAAAAACTGTACAACCAGTGGACAGAATCGAGCCCGATATGACCAAAACCTTTAGAATTCTCATACTCAACAAACCCAAATGATACTTCAAGGATGAGCTTTTCGATATCCTGAACCAGATCACAGGATCGTACTACATCGCCAGCCCTTATCCATCTCAATTACTACCAGATGCTCGTAGCTACCTATAAGCATTCTAGGAATTCATGAAAATATTAACATATTGTTGATATTTGGTCATTTGATTATACCTAATATGCCTGAGGTATTTACATACCCAATTTAAGTGTTACTTCGGTGGTTAATTTTAGATACCTACTGAGTCTAGTAAGCGGCCCTTATTAGCTATCCTATCACGCCACTGAATCGCATGTTGCTCAACACTTAAGTCAAAGTAGGTGACTCTAAGAGTGACCATTAAAATATCGGCATTTAGCTCGCTATTTATCGGTTACTTGGATAAGCGCAGAGAAGCAATATATAAACCCCTTTTATACTAATTCATTAATCTAGCTAATCTCTTATGAATCGGGCCGCCTTAATTCGCCAAGTTACCATAATTAGTCACAAACTATATAATCAGATTATTGTTTTCAACATAATTATCAGCAAGAAGTCAAAGGTCTATCAGATTCCAGCGAGCATTATTTTGGCAATCAATAATCTGTTGATCAATGGCGGCTATTCGACCCCGAATACGCTCCCAATTACTTTTCTTCATTTTCAGCTCATCAGTAATACTTGCACTGTAATCAATAGCTTGATTATCAGCTAAACTTGCCGTCCGAGAGTCATGGTGTTCTTGCCGTATAGTAATCCAAATATTAGGGTCCAGCTCCGATGTATATGTGATGGCCTGACGGAGCTTCGTGGGTACAAATTCTGCTCTGACGTTTCCATTTCGATCCGTAAAGTTAAGTACTTTTTGTTTGTCCACATTGACAATATAGAAAAATTTACGATTTTGGTTTAAGACCCAGTTCGCAATACCCTCAAAGGGGATCATCGCAGTATTGAGACCATGACTGCCAATGATCGTATTGTAATTAGAGTAACGGCGTTCATGTAAAATACCCGCGCTTACTCCAATTAGGTGAAGTCTCTCCCAGCTGCGCCCCAATCCAGAATCTCGATCCCCAATTATTGCTCCCAAATCACCGCTAATTAGCCCCATTGCGGAGCGAGCCATATCTCCTGGCAATGGACCTATAACTCCTGCTTGGTTATGCAGTGATCTATGCACAATCCCTTGTGGAGGATTGAAAGGCTTAGAGCTCGCAAACCAATCAATATCGCCTGAAATATCATACCCCGCAGAACTAACTCTAAAGTACATTATGTCGTCCCTATAATTGAGGAAATTCCGTTAGCAACTAGTTGTCAACTTATAAACTTGGAAAGCGAGGGAAACTATCTGCCTGAAATCAGATAAGCAAATAGTTAAACTGGGGGAAAACTAACAATCCCTCCCATGCCCTGAATATAATATCAGCAATCCTGAGGACACAACCACCTGTGTACTGCGCCGTAAGAAATGACTCAAATTTTGTCCGGCGAAAACCAATATAAACACCGCCGACACATTATTGGGTACCTATTTAGTTTGACCCAATAACTGCAATAGAGACATTATACGCCGACGCTTTTTGTAGAAATTAAAGTTCGCCCACCGACTTTAGCAATGACATTCTCACTACTGATTTGGCATGCTGATCATTATCGGCCACAACAAGCATCGTGACCGAATTTCATAGGGTTTAAAATTTAGAGGAGTATCCAAAGTGCGGCTATTAGATTCAGTGACATCATTATAAAGTCAGTGATAAAGATAAAACGCATCACACCTTTAACTTGCCACGGCCCTTCACCTTTTCGGTTTTGTAGGGCTACCGGAACATTGTAAATAAACTGTGTTCCGTGAGTGACAGCAAACACCAGCAGCAACGTAGCGCGTTGCACCTCCGTAGCAAATACTGAGGGGCTGATTAGCAGTAGTATATTGAGTAGCGCCAACGACAGGTTAAAACCACCCAGAAATTTTCCCGATTCTGCCAAGATATTAAATACGGGGGTATCCCTTTGTTCCCTGGGTACCAGTAACTTCGCAAATATATGGTTCCTCAAAGAGAAAACGTTAAATCCCATCAGAAACCAAATCGTGTTTAACACCAAAACAACTTCATAGATCATCAATATCTCCAAGACTTGTTGTATACCCGTCACTAAGGTCAGTACGTTTATTAAACAAGTTTGTACTTACTCCATTGCAGGAGCTGAATCCTCAGGAATTACTCATTACCGGCCAGAGATCCACTATCTCGCCTTTGCTATAGACCGCAATATCACCAAACTGCAGGAACACGGACTCACTCTGTGTGGGCCGGAGAAAGACCCAATCGTCTTCATTCAGCAGTACCTTTTTTGAGCCATTCAGCATTTCTTGGTTGCTGGAGCGGCCATAGATGGGGTTGATAGACAGACCTTTAGGTGATTCTGGCTCCGCCTTCCAATAGCCGCCAGATATAAAGAAGCTTTGCTCCCGATTTGGGTTCAACCAACTAAAGGGTCCGGTGAGCCCTTCTATGCCGGGTATCTGTGTCTGTGACAATTTCTTCAATACCGGACTTGCGATATACGCCGCTGGTAAATGATCAGACAGAGTGGGAATATCAAAGCCCACCGGTTTAACCAGGCACGAGCCAGCGGCAATCTCGTTACAGGGAGCCCGGTCTGCTCGGGATTTGTACAGTTGGTAGGTTGGGCTACCGGCAGCGTTCAAAGTGGCCACCTTCGGGAATGCACTTCCCAGCTGGATCTTAGCTTGCTCCACCCTGCTTTGGTAAATATCCAACCCCCGAGTGATTGCCTTTTCAGGTCCACCGAGAACACCTGGCATTTTTGCGGCGTGGGCGTCGTAACCCATAAAACCGGAAAATTCCAAATAGGGTTCCCGCTGAATGATACCGAGCATCGCGGAGAGATCTTCCGCACTGGCAATGCCACCCCGGTGTAGGCCTACATCAATCTCGATATTAATTCGCAAGGATTGTTTGAGCGATCGCGCCAGATCGGCGTATTGATTAAGTCTGCGGGGGCTGTCAACCAGCCACTGTAACTGCCGCGTAGGATCAAAATGATCCGCCCTAGTGCTAAAATAAAAGGCCTTTGCCGCAGTAATCGGGAGAGGTTTACCCAGTAAAATATCACTCGCTGGATAAGATTTAACTAGTTGCTGTAAAAATGGCAGCTGGAATACCATGATGCGATTGGTATTTGTTCGCTGAGTAATAGCGTCCAGCAGGTTTAGCGAGGGCAAAGATTTAGCCACTACCCGGTAGTCATAGTAACCCCTGAGGTGGCCGGCTAATATATCGGCGTTCTTTTGCAGATTCTCCAGGTCTACGACTAAGGTGGGACCAGAAAAACCGGCATTATCCAGAGCTTTAGAAACACTGGAGAAGTATTCGCTGTGCCCTCCCTGCCCTTGCGCTTTAGGGCGAAGAACGGCGACACCTGCCACCGCTCCTAACGCGACCCCACCTAGTATTAGCTTTCGTCGCTTGATATCCATTGTGCTTTCCTCTTTGAGGGTTCACTGCTGAGCAGCGTTGCTCAGGTAAAAAGCGTTTTCAGATAGGGGTTTAAGAACTTACCACTGGGGTCTAGCTCTCGGCGAACCTCAAGAAAATCCTGCCACTGAGGGTAGAGCTCGGCAAAGTCCGAGCCTTGTAGCTTGTTTAACTTGCCCCAGTGCGGGCGGCCCCCATATTTGCGCATAATGGGCTCAATGGCCTGGAACAGCGGTAGGTGGTCCTCTTCAAAGTAGCGGTGTATGGCGATGGATACGGAATCTTGCTTATAAAACGGGCTCAGCCAGATATCGTCAGCTTTAACGAAACGCACCTCGATAGGGAAGAAAACATCCAGGTTATTTTCCTCAATCGTTCGACGTATTTCCGCGAAGGCTTTCAAACCGTCCTCGCGGGGCAAGTGATACTCCATTTCATTGAAACGTACGTTTCGCTCACTGGCGTAATTCCGCCAGGAGGACTCGACAACAACTTCCCTCTCGATATCTTCCATCGCATTTTGCAACGCAAACTGACGCAACTTCGGTGACCAACCCAGCCAGTCCCGCACAGATTTCAGGGTCATTACTGCTTCATTAGTATCTTCCCGCTCCGTAGAGAAGATTTCCTCTGTGGTCGGCTGGTGGGAATCAGCCATGCACATCCCAGAAAACGGGATATAGTAAAATTCAAAGTTCCGATTGGCTTCTGCCAGTGCTGGAGCCTGATCCAACACCTCTTCCAGGGGCGCTACCCAAGATTCACGACGCAAACGGTAGCTGGGCTGGTTCTGCATACGCACCTTGGTCACCATACCCAGGCTGCCAAGAGATACTTGCGCTGCCGCGAACACCTCGGGGTTTTGCTCACCATCACACCAGAGCGTATCCCCTCCTGCGGTCACCAGTTCCATACCCGTTGCATAGCTGGACATACAACCCAAGCCTGCACCTGTTCCATGGGTCGCGGTTGCCAGGCAACCACCTAAAGTCTGCTCATCGATATCTGGTTGGTTAATCAGCGCTTGACCGATATCCTCTAAGGGTTGGCCAATGTCTGCTACACGGGTGCCAGCGTAGATTGTCGCCTGGACCTTGTCGGAATCGTGGTCGGCGACGCCAGTAATACGGCCCAATGAAATAATTGTATCGTCAGTGGGTACCAGTGCAGTGAAGGAGTGACCCGCACCTATCGCCCTGACCGTACCTTGCGCTTCCGCAATTATCGTTTGCAGTGCAGGAATATCTTTGGGTGCCAGACGATGGGCCGGCAGACACTCTTGTGAACCAGACCAGTTCCGCCATCGAACACCCGCTTTTTTTGTCGGTGGGGCTGCAGCTTGCAATAAGGTACGTGCAACTGATGAGATGGGCGCGGCCGCTAATGATGCGGAGCCGATCGCGATAGAATTAATAAACTGGCGACGATTGAACCCCATATCCTTTACTCCGCTGTAGCCATAAAGACAATCAACTGTTCAAACTGCTCGGGGGAGCACTCAAAACAAAGGCCTAGTGGCGGCATACCCTGGAACCCATTGATCGCATTTTCCACCAACACATCCATCCCCTTCTCCATACGGGGCTTCCAGTTGGCTAAATCTCCGGTAAGGGGTGCGGCGCTGGCGCCAGTGCTGTGACAGCTGCGGCAAGTGCGAGTATATATTTCAGCGATTTCCGGATCAGCGGGCGCAAGAGACAGCGCTCTTTGGGTCAACATTGCCCGGCTTTTTTCACTATCCTGTGGAGGCTCAGAACATCCTTGAATGACATTTAGTACCAAAAAAAGAGACAAGAGCTTAAAGCTCCGGCGCAAGACTTCCAGTTCCATATGCGTACACCTACTACATTATTGTTGTTTATTTCTTTTTGGCTATTGCCAAAGCTATCGTGTACATATCGCTGGCACTATTGTTAATCATGATGACTGCTAAAACAACCACTTGAGTTGCCTGTTCTCAATTATTTCTATCGTAATTTATTTGCGTACCACTTAGAGAACTAAAGCCTATGTACATCTCGAAGTTAAGATCAGCATTTATTACAGAGATAAAATGACTCTTGTTAACAGTAGACAGGCTTTGCAAACATCAAAAAGAGCTATTTATATTTACGAATATATAGCCATAAATAAAAACCGCCGACCAAAGTGCCCAGCGGAACATTTAGCACACTCACTGTTGAAAATATTAAAGCTAACTCTGGGGCATACCTTTTATCCAAAAGGACAGCAGTGCCAGCAAAGACCCCCAAAATATTCAAAGACGCAAACAGTATTATCATCAAGCCCATTAGACTGAATATATTGAATGGCATACTCAAAATTGAACTTCCAAAAACTGCGTATAGGAATAACAATATTGCGCTGGATATCAACAACATCAAAATTGAGTAAGTAATTATCAACCAGCCGGAAACTTTTTCCTCGGTACTGACCATGCGGTGCTCCTGTGAAGATAAAAGCCCAAGCCTCTTTAGTGATCCTCAGAACATCAGGGCATTGAGAAATGACTCTAAAGTTGCTCCGGTTTCAGTTGTCAGCTAGCTCAACGATCAACATGACTCAATGACATTTATGACACCGATGGCGACATTGGGCTGCCTACCCTTCTACTTTAGGCGTTGAGTATCAACAGGAACAGGAATACCCTAATGCTTTTCGATCAGGTAGGTATTCAGTGGTTAATAGAGTGCTAGCTTCTCCAAAAGGACCAGAACTGTCAGAGTTGGTCCAAGGCTACTGGCGTGTGAGTGATTGGAATTTAAGCCCTCAGGAGCGCCTGACATTCCTAAAGCAACATATAGATAAAGGGGTTACCACCGTAGATCATGCTGATATTTACGGGGATTACTCCTGCGAACAGTTATTCGGCGAGGCCCTTAAGCTGGATAGATCTATTCGCAATCACATCGAGATTGTCACCAAATGCAATATCAAATTGCTTTCTGAAAAATATCCAAACAGGAAAGTTAAGTACTATGACTCCAGTGCTGAACATATTCAGCACTCGGTTAATAACTCCTTAGCCCACCTCGGTGTAGAGCACATCGACATCCTGCTTCTTCACCGACCTGATGTTTTGATGGATGCAGATGAAATTGCCACCACATTCGCCGAACTGCAGAAGTCCGGTAAGGTATTACATTTCGGCGTTTCCAACTTTACCTCCCAGCAATTTGATTTGTTGCAGTCCCGCCTGAGCTCACCACTGGTGACAAATCAGGTCGAGATTAATCCTATCAATTTTAGCGCTGCGGAGGATGGAACTCTGGATCAACTGCAGCAATATAGAATTCATCCTATGGCTTGGTCCTGCTTAGCTGGAGGGGAAATTTTTAGTGGATCAAGCACCCAAGCAACACGGTTACGAATCACCCTGGAAGATATCAAGGAGGAAATCGGGGCAGCCAGTATTGACCAGGTAATCTATGCGTGGGTACGACGCTTTCCCTCCAAGCCCCTAGCAATTATGGGGTCGGGAAAAATTGAGCGCGTTCAGTCGGCGATAGAAAGCTTGAAACTCAATTTGAGTAGAGAGCAGTGGTATAGAATATGGACCGCCTCTAAGGGAATTGAAGTTCCCTAGATCCAGCTTTCAGCCTAACAAATTATTGATTACTTGGCTTACGCAAAAAATAATTTATTAAGACTAACCTCTTGCTTAACAATTGGGTGGTGTAACTTTAATTCGGTTACACCACCCATCAACCAGATAAGTATATTTGTTCTACGGCCCCATCTGGCTTGACCACTGCATCAAGCGTCCCTGGGACATATTTTTATTTTTCTCATCCCCATTATTCATAAAAGATGCCAGTTCGGTTACCAGATTTGCCTTTCGCCACTCATAAAGAAAGCTTGCAAGCACATGGAAGGCAGCATCTGAACAGTTGGAAATGACTTGCAGCTGACCATTATTATTCCCTTCCAGGGAACTCAAACGCTCCATCCACTTTCCTGGGGCAAATGCATAATGGTATGAGACTCCAATATTATTGAGGTGGGGCCCGAAACCCTGGGTACCCAAAAGATCTTGCTGCAAAAAATCTCTGAAATTACCATGCTGTGTCTGGCTAACTTGCAGGCCATAATACTGAGCTGTTGGGTCTGCATTCATCCCTGTGTCATCACGCCAACGACCAGCAATAGGCCTCATACTATTGTGACGCCCGCCCACTGAGCCTTTAAATGCATCCCAAGAACTGTTGGGGTCCCAACCTACAATAGTATCGATAACACCATTGTGACCTGATATTAATGCCGTGTGGCCATTCCATGTTCTACCCAGAGAACTTTCCACTCCACCATTATTCCACCACTGCGCGTAAAACCTGGAAAAAAGAGAACCGTATGACCTCAAACTGGATACAAAACAAATACCTGCAAAGTATCCTCCACACGCCCTAGGATTAAAACCTCTTCCGCTCATCGCCCACATCCTCCATAACGACTATGAAATTTTTTGCCAAAATTGTTATTTAATATTTTGACAATTCAAGAACTCTTTCAATTCATCGCTAAAGCCACTGAATTATTATTTTTATTACTCAGGACCTAATGAAAATTGACAGACTTTCTATATAACTCGAGATTATTTGATACCAAATCTGGTACCACTGTGTCAACACGGGAAATATTTCAAGCTGAAGAGAAGGGGTAACTGAGAGGCAAAGTAAAATAGGAGTTATGTATCCTCTAAAATTTATCAGAGAATCGCAAACAACCCAATGGGTCCACAATAAAACTCAAGATATGAAAGGATATAAAGTGGTTATTAGATATTATTTGCTTATTACCAAGTATAGTTGAATCATGAAAATTATTAGGAAATTACAAAACAACAACCATAAGAGAACTCACATACTAAAAATTCCCGTATAAAGGATTCCTTTTACAGGCATAGCTGTACAAGGAAGAGTCAAAAGACTGAGGGGAAGCTACTTTAAAAATCCTTTCTCTCATCCACAATCGCGTTTAACTTTTCCTCTCCAACCTGCTCAATCGCATTACTCACGAGCTACTTGAGCTAAAGATTTCACTCCCCCTACTTACTTGAGCAAACATTTAAATGGGGATAATGATTGCAAATTTCAGCCATCTTTCGAAATAGATAACTTTACATAGCTACAGTTCTAGGCAATTACCGGCTGCTTATCGGACAAATTGATGAAATTCCAATTAATTAACCAATAGACATCAAGAGAACAAAGATAAAAGAGGATAATTCGACTGATTTTGAAACTTCACTTTTGGCTCACCACATCAATGGCGTAGAGTGAGGCGAGCCCCAAGAAAGAATTTACTTATTAGCCACATCGATCACAGGGTTACCAAGTGCACGGTTTAGAACAGAGGCCAGGCGAACTCCCCCCTGCTGCAAACGCTTTTCAAGGGAGTCCTGACAGCGCAGAAAGTACTTTTCCCCAAGTTGTGTTTCGCTGGTATAGGCGAGACCATGGGCTAAGTGATGAGATTCCCGGGCCCAAACTTCGGCCGAGGTAGACTGCCAGATCTGCCTCTCAGCCGCACTAATTTTATCCGTTTGCTCCTGAGCATAATCTTGCCAGTCTAAAAACAAACGGGCGACCATATGGATGTCCCAGAGCGCGTGTAAATTCGTTTCGACCCCATAGAATTGGACTTCCACATCATTACCCCCTTTATCTGAAAATAATCCGGTATGTAATGGCTGATGAAGGTCGCCAACAAAGTGGGCAATAAACATCAGTGCTTCTGCACGCTCCGTCTTGGTGCGCGAGTGATCGGCCAATACTTCCTGATATCTTTGAATCGCCTTCAATATGCATCCTGCAGCTGGGCAATCCCGCTCCTCAACATAAGCAGACCAGTCTCGAGACAAGTTTATATAGTGAAGCGGCGCAGCCCAGTTATAAGTCTCATCAGACCTAATTCGATCAGCCCAAGTTGTGGATTCAGCTAGGTGCGGCTCACCGACTTCATCAAGGAGCAACTCTATTTCGGCGGCTACCTCCGGGTCCAGGTAATGCCATGCAATTTCTCCAACGACCCTGTGACCATCATCTCCCCAAGCGTGTGCTTGTGTCATAGCTGTGAGTCCGAATAGTGCAACTGCTATACGGGCAATTATCAATCGTATGCTCATTGGGCATGTCCGCCAGAGTGAATTTGCTGCGTACTTTAACGCCAGTATGTGACAAGTTCACGGCTGTAATAATTTATTTATATGTGCACTACATAATCGCTTCAGCTCTTAGACAGTACCCAATAAAAATTACATAACAGTCTCCATTGGAACTTGGAACCTAAGTTGCAAGAGCAAAACTCGATAATTACTTAGGCCACTTGAGTTGGCAATTCTTTAGACCAGGAAAACGCTATGAAACCTTCTCTGTTCCCGCGCGTATTACTATCTGCGGCGATTATTTCTGTTGCCAGTATGGCGCAGGTATCTCAGGCACAGGAAACTGCAGCCGGCATTCGCGGCTCTATTTCCGGAAGCAACGGTCAAGCAATTACCAATGCGACTGTAACAGTGGTTCACACCCCCTCCAATAGCCGCCGTGAGGTAGAAGTCAGCGACGCGGGGCAATTTAACCTGAGTGGCCTGCGAGTGGGTGGCCCCTACACCGTCACCATCGATTCCGAGGAAGGCCAGCGAGTTATTGAAGATATCTACCTCTCCGTTGGTGATATCCTCCCTCTGAGCCTAACCCTCGGCACTAGCAATCTGGAAGAAGTAACCGTATTGGGACAAGCGCTCAGTACGTCCCGTTTAGCTGTAGGCCCATCTTCGCACTTTAACAGTGACGACCTTGCCAGTGCCCCTTCCATTAATCGCGATATCAAGGATGTGCTACGTCTCGATCCGCGAGTTTATGTGGATGAAGCCAATGTTGATGCTATCCAGTGCGCCGGCGCCAACCCTCGCTTCAATAGCCTTACGGTTGATGGCGTACGCATGAATGACAACTTCGGTCTGAATAGCAATGGCTACCCCACTGAACGTATGCCGTTCTCGTATGATGCTATCGATCATGTCGCCGTCGAACTGGCGCCGTTCGATGTTCAGTATGGCGGTTTCAGCGCTTGTAATATCAACGCAGTGACCAAGTCCGGCACCAATGAGTGGCATGGTTCATTTTTCTACGACTACACCGATGATGGTTTCCGTGGTGATTCCTTGGAAGGTGACGATATCGATGTAGCCAGTTTTGATGAGAAGCGTTACAACGCAACTCTGGGTGGAGCCATTATCGAAGATAAACTCTTTTTCTTTGCTGCCTATGAAAAGCTGGAAGGCGTTGCCACTTTTGACAGAGGACCTGCAGGCAGCAGCTCTGCCACCGAAGTACAAGGGGTTTCCCAAGAGCAGCTCAATGAGATTATTCGTATTTCCAATGAAGTCTATGGCTACAATCCGGGCGGCCTACCCACCAGCATGCCAGAAGAAGACGAAAAGCTGTTGGTGAAACTTGATTGGAATATCTCTGACGATCACCGAGCTGCGTTTACTTACAACTACAACGACGGCTTTTCCATAGCCGAGGCCGACAATGACCCCGATGAGCTGGAACTATCCAACCACTATTACGAGCGCGGAGCCGAATTAAATTCCTATGTTGCACAGCTTTTCTCCGATTGGAGTGACATATTTTCGACAGAGATGAAAATTGGCTACTCCGATTTGGACAACCGCCAAAACTCCCTGGGCGGAACTGATTTTGGTGAAGTTCAAATCACCACTTACAACGATCATGACAACGACGGCAATGACTCCCGTGCGACAGTCTATCTAGGTGCTGATGATTCTCGCCATGCCAACAAGCTGAGCTATGAAAACCTGACATTTAAGCTCGCCGGTAAATTGCTGTTGGGTGAACACAACATAACCGCCGGCTATGAACATGAAAACTTCGAGGTCTACAACCTGTTTATACAGGAGGCTGCAGGAGAATACCGTTTCGATAGCATCGAAGATTTTGAAGCTGGGACTGCCAACCGTATTACTTATGAGAATGCAGCTGGCACCAACCATATTTTAGACGCCGCCGCTGAATTCAGTTACAGCATCGATACACTCTACGCACAGGACGAATACACCTTCGCAAATCTAGACCTGACAGTGGTTGCGGGACTTCGCTACGACCGCTATAGCAGTGATGACAAGCCAGTAGCTAACGCAGACATAACCTCTACTTATGGCTTTTCCAACCAGCACAATATGGATGGCCTGGACCTGTTGCAGCCCCGCCTGGGCCTGAGCTGGAACCTTAACGATAGCCTGGAGTTACACGGTGGTATCGGCCTTTACTCCGGTGGGAATCCCAATGTATGGATTTCCAATAACTACTCAAATAATGGTGTTCTGCAAATCGAAGCCCAAGATAGAAGCGGCACCCCCCTATTTGATATGGACTGGACCAATAACGGCGATCCGATCTATGAAATCCCACAAGACCTCTATGATATGGTCGCAAATAGTGATGGTTCTGTAGGTGGGGTCAACCTGATGGATCCGGATTTTGAACTGCCATCCATCTGGAAGTATGCAATCGGCGGTAGCTACGAATTTGAATCCGGTTATTTAGCATCTATAGACTATTTGTACAGCGATTATCAAGATGCCGCAATTATTCAAGATATCTCTCTTGAGCAAATTGACTCGACTGCTGATGGGCGCCCGATTTACGGCAGTGCCAATGGTCGCAGCGAAGACTTCATGCTGACCAATGTGGATGGCGACTCCGGTTATTCCAGCGTACTTTCTCTCGGCCTCAGCAAGTCTTTTGATTTTGGCCTGAGTATTGCCCTTGGCTATGCCTTCACCGAAGCTGAAGATGTTAACCCCATGACCAGCTCGGTGGCTTACTCCAATTACACCAAAATCGCTACCGCTGACGCACAGAATCCAGGCACTGCAACATCAAACTATGTAGTTCCCCATCGCTTCACTTTGAAACTGGATTACACCCAAGAGTTTTTCTCAGGTTACGAAACACGCTTCACCTTGTTTGGTTCTGCCAATGAAGGTATTCCTTATAGCTACACATTTGGTGATCAGGTCTTTGGTGATGCCGGCTGGGATCGCGGCCTGCTCTACGTACCCACGGGCGCCGATGATGCCAATGTTGTATTTGCAGATGACTTCGATACTGAGGCCTTCTTCTCCTGGGTTGACTCTGAAGACCTGGATAGCGGGACTATGGAACGCAATTCACTTAACAGTGATTGGTGGACCAAGTTCGATTTGCGTATAGACCAACAATTACCGGGGTGGCGCACGGAAGACCGGGTTAATGCATACTTTGTTATTGAAAACCTGGGCAACCTGCTGAATGACGAATGGGGTGTTATGTATGAGGGCGGATTCCCTCGCTATCAGTCAGCGGTAACGGCCAGTATCGATGACCAAGGGCGCTACGTATTTGAGGAATTCCTGGATCCAGCGGGGCAAACCCGAGTGACCGATGCCTCTCTATGGAGTGCTCGTATGGGGATTCGCTACGAGTTCTAACCCACACTTTGTCGAATGCCGCAGCATTTGCTGCGGCCATTCCTATTTCCCTAACCAAAAACCGTTTCTCGGTGCCGATCATTTCAATAGCAACTGATAATGAGTCTTTGGAATAGCACTTTTCCCAACTTCCAAAGCCACAAGACGCCCACCTTGAGTAAATGGGAAATAAAAAAACCGCACTGAAGTGCGGTTTTTATACTGAATATCAAAGCAAGCTCTGTAAGCTAAGCACTACCCAGCCAACGCGCCAAGGTTTCCCGAAGAAGATCCTTGCTCAGAGGCTTAGTCAGAAAATCATCCATACCTGCTGCCAGGCAACGGCCCTCAAATTGCTCTTCAGTAGTACTGGTTACAGCAACAATAGGCAGGCGATCATCCGGGCGGTGCTCAGACTCCCAGCGACGCAGTATCTCGATAATCTGCGCACTATGATCCGTATTTTGCTGGCAGTCCACTAACACCAAATCATAATGACCTTCAGACAAGCGAACTAAAGCATCATCCGCATCTACCGCTATATCTACCTGGTAACCCAGGGCCTGAAGCATTTCCTCAGTCACCCATTGATGAGGCCTAGACTCCTCCACCAACAACAAAGAGTAGTGACGCGGCTGATCCGCCCCACCGGTAACCACTCTTCGACAACTTCTTTTCGCACCGCCAAACAGTAATCCCACTAACGCATCGTGCAGTTCTTTACGGGTCACCGGTCGACTCAGATACTGTGCCGATGGTAAGAGTTGCTGCAGGTGAGCAAACTCACTTTTCTGGCCAAAGCCGCCCAGGCATACCAGGCGACTCTCTTTATCACTTGCCTCTTGGGACTCTTTAAAGAAAGGCGTAATGGAGTCGAAAAGAGTCGAATCCCCCATTGCCGGTGCCATCATTACCAATTGATTGCGTTCTACCGCTTGGCGAAGCAGCTGCTGGACTTCGCACTCACAACCTTCACACCAGCGGATCGACTTTACATCCATCCCAAAAGAACGCAGCACCTGTACCAAACCTGAAATAAATAGGCCTTTCTGATGAATTAACAGGACTTCAATATCCTGTAACTTTCTGTCCGGTGTGAGGTAGGTTCGCTGGTTTGGCTCGGTGGAATACTTGATCACCACCTGATAGCGGTTGCCATCTGGGGTTGAATGCAGTTGAAGGTAACCGCCCATTGCTTCGGCTAGGCCTTTAGCAATCGAGAGTCCGAGACCTGTAGTTACCTGGGTGGTATCCATACGGGAGAAGGCACCGAAAAGTTCGCTCTCGTCCGGCAATATCTCACCGCGCCCATCATCCATCAAAGTGATCGAGAGCTGCCCTTCTACCGTGGTGATCGGGTTATAAGATACCTCACCCCACAGCTCGCCTCTTTGGGCAATGCCAGTAGCGGAGTCCACCAGATTGCGAATCAGCTGGGCCGTTTTGCGATTATCCCCTGTCACCATCACCGGGAGATTGTCATCAATCTGGAAGTTAAATTCCAACTCCTGACTGTGGGCAGCTCTCGCTGCAAACTTGAATGATTTTTCTACAGTCTTAACTAGGTTAAACGGGCCCTGGCGCAACCGAATATCTTTGCGAGCCACCCGGGTAAACAAGCCCACATTATCAACCAGTTTGAGTTGCTGGCTACTGGCAACCTTGGCCAGCTCTACCCATTCGCGCTGACGGTCACTCAATGGCTCAGCTTCGAGCAGCGCTAAGGCACCAAGGGAATCAGACAGCTGACTGCGGAATTCCTGTCCGATATTAACTATGAACTCATTGGTCAGTTCAACTGCAGCTTCAGAGTGTTTGCGGGCTGCAGCCAGGCTACTCGCTCTCTGTTGCAGCTCCTGCATCGCAGACAGACGCTCCCAATAGTTCTCCGATTCGCGACGGCCCTGGTGGGCAGTCAGCCAAATAAAAGCGAGGGTGAGAGTCCCGTAGATGGTCCCCAGGATCATGCCCGAGAACAGTGCCATTAGCGCTGCTGGCAGTAGTGAGGTTGCGGTGAACCAAGTCAGGAAACGATGGTAGGGAGAAAATACGGTGGTGACACTGGAACAAAAGATTACTGAGTAGATCCACAGGAAGTGGGTCTCAGGCGCAAACCCCATTAAATAGACAAAGTAAAATAAGGTAATGCCCCACCAGGCTGAGCCAATAATCGAGAACAGGAAGTAACGATTGCGCCAACGATTTGGTCCCGAGCCATACAGGTGGTCGAAGCGAAAAACGTAGTAGCCCCTGATCAGGGTTAGTACTACCAGGCCGATTCCCATTGTTAATAACAGGCGCGGAGCTTCTAGGCGCATGTCGCCAATAGAGGCTGCGATCAGAAATGCAAAAAGGGAGAGCACCATGCCGCGCCGGGTATATTTGGCGATACGCATATCAGTTGCGCGGCAAATACGTCTGTCTTTTTGAACCTTGAGTTCAGGGCGATCAAATATAGACATTGCGACCTTCCCTGAGAGACTGGGTATCCCGTGCCATTGAAGCTCCCTAGCCTATCCCGAGTACTTCAACCAAAACGGTCTTTATTAGAAATCCCAGCAATCCAAGCCCCAGAGCGAGGAACAGAATAAATGTTCCAAATCTACCAGCCTTGGAGTCTTTTGCCAGGTTCCAAACAATAAACACCATAAATAGAATTAGTGCACCGATTCCCAACCACAGGGAATACTCTTCAAACTGCTCAAATGTCATGCGTGCATTCGCTTAAAAAATTGGCGCGCATTGTACAGTGCTTAAGGGCAACTGGTAAGTCATTGGCAAAATCTAGTCGACCACCGTACCATTTGGTAAAACTATAAATTCAAGCACCCTGATAGTAGTCACCATCCTCTGAAGCGTGAGTGCCGCAACGAAGCCTGCGAACCTCTTTATCCCGGTAGCGGCTGTCATGCCAGCATCTAGGAAGTGGCTCACCAGAGAGGAAGCATAAGTCAGTTTTATCGAAGACTTCTGGGTCCTGAATCTCTTCACCCCACAAATAACGGCCTACCACAGTCAGCTCGTAGGGATTCGAAAGTGTGACGATATCAGCCACTTCTACCAAATGCTTGGTGGATATGTCTTTAAAAAGCATAGTGGCACCTTTTTCCTCGTTACTAATCCAGTATAGGGCTAAAGATGACATTTCCGCCTAAAACCACCCTACTTCTGTGGGAGGCTGCACGAATGGGGGCGTCGATATTCGAGTGTACTTAAGAGGTGGTTACTGAGGAGAAGCAGGCCCGAGTTCTATATTCGAGCCTGTCAGTAGGGAGGTTACTAGCCTTCGATCGTCAATCGAGCAGAGACCATACCTTCATCCGCAAGGGCATCTAGATTAATCGTGCGAACAGCCATTTTCTCCTGCATCAGGCGATTCAACCAGGGTTGCAAATCCTGATAACGGACTTCTTCAATCCACAATCGGATGCGGTTTTCACCCTCAGGCTCAAAGCGCTTAATCACAATCTGGTTTTGTTTGGCCGCACCAGTAACGCGCTGCAAAAGAGTACCTGAAGCACCGCCAGCACCACCACCTGCGGGCTTTATTCGCTCCAGCGTCGGGCGCTGGCCCTCCATCCAGTTAACCAGCTCACGATTTTCTTCCGCTCGCAAGCGGGACTCATCAAAGAAGCCCTTTGCCGGGGAGTACAGGCCATAAACAATAAAAATTACGGCTCCGAATATACTCAACAAACCCAAGGCTCTCTGGTCATTGGGCGGAAGTGCCTGCCATTTTTGGCGCCACTGTTCGATCTGTTCTTTCATTATATTGCTACCACCAATCTCTTCTTACGCTTGGCTGCTTTATATAAACCGCTGGCTCTAACGTAAGCGAATACGGCCTGAAACGCCTTTTTTCAACTCGTTCGCACCTAACAGGTCCGCCTTGATCCCGCCGCCAGATAGCTTGCTGACAAATGCATCGAGATCAGACAGGTTTTCTGCCTGAAGCTGCAACACCATTTCTCCACGCTGGCCATCAAAACGAAGGGACTGTAATTTTAATGCGCCCCCTTTGTGAGCAATCCAGACTTTGCTCAACTGCTGCATCTGGGTAGAGAAAGCACCACCCTGATTACCCGCGCCTTTCAGGAAACCTTCAAGCTGTCGGCGCATCTGGGCAGACGGTCGAGTATTCGGGAACAATTCAGTAAACATCGCCCGGGCCTGCTCTTCAGACTGGTTGCCCTTCCACTGATAAAAAGCACCGGCACCAACGAAAAACAGTAGCTGGATAACAAAACAAGCGGCAGCAACTTTAGCCGGGCGTATCCACCAAGCCGCAGCGCTCTTATTACTCGATAACTGATAATCTCCAGTTAGCAAGTTTGTTAGCAGCCCCAGCTTGAACCGTTCAATAAAGACTTCTTCCGCTGAGCGCTGGTTCAGCTGTAAGCCATCGCCAAACTGGGATTCCAACTCAGCAATCAGCAACCCACCCTGCTCGCCAGCCCCCAGCAGTACTACCTGTTTGTTATCGATCGGCTCGCCGCTTTCAGAATCATCTTCGCCTTCGGATTCATCACCTTCATCAACTAATAGCGAACCGAGAAGAGGTTGTAAAAAATCGCGATTAACAGTTAGACCCTGCCCGGCACCTTTCCAGATATGCGCTTGGCCGCCATCCAGCCACAGGCGAATGTCACCTTCGATCAAGCTAAGTAATTCATACTCCGGCACTACAGCAGCCAGCGGCCACTGGAGCCGCTCCAACTGGGAGTGAAGCGCTTCTATTTTTTCAACATCAATGGCGTATACGCTGCAGAGATCACCGGTGCGGGGTCTGCAGGCAAAGTGTAAGTCCTCGACATCCTGGGCTAAGTGCTCCTCAACCATATAGCCAATAGCACTAGCCTGGCGACGAGCTGCCTTAGGTATAGTTTCGAGACCGCTCCATACCCAGTTACCAGGCACCATCAGTAGCGCTTTGGCGTCATCAGGAAGGTTGAGCTGAGGGAATTCTGGCTGCTCTTCGACAGTTTCAAATTCGGGATTAAATGCCAGAGAAAATTCTGAGTCCAAGGCTACTTGTTGCCAATTACCCTCTTGCCACTGATGCAGGCGCAGAGTCAGGTCAGCAGTTTCGCTCAACCGCAGCAGAACCAGAGACGTCTGAGGAGGCGCTGTAGGGGCTTCAATCTCGTTAATGCTTTTCTTTTTAAACATACAATTTCTAACTATTCGCTCTCTTCAGTGCTTTCGTACTCGAGCAACTCCTGCATCATTTGACCAGAAAAGGCCCGGCGCTGGCGCTGGCGCACCCGAACCTTGCCATCTGTACTATTCCGAACCAGGGCGGACTCCCAATACTGCCTGTATTCGCCATCGCTTCCGAGTTGGACAGCAATTCGCGCCAGAAAGTGCTGGCTTTGAAAAGTAAAAGGCCCCGAGTTAGCGATTTCATAATCTGCATATTCACTCGAGTCACTGATATAACCGCCCGACTCGCGAAGTTGCACCAACTTGGAAACACTTGCGGAAGGCTCAATCGCCTCGATTAACTCCTCAGAAGCCGTGTTGATATTCACCAGGGTTCCTGTCTCCGGGAGGGCACAAAGGAAAGGCACAAGTTTCTCCCAGTCCTCTAATTCCATATCTACTACCGATGACAACTCAGTAATATCAGTGATCATCATGTCCGGTGTTCTGTGGGCAAGTTCCCTTCCCAGGTAGCCGTCATCCTCTGTCCCCGAGGTTCGCGGGGTATCGCCATCGTCCACCCAATCTGCAATTGACTTGGCCAGGTCAGACTTGCCGGTAACATTATTCACCAGGCGCTGGAAGATCTCGAATTGATCACTATCGCTGCTATCAGACAAATTATTCACGTTAAAACATGAATGTAAGTCTTTGATATTCATGCGAATTTTGCCATTATCAGGATTGAACTGCAGAACTGGGAATGCCCAGGCCTCCAAGGCATGGTCTGCGGTTTCCTCCTCTTCCTGGTCTTCCTCGAAATCCTCCAACAGCGCTACCCGTGTCCAGGCCTCAGCCGCTTCAACAAACTCTGCCAACTGTGTGTTGGCCAACAGTGCACCGCTGCGGGAAATCGCAATCTGATCGCGCAAGATAGCGTGGGATACCGCCGCGATGGCAATCACCATCACCAGCAGTACAACAATCAGAGCCACCCCTTTTTGACGAGCCAGCGACCTCGGCATTTTTCTACCTTTCATCGCCTAACGCCCGTCATCATCATCGTCGTCAGCAGAGGAACTGTCTTCCGCTGCCAGTATCTGGAAGACACGACGGACCTCCCCGTACTGCCGGGTGACAATAACAAATTCAATAGCTTGCGGAAGCCGTATATCCGCTTCTGTTTGGGAACCGTCCGAGCTGATCGGTGGCCACTGGGCAACCCAGGCATCAGTGTCTGGGTCCAGGTATTGAAGACTTAAACTTTCGACTCCCATTAGCAGAGGCTCGGCGATGGGCGCAGAATCGGGAGACCGATCCAAGACCTGCCAGCGACTGCGCAGTAATAACCCACCTATATCGTCCTCGCCCCCCCGGCCAGTGCCGGTGGTCAGGGAGTCGATCTCAAGATCCTCGGCGTATCCGATGCTATAACTCAAACGCAATAGCTCGCCCCGAGGTTCCCCGGTGAGATTTGCCGCACCAAGGCGCGTAAATTCCAACTCATCTTCATCACCACGTAACGCATGCTCATAACCGCTGTAGGCATTCTTAACAGCGCGGGCAGTTACCTGGCGAAAATCATTGTCTATACGGTACATCGCCATAGAAAAGCGACGTAGCTGCTCGGCCCTCTGGTCCACCATCTCTTCCGTGTCAAAAAAGAGTCCCAACAGCGAAAAGGAACCGACACTGATAATGGCGACAAGAACTAAAACTATGAGGACTTCAATGAGGGTAAAGCCCGACTGGCTGGAAAGGCGCAAAGACATATCAGTTACTCCTCAGCAGCCCAAGCATCCAGGGTCAGAGTTGGGTACTCAGCATCCAGGTGGCCTACTTCAATAATGATATGGCGCAAGCGCTCATTACTGGTGGCCTCCACTCGGGCACTAACCTCCCACTCCCTTTGCCCCAAGACCACCTGATCTGTTTGTTCCCCTAAAGGAGGCCAAGGAGTTTGCACGCGGACTTGGGAGAGCACTTGTTGGGCAACCCAGTTTGCCGAGAGACGATCCTCCATCACCCGCTGCTGGCCAACACTGCGCTGCATTGCCTTCAGAACACTGGCGGCAATAACCCCAAAAATAACCAGGGCTATCAAGACTTCTACCAATGTAAAACCGCGCTGGGCTCTCTTAAAATTCATCGGCCTGCCACTCTAGCTGCAATCCGTTCAGGCTGGTGTAAGAAATAGTCGCACCTCGAACGTCGTCGCCATTCTCAACAAGGTACATGGCAACTTCTACGGGAAGTACCTCTCCACTGGAGAGAGCAACAAATTGCGGAACGACTCGATCTTCATTGGTCTCTTCTGCAAATTCCGTGGATTCTGTCGACGGCAGCTCCGCCTCAGTTATCACTTCAAGGCGAACGATTTCCGGCAATTCATGGGTGGCAAAACGCGCAGCACGCCTCCCCGACGCAACCGAATCTATCGGCAACCAGGTCATTGTTTCTTGCTCAAAATGCACCACGCTATAAGTGCCCTGTTCAAAAACAACGCCGTAATGCATTTTGTCAATCAGGGCTCGATCCGCAACCAACTGCAAAAGGGCCGACAAGCGCTGGGCTTCTTTTTGCCACACGCGCCCGCCGGAATTCCCCATCGATAGAGTCGCCATGCCAGCCAGAGAGGCGATGATGACAATCACTACCAACAGTTCGATCAGCGTAAAGCCACGGCTTCGACCAATGCTATACATCAAGTGCAAATTTCAGGTGTTATAGGTCAGTAACGTAGATATCAGCAGCTTCGCCCTCACCGCCCGCTTTGCCATCGGCACCGAGGGTGAATAGGTCGTAGGCACCGGCACTGCCTGGGCTGATGTACTGATATTCATAGCCCCAGGGATCTTTTGGCGCTTTCTTCAGGTAGGGCTCAGTCCAGTTCTTCGCTTCGGGGAAGCCGGATGGGCGGGATACCAGTGCCATCAGGCCCTGATCAGAGCTGGGGTAGACAAAGTTATCCATGCGATAAAGGTCTAATGCAGTCTCGATAGCTTTAAGGTCAACCCTGGCCGCTTTCATTCGAGCTTCGCCGGTCTTGCCAAGAACATTAGGTACAACTAGTGCACCAAGCACCCCGAGAATTACGATCACCACCATAATTTCAATCAGGGTAAAGCCACCACTTTTACGTAGGGTTTTCATTTTTCTCTCCTAGTTCACTCTAACTCTGGGAACCCCAAGGGTCACGATACCCTTCGTGACCCCAATTATTTAAAAGTCACCAAATCAGTAAATTACACGATTCCCCAGACTAAAGCAGCAACATGCCCAGCAAAACTGCCGCTCCCAGCCCAACAAGAATCTTCGACGCCTCTAGCAGTGTAAAGCCGGCGCTGTTGCGCAAGGATTTCATACCAACCTCCTAAAGCAGCTACGCAATTTCTCTTTGACCTACACCTAATTTGAGCATTAAACGACCAATTCGTTCATGCTCAGAATTGGCATCATAATAGCCATAACGATGAACAACACGATGGCAGCCATTATCAGCAGCATCAGAGGTTCAAAGATACTTACAAAGGCAGTTACCGCACCCTGCAAATCCTGTTCTTGCGAATCCGCCGCACGCTGAAGCATTTCATCGAGAGTGCCCGAAGATTCACCACTTGCGATCATATAGATCATCATCGGTGGGAAATAGCCTACATCTTCCAGGGCTTTACGAAGGCTCCCGCCCTCGCGCACGCTCTTTTGAGCCGCATCGAGTCGGTCTTTAAGGAAGGTATTGGTCATTACTCCACCGGCGATACCCATGGCTTGAACCAGCGGCACACTGCTGCCCGTAAGAATCGCCAGGGTCCCTACATAGCGAGCACTCTGTGTCCCTCGCATCATCCAGCCAATAATTGGCAGCTCCAGCAAACGGTGGTGGAAACGATACCGAATTGCCGGGCGCCGCAGCATCATCACAGCGCCAAAAATGAGCGCCCCAAGTGCCGGCGGCACCAGCCAGCCCCAGGCAGAAATAAAATTGCTCATGGAGACCAGGATGCGGGTAGCCAGCGGCAAAACCTGCCCGGTGCCGGTAAATACCTCGATAACATCAGGTACCACGTACACCATCAAACCGGTTACAACCAATACACAGATAAATACCAAAACAACTGGGTAGATCAGAGCCAGCTGCACCTTCTGCCGAAATTGCTGCTGCCCTTCCGTATAGTCACCAAGGCGATCCAGCACCGCATCCAAATGACCAGAGTGCTCCCCTGCTTCAACCGTAGCGCGATAGAGTTTGGGGAATGCCCGTGGAAAACTGCTCAGGGCCAAGGCGAAACTGTGCCCTTCAAGGATTTTGCCCCGAACAGCCAATACCACGCGTTTGATTTTTTGGTTACGAGTCTGGTTGGCAATGGCTCCAAGGGTTTCTTCCAGGGGAATACCCGCTCGAAGCAAAGTGGACATCTGCCGAGTTAGCAGGGCCAGGTTTTTAACACTCAGCCCAGGGCTACCAGATAGAAAGCTGGCACCGCCCTTCTCTTCTTTCTCGGTGGCTGCACTGACTTCCAGAGGCACCATACCTTTGGCGCGCAGCTGCTGCCGCGCAGCGCGCGCGCTATCCGCCTCGAGCGTACCGCGGCTCTTGCGGCCGGATGCTGCCAGCGCTGTATACTCAAAAGCTGCCACAATCAGGACTCCTGCGTAACTCGTAGTACTTCCTCAAGGGAGGTCCTACCCGCCAGTACTTTCTCTACGCCATCGTCACGGATGCTGGGGCCAAGCTTGCGGGCTTCAGCAACCAACTTGCTCTCTGAAGCGCGATCGTGGATCAATTGGCGCATCACTTCGTTGAGCGGTACCAATTCATAGATACCGATACGACCGACATAGCCACTGTGATTACACTCTTCACAGCCATTAGGCCGATAGATGATGGCTTCCTCATCGGGCCCGACGCCCAAAACCTCCCGCTCGCTGCTGTCAGCCACATGAGGTTGCTTGCATTCAGGACACAGAACTCGCACCAGACGCTGGGCAAGAACACCAATCACGCTTGACGACAGCAGGAAGGGCTCAATTCCCATATCCACCAGACGGGTTACCGAACCCAAAGCTGTGTTGGTGTGCAGGGTTGAGAGCACCAAGTGTCCGGTCAAACTCGCCTGGATTGCAATCTGCATAGTCTCCAGGTCTCGAATCTCACCGACCATCACTACATCCGGGTCCTGACGCAGGATCGCGCGAAGCCCCCGGGCGAAAGTCATATCAGCTTTGGTATTTACCTGAGTCTGCCCAACCCCTTCCAGGTTGTATTCCACCGGGTCCTCGACCGTCAGAATGTTCTTCTCACGGTTATTGATACTACCGAGGCCAGCATACAAGGTGGTGGTTTTACCGGAGCCCGTTGGTCCGGTCACCAGGATAATGCCGTGGGGATGTCCCAACAGGTCTGTCATCACGCGCAAGTCGCGATCTGCCATCCCCAGCTTACTCAGGTCCATTTTGCCCGCTTGCTTATCCAGCAAACGCATTACCACCCGCTCACCCGCCGATGACGGCATGGTGGAGACACGTACATCTACCTCTCGGCCAGCCATCAAAAGGGAGATCCGGCCATCTTGAGGCACGCGTTTCTCGGCGATATCCAGTTTTGCCATTACTTTAATACGGGATACCAGTAATGGAGCCAGAGCTCGCCGGGGTTGCAGTACTTCACGAAGTACACCATCGACCCGGAAGCGCACGACGAGGCGCTTCTCAAAGGTTTCAATATGAATATCCGAGGCGCCCTGCTTGAGCGACTCGGCAAAAATTGCGTTGATCAATTTGACGATAGGTGCATCGTCTTCCTGTTCCAACAAGTCCTCAGTCTCAGGCAGCGAATCGGCGACCGCTGCAAGATCCAGGTCTTCACCCAGGCCCTCGACTTCGGAGAGGTTGCCACCCTCCCTGTTTTCATACAGACGCTGCAAAGCACCCTGGAAAACATCTTCCTCTACAGCCTCCAAAGATACAGCCGCACCACTGATGCGCTGCACTTCGGCAACCGCTGATGGACTCAGCGGCGCCACATATTGGCAGAGGGGTTTGCCTTCCTGCTCGGTTAACAGAACCTTGTGACGCTTTGCGAAAGCGTAAGGAAGGCGGCGAATTGTTGGAGTCCCTGTTCCTGTTTCAGCCGTCATTTAGCTTCTTCTACCTCCAACACCTCAACCTCAACATCCACGTCTTCTTCGACTGATTCAATGGCAGCACCATCTATAGAACCATCTACTGGCGCAGGGCTCTCGTTGTAGGTGCCTGTTGGCGGCATCAGGTCAGGTAGTACATCACCGCGGTGCCAATCCCAGATCAGGCTGGTGCGGTCTTTCAGGAATATTTGCTTCTGCTGCATATCCATGTAGCGCTTGCGCGTCTCCTCATAGCCAGCAACCTGACTGCTGAGGATTCTGGGACGCAGGAACACCATCAGATTAGTTTTGCTAACACTCTTCTCAGTGTTTCTGAACAGGCGACCAATGCCGGGAATATCACCGAGGAGAGGCACTTTGGACACGGTTTCATTCACCTGATCCTCCATCAAACCACCCAGTACCAGGATCGCGCCATCATCGATCAATACTTTTGTGCGGATCTCACGCTTGCTGGTAACGATATCGGACGCACCTTCCGCTGCAGCCGTAGCAGAAGACAAAACGTTTTCAACCTTTTGCTCGATCTCGAGAGTTACCGAATTGTTGTTATTCACACGGGGAATCACTTTAAGAGTGGTACCCACATCCTCACGCTGGATGGTGGTAAACGGATCATCGTTACTACCAGACAGCAACTGTTCACCGGTAATAAAAGGTACGTTCTGGCCCACCAAAATCTCAGCTTCTTCATTATCCAAAGCCATAATTGTTGGTGTAGAAAGGATATTGGTATTGCTCTCCGACGCTACGGCATTAATCGCAGCACGGATATCACCGCCACTGAGGTAGCCCAGGTGCAATGCGCCAGCTCCCACCAAATCAGTCACAGGAAGTGAAAATGGGTTGGGTTCCCCATCGGAATCCGTACCTAACTGGTTATTCCAACCGGCAACAGCATTACTGCCGGAACCAGCAATCCAACTAATACCCAGTTCGCTACCTGTACCTTCAACTACCTCTACAATAATTGCCTCAATCAAAACCTGCGCTCTGCGCACGTCCAACCTGGCAATAACACCTTTCATAGTTTCAAGGAGAGCGGGAGGAGCAGTTAACACCAATGCGTTGAGCGACTCGTTAACTTGAATGCTGACTTCAATATTCGCCGCTTGCTGGTCTTTCTCTGTGTTCTGGATACTACCGCTCATACCCTCGAGGATAGGCTTCAGATCTGCTGCATTGGCATACTGGATATAAACAACTGCGGTGTTGCCTTCGCCATCCAGCGGTGCATCGAGACGGCCTATTACCGTCTTAATCTGCTGGCGGGTAACAGGGTCTCCGGTCAGGAGAATACTATTGGAGCGTTCATCAACAGAAATACGCAGCGGTTGCACTTCCTTACCCGCTTTGCCTCCACTCGATTGAAGTAGATCGGTAAGAACTTGCTTTACTTCCTTCGCAGAAGCAAACATCAACGGCACCACTTCAATATCAATAGCGCCGGCGCGGTCAAGTTGCTTCACCAGGCGAATAATTTGGTCAATATTCGCAGCGCGGTCAGCAATAATCAGAGTGTTGGTATCAGCATAAGCAGCCAAGTGCCCAGTTTGCGGAATCAGCGGGCGCAACATAGCAATCAGCTGTGAAGCGGAAATATTCTCAACCCTTACCGTGCGAACAACCAGGGATTCCGCAGGAGCTCGAGTGGTCTCATCTGCGACAGGTATCGCCTGCTGCTTGGCCAGCGCATCGGGAACCACTTTCCAGGTTCCGCCCTGTTCCACCAAGCTAAAGCCATTGACTTGAAGCACCGACATAAATACATCAAAGGCTTCATTGTGAGTCATTGGGTCACCGGCAACTACGGTGACCTTACCCTTAACATTCGGGTGGACAATAATATTTTTGCCAGTGAAATCAGCAGCCCAATTGATCAGATCACGAATGTCTGCATTGTCGAGAGAAAGGGTAACCCGCTCCGGGCCCTGAGCCAGCGTTGCAGTACAAACAAAAAAACTCAATCCGACCGCAAGCAGCCGTCGATAAAACATCTTCATCATTATTTATCTGGCTCTAGTAAATGTTCAAAAAATCAAAACAATCTAGGTAGATAGTTTTTATTTAGGCTCACGCTGAGCACGACGCTCGCGGGCCAATTCACGCAGCTGCTCCATTCTCTCCCGAATGTTCTGCTGGTTCTCGTCTCTTTGAGCAGTTCTTCTGGAGGAGCTGGAACTTGACGTTCTCTGTCTGGAACTGCTGACGCCTCTCAATGGTACGTTTGGCCTTCCGTCCACTTCTGGGTATGTCAGTTTTTCCATCCTGCCATTACGACGAAGAACCACATGGTCAACCTCAACAGAATAAAGTTCGGCGCCACCTGGAAGCCGATCACCGACATACAAACGCTTGGAGGGTTTACCTTTCTCCGACACCAGAGCACTGGCTTTGGTTTTATTGGAGCTGTCAAAAACACCGGATAAAACAATATTCAGCTGGGTCAGAGGAATATTTTCGAGGTCGACTTCAGGGACTTCTGTAGCCTTTTTAGGTTCAGCACGTCCAAAGAACGGCGTGCTGGGAAGACTGGCAGCGCTGGGGGGAGGAGCACCTCTCGGGCTTTTGCGCTCCGCGAGCAGGGATTCCTGGGGATCGCTTGGGACCAATAGGGAGCCATAGGCAAACAAATTACCAGACAACCACAACAGGCCAATCGCTGACGCTGCCATAGTGCCACGGGAGAGACCTTTGCTCGACTCGCCCTGGGCAAACTTATTGCCAATTGAGCCAACGGCTCGCGCTATAGGGGACATGAACATACCCACATACAAGTTCAACTTTCTGAGGTTATTGGTTTTTGACGCCTATTTTCTTGCCTCAGCCCGGGAAAGGCAACGCTCTTTCAAGTTAAACGCCGCAAACCCTCATTTCGTCCCTTAAATTGCACACTAGTTCCGCAGGTTGTCACCAAAAAACGAAAAAAGGCGGCATGACGCCGCCTTCTTCAATGCCCGCTAGTATAGCAATCGGGCATTACAGCTTTGTTTCAAGCTCTGGTACAGCTTCAAACAGGTCAGCTACCAGACCGTAGTCAGCAACAGAGAAGATCGGTGCTTCTTCGTCTTTATTGATGGCTACGATAACTTTGGAGTCTTTCATACCTGCCAAATGCTGGATTGCGCCAGAGATACCAACGGCAATATACAGGTCAGGAGCAACGATCTTACCGGTTTGGCCAACCTGCATATCGTTAGGTACGAAGCCTGCATCCACAGCAGCACGGGAGGCACCAACTGCAGCACCCAGTTTGTCGGCCAGCTTGTACAGCATTTCGAAGTTTTCGCCATTCTGCATGCCGCGGCCACCAGAAATGACTACGCTCGCAGCGGTCAGCTCAGGACGATCGGATACAGCCAGCTCTTCGCCGACAAAAGAGGAAACACCAGCGTCATCCGCGATATCTACAGGCTCAACCGCTGCACTTCCACCTTCAGCCGCCACGGCGTCAAAGGCAGTGGTACGTACAGAGATTACCTTGATGGCATCGGAGCTCTGTACAGTGGCAATGACGTTACCCGCATAAATCGGGCGCTTGAAAGTATCTGCACTTTCAACAGCAACGATATCGGAAATCGGCTGTACATCCAGCAGCGCTGCAGCGCGTGGCAGCATGTTCTTGCCGGTAGTAGTGGCTGGGGCCAGGATGTGACCGTAATCTTTGCCCAAGTCCGCTACCAGCTTGGCAACGTTCTCAGCCAACTGGTGCTCGTAAGCGGCATTATCTGCCAGCAGTACCTTGGAAACACCTTCAGCTTTAGCAGCAGCCTCCGCTACAGGGCCGCAGCCAGATCCAGCAACCAATACAGCAACATCACCACCAATAGCCTTGGCAGCAGCGATGGTGTTGAGCGTGGCGCCCTTCAGTTCGGCGTTGTCGTGTTCAGCAATAACCAGAATGCTCATCAGATTACCTTCGCCTCGTTTTTCAGTTTCTCTACCAGTTCAGCAACGTCAGCAACCTTAATGCCTGCTTGACGCTCAGCCGGCGGCTCAACTTTCAGGGTTTTGGTGCGGGGAGTAATATCAACGCCCAGCTCATCCGGGGTCGTGGTATCAAGAGGCTTACGCTTTGCCTTCATGATGTTAGGCAGGGAGGCGTAACGCGGCTCATTCAGGCGCAGGTCAGTAGTAACAATGGCAGGCAGTTTCAGTTCAACAGTCTGCAGGCCGCCGTCAATTTCACGAGTTACCTTAACAGCGTCGCCTTCTACGGCAACTTCAGAGGCGAAGGTACCCTGCCCCATGCCAGTCAAAGCGCCCAGCATCTGGCCGGTCTGGTTATTATCGCCATCGATGGACTGCTTGCCCAGAATTACCATTTGAGGCTCTTCTTTCTCAACAATCGCTTTCAGGCATTTGGCTACTGCCAGAGGCTGCAGCTCAGCATCGGTCTCAACCAGGATACCGCGGTCGGCACCCAGGGCCAGTGCAGTGCGGATTTGCTCTTGGCATTGCTTGGAGCCCATGGAAACGGCGACTATCTCGCTGACAACGCCTTTTTCCTTCAAGCGCACCGCCTCTTCTACTGCGATTTCGCAGAAGGGGTTGATAGACATTTTGACGTTGGCTGTATCAACGTCAGAGCCGTCCGCCTTGGGGCGAACCTTGACGTTGTAGTCAACAACGCGTTTCACAGCTACAAGAACTTTCATGGAAATCCCGTCTCAAATATGCTTTTTAACAGCCGCGACTGATAATTCACGTCGCGAACGGATACGGTGTTCTGGTCAAACAAGTGTTTGAACGGCGTGTATGGTGGCGGTTCTATAGCGCAAAATCAATAGTCAAATGGAAGTCCCTCCTGCCATTCACAAAATCTATTTCCGGGAATAAGAACCACCTATCCACCCCCAGTAAGCCGTTGAAATACAGCGCATTTGCCATAGCAAATGAATAGTCATGCAATTGGTAGGGTTGATTAAACGCCTATATAATCCGCCAGCAATATAAATGATAAGGCCGGATTGGCCGCAAAAAAGTTGAATACAACTGCTGAGGAGAGTGCCGTGGAACGCGAATCAATGGAATACGATGTAGTGATCGTGGGTGCCGGCCCCGCTGGATTGGCCGCGGCCTGTCGTATTCGTCAGCTCAATGAAGACGTCTCTGTATGTGTCGTGGAGAAAGGCTCAGAAGTAGGAGCTCACATCCTATCCGGTGCTGTATTTGAGCCCACCGCCCTTAATGAACTCTTCCCCGACTGGAAAGAACGTGGAGCCCCCCTCAATACTGAGGTAAAAGGCGACGACATCTACGTCCTGCGCAGCGAAGAGAACTCTATAAAAGTCCCCAACATGTTTGTGCCCAGCACCATGCACAACGAGGGCAACTACATTATCAGTCTCGGCAACCTGTGCCGTTGGCTGGCAGAACAAGCCGAAAGCCTGGGAGTGGAAATCTTCCCTGGCTTCGCCGCTGCTGAAATTTTGTACAACGAAGATGGCTCTGTAAAAGGTATCGCTACTGGCGATATGGGCATCGGCATGAACGGAGAGCAGAAAGACTCTTACATGCCGGGCATGGAGCTGCATGCCAAATACACTCTCTTCGCTGAAGGTTGTCGCGGTCACCTGGGCAAGCAGCTGATCGAACGCTTTAAGCTAGACGAAGATGCCGACCCACAACACTACGGCATCGGTATTAAAGAGATTTGGAAAGTCCCTGCGGACAAACACCAGCAAGGCCTGGTTGTTCACACTGCTGGCTGGCCGCTGGAACAAAGCTCCACCCACGGTGGCGGCTTCCTTTACCACCTCGAAGACAACCAGGTTGTTGTCGGTCTGATTACTGACCTCGCCTACAGCAACCCCCATGTGAGTCCATTTGACGAGTTCCAGCGCTATAAACACCATCCGGTAATCAAGCAGTACCTGGAAGGTGGCGAGCGCGTCGCCTACGGTGCCCGCGCCATAGTAAAAGGTGGCCTTCAATCCCAGCCGAAAATGACTTTCCCCGGCGGCCTGCTGATCGGTGATAACGCCGGCACCCTGAACTTTGCCAAGATCAAGGGCAATCACACCGCGATGAAATCCGGCATGATCGCGGCTGAGTCTGTAGTTGAAGCCCTCGCCGCTGAGCGCAATAGCGAAGAGCTGACCGACTACACCACCAAGTATCGCGATAGCTGGGCCTGGAAAGAGCTGCACATGCAGCGCAACTTCGGCCCTGCCCAGCACAAATGGGGCAACATTCTGGGATCTGCCTATGCATTTGTGGATATCAATATCTTTAAAGGCAAGCTTCCCTGGACCCTGCGCGACACCAAGGCTGACCACGCCCAGCTCAAACCTGCTGCTGACTGCGCAAAGATTGACTATCCGAAGCCCGACGGCGTACTCAGTTTTGACAAGCTATCTTCCGTGTTTATTTCCAATACTAACCACGAAGAAGACCAGCCTTGCCACCTGACCCTGAAGGACCCAGAAGTTCCGCTCAGTCACAACCTGCCGATTTACGATGAACCCGCGCAGCGCTACTGCCCTGCCGGTGTTTATGAGGTTATTGAAGACACCAACGGTAAGCGCTTCCAGATCAACGCTCAAAACTGCGTACACTGTAAGACCTGTGACATTAAGGACCCAACCCAAAATATTGTCTGGGTAACCCCTGAAGGTGCCGGCGGCCCCAATTATCCAAATATGTAATTGGGTCTACACATAAAAAATGGCGCCGATGGCGCCATTTTTTATTGCTTGAGAACGCATATTTTCGTGCACTTAATCCAAGGCACAGCCAGCTAGCCTCCCTAGAACTTGTACTGCGCGCTCAATGCGAAAGTCTGCCCAACCTCCTCCTCAAAAACGGTGACACCCTGCCTCTCAATTTCAATGGCCTCACCCAAAAGGTTCTGTACTTTAGCCTTCACCGTCACCTCATCAGTTGGATACCAGAAGTAAGTCAAATCGAGAGAGTGGAATGGCTGCTCAAATGAATCGGGATGAGGGTCTCGCCCTGCTTTGTAAAGGCGCTCACCAAATACGTTGTAAACCAAGCTGGCAGAATGGTTCCCGTCCGGGCTATCAAAGCCGAGCAGCACATTAACCACATAATCAGATGCCCCTGTCATTTCGCGGACTGCATTAGTCGGTGCATCAGCCCCATCACCGGCAACAATTTCCGAGTCTTGAAGCGTAATATTGCCCTGCAGGAAGAAGCTATCCATTGGGTCAGAGATAAAGCCAAGGCTTTTCATACCCTCTATTTCTATACCGGTAATCTCACCAGACTCAGCATTTATAATCTCTCGCGCAATATTGTCATCACTTGAGGCAGCTTCAAAAAACTCAATAGGATTAACAATATCCTTATAGAAAGCCGAAATAGTCAGGCTATCGCCGCTATCAAAAAACCACTCTGCGCGAATATCGTAGTTGTCGATCTCCGACGGCCGAACACTCGAATTCCCCCTGATCTGATCATCAGTGTGCGGATCTATATAAATAGCGTCGGTAATTTCACGCAAGTCGGGCCGAACAGCGGTCTTGGATGCGCCGAATCTCAACTGGAATGTCTCCGCCCAAAATGACCCCATATAGGTCAAGGATAATGAAGGATAAATATCATCATCCGTATATACCGCTTCAGCCAACTCCTCGGGGTCATTCGTAATCTGTGGTTCACTTTGCGAGAAACTATAGGGGTTCCATTCTAAAGCAGCTTGACTATAGTCCTCCCATCGGGCCCCCGCTGAAATACGCCAGGTTTCCTCAAGAGTCCAATCGAATTTACCGTAGATCGCATCTGTCGAAGTAGCGGCCAAATAACTTTGCTTGTTACTGCCAGACTTGGCAAAAACAAAGTTATTGTCATCATCGGTAATATTGGTATCACTGAACACATCACCCAGAGGATCATCAAGAATTGCGCTATCAGCGACACTGAAGATATCCAATCCGAACTCAGTTTGCTTATAGGATCGCCCTTTCTCAATCCGAGCAAATCCTCCACTCAATTCCAGTGTGGACGAGGAAAATTCAACAGGCAATGTTGCAGACCAACCGTAGTTTCGAACCTCATCCTCCAGCTCAGTAAATCGGAAGCTAGCGCTCCGCGAAGCAATATCCACAGTTGAACTGAGAACTTCACCTGTTTCCGGATCGGTTTCGGTACTCGCAATAACCTCAACCTGATTGGGAATGTCAGTTATCGCTGTCGCATCGGAATAAAACCAATCAACCACCAATTCCTCAGGAATCCAACTTAACAAACCAATAGGCAGCAGCCCCTTAGTTTCCGGGCCAAGGGAATGGCTCCCTTTTAGCTGGTGAAGCTCCAACTCCCGCTCTTCATATTTCAGTTCGTAGTTTCTAAATCCAGTGCCGTCAGATAACAAGCGGTTTGAATTAAAATAATCGCGGATAGAGGTTTCATCATCCGTATTCCTTAAGAACAAGCTGGTACTTTCAACTGCATGTTCATCCGAAAAACGCAAGCCCAGGTTTAAGTTTCCACTGATATCCACGGAATAAGTAGACTCATCTCGATGATCAATCTGCTCTTGCGGATTGCCGTAATCACGAATAACTCGCTCACTCTCCCTCCACTTACTCTTGTAAGAGCCTCCAGCCAGAAAGCCAAGCTCCCAATCATCCCCAAAGTAGAAGCGGTTCCCCACGCTAGCCTTATAATCTTGATCGGGATCAGTAGAAGCATCTGTGATCGAAATATCACGGTTCAAGCCCAGGGCCAACTCCCTGTTTATTGCTTGCGCTGCTTCATATGCCTCTTGATTGCTGGAATACTCATTGCCTTCAGCAATCAGGGTGTCACGAATACCTGCAACCGTCAGATCTCCTTTAAAGCGTTGCAGGGCTGCAGAAATTTCCCCAGACATAGCCCGGGTTCCATCATCGGTGCCCCAAATATCGTCATCTCCACCGCTATAGCTGAGCGCATCCCCACTGACTTCACTGTTGCTACCTGTACCAATTTCGACCGAGTAAGTCAGATCATCAGGTATTCCCTTAGTCCGGATGTCAACATTGCCACCACCAAACGAGGCAGACTTATCTACCGAATAGCTCTTCTGTACCGCCAGCGATTCCACGATAGAGGTTGGGAATAGATCCAGAGGGATAACATTTCTGGTCAGATCCGGGGATGGCACCGTCGAACCATTGAGAGTTGTACTTGAATACCGCTCACCCAAACCCCTTACGTAAACGAACTTGTCACTTACCAGGGATAATCCGGATACTCGTCGCAGCGCTGCGGCTACGGTAGAGTCCCCCACCCTGCTGATCATCTCAGCCCCGAGGATATCTGTAACTACCTCCTCCTCCAGGCGCTCGCTAATTAGGACTTCAGCTGAGTCTCTAAGGCGCCCCTGGACAATAACCTCTTCAACTTCGGGTGTAGAGTTTTCAACTAGCTCTGCATCTTGTGCAGACGCAACGGAAGCAAATGTCGAGCCCGCAGCTATCGCTAAAACAAGCGGCGCCCTTTGAAATTTTTCGTACTTAGCCATCGAACCGGCCTCTTTTCGTTCTAAAGAATCGCGGTCTGAAATCAAAGAAGGCGCCGACTCCATCAGCGAAGGCGGCGCCTTAAATAATCGGGAGCTGTTTCCCCAACCGCTACCTCAAGCTATTGCTCAAACCAAAGAGGTTGAGCGCGGTCACCTTGATGCAGGCCATAGGTCCAACCTTTAGTCCAGTCGGTACCATCCTGCTCAAGCGCTCCCAAATAGGCGCGACCCAACTCGGCAGAAACTGTCGGTGCAATGCCATCGATCATTTGAGCCGATTCGTCAACGGTAAACATCGCAGGGGAGCCGCCGAGCAAAACAAAGTCTGTATCGGCGTCAGAGGTTGGGTTAACTTCACCGGAGATGGTGGCAAATTGATTGCCGCTATCTACAGCCCAAGTCTCCACATCAAAACTATCTTCATCAGTTTTAGTTCGATCTTCACAAGCAAAAATATTAGAAGTCAGGGCCACCTCGGTGCCTGCAGACGCTTCATCCCGAGTCTGAGAGCTCTCAACACGTAGGCAGTAGTTATCCCCAGCTACTCCGGTCTCATCAGCGAAGAAGGAAGCAACAATTATGGAGTTGGTGATCATCGGATAAATTCCCTCACGCAGACGCCAACCAGCGCCCGGATCATGGGTACCCTCTTCTTGAGCAGAAATAATGCAGGTCAGGCCATCAATTACCGGTCGACTATTTAACCCCTGGCCAATCAGCGAGGAATAGTCAGTAGCATCGCTGTAGGATCCAATTCCATCGGCCTCAATACAGTGATTGCCGTCGGTCTCACTTTGAATCACCAACGCATTGGTAATACTTCCGCGATAACCTTCATCGATATCAATGGAGTCATCACGAACATATAGCGCAACATAGTTTTCTACGTCTACGGCACCGCCGAAGAATTCGATACCGTCATCATAAGTGGAGTAAGTTTGAAGGTTGCGAATGGTTGTTCCATTACCCACGGCGTCAAATGCAATTCCGTTCAACTCATCACCACTGGCAACTTCAGCACCCGTGTGCTTTACAACAACATAGGAAAGCTCGCCAGAGCTGTCGGCATTATTGTCTCCACCGTAATAGGAGGTGTTGTCATCGGTGGAACCTTCAGCAGCTACGTGACACTCACCAGCAAGGGCTAGATTGCCGCCATCAATAGAGCCTGTGTACTGGCACTTATTGGTTACACCAAAGCCATTTATAACCATCCCCCCCCACTGTGAAACGTCTTCGGGACCTACAGTGCCGAGGACATCAGTCTCTGAGGTGAAGGTGATTGGTGAAGTTTCAGTACCGCGAGCAAATACTTGTGATCCACGGTTTACAACCATAAATGCTGAATTATCTTTAAAAGCGATAGTGGCGCCCGCTTGAATTTCCAGCTTAACGCCATCACCGCCCTCAGAAATCCCTGCTGCAGTCAGGTCAGAGTCGCTGGAATAACTTTCACCAACAAACAGACTGCCACTAAAGATATGAGCCCCATCGTTATCCAGCGCAGCCAAATACAAATCTTCAGTCAAGGGGTTTGCTGCAGAAACAAAGTCAGCAGTGTAATAGCAGTTACTATCGCTATATTCACCTTGTACACTAGAACTTTCTATAGTTGCACATGGATTCTCATCCGAAGAATCACCACCTGGATTGGTGATAGAATTATCCACCGAGTTATCTACTGTTTCCGGCTCGATACTCACACCGCCACCGTCACAACCCGCTAATAGCGCAGCAATCGCAGCTGCCAGTAAGAGCTTATTCTGTACTCGCTTCATGTTTCCCCCTATAGGAATTTCAATCCAAAACTTTAATTGCTTCAACTCCGCCATTTTTAAAAAAAATAAATGACAACAACCAAGCAAATAAAAACTATATTTTTTTGTTTCGCCGTAGCGATTTGGACGGAGGGAAGTTTAGAAATGCACTGTTGCGGATTTGTTACTCATTTAGATATTTCCGTAAATTATCGAATTAATATTCTATTCCTTTCAGAACAAATACACTTATATTTCCATAAGATTTCAAACACTATTTTTTTAATAGAAATGAAATACAGCAACACCACAAATAAATAGTACGGACATGTATATTCCCGGGCTATTTTCCGGATTCAAGCAAGCACCGGCACAATCAAGTATAAATTCCACAGCGGTAATCAAAATACAGGAGCGATAGTGGCATCCACTAAACAGTTTGACACCAAAGATATAAATAAGGAAAGTTCGTCGAGAGAGTAAAGTCAGGAGCTATAGGGTCAAGCAAGTACTTTCTAAACTCGAACAGTGAGGAGCAAGGCTATGAATTAAAGCCCCAGCTACAAATCAGCGCTGAGGCGCGAGGAATCCGCCAGCAGGAACCGGGAGCTATCTAATTGCAAGAACCCAGCAGGAAATCTTTTCCGTCACTTTGCACAAAAAGCTTATCGGTATCGCGATCCCCTTCAAGCGCCCAGTCTACCAACTGGTAAAAAACATCACGGGAAACGCGAGCCTGTAACCCCCCTCGAATCTCCAAGTAAGGGATTGGCTGCGGCGGAGCACCAAAGTCTCTCAGTTGCCACTGCCCCTCTTCCGACAGCTCAACAACGTCGCCCACATTTGTGGTGAAAAGTAGCTGCTGATGAGTACTTCCGGGGTTGCGGGCCACCTGAGTGATTACAAATGGAACATCCTCCACTGTGATTCGCAGCTTTTCGACAGGGGTGACAAGGAAGTATTCATCCCCCTCACGCTTCAAAATGCTGGCAAACAATTTCACAAGAGGGTGACGACGAATCTCTGTTCCCTCGTGGATCCAACGGCCATCAGATTTGATGACCATATCCATGTCCCCACAAAGCTCTGGGTTCCACCTTTCTACAGGTGGATGCCCATGAAATTCAGCCTGTAATTTTTGCAGCTGCTGGAACAGGGGCTCAGCCAAGGGCGGACCCCGCAGAATCGCTGTGATGGCTTGTCTGGCTTCCCTCTGGCGTTTTGCGAGAGGACATATCACCGATATGCACACCCACATCCATAATAAACTCCATCAAACCTTCCCTGTCCTCTATTACATTGGCAAAAGACTTGGAGTGATAAAGCTCTACCGCCCCTTGCACAAGCGCCCAGTATGTTGAGTAATAGAAGTATGCAGGAACGTTCTTCAGCATGCCCTGCTCCATACGGCGCTCAAAGACCCGATTGAGAGAGGTGGCATTGGAATTACGAATATTGTGGAGCTCCGCAATCATTTCTGGAGCCAGGTTCAACGCGATAATCTTCTCCTCCAGGCGCTGGAAGAGTCTATCTTTGCCAGGATCGGCCATACGAGATTCAAAATAGGCGCGGGCTGGAGCGGTGATATCACCTTGCTCGGCCAGGGCTACAGCGGTCTTGAGACGTTCAGCGAGGGATTTTTCATAATCCATCAGCAAACGCATGTAGATTTCTGTCTTGGAAATGAAGTGCTTGTAAATCGTGCCCTTACCGATATCCACACGCTCGGCAATCTGTTCGACCGTGACTTTCTCTTCACCGTGCTCCAACAGAAGCTCCAGAGCCGCATCCAGGATACGCTGCTCCCGCGCGCGGAACCGCTGAACCTTCTCTTTTGCCTTATCCATACTTCCGACCTTCTTTGCCCGTAAAAATGGGGACTGAAATTGACTATTCATTCATGAATGATAGGCAATTCAAGTCGGTTGGAAAAGTAAATCGGGGAATTAGACTGCCTAATATTAAAAATATTAGGCCATTTTGCTCAAAATTTACCCAAAATGAGCCAATTTTAAGCTGAGAGTAGACCTTTTATTTTAGCATGTGGTGACGCTTGGCGAGCCCAAGCATTGCACATAACACATAAAATTCGACGATTGAGTGATTGCGGGGTAGTCCATTACCCCAATACTTCCGAATGAAATCAAGAACTACACCAGAACACAAGAAGCCACTATTAAACGGACTTCAGCTTTAGCTCCAACAGAGGCGCGACTACATCGTTGTCCTGCGTGCGTATCCAGAGCATCTCCTCCTCCGAGTAGAGCTCTGCAACAATCGCATTAGCTAATTCACAATCATGAGAAATCAAATGCTGCGCCAACCACTCTGCAGCAAAGGTACGTTTTTTACCGAGCGTACCCTGTGAACGCTTGTACAGGTTTTTTACTGCCTTGCGCGCATATTCTACTGAGGCGATTCCCGGAGTCGCTTCAACCATCTTGCGATGCAACTTTTTGCTTTTCTGTTCGATGATATAAGGAAGCACTTGGCCTGAAACATAGTCGTGGGCGACCGATCCTTTACAAGGACAGCTATACGACTTCCTGTTTTCATAGATTTTTTTCAGAGCATTGAGGTGATTATTGGTCTTGTATGCGGATCGGGCCGCCAAACCAGCGTAACCAATGGACAATGCTGTTCCAGCAACAACCAAACCAATACCCGTCGCAGAAGTCGCAGCCGCTGCACCGGTAGCCAGGCCGGTTAGTGTGGCACCTGTAGCCGTCTGTGCACCCCACACCCCATAATAAGCAGCAGAGCCAACTCCTCCAGCCACAGCCTTTGCGGTACGGTGCCGACTGACAACCTTGCCGAAATTCAGTGGTGGACGTATATCAATATTGTCGTGTGGCACCTGTGGTATCTCCTACTTCTTTTATTCAATCTTTGTTGGATAGCTGCAAACGAATTAGTCCAACTGTCCCAACAACTATTGGCGCTTTATACCACAGAAATAAGTAAGAATTCGACATGTCGCAATAGTCAATAGCACAGAGTTTCAACTTGACTGAGAAAATCAGTAGCCAGTGTATGGAAAAGAGCTGGATAGCTATACGAGGTGGCACCTGTGACCAAAATGGGCCTAACGTTCAAAATATGAATGGGGTTAAAGGGATTTGCTGTTATTATCCTTTTGATTAAGAGCGCAAAGCTCCCCATCTGCAAACTCTGTTAAGTGGAATAGGTAACGGGTAAAATCCCTTATGTTGGAAAAATTAGGTAAGTTATTGGATGTTGAAGAGCTGGATCGAAATCTCTTCCGCAGTCGTCATCACGTTGAAAATTATCGCAAAGTGCTTTTTGGCGGGCAAGTTCTGGGCCAAGCACTGATGGCAGCAACTCGTACCGTTGAGCATCGCCTACCCCACTCCCTTCACGCCTACTTCCTCCGCCCTGGCTCTAGTGAGCTGCCGGTGATCTACGAAGTAGACCCAATCCGCGATGGCGGTAGCTTTACCACTCGTCGCGTAGTCGCCAAGCAGCGCGGGCGCGCGATCTTCAATATGTCCGCCTCCTTCCAAATTCGGGAACCCGGATTTGACCACCAGGCCGACCTGCCTTGTGTCGAGATTCCCTCTCCTGAGAGCCTGAAAAACACCCAGGAGCTGGCCCTGGAAGCTGGATTGGTTAGCCCGCAGTACGATCAGCGGCGCTATATGATCGATTTTCGTCCGGTAGACCCGCAAAGCTACTTTGGCGCTGAAACCCGCGAAGCCAAATGCATGTTCTGGCTGCGGGCAGAGGGCGAGATGTCGGACGACCCGATGGAGCACCGAGCAGCACTTTGCTATGCATCCGATATGGGACTCCTGGGTACCTCCCTACAGCCGCACGACATATCCTTATTCGATCCCCAATTGATGCCCGCGAGCGTTGACCACGCGATGTGGTTCCACCGCGATTTCCGCCTGGATCAATGGCTTCTCTATGTAACGGATAGCCCTTCGGCAACCGGTGCCAGAGGCTTTACCCGCGGCCAGATTTTCACCCGCGACGGAACGCTGGTAGCGTCTACCTGCCAAGAGGGACTGATTCGACAAATAAAAAATTAAATCAGTGGTTTACAGCCGAAAAATTGCTGCTATAGTGCCGCCCCTTCGCAAATGATGCGAAACAAAAAACGGTGAGTAGCGCAGCCTGGTAGCGCACTTCGTTCGGGACGAAGGGGTCGGAGGTTCGAATCCTCTCTCACCGACCAGATTTTCAAAGCCCGCTTTTAGCGGGCTTTTTTGTGCCTGAACTCTTTAGCTTGAGCTGACGATAAGCCGTTCAGATTACCCCTCACTTTCCCCCAGTGCATCGCACCAGGAACAGTACAAGCAACTCCTGCATGTTTACCTTGCCGGGCTTAATGCGGAAGCGCATTAAAAAGTTAAAAGCGATGGGGACAAATAAAGAATTAGCTTCAGAAGTACCGAAGAGGCACGAGGCTTTGAGCATGGCTGGCTTAGCTATTTACACCGATAAGCAAGTAAGAGATAACACCCTCAAGGCAGCTGTGTAATTGCCCATGTAAGCCTTTAAAGTAAAAGCGCTACCAGGAATGAAATCATAAACACGAAAAAGCCCGCATAAGCGGGCTTTTTCTTTTTATATGGTCGGTGAGAGAGGATTCGAACCTCCGACCCCTTCGTCCCGAACGAAGTGCGCTACCAGGCTGCGCTACTCACCGAGGCCGCGAATACTACTCATCCATTTTTCAAAGATCAAGTAATTTTTGGCGCGAATGTCATCATTGATCATTTTGCCGACACAACCGATCTTTGAGTTGTCCTCAAAGGCAGTCTAATCCGCATTATAGCTGGACCTCCCCGGCTCCAAGCGCCTCTTTCTACACTGGAGATTCAAGCTTTACGGTTGCTAGTAATTGCCCCAATCTCCGACATATCCATTTAGTCTGCCAACTAACAACCAATCCCTTACTCGTCCTGGGGTCGAACACTTTCCACCGATTTAGCCACTCTCTGAAACCCTCTTCACGTATACGGCAAACTGTGGTCGCCAAAGAAATACCGATATTATTTCTATCCACTTTCTTGTATTTACGTATCTTCAACGACTATCAAGTACTTTTAGTTTTGAGTGCACACGTATAAAAAATGCAAAGCTCTCCACAGAGGATGCAAGAGTTTGGAGCAGAAAAAACCAAGAAGGGCATACAGTGCGAGGCAATAGCAAATTACATTGAAAAGCTGCTAGATATCGTTTTTTGATATTTTGAGTAAGTAGATCTTTACATAAAAGCGAACTGACAAGCTCGTTAAGCTGCTTTTCCAAGACATCGATATAAACAGTTACCTTTAAATTCCAGTTCGCTATTTACGGATATTTCTACAAGTGCCGCTATTTTTCACCGGGCACCCGAGGGGATTTTCCCCGAGCCCTAACACCAATACAAGGGAGCAGCACCCTGCACGCCACAAGAATATTAACCACTCATTTAAGTAGAAAATCCCGAGTAAGACTTTATTTTTTAAAAAATATTCCTTTTGGGAAAATTACAGAATTTTAAGAAAAATGGTGACTACAATTGCGCCCCCATTACCTTTTTGTTTCCCGCTCCATTTTTTTTCAAACTTTCCCTGTGCTTCTGAAAAGCTTCTCTATACTCAGATCAGCCGGCTGAGTGTCCGTCGCAAGATGCAACAACTCGAAAGCTCATTACCGATTTATTATCAGCAGGCTGATCCTAAAAACGGGGCTCTATCAAGCTCCAAAATTCTCACCCGTAAACCATGAAATAACCTGGGCGATAGCCCCCTATCGTCATTGGTCTACTCGAGGAGTACGTTCATGTACCAACCATATGCATATGCTCAAGGGATCTTTGGACAACCACAAAACTATGCCGTACCTCCGATTAATCCGGTCGTCGGACTCACTCCCCCCCAGCCATACCTACCGCTTCAACAGTTAGCACCACAAGGATTGCTGGGAGAGTTTATTAGCCGTGCAGCCCCGGTAGTTGGTGGCATTGTCGGTGGACCACAAGGTCAATTGATCAATGCACTCGGCGGATTGGGCCAAGTACTGCCCTTCCAGGCCGCACCGCAGCTTCCACAACAGTTAGCGCCCCACATTCCTCAGCAGCTTGCTCCACAAATTCCACCTCAGTTCGCTCATCAGTTTGCCCCCCAAAACTATCTCAGCGAATTGATAAACCGCGCGGCCCCAGTTTTGGCCAATTACATCAATAACCCTCAGGCACAGCTAATCAATGCAGCCGCCCAACTAGGGCAGCTCTTACCCTATCAAGCCGCTCCGCAACTGCCACCGCAAGGTCTCCTCGGTGAGTTGATTAGTCGTGCCGCACCTGCTCTTGGCAACTACATTGGCGTACCTCAACAAGGTCAACTCCTTAACAACTTGGCGCGCCTCAACCACCTGCTGCCCTACCAGGCCGCACCGCAATTCACGCCACACCTCGTTCCTCAGACCTACATCGGCCAACCGGTAAATCAACTGGCACCTGTGGCTCCGGAGCAGTATGGATCGGTTCCCCCGCAGGCTTTTGCACCACTGAGCCAACCGGTGCCATTCCAGGCTTTCCCGCAACCACCTCAGCAACCCCTCCAGAATTTGAGTGGCATCGGGCAGCCACTGCCCTATCAGGCAATGCCGCAATCCAACTCAGCCTTTCAGCAACAGGCTTATCTGCACTAAAAATGCAAAAAAAGGGGCTTCACGCCCCTTTTCCTGGGGGTGGGTTCGACCCTGCCCTATTTTGGATGGCGCAGTCACAATGAGAAGAAAATGAAGAAGTTTGAGCAATATGTAGCCGTACCAAATCGTAAGGTATCAGCTAGCACTCTGGAGCTAGAGGAGCTGGTGAAGGAAGCTTCAAATTGCCCCGATGTTAAGGACGTTACTTTGCGCAAAAGCAACGTCACCCTTGTGGCTACACCCGATGCCGTCGACGACCTAAGAAAGAAATTGAGAGGCAAAGTAATTATTGATCCGGATCAACCTGTCCACCCTCTCAATTGAGACTGAAACCCACTCGATTCACCACTTTCAGACGTTTCACACGCGTACTAAATCAGTACCGCACTGAAAGCGAAGGAACATGAACATGACTGAATCCCGACAAGAAAAGGCCGCAGGAGAACCTTCGGTCGAGGTTGCAGAGAAAGTCGAGCTACTTATTTCACCCCGCCGCAGCCTGATGGCTAAATCCATGGGCGTGCAGCCATTGAGCTCGGGCTCAATGCACCATGTGATTTCCACTATTGCCAGGCAGGCAGGTTGTGAGGTGCTTCGTGAAATACGCCCCGGCAGAAAACTAAAAACGCTGTCTTCCGCCGATGAGGCCACCAATATTTACAAAGTCCGTATGGATGTGGATGCTGCTGCGGCACTTTACCAGACCACTCCACCAAACGTCGCCGTTGAACTGGACTCACTTCTCTCTTACGGGCAAGCGAGTTATTCGCCGACCTTTTCCGCAGTTTTTGCACAGCAACCCGGACTATTGCGTGAATACCATGTCCAGGCACAGCAGGTGCACTTCCGCGTTATCGGCGCAAAAGGTGAGCCCATACGCGACGCTCAAATAATTGTTGAAAGCGCGGGCTTTCCCCAGGAGGGGGTCACTAACAATAAAGGGGAGGTTGCGCTCAGTATTTTTGCGCAAAGCGGCGGCGCTCAAGTGAAATCACTTCTGATCCGTCCCGCCAAAGATTTCTGGAACAAATATATTCGCAGCCCCTCCCTATCGCTCACCGGTGTGAACCTGGTGAAACTCCAACCTCTGAGCGAGGCCATACCCAACTTCCCCAATGATGCCTCCTATGGCTGGGGGCAAAAGTACATGGGCCTGGACCAGCTACCCGATGAATACACAGGCAAAGGTATCAAAATCGCAATCATCGATTCCGGTGCCGACAATAAGCACCCAATACTGAGCCATTTAAAGAATGGTATCGATGTCACCAATAATTACGATACCGATAGCTGGGTAGAAGATATCGTCGGCCATGGAACTCACTGTGCGGGAATTATTACAGGCCAACCCTCTGGCTCCGAAGCAATACGCGGATTTGCTCCTGAAGCCGAAGTCTATGTATTCAAAGTTTTCCCCGGCGGGCAATTTAGTAGCTTGATTGATGCGCTCTCACATTGCATAGAGCTCGGCGTTGATGTGGTGAATATGAGCCTGGGCAGCTCTGATTCATCAGAGGCTGTTGAGCAGCAAATCGAGGAAGCGGTCCAACATGGTATCGCCTGTATAGTTGCCGCAGGCAACAATGGCGGGGCAGTCCAGTATCCAGCCAGATCCCCAAATGCTATGGCTGTAGGCGCTCTTGGAATGCTCAATGAGTTCCCCAAAGATTCCTGGGAAGCGCAAACAGTAATACCCTCAACAGCATCAGCCGACGGTCTATTTGTTCCTAGGTTTAGCGCTTTCGGCCAGGAAATTTCTGTTGCCGCACCTGGTGTGGGTATCGTTTCGTCTGTGCCTGACAAAGGCTTCGATGTTCAGTCAGGTACATCAATGGCCGCGCCGCATATTACCGGTTTGGCAGCTCTACTACTTGCCCACCATCCTTTATTTAAAGGTGCGCTCCGGCAGAAAGATGTATCCAGAGTGACCGCCTTATTCCAACTGATCCAATCCTTGGCCGCACCAATGCCCCTCGGGGCAGAGAGAGTTGGCGCAGGTGTTCCCAAGCTTTTCGGTATCAACTCCGCTTTTGAGTCCGCTAAAGAGCAAGCAAGGGCCGCGGGTACTCATGCCGCAACCGCGCAAGGCCCCTCCCCAGCCACTCCATACTCTGGATTTACCATGAGTCCGTTACAGGGCTACCCCCCTCAAGCTACACCCAGTTGGCAGGGGCAGTTTGTGCCGGGAGGTTATTACCCTTCCGAAATAGCCGCGGTTAACCCCCAGCAACCAATGGTAAGCAGTTTTCCAGATGGATTTGCCCTGAGCGCCTACGCTATGCAGTTCGTTGATCCCCGTGCAATCAGATATTGGTAGCTCTGTCGCCATCGTTAGTTAGACTGCAAAAGACCTTTCAAGACCGCAGCTATGCTGCGGTCTTATCCTTCGTAGCGCTCAATTCCCACTTAGTCAGCATGCCTGCCCACTAGCCCAGCCCTCTCAAAAGATGTTTGTGACGGCCCACCCATATCTATCTTCTTGGTTACTTATACGGGAGATGCTTACTAGTATGTGTGGTTATATGATAACGACTTTGTAAGTGTATTCTTTTTAAGTGGTACATATCTGAAAACCAATCCAATGAAACCTGACGGCACAAAACTGTCACCTCATAACTGGCTAGCTTGTGACCAGTTTGCTTGAAGATGACACAAGGGCACCTGTAGGCTTAGATACTGTCGAAACGACTAATTGTTGGATTTCCCGCTGAAGAAATGATGCTTAAACGATTACTAACACTGCCGCTATTACTCGCCACTCTATCCCCTGCTGTTCAGGCTTATGAGATTCTTTACAGTGCAGAGATCTCACCCAACTCCAAGCTGGCTGAGGTGGAAATGGCGCTCAGCGGTGATGATATGCCAAGTAAGCTCGTTCTAAACTTGCGCTCTGGCCGCTATCAGGACCTGGAAAGTGACACCCCCCTAAAGATCGAGGGCGACAAAGCAACCTGGCACCCCGAAGGAAAGAACCCCACCCTCAAGTACCGCTTTGTCATAGACAACCAGCGTAGCAACGGTGGCTACGACTCACGGATCACCAAAGACTGGGCAATTCTCCGCAGCGATAAATTGATTGCACCGGTATCGGCAACCAGCCGTGGCCGCTCTACCGCCCGCCTTAAGCTGGAACTTCCTGACCAATGGTATGCGGCCCTACCCTACCCTGAGATCGAAGATAACCTATACGAGTTATCTGACCCCAAGCGTAAGTTTGTAAGACCCAAGGGCTGGATGATTGTAGGGAAAATTGGCAGTCGGCAGGATATGATTGCCGGCACTGAAACCCGTGTTGCAGGCCCTAAAAATGAGAACATTCGGCGGCAAGACATCCTGGCCTTCCTAAATTGGAACCTGCCAGAGCTCAAGAAAATCTTCCCCCTCTTCCCTGACCATCTATTGATCGTAACCGCTGACGACCCCATGTGGCGCGGTGGACTGTCGGGGACACGTTCTCTGTATATGCATGCTGATCGACCATTAATTAGCGGCAACCGCACCAGCAGCATGATCCACGAGTTAGTTCATGTGGGCACGGGAATTCACGGCGACGATGAGAGCGATTGGATTGTAGAGGGACTGGCTGAGTTTTACTCCCTGGAGATTTTAAGGCGAACTGGTGGCATCAGTGAAACCCGCTATCAGGAGGCAATGGATAAACTGATTAAATGGGGTAAGAAGGCTCCTTCACTATTAGTCGAACGCTCGTCCGGCCCCATTACCGCCCGTGCGGCCGGGGTAATGCAGCAACTGGATAAAGAGATTCGCGAGGCCAGCAATGGCAAGGCAAGTATTGATGACGTGGCACGAGAACTGGCTCGAACACGCGGTGAAGTGACTCTGGAAAGGTTTAGATCCCTGTCTGAGAAAGCAGCCGGTAAACCCGTGGATGCATTAGCCACAGAAAACCTGACAGACTGGGCGAAAGGTTCCAATAAATAGCAGACAAAAAAAAGCCCTGACGACGGGGGGGAGAGCGTCAGGGCCAAGACCATTAGGAGTGAAACTTGGAGGATTTCATCCTTGCTTCCGGGTGGCAGCCATGTGAGCCACCCTACCAGCATTACTAAACACGTTGGGGGAGATGTGTTAGCCAGATAAAGACAGTATCGAACACAGGTCACAGATTGCCAGCACACCTGAAGATTAATTTAGAACAAATGGAAATAGGTTCTTGAGCACCAGCGCTAAAAGTTATTACAGCCCTCCCCCACCATCAGAAGGTAACTTTTCCTACTTTTTTTCACTTGTTTGCAACATTGATGAAAACAATGCTTGACTAATCCTCTAGAGTCCCTAAAATGGCGCCCACTTACACAGCGAAACGCACGTAAGTATAAGAAAACGCTAGGATTTTTCAGATTTATCAGATAGAATTCGCAGCGTTCTTTTCCGCCAAAGGCGGATAAAAAAGGCTAGGTGGCAGAGTGGTCATGCAGCGGACTGCAACTCCGTGTACGCCGGTTCGATTCCGACCCTAGCCTCCATTTTCCTCTTCATTGCAATATCCTGTTGAATGCAATGAAAGTGAGAATGAAGGGCAAGCATTAAACATCGCCCTCTCTCGCAAAGGATCTGCCCGGGTGGTGGAATTGGTAGACACAGGAGACTTAAAATCTCCCGGCTTCACGGCCGTGCCGGTTCAAGTCCGGCCCCGGGCACCAATCAGATCTTTGAAATCAATAAGCAACTCCCCACTTCGTGCAAATCTGGCGCACCCCATTTTTAAAGTTAAATTTCTTCCACTGATACACTAGTAGTTACCGTCCCGCTTGCGCCACCAATCAAGCTACACCGAGCTTTGTCGCTAGATAGCTTGAGATCCATCGACCCTCAAGTTTCATTTATAGAGCTACTGAGCCACTAAGCATCAGCACCACCTGGTTGATTATTTCGCGAACATGCAAGACGAAAGAGTGCATGGCTGAAATAAGCTTTAAAGGGCGCGAGGTCTGCAATCTGGTAGTCACCGGAGGAGTCGCACTCTATAACAATCAGGCCGGCTGCTTTTTACCTACCTTCGTTACAGCACCTCTCATTATCGGGATACCCTCTTAGCAGCCAACGGCTTAGCCTTTGAGCTTCTCATGCCTTGGCGCTCAAAGGTGGCACCCCAGCATTTTAAATAAAATACTTATCCACGATGCAGTGAAAATGTGTATGTAGCCAGAACTCCCTGACCTCACCTTTAGTCACCGTCGCAGCTGAAGAGGCTAACCCCACATTATTGGAAACCTATAGGGCAACTAAGAATGTTTTAAAATGGAATTCATTTATAACGAGAGCAGCAGCCTCGAGCTTCCCAGCACCTTCCTTAACAGTCTGAAAAATAGCAACTTACTTAGTCAATATTGGCTGACTTGCAAGTAAATCGCCATTACTACCGATGCAGCAAAGAGAAAAACTCATTGCGTGTAGCTTGGTTACTGCGAAAGGTACCGAGCATAGCCAATGTTCTCATCATTGAATTTTGCTTTTGAGGCCCGCGCATCATCATGCATGTGTGCCCGGCCTCAATAACTACAGCAACTCCGGTAGCACCAATGACACCTTGCAGGGTCTCAGCAATTTGAGTAGTAAGCCTTTCCTGGATTTGCAAGCGACGCGCAAACATATCAACAATACGCGCTAACTTGGAAACACCTAAAATCTTGCCATTAGGGATATAAGCCACATGACTGTGACCTATAAATGGTAGCAAGTGATGCTCACATAAGGAATAAAGCTCGATATCCTTAACTAGCACTATCTCATTGCTATCGAAAGGAAAAATCGCATTGTTGACTACATCTTCGATAGTTTGATCATAACCACGGGTTAGGTATTTCATAGCAGTGGCGGCGCGGTCGGGCGTGTCCTTGAGACCTGGACGCTGTGGATCCTCACCTATTTCTTCAATAATTCGTGCGTAGTGTTCTTTCATACCATTTCCGCAACATCTTCCAGTCAAGTATGTATTAAAGCTACCACCCACCCTGCTCACTCACAGCCCGGTATCAAGAACCACATAACTCCTGATAAAACCGCCTATACTTAAGGATAGACTCTTTCAAAAAAACTAAAATATAACTGGAATTTACACTGCTTTGGAGAACAACAAACCAACTAGATTATAAATAATCCGCTATCTGAACAATCAAAAGTATATCCCTTAATCATGTTTACCCTCAGACCCCAAGTCGATTAAACAATTTGAAAACAGACCTTTGCCAACTGCATAAACCACACCTAATAAAACTTAATTTTTCATCAGAAAAAATTGAACAGAGTAATTTTCACTCGAATTCGGGCAGGAAATACAAGAAGAATGAAAAACCACCAGAATCGAAACAATATAAGAATTACAACAAATAACAGATCGCATTTATTCTCAGCAATTTAAAACTCGATTTACGATATAGAATATAATCATTAAGTACACTTTATTTTTTTTGTTTTTTATGGTCAGCCTTATATTAGGAATAGCTATATGGCATATCAAATCACAAAAACATTTAAGTTAGACATGGGCCATCGAACATGGAATCAGGACATGCGCAAAGGACGCGGCAAAGAGTTCTACTCTGATGATATGCCGTATCCTTATAACAAATGCGCAAATCTACATGGCCACTCATTGTTAGTTTCAGTGACCTTATCTAGTGAAACAGTAGATCGCCAGAACTTTGTCATGGATACAGACCTATTTAAGGCACCTTTTCAAAAGATTATTGATCAAATGGATCATTCATTTATTGTTGATAAAAATGACCCACTATACCCAGACATAAAAAAATTGTGGAGAAGGACAACTTAAGATTATATGTTGTCGACTTTTCCCCTAGCTTTGAGGCTTTGGCCAAATACTTTTATGGGTGTATGAAGGATATTATTGGCAAAACTGAACACGCGGGAGAAATTGAAGTACGCGAGGTAACAGTTACTGGTGAGCATATGACGGTAGAAGCAAGATACGGTATTAGTTAAAATTTTTGGAATTTCATAGCGCCCCTGCTATTTCTATAGACACAGAAATACCAGTCACTGCAATGATACTTTAACCCACCCTCTAAAGGGGCCGAAACATACACCAAAGATACAAACCAATATCCGAATCAATCCTACCATTTCGGTAGCTCCAGTATCCGAGCCAACACTTCCGGAAGGGAGAATTTGAGGCAACACTTCCGGAAGGGAGAATTTGAGGCAATACATCTCCCCTATCACCATAACTTTAATTCCGACCTTTATTGGACGACCAGAGGTTCTAAGCAGCACCTCCATGCCTGTACACCCAAAAGCACAGAAAAAAGAATCAAGCCTACCCCCTCAATGGCCAATGTATGCCATACGCTCATTTAACTACCCTAAACTAGAAATGAAATAAACCGACCAAGGAAGAATAAAAAAAACCGGCTTGGGGGCCGGTTCAAGAAAGGATGGTTGCTGCATGAAAACCAAAGCAGCTGTGAATATATTACCCCTCATACTAGAGAGCTGTCAATATATACAACTGTATGAATATACAGCATTGGATGACATGTACGCCAATTTGAGAATCAGGCTTTGAAGCATTTAGTTTCGAGCGTTTCCGTTCTTTTGATGGTTGCTTAAAGAGGGGCATATCACTTCCCTAATTGAGTACTCAAGTTTAGCCAAGATCCTAGCAAATCTATATTTCTACAACGAAATGTGTGTGTTGGTTTCAATTAAAAGAGATCGGTCCACTCAACACAACGCTTAAGCTCGATTGGCTTAGGGAGAGAATAGCGCACCCGAATAGCAGCGCTACCGAGTCAGTCATTCCAGAGTACTATTGTTCAATAATCCAGCAATGTTAAAAGTGGCACTCAGGTAAGCAATGGGATTAAGCTGCTCATAATACAAGAAAACTCTCGCATTCATCGCTGTCGCCAATGCGTACAAATTAGATACAAATTGCAGGTATAATCACCACCCAATATACCCTTTAGTACCTTAATTCAATTAGCTCGCTCCAGCTGGTTATACTCAACTAAAGCGAAGGTGGTTACTCAAAAGTTCCAATACACACTTGCTCCAAAAACCCATCTAAGTTTTTTGAGGTAATCACCAAGAACAAAAAGTGATCGACCGCAAGATACACCGGCCCCAGCTTTTATGAAAAACTTACAAAAAAAGATTCCAATGAAGATAAAGACATCACCTATAAACGCATTAATTTCTGCACTTTTCACTATTACGCTTTCCAGCTTCAGCCATGCAAAGGAGGCTGAGCAGGTTGAATTTCTGAACCCAACAGGATCAGCCTCTAAGCTACCGTTTTCAGAGGCTGTAAAAGTTGGCAACCAGCTATTTCTATCTGGCCAAATAGGGCTTTCACCGGAGACTAAGCGGTTAGCCCAAGGGGGATTCGCTGCGGAGACCAAACAGACTCTAGACAACATAAAGCAAACTCTAGAGCGCTACGACTACGAAATGAAAGATGTCGTTAAATGCATGGTCATTTTAACAGATATCAAGAATTTCCCTGAATTCAACAACATCTACCAGAAAGCTTTTGCCTCCCCCTACCCTGCAAGGACTACCTTTGCAGTGGAGTCCCTAGCGCTGGACGCCCAAATTGAAATTGAGTGCATCGCTGCCAAGTAGCTATTAGTTGAGATCTGAGGTGGTAAAATCATCCACCTCGGATAGTTCGCGTTTAATTCCGAAGGTGTTTGAGGCAAGCCATATAGCGCCTTCATCAAGCCTGATTAGCCACGCGTAAGCTCAATTGTTTCCAAAATTCTTTTAAAGCTCTCTGTTATCCTGGCCATATCTTCATTCGTGGAATTAACAATAAGCCAATAAGCATCTTTCCTTCCAACAACAAGGCTCAACATTTGAACGGATTTATCCCCTTCACTAAACCATTCTACAGTCTTGTAGCTCACCTTTAACCCTGACTTTGTTGTCAACTCCCCTTCATTTGAAGTTTTTACTTTTTTTTGGCCCGAAGACTTCTGGAACTCCTTTAATATCATTCGCCAATATAGTTCATGCTTCTGCCCTCCTCGCTCACGATCAGTAACAACCAGGTAGTCCAGCTCATCGCCATTCCAGCTCAGAAGAATTTCTTCATCAGGACTATAATCAGGCACAACCTGAAAAGTTAGATCCATCTCTGAAGGTGGGTTAACTTTAATATACTCTGCAATTTTCAGCTCTTCCGCTTGAGACGCATAGGAAGTAATACAAAACAATACAGCAATGAATATCCGCTTCACCAAATTTACCCTAAACAAATGTAAAACCACACCGTATATCTATGACAATACAGTTACCTTCTATGAGCTTAATTATTAAAAATAAAGGAATCAACTTCTTTGCGCACGGAGCCACTCATTTGTGATTACATCATACATCCGTAACTCTGACACCCCCTCGCAAATGGTACGATATAAATATCACAGGGTCGCCTAAGCGACCCTGTGATACCTCAGGAAATCAACAACCCGGCTTACTTATCTAAAAGTTGAAATCATCCAGCTTCCACCAGCAGTGCCCATCGCCAGGTATATCAAAGCCAGCTGATGTAATTCGGCCTTAAAGCGGTTGTATCCGTTAAATACAAAGGAACCAAAATTGGGGTCAAAAAGTCTCCAGGTATTACCATTCTGTACTTGAATTGCAATTGCATGGCCGCTGTTGGGGCCCAGGAATCCTATCAATGCAAAGCCTTGATTAAGGCGGGCCATCCCCTGCCGTATCCATCGCAAAAATGTGGAAAAAGGCTCAAACGGGTTCAACTGATGCCCACGGGCGATACAGTGCTCGGTATACCCATCTGTCCGACAAATCGTCCTTAACCCTGACGATATACCCATCACATTTCCCTGGATCTGCTGCTGTGCGGAAATTGCCCTTTGCATTGTATAGATAGGCTGCCCAAAGGTGGTGGTCGACCCGCCAACAGCCCTTAAAAACATACCTGGAGTTGCTCTGTTGAGGGCGTTTCCAATTCCCGTATTATGGTAACGCTGTTGCAGTCCTGCCTGGAGGTGCATATTTATATGGCCGCCGGGTTGCAAGCCGAGTCTCACCCACATGTAGGATAATGCGTAACAAACTCCGCGCCTTACGTCATTGTGGACACCGGGTTGGATGTAATTTGCTTGATCCAATAGAAATTCTGTTTCTGTTAGTTTCGGATTGAACATGGAGGTCTCCCTATTCTTTAGAGATAGTGGACTTTTGCCTATCCGCGGTATCGCGGCCCATGTTCTATTTTTCTCACCTACAGTTTTATCTCTATCAATTTTCTTGTGGCTCTTTTAGCTTTAAGACATTTTAAAAAGTAAACCGGAATTTGATTACACTTAATTTCAATTGGCTTTTCAGGATGTTAAGGTCAAAATATGATACAAATTTCCATTTTAAACTGCGTTTGGATAAGTGCAGAAAGTAAATTTAGTTTAATCATATGCGTGTGCAAGTATTGCGCTGGTAATAACAAACTCATCAGAACAGTGAGCTATCAAATACCAGCGCTAATATATCTGTTGAGAAGGCTGCAGAATCTAAATTCAACCTTCCTATATGATATTAACTGGGAAGTTGAGTAAGGAAGAAATCTCTCAGGTTCTCACCCATTACTTTTCGGATCTCTTCTTCAGTAAACCCTTGCCGAAGCATTTCTGCGGTAAGCACGCCCAGTTCACTTACGTCAAATGCAACCTTTACACTGCCGTCATAATCTGACCCCAATGCGACATGATCCACGCCCAGTGTATCAATGGCATAACGAATGGATTTAACAATGCTCTTGGGGCTTGTATCGCAGACAGCACCAGGCCAGAAACCAATTCCAACCAAGCCTCCTTTACCCGCTATCTCCTTCATTAGCTCGTCACTGATATTCCGGCGTGAGTTACACGCCCCTTGAAGCCCGGTATGGGAAACAATCACTGGGCGCTCGGCAATATCCAAAACTTCGCGGACGACCTGCTCGGAGGAGTGGGCGACGTCAATCACAATAGAGCGCCTTTCCATCTCCTGCACTGCTTCCCGGCCAAATGCGCTCAAACCCTGCCCGCTTTCTCCATGCAGGGAGCCACCCAGCTCATTGTCAAAAAAGTGTTGCAACCCCATCACCCGGAAACCAGCATCGTATAGGTGGCCGATGTTTTCGATCTTCCCTTCCAAAGGATGGGCACCTTCAGTGCCAAGGAGTGCAGCCAAAACCTCTTCGCCCTGCTTCCTTGCTGCAAGCACCTGTTGTAAATCTGCCGCACTTTTGACGATACGTATTTGGTCAGGCGCAGATTGCTGTAGCGCATTAACACGCTCTGCATGATAGAGCGCCCGTTCATACAAGCTGCCCCACGCCTTTACTGGCCACGCCTGAGCAATGGCCAATAAGGTTATATTATCGCCAGCTTTGCTGGAATTCTTTTGATAGTTCTGCCCCCGGGGAGACTTGGTAACTGATGTGAAGACCTGGATACCCAGGTTACCTTCTCGCGCCCGGGGAAGGTCCAGATGACCATAGTCGGCTCGCTTCCTCAAATCCCTGGCCCACAGGAAACTATCTGCGTGGAGATCACCTACCAATAGACTTTGGTGTAGTGCTTTAGCCTCAGGTGACAGCGCTGCAATTTTGCCAGGCTCTACTTTGTTCATCGACTTTTCAATAGCCGGAAGCAAAAGCCATTTCCAGCTGGCGAACAATATCACCACCATTGTTGTCAGAAGAATGAACCACTTGCTCATCTATTGTCTCCATTAGTAGAAATCCATGGGAAAGTTTGCACAGAGGCAACAACCTTCTTCGATCCATCAGGATCGCAGAATGAAGCAATTCGAGGGGCTGCTCAATAAGCAAGCAAGAGAAATAAAACTGTGGTGGTCGTGGAATAAGCGCTGGGACACCAACCTCGTATTTATCAGAAGAGAGAAAAATGAAGGACAAGCAGTGATCAAACTTTTACAACTGAACTTACTCGTATTATTCGCTCTATTCATGGGTGGTTGCGCCGCTTTATCGCCCAATTTTCAGCAGCCCGAGGTTGAGATTATTGGGCTGGAGCCGCTTCCTCCTGCCGTCGGCAGCGATCTGCGCTTCAGAATCCATTTGCGCATTTTCAACCCTAACAACCAAGAGCTACCCCTCTCCGGGATCTACTACAAGCTCAGTCTTGCCGGCCACAAAGTGATGACAGGAACCTCAAACAACTTATTGCCCATTGCCCCCTATGGCCAGGATGACATCTCGGTGGACGCAACTGCGAGCTGGATGGGGTCTCTATTCGCCGCCGCTGAATTAGCGAATAGAGGGCAGCAATCGGTACCCTATGAACTTCAGGCAAAAATTGGCCTGAGCAGGTCCATTGTGCCTTCCATTACAGTGCAGCGAAGTGGCGAAGTTCGACTGAATCAGAATCCGGGCCTCTACCACTAGTCCAAGCCTACTCACTTTGGATATAGCGTTTTAATCTCCCCAGTCGCCGACCTTGTCGGCACCGGGGATCTGATACTCGAGATAGTCTTCAACAGTGAATGGCATCTCACTGATGACTGCGCGCACGCGCTCACCAATAGCCTGTGTCTCAGGGCGCGCATTGGCCAGCCCGGTATAGGGTATGCCTTTGCCGCTGGCTACGTCTGGATATTTACGTTTGAATAAACGGTGGCGAGCCACCATATGATTGAACTGGCCCTGGGTGTAAATTAACGGCACCAACTGCGGGGACTCCTCCCGGGGGTCCATATATAAATCGTAATAAGCCTCCGGCATCCCCGACCCTGCCACCTCCCCCGCTCCCAGCCAATGCCTCTTATATCGCCCCTTTACTGTTGCCCCCAATTCCTTACCCGTATAAATAAATACATAATCCCGGCGGCCATGAGTATCGCCGTTTAGGAACAGAGCGGTCTGGTCGAGGCCATCAACGACGCGATCCGTGGGAATAGCATCAGTTGCTCCACCCAAGCGAGCGAAAGTCGTATACAGGTCAGTGATATGAATAATATCTCCTGCCGTTTGTCCCGCTTCGATAGTTCCTGGCCACCAGGCAAAAGCAGGTACGCGAACGCCGCCCTCAGTAAAATCCCCTTTGCCACCCCGATACAACATGGGCAGCATTCCCCACCCCGCCGGCGGACTGTGGACCATAGGACCGTTATCCGCCATTGCAACGAACAAGGTATTTTCAGCGAGCCCTAAGCTTTTCAATTCTTGCATCAGCACCCCGACAAAGTTATCCATCGCCGGGAAGGCATCGGCAACCATCAGCCCGGCTACCGAGCGCTTGGGGTTATACATCGCCATGAAATTAAGGAGATTGGGCCAGTAGGCAACGAAAAACGGTTTCTTCTGCTCTGCACTGCGACGAATAAAGGCCAGCGTTCTCTGTTCTGCTTCTGGATCAAACTTGGCGAAGCACTCGTTGGATGTTCCGCACCATTCCCGCCCGGGTTGTCCCTTTTTCCCTTCAATATTCATTACCCAGCCAGCGGGAATCAGACCAGGGCTGTCCAACTGATAGGGGTCAGGTGGATAGATTTCGGGGAACATGCCCAGCACCGCATTTGCTACATTTGCCTGGGGGTTAAACAGGGAGGTAATCTGGTTCATCGGAGTGAACAACGCCTCATCGAACCCCTGATTGTGTAAATAACTCTCCTCGATATCTCCAAGGTGCCCCTTGCCGAAAAAGCCTGTCGTATAACCCGCTTGCGAAAGTACCTCGGCAATAGTGACTTCTTCTGCGCGTAGACCAGAAAACTCATGGGGCATACCCACTTCACCCATGCCATAGCGCACCGGTAGCCGTCCGGTGAGCGCAGCAGCGCGGGTTGGTGTGCATGAGGGCTCAGAGTACATGCGGGTAAAGTTGATACCCTCTGAAGCCATCTGATTTAGATTTGGCGTTGAGTAGCCAAAGTTCTTTTGTAACGCAGGAAAGCCAACAGCTCCAAATGCAGTGTCATCCCACAGCAGGAATACTATATTCGGTGGCTGTCCATATTTCTGCCGCAACTGCTGTAAGCGTTGCTCAAGCTCCGCATCCTCTTGATCCCAACGTTCGCCGTTTTGCATCTTGAGAATATAAAACTCGGCATCGTGTACAACTTGCCCCTCGACATTGAGAGTGATGCAAAGCAGCCAGATCATAATCAGGTGGCTTTTGACGGACATGAGCTTCCTATAGATCGCAGAAAAGTATCTAACAATTTAGAGGAGCGCAGGGGCTTGGAAGAGGAAGAGCGAGTTTAAGCGGGGTAAAGAGCGCCTCGTTTTCCAGCAAATGCCAGCGTCGAGGCGCCAATTTCGTGAGAGAAGTAACTCCCCTCTATCTACTTATCCCGGCTGTCGGCCATAAGGGCCGGCCATGCGGCGCGCAAGTACATCACCATCGTCCACAAGGTGAGGCCGGCAGCGATATAGAGCAGCAGGTATCCAATAGTTTCCATCACCGGAAACTCTCTAACATCGAAGGCAAGCAGAACAAGAATTGCTGCCATCTGTGCGGTGGTTTTGACTTTGCCTACATAGGAAACGGCAACACTGCTGCGCTGCCCCAGCTCAGCCATCCACTCCCGCAACCCAGAGACCGCGATCTCTCGACAGATGATCACCGCCGCAGCAATCGCAAACAGCGGATTGTCATGCAGTCCCACCAGCAAGACCAATGCCGTAGCCACCATTAGCTTATCGGCAACCGGGTCCAGAAAGGCACCGAGGGCAGTACTCTGATTTAATTTTCTGGCGAGATAGCCATCAAGCCAATCGGTAATTGCGGCAACTGCAAAAATTGCAGCAGAAGCAATGTAACTCCACTTGTACGGCAAATAGAAAACCAAAACAAAAAATGGGATCAAAGCAACACGTAGCAGTGTCAGTTGATTGGCGATTGTCATACTTTTCTCTATTCTTGCGGAGGGCGTACGTTATCAAGCCATCGCGCAAAATGAAACGCTTTGGAAAAAACTGGCCATTTAATCGCCAGCTCAATCCTGTTCTACTCGTGGTGTAGTGCCGAGTATATATCCTGAGCCAATTTCCGGCTGATACCATCCACGCTGGCAATCTCCGTTACTGTTGCGCGCTTTAGCTCCTGCAAACCTCCGAAATGTCGCAGCAGCGCCCTGCGGCGAGTGGGCCCTACTCCAGCGATACCTTCCAATGGAGACTCCCTGCGTTTTTTATCCCGTTTTGCCCGGTGGCCAGCGATAGCAAAGCGGTGCGCTTCGTCTCGCACTTGTTGAATTAAGTGCAGCGCTGATGAGTCGGCGGAGAGTACAAGCTCTTTGTTACTGGAAACCACATGTAATGTTTCAAAGCCCGCTTTTCGTGTAGTTCCTTTGGCAACACCAATAATTTGCACTCCGACAATGCCCAGCTCATTCAGAGCTTCGACCGCTTGTGTAACCTGGCCCTTCCCCCCGTCAATCAACAGGATATTGGGGAATTTGCCCTCGCCACCGGAAAGGCGCGTATAGCGCCGCTTTAGCGCCTGCCCCATTGCCGCATAATCATCGCCCGCCTGGATACCCTCAATATTGAATCGGCGATAATCCGACTTCACCGGGCCTCCGGTATCAAATACAACACAGGACGCAACCGTGGCCTCACCGGAAGAATGGCTGATGTCAAAGCACTCAAGCCTCTCCGGGAGCTGTTCCAGTTCTAATACTTCCTGTAGCTTCTCGAAACGGTTGTAGAGTTTTTGCTGGGCTGCAGTTCGACTAGTCAAATTCTGTTGTGCTGCCTGTTGCGCCATCTCAACCCAAGTGGCCCGCTTGCCACGCAACTTATGGGTGATACCAACATCGCAACCACACTGCTCGCTAAGAGCCTGTTGAAGTGGTTCGAGATCCTGTAAGGCCTCTGACACTAAAATCTCACGGGGGATCTCTCGGGGACTGCCCAGGTAAAATTGCGGGACAAATGCGGAAAGTAGCTCTGGCGGTGTGAGTCCCAGGCGCTCACTGGGAAAATAACTGCGACTCCCCAGAATTCGCCCCTGCCTGACAAACAGAACGTGTACGCAACAGCTACCGCCCTCACTGGCTATCCCCAACACATCCACATCGCCACTTGCCCCCTCAGCTACCTGATCCGCTTGTAGACGACGCAGCGCGGAAATTTGGTCCCGCAGTCTCGCGGCTTTTTCAAATTCCAGCGACCGGGATGCCTCATCCATTTGATCGGCCAACTCCTGGATAATGCTGTCACTTTTACCCGTGAGAAACATCTCTGCGTGACGAACATCCTGGCGATAGTCTTCGGGAGAAATAAAATCGACACAGGGAGCGGTGCAGCGCTCTATCTGATATTGAAGGCAGGGCCTTGAACGGTTGCGAAAAACACTGTCTTCACAAGAGCGGATTCGAAAAGTTTTTTGCAAAAAGTTCAGGCTGTCGCGAACCGACGATGCATTTGGAAAAGGTCCGAAGTATCGGCCTTTCTTGCGCTTGGCACCACGGTGGAATGCAATACGGGGAAAAGTATCATTGCTGGAAAGAAAGATATAAGGATACCCTTTATCATCCTTCAGCATCACATTGTATGGGGGCCGCTGGGACTTGATCAGGCTTTGTTCAAGCACCAGGGCTTCGGTTTCACTGCGCGTAACGGTGACTTCGATGTTTCCAATACGCTGCACCAGCGCCATGGTTTTTGTCGTTAGTCCGGAGCTCCGAAAGTAGCTCGACAACCGATTGCGAAGGTTCTTGGCTTTCCCTACGTAGAGGATTTTATTTTCGGCGTCGAACATCTGGTAGACGCCGGGTTTGCGAGTTACTGTCGCGAGGAAACGCTTGCTGTCGAACATCTGGCAACCGGCCTCAATATTTTAAGAAATCAGCCACTTTTCAATTAAAGTGCAGCATCTGGGTCAAGGATTTGGTGTTTAACAGCGAGGATCGTCAACTCTACATCACTATTAATATCCAACTTCTCAAAAATCCTGTAGCGGTAGCTATTCACCGTTTTGGGGCTTACCGAGAGAGACTTTGCAATATCCGCAACCTTGGCGCCATTGACGATCATGTCTGCAGTCTGCAATTCCCTTTTAGATAATTTTTCAAACGGAGATTGCTGATCATCCTGGCCACTGACACTGCGCATCGCCATTTTGGTTGCCATGGAATTACTGATAAAAACACCACCTGAAATAACCGTCCGTATCGCTCGAACCATTTCTTCAAGGTCCGCGCCCTTAGTCACGTAACCCATTGCCCCAGCTTGCATCAAGCGGCCCGGGAATAAATCATCATCGAGTGCACTAACGGCAACAACCTTTGCCTCCGGGCATCGCTGCAGCAGTTTTCTAGTTGCTTCAAGGCCACCCATTCCTGGCATTTTTACATCCATCAGAATGACATCAACATTAGACCGGCGAACGAATTCCAGGGCCTCCTCGCCACAATTTGCCTCTCCGGCGACTTCTATATCCTCAACATCACCCAGCATGCGCGAAATGCCCATTCGCACAAGATCGTGATCATCCACCACTAAGACTTTGATCAAGCTATCCCCAACTACGGATAAGTGCAGTGGCTACGCCGCGTATACATCCTCAACGCACGAGCTCTAGAAACTGCGTTCTTCTTTTTAGCTCACGGTGAAACTACCCCGTGTAGGTCCCCCCGGAACCCAACCGCAACATACCAGACAAAAACGCTACTGCAAAGCAGAAGCACCGTTTCAAATGCTGCTGAACAGACATTTGACCACAGGATCTTGCTGCCTTTATAACATTTAATTATAGCGTAAAAACGTACCAATTAATTTTTCTGCGATCAAGATGAGCACTTCCGCAAAATTTGCGATAGAAGATTCATTTTATCGCAGAAAATATTTATGAAAGAAATCGGAATATGAGAAAATGTTAGAGGTTGAATTCGTTATAACAAAATAATCGTCAACAACTAGAACAATTCTCTACTGAAATTCAGACTGAAAACTGCCAACCTCACCCAATAACTTGCACTTTCTATTGGGTACTTCCTAACTGTAATTCAGTGAAGAATAAAAGAAGGGATTGCCCGCACCCTCATGCAAACAATCTTAAATGGGTTAAGGGTAATAGCGCGGCTCAGGCTCCAGGGTAACACCAAACTTAGCCTGCACATCAGAAGCGATAGCGCGAGCCAATCTTGTCACTTCATCACCTCGGCCCCGGCCGGGATTAACCAAAACCAATGCCTGCTGGTGGTGAACACCAACCGCTTCTTGCCGCCTGCCCCGCCAACCAGCGCGATCAATTAGCCAGCCCGCCGCCAGCTTCCAACCTTCACCGCTGGCATAAGCTACTAAATCGGGATGTTCCGATTTTAGGTTTTGGTAAATGTCCGCATTCACCACAGGGTTTTTGAAGAAGCTCCCCGCGTTGGGAATTTGATCGGGGAGCGGCAATTTACTGTTGCGAATATCGATAACCGCAGCGGCAATTTGCGCGGGTGTTAAGGAGCCACAATCCCATCCTTGCTGGTCAATAAATTGCTGCAGTGCCGGGTAAGCTACCTTGGGCTGCCAATCTTGCGCAAGGCGAAGATTAACCTGGGTAATAATAAATTGATCGCGCAACTGCCCTTTAAACACACTGTCCCGGTAATCAAACTCACAGTCCGACACGGAAAAGTTATGTAGTGCACCGGTAGAAATTTCCATGGCCTGCAAACTGTAAAAACAGTCGCGCAACTCTACACCATAGGCGCCTATATTTTGGATTGGGGCTGCACCCACTTTACCTGGAATCAGCGCGAGGTTTTCCAAGCCTCCAATACCCTGCTCGACAGTAGACATAACCAGCTGGTGCCACCCCTCGCCGGCCGCCGCCTCGATCGTACCGCCACAACCATTGGGAGCAATTGTTAGCCCTCGCAGCCCCACCTGAATGGCAAGCCCGGGAAAGTCTCCCGTTAATACGATATTACTGCCCCCACCCAACGGCAGAATCGGCAAACGCTTCTGCCGCGCAAAACTCAAAGCCTCACGCAATTCATCCAGGGTTTCCACACGCGCAAAGTAAGCGGTGTTTGCTGAAATTGCGAGAGTATTGTGGGGCTGTAAATCGATATTGGCTTCAATCATTAGGTTCTACATCAGGCCAGGGTTTCTCGCATACGCTGAAGATCCTGCTCAGTATCTACGCCACCGGGCACTTCTGCGCAGGCATCTGCTACGTGAATCTCTTGGTCGTGGTAAAGAAAACGCAGCTGCTCCAGAGCCTCGAACTTTTCTAGCGGGGCCATAGGCCAGGAGACAAACTGGCGCAATAGCGCAACACGGTAAGCATAGATACCAATATGGCGACGGGGTTCCAAGCCCTCTGGTAGTTCACTGCTATCCAACGCGAAGGCATCTCTGGGCCATGGGATTGGCGCTCGGGAAAAATACCTGGCCAACCCGGACTCTGTTGTCACTACCTTGACGACATTCGGGTTGCGAAAATCCTCCACTGAGGTGATGGGTTCCGCCAGGGTTGCAACTCCGGCTCGCTTTGTAGCTGCCAGGTTTTCAGCCACTTGATTTATTACCTCAGCGGGTATCAAGGGTTCATCGCCCTGCACATTAACCAAAATGCGGTCCTCTGCAAGGCCCAGGTTCTGAGCCACCTCCTGTAGTCGGTCAGTTCCCGAAGCATGCTCGGCAGATGTCATACACACCTCCGCGCCGAAGCCGTGGGCCACCTCTGCTACACGCATATCATCGGTGGCGATAACCACCCTCTCAGCATCGCTCTCACGGGCACGCAAATAAACATGCTCCACCATCGGCTTGCCACCGATATCAGCCAGGGGCTTGCCTGGCAGGCGGCTGGAACCATAACGCGCGGGAATAATCACATCAAAAGAAGAGTTATTTTTCATTTTCACTAAACTGTTGCAGGTGCTTGTGCACCTTTTGGTAAAAAAGATCTGGCAACTTGGCCCGCACCTCGAGCGCCCACCAGTGACTCTCCCAGAAATCGCGACATTTCACCGCATCTTTCATGGTCATGATCACGGGGGTTTCCCCATCGAAGTGCAGTTCCTGGGGGCTGAATTGATGATGATCGTCAAAAGGTTGCTCTGTCACCTCGAACCCCAGCGCTTGCAGTGAACGGAAAAACCGCTTGGGGTTACCGATCGCTGCCACCCCGTGGCAAGGCCCGACTTCAGGCCCTGACGGCAGGCGCAATGTGGAGGTTTGGTCGAGGTTAAACTGGTGCCAGCAGGAAGGCTCGAGCGTCATTTCAAACTCTAAAAGCCCTCCGCACTGATCCCTGACCTTGGCTTCTGGCTCTCCATTACTTACCAGCATGTCGACGCTTTGCAGGCGTGTCACCGGTTCCCTCAAAGGCCCTCTGGGCAGCATATGACCATTGCCCAAACCGCGATGACCATCAACCACACAAATTTCGTAGCTCCGCCACAAACTATAGTGCTGCAGCCCATCGTCAGACAAAATAACATCGCACTGGTGATAGTCGATCAGGGCCTGCGCCGCCTCGGTGCGATTGGGAGAAACCATCACCGGCACACCAGTGATCAAGTGCAGCATCAGCGGCTCATCCCCGGACTCCAGGGGGTGGGATTGGGCAGTCACCTGATAGGGATATTTTTCTGCGCGACCACCATAGCCACGGCTGATAATCCCCGGATTGCGACCCCGCTCCTTTAGCCAGCGAGCCAGCTCCGCCACCAATGGCGTTTTACCCGCACCGCCAACGGTGATGTTACCAATGACGATGACAGGAACTGATAAGGGCTCCGGTGGAGTGCGAGAACTCATTACCCGGCGCCGCTTGCTCACCCCCCCATAAAGTAATTCCAACGGGGTAAGCAGGGAGAGCGAGCGACCTTCACCCTTTTCGGGGTACCAGCGCTTGTTAAACCAGTCTTCCAGTGACATCCAGGTGCCCTACCCCATTGTTTGCTGCTGTAACAGAGATGCGTATCGACCACCCTGGGCGAGCAGCTCTGCGTGATTCCCGCTCTCTACAATTCGACCTTTCTCCATCACCAGAATGCGATCGGCATTCTCGATCGTACTCAGGCGATGGGCGATAACAAACGTAGTGCGGTTTTTCATGACTTCAGCCAGAGCCGCCTGAATATGGCGCTCCGATTCATTATCCAGTGCTGAGGTAGCCTCATCCAAGATCAGTATGGGCGCATCCTTAAGCAGGGCACGGGCAATAGACAAGCGCTGGCGCTGGCCGCCGGAGAGCATCTGCGCATTATCCCCCAGAACCGTATTCGCCCCCTCAGGTAGCTCTTCAATAAATTGAGCTGCATGTGCCTGCTCCATAGCACGCAGAACATTTTCCTTGGGTGCATGCTCTAATTCACCGTAGGCAATATTGCGATATACAGTGTCGTTAAACAGCACGATATTTTGGGAAACCATACTGATATGGCGGCGCAACTCTTTAAGAGGCACCTTGGAAATATCAGCCCCATCGACCAGGATACGTCCACCTGTCGGCTCGTAAAACCTAGCCAGCAGACTTACCAGCGTGCTCTTGCCGGAGCCAGATGCACCCACCAGGGCCACCGTTTCTCCCGGACTTACCGCGAAACTGATGTCGGAGAGTACTTTGGGTGCTGCCGGGTCATAGCTAAACTCAAGCCCTTCAAAAGCTACTGTGCCATTCACAGGCTTAGGTAGCTGAGCTTCACCATCCTGGGGCTCTCTGGGAGCATCCATTACTTCAAAGATACTCTCCGCTGCCGCAATACCCTTCTGGATATCGGCAAAAATTTCGGAAAGGCTGCGCACCGGCTTGGCCAGGGATGCAGCCGCACCAATATAGGCGGCAAAAACCCCAGCAGTCATGGACTCAACCATACCCGGTGCCAGAGCCAGCCAGACAATAGTTGCGGTAGACAAACCAACCAGTATCTGAATCACAGAAACACTGGCATTGTTTGCTACTACGAGCTTCATAAACTGCCGACGGTTATTGTCACTGGCAGAGAGGAAGCGGGATTTCTCGTAATCCTGCCCCCCATACATCCGCACCACTTGATAGCCATTGATCGCCTCCTGAGTGACATGGGTAACGTCGCCCATGGAATTCTGGATGCGATGGCTTAATTTGCGGAAACGCTTACCCACGATGCGCACAATAAAGGCGATCAAGGGGGCAAAAAGGAAGAAGGTTAAAGTCAGCTTCCAGTTCACCAGTAACAGGTAGGTCAAGAGACCGATTACCGTAAACGACTCGCGGAAGAGTACCTTCACCGCCTTGGTGATGGAGTTGGTTACCTGCTCAACATTGTATGAAACCTTTGAGATCAGGTAGGCGCCGGTATAGCGGTCAAAATAGGAGCTGGGGAGCTGGCCAATTCTCTCGAATAGCTGTGTTCGCAACTCATGGATCACTGCGCGGCCCACATAGGCTAAACCATAGCTGCCGACAAAATTGCCAATAGCCCTAAGGACAATAATCAGCAACATTGCGAGCGGTACAAGCCAACGAGCAGTCTCCTGGGGCATTACTCCGTCGGGGTAATAGGATGCTACAAACTTTGAGAGAAACCCGCGACTCTCTTGGATACCAGCTCCCACTGCATCGAGCAACAGCTCGGTCACAGCAATCAGGCTGACGCCCATGATCGAAAACAGGAAGAAGCCCAGTACCGCAACCCCGAAAATCGCCATGTGCGGGCGGGCATAAGTGAGCAATCGACGGTAAGTTTCCGCCCCATTTTGCGGTTTGCTGGGGGGCGCTTTTACTTTCTTCATACAGACCAATGAATGGACTCGCCCCACCTGGGGCGAGTGGGCACAGAAACCGAAGGTAAGTCAGCTCCCTACAGGGTTCCGCGCTAGTTTTCTTCCGGCTGCCGTGTAGTAATGCTTAGGTTGACAAAGCCTAGCTGTCCAGCGGCATCCATTGCCCGAACCACGGCTTGGTGATGAGCGGTGGCGTCGGCGGTTATCACAAGCGGGCGATTGTACTCGCCTGCGGAAACTTCCGACAGCGCAGATTTGAGGGTGTTGATCTTCTTATTGATCAAAGCTTGTCCATCTACTGAATAAGAACCATCAGCACTGATCAAAATCTCTACAGATTTTGGTTGATCAACAGACTGAGGACCTGCTGCTTCAGGCAGGTTCAGCTTAAGATGGCTTTCCTTGGTGAAGGTTGTAGACACCATAAAGAAAATCAACAGCAGGAATACCACATCGATAAGTGGTGTCAGGTTAACCCCTTCCTGCTCTGTGGCTTGGCGGCGGAATTGCATCGCTTGCTACCCCGCTCAGGCCGCATCTTCGATTTTACGATCGCTGTGCAGAGCATCCACAAGCTTGACAGCTTCCTGCTCCATTGCCACAACAATCGTGTCAACGCGACGCTGGAAGTATCTGTGCGCCATTAACGCTGGGATAGCGACAGTCAGGCCAGCGGCAGTAGTGATCAATGCCTGGCTAATACCACCGGCCAGTACGCCTGCATTACCGGTACCTTCCACCATAATCGCGGTAAAGACCTGGATCATACCGATCACAGTACCCAGCAAACCAATCAGCGGTGCTACGGCAGCAATCGTGCCCAGAGCACCCAGGAATCGCTCCAGTTCATGCACAACCTGGCTGGCAGTTTCCTCGATGCTATCTTTCATTACTTCGCGACCGTGGCGGGAATTGGACAGGCCCGCAGCAAAAATTTTTCCCAGTGGGCTGGAGTCGCGCAGCTCCTTCAATTTTTCCGCATTGACCTGGTTATTTTTAAGCCAGCCCCATACCTCACCTAATAAAGTACGTGGTGCAATATGCTGCGAGTGCAAAGTCCAGAAACGCTCGACACAAATAGCAATAACCGCTACAGAGCAAAACAGGATTGGCCACATCAGCAGGCCGCCGGATTTTATTATCTCAAACACTTTCTTAGCCCCAGAAAACCAGAGGGAATTTTTGGAAAATTATTACTGCGTCCTCGACGCAGAGCAGCACTTTATCACAGCTGGTGCCGGCGGCTAAGTCCTCCCACGCATCCTTATTCCCTGTTGTGACTCGCATACCAAAACCGTGGTGCCAAACGAGCCTGTAAAATTTGCGGCTCTTGATCTCCAGCTCGCCAGAAAAATTCTACCGCTCCGCTCTCCGCAGTACTGAAAATACTGGCACCGAAGTTTTGGTAGCGCTTCACAACATCGGTGTGAGGGTGGCCAAAGTGGTGACGGAAACCGGCACTAAATACAACCCGTTTAGGCCTGGCCCACTCGAGCAAAGCGGCCGATGAGGAAGAGCGGGAACCGTGATGAGGCGCAATCAGTACGTCAACAGCGGGAAATTGTGGATACATTTTAGACAGTTGATATTCAACCTTACGACTGATATCCCCAGTAAGCAGTAAACGCACCCCCTGCCATTCAGCCAAAATTACACAGCTGTGATCGTTCTCCTCACCATCCAGTAATTCCTCTCCCTGTGCCGTTAAGGAAGGCCATAACCATCGAAATGATATATCTCCCAGTTGCTCTTCCGTTCCTGCCCGACACTGCTCAGTAATCGTGGTTGCCGATAGTGGTAAATTGCTAGCTAAAATCCCTGGGGCATAGAGCTTTTTTGCTTCAATGTTTCTAAGTAAACCCGCCACGCCGCCGGCATGATCCCTATCTCCATGACTGACGATTAGTACATCGAGTTCACTACCCCCGCTACTCATCAAGTAGGGAGCCACTATCGAACCTCCCGCGCTCCAGCCCGAGGGGATTGAAGGCCCTGCGTCGTAAACAATACGACTTTTTCCAGTGCTGATAACTACTGACAACCCCTGACCAACATCCAGCACTGATAACTTCAAACGCTCATCTGCCGGCGCCAATGTAGAAAGCCAGGGCTGAGCAACTGGAAGAAAAAATAACCAGCCTAACTTGCGTCCTGGCAACCCTTTAGGCAGCAAAAGTAGCACCGCGCCAAGCCCAGCGATGACTATCACCAATGCAGTGGAGGCAATCGCAAAACCACGGAACCCCGGTATCGAATGATCGACAATATCGAGCGCAGTCATCAGCAGATCCAATTGCCAACCTGCAAACTGCAGCAGCCAAACACCCAGCTGAGTATCAATAAATACAGCACCTAACATAAGTGATGGCAAAATAGACAGGCCCATCCAGGGAATCGCTACAAGATTGACCAATACACCTGAAAGGCTAAAGCCAGAAAAATATATTATCGATGGGATAAACAGGCCAATTGCAATCAGCCACTGGCTTCGCAACAGCTGCCATAACGATAACTGGGAAAATCGGTGCTGCCATGAGGTTACAGCACCAGGGGCCTCAGCCTTCGGCCTCCATTGCGGCTCTCGACTTAAGCTAATTCGCCCACTGAACCCCAAAAGCAGACTGCCGACGGCCACAAAGGACAACCAAAAACCAGCACTGTAAAAAGCCAGTGGCTGCAGGGTAAGCACTATTGCCAGAGCCAATGAAAAAGCAAAACCCGCTCCCAGTCTGCGCCGCCAGTGCCAACCCAGTAATAGCACCCAGGTCATTACAAGCGCCCGTTGTGCGGATAGAGGAACGCCGGCGATCAAGGTATAAACAAGGCTCGCCACCAAGGCGAGTCCTATCGCAATACCAAAACGGCTGGTGCCCGTAAAAAGCCCAATCCCTTTTGCCAGTACGGTGCCCATCAACAAAATACAACCGGCCACCATGCCCACATGTAAGCCGGATATGGCAATAAGGTGGCCCGTACTTGTCCTTTTAAGCAGGTCGGTATCACCTTCGCTCAACTGACTGCGATCTCCTAGTAATAACGCCGCTATCAGGTCCGGTCGCTGGATCGGTAACTGACTAATTTGGGAGCGCAATTCATCCCTTAGCTCGATAATGCCATTCCCCTGCCCCAGCCACTGAGGAGGATAATCGCGGGGGCGAACATACCCTGTTGCCGTAATTCCCTCTCGCAAAAGCCAGCCTTCATAGTCGAATGTATGTGGATTAACGCTCCCCCTGGGAGTTCTCAATCGCACAGGCAATATCCATTGAGAGCCACCCCGCAGGCGAGCCAGAGCCTCATCGTCAACTCGATACCAGGTTAGGTTGAGAAGGCTTCCGATAGGTAGCTCTGGCGGTGCTAACTGGCCACCCTCTTCACCTAAAGAACTGGAAACAATATCCACAACTCGAGCGCGAAAACGCACCGTTTGTGATTCTGAACTAGCGCCAAACCCTCCCCCCTCAGTTAATTCAGGCAGCGAGACCAGGTTCAACTGAAGTACGAAGTCCGCACCATGTGCACCGAGGGGGAGCCGGCGATCCAGCGATGCTTCATGAGAGTGGAGTGCCCAGGTCGCACCAATAAAGGAGAGAAAGATCAGAGCAAGGGGGCGCCAGCGGCGTATTACCACCCAGGCAAACAAGGCTAGAGAGAGATACAGTGCCCACAGAGTGCTTTCAGCGGGTAATCGGGCAAGACATCCCACTGCGATAATAGATAGCGAATAGACCCAAAGATATGTGCTGGGCCCCATGTAGACGACAATGCCTCTCGCCTTAGCCAGCAGGCGAGAAAGCCCGTGAATTCGCCCCCCCAAATTCGATAACTCCATCCGCAGCGCCATCCCTTACACCGCCCTTTTTGTTCAACTATTGACCACCTCTACTCAAATCAACGATGATTGCGGCCCGCCGCTTGAAGCGCCTAAAACCTCACTACAACTAGCTTACCTGCCATTCGTAGCACCGACCAGTCACATATTTTTAAGAAAAATGCCATTTTTAACATGTTTGTAATATTCAAAACGCAGAATCCGCACCAAATCGAAAGGCAGCCAACTAGGACGACACGGAAGGCACCTTTCACCCAAAACCATAAACTGTGCGAGACGATTATGAATAAGACCGCTCTCTCTCTGGCCATCGTTGCCATGGTACCTGCTCTGGCCAACGCCCAAGATGAAGGCGATGTACTCGACTTTTACGGCAAAGCCAATGTCACTTTCCAGGCAGCCGACGAAGGTGACGATTCCGTCACTGACGTTCAGAGCAACGCTTCCCGCCTGGGCGTTAAGGGCGAAATCGCCCTGACTGAAGGCGTTAAAGGTATCTACCGTATGGAATACGAAGTAGATATGGACGGTGACGCTGACGATACTTTCTCCCAGCGCAACATCTACGCTGGCCTGGAAGGCGGCTTCGGCCAGGTAATCGCTGGTAAATTCGATACTCCCTTGAAGGTTGCCCAGAAGAAAGTTGACCTGTTCAACGACCTCGAAGGCGACATCAAGAGCCTGATCACCAACAGCGATAACCGCGAAGAAGACGCGCTTCAATACACTACCCCTTCTTTCGGTGGCTTCAAAGCTTCCGCTGCTTTCATCAGCAACAAAGAAGAAGTTATTGACGACGTAACGGGTGAAGAGCGCAACAACGGCGTATCCATGTCTGTCGCCTACGATAACAACGGGGTTTACCTGGCCTACGCTATGGACCAGGACGTTGAGGGTCAGGACGTTGACGTTCATCGTTTCGTGGCCCAGTACAACATCGGCCCCGTACAGGTAGGCGCCCTGTTCGAAGAGCAAGACGCTGACGCCGGCGACTCTGTTGATGGCTGGATGAGTTCTGTTGCTTACAAGCTGGACCAATGGACCCTGAAAGCCCAGTATGGCCAGTCTGACATCAAGGAAGAAGGCGGTGAGACTTTCAGCCTGGGCGCAGACTACAAATTCAACAGTGCAGCCAAAATTTTCGGCTTCTACACCGATGAAACTGCTGACGACGACTACGATCGCAGCTACGCCGGTGTTGGTGTTGAATACAAGTTCTAATCATTCCTGAGGTGCGGCGATCCAATTTGGGAAGTGCGACTCTGTCGCATTGGGAAGATTGAGCAGTGAAAAAGGCGGCCTATGGCCGCCTTTTTCACTCTGGAGTTTCCTGAGGAGCCTCTAAATAACCAATAGATCCATAAAGCGATTAACTGACAACTGCTTTAATCCATGAAGATCATTAATAGCTGCAAAAATTTTGTTAGCCCGCCCTTGTGGGAATCGCGTAGCTAAATTATTACGGAACTTATCTTCCAATAACGGAATCCCCTCCCGTCGGCGACGGCGGTGTCCCATCGGATATTCAACTTCAATCTTTTCTGATGCGTCACCACTTTTAAAGAATACTTGTACCGCACTGGCTATAGAACGCTTATCTGGGTCTAAATAATCTTTTGAGTAACCTTTATCTTCTATCACTTCAATCTTGTCCCGCAAGATATCGATCTCTTTGTGCTCACGATGAAAATCATCTTCATAAAAACCTGGCTGTAAATCACCAAAAATGAGCGCCACTGCAACAATATATTGCAAACAGTGATCACGATCTGCCGGATTATTTAATGGACCTGATTTAGTGATGATGCGAAGGGCTGATTCATGTGTGGTCACTACGACCTTAGTAATGTTATCGATACGGTCTACAACCTGTGGGTGTAAAATAATTGCCGCCTCACAAGCTGTTTGACCGTGAAACTCAGCCGGATAAGAAATTTTGAATAGGATATTCTCCATGACATAGGAGCCAAAACTTCTAGGGAACTGAAAACTGCGCTCTGAAGGTGGTTTCAATTGCTGCTCAGCATTCGTCTTGCTAAAAAGGACATCATAAAAACCCCATTGCTGTGCCGTAAGTACTCCGGGCACCCCCATTTCTCCACTTATCGCCAAATCAGCCAAGCGAACCCCACGGGAACTGGCATCACCTGCAGCCCAGGACTTGCGTGATCCAGTATTCGGGGAATGCCTATAGGTCCGCAAAGCTCCACCATCCGCCCACGCCTGAGACACCGCAGCCATTATTTCCTCCCGCCCAGCACCTTTAAGCCAGGCAGCCACAGCGGCAGAAGCAACCCGCACCAGTAGTACATGATCGAGCCCAACCCGGTTGAAACTGTTAGACAATGCCAAGACACCTTGAATTTCGTAGGCCTTGACCATTGCTTCGAGTACCGTGCCCATTTTTATTGGGCTTTCCCCCTTAGCTAATTGGCCTTGCGATAAGTAGTCACAAACAGCCAATATTGCCCCAAGATTGTCAGAGGGGTGCCCCCATTCAGCCGCCAACCAAGTGTCGTTATAATCGAGCCATCGAATTGTACAGCCGATATCCCATGCGGCTTTTATCGGGTCCAAGCGAAACCGGGTGCCAGGTACTCGGACCCCATTCGGCACCCAGGTCCCCTCCACCCAGGGCCCCAACAACTTTGTACATTCAGGAAAGCTCAGCGCCAAAAAGGCACACCCCAAGGAATCCATCAGGCTAAATCGAGCTGTTTCCCAGGCATCACTGGAACCCACTTTGAAATGAAGCACATAATCTGCAATATCCTGTATCACCTGATCGTAATCGGGGCGGATATTCTGAGCGGAGTCAGCAATCATGATTGAATAGCCCGTGAAAGTGTCGGAGGGCAAAACAGATGGAGTAAGGTTAGCTGCTCCCTAAACTTCAAATAGATAAACAAACGACCGAAGAATTCTATATTGTTAGGAATCTCTGAAAGCAGGAATCAACCCACTTGCAACGAACTAGCGACCCAATGAAAAAACTTCGATTCCTCAAAGAAACGGTATTATTCCGACAAGGGGATTCTGGTCCCCAGATTTATTTTATTCATGCCGGCTACGTCCTTATCCAAAAAGTGGACTACTGTGGCAACCTAGCCATTGTCGATCTCTATGGGCCCGGATCATGGTTTGGACCAGGTCTAACTGGGAAAAACCTGGACCTTCAAGCAACCGCCAAATCCGGCAGTGAACTGGAAGTTACTTCCGCTCAACATCTAAGCGCCATGATGGAGCGCCATTCACAGACCCACGATGGGCTGTTGCAACAACTAGCCACAAGGGAGTCTCAACTTCAGCAGCGTCTTTTCCTCCACATCACCGCCCCCTTACCGGTCCGGTTGGCCAACTTGTTAGCTCAGCTATTTAATTACCGGGGGCAAGCCTGTGGCCATGGACATCAACTCGACATCAAGTTGACCCAATCCGAATTGGCCGCCATGGCCGGTGGAAGCAGGCAAACGGTCAGCCAGCTCCTTAAACAATGGAAGTCTGATGGAGTTATCGACTATACGCGCCAATATATCTGCCTTCTCGATCAAACCGCGTTAAACAGCCTGGCAGAAAACCAAATATATGCGCCAGTGTCAGCCAGCTGACAGTTTTACCCTTCCCGCCTTCATATACTTTCCAGCAGCTGAAACCCGGGGATAGCTCTCCCACATCAACAGCAATGGAAAAGGATTATGCGCAGCGCCTACTTATTTACCTCTTTAGTTCTGACACTCGTATTGGGTATTTCTGCAAAGGCCGATGAAAACCTCAATTTAACCTATAAAAGTATGGTTGATAGCCAGGGGAATATTACTTTGCCGGATAATTACCGTCGGGAATGGGTCTTCCTGGGCTCCTATCAGGTAAAGTCCTCGAGTGGCGATGGATGGGATACTCATAATGTCTATACCCAACCCCAGGCAGTCGAAGGGTATCGCAAAAATGGGAAGTTTCCCGATGGGACAGTTTTGGTAAAGGATGTTAATAGCACCCAATCGGAGCCCTTAACCACAGGGTTGGCTTATTACTCCTCAGACCTTCAATTCACTTTTATGATGGTAAAGGACGATAAAAACCGCTTCCCAGAAAACCCGGCTTGGGCCGAAGGCTGGGGATGGGCTCTATTTAAGCCAGGAATAGCTAAAAGTGAAACCAAAACCTGGAAAGGCAGCGGGCTTAACAACTGTTTTGGATGCCACCTACCAGCCAAGAATAATGACTGGGTATACACACAAGGTTATCAACAGGTCCTACAGAACTAAAAAGTAAACAGCAAAAATCAGAGGTTAGAGGTCTATTATTCGGCTAGAGTAACAGCATAGATTCCCTCCATAACAGCTTATCACCCCCACCCCAGCGCTAATTGATTTATATCAATTAGCGCGATCTTGAATACCGTTAACATGCGGCCGCGTCCGACTATTCCACTATGAGTTTTTCCGTGTTTAAACCTGAGTTACTGTCCCCCGCAGGGACTTTAAAAAATATGCGATATGCGTTCGCCTATGGTGCCGATGCCGTTTATGCTGGCCAGCCCCGCTACAGCTTGCGTGTGCGCAATAATGAATTTAAAAATATTGAAACCCTGCGCCTAGGCATAGAAGAAGCACACCAGCAGGGAAAACAGTTCTATATCGCCTCTAATATCGCCGCTCACAACGACAAAGTTCGCAGTTACCTGCGGGACCTGGAAGAAATTGTCGAAATGGGGCCTGACGCCCTGATTATGTCCGACCCAGGTCTGATAATGATGGTAAGGGAGCGTTGGCCTGATCTGCCAGTTCACCTATCCGTACAGGCCAATGCGGTAAACTACGCAACCGTAAAGTTCTGGCATCGCCAGGGGTTATCTCGGGTGATACTTTCCCGGGAATTGTCCCTGGATGAGATTGAAGAAATTCGCCAGAAAGTGCCTGAGATGGAGTTGGAAGTCTTTGTCCACGGTGCACTCTGTATCGCCTACTCCGGGCGCTGCTTGCTGTCCGGTTATATGACCCATAGAGATGCCAATCAGGGCGCCTGCACCAACTCCTGCCGCTGGCAATACCAAGCTCATGAAGCCAAAGAGAATGAAGTTGGCGAATTGATTCATGTGCAAACCCAGGAACCTATCCAGGAGTCCACCCAGCAACCCACCTCCACCAGTGACAGTACTTCACAGGCCTTTTTATTACAGGAAGAAGGTCGCCCTGGCGAATATATGCCGGCCTATGAAGATGAGCACGGTACCTACATCATGAATTCCAAAGATCTGCGGGCCGTACAGCACGTCAAGCGCCTCACGGAAATGGGGGTTCACTCTTTAAAAATCGAAGGTCGCACCAAATCCCACTACTATGTAGCTCGTACAGCTCAGATCTATCGTCGCGCGATAGACGATGCAGCAGCAGGAAAAGACTTTGACATGAAGATGATGGACGAATTGGAAACCCTCTCGAACAGAGGCTACACGGAAGGTTTCTACCGTCGCCATCCACCAGCAGAATACCAGCAATATGAAAAGGGGTTGATATCAACTCCGGGCCAACAGTTCGTAGGCGAGCTTATTGACGGCAGTCCTGAGTATTTGACGATTGATGTAAAAAATCGCTTTGAACGCGGTGATCAATTGGAGTTAATGACTCCCAGCGGTAGCTTGTTCTTCCCCTTGGAGCAAATGGAGAATACGGAAGGCAAAGCGATCGATGTAGCTCCGGGATCCGGGCATATCGTGCAAATACCCCGACCAGAGGGGGTTGATGACGATCAACTTCAACAGGCGCTATTGGTCAAAGCTCTGGGATAACCCTCGGCCTGTAATTTGCACTATGGCTTATCAAGCTCTTCGTTTTGCAAATATATTTTGTTAAAGGTGTAGTGGTTTAGACAATCTACCGGATTCACTAAGCCACGACACCTTTATTCCCACTACATCTCCACAATTTTACTTGTGAACCTATCCTCAAAATGCATTGGGTAATCGTTAAACCTCTCAAGTTACTGCCCACCTCATAATATTCAAACCGTCCTGTATTTCCCCACCATTCACCGCAAGCAACTGGTTCTTGTACCAATTTTCCTGCATTTTCAGCCTCACCTACAACCCTTTTAAAGCCCTGAGTTTTGATCACAAAAATATGCTCGACAGTACTAATTACAAGATAAAAACCCGCCCTCCCTCGGAGTTCCAACAGGAATACACCCGTTTTAAATAGTTATGATTTTCCACCTCTAACTCGCCCCCGCATCAAGGTTTCACAGTAGAAAAGCGTGCAACGATTGCTTAACCAAGGAAATGCCGCAATATGGATATTATTAAACCTAAGAAACGCCCCCTGATTAAGCACCCTTTAATGCTAGGTGGTGCTGCTCTTGCTTTTGTGGCATTTACCAGCACCCTCTTGTTACTTCCTGACAGCGCCTACAAGGTTGAGCGGCAACAGCTGATGTTGGGTACCGTCCAACGGGGAGACCTGCAAGTTGTGGTAGATGGCTACGGTAGGCTGCGTTCAGACAAGCAGACTTTAATTACCGCCCTAACCGCAGCGAATGTTGAAAAAATCATGTTGCGTCCCGGTGCAGAAGTACAAAGTGATAGCATCATTATGCAGCTGAGTAATCCAGAGTTAATGCGCGACCTGGATGCAGCCGAAACCTCCCTGGAACAAGAGGAAGCTAATCTGCGCCGGCTTGTTCTGAACAACCAGCGCGATGTTCTCGCGGAGGAAGCCATACTCGCGGAACTGAACTCCAATTACCAAGTGATCAAGTTGCGTCGCGAAGCTGAGGACGAGCTGGTAAAAAGTGGAGTGGTTTCCCAGCTCACCTACCAAACCACCGTCTTACGCCAGGAACAGATGAAAAAACGTGTGGACCTGCAAAAACAGCGTATCAACCACCTTCGTAAAGTCGCTGTCGAATCAGAGCTAATCCAGCGCGAGCAAATCAACCAAGCCCAAACCCAACTGCAAAGTATCCAGCAACGAACAGACCGACTGACCGTACGCGCAGGCCTGGACGGCATACTGCAACGACTACCGGTAGAGCTGGGGCAAGGTGTCGATCCCGGGCAGGAGCTGGCGCTGATCGGCAGTGAGACTGATCTTCTCGCTTTGGTTCAAGTACCGCAATCCAAAGCAGAGCAACTGGAGGTTGGCCAACCCGCTGAAATTGATACCCGCAGAGAAAAAGTCGAAGGTATGGTAACCCGTATTACTCCTGAGGTTCGGGACGGCAATATTGAAGTGGAAATTGCTTTTAGCGCGGGCGCTCCAGAGTCTGCCAGGCCACAGCTCAACGTCGATGCCCGGATCTTCACTGCCACGATGGAAGATACGCTGTTCGTCGAGAGACCTATCAATGTGCAGAGGCACAGTGAGGCCAATCTGTTCCTGATTAACGAAAACGGGGAGGAAGCGGCACTCCAGCCCATCAGCTTCGGCGAGGAGTCGGGTCGATATATCCAGATCACCCAAGGCCTCAATGAAGCGGACCGCATCATCCTCTCGGATATGGCCAATTTTAATGAAGCTGAGCATATCCAGATTATTGACTAAAGCCTGAAACCCAAAGCGAGAACAGGGAGTTCGCTATGTCCAAGCCAATCCTTCATATGGCCGGGATCACTAAGGTGTTCAGCACCGAAGAAATGGAAACTCACGCCCTGCGAGGCGTTGACCTGAGTATTTACCAGGGGGAATTTGTATCTATCTGCGGCCCCTCGGGTTGCGGTAAATCCACACTTCTCTCGATTCTCGGCCTGCTGGACCTCCCCACCAGCGGCAGCTATCAAATTGAAGGTATTGAAGTCGCTCAATTGTCGCTGAGTGAGGCGGCGACTATTCGCAACGAGAAAGTAGGCTTTATCTTCCAATCCTTTAACCTGATTGATGAACTCTCTGTCTACGACAATATCGCCCTGCCCCTGCGATACCGCAGCAATCCCATTCTCAAGTCTGAAGCCGACAAAAAAGTGAAACACTGCCTGGAGAAGGTGGGGATGAGTCACCGGGCCTCTCACAAACCTAACCAGTTATCCGGTGGCCAACAGCAGCGAATCGCCATAGCCCGCGCGCTAGTTGGCAATCCATCCCTGCTACTGGTGGACGAGCCCACCGGCAACCTGGATTCCCACAATGGCGATGCAGTAATGGAAATGCTGCGGCAACTCAATAATGAAGGGACCACCCTGTGCATGGTGACCCATGACCCTCGTTATGCAGACATGGCCTGCCGCCAATTGCATCTGCTGGATGGAAAAATCTCAACGCCGCAGCCCATACTAGAGCCCCATGAGATGGCCCTATGATCACCACAAAGGACCTATCCATTGCCCTCCAGTCCCTCAACCGGGCGCGGAGCTACGCCACCACTATTATTCTGACCCTGGGTATCACCCTCGGCGCCCTGGTAACGCTATTTAATCTCAACTACCAACTGCTAGCCGCACCCCTACCCTACCCGGACGAAGATCGGCTGTATGTCGTGAATGGTAATCTCTACCAGAACAAGCAGCTACGGCTGGAAAACAACAGCCAATACCCCGCCCTGGTTGAAATCTATAAAAACGACAGTTTCTTCGAGTCCAGCGCCCTGGTGTACTTCTGGGAAGATGTGGTCCGCAATTTATCCGGATCACCACGGGTTAATGTTTCCTATGTCTCTCCAGAATATCTCCAGCTGGCTGGAACACCCCTGGCCTTGGGCAGACAATTCAATGCCGATGAAGGGCTCGACAGCCGAGTCCCTGTGGCGGTTATCAGCTATCAAACCTGGGAGCAGATGTTCCGGCGCAACCCAAATGTCTTGGAGCAAAGCCTGCAATTTGGGGAGGTGGACTTTCGCATTGTCGGCGTCACCGCCAAAGACTTCATTGAACCCCAAATCTATAAGCAGGGCCGGCAAACGGCGGTCTGGCTGCCCTGGGACTTTAACGATACACAAGTAGAGCGCAGAAATAATTGGAGAGGCTTCCTGCCTTTCCGCATGCTCACAGGAAAGCTGAAGCCGGGCATTGACCCCGCCAGTGCGGGGCATGAATTGAGCACATTAATGGATGCCCAGTATCAAACGGCCCTAGCGAGAAGGTCCTCTTCGGTAGAAAGGTCCGTTGAATACCGACTCACCCCCTTCGCCAATAAAATACTTGGCGACAGCGCCACGCGAACCTTAATGGTAATGGGCGGTACACTGGTGCTTCTGTTAATTGCCTGCGCCAATGTTACCAACCTGATTCTTTCTCGCGCAGCCAAACAACAACGCAATATGGCGATACAGGTCGCGTTGGGCGCACATAAAAAACATATCTTTTTGGCCCTGCTATGTGAAATCGGCCTACTTATGTTAGGGGCTGCATTACTTTCTCTACTTTTAGCCCTGGGATCGACGGAAGTATTAAAGGTGATGGCTACGGAACAAATTCCTCGCATTCAAGAGCTCACCTTAAACTGGCAGACACTGGTTTTTGCACTGTTGTGTGCCTTACTGCTCGCCCTGTTCTTCTCAGCCATAGTCAGTCGCCAGGTTAATTACCGCGCACTGAATCAAATGCTGCAGAGCAGCGGCAAAGGTTCTGGCGTACAGATCTCGCCTCTAATCCGCAAAATCCTCATCAGCAGCCAAGTGGCGATGACCAGTTTGCTTATCGTCGCCAGCTTGCAGATTTTCCTTCAAGCTAACCGACTGATTAACCAGCCCTTTGGCTTCCCCTTGGACAACGTTCAAGTGATGACTCTGAATATCGGCAATCTTAGGAGTGCCCCCACTGCCGAACGAGAGAGTTATCTGAAGGCCATCAGGCAAAGATTGCTGGAGCACCCTAAAGTACAAAATGCCAGCCTGAGCCTAAACACTCCTATCTCCATCAGCCGGCCACTCTGGACCACATCCCTGAGTCATTATGCCAGCCGACAAAACCCGGTGATGGCCAAGACCACAGTGGTCGACGAAAACTACCTTTCCATTTTGCGTATGCCTTTGATAGCTGGCCGCCATATCAATGCGGCTGAATTTTCCGATAACAATCGCATGATGCTCGTCAACGAAACCCTGGCCCAGCAACTGGAGCCGGATGGAGAAGTATTAGGCAATCGCTACTACTGGCGAGGTGACTTGCCCTACCAAGTGGTCGGTGTAGTACGCAACGCAAGCCTGCCCGGCAAAAAGGAACCCGCCCGCTTATTTGTGCGCGGTATCAACGTGAGCTATCCCCTACTCGTACTTAGACATAAGCCTCACCAACCGCTCAGCACCACAGAGATTAATCGGGAGTTTGCCGAAGTAAACAGGCAGTACAAAGTTTCTGAGCTATTCACCCTGGAGCAGGCGCGAGACCTACTCCTAAGCAATGACCGGGTCTCAGTTTGGGTAACCACCGCCCTGACATTACTGGCACTTAGCCTCGCTGCCATCGGTATCTTTGGAGTGCTCAGTTACAGTGTACAACTGCGGCGTACTGAGCTTGGCGTGCGCATGGCAATCGGCGCCCGCCCAGCGACGATTTTCTATCACACCCTGATCGATAGCCTGATTCCCGTCGTTATCGGTATCGCTGTAGCGACTTTGGTCCTCGTCCCTCTGGCGCTTTGGCTTGAGCAAAGCGAGTTCAGTATTGAAACCAGCCTATGGGGCTGGCTGCTACCACCATTGCTTATTATCGGCCTAACCGCCTCGGTGACCCTGCTTTCAGTATGGAAGATAATCAACAAGCCCGCGATTTACGCATTGCAAGGAACAGGATAATTACTTTCCACCTGTAGCCGCTGCTTGAGGTTGCGCGCTCATCGTGCAATCTTTACAGCAAATACAACAATAAGAAATGGAACAGCCAATGCAGCCTCAGCAGTGGTTATCAAACGGAAAGATTTTTGATTATCAAAACCACCAACTCTTCTATGTCGATAGCAACCCAAGCTGCCGACATAAACCAGTGCTGCTTTTGATTCACGGTTTTCCAACCAGTAGTTATGACTGGCAAAAGGTATGGGCCCAACTGACAGCGCACTATCGCTGTATTGCTATGGATATGCTGGGATTCGGTTACTCAGACAAACCCAAGCAGCATAACTACAGTATCCACGGGCAAGCTGATTTACATGAAGCTCTTCTGCAACATTTAAACATCAACAAGGTCCACCTGCTGGCCCATGACTATGGGGATACCGTTGCCCAGGAGTTACTCGCCAGAGCCAATAGCGGTGGTACCACGAGGTATGCCTCAGCATGCCTGCTAAACGGAGGTCTATTTCCAGAAACTCATCAAGCGCGTTTCGTACAAAAACTGCTGCTCTCTCCCGCAGGCTTCCTGATCAATAAACTGATGAATTACCGGCAGTTTTGCCGCAGCTTCAGTGCCATTTTCGGACCAGAGACACAACCCTCTGACAGAGAGTTGCGAGACTTGTGGCAAATTCTCCAATATAAGAATGGCAACCGGCTCCTTTATAAACTAATCAGCTATATGCGCGACAGGCGCCAACATCGTCAGCGCTGGGTCGACGCCCTAAAGCAATACCCCGGCCCCCTATTACTAATCAATGGCTCATTAGACCCAGTTTCAGGGAAGCATATGGTGGATCGATTTCGGCAACTGATAGATCGGCCAACGGATATTGTTGAGCTGGGAACGATTGGGCATTATCCGCAGTGGGAGGCTCCTGAAAATGTTGGGAATGAATATCTAAAATTCCTAAAAATACACCAGAACAACCCTTTCTTACTTTCTACACTATCGGAGTAAAGTAAACTACTAGGGTAATGAGAGCTAATCATAGTAGCAATGCCGACACACTAGCCACTAGTAGTAATAACTAAGACTGGAATCTTCCTGTTTTAATTTAGTAAATCACCCAATTACAGAGCACAAAAGTAGATAGAATGATCGAAAGGATAAACTACCAAGACCTTCCCCAAGCTGCAGGCCCTTATGTACACGCAACAAAGCACAACAACACCCTATACATATCTGGCCTTACAGCGTATGAAACCGAAGTACAATCTTCTAGCTTGATTGCTCAGACTACTGAAATACTTTCCCAGCTTTCAATAATCCTTGATTGCGAGGGACTGGTAAAAAATAATTTAGTCAAACTAACAATCTTTGTTCGCGATATTGGCAGTCTAACATCCATTCGAGAGCTACTTTTTCAATTTTACGAAGAAAGTTTACCCGCTTGTTCATTGGTGGAAGTTTCAAAACTAATACACCCAGATTTACTAGTAGAAATAGAAGCTATAGCAGCCCTTTAGCGATGAAACTTACAAAATTTCACAACATTTATCTTACACTTCACGCACGAAAAGCGAGACCCAACATTTGAGTATGAGACACTTAACGACAAAAGCCATTACTATTCTATATTGCATTTCGGCCCAATATTCTATTGCCAGTAATGAAGTAACAATACATAAAATACCAAAGGAGAAGGTTGCACAGGAAAATAAACTGCTCACTGATTTATTCACCCAAGACCAAAGCGCGCGCATTGCCCCCCACCGTGACATTGACTGGGAATCACTAAATCATGAAGACAAAACCCGGCGGATAAAAGTCTTAAAAATGCTTGAGAATGGGCATATTAGAACGTCAAAGGACTACTATCATGCAGCACTTATCTTCCAGCATGGTAATAAATCAGAAGATATAAGACTGGCCCATGCTCTTGCCACTATTGCAGCAACCCTGGCAGAGGATAAGAATAAAGCTAATTGGCTAAAAGCGGCCACTTGGGATCGCTTAATGATGAATCTTGGTCGGCCACAGTGGTACGGCACTCAGTTTGTTAAAGATGACTCTGGAAACTGGAGCCTTTATAACATTGATTCTGATATAGTCTCTGATCAGCAGCGAATAGATTGGTCCGTTCGTACACTAGAAGAATCAAAGGCCATGGAAAAGTCGCTAAATAGTAAAAAGAAAAGTTAGCATTGATAAAGCTTTACAGAGCCAGCCAGCGGGTATCTGGCTAGTCAGTTCACCACCAATCTCTGGCCAATGCTATCAAACATAGGGAGAGACAACAGTATGATACGAGCAGTTAAAGCTTCTGACTCTGCTGGGATTGCTAAAATCTACAATTACTATGTGGAGAATACCTGTATCACTTTTGAGGTAGAGCCAGTTTCTGCAGAAATTATCGCCGACCGAGTCGAAGAATGCTCAAAAAACAATCTTCCCTGGTTAGTTGCTGAGAATGAGGGCCGTTTAATTGGCTATTGTTATGCCAGTAAATGGAAAGGACGCTGTGCTTACCAGTATTCGGTGGAGGCTACCGTGTACTTGGACACGAACTATTCCTCTAAAGGCTGGGGCTCGAAGCTCTATAATGAACTGTTTAAACAGTTAAGTGAACTCAATGTCCACGCGGTAATCTGCGGTATAGCTCTACCAAATGCAGGCAGCGTAGCACTTCATGAGAAGTTTGGAATGGAAAAAGTTGCTCATTTCAAAGAGGTCGGCCGAAAATTTAACCAGTGGATAGATGTTGGTTATTGGCAGTGCTTACTCCCCTTAAGAAAGGAGAAAGCATGAAATAAGTACTTCATGAAGGAGTACATTTTAAGCAACTTTTATGTACCCACATTAACCCCACTAGGGAATTTTAACCTAAATTTTACCAAATCCTCTCTAATCTAGGGTCATAACTGCGCGCTTTTGCGCAGCAAGGGCTATTACATTGAGTAGCCGAGACTTTATTGAGGGCACTGATTCCCCCCCCCATTATACCAAAATAAAAGTGGACAACTTACTATAGAGAAAGTTGCAGCAATTACTGGATTGCTTTTAATTTAGCTCATATTCCATCAAAAGTTACTGGCCTATATGATCATTACACTTTTCACCCCGGAACCCTACCTCATTTAATGTAAGATAAAAGCTAAAACCCAGAAAAGGTACGGTAGCTAAAAACAAACATTCGACCACCATAAAACAATTAAATATATTCGCATAACGGATCCAGGTTAGGGTAAGATCACCAAAAGAGCCAAAAATATAGGTAATTATAATTAAGGGAGTGATATGATTTTTTCAACTACAGAAACAGTACCAGGAAGAGAAATATCGGAGGTACTGGATATCGTTACGGGCAACGTTGTTCAATCAAAACATATCGGCCGTGACTTAATGGCAGGTATAAAGAGTATTGTCGGTGGAGAGATACGAGGCTATACGGAAATGCTGACCGAAGCGAGAAACAAAGCTTTTCAAAGATTAAGTGACAGTGCCCGGCAAAAAGGCGCTGATGCCGTGGTAGGAATTCGTTTTACTACAAGTGCAATTATGGATGGCTCCTCAGAAATTCTTGTTTTTGGTACAGCTGTAAAACTAAAAAAATAGGTTGGAATGCCCCTAAAGTTCTACCGCAAACTGCCCCAGTTTTCTCCGCACCGCAGGAATAGAACTGGCGGCAGCGATTAACGCTCGAAATTCAAATCTTGCTTTCAGGGATTGTCCAGTGATCATTTTCCGGCCACGCTCAGTAACCTCAATAACCTTTTTATCTTCTTGGTGGCGCAAATCAGAGTAGCCTAGGAGCTGCCCCTCAGTGATCCGTTTTGCCAATTCGGCTGCATCAGCTATCCCAAGGTTCATACCACGACCTCCAACCGGAGAGTGGCAATGGGCAGCATCCCCAGCTAGATGTATCCTGCCCTTTGAGTAAGTTTCCGCTTGCCGAATTGAGATTTTAAAGGTTCCCTCCCGCCGAACCCTCTTAACATCCACCGCCATCGGAAATGCTTTAATTGCATTATCACAGCTAGCTACCAGACGGTGTCGGCCTTCTCCCAATGGCACGGCAACAGCGACCACGCCAGATTCCATTTTGACCAAGGTAAACTTTCTTTTAGGAGGCCAATCCCCTGTATCAACATCCGCGATTGACCACACTTCTTCCAAGTCAAATCCAGGATAACTGATACCTGCAGCTTCACGAACAGTACTGCGAATACCATCCGCTCCTACGACCAGGTCAAATTGCTCCTCTTCACCATTATCAAAAAAAGCCACTACCCCACTCTTTTCCTCGGTAAGGGTTTTGAGTTCTTTCCTATATTCAACTTCGACTCCCATACCAAATAAAACCTGAGCCATGAGAGCTTCAGTTCTGTCTTGAGGAAGTCCAAGAATGGCGGGGAAATAAGTCCGATCGGAATGAAGGGGGAACTCTAGTGCTAAATGCGTATTTAGGTAAATGCATGCGCTCTGAACAGCGATCCCCTCAGCAATCAACTTTTCAGAAACGCCAGAGTGAGAAAGCAACTCAAGGCTGCGAGAAGTAACTCCCACTGCTCGACTAAGGGTTGACGCGCTATCCCGGCGGTCCACAATTCTTGGCAGTAGCCCTCGCCGAGCAAGCTCGACCGCTGTTGTAAGGCCCGTGGGCCCAGCCCCAACAATCAGTACTTTCACAGGCTACCTCAAATAACCCCACCTAACAGTAAGATAGTACATATGAAAGAGTAAGGGTGACTAGCTGGTCTGAGGCTCTTCATAAAAAACCTCGGCCGCTATCTGTGATCTCTTCACAGCAATACCAGTCACCGCTTGGTGAGTACGTGCTTAAACTTGCGAAGTCGAAACCTCTAATATCTGGCAACGATCTACAGAAGACTCGTCTTGCCAATAAGTACCCACTGTTATATCGATATTTTTTATGTTTCAGCTCTTGGGTATAATTTCTAAATGATTACACCACTTTACGATGATGTACATGGACTCGCACTTGAGATAGTCAATAAATCCGCCTCTGGGGATAAAGCTGGGTGCCAAGACTCCCTCAACTCGCTAGAGAGACTATGCGCAAAATATGCCGGAGGCGAGCTAGACCATCCCCTACAGTGGGAGGCTCTGGGTGATTTTTCAGAAAGCTGTGAGGATGCAATACAGGCATACACCCAGGGACTTAACTGCTCCATAAAATTAGATCTCCCTTTGTATTCAGCTTCAATTGCCCTGGAAATGGCTGAATGTTTTTTGAGACTAAACAATCAAGATAAAGCCTTGAAATTTGCCCATAAAGCACGTATCTATTCTGTCAGTACAGAGGATTATGAACTACAAGAATCCATTAACAATTTCCTTAGAAATCTTATACAGGTTTAGTTTACCCTTAAAGACCATCCAAGCTGAGTTATCATAGTTAACTAAAACAATGATTCTAAGATCACTGATTACTTCTATATTAGTCAGCCTAAGTTACACTCTGGCTGCACATTACATTTACGATAACTCTTTTGGTGAAGGTGAAATTCTGAAGATCCAGGCCTCCATATTGATGTTTCAAGCTTTAGTCGTTTTCATACCTACATTCACTGCCTGCTTACTAATCACACTCTGGCTAAGCAAGATCAATAGAAAGACAAAATAAGACATTCTGTATGCCCCCAACTTCAAGCATCATGGCTACCGCTTCAAAAATCAGCCTTTGCCTTATAGCAAGTTCAATAGCAACTCTTATTTCCATTATGGAGTACTGGCGAGGGCTTAATGGTAACGAACTTCTTTTAGCCAGAAGTGTCTCCGCTGTAACAACTGCCGGGAAAAACGGCCCCAAGTATATAGAACCGACGCTAGCTGCCGGAAATGATGGCATTACTGAAGTTCAAGTCATCTTAATGGCTCTAGGCTTATCGGCACTTTTGGCCTTAAGTTCGCTGATAGTGGTGACGATTTACAGGGTCAGGCACGGCCATCACAAACTCTATCTGCCTTTAGCTTTCTGTTCTACAGTTCTATGCTTGGGCATTATTTATGTTGGGTTTAAGTCCGGTATTCAGTATAGTCTTTGAAGTAGGACAAGCTTAGGCTAGTACTGAGGCATAACAAAGGAATATCAAAGTGAAAAGAATTGCCACCGCACTGCTATTTTTATTTGCGGCGATTGTCTGCTACGCTTTCGGAGTCCCTGTGGGAGGAGTAATCTTCCTTGCTCTTGGCATTATCTTTGAAGGAATCTTCTGGATTAAGCTATTTAAACGTAAAAAGAAGCCAACATAGGTGTAGTAATACAACGTTACTTCGGCTAGATTCAATTGAACTAGTGATTATCGAATAAACTACACGCCTCAACCTGGCACCATAGAACAGGAAGGTCGCTTACTCCCTAAGCCACCTAATTGCCATCCCATCATTCTATAAATTTATTTTCCAGCCATCAGTAATCCCCACCTCACTATTGGTACACACTTGCATCAGGAATAGATACCGAGCACGGAAACTATGGAGGAAACTTGAGACATATTTAAAGACGGACTAAATTGTGCGCCGTTAAATGGATTCTATAAGGAAATACCCATGTCCCTTCACCGCTCACCACGCTGGATTGCGGTCATTCTTCTTTGTCTTATTGCTATGGCTTGCTCACAAGAAAAGTCAGAGAAGAAACTCGCTGACACCCCCAAGCTTGCGGAAGGCGGGAGCGTTGAAGAGGGTAACAACCAGGCACAAGCTCTCAGCCCCACTGAGAAAGTGCATAAAAAAGAAGCGGCCTCTTCTAGTGAAGCAATCTCGAAAGCTGATGAAGCCCAGCGCACTTCTGAAAGAAATTCTACTGATCTGACAGAGAATGATGCTACCCCTTCACAAGTCACAGTCAATGCCAGCACTCAAATCTCCGGGGATCACTTCCTAAAGGTCCTCCACATTGGGGAGCGGACATTTAAAGATGCAAGGGCCATCGCAGTTATCTTTTCTGAACCTTTGCTGGGCAATGCCCATTTTGGCTCCTACTTGAATCTATCCCGTGACGATGGCGAGCGTGTAGATGGTGGTTGGGTTCTCTCCGATAACCAGAAAATTCTCTATTTTCCTCATATTGAACCAGATACTCGCTATAAACTCACCGTGCTCCCGGGTCTGCCCGGCGAAAACGGCTTGGAGTTACAGGAAGAGAAACAGGAGAGGATTCGCACCCGACGGATTGAGCCCAGTATCAGCTTTGCCAGCAATGGAAGTATTTTTCCCACGACGGTAACTCCCGGCCTACCTGTTACTGCAGTCAGTGTTGAGGCTGCACAGATTCACTTCCATAGAGTGAAACCTGAGCATTATTCCGAGTTCTTCAGGCTGATCAAAAGCCAGTCACTAAAATACTACTATCGCTTAAAGTCCCTCAATCAAGTGGCCGATTTTGTCTATAGTGCCCAGTTCGATCTCACCAAGGAGAAATACGTCCAGCGAGATTTCGACCTCTCTATCGGGCATATAAAGCCCCTGCAACAACCAGGAATCTATGTTGCAGTTATGCAGCCGGCAGGCGTGTATGACACTAACCTCTATGATGTCACCCACTTCTCCATCTCCAACTTAGGCCTTCATGCGAGGTACTATCCAAACAGTGTTGACCTCTATGTTTCATCTCTGGATGAAGGGCAGGCTCTTAAGGGCATTGAGGTTGAGCTGCTCAACAACAAAGGGGAGCTAATCCAGCAATACACAACCGACCAAGACGGCCAGGTGCGCTTTGCTCTGACGCAGGAACAGGAAGACTCACAGCGCTTCTTCATCGCAAGAGATCCTGATACCGGTCACTTCTCCATACTCGACCTGCGTGAACCTGCATTGGACCTTTCGGATTTTCAGTTGGGCCAGCGCCCTTCGAGACCGATGGAGTTTTTCATGTATGGCCCGCGAGATCTGTATCGCCCCAATGAATCGATCCAGGTGAGCGGGCTGCTGCGCAATTATGATGGTCGCTATATCAAAGACCTGCCGATCAAGGCAGAACTCATAAAGCCGGACAATACCAGCGCGCGCGCATTCACATGGCACGCCAGCGCGCCCGGATACTACGAAAAGCTTATTCCACTTCCACAAAATGCACCTACCGGTGACTGGCGCCTGGATGTTGAGCTAGCCGATGGGCGCAAAGTGAAATATCCATTTAAGGTAGAAGAATTCTTGCCAGAGCGAATGAAGCTGGTTTTGCAAGACGGTGAAGAGCGCAGTCTGGTAGAGGGCCATAAAGAATCTTTCGAACTTCAAGTAGAAGGTAGTTATCTCTATGGTGCGCCAGCGGCAAAGAACCGCCTGGAAACTCTGGTGCAAATTAGCCACTATCGCGAGCCCTTCCCCCAGTGGAAAGGGTTCGTATTTGGGAACACTAATGAATCTTTGCCCACGCGACAGTTTCATGCCCCAACGATTGAGCTCAATGAGGAAGGGTTGAGCAATCTGACCTTGCGCTCCCGTTGGAAACGAGCAAAGAGCCCGCTGAAAATCAACTTGGTTTCCAGCCTGTTCGAATCCGGCGGCCGCCCGGTAACTCGCCAACATCCAGTCCTGGTATGGCCCACACACCCGGTGGTAGGTATTCGCCCAAATTTTGGAGAGGAAAACCCATCGGCCAACAGCAGGCCTGAATTTGAAATAGTGGTTGCCGACGCACAGGGCGAGCCTGTTATCGGACGGGATCTCAAAGCGGTGTTAATTTCCGAAGACCGCCAGTACTTTTGGGAGTACTCTTCAAATCGGGGCTGGCACTATGAATACTCAAGTGCTGAATTTGAAACTTTCAGTCGCCAGCTCCAATTCACCGAAGAGCAACCACTGAAGCTCACAGTCCCAGTGGAACATGGCCACTACCGCTTAGAAGTCACTGATACCAATACGGGGGCAACCAGCAGCTTACGCTTCCACGCCGGCCGGGACTGGTATTACTGGTGGCGTAAGGACCAAGTAGCCAAAGGCCAGGCTGCGCGTCCAGATACCGTGGCCCTGTCACTGGATAAACCAAGGTACTCTTCTGGAGATCTGGCGCAACTCACCATAGTACCGCCCGCTGACGGAGAGGCGTTGGTGTTGGTGGAGAGCGACCAACTATTGTGGTCCAAACGACTACCTGTAGAAAAGTCGGGCACCAATATCGAAATCCCAATCTCTCCTGAGTGGGATCGCCACGACACCTATATTTCTGTTACTGCTCTGCGCCCTGCGGACAAGAATGAGCGTATCGCCCCCAATCGCGCTTTTGGTCTCGCCCACCTGCCCCTGGATCGCGATCCTCGGCGCCTGCCCATTTCACTCGAAGCGCCCACGAATGCCCTCCCCGGCTCGGAAATTGAAGTTACCATTTCTGCCGACGAAAATTCTATCGAACAAAACGGAGACAAAGCCTGGGCTACCCTGGCCGCCGTCGATGTCGGTGTGCTCAATATCACCCGCTTCGAAACTCCGGATCCCTTCGAGGCCTTTTTTGGCCAGCGCCGTTACGGTGTGGATGTAAGGGATATTTATCATCGCATTATTGAATCCAACAGTGGCAAACTGGTGGAGCAACGTTTTGGCGGCGATGCGGAACTGGCCCGAGGCGGCGACGAGCCCAACTCCGACGTTCAAATAGTATCTTTATTCTCAGGACCCGTTGAATTTGATACTCAGGGCCAAGCAAAGGTCGCGCTACAATTACCGGAGTTTAACGGACAGCTACGCCTGATGGCGGTTTCTTTCAGCAAAGACCGATTCGGTAGCACCGACGGAGAAGTAACAGTCGCCTCACCGGTTGTCACCCAAGCCGCCTTGCCTCGCTTTATGGCCCCTGGTGATAGCAGCACACTGGCCCTTGACCTCAATAACTTAAGTGGCCGCTCCCAAAAACTCAGTGTAAATATGCAATCAGTGGGCGCGGTAGATTTGGAAATGGGTGAGCGGTTGCTGGAACTGGCGGATGGTGAACGCAAAACTTTGCGCTTCCCAATCACCGCCAAAGATGCCACCGGAGATGCAGAGTTCAAACTGGTCGTGCAGGGTGCCGCCGATAAAGATGGAAATGATATCGATATCGAACAGCAGTGGCGCCTGGGCGTGCGCCCCGCTTGGCCGGCAACCACACGCAACCAGCGCAGACTCCTGTCCCAGGGCGAGAGCTTCAGTGTCGATAGCAGCTTCCTGGATTCCCTAATGCCTGGAACCGTTCAAACCCTGGTATCCCTGGACAGCCGACCGCAACTCCAGTTACAGGATCACCTATCTAACCTGCTGCAATACCCCTACGGCTGCCTGGAACAAACCTCCAGCCGGACCTTCCCGCTAGTCATGGCAACGCCGCAACGACAGCAAAAACTGGGCCTTGAACCTCTGGATGAGAATGATCGGGCCGAACGTATCGACGCAGGTATTGAACGCATTTTCAGCATGCAAAAAGGGAACGGCAGCTTTGGCCTATGGAGTTCCGAGTCTTCCGAAAGCCAGTGGCTAACCGCCTATGTAGTCGATCTTATATTGCGGGCCCGGGACCAGGGAATCGTATTTGACGATAACCGCCTGGAATCCGCACTCAAGCGCCTGCAGGATTACGCCCGTGAGCGCGGTGCTTTCTATCAGCAACGCTATAGCTATAGTCCCGATTTCTATGCTTATGCCGCAAGAGCTTACGCAGCCTATGTGCTCTCACGAGTACAGAAAGTGTCTCTCGGGCAACTGCGTACCCTTTATGAAAGCGGCTCGAGCCTGACCCAATCTCCCTTACCAAACCTGCATATGGCAATCGCTTTGCACACCATGGGCGATGCCACCCTGGCCCAGGAGGCCCTGCAAAAAGCGCTTAAAATCGAGCGCAAACGCCGCAGCTACTATGGCGATTATGGGTCAGACCTACGGGATACGGCCCAAATGATCTCCCTGCTCCTAGAGCACAATTTCGCAGGTGATAAAACGGAATCCCTGGTGTTCGAGCTGGCCGATCTTCTCCACGGTCGCCAATATCTCAGCACCCAGGAGCGCAATAGTGTGTTTATGGCTGGAGCACAGTTGCAACTCAATAGCAGCGCAAACTGGTCTGCGACTTTGGCCAGTATTGATGGCTTGCGCGAGCTCAATAGCGATAACCCGCACAGCGCATTATTCCGCGGGCGCGAAGCCGCCAGCGCACTTGAGGTAACTGCACAGATAGAAAAGCTCTATGCAGCAATCACTATCAATGGTTACAGCAAGAAGTCACCTGAGGCGGAGATGGATAAAGGTGTCAGAATTAAACGCAGCTACCACAATTTGGATGGCACGGAAGTCATTCCCAATCAAGTTCGTGAGGGCGAGCTTTACCTGGTGCGTTTGCAAATTGATGCGGACCAACGCCTGCCCGACCTACTTGCAGTGGACCTATTGCCCGCAGGTTTTGAGCTGGAGAATCAAAACCTGGCCGACAGTGTCAAAGTGGATGAACTCGAGTTCGATGGCAAAAGTATTGCCCAGTGGCAGGACACCCAGGACAATATCCAACACACTGAATATCGCGATGACCGCTTTGTGGCGGCACTGGATCAGCTGAGATACAAAACCACCAATCTCTTCTATATCGCCCGCGCAGTAACCCCAGGCAACTATCAGGTGCCCCCACCCTACGTAGAGGATATGTACAAACCGGAACGCTTCGCTATCGGTGAAAATCCCCTAACGCAATTGCGGGTAATCGGTAAACAGTGAAGCTGTTGGCCACTATCCGGAGAGCCTGGCAAAGCAGCAGTCGCAGAGTTCGCGCACTGCTGCTTGCGCCCGCCGCCCTCACAGCGGTACTGCTACTGCTCGACTTTGCTTTCCCTCCACCTCTTCCCGAAACTCAAGATTTTGCACGGGTCGTTGCAGATCGTTACGGCAAACCACTACGCTTCTTTGCCGACAGTCGCGGAGTTTGGAGATATCCAATATCTCGGGAAAATGTATCACCGCGCTTTATCGAAGCTCTTCTCACCTACGAAGACCGACACTTTTATCGGCACCCCGGAGTAAATCCGCTAGCTCTATTGCGAGCTTCAGTCCAATACCTTCGCAATGGACGAGTCGTTTCCGGCGGCTCCACTCTCACCATGCAGGTAGCGCGACTACTGGACCCACACCGCAAAACTCTGCCGGGCAAAACCAAGCAGATATTGCGTGCATTGCAATTGGAGTGGCACTTCAGCAAGAATGAAATTCTCGATCTGTACCTGAACCTCGCACCTTACGGCGGCAATATTGAAGGCGTGGAAGCAGCCAGCCGTCTATACCTGCGTAAATCAGCCTCTGACCTTACCCATGCGGAAGCTGCACTGCTAGCTGTACTGCCTCAGGCTCCGAGCCGCCTGCGACCAGATCGGCATCCTCTAAAGGCACAAAAAGCCCGGGACAAAGTTCTGGATAGGCTGCAGTCATTTTCCGTCTGGAGCGCAGAGGATGTTGAGCGCGCTCAACTTGAGCAGGTCTATGCGGAACGCTTGGAATTCCCGCAAAACGCCCCGCACCTAGCCCGCAGACTGGTGAATACCATCAGCGATCAGGAAGTTATTCGCACCACAATCGACGGCAACATCCAGCGCGGACTGGAAGATTTCCTGCGCGATCATATGGATAGCTATCCAGCCAAGACATCTGCAGCTGTTGTAGTTTTGGAGAATTCCGATTTATCCGTGCGCGCCTACGTAGGAGCTTCTCATTTTGGTAACAGACGCCGCTATGGCTATATCGATATGGCCGGGGCTGTGCGCTCACCGGGCTCTACGCTCAAGCCCTTTTTGTACGGACTTGCCATTGATGAGGACCTGATCCACAGCGCCTCCCTGCTCAGCGATGCGCCCCGTATATACGGCGATTACCGCCCTGAGAATTTCCATCGAGGCTTCGCCGGCCCTGTCACCGCCACCGCCGCCCTTCAGAAATCTCTCAATGTTCCTGCAGTTCAGCTACTGGAACATTACGGCCCCGGTCGATTGGCCGCAGCCCTGGAAAATGCCGGACTAGCACTAGAGTTTCCCAGTGGCGGTAGACCCAGTTTGGCCATGATTTTGGGGGGAGTAGGTGCTCGTCTTGACCAGCTGGCAGGCATTTATGCCGCACTGGCACGGGGAGGCCAGACTGCAGCTCCCCGCTATTTACCCGAGGAGCCCGTACGTGAAAGGCATCTGATGTCTCCTGAGGCAGCTTGGATTACATTTGAAATGCTCGCTTCCAATCGCGGAGGTTCCCGCCGTTGGCGCAATCTGGTGCGGCAAAACAAGGCAGATATCGCCTGGAAGACAGGCACCAGCTACGGCTACCGGGATGCCTGGGCGATTGGCGTAACTCCCGGCTACACCGTCGGCATTTGGGTAGGCCGACCGGATGGCACTCCCCTACCCGGTTACTATGGCTCCATTAGCGCCACACCTCTGTTGAACGCAGTTATCGCCGCATTACCAGACAACAAACAACAGCACCTGAAAAAGCCCGACTTAGTAACTCAAGAGACTATTTGTTGGCCGCTTGGGGGCCAGAAGACGCTCACACAAACCAGCCACTGCCATCTGCAACACAACGCCTGGTTAATCCAAGGGCGCACACCCAGAACACTATCGCCGCAAGGTGAGCCTCTGCGGGCAGCACAAACCTTTAGTTTCTTTGCAAACCGGCAAGGTATGCGGGTAAAGCCCAGTTGTATGGATTCTTCTACTCAAAGGCATAGCTTAGCCCTTTGGCCAAAAGAACTGGAATCCTGGCTACCTGAAAACCAGACCCGGGCCCAACAAATTCCTCCGACGGCTCCCGAGTGTTACACCCCGACTGCAACAACAGGGACTCCACTAAAGATTATCGGAGCTGGAGATGGTAACCAGTATCGACCTACCGGCAAAAATGCCCCACTTCCGCGTTTAACTCTGAGCGCGATTGGCGGACAGGGAAAGCGCTATTGGTTCCTGAATGGACAACCCCGGGGTGAAACCTTAGGAAATCAAAATCTGGAACTGCTCCCGAAAATTGGCAAACACCAAATTGCCGTGCTGGATACTAGTGGGAATGTGGATCGGATTGAGGTATTTGTGGGGACAGGATATTGATTACCTCTAACTTACCTAATCCAACATGAGCTGTTAGCGTTAACTGCACAGGTTGAATCATCAAGGGTCTACGCAAGCCCCATTTGAAGTATCAAACATATTGCCTACCCAAGTATTCAGGCAAGGTGCAGAGTTCAGGTCTTGCAGATCATAATCAAGGTTATTCTCCGCTAGATTCCCTACGATTGTGTTACCTGATTGACCTAAAGCAGGCATATCAATACCTGCTCCCCCGGGGCCATTATGTTCTATAAAATTTTGTGCAATTAAGTTGTCTGATGAATTAACTACTATGCCTGAGAATGAACTGGAATAAATATGGTTTAGCAAAACCACAGAGCCATTAGCTATGCCCTCCAAACGAATTCCTTCAGATTCATTTTGCCCGATTTCATTAGATGAGATCGTATTGTTACTGCCTATTACAACGACACCCACGTTCGCATTACTCATAATAACTGAATGAAGCAAGCTATTGTTGTCTCCAGGGATTACGAGCCCCAGGTTCATATTATCTGTAATATTCACACCGAAAATACTATGGAATTCCCCGAGTACAACCATACCCGCACCACAGTTAGTGATCACACCATCCTGTAAGGCTCCGCCTGTCACGCTTGCAGCTATACCCTCAATCCTGATGCCTACGCCACTTCCACCGCAACTTACTGAAAAGCCGTTCATATCCAGACTGCCTGGCCCTACTATTGTTACAGCAGGGTTTGTTGCACAGTTGAGATTCTGATCCAGCACCTCAGCCAAGGTGACAGTGTCGCCGCAATCGACAGCTTTAGTAGCAATGGGTGCAACTGCAATAATGGCAGTTAATAAAATGGCAATTCCATCGTTTAGCCACTGCCCTAGTATTTTCATATCCAAAATCCCCTCCCCTTTAAAGCCATAATTAGGCCATGTACTCAGATCTGTCTAAGCTTGGGCCAGGCTTCAAAAAGCACCATGAGAAATTATTCCTAATTGGCCAAAAAGAAAAAACTAATAATTAAATATACCAACAGTTAAACACCAAGGATCGCGATTTAATCTCAACGGGAAGTAGTCCAGCAGGGGCACACAATATATAACTTCAACAAATCAATATGTTTAGCTAGGGAGCCTCTGAATAACTCCGTAATGCCTCTGCGGGCCTTGAAGGTTGCAGATGTTAGGCGCAGCTCGCCGCGAATGGCCGTAGCCCTTGGCAAGAGCGGCAACGCAGCAGGTGCGGCCTTCAAGGCCCGCCCTTCGGGGCTTGCAGAGCGATTCACACTCCGCGTTGCGACTTCTTGAAAGGTCTAGACATTCCTGCGAAGCCGCGCCTTTATTGTGAACCGCTCTGCATGCCAGAGGTATCACGGAGTTATTCAGAGGCTCCCTAGGTTAATCCAGCTAAACAATCATCGTAATTGCACTTATTTACATTAGTCATTGGCCAATTTTGAATTATTCGTATACTAATCCAGCCTATTAATCGTTTCCTAAAAAGCTATTTTCAAACAAGACCTCATTTATCGACAGCTGTCCACCACGCCTATTCGCAACTTTTGCCGCTTTTCCAATCACTATCATCATCCCGATCAAATAACCTTCGGGCAAATTGATTAGCTCAGCGACTCTCTCTGGGTCAAACCCAACCATTGCACCTGTGTCATATCCCATCGACTTTGCCGCTAACATCATGGTTTGTGCTGCCAATCCGCAGCTTCGAATAGCCTCGTCCCGCTGTAGTTGCTGCTTACCCTTGTAGAACTCAGTTAGCATTGGCACTAACACATCCCTAGCCTCTTTCGGCGCTTCGGCCCAGTACCGCTCCGGCCGGTCGCTCCAGGCATTAATATCTGCACAAAGTATGATCAACTCAGAAGCATCTTCTACTTGCTGTTGCCCCCAGGCTGCATCTTTAAGCTGGCTACGGAGGGAAATGTCAGTGATGCGCAGGAAACGCCAGTGCTGAATATTGTAAGAAGTCGGCGACAACATAGTCGCCTGGACCAGACGGGTGAAGTCCTCGGCAGGCATCTCTGCAGTGACATCGAAATGCTTAACCGAGCGGCGGGATTCAACAGCTTTAAACAATTCCATAAGTTTCTCTCTGACTATCGTTCGTTGATTGAATGTCGATGAGAAGAAGCTTATTTGGTTTCCCTATTGTTGACAATGGGGCTCGGCGGAGACTTACTGTTGACAAAAAGTTAACAGTTTACTGATCCCAGTAAGGTGTATCGCCGCCAAAGTACTCTATTGCAAAGTCTATAAACGCGCGGACTTTGGCTGGCATAAACTGCCGCTCAGGGAAAACCGCGTAGATAGACTTGGCAGGCATCTGGTACTCCTCAAATAGAGGAATTAGCTTTCCAGCCTCAATGTCTGGTCCTGCCACGAAGGTGGGTAAGCGGCCTATCCCTACACCCTGAAGAAGAGCTTCCCTCAGTGCCTCGCTATTATTTACTTGATAGTTACCCTTCACTTCGATGGTATGTAAGTGATTGTCTTTGATAAAACCCCACTCTTTCACATCCCTGGAATAAGTAAAAATCAGGCAATTATGGGCACTCAACTGTTCCAGTTCTGTGGGCTCTCCAAATTCCTTCAAGTAGGCTGGTGACGCACAAAGTACACTTTTCAGGGGTGCAAGTTTGCGGGCAATCAGGCTGGTATCGGGAAGGTCACCTCCGCGAATAGCGATATCAAAGCCCTCCCCCACTAAATCGACAACTTTATCGTCCAGTACCATGTCGATACTAATCTCGGGGTAACGCTTCATAAATACGGGAATTAAGGGAGCCAGATGCAATCTACCAAAGGACATAGGAGCATTGATCCGCAAGCGCCCCCGAGGCTCCCCCTGTAGCTGCAGAACTGCGTCTTGTGCATCTTTGGCCGATTTATAAGCAATGCGTGCGTGCTCATAAAAATGCTCCCCAGCCTCCGTCAGGCTCAACTTTCGCGTAGTTCTGTGCAAAAGCTTCACCCCAAGCTGCAGCTCCAACTGGGTAACCCGCTTGCTTACCGCTGATTTTGAGATGCCAAGTAACTTTGCCGCCGGGGAAAAGCCACCGGTTTCTGCCACAGTCACAAATATTGGAATTGCTGCAATTGTCTCCATAGGCGACTGTTTCCTTCTCCTCAACAGTGAGTGTCTATAATGCTGGATTATCAGTTTACCAGAAACGACATACACTTATCTCTCGCTAATAGAGGGAAGAAGCATGAGTGAGCTTTCCAGGGACATAACCCCATCAACTACAAGCCCCAACACCTCGCTCTGGTGGGTTCACTGCCTGATGATACTTTGTACACTACTGGTCGCAGGATCATTTCCTGTTGGGGAGTTAATCGCCGATTCACTCCCGGCGGATTCCATGATGTTGATTCGATTCTTAATTGCGGCGGGACTATTTGCACCCTTCATATTTTTAAAGCACGGGATTCAGCTTCCAGAGCCAAAAAAACTGCTGGGGTATGCACTACTCAGTATCCCATTGGTTATCTTTTTCTGGTGTATGTTTGAAGCACTCAAATACACCACCGCAGTAAATACCGGCGCTCTTTTTACAACCGTTCCGGCGATGACTGCCATCTTTACTTTGATCATCAATGGCGATCGGAGCAGCACCCGCAAAGTTATTGGCCTAACCCTTGGGACTCTGGGTGCAGCCTGGATTGTATTCAAGGGGAGTATCTCAACAGCGATGACGCTAGACCTAAACAAAGGGGATTGGATATTCACCCTAGGTGCTATATCACTCAGTTTATATAACCCGCTTATCAAGAAGGTTCACACAGGGGAGCCTACAGAGGTCATGACATTCTGGGTTATTCTATTTGGCGCACTCTGGTTACTATTGCTCTCTTTTCCAAATTTGAATCAGATAGAATGGAAAAATATACCCACCGAGACTTACGGCGGGCTAATCTATTTAGCCCTATTCTCAACTTTAATTAGTTTTTTCCTGCTGCAATTCAGCACGTTAAAGATCGGGGCAACCAAAGTTGCGGCGTATAGCTTCTTGAATCCGATATTTGTACTAATAGTGGCCATAGTATTGGAAATGGCAAACTTTAATATCAGTTTCACACCTGGAATAGTGTTGGTTTTTGTAGCTATGCTATTTATCCAGGCGGAAAAACCTAAGGAATAATATCTCTGAACAGCTTATAAGAGATAGAATCGCACTGCCATCAACAGGTGCAATAATTCTAGTCGACAGGCTTTTCTATCTCATAAATTGCATCAGAAATATCCTCCAACTTGGAGGACACTATTACTTGAGCATCATGTAAACCCTGATTATAAAAGCCGGCCCCCATCTCCTTTGCAAGGAAATCAATAAAGAACTCCGCTTCAAAACCGCCAATTTCCAGCTCAAATTCTTTAGACAGATAACCTCTAACCTTTTCGATTAGCTCTAACTTCCGTCTTTCTTCCAACTGTATTTCAGACATACCGCCACCCCCAATAGAGAAAGTGTGCAAGTATGACACAGATGCAGCAATCCTAGCCCCAGACTTCTTACCGAACCACCATATGGTGGTATCTGAGGCGGCATCTAATATCAAAACTTTGCCGGCTATTTACTGCGACAATATTTAATCCACTATTTTAATTTTTGATGTCCCATACTCACTGATAATATCTCCGTAAGTATCAGCGCTCGGGCCATTTTTAGATCTCACGGTATCATAGAGTCGCCAGCGGCCGGTAAATTGATCACTCTCAAATTTACTAATTAAGTAACCCGCCCTATTCCCCTTACGGAACTTCATATGAGGATTTTTCTTTAGCGTAGTCTCAGTGCTCCGGTTGTCTGCAATTTCGTACCATATAGCACCACCATCTCCACGAGTGAGGGAGGGAGCCGTTATTTCAATCGCGACATTATCTCTACCTGCATTGTAATCATCAGCAAAAGGATCTAAAGCTAGCCCTGAGGCCATTGCTTTATGTAATCCCCCGGATAAAACCACAATATTATCTTCAAGCTCACTAAACAGATTCAACAACCATTTATGGGATTGGGGGTATCCTCTCCAGGCGCTCGGTGAATAATTATTCCACCATTCAAAAACCGGCGCTCCAGAACAGACAATTCGCCAACGCGCATTAGACTGCTTTATAGTCTGCTCAAACCAAGCAGCCTGTTCCTGACCAATAATACTCCGGCCAATGTAATCAAGCTCTGCAAAAATAGGTTGGCGCTTCTCAAGGTTATCTGGCATATCATTGATTGGCTCATCCCGATCATAGAAGCACATGTCCAGGAAAAAGATATCGGCCATATCACCATAAGGTATAGAGCGCCATACGCGCCGCGGTGCAATGTAACGGATTGGCATCCAAAGGAAAAAAGTTTCCATAGCAGCCTCCATCACTTCCTCGAAGTCTGCCCCATTGATTTCCGGGCCTTCTCTCCAGACACCATTTCTCAGGTCGCCATCATCCCAAATCACCATCCAGGTGTGCATTTGATGAGCTTGCTGTAGAAATGTATCCCTTCTGATTTCAGAATATCTTGCTCGGTAACTCTCCCGATCAAACTTAAAGTCAGAGTGCTCAAACTTACGGTAGTCACCAGAATTTGAGGATGCATAGGAGTAATCCCCGAGGTGGATAACGGCATCTATATTCTGTTCCCGCTCCACCATATCTCGGTAACCCACAAACTCTCCATGCTCAAAGTGTGAGCAGGAAGTGACCACAAACTTAAGAAAAGGAGCTTCCTCACCAGAGGCTGGAGCTAGCTTTATACGACCTACAGAAGAGACCTGATCCCTGTACTTAAATCGATAGACATAATCTCTACCATAATTTAACTCTGTAACATCCAGCTTAACCGTAAAATCTTTTGACTCATCCGTTTGTAGATACCCGGATGAAACAACCTGACTAAATGCCTCATCTAGTGCCACTTCCCAATAGACAAGGGGGAAAACCTCCTCAGTGGTTACCCTTGTCCAAATAATAACCGAATTGGCTGTTGGGTCTCCGGAGGCTACGCCATGCATAAAGTGGCTCGAGGTACTAGCGAACCCATCATACTCATAATCGAGCACATCACTACTGGCCCTCAGCGATGGCGCCATAGCGCTAACGGTTAACAGCCCACCCCATTTTAAAAGCGTCCGTCGATCAAATCTGTTCATTGTAAGCAACCTTGCCCTTGCCCTTGCCCTTGCCCTTGCCACGGTATAAATGTTGACGCGCAAGTGAAGCAAACGATGATGACAAACAGGTTAAAGCTAGACTCCCTTTAAAACGCGAGCCCCTATTTCATCGGAAATCTAAAATACCCATGTAAGTATTTACACTCACAGTTGCCTCCAAATAGCTTACAACGCATATTTTGGGGTAATTTCAGCAACAGATTATTTATTGCTCTAGATAGCTCACAATATTATTTTTTTCAAAACAGCTGAATTAATTACATCATTAGATCTGCGACATCATGTAATTAGTATATTGGTAAGCGAGAGGTTCATAAGGCAATAAAAAAGCCGGACTGCACAATACAGTCCGGCTTTTTTCATACTCGCTTAGTAAAAACTACTTAGAAGTTGTAGTTAAAGCGCACACCGTAGCTCATTGGGGTAGAGAATGGACCGGATACGAGGCCATCACTTCCATCTGCATAGTACGGAACAACTTCGTCAGTCAGGTTGTTACCAAAAGCTTCAACATTCCACTGATCGTCGGGGCTTACATACTTCACAGAAGCATTTACCACCCAGAAAGAATCACGGCTGTCATCAAAAGCAGAAGTATCACCAGTGGGGAAATCGTGCTTATCAACATTCCAGTAAGTCAGGTAAGACTCATCTTCCCAGTGAATACCAACAAATGGAATAATCGCTCCACCGTGGGCTAACTCAAAGGTGTGGTCATAATTGATAGTAAAGCTGAACTCAGGTGATGCCGGAAGCTCATTACCTTTCAGGTTACGGTAGAGTTCTTCGTTGCTGTTATCGTGAGCTGCACCCCAGTCATCAATCTCAAACAGAGACTGGTTATTGAAGTTCCAGCGGTTCCAGAAATCAGAGGTAATTTCTGTTTTCATCCAAGTGGCAAAACCACTAATTCGGCCATTTGGATATGGAGCCCAGTCAAACTCAAACTCCATTCCCATTATTTCGGCTCTGGCGGCATTTTTTGTGAGATAAATTACGGCAGGCTCTGTCGTAACTTCTCCCGTCAAATTGCCTTCATCATCAACCTCTTTAACATAAAAAGTATACGCAGTATCCGGCGCGGCCAGCTGCATATCTTTATACTTGGAGAAGAAGAAAGTATTGGCAAGGTTCAAGCGACCATCCAGGAAAGTCCCTTTGGCACCAAGCTCCAAAGTGACCACAGTCTCTTCATCGTAGTTGGTATCAAAAGTCGCAGCTACAACACGGTTGCCATCATCATCATAAATGTATTCGGCAGTATCTGGGTCCTGCTCATATTGGGTAATTACATCACCTAGACCACCAGATTTAAACCCGGATGCAACGTAAGAGTAGAGCATCACATCATCAGTCAGGTCGTAATCAAGGCCGATACGGAAATCCGCATTTTCCCAGTCATCACTAACGTCATTGTATGTGGATACGGTATAAATTGAGTCATCAGCAAAGTAACCGGTAGACAATTCATTAAAGAGCGCCTGACTGTATGCAGGGAAACAGCCGTATTCACCAGTTGCATCAGTATCAAGTGACCAGTCACGTGTACAACTTAAGTTATTGCCACCCTCATCACTTTTTTCATCATATGTATAACGGCCACCAAGTGTCAGGTGCAGAGTATCAGTGAGGCTATAAGTTGCCTGGGCAAACGCCCCAAGCGCATCGACATTTCTCTCTGGCTGACGCCAGAACACGGCGTTATCCAGTGAAGCCAGGAAGTAACCATTGAGGTCATTGGACTCATGGAAGTAGAACAGGCCTGTAATCCATTGAAGCGGAGCATCATCTGTAGATTGGAGTTGAAGCTCATGGGAATATGAAACATTCTCTGCATCTGTGATGCTCATGCTCATATCCCAAGTATTGCGGCCGGCATCAACATCGATCAGGTTGCTGCGGTTTTGTACTGCATAGCCAGTGTTGTACACAAATGCCATGCTATCGCTAAAGTCCCAGCGGAAGTTGGAACGGAATGCACTCATGGTAAGATCAAGTTCACCAGGAACATTCACAGCTACAGTGTATTCATCCGCGCCGGAACCGTAATAAGTTTCGCAATTTACGCCATCATCGCGCTCATCAGCTTTATCACAGTCAATGGTATTAATACCACCGGCACTTTTGTCCTCATAATGCTCAACTACGGCATACCAGGAAATATCTTCAGTTGGTTCCCACAGGGCACCAATACGTACGGCTTGCTGATCAACATTCCCATAGAAGTCATCTGCATCAGCCCTTACCAGGGAAACATCCTCAGATGCCCACCAGTTTCCATTTTGGGTAAAAGTGCGTTCTGCATCGTCGGAAAGAGTAGATGCACCAAGGCTATCAGCATCAATGTAGCGATTATCGTACTGGTTAGCATCATAATAACCAGTCAGGTAGGAATCACGCGTTTCATCCATAAAGGATGCGCGAAGTGCGAAGGTGTCAGAAACCGGAATATTGATAACACCCTTAACCAGCTCTTGATTCCAGCGGCCAAGTTCAACACCGACAGAACCTTCAAATTCGTCAATTACCGGTCTTTTGGAGATGACGTTGATGGCACCTACTGTGGAGTTGCGTCCATACAGGGTACCCTGCGGCCCACGCATGGCTTCAACCCTTTCGGAGTCAAACATCATTGCCATTGCGGACTGAGGACGTGCAGAGTAAATACCGTCAAAGTGCAAGCCTACCGCCGGATCGCCAAGTTCACTAGTATTTGTGGAGCGCACGCCGCGCATAGAAATTACTGGGGAGGACTGGGAAGCATCGTAGCCAATATCCACGTTGGGGATAGTGTTGCCCAGATCTTTTACATTCTTGATACCCTGGCGATCGAGCTCTTCTTGCGTAAATGCACTGATCGCTACGGGGGTGTCCATCAAATTGGTTTCGCGTTTGGTTGCGGTAACCGTTACTTCTTCCAGCGCCCAATCGTCATCCTGTTGGCTATCTTCCTGAGCCCAAGCCGACACTACCGCGACATTTGCCATTGCAATTGCAAAGGTAAGTGGTTTTTTAATTCTCATTGATGTCTCTCCAATCTGCTGCAAAAGGAAAGCCACATTTATTTTTTAATGAATGGCCATCCCATAGGGCCGTCGGCAGTACGGCGGCTAGGCTAAAATCTCAAAAAGAAGGGACGTAAGAAACTCAGATACGATAGAGCGGATCGCGACTAGGACAAAGAGGACTAGTTCACAATTTGTTGTCACTAGCTGCGACCAGCAAGTCAAGTAAGTACTGAAACCGTAGGATTCATACACCAGCTTTCTACGAATGTTGGGAGTTTTTTAGAGTCTATCTGCTTGCTCACCCAACGCCTCGCATCCCAACAGCAGGCCTTAAATATACGTACGCTGAGCAATAAAGGCTATATCTAAACAGATCTAGATGTGACTATTAAGGCAAGCCCTGTCTCACAATGATAAAAACACAGCTTTTTTCTCAGATAAAAACCTACCGGAAAACACAGGAAAACCGGAAGAAAAGTTATTGTCAGGATTACTGAGATTAATATTCGCCTATTAATTTAAATATATACGGAATATTAAATTTGATTGGAGTAAAAATTTAAAACCGATTCCTAATAATTTTTACAGTAGGAAAATAAAAAGGGGCCAAAAGGCCCCCTGTAAAGAAATCACCAAAGTCCTAAAAGCTATCGCCAGGTATTCGCACCCAACCTTCCATTAGGATTCGAGCGCTACGACTCATAATAGCCTTGGTAGCAGCCCACTGACCTTCGACCTCTTTGGCTTCAGCACCCACACGCAAGGTACCCGATGGGTGGCCGAAGCAAACAGAGCTGCGCTCACCCCCGCCAGCTGCAAGGTTAACCAAAGTGCCCGGGATCGCTGCAGCGGTGCCAATGGCTACTGCTGCCGTGCCCATCATGGCGTGGTGCAACTTGCCCATAGATAAGGCACGCACGAGGAGGTTGACCTCAGAAGATGCCACTGCCTTGCCACTGGATGCAGTGTAATCCTGCGGTTTAGCGACAAAAGCAACCTTAGGGGTATGGTGGCGATTGGCAGCTTCTTCAATGTTAGGAACCAATCCCATCTTTACCGCACCGTGAACGCGAATGCTCTCAAACATCGCCAGTGCTTTGCTGTCACCATTAATGGCATCCTGCAATTCAGTGCCGGTGTAGCCAATATCTTCTGCATTGACGAAAATTGTCGGAATGCCAGCATTGATCATGGTGGCCTTGAGCACACCTACATCGGGCACTTCCAGATCATCGACCAGGTTACCGGTAGGAAACATGGCACCCTCACCGTCGGCAGGGTCCATAAATTCCACTTCCACTTCAGCCGCCGGAAAAGTCACTCCGTCCAGCTCAAAGTCCCCGGTTTCCTGAACTTCACCATTGGTCATAGGTACATGGGCAACAATGGTCTTGCCAATATTGGCCTGCCAGATGCGCACGGTGCAGATGCCATTTTCTGGCACTCTGGCGGGCTCTACAAAACCGCTATTGATGGCAAAGGCACCCACGGCGGCAGTGAGATTGCCGCAGTTACCACTCCAATCAACAAACGGCTTATCGATGGAAACCTGACCAAACAGGTAGTTCACATCGTGATCGGCTTTATCGCTGGGCGATAAAATTACCGTTTTGCTGGTGCTTGAAGTAGCGCCACCCATACCGTCGGTTTGCTTACCGTAGGGGTCTGGACTACCAATCACGCGCAGCAGCAAGTTGTCACGGGCCTGCCCCGGCACTTGTGCAACTTCAGGCAGATCTTGTAAGCGGAAGAAAACACCCTTGCTGGTTCCCCCGCGCATATAAGTCGCGGGGATTTTTACTTGAGGAGCAAACTTCATAACTCAGGCCGTCGCTTCTGCTTCGAGGAAGTCTTTAGCAAAGCGCTGCAAAACACCTCCAGCCTCATAAATGGAAACTTCTTCTGCGGTATCCAGGCGACAGGTAACAGGAGCCTCAATCGTCTCACCATTAGCGCGGTGGATAAGCAAGGTCAGCGTGGCATGGGGAGTGCGCTCACCGATAACGTCAAAACTCTCGGTACCGTCGATACCCAGGGTTTCACGAGTAGTGCTCGACTTAAACTCCAACGGCAATACCCCCATACCGATCAGGTTGGTGCGGTGAATTCGCTCGAAGCCTTCGGCCACAATCGCTTCCACACCGGCAAGGCGCACACCTTTCGCAGCCCAGTCACGGGAGGAGCCCTGCCCGTAATCGGCACCAGCAATGATAATCAGCGGCTGCTTGCGATCCATGTAGGTCTCGATGGCTTCCCACATACGGGTAACCTGCCCTTCCGGTTCGACTCGAGCCAGGGAGCCCTGACGGACCTCGCCGTTATCATCGCGCACCATTTCGTTGAGTAGCTTCGGGTTGGCGAAAGTTGCACGCTGGGCAGTGAGGTGGTCGCCACGGTGAGTCGCGTAGGAGTTAAAGTCCTCCTCAGGCAGCCCCATTTTCGCCAGATATTCACCGGCAGCACTGCTGGCCAAAATCGCATTGGACGGAGACAAGTGGTCGGTAGTGATATTGTCACCCAGCACCGCCAGCGGGCGCATGCCCTTCAAGCTGCGCTCGCCTGCCAGGGCACCTTCCCAATAAGGTGGGCGGCGGATATAGGTGCTCATCGGGCGCCAGTCGTAGAGTGCGTGGCCCTGCTCTTCTGCGGCATCCCGCTCTTCGAACATGGGAATATACACATCACGGAACTGCTGTGGCTTCACGCTCTGACGTACGATCGCATCGATCTCTTCATCGCTGGGCCAGATATCTTTCAGGGTAATCGAGTTGCCATCGGCATCGTATCCCAGCGCATCTTTTTCAATATCGAACCGGATGGTGCCGGCAATAGCGTAGGCAACGACCAGCGGCGGTGAAGCCAGGAAAGCCTGCTTGGCATAGGGGTGGATACGACCGTCGAAGTTGCGGTTTCCGGACAGGACCGCAGTAGCATACAGATCGCGATCAATCACTTCCTGCTGAATTTTCGGGTCCAGGGCACCGCTCATACCGTTACAGGTGGTGCAGGCGAAAGCCACTACGCCGAAGCCCATCTGCTCCAGATCCGGTAGCAGGTCGGCCTCTTCCAGATACATTTTTACCGTTTTGGAACCCGGTGCCAGGGAGGACTTGACCCAGGGCTTGCGGGTCAGGCCGAGCTTGTTCGCATTGCGGGCAATCAGGCCTGCGGCAATCATATTGCGCGGGTTGCTGGTATTGGTGCAGCTGGTAATCGCGGCAATAATCACAGCACCATCGGGCATCTCACCGGCTTTCTCTTCCCAGGCTTTAGCGATTCCACGATTAGCCAGTTCTGAGGCCGGCAGCAGCGCGTGGGGGTTGGAGGGGCCAGCAAGGTTGCGACCTACTGTATCCAGGTCAAACTTCAGTACGCGCTCGTATTCGGCATCCTTCAAGGTGTCAGACCAGAGGCCAGTCTCTTTGGCAAACTTCTCTACCAAAGCTACCTGCTCATCATCGCGGCCGGTGAGTTTGAGGTAGTCGATGGTTTGCTCATCGATAGAGAACATGGCCGCAGTAGCGCCATACTCTGGAGTCATATTGGAAATAGTGGCGCGATCGCCCAGGGTCAGGTTGGAAGCCCCCTCACCGTAAAACTCCAGGTAGGCGCCGACCACGCGCTCGCGGCGCAGGAATTCAGTGAGAGCCAATACCAAGTCGGTACCAGTAATACCCGGCTGCAACTTTCCGGTGAGTTCCACTCCAACAATATGCGGCAGACGCATATAAGAGGCGCGGCCAAGCATCACGCTCTCAGCTTCCAGGCCGCCAACACCCACAGAAATCACACCCAGAGCGTCTACCATCGGCGTGTGGCTATCGGTACCGACACAGGTATCCGGGAAGGCCACGCCCTCGCGCACCTGCACCACCGGAGACATTTTCTCCAGATTGATCTGGTGCATGATGCCGTTACCGGGGGGAATCACATCGACGTTTTCAAATGCGGTTTTGGTCCAATTGATAAAGTGGAAGCGATCTTCGTTACGACGCTCCTCTACTGCACGATTTTTTTCAAAAGCATCCTTCTCAAATCCGGGGTGCTCTACCGCGAGGGAGTGATCCACAATCAACTGGGTGGGAACAACTGGATTTACCTTGGCGGGATCACCGCCTTTATCGGCAATGGCATCGCGCAGACCAGCCAGGTCTACCAGCGCGGTTTGGCCGAGGATGTCGTGGCACACCACTCGGGCTGGAAACCAAGGGAAGTCCAACTCGCGCTTGCGCTCAATAATCTGTTTCAGGGAGTCGGTCAGTTTTGCCGGCTCGCAGCGACGCACCAGGTTTTCCGCCAGAATACGTGAGGTATACGGCAGTTTGGCATAGGCTCCGGGCTGGATCGCGTCAACAGCGGCTCGGGTATCGAAATAATCGAGGTCTGTACCGGGCAGTGATTTGCGGTAATCAGTATTCATAGCAGGTAAATCAGTCGAATCTTTTTTTAAAATCGTGTCTCTTCTGAGGGTGGCTCCAGGCCGCTCACCAAAGGCGACCTGGAGCCGGCACACCGGGTGTGCCTCATTTCAAAAGTGAAATGAAAATTAACCGCGCTCAGCGATTGGAGTTACTGTACGAGGCTCAACACCTACGTACTCTGCACTCGGGCGAATAATGCGGTTATCAGCGCGCTGCTCGAAAACATGTGCAGCCCAGCCGGTAACGCGGGACATTACAAAAATCGGGGTAAACAATTTTGTGGGAATACCCATAAAGTGATACGCGGAAGCGTGGAAGAAGTCTGCATTACAGAACAATTTTTTCTCACGCCACATCACTTCTTCACAGCGAACAGATACCGGGTACAACACGGTATCACCAACATCTTCAGCCAACTTTTCAGACCAGCCTTTGATGATCTCATTGCGCGGGTCGGACTCGCGGTAAATGGCGTGGCCGAAGCCCATAATCTTCTCTTTGCGCTCCAGCATGCCCAACAGTTCTTTCTCTGCTTCGTCTGGATTGGAGAAACGCTCGATCAGTTCCATTGCCGCTTCGTTGGCACCACCATGCAGAGGACCACGCAGGGTGCCGATAGCACCGGTGATGCAGCTGAACAGATCGGACAAAGTGGAGGCACAAACGCGAGCGGTAAAAGTAGATGCGTTAAATTCGTGCTCTGCATACAGAATCAGGGAAACATTCATGACCTGCTCGTGCAGTTCATTGGGCTTCTCATCGCGCAACATATGCAGGAAGTGGCCGCCAATGCTGTCGTCATCGGTTTCAGTTTCGATGCGCACATTGTCGTGGGTGAAACGGTACCAATAGCAGATTATGGAGGGGAATGCGGCCAGCAGGCGATTGGCTTTATCCAACTGCTGGGCGAAGGATTCTTCACCTTCCAGGTTACCCAACATGGAACAACCGGTGCGCATTACATCCATAGGATGGGCATCAGCCGGAATGCGCTCAAGCACTTCTTTTAATGCCTGCGGCAGGCCACGCTTGGCTTTCAGCAGCGCCTTGTATTCCGCCAGCTCTCCCTCAGTGGGTAATTCCCCATAGAAAATCAGGTAGGCAACTTCTTCAAACTCACAGTGCTGGGCCAGATCTTTAATATCGTAACCGCGGTAAGTCAGGCCGGAACCGGATTTACCCACTGTGGAAAGTGCAGTTTTACCTGCTACCTGGCCGCGCAGACCAGCACCGCCCAATGCTTTCTCTACCATCTTCTTATTTCCCCTGTTGTATACACATTTGCTGTATTCATCCAATTGAAAGCGCAGCGCCCGGCTTTCGCACCGGGCAGCTTGGGAGCCTCTGAATAACTCCGTAATGCCTACTTATTGAAAAGTTCGTCCAGCTTCTGCTCAAACTCGTGATAATTCAGGTAATCGTACAGCTCCTCACGGGTCTGCATGGTGTCGACAACCGCTTGCTGATCGCCATTTTGCAGGATGCTGGTATAAACGTTTTCCGCCGCGCGGTTCATCGCACGGAACGCCGACAGTGGATACAGTACGATATCTGCGCCCGCTTCGCCCAAATCTTTGGTGTTATACAGCTTGGTTTTACCAAACTCGGTAATATTCGCCAAAATCGGCACATTTAGCGCGTCTTTAAAGGCACGATAGTGCTCCAGCTCAGTAACCGCTTCCGCGAAAATGCCGTCGGCGCCAGCCTCAATACAAGCCTGGGCGCGTTCAATAGCCGCATCGAGCCCTTCCTGCGCAAAGGCATCGGTGCGGGCCATTACAAAGAAATCATCATCGGTACGGGCATCTACTGCCGCTTTGATACGGTCGACCATCTCCTGCTTGGAAACAATCTCTTTATTCGGGCGATGGCCACAGCGCTTCTGAGCTACCTGATCTTCGATGTGTACCGCAGCGGCACCAGCGCGGATCATCTCTTTAATGGTGCGGGAAATGTTGAAAGCGCCGCCCCAACCAGTATCGACATCCACTAAAAGCGGCAACTCACTGGCAGCAGTTATACGGCGCACATCCTCCAGTACATTATCGAGACTGGTCATACCCAAGTCCGGCAGACCGTAGGAGGCGTTGGCAACACCGGCGCCAGACAGGTAAATCGCCTTGTGACCAATACGTTCGGCCATAATGGCGGAATAGGCGTTGATGGTACCAACCACTTGCAGCGGTTGATTCTCGGCGAGTGCAGCGCGGAAACGCGCGCCAGCAGAAGGCTTTTGGCTCATGCTCTACCTCAGTTTCTTTTCAATGTTTATTCTCGAGGCGCGGATATGCCGGCGCATTAACAGCTCCGCCAGCTCACCATCCCCGGCCTCAATGGCCTCAATAATATGGTTGTGCTCGCGGAAAGCCCGCTGGGCCCGGGGACTGGCCATCCCCAACTGGTAGCGATACATACGAACACGGTAATAAAGTCGATTGCACAGGGTATCGATCAGAAGATCATTCTTTGATGCCTGCACGATACGGAAATGAAAATCAAAATCCCCTTCCGGCTGGAAGTACGCCTTACCGGCCTGCAGCTCTTCCTGCTGCTCATGGTGATAGAGCATTTGGCGCAGCTCGACCAGGTCTTCCTCGGTGCGCTGTTCCGCTGCCAGACGGCAAGCCATACCCTCGAGGGCTTCGCGAACTTCATAGAGTTCCAGTAAGCCGCGCTCACTTAACTCTACAACCCGGGCTCCGACATTGACCTTACGTTCCAGCAGTCCCAAAGACTCCAGGCGCATTACTGCTTCGCGCAAACTCCCGCGACTGGCATTAAAGCGGCGCGCCAGTTCCGGCTCGCTAATTTTGCTGCCAGAGGCGATTTGCCCCTCCACAATTTCAGCGCGCAAAGTCAGAAATAAGCGTTCAGCAAGGCTTTGGCGCTCCTCTGAAGCTGAACCGGTAGTACCAACTACAGTCATGCAAGACCTGGATTGTCGACAATCTTAATGGGGCATGACATTAAATCACCAGCATTCTCTCGTCAACTGCAGGCATCCTCGATTAAACATTGAGGATTGTTGACAATAGGGCAAAATAGGTGACTTTCAACAGAGCAGTAGTCTTGCCATGTTTAAGTGGGCATAATAGCGCCCGCGCCAGATGAGCCTGTTCGACTAACGCGAGCGCTCTATGCTTTATTTGGGGCTTAGGGAAAATCCCACAGAAAGAATATCCAGGCCTCGGAACAGCGCTTGTTTTAGGCTGCCACCACCCAGGTTACAGACAGAGTTATGCCGAAGAGTATTATCAGGCGATGGCTGCCAAGCCCCGAAGAAGTTAGAGCCAACAATGGCCTCAAATTTCTGGGGACTCTTCTCCACGACCCCAACCTTTTTCATTTGAACCGACACTCAGTCTCGGTCGCATTTGCGGTTGGCGTATTTACCAGCTTCCTCCCTTTGCCAGGACAAATGGTTATTGCCGCTCTGCTCGCACTTTGGCTGCGCTGCAATCTACCTTTGTCGATGATTCTTGTATGGATCAGTAACCCGATCACCATGCCGGCTATTTTCTTTAGCACTTACAAGCTCGGCGCCTGGGTTCTGGGGGCGCCACCGGTGGATTTCAGCATCGAACTGTCGTGGGAATGGTTGACCAGTGAAGTCGGGAAGATCTGGCTGCCACTATTTACCGGCTCTCTGATTGCCGGGGCATTCTTTGCGACAGTGGCCTATTTTGCCATGCGTGCCCTCTGGCGCTGGCACGTTGTGAAAAGATGGAAGTTGCGAATCCAAAGGCGGTCTGTTATCGGTTAGCTTTCTCACAGATTTTATCTACCACCCAGTACGCAAAGCCTCCTGCGATAATTGCCAGCAGCGCGGGAAAAACGTAATTAGTGACCAACCCTAGAAAAAGAGCTAGTAGAGACCCCACTAAAAAAGTCCACAGTGCTACCAATGAGCGATTTTCGGCGGCCGCCAATGCCGCCGCCCAGACAGACATAAGTGCAGAAAATATGGCGCCTCCAGAAACAATCCAAGTAGGCCATAAATCCCACCCTTCTCCATAACATATTGACCCGCCAAGCAGATCGCCAGGGCAAAAAATGAACTTGAACCATTCATCAAAAAGTAAAGTCAGGTAAGCCGATATACACCAGGCAGCAATGGCTGCTGGAATTGGCAGACACTTGCGCAAGATTCGAGAGATCTTGACCATCCCAGAAACTCCCTACTCATTGCGCAAGGCCGCTGCCGGCTGAACCCGACTGGCCTTAAAGGCCGGATACAAAGTTGCCAGCAAGCTAAGCAGAAAGCCCGCCGCCACAACCAGTGCCACGTCTCCCCATACCAACTGGGACGGCAAATAATCCACGGGATAGACATCAGACTTTAGGAACTGGATGCCGAGCATTGATTCCAGCCCCGCTACCAATTTGGTCACCGTCAGGGAGCCCAACACCCCCAACGCACCGCCAACTACAGCCCCCACAAGCCCGACCAGCGCCCCCTGACTCACAAAAGTCAGCAAAATCTGTCGGGTACTGGCACCCATAGTACGGAGGATGGCGATATCAGTATGCTTATCAATAACCACCATCACCAAAGTGGAAACCACATTAAAAGCGGCAATCGCAATAATCAGGAAAACCAGTAACCCCACCAGGTTGCGGGACATCTGAATAGCCTGGTAGAGGTTGCCGTGGGTTCGACTCCAATCAGCGCCGTAGAAATTGCCCCGAGGTAGGTCTTGCAGAAGACGCCGCATAATCCAGTTGGCCTCGAGCATTTCATTGACCCGTAACTGGACCCCTGCCCCACCGCTACCTCCAGCCAGAGTCCTGGCCTGCTGCCAGGCAACCAGGGCGAGAGATTGGTCCAATACAGTGCCAGAGTGAAAAACCTGCGCCACTTTAAATCCAGCAACCCTGGCTGCCTTGCGTGCACCGGTGGCACTATCGTTATTTGGCACAATCAGGGAAAGGTAATCACCCGCCTCAACCCCCAACTTTTCAGCGAGCCCTTTACCTAGAACTACACCCGGTTCAGACGGGTCAAGCAAGGCATCGAAGGATGAGGATTCAAGGAAGTCCCCGATATTGGAGACTTCGGTAATTGTCTCCGGGTTGACCCCCTGCACCAACAGCGGCGTCACTTCAGCCCCACGCCTGGCAAGCGCATTGACCTGCCACACTTCTGCCGCGGAGAGAACCGCAGGGTCGGAAACCAATTGTTGGCGCAACTGGGCCCAATCCACATCAGGGCTCCCGTTGTAAATAGTGACATGGGGCATGATTCCCAGGATTCGCTCGCGCAACTCCCGGTCAAAACCATTCATCACCGACATCACCACAATCATCAAGGCGACACCGAGGATCAAACCAATCATCGATAAACCGGAAATGAATGAGACCAAACCGGCCGAATCGTCATTTCTGCGCTGGGCACCGGCATAGCGAAGCCCAATATAGGCGGGAAGAGGCTTAAACATGATCACCCTGGTGCCAGTCAGCAGTCAGCCGCCCATCGATCAGATGCAGACAGCGATCCAGGGCCGCCGCTAGATCCGGGTCATGGGTAACGATCACAAAGCTAATTCCCATCTCCTGATTCAAGCGATCCATCAATTTGTGGATCTCTGCCCCCGTAGCCCGATCCAGATTGCCGGTAGGTTCATCCATCAAAACACAGGCGGGCCTTGTCACCAGCGCCCGGGCAATAGCCACCCGTTGCCGTTCACCGCCAGAAAGCTGTGATGGCTTGTGCCCCATGCGCTCACCCAGGCCTACCGCTGTGAGCATCGCCTCGGCCTCTTTGCGGGCTTCGGCAACGGAACGTTTGCCTATCAGTAATGGCATGGCGACATTTTCCAGGGCGGAAAACTCGTTAAGCAAATGGTGAAACTGGTATACAAAACCGAGACTGCTATTTCTCAACCAGCCCCGCTCATTGGCGTTGAGTTCAGCGAGATTCTTACCCGCAACCCAGACCTCACCGGAACTTGGGGTATCGAGACCACCAAGCAAGTTGAGCAGTGTCGACTTACCAGAGCCGGAAGCGCCGACGATGGCCAATTTCTCGCCCCGCTTTACCTCGAGCTCAACACCACTCAGAACCTCCAGGTCTCGGCCCCCCTGGCGGTAATGTTTGCGCAATTGCCGACAAGCCAAAACAGCACCATCCGGGGCCGGAGCTGGCTGCGCTTTTTCCGTATCTATTTCCACTCGACTGTTCATCAAATTATTCGCTGTCTCTCAACATCTATAAATCACACCAAAACAGGCCGACTTATATAAATTATTCGTAACGCAAAGCTTCCGCCGGCTCAATCTGTGCCGCTCGCCAGGCAGGAAATATCGTTGCCAGCAGGCTCATACAAATTGCCGCCGTTAACACCACCACTGCATCGCCGACACGGAATTCAGAAGGCAGGTAACTAACAAAGAAAACACGGGGATCAAATATCTTGGCGCCTACTACCGACTCAATCCAGCTCACCATTTCAGTCAGGTTCATCGCTATCACGATGCCTAAAACAGCACCGGCAAAAGCGCCGATAATGCCAATGGCACTGCCCTGAATCACAAATACCGCCATAATCTGACGGGACGTAAGCCCCAATGTTCGCAACACCGCTATATCGGAACGCTTGTCCGCAACCATCAATACTAGTGCTGAGACAATATTGAATGCGGCCACGGCGACAATGATCATCAGCATCAACGTGACAACGGTCTTTTCCATTTTAACTGCCTGGAAAAGACTTCCCTGGGAATCCCCCCAGTCTTCACCCTGAAAACCCTCGCCCAGCTCATCTGCATAAACAGAAACAAGCCCCAGCGCATTGTCCATATCGTCAAAGCGCAACTGCAGCCCCTGGACCTTGCCCGTCATCCGGGTCAGGCGCGCAGCATCTTCAATATTGATCAGCGCGACATTCTGATCCACCTGCGCCCCCACAGAGAAAACACCGGCAACCGTGAAACGCTTTGTTCTGGGGAATATACCAGCAGGGGTCACGCTGACTTCTGGCAGGGTCAGTATTACCGAATCTCCGGGAATCACATTGAGCTGATGGGCAAGGATTCGCCCCAGAACCACCCCATAGCTGCGGGGCTCGAGCAAATCCAGGTTACCCATTACCATATGCTCACCGACGGTAGACACCTTGCGCAGCGCTTGCGGTTCCACACCTTGGAACTGGGCACCGTGACTGCTGCCATGAGCACTCAAGAGGGCGTAGCCATTCACAAAAGGGCTGGTCGCTTCGACATGTGGCTGAGCTTCCAACTGCCGTGCAGGTGTCTCCCAGTCCACAAGACCGCCTTCCCGCTCGACAAAGCCGTGAGGTACAACACTTAGTATTCGGGTTTTAAGCTCACGATCGAAGCCGTTCATAACAGAAGCGACAACAATCAACGCAAAAACACCAAGGGCCATTCCCAGTAGAGAAAAGCCATTGATAAAGGAAATAAACTGCTGCCTGCGGCGGGCAGCCACGTAGCGCAGACCAATAAATAGGGGGACAGGTTTTAACATAGGGTCGATTTAAACGGAAAAACGTCAGGAAATCCAAAGATTTAGGCAAGTTTACCGAACGTTGTAAGTCTTGAGCTGGGCCTTCAGGCGCTTCAACGCCTCTTCATCCCACTCCTCTGGCTCTGTAAGGGCGAGCCACGCCAAGGTGTACCCCCACGGGGTATACCGATGGCCAAAAGATAACGGAGCGAGCCCTACATTTAAGTCTGCCAGCAGCTGCAAGCCGGTAACTAGAGGGTACCACTGGAGATCCGGCGATACATCAGGTCCTCTGGGATGGTTCAACCAGTCGGGCCTTTCCAGCGCCCAGCGCACACTAAAGAATACTATCGGGTCACTGGCGTGCTGCAAAAATGCAATCCTGAACTCACCCCATGGCTCACGACCAATATAGCCTCCGTACTGATTACCAAAGCGCACCACCTCCCCCCCTTTGAACTCTGGCAGCCAGGCGGGAGTGCCCGGATCTCGATTTCTGACAACCCGGCTCCACATGCCTACACCGAGGGGCGGCCCAGCCCAAAGGGCTCCATCAATCGGGTCATCGATAATGTCATAGAAGTCGAAGGAGTCTTCGGAAAGTTGAGCGCCAAGACTGAGGCCAAACAAGTAAACTCGGGGCCGCTCATCTTCTGGCAACTCAGCCCAATAATCATAAATGACCTTAAACAGTGCTCGCGCCGACTCGAGCCCCTCAGAATCATCCGCCATCAGCGCTATCGGGCTGGATAAATAGGAATACTGCGCCGCAACAGTGGCGGTATTACCTCGATACAAAAACTCTAAAGAATTTACAGCACCGGGATCAACCCAGCCGGCGCCGGTTGGAGTTGCCACCAATAAGATCTCACGCCTGAATGCACCAACCCTCTTTAATTCCTCCAGCGCCAACTGAGCGCGCTTCATAGGCGTCGAAGCACTATCAAGCCCAACGAAAACCCTAATAGGCTGTACTGCAGAACCAGCTACCTCTCTTATCTCCTCCACTGTCGGCCCCAGCGTTAAGAACCGGCGCCCCTGATTGCCAATGTCATCCCACTTGATCAGCGAATTGGCGCCGCCAGGAAGGTTGGGGTCGGCCGGTGGAGAAATACTTTTTGCATAAGAATTATCTAACCGCTGATAGGTCGATGAAATTACATGCAATCCTGCTTTTAACAGCACACCATTAAAAACAGCCCAGTAAAGAAGCACAGCCGCTAATACACCCACAAGCATCGCCACTCGCTCGGGCACATGCTGCTCTACATAGCAGGCCACCAGGAGGACTATTCGCTGAAACCCTTTTCCCAGGCACCACAAAACCAGGAACATGAGTAGTGCGGTCATAGCTACAGTAATCGGTCCTACGGACCCCACCTGCTCCATGCTCATAAGAGCACGGATCGAGTTCTGCCACCTCACTCCCTGCCAAAGAGATAAAAGGATAACCAAGAGACATACAGCCAATACGCTCCGATCAAATAAGCGCCTCTGCCATGGAGAAACCGCCAGATTTGGAATACCCAGGTATTTCCAGAGCCAACTAAGAAAGACGCCGAAAGCATAGCCAACAAAGAACGCAACGCCGGCCAATATTCCTTGCATAAAGTCACTGCGAGGAACAAGGGAGGGGGTAAGGGAAAGCGCAAAGCAGATGGAGCCGATCAGAAGGCCGAGAATTGAAAAGGTTTTAACCAGCCTCATTCTTGTCCGCTCGACAAGCCAAGCATAACTAATAGCCTAGCATAGGCCCCTGGCCAACCAGCCATGCCCTCTTCTGCTCCGTCAATTCAAAACTCGAAGTAGCAACGCTGCAAGAATGTAGGCGTCAATCCATGACACCAAACATCCCAAAGAGGCGCATTTATTTCTATTCTTGGCGCGAAAACGTGAAGAAGAACAGGAGCATTGGCGGAAATTCTGTTTTAATGGGACGGCTAATGGAACATCTACATCGGAGAACAAAAAATGTTCAGCAGACTCCGCAGCGGATTGAATTGTCTCGCTGGCTCAATGGCACTACTTCTTACTTTTGGCGCCCAGGCGACAACCATTGAAGTACCCGTAGGCACCCAGGGTGGGGAGCTCACCATTGAAGAAGTCCGTGGGCTTAAAAAACATGATGTGACCTCACGCCTGGGGGAACCCCTTGGTATTGAGGGGCCAATTGGCGAACCCGCTATCACGCGCTGGGAATACGGCGAGTTCTACGTTTTCTTTGAACAGGACACCGTCCTACACACAGTGAAAAAACCCAGCGGCTGATCTAGCACATCCTGGCAGGCGCTCAACTGAAGCTGCCTGCCTCACCCAAAGTGAAGCACCCCACTCTAGCTGCAGCTGCAAGATAATTCAGCCCCGCCCTTTTGCTGATTCGGAAAATTTATATCACAGTAACCTGAAGCAACCACCTCCAACTGGAGTTACAAGCTGTGCGCTACATCGCCATTCTGCTTTTTACATTAACCACCATTGCCCAGGCTGAAGTCACCCTGGTGGAAGTGATTAAGTCCGAAAACAAAATGCACTTGCTCGATGGTGACAAGGTTATAAAGAGCTACCATGTAGCCTTCGGCGGGCAACCCCAAGGACACAAGCAGCAGGAAGGCGATGAAAAAACCCCCGAGGGACACTACACGCTGGATTACAAAAAAGAAGACTCCTCTTATTACCGGGCAATGCATATCTCCTACCCCAATGCCGAAGACCGCGCTCAAGCTGAGGCTCGGGGAGTCTCGCCAGGTGGCTTCATTATGGTCCATGGCCAGCGCAATCGACTGGGCTGGCTCGCTCCAATCACCCAACGCCTTAACTGGACTGATGGTTGTATTGCCCTTACCAATGACGAGATGGATGAGTTTATGGCTCTCGTAAAAATCGGCACTCCCATTGCAATCCGCTGGTGAGACATCACCAATATACAGGCCATAACAGCTCTTCAAAGTCCTTAGGGAGATTTTGAAGAGCTGCCCGATAGCCAAGGGACTGGATTTCCCCTCTACAACCAGTCAATATGCCCGCCGTAACTTCACCTTGGTGGGGTGGTCAACTTTTAGGCAAGCTGACAGAACACCACCTTCCGGACTAATGAGAAACCGATAGAAAATGACAGTAAAAGTCGAATCCGTAGATAGCCTATTGAAATCCAGCGGTCGCGAGGGCGAAGAAGTCCGCGTTCAAGGCTGGATCAGAACCCGCCGCGACTCCAAAGCCGGCCTCTCTTTCCTGGCCGTACATGACGGCAGCTGCTTTGATCCGATCCAGGTCGTTGCTGAGAATCACCTGCACAATTACCAGTCAGAAGTGCAGCGCCTGACTACCGGCTGCGCGGTAGATATCCTCGGTACCATCAAACCATCCGAAGGCAAGGGACAGTCTATCGAACTGCTCGCCACCGAAGTCCAGGTTGTCGGCTGGGTGGAAGACCCGGATACCTATCCCATGTCCCCCAAGCGCCACACTATGGAGCACTTGCGCGAACACGCTCACCTGCGCCCGCGCACCAATGTCAGTGGTGCCGTAGCCCGCGTGCGTAACTGTATCGCCCAAGCAATTCACCGTTTTTATCACGAGAACGGCTTCCTCTACGTGCACACCCCAATTCTCACCGCTTCTGACTGTGAAGGTGCTGGCGAGATGTTCCGGGTCAGTACCCTGGATATGGAGAACTTGCCGCGCACAGATAAAGGTGCGGTGGACTACAGCAAGGACTTCTTCGGCGAAGAGAGCTTCCTCACTGTATCCGGCCAGCTGAATGTTGAGAGCTACTGCCTGGCCATGTCCAAGGTGTACACCTTCGGCCCCACCTTCCGTGCAGAAAACTCCAATACCACTCGCCACCTGGCAGAGTTCTGGATGGTTGAGCCGGAAGTTGCCTTTGCAGACCTGGCAGATGTAGCCGATCTCTCTGAGCAAATGCTGAAGTATGTATCCAAGGCGGTACTGGAAGAGCGTGCCGATGATATGGCCTTCTTTGCCCAGCGCATCGACAAGGAGGCTATCAGCCGCCTGGAGAATATCATCGACAACGATTTCGCCCGCATCAACTACTCCGAAGCGATTGAAATCCTGGAAAGCTGCAAAGAGAAGTTCGAGTTCCCCGTATCCTGGGGTATTGATCTGGCCTCTGAGCATGAGCGTTACCTGGCAGAGAAGCACTTCAAAAAGCCAGTTATCGTGATGAACTATCCGAAGGACATTAAAGCCTTCTACATGCGCATGAACGACGATGGCAAAACCGTTGCCGCAATGGACGTTCTGGCACCGGGAATCGGCGAAATTATCGGCGGTGCTCAACGTGAAGAGCGTTTGGAGAAGCTCGATGAGCGTATGGATGAAATGAATGTACCTAAGGAACACCTGGACTGGTACCGCGACCTGCGCCGCTACGGTACAGTGCCTCATGCGGGCTTTGGCCTGGGCTTTGATCGCATCGTGTCCTACGTAACCGGCATGGGCAACATCCGCGATGTAATCCCCTTCCCGCGCACACCGAAGAACATCTCGTTCTAAATAAAAAGCCCCGCAACGCGGGGCTTTTTATTTCACATACAAATCTTCAAGCGCTCAGCCCAGTTGCTGTAGCAATGATGTCATCGCTCGCCTTTTCACTGATCATATAGACCGGCACCACAATGAAGAAACCGGGGATTCGGGGGAACACCGAAGCATCCACTACCCTTAAGTTATTGGTGCCGTGAACCCGAAATTTACTGTCGACAACTGCCATAGGATCACTGGCAGGCCCCATTTTATTGGAACAGGAAGCGTGATGCCCCCAAGCTTGGTTCTTAACAAACTCACCAATTTGCTGATCTGATTGAACCTCATTACCGGGCAATAATTCCCTGGAGACCTGCTTGCTCACAATAGGGCCCGACATAATATCCCTGGAAATTTTTACCCCCTCAATAACTGCCTGAAGGTCTTCTCCCAGAGCATCATTACCCTCACCAAAATAGTGGAAGTTGATTTCCGGTGTGTCCCTGGGATCAGCAGATTGCAGGGTCACACGCCCGGCGGTATTGTTCGTATGGCCTTTCAGTACAATCCAGGAGAAACGGTCTTTGTAGTCCCGCAACGCCTGGGAGTACCCGGGAAAGTATCCGTGGAAATCGGAGGGCACTCCGAAAATAAACAAGTCGGGATCTTCCAGCTCCGGTTTGGAACGTTTGACCAGAGACAATACTGGACCATTTCCACTGTAGGGCCCCTGATTGAACCAGCCATAGCGATAGCGATTTAAGCAGGGATCATTCCCCTCCCCCCAAGTGCAATCTTTAAGAAGGGCAAGATCCTCACTCATCTCACTAACGATTCCGACCTCATAGCGATCCTGGAGGTTCTCTCCTACCCCAGGCAGATCTACCAGGGGCTCTATGCCGTGATCTCGGAGCTCATGGGCGGGACCAATTCCCGACAACTTGAGAAGTTGCGGGCTATTGAAGGCCCCTCCAGACAAGATAACCTCACGATTTGCCCGCACTTGCCTCAAGACTCCGGCAGTACCACTTTCGTCATGGTAAGGGTCTGCCTTATACAGGCTCGCCCCCTCTAAAAACTCCACCCCAACAGCAGTATTCCCCTCAAACAACACACGAGTTGCCAGTGAATTTGTACGAATATGAAGCAAGTTTGGGTAAATTGACTGGGTATCCAAGAGGTATTCGCGCACACTGGTACGGCGGTTTCGGCTATCTGCTGCCATAGGGGCGATAAAAGGCCCTTCCTGGCCACCGGCCACGTCCCAATGATTGATATCCAGGCGAAGATTGCCGCTGATAATTTTTTCCAAGGCCCCTTCGAGCCCATACTTGGCCAGCGCGGCCTGGGCAACTTTCAAGATCGCCGGGTCTTCCAGCAATAACGCGGGGTTGCCGCGATTCGTAGGCAGCCAACCATCAAAACCGTGGCGGGATGGGTTAGAGAAAATTGGGCGGGGCACATATTCACAACGCTCTAAACGCTCAAAATATCGCCGCATATTTGCGCTATCCCAGGAGATATCCCCTGTATCCCGAGCTATGCGGTCAAAGTCATTATTATGTGGATAGACTGTAATCAATGCGTGGTGCGTGGTACAACCACCGATTGTACTCGCCCGTGGGTAGAGGATTCCCTTCCCAGAAACATATTTTTCGTCCAGTTGCTGCTGATTGATATCCGCATAATGCTTAACAAAAAAGTCCCAGCTCAATTTGGGGTCTTCAGACGCAAAGGGGTGCCATGCTGGAATATTATGGGTGTCATCACTGGGGTCATCAGCACCAGCTTCCAACACCAAAACAGAAAATCCCGCCTTTGCCAAATTTACCGCTAATGGCCCTCCACCCGCACCCGACCCAATAATCACGTAGTCATATTGATCATAGAAATTCCGATCCAACATTGAGAGAGCGGAAACCAATCCTGTTGAAGCCGCGCTGGCAGCAATACCCAGTTGCATCGCCCCTTTAGTGAAATTTCTACGGCTAATTTTTTTACTCGACACTTTTTTGTCAATCGAATCCTTCTCTTCCATAGTGCTTATCCATTTTTATAGGTTGTATCCGAGATAAGCATTATGCACGCCAGCTTTTGCAATTCTGTCTTACAGGAATTGCTTTAATCTAAAACTCGACCTACTTACCAGCGCCAGGATGTATCACATGCCTAAAAGATATATCGACGCAAGACTTCTTAAATGAAATTAAATAAACCTCTCCCATTCTACCTGGAGACCCCAGAAGAGAAGCACCTGTGAGGCATCAAATAAAAGGCAACCAAGTTTTAAAGCTGGCCAAAACCAGAGTTCACGATTCAAAATTCAATCAACCAGATAAACCTTCAAGCACCACATCAAAAAGGAAATATAAATAAATTTGAATAACTGCAAGGCAGTTTATTATTTTAAGCATTACGTCAACGCTTAAAATAATAAATTACCCAGTCCGGCAAGTAACAAACTCAACTCACAATGGCGGTTTTCGTGAATTTTCTACACAATCAGTCGCTGGAATATTCTTAGCCCCCCTATTGAGAGCTTAAAACATTGCCCAAAGTATCAATCTGTCTATATGATGCAATCATCGAATTTGATTGCGATTTTTGGAATAACAACTAGATTAATAAACACTAAAAAATAAAAGCGATCCGATTCAACCCAAAATGCTCAGGAGCATCGGGCACAAGTTTTAGTTGATGACCGTGAGAAGGAGATCAGAATGTCTGGAAAAGAGCTCTATATCACCTACGAAGAACTTTTAAAACTCGAAAGTTTTAGAAAACCTAACTCAACACCAAGAAAACCACAAAACATTGATACCACCCACCTTGATGATATCGAAGTAATCATTGCCAACGGCAAAGGAATTCAAGCTCTCGATAGAGAAGCTATCAACAAACTACCACTAACAGGCTGGGTTTGTAGATTTCCCGCCCACATCCACCCCCCCAAAGGGTTGAAACTCGTTCAAGTCAGCGAGCACCTATTGAATATTGCTCCGGCTAGAAATATGCCGTTGCAAAAATTTGAGACTTTAGTCAAGGAACTCACTATCAGCGCCATCACAATATTCAAGAAGCAAGGTCGAGCCGTCTGATATATGACCCTGATCACGGCCGACTGCAAAACGGTATGCTATTGAGCTGCCGTTTTGCTATCTCTCCACTAAGTACTTACCCCCTAGCCTATTAATTTCTGAAATGCGATTAGCTTCCTGATGTAAGCTCGCATTTCCGGAGTATCAAATTTCCCCTGATAACGATCAGGATCGTTGACTGAGCGCCCCTTAATACCTGGACAGCCGCCAAATCGTATTAGTGTGGAAAAAGCAGGCATTAACTGCAACTCCTCTACCGAAGCCTTGATTTCTAAATCCAAATGATCTGAGTACTCTTCAATATATCTGGAAACCGTCCCCATACCTGAAAGTGTTTGTGCACAAACCATATTCCCAACTGTCCCAAACTTGGGGAATCGATGAACTTCTTTAAAATCCACTTTATCAAAACTGGCCAATAGATTTTCCTTCAATACTAACTCGGCAAACTCCAGGTGCTCCCCCTTTTTGGGTTTCAAGCCTGTCACCTGGTAGTGGAGCGCCTCAAAGGGAACAAAAAGATTGCTCCACCCCTTTTCAATTTTTGAAATTGCATATTCCTTATAAGCAGCTTTTTCCTGATACTTATCGATAGTCTGAAAGATTGAAAGCGCCAGACCAACAACTGCCACCCCGGCTGCAACACCGCCTATCCTGGTTACCCTTTTCAGGCCAATTTGGGTTTCATCCCATGTCTTCCCATGAATTGCCAAAAGAGCCGCGATAGCTGTAAGTGCATGCCCTAAAATAGAAATAGTCAGATCCATAAGCTCTCCCAGAAAAAGCTCAAATTTCAATATGCACTAAAAATCAAATCTTGGTATCACTATCTACCGATACCAGAAAATTTCAACACAGTAGATACACGCCACATTGCGAAAATCACCGCCAAACTATCTATTTTCATTAATGGGCAGGAACAAATAGAAAGATACACTTACTCAGAAAAGCTAATCAATAAGTTAAAATTACTATTTTTAGACTGGAGCCTTATAAGAAACCCAAAACAAAACAATCGTACCCATTTGAATTCACCTCATCGCACAGAATTAAATAGCAATATACGGAGCTTGTACTTTTCCTGTGGATTTAATTAGAAAGTAGGCAGCGCAATAAGGGGCTAAGGTTGACTCACAAGATAGCGCTTTACTAACTATACTATTTAAGTCAAACCCCCTGACTCCATACAATTAATAAATTTAAAGGCCTATTATAACAACCGACCCCCAACTACCCGCCAAACATCTCCTTTGCGACCCAAAGGCTACTATTGGGAACCTTTTTAAAACTTGACCCTGAATAGCTAACTACTATAACTATTCACAAGGTTGTATAACACGCAGCATCTACTGACCAACTGGTATCCATATGATACATCTATTTATGCACGCGAATGTTAAGGACTTCAACGAATGGCACAGAGTGCTAGAAGAGTTTATGCCTATAGTGAAGCAAATGGGCGCTACAGCTACATCTGTATACCGAGAAATTGACAACCATCACAATGTAACAGTGATCCATGAGTTTCCTTCGAAGGAGCATGCTATCAAGTTTGTCAATAGTAGTGAGCTTGAAGAATCTAGAAAAAAGGCTGGCGTGCTTGTGACTCCAAAAATTTGGTATACAGAAAAATTATAATTATTCCTTATTTTGGCATAGAAATTTATAAAGCTATCTTCACCCCCCAATAGGCCTATCCATTCAAGGGGTGTATCTTGATCAATGGCTCTTCCTTTACAAATAAGCTGACTCTAGAGTATCTCTCCACTAACAGTACCCATATAACAATACTGATAACCCCTGCCTTTAAAGTAACTTCATATACTTGACTGGCACATGATCAACCAACCACACATTATTAGCAGAGCGATAAAAATCAAAACCATCTCGATGCATGGATTTAGCCTCCACCCTTAACAGTACGGGCTTGCCATACCTGGCCCCAACAGATCGAGCAACTGCCTCGGATTCTGACAGGTGAACATGGTGCCTTTGCATTTTCTTCAGTCCTTGCGCGAGGATATCTTCAACAAAACGCTCTGCAGTGCCATGGAGAAGCGCACCTGGTGGCTCAAGGGGGCTTAAATGTAAATTAATATCTACAGAATGTCCCTGATTGGCTCTGATAGAAAGACCATCATCACTTATAGAAAACCGCTGCTTATCATTGGTTTCCACAACGACAGAAACCAAATCCCTGTTTAGCTCAAAGTCTACAGTTTTCTGAATCAACTCATCAACTGCCACCCATCCATTCTCATCCATAAACAAGCCGATGGCTTCAGGCTCATGCCTGAGCAGGTAGCTGAAGTATTTTGATATCCTACTCAGCTCTCTACTGAATTCAGTATCTCTGTTCAATTCTAATATTCCACAACTAAGAATATAACTCGAAATTTTATGATGGGACATTCACCTTGGCGAAAATGTACTCATCAAAATAAATACCCCCTTTTTTTACTGAGCAGCTTAAAGTCCCTTCATGCTTATACCCCGCCTTCTGTAAAACCTTCATTGATCCGACATTTCCAGAAAAGACAGAGGCATAAAGCCTAACAATATTTAGTGAAGAAAAAATCTCACGAGTAAACTGAGTCAAAGCAATAGTAGCAATTCCTCTCCCCCAAAATTCTCGCGCAACCCAATATCCAACCTCACCGGAGTGAGAATGCTCAAACAGCTGCTCGCGCATACTTATAATCCCGCAAAAGGCCCCTCTGTACTCTATTGCCTTTACAACCCCTTCCTTCCCACAACCTTTATCAACCCACCAAGCAGCATCTTCCAATGTATAAGGGTGAGGAATTCTCGATGACAAATACTTAAGCACTGACTCATCATTTAAGTACTCAACCAGTAGTGCTTCATCATTCTTTTCAATGTTTCTTAATTCAATCATTCGGACAAACCATCAATTCCTTAACCTATTACTGACACCCTTTCAATGAAAATCAATGCTTTGTTGAAAGCTAGGGTTATCAGCTATCAACTATTCCTGCCTACTCTCCAATCGGCACAATAGCTTTTTAGCTTCCTGCGACTGCTTCACATTTATTACTACATCTCAAAAATGACAGCCATTATCAATTATAATCGACCCTATTTGTACGGAATTCTATCAATATGTACCCTCAACAACTCAACTTGGCAGTATGGGCCTCACTAGCCCCTGCTGCGTTGGTGTCTGCCCAGGAAGTAACTCAAACGGTAGAAGAAGTTGAAGTTATTGGTAGAGCCCAACAATTTTATCTGGACTCTCATACACAAGTTGGAACTAAAACAGACGCAGACTTATTAAATATTGCGATGTCTGCTCAAGTACTAAGTGAACAGCTTATTGAAGACCAGGCTGCCCGCGATATCACTGACTTGTACCGTTCCATCGCAGGAGTTAGTGAATTCAGCTATTCCGGAGTCACATTTCGGGGATTTCGAGACAATAAAAATATATTTTACGATGGAGTCCGCGGCGATCCCTATTCGGGGTTTAGTGTTCCTCAAGTATCAAATGTAGCGCGCATCGAGGTACTAAAAGGGCCATCCTCCGCCCTCTATGGCGGCGGTGAGCCCGGAGGAATGATTAACTACACCTCCAAGAGGCCAACCTTCGATGAAGGCCGTGAATTGACAGTCACTTCCGGAAGCGAATCGCTAAAAGGAGCTTCTATCGAGCTAACAGGCGGTGTAACTGGAAATATCGCCTATCGTTTAGGAGGCTTCTATGAATCTCAAGATAGCTTTCGCAATAATGCGAATAGCGAGAACATTGAACTTGCCGGGGGACTACTATTTGACCTCTCAGCAGACACTCACCTGACAACCACCTTCGAGCACATAGAACAAAACCTAGGCGGTAACCGCTTGCGCGGCGTACCCGTTAATGATGACGGCAAATTCCTGGTAGATCCCTCCTACAACACCAACGAAAAATCTGATTATCAAAACCTAAAAGCCTTGGTTCTTCGAACTAAAGTCAAGCATAAGGTGACAGATAGCCTGAACTTTAACGCAACATTGCGTTACATGGAAAATGAAAGGGAGCAGGCTTATCACGAATCACGCGGTTGGGTAGACATCAATGGTGATGGAATGGCCAATGCTGAAGATGGAACCATCCGCCGTGAGTACCGCGATCAGTACCGGGCAAATGAAGAGCTGAGCCTTACTTTGGACTTTGTGTATGACACAGACATTTCAGGTATGAATCATCAGATTTTGCTTGGTGGTGACTATCATGATGTTGATACAAAATATGACTATTGGCGAGCGCGCCCTGGAGCAGACGGTGTTACAAACCTCAACATCTACGAACTCAACTACGGCATAACTGACCCGTCAACTTACAACCTTATCAATATGAATAAGGATGGTACGGCCAGCATCCGTACCAGCATTTATATCCAGGATACTGTGGAATTGACCAATCAGTGGTTCTGGATGCTAGGTGCGCGCCTTGATCAGTTCGACGAAACTGAAAAAGAAAGCGGCAATAGCTACAAAGATAATGATGCAAGCTACCGTACAGGCATCACTTATAAGCCCGTAGATACACTATCCCTCTATGCAAATTACTCCCAGAGCTTTAATCCGGTGAGCGCAGACGACTTTGAGGGCGGCGCCGAGGAGCTTGAACCCAGTACTGGCAGTCAAGTGGAGATTGGTGTGAAGAAGGAATGGCTGGATGGGCGTATCCTGACCACTCTAGCCTTCTATCAGATAAAAAAAGCAAATATGGCCCAAAGTAACCCCGCCTATATCAGTGCCGATGAGACCCCGAATGAAGCCGAAATTATCAACCTCGGGCAGGTTCAAAGTGGTGGAAGCGAGTTCACCTTAGTCGGTGACATAACTGAGAGACTCAGCATAACAGCTAATTATGCGTACAACGATACGTATATCGCTGAGGGTGACTCACGCAACGTGTCAGACTCAGGTCAGTTCGTAAATGCACCCAAGCACCAAGCAGGCTTGTGGGCCCGCTATGACCTCAGTATATGGGACTCAGCATTTGCCATTGGTGCCGACTATGTGAGCGATCAAATAAGCTTCGATGATCAAAAAATAAAGGCCTACACTGTACTCGATGCCAGCTGGGCAACTCGCTGGGATGATATTCAGCTGAGTATTAACGTAAACAACCTTTTGAATAAAACGTATGCAGTGAGCGGTTTTAATGAGCGGCAAGGACATTTTCCCGGCCAACCACGAGAGCTAATCGCCCAGCTTTCCTATGACTTTTAGCAACCTAGTAATTTATCGTCAGCGGATTTCCACTGGCGATATCATCTTGTTTTATACAGGAAGGAAGTTCTTTGACGATACACTCACCAATATATCCCCGCAGATTTACCCACCTGTTCAGCCCCTCTTCTAAACTTAGATATTATGAAAACGACACTGATCCCCCAGATTGAATTTCTATTGGCAAATATTCAATCCGAGGTAGCACCTTCAATCAAGACGAGCACAGGCCGTATAAATTTCGATCGAACAATCTTTCCCTAACGCTATACAGGCAAAAACTACGATTAATCAAGTTGGTATTCAAGGTCGTAGTAATGAACTCCACCATCCATCTGAATAGACATTTTCCCAGAGAGTCCCACTAGTTCTCCAGTGCCAGAATCAGGCACAACCTCTAAAATAAGGAAGTCCTCTCCCTTCTTCATGGTCCCAAAGTGCTGTAAAACAAACGTGCCTCGCTTACCACCTAGAGTACCGGCAACTTGCTCTATGGCTACATACCCCGCAGATCCTTTTACAGGAGTCATTGCACTTAGCATTTCTCCTCGACTTTCTCCTGAAAGATCACCGTAAAAGACTTTATTAATTGACATACGCCCCAAGCTGTTTCCTTCACTACCTTTCGCATACGGATCCATCGGCTTTACAGTAACCTCGAACTTTCCTGAAATTTTCATATTTGCTCCTTTGCGAATTTAGATTGAAGTAGTACGTGTCTGGCTTTACCAGTAACAACTTAGGCTCTAAGGGAGTCTAAAGTGCTACTTATCGGTTTTCCATTTTAATATACAAAACTGTACATTTATACACCCAAGATAGCATAGTAAGTGACTATGGGTTGAGATGTTTATGAAGGTGCGCAATTAACACTCAAAAGTACTAATGTCCATTAAGCGGTTAAGAGACATAAGCGAGAAATATTGGAACCCACCGAAGCAGTATGGGCTTTTAGCACTTCCAATCTCGTCGAGAATATAGTTCATTATTATTTGGGACCAAGTGGAAATACGCTTGTCGATTCTACACAGAGAGAAATTAAAGAAATCGGTAAAACGGGATTACAAGAGTTCAGTGAAGCAAAGCCGAAATGACGATGCCCCCAAAACTATTTTGGAGGCTATGAGTTATTATTTTTTCTACACTAGTATTGGCAAAACGATAGATCGTAGATCTGTGGATTGATTAGCCCAAAACACTGACTACCTAACTTATTAGCACCATTATTAGATGTAATAAGCTAGGCATATCCCAGGAAACCAGCTTCCCTTCGCATAAAACGATCAACTACTCGGCGCAGTTGCCATAGGCGCCGGTACTAATACGTCTTCGCCATCACTCTCTTCTTGAGGTTCAGTAAACCCAAAGTCCTCCAGTATTCCGTAGAGCGCCGGTAGCACCAGAAGGATCAGAATAGTAGAACTGCTGATACCAAATACAATACTGGTAACAAGCGGCACCAACACCTGTGCCTGCAGACTGGTTTCAAATAACAGTGGCAACAGGCCTGCAACTGTGGTCAGCGAGGTAAGGAAGATGGCTCGGAAACGATCGCGGCTGGCTTGGCTCGCCGCGCTATGCACATCCATTCCTTCACGCACTCGCCGCTTCACAAACTCCACTAACAATATTGAGTCATTGACCACAATTCCGGCGAGAGAGACAAAACCCATCATGCTTGGCATAGACATATTCTGCCCCATGATCAGGTGCCCCCAGATAACACCAATCAGCGCCAAAGGAATAGCCACCAATACAATCAACGGCTCCACATAGCTGCGGAATTGCATGGATAGGAGAAGGTAGATACCAATGGCACCTATTAACAGGGCGCGACCAATGGACTTACCTGTAACCTCACTATTTTTCATTTCCCCTTGCATATCAACGCGCAATCCTGGGAACTCACGGGTAAGCTCAGACAGGAACTTCTCCTGGGTGTCACCTAGTACCTGTCCAGCATTCGCTTTCTCAGTGAAGACATCAGCAAACACACTCACTACCCGCTCGCCGTCAATACGTTGAATTCGCGCATACTCCCGATTCATTTCTATATCGGCAACGGCAATCAGCGGAACTCGTTGCTTGGTAGCTGGATGGATAATGACTAATTCATCGAAACGGCTCAGTGCTCCGCGGGAATTTGCATCCATGCGAACCTGAATCTCGTAGGTTTCCCCCCGATATTGAATTTCATCTATCTCCATCCCCTGGTAAGCAGCTCGCAACTGATTGGCGACATTGCTGGCATCCAGGCCGGAGGCATAGGCGCCTTCACGCATTTTGACAGTGAGTTGTGGCTTGCCGGGACGCAAGTCATCCACCACATTCACAACGCCGTCGTATCCACGCAACCAATTCTGCAAGCGAATGGACGCTGCCTTTAGTTGATCCAACTCCAAACCGGCAAGGCGCAAGTGGATAGCACGGCCGGCAGGGCCTAAGGCCGGTTCTTTGTAAAGAATAGCGATTGCCCCTGGTGTGTCGCCGGCGGCCTCACGCCAAGCATGGCGCAATTCATCCATGCTGGTATTGCGGCCTTCAGCGGCAAGCAGATCGACATTAATTGTGGCCACATGGGGCCCCGATTCAAAGGCATCTCCGTTAACACCAAAAGTGACACTCGTATGGTTTACCAAAGGTGCTCTTTCATTTTCAGAAAACTCTGAGGCAACTTGATCCAACGTCTTCAACTGCTTATCGACTAATTTCTCCATATCGACCAAAGAAGTGCCTTGAGGCATTAAGATCCGAGCTTGCAATAAATCGCCCTCCAAGGTGGGAAACCCCTGAAACTTGACGATCCCCGATGTCATCAAACTAATAGTGACCAGGAACAAGCCAAATACACCCCCGACAAAGGCATAGCGATATTTAACAGCCCAATCTGCTGCGCGCCCCATATTTTCTCGCCAACCATCAAAACGTTTGGCAAAAGCCTGCTTCCAGGCGGGGGTGCGACTTTTATGCTCAAGGGCATGACGCAAGTGTGCCGGCAAAATCAGGAAAGCCTCGATCAGACTAATGAGCAATACAGAAATCAATACAATGGGGAGCACCTTGAGGACCTGCCCCATATCCCCCTTAATAAAGACCAGTCCTCCAAACACCATTACCGTAGTTGCGAATGAAGACAGTACTCCACGAGCCACTCGCTTGGTGCCATTGATAACCGCTTCCAACGGCGACCTTCCCTCACGGTGTTCACTGGCAATACTCTCCGATAACACAATGGCGTCATCCATCAGGATACCAATGGCAATCAGCAGTCCTACCAGACTGATCATATTAATGGACACGCCCATGGCCGTGATCAGTGCAAACGAACCCAGGAATGAAACCGGCAAGCCCATGACCACCCAAAAGACGTAGCGGCCACTGAAAAACAGATAGAGAGCCAGCGCTACCAAAATCAGGCCCTGCCAGGCGTTAGCCATAATCATCTGCAAGCGATCCGCAACGATAGAGGCGCTGTCCTGGGTTAGCGTGAGTTTCATACCCTCAGGCAGATTTTCATTTTCACGGTCGACAAAGTCCCGTACGGCTTCAAGCACACGCAAGCTATCATCCACACTATTCTTCTCGACATTGAGAAGCGCTGCACGATGACCGTCAAAAGTAATTTTGTCTTCAGCCAGCTCAAAGTCATCGTAAATTTTTGCAATATCCCCAAGTCGAACTTCCGCTCCATCACCACCTTTAATCACCACTAGGTTTTCCAATTCTGCAACCGTGCGGCGCTCTTCGGTAAAACGCACCTGGTATTCTCGATCCGGCGTGGATACCTTGCCGGCGGGCATGTCGATCGCTTGCTGGTCAATAATATTGGCCAGGTCCATCACGCTGAGTCCGTACTGGCGCAAGTTATAATCTGAAACTTCAATCTGAAGCTGGTGGTCAGAAAAACCGGAAATGCGCACAATAGGAATAGCGGGATCGCGGAGTAATTCGCGGCGGTAGTGCTCCGCCAGCTGGTTTAATTGGGGCAAAGGAAGGTCAGCACTGATAGCAATACTAACCACCCCCTGAGTGCGGCCCAGTTCTTCGATCACCGGGCGCTCGCTTTCTGCAGGAAGCGAATCGATACTGTCTACTGCGGACTCCACATCAGCAACAAACTGGTCCATATCACCCGCTTCTTGCATCTTGAGGGTCATCAGGCCCAGATTATCTTTTGCCTCACACAATCGCTCATCAATAAAGCTGATTCCATCGGTGGCCTCCTCCAAGGGAAGACAAATACTATCTTCCACTTCGGCTGCCGCAGCGCCGGCATAAGGTACCGTAACCTGAACCTCAAACTTATCGATTTCCGGCATCGTTTCACGCTTCATACCAGGCAGAACAAAAAGCCCGCTTAGCATCAGCGCAACCATCAATAAATTGGCCGCCGTTGGGTGACCGGCAAAATAACGTATCACTGCTGGGTACCTCTAGCACTCGCCGCAACGGATTGCTCATCACTGACGACGGAAACTGCCATTCCATTAATCGCAGGAATTACATCAGTCACAATAACCTGCTCACCGGGATTCAATCCCTCGCGGATCACAGTGGTGTCGCCTTGGTGGTAGTCAATCTGTACAGGGCGCACTCTTAGTTGACCATTTTGTACCAGATAAACCTTGCCTTCATGGAGGGCGCGGCGGGGTATAGCGAGTGCTGGTGCGGCGGGAGCCAATAACTCTACACGGGCATACATACCGCGAAATAGCGGTGGTTTTTCACCGGTCACCGCTTTGCCATAGGGGTCATCCACAGCTACAACAACGGAGAGTGTTCGACTGGTGCTATCCAGGGTTCCACCCAAGCGCACTACCCTCCCCTGCCACTCACTATTCCCCGGGCCACCCACCAGGGTGATCCGAGCTTCCAGCCCCAACAGCATCTTGGGTAGATCATCAGGAGTCGGATTGGAATCTATGCCAGGCCTTAAATTGCGCAAAAGTGGAGCCACATGAACCATAGGAAGCTCTGCTGCAATTTCTACTTGGGCAAGGCCGCTTGCATCAAATAAACGGGCATTGCCAGCAACATATTGGTTTTCTTCAACATGAACTTCGCCAATACGAGCATTAAATGGCAGGATCACCTGGGTGCGCTCCAGATTGTATTTACTGTCTCGTACCTGAGCTTCTGAGCGAGCTATCTGGGCTTCAATCACTTTGCGGCGGGTCGGGAAAAGGGAGAGCTGGCTGCTCTGGTTCTGCACTTCCTGGCGCAAGCGCAGCATATTTTGCTCTTCAGTATCTACGGTCGAGCGGGAGACGGTTCCCTTGGCAACTAACTTTTGCTTGCGAGCGAGTTCTTTCTCACCCAATTTGAGGGTGCGCTCGGCGATGTCCAAAGAGCGTTTACTATTGGCCTCTTCCACGTCCAGCTCTTGCAAGTTAGCGCGATTTGCCGCCAAGTCACTTTCAGCCTGCGCCAGGGCAAGCTGGTAGCTGGTATCATCGATCTTCAGCACCAATGTACCGGCAGAGATAATATTTCCCCGCTCCAATTCCGGAGCTGTATACACCACCCTACCACTGACTTCTGCATTGGCTTCCAGAAAAGTACTGGGTTTCACCTCCCCATATGCAATGGCTTGGGCTCGCAACGGTAACTCCTGCACCTTTATTGCATCTACCATCGTTATGGGAGCCTCTATAGCATCGTGTTTAGGCTCACCTTTAGTGGCAACCAGGGCCATAGATACAACTAGCCCTGCCGCAATCAGGGCCGGTAATGCCAGCCGGCGATTCATCAGTGCTTTCATATGAGTCTTAATTTCCATTGCCGACATCCTCGCCTTCGGTCACAGATTTATTGGAAACGCCACGGAGTAAGAGTTGAACGGTATGGTTAATCCATCTCTCCCGGTTTTCCTCCCCCAGAGCAAAGCCAAACCCCTCCTTCAAGGGGTCGCCAGCGATGAAGGGAAAGGCAATCAGACTGATAAAAGAGACTGGCATCAGGTCAATATCCAGGTCCTCTCGCAACTGGCCGCTGGATTGGAGAATTCCCAGCAACCCGCGCAGCTTTGGCACCAGTTGTGAGGCTAACCTGTCAACAAAGAGTTCGCGCATTCGACCAGATTTGGAAGCCACTTCATCAGCAATCAGGCGCGGAATCCAGGGCTCCTTGATGTATAGGCGTATCATTCGACTCATTGCTTCTTTCAGCAACTCTAAAGAGGGCTCCCCTCCATCCAGCCCTGCACTAACAAACGCGGGGCCATACTGCATGATTTGGCTCCGAACCACCTCGATAATTAGCCCCTCCTTACCGCCAAAGTGGTAACTGATCATCGCAGAATTCACCCCTGCTCCCTGAGCAATCTCCCGAATCGAAATATCACGGAAGGCCTTATTCCGAAGTAGAGAGTAGGCTGAGTGCATAAGTGCCTCACGCACCTGGGATTCACGCTCAGGATCTTTTGGGCGCCCGCGGCCTCGAGTGGATGGATTGTCAGTCACAGGCATTTATCCTTAATTAATCAGTTGATTAATTAAATAGGAATTACACCCATGCAACAACCCCAAAATCCGACCAGTCAGTCAGGTTGTGCCGGGTTAATTTCTGATTCACAAGCTAAGCATCTCGGGACGCAATACGTGCCAATGATCAAGGGTTTGACGGGGCTAGCAAAATAGGTTGTAAAATTGACCTCCTGCAAGTGGCCACCTTTACTAAATTCAGCAGTACTTACCGGGAAAATTCCAACCACTTAGATTGGTACATTTTCAGGCCAAATATCCAAATTTCTACTTAAAGCGGCCTGAATGCGAAACCAGGAAAGCCATTCAGCTAGAGCAGAAGAAAAACGTCGCAATCTCATCCTCTTCCATATCCGAACGCCAATCCCAACAAGACTTTCTGTATAAATGATGAGTGATGAATAATTTTAAGCTTTAAATAAAGCATTACTACAACCAACACCCTCCTCAATGTTAGTATTAGGCCGTTTCAATATGAATATTCTACAGACCCTATCTATTTCAAGAATAATTTAACCTTCAAAGGGCATATAACTTATGGTCAAGTATTTGGCTCTCATCTCATTTTTTCTTATGGCTACTTTCGCAAAGGCTACAGACCTTAAGAGTTCTCCCCTGGTAATTGGCGACTCAATTAGTTTTCAGTCAAAGATATTAAAGGAAAAGCGCACCTTAAATGTCTACTTACCCGAGAGCTACCATCGTGAACCTGAAAGAAACTACCCCGTAATCTATCTTTTAGATGGCTCCTTATCCGAAGACTTTATCCATATAGCGGGAGTGCTCCAATTCGGCTCATTCTCATGGATTAATATGCTTCCAGAATCCATTCTTGTAGGCATAGAAAATATTGATAGAAAACGCGACTATACATTTCCATCCAAAATAGCTTTAGATCAAAAAGAATTTCCATCATCAGGCGGATCAAAGGAATTTATTGATTTTTTGGACAAAGAGGTTCAACCCATTATTGCGAGCAATTTCCGTACAAAAGAAAATTCCACACTGATAGGTCAGTCTCTGGGAGGACTTGTAGCTACAGAAATCCTGATAAAGCATACGGACCTTTTCGACAACTATATTATTATCAGCCCAAGCTTATGGTGGAGTGGAGAATCTCTTCTGACAAGCATCCCTGAAGACTGCTGTGAGGACAAACAGATCTATATTGGAGTTGGAAAAGAGGGGGAAGTGATGGAGCGCCTAGCGCGAACACTATACAACAAGCTAGATAATAAGAAGAGCAACACAAAAATACACTTCGGCTACTTTGAACAACTAGACCATGGTGACACTCTGCATCTTGCTGTTTACGATGCGTTTGGAAAGCTGTTTTCAGACAAATCCCCTAAAAACTAGAAACATTTTTCAATTTAAAACTGGTTGCTTTCGTTTCAGGAAATAGAATACAAAACCTGCGGGAGCAACACACCACTTACCTCACCATCAATCAAGTACACAATTACCATAGCGTCAACCTCATTTCAGCGACGTTCTGAAAGAGAGGCGGTGTGATATTTACAGTAAACACCGCCAACACCCTACATTTTCTCAACCTACGTCAAGGCTGCACGACGGAAGTTGTACACAGCCACCTGGGACAGAATAAATAGTGTAAATGTCACCACCAAACCAGTCAGCATTACGGGCTCGTAGCCCTCAACCAATACAGAAATAAGCCGCGAAGAACCATTAAATAGAAAGTACATCGAGGCAGGAAGTATTAATAACCACTCTTTGCGAAAGGCACCAATTGCCGTAATAATCGCTAAGCTAAGTGTGGGGGCACCGAGAGTACGTAGGTTAGTGAAACCGTAATTAGTTGTGGCATCAAACCCTGCTGGACCATTAACAACTTCCGGGAAAAGCATGGTCACTAAGCCAGCCGAACCCAATATAAGTACAAATATACCGGAAAGAAATTGTGCGAAACGAATCATATTAAATATTCCATCTGGTTGATTAAATGAACAGAATGAGAACTCAAAGATCCCCTGAAAAATTCCTTATCATTTCTGCGAGACCTCAAGAGGCCCTTAGCCCGGATAACAGACCAAAGCAGTGCTACTAATTGACTGTATTAAGTCTCACTATTTTTGATTGCGCAGGGGGCAGAGTGATTAGCATTCAGGCTTCCAGCAAACATGAGCAAGTAATAAAAGTGACTGATTTATAGTCTTCAGCGGTATCAGCTATAGTTTGCCCTAGGAGGGTTCTAATCAAACCACCAGGACGATAACTAATGCTCATCGGGCTAAACGTAAAACCAACATCACCATTAGCACCTGCAATGAGCATGTATTCATTCTTTAGCCCCTCAATAACAAGAGGGTTTAAATATAACGACATATCGTTAGAAAAGTACGCTGTTAAGACAAGGACTAGATTAACCAGCAAGCCAACACTTTACTTGGAACATCCAGTCAAGGATTTGTACAAATCCGTCAAATCGCCTTTTTACGCATTTGGGAAGGGGCTACTTGATAGTGCTGCTTGAACACCCGGGAGAAGTAACTAAGCTCATCAAAACCACACTCCAAAGCAACTTCAGTCAGGCTAAGATCGCTATTGAGAATCAGCTGCTGTGCTTTCTCCATCCGTTTCGAGGTAATATATTTCGTGGCACTACTGCCATAGACTTGCTTAAATTTACGAGTAAATGTTGACTCGCTCATATGGCATAGAAAAGCTAAATCCGCCAGCTTCAGAGAGGAGTATAAGTGAGCTTGCACCACTTCCTGAAGTTTAGGCTGTTGCCTGATGAACAACTGCCCCAACATCTTCACAACCGTTCCACTGCTATCGAGCCTGGGGATGAGCTCTACTAATTCTCTAACTTTTAATACCACCAGTGGCTCACTGAATACTTCTGGCTGCTGGATATAGTCAATTATGCTACGCATATAATTGGAGAGCAGTACAGATTCCTGCAGGCGCTCAGCCGAGGGGGGCTGATTATTGCACTTATTATCCTCCTTAACAGCAGCCCTACTTTCGCCATTATTACCAAAGACATCAGGCATACCACTTGGGTAGAGTCGCTGTAATAGCTCTGACGTTAACCGAAAACCGATGAAATTAATTTCATTGTTTATTCCATCTTCATGCCACTGATTAATAAAATTATCTGTCTTCATTAGCACAGTGGCACCTGGACTCAAGGTGAGGGTTTCATCACCACAAACCAGGGTTGAACAGCCACTGATAACGTAAACCAGTCTTGCCTCATCAACTAAACGGTCTTGATAACTTAACGGTGCCCTGAATTTACGCTGACCAATTACCATTTTCCCTTGTATTTTAAATACAACTGATTCTTCACTATCTGGCATAAATTATTATCTTTAACAGGAGATATTTATTAGCAATAAAACATGAAGTCCATCAATTTTTCAACCTGTAAAAAAAACAATCGCAGGTGACACCTAGTACTTCCCAGGCAAATAATCAAGTTAAAATGGGTGTCCATAAAGAATGTGTTCTAGCAAAAATTCCCGAAAACAATAGTCTAGGGAGACTCTGAATAGTTGCTTAATATCTTTACGTACCTTGCTGACTGCAAGTGCACAAGTTGACGGTATAAGCAATTTGTCACTGGAGTTTACTCTCCACGTCTTTTTGGCGCCCACAACCCCAAGCGAGTGACCAAGAAGTCATTGTTATATACCTTTGATTACTTATATGGCTAATTAAATGAAAGTTCACCTGGAGGTGCAAGCCCAGCCTTAGACAGAATAGCCATGGCTTGCTGGAGGGGAATGTAAACTTGCAAGCCAAGACCCCTTAATGTGGTATTAATCAGAGTCTTAAACCTGATAGATTATGGCTTAACCCACCTTTTACAAAACAAGCACCTGTACTGACACGCCATCTCAAGAGTAAAAATTTTCTCGAAATGTCAGACAGTCAAGACTAAATTACTGCAAGAAAGAGGATCATATAAAAAATCTATATCATCGATGTTCGACTAGAACGCTATATTGTGCAATAAAATTTAAAAAACAACCTTAAGATTCCGCAAGCAAAGAATTAGCTCACCCACAAAAAATACATATAATTAAATTAACCTAGAACAATATTATATTCGTACAATTTCTAGCATCACAAGTATAAGCAACGCAAAGTTATAGAATTTATCAACTGTAGTAGTTCAGACTTGATCTGACAGTTACCAGTTTTTCAGAAGGTACTCTGTCAGGTCAAATTCAGTTTACGAGTTTCTCCTTCCAGATACTTTTACCCTCTTCAAGGGTTACCATCGGTGTGCGACCACAACACTTTTTACCCTGATGAGTTCGATCATTATTGTAATATACGAGCCATTCGTCCAGATCCTTTTGTAGCTCTTCTATTGATCCATAGATCTTTCGTCGTAACGATGGCTGGTAGAACTCTTGTAATATAGTTTTATGGAAGCGCTCACAGATACCATTTGTTTGTGGGTGCCTGGCTTTTGTCTTGGTATGTTCTATCTCGTTGATGTTCAAGTACAACTGATAATCATGCTGCTCCAGCTTACCGCAATATTCAGTACCGCGGTCAGTCAAAATACGCAACACCGGCAGATCATGCATGGCGTAAAACGGTAATACACGATCATTCAGAAGATCTACTGCTGTGATTGGCGTCTTAGTGGTGTACAACTTGCAATGGGCTACCTTTGCATAGGTGTCGACATAGGTTTGTTGGTAAACACGCCCAACCCCCTTAAATGTTCCTACATAGAAGGTGTCCTGAGAACCTAGATAGCCGGGGTGTTGAGTATCAATTTCCCCGCAGGCTTCATCATCATGTCGCTTTCTTTCCAAGGCCTGAACCTGCGACTCCGTGAGGATTAGCCCCTCCTTAGCCACCTTGGCTTCAAGTGCTTTTAATCGTAACTTGAAGTTAGCCAGGTCGTTCCGTAACCAGATACTCCGAATACCACTGGGGGACACGAATACGCCACGTTTACGTAGCTCATTGGAGACTCGAACCTGTCCATGGGCAGGCTCTTGGAGGGCATAAGTCAACACGGCCTCTTCAATTGCTGTGTCAACACGGTTCTTGTGGTTAGGCACCCGTCGACTCTTTTCAAGAAGGGCGTCCACACCGCCACTTGAAGCAGCTTCCTTGTACCGATAGAAAGTGTCTCTCGATACACCAAGCATCTTGCAAGCTTTTGAGATGTTGCCAAGCTCTTCTGCAAGATTGAGCAATCCGGTCTTGTGTTTGATGATACGATCATTAGTATGGATCATGGGGTTTATCCTTGGTTTTGTTTTTAGGTTTAGGCACCTTCATCAAAACCGGTAAACCCCTCTTTTTCAAGAGGATGTGTCAGATTTGGTCTGAACTAATACATATCAACTCAACCTCATATACGAGATAATTGAGCTTTCTGAAGTCGCTCTGCTAGCTCCTTGATAAGTTCAGCGCAACTTTTAATGATCTAAATCGTAAATGAGGGCTTTTACCAATCTGGCAATTTGAAATATAGAACGCCCCTCAAAGAGGCTTTATTTTACACCCTACTCTGCCCATTACCTGACACGTTATTCAATCCAAATCTGATATCGACATCAGGCCAAAGGATGCTATTGAGTAACGAATTCCACTTGGGCAATCCGTGTAAAACAGCTTCCCTAGAAAGGACAAAAGATATACAATTCACTCTTCTGGATAGGATTCCGATCACATTATCCATCAAGGATTATTAATTATCTTTTCGTGATTTTTACCATGAGAACCATTCTAGTTTTATTGTTTGCCCTGACCGCACAATCTGCCTTTGCAGGTATTGAGCGATCCCCATCCTCTAAGATTAAGCGTATTACATCCTACCACAATCAAGTTATCTCTATAGTTCTTGAAGAAAATGGTGATGATTGTTCAGGAGGATACTGGATCGATGAAACTAGACCGGGATACTCTTCCAATCTAAGCTTACTGATTTCCGCCTATCATGCAGGGCTTGCAATCACTATTCGCGGCTACGATGATGATTTGTGGAGCGGATCGTCAAACAGCTACTGTAGAATTTATGCGGTAGAATATGGGTATATTTAAAATTCTCTACTAAATATTTTGTTATTTAGTAAAGATATACTTGCGGCATGACTAATTAGCAGCTAGCTTGCCGCCCTCCCCCAAATCAGCTGAAACATATATTTTCATAAAGAATATACTTTTCTTGCCAGTAATATTGGTCCTGGCGCAAGGCTTTTTTAAACACCGCCAACCCTTTACTTCATATAAAATGGACGTCTAAACCACTAAAAATGTAGTAGCCACTCTCCATCCAGCTACTGCCTAGCTCTAAAGCAACCAGGTAATGTTTTACCGAACCTCATATAACTTTGAGCATTTACATATACAAAGTCTATACCTGTTACTATTTTAATAAATTCTTGGCAAATTTGAGAGGGTAGTAGACCTTGTATTAACACATTGTAAAAAACCTATAGCACTGAGTCGAACAGGCACATTATTGCTGCATCACCATTACTTTCTATTTACACCCCAAAACTAAGCATAAATAAATTTTCAGCGTACATTCGATCATTGATCGGTAGCTGCTACCTTTATAACTTGTTTGTGAAGTCTCTTTGCACCCAACAGAATACGAAACCATGAATTCTGGTCGTAGAAAGGTGAAAATCGCCAACCAGCACCCTTTGAAACTTTAGCCAAGAGGAAATAATGACTATCGAGGTGCTCTTATTCTCCTCTTAATCTATGGGTGTCCCAGTTTGGGCTATCTTATCCAAGCTCACCATTTAAAATTACCCCTTAATCCATCTCAAGTAAAAATATCTGCCCGCCAAAAATGGCTTCACCGGACCCTACCAGTTTGGTACACACACGAATTACTTGCAGGGTATCTCAAGTTCAGAACAAAAGATATCAACACATGCGCCAGATCAATTAACCCCGAAGACAATAGTTACTCGCAGAAAACGTACTTCTATCTGCCACCTTCCTTATCACCCAACAAAATCGGCGATATAAAATCATGTTTTCGGAGCCCAATACTGAGTCTGCGTTTTCCCCTGTAAACGCTTAACGCTGACCGTTTCCGGACAGCACTCTCGGGGCCCAGCAGTTTAATAGACCTTATCGGATAAAGTGCTTTTATCTCCAATCCCTGCCGATTTATCTCGGAGCACTGGGAGTTCTGCATCATTAAGCCAGTACCTAGCCAAATAAACGTTGGGTTCGGTATAGGCGACTATCGGCGCCTGCTCTTACCTACTCCTTGCTAATCCAGCTCTACTCCAAAAACTTGACAGCACAATGTCCAATTTTTTATCTAAAAACAGTGCTTTCCAAAGCCTGAATACAAATCCCCAGATTTTCAATCTCCCTTACCCCTAAATCAAAAAGGAAAAGAAGCCAGAACTGATACTAAAAGCGTAACTGGCTCACCCGTACAATCTGCGGGTATCAAGAGTAATCATTAGATTGGCAATTAGATCCCAATTCTCTATTTTTAAGCGTTTCTCCCTCCTAGGCATTAATTAGAATTCCATTTTGTGCACTTACAAAATCCTAACAATGCAATAAAACTGGCAAAAATCAAAAATGCTAAAACAGAAAAACTAGGAACTTTTGACTTATATTTTTACAAAACCATTTTCGAATCTTAGACTACATTAAAACAATAAAACAACCGTAATAGAGCTGACTGTATGGTAAGCCTCAATGCACTAAATAGCTTTGAGGGGCAGCTTTATCGGCATATCTCTCACTCATTTATGGCGCTATCGCACTAGCGATTAATTTTTCTAAGAACACTAAAAATAGCCAATGCGCCTATACCCAAGATGACAAAACCAATCTCTTGGTGATATCCACCAAAATTTACAGAACCAAAACGGAAGCTTTCATACTCTGGATGAAGAATGATTTTCACCCCAAATACAGATACCGCAATCCCCATCAGCAAAAATAAAATGTCATTTGATTTCATTATAATCAACCTATTCAGATAAAACTTCACTTGTTGCCGACCCTAAAATACCCGCTGGCGTTAGAGGGGGGGGGCCAGGAACCAATAACCCCTCAGTAAAATCAAATACATTTTGCTGAACCGTTGGGTTCAATATAATAGGAACAGTAACTGAAGAAGTCGTTACAGCTGCATCCGCAGCCAACATCTGAACAGTTTTAGCTGCCTGCATTGTCTTAGCTTGACCAGCTGCAGCCACTGTTCTTGCTACTGTTTGACCTTGAACAGATAGTTGAATCACTTTCCCCGTAGTAGTTAATAGAGCTAAACTGCCAGATACAGGAAAGGTAATTATTACAGCAGCACCACTATACAAAAGGGACTCTTCCGCTGGCGTCATCGCCCTACCCGGCGTACCATCATAACCGTGACAGCTACCTTTACAGATGCTTTGCTCTCTAAAAGCCTCATTTTGTGTATTCTCTTTCAAGTCTGAACTTAATGCATTAAATGCATAAAGGAAAGCCCCCGAAGCAGCACCGTTCGCAAACTTCCCACCAGTTATTTCCGAAATCGTCCCCCCTACTACACCGGATGCCAAACTTTCTGCTACGACATTATCAAAACTTAAAACCCCAGGGGTTGCGAACTTAGTAAGACCAGCACTTGCAAAGCCATGCCCAAATTTTCCTCCTTGAAGGATAGACATCACACCACCCACAGCCCCTTGAGCCAAAGCCAATTTAGAAAAATTTGTCGGTGAAAGGTAAAGGTTTTTACCGGCTCTTAATGCGTATTGCGTGTCTTTTGTAACTCGCAGATGCTCGAACCCTTTTGCTACCCCATAGAAGGCCATAGCACTGACACCACCCATTAGTGCTCCCCTAAAAACATTTCCTCCATTGACTCCAGCGCCAATCCCCCCAGCAATAGCACCATACACGAAGCTCTGCCACAAACCTGGACCTAACCATGGCTGCCAAATTGTCAGTACAATACCTGCAACCGCTCCTATGTATGGCTTTACCTCCTTCCACAGCTTATCTAAGAAATATCCACTGGGATCACTAGCATTCAACGGATTATTCCGCACATAACTATAGCGGTTGTACATCTGCGTATCCGCAGCAGCCTGAATAAATGGATCAGCCTGCATAAAGCGTCCTAAACGCGGATCATAGATGCGGCCATTCATATGAATCAGGCCCACCTCATCCAGCATTTCATGGCCGGTGTAACCACGGGTGGTTCGGCTGTGATCGAAGCTCGATAGCGCTGTGAGAGAGAGTGCATTCCAGCTAGTCGTATCCCTACGTTGCCCCCAGGCATCGAAGGACATCTCCTGCACTACAGTACCAGCCTCATCGGTAATCAGATCCATGGAACCCAGATGATCTTTGTACAAGAACAGCTTGTCCGTGGATAGCACCTTATAATCCAGATCCGTTTTTACGGTATAGATAGCTGTACCACCCAAGTGCCGCTTCCATTCAATTTCATTGGGAGTACTGGACTTTTGGACACGCTCGATACCACCGATATACCAGGTCTCCGTCACTTCGCCATTATTACTATTGCTGTCCTTGCGGTAATACCGACTATGGTTAGGACCATAGAGGAACTCTGTGGTGCTGTTGCCCTTTTTGATCAGGGAGGCTTTATCGAAAGTGGTGTAACTAATAGTCCGACCACCGTCGAAACCATCTGCGGTCATATTGCCATTGGCATCGTAGTTGTAGCTAACGCCGCCGGCTGTTGTCACGGCATGTGGCCCTGCCCCATTCTCACCGTAGACATAATCCCCTACGCCAGCCTTATAAGTGATATTGCCGATCGCGTTATAACGAATATCCTGTTCAGAGGTACTGAGACCACTGCAACTAAAGCTACTGCTACCGACATGGGTTTTTATCAGGCGGTTAAGGTTGTCGTAACAGAAACTCTCACGCAGATCCTTCTTACCACTTTGGTTGTGGCGGCTAGTAAGGTTGCCCAGGGTGTCCCACTGATAAGTGATATTTTGAATGCCAAAGGCGCCCAATACAGTGGAGGTCTGGTTCAGCAATCGACCGGTCGTACTTTCGTAGCTGAAGCTCGTGGTGGCTCCGTTGCCAAGCAGCTGTTCTTTCAACTGACCACGAGCGGTTTGGTCTTTCGCCTCTTGGATTAGGTCTCCAGTAGCCAGATCTACGATCTTGTAAAGATAACCATAGGTGTTGTAAAAATTCTGAGTGCCTGACTTACCGCCATCGAGCATACTGTCCAAGGCATCATAGCTGTATTCAATACGCCCATGGCCATCAAACACAGTGGTAGAGATATAGGAGGGTTGGGAGCCATCCCCATCAAAATCCACGGCCTGAATATGGTTTCGACCAACATAGTCATACTGATACACCGCCTGGTAACCTGAGACGCTGTCCATGACCATCTCTACCTGTCCCAGGCCATTGGTAGCGCTGTCATAGAACCAAGCGACATCGCTGGTTGGAGCAGAGTCACCCTTCGACTTTTCGGTACGAGTCGACTGCCGACCCAACTTGTCATAGGTGAACTCTACAGTATGGCCATTTGCATTGGTTTGCTTTTTAAGCTCACCGTAACCCGTATATTCGTATTGCCAGTCTCCCTTATCAGGGTCATCCATGCTGATTTTACGGCCTAGATCGTCATACTCGATGGTGACCACAATGGGATAGTTGAGATCATCGCCTTCATCAATATGACTACCGGCACTATTCACCTTACCCCATGACTTGGCTTTATGCAGATTACCCTGACTGTCGTACTCATAAGTAAGGCGGCCGTCTATAGCATCGACAACTTCAATCAGTTCTCCAGCGACATTTTTTGTCTCAAATTTCTGCTGACCTTTATCATTTGTAGTAATGGTCTTAAGACCTGCATATGAAATAGTCGACTCAGCATCATCTGGAGTAGTTACTCGGGTTGGACGGCCGAGCAGGTCATACTCCATCTCAGACCATAGTCGTGTATCACCAGAGAAGTAAGGTTCGCTGGTAAATTTCACCCGACCTAGATTGTCATACTCTTTGTCGGCGTAGATTCTCTGGTTAAACCCCTTGGTTTCAGTACGAATAGAACGGCCTAACGAATCAAAGTACTCCCTGCTCCAGCTGCCAGTACTACTACTGATGGTAACCATATATTGGCCACCAGCTGGGCACCCGATTACACAGCGCTCATATTCAGTGATTTTGTCAGCACCAGTATTGCTTCGGCTAATCGTCTCCCGACCAAATTGATCATAGGCAAATACCGTTACCAGACCATTCATTCCCTGAATTTCCAGTGGAGCGCCAAATTGATTGCGAGAAACCACTTTCTCTGTCAGGTGGCCGAGCGCGTTATAGCTTTCCGATACAAATCGACCGGAAAGGTCATACACCGTAGTTGCACTACGCTCTTCTTCACCGGAAGCCGCTACTGTCTTTTTATTAACATTGCCAAAATCGTCATATTCATAGGACGTTGTCTGCTTGTACTGTGATTGATTTGGCTCAATGATTTCAGTCTTCAACAGCCCTTGGTGGATACCTGATGAGTAATAAGTAAATGCCGATTCCCGTATATGGCTAGACATGCCAGGGCGAGTGTTTGTCACTTTTGAGCTAACAAGTCGGCCTTTCTCTTTTTCCCAGGTAGAGCTTCCGTAAGTATTTTCTGTTTTCTTGGTAAATTGCTCACCAGAGACACCGTCTTCAGTGACTAAGGTGATACTGAGCACATTGCCATAGGCATCATAACTGTTAGTAGTGGTAACGACTTGCAGTAAGCCTCCCTGAGCGGTACCTTCGTCTTTAAGATCGTAGGTTTCTTCTACCGCCTCATAAATATACGGCTGGTAAGGTGCTTGCGGTTGACCACTGCCACTCCAGCCCTGCAAACGCCAGTTGTTCTCAGCCTTACTTAGAAGTTGCCCCTCTTTTGAGCGGGTTTCTGTTTGCAGCGGCATACCTACAAATGGGAAATCCTGACGGTATGTAGTTTCCGTGACCACACCTGTTTGATTATCGGTGGTACTGATTTTCTGGAAGCCCAGCATACCCCGGCCCGCTGCCTGGAGCTTCATTTGATGGTAGTGATAGGACACCGAACTTAGAGAAGTCTGGTTTACTGAGCCAGGGGTGGCGCTGGCGACTGGAGCGGAACTCTCAACTTTAGAAACCAGATACATGGGACTCAATATATCTAATACCGGCTTATCCTTACCCAGGGTATGACTGCCACTAGGCAGTGTCCATTTTCCATTTAGCGCAGTATAAAAAGCATCAATACTGCCTTCTGTCGATACATCCAGGCGAGAGTAGACCCCATCGCTCACCATGTTTTCATAGGTGACTTGGGTGATATTTCCTAGGCCATTATCAATTTTATGAATAACGTTTCGCGGAGTAGTTTTGTATTGGGAGTCAAGGGTATTATCCAGTCGGGTATAGACTTTACCACTAGAATTGTCATATCGGTGGTAATCAGGCTCTCCGTCGCCGTCAGTGTCTGCAAACCAAATTAAATCATTATCTTCCAGGCCGCCGCAGGCAAGATTAAGTTCTTTGAGTGAAGAGAAACAGGGGGGGACGGAATCAAATTTCTTACGATCACCTAACTCAACAAAATCGCCAGTATTTTGATCGAAGAATCGAGCATAAACCGTATCACTACTGGAAGAAGGCCAGACAAAATCTTGATAGCCATCGTTATTAAGGTCTACAAAAGTACCTCTACTACCGCCCAGATAGCCCAGGAAAACAAAGCCTGTACCGGTGCTTAACTGGCCGTGTAAGCTACCTGAATCCGAGGTATAGGCAATATCAGTAAGGCCATCACCATTAATGTCTACTGCGATTGGACTTTTGGTCGTATTGGTAGTTGAAAGGATGCCCATGGAGTTGAACTCCCCAGCATCCTGATCAAAAGTTGCAACCTCAAACCCCTCAGAGGTTGCCACCACAATATCCATTGCACCGTCGCCATTAAAATCCCCCAGGGTATCTGGAACACGGCTGCCGGAATTCATACTGCTAGCGCCAGAAATATTTAATGGATAGGTGATGTAATCATCACTGAACTTATAGAACTGGTCAGATGAAGCCGCCTCTCCAGAAGCCTCGAGCAAACGAACGAGTACTTTTGCTCCAGAACTACTACTGTAAGAAACTGAGATGTAGTCCGCCAAACCATCTCCATTGAAGTCGGCAAAAATTACATCTTTATTGGATCTTCCCGTACTGATTGGCCTTGAATCCAGTTTCCAGCGCTGACTCCCACTATCGTAACGGCTTAAGAAAATATGCCAGTAATTACCAGAAATCCCATAGGCTGTACGGGGGTTATAAATTGCTAAATCATGGCGGCCATCACCATTGTAATCTAATACTCGAACGGCAAAACCCTTACCAACATTAGAGCTGGTATAGTATTCAGAGCTAAACACTCCACCGGTAAAACTCTGCTTAACAAACGTTGAACCGTATGAAATTGCGTATTTAACACGGATATCAGTGTCACTTCCATCGTCACTGTATCCCTCAATCCAAACGATGTCCTGCTTACCATCGCCATTAAAGTCTGCGTATTTATAATCGCTTAGAAAACGATTTTTAGTTGGGGAGAAGTCTATTGCTTCTGATTGAGGGCCATATTGTCGCCACGGTGCCTGCAACCAATCGAAACTGATTGCCGGAAGGCATTTAGAATTTACGCACTCCTGTAATGACGTTAGTAATGAGGTTCTATCGTCATAATTATCGACAGGAATAAAAGGCAGAACCGGTTTATACTCCAGATTATACTCGCGAATTACACTCTCACTGGATTTTGAAATAATTTTCTCCAGCCGCTTAGTGGTAGTTAATTCAAAACCTGAAGTAAAGCCCCGGAGGTACTCAGGACGAGCTTCGTAGACAAACTCTATTTCTGCCTGATAGGTGCCGGAGCCATAAGCATAACGGATGAACTTAACGCGATGCCCTGTTTCCGAACTACCCTCATAAACGAACTCGATATGATTACCGACACTGTCTTCAAAACGACTTTGCGCCCAGGTAAGAACGTGATCTCCCACAAGTTGTTTCGAATCACTGCTTTCCCCATAGTAGCTAACTGATCCGTCCTTACGCTCCACCTTGAAATAAGCTGGCTTGCCAAGACTGCCACCAATAGAGGTAATCTTTGCAAAGGAGTCCATTTCTGTCTTATAAACCGCACCCTGAGCACCATATTGCAAATTGCTTACATTTATTAAGCGCTGCCCATCAAGGCAAAACCTATCGGATTCGGTCCAGTTAATTGGTCCCACATTGCCATCAATAGATAGGGTTTGTCGACATCGGGAAATACCCGAAAGACCACCAATAGCCCAGCCCTTACCAACAAGACCATTGCCCCCGCTACTGCTATAGTTCAGCGAAACCTCAGGTACAACACCAGCGGTGCCCGCTGCGGTGACTATCGGAACAGAGTAAGTAGCAGCACCAGATTCATTCACCCTAAACTGACCGCCAGAGGCACCTGCCATGTTGGGAGTTAGAATATTGTCTGGTGTCGTATAGCTACTAAAAGTGCCACTCTCATCCGCTTCAAATATAAAGTTTCCAGCAGAAATATCATCCCTACCGTCACTATTATGATCCTTAACAGCTATAGAATTCGGGTTTACATTAGTAAGGATTGCAGCAGCATAAGAGATGTCATCATCACGATTCTCGATAGATAAGACTTGAACTAGCTCAGGTAAACCATCCCCCTCGGCATGGATAACCAATGGCATGGTTGTTAGCACCAATAAGTCGGAAAGACCATCACCATTAAAATCCCCCACCACAGAAAGATCATCATCTAAGGGCTGGAGATCCGCGACCTCCGACTCCGATAATGTTATTTCTCTCGGATCTTCATAATCTTCACTACCAAACTTTAAGTACAGAACAAAATTCGGCAACTGCGGCATCACTACCGGAGTGGAAATGTCCCCATGTAAAAGAATTACCGGACGATGGTATTCAAAATATAGATCTTCGCGTCCGTCACCATCAATATCTCCGAGGTAAATCTTATAGCCATTCTCCCGTATTCCAGTTGAAGAATTTGCAGTAACAGAAAGCATACCTGTAACTAATAAGCACAGGAGACCAATAACGGAACGCATAGAGTCAAACCCGGAACAACCGGCCCCAAAACATATTTTTATGAACTAACAAGAAAAAGTTAGCTCTAATCGTCAAAGCCGCGCAATGTACGAAATACATCCAGCTGAGGCAAGCACATTTATAACTATTAATTCCCTCAGGCTCGTGACCAACAAACCTAGTAGAGTATTTACTAAAAAAAAAACCCGTCTTAATATTTAAGCGCAAAAAAATAATTCACAATTAAATTAGTGGTGAGCACTTTCAGTCTATTAAAGGCGAAATATACAAGACACAAAATTTCGCATTAGTGAATGGCAAGTCTAAACTCAAGCACCGATCAGAGTTTTTAGGTGAGGTATTAAGATCTAACAAAACCCTACAAAAAGGAACATATTACCCATAAAGATATTACCCCAAAAAACAGAGCAAATTGAGAATTTTTCTATTTGATAAGTTTTATAATATACAAAATAGAAACTTCAGAAGATCATTTAAATATTAGATTGCTGCAGCTTTTCATTAGTTATAACGATAGCTATTTGGGGTACTTTTTAGAGCATTAGCTTTACCCATAAAAAGCGCACTATTCTTGAGCCTAATAAGTACTCATATAGTCAACAAATACTGCTAAGAACAGATGCAATAGCGATTAGTATATCTCGGACATGATCACACTTGAGAATTAACCTCAACTTTAATTCCTACCGGATCAAAAAATACCAATTGCCGTACATTGCGTCCGGGCACATCCATTAGGTGATTGGAGACTCCCAATGCATCCAGACGCTGCTTAACCGGCTCAAGCGCATCTGTACGGAAAGCTATGTGATCCAGGTAGGGTTTCTCAGGCTGGTCACCACTCACCTCACCATCTATTAAATGCAAAATAGCCCTACCATTGCCATAGAGCCAAAATCCATTACGCTTGAAATTTGGCCTCTCACCCTCGGTCAGACCGAGAACCTGGGCATAGAAGTCCCGTACCCGCTTTAGGGTTTCCATAGGAGCAGTAATATTGACGTGGTCGAGTTCCATCTGTTTTCCCTAATTTACAAGGCACATCCTTGTGCCTGATTATCAGCAAGTCATCTATCTATAACTTACACAATACTCTTGTTCCGCAACTCTTCTACTTGCTCGTCACTTTTGCCAAGCAAATCTCGCAATACTTCCTCAGTGTGCTCACCCAATACTGGCGGCGCCTGAGTGTAGTCGAGTGCGGACTCGGAGAAGATTACAGGGTTGCGCACGGTCTTCACCTTTCCAGCTTCCGGATGATCCTGCTCAACCACCATACCTCGGGCCTGTACTTGAGGATCAGCAAAAACCTCCTCCAATGTATTGATAGGCCCACAGGGAACATGAGCATCACTAAGATGCTGGAGCCACCAAGCGGATTCGTGCTTACGAGTCGCAGCTTCAATCTGAGGCACCAATTCTTCACGGGCCATAACCCGCGCTGAATTAGTCCCATAGGCGGGGTTTTCTGCCAGATCCTGTACACCAGCGATTCCACAGAAGCGTTTAAACTGGTCATCATTACCCACTGCCAACATAAAATAGCCATCTTTTGAGGGGACTGCCTGGTAGGGGACTATATTGGGATGGCCGGTACCCTGTCGCTCAGGGCTTTTACCAGAAGTGAGGTAGTTTTGAGCTTGGTTAGCCAACCAGGATACTTGGGTATCCAACAAGGCGAGGTCAATATGCTGGCCAACACCCGTATGCTGTCGGTGAATAACAGCCGCCAATACAGAAGATACCGCGTACATCCCCGTCATCAGGTCCGCTACTGCCACCCCCACCTTTTGCGGGCCCGCACCCGGTTGCCCTTCCGGCACACCGGTAATACTCATCAGACCACCCATCCCCTGGATCATCGCATCATAGCCTGCTCGATTTTTGTACGGGCCAGTTTGCCCAAAACCTGTGATCGAGCAATAGATAACACCAGGATTGATCGCCTTGATGGACTCATAATCCAGGCCGTACTTTTTCAGCCCATCTACTTTGTAGTTTTCAAGAAGAATATCGCATCGGGCTGCCATCTCCTTGATCAAGGCCTGGCCATCTTCAGTAGTGATATCAACAGTAACTGATTTTTTTCCGCGATTGGCACTTAGGTAGTAAGCGGCATCAGCCGTGTCATTTCCCTTCTCATCTTTTAGGTAGGGAGGGCCCCAGTGGCGAGTATCATCCCCTCGTTCCGGCCGCTCTACTTTAATAACCTCAGCCCCAAAATCAGCAAATACCTGCCCAGCCCAGGGTCCGGCGAGAATACGACTTAAATCGAGTACCTTTAAGTGTGCGAGTGGACCTGCCATAACTTCCTCATATCGCTTACTTGCGGGTTAACCGCATATTTTTGCGGCAGCCTAACAGATAATTTGTGCCCGCGCCCTGATTGGCGTCTGTAGATATTCGTCTTAAACTTAGGAGTCTCTGAATAAACCCGCGATACGTCTAGCTTACGGAGCGATTCATAGTTAAGGCGCGACCTCGCAGCAATGCCTGGACCTTGCAAGAATTCGCAACGCAGAGATGTTACGGATTTGTTCAGCGGCTTCCCTGATTGTGCAATAAAAATAAGGAGGCACAGCATGGCCGCAATAGAAGCTCAAAAATTTGAATCTTTTCGCGAGTTTTATCCATTCTACTTACAGGAACATAGCAACCTCACCTGTCGTCGGCTGCACTTCTTTGGTACCAGTCTGGTGTTCGCGACAATAATTGCGGCTGTAGTAACTTCCAATATGTTGTGGCTGGCAGTTACTCCTGTCGCAGGCTACGGGTTTGCATGGATCGGGCACTTTTTCTTTGAAAACAACCGCCCGGCAACCTTCAAGTATCCGTTCTACAGTTTTATCGGGGACTTTGTCATGTTTAAAGATATGCTGATCGGACGAATCGACCGCTAAACAAACTATTTTTTATTGGCCGACAAGCCGTATTTCCGCAATTTGTTGGCCACAGCGGTATGAGAAATACCCAGCTCCTTAGCCAACTCCCTGGTTGAGGAGTGACCTTTGATAATATCCGCCAGCAACGCCCTCTCCAGCTGCTCCATCATTTCCTTATAGGTAAGTCCACGGCTCCAGTCCCGCCAGGGAAGTTCCGCCTTAACCATTAAATCCGGCACATCCGCGCAACTGATCGACGCCGCCCCTCTAATCAAGCATTGACTGGATGCGGCCATTAAATAGTCCCTGAGGCCGTTGAAGTTATCCGGCCAGTCATGGAGTTTGATCAACTCCATCACCTCGCTATCAAAATTGAGCTCACTAGCCTCTGGAGACTCCTGGCGCATTAAAGTACTGGCATAGCGCGGCAGAACCGGTCGCATATTTCGCAACGGGGGCAAGGACATCGCTAACGACGAAAACAGCTGTGCAAGTGGCGGCGCAATAGATTCCCTATCAATAGCGGTGGCCACCAATCTCAGCGATGCCGGCAAATTGCGGAGTTTTCTCAATAAATCAACTTGAGCTTCTGTTTTGAGAGTATGTATATCCTCAAGAATCAAAGTACCCGTTCGACGAAGATGTGAAGGCAGCTGCATAGTGCCGTCACGGGGGATAATTCGATAGCAATCAGCCCTTGAGGCCGATGGGGAGAGGTAATGCACCGCACAGGCAAACGTTGTCTTTCCTGTGCCCCGCTCACCCAGTATCAACAGAGGTGCACTGAGTTCAGATAAGTCCTGTAACTGGAGGCAACTCCTTCGACGCAAATCAAAATCCCACAACACCATCGGTCTTGGCAGCTCAGTGACAAACTCGCTGCTATCCCAAGGCTGTAAACGCAGTACCGCCCCAGCCAGTGAGTCAACCGCTCCGGGATTTCCCTCCAGAGTGATCGGGGACCAGTCCACACGAAAGCTCTGCCCCCTTACCACCAGAGGCAGTCCGTAGCGAGGCACTGCAAAATCCCGCAGCAATTCTGCGACCTGCATAAGCGGCAGGAATCTCTGCAGCTGTAGACCAGGCACCTTGTCCAAGCTCACACCGAAAGCCCTTGCCGCTGCCAGATTGGCAGCGACCACCCTGCCCTCGCGATCCACACTAAGAACCGGATCAGTCACATGACTCAGCAAAGTGTCCAACTCGAAATGACGTCGCTCCAGAGGCAATAGAGAGATCCTCCGCACCCGCTTAACTCCAGGAACCTGGTGCAGGGACTTCTCGATAGTCTGGTATTGAGTGGCAAGCATCCCGGGCGCTATCAGATAGACCTTATCTCCACTGTCCCCCCCGAGCTCACCAGAGGTCACATTTATCCGATATTTTCCGAAAATTTGCATTATTTCGTGCAAAATGCCGACACGATTTGCACAAGTAATCTCTACCCGCACAGCGTCACCTGTAAAGAAATATTTACAGAAAGTGTAATTTGAACTCCCCGGAAGGCGCAATAGCTCGCCGCTACCTCTCCCCACCAAGGGCACGCCTGGCTAAAAATAGAGGTCGAAACATAACAACAACAGGTTCAGCGGCAGGTGCTGGGCACTGGGAATCAGCGAGAGCTACCGAGCCGCAGGAGAGACATTCATGAAGAAAGAAGCAAAGAAGGCAAGCAAGTACGTTGCCCGTGAGCCCAATGAAGACGGCTTTATCGAGTATACCGACCTTGAACACCAAACTTGGCAGCGTCTGATTGAACGCCAACTGGATGTCTTACCTGGCCGCGCCTGCGATGAATATATGCACGGCCTGGAGCTGTTGGACCTACCGAAAGACCGCATCCCCCAGCTCGAAGAAATCTCCAGCGTGCTGCGCAGGGAAACTGGCTGGGAAGTCGCCCGGGTTCCCGCCCTTATCGGCTTCGAAACCTTTTTCGGCCTTCTAGCGGATCGCAAATTCCCAGTTGCTACCTTTATACGCACTCCCGAAGAATTTGATTATCTGCAAGAACCAGACATCTTCCACGAGATTTTTGGCCACTGCGCCATGCTCACCAACCCAGCATTTGCAAACTTCACGCAAAAATACGGACAACTGGGCCTTAAAGCCTCGCCTAAAGAGCGCGCCTATTTAGCCCGCCTCTATTGGTTTACAGTGGAGTTCGGCCTGCTGAACACCGACGATGGTTTGCGCATTTACGGTGGCGGCATTCTGTCTTCCCCGAAAGAGACACTCTACGCACTGAGTCACCAACCAGAGCGCTACGATTTAGACGCGGTTACCGCACTGCGCACCCCATATCGCATCGATATTGTTCAACCCATTTACTATGTTCTCAACAGCTTGCAACAGCTGCAGGAACTGACAGAAATTGACCTGATGGCCAAGGTCCGCGAGGCCATTGAGCTGGGACTATTCGAACCCCGCTTCCCGCCCAAAGACGCAGCCTGATCTGCATTCAAGATTGGGCGGCCAACTTCCGCCCAATCTTACCTCTACTAAAAAGCTCCCCCAGAAGCGTTGCACATCTAGGGAAATTCCACTACCAGCACTCTCCCCCTGAGCCTATCGTATCTGCAGTAGGTGTGATGGTAGTTCGATGACTTTCATCCAATAGCCCCCACACCCACTCGCCCAAATACCGTTAGGGGTAGCCAGGGAGGCAATGCAATCAGCGCAAGGACACAAAACCCCTACCTTATAGGGAGCGCATAGCACTATGTCCTCACTTGACGCGATTGATAGAAAACTTCTTGCGATTCTGCAATCTGACGTCAGCCTTTCGATCGAGGAGCTGGCGGAGCGTGTGGGCCTGACAAAAACCCCATGCTGGCGCAGGGTGCAGAAACTGGAAAAGAGCGGCATCATTCGACGCAAAGTCGCCTTGCTTAATGCCGAGATTTTAGGACTTCCGGTCTCAGTGTTTGCCCAGGTTAAAACTGACCAGCACACACCGGAGTGGGCCGACAACTTTGCCGAACATATGGCACAGCTGCCAGAGGTAGTGGCTTGCTACCGTATGGCAGGCGACTACGATTACCTGTTGCGAGTGGTAGTTAGCGATATCACGGCCTACGACCGCTTTTACAAGGAGTTAATCCGGCATGTCGGCATCAGCGATATTGTCTCCAACTTTGCCTTGGAACAGATCAAAAGCACTACCGAGTTACCGATTCCATCCGGTGAATAAGGTCTCAGCACAACCACTTGGTAGGCACATAGCTCTTTCAGCTGTTCGCACATCTATGGATAATGGTTAAATCTCGCTCACACACAAGGATGGCCTGTGGCGGACAGCTCCCTTTTCCAATCATTCTTCTTGATCTTTAGTGGCGCAGCAATTGTTGCCTCACTGGCTCTTTTTGGACGACAACCGCTTCTGGTCGCTTACATCGCTCTCGGTGTTTTACTCGGCCCATCCGGCTTTGCAGTAATCGATAACCTGCAACTTCTATCCGATATGTCCAGCGTTGGGATTATCTTCCTGCTCTTCCTGTTGGGGCTGGATATGCAACCTCAAGCGCTGGTAGCTGTATTACGCAAAGCTACATTTGTGGGAGTTGTAAGCTGTGCGATCTTCCTCGGCCTTGGCTTTGGCATAGGCTTGCTGTTTGGATTTACTACCGTTGAATCCTGGGTAATCGGCATGGCGCTGATGTTCTCTAGCACCATTATCGGTATCAAACTGCTTCCCACGACCGTACTTCACCACAAGCACTTGGGTGAACTTATGGTGGGACTTCTTCTTTTTCAGGACTTTGTGGCAATAGTCTGCCTAATGGTACTGCTGAGTGATAACACCGGCGACGAACAGATCTGGCAATTGGCTCTCTCCTTTGGATCGCTACCACTGCTGATACTTTTTGCTTGGCTAATAGTAAAATATATTTTATTACCACTTTTTACCCGCTTTGACCGCTTTCACGAATACGTATTCTTAATGGCACTTGGATGGTGCATGGGAATGGCAGAGCTGGCGGAAGTTGTTGGCCTTTCAAGAGAGATCGGCGCATTTATTGGTGGTATCACGCTGGCTGCCAGCCGGATTTCACAGTACATCGCCCTCAGCCTTAAACCTCTGCGAGACTTCTTCCTGATCCTGTTCTTTTTCAGCCTCGGAGCGCAATTCAAGCTGGCCATGCTGCCCGAAATTCTACTTCCTGCCCTGGTCACAGCCGCCGCAGTTCTGGTAATAAAACCCGTTGTATTTCACTTCCTGCTTGGAAATCGCAGTGAGCACAAAGTGCTCTCGTGGGATATTGGATTTCGACTTGGGCAAATTAGTGAATTTTCCCTGTTAATCGCCCTGCTCGCTTATACACAAAACCTGATTGGCAGCGCAGCATCACATTTAATCCAGGCAACCGCGATCCTTACATTCCTGGTGTCGTCTTACATTGTGGTGATGAACTTTCCCAATCCCATTGCAATCAAGGATGAGTTGCGAAGAGACTAAACCTCTTAGTCTCTTCCTGTAGCGGGATTTAGCAGACCACTGCAATCGACTAACAATGGTGACAGCTTATTAAAGCTTAAACACTCTCTCTGCATTCTTATACAAGAAGAGTTCCGCAACCTCATCCTCCAACTCCAGAAGGTGCATTTCCTTTAAGCACATCTCCGGTGTCAGCATGGGATAATTAGTCCCGAACATCACCTTATTCTTACCGTGAGACTTGATAAATGAAACCAACTCACGGGGGTATCTTTTTGGCTTATAAGCAGAAGTATCTATGTAGACATTGGGAAACTTGGTCGCAAAAGCAATCATTTCATTGTGCCAAGGATACCCAATATGGCCGCAGACAATCTTTAGATCGGGAAAATCGAGAGCAATCCGCTCAATATGGGCAGGACGGCCAGAATCAGAGCTACGCAACGGCCCGGTAAGGCCCACTTGCAAACAAACTGGCACCCCCAGCTCAACACAAGCCGCATATAGCGGATAATACAAAGGGTGAGTACAAGGCAACTCCCAGAGCCACTGCACAATGCGCAGCCCTTTAAAGTCATGTTCCAAAACGTACTTGCGCAGGGTTTGCACAGCCTCTACTGGCTTTCGCAAGTCCACTGATGCCAGACCGCAAAACCTGTCAGGATGAGTTAAAGTAAGATCCAGTACTTCATCATTGCTTATCAAGGCTCCGCTCGGCCCATGCCAAGCAGAAATCAATGACTTGGACACATCTGCCATATCCATAGCTGACAGGGTCCACTCAAGGGGCACTTCTTTAAAATCCTGCCCCATCCAACGCTTCAAAGTATCAAAGAAAGGTTCAGCAAGAAAACGCTCTGTAGGATGCTGGGCCCAAACATCAATCACTTTCATGTTAGCAACTCCCTGCTATTGCAAGCCTTCCCTCTATTCTCTGGTAGCACAAGTATTACCAGTGAACAGCTGCACCCTTTTAAAGAAAATTTATTGGCTATTTACTTGAGAGGCATCGCCACACTACTAAAGAAATCTCTCTCCTTAGAAAAGGAAAACGCTAAAGATGTAACTTTGCCCATAACCCTATCACGGTCAACCAAGCCCCAATATCTCGAATCCAAGCTATCGTTGCGATGATCTCCCATGACAAAGTACTTACCTTCAGGGATCTCAATAGTCTTCCCAATATATGGCAATTTCTTATTACCACTAAGCTTGAACTGATGCTCCCTGCCATCAATGACTTCCCTACCCAGGATGTCCGAACCCACCCCACTTTCCAGGTGATACTCAAGCTGAGCTCCATTAACAAACACATTCGCCCCTTCAATACGTAAGCTATCACCAGGGACGCCTATTACACGCTTCACATATAGTTGATCAGTGTGAGGTGGCAAAAAGGTAATAACATCTCCTCTGGAAGGGTTCCCCCATTGAGCAACTTGCTTATTGAAGAAAAATAAACTTGGCCCATAGCTCGTCTTATCTACCCACAAAAAATCACCAGGATGAATAGTAGGCTCCATAGACCCACTTGGTACTGGAGACCAATCGGCATACGCTGACTTGAAAAAGTACATAAGAAATAGAAACAATATTGCACCGCGGTTGTTTCTTACCGCACCCTTAAAACTAAACCCACTCATTCCCTAAACTCCTTTCCCAGGGCAACGCACCACTTACAACTGATCACTCAGAAATAACAGAACCTCTGAAAACTAAAAAATCAGCCTCTAGCCTTCATTAGGTGGGACATTATCCTTATCAGAACGTTCGAAAAGGATTACCCTATTTGCAGCACATCCGTACTAAAAGGGAGCCATAAATATCAAAGGGCACTCGTATTACACAGCGTTTATAAACTCGGATAAAGCTCCAAAATTTTTTCCCTTAGCCATCGATGAGCTGGATTTGTTGTCTGCGACTTATGCCAGGTGAGCTGAAGCACTACCTTTGGAAATGCCATTGGCAGTTTGAGCATACGTATGGGAAGCTCTTTATAATAGCTTGAAATCATCATTCTTGCTGGTACAACGCCAATTAAATCGGTTGTGCAAACCACATAGGGGAAAGACGAGAGGTGTGGGACTCGTAAACAAATATTACGCTGTAACTTTCTGGGCCTGGCTAGCCTTTCCATTGGAGAGCCCATAGGGTTTCCTCTTAATAGGGATACTTGTGGCAGCGATTGGAATTTTTTTTCACTGATTGTCTCACCCACATTTTTATTATGTTTGCTGACAATAACCACAAGCTCTTCTTCTGCGATAGGCTGGTTAACATAGCTGGGGGAATTGACAGGTAGGTAGTCAATGATTAAGTCTACTTCCCCATTACTCACCATTCTGGCTGTCATTTCTGACTCATCGGGGAGTACAGTAAGCCTTATGCCGGGTGCAAATTCTCGAAGCCATTTACAGAAGCCGGGGATCATCAGAGTTTCCACCACATCGGGCATAACGACGGAGAATTCCTGCTCTGCTTTCCGGTAATCAAAAGACGTTTGCTGGAAGCCTGAACGGACGGTGTTGAGTGCCTGGTGAATAGAGGGGTGCAGTACCAGTGCGCGTTCAGTGGGGCGCAATCCCCTAGCGGTCCGTATAAAAAGCTCATCTTCATAAGTAGCTCTCAACCGCTTGAGGGCAGCACTAACGGCCGGTTGGCTCATATGCAGTTTTACTGCAGCTCTGGTCAGGTTTCGCTCAATCATAAGTGCTTCAAAAACGGGAAGCAGATTTAAATCCAGTGATCTAAGGTGCGTAGACATTATCAACCTGATGAATAATGCATTTAATAATTATTTATTAGACGATACATGATGTCCCTGATTATATTTATCGTCAATAGCATGAAAAACCGTAAATACTATAAAAAGTCAGGTGAAATATGTCGAACATGCATGATACGGCGGCTTTCAGAGAGCAATATAGAGCCTATGCCCAAAGCCGCTATAGCGGCTGGTTCCATTTAGGGAGTATTCTACTGATCAGCCTAATCGGTGCTATTTACTGTAGTTTTCAGATAAGTGAGCTGAGGGCGCATGAACTGCTAATAATTCCACTGGGAATTCTTGCTTACAACGCTGTAGAGTATGCCGCCCATCGCTGGTCTGGGCATAATAAGTTGAGATTTACCAAACTGTTTTACAAGAGGCATACTGGCGATCACCACAGTTTCTTTTCTGCACCTTTGCTGTCTTTTGAGTCAACTCGTGATTGGCGTATAGTACTGTTTCCAATCTATCTAACAGCTGTTATCACTTTTATTCTGGCACCACTTTGTGGTTTTTTTCTATCCTGGGTGGCTTCAGGTAATATGGGATATATCACAGCAGCAACCATGATATTAAATCACCTGGCTTATGAGCTAATGCATATCGGTTATCACCAGCCCAAGAGTCACTGGTTTCATAAAGTGCCAGTGTTTCGTGAGTTAGCCCACTTACACAGAATTCATCATCACCGTAAACTAATGAAAATTTATAATTTCAATTTAACTTTTCCGCTATTCGATCTTTTATTAGGCACTTTCTATTGGGAGCCGCAGGATTCCTTTGACGATTTTCGCGACTGATAGTTTGTAGATTACTTGTACCTTATTACGCACTAGGTTCTGCCTTTGATCTTGATCTTCTTCCTGTAATCTTGCCAGCATTAACTCTCGGATAATTGGCACTGGCGCATTACCAAAACTTAGAAACTCCTCATGGAAGACCTTGAGATCAAACTTTTCCCCAGGACAACGCACCACTAAACTGATTGCTCTATTTAAAGCACATCCGTACCAGAAAAAAGGGGGCCATAAATACCAAAAGGACAATTACATTATACAGCGTTGACTTGGCCAGCATTCTTATACCAGCCAAGAAATTCAACAATAAAATCTGAGAAACTAAGAGCTGTGATAATTAAGCATTGAGTTGCCTCCTACACTGGACAGAACACCTCACCAAAAGGTGTTCCGCCTTGTAGGCTTATCCAGCAATAGAGGGACCATAGAAGCTCGTACCACTATGTATAGGCAACATTCACATCAAAGCGATTGGTAATAAACTCGGAAAGTTGCTTAACTGAACAATTTGACTGCTTGATCGTAAACTCTTCTGCAATTTTCCGCGGATACTTAACCTTCATCCTTTGATCTTTTTCTGAGCTATATTGAAACGTTATTTTCTCTACCTTATCAAGGTCTACAGTCTTCTTTATAAAGACTCCGGTATAAACCGTTAGTGTATTTCCATTAATTTCTGCAAGTGGAAGTAATCGTATCAAAGAAAGGTATATATAAACGATAACACCTAAAGAACCTAAAATCACAAAAGTCCAAAAGGTAAGATCTGACTCACCACTCTCGGCTGAAGAGCCAAACATACGCGTAAAGATAAGAGCAACTAGTAATGCAATACCTATAACACCAAGATTGACAGTTAAGATTTTTTTGGCAGACTCACGTGAACTGAGTCCATTTCTATAAATTTTTTCCATACATCCCTCTAAAATCATTCCGTTACTTACTAAAGGCATCCACCAATTATACATGCCCAAAACCAGTATCAGTAGTGGCAGCCACCCCCAAAAAATATCAACAGAACGAATGAAGCTGCCAACCAGCAAAGTAAGGGCTTAAGAGGGAACTTCTATTTCCCGGAGGGTCCTATTAACAGCATCAGTTTTATCCAATAAGGACAACATCTTATAATCAGATACATCCCCTTTCTCCAAGCCCTTCTCTCGAACTTCAAGTGGAGCTGACCGCTTCAAAGGCGCAGGGATATCCAGATATTCAATATCCCGTCTTTGCATAGATTCTAAACAATCAACATCAGGACTAACGCTCTGCTCAATATCAGCAAAGGGATCACTCAGTGGCATTGCCGCAGGAACTGCCGGGCTAGCAAAGCTGATCTTCCTTTGCAGCATTTCAGCCTCTGACTGGATGGATGCTATCCGCTGCTCCATAATTGACTCAAATTGAGAAAACCTTTCTTTTTGATGGGTAATCTCTAACTGTAGGACTTTAATTTCCTTTTTGTGGATCAGATTGGAAATCATCCAGGATAACGCAACCCCGCCACTTAGTAACGCAAAATAAATACCTACAATATATTCCCAGTTATTAACAACACTCTTGCCTATAAATGTTATTAACTCTTCATCTGTCACGTATAGCACTCCATTTCTACACAACTCTTTATCAAGCAAATACAGCTAAGGGCCTTTAGCTCCACTCCCCCCTTGAGAGATTAAGTTTACAGCGGTAGTTGACTCAACCCTGCAGTTCGGCACCTAAATCCATTAGCCATTTACTCTTATCACCTTATCAATATGAGGCCTTGCCGATAAAATTTCTTTTACTAACTTGTATTGGCTCCGCCACTGATCTGATTCTTTAAAAAATACCACTCCCGGCATATCAGCCTCACTCTCACAAAAATCGGAAGTGTCAACTGAGTCTTCACATTGATGGAGCTTACGAAGGTAGGCAAGAAGTCTCTCAGTTGAAAGCTGCTCAAGCTCCCCTAAGCTAAGCAGCTTAACATACCTAGGCATCATTCATCGCCCCACACCACTCTATTGATCATTCCTTAATCGCTCACACAAATGATAGAAACAGCAAAGAGGCTCGTCTGACCACGACTTATCTGCTGCTTTTACCTATAACAATGAAACGCCCTTCATAGGCATAATCTATAACTTCTAATGCTCCAAACTCACCTGAAAGACTCTCACCCTTCAAGTTCCACCTCCAGCCTTCTTTCTGCCAATCATAAAGATCTTCATCTTCGCAAGAAATCACTTGATCCTTGATCTGAAGCATTTGGCAATAACCGGAAGCACTCCACAAATGATGTTTTGATGGCATCAGATAACTATTTTCTCGTGTAAGCAAGAGAAACACTCTTACCTCGCCCCTATCTTTTAAAATCAAATACGAGTGCCCCCAATAGCCATCAAAGCCACTATCTATAATTACAAAGCGCTTTTCTTTCAGCTCACCTATGTCGAACCTTAGCAAATGCTCACCAGCATTGGCAGGCATACTCCACGATTCTATTAGTGGCTTAAAGCTGAAACCAAAACCAACAAGAAGCAGAGATATCACTAAAGCAACTAAAACCCTCTTCCTACACATGGAGGCTCCCTCTCCCAAGAACCAACAACACTACTTACAAAAGGCACGGGAATCATTCGAAGCTTTCCGACCATCTAACCCACCCTTGTTAAACAAATAGCAGAACCTGTGCTAGACCTCCCTAGCACGGTCAACCCTATCGATTAAATCTACAACAATAGGACTTTTAGAGAAAAAGTTAAGCCTCATTGGGGGAATAAAAGCCAACCCCTTTCCAATATCCCCCTCCGTGCGCACTTGCAAAACAATTCTCTCGGGCGCGTTCATTTGCGCATAGTTGACATTAATAATATCTTTGAGCTGAACTCTTTGCCGCTTACTCCCTTTTTGAAAGAGCAATGATTCTCCCTCATCGTATACTTCATCAGCCAAACTCCACAACAGCTTCTTAAAAAAGAAAAAGCCAAATACAGCCATAAAAATCGGCATGACTAAAAACATAAACGAATCTTTAACTGCACCTCCAGATATAGAGACAGCCACAAAAAGCACCAAGAAACCAAACCATATACTTGGAAAAATTTTCTTAAAATAGAATGTAGATCCTGATATCTTCTTCATTTTTCTCATACTACTCTACACGCATTTAACTCTAAACATTATCTTTCGGTGTGGATTACGCCATCTCCCAGCGAGCACTCACATTCCACTTAACCTCAGACAACCCCCATTTAATATTACAGGAACTTATCGTGATAAACTCTAGCAACCAAACAACTACAAACCCCACAAGGAAGTTATACAAACCTTGTCATTATCACGCTTCAATCGATACAGATGATTTATCATTCGCCTCGAAAGTAAAAATAACGTGAGACATACAAGCAAAACAGCAAGTCTCAGAATAAGCTCATCCACCCCTACAACCACGCTCATACCATCGGGAGAAAATTGAAAGATTCCAACAGCTTGGCTAATGCCAAATAAACCTATAGCGGCACGTATAACTCTAATTATAATTATCATCTCACCATCCGATAGCTACCAAACAATATCCAATCAAAAAATAACATCCCCTTTAGCTTTTTCACAGCTTACCGCCTAAAAATATAATCAGGGATATGAGAAACATGCCCCAGAAATAGAATTCGAACCAGGTAGCATTTAAATTTATGACATACCATTCTTAAAACTATACCATGCTGCCCATATTTCTTTAGCCGTCACATAGAGCTCATCAAGATCCCTATCGCAGCCAAACCAATAACTGAACTCTTCTAATAACACCTGCTGAATATCTTCTATCGTTTCAGTTTCAGGTAGGCGGGGTAATATTGTCCCAACTTCTGACTCATATTCATCTTGATTTATCCCGAAGTTGATACCTTCTATATCATTTTCAAACAGTATTCTGGAAATACAATAGTAAAGTTTTTCATACCTGCCCGATATAGTTCGCTTATCTACACTCATACTTATGCAGTTATTGGCTCTCTGGTGCCTGCGCATACTCACATAAACCACGTCGCACCTGCCATATCTATTTATAATTGTCACTTCAGTGACGATATCGATTAGGATCTTTTTAGGTCAAAATAACACCCACCAAAGTTAACCCTAGAATGATAAGTCTTGAATTTTTTACCACTTGGTTTTAACTCGATATGAGCCTCCAAAGGCACCTGAAAAATATTATCGGCCCCCTCAGGACCTATCCGTACTGAGCCGCTGAAGCGAATAGCTCTCTTACCAGCAATATGTATATCTTCGAACTCAACCCCATCACACCACATGACATCAGGGCAGCATCCTGTTTTTAGCTTCCAGGTAAGTAGAAATTCAAGACTGGTCGCAAAGCGACAATCATCAAGTGATCTTTCCTTAACCAGCAGAAAACTAAGTCTTCTCGCTGCCAGCCGCTCCATTCGCAGCACTCGTCGCTTAATTCTCAGCTTGCTGGAATAAATATACTTCCAGTACCGATCCTCTCTCGATCCAACTTCTTCCGTCATAAGTCAGGCTTCTATTCGAAGCTAGTTGAAGGGGTAATGGTTAGGCAGGTAGCTAACTCGATAAAAACAATACTATAAGTCGATACTTATAACATTCTAAAGGTGAGCAGGCGAGGGAGAAGTGATATGAAGGGATCAGGAGGAAGGCTGGCGATACGATACTATCCAATCAGCAGGCAGCCCCCTACCCGCTGATCCAAAAAGCCACCCCCAAACAGGAAATGATTCAGTTCTAAAAAGAACGCCCCAAAATCCGCTTGGCGGCATCCATCGCAAAATCCTTATAGTCCGCCTCTACTTGCGCCATCTCCAACTCATATTTGAACTGTTCTTTACGCGGCAGTTCTTTCCAGTCTTTGAGAATTGGGATATGACTGGTTTTCTCTGCGATGGTGTAGAAGGCCACAAACTCTTCACGGACTTTATCTTCCACCTGAAGCGCATCCAATAGAACGCGAATACGAATCGAAGCTTCGGTAAGCCCTACTCCATCATCCAACAGGGTGCGGGCAATAATCTGGATGCTGTCGTTTACTCTTTCGCGCTGATCTTCGGCAGCTTGCTCTAGCTCCGCCAGTTGTTCGGCCTGTTTCTTTTGCGCTACTGATAGTTTGCGCAGATAGTAGCCAGCCACAATAGCGAGAGCAAAAATGATTACTGCTGCAAGAATAAGCAACCAGGTTGGGAAAACGGTCATTAAAAGTACACCTTAAGCAATGCCAGCCCGATACTGGCAGTAACAACAGAAAGCAATGTGCTGAGCCCCACAATATTCGCCGTAAGCTGGCTGTTCCCGCCCATCGCATGGGCCATTACAAAGGCCGAGATCGCACAGGGAGCACCCGTCATCAGGATCAAATATCCCAAGTACTCAGGGCTCATACCCAATGCCAAACCAATCAGCAGGCAGACAATTGGAGCAACGACCAGTTTAAGTAATGAGGCCGCCAGCGCCGTAGGGGAACTGCGCATCAGTGTTCGCATTTTCATGCTGGCACCAATACAAATAAGCCCCAGTGGCAAGCCCACAGATGCAAGATACTGAATGGTATCGTGCAGCACCTCCGGCAACCTTACAGCCAACAAACGGCACACAATGGCTGCGATTACACCGAGGATAAGAGGGTTCTTGACCAGCTCCCACAGCATCACCCGCCAGCCAAATTTTCTGTCCTTATTGTAAAGCACGAAAAGAGCGACGGCGATAACATTAAACTGAATCGTAAGTGCCGCGACCAACCCTGCGGAATTGGAAACACCCTCACTTCCGTAGGCTTTTTCGATCCAGGCAAGGCCGACAATCGCCACATTTCCACGAAAGGCGCCCTGGATAAAAGCACTGCGATCCATTGGCGCTACCGGCCGCGCCAGCAACCATGCCAACGGGAGCATTACAAAAGTGCCGAGAACCCCTGCTACCAGTAGGTCTATTTCTTGCGCGGGGCTGGTATCCGAGGAATAGATATTAATAAAAAGCAGTGCCGGCAAGGCTACGTGGAAAACAAGCCTTGAAGCATCATCAATAAAACTGTCCCGAACTATCCCTTTATACTTGAGCAGGTATCCGCCAATAATCATCAGGAAAATCGGCCCTGTGACTGATAGCGCGAATACAAGATTTTCCATAAAAAGTTATTCTTCCGCAGCAGTTTCCTCAGCCTGTGGCAAACCCTTTACCTCGGGCTGATCCGCTCGCTCCCTTAAGTCCGCAGAGATCTGTTTACGGGTTTTAGCACCCAGCTTGCGCAAGCTGTCGATACGCTTCACCGCATTACCACGCCCTGTCGCCAGTCGCTTGTAAGTCTGCTGGTAAGCGTCATCCGCTTGGCGCAGGCGGTCACCAAGAACATCCAGTGACTCCAGCACCATAGCAAACTGATCGTGCAGCTTGCCGGCTTCGTCGGCGATTTTTTCCGAGTTCTTGTTTTGTTTCTCATAGCGCCAGATATTCTCGACGGTGCGGAGGGTCGCCATCAGGCTGGTGGGGCTCACCAGGACAATTTGCTTCTCATAAGCGAAACGGAACAGGTCCGGGTCCGCCTGCATAGCCAACATATACGCAGCCTCAATGGGCACGAAAATAAAGACGAAATCCAGGGTGCGAACACCCTCCAACTGCTCGTAGGCCTTCTTGTTAAGGCCGGTGATATGGGCGCGCAGGGAATTCACATGCTGCTTCAGGGCCTGAGTGCGCTCCTCATCGGTTTCCGCCGAGCTGTAGCGCTCATAATCCACCAGGGAGACCTTGGAATCGATAATCAGGTCTTTGTTTTCCGGCAGGCGCACAATCACATCCGGCTGGCGCCTGCGGCCATCACTCGTCAGCGTTACTTGTGTTTCGTATTCGCGGCCCTTCTGCAAGCCGGATTCCTCCAGCAAGCGCTCCAGCACTACTTCACCCCAGTTACCCTGGATCTTGCGGTCTCCTTTCAGGGCCGAAGTCAGGTTCAGGGCCTCATCGCTGATGCGCTGGGTTTGCTCGCGCAACGCTTTGATCTGCCCAAGCAGACTGTTGCGCTCGGCATTTTCGCGATCGTAGACATGCTCTACTCGCTTACGGAAATCCCCCAGCTGGCGCTCCAGCGGATCGAGACTTTTGCGCAGGCTGTCTTCACTGCGGCGCACGAAGCTCTGCTGCTTCTCTTCAAAAATCCGGTTGGCCAGATTCTCGAACTGCTCACCCATGGCTATACGCATTTGCTCCATCAGCTTGCGCTGCTCCGCCAGGGCCGCCTCCCCTTTTTCTACCAGCACCTGGCTTCGCGTGAGCTGTTGCAGCTTGTCCGCCAACTCGGTACGCAGGGATTCCACCTCAACCCCAAGCTGGGATTCCCGCTCGCGGCTGCTATCGATACGCGCCTGAGCCACCTGCAAAGCGGCTTGACTCTGCAATAAAGCGCGGCGGCTACTGGCTCGCGCCAACCAAAACACCAAGCCCAACAGAAACAAGATGGCAACAGCCGCCATCACCGCATGATCGGCATTCAATTGCAGCGGAAACGCTGGCATAGAGTGGTACTCCCAGACCTGGAAAGAGATGGATAAATCAGGATTTTGCCAGGGGCCTCGCCCGCTGGCCTGCCCGGGATACCACCCAGGCGAAGGCGCCATTCTACCAGCTTGCCCCTGGAAAGTACCCCGCGCCAGCCCGGCCGATAACCTCAGTAACAAGGGATAGGTTTGCGCCCGAGAAGACCCAGCGGGAATTTTTACGGGGTTTTAGGTATTCTTGGAGGATTGGTTTCGATGTTGGTACTCCAGAACGCATGCACAAACACAGCGCCCACCCAGATAGCCCAACCCCCAGCGCCCTGATCTTTGATTCCGGTGTGGGCGCCGTCAGCATTGCGCGGGAAATCCGCCGCCTGATGCCGGGCCTGACCTTGCACCTGGGTGTGGACAACGGCTTTTACCCCTACGGCAATAAAAGCGAAGAGGAACTACGCCCCCGCATCGTCCAGCAGGCCCAAGCCATGATGGAGCACTGCGGAGCTGATATTTTGGTGGTGGGCTGCAATACCGCCAGCACCCTGGCCCTGCCCCAGTTGCGCGAATCACTGAAGAAACCGGTAGTGGGCGTTGTACCCGCCGTGAAACCCGCCGCTGCCGCCAGCCGTTCCCGCACTATTGCCCTGATTGCCACCGAAGGCACCGTAAACCGCCGCTACACCCGCGAACTGATCGAGCAATTTGCCAACGGCAACCGGGTAATTAATGTGCCCGCACCGGAGTTGGTGCATCTGGCGGAAAGCAAACTGCGCGGCGAAACCATCACCGCAGAGGATTTGGAGCCGGTCTTGCACCGCGTATTCCACACCGCCGGCGGTGACCAAGTGGATATTGCCGTATTGGCCTGCACCCACTTTCCCCTGCTGCGAGAAGAACTGGACCAGTTCGCCCCTCGCTCAATCCAATGGCTAGATTCCGGCGAAGCCATCGCCCGGCGAGTGCGCTGGTGGCTGGAAGAACTTGAGCTGATGCTGCCGGATGCCCCAAATACTGGCCGCCTGATCACCAGCACGGTTGACCTAACCGGCAATATCGAACGGGCCTTCCGCGAGTTCGCCCCGGTTGCCGAACCCCTCGCATCCAACACCTAAGATCGCCAAAATGATGAGAACTGCGCACTTGGGTTGACAGTTCCGTCACAAACCGCGACCGTTCCCCGAATAACAAGCCCTAACCGGTACCCGAATTCATGCTGAAGCCGGCATTTCCCGCTCTCGAAATATTTGCGCAGCTGCCCCCCGGAGGACTGCTGCTCACCCCCAACAACCGTCTGCGCAACCGCTGCCAACAGGTGTTTGCCGCGCAGCAGTCGCCCTGTGCCTGCTGGATGCCGCCGCCGGTGGAGTCCCTGCGAAGCTGGCTGGACAAGCTCTGGTTCCAGCTGCAACAGCGCAACTGGCAGCCCGCCTTGCAGCAGGTATTGAATCGCGAGCAGCGGCAGTTACTCTGGCAGCGCGCCCTGGATGAATCCCTGGATCGGCAACTGCTCAACAGCCAGCAGTTGTGCCGGGATGCCGATAGCGCCCTGGCGCAGCTACTCCAATGGCAATTGATCTCCGACCTCTCGCAAATAGATGAAGCGCTAACTCCCCTACTGGAACAGTTCGCACTCTCTATGCGCAGCGACGAACTGCCGCTGTGCGCCATGATCAAGGCCTTTGCCTCTGAGCTTCAGGCCCACAGCGCCATCACCCCAGACCAGCGCGATCAATTGATCCTGCTCGCATTCCAAGAAGGCATTCTGGAACCCGTCGCGCAAATTGATACCGCCGGCTTCGCCCAGATTTCGCCCCTCGCCAATGCCCTAATTCACGCAGGTGCCGCAGCTGTAAATGAAAGGCCGGGAATCACCCAGCAAAGTGAATTATCCGTAGCCGCCTGCGCCGATTTGGATGAAGAACTCTACCAAGCAGCTCTTTGGGCCGGACAAAAGCTCGCCGAAAATCCCGGCCACAGCGTCGGCATAGTGGTGAATAATCTGGGCCAGTGCCGCGCCCAAGTGGAAGCGGTATTTTCCCGGGTACTCGAACCCCAATACCTGGACCCGCAGCAACCGCGCTACACACTGCCGTTTAACTTCTCCGCCGGTACGCCACTGGCGCAAACACCGGTTGGCAGCGCCGGCCTGCAATTGCTATCGCTACTGCAAGACGAATGGGATTACCCTCAATTGCAAAACATCCTGTTCAGCCCCTTCTGGGGTGACGACAGTGAAACCTGGTTGCGCAGCGCCCTGTTCCGCCGTTTACAAAAACTGGAACTTCGCCGTATCGACGGCGCAACCCTGCGCTACTGGGCCGAGCGCACCACAGAAGTCCTCCACTTGGAATCACCGCAACTGCCCCGCCAACTGGAACAAATGGCCGAACGCGCCCGGCGCTGGCAGCGAGCCCCCGCAGAAATTTGGGCCGCGCGTTTTTCCGAAACACTTACCGCATTAAATTGGCCCGGCAGCCGCAACCCGGACAGCCAGGAATACCAGCAGCTGATGCAATGGGAGTCCATCCTGGAAGAGTTCGCCGCACTCAGCGCCTGCGGTGGCAACCTTACTCTCACCCAGGCCCTGCAATTGCTGCGTCAGATTGCCAGCCGCACCCCCTTCCAGGCGGAAACCCGCGATGGCCCCCTGCAAATTCTCGGGGTACTGGAAGCTGGCGGCCTCGCCTTCGATCACCTGCGCCTGGTCGGCTTCGGCCAACAGCAATGGCCACCGGCACCGGCGCCCAATCCGCTGTTGCCGATTCAATGGCAAAAACACTGGAAGATGCCCCGCGCCAGCGCCGAGCGGGAATTGGAACTGGCCCGCGAACTCACCGCCGACCTGCTCAATGCCAGCGGCGATATCGTCGTGAGTTACACCTGTGAAGAAGACGGTGTGCAGCAAGGCCTGAGCAGCTTGTTTGAAAGCCCGCAACAAGCCCAGCACTTTGCCGAAGGCGCCCTGCACAATCACTACAGCCAACTGGCGCAAGCCTGTCAGCTGGAAAAAAACGAAGACAAAAAGCTACCACCACTCACCCCCGCCGAATGCGAACGGGTGCGCGGCGGTGCCTCGGTGCTCAAGGCCCAGGCCCTGTCCCCATTAAATGCGCAATTGCGCTTCCGCCTCGGCGCCAGCAATTTTACCCAACCGGATATCGGCCTCGGCCCCTCCGAGCGCGGTAATGTGGTGCACCAGGTGCTGGCGGAATTCTGGCAACAGTGCGGCACCCTCGCACAACTGCAAGCTATGGGCGACGAGCAACGTCAAGCGCAAATCGAACGCGCAGTGGAGCGCTCCCTCGGCAGTGTGCGCAAAAAATACAATCACCTGCCGATCGGATTTTGGGCCATGGAAAAGCAGCGCCTGGAGCGCCTGCTGCAACAATGGCTGTCCGTGGAACTGGACAGGCCCAATTTCTCCGTAGAAAAAGTCGAATGGGAACAAGCCGTGGAAATCGGCGGGCTGCACTTTAACCTGCGCCTGGACCGACTGGACCAACTCGCCAGCGGCGAACAACTGGTAATCGATTACAAAACCGGCATTCCCAGTATTCGCGACTGGCTTACCCAGCGTATCCGCGAACCCCAGCTGCCCCTCTACGCCCTATTCCAACCGGACGCCCACGCCATCGCCTTCGGCCAGGTGCGCAACGGCGACTGCAAATGGAATGGCTGCGGAGATCTGGAGCACCCCATCACCGGCATTAAAGCCGTGGGCGATACTGAAAAAGAATCCCCTTACGGCACCTGGAGCAATCTGGTGGAGCACTGGCGCTACAGCCTGGAATCCCTCGCCACCGAATATCGCAGTGGTGTAGCCACCCTCGCCTTTGATCGCTCCACCGATAACAACAGTGAACTCTGGCCCCTAAACCGCTGGCCGGAAAGGGAGCAAATAACCGAATGAACGAAGTCGTGACCACTCCCGCCCTGCGCCGCCCCATCGATGCCGACGCCCGCAGCCAAGCCCTGGATATCAGCCGCAGCTTTGCCGTGTCTGCCCCGGCGGGCTCCGGTAAAACCGGCCTGCTCACCCAGCGCGTATTAAAGTTGCTCGCCGCCTGCCAGCAACCGGAAGAAGTGCTGGCCATTACCTTCACCCGCAAAGCCGCCGGTGAAATGCGCGAACGCCTGATCGATGCCCTGCACAGCGCCCGCGACCAAGCCCGGCCAGACAACTCCCACGATGCCATCACCTGGGATTTAGCCCGCGCCCTGCTGGAGCGGGATCGCGAACTGGAATGGGAACTGCTGCAAACACCTCAGCGCCTGCACATTCAAACCATCGACAGCCTCTGCCGCAGCCTCGCCAGCCAACTGCCGATCGAAAGTGGCCTGGGTGCACCGGGCGAACCCCTGGAGCGCACCCAAATCGCCTTTGAGCTAGCAGTGGTGAACCTGCTCAAGCACCTCGATGGCGAAACCCCAGACGCAGACCTACAGCAACTACTACTCCATCTGGACAACGACCTGGGCCAACTCAATAAGCTGCTGCGTATTTTATTGGACAAGCGCGAGCAATGGCTCGGCCCACTTTTGAGCGTCAACTTTGACGGCGCCCAGGATTATTTTCATTTTGTCATCGACGAATTGGTAGCAGAAAAGCTGCAAGACCTCACCACAGCCCTCGGCAGTGTCGCCGGGGAACTGCTGGAGCTGGCCAGTTATGCCGGCAGCAATTTACAAAAGGAAAACCCCAGCCACAGCCTGTGTCTCTTCGCCGAACTGGACGATTTCCCCAGCGCGGACAGCAGCGGTCTGCCCGCCTGGCTCGCCCTCGGCGGCCTGCTCCTCACCACCACCGGTGATTTGCGCAAAGGCGGCGGCATCAATAAAAAACTCGGCTTTGGCCTGCCGGATAAAAAAGATCCCGACCGCCCCATCGCCGAAGAATACAAACAGCGCATGAAAGACCTGCTGGCAGAACTGGCCGGCAACGAACCGCTACTCTCCGCATTGCGGGAAGTGGGCAAGCTTCCCAGCGGACTGCAACAGAGCCAATGGCAACTGCTGCAAGGGCTCGCCCAGGTACTGCCCAAGTTAGTCGCAGAATTAAAACTGGTCTTCCAGCAGCTGGGCGCCACCGACTATACGGAAGTGGCCCAAGCCGCACTGATCGCCCTGGGCGATAGCGATAACCCCACAGACCTGGCCCTGAAACTGGATCTGCAAACCCAGCATATTCTGGTGGACGAGTTCCAGGACACCTCCCACACCCAGCTACAACTGCTGGAAAAACTCACTGCCGGCTGGCAGCAGGGAGACGGCCGCACCCTATTTTTTGTCGGCGACGGCATGCAATCCTGTTACGGCTTCCGCAATGCCAACGTGGGTATTTTCCTGGATGCGCGCAAACGCGGTATCGGTGAAGTGCCCCTGGAAGCCCTCGACCTCCAGGTAAATTTCCGCTCCGAAAGCGCGGTGGTGAACTGGGTTAACGAGACTTTCCAAAGAGCTTTTCCGCAAGCGGACAATATCGGTCGCGGCGCCGTGCGCTATCTGCAATCCGAAGCGTTTAAAGGCTGCAAATGGGCCGAGCCCTCGGTGAATTTTTACGGCTGCATTGATGACGAAGACCGCAACCGCGAAGCCACCCAAGCGGTTGAACTGGTGCAGCAATTACAAGCGCAAGATCCAGAAAGCCGCATCGCCATTCTGGTGCGTAAGAAAAAACACCTGCAAAAAATTCTGCCGGCCCTAAGTACTGCCAATATCTCCTTCCAGGCCCCAGAGCTGGCGCCACTCGCCAGTAAAATGGTGGTGTTGGATTTACTCAGCCTCACCCGTGCCCTGCTCGACCCCAGCGACCGAATCAGCTGGCTGGCCGTACTCCGCGCTCCCTGGTGCGGACTGCAACTGCCAGACCTTTACACCCTGGCCAACTGGGGCAATGGGGATATCACCGTAACCGATACCAGCGCGCGCCCATTATTAATGGCCTTGCAGGAAGTAGACGATATCGCCCTGCTCAGCGATGAAGGGCGCACGCGCCTGGCCCAAGTGGCCCCCAAACTGCTGCATGCCTGGCAACAGCGCGGCCGCAAACCCCTGCGCACCTGGATTGAAAGCCTCTGGCTGGAACTGGGCGGCCCCGCCACCGTAGCGCAAAAATCTGACCTGAATAATGTGCAGGACTTTCTGCAATTATTAGAAGCCTTCGATACCGGCGGAGCCATTACCGACTGGCAACAGTTCACCCTGGCCCTGGAACAGCTCTATGCCCGCCCCGCCCAGGATGCCAAAGTGCAGGTGATGACCATTCACAAATCCAAAGGGCTGGAGTTCGAACACGTACTGATCCCAGGCCTGGACCAAGGCGGCAAACCCGGCAGTGATCAACTGCTGCGCTGGAGCGAATGGCTCAGCCGCGAAGGCGAAAGCCGCTTCCTGCTCGCCCCCAAAAATGCACGCGGCGGCCGCGACCCAGTTTTTGAATACCTGAAGCACGACAACAGCGAGCGCGAACGTCTGGAAGGTACGCGCCTGTTGTATGTAGGCTGCACCCGCGCCATCCGCTCGCTGCATCTTTTAGCCTGCATCAACCGGGATGAAAAAAAGGGCCACCTAAAAGCCCCCGGCAGCGCCGCCCTACTCGCCGGCATCTGGCCCAGTGTTTTGCACCACCAGGAAAGCGACTGGTGCCACTGGCTGGAAGCAGAAGAACCCCTACTCAACCAGAACGAAGCCAGCAGAGATCACGACTACCTGCTACGCCTGCCCAACCAATGGCAACCCCAAGCCATGCCCCGTCAGGAATGGCTGGCCCAATACCGCATGCCAGACTACCAACCCAAAACAGAGGAAGAAGACAATATTCCCGAACTGGGCCAGGTAGCACTGCGCTGGCTCAAACACGCCGGCACCGTAGCCCACGAAACCCTCGCCACCATTGCCGAGACCAATATCAACGGCTGGACACCCAGCAAACTGGAAGCCCAACGCCCCCTATGGCAACTGCGCCTGAAACAATTGGGGCTATCCGCCACCAGCCTGGACCGCGCCGCCGAGAAAGTGGAAATTGCCGTACGCAACAGTCTCAACTGCCCCACGGGCCGTTGGCTATTGGATGGCTCACTAAGGGAATCCGCCTGCGAACTGGAACTCCACAGCGGCGGCCGACAGTTACGCCGCTCCATTGTGGACCGCACCTTTATTGATAACGAAGGCACCCGCTGGATTGTCGATTACAAAACAGCTGAGCCCAGTGGCGAGGAAAGCCAGGAGGAGTTTATTGCGTCTCAGCTCGAGCAGTATCGGAATCAGCTGGAGAATTACCGCAAGCTCTTTTATGCGCGGGGGGAGCGGAATATTCGGTGTGCGCTGTATTTTCCGTTGATGCAGAGGTTGGTGGAGTTGGGTTAGGGGAAGATGGGTATAGCTCCGAGATTCATATCAATTATTTAAGAGAGCAATACTAGGTATGTAAAGGACAAGAGAAGTCCAATCTCCATATTTTAAAGTAGCTCAATGTGATGCGATTAAGTAAACAAAATATAGATACATCACATCGAGCCAGCTCTAGGGGCTAAGTAAACCGGTAATGCAGTCAAAAAGTGAAAGGAACCTCATCCAAGCATTATCCCAAAAGAGGTTTTGGGGTTCACTGGGTAAGCCCACAACAAATACAACTTGACCCAATATAGCTGGCAGTACAAAGCATCTTAGACAGAGAGACTAATTCCTACTTCGACCAGAGCCTACGGTCAACCACCTTATTGATTTTAGTAAAATAAAAACACGGATCATTTAACAATTCATAATTACTGAACTTGTTTTTTGGCGCATCATCAAATCGCAATACGGGCATTTTTTCACTGAAGTTCCGAAGACCAGATTTCGACAATGCTTTAATTTCTTCTGCAATCGAATCAGTTAATACAATCTCAACACTATTCAATATAAAGTTTGAAATTTCTTTGAATAATCCAAAAGCACCAGAATCATAATCATCAGTTGTGGCTCTAAATGAGAAAACCAATTCATGCTCAGATGAAATTGCAGCACGAACATAATATTTGATTAGATCACCTTCCTGGCAGCTTAAATCTTGCACAGCGTAGGCAACCCATTGAACACCATTCGTATTAGGTAGCTTGAAGGTTTGCCAGAACAGCGGGAAAAGATAGAGCCATTCCTGGAAAACAGACCCAGTACCTGGGGAGTAATAGGCTTTAATATCACTATCAACCCAATGCTCATAGTCACTGGCTTTAAGTAGATTTAAGTCATTGCCTATCTTCCTAAGTGAGGCAGTAAATTCCATCCCTCCAACATCAGGATTAATGAACGGCGGGCCATGATATTTATACCGCTCCTCTGCAAGCAGTATGCCCCATGCATTGTTGCGAATTTCATTAAAACTATCTAAGGAGTAGATATTCTCATTGAAAGCCAATGGCAAATCAGCACTTGGCTCTTCACCACTAATTTTTGAGGCGTTGCTTAAGGGCTTTAAAAAAGTAAGCTTGGTACCAGAAAGATTACATCTTACCGGTACTGACTTTCTTAAATTAGGCCCTTTAGGGCTTTGTGTAGTGCCAAATAACATCAATTTTTCACAAGCTGCTTTCAAATTAGCTATTTAGATTAGCACGAAATGCCAATGCAGTCTCTAAATCACCTAAGCTATTAGTTGGCATTGAGCTAAGATCCCCCTTATGCATTTGTCCAAATAATAACTTTGCTTTTTGAAGGGAGCCACTGTTTATTGACTTTGCAACAGCAAATCCTACTACAGCAACCCCTGCCACAGTAAGTGCAGTTGAGGCATTACTGGCAGTAGCTTCTGTAACAACTTTCATAGTCTTATACATGGTACCCATAGTACCATGAAGTGCAGTTGCTGATTTTTCTGCGATAGCGTCCATATTTTTGGATAAAGCGTCTAGCTCCCCCGACCCATTTGCTTTTACCAGCGCCGAAAAAACTCCGGCCCCTGCTGTAGCACCAGCTTTAATGCCTGCACCAATAGCTCCCTGGGTACTTAGCAAGGGCGCCTTGGGCTTAAGAGCGTTAGATATGGCTGTCTTACTGGTAGCAGCAAACGCTGGGTGTAATTGACTTCGCTCTTGCTCACAAGCGGAAACCTGTGTACGACGTTTCAGCAAAGCATATTCACTTGAATACAAACTATCAGTAATAAGGTTTTTGAAGCTAACTGGACTCCTCGTCCCCCGTTTCTCACTCCACTCCATACCAATACTGGTCATAGCACGGTCTAATCGATTATCATTTACAGTATAATTATTTAGAAAAACCTGCTGTAGCTTTTGACTGTTGAATGCATCTCCTGATGAACTTTCATCTTTTGCCTTATATACATTCTCGACATTAACTTTTTTGGCAACGCTCTTTACAACATCTCTAAAAACTTTATCCCCGTTACCATTGGTAGTCCAACATACTACAGGATCAGGCAAGCCAGTTTTCTTAGCAGCGGCAAACTTAAGCACCTTAGCTTTATCAGCCTTAGATTTATTCTTTTCTTTGATAATATCGTCGCGACTTTTAGTGGCAATATTGCCAAAATTGGGATTACCCAACTGATCTTTTGCCTTCTGATTGTTAGTTAGCTTCTTAACAGCTTCTTTACCAGTTACTTGTCTGCGTTGATACTCAGATGCACTAATACGAGCAGCACCTGTAACAATACTGGCTATTTCATTAATAAACTTGGCTTTTTTATTAACAGTTTCTGTTTTCCGCGTGGCGAAAAAGCCCTTTATTCCACGTTTTTTTGGGTAGTGGAACATATAAAATGTATCCCCAGCCCCTACTTCTCGCCCTGGGTGACCAGCATTAATAACTGGTGCTCCATATCGGGCGCTAAGTTTAGTATCAGCAACGTTAGAATCACATATCAAAATATGGGTAACGGACGTTGGGGTAATTTTGAGCTGATTAGGTTCAATTTTAACTACCTCCCATATTGGCTTGTCGTTTACTGATGTTTTACTATCGGATGAAACCTTAAATAAAGTAGCCTTTTTGTCTCCCTGTGTAAGAGATTCATCCTCAAAATCAATCTGAATATCATTAAGATAGATATCCCCATCAGGCAACAATGTGTAACTTATTTCATATCCGCGTTCGGTTTTTACTTTAATTCGCTGATTCTCGAGGTGCGTATGAGTATCAAAATCATTTGGTTTAGACAATAAACCACGAATGGCCATGTAAGCACCCACAGCATGGAAGTTTGGCTTACTACCCATTGTACTGGAATAGATACGCCCCCAAAGCTCAGCCGTTCCAGGTGAGGCAACTAAATTTCGCCCCCCGCTGCTACAGAGGATGTGAGTTTTAATTTGCTGTTCCATCTTTGCTTCCTTTCCTACCCCTGATACTAGAGCTGCTATTTGGTACATTCATCAAGCTCCACTCTCCTCTGAGAAAAAGCATGGAGCCAGTTTAGTTTCATCTGGATGCGCAAATTTATCAGCAGGTTAACGCTCTGTATAATTTCAGGAGAATAACAATAAAGAAAAAAATTTCACTTACAAAGAAGACTAGCAAGTCATACTATTTTCAGTAAAAATTTGAGCCATTCACAATTAAATGCAACAAAAATTGATTACGAATTTAACAAGCTCAAGCCAGTTGGATGTAATGATATGTAATAAACTCCCCAAGGTATCACAAGGGCATCTCTCCCCCAGAAGTACCAATGTACAACTTCCGACAAAAAGCAGCCCCTAATCTATCCGCACCTCCATACTTCTTTTCTGCCATATTTGGCAGAATTTCATTGCTGCTACACTAATCACAATTAACCTTCACCGCCGATAAATTAATCAGCTATCGCCTGTCATCGTGATATGTAAAAAACACCCGCATCAAATTGTTCTGACTCTAAGGGCTGCCAAAAGCGCCGGCACCGTAGCCCACGAAACCCTCACCACCATTGCCAAGACCAATATCATAGAGTGGATACTCAGCAAAGTAACACATGATTCACATAGAACATCTATAAACTCTAAAGTGTTGAATTTAAGAAAATACATACCTAAATTTATCATATCTCCTACCAAAAAATTTCTAGACCCCACCAACCCTTAAAAACTTTCGCTTGGAGGTATCAAAGAAATTAGTTACCCGCTACTCAATCTTAAATGATATTCAGCCCCACTCAGCACAATCATTAAACAATACAAATAAAACACTTATCCTAAAACAACATTAGCTCTCAAAAACATCATTGCCCCCGAAACAACTTAAATAAAATAACTGTAGAAAAGGAAGACACCACCAAGAGCAAAAACAAAAACCCCCTACTTAACATTAAATCCATCTGGTATCTATTCTTATACTCTTTCCTAATTAATCTATCAAAGTCTAAGCTTCTCTTATAGTGAGAAACATCTACAATCATCCCCTCATATAGATTCTTATCTAAATATAAGTCTATTTCACTTTGAGGCCAACCTTTTGAGTTTCGAACATACCTATCTTCAGCTCGATCACAGTACCAACTTCTATTCTCAAGATCTTTTGTATTAATACATACATTAAGAAGGTCAATTGTTATCTGATAATCATGAACTTTAGATATTGAGACTATCTCTCTTTGACGCTCCTCGCTAAACCTGTCATTTTCATGGATTAGCTTCTCCAAATAGAAATACGGAGGAAGAATAATTAATAGCTGAATTAAAATTATTAAATAAAATTTCCTGAAAGCCGTCTTAGAAAACCATAAAACTACATCCTTAGCCAATATATTAACCGCATTAAAATTTTCTTTTATGTCTTTAGGCTCCATAAACGTTACTCACATTACTTATAACGAAAGCCAAATGAAAGCGGGAAGACCAAGCATGCCGTTCTCAGGAATAATTACAGACGGCAACCTTTCCCCTCCAGATCAAAGTTAATATGATTTCTCATAAATCATCAAACTTAAAAATATAATAACCATCAAACTAACCAGAATTCAAATGACACCTTAAATTTTATTAGTCTCCTCCACAATTTCCCCTCCATTAGAATCAGGCGATCCATCATCTCTATATAGGGCGAAACCAGCAACCAGCTTAACTCTCGACTGCCTACTAAAAGCAAGGTTATACAAGCAATCCTTACCCTGACAAACAAACGAGCAATTCTGGACACCCACCACTTAAAAAGTATAACCCGTCAACCCTATCAGCTACAGCGTTAGCCAGTTCCAAATACGAGAGCACAAAGAGCAATCAAGGAAACTAGCCTTTCAGCACAGAAGCTTAGAGAAATATAGGCGCGTAAATTTTCTTATTGGAATATATTAAGTTTTATTCAGTGTCAATGCTAAGTAAAATCGATAGATATCCATCAGTATTGCGGGTTGCGATCAAACAAATTTCTGAAGAGTCCATACTTACAATAAGAGAACCACAACGTGAAGTAAGAATAGAGAGAAGGCGCTGACCCAAGGTGCTGCAACACCAGGGGCCAGCTAACCAAATTGATAAACACGATATCAAGATGGCTGTATGCATACTACGCTAGAAACCCGCTCGTCTTCAATAAAGTGGAGCACAATCAGCAGCTTGGAGCGACTCCCCAAGCTCTGGGAGCCTAGCGCCCGCCTTTTCCTATTCTGCGCCCACCGCCCCCGCGCCCCACCCCACTCTTCCACCAAGTATCACTTACCAAGCTCCCCCGCCAAGGAATACCCACCCAAAGTTTGAGTATCGGTAGGAAGAAAACATGTTGATCCTAAAGCGCCGAACAGGCGAAAACCTAAGAATTGGAACGAATGTCTCGATTACAGTGTTGGAAGTGAAGGGAAATCAAGTAAAGATAGGCATCCGCGCCCCTAAAGCTCTTCCAGTCCACCGGGAAGAGATCTATGTGCGCATCAAAAGATGAACAAAAAATAGTCAATGGAAGTCGCTGAGAGTAAAATTTCCAAGGAAGGAGACCTCACAGGTCTAAGCCTAAATCGCGATAAACTCCCATAAAGCTACACTACGTCAAACTATAATTATCGGACCCGCGCTCCAGCTGGAGCGCAGTGCTAACCGTGTCAGCTGGGTATTTCGCAGCGACAACAATCTTTTGTTATGGTTACTTTTCAAAACGAATATGCTTGGCTCCTCCAATAGATTTCTTCCCTAATTGGCAAAATTTTGACCAGACTTCTCCACACTTCAAGTTGGGCCATAACCAGCTTACATAGTGAATATGCTCACCGTATTCCCAATGATTACCATTAACTGCTCTATCTTTTAAATCAAAGAAAAACATGTGCCAATATCGTTGATCGATACGATAAAACATGTGCGCTGTTGTTCGCTTAACAAATCGAGGAGACTGAAACAGCTTATTCACTGCTTTCTTTGCATCTTGACTGAGTTTTCCAACGCCATTCCCTTTGATAGCTTGTATATTTTTATCCGTGAATCTTATATTTTCTGGGGTTTCTTCTAAATGTTTGCAAGCATGCAAGTAAGGGAATTCAATAATTTTTGCCTCTGAAAGCTTGACTAAATATATCAGGTCGCTAGGTTTTAATGTCAGAGCAGAACAAATTTTATCAACTTCTTTTTTCGTATCAGCTTCAAACAGATTAAACACGTCAATTTCCATAAAAAGCCTGTATTTTAACCCTCCACAAGAGACGCAGCTATGCTGCATCCTGTTGACCACCCTTACTAAGTTCTTCTGTATTAATGGATTTAAATTTTTTGGATGTTGCCCACCAAGAACCGCCAGCAATGGATATGAGTATGCCTAAAAAACCCAGCACCGTGTAAAACATATTGTTGAGAAAGCTAATTTCTCGGTCGACGACATCTTTTTCTACAAATTTTTCGATGTTGGAAGAAACTTCTTGATAATCACGCTGTAGAGTTTTTAATTTAACCAAATCCTCTGGATCTGAAAACATATAAGTTTTTAAAATGTCGAAATCAGATCTTAACTGCTGAAATGTTTTAACCTTATCTACATCAACATCACCGACTTCAATTGATCTTTCAATATTTGCTAAACGTTGCTCTACTGATGAACCAGAAAGATTAGCTAACTGCTTTTCAAGGATTGTAATTTGCTTTCTAAGTTCTGGTATCCTTTCCATACCATCGGCTTCAGCAGCCAATATTCGTTCATATTGTAACATTAGATTCTTAGAGGGCTCTAACAGCATCATCGCGATTAGCATAAATATCATCGGAAAAATTAGCTTTGGAAGTAAATTTGCCAACAGCGTTTGTCGTTCAAATAAATCGCGTTTTCTACCTAGAAGATACTCTCTCTTAAACCTCTCCTTTTCTAAGTCCATCACTATTTCTTCTTTCATGTATACTCCTTTCCTTAATAGAAAACGTAATAGTTAATTAAAAATAAAAATCTATATCACACATCTCTATAATTTCCAAGCCCGTCGGTATATAGAGCCCGCAGTTTGAAGCGGTCCCAAAAACTCTGAATGTCCACCATATTTTGCGCCCACTAATTTTACGCTCCACCTCACTCTACTTCCACAGATCACTTACCAAGCCTCCCCATCAAGGAATCCCCACCCACAGCTTGAATATCGGTAGGAGAAAACATGTTGATCCTAAAGTACCGAACAGGCGAGAACCTAGAATTGGAACGAATGTCTCGATCACAGTACTGGAAGTAAAGGGAAATCAAGTAAAGCTAGGTATCCGCGCCCCCAAATCCCTTCCCGTTCATCGTGAAGAGATCTATGTGCGCATCAATAGAGAAAAAAAAGTAGGCAATGGAAGGCGTTGAGGGCAAATTCTCCAAGGAAGGAGGCCCACCCACACTTTCACTAATCATGGCCAATGCCACGCAGCGGTGCCACTCCATACATTGACTTGTTAGCAGTAACTTCTCGGACGAATGCGTACTTTGATAGCTCGTGGAGAAAATATCTAACTACCAGAATATTATTTGAATACCTCCTTAGTAAGGGAGATATCAAGTAGCCAAATATGAAAGCAATTGGAACCATAAAGACAAAATACACAATTGTAATAACAAAAGCTGATACAAGTATGAACTCCGCAACTCCTGAAAGTGTCAACTGGCTAATCAATTGAAAGATATAGTCTTGATCAGCATGTTTAACGGCCACCAATATTCCAACAAGACTTACCATATAAAGGCTCAAGCTCAATATTCGGTTCTTTGACTCTGGATCATATACAAAGCTAAAGAATCTCGTCATTAGCCCTTCAATACTAAATGGACGATTCTTTTTGTGGAATGCTTCAAGACTATCGATATTCTGTAGACTTTCGAACAAGCTATTACCTATATGACTCGTCAATGTACGAAGATACATCAGCTTAAGCTCTTGCTTTGTGCTTCCTTTAACTCCTAATTTATCATTTAGTCTCCTTATAAGGTTGCTATCATATTCTTTGGCAGCCATTCTCCAAAATATCATTCCGATAACCTGAGGAACTATCCCAAAGACTGAACTAACAGGATTGTTTTGATCAAAACCACCAGATATATACATTCCAAGAAATATAAAAGGCGAGCCAATAAACAAAAACACGATACCTTTAAAACCAAACAGCATTAGATCAATGCAGGCTAAATAGTATTCCTTTGCTATCCGATGTATCTCATCCATGCCACATATCCCTTAAGGTTTGGAACAGCCGTAACGCGGTATAGACTGCTCCAGCCACGTTTTTTACGGTGACGACATCATCTTGTTAGGCCTGTGGGCATTCAGGCAAGCTAAGCAAGTTGTTTGGCTGCTCCCCATCATTCTGTGTTTTTAAGTACTTATTGCCGGCTGCACTGTTTGAAACTATGACCCAAACTGATTGGCCATTTACACTTACATAGAATTTCCATTTTCCTGACTCAATCCCCTCTATAGCTCTATCCAGGGTAATCTTCCAGCGAGTACCGTCACCGTTAATACCACCAACATGACTGATACGATCATGAGCACTTTGACGATTCGTTTTGTTGATACATTTTATTTGATGATTCTCTGCCATTTTCTACTCCATGAAAGTTGCTTTATGGCCTAAAAGTTAATTCAAGAGCAGGATCTATATATCATGCATCTCTATAACTGCAAAGCTAGCCAGCCCGATGATACAAAAAGTACAGAGGAGTAAGAAGTGAAAGTAATTCTGGACACCCACGGCTTGCACACCATTAGGAATCAAATAGGTTGACCATAAAGCACCGAACCGGCAAAAACCCTTAAGTTGGAACAAATGTCCTAGTTGATTTGCTCGAAGTGAAAAGCAGGCATCTACGCCCCCAAATCACTCTCAGTCCATCGTAAATAGATCCATGCGCGTATGACAATGGAAGGCATTGAGAGCAGATCCACCAAGGAAGGAGCCTAAGATAAAACCCTATCTTTTTCTAAACCATCCTATATCAGATAGGGATGTATCAAGTTCTGAAAATAGTACTAACGTCTCCATCAGTCGGAGCTTGCTTTGTGGATTTTACGTATGAAGATAGGAGCGTAGCGACCGTGTAAAATGTATACAAAGCTCTGCCTGATTATACATTTTACTAATGCTCTTCAATTGGATATTGGCTTGCACCGTGGTTACCTATATTTGGAGCGCTATTTTTTAATTGAAACAACTCTTCTCTAGAGCCCTTTTCTGCATACAAACTAACCGTAAACCTGTTTGTATACTCACATGAGCGAAGATCGACCTCCGTACCGGCTGCTATGCTAATACCTTGAGCCGTGACATCCTGACTCAAAACATAAACGGAGGGGTTGGAACAGAGCAGGTCATAACTTGGAGAATTTGCCCACCAACCCAGGAAAAAGCCCGTGATGACCAGTGCCGTTGACATTAACAAACCTTTAAGAACTTTTTTCACGATCTATCTCGTTTAAATATAAAAATTTAACAGAGAAGCGAAGAGTCCAGAGCATCATACGTCCTCCTGTTAAATGTTGACATTCGCGAGGCAGTATCAAGGAAAAACAACTCTGGACACCCAGTAAATAGAGTGCCTAGCAGAGCAACAGTAGCCAGGTTAGAAAATTGGCACAGAAACTATATAAATAAATATAACTTCAACAAGCTATAGTTAAACATCGAGTCAGGATGACTGACAACCACACTTCCGTATTCTGCCCCACGGCGATCGTTCCCCACCCGCAGAACACCCCTTACCAAACTCCCCCAACAGAGATACCCACTCACACCTTAAGAATCAACAGGAAGCAAGCATATCTAAGAAATAAATGAATCTAGCATCTCTACCCTATCTGAAAATTCAGAAGCAAATATTCCTAACGCTTTTATCCGGACACAGATACCCTAAACTATTATTCTGCTCATAATCTATACTTCTTCACATGATCAGTTGTTAGACGGCAAATAGTATTTTTCTTAAAAAGGCCAGATACCACATTCTGACCTAAATGTATCTTGGGTGTATTATGTATGCATTTTCAATGTATCTAAAAGATCATCTTTAAAATCAATTTGCTCTAATGATTCAGCTGTAAAAATCAAAGCTAATGCTTGATCCACAAAAACATAAACTGCCCCATTAACTTCCTCTACCTGCTCAACCACTGCCCAACTATAAAAACTATGGCCATGTTGACAAGTTTCTTTAATACCCTCTGGAGTAATCTCATACTCTTTAGAGCCTAATATTATTCCATCTTTGTTTGGTGTAAAGCACTTGCCTATTTTTACAGCCAACAACCTACTAAGAGCAACATAAAAAAGAAACGCAAGTGATATTACCATAACTAATATGAACGGACTCAGCTCAATTTTCCCAGTCTTAAACTGAACACAAGACATAAAAATTAAACCGATAGCCAACCAAACAACTAGGTTCTTAAGAATCGATATCCATGTATGAGATTTCAAACGACTACATACCACAAAGTCACAAAAATTATTATGGTCAGCTTTAGAGGTTACTACTTTAAGTTTCAAACGAATCTCCACAATCTACATCATATATAAAGGGCAATTACTATCGCCATAGCAGAAATATCATAGACATTTATCACCCAGCTTTCTGGGTGTTGATCTCCTTGCACCAATAGCGTAGTAGTTAGAAATGACACTAACAGCAGCAGTATAAATACAGCGGTTATCAATAGAAGTTTGCATGCCAGGAGTATAAATCTCTTCATAAAACAAAAACCTAGGTTAGGCAGTTGAAGGCAGGTGCAACCTGTACCTATATTTGTCTAAATAATTAGCTCAATACGACCTCCCTACATAAGGGAGGCCTTAACCACTTTAACCTTTTTACTTTATGTCCTGACCTTCAGACTGAGGTTAAAGTGGGGCCCTTATTCTCCCACTCGTCAATCATTCTTTCGGTCAGCGCCCTCAAACGTCCCATGTACAGAATATCTTCTTGAAGCTCTTCAGCTTCTTCATCATCACATTCGTTAATATCAACATCACACAATTTTTCTTCGTAGCAAGCAAGGGCTTCTCGTATGTAGTTCAAATCTTTGTAGTTATAAGACATCACTTAACTCTCATATATTTTTTTAAGGCGGCAAGCTTTTCAAAATACTCGGAAACAGGCATATCGATTTCCGCTTCAATCGAGTAGTGGGTATTGCCTTCTGCATCGGGAAACATATCTTTTGCAATAATCAACCCTGGTTCCAATCTCGCATCTTTGGTAATTATCCACCAAGCATCCTTTCCCTCTCTAAATGGAACTTTACTACTGATACCATCGAAAAGTGATACCCCACCCGATTTAGCCAAAATATACGGCTCTGAAGAGCCTGGCATCCGGTAGGTTACGATATCGTTTCGTTTGGGCCTTTCTTCACCCGTTCTGTTGTTTTTCACCATCATTGGCCGATGGTCCTCACGATACCTAACTTTATCGATCTGCGGATTATCAAGCTTTCCTTTCCTAAGCACCACATCCACATCAAATCTCTTCATATAGACTTGACTGGCACGTTTGTGCAGTTTTGCGTGCCCTATGGCATCATCCCGTGTAAAGCTCAAAACATTTAGACCCATTGACTCACTCCATAAGTTTCAATCCGATGTTGGTAAGCGATATTACTTCAATGCTTAACGACGAGCCACAGCCAGCCGCAAACCTGATCCCCTTTGCCATTAGAGCCATAGCTAATCCAATTAGTTAACTCAGTAGCTTGAAGCGACTCCCCAACTTCCCAGCACCTAATTCCCGTCTTTTACTGATCCACGTCCACAACCCCAAACCGACGAAAATCTACAAGCTGGGACATACATCTCAGCAATAGTGCTGGAAGTGAAAGGAAATTAAGTAAAGATAGGCATCCACGCCCCCAGGTGAGAGATCTATGTCTACATCAAAAGCGAACGGAAATTAGGCTATAGGGGTTGTCCAGGTCAGGCTTCCCAAGGAAGAAGGCCCTACCCCTCTCTGTAGAAGTTAAACTTTATTTGGCAACGAGATACATATCTCCACGCTCTGCCCCAACCTTTTCTTGAGTAAACTGTGCAAAATGTACATAAATAAGTTATTCCAAAAAGGCCCGAAGAGCCGTAGCATACTACTTGTGCTTGTTAGGCACCGGGCTCACCAGAAAGAAGGAAGTACGCTGTGTAGGCTAATCCAGCTACTAACAACCAAAATGAAATACTGACAATCACCACCAGAAACCCATTTGGCTCTCTCCCTTTCTCTGTGAAAGGTTTACAAATGAGATTGCCAGGGAAATGGAACATGACCTCGACAATGATTGTAAATATAGTCTCAACAATAAATCGACCGAGAAATCTAAATACACCGCCTATTACTTCTTCCACTAATTCTCTCTCCGAACCCAGGATTTTTGACGCCTAAAGCACTTACAGTAAAATCAAATCGAAGCAATGGTTTTTACACCGTATGCCTTTTCGTTTTAAATGTGAGTTCAATCCGAACCTCCTGAGTCAGAAAATTCGTTGCTACAATTGGATTCTACTAGGGATGAATCACTTCTATTCATAGAAATCACAACAGAATCAATTTCTTTCCTGGCCTCGATTGAGCTAAGACTTACGCCAAATTCTGTACAATATTTATCAAACTGCTTTTTATCTGACCACATGTATATTGCGTACATTTGATACTTAGTCAGTTTGGGATAGTGGTTTTGAACACTATTAGCCACCTCAGAGGCTAAATACTTTCTCTTATTCCCCCAATCATTTGATAATTTACGCCTTAAATCCCTTTTGAAGATCCGTATGGCCTTGCGTTTACTTGACAATTTAAAAAACCACACGATCGGGTACCTTTACCGATTAATTCAAAAGCTACATCTGTATATCATGCTTCTCTCTAATTCTAAATCTCATATATCCTAGAACACAAAAAAATACAGAGAATCAAGAAACCACCTTTAACTGATAAGTATGTCAAATAAAGATATAGAGCAACCTTTTATATTTTTGTACTTTCTTTGCTCTGTATATTTTTAGAAATGCTTTATGAGTCAATGAGGTTACCCACAAGTAACGAACCGGCAAAAACCTAAAAATTGTTACGGATTCCTCACTCACAGTGTTGAAGTAAATGGAAAATAAGTAAAGATATGCCTTCTACCCCAAACCCCTTGTCATCCATCGAGGCGACATCTAAGTGCGCATCAATCATGAACAAAAAGTAGGACTAGAGAGCCCTGCTGTAGTATCTATTTGATAGATGGTACATAACTGTAGGATTTTTCAGAACTTGGGCAAAGTACGGGCTATCCTATTCATTGCTTAAAAGGTTGAATCATGCAGAAATCTATTACGATTATTGGTGCCACAGGTCAGCTGGGTCACCAGGTAGCGCGAAAACTGGACGCTAAAGGTGTCCAGGTAACTGCGCTCGTAAGGGACGCGGCTAGCGCTCGCACTATCCTTCCAGAGAGTATCCAGCTTATCGAGGCAGATGTCTCGGATAAAGAGAGCCTGGTGCCTGCACTGGTTGGTACCAGAACGCTTTATATCACCCTGAATACCACGTCACTCGACCCGACTTTACCCTTTCATAGTGAGCGTGAAGGTGTGATTAATATCGTGGAGGCTGCAAAGATCAATGGTGTGCAACACATCATGCAGATTGCTGGTATTGATTATCTCCACCCAGAGTTTGCGGACAAGGGGCTTGAGTACAAGACCAATGTAATCCGTAAGCCAGGGATAGAGGCCATTAAAAGTTCGGGCATTGATTTCACCTTCTTCTTCTGCTCGTTCTTCCTGGACTCTTTCCCCACATTTATAGAGAACGGTCAATTTTCTATCATCGGCGATCATATCCACCCTATCTACTACACCAATACAACAGATCTCGCAGAGATGATCGGTAATGCTATCGGGAATGAGATGGCCTACAACCAGAGTTTTTCAGTTCAGGGTACTGAGGGGATGTCTTTACCAGAGGCGGCCAGAACGTTTCTAGAGGCATATTCTCCGGGAACAGAAATTGCCGTTCACCCTATCGCGGCCATTGCAGAAATGGGCCTGCCCGAGGAGCAGGCAGTATTTATGGAACATATGCTGACTTACGTAGAACAGCTAAAGGAGCAACCAGTGAGTCAAAAAACTTGGCAGGTGTTAGGTAAGCCAGATACAACTATCACAGATTTTGCCCGAGGTCTGTCAAACGCTTCATAGCGACTGATCCTTGTTCAGTATTGCGTCCTCTGTGCTCAGCCGCTTCATCAAGTCAGTGGCTGCAGGACCCAGTGGACGCTTACTGGACCAGATAATATCTACACCGTGTGACAACTCTTTCTCCTGCTCAAATACTAGCGGGAGCTGTATCAGTTTTTTCGCCGCTATCCCTTTCGCAACCACGTGTAGTGGCAATACTGCCCAGCCCAAATTGGCGTTGACAAGGTCAAGTGCATCATCGACACGTGACACACTCCACACGTCGGGAGACACCAGCCAGCGAGTTTGGCTGGATATCTCAAACTCCTGCAATAAGATTTGACGGTATTGTTTCAGGTCTTCCCAGGTTACTTCAGTAAGTTGTGCTATCGGGTGCTCAGCACAGGCGACGCCAGTGAGCTTCAGATGGCCCAGGGCTCTGAAATCACATCCAGTGGGCACTTCATCCAGCTGTGTGATAATCCCGAGTTGGGCTACGTCCCCTTCAACCCAGGTTTGTACATCCTGAACACTTCCCGCTCTGAGAGTGATCTGAACATGTGGATATTTGGTCTCAAACTCTTGAAAGAGTCCACCCAGGTTTTTAATCCGCACATGCTGGGCTATAGCTAACGTCAACCGGGCCTCGACATCCAGAGACAACCCCTGTGCGATCGCCATCAAACGCTCGCGTTGCTCGATAAGATTCCGTGCGCGTTCCAGCAGTGACTCACCTGCATCCGTCAATCGCGGGTATCGTTGACTTCGATCAAATAGATTGACTCCCAAGTCAACCTCCAGATTCGATACCAGTGAGCTGATTACCGACTGTGCCTTTCCACATTTACGTGCAGCGGCTGAGAACGAGCCAGCCTGCTCGGTTGCTACAAATGCTTCCAGTTGCTCAATAGAAACTGCCACGCGCCCAACCTATCTGTTTAAGGTATAGTATCTAACTTATCCCACCTAAAATAACTATATATCATTCAGGCATATTTCCTCAACCAGAGTGAGTATGGCTGATGACTAAATCATTGAAGAATCGTTTATTCCATGCGGTTTCCTACGAGTTTTTTCTGCTGCTGACAGGTGGCTTACTGGTGGTGCCAGTGTTTGATCTGGAGGCACACCAATCGCTAGTACTTGCGGCTGGACTATCACTGTTTGCGCTGGTCTGGAATATGGTTTTCAATCACGCTTTTGACTGGTACTTATTGAATATACGTAAAAACCCGGAGAAGACATTTATCGTTAGAGCCATGCATGCGTTATTGTTTGAAGGGGGTATGTTGGTACTGACGTTGCCAGTAATCGCCTGGGGCTTTAATCTGACTATCCTAGAAGCATTTATGCTTGAGATAGTCATGGTGATTTATATCGTGATATATACCTATGTATTCAACTATTGGTTCGATAAGCTGCATAGCTCGTTTCAAGTTACTGAACACAAACGTTAAAGGTCTTCTCCACTTTCTATTTTAGATGAAATGCAGGACCAGTTAAGATACACATCGCCGGAATCACCCGATGGGGGCAGAGATACATGCTTTCACTATGTGCTTAGCTCAATACCGATACATCTTAAATTTGTTAGCAGTTCTTTATATTGATCGGACTTGGTAGATAAATATTGCAATTTAAGGTGCCTTTTAACTTCCGAATTACCAATGACAGAGTCAATTTTTGTACCGGATGCCGATGGTTCAGCATCGAAACCAAACTCAAATCCACAGCTAAATATTTGAAAATAACCAATACCACCCTCTAACTAAGCAGGAGCCCCCCAACTCAAGGCTACCACATATTGGATAATGCCAAGATCCATTAACTCTTTAACAAACTTTCTGGCTATATGCTTATTAATGGTTTTGAAGATGCCAGGGAAAGCACATCAAGTAAGATGCGTGCCTACTAAAACTAGGCATATCGATTGGATATGACCTCTTTTTAAATGAAGTGGTTCAGGGTTGATCTGACAGTTAACAGAAACTCTGGATACTCACCTAATGTAGCAGACACAGGACTGATACTTATTCAAACAGATTGATTTAGGACTTGTGATAATTTTAAGTTGAATGGTAAGGCTTCCGAGTTGATAGCAACTGGATTCTATCACTAACAGTTTTTGGGTTTTATCGACTGGAGTTCCGCCCATACGGGGTGATAGGAATTTTGTGGAGAAACGATAAAGTACCAACGAAGCTCATCAGTTTTTTCACAGTTAACTTGATTGCCTTTAAAGTAAAGGGTCTGCTCTTTATTGGTTACAAATGGCTCAATCCACTTTATCTGACCAGTATACTTGCCATCATCCCACTCAATTGTAATAGCCGGCTCATATTCTTTGCCTTGAGTGACGGCCTTGTACAACCCCCTATAGTAGGAGGCTATAAAATCCTGGATTTCGACCTTCCCAAAAACTTGGTTCTTCTCTGGCTTGTGAGTCCATGAAAAAGCATAACTAAAGAAATCCGCTTTTTCTTGTTTATACATGCCAGGCAAAAACACAAGCTCTTCAACACCATTCAAGGTGATATCCGAAGCAAATTCGATCGGAAAAGGAATCACTTCAGTCTTTGAATTCTTTGGGAATTCGGAATAAGTGCTAAGCCCTTCAGCAAAAAGCAAAGGGGAAAAGAGGAGCGTAACACAAGCAACCAATCGAATCAGAACACCATCAAGCCTTAAATAATTATCCATTTAATCTTACTTTCCTTTAATTCCATACCGAAGCAAAAACACGCAACCAGTTTTTACCAATTATTTTTTCTACCACTCGATCAGGAACTCCCTTTTGGCTTAGCCTATAGGCAATAAGCTCCATCCGCCGCTCAGAGTTCAGATCAGGAATAAACGGTGGACGATTTGGCGTTTCTCCGGGCGCGGAAATTCCAGCCGCAATACGACGCTCAACTTCCTTACGGATACTTTCTCGATACTCAGGGCCATCATTGACCGGCACTACGCCTTGGTCACTACCTATGGCAATATGATCTTCACCACATACTTTATAGGCATGCAGTATATGTTCTATCACCACATCGGCCTTTATTTCATGCTCCCCACCCTCCAAAAATGGCATTAAATAGATTCCAACCAAGCCACCGGTGTCTGCAGCAGCTTTTAATTCGGTATCGTCATTATTCCTAGGGTGGTCATAAATTGCGTTGCAGCCAGTATGAGAGATCACAATCGGTCTTTTTGATTGACTGATTGCACTAGACACTGTCTTCTTTCCAGAATGCGAGAGGTCGATCAAAACCTTCTCCGCCTCCATGATCTCTATGGCTTTCTTGCCAAGAGGAGTTATCCCTGAATCCTCCTTAACGAGACCGCCGCTGCCAAGGATAGAGGGCCCATTGTAGGATACCTGCATTATCTTGACGCCTATTTTGGCGAATTCTGAAATACCTGAAAGTGACTCATCAAACATTTCAGTTGATTGGAAACCCATTATTATACCGAGCTTACTCTCCTGCTTCGCTTTCAGGATATCTGATACAGAATGAATTAAGCTCAAGTAGTTTGAGTTCTGCTCGATGATAGATTTGGTTTTTTCAACCTTCTTTAAAGTCTCTGTGTAGTCATCACCTGGATAGGGGACGGTCATATTCAAGGCACTAATCCCCGAGTTCTTGAATATTCCCAGGACTTCTTCAGAGATTGGCTCCCTGAGCGAGAATGCTCCGCTGAGGCCATCAATTACAATCGATGAACCGTATTGGTTCCACGTTGATTTTCCTGCATCAACTCCAGAAAAGGCATTTAATATACCCGAGTTAATGGTCAAGTATGAACCAACACTACCTGATACTAGAGATTTAATCAGTGCTCTTCTATTTATATCGTTCATAAGTCCCCCACTCCAGGATTAATCAGCGCTTCGTGAAGCTATACACTCCACCTCAGCTTTGGCATCAAGTGCCAGGCCGCTCGCTGCAAAAGCACTCCTCGCAGGTTTCTTTCCGTTGAAGTACTGGAGGTAGACTTCGTTCGCCGCTGGCCAATCATCAATATCAGCAAGCATCAAAGTACACTTAACCACATCGTCAAAATCCAAGTTTTTGCTTTCAAGAACTTGGCCAATATTCTTCATTGTTTGATGCATCTGAGCTTCCAGACTTTCACCTGCCAAGGTTAAAGTTGAAGGGTAATTACCGATCTGCCCAGATAACCAAATGGTTCCATTCACTTCACGTGAAGAGGAGAAAGGCAACTGTGGATCGTCGCCAATAAAAATAAAACGACCGTTCTTAACCACATGAGCTATCGATTGGCTATTTTCGATATTCTTTTCGGGACTTGCTGAAAGTACAACAATATTTGCTTTCTTTCCCTCTTCAATACTACCGACAGAACCTTCTATCCCTATCACTTTCGCAGCATTTATAGTTGCAGCTTGAATTGCCTCGAGAGGTGTCATACCAATTTCATCTACGAGCAGCTTAAGCTCATGATGAATCATCGGTGTAGTGTCATTTTCAAGGTCACTAAATGCATCCGTGCCAGCAGCAATAGTGATGCCGTTTTGATAGGCAAATTGTGTCATTTGTGTGCTGAGCTGATCAAGTTTCCTGTACTTTTCGTTTAAGGTATTCCTTCTTTCAAATACTGTAAGCGTCGCATCTAAAATTGTACCGTTCTCTTTCATTGCATCAAAAAGGTCTAAATAGCTATCTTTTTGCAGCATTTTTCCCCAGGTTGAATCATCGAACTCAGCAGTTTTTCTGCGCCACGCCTTGAAGTTATCAACTAGCTGAGCAGACATATCTGAGGCATGTGAAATAGTCTCAACACCAGCATTGACAATATCCAAAGGTTTGGAGGGGCCTATATAAGCATGCGACCAGACTTTCAAACCATGTTTCTTGGCTGCACTCGCGAGTAATGGCACCGTCTCAGCCTCAACATCAGCATATATTTTGATGCCTGTTGCACCAGCACCTATGGCCTGAAGCATTATTGAATCCATATCTGAATTTTGATCTACCGCTCTCATCCATGTTGTGCGGCCTGGAGTACGCCCTTTAGCTGAGGCAATGGTTCTCGGGTCCGAGAAGAAGGATTCTCCACCTATAATGACTGAAAAGTAGATGTCTGGCGAAGCGATGGAGTCGACCTCTGCTTGACGTTTTAAGTAGGCCAATGCTCGTGCATCACCGCCCATATCTCTCACAGATGTGACACCACCACGAAGCAGGTATCGAAGTCGCTCAGTAGTGATAGACAAATTATCCCAGCTATCCGGATCTGTCGCATGGTGGACATGCGCATCTATCAGGCCAGGGATTACAAACTTCCCTTTTAAATCGACAACACTGGCCCGCCTCACCTTGGAGAGCTTTTTCGTTGAAGAAATTCTCTTGATCTTATCGCCTTCGATAAGAATCGACTGGTTTTCATCAACTTTAAGCGCATTAACGTCCACTATATTGGCGTTAATGAGCAAAACTTGCTCTAGCTTTCCATCCTCTGCTGATACAACGCCGCTGGTAGCAATGTGTAGAACCGCCAGAATAAAAATTTGTTTTATTTTCATGTACTTATCTAATGTGAGACCGTGGGACTTTTAATCTACTAGCAAAATTTTGCGTCATTTAGGATGCACTTTAAATGTAATTTAGGTTTATAGTGTATAAACTATTTGTTTATTATGTTTGTCTGTATACTCCAGCTAATGCCCACCGTAAGAAGAGAAGCGGATTAGCCATCAGGGGAGTCAATGAACAAGTTACACGCCCTTGAGGCATACTGTTTAGTGTGCGAAAAGCAAAACTTTGCAGCTACTGCTCGCGAGCTCGGCATTTCAGCAGCAATGGTTGGTAAGTACATTAAGCAGTTAGAAGAGGAGCTGGGCTGCCTATTGGTGATGCGCAATACACGCAAAGTATCCATAACCGAAGCGGGCGAAAATTACTATAAACAGGTTTCACCAATACTAAAAAAACTCCACTCCGTCGACCAGGCGATGTCAGAATACAATCAAGAGCCTAGAGGCAGACTATCGATATCGACCAGTATAGAGCTAGGCAGTCAATATTTTTCAGGATTGATTGCCAATTACCGTAATCTATACCCTCAAGTATTCTTGGATTTTCATCTCAGCAATGACCCACTCGATTTACTCGACAATAAAATTGATCTCGTTTTTAGAATCGCACCAGAATTGCCAGACTCTAGCTATATCGTCCAATCTATCGCAAAAACTAAGCTAGCACTCTGGGCAAGTGACTCTTACATAGAGAAGAATGGGCTCCCTGAAAGCATAGAGTCATTAAAGAAGCATCAATTACTCTTCTTTAACCACAGTATTCGAGGGGATCATTGGCTATTTCAAGACAAAGAAGAAACAAGAAAGATCAAACTTCCCTGGGCCTGGCAATCTAACAATGGGAGGCTATTAAATGAGGCGGCTGCTGAAGGACAAGGAATAATCCAAGCCCCTTTTTACTCTGTCAAATCTTATGTCGACTCTGGCCATCTCACTGAGATTCTACCTAGATTCACAATAAAGCCACTAACTATTTTTGCGCTCTACCCTCATCGCTGCGAACTTTCCCTGAAGGTTAAAACCTTTATCGATATGGCTAAGAGCTATTTTGAGCAAAATCATTCCGAGCAGTTCTGATTCAATGGATGTATTCAAACGTACTTTCTCAAATCTAGGCCCTGGTATTATTTGGGCTGCAAGCAGTATTGGCGTATCTCATATCGTGCAGTCTACTCGCGCTGGTGCAGATTACGCTTTCGCTTTGATTGGTTTTATTTTCCTGGCTCATTTAGTCAAATACCCTTTTTTCAAAATCGGACCAGAGTACGCTGCTGTCACCGGTGAGAGTTTATTGGAAGGCTATAAAAAACACAGTCGACTTGGTTTTTATAGTTATATGGCTCTCACATTTCTAACAATGTTCTTTGTTCAAGCTGCGGTTACGATCGTCACAGCTGCTTTAGCCCTCAATTTATTTGGCGATATCTTAAATGTTTCAGAGTGGTCTGCCATCATTTTGGTCATTACATGTGCAATATTGATTGCTGGCCAATTTAAATGGCTGAATGAAAGCTTAAAGTGGATGGTCCTCATTCTGGCAATTGCCAGCTTGATCACTCTCATTGCCGCAATAAGTCAATATGGGCTTCTTCCCTCTAAATCCTATTTAACAGCTGATATAGCACCAGCTGTGAGCATCGCATTTGTTGTCGCCTTAGTCGGCTGGATGCCAACTTCAATTGAAGTTTCTGTTTGGCACTCTATTTGGTCGGAGCGAAGGATAAAGGAGAGACCGGATAGAGGCTTTGCCAAGAAATCTCTCGTATTTGACTTTAAGGTTGGTTATTTCACCAGCTTGATTCTAGCTATTGTATTTGTATGGCTAGGCGCATTAGTAATGTTTGGGAAAGATATTGAACTATCTCAATCTGCAGGCATATTTGCTGGTCAGCTAATCAATATTTATACCGAATCTCTAGGTGACTGGAGCCATTTAACAATCAGTATTATCTGCTTTATTGCGCTTTTCTCAACTACCTTTGCAGTCTCCGATGGGTTTCCTCAAGTTTGGCGAAGTGCCTTGAGGTCATCGAGTAGTATTAAGATTCCCGAAAATAGAGTCTACGTATCCACTCTTATTATACTAAGCCTCATAAGCTGGTTTATTATTTCCCTATTTGCCAACCAGCTAAAGGACTTAATCGACTTTGTAACTACTCTATCTTTCGTTTGTGCTCCAATCTTTGCTTTACTCAATATTCTTGTTATGAACGGGAAGTGGGTACCAAAAGAGCATCACTTAAAGGGATGGTACTTAGTTTATACCTATGCCTGCCTGTGCCTAATGATAGGTTTTAGCTTTTACTTTATTTATTGGCGTTTCTTGAGTAACTAACTATTCCTTTGCAAAATCAGCTGACTTGAAAAGTCTATAAATAATATTGTAACCGCCAGTTTAATGTAGAGAAACCCAATCAAGCTTGGTGTGGCGATATTACCTATATCTGGGCTGGCTCAAGCTGGTGTTACCTAACTACCGTTATACATGCTCGCCGTATCGTTGGATGGGCTCTCTCAGGTCACCCAGATACGGCATTAACTACAAAAGCACTGGAAATGGCCTGGGAGCAGCGAGGAAAGCCCCATGGAGTTATGTTCCACTCGGATCAAGACTGTCAGTATACCAGTCATCAGTTCCGCCTACTGCTGTAGCGCTACCGAATGACCCAGGGCACGAGTCGACGTGGAAATTGTTGGGATAATGCACCAATGGAAAGACTGTTTCGGAGTCTGAAAAGTGAATGGATACTCCCTCTCGGTTACAACTCTATCACAGAAGCGAGCCGAGACATCAGCCATTACTTGATGATTTACTACAACTGAGAGAGTCCCCATCAATACAATGACATATTACCGCCTGCAAAAGCGGAAGAAAAACTTAACTTACTGTCCGGCAATAGTTGACCACTACACTGATCGTTAAAAATCAGGAGAGTAGAAAAAAGTTGACTGGCATTTTAGGGGGGTGCTTGATGGCTTACAGGCCATTCTAAGTACATTTGAAGAGATTTTCTTAAGTCGATTATATTCTGCTTTTATTGAGGCCACCCGGTCAAAGCAACAAGATTTTATGGTCTGTAAAGTTGGTGCCAGAGTGGAATTTTTATAAAACCGATTTTTGATCAAATAACAATCAACTATTTCATATTCAAGTGTAATTATATGTAATTGGGCCCCTATGATTCCTATGAAACACATCCCAATTAACAAGCTCAGCCTTTAGTGAAATAAAAGCAGAATAGCTACCTACACTCCCCCTCAACCTATAACCTCTGAAAAATCACTTTGACAGAAAGCACTTCTTAAAAGTACCAATGAAAGCTAAATATTCATCCCAACTTTCCCGAAGCCACAAAAGGTTTTTCAATTTGATCGAAAGATATCCTTGAAGCAACATCTATCTTCTCCCCAAGAGGATAGCTATTATGCAAGCGTCTTGGCTGAATACGTTTATCAAGAAAACTTGAAACCTCCTCCCTTGTAGCACGATGACTCTCATCCCTGCTTTTACCAGGCTCTAGGTATTCAACGTCACTCCACATTTGCATTACATGTTTAGCCTCTTCAAGCTGCTGCGCTGTACACTGCACAATTGGTTTTCTATATCTCGACAACTCACTTTGAACCTCTTCATAACGACAAGATAGACCAGGAGAAAACTCAAACATCATGGAATCCATTATACGCTGTATAAACCCAATATAATTATCCCAAGGTGTTCTTTGATTTAGGCGATATGCATTTCCAGCATTCGAGCCCGCACGACTTATAATAAATCGGCAACAAAGAAAAACTTTATCACTGACAGCCAAATTCCAACTCACCTTATCTACACCATCTGCGAGTGGCTGACTCTCAAAATAGAACCAGATTTTGCCCTTTTGATTCACCCACTGACAGTTAAGGGGGGATAGATAATCCGGCCATTTATATTGTGTTAAATCAAAACGATCACTTTTAATCCCTTCATGCATTTTTTGCAGATCCGTAAGGCAACATCTACGATAAACCTCACGAACTAAAACCTCATCATTAAAGAGGCTTTCATTAACAGGAAGATCATCAATATAATTAAGGTTTATAAAGAAATTTATATGCCCCCCATAACTTTGAAGCAAAGGCACCCCTTTAAAACCCCAGCGAGTAGAAAACAAGTTTAAAACTTTGATAGCATTAAACTGTGCTTTATTTTTAATACTAACCCCAGATTGGTATTCAAGAGGATGGTAGGACTGCACATCCTCTATATCAAAGCTATCCGGCTCAGTTTCCCACTGCTGAATTGAGGAGAATGGATCAAAAGCAGGGGGCACCATAAAAGAAAGCTTAGATCCGGAAAGCCTTTTCTCAACCCTTCTCGCATTACGGAAGCTCGGCCCACGAGGAAAAACATCTTTCAAAAAATTCATATGAAACTAATCTTCAAGGCAAGATATTGCAATAATAGAGCAGCCCATCTGCGGAGTATTTCCCCGCAGAACACAACTTGGAACCTAAAGAAGTGTTATGATGGTCTAAATAACTATTTAATTTATCACCCTTGATAAATTAAAGGTTGACGAATATGCTCTGCGGGAATCCTTGATACAACTTCTATTTTTTCCCCCAAAGGATAGCTATTATGTAAAGGCCTGGGCTGAATACGCTTATCCATAAAACTAGAAACTTCATCAGCAGAGGCTTTATTATCATCACCGATTCCATTTCCAGAAGCTACGTATCCAGAACCACTCCACATTCTCATTACATACTTTGCATCATTAACCTGCTGGGATGTAAAAGACAAGATGGGCTTATCTTTAGCTCCGGGTTGCTCCTGAACTAGGCTAAGGCGATCAGATAAACCAGAAGTAAGATCTAAACTTATAGAATCTACAATGTGCTGCGCAAAGCCAACATAATTATCCAATGATGTGCATTGAGCAACTCGATATGCATTACCAGTATTAGAGGGTGCGCGAGTAATATTGAATCTAAAGCTCAAGTAATGTTTATCTGTTAATGCAACATGCCAACTGATTCTATCAAATCTATCCCTCAAAGGCTGACTCTCAAAGTACAACCAACTCTTATTAGCCTGCTTTATCCATTGGCAATTAACTGGTCCCAAGTAGCTGGGCCACCGATATTGAGTCAAATCAAACGGGTCACTTTTCAAACCCGGGTCAAAATTATGAAGATCTCCCAATTCATATCGGCGATAAACTTCTTTTGCTAGCACTCTTGTATCAAATACACTCTCATTAACAGGAAGATCTTCTACTGAAGTAACAGCGACAATCAGCCTAATATCGCCACCATACCCCCCTATAATGGGCACCCCCTTAAATCCCCAACAGCTTGAGAATAGTTTTAGATATGTAATATCGGGAAATTTTATTTTTTCGTTAAGGTTCTTACTCGAACGGTATGAAATCGGGCAAAAATTCTCAGCTTCAAAAATATCAAATTCGTCAGGTTCTACTTCCCACTTTTGAATAGAGGAAAATGGGTCCGCTGAAGGAGGCACCATAAAAGAAAGTTTAGAGCCGGAAAGCCTTTTCTCAACCCTTCTCGCATTACGGAAGCTCGGCCCACGAGGAAAAATATCTTTCAAAAAACCCATATGGAAATAATCTTAAAAGTAATCTGATCAAGGCAAGATATCGCAAGAATAGAGAAGCTCATCTGCGGAGTGTTACCCCGCAGAACACAACCTGGAGCCTAAAGTAGTGTTTTGATGGCCTATAAAAGCTATTTAATTTATCATCCTTGATAAATTAAGGGTTGGCTGAGATGCTCCGTGGGAATTCTGGACACAACCTCTATTTTATCCCCCAAAGGATAGCTATTATGTAAAGGTCTATGCTGAATACGCTTGTCGATAAAACTAGAAACTTCGTCAGTAGAAGCTCTATGATCCTCGCCCTCCTCTTTACTTGGATCCGTATATTCCGAATCACTCCACATTCTCATCACATACTTTGCATCTTCAACTTGCTTAGATGAGAAAGTTAAAATAGGCTTTTCTTTAGCTCCAGGCTGCTTCTGAACTTGAACAAGGCGTTCAGACAAATCAGAAGTGAGGCGCAAATCTAAAGAATCTACAATACGTTGTGCAAAACTAATGTAATTTTTCCATGATACGCACTGATTAATTCTGTAAGCGTTACCGGCATTCGAAGCTGATCGTGTAATATTAAACTTAATACTTAAAAAATGCTTATCTGTCAACGGGGTATACCAGCTAAGCTTGTCAAACTTTCTTCGCAAGGGCTGACTTTCAAAGTACAGCCAACACTTATTGGCCTGCTTGATCCACTGACAATTAACAGGTCCCAAATAGTTAGGCCAACGATACTGGGTTAAATCAAATGGATCATCCTTTAATCCTTTATGGAAATCATGGAGATCTTCTAACTCGTACTTACGATAAACTTCTTTTGCCAATACCCTTACATCAAACAAACTCTCATTTACAGGCAGATCTTCAACTGAATTGACATCTATAATCAGCTTAACGTTGCCACTATACCCTCCTATAATCGGCACGCCCTTAAACCCCCAACAACTAGAGAATATCCTTAAATACTTTACATCTGGAAACTTGATTTTCTCATCCAAATTCTTACTCGAGCGGTATGAAATTGGGCAGAATTGTTTAGCTTCAAAAATATCAAACTCATTAGGCTCTACCTCCCATTTTTGAACAGCGGAAAATGGGTCCGCTGGAGGAGGCACCATAAAAGATAGTTTAGAGCCGGATAGAGTTTTCTCTACCCTTCTCGCACTACGGAAGTTTGGCCCACGAGGAAAAACATCTTTCAAAAAATTCATATGAAACCTATTTTTTTACCAAACCTTTCTGTAATAATTGCTTCAAGGGTATAGTTGACCCACTATGATACTTTTCATTTAAGCTTGGAATACTTGCTAACGTTGTATTGGCTGTAGCGGCCGCTAGAATCCCAAATAATGCTTTTGCTCCAGCAAAAGAAAGACCCGAAGTAGCCGCTACAGTAGCAAAAGTTACAACAGTCGCATCAGCTCCTTTATAGAGTTTTACAGCAGAATCAAAAGCATCTACAAGTTTATTAGCAAAAGCTTCTCTTGTTCGTGACTTGCACAACTCACCTACCTCCATTGCTACCTTTCCAAGTCCTAATTCAGAACCACCGACAATCTGGGCAACACCGGGCGTGGCTTTATACCAGGTTGAATCCTTAGTATTCATACCCACCTTACGGCGCAAGTTATCAGCTACATAATGGCTCGAAGTAGCATCGCTAAGGAAGATTTTTTGCTTCTCATCCACATTAACCTGCTTTAATGCAAGTAACTCCATTGCTTTGGTTATAACTTTTGAGCCGCCTCTATGACTTGTCCATTCAACATAGAGGCCTTTGTCATGTGCTTCTTTCATATGTCCGGCAAGAATTCTTGCTGCTTCCATATCCTTAGCCGTTGTACCAGTCCTCAGGTTTTTGACAAAGCGCCAACCTGCCTTGGTAACGCCATCTTGTGGCACATAAAAAATGGTATAACCTTTATCTTGTAATTTTTCTAATGCTATAGCATCGCCACGAGTGATATGGGATGGCAGAATTTCAGCAGCATGGTCTAAACCTTTACAATATCCATTAATGCCGATTTTTAACGGTGAATCTTTCTTACCTGCCACAGCACCATTTGTACGTAAAAACTTAGCAGGCTCCTCTTTTCTAGTCCAGCTACCTCCGCTATCTCCAGATTCCCACTCAACTTCCCAAAGGGCAGCTCGCTTTCCCTTCTCCGCTTCTCGTCCTAATAACCGAATATCAAGAATCACAACATCAGTCTGCGGCCCACCATAGTAATTGATTAACTCATATTCAATCTCAAAACCATCTCCAACAATACAGCGGCGAGTTGCACTACCATTCTTCAAATATGAGTTAACCGGTACAGCCCCGCCTCTCAACCCGTTCACAGCATTAGTCAACGCTAATGCATGATACCCCTCACTACTAGGGACACGGCTGAGTTCCTGAAACCCTTCCAGCATTTGATGGAGCTGGTCATTAGCCACTATCGAACGGCCAGAACCAGATTGACCAAAGGTTTTAAGTCCCAAGCTGGCAGCTGATGAAGGTAAAGAGTTCATTGATCATCCTTATTCAATAGACGCAGTTTCTCCTGTGAAGTGAGTCACATAAAGATATTCTGCCTGGTAATTTGCGCCTCAATTTACCAGTGAGACCATTCTAAGTACATTTTGAGAGAGATCACTAAAAATCGATTATATTTTGCCATTAAGTAGACCGTTTGGTCATAGCAGTAAGATTTTGCGGGCTGTAAAATTGGTGCCAGAGTGGAATTTTACTTAAACTGCTTTTTGGTCAAAAAACCAACAGCCGCCTACTGCCGAGGTGTAATCATATGTAATCGGTTTCCTGCTATTTCTGAGAAGCACTTCCCACTGCTTGAAGCCCCTTAGCTACAAACAAGAGACTTGTACCAAATCAATAACACAAGACAACCACATTGTTCAACTGTACCTTTTCCGTAAATTCTGTCAGTAATGCTGGACACACACCAAATAAGTATAACCTGCCCAAAATAAGTGGTTGAATCGAAGCGTTAAACAAATACAGGGAGCCAATTTTCCTAATTAAATGAACGTCACAGATTAAAAGTGCATTTAACAGCTTGGAGTGGTGCCCTAAATTCTAGGAAGCCAGCACCCGCCTTTCCTTACTCTGGACCCGACACCACTCGCCACCGAACTTCCCCTTCAAGGAATACCTATCTGCAGCTTGAGTGTCAGTAAAAAACAGATAGGTTAACCCTAGAGCACCGCCCCATAACAATTCTGCGGCAATTATGCCACGCACAAAAATTGAGCCGTGAGCCCAGCTTAATTATCAGTAAGCAGGTTGAATATTGAGCACAAAACCGGCAAAAGGCTGGGGATCGGTACGAATATCTTAATCACAGTGCTGAAAATGAACGGCAATCAAGTAAAGATAGGCATCTGCGTCCCCAGGTCCCCCCATCTCCACTGCGAAGTGACCAACGTGTGCATCAGGAGAGAAGAAAAGTAGCCAGTTCAAGGGGATACTAATTGGTTCTATAACGAAGGAAGGTGGCCCATACGCTCGGTGCGAGCTTAACTTAATTAGATGTTAGATTTTAATTACCCCAATAGGGCCCTATATAGCGATCGATTAAGAGTGGCGAACGGACAAAAACGGGGCTTCCTGGCCATACTTTTTATAAAACTCCATGACAAAATCAACGGCTTTCCTGAAACTATTTTCTTCTATTATTTACTACATTTTAAATATTAAAAAATCACGCCTGATACTTTTATCGTATGGATAATTTGCATAACCCATTGTTTCTTTGATGCTACTCTTAACAACCTCTTCAGAAATTACCATCTTTTTCCCTACAATTATAGGGCCTACTTAAGATGCCTCGCCAAACATAATTTTTGGAACACTAGTTAGGCATGGGCTAATCAGCACCATCGTAAATATCAAGTGAAAGCACTATCCCACGACTACCAAGTTCCAACAGTGTTTTAGGAGAAACATTCATACCCTCATTGCCCTTATCCATAAATATGCCAGAGAAAAGGTCAATACTATATTTTTGTGAAAGATCCTCCCAAATGGCAATATTATCTGTCAAACGATCAAGAATTTCCTTCACTTGTCCATCTAAGTCTTCAGGTTCGCATTCCTTTGCTGCCAAAGACCAGAGCCCACTTTTACACACATATTCTCTACCACTTCTTTTTACAACTTTTAAGTCACCTTTGGAGTACATAGTTGTACCCTCACACCCCAATAGCACTGAAATCTCTTGTGGTTGCAATTTATCTCCAATCAATCTCAACGTAGCTTTAGACCGACTTACCTGTGCCATTGCTATAAACACCCAAAGCTTTAATAAACGGCAGCCGGAACACAAATAGACTGCCTGATAGGAATCTCAATTTTTTCCAGGAACGAGTCTAAGTGAACTTAATATCACAAGCTACTGGTAATTCAATAAAAATAAAATCAAGGAAGCAATAAATATAGGAAAGAATAGCAAACCAAAAATTGCCGAACGCCTGAAATTTGCTATCCTTTGCTCATCCATTGTTTCAATTTCTTCGCTGCTGAAATCAGTACAGCAAATATGGCAATCAAATCTAGGCTCCTCGTGTGCAGCTCCACAGTGAGGGCAATTCGCAGTCCGTTTTTCATACAGCCATTGGACTTGATCCAGTAAATGAAACATAAGCTGAATCCCAGTATTTAAACACTATAAGTGATAGCAGTTTGTTCAATAGCACAATCTAAATATCACACTTTCCTATAACTTAAAAGTTAGTCAGCCCGATGACTCACAGAAGTTAGCAAATAGAGGGATCCCAAGTCTCTTGCAGCCTGACATTTGCTTTTTCCTATTCTGCGCCCCGTACCCCATCCCTCCATCAAGCTTAACTTATCAGTCTTTCCCATTCAGGAATACTCACCTATGCTCAAATTTCACTAGGAAACAAATAGCTTGATCCCAAAGAGCACTACCGGCGCACGTCTAACAGTTTGAGAGCATGCCTCAGTCAAGACAATAGAGATGAAAAGAAGTCACGTTGGGCATTGGCATCCCCAAACCCCTCCGCGTCCAAAGAAAAGAGAACTATGCCCATATCAGAATCGACCAAATATTAGACAACTGGACGTTAAAGGCAAGTTCCCCAAGAGAGGAGGCCCTAACCAAACCCCCTCTCGTGAAATAAAACTTAGCTTAGCAACAAGATATGATAACGTACAAAAAATGCACAGCTTTGTTGGTCATACAGTAATGCCTACTCAGACATTACTTTTGTATAAAACTGGAGCATCGATTGAACTAGGTTTGATGTTAATTCCTTTGATTAATAACCATAGGCCAAATGTGATTTCAAAAAACGCACCTGGAAGCATGAAGTGCTTCAATATTTGGGGCGGCTCGAGTAACAAAATATTTGAAAACCCATAAACCACCATCGACATATACGTGAAAGCCCCCCAAAGAACTAACCACCTAGGCACGTAATTTGAAACGTAAAATAAGTACATGAAAATAGTCGCGCCTATGCCCATTATAATTAAAAGAACATCCCACATCGAACCACTCATATTCACAAATATACTCGCTAACGCATGTAGCTGCTCTTCTTGAAATTTATTCGAATATTCCTGGTTTCTTAAAACTACTATAACCGTCAATGTAATAATTGTTGCTACAAAGCCAAGAAGCCCTTCTCCAAACCTGAAAAGCAATGCCAAAAAAGCAACATTTTTGTTAATTGTTTTTGTAACCAAATACTGCGCCCAAGATGCCCAAATAACGGCGATAAACATAACTATATCTATAATCTGAGCGAACCTGAACCTCATCTCTGTCTCAGCAAAAGCCGCAAAATCATATATTCCTTTCTTGACAAGTAATGAATTGAGCATCCCTAAAACGATATAAATTAAATATGCGGCACCTAAGTGCTTCGCATATAAGCTAAGTGATGATTGTGTATTATCCATCAGTAATTATCCTTTGGCTCTCGCATACGACGAAAGACTTAATCTTTATTTCAGGTGCGAAGCAGGCGCCACCTGAATATAGTTGTTAGAGTTCTTGCTGCAGTGTGCCAATACTGCTTAAAAATGACGTTAGCTGAGTTGCGGAATCCTTTAATGACTCGGCTACGGCAGCGATCTCTGCCTTCTTTATGGTTTCATTGAAATTAGTATCACCGAGTTCTTTGCGGGCAGAGAACTCGTTACTTGACACAACCGTAAATGGCACTATACCTGACCGAACATCAAGTAAGACTACTTCCACTGAACAGTATGCCTTTGTTTCATTCGGATCAATAAACTTATACTTCTCAAAAGTACGGCAACTTGAACGGTAGGCTAATAGTAAATCAGCTTGGTAGCGTGCAGCAGCTTCTCGAAGATAAGGCACTGTACGTAGCTCTGGAACGAGCATGCTTGGTAAGAATGAAGCATCGTAAACCCTTTCAGACTCTCTCAACTGCCCTACAAAGTCCCTAGCAATAGTTTCATTTAGTTGCGTAAAATCATTAGAGTAATGGCGCCAGTAGCTATCATTGGACAACTTGAGTATTGCAATTCTATTTTGTGCAGGAAGCTTTAACTCATAGTTGAGGATGCGGTCTATGTCTATATCCCCTAACGATTCACCAGTGGAGCCAAATAGAGGCTCATTATTCGCTTCATTACCCCCAGCCTTATAGTAATCGCTTGGTCGATGAGATGTAGCTACAGTAGCGCAACCTGTAACAAGTATCGCAATTATAACTATCAGGTACTTTGTCATTTGTAATCCTTAGGTGGCAATTATTAACTCTTGGCGGTTAATTCTGGTGAAGCATCTATATATCACGCTTCTCTAGAATTCCAAAGCTAGCCAGCCTGATGAAGTAAAATCTAGAGGAACTAAGAAGGCTCTTTAACTAGTACAAACGTTCAGCACTCAATGTAAATTGAGACATTCATAATCCGGAAGTTGCCCTAATTTATATTTAATGACGATGCTCCACGTGTTATGGAAAGATCTATTCTATCCAAGAAACAACAGAAGCTGCGCTTAAATTCTGATGGGAAAACCACCTAAGTGACGTCTTTTAGCAGTTCAAATAGGTACTTCTTCTCTATTCCGTCACCAAGAATCACTTACTAAGTCACACATTAAGGATAGCTAATAACATGTTCCAATTCATAAAGTTTCACGAGTAGTTTCTTTATAACGCAGTTAATGATAACGGCTTACTGTATACGTGCTGTACGTGGGGGTTGGAGGCATGGCAATTTATAGCTAAGCCCTATTAGCATCTGCGATTACTTCTTCTCTAATATTTTCAGCGCCATCTATAAGAATAATTTAACTTCTATCAACAACAAACTCTATTTTAGAAATATCTTTTTAAGTAAAACTGCCTTTTTATGGAGCGACATCCAACAACGCGCAGAATAGTTATCAGATAAAATTTCCAAAGAGAATAAAGTTAGCATATATTTAATGCATTATTAATTTTACATTAATAAGGCTTTATAGCTGACGTAAGCAGCAATAAATTTTAAGGATTACTCATGAGATTTACCACGCTTGAGAAATATATTTAAAGCATGCTTTGACTCAAATAGCAGATCACACCACTCTTGAGAGGACTGTTTCGAATCTGACTGAACTCTCTCCCAGAATTTATTTACAACTAATAAAGATTCAATTTCTTCTCTCACAAATACCTCTTTATCAAATTGAGTTATTGAATTAGCATCAAACCAATCATCCCAGAATTCAAGGTTAGCGATTGCAACATCAAATCTAAATTCATCTGAGAAAAGTTCAAGAACCTCGATGATCCTATTCCTGACTCTTTTCTCTATACCATTCTTCTCTTCAGGTTTCATATTTGAGATATCTTATTCTCGCCTTATGGATAACGTCGCGCTAAACGACAGAAGCTAAGTCGACTTGAACTCCTTTTTATATTTTAGTACTCATTAAGTATTCTGGGTGACCAGTATGCTCATCTCTTTGTTCTTTTACTACTTTAAATTCTTGAGATAAGTAAAACTGATAGCTAGAAACGTTCTCTTTGTAAACAGAAAGTATCAGCCTATCTCTCTTTGATTTTGCATGGTTAAGGAGTTGTTTGCCTATTCCTCTTCCCTGTAGAGAGGGAGAAACAAATATAGCTGCAAGTGTATCGCCACTAAGTGAGTAAAAGCCTACTACTTTACTTTCCATCTCATAAACATATGTCTCTGATGTAGGAATGTAAACATCTCTCATATCACTTAACTGTGCCTCCCAGAAATCTGAAGGCATGAAATCATGAGCTTGAATAGAAGCTTGCAACCAAATATCCAATATAGTAGGCAGATCGTTACGGTTATATAACCTAATCATTTTGATAAATTCTCAGTAAATTTGATAATATTGCTTTTATTTAAACAACAATCTCAGTAAGGATAGTCGCATGAGTGAGCTTTCTATTTAACAACGCTCTTTAAATAGCCCTGCCATCTAGTGATTTGTAAAAATGCATAAAAGCCCCTGAGGGGCACTTCGCAAAATTGATGAGTTTGTATTTTGATGAAATTTCACCGCTTTCGAATAGTCGCTTTCCTTCTCCAACAACTACTGGAAACGTCCAAAGCCTAAGCTCATCTACCAAGTTATGCTTTAGAAGTGACTGCACCAACTGCCAACTTCCATGAACTTGTAGTAAAGGCCCATTCATTTTCTTAATTTTGGTTATCTCGACGACCGCATCTGCCCCCTTTAGCTTGAATGAATTATTCCATGTGAGATCATCATTACCTGATGTTACGACATACTTTTTTGCTTGATTAAGTTTGTCTGCAGTTGGATTTCCAGGTTTGGCATTTGAAAAACTTGTGGCAAATAAATTGTACGTATTACGTCCTAATAGTAGATCATAAGGTTCCGCCATGGCCTCCCTTCCGACTTGCTCCATGACTTCACCCCAATAATCCTTGGCCCAGCCTCCATGACTAAAGCCACCTGAAAAATCTTCCTCAGGCACACTCGGTGCTTGCATTACTCCGTCAAGTGTTTGAAATACTAATATGGCTAAGTTTCTCATTGGTTGATTCTCGCGAAAGAGCCGAATAATTTGTGTCGAATAACGCTAAGCTCAGCTATATAGGCGCAAATACGCCGGAAGTGAATATAGCGCTGGATTATAAAGACCACTTACAACTTGAAAAAGAAACACGGCAAGCATTTACCATACATGAGTTCAATAGCGATATGAATCTCAAGTACAAGTAGTAACGCAGTGATAGCTTACCTTATACAACATAATGAAAGAATATCTATTGGATGGCAACATGGATTAACCGTATACTTATCGGCCATAGCCGCTTCTATGTAATAGCAACAATTAATACTCCGATCATCATAGCTATAAACAAAAACAACAGCACCCAACCTGATATTTTATAAATCCAGTAAATCGGCCGAACACGCGCAAATGTTTCCAGAGTAATGCCGTGCTTAGCCGATCTATATTTAATACATAAATATATTTCTTTCACAGCTTCGGATTGAGCTCTCTTGCTTGTATTCCCTGAGTGAGAATAACACGTGAGAGTTAGTATTGCTCCACTCACAAACCAAACTCCAAATATCACCCCTAGAAATTTCAAACATCCTTATTCACAAAGTGCCCCAATTAACAACTAGAATCTAATTGTTTGTTTTATACTATTAAAGTACAAACATGTGACAAATTTGATATCCAACAAACTCACCGACAACTTAAATTCCCTTACTATATTTTTTACTATAGAACGGCAATCTGATAATTGTGGAATTAATGGCGATGTAAAAAAGTAGATGTGTAAGTAGATCTATAGATTTACGGTTATCCCATACCAATCCAGCGAGAAAAGCTTAGAGACTTTAAGTAGTTGAAGCCTACGAATCTTAGTCCTTAGTATGCCTCCGCAAGTTATCCACCCACCGCTCTTAATATTGATAATGGCGCCTGTATACAAATACAACCGTACCCTCTTCAACCTTGAGTTCACCATGAAAGTCGGAGCGCTTTCCAACATACTCTGACAAGTCTGATGAAGATATCACAGGATAACTTTCTATATGACCATATCCTAGTACAGCCGTGGTGACGTCTGGAGTAAGAATTAGGAGTTTATTGCCGCCGAACTCAACATTACTTAAAGTACCTGTAACTTTTACCTCGCCTCTACCGACAACTGTAACGCAAGCAGAAGAATCAATCGATATTAAAAATATAATAACAACAAGTAAGTTTTTCATAATTTCCTCTGCGGAACTTATAATTTAAAGGTATTGTTTATATATCATACTTCCCTATAATTTAATATCTCACCAATCAAAAAATTTAAAAAGGTGCAGGGAATCATCTTGAATAAGTAAATATGCTCAAGGAAAGATATTAGCTAAGCCCTATAGCTCTGTTACCTTACTCAGGCTATATCTTTTGAGGAAGGCTCTATGAAAAATATGTTATGGATTCTCACTAGAAAAAAGCCATGAAGTTATCGGAAGGGTTCACTTCAAGTCTATTTGAAATGGATCTAACAAAGTGATGCTCCACCAAAACCAATTTAACCGATGGAGTTGTTTTCGAATAAAACACCTTGAGGTTTATGGTGTTGAATGTCAGCAAAACTCGCCGAGCGCTTGTGCTGCTAAATGTCCATCTTAACCGGCGGTTCTGCTGACATAGGCCATACCAGTCCAGTTCTTGTTACTAGGAGCAATAATACAAAAGACATCTCCAATGCGAGAAATATACCAATAGGGTGATTGGGAACCCCGCGTATCATTAGGTAGAACAAATAGCTCGTAGTAAGCAAATTTACCGCGAGAGTAACGTTGAGGGCATAGCGACGTTCTTGCCAGAGTGGCTTACAACGCAGGAGGTTCAACACCGCCGTGCCGGCGAGCATCACACCGGGTAACATCAACAACAAACGACGGAATAAACCGATACCATCGCTGGTTACCAACGGCCAGATGGCAACAAAGTGGCCCTGGGCTCCAAGGAAGAGAAACAGCCCCAGAACCACAGTGCCACAGGCGGCAAGGCGATAAAGTGCATTGCGTTGCAAAGCGGGCTTTGATCTAGAAGCCGACATCACGCTCCCCCACGGTGGCTAGGCCACATTCGTAGGCAAATACGACTGCCTGCGCACGATCGCGCACCTCCAATTTTGACAGCAAACTGGAAACGTGGGTTTTCACGGTAGCAGGGCCAATAAATAGGGTCTCGGCAATCTCTGCATTACTCTTGCCTGCGGCGATGGCTTCCAGTACTTCACGCTCCCGGGTGGTTAGGCGCTCCAGCCGCCTTGCCAGGTTGCGCCCAGTTCCCAGTTTCTGTGCGAACTGGCTGATCAAGCGTTGGGTGATGCCCGGTGCGAGCATGGCACCGCCCTCTGCTACGGTGCGCACTGCCTGTACCAGCGCCTCTGGGGGAATATCCTTGAGCACAAAGCCACTGGCGCCAGCCCGCAGCGCACGAAACACGTATTCATCAGGATCGAACGTGGTCAAAATAATGACACGGCAAGTTGCATCACTAGCTTCCAGGATGCGCGCTGTGGATTCCAGCCCGTCCATCTCCGGCATACGGATATCCATTAGGATAATATCCGGCTGGTACACTCGCGCGGCTTCAATTGCCTCGACGCCGGTACCGGCCTCGGCGACCACCTCGATATCGGGCTGGTTATCCAGAATCAGGGCAAAACCGCGTCGCACCAAAGCCTGGTCGTCCACTACCATCACTCGCAACATTATGTTTTCACCATTCCTGTAGGTAGTTGTGCATATACCTCAAAACCGCCACCATCGACTACCCCCGCATACAGATAGCCACCGAGCAGTTCCGCACGCTCGCGCATTCCCGCGATGCCGTGCCCACCGCCTGGCTGCCCATCAATAGCTATTTCCCTCATGGGCCGCTCGCCGAGAGTATTTCCATCATCGCGCACTCGAATTGTGAGAGTGCCGTGATCTGCGCGTACACTCACTTGCACCCGCACTGCGGCACCGACGTGCTTGATGGCGTTTGTGAGGGATTCCTGAACAATGCGATAGGCGGCGAGCGCGACACTGGTTGGCACTTTCTTCAGTGCGCCGTTGGCCTCGTAGTCAACCTGGGTTAACACCTGTCGGACCTTTTCAATCAGATCTGGCAAATCGCCGAGTTCTGGTTGCGGAGTGAGCGCAGTGTCGTTATTAGTCGGTCGCAGTACACCGAGTAAATGACGCATTTCTGCCATGGCCTGACGGCCAGCCGCCTCTACAGAGGCCATAGCCTCATTAGCAGCTTGCGGGTTATTGCGGCTGATAGCCCTGGCAGCACCGGCCTGCACAGTCATAAGACTCACTTGGTGCGCCACCACATCATGCATCTCACGGGCGATTCGAGTGCGCTCGGCCACAACTGCGCGCTCGGATTCGGCATTGCGCTCGCGTTCCAAATACTTGGCCTTCTCTTCCAACAAGCGCAGATATTCACCGCGAAAGCGCAGCCGGCGGCCGATATACCACAGCGCCCATACCAGCATCACCGTTACTGTGCCTGCTGCAGTTGGCTGAACCGGAATACCCTGGTCAAGAGCCACAAAAACCAGCGTCGCGATAACGCCAAAAAAGCTGGCCCGGGTATTGGCCTCGTAACGACCGAGGCTATACAGCGAAATCGCCATAGCCACGATGCCATCTGCCGGCAAACCCAGCTCCAGCAATATTGTTGCGCCGAGAATAACGGCCTGTACCTGCCAAGGGTGGGTGCGACGCCACAACAGAGCGAAGGAGCCAACGAATGCACACTGGAAAGCAATAACATCCCACAGGCTCTGCATGGATAGCACTTCGGGGGAGCCGTTGCGCGACCACATCAAAAGCGTCAGCAAGAACATAAGCAACGCAATAAACAAGTCGGTCAGGTGCGGCCATCGCTCAAACGGCCCACGTAAGGGCCGCCACATAGGGAGCTTGGGCAGTTCCGTGCTGGCATTGGGCGGATTCGGCGCAGGCGTACTTAGGGACGAAGATTTCATTTCCGCATGCTAAACCAGGGGCAACCAGCTGTCATGGGACTTTCGGGGGAGATGGATACGGCAAACTCTCCACCTTTTGGGGGAGTTCGATTCCTGCCTGCGGCCGATGTGCGTAGGTCTGAAAAAGCAGAACATGTCCGGCAAGCACATTAAGACCCAATACGGACCATAATCGCCTGGAGAACCCCATGAACGACGCTGTACTCAGCCAAACACTACCGCGACCATTCGATACCCGGCGGGCTGTTAACCTGTCGGTAAAAACCTGGTTCTGCATCGCGGCTATCGGCCATGCGATCTTCTTCGCCTATATCCTGGCCGTCTTCTACCCACCCATTGCCGAATCAGGAGTGCACGGCTTGAAAGGGCTCCACCTACCGGCAGGCTTCCGCGAGGGAGATATATTAGGCAACCTGGCTTCGGTGAGCCACGTGCTATTGGCCGCGATTGTCATCGGCGGTGGTCCACTTCAGCTGATCCCTTCGGTGCGGCGCCATGCCCCTAACTTCCACCGCTGGCTGGGACGCAGCTATCTGCTGACCGCTGTCATCGCCAGTATTGCGGGGCTCTACATGACCTGGACGCGGCACACTTTTGGCAACCTGGTGTCGCAGATCAGCATTACAATGGACGGCATACTGATTCTGTTATTTGCCTTTCTGGCAGTGAAGACTGCGTTGGCCAGACGCATTGCTGAGCACCGCCGCTGGGCCTTGCGTCTTTTTATGGCAGCAAGTGCAGTGTGGTTTTTTCGTGTAGCCTTGATGGGCTGGGCAATGCTAACCGGCGGCTGGGGGATTGACTGGAAATCCTTTACCGGGCCTTTCCTATATGCACTGGGCTTCGGCCAATACCTGCTCCCACTGGCCATGCTGGAATGGTATTTTCACTGTCAAAAGCGTGGAGCCGCACAGGGTACCCAGATTGCGTTTGTCAGTACACTAGTGCCGCTGACCGTGTTTATGGCCATTGGTATTTTTGCTGCTACGATGGGAATGTGGCTGCCACGGATCTAAGGCTACCTGGGCTGGTTATCGTGAACTTCTTGTGCTGATTTGGCTTTAGAGGTTCACGACTTGGAAATCCCGCTCTGAGCGAAGAATTAGAAACTAGAGTACTAAATTAATTTTGGCACTATGCATTTGTGTGATCCGAGGAGTTACCTCGTACTGACAGCTCGGCACCCACCTTCCCCTATTCTACACCCTCAAGCTATTTTAGATGCCTGTTAGCCTGGCTCTCACTTCCATAAGTGCGAACCCTAAAAGATTAAGGCCTTTCCAATCGTTGGGATTTTCTGACGCAGAATTATCTTGGGCCAGGCCAATGCCCCATATTTTATCTACTGGACTAGCCTCAACTAATACTCTGTTTTCAGTACTAAGCAAAAATTGCTTGAGATAACATTTTGAGAGAATTTGGCTAGAGCAGCATTTACCACAAACTTAAAAGGAATGAGAAGCAGGGAATGGCAAGAGATGTAGGCGATGATTATCGTGCTGACTTCAACATAACCAGCCACAGGTAAAAAATAATACAGGTTCAGTAAAAGCCATGTAAATGGCTAGGACGAGATTTATATCCTGGTTGGCTGGCACTACCGCACGATATAGTGCGATCACCAGCTACCCTGGATAATCATTTGGTTAATATAGGATATTAAAGTCTCTCTTTGTGTGACTGTCGCCCATACGCAAGTAGTATAGAAACCACTCCTCTATAAAGAGTTTAGCTTTAAAACTGATCACTTCCGCCCACTTAGCAAGGGCAAGTTCAACTGGAACTTGCCAAACATCACTCAACCCCCCTAAAGGCTATGCCACCACCAACCGCTACCAGAGCAAATTGTAACCGGTCCTGTGGAGCCCCGTATTTTGTGGCCAAAACAACTTCAATGATCTTGTTATGGACTTACCGGAGGCTCCGAACTTTGAATGTTACTGGTATTAAGTTAAAAATTGATCTTCCCATCTTCACCCAAAATTAAATGCTCTAGGACTTGATCTTTTGACAATTTACTCTTTCTCTGTGTATCAATCTCTCGCTGCTCCAGCATTTTAGCTCGAGGTGTTTTCCCAAGATCTTCGGTAGCCCCATCGCTACCAGGAATGTTTATATATGGATCGCCGGACCAAAGCTCAGCATCAAGCAAATCTTCCTGGCTCGCACACCCTATCCCACACACAGCCATAAAAACAGCTATTATAAAAATCAATTTTTTACTCATAACCTCCAGACCTCTACACAATGCATAATCGCAAATATCAGTAGATCGATCGCGGCATGGCCTGGTTATGTATTTGGTGAGATACAAAAAAACAAAACCAACTTCCATATGCCAACTACCATTAGAACAGCATATTCTATCTTGATTAGAACATAATTCAGAGAGATTTTTCCAAGCCCCATAGCTTTATCATAAATGAAATCCTAAAGCACCAAACTAGTAAGAGGCAAATATCTGGTACAATCGCTCCATCAGATGCGGTGGCAGCAGAAAGTAATCTAGTAAAAGTTGACTCCTAAATACCTTACCCCCCACCATGAAGGGGTCCTTGTGCGCACCAAACCTGATCAATAAGCAGGCAGGGTCAATTAAGATGACATATAGATAATCTGACTCTAAAGACTCTCTATTTCTGAGCCACTTAAATTTCTAAAAGTTGGAGAATTTATGTCAGAGCTATCGGCGTACGTTTAATTTTTTTCATGACGAACAGCCCACTTTCTTGTTGCCAGCACTACTCGGTTTTTCCGTCGCCATTATTATCGTTATCTTTCAAGCGACTCCTATCAGGGCAGGGTAAGAAATAGCGTAAGGATACTCTTGGGTGCAGATTTTGTGGAGAACTATCAAACTATTCACAGACTTACTGTATCGCGCCAATATAAAGGTCAGTGTATTTTTGGCTTGCCCTTACACGCTAATGGGCTATGATGTTTGAGGGATAGTGGAGTGTCACGTTTCTACTTTAATTTTAGATAGCCCTATATCCGCTACATTCAAATACGGTACGTAATCGAGACTGCTCACTAGAGATTGCCACTGCATATTTCACATTTAATTAATGTATAATCCGAAACACTATTTGCGCCTACGTCTGAAAAGTTAAGGAGTCTTTGGATTACTGCTCTATAAATATTTTAGGTTCAATATTAGCCATACAGTGTAAAGCCAAAATTAAGGTGCATAAAACTTCTTTACTGGGCACTCATAATTTGGGCGCAACCATGCAAGAGGGCATATATGTTTACTCAACCTTCTTCTTTAATTAAAAAAATACTTATAGGTAATCGCAGCTGGGAATGGGTGCCCATCTTAGTTGCACGCGTATCTCTGGGGCTATTTTTTTCAGTATCTGGGTATAACAAACTATTCGATCCTGAGAAACATGCAGACCTTATTAACTTGATGAGCGAAATAGGAATGCCCTTCCATAAATTTATGGCGCTGGTTTTAGCCTCTATAGAGTTCTTCGGAGGATTACTTTTAATTATAGGCCTACTATCAACACTTGCTGCCATTATCCTATCCATTGTAATGATTGTTGCTATTACCACAGTTGAAATCGAACACGCCATCCCTAAAGGCATTGGACCACTAGACTGGATGAGCTGGTTTCTTTATTTACCCCAAGTTTTGTATATTATTTTATTTATATGGTTAATAACTACTGGTCCCGGCCGATTTAGCTTAGATCATCTAATTGCCGATAAGTTGGGCCTCAACAGAACAGCTAAATAAAACAGACAGATTTGTAGGTCTGGAAGATGGGTATTGAATTGCTGTCAGTATTAGCGAAACCCTTACCTTTACTCTTAATCAGAATTTGCAAATTCCCGAAAACATGCAATTTTAAACACTCGTAAAACGCACCTTAAAGACTAACAAGCAGAAGAAAAATCAGGGAAACTAGCGAACACCTAACCAATCTTGTATTGCAAGCATTAATTCTTATATTTTAGAATCCAATATCCTTGGGCCACATATTGAGAGTCTCGATCTGAGTATACAATTAGCTTTGTCTATAATTTGCAGCCATTCATGGAGTACAATACACTATCCATCTCTAGAAGGGGAAAATTCATAACCATCTATATTTCACTTAAAATATAGTACGCTGCTGTAGTAAGCTCCACTTCCAGCAGCACATATTAAGAGCCTGTCTCCAACACTAGAGTTTCACAGTCATATTTTCCTCACTAAACTCCGGTATAACCTGATCCCTAAATAAACATGAGTAAGAATTGCCCCAATACTCAGAGCAGCATTCGCAACAGTATTTTGATATAGGTGGACACTCTCCTTTCAAGCACTATCAGTTATTAGAATTGGTCTACACTAATCCAGATCAGACTGACCCACTTACCACTACTTAATTGTAGGGGGATACTTAGTGCGGAACGACTTAAATTTAGTGGAACATGTTGTAGTGCCCAGGGAAAATCAAATGGAAAATCAACCTTCCGTAAGAAGTACTCGATTTTGGTTATGGATTTCGATTCTTATTTTTGCTGCCTCCAACGCAGTCGTTGCGAAAATTGGGGAACTGGGTGCCAGCCACCCCATTAATGGAAACAACCCTATCTCTTTTTGCAACCTCTTGTTCGCTGGAAATCTCTTGGCGGGTATCACCCTTTTAATTATCTATAGAAAAGATTGGCGCCTCAGCATCTTAAAGCAGTATCCTTTCAAAGACTGGTTTTACATGTTCGTGCTTATTTTGATGTCTGGAGTTCTTGCCCCCGCTTTCTTCTTTATTGCTCTGATGCTCACAGAAGTGACCAATGTCGTTTTAATTGCAACTCTAGATGCTCCCTTGGGACTTTTGTTCGCTTATCTGATGTTCCGGGAGAGGCCTACCGCATTCTCAATAGTGGGAGCCCTTGTGGTAACGGTTGGCGTTATTGCAATTTTTGTCCTACACCAACCCCCGATGGAAGATCCAATGAGTATGAAAATGCTCAATCTTGGAAATCCAGCCATGAACCAATTTCTTCAAGACCTCCCCAAAGCTGGAGAAATTTTAACCGCTTTAGCCACACTCTTAGGGGTCATTGCGGTTCAGGCAAGCCGGAAACTGCTTGATCGGGTCCCTATTGGCGTCTTTTCAACTTTCCGTATGCTTGCGGGAGCGATACTCTTTTCGGTCATTGTCCTCTCTGTATTTGGCCCCCACCACTTTGACGACCTATTCTCTCCCTTCCTCTGGGTGTGGATGCTTGTATACGGGGCAATCATTATTGTCCTTGGGCAGATCACCTGGTTTAAAGGACTCCAAGGAGGGGCGAGCTCTGCTGATATCTCTATCGCCACAGCCATTACTCCCGTAGCCGGTACTTTCTTCGCCTTTCTTATCCTGCAAGAGGTTCCCAACTTCGCTCAAATTATTGGGGGTATCATTATTATGTCCGGAATAGGTATCTCATTACTCGGCCAATATCGCGAGCAAAAAGCCATCGAAATGAAGTATGAAAAACCATGCTCTTTTAAAGGGGTATAGAGCTTTCCAGGCAAAATAGCAATAAAGTCGATAAATCATCTTTTTTTACAATATGGAGTCATAGGTGGCGATGTACTCTTTGCAAGGCTACGTAGTGAATTCTGCGCAAAATCAAAGCTCAAAGTTACTACTATCGCATATGGTGAGAGAAATCTGTGTACGCATGTGGGTATAGCCAATAAAGATTAGTGAGAAATTACTCTTGTAAGGGGGTAGATTTATCTTATTCTATGTATCTATACCTGCCAATCCAAATTATATTGCAAGAAATCTTAAGCTAAGGCTTAAAAAGATAAATACCTAAATGTATTAACTAAAATCTGATAATCTACTTCCCAGATTGTCAATATAGGAGACACACGCCTACCCGCCAAAAATTACAACGGACACAAGTAATTTAGCACCTTCCATGGACGAAAATTTATACGGAATACTGCATCATCAATACATATTTTGAATATCTTGCCAATATTCACACCTTTTGGAGAAAAGATCTCTCCAAGCCATTCGTATTTTTGTTCAACCCACGCTCCTAAAGAGGATTAGGCTTCACAAATATGCTTGGGAACAGTATTGCTTAGATGATAATTGATTTTCACCTTCATAGATAAATCGAACTTGATGTACTTATATGCTCCTTGTCACCTCTGTAACACAATATCTCGAGCCGAATAGTTCTATCCATTAAGAACTTCGATCCGGTATCGTTCTTTCAAAGTTAGTTAGTTGGTAAGGGCTCCTATAAGGTTTCTGGATTGTTAGTGCGGATTCTAACCAGCCAGCAGATCTCCTTCGCTATCTCCATCTATGTCGGCTATTGCATGAACCTAGGAATAAAACAGGCAGTTTATAGCGTTGTTCTCACTCCATCATCTTTTTCATACACCAGTTAGCTTTGTAAGTGACAGCCATATACTGTGCAAGCTGAAAAACTCCGATGAACCTGGGGGCAAGGAGGATCTGCGTGGAGTCAAGAATCGGACGGCAAGTAATCGATGTCTGGCATCAACACTGGCAACATCGTTTTAGTTTCCAATAGGTAAGTTCGTAATGTTTGTCATGTCGATAGTGAGGCCAACAAAAGTCATTGAATTAGTGAAATCGGAAAAGTGCATCGAAGCACAGTTCCCCGCTGCCGTATATTTTAAGAGGTTAAGCCAAATTAAAGCCTTTCTGAAACAGCACCTTCTTGCAAGCTTTAATGTATTCCATAGTGGATCAACGAGAAAGTTGTATTTATATACACGTAAGTATAACTTAGCAAGAGAGGTAGTTAGGTCTCATTTTACAGGCTTCTTGGTTTACCCCTCAAAATAATGCACACCTACTTACAACTTAACAACCAATATAGTGCACACCTATTTGCCACAGTCAAATTCGCAGTTTAGATGAGCCTATGTACACACTACCGAAATTGCTCTTCAGAATAGGAAAGAAGTCACTCAAAAATATCAAAAAATCCTCTTTAGGCTTACCCGTAAAACTGTATAATTTACAGTAAGAAAGCAGGACAAAAACTTATGGTTTCGTTAAGTGACCTTCACAGAAAAAAAGATACTGAACCAGATAGAAAATTTATTGAGGCTTTAGCTCGTGGGTTGGATGTACTCCGAGCCTTTCAACCTGGTGATGGCTTCCTGGGTAATATGGAGATCGCCCAGCGCACTGGCCTGCCCCGCTCCAGTGTTTCCAGGCTGACTTATACCCTGACCAAATTAGGCTATCTTACCTACTCTGATCGAATGGAGAAATATCAGCTGGGTAGTGGCGTCCTGGCTCTTGGTTATGCTTTTGTCTCAAATCTCACAGTCAGGCAGGTAGCCAAGCCTTTAATGCAGGATCTAGCTAATTCTACCGGTACCGCTGTTGGTCTCTCTGATCGGGACCGGCTGGATATGATTTTTGTCGAGTTCTGTGCTCCTGCAAATGTCACAACTTTTCGCCATGAAATCGGTAATCGCGTACCCATAGCTTCCAGCGGCTCCGGGCGAGCTTTTTTGGCAGCACTCCCTCAAGAAGAACGGGAATATTTTTATGGCTACCTGGAGAAAAAAGCTGGTGATCAATGGCCAACGATCAAAGCCGGTATTGAAGAAGCGGTCACCAGCTACCAGCAGCGCGGCTTCTGCTGCTCTTTTGGCGAGTGGAATCGCGATGTCAACGGTATCGCGGTACCTCTCTCTTTAAGCCAAGGTCATATTTACACTTTTAATGCTGGCGGACCTGCTTTTAGACTTAACCCGGAATACTTAGAAAATGAAGTAGCTCCTCTGTTGAAAAACCTGGTAGGCAATATCGAAGCTATGTTAATCCGATATTAGTCGACTCAAACTCCAGATCTTCTCAATCAGTACAGCTACAGTTTGAAACGCAGTAGAAAGTTGAAAATTTTATCAAATCTTTGGCCATAAGGTGGTCGTAAAGGCACCGCCGCTGACTTTTTGGCTTGTGTAAAGATCGGTCGTAATTTTGAGAATTCCAAAAAACCCTCATAAGCGTGATATTGCCCCATGCCACTCGCCCCAATACCACCAAAGGGCAAGTCTGCCTGGGAGACATGCATCGCGCAGTCATTGATACAAACACCTCCAGACATTGTGCTTTTGATAATCTTTTCCTGAACATCTCCGCTAGAACTGAAAATATATAATGCTAAAGGCCTATCTTTACTATTTATGTAATCTATCGTATCAGACAGATTCCTATACGTAAGAATAGGTAAAATAGGGCCAAATATCTCCTCGCGTAGCAGACTCATGTCTTCTGTCGGGTTTAACACTAAGGTGGGAGCAATTTTTTGCAAACCTTTATTGTTTTCAACATCTAATAACGGCAGAACTGTAGCCCCTTTCTCCAGAGCATCCGTTAGACAAGTATTCAGCCTATTAAACGCCTTTTCATCAACAATCGAAGTATAATCTTCTGAATTTAAAGATGGATACCATTTGGGTACAAGTCTCTTAGCCGATTCCAAGAATCCTGAAAGTTTTTCTTCAGGAATCAATAAATAATCTGGAGCTACACAAGTTTGGCCCGCATTGAAGAATTTTGAGCTCAAAATACGTTCCGCAGCAATATTTTCATCAAAGTCGCCACATATTATGGCTGGAGACTTACCTCCCAGTTCTAGTGTCACAGGAGTTAGGTGATCCGCAGCTCTCCGCATTACCACTTTTCCTACTTTGCCAGATCCAGTAAAGATCATGTGATCATATGCCTGGGCTGTAAACTCCGTAGCGCTCACTCCAGGAAGAATAGCTACCAGATCCTCTGAAAAGAATCTATTAAATAACTGATGTAATAATGCAGAAAGGGCACGCGAGTTAGCAGCCATCTTGATCATACAGCGATTCCCTGCGGATATCGCACTCACCAAGGGCCCAACAGATAGAAGTAGTGGGTAATTCCAGGGGGTAACAATAGCAACCACCCCTTTTGGTTGAGGTAATACGCGATTTTTTACTCCTCGAAGTAGCAAAGGCACATGACGTTTCTGAATTTTCACCCACTTTTTTAAGCGCTTACGAGTGTAACGAATCTCCTCGATACACCCATAGATCTCTGCAATTTTAGTTTCCTGGATGGCACGATTACCAAAATCCTCGCTTATTGCCTTTGCTATGGATTTCTGGTTTTCCAGGATCAATTGCTCTAATTTTTTTAAACTTTCCAGACGCTCCTGAAGACTCGGGTAGGGGCTCCTATTAAATGCATCCTTTTGAAGTTTAAAAACACTCTCTACTTTACCTATGCTCACAGATCTGGTGTGCTCGACAACTTTTTCCATGTGTGTGCCCTCGCAAAGTGGCAAGTAGAGAGTGAATTTGGCCGTATAGTCAGTGCTTTATGATTTACAGCTTGGCAAATCGTAAAGTGTGGTAATCAGTACTGCCAAATAGGTACTGAGTTGTTGTTAGACGCTTAAAGTAGTGACTTACATCCAACTCCTCAGTAACCCCTATACCGCCATGTAACTGTATCGCCTCTTGACCGATAAACCGCGCAGCTTTACCAATACGGCTTTTTGCAGCGGATATCGCCTTAGGCGCAACTCCGTTATTGCTATCAAGCTGTAGCGCAGCCATCAACAATATTGAGCGCGCTTGCTCATACTCAGTAAACATATCCACCATGCGGTGCTGTAGTGCCTGGAACTTGCCAATAGGAACACCAAACTGCTCCCGCGTCTTAGTGTACTCAACTGTCTTCTTATAGATCCTTTCCATAGCTCCAACAGCTTCTGCACACAATGCCAACGTCGCTCTATCAACAGCCTTTTCTATAGCTCCTAAAGCCGCCCCCTCTTCCCCTATCAGATTAGCTATGGGTACTTTCACGTTATTGAATTTAATTTCGGCGGCACGGTGTGCATCCACAGTGGCATATCCATGCCGCTGAAGCCCTTCTGTATTAGGATCGACAAGTAGTAAGGTGATCCCCTCACGATCTCGCTGTGCTCCGCTCGTCCGCACAGCAACTAAGAATTTATCTGCTACGTCACCATTTAGAACGACAGCTTTATGTCCATTCAGGAGGTAATTGTCTCCATCCTTTACCGCAGTCATGGCTATATCAGTAAGGTTATAGCGACTCTGTGACTCAGTAAAAGCAAATGCCAATTGCAATTGGCCTTCCATTAACATTCCCAGGAGTTCTCGCTTTTGCACCTCACTAGCGCAGTCAGCGATAAGACCACCACTGAGAACAACACTGGCTAGGAAAGGCTCAACCACTAAACCTCGACCGAACTCCTCCATAACCACTATAAAGTCTACGGCGGAGCCTCCTAGGCCTCCATCATCCTTTCCAAACGGCACCATTAACCAGCCGAGTTCCGCAAATAGCTTCCAATTTTCCTTACTGAAGCCAATATCGTTACTCACTATTTTACAACGACGGTCAAAGTCATAATCCTGCTGGATAAACTTGCTCACACTGCTTTGCAGCATCTGCTGCTCTTCGCTGTAGGAAAAATCCATCGCTCAAGTCCTCTTTAGATGCTGCACTTACAGGCCAAGTACCCATTTACTGATAATATTTTTCTGAATCTCATTACTTCCGCCATAAATTGAGGATTTACGGTTATTTAAGTAACGAGGCACACTGCTGGCAATAACACCGGGGCCCACCCATTCTCCGTCAAACCCGCTCCTAAACTGCTCTCTCACAAACGGCATTCCGTAGTAACCCGCAGTCTCCATATACAGTTCATCGATAAGTTGAGCGACTTCGGTTCCTTTGATTTTAAGGATGGAAGATTCCGCTCCTGGGGCACCACCTGTACTTACCGCCGCAAGCGTACGTAGTTCAGTAAACTCCAGAGCCAAGAGCTCAATTTCAACTTCGGCCAGTTTTTGGGCAAAAGCCGGGTTCTCAAGCAGACTACTTTCTCCATCGCAGGTCTCTTTGGCTAAATCCTTTAGCGTTTGTAAGCGTTTCTTGGATTTTGCCACCCGCGCAATACCGGTGCGTTCGTGGGTTAGCAAAACCTTGGCGTAAGTCCACCCTTGCCCCTCCTCGCCAATACGGTTTTCTACCGGTACCCTCACATTATTGAAATGGACTTCATTTACTTCATGGTGACCACCCAAGGTCATAATTGGCGAAACCGTAATACCGGGGTGTTTCATATCAATTAGCAAGAAGCTGATAGCAGCCTGGTTCTTTACTTGAGGCCCACCAGTACGAACCAAACAAAATATCCAGTCTGCAAAGTGACCCAAGGTATTCCAGGTCTTGGTGCCGTTGACAATATACTCACCGCCATCACGGACAGCTGTTGTTTTTAAGGAAGCTAAATCTGAGCCAGCATTTGGTTCCGAATACCCCTGACACCACCAGACATTACTTGCCAGGATGTCAGGCAGAAATCGTTGCTTTTGTTCTTCACTACCGTAGGTAAAGATCACTGGAGCAACCATTTTTAAGCCGAAAGGAATCAACTCTGGTACACCATAGTTAGCACATTCGTCTGCCCAAATGTGTTTCTGAGTAGGTGTCCAACCGGTACCTCCATATTCAACCGGCCAATTCGTAGCTGCCCACCCTTGCTCATAGAGTATTTTTTGCCAGCGAACAAAATCCTCTTTCTCCAGGGGGATTTCCTTCAGGGTTTTCTCTCTAATATCTTCAGGAAGTTTCTCTTGGAGAAACTGCTGGACCTCCTGCTGAAAAGCTAACTCTTCGGGAGAAAAATCTATATTCATTCGCCTGCTCCTTTATTAGTCGGCGCATTGAACAGCAGCTCCTACAAACTGCTTCTATCACAATCTTGCGCAGCAAAAACACGCAATCTTTTGAAAGATCCCCGGTACAGGCGGAACTAGTGTTTAACAGATTCACCTCGACAAGTTACTTAATTGCCTTTGAATCGATCCCAACGATTTAAATTATTGGCGTAAAATGCCTTTATCGAAATAAAAAACCGAGCATTTCTAGCGCCAATCAACTCCAGATAGGCACACAAATCAACCGTTCGAAAAATAAAACAGGAAAAAACTCAACAACATGGCGCCTCTTTATTTTTAATAAGTTTTTATGCGCCATTTTCCATTAAAAAATGCATTGGGCACTTCTTAATATGTAAAACACTAACACCTTATTCCGCAGAGTGGAATGCTGTATTCACTTTTGCTATGGTCGTCACCATAATAACCAAAGTGAGAGAAGCCCCCATGTCGATCACGCCCATTCAATCCTCCGATACAATGTTGCAGTCACTTGCTGAAATTCAGGAGTATGAAAAAGTCCCCCTTTCGCAGCGATACCCCTGGGAAAGCACTTTTGATTTAATCCGGCAATCTGCCCGCCTCTACCAACATGACTCGGCCATCGAATTCCTGCCAACGGCCGCACCTGACGAAGACACGGTTAAAGTAACTTTCTCCGAGTTATCCCAGCGAGTGCACCAGACTGCCAATCTTCTTCACTCCATCGGTGTTGAGCCAACCGATACAGTGACTTTATTACTACCCAATTTGCCAGAAACTCATTTTGCACTTTGGGGAGGCCAGGCAGCAGGTATTACCAGCCCTATTAATCCGTTGCTGGAACCCGAACATATAATCGAAATTATGAATACCACCAGGGCTAAAGTCCTGGTCACTCTTGGCCAAGATCTTAGCGAGGAAATATGGGATAAAGTAACGCAAATTCTCGAGCAAGTTCCCACATTAAAAACTCTGTTACTAATCAGTAAAAAGCCAATTAGCAATACTCCAGTTCCAGCGGGTATTCACGCAGATAATTTTGTCTCGGCTATATCCCAACAGCCGGACGATCATCTAAAGAGTGAACGTAATATCCAGGGGAATAAAACCGCTAGTTATTTCCACACCGGGGGCACTACTGGAAGACCTAAAATAGCCCGCTTAACTCACAGCAATATTGCCTTCGTCGCTCAATTAAGTGCTGATACGTCATCCAGTAAAGGGCGCTTCGCTACCCTGAGCGGACTTCCACTGTTTCATATTTTCGGTACCGTTGTTGCGGGTATTGGCACCCTATTGGCCGGACGCACAATTGTTATCATGACACCCTCTGGTTTTCGCTCACCCAATGTCCTACCAAATTGGTGGCATCATGTTGCGCGTTTTCAGGTGAAGGGCTTTGCCGCCGTCCCCACCATCCTCGGTGTATTACTGCAAATTCCCGTGGGTGACAATGACATCAGCTGTCTAACAGATATTGGCTGTGGAGCCTCCACCCTGCCAACGGGGTTGAAGAATGCCTTTGAGGAGAAGTTCAACGTCCTTGTCAGCAATGGCTATGGCATGACGGAGTCCAGCTGCCTTTTAGCTCGCCCACCTACCGATATGCAAGCCCCTGAAGGCAGCGTCGGCCGGCGATTGCCTTATATGGAAATGAAAATTGCCGAAGTAGACGGTACCCGACTGGTTAGAACCTGCAATACAGGAGAGGTGGGCATAGTACTCGCGTGCGGGCCACATATTTTTTCTGGCTACTTATCAGAAGAGGATAATGCTAAAGCCTGGGTCGATAAGTCCTGGTTTAATACCGGCGATATGGGATATCTCGATGGAGATGGTAACCTGTTCTTAACTGGGCGGGCCAAGGATTTAATTATTCGCGGCGGCCACAATATAGATCCGGCTCTGATCGAAGAACCATTATCCCGTCACCCTGCCGTTGCTATTGCCGTTGCAGTTGGTCAACCAGATGCTTATGCCGGAGAAGTTCCAGTAGCTTACGTTACCCTGTTTCCATCCACTAACCCGCCCACAGAAGAACAACTCATTGACTATTGCCGCAGCCAAATTTCTGAGCGTGCAGCCATTCCTAAGCGCGTGGAAATTATTGATGAGATTCCACTCACTGCTGTAGCCAAAGTATTCAAACCAGCTCTGCGCAATCGCGCTACCGAATATGTCGTAGGCCAGGCATTAGAGGAAAAAAGTATTACCGCTAAGTTTTCCGCCCACTTCGATGCATCCCTTGGCCAGGTAGCAAAAGTTCAACTTGAACAAGCCTCCAGCAAAGCCGCTGTAGAGGAAGCCCTGGAAAATTTACCCGTGGCTTTGGAGTTTGAATAAAAGAAATTACCGCATGACTCAATGCACTTAGAACTCCAATATCGGAAATTTCACTATGTCACATGCCTATATTTATGACGGCGGCCGCAGTGTTTTTGGCCGCCACGGGGGCAGCCTTTCCAGTATCCGGCCCGACAACCTGCTTGCCCATGTCATCAGGACCCTGACTGAAAGAAACAATTTTAACCCTCAACATTTTGAGGACGTTATTGCGGGCAATACTAATCAGGCGGGAGAAGACAGTCGCAACATTGCCCGATTTTCAGGCCTGCTAGCAGGATTGCCCATATCCACAGGCGGCATAACGGTAAATCGCCTTTGTGGTTCCGGCTTGTCCGCTATAGCAGATGCCGCTCGCTGCATTCGCGCCGCAGAAGGAGAGCTATTTATCGCGGGAGGTGTCGAATCAATGAGTCGCGCCCCCCTGGTTCTCTCCAAAGCCAACAGTGCTTTTGATCGCAATCAGGTATTGGCAGATACGACCCTAGGCCCCCGCTTCACCAACCCAGACATTGTTGCTGAGTATGGAAGCCACAGCATGCCTCAGACCGCAGACAATATTGCATCAGACCTGAATATTTGCCGGGAAGAGTGCGATACATTTGCATTGGCATCACAAACTAAATACGAGTCGGCACGTACCGATGGCTTTTTTGTCGATGAAATTATTCCCATCGAAGTACCCCAAGGTCGCAAGAAGCCAGCCCTTCTTATCGATACGGATGAACATCCCCGCCCCAATGCATCATTGGAGCGACTTCAAGCCCTACCCGCGCTTTTCGAAGATGGAGTGGTTACTGCCGGCAACGCTTCCGGCATCAACGATGGCGCGGCGGCACTCATTATTGGTAGCGCCGAAGCTGGCCAAGCAGCAGATCTAAAGCCTAGGGCACGTATTCTCGCCAGTGCCATTGCAGGAGTAGAGCCGCGGGTAATGGGGTTGGGCCCGGTACCGGCTACCCGTAAAGCCCTCGCCCGTGCGGACTTGGAGCTTGGGGATATGGATGTAATGGAGTTCAACGAAGCTTTTGCGGTACAGGCTATGGGCTGCCTCAAAATGCTCGAAATTGATTATGCGGACCCACGGGTAAATCCCAATGGTGGTGCCATCGCCGTTGGTCACCCCCTGGGGGCCAGTGGTGCCCGTATTTTGCTGACAGCATTGCGCCAGCTGGAACGTACGGGTGGGCGCTATGCATTAGCCACCATGTGTATCGGGATCGGCCAGGGCATCGCTGTAATCATAGAACGCATATAAACCTGATTAGATGTAAATAAAACCGAGACCGAACAGTTGTCACTTAAGATCTGGAGATAGCTATGTCTAGTGTAAGTTATGAACTCATTGGCGATATCGGTGTAATTCGATTGAACAACCCTCCTGTGAACGCCCTCTCTCACGGCTTGCGTGAAGGCATTTGGGGAGCGATTAAGAACGCTCAAGGCGATACATCAAAAGCCCTGCTGCTAGTGTGTGAAGGCCGAACTTTTATTGCTGGTGCGGACATTACGGAATTTGGCAAGCCACCACAGGCACCCGCCCTATCAGAAGTGATTGCGGAAATAGAAAACTCCTGTAAACCAGTAATCGCCGCCATTCACGGCACGGCACTCGGCGGTGGATTCGAAGTGGCTCTAGCCTGCCATTACCGCTGTGCAATAGCATCGGCCAAAGTGGGGCTGCCAGAAGTCAAACTGGGATTACTGCCAGGAGCCGGTGGCACCCAGCGCACCCCACGCTTGGCTGGTGTTGCCGCTGCACTGGAATTAATCACAAAAGGGAGTCCAATACCGGCCTCTAAAGCCAAAAGTATGAAGTTAATAGACCGGGTTATCGATGATGACTTGTTAGAGGGAGCCCTCGCCTTTACCCGTGAATTGATAGCAAATGAAGCTCCTCTCCGCCGAGTCAGAGACATCGTAATAGATCCTGACAGCATTCCTGAGGGGTTATTTGATGATTTCCGCAAGCGCCTTGAAAAGAGATCACGAGGTCAGCTTGCACCGCAACATATTGTTACCTGTATAGAGGCCGCAGTTCACCAGCCTTTTGATAAAGGGCTTGCTAAAGAGCTCGACTTGTTTATCGAATGCCTGCTCTCCAGCCAATCGGCCGCCCTCAAGCATTTATTTTTTGCCGAGCGCACTGCAACCAAAGTCACGGGCTTACCAAAAGACCTACCCACCAGGGAGATAAAGAGCGTGGGCATTATCGGTGGAGGCACTATGGGCGGAGGCATCGCCATGAATTTTGCCAATGTCGGTATTCCAGTCAAACTGGTAGAAATCGATCAAACTGCGATAAATCGAGGGCTAGCAGTGATCGACAAGAATTACACCATCAGCATGCAGAAAGGGAAACTCACAGAAGGTCAAAAAACTCATTGTCTCTCGTTGATTTCCGGCACAACTGACTACGCAGACCTAGCTGATGTAGACCTGGTCATTGAGGCCGTATTTGAAAATATGGAGCTCAAACAGGAAATTTTTGCCAAATTGGATCACTCCTGCAAACCCGGTACTATCCTTGCAACCAACACTTCCTACCAAGATATTGATCAAATCGCATCTGCAACCAACAGGCCGCAAGATGTTATAGGGATGCATTTTTTCAGCCCTGCCAATGTAATGAAACTACTCGAAGTGGTTCGCGGCTCGCAAAGTGCTGACGATGTAATTGCCACTGCCATGCAACTCGCTAAAACGATCAAGAAAGTACCCGTACTAGCGGGAAACTGTTACGGCTTTATTGGCAATCGTATGTTGCGCCCCTATGGCAGAGAGTCGCAGCTGTGTTTAATCGAGGGCTCAACCCCGGAGCAGATTGATTCGATTATGCAGTCTTGGGGGATGGCTATGGGCCCTATCGCCGTTGGAGATCTAGCGGGGCTGGATATCGGCTACAAGGCGCGCCAGGGCCTGAGCGAATCAGAAAGAGGAGAGCCAAAAACCTACTGTATTGCAGATGCCCTGGTTGAAATGGGCCGCCTGGGCCAGAAAAGTGGAGCCGGCTACTATCGCTACGATCCCGAAACTCGCGCTCGCAGCAGCGACCCGGAAGTACTGAAAGTCATTGAAGCCCAAGCTAAAAGCCAAGGGGTTGTAAGGCGGGAAATTTCCGACGAGGAGATTCTAAACCGCCTAACTTTCGCGCTGATTAATGAAGGAGCCAAAATCCTGGAGGAAGGCATAGCCCAACGTCCGAGTGATATAGACGTTGTATATGTTTACGGTTATGGCTTTCCGCCCCATCGTGGAGGACCTATGCACTATGCCGACAGTATCGGCTTGAAGGAAATCTACGAAAAAATATGTACTTTCCGCCAGCAGCATGGAGATACCTACTGGACTCCAGCCCCTTTACTGGAACGGCTAGCCCAAGAGGGAAAAACATTTGCGCAATGGGCTGATGGCAAAATCTAAGCTTGTAAACTATAGGGGAAGTCAGTATGACTACTGGCTTCCCACTTTACCCGCTGCAGCCAAATAAAGAAGTTGTGTCACCATGAGTAGGCCTGATGCCTTAGTCGAAGTACAATCCCCACCAAGTCAGCCACTCCGCACGGATATCCAAAACTGGAAGGGCATTGGTTTTGCATTGGCTACCGCGCTGGTAGCAAGTACAGCGGCCGCAGCCAGCAAATGGGTGTCTACCGCTGTCCCCGTGCCATTAATTACGCTCAGCCAATACAGTATCTGCCTGATACTGCTAACCCCATGGCTAGTGCGACAAACACCTCGACACCTTACCACCCAACACTGGAGAACCCACCTAATACGCGGTTTTGCTGGGTGGTTATGCTTTTTCACATATTTTTCTGCCCTAAGCAAAATTTCACTATTGGAAGCGGGACTATTGCGTAATGCAGCTCCCATTTTTGTTCCCCTTATTGCCTGGCTTTGGTCTCGAGCAAAAATCCCCATAGCCCACTGGCTACCAATCTTACTGGGCTTACTGGGGATCACCTTGATTCTTCAACCCAACGTGGACGGTATTAGTAGCGGCCATGCCTTCGGCCTGATTTCAGGGCTTACCCTGGCTGCCTCTATGGTCGGAACACGAATTTTGTCCCGTACAGACCGGCCCAGCCTAATATTGTTTTACTACGTATTAATCTCGTTCGCGTGCAGCCTGCCCCTGGGTATCTATTATTGGGAACCAATACCTTTATGGACAATCCCCTATCTTATTTTCAACGGTGTCTCTGTACTCTTGGCTATCTGGCTGTACACCAAAGCATATAGCTATGCAAAACCCAGCGTGGTGTCGCCAATCAGTTACTTTGGTGTGGTTATTGCCGGACTTCTAGGTTGGCTCATTTGGCAGCACTTACCTAACACTATTGCACTGGTGGGGACGCTGATAGTTATCAGTGCAGGATTGTTCACAGTCTACCTATCAACTCAGAAAAAAAATTGTAGCGACCCATCATAAACGTACTTTCTAAGGTGAAATTGGATGAATTGGCAGAATAAGAAACAACCCCCGTTCAATGACCATCTAGGTGTAACCATAGATAATTGGCAGGAAGGCCATGTTGCAATCAGCGTGGAAGTACAACCGGAACACCTGAATACCCACGGTGTGCCCCACGGTGGTTTTATTACAACATTAATCGATATCGCTGGCTCTTACTGCGGCCTCTACTGCCCCCACCCCAACCGCCGTCGTAGAGCCTTTACACTTTCTTTAACAGCAAATTTCACCGGTCAGGCAAAAACTAATCAACTCACTGCGATAGGTAAGCTAACGAGTACTGGACGAAAGATATTCTATTCATATACAGAGGTATATGACAGTGAAGGAACTTTAATCGCTACCGGCCAAATGACTATGCGCTATCGTGGTGGCAGTGAAACATTGGATGGTGAACTGATTGAAAAGGAATCTTACGAAGCTGCTGAATAGATATTCTAAGTATCTATCCACTTTACCATAAAGTATCTCCAGACTCTCACCGCGATGCGGCACTAGGTTGCAATGATCAGCGGCTCAATTAGCTTCACCGAAACTACTAGAAATGACATAAACGAAATAGGTCTTAAAATTAGAAGAGGGTCTTCCTTAGAGAAAGTAAACATCCATTGAAATTTCTCTTATTCTAACTTAACATTCAATACATATATGCTTACTGTGAAACTGGCATAATTTCTCATTTAATGTTGCAGCCTATAAATCCACATCAGATTAATATTGATTTCTATATGCATTTAAATACGAGCCAAAATTTTCATACTATCTTAGATCCCTCACCAAGCTAAGAAAAGATATCATATACTATTGATCCATGCGGAGAACTATAAAACCAACAACTCTCCAGCTGCAAAAAATGAAATGCCAAAGAAATACATCAAAAAATATAACATACCCATTTAAATTAGCTTGTTTTTCGCATGAGCCACCAGATGGACAAATCACCCTTCTACTGTGTTTAACCATGATAAACTAGTGCCATCGTTATTTCAGTATGGTTATATTTGAATTTTTAGGGCGCATTTATAGGCAGTCGGGGCCGGAGCGAAAGCCATACCATTCAAGGGCTAACAATGATTATTCACGAATAGTACGTGCCCCCCTTTGGGATGAGGCAGGTGAGCTAATTATGACTCCAATTATTATAATAGAAGCTATTCTGTTACTAACACCCCATAAAGCACGCTCTGCAAGGGCATTTTTGTTAACCGGTACAGATCTCGACCGTCGCGAGTAATTAGCTTGACTCAAGTCGGCCTATTTAATGTTACGCGCAGATCATTGATAAACATATAGAATACATCAGATATAAATCTCAGCTGATCGATTTAAATCTTATTTCCTTTATTCACGCCCATAAGTTCCAGCAGAACATTTTTTGGACTGACTCGCAAGCAAACTGACAAATGATGAATGTTACAAAAACAACCCTGCCATGCATATCATCTGACATTACAGTATTCAACTTAATCTTCAGTTTTTCGTAAAATTTTATTAGGATGAATATCATCTGAATCAACAATAACTTTTCCTTCCTCCAACTTTTTACTAATTTTTGGCAATAAAGATTTTTATGTTGGACGACCTCCAAGATACGTGATATTAGAAAGGAAAGTATTAAGCAACTCTGTGATTGAACGCTCTTAACCCTCTACGTTAATTCTAGAACTCATACTGGCATGGAAACAATTAACGATTTTAATACAAAACTACTTCAAGCGTATGCCAAGGATCGGCTTGAAACCAGGTTTTGAGCTGAAATATGGGAGATGGTTACCGGTCGTTACTAAATGAGCCGGTTTTGAAAGATTGGTGATACTATTATATTATTTGAAGTTGGCTGTGGATTGTCTGACTTAGGGCTTGCCTTATAGCGTAAACGTTGCATTTGGGCCTGAGGGTTAACTACTACCTATTTGGCGAGAAAAAACTAACTACTTACCAATATGACTTTATTTCTCTCTACCCTTGAAAACATTAACCGGGAATTGCTTTATATTCTAACTCCTTATAGATGAGAATATTCTTCTAATGCATGAATACAGAAAAGAAATTGACGGATTAAGATTCTTGGCTGTTGCTCCCGTAATTATCTTTCACTATCATCCGGCCACACTGCCTCTGGGTTACTTGGGGGTAGATCTTTTTTTTGTGATCTCTGGATATTTGATCACCGGGCTGATAATGAAAGATACCGATAAAGGGAGTTTCAATTTAGCTCACTTTTACATCCGACGAATTAGGAGAATTTTACCGGCTGTATTGGTCGTATTCCTTTTTGTGTTAATTTCTGGTCTGATTTTTTTCATTTCTTCAGATTTAATCAGATTATCTACAAGCCTGCTAACAAGCTTATTTTTTGTTTCCAATATATACTTTTGGCGCTCAGGTGGTTATTTTGGTGCTAGTGATGAACTGAAGCCTTTATTACATTCTTGGTCCTTGAGTATCGAAGAGCAATTTTATCTTGTTTTCCCTTGCACGCTATTACTGCTAACCAAATTATCCAAAAATAAGAATTTTTATATAATCTTAGCTTGCTTAGTTATATTGGCATCCATCAGCCTAAATATATTCATTCTTTCTATCGGGGGTGAAAATCCTGCTTTTTTTCTTACACCCACACGAATCTGGCAGCTTGCAATTGGCGTCCTGGTTGCTCTATTAGCTTATAGAAACCCACAGCAAAATAAAAACATAAATATTCTGCTATCTTACCTGGGGTTTGGGATGATCATAGTCGCGTATTCATATCCCGAAAACTCGATTATTCCAGCTATTTTGATAACGACAGGGGCAGGACTAATGTTGTATCAACCCATTGGTTCGCAAAGTTTGTTATATTGTATCTTAACTTTATCAGCAATTCGTTTTATAGGCCTTATTTCATATTCCATGTATTTGTGGCACTGGCCAGTTATCTCTATCATTAAATATGTTTATGTTGATCCACCTAGTAATTATGTATTGATATTAGGATTCTTATTTACATGCCTTGCTTCAGCTTTGACCTGGAAATTTATTGAAATTCCTTTTCGCAACAAATATCCTGATAAACTTTCCATACTATTGATTGCCCTGTTATATATCTTGATCGTCGCATCGACCGCACTAATTTTTAGCTTTAATGGATTTCCTAAGCGTCACCCTCCATTAGCAAATAGTTTTTCGGAATCGATAAGCTCTAACTTTCGTTGTGGGGTTAGAGAATACTTACCTTTTGGTGCCTCTAGAGCTTGTTTAGTCGCAGGTGATAATAAGCAACCCTATTCAACAGTACTTTTGGGTAATTCTCATGCACAAATGTATGGTCCAGCTTTTGTTAATGCATTAAACAGTATTGATGAGAAAGGTCTAATTGTCCCTTTAAATAGCTGCTTGCCAACACTTAGAGTCAATCTAAGTCAAGATTGTTTGAGAAAAGCAAAAAAGAACTATGAAGCTATTGTTTCTACTAAGGAAATACAGAAGGTAATTATCGCACAAACTTGGCATTCTAATAGATATATTAGCTCTGAAGGTAGCCTTGTCAGTAGAAAAGCCAGGGAAGCCTTGGCTGAGGCTACGATTAGCTTTGTCAATCGATTGGAGAAAGCTGGTAAGATAGTGTATGTATTAGGGCCGATTCAAATACCTGGCTATAATTTTCCATCTATTGAAAGCCGAAAGTTGGCTATGGGAATCTATAATCCAAAGCATTTCTTTGTAGGAATTGAAAAATTTAATGAAGATTATCTTGACGTTGTTAACTACCTACATAGTAGATTGGGTGACCAACTGATGTTACCTCACCAGATTCTATGCCCAGAAAATACCTGCCTATTTTCTAATGGCGAGGTTTCATACTTTAGCGATAATCACCATTTGAGTCCTGCAGGTGCATTACTTATGACTCCGTTATTTGATACGATAGTCAAGGGAACTTAAGTTAACTGTTAGGTTAGATTAAGTCGAGTATATAGTTTATTCAGGATATAAATAATGAGCATAAAATATAAACAAGGAACTAAAGCTGACTGTCATCGTGTAGCGGAACTCGATTACATAACATCCGACGGTGTTGTTGAGTATCTTTTACTCGATTTTATTCCCGACCAATCGCCCTTCGTTTCGGATAATAAGTGCCGTTAGTCCGGGAGGGTTCTTCTGATAGCGCCGGCACCTCTCCCGGCCAAGATATGATCTGAGGGAGTTGTAATGATATTGTGGAGGAACAGCTTGGATGAAATCCCAGGGGCCTCGCGTAGCTTAAACGAGAAACAATATATAAAGTAAGGCAATCCTTAGGAATAACTCGTGAGCCTTGAAGGCTAAGCCAGATCAGATATAGTTTAAACCCTATTTCCGGACACCCATCAAAGAAGTATATTTAAATGTCAAATTCATTGACATAATGTAGGGACTTCCACAAAGTACTGGATACAAAAACAGCCACCTCACCTAATTCCATGACCCTATCTCGATGCTCACAGATATCTATTGATGCAATACCCTACTATCCCTGCGTCTCTCGCTGTTTACATAGGGCATTTCTTTGCCGAAAAGATGTTCAGCTTGGGAAAAACTATGAGTATCGACGTCACTGGATTGAGGTCGGAATGTAAAAAATGCCATTTTCGCCCTTGATATTGCAGCCTATGTAGTAATGAGTAATCATTACCATATCGTACTCTATATTGACTCAAATACAGCCAAAGCTTGGTCCGATACTAAAGTCATTCATCTCTGGCAGCGAGTTTTTTAGTACATCAATACTGGCTCAACGCTGTGATCAAGGTCACCCCCTTGATCACAGTGAAATGGAAAAGCTCAACGAGCTTATCGCTCTAACGAACCTATTGCTCGCCAGGCCAATGCAGAAGAGAAGTGTACAGGTCGCTTTTCCGAGGGGTGCTTTAAGTCCCAAGCTTCGACGGATGAGAGAGCCCTTGCCGCCTACATGACCTACGTCGATCTCAATCCTATCCGAGCCAAAATGGCAAAACCCCGAAAGATTCCAGTCACACTTCCATTCTACAGTGTATTCATGTTGCGACCACAGGTGAGCAGCCCAAAGACCTACTGCCATTTGAAGGAGGCGAACATGCGTAAGGGGTTACCCTTTCAATTGGAGCACTACCTGGAACTAGCGGGCTGGAGCGGTCGATATTTAGATCCCAGAAAGTGCGGCTCCATTAATGAGAACGCCCCCCATACTCGAACACTTGAGTATACAACCAAAACACTGGTTGTATCTCAGTCGTAATTTTGAATACCACTATAATCGCCTGGTTAGATCAGCAGAGACCGTACGACAAGCTTGCATCAAGCTCGGGAAACACTGGGTACACGGTATCAGTAATTGCCAACGCTACCTTTCGGCAACACCCAGCTAATTCTGACTCTCTCCAACTGCCTTCATTCCTCTCAAATTTCTCCTAAACCCTAATTTTCACATCCGAAGCATAATGCTTACCCCTTTCACTACGCCTTAGTACCAATTTATAAAAAACCAGTCGCCAAGGGGGTACCTGCGCCTCAGCTCTCCCCCCCTTATTTATGGGTGTCCTGAACCACCTCACCGCGATAGGTAAGTTAACGAGTACTGGACGAAAGATATTCTATTCATATACGGGGGTATAAGACAGTGAAGGAACTTTAATTGCTACCGGCCAATTGACTATGCGCTATCCTGGTGGCGGTAAAGCATTGGATGGTGAACTAATAGAAGGCGACTCAGTAAAGGAGGTTGAACAAAGAAATGTCTATCTTTGACCTACTACAGCTGAGCCGCCCACAATAACTTTGGATATGGCCTTGGAAAAATACCATAGGGGCCTACTCAACAGTTTATACATATAATTTGAAATAAGCTCGATGCAGGCAATCACACGTATTATCTCACCTATAACAGTTGAGCCAGCCACTTTTAGCAATACCCGTGGGACATAACTTTTATATCAAAAAATTCTATAAAGATTGTAAGAAATCTAACAGATCAGTCCGCTCAGAAATACTCATTGACTGAAACTTTTCCCGGCTATCCAAAGCCTCTCCAGCATGCCACAAAATAGCTTCCTCGACGGTTCGCGCCCGCCCATCATGTAATAAGTTACTGTGCCCATTTACTGCCTTTGACATACCCAACCCCCATAATGGCGGAGTTCTCCATTCCTGATTGAAATCGGCAGACTCACTCAAAGAATCAGCCAACCCCTCCCCCATATTATGAAGCAGTAAGTCAGTATAAGGGTATATGGTATTCCCCCTAAGCTCAGCAAGAGGATGGCTATGATCAGTACTCATTTCCGGTCGATGACAGGAGTCACATCCAGCTTCATAAAACAGCTTCTCTCCTGAGAGCACAGAATCTCTGGAAACGCTGCCTGGATTGCGGGGCGGCGCTCCTAAGGCTTGAAGGTAAACAACTAGGTCTCGCAGATGCTCTTCCGAAAGCTCAGCTGAATGCTCACTATATTGCCAACAGTTTATCTGCTCATACCCACAATCCGCGCTTCCTCCATTAGTAGTGACCCCAATATCACTATTAAGTGCATCACGCGTAAAACTGGTTAGACTGGCATGGCTGGCCTTCCAACCAAACCGTGCGACATATGGAAGTTCACCAGTTGGCTCTTTTACCAGTGCAGCGCGCCCAGAAATTCCATTTTCATCAGAATCATTAGGATCATGCCATTCTAATATTTCAGACTCAGGCACTGCCTCAAGCAACCCGAGCCCCAGTATTGGTTGAGGCATCCGTGGGGAAAAGTACACTATATCGCTCCCTTTGCCATCGAGCTTATTAATACTGTATACAGGCTTCCTTAACGTGTACTCAGTACCATCATCATAGTGGTTCACAATCTCTTCATATGTAACTACCACCTGACCTTCCACTTCTATCTTTTCGTCGGAAGAAACAGTTTGTAATAAATGGCCAAAGTAGTGATGAGGTAATACTTGACCCTGGACATTAAGTCCCCCAGACCCCAGTTTCATGGCCATCGTCTCGGGAAAATAGCCGTTCTCTGGAGCCTGTCCACGTCCATTATTGATATGACAAGCAAAGCACGAGTGCTGCACTTTAAGATCAGTGGCTAATTCTGCTAGCTCTGAAAACCTCGGATTTCCTTCTTCCTCATGATCACCAGAATTAAAATCGGTATGGAACAACCTTCTGCCCCGCAAAAATATATTGTGGGTATCCCAATGAATATTCGATGCCTCTTGCATATTTGCTGTCCAGTCAGCAATACCACTCTCGACGATGTAACTATCGTATATGCCTGTCCCGTCTAAAATTGGATAGGTAACTTCGGTAGCGTCGTCTGACCCACCACTTGTCCATGCACCGTCGGCTCCAGCATAGTAAGTCAAAGTCTTATCTGATAAGTTTTCCGAAATAATCTCAGAAGCTGGTACAGAATTCCCCGCTATTATCGGGACAGCTGTCGCGTTACCTCCAGCTCGTATACTTTCATCAATATCGCTATCATTAACAAGATAGATACCAGGTTCACCCAATTGGATACGATAAGTATTTGTGTAGTAAATAGCTTGGCCTTCTATATTTTCATCCCCATTGTATTTTCCCAAAAATTGCTGAAATTCAAATTCCATCCACTCGCCAACTTCCAGAACACCGTCATCTCCATCGTGCGCATCAAAAGTAATTAAACATACCCATATTTGCCCTTTCCCATCCTCATCAGCCTCAACTAAAGGATCCACCTCAAACCTAGCATTATTATTAAAATCTGCTCGATACACATTGGAATATGCCGATCGGCACTCTGGTGAGCGGTAGTGGGCATACTCAGGGGAGTAATAGATTTCAATTAAACTTTCACCTTTTGGGGTGTGATCATGAATCTCAAGACCAAAAGTCCTATGTTCAAAATAGAATTTTGGGAAAGTATAAAATGATCCCTCAGACTCATGGCGTGATCTAGCTCTACCACTGGCGAATGTCACTAGGGTTCCATCCTCTTTTATATACCAATTTTGAGCTTCACCAGCAGGATAAGTTTCATCGAAAAGAGGCATGTAACTTAGCAGGCTATCTGTGGGGATGGAATCCATTGCCTTATCAAATAACATGAGCTCCCAAATGGTGTAATGCGAGCTACCCTCACTTAACTCATCACCTTGAATTCGCAGATAACGGTAACTACCGGATAGTTTATGGCTATCAATTCGTGAACCGTACTGCCCATCGCCAGTAGTGACAAGCGTTTCCCACTCATTGCCATCATTTGAAGCCTGAATTTTGTAGCTAGCAGCATTATCTTCACCCCAGTCTATGATTGCCTTCGTCAGCTCAGTTGGTTCTCCAATATCCAGTAGTAAATAAGCCGTATCGCCCCCAGCCTCCCAGGCTGTACTTCTCAGACCATCAATAGCAAAATTACCTTCCCCTAAAGAAGACAAGATTGAGGCGTCCAAGGCAATATTACGCCCTACATTGCTCGGAGTTTCCTCTACGGAGTCGTAAACAGGTTCGCCATATACTTGAAACTCATAGATAGAATAGCCCCAGAAATTTCCATTACTACGAGTCAATCCATTAAGCCGTATATAACGAAATTTTCCGGATACTTGAAGAATGTCAGTTCTATCTCCAAACTCTCCATCAGAATACTCTGCTAACAGCTCCCATCCCTGCCCATCATTTGAACCTTCAAGATTATATGTATTTGCATTTGCAGCCTCCCAATAGAGCACCACCTCCTCCAATTCAGAGGTGGTGCCTAAATCAATAGTAAAAGTACTGGGATCTGTTTGATGTGAACTTTCCCAACGTGTACCCATGTCATTATCAACAGCCAAAGATGCCGACTGCACCTCTGTACTTGCAGTAACACTCTTCTCTTCAGAAAGTAATTCAGCAATTGCATTTGAACAAAAAACGGATAATAAAGTTAGGACACAACTTGCAGAAACTATATTTCTCATCAGGGCACCTATTTTCAATAGATATAGGAAGATCCCCCATAATGCGAGAGCCTCACCATCCCTGTAAGAAGTATATGCTCCTTCAATTAGCCCCACCGATATGGTGAAGTCTTCCAGCTTATAATTATTTTATTGGTTAGAAGTGAATAGCTAGATATCAGGGATTAGAAAAATAGAGACTCTTGTAACTACAACCCTTAACGTAATAACAATCCTATTAACCAGCGCCACCCAAAACCTCAATTAAATTGTAATTTATATCCAATTATTATCATTATCTATTCGATCAACAGGTAGGGATCAGCGTTAAACCGGACCAAAAATAGAATACTACGTCAACAATAAGATCTGCCTCACACCCTAGTACCCTCTAACTTTTACGATACTTAACCATACGATCTAAACTCCAACCAAGATGAAAAGATTTTTCTTGCGCCAACAATGGCAGATCAGCCTCAATAAAACGCTTATGCAATATTTGCACTCCCAAGATATGATTGAGCATCGCATCCAATTGAACCTTTTTTGACCGATGCAGGGTCGGTAACTTATACTCTTCAATTAAAGTATCTATTTCCGAGTATCGCAGTAATCCAGCTAAATTAACCTCCTTTGGGCTGAGAAATTTCTCAATAACTCGTTGCACCCAAGTCCAAGCTCCGGTAACTGTCTCTACCGGAGGAGCCATGAATGCAAATTTTTGCTTTTTATATAGAACATCCGGAAGGACTCCCTTCATCGCTTCGCGAAGGGCATACTTTTCTGTAGTTCCGCTAATCCTGACCGATGGTGGGATTTGTATAGCAAACGCAGCCAGGTGATGATCGAGAAAGGCCGGACGGGTTTCAATGGAGTGTGCCATATCCACTCGATCACTTACCCAGCCCAATATCTGGGTCTCAAACATAGTTTTTATCCAAACATACTGAGCAACATCCAGCGGATGTCTACCTTCAAGTTGTGATAAATCTAGCGTATCAACAATTGCCTTCCCGGCATCATAACCAGATATTTCTTTGCGCCACTCTTTGTTAAGCAATTTTTCTGCTTGATGATGACAGCTTAACCAGGATTGCAAGCATGTAGGGGTGAATCCTAAAGTCCGTTCCATTCCCTCTGATCGATAACTATCAATTGGCAGCATAGCTCCCTTAAATAAGCTATTGCTCCTTTCTAGATGTTGCTGCCAGGTTCTTCGTTTATTCAACTCAGCTTCAGATGTGCCATACAAGTAAAAATCTTTTTTAAATGCAGGATACCCAGAAAATAGCTCATCTGCCCCCTCCCCAGTAATTGCAACCTTGTAGCCATTAGACTTAACAGCTTTACTGAGCAAAAATTTAGCTACTGATAATGTATTGTAAAATGTCCTTTCGGTATGCCAAATGGTTTCTGAATAATTTTCATATATTTCTTCATCAGTTACCTTTACTATGAATTGGCTGACACCAATCTCACTCGCGGCTTCCTTTGCGATATGAGACTCATCGTAATCCGGATTTTCAAACGCTATCGTAAAGGCGGTGAGATCCTGCTGAGAAAGCGACTGCCCTACCCCAAGCAAGCTACCCGAATCAACACCACCTGAAAGATAATAGGTTACTGGGACATCAGCTTGAAGCCTCAAAGACACGGAGTCTATAATTTGTTCCCGCAAACCCTCAATATAATACTCATCAGACTTGTCACGAGCATACTCATCTGAAACCAAAAAATCGATGTCCCAATATTTATGTTGAGTAACAGCCAGTTCAGTGTTGTCTCGCTTAACTTTTGTAATGCACCCAGGTTCAACCTGGAAAACCCCTTCAAAAGCGGTTGTTCCAGGAATCGATACCTGAATGAGCTGGTGATACACTCCATGCGCTGTCAGTCTTCTTTGGACATCAGGGTGGGCAAACAAACTTTTAATTTCAGAACCAAATACTAAACCTTTTTTGATTCTAGCCCAATAAAGTGGCTTCACTCCAAACCGATCTCTAACCAAGTAGAGGCAATCCTCCATTTGATCGTAAACGGCAAATGCAAATTCTCCTCGAAGATGTTTAATAGCCCGAACAAGACCTAACTCCGCAATAAGATGCAAAATAATTTCGGAATCACTTTTACTTAAAAAATAAACTCCAGAGGCCCTCAATCTGGCTCTTATTCGCTGATAATCATAGATTTCACCATTATGAGCCAAATAGTAACGACCATCTTCTGACACATAAGGCTGAGAAGCGCGCTCATCACTCAGGTCATTGATCGATAAGCGCACATGACTCATCCCAAATCCCAGACCTGGAGGATTTGTAAAACCTACACCATCCGGGCCACGGTGGAACTGGATAGCAGCCATATTTAGAAGGAGTTGACCATCGACAGGCATTGTACGCGCACTATGAAGAATCCCAGCTATTCCGCACATAGACGATACCTTTTATTGGGGCCATTTCGAGACTGGAGAGGCTAGATAATGTCTACGACCTCACTAGGGCGGCCACAAATAGCCATTGCCAAGGCCATTCTGACGTACACACCACCTTTTGCCTGTATAAAATACCAATTATGGGGCGTATCATCCAGATTACTATCAAGCTCCCCCATTCGGGGTAAAGGATGCAGCACAATAGCTTGTTTTTTCAAAGGAGAATTATTATCTATAAAATATCCAGACCCAAAATCTCTATGACCCGCTGTTTTTAGGGATATAGCATTCATATAGACCACATCGAGCCGGGGAAGAATATCTCCAATCTTATCCGTTAACCTTATTTTTAAACCTTTTTCCTGAAGCATTGATAATTGCGCTTGCCTAAACGGTTCTTGTTCTTCCTCATCACAAAGCACAAAAACCCCTGAGAAAAACTCAGGAAAACAGCTCATGAGTATCAAGAGGCTTCTCGCCGCTCGCATTCGAGCTGGCGCTCCAATTAAGCCAATGGAGAGTTTTCGACTTTTTCCTGACAGAATGGAAGGGTTCCACTTAAGAAGTGCATATAGATCGATAAGGGATTGCGTGGGGTGCTCATCTATCCCGTTACCAGCATTGATGATTGGTATACTTAAATTATTAGACATAATTTTCACTGAATCTTCAGAAGAATCCCTCAAAACTACACAATCACCATAATTACTTACCATCTCTGCAACATCTCTTAAGCTCTCTCCGACACCAATACGTGTTGTCCCTTTATCTGTAATTGAAACAGTACTCCCTCCAAGTCGCAGCCAGGCGCTTTCAAAAGATAGCCTCGTCCTGGTGCTCGACTCAAAGAATGCGCTGATTAAGATTTTATTATTTAAATGACATGAGAATTTTCTGTTATCCAGCTCACAACGAGCGGCAAGTCTGAGTAACTGCAATATTCCATCTCTATTAAGCTGACTGCTCGATATAAGACTTTTACCAGTCAGGGACTCTAAGTATCTACCCTGCTCCGGGATAGCCTCTACCAGAGTTTTTGCCATCAAATTTGTATCTTTGTCGAACGGAGCGCTAGTCATCATAACCAAAGCCTAAATCAAATTTGAGGGGACAATTATCGCTTGAATAATCTGCGTGCAGATAAAGCACTTACAATACGGTTACTTAAATTCATACATCTAGTACCACCATCAAACTAAGAATCTTCAACCAATTTTATTGAACCTTGTTCCAATACGGTGTTCTTTCTAGCATTTCCTGCTGAATATCTTCTGGAAGAAGTTGAAATGGTGGAATTCCCTGCTGTATCTGCCATCCACCTCCGAGCGATAGATACACCTGCACCAGGTTCGCTGCCACGGCACCTCGCGCTATCGCCAAAATATCCTGCTGCTGAACATCTGATATCAGCGTAGTTATCACAGTATCAAATTCCACTTGACCATTAGTATATTGAGACAGGGAAATATCGACAGATCGCTGGGAGGCCTGGGCAGCCACCTCATAGTGAACTAATTGCCTTTGAGATTTTATATAAGCGACAATAGCGTTCTCCACATCAGCTTGCGCTAACAGAACTATTTGCTGATAGTCAGACACCAACTGCTGGAAAATCGCATCCTGTAGCCTGACATTGCTCCGAAGTCTTCCGTAGTTAAAGAGATTCCAGTCAAATTCAATAAAAAGGTCCCAGGCACTACTGCTGCCATTAAGTTGACCGCCATTGATATCGATAGCCCCTATCTCCCCACCAATACTAAAATTTGGATAGAGTTCCGCCCTCGCAACACCTATTAACTCACCTTGAGCTGCCAGCCGTCGCTCTGCTGCACGGATATCGGGTCGCTGCCTTAGTAAATCCTGAGGCATACCAACAGTAACGACTTTAGGAATCATAGGTATGGATGAGGGAAAAGAGACGATGTACCTCAAACTATTAGGAGGTATTCCCAGAAGGACTGCCAGGGCATTTTCAAACTGCTGTAAGCTTATCTCCAGTCCCGGCACACTGGCTTCTGTGTTACTGAGCAAAGCCTGCGCTTGCTCCGCATCCAGTGCACTGACCTCTCCTGCACGAAATTTGACTCTCGCGATCCTTAAACCCTCACGTTGTACGCGAATGTTTTCCCTGGCAACTTCTAGCCTGCGTTTCGTTGTGCGAATATTGATATAGGTTTGCGCCACCTGGGCAATAATAGAAACCAGCACACCATCATAGTCAGCTATGCTGGCTTCAAAATCTGCTGCGGCCGAATTAACCAGCCTTCTTAACTGCCCCCAGGTATCTAATTCCCAGGTTAAATTAAAGTTCGGGTAATATTCAGTCTGCAGATTGCCAGTGATCCCCGATCGAACATACTTTGAACGATCAATAAGTCCCTCAAGCTGCTGTGTTTGGGGATACTGGTTACCTATTGCAATAGCTAGCTGTTGCTGGGCCTGGAGAGCCCTGAGAGCCGCAGAACGCAGCTCCAGGTTATTCTCAATCGCAAGTGAGACTAATTCGTCCAGCGTCACATCTGAAAATGCCCACTGCCACCACAATGGGTTAACGGCTTCCAAGGTATCCAGTTTTGAGCTGGTTTGATAGATCCACTCACTTTCGACCTCTACCGGTGGGGGATGGTAATCTGGCCCCAGCATACAACTACTGCCGAAGATGAGCAGCAATGCCAACAGACACCCCTGTAGGCTCCGTATTAACCCTTTCCTGAAACTATTGGGATTGCACCGGTTCATCTTGCTCGGTGCCCGCAGAATTGCTCATTACTAGCACTGAGCTGGTAAATCCAACACGAAGCTTCACAGATTCGGGGACTTCTGTCAGATGAATCCTGACGGGAATACGCTGTGCAAGGCGAATCCAGTCAAATGTGGGATCTACCATTGGCAATAAGTCATTACCTGCAGTTCCATCTTTGCGAGCAATACCCCAGCCAATACTTTCAACATATCCTTCCAATTCTAGATGAGGATAAGCCATCAACTTCATAAATGCCTTATCCCCCGGAGCGATCCGACGAACAAAAGTTTCGCGAAAAAAACCATCAATACGAAAAGTGCTTATATCAACTACAGAAAGTGCAGGTTGGTTGGCGACGGCCTGATCACCGTAACGAAAATCTATATTGGTGACATAACCAGTAACCGGAGCAACAACTGTTGTGTATTCGAGATTTAGCCGCGCCTGCTCCAGCAGCGCAAAAGCCGCACGAACGCCCGGGTTATCGGCTCCAAGCGCTCCCAATTGTGCTCTAACCTGCTCCAGCTCCGCTTGGGATTGCTCCAAAGCAGCCATAGATTCCACCAAGCTGGCTTCTGCACCCGCTCGATACTCAATTGTGGATTCATACTCAGCCTGAGCCGCTTGCAATGCCCTTACTGATGTCGCTCTCTGGGGTAGCAGCTCTCTCTGCCGATCATATTCAGCTTTGGTTCTTGCAATTTCCGCATCAAGCGCGCCGATATTACTTTTTGCCAGATCAATATTTGCTATTGACTCCCTAATCCTGGCCTCATAAGCGAGAATATTCTTGTTTTGCGCTCGGTATGTATCGAGAGCTTCCTCGTACTCTGCCTTGGCCTCTTCCAAGGCTGCTTCATATATTCTCGGATCAATCTGAAACAGTAGTTCCCCTGCTTTAATAAACTGATTATTCTTAATAGGCAACTCAACTACCTGTCCAGTTACCCTGGGAGTCACTTGAATAATGTCCGCCTGCACTTTTCCATCCCTGGTCCAGGGATTATTGAGATATCTCCAGAACTGGATAATAAGTAACAGCAGTGCTACAAGCACTATTGTTCCAGTAAAAATATATTTTCTATACCTAGCCACTACTATATTCCCAAGAATATCCTTCCTATAAAAATTGAATAAATTACACTGAGGGAGATAATAACAACCGGTGGATTGGCAAAATATCGGGATAAACGATACCGATCCAAAAGCCTAGCGGTTAACAAGGCCGCAACAACACCAAACAAAGCTATCACCAATATTGGTGATAGATAGAAACTGCCTATTGATATATCGTGCGGTACTCTTTCCATTTAAAACCCTACAGACATTAAAGACACCTTTCCTCACAGAAAGCCTTCCAATCCACAGATTCTGAAACGCGACGAAACTCTGCCAGATAGTTATTGATGCAGTGGGTAACACCCAAGAAATAAAGAAAGTTTGTTACACCCTCTCTGGATTTTTCACTACATTCCCTTAGCTCCATCAACTCACCGACATCAATATTTGCCCTTTCAAATATCCTCCTATAACCTCTTCGCAGGGATTCAATATCAACCTTTTGGTTGCCACCAGAAAAATAGATAAGTATTTTGCTTGCAAGCCGCCTCCATATAAATGCCTCGCGAAGTAATCTTTTAGGAGCCACAAAATTTATTTTCTTCTTATCTATCTTATATAACAGCTTAACCTGATTGGATATCAACATAGCCAAACCTATAAGGCTTTGCATCTGGCTTCTGGTCATACCCCGCATTTTTTTATCAGAAATGCCCTCCACCCAATAGAACACTCTCTTCCTTGAGATCATAATAATATTCAGGTGGTACAATATATATAACCTGAAAAACAATGATTCTCTCTTTTTTTTCGGAATATCACCCTCCACCACCAGCCATGCGGCACTATTGAGAATCCTATCAATACTTCTCTTCAGGTTTATTTCTGGGTGAGCAGTGAAGGGGATATTTCTTGAAACGGCCAAAATACAAAAAATTATCGCCAACACAAATAGATAATTTGTGTAAACTACAAAACTATACTCTTGAGAGTTGTTAAAATTAAAAATAATCTGGGGAAAGATAAGAACCAGGGTTCGAATCATCGACTGGGGTCCAAAGACCTTATTCGAAGAAAAGCTTACTACAAACGTCCATACAAAAATCACGACAGCCAATGAATAAAATCCGTGCAATTTCGGCATTAGAAAGAAATATATAGGTGCCGATAATATGCACACTAAAATCGTGAAAACACAGGTTTCAAACAATTGAATTTTAGGGGTCATTGAGGCGAGAATACCTATTACTGTTATCAGTAATATAACCAGCAATCCACCAATCATGTCAGGGATAAAAAGATATGCCAGATAAGCGATCCACATTCCCATCTGAACACGGACAATATTAGTCAACCTGTCCGGGTCGGGCATCAAAGCTCCAAGCCAGCCTATGCCATCACTACTTACCTGTCTCGAATAGGAGTCACCCCGTGTTTGTATATCATTTACTGAATCAATTAGAGATCGGGTTTCAACCTCCAAGTCATTTAAGGATTTTCTAGTAACGGCTAAAGCAGCGGTTTCAAAGGTTGACAACCTCTTTACTTCTTCAATATTTCCTCGAACCACTCTCCCATTGGCACTATCTATAGGCATTTCCTCTGAAAGGGCGCTTTCCACTTGCGCGAGGCGCCCCTCAATGTCAGGTATATATTCCTCTACACCAATAAGGAATTTTGATATACCCAGATCACCTGAGAGTGCTAAGCTTTCTTCCAACTTCAAGAGGGACTGCGTGACGGCTGTCGCAGATTGACCAAAGTGACCCCACTGCTTTCGACATTCCCACACCTCATAACTATCTGAGCTCGCATCGCCAATGGCTGTTTGTAAGCGCGTATCAAGCTCTAAAAGAGCAACACGCTTTTTACGCCTAATCTTTATTTTCTCGCCACTTCTAACCCGAGAAAAACAATTATCCACAAATCGACGATGTTCTCTCAATAAATCCAGAGATGCTCTTCTTAACTCACCACGACTACAGTTAGGCCAGATCAAAACGGCTACCAATCCGTAGACAATTATTCCGAGCAAGGACTCCTGAATACGTAATACCCCAGCCTTGTAGGAGATAGAAAAGTCACCACCGGTCACATCCCACAATAAAAAGATGACATAACCACTTGTAAGCCAAAAGTACTGGTAGTTCGACCTCTGTAAAAAATAAACACAGATAGACACCCAAATAGATAGGGCGATCATAAACAACCAGCGATCCTGTGGAAATAACGCGACGATTAACCAGCCAGCTAGCAAGGCAAATAGCGTCCCTAAAATCCACAAAATAGCTCGATTTAGCGACTGCCCAAGATTTGCCTGGCTGCAAACAATAACAGCAAATCCACCCCAAAAAGGTTTTTCCCAATTCAGGCCCAAGGCAATGGCATAAACGATCACTAAAGCTGTTGCTAGCTTAATCGACTCTTTAACATTACGAGACAACTGCAAAGCTTTCTCCGACCATTTCTACATACTATTAATTCGTCATTTTGATCTATGACACAGCAATATATATTCACCCCGAATATATACTGGATAACCAAAAGGAAGTATGGCATACCAAGAGCTAAAGAAATTCGCTATCGGCGAGCTTCTCTAAACCAGCCCCAGATCTAAGAATCAATCCAAATAATATGAAATATAAAAGCTGACAAACAATAAAAATAAACGCCTAAACCCCCCAAACATGCAGGTACATCCTTATAGACTTTTCCTTTCTGCAAGCCTAAAGATCAAGATTATGACTAACTGAGCCACACCCAAAATACACTACTTATAAATCTTTAAGGCATGAAGGGAACGAAGTATTTGCTGTATTGCCAGACCAAATATTGGTCCCAGAACTACAATCTGAAGCCTCGTTGTCATCTAAAAGGTCATCAAAACCACTGCCTGCTACTGTATTTCCACTAACTACATTGTCCATATTCTGAATGACATATGGACCTCCAATCGCTATGCCCCAAATTTCATTATTCTGGACATTATTACTGGCAATAACACAAAAAGAAGCACCTACAGTCACACCATCAATTATTCTTGCTCCCAGGCTTATAGCAACAGCATTACCTTCTAAATAATTATTCCCAATATAAGAAAAGAAACCAAAGCCACCTATTCCATTTTCAAAAAAACCAGAGACACTATTTCCAATTGCAACATTAGCCACCCCTTCCAGCACAATACCCGATGCCTGAACATTAGTGGTGTTTGACAAGGTATTCTGTCGGATAAGGTTACTATCACTTTCTGCAAAAACGCCTGCGCCACTGGATTCCTCGACGGTTACACTGAATACTTTATGTAGGCCACTCCCCGCCAACTCCAATCCAGTTTCACAATTACTAACAACTCCACCCGTCACAACTCCTGAAGTTCCCAACATAAGTACCCCAACCCCATCGGTAGTGCATTCAATTGCGCCTTCACCAGACATTACAAGACTACCGTCAGGGCCTTCAACCGTTATTGCTGGATCTTCGCTGCAAGAAAGCTCACCAGTAAGAGTCTGCGCGTCAGTAATAGTATCGCCACATTCAACATCTGCAATGCAGACTGAAGAAAAGTATAGAGTTGACATCACCACCCCAGGAGCAAGGAGTGTTTTTGGAGAGAAGGACATTTATGGAACCTCAGCAAGTAGAGTATAGCTTCACCAAAGTGTCGCCTCTTTACGATCAACCCACTATAGGAATATTTTCTTAACTTCTAAAGATTTTTAAGGCAGGATGGAAATGATGTATCAGCAGCATTGTTAGACCACACATTTAAACCATCACTACAATCTGACTCTTCATTATCATCCAAAATATCATCATTACCACTTCCAGTTACAGTATTCCCTGTCACTAAATTATCCATGTTAGGATATGTATAGGGTGCGCCTATTCCAATCCCCGTACGTAGACTGCCTACCACTGTATTACTTTCAATTACGCAATACGAAGCACCTATACTCTCTCCATCAACTACTAATGCACCCAATATAATCCCCAACTCACTATTCTCTACATAATTATTTCCAATATATGAATAGAAACCAAAGCCAGCTATTCCATATTCTAAAAATCCGGACACATTATTACCAACGGCAACATTTCTCTCACCATCTAGCTCCAAACCAGATGCTATTACGTTAGTAGTGTTCGACACCGTGCTTTGACGAATTAGATTACCGTCACTTTGTGCAAAAATTGCTGCGCTAGAGGATTCTTCAACTGTTACACCAATCACTTTATGGGAACCATCTCCATCCAACAACAACCCTAAATCACAATTAGTGACAACCCCGCCCATGACAAGCCCAGATCTCCCCAGCATATGGATTCCTATACCATTAGTAGTGCACTCAATAGAACCCTCACCTTCTATCACAAGGAAACCCTCCGGCCCCTCAATAGTTAGCGCTGGATCATCACTGCAAGATAATGCGTCAGTGAGGACTTGAGAATTGGCAATAATATCTCCGCATTGGACAGCCAAACTACCGGTAGAATAAACACATGAAAACAGCATCACTAATCCAGTCGCGTAGATATCCTTTGGGTAATTAAACATGGATTGAGCCCTGGTAAGAATGTAAAAAAATATCACCTCAGTATCGCCTGTCCGTATTACCCTGCCATAGGAACATCATCTCAATCCATAGAAAATAACATGCTTGCACAGACCAATTCCCAAACACACATAAGAAGAATTCTTCCTGCTTCATCAACCCCTCTAAGGTGCACTGCTTATTTTGCCTTGGTCACCCAATCCAATAACGAATAACAAAGATGAAAAACTCTGCAAGTTAGAGTTCCATAATTTAACTTAAGAGCCAATAGAGAAGCTACAGGATTACCCGCAGCAAAGTGGGTTAACGCGGAACAATCAAGCTCGTGCCAATTAATTAATAATCCAATGACCCCCAAAATAAAAAAGGCCCCATTGGGGCCTTTTCAATCTCAATTAGCTCAGCAATTATGCATTAAGAGCTTTAAACTCGCGCCTACGGCGATGCAGAACCGGCTCGGTATAACCATTTGGCTGGGCACAACCTTCAAATACCAGCTCACAAGCAGCCTGGAAGGCAACGCTCTTATCAAAGTTCGGTGCCATATCGTTATAGTTGGAGTCGCCGGCATTCTGGCGGTCTACCACAGCAGCCATACGCTCCATGGTTTCACGCACTTGCTTTTCGCTAACGATACCCTGCTTGAGCCAGTTGGCGATATGCTGAGAGGAAATTCTCAGGGTTGCACGGTCTTCCATCAGGCCGACATCATTGATATCCGGCACCTTGGAGCAACCCACGCCCTGCTCTACCCAGCGCACTACATAGCCGAGAATACCTTGAGCATTGTTGTCCAACTCAAGCTGGATATCTTTAGCACTCCAGTTTGTTTCGGCCGCTACCGGAACCGTTAAAATATCTTCCAACTTAGCGTGATGGCGATGTTGAATCTCTTCCTGGCGGCGATTCACATCCACTTTGTGGTAGTGTAAGGCATGCAAGGTAGCAGCCGTGGGCGACGGTACCCACGCCGTATTGGCACCGGCCATTGGGTGGGCCAACTTAGCGTGCATCATGGCTGACATCTGGTCTGGAATTGGCCACATGCCCTTACCAATTTGCGCTCTGCCCTTCAGGCCACTGTTCAGGCCAACATCCACATTCCATTCTTCGTAGGCGTTAATCCATGTGGATTGCTTCATATCACCCTTGCGAATCATGGGGCCCGCAAGCATGGAAGTATGGATCTCGTCACCGGTGCGATCCAGGAAACCAGTATTAATAAAGACTACACGCTCTTTCGCTTCGGCAATACAGGCCTTGAGGTTCACAGTGGTGCGACGCTCTTCGTCCATAATGCCCATTTTTACTGTGTAACGGGGCAGATCGAGCGCATCTTCGATTCGGTTAAACAGAGTATTGGCGAAAGCCACTTCCTCCGGGCCGTGCATCTTCGGTTTTACGATATAGATGCTGCCTTCACGGGAATTCTTGATCGGGCTCTCGCCACGGAGGTCGTGCAAAGCGATCAAGCTGGTGATCATGCCGTCGAGAATCCCTTCGGGGATTTCCTGGCCATCGCCGAACAGCACTGCATCGTTGGTCATCAGGTGGCCGACGTTGCGTACGAACATCAGGCTGCGCCCCGGTAAGGTAACCTGGTTGCCGTTCGGGGAGGTGTACTCACGATCTGCATTGAGCCTGCGCTCAAAGGACTTGCCGCCTTTGCTAATGGTTTCCTTCAGGTCGCCCTTCATCAGACCTAGCCAGTTGCGGTAAACCACTACCTTATCTTCAGCATCGACAGCCGCTACCGAATCCTCGCAATCCATAATGGTGGTCAGCGCAGATTCCATTAGCACATCTTTAACACCGGCATCATCGGTTTTGCCGATGGGGCTCTCGCGATCCACCTGGATCTCAAAGTGCAAACCGTGCTGCTTCAGCAGGATGCTGGAGGGCTCTTCACTGTCACCCAAATAACCAACAAACTGCTTGGCATCTTTTAAGGTGGCGATGTCGCCACTGGCCTGTACCACTTCCAGCAGTGAACCATTGATGCGGTATTGCACCGCCTCAGCGTGACTACCGCAGGTAAGCGGGGCTGACTGATCGAGGAAGTTGCGTGCATATTGGATCACTTTAGCGCCGCGAACCGGGTTGTATTCCGTACCTTTTTCCGCGCCACCCTCTTCACTGATCACATCTGTACCGTAGAGTGCGTCGTAAAGGCTGCCCCAGCGCGCGTTTGCCGCATTGAGGGCGTAGCGTGCGTTCATTACCGGCACAACCAGCTGAGGTCCCGCCAGGATGGCGATCTCTTCATCGACATTTTCGGTAGTTGCGCTAAATTCAGCAGGCTCGTCGGCGAGGTAGCCGATCTCTCGCAGGAAAGTCTGGTAGCCTTCCAGATCGCGGAAACCCTCGGGGTTGTCCGTGTGCCAGCGATCCAGGGTCTCCTGCAGTTCATCGCGTTTTTCCAGCAAGGCGCGATTTACCGGGGCCAGATCGTGGACAATAGATTCCAATTTGGCCCAGAAAGCTTCGGCGCTAACTCCAGTTCCTGGAATCACCTCCTCGCAAACCAGGTTGTAAAGTTCTGGTGCGATTTGCAGATCGCCGATTTGGACTCGTTCCGTCATACCCAGGGCCTCTCATCAGATTGTTGGAATAGCGGCATTCTAAACAGCCATTTCCACATACCGCTAATTTATAGACACAATTCCCACTATTCATAGATCGAATTTTTATGACAAAGCAGTTGATGTGTGTTTGCCCAGACAGAACCGCGCAGACACAGCGCCCACCTGCAACATCGTTACAAAGCGCGGCCAATATCGAGAATTAAACGGCGCAGCCAGCGGTGCGGGGCGCTCTGTTGCAACAGTGGGCTCCAAGCCATTTTCAACTCCAAATTGGGAATATCCAGGGGCGGGTCACGCCTCACCACGCGGGGATTATCACTGGCCAATTGAGCCAGGCGAGTGGGCACCGTTACGATCAGATCGCTCTGTTCAGCCAGCAGCATAGCTACCTGGTAGTGACGGGTGAAAACGGAGATATCCCGCTTCTCTCCCAAACGACCTATGGCCTCATCCACCCAGCCCAAGCGCTGTACATCTTCCGGGTTAACCCCGACACCCACCCCCATACCGGTCTTGCTCACCCAGATATGCTGGGCTTCCAGATAACTCTGCAGATTGTAATCCCGGAGTATCGGGTTATCAGCGCGCATCACACAGGAGAAGCTATCGCGCCATACGGTGGCCTGGTGAAAGCTCTGCGGCATACTGTCAAAGCGGTTGATCACCATATCCACTTTGCCCTGCTCTACATCCACAAAGCTCACATCACTGGGCGTCATGATATCCAGACTGATACCCGGGGCGTCATCCCGCAGCTGCTTTAACAGCGGCGGTATCAGGGTGGACTCGGCGTAGTCACTGGCCATGATGCGGAAGGTGCGGCGGGTATTGGCGGGGTCAAAATCCCGATTTGGCTGGATAACCCGATCAATGGAAGAGAGTGCTTCGCGCACCATCGGCTGCAATTCCAAAGCCCTTTCCGTGGGCATCATGCCCTCACGGGTGCGCACCAGCAACGGATCGTCAAACAGTTCCCGCAGACGCTTCAGGCCATTACTCATGGCCGGCTGGGACAGTCCCAGGTAATTGGCTGCACGGGTCACATTGCGTTCGCGCAGCAGCACATCGAGGTAAACCAGCAGGTTCAGGTCAGCTCTTTCCAGTTGCATACATCTATTCGCCAAATCGATAGTGAAAATAAAATCAATAAATTAGGCAAATTATGCCACTCCTCCTAAGATACTCAACACCTAATCGCAGTCACCGTTTAAGGATTTACAGTCATGTCCACTTACACTCAAGACATCGACGCGGTAGCAAAGCTCCGTGAAAGTCATGGCAGCTCCTGGGACGCCATCGATCCCGAATCTGTTGCCCGTATGCGTGCCCAGAACAAATTCAAGCACGGCCTGGATATCGCCAAGTACACCGCTGATATCATGCGCGCCGACATGGAAAACTACGACAAGGACACGTCCAAGTACACCCAGTCCCTGGGTTGCTGGCACGGTTTCATCGGTCAGCAGAAGATGATTTCTATTAAGAAGCACTTCGAAGGCAACACTGACCGCCGCTACCTGTACCTGTCCGGCTGGATGGTCGCCGCTCTGCGCAGCGAATTCGGTCCTCTGCCCGACCAGTCCATGCACGAAAAAACTTCCGTAGCTGCTCTGATCGAAGAGCTCTACACCTTCCTGCGCCAGGCTGATGCCCGCGAATTGAACGACCTGTTCCGCGAAGTGGACGCCGCTCGCGAAGCTGGCGATAAAGAAGCTGAGAAAGCTGCCCAGGACAAGATCGACAACCACAAGACTCACATTGTACCGATCATCGCCGACATCGATGCAGGTTTTGGTAACGCCGAAGCAACTTACCTGCTGGCCAAGAAAATGATCGAAGCGGGTGCTTGCTGTATCCAAATCGAAAACCAGGTTTCTGACGAGAAGCAGTGTGGTCACCAGGACGGTAAAGTAACCGTTCCTCACGAAGACTTCCTGGCCAAGATCCGCGCAGTTCGCTACGCGTTCCTGGAACTGGGCGTAGACAACGGTGTTATCGTTGCCCGTACCGACTCCCTGGGCGCTGGCCTGACCAAGCAAATCGCTGTAACCAATAAGCCGGGTGACCTGGGTGACCAGTACAACTCCTTCCTGGATTGCGAAGAAATCGATGCTTCCGAGCTGGCCAACGGCGACGTAATCATCAACCGCGAAGGCAAGCTGCTGCGTCCTAAGCGTCTGGCTTCCAACCTGTTCCAGTTCCGCAAGGGCACTGGCGAAGCGCGCTGCATCCTGGACAGCATCACCTCTTTGCAGAACGGTGCAGACCTGATCTGGATCGAAACCGAGAAGCCTCACGTTCGCCAGATCGGCGGCATGATGGACGAAATCCGCAAAGTCGTTCCCGATGCGAAGCTGGTTTACAACAACAGCCCGTCCTTCAACTGGACCCTGAACTTCCGTCAGCAGGTATTCGATGCCTGGTCTGAAGAGGGTAAAGACGTATCCGCATACGACCGCGCCAACCTGATGAGCGCCGAATACGACGACTCTGAGCTGTCTGCAGCGGCCGACGAGAAGATCCGTACCTTCCAGGCCGACGCGGCTCGCGAAGCTGGTATCTTCCACCACCTGATCACTCTGCCGACTTACCACACTGCGGCCCTGTCTACCGACAACCTGGCCAAAGAGTACTTCGGTGAGCAAGGTATGCTGGGCTATGTGAAAGGCGTACAGCGCAAAGAGATCCGTCAGAGCATCGCCTGCGTTAAGCACCAGAACATGGCTGGTTCCGACATCGGCGACGACCACAAAGAATACTTTGCTGGTGATGCTGCCCTGAAGGCTGGTGGTAAAGACAACACCATGAACCAGTTCGGTTAATCGACCGGTACGGTTTCAGTAAATTTGAGGCGGCACTTGCCGCCTCTTTTTTTGAACCCATTGGGTTCATCTCAAAGCACCGCAAGCTTGCCTACGCTTTGATCTCTGCAATTTTTATTACTTGGGCCGCTACTGCGGCCCTTTTTTATTCCGAAACTGAACTACCCCGGTTCTTTCCCTCGCAAAGACAACTCCTCGGCTAGCCTTAAAGCACCCTCGTTGAAATTCGCGCACCATGAGCGATCAAAATTTAATTCTGATATTCAATTGCGGCAGCTCGTCAGTGAAGTTTTCCGTGCTGGACCCAGATTCGGGTGCAGAACATCTTGCCGGTATCGCCGAGGCTTTGGGCACCCCCAAGGCCAAGCTTAAGTGGCAATACCAAGGGACGGCTGATTCCCACCGACTTGCGCTGGATAGCGACCATGCGGCGGTAATTAATGAGCTGGTAACACAGTTTGACCGATCCTGGTCACAGTTACAGGACGGGTTAAAAGCGATAGGTCACCGAGTCGTCCATGGCGGCGAGCATTTCTCCAGCTCCGTTTTGATCAATCAGAAAGTGATGGCCTGTATCGAAGAGTGCTGTGACTTGGCCCCCTTGCATAACCCCGCTGCTCTCAAGGGGATCTACGCCTCCCTCGATGCCTTCCCCCAACTACCCCAAGTCGCCGTTTTTGATACCGCCTTTCATCAGCAAATGCCGAAGTATGCGTATCTATACGGGCTCCCCTACCCACTGTACGAAGAGCACAAGATCCGCCGCTATGGCATGCATGGCAGTAGCTATCAGTACATTGGCGAGCGGTGCGCCGAACTACTGGGAAAACAGACGGCTGAACTAAATATCATTGCTGCCCACCTCGGTGGCGGCGCCTCTATTTGCGCCATCAAACAGGGGCGCAGTGTAGATACAAGCATGGGGCTTACACCTCTTGAAGGACTGGTAATGGGGAGTCGCTGCGGTGATCTGGACCCGGGAATACTCCTCTACTTACAGCAATCGCTGGGATATACCCAAGCCTCACTAGAGCAGCTGCTAAATAGAGAAAGCGGTATGCTGGGCATATCCACCCTGAGCAGTGATTGCCGCGCACTGGAGCAAGCTGCCGAGAAAGATCATCAGGGAGCCAAACTCGCCCTGGAAATATTCTGTTACCGCCTGGCCAAATATGTCGCTGCCTACACCATCCCCTTGGGTAGCGTCGATGCTTTGGTATTCACCGGCGGTATCGGGGAGAACTCCTCCGGGGTGCGAAGCCGGACCATCGAATGGCTCAAGCCCTTAGGCTACCAACTCAACCCTGAAGCCAATCAGAAAACCAAGTCGCAAGTAGAGGGGTTAATCTCTGCGCAGGAAACTCCCAACATCCTGGTAATCCCCACTAAGGAAGACTGGATTATTGCCCGGGATACATCGCGCTTGGTGCAGTCTTAAACATGCTGCGACACAGCAACGCCAGAACCCTGATGCTGGTTCCCCTGGAAGCGGGAGCCGGCATCACCTCTGTAAGCCTGGGTTTAATTCGGGCGTTAGACCGAAAAAGTATTGAGCTTCAATTTTTTAAACCTGTTGCCGAGCCCCCACCCCCAGACGGCACTATAGAGCGCACCACTGAAATCTTGCGACAAACATCCAACCTAGCCATCCCCAGCTCACTGAGTGCCGAATATGCGGACTCGATGGTATCTACCGGAAAAATGGCGGATTTACTGGAAGAGATTCTCGCCCGCTTCAGACGAATCTCGGCGAAGGCTGAGGTTAACGTGATCGAAGGTGTACTACCCAGCCGCGACAATCCCGTGACTAACCAACTGAATTATCAAATTGCCAAAACCCTAGATGCGGAAGTGGTACTCGTCGCCTGTCCATCTCCCGGTGCCAGCGATTCAATCAAGCAACTTCGCGAGAGACTGGAATTTGCCGTTCGTCTTTATGGCGGCGAGGATGCAAAGCGCGTAGTGGGCTGCATCATCAATAAAGTGGGTCTGCCAGCGGAAATTATGGATACTCCCGGAGCTCATTTAATTGGACTGCATTCACAACTGGAATCTAGCAAAGAAAGCCCCCCTAGCCTGACCCCTGAGATACTTTCAAAGCAGATTCCACTGCGTATTGTCGGTTTTATTCCCTGGAATGCAGAACTGCTCTCCCCCCGTGCACTCGACCTGGCGCGGCACTTTAATGCAAAGGTACTCAATAAAGGGGAGCTGGAAACTCGCAGGTTGCATACCGTCACTTTCTGCTCCCGCTCACTGCCCAATATGTTGAGAAGATTTAAGCCCGGGGCCATGCTGGTAACTTCTGCCGATAGGCCCGATGTGGTTGTGGGCGCATGTTTAGCCGTGATGAATGGAGTCAAAATTGGATGCCTGCTATTAACCGGCGGCTACCATTTGGACAAAGCCATTTTGAAGCTGTGCACCCCGGCCATGGAAACAGGCCTACCCATTTTACTGGTGCCTTCCAATACCTGGCACACGGTGATGTCACTGCAGACTTTTAATTTGCGCACCCCATCAGATGACAGAAATCGCGTGGACCGGGTGCAGGAATTTTTCGCCAGTCGCCTGGATGAGGAGTGGGTGGAATCACTGAGCCAACAAAGTGAAATCCCCAAACGCCTTTCACCCCCGGCATTCCGCTATCACCTCACGGAACTGGCCCGGCGCCGCACTATGCGGATTGTCCTACCCGAAGGAACCGAACCCCGCACCATTCGCGCCGCCCAGCTCTGCCTGGAGAGAGAGATTGCACACCCGGTTTTACTGGGCGAAGAAAAAGATATTTTCAAAATTGCTGAGCAGCAGGGGTTAAAGCTCAATAAAAAGTTGGAAATTGTCGATCCCAAGGCGGTGAGGGCACACTATGTGGAGCCCATGGTTGCCCTGCGTAAAAACAAGGGACTTACTCAAGTAGTGGCACTTGAGCAGCTACAGGATAATGTGGTTCTCGGAACCATGATGTTGGCATTGGGTGAAGTGGATGGACTGGTGTCCGGAGCTATTCACACAACAGCCAATACCATTCGGCCCGCCCTGCAACTGATCAAAACCGCCCCGGATGAAGAGCTGGTTTCCTCGATATTTTTTATGCTGCTCCCTGAACAGGTACTGGTCTACGGAGATTGCGCGATCAATCCCGATCCCGATGCACAGCAACTCGCCGCTATAGCCATTCAATCAGCAGATTCCGCAGCGGCATTTGGTATAGAACCCCGAGTCGCAATGATCAGTTACTCCACCGGCACATCCGGCAGCGGCAGCGATGTCGATAAAGTCCGCAAGGCCACCCAGCTGGCCAAACAGAAGAGACCGCAGCTAATTATTGATGGCCCCCTTCAATACGATGCCGCCTTAATCCGCAATGTCGCTGCCCAAAAAGCCCCGCACAGTCCCGTGGCCGGCAGGGCCACAGTTTTTATCTTTCCCGACCTGAATACCGGCAACACTACCTACAAAGCCGTTCAACGCAGCGCTGACTTAGTGAGTATTGGGCCAATGTTGCAGGGATTGCGCAAGCCGGTTAACGACCTATCACGGGGCGCACTCGTGGATGATATTGTGTATACCATTGCCCTCACCGCCATCCAGGCCCAGGGCAAACTTCACTGATTTTATTTACTCACGGCGCAGGGGCCTTCGCTGGTCGATATACTCTTGTAACGCGGCCGCAACGGTATAGGCTTCCAGCCTGTGCTCATAGGTCTCTGTATGATCGTACCCCATTCGCTGTAAGCAGCGTTGGATATAGTCGGCACTTGAGGATTTATCGTGCCAGACCCGGCGGCCTTTAAAAATATTGGCCAACACTTTCCACCAGCTTTTATCAGCAGAGCGCAAGTGCTGTAGGGCCACCGCTAGCAGGGCTTCCTCATCAGAGAAATCAGTACCCAGTGGATAGTGAGGCAGTTCCGCCAGGCATTTTTCGTCATTGAATACACTGGCGAGATGTTCAGGTGTGTTGTTATTAAAACTCTCGGGAATCGAAAAGCTTTTTTCTATCTTCCCCGCGTGCTTGGCCTGCTCTAGCAATACAGCTTGAAAGCGGGTATCACAGATACTGAGCATAGCCACCATTACATCCCGGTCTGTTTTACCACGCAAATCGACTGCGCCATATTCCGTCACAACCACATCGCGCAAATGCCGGGGAATTGTCGTGTGAGGATATTCCCACACAATATTACTCTCGCAGATACCATCGCGCATTCGCACACTTGGGAGTGCAATAATGGATCGGGCCCCAGGCAAGTCCCAAGCCTGGGCGACAAAGTTATATTGCCCTCCCACCCCACTCACCACGTGGTTATCCACCAAGGCATCCGAGACAACCGCCCCCCCAAGGGTCACCATCATGGCTGAATTTACAAAGCGCGCATGCTGTCGCTGCGCCAGCTTTAGGTCTCTTTGGGATTGGAGGTCATTGGTAAAACTGATGTCAATCATATCGAGACCTGCACCCTCCTTAGGGTCCAGATCCCGCAACTCTCGATACATAAGTTCCGGCCCCAGATAGAAGCCACCATGTAACCAGATCCCCCCAGCGATCTTTTTATTCAGGCAACTACCAATTAGACGGCGGCGCCCATGTTCGCTGTGAAGATCACACTCCTCTTCTTCACCATCAGGAGTCAGCAACTTATGGCCCCGCCAACTGTAGCTGGGGTCCACAATGCCAAGCTGCTGTAAAAAATCTGTATCTGCCACGGTTAAAGGGCAACTGATACGGCCAGCATTCTTTAATGCAAGCAGCGTTTCTTCCTGCACAGTATCAGTAATCTGATCGCTATCGAGCAGATGTTGAATTGTCGCATCAGCGTAGACTTTACGGGTCAGAACCCCCGCTCTACGCAAATGGAGAAAACCGTGGGGCACCATTTCACTGGCCCCATAAAGGCCCCTCTGAAATGTACCGGTACACAGAGGTAATTCCTCTCGGTAGCGCTTTGTATCCTCTTCCACCAAGTCATTCAGAATCCGGCAAAAGAGGGCGTTTTCCTTATGCCTCAAGCGCAGTACATGGCAAACCGCATCTCCCAGGGCGCCGATACCTACTTGAAGGGTTCCCCCATCTTCAACCAGACTGGCGATATGGTAGGCGATACTGTATTCGGTAAAGGTTACCGGCAGGGCCGGAGCCGCAAACAGCGGCGTATCAAAAGTCTCGCCTTTCAACAAAAAGTCAAAAGCACTGGCCGGTAGCTCACTGCTTCCATGGATATAGGGCAGCTGTGTATTTACTTCACCCAATAAAAACAGGGGGTAGTCCTTGCGCTGAGCTGCCAGCTTTAGAACAGGCAGTGTCAGGTCTGGGTTACAACTTAAACTGTACTTGTCTCCACACTCTGAGGGCGCCACCATTTGCGCAATAACGTTAACCCCCCGACTGATCAGCTCACCGGGTACCTGGGTATAATTTGCACTCACGTAGTGTTGCTGTGCATAGTTGTTGCCGAGCAGCGAACCGGGCTCCATAAAGAATTCAATAACCTGGATATTACCTGGCAGGTGCCCTTTCCTCCTCGCGGGAACATAAGCAAGGTCTTGGTATTGACTGTAATGGGTATCCAGAAGTGGCTGGATAAAGCGCCGGGAAATATCACTATCCCCACGGGGGCGCTCCAGCGTCAGGGCCGTAAATATCGTCAGTGAAATCGTATGATCTTCTGCCGCTCGAGCGTATAGCGTATTAGCGAAATGGTTTGCTTTACCAAGCCCCAGCGGTAATGCCAGAACTATTTTTTTGCCGACAACTTCTAAGAGCTTATCGACACACTCCTCGGCACTGGTAAAGCTCTCTGGAGCATTCTTGTGCGCAGATTCCATCGGAGGTAGCTTTCCTCAAACCCTATTGGACTGTGCCCGCACACCCACCCAAGTGCTCGAAGTGATCCACCTGAATTGCCTTCTCTACAGCATCCGCTGCATCGTAGAGTATCTCAGCCTCTTCATCGCTGATTAGATTTTTCTTTAACCCTTTTTCCACGCTATCCCTGCTCAGGTTGCGAATACCGCCTTTTTTTAATTTTTCACGAGCCCGCTCGGAAGCGCATACCCGATCAAACGCCTGCTCAACAATATCCACTCCATCCCCGGGAGTTCCGAGAAAGACTCCACTGGTCAGCCGGTCGCGAGTCGCCGACGGCGTCAACAGTAATTCCGCACAGGCCTTGGCTTGCCGATCCGATGCAGTGTGGACACTGTGACCCCAAGGCATGGTGAGGAAGTGCATTACTTGGCCAATAAATGGCCGGGGGAAATTTTGAAACACCTCCAACAAGTTGACTTCGATCTTATGCAATCCATCTCGCATGGCAAATTCCAGCAGAGGGAGGTCATCCTTAGGGTTGCCATCATCATAAAAGCGCTTCAGGGTGCAGCTGAGCAGATACAGCTGACTCAAGACATCGCCCAATCGGGAAGAAATCAATTCTTTTCGCTTGAGTTCTCCTCCCAGGGTCATCAAGGAAAATTCGGTGACCAGAGATAGCACCGCCGAATACCGGTTCAATTGCCGGTAGTACTTGGCGGCGTGCCCTACGTTGCGGGGGCTGCTGGCAAACAAGCCCACCGTCCAGCCGTGAAAAATACCCCGACAGAGGGTTTTGAATTGAAACCACATATGCTTGGGCAGCAACTTATCCAGTTCGTCCAAACCCGCTTCATGATCCGGGTTTTCTGCCGCCAACATTTCCTTCAAAATATAGGGGTGGCAGCGAATTGCGCCCTGACCAAAGATCATCAAACTGCGAGTGAGAAGATTGGCCCCCTCTACCGTAATTGCTACCGGTATCGCTCGATAAACATTACCCAGGTAATTTAATGGACCATCCATAATGGCCTTGCCCGCATGAATATCCATTGCATCAATAATGGCCTGGCGTAGACCACAAGTAGCATTGGCTTTCATAATTGCGGTGATCACCGCTGGCTTTCGCCCCTCATCCAGGGCACGGGTAGTCGTTTTATGGGCGCTGTCCAATACAAAGGCGATAGAAGCAATTTCAGCCAAGCGGCGTTGCACGCCTTCAAAGCGGCCAACAGGCACATTAAATTGCTCTCGAACCCGGGCGTAAGCGCCGGTCATGCGCGCGGCCATTTTTGCCCCACCGGTAGACAGGGATGGCAGAGAAATTCCTCGGCCTGCGGCAAGGGCACTCATCAGCATCTCCCAACCTTTGCCGACATTCTCCTCGCCGCCAATAATCCAATCCATCGGCATAAAAACATCTTTTCCCCAGTTGGGCCCATTCTGAAATGCTTGCAGCGCTGGGAGATGCCTCTGACCAATGGAAACTCCCGGTGTATCTGTGGGAACCAGGGCAACCGTAATACCCAGCTCTTCTTCATCGCCGAGAATATGGTCCGGGTCATAGAGCTTGAAGGCCAAACCTAACACCGTGGCTATCGGGCCCAAGGTGATATAGCGCTTGTGCCAATTAACACGCATACCAAGGACCTTTTCGCCTTGATATTCGCCGTAACAGACTACGCCACGGTCAATCATGGATGCCGCATCAGATCCGGCCTCCGGACTGGTCAGCGCAAAGCAGGGAATATCAGTGCCATCTGCCAGACGTGGCAAATAGTAGTCCTTTTGCTCTTGCGTACCGTGAGCCAGTAGCAGCTCTCCCGGGCCCAATGAGTTAGGCACCATTACGGTGACACCCACACAGGTACTGCGGGTGGTAATTTTGGTCACTATCTCCGCGTGAGCTGTCGGAGAAAAGCCTAGACCACCATACTTCTTGGGAATAATAATGCCAAAAAAGCGATTTTTCCGAAGGAAATCCCAAACATGCTCCGGAATATTGCGATCCACATAGCTAATTTGCCAATCGTTGATCATTCGGCACAGCTCTTCGACTGGCCCCTCCAGGAAAGCCTGCTCCTCTTCATTGAGCGCAGGTGGCCCCATCCCCAACAATTGATCCCAATGTGGTTTACCTGACAATAACTCAGCGTCCCACCAAACTTCACCCGCTTCCATCGCCTCCCTTTCTGTTTCAGAAATTGGCGGAAGTACCCGTTTAATAATTTTTAAAAGAGGCGCGGTAAAGAATTTTTTGCGCAATTCGCTCATTTTCACCTTCCATAGCGGCAGCCGTTGCAACAAACACTGCCAATTCCCGCAGGGTCAAGAGAGTCATCAATGCACAATAATAGGAGACGTTTGATTGCAGGTAAGAATTCACAGAAGAAATGCATGCCCCTACCCTGATAGACATTTTATTTTTCAACAAAACCGGCGTTATTTTTTTTAGGGCCATTGAAAAGTTATTGAGATTAGCTTTTTCTCACTCCGTCCACAGCAATTCGTATTGTGGGACCCCCTCACCCCCTTTCAATTAAACAACCATTTTTTCCAGGGACTTAGCCTTATAACTTTTTGAAAGGGAAAGAAAAATAAACAAGGATTTTGACATGAAGCGATTAACGGCAATATCTCTCACCAGCATCAGCCTGATGCTCCCTTCATTAATTTACGCCGATCTTATCGGCGAAGCACCGCGCTTAGACCCTGCAGATAGGATTAGCCAGGATGAAATTTCCCAAGGACAACTCCACCTCGACGAAATACGTGAAGCGGGGCTGATTATTTTCAGCACGCCTTTCAATCGTTACGACGGTTTTGGTGATGGCCCCCACGATTTTTCTGAACCGGACAACCACTCCCCCACCGGAGGTAACAGGCCCACCCTGCAAGGTAATGGCACATTCTTACGGGTCAATGGCCTCGATGCGCAAAATTGCCTGGAGTGCCACACCGTTATCAGCAATAGAACAACGCCACCCAAATTAGGCATTGGCGGAGGTGGAGGATTCGGAACCAGCGTATTATTCCGTCCCGCCAATATCGATGTTATCGATGAAAACTTTGACGGTATCGCAGAGTTTGATGGGCGGCTGATTAATCCGGTATTTTTATTTGGCGCCGGGGGGATTGAATTGGTTGGTCGTGAGATGACCCATGAATTACAAAATCTTAAACAACACGCCCTCAACAACCCCGGCACCATCGTTGAACTGGAAACAAAATCAGTCAGTTTTGGGAGCATCATTGCCGACGAGTACGGCAATTTGGATACAACCAATGTCGAAGGCGTCGAGCACGATTTGGTTGTCAGGCCATTTGGTCGAAAAGGTGACAACGCCTCAGTCAGGGAGTTCGATGTCTCCGCCTTGGCATTTCACATGGGGATGCAGGCCTCGGAAGCCTTTGGCGGAGCAACAGCAGATGCTGATAATGACGGAGTCGTCAATGAAATCACCGTTGGGGACTTATCCGCACTGAGTATCTTTATTACCACCCTGGAACCACCATTCGATGTCGATGACAGAGAACACCGTGACGGCCGGAGGCTTTTCTCCGATATTGGCTGCGCCGACTGCCACCGCCCAACGATGGTCACCCAGAGAAGGACCCTCCCTTATAAACTTACCGGCTCTCCAGAAACTCCCTTTGAAGACATTTTTTACGAAGTGGACCTCACCAAGCAACCGACAAATTTTCGCCAAACCCGCAATGGCGGAATAGAGGTTGCAATGTTCTCTGATCTCAAGCGCCACGATATGGGCGAGGGGCTGGCTGAGAACGCCTTCTTCCAAACGGACCAGCAAAACCGTGAGTTTATTACCGCACGCCTTTGGGGAGTGGCCGATACCGCGCCCTATTTACACGACGGCAGAGCCACTACGTTGGCAGAAGCCATTTTTCTCCACGACAACCCCGGAAGCGAGGCCAGTAACGCAGCACAGAATTTCAAGTATTTAAGTGAAAATGATCAGAATAAGATCTTGGCATTTTTGATGTCCCTGAGAATGCCGGAGAACCCCGCTGATGATCTAATTGATCCCCGCTGAGTTGATTCTCAACAACTGGCAGCGCTTTTGGGCTGCCAGTTTCCAGACCTAATGGACTTACTGGCGTTTTTAGGTCAGTGCCTTACCCGCCACAATTACACCGTTGTTATCCGCGTAGAGGTACTCCCCCGGGCGGAAATCCACACCGGCAAAGCTAACCGCCAGGCCTCTTTCACCAATTCCCTTTTTTTCTGTTTTCATTGGATGGCTACCAAGTGCCTGCACCCCCAGATCCAGTTCCGCGATTTCATCTACATCGCGAATGCAGCCATACATCAGGATACCTTCCCAACCGTTGGCAACCGCCTTTTCTGCCAGCATATCGCCAAGACAAGCCCGCCGCATAGATCCACCGGCATCCACTACCAAAACCTTGCCCTGCCCCGGTTCAGCCACCAGTTCTCGCACCAGGGAGTTATCTTCAAAACATTTGATAGTGACAATCTGCCCACCAAAACGATCTCGGCCACCGTAATTGATAAACATAGGATCAACTACTCGCACCTCATCAGGGTAGGCATCACATAAATCGGGGGTTGACTTGAGCATCAATATTCTCGCAGCAATCTATGGAAGAGAAGGATAATAGCGGGAAAAAAGTAGAAGAGCTAAGAGGCAAATAAATACCGGGTATCACCACGATGGATAATACCCGGCCAAGCCTTCGCTGCCACGAAATTGAAACTAGTGTGTTACACGAACCGGCGTGCCTACACGCACATGCTGATAGAACTTTCTCGCCATATGTGGGGGCATACGCACACAGCCATGAGAAGCGGGGTAGCCGGGCACGTGGCCAGAGGCATGCAGACCGATACCGCCATTAAAACGAATGTAGTTATTCATTTTTGCTCCACGATACACAGTACCCGCAGGGCGACGATGCTTTCGAGTATTTACATTCGATCTCACGACTCTGCCAGTGCGTCTATCAACAAAACTGCCATAAATAGACGAGCGGTGATAAGGGTGTTTGGACAACACACGAAAATGTCCGGGGCGTGTGCTGTAACCGCGCTTCCCCGAAGAAATACGGGAGACACCAACTAATTTCCCACCTTTATACAGATATGCGCGCTGCTCACTTAAATCAATTCTAATTGATGGACTACCACCCCTGGCTGCGGCGCGATCATCAAACCAATTAGATGCGCGTGGCTTTGCATCTGCCGGTGGCGATGCCATTAAAGCCATAAGGCACATCATCAAAAAGACATGAAGTATGGGGATTTGAAACTGTCTACTCGTTTGCATAGCTCACCTCACCGAGTCTGGGTACCCTGCCCTGAATCCAACAGATAAACAGTCTGTCGGTAATTTTCAGGTGCGCGCCAGTGGGGCCAGGGCCCACGGCGAACATTTTTACGGAGCACATTGCGCAATCTGTTTTTCGATTTACACGCAACCTTAGGACTCTTCCGATTCTATTGAGGCGAGCGGAAAGATTTAGAATGAATTCTTCTGTGTGGATCAGCTGATAGAGGTTTGTATTTTTTGGGTAATGTGTCGTTTAAATTTTTCAAACACAATTAGCAGAACAAAATCAGGTGTTTCCGGATTTAACTGCAACAACGGACTCATTTTCCACCAAGGCAAACACCGCTTCAGCAGAAAAATTACAGTTAAATATAGCGGGGGAATAATTGGGAAAGCGGCCCACAGTTGGGCCGCTTTAGGAGGAAAATTAACCTTCCTCGTTGGCCAGGAATAGCCAGGTATCTACTGCGGTATCCGGGTTCAGGGACACACTGTCGATCCCCTCATCCATCAACCAGCGGGCGAAGTCTTTATGGTCAGAAGGACCCTGACCACAAATACCTACATATTTACCCGCTTTCTTACAGGCTTGGATCGCCCTGGAAAGCAGTGCCTTGACCGCTGGGTTGCGCTCATCAAACAAATCGGCAACCAGGCCGGAGTCGCGGTCCAGACCAAGCGTTAGCTGGGTCAGGTCATTGGAACCGATGGAGAAACCATCAAAGTGCTGCAGGAAGTCTTCCGCCAGCAAAGCGTTGGACGGCAGTTCGCACATCATAATGACCTTGAGGCCACCTTCTCCACGGCGCAGGCCGTTTTCAGCCAGCAGACCGACTACTTCCTCAGCTTCTTCCGGGGTGCGGACGAAGGGCACCATGATTTCCACATTGGTCAGTCCCATTTCATCGCGGACTTTCTTCAGTGCACGGCACTCCAGGGCAAAGCACTGGCGGAAATCTTCGGAGCGATAGCGAGCTGCACCACGGAAGCCAAGCATTGGGTTTTCTTCGCTTGGCTCGTACAACTGGCCACCCACAAGGTGCGCATACTCATTAGATTTAAAGTCGGACAAGCGTACGATGACGCGATTCGGTGCGAAGGCTGCAGCCAAGGTAGCGATGCCTTCCACCAGTTTTTCGACAATAAAGTCTTCTGGAGAATCGTATCCACCGATACGCTCGCGAATATTCTGCTGCAGATCTTCCGGCAGGTTATCCAGTTCGAGCAGTGCTTTCGGGTGAATACCGATCATGCGGTTGAGGATAAACTCAAGGCGCGCAAGGCCAACGCCCTGGTTAGGCAGATGGCTGAAAGCGAATGCGCGATCCGGGTTGCCCACGTTCAACATAATTTTGAACGGCAGCTCCGGCATTTCCGCAACTTCAGTTTCCTCGCGCTGGAATTCCAGTTCACCAGCCATTACAAAACCGGTATCGCCTTCCGCACAGGAAACTGTCACCGGGGTGCCGGTTTCCAGCAGCTCGGTTGCATTACCACAACCTACAACTGCGGGGATGCCCAGCTCACGGGCGATAATTGCCGCGTGGCAAGTACGGCCGCCGCGATTGGTAACAATAGCACTCGCTTTCTTCAGGACCGGCTCCCAATCCGGGTCGGTCATGTCGGTAACCAGGACTTCACCATCCTGCATCAGCGCCATATCTTCTACGGATTCAAGCTTGCGAACGGGGCCCGCGCCAATGCGCTGGCCGATTGCGCGGCCTTCACACAATACGTCACTGCGCTCCTGCAAGCTGTAGCGCTCAATGCTGGTTCCCTGATCGCGGGAGCGTACAGTTTCCGGACGCGCCTGTACGATAAACAACTTACCGCTGTCGCCGTCTTTGGCCCACTCGATATCCATCGGGCGTCCGTAGTGCTCTTCAATCTTGCGGGCCTGGATTGCCAGGTCTGTCAGCTCCGCATCGTTGAGGGCAAAGCGCTGGCGGTCTTCGTCTGCCACCGGGATAGTTTTCACGGAACGACCACATTCACCGCTCTCGTCGTAAACCATCTTGATCGCTTTACTGCCGCGGTTGCGGCGCAGAATCGCAGGACGGCCCACATCCAGGGCTGGCTTGTAGAGGTAAAATTCGTCCGGGTTAACTGCACCTTGAACAACGGTTTCGCCCAAACCAAAGGCGGCGGTGATAAAGATCACATCGCGGAAGCCACTCTCTGTGTCCAGGGTAAACATCACACCCGCTGCGCCAGTCTCACTGCGCACCATGTGCTGGATACCGGCAGACAGGGCAACGCCCACATCCGCATAACCGGTATGCACGCGGTAGGCGATAGCACGGTCGTTGTAGAGGGAAGCAAAAACCTCTTTTACTGCCTTCAATACAGCGTCGATACCGCGGATATTCAGGAAGGTCTCCTGCTGACCGGCGAAGGACGCATCCGGCAAGTCTTCGGCGGTTGCAGAGGAGCGAACTGCAACAGCAGTTTCCGCACCACCCAGGGCCTCATAGCCCTCGCGAATCTCTTTTTCCAGCTGCTCGGGGAACGGAGTCTGTAAAATCCAGTTGCGGATTTCATCTCCCGCCTGGGCCAGCTCGGTGACATTACCAACATCCAATCCTTGCAAACGCTCGGCTATACGCTGCTCCAGCTGTTCGTGAGCCAGGAAAGCCCTAAAGGCTTCTGCGGTGGTAGCGAATCCACCGGGTACGCTCACGCCGGCACCGGCGAGAGAGGAGATCATCTCGCCCAGTGATGCGTTCTTGCCGCCGACTTTGTCGACATCGGCCATGCCCAGTTTTGCGAAGTCGATCGTGAAGTTCGTCAAGTGAAGGCCCTCTAAAATTCAGGTTGAGTGGCGGCAGATTATAAGGATGAGTTTTGTAAAAAATAGCCCGTAAAAATTGGCCAAAATGTTGTAAATTTTCTACAAAAATTGCAAATCGCCAGAATAAAAGACCTTTGCCCCATTCCTCCCCTACAATAGCCCCCTCACGCCGACAAACTGAGAACAAACATGGCAAAAGACAAGCGCACGGCTTTTTTTATCTCCGACGGAACCGGTCTCACCGTCGAAGCGATTGGCCACAGCCTACTCGCACAGTTCCGCGATCAACAAGTTGAGCAGGTCACGCTTCCCTATATCGACTCCACCGAAAAAGTTAAACAGGCCCTGCAACGCATAGAAAAAGCAGCCGATGAATCCGGTTTACAGCCGATCATTATTACCAGCATTGTTTCTGACAAGATCCGGGAACAGCTGCACCAAAGCTCTGCGTTGATGCTCGATATCTTCGAGAACTACCTCACGCCACTGGCCAATCTGTTTAACCGGGATCCAGCGCAGATGGTCAACGTCTCTCACGGCATTGACGACAACCGTCGCTACACCGACCGGATTGAAGCAGTGCACTTCGCCATGGACAATGACGATGGCCGCAGAGTCAGCGAATTCCAGCAAGCCGATGTAATCCTGTTGGGCGTTTCCCGCTCCGGCAAAACGCCTACCTGCTTGTACCTGGCACTTCAGTTTGGCCTGCGCGCGGCAAACTACCCCATCACCGAAGAGGATATGGACTCCACCACCCTGCCCAAGATCCTGCGCCCGTTTCGCAACAAGCTGTTTGGCCTGACAATCGAGCCCGAGCGTCTGATGCAAATTAGACAGGAAAGGCGCGCCAACAGCCGCTACGCTTCTAAGGAACAATGTGAATTCGAGGTGCGCCAAGTTGAGCAAATGCTGAGGCGGGCCCAGGTGCCTTTCCTCAATGCAACCCAACTTTCGGTGGAGGAACTCGCCACCCGCCTGATGTCTCAGGCCGGTATTGAGCGCAGGATTGACTAAAGAGCCACACACCCTTTAATTGCCGCCGCAAAATGTGTAGTGTGCGCCGTCTTCCGGACTGCTGTAGCTTGATATGCAAATTGTCTCTCTGCCCTACTCATTAAACACGCCCGCCGCATTTGCGGCGATAGCGGATTTACCTATCCCCGTTTGGCTCGACAGCGGTCGACCTCTCGCGGAGGGTGGGCGCTATGACATCATTAGTGCCGACCCAATAAATACCCTCGAGTTAAGTGCCGACACGCCCGAGCCATTTGCCCGGCTGGATGACCTCGTGTGCGAACTCTGCCCTCAGGACAGGGACTCACAACTGCCTTTTTGCGGCGGGGTTATTGGTTACGCTGGTTATGAACTCGGTGTAGAGGGCAATTATCTGCCGGCAGATATGCGCCCTACGGACTTGCCCGCAGGCTTTTTTGGGCTCTACACATGGGCCTTTATTGCCGACCACCAACTGGGCAGCAATCACCTGGTTTTCCACCCCGCCTGCCCACCCCAGCAAGTTCGCGAATTGATACAGCGATTTAAAGCTATCAACTGGGAGACCACGCTTACACCCGGGGACTTCCGGCTGCTTTCACCATTTGAGCACGAACTGAGTGCAGATGATTATCGGGCACAAATTGAGCAGATATTGGAATATATCGCCGCCGGCGATATCTATCAGGCAAACTTTACCCAGCGTTTCAGGGCCCCCTACAGCGGCGATCTGTTAACAGCTTACCTGGCATTGCGCTCTCAAGCTGCCGGTCCCTTTTCTGCTTATATGGCCCTGCCCCATGGCAGTCTGCTCAGTATGTCGCCGGAGCGATTTATCCGAGCTGATGGCGCCAGTTTGCGCACGGAACCGATTAAAGGCACTGCTGCAAGACACGCTGACAAGATGGCAGATCAGCGCGCCGTCTTCTCGTTGCAGAGAAGCCCCAAGGACCGGGCGGAAAACCTGATGATCGTCGATTTACTGCGCAATGATTTGAGTAAGCTGTGTCGCAGTGGCACTGTACGTGTTCCCGAGCTATTCCAATTGGCAAGCTTTGCCAATGTCCACCACTTGGTCAGCGTAGTAACTGGCGAGCTACCCGAAGAGTCGGTCTACAGCGAATTACTCGAAGCTTGTTTCCCTGGAGGGTCTATCACAGGTGCTCCAAAGCGACGCTCTATGGAAGTAATTCGGGAGCTGGAATCCAGTCCTCGGGGGATTTATTGCGGCAGTATTGGCTACATCAGCAGCTGCGGCCGCGCTGACACCAATATCGCCATCCGGACCTTCAGTGCCAACGATGGACACCTAACCTGCGCGGCAGGTGGTGGGATCGTTGCAGATTCCGATCCCACTTCAGAGCACCAGGAGTGCTTGGCCAAGGTGCGCTTACTACTGGAAACAACTGAACAATTTTTGCAGTAGGCATCAAATCGCCGAAAAACGACCAAAAAATAGCCTATTTTGGCGCCTTTTGTAGCATCACTACAAATTTCAGTTATAAAGGTATCGGCGATTGATATTTCAAAGTTATTAGGGGTTCTGATAGATTCAGTCCATCTTGCCTTTAATGGCATTGCACTGGATCAAGGAAATTATCGTGAAGATCACACTGGTCAAGAAAATTCTCGCCGACGGCTCGCCCTGCGCCAAGTGTCGCGACGTTGAAGAAAAGCTGGAAGAAAATGGCCAAATGCAATTTATCGACCAGACACTTATCGCCGACGTGCGTGACCCGCAAAGCCCGGGCTTACAGCTGGCTCAGCAGTACAAGGTAGAGCGAGCGCCCTTCTTTATAGTAGAGCGCGAAGGTAAGGAAGCAGAGATTTTCACTGTTTACTTCAAGTTCGCCAAAGAAGTGCTGCGCCCCCTGATCGAGATGGAGGCTTCATAGCCTCCATCCCTTAGCTTTATTCGGCACTTCCATTCAGCAGCAGCTCTAGTAAACCGGCAACTCCATATCGGCGAACAGCGCATCGACCTCAGAACGGGATGTCGCCTGTGCCGCCTGGTCAATCAGCTCACGGCTGAGATGGGGGGCAAATTGCTGGATAAACTCATACATAAAGCCCCGCAGGAAAATCCCCTTACGGAAGCCAATTTTCGTAACACTCGATTCAAATAGATCACTGGCATCGAGAGCCACAAGGTCCTCATCTTCGCCATCAACGGCCATATCAGCCACAATGCCAATTCCCAATCCCAGACGCACATAAGTTTTGATTACATCAGCATCGGCGGCGGTAAAGACTACCTTAGGTGACAACCCTTTCTCCAAGAAAGCTTCATCTAACTTGGAGCGGCCGGTAAACCCAAATACATAAGTAACTATCGGGTACTTCGCCACGTCCTCAAGGGATAGCTTGCTCACTTGGCAAAGCGGGTGATCTTTCGGTACCAGAATGCAGCGGTTCCAGCGGTAGACAGGCATCATCACCAAGTCGCTGAAAAGCTCCAGAGCTTCGGTAGCGATGGCAAAGTCTGCGGTGCCATCTGCCGCCATCTCAGAAATTTGCATAGGGGTTCCCTGGTGCATATGCAGGGAAACCTCCGGATAACGGCCTATAAACAGCTTAATAATCGGGGGCAAGGCATAGCGCGCCTGAGTGTGAGTGGTAGCTACAGCGAGACTACCTTTTTTATCATTGCTGAACTCTTGCGCAACCTGTTTAATATTCTCCACTTTGCGCATAATTTCGCCGGCAGTCTTTAAGATTGCCTCCCCTGCCGGGGTCACCCTCGTGAGATGCTTGCCGCTGCGCGCGAAGATTTCTACGCCAAGCTCATCCTCCAAAAGTCGGATTTGCTTACTGATTCCCGGCTGGGAGGTATAGAGGCTCTGCGCTGTAGCAGAAACATTGAGGTCGTGATGTGCCACTTCCCAGATATATCTCAACTGCTGCAGCTTCATAGATCCTCCCTTTCATTAAGTTCGCTCATGGCCGAGAGCGAGTAATACCATTTTTTGATCGATAGTTATAAAAACTATCTTGAGTTATACGAGAAAAGAATAGCAGTGAATCAAAGCCAGGGCCAATGGACGGTTGAATATCCGTGGTAGAGACGAAAGTGTCAATCAACTTTGGGGGATCCCGGACTTTCTGTCGGCTTTATTTTCTAATAATTAGAGCTAAGCCTCTCGGATGAGGGCCGGGAAAAGTTCAAACATTATCGGCATAGAGAGCACTGAGTGATAACGTACACCTTTATCACTTTTGAACTTTTTATACCTCTGCATTTGCGATTCCATGAGGAACATGGCCCGTAGCCACATGCTCACCTGCAGAAACACAGTGACTAGGCTGATCATCAAAGAAGACATCGGCGCCAAAAGCCCGCAGGAACTCACCTTTAGGAAGCCCGCCGAGAAAAACTGACTCATCCACTCTAATATCCCAGGCGCGCAATGTCCTGATGACCCGCTCATGGGCCGGTGCGGAACGTGCCGTTACCAAAGCCGTTCGTATCGGGCAGGTATCCATCTCAAATTCAGCCTGCAACCTCTGCAAAGCCTCAAGGAATCCCTTAAAGGGTCCTCCCCCCAGTGGCTTCTGTGCTGAGGCACGCTCCGCCTCAGTAAAAGCAGCCAGGCCTTCCGTTTTGTAGACTCGCTCAGCCTCATCAGAGAAGATTACCGCATCGCCGTCAAAGGCAAATCGCAACACATCATCACGATATTCGCGGTTTCCTCCGGCAACCAAGGTTGCCGCAGCAACCCCCTGCTCCAACGCCTGGCGGACATCTACACCATCAGCAGACAAAAACAGGTTGCATCCAAATGGACCAATATAGCGGTAAGGGCTCCCACCATTGCAGAAGGCTGCACGAGTAATATTGAGCTCATAGTGCTCAATAGAGTTAAACACCCTTAATCCGGTATCGGCACTATTCCTGGATAGCAGGATCACCTCCACCCGCGGCTCCCCGCCAAGAAGCTCATTGATCTTTAGAAACTTCTCAACCAGAGGGAATGCATCTCCTTTTTCCAGAACATCGTTCTCACGCTCAACTTGATAATGAGAAAAGGCGTGCAATCCCTGCTCCTCAAAAACCTTGTGGCTATCGCTAAGGTTAAACAGAGCTCGAGAGGAAATAGCGATTACTAACTTATCTGGACGCACAGCCATTAGGGAGCCTCTACATCGTTAATCCACCGACACCGCAGCTTCACTGAGGGCAGTGAGAGTCTGCGACAAATCTCAAACTTATATTCCACAAATTGAGCGATATGTACAGATAAGAATGCCAGCCCTTACTGATGTTGCTTCCGTAGCGCCGCACAAGTGCCCAGGGAGTCAAAGTTGTTTGACTGCGGGATTAAGACGATGGAGCAAAACGTTTCAAAATTGAAACCGCTCCAAACTACCGCGTGCATTTTTCTTCAGTAATGTATTGATAGAGTTAATATCCACCCCATCAAATTCAGAAAGGATTAATACTTTAATCCTTTAGTTTGACAACCCCTTAAAGAACCCAGATTAATACACTCCTTCAAACTTAACAAACATATAGCACCCTCTTCATGCAAATTGAATTAAATTGAAGAATTTCGCACCAGAAATAAACAAAAACAACAAAACAATAGAAAGCTAAACCGTTTAAATATAACTCAAAAAAGTTTGCCACTCAGAAAAAAGCTATAAAATAACCAATTAAAACCCCTCAAATAACCAAAGTTGCAAATATCTGAATTCGTGACATACACATCAAAAAAACAATTTGACCTTTCAAGTTTACATCCACCACAAAAAAATTATTGTCAGGAATAACAACAAGGGATATCGTTATTTCGCCTGACAACGGCAAACAACCCCCAAGAAAATTTTGCACATAAACTCCATACAGCTCTCAGCTCATAGCGCGAGATATTCTTGGGGTGTGATTCAATTGGCCGCTTAACCAGACAGCATTAACCACTGAGCGTTTATTTTATGCTCCCGGTTAACTATGGCCATTAAATTATAATCATAAAGAGAATTACTTAATGAAATATTTGTTAGGAGCCGCTAGCACACTCGCACTCGCTATTAGCGCCCAAGCGGCGGAGCGTATTAATGTCACACCAGAGTTACTTTCCAATCAGTCCCTAGCCTCAATCGCTGGCTCAGATATGAAGTTGGAAAAGGTTCGCGAGCGCACGCTTGCCAATGGGAGAACGGTTGCCCGATATCGGCAAACTCATAAAGGCATACCCGTTTGGGGGAGAACCATAACCAGTTCCAGGCAAGGCTTAACTGAAAAAGTGAGAGGCCACGTACTCTCAGGCCTAGAGCTGGAGGTACCTACCGCCCGCGCAACGATTGATGCCGATAATGCTATTGATCGAGCCATGAACCATCAGCTGAATCTGCGCACTCAGGATGGTGACAGTAAAAAAGCTCTCTCAATGTCGTCCATGCGCTTCAACGCACGAAACCAGAAAAAAGAGCTCTATGTCTATGTCGATGAAAACGACCAGGCGCGATTAGCTTATTTGGTTAACTGGGTCGAATACGGAGATGAGCCGAGCAGACCGTTCTATTTTGTAGACGCACTTACTGGCGAAGTTATCAAGCAATGGGACGGCCTTGCCTTCCAGGATGCCACAGGCCCCGGTGGCAATGAAAAAACCGGGCGTTATGAATATGGAACGGACTTCCCTGCCCTCGAAGTTGACAATAACTGCTCCATGAACACTGCTAACGTAGAGACTGTGGATTTGAATCACGGTACAAGCGGAGGTAGCGTTTTCTCCTTCACCTGTCCGGAAAATGATTACAAAGAAATCAATGGTGCTTATTCTCCATTGAATGATGCCCACTTCTTCGGCAACGTCGTTTTCAATATGTATAGTGACTGGTATGGAACATCGCCGCTCACACAAAAATTGAGAATGCGAGTTCACTACAGCAACAACTACGAGAACGCCTTCTGGGATGGCAGCCAAATGACATTTGGTGATGGCTTCACAACCTTCCACCCGCTTGTCAGCTTGGATGTATCCTCTCATGAGGTGAGCCATGGCTTTACTGAGCAAAACTCCAACCTGACCTACGCCAACCAATCCGGCGGCATCAACGAAGCCTTCTCTGACATGGCCGGTGAAGCTGCCGAGTTCTACATGAAGGGCACTAACGACTGGATGGTGGGAGCCGATATATACAAGGCTGATGGCGCTCTTCGCTATATGGATGACCCCACCAAAGATGGCAGATCCATTGGCCATGCTTCCGACTACTATAGCGGCATGGACGTGCACTACAGCTCCGGCGTATTCAACCGGGCTTTCTACCTGATCGCCAACTCAAGCGGCTGGAACACCCAAACTGCTTTCGATATCTTTGTGCTTGCTAACCAAACTTATTGGAATCAAAGCACTGATTACATTGAAGGTGCTTGCGGAGCCCTGTCAGCTACTGAAGATCTCGGATACGATACTGCAACAGTAATCGCAGCGTTCGACACCGTAGGGGTATCTACCAGTAACTGTGGCGATGATGGCGGTTCAAACTCAGAAGGCTGGGAAGAAACCAACTTATCAGGCCGCCGCAACAGCTGGCAGCACTTCACTCTGGATGTACCATCAGGCTCATCATCTTTGACTGTCGAAATGCTCGGTGGCAATGGCGATGCCGATTTGTACGTCCGTTATGGTGCCACCCCAACCAGCGACAACTGGGATTGTCGTCCTTACGTAAACGGCAATAATGAATTCTGTAGCTTTAGCAATCCAGCTGCAGGTACCTGGCACATCAGTGTACAAGGCTATATTTCATACAGAGGCGTAACCCTTTCCGCCCAGAGCCAGTAATATTTAAGGCCGGTGCCGACACATTAGTGTGTCGGCATTCTCTATCACACCACTCAAAGACTAGCTTCCAAACCTATCTAACAAACTGTGGTAAAGCATCCCCAACACCAACCCCGGCCACCTCAATAAAGTGCCACCTGGAAACTCTACTTTAGGAAGAGAAGAAAACACGTTATAACCCTCACTCTCCCCATAAATTGCATCAGCCAGAAGCTTGCCGGCAAAAGTTGCCGTAGGCACTCCATGTCCAGAATACCCCTGACTATAATATAGGCCCGACTGTAACTGTCCTATACAGGGCATCCGATTCATAGTAATGGCCAGCGTACCCCCCCAGCCGAAATCAACAGCAGTATTTTCCAGCTGCGGGTAAACCCTCAACATATACTTGCGGACGAAACTGCAAATATCTTTAGGGAAACGCCTGGTGTAATTTTCCCCTCCCCCAAAAATTAAGCGGTTATCGCCAGATAATTTCCAATAATTTATAACAAATAGAGTATCTTGCAGTGCGAAGTCATTGGCTATGATTTCCCTAGCGAGCTCCGCCGGTAAGGGCTCTGTTGCCAGCACAAAATTATTTATTGGCATTATGCGCCCCGCTAAGCGGGGCTCAAGATCTTTCAAGTAACCATTGCAAGCTAAAATTAACTTTTCGGCCTTCACCTTTCCTCGTGCAGTTTTCACCGTAAAGGGAGAAGAGCTCGAATACCCTTGCACACCACTACACTCAAAAAACCTGGCACCGGCAGAAACTGCTGCGCGGGCAAGACCTAATGCAAAATTGAGAGGATGAAGATGTAGCGAACCAAAATCCAGCTGTGCGCCGAGATATCGTTTGCTACTTACAAGCTGTCGAACTTCTTCTTTCTCTATATACTCAACTTGCCTGTAATCATATTTCTCTCTGAGTTCTTCAGTTTCATCCTGCAGATATTTATCGTGACTGGATTTTGCTGCAAGATGCATGATCCCGCGTTTTAAATCACATTGAATCTGGTGCCTGACTATAAGGCTTTCCACCAGTTGAACAGCATTGATACTCAAATTCCAGAGCTGCTTAGCGGTGTCAAATCCGAACATGGCTTCCAGATCACCCTGGCTTCGCCGTTGTCCAACACCGACATGTCCTCCATTCCTTCCTGATGCGCCCCAACCAATCCTATTAGCCTCCAGAAGCACCACACGGTAGCCGCGCTCTGCCAAGTGCAAAGCACTGGAAAGTCCCGTATAACCACCACCAATAACGCAGACATCTGCCTCCACGTTACCTTCCAGGCATGGATACTCCTGAAGGTCGTTAGCTGTAGCGGCATAATAGGATTCCGTGTGCTCATCCAACCTATTCATCACCTTCATATTTCTACCAGATACCCTCAATGCCATTTAAATAAACGGCCCTGTTCCAATCGGCAGTATATAGTTCCTTTACACAGGAGGAATTATTTTCAGCGCAACGCTTTCCGGCACTGATCATAGAATTTCACTCAGGAAGAAAAAGTAAGCAATGGCTATCCAATGGATAAAATTACAAACTGGCTGGCAAATCACAATATTGCAGAAGTTGAATGCCTTGTTCCCGACATGTCAGGTAACGCCAGAGGAAAGTTCACCCCCACCGATAAGTTCTTAACTCAAGACAGCCGTTTACCGGAAAGCATTTTGGTGCAAACTGTCACGGGGGATTATGTCGACGAACACAATGAGCTTGTTGATCCAGCAGACACCGACATGCTCCTAATCCCTGACCCCAACTCAGTGCGCCTAAACCCTTGGGCCAATGATCCGACAGCACAAATCATTCATGACTGCCATTCTCGAGATGGGGACCCTCACCCTATCAGCACCCGTAATATTTTAAAATTTGTCCTCGAAAAATATGCAGACAGAGGATGGAAGCCTATTGTCGCCCCTGAGGTAGAGTTTTATCTTGTAAAAAGAAACCTGGATCCGGATGAAAAGCTATCCGCGCCTGTGGGAAGATCGGGACGCACAGAAAAAACCCGACAATCCTACAGCATTGATGCAGCCAATGAATACGAGCCCATCATTGAAGACATGTATGATTTTTGTGAAGCTCAGGGGCTTGATGTCGACACACTGATCCACGAATCAGGCACTGCCCAGATGGAAATTAACTTTCTCCATGGAGATCCACTTCATTTAGCTGACCAGGTCTTTACCTTTAAACGCACAGTGCGCGAAACGGCTCTGCGCCACGGCATTTATGCAACCTTCATGGCAAAACCGATGGAAGACGAACCTGGAAGCGCTCTGCACTTACACCAGAGTGTGGCGGATAGAAAAACCGGTGAAAATATTTTTGTCGATAATACAGGAAAAGAGAGCAATAATTTCTTGCATTTTATTGGCGGCATGCAGAAATACACTCCCGGTTTTATTAGTTTTTTTGCTCCAAATGTAAACTCCTATCGCCGCTTCACACCTGAAATGGCCGCACCCACCAGTCTCCACTGGGGTTATGACAATCGAACAACAGGCCTTCGGGTTCCCGACAGCTCGCCACAAAGTAAACGTCTTGAAAATCGTTTTCCCGGAGCAGACTGTAATCCCTACCTTGCCATAGCAGCTTCTCTTGCCTGCGGGTATTTAGGAATGATCAATAAAGTCGCACCGAGCGCACCTTATCAGGGCGACTGCTCCAAAGAGTCAATTACACTTCCCCGCACCCAGGAACATGCCCTGACACTCCTATCAGATTGTGATGAAGCAACAGAAATGTTTGGCAGTAAATTCGTAAAAGCCTGGAGCGCAATCAAGAGAAATGAATATGAAGAGTTTAATCGTGTGATCAGTTCGTGGGAGAGGGAATTTCTATTATTAAATGTATAAATAACCGTTCCACTAAAAGCTAACAGAAATAATAAACTGTTATCGCCAAATTTATTTTTTCGGAAAAAACAACTCATCTTTTCCACCTCACAGGCAGAACATCACTTCCTAATTTGTGACGATCCGAGCAAAAATATCGAAAACAATTCAAATATATTAGTTTGCCATCACCTTTTTGTTGCCTAGATGCGTATGCAGGGTAATCTCAAGTTGCCCAATTAATTAGGGCAACCGGTTTGAGAAAGCGAACGCCACTGCCGCTACCGCGGTCCCTTCCTGGCGACGGTTATCTTCTGCTGTCTTACCACATAAAAATCCAGCCTGTATTGGCCAACCAGATTTAATACGGTCCCCACAAGGGAAATACGGCTGTATACCGGCGGATTCATATATAAAAAAGCTATAAAAGGGAAAGCTAGCAATGAAGCATTTTGTAGGACTAAGCTGCACTTTAGCCTTGGCTATTAGTGCACATGCTGTTGAGCGCGTCCCCGCCACGGCGGACATGCTCTCACCACAAACTTTAGCTGCCACCGGCGGATCGGATATGGCGCTCGAAAAAGTTCGTGAGCGCACTCTCGTCAACGGCAAAACCGTAGCCCGCTACCAACAGACTCACAAAGGCATTCCTGTCTACGGCCAAACAGTAACCAGCTCCGGGCAGGGTCTGATTACTGAGGTTCGCGGCAATGTCATCACTGGGCTGGAACTGGAAGTACCCAATATCAAAGCATTTATCAATGAAGATAATGCTATTGAGCGGGCAATGGACCACCAGATCAACTGGCGCACGCAGCAGGGCGTTATCCAGGGAGCTTTGTCAGTTCAGGCTTTGAAGCTGGAAGCACATAACCCCAAAAAGAAACTCTACGTCTATATCGATGAGCAAGACAATGCCCGCTTGGCTTACCTGGTCAACTGGGTTGAGTACGGCGATGAACCCACACGCCCCTTCTACTTTATCGATGCAATGACTGGCGAAGTTCTCAAGCATTGGGACGGCTTGAACTTTGCACAAAATGCGACAGGCCCAGGGGGCAATTCAAAGACCGGGCGCTACGAGTACGGTACTGACTACCCCCACATGATTGTTGACGACAGCTGTGCCATGGATACGGACAATGTAGAAACCGTTGATATGAACCACAGCACGAATGGCGGTAGCATCCACTCGTTCACTTGCCCGGACAATGACTATAAGTCAATCAACGGCGCTTACTCACCACTCAATGACGCACACTTCTTTGGCGGTGTGGTCTTTGATCTCTATAGCGACTGGTACAACACATCCCCTCTCACACAAAAACTGAGAATGCGGGTGCACTACAGCAACAACTACGAGAATGCCTTCTGGGATGGCAGCCAGATGACATTTGGTGATGGCCAAAGCTACTTCTATCCACTGGTTAGCCTCGATGTTTCCGCTCACGAAGTCAGCCACGGCTTTACCGAGCAAAATTCGGACTTGAATTACTACAATCAGTCCGGCGGTATCAATGAAGCCTTCTCTGATATTGCCGGTGAAGCTGCCGAGTACTATATGCGCGGCAGCAATGACTGGTTGGTAGGGGCCGAAATCTTTAAGTCCAGCGGAGCACTCCGCTACTTTGAAGATCCAACTGACGATGGCAGCTCCATCGGTCATGCCGATGATTACTACAACGGCATGGACGTGCACTACAGCTCCGGCGTCTTTAACCGGGCCTTCTACCTACTGGCGAATACCAGCGGCTGGAATACCCGCACAGCATTCGACCCCTTTGTTCTTGCCAACCAGATGTATTGGAGTGCCAATACTGATTTTGAAGATGGTGCCTGTGGTGTTTTCTCTGCAGCATCAGATTTAGGCTACGACACTGATGATGTTGTTGCCGCATTCTCCACGGTAGGCGTTTCCACCAGCAGCTGCGGTGGCGGCGGTGGTGGTGGCGGTGGTGGTAATGAAGGCGGAGAACTCGAAAACGGGGTTACCGAGACCGACATCGAGGGCAGCAGTGGTGATGAAGTTCACTTCACCCTGGATGTACCCGCAGATGCCACAGACCTGTCTTTTGTAATGTCCGGCGGAAGTGGCGATGCCGACCTCTACGTTCGCTTTGGTAGCGCGCCGACCACCAGCACTTATGACTGCCGTCCGTATAGTTCTGGCAACAATGAAACTTGTGATATCGCTGACGCTGACCTGCAGGGCGGAACCTATTACGTCATGGTGCGCGGCTACTCCTCCTTCTCCGATGTCACCCTGGTAGGCAGTTACACCGGTGGTGGTGGCGGTGGTGGCGGTAGCGATAGCTGGGAAGAAACCAACCTTTCTGGTTCCCGCAATAGCTGGCAGCACTTCACCATTGAGGTTGACGCTGGAGCTTCTACCCTGAGCGCCGTAATGGAAGGTGGCAGCGGAGATGCAGATCTCTATGTTCGCCACAGCCAAGAGCCTACCCGTACAGCGTACGACTGTCGTCCCTACCAGTGGGGCAATGACGAAAGCTGCACCATCAGTAATCCGGATGCTGGAACCTGGTATATCAGTATCCGCGCTTACTCTGCCTACTCTGGTGTTACCCTGAGTGCAAGCACTGAGTAATTAAGCTGATTTCCACCCAGCAGGTCTCTGCTGGGTGGACAAGCTCTAGACCGATCAAAGGATCGGTGGTGCACAAACAAAAAAGGCGGCCATATTGGCCGCCTTTTTTAATCAAACCCAGACAAATTATTTATGGCTTGGGTCTTTCCAGTAGTCCTTCACGGTATCTTTCATCTCCTTGGCCAACACAGTAATACCAAACAGATTGGGCAAGGTCATTATCACAATGGCCACCGCAGAGAGGTTCCAAATAACTGTGGTGTCCTCAATCGCAGCCCAGAAGAATGCAATAACGTAAACTATTCGGTAAGGCATTACTGCCTTGGGGCCGAAAAGGTAAATCATTGAGCGGTCGCCGTAGTATGACCAGGCAATTGCTGTAGAGAAAGCAAACAGCAGAATTCCCAGAGTTACAATCAGACCACCGTATTCACCAAAGTAACCGCGCTGGAAGGCAAGATTGGTCAGGGCCACAGAGTGCACCAGGGACTTACCCCAAATATCCACATCTTCATTGGCAAACTTACCATCTTTCACATCCAGAACACCGCTGAAGCTGTCATCCCCCACACGGAAGTCCAGGTCTTCAGCAATAGAACGGGCGTGGATGAGGGTAAAGTCCTGGCTGTTCAGCGGGTGGCCGTCAGTCACAACAATGGAGCCGTTATAGGCCTTAACATCACTCTCCTGACCGCTCAAATACTTGAACAGCTGCTCAACATCCTGGGTATTCTTCTCATCGTAGCTACCCGCTACAACGTAAGTATCTGCACCTTCAAACAGGTTCTCGTGTTTCTCAGTCCAAACACCAGAAGAAAGAATCACAAGTCCGGTTAAGGTACAAATGATAATGGTGTCGATAAAGGGTTCCAGCAGGGAAACCATACCTTCAGAAACCGGCTCGTCTGCGCGAGCGGCGGCGTGAGCAATAGGTGCAGAGCCCTGACCCGCTTCGTTCGAGAAGAGGCCACGGTTCACACCACGGTTAAAGGCATAGGCAAAGCTCGCACCCAGGAATCCACCTACAGCCGCACTACCGGTGAAGGCATCGCGGAAAACAGCCCCAAAGGACGGCAGAATATTTTCGTAGTTGTAGATGATAACGCCCAAGGCACCTATTACGTAGATAACTGCCATGGTGGGAACAATAGTGGAGGTCACTTTAGCAATTCGGGTAATACCGCCAATAATCACCATGCCCAGCAAAATCGCCAGGATGCCACCAGTCAGAGCCTTCTCAACACCAAAAGAATCGTGCATTGCCTGGGCAATGTTGTTGACCTGGGGCAAGCTGCCGGTACCGAATGAACAGATAACGGTCGCGATTGCAAAGAGCACCGCAAGCCATTTCATATTCAAACGGCGCTCCATGTAAAACATGGGGCCACCCGCGTAGTAACCATCCGCTGCTTTAATACGGTATTTGTGTGACAGGGTCACTTCCACAAACTTTGTGGTCATACCCAGGAATGCGGTCATCCACATCCAAAACAGCGCAGCCGGACCACCGAGGAAAATAGCCAAGCCAACGCCACCGATATTACCGGTACCTACGGTACCTGACAGTGCCGTGGCCAATGCCTGGAAGTGGGAGGTATCACCCGGGTCACCGGGCTTGTCGTACTTACCGCGCACAATCTTGATCGCATGCCCAAAATAACGAAGCTGCGGAAAACCAAGATAAATGGTGAAAAAGAAACCGACTCCAAGTAACACCCAGGGGAACCAAGGTGCTGAGCCGAGCATGCCGTCTATTAACAACAGCAGATTGTTAAAGGAATCCAAACTAACCCCCCACTACTCTGACTTATTTCTGTTTGTTTTATATACAGATACAACTGTAATTTGTTGCGCAGGTTAGCAGCTTACGCGGCACGAGAACAGTAATGTCGTATTATTCGGCCACTGGGAAGAAGTGAGTTCGGTGGGGGAAGAGGCCAAATTGCCCTCCGGTATGAATAAAAACCAGGTTGTCTGAGCCCCGGTAATTTCCTTTTTTTAACTCCTGTAACAGACCATGAAATGCTTTGCCGGTGTAGACTGGATCGAGAAGAATACCCTCCAAGCAAGCCAACTCTTTAATAGTCTGGTAAACCTCTGGCTCCGCCACCCCGTAAGCGGGACCTTTATAGTCGGCATTAACCAAAATCTTGAGAGACTCCAAATCAAGCGATACACCAGACTGTGCCATCCACTGTGAAATATCCTCACGCACTTTCACTTGGAAATAATTAGCATTGTCGCAAACGGCGAAACCCGTAACTTTCACACCGGCTTCCAGCAAATGGCATCCCAAGGTCAAACCCGCTTGGGTCCCACCGCTGCCAGTAGCGCATAAAATATGATCAGGCGAGAAGCCCCTATCTGCACAGTCTGCCAATAATTCCTGAGAGGCCGAGATATAACCCCAGATGCCTAAACCGTCGCTGGCACCAGTGGGGATACAGAAAGACTTCTGCCCTCTGGACAGATACTCAGCAGCCCAGCTATCAAAGAGGCCCTGTAAATTCCGGGAGTATTCTTCCGGTGAGTAAACCGCAATTTCAGCGCCTGCCAACTCATCCAGTAAGAGGTTGCCATCGGGATTTGCAGTGCACTCGCCACGTAAAATCAACTGAACCTTAAACCCCAATCGAGCCCCCACCAAAGCAGTGGTACGGCAATGATTGGATTGCACTCCGCCACAAGTGATCAAAACCTGAGCCCCTTGGGTCCGGGCCTCAGCGGCAACAAACTCTAGCTTGCGCAGTTTATTTCCCGACATGCCGGACTCGGTAAGATCATCTCTCTTTATCCAAATCCTGGGCCCTCCATAAGGAAGGGAGTAAAGATCACTGATTCGGTCTAACGACTGCAGAGGTGTGGGCAGATTCGCCAGGCGCAACCGCTTAGGCAACTCAATTGGCAGGCTCTTAAGCACGGTGAATTAAACCTGTTATGTCTAATTATTAGTTTTATCGATGTGACTCTGTAAGAGGACACCTCTAGCAAAAAGTTTCCGCAGAGGTAGAGCCAAGCTTGCTGAGTAAGCGGATAGAGGACTAGCTTTGAAAAATGAACATAAGCATGCCTTTCAGTGCTATTTATTGCTTTTTGCCTAACCTGCTTTTTTATCGGAAAATTAATCAGACAAATTAGTCCAGTCTTTGATTAATTCCGCAATTTTTCTGTGGGCTTTCAAGGCACAATAAATACTGCCCGCGCAAAAATAGTAACCAAAAAAAAGCCCGGCAATTGCCAGGCTTTTTTAGTGACGACATTCAAAGATAAACCCTGAAAAGGATTAGATCTTTTTAATCGTACCTTTGGGTAATACTGCGTGCACAGCTACTTTTTGGAACTTCAAAGACATGCTGTCTGCAACTTCCAATACGATGTAGTCCTCATCGACCTTGTCGACGCGGCCCAGCATCCCGCTGCTCATTACAACTTCGTCACCCTTTTTCAGAGCGCCAACCAGTTCTTGATGCTCTTTCTGGCGCTTGCGCTGTGGGCGAATAATAAAAAACCACATGAATGCAAACAAACCCGCAAACATCAGCAGGGTTATCATCGGATTACCCTGTGCTGCCGGCGCCGCTTCTTGTGCCATGGCGGAGGGGATAAAAAAGCTCATGCAAAACCTCAAAGAGTCAGCCTATTAAATTGCCGCCAACTCTAACGGGTTTGCCCCGCGGAGGCAACGGATTGGGCCGATCCCGTAGAGACCGGCCAAACCAATCCACACTCAGAACCTCTGGCGGACCTGCCGGCGGTAGCCAGTAGGAGACATCCCGGTCCAGCGTTTGAACGCGCTGGTAAAACTGGTTCGATCAGAGAAATCGAGAATTCGTGAGATTCCATCAACGCTCAGCGCAGTATCTTTGAGGAAATGCACCGCGTGACGAAAACGAACATGGTCACGTAAAGATGCAAAACTGAGGTTGTGTTCCTGCAACCGGCGTTGCAGAGTCCGGGTGGACATACTTAGGTCGGACGCTACCGGGCGAATAGCGAGAGAGGCCTTACCGATACGCTGCTCCAGCACATCTATTACCCGTGCGGCAATACCAAAACTGGTTGCTTCGGGGGGGGCCAGCAGCTGGTCGAGAATATTCGGGTCTCCGGATATTCTGGCCTGCTGAAGTGATTTGTCTTCAGAGAGCGAAGTCTGGTCGGGCTGAGTATGGTTCATCGAGCTGCTCCTATTGAGTTCCGTGAGCCGCAGTTATTTTTCTATGTCCGCATCCAGCGAATCCCGGTTGCCCCTGCCCACACCAACACAACATCAACTTCGGCGGACGACTACGTGATGCGGGATGCACCAAAAAACAGACATCGAATCCTTCACAGAGATGTACAATTTTTAAACTAACCGCTCCGGCAATTCCCGCAGAGAGACTCTCTCTAGCCGGCGCACCTTTCCTTTACAACTGCCAGTATAGACCAAGAATTAAGAAAGCAAGGGGCGACAGTGCTTTTTTTCATCTTATTGTGTACCAAGGGCCAAAAATACTTACTTTCGGTACCCACGTGTCGCCTTTGAGTCCGAAAGGTAGGGGCTACAGCAGACCAAGCACCAGTCCAGCCCCGCCCCTCAGAGTCTGGCAATTAATCCAGGTTCTCGCCAATCCAATTCAAAACATCAGTGTCATGGGTCTTGGTTTTAACTTTGTCGATAATATGGCGAAGGCGCCCACTCTTATCGATAATAAAAGTTGTTCGCAGAAGCCCCATGTACTCCTTGCCCATAAATTTCTTCAAGCCCCAGCAGCCATATTTATCAGCAATCTTGTGTTCTTCATCAGATAGCAAATCAAAATTCAGTTCGTGCTTGTCGATAAAGCGCTGCAACTTTGCTTCTGGATCCGGGCTCACCCCCAACACAACAGTATTGGCTTTTTTAAATTCAGCCGCACTATCGCGAATCCCACATGCCTGAGTGGTACAACCGGGGGTAAGTGCTTTCGGGTAAAAGTAGAGGACGACATTACTTTTGTCACGAAAATCCTTAAGTGACACTTTCTCGCCACTTTGGTTGGTCAGCGTAAAAGCCGGAGCCAAATTACCGATCTTCGGAAAAGCCATCTGATATCCCCTGTGGAACAGTTAAGAGTAAAGCGGGGATTATAGCGAAAAGAAACAAACGAGACGCCAGTTCTATAGAGAAATCAGAACTGCTGCAGACGAAACTCTTTCTCTTTCCTGGCACAAATGCCAAAACGACCTAACTTCTGCACCAGCTCCGCCTTTTCAGCTTCGGTGAGGAACTCCCCGACTTCAAGGCATCCCTCAGGACCACTAAAGTTAACCGAAGCCATTTCGGTAGCACTGCTCCCCATCCTTACGAGTACTGCCAACTTATCGCGGGCGAACTCCCGGTGATACACCGTTTGCTGCCTGAAACCCTTACAGCAATCCAGAATTACCAACTCCTCATTGATGCGTATTACTTCTCTGCGGGTCCCTTCGAGGTACACGTAGGTAAACAGGATGCCTAGCAGGATCATTTCAAGCCCGGCAAAGGGAAGAATCATCCAGGCTCCCGCCATCGCAAAAGCGAGGCTGATTCCAAGGGATACCCCAACCAGGGAAAAAAACACCCACAGATTGCCGGAGAGGGACAGGGACTGGTTAGGCTGCAGCAGGATACAGGCGCAACGGGCGGTGTTGCGGCCAACTTCAGTGACCATAGCAGGGACATCCGGCAGATATATAAAATCAGTGTAGTGCCGATGGCGGCAGCTCACACGAAGATACTGACCGGGAAAGTTTCCTGGTCCGGGCCGGGGTTTACAAAATTCAGGCATAAAAAAACCCACACCTCAGTGTGGGTTTTTGGGAGAGGTCTGCGGCCAAGGCCTGGGACCTGTCACTCCCTATTACGGCAGCAGGTGTGCTACTGCATCACGCTCTTCCGCCAGCTCCTGCTCGGTAGCAGACATTTTCTCGCGGGAGAAGTCGTTGATGTCAACGCCTTGAACAATTTCCCAGTCGCCGTCTTTGCAAGTGCAAGGGAAAGAGTAAATCAGGCCTTCCTGAATACCGTAAGAACCATCGCTGAATACAGCCATGCTGGTCCAGTCACCTTCAGCGGTGCCCAGAGCCCAATCGTGCATATGGTCGATGGCAGCGTTGGCAGCGGAAGCCGCAGAGGAAGCACCACGCGCCTTGATGATAGCTGCACCACGCTGTTGAACAGTCGGGATGAAGTCGTTTTCGTACCATTCCTGCTCCACTTTATCCATGGCTGCAGCACCGGAAACCTTCACTTGGTGCAGGTCTGGGTACTGAGTGGAAGAGTGGTTGCCCCAAATGGTCATATGGGTGATGTCGTTAACGCTGGAATCAGTTTTGTTTGCCAGCTGAGACAGAGCGCGGTTGTGATCCAGACGGGTCATCGCGGTGAAGTTACGCGGGTCCAGGTCTGGCGCATTGCGCTGAGCGATCAGGGCATTGGTGTTAGCCGGGTTGCCAACAACCAGCACTTTTACGTTACGAGAAGCAACGTCGTTCAGGGCTTTACCCTGTGCAGAGAAGATAGCAGCGTTAGCTTCCAGCAGATCCTTACGCTCCATACCCGGTCCACGGGGACGCGCGCCTACCAGCAAAGCGTAATCTGCATCTTTGAACGCAACAGTAGCGTCATCGGACTGAACGATACCCGCGAGCAGCGGGAAAGCGCAGTCTTCAAGCTCCATAGCAACGCCTTTCAGCGCTTCCAATGCCGGAGTGATTTCCAGCAATTGCAGAATAACCGGCTGATCTTTGCCCAGCATTTCGCCAGAGGCGATGCGGAACAGCAACGAATAGCTAATCTGACCGGCAGCGCCGGTAACAGCAACACGTACAGGTGCTTTCACGATAGTTCTCCCTCGTTTGTAAGCGGCCGCATTATAGGGCCTCGCGAGTAAATTTCATCTTACACAAGCGAAATAGCGGCTCAATTTGTATGACAAAACCTCTCAGACTGTATTGGACACTCTTTGCGAGTGATTATGTCAGCGCCAATTCCCGGTAACGCGCCTGCAGTGCCTTGTAAACCTGGTCACTGTAATCAGCAGCAGATGAGTCCAAAAGTCCGGCAATTTCCGCTAAATGTTCATTGTCTTCACGGCCCGCCCAGTTTTTTACATAGCTGCCATCTTTGTAGCCGTTATCCTGACGGAATCGGTTGAGTACATTTTTACCAACATATCGCTGGTACAACTCAGCAAAAGACATTTCTGCATCGGCCAATAGTTGAGCAAAGCCAGCAACATCAAACTGTTTGGTGGCCAGGGTGTTCAAGGTGAAAGACTCGAGGTTCTCACGGAAATCACCCGCCGTACGCTCGGAACCGGCAAATTCCTTCAGCATGATCTCAGCCACTTCCTGCGGAGAGCCTTTTTGCAACTCAAGGCTCAAACCGAAATGCCAGATATCCACCAATTCAAGCTTCACCTGATCCATTTCTGGAAGTTGCTTCTTCCACCACTTCCAACCGTAATGGTCTAACAACTCTGCACTTTCTACCCAAATAGCGCGGTACCAGGCAAAGTTTTGCTCACGCCAGTTTTCATTTACTACTGTATTAATCTGGTCTTGCAGAGTCAGCATGACTTGCAACTGCTGCTTCATCATAGGGGAACATCCAATAGACCCGGATCAAACTGCCCGGGGGAATAATCTGAAAAAGTTTTCTGAGGTGATTTCGGCCAGCTCTTCGTAGGGAATACCGCGTAAATCAGCGATAAATTCCGCCACTTCACGCACATAGGCCGGAATATTGGGCTTACCCCGATAGGGCACTGGGGCCAAATAAGGGGAGTCGGTCTCAACGAGTAACCGATCCAAAGGCAACTTGCGGGCGACATCCCGCAGCTCCTCAGCATTTTTAAAGGTCACGATGCCAGACAAAGAAATATAATAATTGAGATCCAGGGCAGCCTTGGCCATATCCCAGCTCTCGGTAAAACAGTGCAGAACACCTGCGGTATTGGTATTACCGTACTCTTTAATGAGAGCGATAGTATCTTCCCGCGCATCTCTCGTATGCACAATAACCGGAAGCTCTGCCTGTCCTGCCGCTTTCAGGTGTGCAATAAAGCTCTGCTGCTGGATTTCCTGGGTGTCAGTGCTGTAGTAGTAATCCAGGCCTGTCTCCCCCAATGCAACAACATTGGGCTGGTTAGCCATTTCTACCAGTCGCTCAACATCCGCCATGCCGGAGTCGACATCCAGCGGGTGCACACCAACGGAACAGACTACGTCCTCGTAGCGGGTTGCGATTTCAACAACCGCATCGGCGTTTTCCAAACTGATACCGACACAGAGGAACTTGCCAACACCGCGACTGCGGGCCAGGTCCAATACAGCATCCAGATCGCCATCAAATTTATCGAGCTTAAGTCTGTCCAGGTGACAGTGAGAATCAACAAGCATTAGAGAGTTACAACGTATGGGTTGGGCGGCTGGATTCTAAGGTTCCCGCCAAGTGGGTTTCAATCTTGTTTTGCGCGATATTGTCCTTATCGCCAAACTGAACTCCGATTCCGGGAGTGCGGTTGCCTTGAGCACCATTGGGGGTAATCCAGATCACTTTACCGGCAACCGGAATCTTTTCCGGCTCATCCATTAAGCTCAGAAGCAGAAAAACCTCATCGCCAAGGTTGTACGATTTATCCGTACTGATAAACAAGCCACCATTCTTTACGAAGGGCATATAGGCCGCATAGAGCACAGATTTATCCTGGATTTTCAGTGACAGGATGCCGTTGCGGGCACCGCCTCCCATGGCTTTCATGGACAACCTCAATGTTTATATTTTTAAATGATGCGCTAACTTATCTAAGCCCGCTGCCTGTGTCCAGGCAACGTCAATTGCCCTACCCGACTTGTGCAAGACGCCTAAGCAAAAAGCTTCGCCCAACGAATAAATAATTCTTCCAGCAGCAAACGACGATTGGGGTTAGCTGTGCCCAGTAACCCTTTCCGCGCCTGAAGCAAATGATCGTAGAACGCAAATACTGGCTGCAAGCTTTGCTCACTCGACCCCGGCAACCTCTGCAAAAGAACCATTAGCTGGGCATCTCCACTAAGATCACAACTGCGAATCTGCACCATCTGGGTTAACCAGTGCTGCCAAAAAAGCAGTAGCTGAACCAATTCAACACCCTCGGCCGGTGTTTCCCAACGGCCCGCTGTAGAGACTGAACTTGCCGTACCCTGAGCTACAGCAACCAAATCTTTAAAAAACTGCTCGCGTACTTCTCTCGACTTGGGCTCGGCCAGCTCCGCCGCCAATAATGGTGCCCCGCCTGCCAGAGTTAAGGCACGCTGTGCCAGCGGCTCTTCCAGCCCATTGCTGTATAGCCACTGTAGCGCCACCTCTCCAGTTGGGGGCGGAAAAGCTATAGATTGACAGCGACTTCGAATGGTTGGCAAAAGGCCTGTGGGAGCATCGGTGATCAACACAAAGATAACGGAGGGTGCCGGCTCTTCCAGGTTTTTCAACAGGGCATTGGCTGCGTTGACATTCATCGCCTCCGCCGGCGACAAACAAACCAGACGCGCCCCGCCCCGCCCACTGGTGCGGGAAACAAAGTTGCCCAGCTGACGGATCTGTTCCACTTTCAGCGGGCCACCGGGCTTTTCAGGTTCAACTTGTAGGAAATCAGGATGCGAGCCAGCCATCCACAACCGACAATCCTTACACTTTCCACAGGCCTGACCTGCCCTCGGTTGTTCACATAGGGCCAACGCGGTAAAAGCAGCCGCGAATTGTCGCTTTCCCAACCCCTCCGGGCCAGTCAGCAGCAAAGCGTGCGGGCAGCGGCCCGCCTGCAACTGCAACCCCAACCGCTGCCATTGCTCGGAGTGCCAGGGAAGAGGTACCGGTATCGATTTATACTCAAAAGTTTCAGGCACAGACATCAGCCACAATTCTTATCATTTAAAAATAGATTCTGGGGCAAGATAGCTTAAAGCAACAGCTCCAATTGCTTGGCTAGATCCATCTGCACCTGTTCCAGAGATTGGCCGGCATCCACAACCGCGTAACGGGCAGGCGCAGCTTCAGCTCGATCGCGATAAGCCGCACGCACCCGCTGAAAAAACTCCAGGTGCTCACTCTCAAACCGATCCGCTTCCCCAGTCCGTGCAGCTCGCTGTAGCCCCACTTCTGGGTCGAGATCCAATAAAAGCACTTTATCTGGGCGCAAATCCCCTTGAACTGTCTGCTCCAACTGCTCGATCAACTGTCGATCCAGTCTGCGACCACCGCCTTGGTAGGCATAGGTAGCATCGGTGAAGCGATCACAGATCACCCAATCCCCACGTTTTAAGGCGGGCAGTATAACCTGAGACAGATGTTGCGCGCGGGCGGCAAACACCATCAATAATTCCGCCGTGGGATCAACGGATTCATCCCGTTTGGCCAATAACAGCTCGCGCAGCTGTTCTGCCAATGGGGTGCCTCCCGGCTCCCGGGTTTGGATAAAGTTAATATTGTGCTTTTTGAGCCACTCGGTGATGAAGAGTAAATTGGTAGATTTCCCCACCCCCTCTACACCCTCGAGGGTGATGAACTTGCCGTGCGACACTAATTCTTTCCTTTTGCCGGACTCGAGCGGTAATCCGCGCGCCTTTTCAGCTGATACTCCCGCACCGCACGGTTGTGCTCTGTCAGAGTCGCTGAGAAATGATGAGATCCATCCCCTTTGCCAACAAAATACAAGCTCTTGCCGGGCTTTGGATTTAAAGCGGCCCGAATTGCCGCTCGCCCAGGTAGGGCAATCGGCGTAGGGGGAAGGCCATTAATAACATAAGTATTATAAGGTGTTGCCTGGCGCAGGTGTGTACGGGTCAGATTTCCGTCAAAGTCCTCACCCAAGCCGTAAATTACGGTGGGGTCTGTCTGCAAGCGCATACCTTTATTCAGCCTGCGTACAAAAACACCGGCTATTTCACTGCGCTCAGATGGCTGCCCTGTCTCTTTCTCGATAATTGAAGCCATGATTAAGGCTTCATAGGGCGACTTATAGGGCAGATCATCCCCTTTTGATTGCCACTCCTCATCCAGTACCTTCTGCATCCGATCATAGGCCTGACGCAACAGCTCAATATCTGTGGTACCGGACCGGTAGACGTAAGTATCCGGGAAAATCCAACCCTCGACCTCATCTTCCTTTAGGCCCAGGGCCTGGGCAGCGGCACTGACATTGCTTCCCTCTTCGGACTGAACGATTCTTTCACCGGAGCGGATTTGTCGCAGGGCCTGGCGAAAGGTCCAGCCCTCTAATAGCGTAATGCGATAGCGGGTAACTTCACCGCGATTCAGGCGCGCAATCAAGTCCCGCGCGTTACTGCCAAAGGGAACTAAATACTCGCCGGAATGGATTTCTGTTGTGCCCTCCCAGTAGGCATAGGCGAGGAGTATTTGCGGCCACTGGATTATCCCTTCGCCCTGCAGGCTTCGCAGCGTCCGGGACAAACTTCCGCCCTTTTCCACCTGAAGCGTAAGCCCATCTTGTGCAATTGGCAGGGGGGATTCCAAGGCTTCCTTTGCCACGTATAGAGAGGCAACTGCAACCAAGCAGGCTAATACCAGCCCACCAAATAACAGCTTCAACACTCTCCAAGCGAAACTCGCTTGCTTTTTCTTCACCACAATTTATCCAATATCAGCTTCTGTAGCTTGCGGGTCTCGACACCCACAGGCCAATTTTTGTAACCGATTACCTCTACTACCGGTAATACACCTCGAACACTGTTGCAGAGAGCCAGCTCATCGGCCTCACAGAGTTCGGAAAGCTCCATGTCTTCCTCTTGCCAGTGGATATGGCTCGAGAGCCACTGCCGCATCACACCATGAACACCACACCGGTGCAGGGATGGAGTCATCCACTTCCCACCAAATCGGGCCAGGATATTACAGCGCAGGGTTTCGATGACCCTTCCCGCCGAATCCAGCATCAATCCATCGAGAAATTGACCCACCGGCAGCTCTGCTTTTGCCGCATTATATCGGTTACGGAGTAAAGTTTTGCAGCCCTGGTTCGAATTACTACCGATCGGCAAGCTCGTCGAACAAGGGAAAAGGCTAGTACCCACCTGCCCCTCAGCGGTTTCAATCAGCGGCCGCAGCACCAAATCCCAACATTGCTGCCCGCGCACACTGCCAACACGCAGGCGCGCAATCGCCTCAGGCCAGCGACAGCCGGCTGTCAATTTTAACGTCGACTGCTCAATTTCTCCCAGACAGGCCTCATCCAACACTCCCGAACGCTCCAGGCGAGCGCGGTGGAAAGACCAAAGCGGTAGACCTTTGTTGTGACAGCGCATTGTTTCGAGGATTCCACCCGAGTAATCAGCATCATCTGGTAACTGATCAACGGCCAGCCCCCGAAAGTACATTTGAGGTAACTGGTACATGGAGCTCCCAAGGCAGGTGCGCCCACCTCGCGGTGGGCACGGGAATCAGACTCGCTTGAAGATCAGTGACCCATTGGTTCCACCGAAACCAAAGGAATTGGATAAGACTGCATTGATTGCCATCGGCTGGGCCTCTTGGGGCACCAGGTTAATACCGGCACAGGCCTCATCCGGGGAAAAGAGATTGATAGTGGGGGGCGCAACCTGGTCGCGCAATGACAATACCGAGAAAACGGCTTCAATAGCGCCGGCAGCCCCCAGCAGGTGACCGGTCATCGACTTGGTAGAACTCACAGCGAGGGAGTCCGTCACCCCCGCGAATACTTTTTTAACCGCCAGGATCTCAGCTGTGTCTCCCAGCAGAGTAGAAGTGCCATGAGCATTGATATACTGGATATCACTTGGGCTCATACCGGAATCTCTCAGGGCATTTTCCATTGAGAGAGCAGCGCCAGCGCCATCCTCCGGAGGAGAGGTCATGTGGTGGGCATCACCGCTCATACCAAAGCCAGCTACTTCTGCATAAATCTTGGCTCCGCGAGCGATTGCATTTTCGTACTCTTCCAAAACGAGTACCGCAGACCCTTCGCCCAGCACAAAACCATCACGGTCTTTATCCCAGGGGCGGCTTGCTGATTGCGGATCATCATTGCGGGTGGACAGCGCCCTTGCCGCACAGAAACCGCCGAGCCCTACCGGGGTGGTAACCATTTCTGCACCACCACATACCATCACATCGGCATCACCGTGCTGAATCGCACGAACGCCGAGGCCAATCGCATGGGTTCCTGTGGTACAGGCTGTTGTCACTGCCAGATTGGGGCCTTTGAGGCCATATTTAATCGAGAGGTTACCCGCAACCATATTAATGATGGCGCCAGGTACAAAGAAAGGTGATACACGGCGAGGGCCTTTTTCGGCAATCAGCAATGAATTATCTTCGATCGCCAGGATACCGCCCATACCAGAGCCAATACAGGTACCCACGCGTGGACCCAGCTCTTCGGTTACTTCCAGGCCGCTATCTTGCATAGCCTGAATACCGGCAACCAGTCCGTACTGCAAGAAAGTATCCATCTTGCGCGCTTCTTTTGCGGGCATGTATGGCGTGGGATCAAAATCCTTTACAGTAGCGGCGAAGCGGGTTGAAAAAGCCGAGACATCAAATGTCTCAATCGGAGCAGCACCATTAGCTCCCTGTAGTACCCCAGACCAAGTATCCTCTAGGGTGTTACCTAACGGGCTAACGACTCCCATTCCGGTTACAACAACTCTTCTTTGCGACACTGCGCTCCCCCCTGAAATTTTCTGCTACCGTCCTTCACCAATGTAGTTAAAAGAACAACATCCGGTCAGCAGTCACAATTCCGTAGTACCAATAACAAGAAAGCCGCGCTATGAAACATAGAACGGCTTTCAGAATCGCTCGGCTAGGTACAGCATATTGAGCTGCCCGTGCCTAAACTACCCAGCAGGAATTAACCAAGGTTATCCTTGATGTAATCCATTGCCAGCTGAACAGTAGTGATTTTTTCAGCTTCTTCATCGGGAATTTCAGTTTCGAATTCCTCTTCCAAAGCCATAACCAGCTCAACTGTGTCGAGTGAGTCAGCGCCCAGATCTTCAACAAAAGAGGCTTCAGGCTTAACGTCTTCTTCCTTAACGCCCAGTTGTTCAGCAACGATCTTTTTAACGCGCTCTTCAATGCTGCTCATGATTCAATTTAACTCCTAGTGGGTAAAAATCTGTTTTAGTCGCTATTGTTTTTCACCGTATCCAATGTTGTTGGTGATAACGACCGGCTCACACAGCTTTTGGATAATTCAGAGGCCATTGTACCCCAAGTTTTTCGGGATGTAATGTGCGGCCCCTCAACACCATCAGCAAAAACATAAATATCTCTAAAATCAATAAGTTAAAGAGACATTTTGAAACACAAACTACGCCATGTACATACCGCCATTGACATGAATTGTCTCGCCGGTGACATAGCCTCCCGCATCACTCGCCAGGAAGGAAACCACCGAAGCAATTTCTTCCGGCTTCCCGAGCCTCGCGAGAGGAATCTTACCCAGAAGCAACTCGCGTTGCGCTTCAGGCAAGACTTTTGTCATATCAGTATCAATAAAGCCGGGGGCTACGGTATTAACCGTGATTCCTCGGGAGCCCACCTCTGAAGCCAGGGAGCGGGCAAACCCTCCCACACCAGCTTTGGTCGCCGCATAATTGCTCTGACCGGCATTACCCATACTACCTACGACGGAGCTGATATTAATAATCCGTCCCCATCGCGCCTTGGTCATATCGCGCAGGCAAGCCTTACTCATGCGATAGACCGCGGTCAAATTCGTATTGACGACTGAATCCCACTCGTCATCCTTCATGCGCATCAACAAGTTGTCCTTGGTGATGCCAGCATTATTAACCAATATCGCAGGAGCACCAAACTCATTTTTTATCGCTGCATGAAGCTCGGAAATACTTTCCGCATTGCCCACATCCAGAACTTTACCGGCACCTGCTATACCGGCTTCTGCGAAGCGGGCGCTTATTTTTTCAGCACCGGATTCGCTGGTGGCAGTACCAATAACTGTGGCACCCATTCCACCGAGCATATCTGCAATTGCCGCACCAATACCGCGACTTGCACCTGTCACCAAGGCAACTTTACCCTCAAGGGACATCTGTAAGGTCATTCTCACTTATCCTTATTCGACTACTGGACTACTTTTTGAGCGATTTATACCGCTGTAGCTCGCAGAGCTTCATTAAAGTTACTGGGGCTATCGATTGCGTGACAGGAAACACTTCGATCGACACGTTTGATCAGGCCAGACAAAACCTTACCCGGACCACACTCAACCATTTGCTCCACTCCGGAGCCAATAATTTTTTGTGCGCAGGCAGTCCAGCGAACCGGGCAATAAATCTGCTCGATCATCAGGGTCTTAATTTTTTCCGGATCCGCTTCAAGCTCAGCGTGGACATTGTGCACGATGGGTATTTCTGGCGCGTTAAATTCTGTCGTCTCTATTTGAGGGGTCAACTTTTCCGCCGCAGGACGCATCAGTTCAGTGTGGAATGGGGCACTGACCGGAAGAGGCATAGCCTTCTTTGCACCGGCAGCTTTACAGGCTTCGATGGCGCGCTGCACCGCCGCGCTACTTCCAGCAATAACAATCTGGCCGGGAGAGTTGTAATTCACCGCAGCGACTATTTCGTCCTCAGCAGAAGCAGCACAAGCTTCTTCAACAGCTGCATCATCAAGACCGATGATCGCAGCCATAGCGCCCTCCCCTACGGGAACCGCCTCTTGCATCAAGCGGCCGCGCTCGCGAACCAAATGAACCGCATCTTTAAATGCCAGAACGCCAGAGCACACCAGTGCTGACCACTCGCCCAAACTGTGACCGGCCATGAATGCAGGCTGGGCACCGCCGCGAGAGCGCCACATGCGATAAAGGGCAACACTGGAAGTCAGTAAGAGAGGCTGGGTACGCTGGGTGAGATTAATGGCTTCCTGCTCGCCATTCTGGCACAGGTCCCAGAGGTCATAGCCGAGCACATTGGATGCTTCGGCAAAAGTGGCCTGAATTTCAGGCGCCTCTTGGGCAATCTCAGAGAGCATACCTATTTTCTGGGAACCCTGCCCCGGAAAGACAAATGCGAGTGCGGCATTGGTCATAAGATATCCTTAACCTAAATGTGGCTGATTTCAGTAAGGGAAAACTGCTTTTTACCCTTCATCCATGGAGCGTCTTTCGCCGGATTGTGCCATAGCGGCATCGACCCTGGCTGCCAGGTCAGCATCGGCACACTCCTTCGCCGTAACCATCGCCCGATAAAAAGCTTCGCTGCTGGCACCGCCGTGACTCTTGATCACGTTGCCCTTTACCCCTACAAAGCTGGCGCCATTATAGCGAGCAGGTTCCACCTGTGTACGCCATTTTCGCAACAGCTTTATGGCCAATTGGCCAAAAAAACGCTTGAAACACCCTCTTTTCTCGATTATGAACGCTTTTTGACCCATTAGTCGAATCACACCCTCGGCAGATTTCATCGCGACATTACCCATCAGGCCGTCGCAAACAACCACATCTACCGAGCCGGTAAAAATATCATGCCCCTCAACAAAGCCAACATAATTGACCCCGGGGTCCGCATCGAGCAGCTCCGCTGCACGGCGTATTTCGGCGCTACCCTTATGCGCTTCCGCCCCAATATTGAGCAGCGCCACCTTTATATCCTTCACACTCTTGCGGGCAGTATGAATCCGCTGAGCCTCAATCCCCATACGGGCGAACTGAAGCAAATCCTCAGCACTGCAATCCACATTGGCACCAAGGTCCAAAAGATAGCAGGAACCCATACCTGAAGGTACAGACTTACCGAGCGCCGGCTTCCTAACACCTTGGATATTACCGAGAATACTGCGACTCAACGCCAACAAGGCGCCAGTATTGCCGGAGGTAACTGCAGCTTGCACACCTCCCGATGCAACACTCTTCAGGGCCATCGCCATGGTTGAATCGCGCTTATGGCGAACAGCCTGCAACGGATTGCACTCTTGAGTGATGACTTGCTCGCAATGGATAATTTCGAGACGGCGGGTAACGCGGCGGCGATGGCGCTGCAGCTCTTGATGAACCAGAGCTTGAAGCTCTGCGCGCGGGCCAAATAGCTTTAGCTGCGCTTCAGGGAAGTTTTGAAGAAATCTAATACATGCCGGAACGACAGAGCGGGGACCTAAGTCCCCGCCCATTGCATCCACGGCCAATCGCAATTGGCTGGACAAAGCTTACTCTTCTTCAGAGCCGCCGCTAACTTCGATCACTTTGCGACCACGGTAGAAACCGTCTTTGGTCACGTGGTGACGACGGTGCTTTTCACCGGTAGTCGGATCGACGGAAAGGGTAGCACCTGCGCCCAGCGCATCGTGGGAACGGCGCATACCGCGACGGGAACGAGTCTTCTTGTTTTGTTGAACAGCCATTGCTAGCTCCTAAAATAAACAAATTTCGCTGGAACCGGGGCGCCTACCGGCGAGCCCAAACTCATCGGGAAACCTAGGATTTACCCGACGAACCCTTCAACTGCTCCAGCACTTTAAAGGGGTTTGCCTGTTGCTCATCCGCCTCGGCAACCTCGTCACCAAAATGAAAGCTCTCCTTGGAGACACATTCTTCCTGGTGATAAGCCACCATTGGCAAATTGAGCAAAATTTCATCTTCAAGGATCTGATGCAAGTCCAGCTCATCGCCGTCCTGGATCACCGGGTCCAGATCTTTGGGCAGGGCCTTACCCTGCTCCTCAGTCCATACGATACCCCAGCTAAACTGTGCCTCGATCTGCTCATGGACCGGTGACAAACAGCGCTGACACAAGAGGTCAACTGCAAGTTGAACCTTGCCACTCACCGTTTGGTGACCTTGCAAGTCTCGCTCAAACTGCAATTCAGCAGAAATCTCTCCGTGGACAGACTCAACTGCGCTACCAACCCGAGGCAGGGACTCCAACGGCAAAACACCATCGAGCAACTGCTCTCGCTGTACCAATTTCCGAGCATCAATGCTCTTTGGCAATACTGATTTAGAGGGGGCTATCGACATAAGCGCGCAATTCTATGGACTCACCTTAGCCTTGTCAAAACAAATCAGGCATTGCAGTATCGCCCGGTCACAAACCACTATTCGACCCAGCGGAAAATCCACCAGAATGCCCCACCCTCTGATACTAGCCTCCAGCTCTCCTTACCGCAGAACCCTACTACAACAGCTTGGCATCCCCTTTCGGCAGGATTCGCCCCATATAGATGAAGCACCACAGGCGGGGGAAGCGCCAGCTGCACTCGCCCTGCGCCTCGCCACAGAGAAAGCGCGCGCCCTGGCAGGCCGCCACCCGAAATCACTGATTATCGGTTCAGATCAAGTTGCCTCTTGCGACGGTCAAATACTTGGCAAGCCAGGCAGTAGGGAGCGCGCCATCGCCCAGCTGCAAGCCTGCAACGGCAAAAAAGTGATATTCCACACCGGCTTGAGCCTGCTGAATAGCGCAAGCGGAGAGCAGTTGGGCGATACGGAAACCTTCACCGTCTACTTTCGGCAGTTGAGCACAGAGCAAATTGAACGATATGTAGAGCTGGAACAACCTTACGATTGCGCCGGCTCTTTTAAGGTTGAAGGGCTAGGTATCGCCCTATTTGAAAGGCTTGAAGGAGCAGATCTCAACACCCTGGTAGGGCTGCCACTAATCCGCCTTACCGATATGTTGAGCCACTTTGGCATAGATCCATTGGGCCCGCAGACCACTTAAAGGAGTGGCGGCCAGCGGAGCAGCTCAGAGAAACGATCGATAACAGCCTTGGGGCCATACCCCTGCAGTCGGGTTGGGCAATGAGCGCCATAGCTCACCCCGATAGAGGGCATACCGATCGCCGCCGCCATTTCCAGGTCGTATACGGTATCCCCTACCATTACCGCCTGCTCCGGACCGGTTCCGGTCTCATATAGCAACTCATTCAGCATCAGCGGGTCAGGCTTGGAAGCGGTCTCATCCGCACAACGACTGGCGGCAAACAAGTGGCCGAGGCCGTGCTCCTCAAATTCCCGATTGAGCCCCTGCCGACTCTTCCCGGTCGCCACCGCCAACTGGTGACCACCGCACAGCAACTGGTCCAGGGTATCCAGGACTCCCTCAAATAATGGCAGAGGTTCAACCCGGGCCGCCATCCACTCATCAAAGTAAAGTTGGCGCAACGTGAGCTTTTCTTCACTGGCAGCCTCCGGAAACAGAGAGGATATCGCTTCCGGCAGGCCAAGCCCGATAATGTTGCTAACCGCTTCCGGGGCAAGCACCGGCAAACCGGCTCTATCTGCTGCCCGCAACATACAATCGACGATACGCGCCTCAGAATTACAAACCGTCCCGTCCCAATCGAGGATTACCAACATAACAAAAGAACGCCCTACTCTTCCCTTAACCTATTCAGCACTGCACTCAGCTCCGCAGGGAGTGGAGCCTCCACCTCAACCTTGGAGCCATCTGGCAAAGAGCAGCGCACTGAAGCCGAGTGCAAAAAGAGACGCTTCAGACCGCGACCACGAAATTCACGATTGACTTCGTCCGAGGTGTACTTGTTGTCGCCCGCCAGAGGGCAACCAACAAACTGAGCATGAACTCGAATTTGGTGTGTTCGCCCGGTGACCGGCTCTGCGGAAAGCAGAGTCGCCGCCTTAAATCTCTCAATCAACTTAAAGCGGGTCTCTGAAGGCTTCCCCTCAGGGTGCACTGACACCATTCTCTCGCCGCTTTTCAAAGTGTTCTTGCGCAAAGGTGCCTCAACAACGCGGCGACCTCGGGGCCACTTGCCCACCGCCAATGCCTGATACGATTTACCGATCTTTCCCGCCCGCAACTCCGACTGAACATGCTGCAATACCGCGCGCTTGCGGGCCACCATGATGGCGCCACTGGTATCCCGGTCCAGGCGGTGCACCAACTCAATAAACGGGCTTTGCGGAAACATCTGGCGCAAAACTTCAATCAGGCCCAATCTGACACCGCTGCCGCCATGGACCGCAAGGCCCGACGGTTTATTGATCACCATAAGCCCGTGCTTGTCATAAAGTATGGACTCTTGGATCAGCTGGCGCAGAGATTCACCAGCGAGAGGGGTCTCAGCCTGCTCGGCAACACGAATTGGCGGCACTCGCACCACATCGCCCGCCTTTAACTTGTATTCAGCCTTTATTCGTCCTTTATTTACTCTTACCTCACCCTTACGCAGGATTCGGTATATACGTGAACGCGGCACACCCTTGAGGCGCGCCTGGAGGAAATTGTCGATCCTCTGTCCCGCCAGCTCTTCAGGTACAGTTAAAAGCTGCACGCCGCCAGATGGATTCGAGGTCTTTGATGGGGTCTCGGCCGGAGCCTTCTTAGGGTGGGGTATACTTCGCATGACGCGCATCATAGCGTTGCCAGGGATACAATTGAAGCACCTCCCTGCCCATGCTATATTCGGCCGGCCTGAATTCGGCGTATTTTCGGTCAAAGGCGACTTCCCACATGAAGAGATAGCCGTGACCCCAACGAAAATACCCCATTCGGTCGGTGCGCGGGGATGCCGCGTCATTGATAAAACTTAGCCGTTGAGATGTCCCCCAATTACCAGAACCAGAGGGGAGCTCACCGGCAACAACAGCCCGCGGTTATGCGGGTAATTATCGCGAAGGTAAGACGGGCCGTGACCCGCAGCGCTTGAAAGGACGACTCAAACTTGCGTCCGGTTTTGCAGAATACGACGAGCCAGCAACCGAACTGGCAACCAGGGCAGCACAGCTTCCGCAAGCCTGGTAAAAAAATTAAGAAGAATGGGTATCAGCCAAAAGCTGAACTGCAGAACCTCTGATGATTGACGCAAACCTTGCCGCCCAGCATGAAACAAACCAAGGGGCGGCGCCCAACCCTGCTGCAGAAGCCTGCAGCACAGGTACAGGGCAGTACTAACAAAAGGTATTAAAGGTACCAACGGATAGCACAATAACAGCGCGTATCCGGAGTTTTTGCAGAGCGAATAATAGGCAAATGCCAGTCTCAACAAGCCGCATAGATCCATGGCGCGGTAGAGCTGGCATACCTTATTTTCCCTGCCCTGCCTGGTGGTCCTCTCCACCTGGCAGCCAACAAGCAAGCCTGTGAGTAGCGGTGTCACACCTTTGCGCAACGCAAGGAAAACGACACGCATGAAAAGAATGCTAATCAACGCAACCCAACCTGAAGAGTTGCGTGTTGCCCTGGTCGACGGCCAGTGGCTCTATGATTTAGATATTGAGAACCGAACCCGCCAGCAGAAAAAAGCGAACATCTACAAAGGTAAGATTACCCGTGTAGAACCCTCCCTCGAAGCTGCATTCGTCGACTACGGCGAAGAGCGCCACGGGTTCCTCCCCCTGAAAGAAATCTCTCGCGAGTACTTCCTCAAGCAGCCCAAAGACATCGAAGGCCGCATCAAAATCAAAGATGTTGTCAAAGAAGGCATGGAAGTTATTGTCCAGGTGGACAAAGAAGAGCGCGGCAACAAAGGCGCCGCCCTCACCACCTTTGTCAGCCTCGCCGGCCGCTACTTGGTGTTAATGCCCAACAACCCTCGTGCCGGTGGCATTTCCCGCCGCATTGAAGGTGATGAGCGCTCCGAGCTCCGCGACGCACTGGCCAGTGTAGACGTCCCCTCAGGCATGGGCATCATCGTGCGCACCGCCGGCGTTGGCCGCAGCGGTGACGAGCTGCAATGGGACCTCAACTACCTGCTGCAACTTTGGAACGCCATCAAAGAAGAAGCTGATACCTCCAAAGCGCCACACTTCCTGTTCCAGGAAAGCAACGTCATTATCCGCGCCATCCGCGACTACATGCGCGATGATATCGGCGAAGTTATTGTCGACGACAAAGGCGCCTTTGAGCTGGCCGCAGAGTTTGCCCGCCAGGTAATGCCCCACTACGCCAATAAGGTGAAGTACTACGAAGACGCCATCCCGCTGTTCAATCGCTATCAAATTGAAAGCCAGATTGAGACAGCGTTCGAGCGCGAAGTGAAGCTCCCCTCCGGTGGCTCCATTGTTATCGATGTGACAGAGGCTCTGGTATCTATCGATATCAACTCCTCCCGCGCAACCAAGGGCGGCGATATCGAAGAGACCGCGCGCAATATCAACCTGGAAGCCGCCGACGAAATCGCTCGCCAGCTGCGCCTGCGCGATATGGGTGGACTGGTTGTAATCGACTTTATCGACATGCAGAGCAAGTCCAACCAACGCGAAGTTGAAAAGCGCATGGAAAAGGCCCTCAGCATGGACCGCGCCCGCGTTCAGGTTGGCCGCATCTCCCGCTTCGGACTATTGGAAATGTCCCGCCAGCGCCTGCGCCCATCCCTGGGTGAAACCACCTTCCGCGTTTGCCCCCGCTGTAGCGGTCAAGGCACTATTCGCGGCACCAAGTCTCTGGCCCTCTCCATTCTCCGCCTGGTAGAAGAGGAAGCGAAGAAAGAGCGCAGCGCCGAGATCCGTGCAATTACCCCGGTGAATGTCGCAACCTACCTGCTGAACGAAAAGCGTAAAACGATCTCCCAGATCGAATCCCGCAATTCCACTCGCGTAGTAGTTGTGCCCAGCGCAGAAATGGAAACGCCGCACTTTGAAGTTCAGCGCCTACGTGACGATGACACTGCAACCCTGGAAACTTCCTACAAGATTTCTGGCACTGCCGAAGAGACAGTGACCAAGAAAGAGGAAAAGCCACAGCGTCCAGCTCCAGTGCAAGCGGCCGTGCAGCAAATTGCCCACACCGCTCCAGCACCCACTCCGGAGAAAAAGGAAGAGCCTGGACTCTTCAGCCGATTGATTAGCGCTATCGCCTCCTTCTTCACCGCAGAAGAGGAAGAGCCGAAGAAGCATCAAAAGTCCAAAGGCCGTGGCAAGGACTACCAGCAGCGCAACCGCAATCGCAACCAGCGCGGAAATCGCAACAACCGCAGTGGCCGCCCCGCGCGCCGCAAGGATGATCGCCGCGAGGACAATAAGCGCGACGACCAACGCGAAGATAAGCGCAGCGCCAAGCTGGACGAGCATGACAGCGCCTCTGATCGCCAGGGTGAAGGTCAGCGCAGACGTCGCCGTCGCCGCAACGACAACCGCCGCAGCGACAACCGCACTCAAGCTGCTGAAACCCAAAATACCGTTGATACCAACGAACAGGCTGGAGACACTTCCGATCAGCAACGCCCAGCACGTCGCCCGAGCAATGTGCGCGGCCGCCCTCAAGCGCGCCGTCGCGGCGGACGCCGCAGTGAGAACACCGCAGCAACCGCGGTAGCTCACAGCCAGGAAGAGCTGAATCGCGAAGTTCACGAAGCCATCGACGAAGCTGAAAGCGAAGCCCGCAAGACCAAGGAAGTCGCAAAAGAGACTCGTACCGAGGCGCCCAAGCCCAAGGCGAAAGACTCTCACAAGGCTCAGAGAGCTCCCAAGCAAGCAGCTCAGCCCGCCATTACAATGCCGGTGCGAACTGCTCACGAGGAAAAATCTGAAGCACGAGAGACCCAGAAGCCTGCAGCTCAACCGCAAAGCGCCCCGCAGGCAGCCAAAGCAGCCGCCTCCGAGCAGCAACAGCAGCCTACTCAGCCCAAGCCCAAAGCTACCCCGGTAGAAAAAGCAGCTGCACCAGCTGCCGAGCCGGCCAAGCCTGTAGAGCAAGCGCCAGAACAAGAAGCCACCACGGCAGAAGTTCCGGCTACCCCCAAAGCTGAAACCACTCCTGCCAAGCCAGAAGTAGAAGCAGCAGAGGAAATCGTGCTTGAAGAAGCACAAGCTGCAGCTGAAGCTTTACAGGAACAGGCAGGCACCAGCGAGCCGGAAGTTCAGGAAGAAATTGTTGCCGCCGAGCAGGCAGCTTCCGAAGAGGAACCGACCGCACCCAGCCAGGGACGCGCAGTAAATGATCCGCGCATCAACCCCAAACCACTGGGTGAATTCTCAATTGTTACTGAGCGCCGTGAAGTGGGCTCCCAGCAGCCTCTGGATACCGCGCAGCCGGCAGCGATTGAGCATAATCCACGTGCCCTCGCCCGCCCGGCCAACGACCCGCGTATCAGCCGCAAGGCCGTGGAAGTTGATACCAACGCAGATATCGATCGCGACTCTGCAGAAGCGAGCTAAGCGATAGCTGCCAAGCCGCCCCAGCCAATGGCCGGGGCGGCCTTATCAACCTGACAGCAAGCCTTGAGCTGGTCAATAAATCACCTAACTTATTGAACTATATAAAAAAAATAAAAATGGCGCTTGTACATCCCGAGAAGCTATGTATAATGCGCAGCACAATTTGGTGGGGTGGCTGAGTGGTCGAAAGCGGCGGTCTTGAAAACCGTTGACTGTAACAGGTCCCAGGGTTCGAATCCCTGCCCCACCGCCATTATTCATACAGAAAGCCCTGATTTTTCAGGGCTTTTTTGTTTCTGCTATTTTTATTCCCCCACTAGTTCCCCTACTTATCTTTTGTAGGCCCATAACGCTTCAGACGACGCAAACTCTATACGCACCAACTGCGGCAGCGCACCAACGTCTTTACCGCCTGCCCTTTCACGTAAACACCAGATCGATTTAGCTCTTTTGCAGGCTCCACAACCGCTCGACCCTCAACCTTACAAAGACCTCATACGCTTACGCAGCAGCTAGACCGTAATCTCCGGTAGCTGGTCCCACTGAGTCGTATAGGCTGGCGATCGATGCTCCTGTCGCATCTTCCACTTCTTGTCGATACCTTCAGCCCCCAGAAACAAGGTGCCCCGGCCAAACCGCTGATTGATCTGGTCGATAGCCTGCATGGTCTCACCTGATCGTATTGGCTGACCTGTGGTGAACATATCGCCCTGGCCCAGCGAGCGGGGGATAAGCTCTACCAGCCCCACCCCCGCTTTCAGGAATCTATGCCCCTGCAGGAACAGTTCTGTAATCGCACGCTTTACCAGCTGCACTATCAACCGTGTGTCATCCGTAGGGTATGGAGTTTGCACTACGGTGCTGCGGCTGTAGTAATGCGGTTCATGGGGTGAGGTATGCAGGAAGACATGGATAGACTTTACCAGGGAATCCTGGGCCCGCAACTTCTCTGCTGCCCTACTCGCATACAAGGTGACCGCCTGCAGTATCGGCTGCAGATCGGTGAGCTTTTCGCCGAATGAGCGCGTGCAATAGATCTGTTTCTTGGCTGGTGGCTGCTCTTCCAGGCTTAAGCAACTAATGCCATTTAGCTCTTCTATCGTGCGCTCAATATTTACGTTCGTATGGCTGCGTAGAATTTTCGGGTTGGCTTGTGCTAGGTCATAGGCTGTCTTGATACCCAGGTGCCCAAGTCGCTTTGATAGGCGCCTGCCTACACCCCACACATCACCTACTTCAGTGCGCCGCTGCAGCCATTGCCACTTTGCGGGGGAGTCCAAGACGCAGACGCCCTGACACTTGGGGATCTTCTTGGCGACTCTATTTGCCAGCTTGGCCAGGGTTTTACTGGGAGCAATGCCAACGCCCACCGGCATGCGAACATCCCGCCAAAGGGTTTGCCTTATTTGCTGGCCGTAATCCAGCAGACACTCTTGCAACCCATGCAGATCCAGAAACATCTCATCGATGCTATAGACTTCAACCTCTGGACTGTACTGCTTCAGCGTTATCATTACCCGGTGGGAAATATCGCCGTACAGGGCGTAGTTACTCGAGAAGATCTTTACCCCGTGCTTTCGCAACAGATGCTCGATCTTGAAGAACGGCTGCAAATCGGGAATACCTAACACTTTGGCTTCTTTCGAGCGAGCCACCACGCAACCATCATTATTGGAAAGGACTACCACCGGAAGCCCGCGCAGGTCGGGGCGGAATATCTGTTCGCAGCTGGCATAGCAGCTGTTGCAATCAACCAGTGCCAACATCAGCAGGACCGGTGGTACCGCACGGAAGCCTTGACCACTCCCTCAACAATCAATTCCTGCCCCTCCCAAATGGGAATCGGTGCGTATTTATCATTGGCTGATAGCAGGCGGCCCTGTTGGCGGTCGAGCACCTTGCACGTTAACTGCCCATCGAGGGCAACCACCACCACATCACCGTGTATTGGCGTTAATGATCGGTCGACTACCAGCAGATCCCGGTCAAAGATGCCGAGGTTCTGCATAGAGTCGCCGTTGGCGCGGGCGAGGAATGTCGCCGCCGGGCTGGTTATCAGGTGTTGATCCAGGCTCAGCGCTGCTTCTTTGTGGTCATCCGCTGGCGAAGGAAAGCCGCAGCTAACGCCACTGCCGTATAGAGGGGAAAGTTTCATGTGCTCTAGCAATATACTGTATTTTTATACAGTGTAGTGGCGAGCACCCAATAAAGACAAGTAGCCAGTGTGACTCCAGGGCCTCACAGGTATTTTGTACTCAAGCCATCTCGGCGCCGCCACCTCCTTTTGACTCAGCCGAATAAATCACCCCCTGGATAGTGGTGCTCACTTCCTCACCTATCAGCTTTAACACGGCATCCATTCCCGCTAAATCAGGGCAGCCTGTTACCCGCTCCAGGGCCACACACAGGCCTGCGACCCGCTGCAATTGCTCCACTTGCGCTTTTATAGGCATGCGCAACTCCTTGTAACTGCTAGCCCTATCTCAATCTTGTGTCACCTAACACCGGCCATCTTTATTGCCTTATGACGACAAGCCGCCAAACGCACCTCGATATTTGAGGCCGGATCACTAGGCGATCTCCTGAGCAACGTACGGAAACGGGAGAGGATGATGATTGCACAGCCGGCAAGACAGCTGGGGCTTGCGTCATCTCAAATTTCGAAAATGGAAACGGGCGTACAAAGAGTTCCGGCGGACCTGCTGCCGGTATGGTGTGAGGCGGTTGGGATTACTTTAACGGAGGTGTATGGGGTGGAGAACCTGCACCACTTTGCACAGATTCCTTTCCCCCTTTTATTGATCGACTCTATTCGCAACTACCGGAGAATTTTCGCAAGCATATTCATTCGGTCATTGAGAGTAGCTAGCAACTCTGGAAGAGGTTGGGAGTAGTGGTAGGACAGCCGGTTACCCTAACTGCCCCCACGCAGATCCGGACGTGCGGAACTACCGCATCCGGCTCTTCAGTAATATATTCGCTCGTGTAAAGCACGAACCCTAATACCAGTCCACAAGTATACTGCGTTTGTATACTCGCGGTGGCTTTAGCCCAAAATATCCCAGCATTTCCTTTAGACTATTCCAGTTATAACTCTTGCGCTGACTCCGTCGATTGAGCCATTTGTGTATGCTGTGTAGAACATAGCTGTACAAACGGGACAAGCTTCGACTGTTGTCTGGCAGACCGAAGTAGTTCTGGAAGCCTTGTAGCTTGCGCTTCAGTGTGGGCAGCCATTCTCTCAGACGCTCACTGCGCTTGGCTTTGATCCAGTGGTAGAGCGCTTCCATTGTGCCCTTCTGTTTCTTTGCGGCAGTCCGGCGCCTGAGCCTGGGACGTTTGTTGACGTCCAAGCTCCAGTAGAACTCAAAACCCAGAAACTGGAACTGCCGTTTTCGGCCCGGATGGAAGCGGCTAAAGCGCTTCAGGTGCGTTTTCTCGGGGGCTAACTGCAGGCCAAACTTGTTCAGCCGTTGCGGTAGTACCCGGTAAAAGCGCTCTGCATCCGTTTTCAATTGGAAAGCCGCTACATAATCATCGGCGTACCGGATTAGCATGGCTCTGCCACGCATACGCGGCTTAACCTTCTTCTCGAACCACAAATCCAGGACGTAGTGCAGATAGATGTTCGCCAGTACCGGACTGATCACGCCACCTTGCGGGGTGCCTGCTGCCGCTTTACTGAACTTACCATCTGGAGTTTGCACGCGCACCTTAAGCCACTGTTTAATCAGTGTCAGCAGGGCTTTGTCGTCGATACGAAGGGCTAGCATGCGCAGTAACCAGTCGTGATCCAGCTGATCAAAGAAGCCTTTAATATCGGCTTCAACGATGTAGCCGTAGCCTTTGAATTGCAGGTTTAAGCCAAGGCTATGTACGGCTTGGTGGGCGCTTTTCCTGGGGCGGTAGCCGTAGCTAAAGGGCAGAAAATCCTGCTCCCAGATACTTTGCAGTAGCTGCGCTACGCTCTGCTGCACCAGTTTGTCTTCCACCGTAGGCAGCCCCAGTGGGCGCTGCTTGCCGTTGCCTTTGGGAATCAATACCCGCTTAATCGCCTGGGTACGGTAGCGTTTGTCACACAGCCGTTGATGTAGGCATTGGATATTTTGCGGCAGACCTTGCCGGTAAACTTCGGTTGTTACTCCATCAATACCGCAGCGGGCCTGCTTGTTGAGCTGGCCCCAGCTTTGATACAGCAGGTTGGAATTTAGCAGTCCGTATAAATTCTGAAACCTGTGCGTGGGGTGGCTCTGTGCTTTAAATGCGATGGCGTGCAAGGCGGTTGTCATAGTGTATCCAGCCCTACTTTGTCCGGACTATGTTTCTGTTGCACACCGATATTACTGTCAGCCCCTTCGCCATGTAAGCGGCTTTCCCGCTCTCGGACTACTATGAGCTGATCCGACTTCCGAGTGGTCTTCGTTGGTTTCACCATTAGGCTTAACTTCCCTACCTGCTCCTTCAGGAACCTGCTCGGATCTCTCAAGTTCTCAATACCTCTCTTTCTACATGCCATGGCTTGATAACCCCGCCGATCCGCCACAACCTCACCAATGCGGTTGCTTTGCCTGGACTTCGATGGCGTTACACATCTCGTCGATCGGAGCTCACTTTATTATCGGAGCGATACCAGCACTTCAGGATCACGATAACCCCTATGGCCTATAGAATTCTCTGTGTACGCTTCACATAGTTTGTTCACAGTGAGAAAAAAATGAGTATATTTTTTTTTTCCTTCTGCTCCGCCCTACGCGCAACACTCGATACGGGTGGCTGGTTAGGCCTTACCCGACAGGGACTTCCACCCTGCAAGAAGCATCAAGCTTAGCTTGACGCACTAACGCCCGCAGTTGCGGCTGGTTTGGAGCGCAGCGAAAAGCCAGTCCGACAACCTGCGCTTGTTAAATGTTTTTCTTCATGTACTGCTTAAGGTCGTCAATGCTATCGGCGATCTTATCAGCATACTGTGATTCCATACCGATGGATGGAATTGTAAATACTTCGCCTTTTGCATTTACTGCCAATATTTCGTTGCTTCCGCTGTCCCCGAAGCCAGTGAATTCTGGAGCATATTCTGAGAATTGATACTCTTTATTGAACTGATCAATTTCTTCAGGCTTCCAGATAATGTACCAAAGCGGATCAATCTCAAGTTCGCCTTCTACGTAACCTTCATTGATTAATTCTTTAACTTTTTGCTTGATATCCATGATGACATTTAACGCCTCAATAACCGGCGTAGCTTTGCTGCGTCCGGCGCCGTAGGCGCGTAGTTGATTGACTTGTATGATTGCTCTTGTCTGATTCTGATGTTGAAAATCCTTTTCGTTAACGGGTAAATTGAGACCCACCTTCGGCGGCCACCGAAGGCCTTGTTTATCACAGTTCGCTGCTTGACTGGTTCGTAAAAGACCGATAACAAGTATGAACGTGATAAGCACTCACTAGGCATAACTCGGATAGTCATGTGGGCCTCGAGCCCGAATAGCAAGGCGGAGATAGCTTATCTTATGGAACCTCAAGAGATCAATGTCGGTATCGATACCAGCAGTAAACAACTCGATATTTATGTGAGACCTACTGGCCAATTCTTTAGTGTTGCCAATGATAAAAATGGCATTAAGGATGCCATTAAACAATTACAACCTCTTAAACCTCAAAGAGTATTAATAGAGTCTACAGGAAGACTCGAATTAGAGTTTGTTTGCGCCGCTGACAGAGCAGGATTACCTGTTGTTGTTTGCAACCCTTCACAGATAAGAAGCTTCGCTAAATCCGCAGGGCGCCTCGCCAAAACTGACAAGCTAGATGCAATGGATATTGCACATTTTGGTGAGGCCATGAAGCCAAGACTATCGGAGCTAAAGCCAGTAAAGCTTAGGGAGATCAGTGACTTACTGGCTGTAAGAAGTCAGTGTTTAGAGATGAGTACAATGCAAAAGAATCGGCTTCAGAGGATGCCGAAATCAGTACACAAACCTATCCAGACCATTCTAAACACCATCAAGAAAGAGTTACAAGGTATCGACAAGCAACTGGATAAACTGGTTAACAGTGTGTCTGAGTGGCGGCAAAGGCGCGACCTATTGTTGAGTGCCAAAGGGGTCGGAAATGTATTGGCTTATACGCTGATGAGTGAACTTCCCGAACTAGGAAAATTGAACCGTAAAGAAATCGCTGCACTTGTAGGTATCGCTCCGATGAACCGTGATAGCGGCAGCTTCCAGGGAAAGAGATATATTCGAGGAGGAAGGCATCGTGTACGAACAGTTTTGTTTGTCTCCATCATGTCAGCCATTCAGCATCATCCCAAATTAAAGCCGATGTATAAGCGATTAGTCGACGCTGGCAAACCTAAAAAGGTTGCTCTGATTGCCTGCATGAGAAAGCAGATTACCATCCTGAATACGATGGTGAAAAATAACACCTATTGGGATGAAAGTATGGCTTAAAAACTTGACGAGTAACCATAGTCACTTGTTAGGCATTTGCAACACGATAAACCTCGAATATACGATACGGGCCAGGCTCACACTGGTTGAAAGCCCCTGATTCAATAAGATGCTTTGCCTCTTCAAATGAATTTAATAAGCAGTGTGAGCTGACCTTAAACTCCTCGGCCATATGGTTGCATGAAAGTGGAGAACATTCAGCGTATGTTTGAGCCGTAAATGTGGTTACATCGTAGCCCTCGAGTATTGGCGACTCTGGAAGCTGAACATTGGTTTCAAATGACTCTTCAGGCTCGAATTGCTCCCACTCTAAAACTTCATCATTCCATTGCTGTTCATATACCTTATAAAAGAACAACTTCATTTCATTCAGATCAATCTTATGTTCTTTAGCTAGGTTTTCGATAATTTCAGGAGAATCAAAAAACCAATAGCCATTATGCTTCCAATAATTGATCCATTCGTCGAAGTCTTCAGATACGCAGCCGCTAACAGAATATATATCCTTTACCTGATCGGTCTTAAGCCAATCAGGTTTAGATACTACTGCTTTATACATGTAACCTGCGGGAATCATCTTGTATGCCTAACGCTTAGATAACCTGCACTGCAGGCGGTAAAAAAAATGACCTGGCATTGAATTTAGGCCGAACTAAAGAGGCCCATTCCTGCAGTGTCTGGTTCATCGCCATGTTGTACATTCCCGCCGGCACTATCTTGCCGAGCCGCCCCCTTTATAAAGGAAATTCCTTTTTTCGCCTTAGACCACACTCGGCCAGTCAACTTTGTAGATTCATGGCACTGCCCACACTCTACCATCAGATCTTGGATTTGCAATCCAGCTGGGAGTCGTTGATCTTTCATTAAACCCACTTGATTACTACATAGATCGTGCTTTTTCTTATTGCACCCAGCATATAATCCATAACTCCGTACCATGTGTTTTCCTATTGGAGGTATGTGCTGCAAGACACGTCTTAAGAACTCCTGAGGCTTTAACCGAAGTTGCTTACGTCGCTGGTCACGGTGATCAAAATAACGAAAATCCAGCCCCTTATGATCCACGTTTAATATCTGCTTTGGCTTAAGCGGGCCACCTTTGATGTAGCGTGAAAAATACAGCAGAACGCCTTGACCATGCTCATATCGTTCTTGAATACGAACCAACCATTCCTTGCGATAGCAAGCTTTAAAGAGGATATCAAACTGGCCAATTGACCAACTGGGAGGAAGCTTGAGTAACCCGGCACGATACTGTTCTAATAAAAGCGCTTGAAATTTTCCCCTATAAAGACTCTTAACCACTCGCACAGGCAATAAATATTCACCTGTTTCTTTCCATTTTTCCCTTAAAGTCAAGCCGCCAGCAGTTATCAAACAGTGTATATGGGGATGTAAAGTTAACTGTCTTCCCCAAGTATGCAGAGCCATAAGCATCCCGGGAGTTACTCCGTGATAGTCTTTACTCGCCATTAATTCAAACAGGGTTTCTTTACTCGACAAAAAGAGTATATCTGTAACCTTCTCTTCGTTGTATTGCCATAACGGCAGATACTCATGAGGTATAGTAAAGACCACATGAAAATGTTCTGTATCAAATAATTTACGACGCTGCTGATCAACCCACTGGAGCTGTTTTCTGCCTGAGCAGAGGGGGCAACTTCTATGCCTACAAGAATGATGCTGTTCAGTGACATGGTTGTGCTTACAACGATAATAACTGCTTCCCATCGATTTTGTACGGCATTCTTGTATCGAGGAGATAGCCTTTAAATTTTTTAGTGGTTGCGCAGTTTTAGATAAATAACCACTGTACGCAGAAAATATATTTTGCAATACCCGGTGAAGCGTCTTTATATCAACTTTCTATATAATTCTACTCACTTCTTTCAAGATAACCTCAAAAACCCAATAATATCAAAAAGTTAAGAGCTTTGACATAATTCTCAACAGGTAGATATAAAGCAGGCGCTATATATCTACCTGCCTTTTCTGCTCTTTATAACATTATCAACCCTATAAAAATCAAAGAGATAGATCGTCACTTCCAGAAATAGGAGAAGCTTCTCTTGAATTCTGATATATAGAGCAAGCCTCAACTGTCTTAACCGCCTTTATTCCCGGGTAACTAACCGTGCGCTTAGTCTCAAATAGCTCTATCGTTCTTACCTGGCTTACGCTGCTCAATGACAGGCTCCGTTACCTATTCATCACCTGCTATCTTGCTTTAGGCAGCAAAGCTGAAGCTGGGGGAGGAAGTGGTTATGTCTGCCATGTGCCGTTTAGCCCTTTTGGCAGTAGTTTTTGTAGATCTGATGGGTCAGGGATTGCTGTTCCCGATCATCAATGAATTGGTTATGTCGACAAAATTCCAGTTCCTACCTACTGATACGCCACAATCAACTCGGCACTTGTACTATGGAGTTGTGATCAGCAGCTTCTTTCTGGCGTGGTTTGTTGGGTCCGTATATATCGCCAAACTGTCTGACAATATTGGACGCAAAACTGCCATGGTGCTGTGTTTGGTGGGGGCCATGGCCGGATACGCTATCACTGTCCTCTCTTTGCTAAGCAATAGCCTTTGGCTTCTTATTCTCGGACGAGTGATCAGCGGCTTTACTGCGGGAAACCAACCTATTGCTCAAGCAGCAATGATTGATGCCAGCCAAAGTGAGCTGGAAGCCTCCAAGAACCTAGGGTTATTGGTAGCCGGAATGAGTGCTGGGGCTGTAGCTGGACCGATTATGGCAGGAGTCCTGGCAGACAGGGAGCTATTGGGGAGCATAGCCAGTATCCAACTACCCTTTTACTTTGCTCTGGTACTTGTCGCTATTACTTTGTTTTTGATCCTGACCTTTTATCACGATACCCGGCAAGCCCCGATGCAGCTTAGGCTTCGCTTTCTGGATCTATTTACTCAGTTTATACATCTGAAGGACCGTCCTCGGGTTGTCCGACTTTGCCCTGCCTATCTCTGTTTCATGCTGGTGCATCTCAGCTTTTATATATTTATCACAAACTATTTAAGCAGTAGATTCCAGGCAGGCCTGATAATAACCAGTATGGCCATGCTGACTATGGGTATTGCGGTGGCAATTTCCAGCCTCTTTATGGTCAAGTCTGTTTTGTCCCGCTGGACCAAACCCCTGGTAGTTACAGTTTCCGCCTTAGTGATGGGAGCGAGCGCGTTAGTCTTCGTATTCAGCAGCCATATTTGGCTATGCTATCTCAGTGTGTTCTTCGCGTACCTTTGCTTTGGGCTCGCTTACCCCGCCCTCTTAAATATATTTGCCAATAGTGTCGATGAAACGGAACAGGGTTGGGTGATGGGAATAGCTACTGCGGGCTTCACGCTGGTAGCAAGCTTGATTTCGCTCGCGGGGGGCATGGCAATGGAAGTTGATACCCGCTTACCGTTTTACATTACAGCAGCTGCATCGATATTAGTATTTGTTTTAATCCGCTGGAGCTGGCGCAAACTCCCTGGCGTAGCATAGTGAAAAATCAGGCAAATAAGTAACCGACCTACTCCGCCAGTGACAACAGACATGGGCCCATCAGGATAAGCTGAAAGGCCCATAACTTTAAACCTCGCCCCTCATTAGTTAATGAATCGCCCGCTCTCTAGCTAATCCACAGTCTACAGGGTTATTTACCTCCACACTTAAATCTAGAATACGGGCGACCCACCATATAAATGGCTCAACCTGACCGCTTAAGGTGCAGCTACCTGTACAAATATCATCAAGCAGCGACTGAACATCGTGAAGCCGCAAGGCCGTGACAGATCTCTGGTTTCTTAGCGTTACTGAGCAAAAAGGAACGTCGTTGACCGAGAGATCACTCAAGATTACTTTGCCGCCATCAATTAAAATCCTCACCGGCTCAAACTGTTCAGTAACACTCACGGACAAGCACAAGTTGGGCACGGGGCTGGATAGTCGATTGATATATTCCTGTAAGAAGTTAGAAAAGGTATTTGCCCACTCACCAATTTCAGCGAGGGCTTGCCCCAAATCCATAGCTTCCTCTTTTGCTTCCTGGGATTGAGCATCAACCTCTTTTTCAGCCTCAATAAGAGCTTCCACGGTCCTATCAACATCCTCCCTCGTGTGAGCTGCCGAGCAGATCAACCTCAGGCGGCCGCGGCCGCTCTCAACTATCGGGTAAGTGACAGCCGAGGTTTGAATACCGCGCTGATAAAGCGCTTGGACTATCCCATATAGTTTATCTTTATCTTTAAAATGGGGTGTGATAATAGGCCCATCACCTGTTCCCAAATCGTATCCGGCCTGCTCGAATTTCCGGCGCATATAGCGGGTCGTATCCCACAATTGATCACGCAGTCCATCGTCAGATTTAATCCGACGCAAAGAAGTCAATGCGGCTGCAATATCTGCAGGACTGATAGAAGCCTGAAAGATATATGCCCTGGCTGAGGACCTCAGCAAGTCAACGTACTCCTTACTCGCAGCAACCACACCCCCAAGGCTACCGAGCGACTTACTGAGTGTTGTCATAATAAAGTCAACTTGATCAGTAATACCTTGAGCCGCACAGATGCCGGCACCACGCTCACCATAAAAACCGAATGAGTGCGCCTCATCGACTAAGGTCAAGGCGTTGTATTTCTTTGCTGCACGCACGATTTCAGCTACCGGTGCAGCACCTTCCCCCATACTGTAAACGCCCTCGAGAACCACTAGCGTGGTTCGGTAGGGAGACACTTCAGATTCCAACACTGACTCCAGATCAGAGGCATTATTGTGTTGGAAAGTTCTAATTTTGGCACCACTGAGACGGGCCCCATCAACAATTGAGGCATGGCAAAGTTGGTCTATAACCACAACATCATCTTTACCTAATATTCCTGCCACCACCCCGACATTGGCCGTATAACCCGTTGGAAACAAGCAGGCTCCAGACTTGCCTACCAAATCAGCAAACTCCATTTCAAACTGGAGGTGAAGGTCCGTCAGGCCCGATGCCGCCGCTGAAGTGCCCATTCCTGTCCCGAAAAGCTGTACAGCGGATGAAGCCTGTTCGATAACTTCTTTATCTCTATTCAGGCCAAGGTAGAGATTGGTCGTCCAAATAATTGCATCCTGGGTATCATCGTTATAAACATCTGTAACAGTGCCGTGCGTCCCACTACCTGTACGTAAAACTTTACTGTAAGGATTCCTCTTCTGATTGTTTGCCATGGCTATCACCGCCTGTACCAACTTACTTTTGTCAGAAGCAGACCAGGATGACGCCTTTGCGGCCTGGAAAGTTGGATGGCTCAACTGGAGCTGGGACTGGAAATTAGCCAGCGCATCAATTTCAGATTTGGCAACCTCATTAGCTGACTCACCACTGATCTTACCTTCCGTCAAATCAAGCATATAGCCAGCCAATAGCTTCGGCGTGGGATAATCGAAAATTGTCTGCGCAGATAGGGGGTGTCCAATGCTATGACTCAATCGGCTGGCCAATTCTAATGTTGTCAGCGAATCCAGGCCCTGCTTGTCGAAGGCTATCTCTGGGAGCACAACCTCCGGATTTGGGTGATTCATGATGGAAGCCACCTCACCCTGGATAATTGAAGTAAAAATTGCCTCGCTGTCTACTGATAAATCTGCGAAATGCTCGCCCATTCCACGGCTTCGGTTAATATCATCGTTTGCAGCCAAATTGCTTTCAGTTGGGACGACAAGCTCTCCTTCAAGGAGGGCTAATCGTTTGCGATCCAGCTTATTGTTGGGTAGCAGAGGTAACTCTTGCAGATGCTTGACAAACTGGGGGACCATATATTTAGGAAGGCGCTGTTCAAGAAACTCTTTTACTGCTACTTCGGTAATTGTCTTTTCGCTAGCAACAATATAGGCCACCAAAATCTTCTGTCCGGCCCCGCCATCTATAACGGTAGTAGCGGCAACATCAATACCCGGCATAGACTCAATTGCCGATTCTATTTCTTCAAGTTCAATACGATAGCCCCTAATTTTCACCTGGCAATCGGCGCGCCCCAAGTATTCTATTTCTCCATTTGCTGTCCATCGGCACAGGTCTCCCGTTTTATACAAGCGCTGGTCGGAAATTCGGGGATTGGAGGCAGACGGTATAAAACGCTCCTCGGTCAGATGCTCATCATTTAAATAGCCCCGAGCTAGCTTGTCACCAGACAAATACAACTCCCCCTCCCCTCCGGGAGCAACTGGCTCTAATCTCTCATCCAAAATATATGCGCGTGAACTTGAAACCACCCTTCCAATCGTAATTTGGTCGCTATCTGGGCTAACTTCTGAATAAGTTGAGTAAACCGTGTCCTCTGTGGGGCCATAAACATTAACTATCCGCAGTTGTTCAGCCCCCGCATATATTTGCTCAACTAGGGATTGCTTAAGTACTTCACCCCCAAAAATCAGGCAACGCACTCCCTGAGGCAATTTGTCTATCGAAAGTAAAGCCTGAACCGCTGATGGAACGGTGATACAAGTTCGCACCTGTTCTCGAAAGGGAAGTTTTGGCAGCTCCAAAATATTCTTCGACAATATAACTCGGCCGCCCAGAGAAAGAGTCCCGATAATTTCCATCACCGAGGGGTCAAAGCAAACTGAGGTCGAAGCCAAAACGCCTTCTAGCTCTCCATCGCTCAACAGCTCACTCATGGACTTACTGAGAGCGATAAGGCTTCGGTGTTCGATAGCAACCCCTTTCGGGCTTCCAGTAGAGCCGGATGTATAGATTACATAGGCTAAATCACTCGTTTTCGGCCTGGTATGTTCCGGTAGAAACTCCGGTGCCTGCTCTCGCAACTCATCGATCCATAACAGTTCTTTCACGCCAAGGCACAAGTTTGCGTTATCGTCACAGTCGACAATTGCTGCGGCAGCTCTGGAGTGCTCGAGCATATATCGTACCCGCTCTAGCGGATAAGTTGGGTCCAATGGGACATAAGCACAACCTGCACGCATTACGCCAAGTAGAGCCGCGACCAGCTCCCAGGATCGACTCATACAGACTCCAACCAAGGAACCAGGCTCAACTCCTCGATTTACCAACTCAGCGGCAATCCCATCGACCCGTTTCATCAGGCGAGTGAAATTTATTTCTGTGTTGCCATCGACAATAACGACCTGATCAGGATTCTTTAGCTTTTGTCTTTCGATCAAATCGCAAACTGTATCTCCTGATGATACAGCTCCCATTTCTCCCGATTCAAAATCTAAGGACTGGGCGTTATGTTTGTTTATTGAGCTGCACACTGAACATTACCTTTTATACTTATTAAAATCCGAAAACTAACTTTCAATTCATTTCTCTGTCTTTCAAATTTGGTCAAAATTTTCTGTTATTTGAATTACTTGAAAATCAGTTGCTAAATTGGAAGTATGCCGGGAAATAATTTCATAACATTGAACTGGAGCAGTATTTCAGCTACCGCAGTTCCAGGTCATAAAGGAAATTTAAATGAAGGTGGTATTCAGGAAGACAGAAACGCAATTTGGAAACTGATAGTTAAACATCAGTCATAAAATTAAATTTCTGAGGAAAAAAGCCGGTAAGAAGATACCGGCTACCGTTGAATTTATTTCTGTGTGATTGCACCGCTACTACCGAGGCGAGCGATGATATTTTTCAACCTTGTAAACAACTGGGGGATATCTTTACCCATCATTAAATAGAGGCAGGGTACCAATAACAATGAGATCGCTGTGGCAGCGAGTATTCCATAGCCCAGCGAGATCGCCATTGGAATCATAAAGCGCGCTTGCACCGAGCTTTCAAAGATCATCGGCATTAAGCCGCAGAAAGTTGTTATGGTGGTCAATACGATCGGGCGAAAACGCCGCGCTGCCGCTCCCTTGATAGCGCTTTCCAAATCAGCGCCATCATTTCGGAGACGATTGCTGTACTCAATCATTACCAGAGTGTCGTTAATCACAACTCCGGCCAGTGCCACCATACCCAGCAGACTCACCATACTGAGTCCATACCCCATGCCCAAGTGACCAAGTAACGCACCGATCACACCAAAGGGTATCGCCACCATTACGATCAACGGCTGTACGTAACTCTTTAAGGGAATTGCCAATAGCAAGTACAGCACCGCCATCGCAAGGGCAAAGGTCATCGCCAGGCTTGCCAGCCCCTCTCGCTCCTCCGCTTGGCGTCCCTCATAAGAAACACTTAGGCCGGGGAATTCAGCTTTCAATTGGGGGACCACACTTTCATTCAGCTCATTAATGACGAGTGTCGCTTGGTCACTGGGCTCCACATTGGCGGTAATTGTTGTAACCCTGCGGCCTGCCCGGCGATTAATCGTGGCATAGGCGCGCCCTTTATCAATTTTTACCAGATCTGGCAGGGGCATCCAAAGTCCATTGCTGGCCCGGATCATAATGCTATTCACATCATTGATATTGGCTCGCTCATCCTCAGGCAAACGTACCATGACCTTCACCTGATCCCGGCCACGCTGTTGGCGCAGGGCCTCAGCCCCGTACAACGCTGCCCGCAACTGGCGACCAATATCCTCCGCAGACATGCCCAAACTTTTGGCCGTTTCAGTCAGCGTAAGGTCCAACTGGGTTTTACCGAGGGAAATACCGGGATCGATATCACTGACATTCGGGAATTTCTCCAACTCATCCCCTAAACGTATCGCAGCTTGCTCCAAGGTATCCGTGTCAGTATGGCGAAGCTCCACGGTTAACGAGGAGCCAGCGCCGGGACCGCCACGGTCAGAAGCTGTTGTTGCGCTAAGGGCACCGGCAATAGGCCCCACTTCCTGGCGCCAGGCGCGAATAAACTCACCGGTGGAAAAAGGACGCTCATCTGCGGGAACAAAGAAAGCGTCCACCATAATCGCGTCATCGCCCATCAAACCGCGAATCCCCAGGAAGACCTTTTCTTTATCGTATTGCTCGAGCACCTTATCGGCAGCAGTAATAATCTGCGAGCGCGCTTTTTCCAGCTGGGATTGGGCCGTTCCGGTGGGAAAGGTGACGGCAAAGCGACCGGAGTCACGCTCCACCCTGGGCATCAAGGTGAAGCCCATACGGCCGCTAGCCGCATAGCCGCCAACCACCAGCAGCGCCGCTACCGCCACGGCAATAGTGGTGTAGCGGTGCTTGATACATATATCAAGGAAGGGTCTAAAGCGCTGCTGTACAAAACGATCCAATCCCCGCGCCAGCATTTTCTGCCGCGCAGCAAAGCGGCGCGCCCGGCGACTTTTATAACCGCGACGAGAGTGGGCCAAGTGACCGGGCAAAATAAACAGGGCTTCCACCCAGGAAATAATAAATACCGAGCCCACCACAAAGGGAATCACACCAAAGATCTTGCCCATAAAGCCGGGTAAGGCCATCAATGGAAGGAAGGCGACAATATTAGTCAGAATCGCAAATGTGAGCGGTACCGATACCTGGCGGGCACCGGCAACGGCAGCCTCCAGATTGCTGTAGCCTTTTTGTCGCCACTCGTGGATATTTTCACCGGCAATAATTGCATCATCCACCACTATTCCAAGGGCGATAATAAAGGCAAACATACTTACCATGCTGATGGAAATATCGAGCCCAGGCAGGAATAGCAATGCCCCCAGGAAGCTGGTAGGAATGCCCAGTGTTACCCAAAAAGCCAACCGCAATTCCAGAAAGGCTCCGAGCACAACAAATACTAATAAGAGCCCGATAAATCCGTTCTTCAGCAGCAGGGTCAGACGCGCTTTGAAAATTTCCGAGTCGTCATCGCGAACTGTCAGGGTCACACCCGGGGGCAGGCCTGCCCTAACCTCATCAACGACTTCATGGGCAGCCTCACTGACACTCATTGGTGTCTGGTCGCCCACCCGGTAGATCTTAATACTGATAGCTGGCTCGCCGTTAAACACCATATTGCGCGCTTCTTCCTCAAGCGCATCGCTGATATTGGCAACATCCTTTAAATAAACGGCACCGCCACCAATACCTTGGGCAATAACAATATCGCCAAACTCTCGAGCCCAATCGCGGCGCTCGGTCACCCGGACCAATATCTCCCCCGCATCAGATTTAACACTGCCGCTGGGAATATCTACCGCTGCATTTTCTACGATGTTTGCCACTTCCAGCAGGGTAAGCCCATAGCGACGCAGGTCATCGCGGCGAACCTCGATCGCCACTTGCAAGTCCCGCATCCCCCGCGCTTCCAGCTGGGTAATACCAGTGTGTGCTTCGAGCTTATCGTAAACCTGCATCGCCAACGCGCGCAGGTTTTGTTCAGTAAGATCGCCGTGTAATACGAGATCCAGCACATCCCGTTTGCGCTCGGCGAGACTGACCTGGGGCTGCTCAATATCTGTGGGGAAGGTGGTAACAGAATCGATAGCCTGCTGAATATTCTGGTACACCAGGGCAGCATCAGCATCGCCTTCCAGCTCCAGGGTTAAAGAGGCACTACCCTCATTGGCCCTCGCGGTCATCTCTTTGATGCCTACCAAGCCCTGCACCGCCTGCTCCGCAGCCACCAGTACACCGCGCTCGACTTCCTCAGGGCTGGCACCGGGATAGGAGATGGACACGCTCACAGTATCCAGGCTGAATTCCGGGAAGACTTCCTTTTTAACGATGGTCGAAAAAATCAAACCACCAATCAAGAAGACCAACATCAACAAATTGGCAGTTACGTGGTTGCGTGCCATCCACGCGATGGCGCCCGTGCGGGTATCGACCTTATCTTTGGATCTATTCTGTTCAGTCATCTGCGCCCCCAGCGTTGGGTCCACCGGGGCCGCGTCTTGGCGGGCGTTCCGCAGAGGCAGCCGCATCTATCGGCGGACGCTGCTGGCGATTACTGTCTCCGGCAATTCGCACCGGCATACCTTCAGTAACGGTTACCAACCGGGTCGTCACTAAGGCTTCTCCACCGCTGAGCCCCTGCTCCAGGACTGCAAAGTCGCCGCTCATATAGGCCACTTCTACCGGCAGAACCGTGGTGCGGTTCTCGCGAACCACCCACACATTGTTGCCGTCTTGCAACGCAGTGAGGGGGATTCGCACACGTTCATCCTCACTTTGGGAAACGATCTCTACTTTCGCCAGATCGTTGAGAAGCAGCTGCGGCTGGGACGGATCCTGCACGGAAAGCGGGTCTTCCAGCTCTACCAACACACTGGCGAGACGACCCTGCTCTTCCAGTACCGGGATAACCCGGACAAACTCACCGCGGCGGTAGACGCCCTGCGGCCACTGGCTGCCGTAAATTCGAACTTCAACATCACCGCGTCCGAGCCGGTGCAGTTGCGACGCGGGAACCTCAACGGCAATCTGGAAACGGTCAGCACTAGCGAGGCTGTAGAGAGTATCTCCCGGAGAGACGCGATCACCGACATCGGCATCACGCTCAACTACCAGGGCATCAAATGGGGCGCGAATCTCGGTAAGCCGAAGATCGCGTTTAGCCAAGGCCACATTTGCCTCTGCGGATTTTACTGCCGCCTCTGCTGCTGCTCTCTGAGGCTCGCGCAATACCAGAGCCTTATCCGTTCCAGACAGGGCTGTGCCAAGAAGCTCGTATTCCTCTTGAGCAACTTGCTGTTGTCCTTGCTCCTGCTGCAATTCAGCACGGCGTTCGGCGAGGGCACTCTGGGCAGTCATCAGGGCCAACTGGTAGGGCTCCTGGTCAATACGCAACAGCACCTGCCCTTTTGGCATTACGGCTCCGGGGCCCAGATCATAGTCGAGCCATTGCACCTGCCCCTGTACCTGGGGCTCCAACTCCGCTAACTCTCGGGCACTCACTTTACCCAGCGCGCTCAGGGTTACAGGAAAACGACCCTGCTCAGCAACGGCTACATCGACTGTCGGCGGTGGCGATTTGCGCTCACCGCGACTGACCGATGGTTTTTCCCGCATCATCCAGTTGAAGGCCAAGAATGCCAACACCACCAAAATTATGGGGATCAGCAGGCGCCAATTGAGTTTCTGCAACATCAGTTATTTCCCTCCAGGTACAACTCCAAATCCACTGGCTCGGGGGCTGGAAGATCCGCCTGGGGGATCCCGCCGGAAAGCGCGCGGTAAAGTACTACTCGGTTTTCAATCAGTTCGCGCTCGGCAGACAAGATTTGTCGCGCCAAACTCTGTTGTTCACTCGTCGCGGTCAACACATTGAGGAAGTCGATGGTTCCCCGCGCATAGGCGCGGCTTTGGCGCAGAACCAAAAGGTCTGCGAGACGCTCACGCTCACGTAGATGGTTAAGTCTCTGCTCGATCAGGCTCTCTCGAATCAAGGCCTGCTCTACTTCAGACAAGGCTTCATTGACTGCACTGCGGTAGAGCGCCCAGCGCTCCTGCAGAACGGCGTCCTGTTGCTCCCGGGCTGATGCCAAGGCGCCACCATCAAAAATCACCCCCTCAATGGAGGCTGCAATGGCCAAAAGCCAGTTTTCAGTCACATCGCTAATTAAACTGGTGCCATTGCTGGCTACCGCAGACAAACTAAATACGGGCAGTCGATCGGCCCAGGCCTCATCGGCTAAGTGATAGCCCTGTAAAAGGTCTCGCTGCGCCTCAACGACATCCGGGCGGCGCAATAGCAATTGCGATGGCACGCCGGTCTCTGGCAGGGCTGGTAAGGCAGGCAACCCGGCCTGTTCGTGAATAATGCTGCTAAGTTCCTCGACATTGATACCCAAAAGCACCGCTAACTGTACTTTTAGAGTTTCGGCATCCGCTTCCGCCTCATCCAGTTCCTGCTGTGACTGCTGGACCAGCTGCTGTTGCTGCAAAACATCGGCTGCACCTGAGACGCCGCGACCAAAGCGCAGTTCCAGAACCTTCAGGCTTTTGCGATTGATCTCCAGCTGTTGTTGCAGCAAATCCCGCTGCCCCCACTGCTCCCGCAACTCCAACCAGGTAGCTGCCACCTCGCTCGCCAGGGTCAAGGCTGCCGTCTGTAAATTCTGTTCCTGGGCCAGGTAAGCCGCCTCTGCTGCACTGGCACCGGCACGGACCCGCCCCCAAAGGTCCACTTCATAGCTGGCGGCGATACGGGTACTCCAACTATTGCCCTCCGCAGAGGGATCGGTGAACTCGCCGGAAGAGTAGCGCTGCTCAGTATTTTCAATACTGGCGGTCAGTCTTGGCCAAAGGCCCGATCGCGCTCCCCGCGCGGTGGCTGCGGCCTGCTCCAATCGCCAATAGGTAGCCTGAATATCCGGATTATCTTTCAGTGCCAGCTGTACCAAATTGTCCAACTGCGGATCTTCCAAATCTCGCCACCAGCGCAAACTCGGTGCGACAGTGCCCGATGCACGAAAAGATTCTGGTAACCCCAAATTTTCATCGGGTTGAATGGTCTCAATTGGCTGCGAACTACAGCTGACAAGCAGCGGAACACAAATTGCCAAAATACGGTAAAAGGACAAGGAATATCACCGAAATTAAACGTTTAATCATAAAAAATAGAGATTTATTGCGTGCATTATCCGCCCCCCAAAATCGCTCGCAATGCGTTTTACTCTTGTTTACAAAGCATGCGTAAAATCAGGCAAAAAATTGCTGCCCGCAGGAGTGCCGAAAACCGAGTACTTCGGTATGATGCGGCACACTAAACTGAATAGTCATCGGGGTTTGACGCGGAGCTTATCCAAAAAGTCTCCCCTCTGTACAAAGGTGCTCGGCCTTCTTCAGCCGGCCCTCTTGGACGCTCCGGTGGAATTAATAACGGAAGTAGAAGAGACAAACCATGAGTAAACATCAGCCACTCGCCCATTGGGACGATATTTTGCTGCTGGACCAACAGCTGACCGACGAAGAGCGCATGGTGCGCGACACGGCACGTGAGTACTGCCAAAGCAAACTGATGCCCAGAGTTCTCGAGGGTAACCGCCACGAAATCTTTGATCGTGAAATCATGAACGAGATGGGTGAATTGGGCCTGCTCGGTTCCACCATCGAAGGCTACGGCTGTGCCGGTCTCAACTACGTTTCCTACGGCCTGGTGGCGCGCGAAGTTGAACGCGTTGACTCCGGCTACCGCTCCGCTATGAGCGTTCAGTCCAGCCTGGTTATGCACCCGATTTACGCTTACGGTAGCGAAGAGCAGAAGCAGAAGTACCTGCCCAAGCTGGCATCCGGAGAATGGGTTGGCTGTTTCGGCCTGACCGAGCCCGATGCGGGTTCCGATCCCGGCGGCATGAAAACCCGCGCCAAGAAAGTCGATGGCGGCTACCGCATCAGCGGCTCCAAGATGTGGATCACCAACAGCCCAATCGCCGACGTTTTCGTTGTTTGGGCGAAAGATGACGACGATATTATTCGCGGCTTCGTGCTGGACAAGGGTATGGAAGGCCTCTCCGCACCGAAGATCGAAGGCAAGTTCTCACTGCGCGCCTCCATTACCGGCGAGATCGTGATGGACAATGTGTTCGTTCCGGAAGAAAACAAGTTCCCGGAAATTGGCGGATTGCGCGGCCCCTTCGGCTGCCTGAACCGCGCCCGTTACGGTATCTCTTGGGGCGCCATGGGTGCCGGCGAGTTCTGCTGGCACGCCGCTCGCCAGTACGGCCTGGACCGCACTCAGTTCAACCGCCCTCTGGCTCAAACCCAGCTGTTCCAGAAGAAACTGGCTGACATGCAGACCGAAATTACCCTGGGCCTGCAAGCTTCCCTGCGCGTTGGTCGTATCATGGATGAGAACAAGCAGTTCGACCCCACCATGATCTCCCTGGTGAAGCGCAACAACTGTGGTAAAGCACTGGATATCGCGCGTATTGCTCGCGATATGCACGGCGGCAACGGCATCTCCGACGAATTCCACGTAATTCGCCACGTGATGAACCTGGAAGCTGTAAATACCTACGAAGGTACCCACGACGTACACGCCTTGATCCTCGGCCGCGCCCAGACCGGCCTGCAAGCATTCGTGTAAAACACGTCTAGTTGGATGCTCACGGTATTTTCCGTGGGCATCGCCCTTATCCCGTCACTTCTTATCTCCTTACTTCTACTTCGGCCCCAGGTTGGTAGCACAAAATCATTAAACTAAAGTTCGGAATAGTCACGCAAAAAGGCGGCGCATAGACTGTGTAGCAGTATTAAATTATTACCCACACCAAGCAAAGTACTGCACCGAAAAAAACGTTTGGATTTAAAGTAATAATAATTTGAGAGAAGACCAAAACTCACTGTGACCATTTACGCATCATCGAACCGCGAAATAAGTAAAGACAGCCCTCAGCAATTATTAAACTCTCAATAAAGGTATAAAAAGGAAGTTTTGGGAACCATGGAAAGCCCAAACAGAGAGCCCAGCAAGCCGAATAAAATTATTACCCCTCCCCTAACTTCCCTCCACATCAACAATCTCCTGCCCCGGATTTCGATCGTTTAATTTCACTACACAAAGAGCAATACCCAGCAACACGACAAAAGTCGCTACCCACTCGATAAATGTAAGATATTCACCAAGGATAATTGATGAACCGATTATTCCCACAATAGGAACCAGCAACCCGAATGGTGAAACACAGGCAGAGGAATAGCGACGAATTAAATCACCCCATAAAATATAACCAACCAATGTCACCATGCACACTTGGTAAATAATTGAAAACCAACTGGCCGTATGCGCTTGAAAAAAGAAAACCCAGGGGGTATGGCTCTCATAAAATATCGACAAGACTAAAAGAGGTACTGGCGGCACCAATGAAGCCCACACCATTAAATGAAGTAAGTTAACTCCTGGCATCCTGCGGAATACGATATTCGCTATCGCCCAAGACAGCCCCGCCCCCATGATAAGGATAAATCCCACTATCGTTGTCGACCCACCTTTATCGGCATAGTAGAAGAATACAGAGAACCCTACAGCCGCTATTACCAAACCCAAGCACTGCTGCATATTTATCTTATCGCCAAACAGCATTGCGAATAACAATAGGGTGAATGGCACCTGCGACTGCATAAGCAGTGACGCTACACCCGCTTGAATATCGGCCTTCATGGCGTAGTACATCAACCCCAGAGAGAGAAACTCTAAGAAGAAGCCGAGCGCAACAACATTGAGGATCGAGGTCTTGGGGAATGGACAAAAGAAAACCAGAGGAACAGCGACGAGGGTGAAGCGAACCGAAGCCAATAACATTGGCGGGAAGTCGGCCAGCGCCACCTTGGTTATCGGGTAATTCAGTCCAAAAATTGAGACTGCCAGCAAAGCCAACAGTATGCTTCTATACGGCATCTCTACAGCCAGTGAACAATGGACGTAACCAAAGGGTAGCAGCCTCCATTACTCTTCTGCGCCTAATGGGCCCTTTGTCATTGTTTCAATAGCTCCCTGGTACCGATCTATTGCGGCGCCTCACACTTCTCACCAGTAGATCGCTGCTCAATTCCCTTTGCGTAGACAGAAGTGCTATTCTCCCCTGCCCGCCAATCTCTGGATGTAACGATGATATGGATGAGCTGCTGCACTGGTTTGAATTGATCGGTATCGCGGTCTTTGCCTTCAGCGGCGTACTCGCCGCCGGCCACAAACAGATGGATTTATTTGGTGCCGTGGTACTCGCCTGCGTCACCTCTATTGGCGGCGGCACCGCCCGGGACATTATTCTCAACGTCCCTGTATTCTGGCTTGAGCACACCTATTACCTGTGGATCGCCTCAATTACCGGTGTAGTAAGCTTTTACCTGATACGCTATCTAAAGGTCCCTATGCGCCTGCTAATGGTGGCAGATGCCATTGGACTCGCCGTTTTTGTGGTGCTCGGAACCCAGAAAGTACTTGAACTGGGCTATTCCGCGACCATCGCAATCGTGCTCGGCGTAATGACCGGTACTTTTGGCGGGGTGATTCGGGATGTGCTGTCCGGTGACATTCCACTTTTACTCCGGCGAGAGATCTATGCCACCGCTGCCCTTACTGGGACAGCCATACTCGTTGCATTGGACAATGTAGGGTGGCTACCCCATGAGCTGGTGGTGGCTATTGCTGTATTTGTGACCTTAGCGATTCGCCTCGCGGCATTGCGCTGGAATATCTCCGCGCCAGTGGCACGCTTCGGCAAGCACTGACCCGCTCACAGGCCTGGAACCATAAACCACTACTTAATAGCAGTCACAGGAATAATCTAAGTGCAAAAAGCCCGATTGCGCATACTCCTCATCATTCTCTTTTCCATGGTGATTGGAGCCTGTGAGCGCTCGACAGACTCTGCCCAAACCGGTCAATCCCCGCAAAAACAATACGCTCGCCTGGTAGCAAAGCCCTGCTGGTTCAAAACCGATGAAACCTGGCCTTTCACCCAGTGTTTCATGATGGAGGTGCCGGAAAATTATGCCCACCCAGAAAAGCGCAAAATCCGCTTCCCGGTAGTGCGCTTCCGCGCCACAAACCCCGATCCCAAGAAAATCCCCCTACTCCACCTAGGCGCCGGAGGCCCCGGAGCCAGCATGGGGTTAGAGCCCGAGAACGCCAGCGATTGGTTGTGGCTTAACTATGCCGCCATGACAGTAGAAGACGGCCGGGATCTGTTTGTTATAGACCCCAGGGGCACCGGTATGGCCCAGCCGCGCCTCACTTGCAGCGAGTTTATCGAAGATGCCGATACCGCCTTCCGGCGCAACCTATCTCCGGAAGAAGAGGCCCGTGTTTTTTCCTTCAGTATGGAGCGCTGTTACAGCCGCCTGAGCAAAGGTGCCGACTTGGCCCAGTACAACAGTTCTGTGATCGCCAGGGATGTAGAAGAGCTGAGAAAAACCCTCAAGCTCGATAAATTCGACCTCTATGGGGTGTCCTACTCCTCCCGCTACGCCCTGACAGTGGCCCGCGACTTCCCAGAGTCAGTGCGCACTCTGGTGCTTAACAGTGCGGTCTTCCCCAATATTGTCTACACGCAGCAGCTCCCACAGGACTCCCTGGCAGCCTACGAGCGCGGCCTGAAGCATTGCATCGAAGACGAGAAATGTAACAGTCGCTATCCCAATTTGCGCCGCAGGCTGGAAAACCTGATCCAGACCTTAGATGAAGAGCCGCGCACCATTCCGATCAAGCACCGCTACTCAAAACAAAGCTATCCCTTTGTGCTTACTGGACAGCGCTTGCTGAGAGTTTTATTCCAGGCGCTGTATAACGAAAACTTCTACAGTGAACTGCCCAAGATGATCGAGGGCCTGGAAAATGAGGGCGATGAAGGGCTACAGCCGGCCCAGGATGCCATCGCACACTTTATGGAGATCGTACTGGACCCCTACTTTGGGGATGCAGCCGGCGTTAGCCACTTCTGCTATGAAGAGGCTCCCTTTGTCGATTTTGATCAGGCCAGGGCCAACGCTGCAGACACCGGCATTCTCGGCGGGGCCGTACGATCAGATTTAAATTTGTTGCAGCTACAGTGTCGCATCTGGGCAATCCCCTCTGCTCCACTCACTGAGTCAGAAGCCATCTCCACCCCAGTTCCAGTGATAGTGTTACACGGCGGCCTGGATCCGGTACTGGCTGCAGATGATGTCGATATCGCACGCAAAGAGCTACCGAATCACCAATGGCTGCTATTTCCCAACCTGGCTCACGATATTATTTCCGCAAGCAACTGCGCGGAGCGGGCAGTTGCGCGCTTTCTCGACAACCCTGCCGAAGATCAAACCGAAACCACCATGACTTGCCGCAAAGCGGAGCTGGCAGACCAGATTTCCACCGAAGAAGAGTCTGAGTCCCAGCAAGAAGCCGAACAACAGGCCGTTGAACCCCAAGCAGCAGAGGTCCCTGCCCCGGAAAGCGGCCAATAACCAAAAACAACAGCTGAAGTTACACGACAAAAGCGGTATCAAGGATTGAGGAGAGGCCGATGGAGAGCAACAACAACCCCGCCCTGATTGAAGTTGCGGATTTGGTAGAGCTCAAAAAGACCGGCGAACCCGTAATATTGGACTGCCGCTATAGCCTGGCGGATCACGATAGTGGTGAGCGGGACTATCGGGCTGGCCATATTCCCGATGCCCATTACGCCTGCCTGCACCGTGACCTCTCTGCCCCTGTGCAACGCTACGGCGGCCGCCACCCAATGCCGAGCGCTGCACAGTTCCAGGACTACGCTCGCAATCTGGGAGTCGATAGTGACACACAAGTAATCGTCTACGACGACAACCGCCTGGGTTTCGCCGCCCGTGCCTGGTTCCTGTTTTTCTTCTTTGGCCACAAGAAAATCAGCATTCTGAATGGCGGTCTAAAAGCCTGGCTCGATGCAGGGGAGGATTTGGACACAAGCGAGCCCACTCTATCCAAGCAAGGAAACTTCAGTGCACAACCAAAAGAAAATCTTTTGGTTCATTACGAGACCATCAAACAAAACCTGGGTAAAGCACCCTGGCAGTTAGTAGACGCCCGGGACAGTCAGCGCTTTGAAGGAATTGAAGAGCCTATCGACCCGATTGCCGGACATATACCCACCGCCATCAACCAGCCCTGGCAAAACATTACTGACAAAAACAATGGCAAAGTGAAATCTATTGCCGAACTTAAATCACAGTTTGGCAACTTGGCAGATGGTAAACCACTTCTCAACTACTGCGGCTCTGGGGTTACTGCCTGCGTTAATTTCTATGCACAATATTTAGCTGGTCGCCACGACTCACTACTCTATCCAGGGAGTTGGAGTGATTGGTGTTCGCATCAGTGAAGATAAAATAGGAGTCATGGAACTTAAATACAGCAGTGCGAGAAGGCTCATGCGAACTGTAGATATAAAATAAAGCTAATAAGCCAGTTACAGTTTTTACTATTGCTTATATGCCCAGCGAATCCCCCACCTCCAAATCAGAACACTCCTGCATGGGCGGTAATTGGGCTATTTGATGCTTATTCAGTCGGGCACCAGAGAATTCGCAACGATTTTTACACATAAAGATTATAAAATTAGTTAAACCGATATCCACCAGCACCTCTTTACCGCATAACATGTTAGAGGAAGCCTCCTCATAACACCCCGCCGCTCTGCACTTTATAAGGTGTAAACATGGGTACGCCAACGATCTGAAAGACCTAGGGAACCAAATCCATTCGACAGAATCTTCCGCCGATAATATTCACGGAAGAAATTAAAAAAATCCTGCTTGTTATTAAAACAGTACTCTCCATGGTTAGGGTCAAAAAAAGTGCACTGTTGAGCCATCCCAGCGGGTCCAATATAGAGAGAAACAGCATGGGCCGCCGAAAAGTGCCCAAAGACTTTACCTGACACAGTAATTATTACGTAATGATCGTTTAATTGATCTAATGATGCTATTAAAAAATCGGTCATTGATAAAGGCTGAGCTCCAGGATTAACTATTTGAATACTCGAATCTTCTCCAAGCCCAGGTACTGGATATACTCCACGCTCTCTCAGCCACGCCCCTACATTATTCATATAAGAATTATCTTTATCATGTGCCCACCCCCACTGAGACTTGGCAACACTTCTTAATTCACGAATATTTAGAGAGCGAAGTCGAGTGAATGTAAATGGACCTGCTCCAACTTTCCACTTTTCATACAAGCCCAATTTGCTTGATAGAGATACCCCTTCAGAAGCCCTACAATGTATCCAATGTGCAGTTAAGGCTCCACAAATGCCAAACGTGCTAAATCCTGCATAGTGCACCCAAACTCTTAGCGAACTCTGAGAAAAACCCCAAATTTTTTGCCCTCGATGACGCTCGGCAATTGTACTAACACGCATACAAGCAACCTCCCAACAGACAATTAAAATCCAAAAATTATCTATTTTAATTCGAACAAAAACCTACAATAAATACTGATCCACACCTAGCCAGAGGCTTTTACCTACAAGGACTGATAACTCTCTTAGAAAATGGGGTGCGCAGATTGACATACTCTTATATTTACGCCAACCCAACAACAATAAAATAGATCAATCAATCCTTTACCCATTGACTCAAATGAACATTGCCAAATTGATCAACATCACCAATTTTGTACTTTTAATATCTCTTTATAACCAATTATGACAAGCAACGACTCACAACCCAATACCCGCACAGGATCTAAGTAATTCCAATATCAGCAAAATTTACTTCTCTAACACTCCCTTTCCCAGACTTAACGCCCACTATATCCAGCGCACTGTTAAAACAGTAAAAGTTAAATATGCCAAACCTGAAATAATGAATTTGTTTATATGAAAAGAACTGCGCCTCCATGGCTTTAAACCACACTTACCCCTTACCGGCCAATTTTCCACCCTCTCAACCTCCAACTTAAAGGGTAATTCATCCCTAAAAGCCAAAAGAATAGCTCTCTCTTTAGATCTATATTATGTCGGCACTATCAAGTAGCGCTTTAGATATTGGGCAAATGTTTTTAGGTTTTGGACTTTCTTTAGGGAAAGGAAAATACATGCAGATTGGGTTGTTTTGTATGGGGAAAGTAAGATGGCTAGAACTCCAACCATCTTAAGCAAACCGCAAAACTCTATACGAGATGAAATACTTCCTGCAACACTAAGCAGAACCAATTTATGAATAGAGCTAGCTTTTCCATATCCTATCGATCTGCCATGAATCGAATTTATGTTCCGCCCGATAATGCATATTACTGACCAAGTGAAAGAAGAAGTAAAAATCCTCTTTATCCTCAAACCAAAACTCCCCAAAGTTCGGATCAAAGAAACAAGCATCCTGCTTTTGCCCGCCAAATGACTGGGCACCAACCCAAGCAGCTACTGCATGAGCGCCCGGATTCTCGTCTCGACTAGAGCGCATTTCAATTAACGCATAGGCTCCATTAATCTGTTTAAGCCGCTGTCGCAAGGAATCCCTGTTTGATCTTCCGGTAGCTGAAGAAAGCACTCTCAACCGATTTAAAAGTAACCAGGCCCTATGAGAAGCTTCCCAGTTGGCACTTTGCTGCCAGGCTTGCTGTTGTGCCGCTATTCGTTGGTATTTTCCCATATTGAAAGGGATAAATCTTCGCTGACCCCAAACACCACCCAAGTGATTTACTAAAGAGTCGTCATAAGCATGATACTTAATCCAGTGTGAAACCAGCGACAAACAGATTCCACCGCCAGAAATCTGTCGGATATTCAACACAGGAAATGATTGGGAAAAATCCCAAGTACATACTCCACCCAACTGGCGCGCCATAGAGTAAACGCTGTACATAAAAGGTCCTACGAAAAAATTATTGTGACTCTGTACTTAAGGAGCCTCTGAATAACTACGCGGATAGAGTGAAATCTGTAACGGCCCCCTTATTAACCGTAACCATTTCTGCTCAAGATAAAAGTGAGGCTCAAGGGTTCTTTTCTCCGACGCAGGAGTTGGAACTTTACGCGCCAATCCCACCGCCGACTTTATGATTTGGGCGCAAGTTTTTAGATTTTGGTCATATTTTAACGACAATCAAATACAGGGAAGCAAATTCAGAGAAGGCAGGAAAAAGACAGAAAAGTGGAGGGGAATTAACTGTGCTAAGCGTCACAACAACAGGCAGCACTCACCGCGCCGCCTGCTTCTGCAATCTAACAACGTTTAGTCGTGCATTGGGTTGCGAAGAATTGGGCAAACAGCGTCTTCTTTCTTAGCCATATACCACTGGTGGTATTCATCGGCATAGTAGAACGATTGGGCCATGCTGATCTCAGTGGTGATTGACCGCGATCTTTAGCATCCAGCGCCTCCTGCACAGCCGCCCTACTTGCTTCCGCCTCCTGTTTCTGGCCTTCATTCAGCCAGAAAACACAGGAACGGTACTGGGAGCCGATATCGTTACCCTGTCGCATCCCCTGGGTTGGGTCGTGGTGATCCCAGAAGATACGCAGGAGCTCTGCATAGCCCACCTTTTTCGGATCAAAGATTACTTTTACCACCTCCGCATGCCCGGTACGACCGGTGCAGACCTCATCGTAGTTCGGGTTTTCAGTGGCGCCATCGGTGTAGCCTACGGCAGTGGCAAAGACAACATCCGTATCCCAGAACCCATGCTCTGCGCCAGAAGCACCCCATACCAAAAATGGCGACCTCCAGGTGCTCGGGGAGTGGCTCTTTAATGGTGTTGCCATTTACAAAGTGGGTCCCACTGGGTATTGGATAAATATTTTTAGATTTTAGGCACTTTTAGACATAAAGTAATTAAAGTTAAGTTGAGGGGACCGGCCTCCAAGAGCCCCAGATAACCGAGGGAGCCTTTAAATAATCTCACAATATCTCTACGGATTGTGATTACATTTCACCAAAAATACGACAGGCACTTCAAGCACAAATACAGGCCAATTTTAGGCTTACCCGAAGGCAACAAGCTGCTCACTCTTTTGGGGGAGCACTTACTAGCCAGGCAGAAATAATCAGTACACTCTGGCAATATAAACTGCATGAAATACGATGCCAGAAAACTTAGTACTGAGAAGCAGCACCTCATACGTAAAATTGCTGTTCAGCGAGTATTTGATGGAGAATCTGCGGCGGAGGTTAGTCGTAGCTTAGGGCTGGGGAGCAGAACTATTTTCCCATGGTTAAGGACTGCTCGGGAGAAAGGTATTAAAGCGCTATCTCCAAAAATTAGACCTGGACGCGGTAGAAAGCTATCAGCTATTGAAGAAAAGGAAGTCAAGCGATGGATTATTGGTAGCGATCCAAGGCAATATGGCTTTGACTTCGGATTGTGGACACGTCAGATCGTATCGGATTTGATTTTTGAGAGATTCAAGGTTGAACTTAGCATTTCTGGTGTCGGCACACTGGGCCTGACGCCACAAAAGCCTCTACGAAGAGCTTACGATAGAGATGAGAAGACGGTGAATAAATGGGTAAAGGAAGTCTACCCAAAGATTAAATCTTATGCGAAAAAAACTGGGGCAGAAATATTTTGGCTGGACGAGGCTAATATCAGATCAGACGATCCACTCCAAAGGACATGGGGAGAAAAAAGAAAAACTCCAGTGGTAAAAACGAGTGGTCAAAGACAGTCAATCAATGCGATCTCAGCTTTATCGAACAGAGTTGGCTTCTGGTGTCATATTTATAGTGAAAAGTTCACGGCAGAAAAGTGCGTAGAATGCTTCAAAAATTTCCAGAGAAGTCCGAAAAGACCAGTGATTCTCATTGTTGATGGGCACCCAGTACACAAATCGAAAAAGGTATTGGAGTATATCGATTCACAGGATGGCAAGCTTGAAGTGGTGTTCTTACCGCCATATGCACCAGACCTAAATCCAGATGAGTTGGTCTGGAATCATATGAGAAATATAGGGACCTCAAAGAAGCCGCTGAAAAAAGGTGAGACACTACTGAGTCGTGCAAATGCAGATTTGCAGAGCATCAAGAAAAATAGAAAACTTGTAAATCATTTTTTCAAGAGTCGTCTGTATTCTTTGCTGCTGCCTAGGTAATAAGCTCGAAAATCCTGCCTGTCAGCACAAGCATTCAGTGCTTCTACTAACCTATGATATCGTGCCTTATTGTAGCTAAACTGGTCTTAATATAGCGAAAGGGTTGCTCCAGCTTGGTCCCAACCTGTACTTCTTTCCATTATACGAAATCAAATTTTCTCCGGAAGAGATTTTTAGCTTGCTCGGCTTCAACGTTATGTTACAGACCATATTTCGATCTTCCCACATTTCCACACCGATGTAGTGCCAACGGCGTGTACGATTACGGTCTCATCATCAACACCAATAATAAGTTTCATATCAAATACCATTGCCCACCCTTCTTGACCTTGTAGATCTCTGGATTATGAGCTTTTCTTATTTTTGGTAGAACTGCGCGCACTGATAGTTCACTGACAGTTGTTGCATCTACGATGCATCCTTTTTTCAGTAATACGCCATTTTCTATGATCTGCTTGTGAATAGCCGTGAAGAGTTGACGAGCAAATTATTGTGTCTCAAGCAAATAGCAAAACTTAAAGACGATTGTTTTATCCGGGATAGGCTTTGTCAGTGCCAACCCAGCAAAGCGACGCATGACTTCGATTGCATAGAGGACGCCACATGTACGAGCTAGAATTACTTACTTTTTCCCTGTTTTCTAGTAATTCAGGCTTAAACTAACAGTGGTTACATTCTTGCTTCGCTCACTGGGAGTAATTAGTCCACCGCTTGTGATAAATACGTTTTTTCAAAGTTCCCACTGGAGACAAAATTGCGTCGACCGGGAAGCTTCGTCTGAGTTTTTAGTCAACTAGATGCTTGGAACATTTGGAGTAAATTTGTACTGTTCTATGCGAATAAGATAATCTCGCCACCCCTGAATTAATAGCTTGATTTTGCTCTGACGATGTATTGTGCTTTATTGTATTAACCTGCTGATTATTTATCCTGCCCCCAGCATACTATATCCACCTCTCTGAAGCTTCTGTAGACTTTCGATGCCTGAGTGTTTCACTCCTCACTTGTAGCTCATTCCTGGGCCTTTTTTACCTTTACGCGGCAATAGATATTCTCGATGACTCATTAGGGCCATCTATTCCCGAAATCTTTAGAAATCAACAAAATAATGACCAAAAACTAAAGATGAGATATGGGTGAAATCTAATAATACTTGAACCTTGTGAAACCTATAAGAGTTAATGAAAGTGACTATCCCGTTTTTTAAATCCATGGCTATAGCTATGCTTCTATTCTCCCTTGCAGGCTGTAGTGGCGGAGGGGGTAATAATGGCGCTACTGGCGGTGAAGATACCACTATAGCGGGGTCGCCTGCGGAAGACCCACCTGCGGAAGACCCACCTGCGGAAGACCCACCTGCGGAAGACCCACCTGCGGAAGACCCACCTGCGGAAGACCCACCTGCGGAAGACCCACCTGCTGCCCCCGAAGCAGTTCAGGGTTTTACCCTGAGCTTCGAGGCAATCAAGGTTTTCCGTTTTAATTGGAGCGATGCGGAAGGGGCTACTCATTACCACCTGCTGGAAAATCCTGATGGAATTTCCGGTTTCACACGTTTAGTCGAGGATATTCCCCAGGGTAATGGGACCCTTGAGGTACAAGTCCCACTGCACGCCCGAACAAATGCGCTATATATACTGCAAGCTTGTAACAAGGTGGGAGAGCAAGATCTTTGCACTGATTCTACCTCCCTTAGCGTAAACGACACCTTGGTGGAGAGCATTGGCTACTTCAAGGCAAGTAATACAGGTATTAGGAACGTTTTCGGAGTGTCAATCGCCCTCAGCGCAGATGGCCACACCCTTGCGGTAGGCGCTACCTTAGAGGAAAGCGATGCGACCGGTATCAATGGCGACCAGGAGAACGATGATGGAGTCAACCCAGATGGAACTAGCCCAAGAGGTGCGGTCTATGTGTTTACACAGGTAGATAACGCCTGGGTACAGGAGGCCTATATCAAAGCCAGTAATAATAATGGAGGGGGTCTTTTCGGTGTTTTAGATCTGAGCGGGGATGGCAACACTTTAGCCGTTGGTGCATTCTATGAGAACAGTGGCACAACGGGTATCAATGGCGATCAAACCAATACTGACGCCCCTCAATCCGGCGCGGTCTATGTTTTTACACGTCTAGATGGTGCCTGGACACAAAATGCTTATATCAAAGCTAGCAATACATCCCCCTATGACTTATTTGGACGCTCTTTAAGCCTCAGTGATGACGGCCGTCTTCTAGCTGTAGGTGCGCCTTTTGAAGATAGCAGCACTACTGGCATCAATGGCGATCAAACAGATCCAACTGTTATACTTGGCATCCCTGACGAGAGTGGAACTTGGCAAATAGAGGATAACAATGAGAGTCAGGAAATCGGCAATACTGTGAATTCAGGAGCGGTATATGTTTTCTCCCATATAGATGACACCTGGGTGCAGGAGGCTTATATTAAGGCTAGCAATACCGGTCTTCTGGATGAATTCGGAATTTCCGTCAGCTTGAGTGGGGATGGTACAACTATGGCTGTTGGCGCGACCGGAGAGGATAGCAAAGCGGTGGGTATTAATGGCGAGCAAAGCAATGATGATGCCCTTTACTCGGGCGCTTGCTACGTATTCTCCCGTACGGATGGTAATTGGGCGCAACAGGCGTATATCAAAGCGAGCAACTCTGATTATGACGATGAGTTTGGCTTGTCAGTTGACCTAAGTGCTAATGGTAACATCTTGGCCGTTGGTGCTAATAATGAAGACAGCAATGCCATAGGCACTGATGGCGATCTAAGCAATAATGCAGCCAAAGACTCTGGTGCTGCCTATGTCTTTGCCCGTGCAGATGGCCAGTGGGCGCAGCAGGCCTATCTCAAGGCCAGCAACTCAGATGCCTCTGACAATTTTGGTGAATCAGTTAGCCTGACTGCCGACGGTCGAACTCTGGTAGTTGGAGCACCCAGAGAGGGCAGTATCGCTAAGGGTGTAGGGGGAGACCAAAACAATAACAATGCCGAAAATGCTGGCGCAGCTTATATGTTTGCTCTAGTTGATGGGACCTGGTTGCAGAAAACATATTTGAAAGCAGGCAATACTGATGCAAATGATGCTTTTGGCTTTTCCGTCAACCTCAGTGCAGATGGCGATACCCTGGCTATTGGGGCTCCCAATGAAAGCAGTAGCTCTACTGGTATTAATGGTGATCCGGATAATAACCAAGCTGAGGGATCCGGTGCGGTTTATATATACTGATAGAAGCCTGACGCCCAGTAAAATCCCCCATCTTATTTCTTGGATTGGGGGGGGTAGTGGCGCTTGCGTAGGCAGTTCGGTTATAGGTCTGGTATCTTTCAAAGAAAATCGCATTCTAAGAATTTAGTAAGAACTTTGCTTTTAAGATCGGCCCTCAAATCAGCAACCACCCGCATAGCGGGTGGTATGGTGAAAGCCCCCAGAGGGGGCTATTTACAACCCCGCCAGTTGCATCTGCACTTGCCGGCGTTCTTCAACCTCTTGATGCTTGATGTACTCTCGAATCATCTGCTCATCAAGACCTACTGTGCTCACTCAGTAACCCTGAGCCCAAAAGTGTCTTCCTGTGAAATTTCTCTGCACATGCCTGTACTTCCGAAATATCTGGATCGCAGATTTCCCTTTCAGAAAACCAACCGTATTGGAAACACTTAACCTTGGAGGAATCATTAACAACATATGAATGTGATTCCTCATTGCGTACCCCTCGACCAACTCAATACCTTTTTGACGACATAAGTCTCGGAATATTGCTCCAATCTCATGTCTCAATGCTCCAAATAACGCATTCTTTCTATACTTGGGCACAAATGCCACATGGTACCTGCAATAATGTTTCACGTGAGCATGGCACTGCCAATCTCGCATATGGCCTCCTTAAAGAACTTGCCGGTTCATGGAGGCCATATTTTACTCTGCACGCCGGAACGGCGGAGCCTTGTCTAGTCTCACCGCCTGAGGCGGTGGTTTACCTATTTGTTAATTAGAATGCGTTGCAATTACTGCTAGTACATCAGTTAATGGTTGCTCTTCAGCATAAAATTCAAATGGTTCACTCCGTAGATCTTCAGCCAATACATAATTAACCGAAACAGCACAAAAATTAATTAGAAAAAATAACACTAAGGTGCAATATATTTATATAGCTGATTTTCCTTAATTTCGTTAGAGTTAATCTTTGGCAAAACACTTTCACACAATGAACAATGATAATTTGTAAATTCATAAAATTCTTCATAGGAGACGCTATTTTTGATAATGGTCTGAAAACCGAAATATTTTGCAACGTCAGCTATTATAGATTTTGCAAACCCAGGCCATGCATAGCCCTTTCGCATAGCATTCGTTAGGAGCACCCCTCTATGGATAGTTCCAGATTAACACTAACTAGCAAATATTCATTTCGTAACTCATAAAATAAAACGCTAAATTTTGAATCAAAATTTAAACAATAAGATTTATCAGGGCCATCTATGATCTCAGATATGAGAAAATCGAGGCATAATTTTGTTAGTTTGTCATTCAGCGGCATAATGATCCGAAGCACCGCCATAGTCATTTATTCGAACTTCAACAGCGAAAACATAAAAATTCTTTTAATTTTAACTTTTTTATGCAAAGGACAATTGTATAGCGATCTGAAGATATTTATTGATCATGCAATATACAGCTTGATTAACATCCAATCAGCAATATTTTGCGCACCTCATGAACAAGGTGCACAAAAATTATACTTTTATACCGAGCTTATTATCAACACTGAGATTACCTGTTAATGCTCCTGAACTTATTGAGTTATTATTTGATGTAATCAATTCATACCAATACATAGCTGCCTGATACAGTTCATTAACCCTTTTTGTTAATGACTCCACCTCAATATTTTCAAAATATTCTTTATCACAAAGTACTACCTTTTGTGACTCTGGATTGATTGATAGCGTTGCATACTCTGTTCCTATCCACAGGTAGTTTGCTTGAAGCATCAAGTTACAGAAATGCAACTCCTGACCTTGGGGTATGCCGCATATATCTAGAGTTAAAACTACAAACTCTCGGCTGTTCTCTTCATGGTGATAGATATGCATATCAATATCATCCCAAGAAATACGACATGAATCTTCTACCGGCTCCATTAATGGTTGCTGTAAGTTAATTGATAAATCCTGGATCAGTCTTTGAAAATCTAAATTCACAGTGAGTACTCTTTATAAGATCTCTAAATAGTTAAACTTGTTTTTCATGAGCCCTCAGCCAACGAATGACATCAGCTACAGGTTCAACAAATTCATCGGTTATACCTTGATCAACGCCTATCTTAGAATATAGCGCCCTTGCTAAGGGTACATTTTCAATAATTGGGACATTATTCTTGCTTGCTAAAATTTTTATCTTCCAGGGTAATATAAATTCACCTTTCATAGTTACATACGGAAGCCCCGTGCTTGTATAGATCAGTATACATTCTTATGATCTACACCGGCTTCGTCAATTAAAGACCTGGCACCATGCTCTAAAATGCCTCCTTTGAATTCAAATAATGATAATACTGGCTCCTGCTCTCTATCAACTTCCTTCAATATTTTCGAATTACTAGTCGAAGCACTTGCTGACTCCGAAAGCTGTGACCTCAATGAAAGAAGGGCTATTCCCTTCTTTGTTATATCTAAAGAAAAGTGTATCGAAAACCTCTTGAACTCTTCTAGAGCTCCAGCTTCAGTAAACTCATCCTTATTAATTGCGCTCGCTAGCTCAGAAACCCTACTCACCTCTTTCACATTTAAAGAAGCTTTTGTCATTTTTTTAATGTTCTAGCATCAATATCTTTTCGGGATATCTTTAGCTCTATTTTGGTTTAGGTTCTTATATTTATGCAAAAATGATGAAAATTCTATAAGGCTATTATTTATTGCCTGAAGCATTGCCCCCCCCCTAAAGGGGCAGCTCAGCTTGACGTTGGATACTATCTATAGCCTTGGGATTTTAAACGATATGAGTGACAACAAGTGGCGGACCGTTATATGAGCTCATTTAACCCCCTTAAATATAACAAAATAAATTAATAGCTATACGTACAATTAATTATCGTGTGTTGCTGTCAAGCAACTCCTACCTTCCCAAAGCTTACTAAAATTATTCATTATCGTTTCTCTCTCTTCTGGGGAAAGACTTCGAGGATTCAATCCGATATAGAGACATCCAGGCTCAGAAAATTCCACCCTGTATAACTCTAAATTATATCCCCGAACCGTATGCTCCATGTAATGCATCGAATCCCGACTCTTGGCTGCAATAACATCTACATCGCCCTCTTTAAGCATGTCTATACACTTACTTATAGATTTACAGTCAACAAATGCAAAAGCATCTGGATGTAAATTTATCAAACTTGGATCAACGCTCAAGGACGAGTCATCAGCAACATGGCTTATAGTTTTTATTTTCGAAAAAATATCCCTGTCAGAAATATTTGCTAGGTTATACCTTTCCTTGAGAGTAAAGCAATTAATAGATGCCTCACCAATCAACCTTCTTTCCCAACTTGTTGCACACCCCCCTGATCTGAGATAATCCATTGACTAATGACAACATCATAATTACCTAACGCTAGCTTTCTTTGAAGATCTCTAGCTGATAGTTTGTCAATTGAAAAAGGGGGAAATCCTTCTAAGCAATTATATTTTTAAAACAAAACATCTGACGCTTTACTTGATATTACGCTTTCAACTTGCACTCCAATACTTAGTGTCGAAATTATCTCTGCATCACTTGTCTTTTGTACAGCACTACCTATTATTGTAGAACCAAATAGACATGATAAAAAATATCTCAGGTACATTTTTGTCGAGCCTCAGATGGAGATATTCCATATTTTGACTTATACAGCTGGGTAAAGTACGACTGACTAGAAAAACCGCTCTCTAGGGCAATATCCACCAGTCTTCTATTGGTAGTACGAATTTGGATATCTGCGTGTCGGAGCCGCTTTTCGTTAATCCAGGCTTTTGGTGAATTTTCTTTATAAACTTGTCCAAACATTTTTTTAAAAGATGTCAAGCTCATGCCTATTTGCTTCGCATATGTAGCCACAGACCAGTTCTTCGTAGTGTTAGATTCCATGAATCTTCTAAATTTTTCATGTGTAGGATTAACCCTATTTAGCAGTTCGTCAGCAAGAATTTCCCCATGCTCACTATTTAGTTTCAAGAGAAGCAATTCTTCCAGCTTAAGAGCATTTAACCCATCATTGTCTAATCGGCCTAGCAGCCTAAAGGAGTCCAAAGTTATTCTCGTTAGCTCACAGCTTGGAAAGATGATTGGGGAAGCATACTTCGGTAATGAGGACTCCACCATTTTAGCAGCCTGTTTCTTGAGAATAAGCGCATTGTCATACCTGTCATAGAACCTGGCTAACATTGCTTCACGAATACGAACGCAAATAGCTACAATATCCTGGGACTCACTTTTATTACTCAAATTAAAGTCTGTATCAGAACCAACAAGCCAAACCTGCCCAACTGATAACTCAAATTTGGACTGGTTATATGTAATACTTGCAGAACCGGCTACCATCAAGACTAAATTAATAACCGGTGCAAATATGAAGGCAGCAGATTTTCCTTGAGGAATTGAAATAGTTATCAATTCTATTAAATCACCACTATGGTGACTTTCAATAGTTATTTCCCGTTCTGAACAGCATACCTGCCCTTTACTCAAGGCAATATTCATACTTTCAACAACTCACTAAAATTATTTCTTTAAATATACCGCTCAAACTCAATATCTATACAATAGACTTTGATAGTGCCTTAATTGTTGTACTATTATGAGAGTGTAGATCATCAATCATAGATTGAAATGCACTATTTAGGTTATCGACTAAGTTTATCTGCGCATTATTAGGAAAAGTTTCTGAGGAAAATTTACTTAGCGGGGTTTGGTAGTCCCCTACACCTCTCCAATCAGCAATACTTGCGTTATTTTTGTATGATTTTTTCCAGGGCATGGGATTGTAAGCAGGGTCCAGAGTATTCACTTTCCTTTGCTCAAAATAGAGTCTTTCATGTAGGTCATACATTACGACCATTTCAATTTCGCCTTTTAGTGAAAGCTGCTCTTGAAGCCAACCATCTACTGCATTTATCCTGCTTTTTAAATCTGTAAAAGCTTTTTGTTTATCCACTAAATGCTCAACAAGTAGCCCATTCATCTCAGAAACAATTTTCTCTGGTGCAACCTCAATTTCATTATGATAATATTTACCTGCATCATAGACCGAAAATACATCCGCGTTGATATCCGCCCTCATCTTATTTCGCAAAGCTACTCTTGCCGCACGAACCTCCTCACTTATTTGCTCGGGTGCTTGATCATCCTGAGTATAGAGCTTCGCAATTGCATCCACATCTTGTTCGAATGCACCATTCGCATCAAACAGAAGTAACTTGGACCCTTCTGATAGCACAGTAATCATAGCTGTAGGCGAACTTCGAGTTTGACCTAGAATCTCACCTTCTGTTGCTTCACGTACATTCCCATCACTGTCATAGCGAAATTTCGATGCTCCAAAAAGCCAAACATCCCCACCACTATCAGATAGGTTAGTTTCTTCACTTTTGGTCGCTTTCATACTATTCTGGGAGGCCATACTAATAACCCTTAGGCTCGCCCCCAATTGATTCCGGTCATACTGTCTCCTTTGAGCCTACACCAGTTTTGTATACATCTTGTGCGAAATCTATATGTTATCGAGTGACCCAGTAAGAATTTTCGGCTTTGCTAAATGCCCCGGGGAAAATTCTTGTTTCAGTACAATATTTAGTAGCCATGTTACGTAGTATCAGAATTCACGCTTTAGATTTTCCTGTTTTTTTTTTTGATTTTAGACTTTTTTCCCTGTTTCGTGGCACAGTGCTTCATCTAGCTTAGCCCCCTCAATCACTCCACTAATATGTGTGTCTGACTTCGCGTATTAAGTGTCCTGCAAGGCTTAAAGTTCATTCTGCTTCACATCTATCGCTCTAAATTTGATTTAACTCATGCTGAAGTAGTACATTTTTTTGAAGCGAGACTTCCCAGTTTATTGTTCTTCGCTGGACATCTCTCAAAGTTATTTATGCTGACCTATTTAAGCCTCATTCAACTTAATCCTATTAAACCCTGTATCCATTTGATCTAGCGTTTGAAGTATCGTTTGATCTATCAGTTGATTGTTCTGTGCCCTTCCATTTCCGTTTTCAGCCCCGACTCAGTCATCGACCTCACAAACATCCACACCCTATCGGTGATCAACAATTGGGGTCAGCTCTTTACGAGCTTCTGTCTGCTATACGGCCGATAGCTGAAAATTTTTATCACTCCTTGATTGCCCCGCCTCCCCGCCAAGTTATCAGTCTTGATGATGCGACTGATTTATACTCTACTTACTCAGCGTGGCATCAATACTGTTCATGTGTTTCCATTTGGCAGGTTCTACAAAGATAATCTTAGCTTCCTTAATCTGCGGATTTCTTTATGGTTTGTATTTAAAACTGTCACTCTCTATCATCAGTATCTCCTTATGGATACCACATCAGCTGCCAGCTCTTTGGATTTGCATCACCTAAGGTGATTCTGGATACATCGGTATGGTAAAGCGGGAATAGCTGAAAGAGACAATGGTGGGCTGGTACATAGCGTTTAGACCGAACAAGCTAAATCCCTTCCAGGTCAAATGTCACTTCGTAAAGTGGAAAAGAAAGAGATGCAGGTTAGGGTCACCCCTTCCGCTATATCAAGTGTCAGCTTGGCTACAATAATGCTCGATAACGCGGGTTGGTGAAAAATACTTGACACCTGTAATTACAGGTAGGCTTTACGATTTTATGGATAGGGAGAAAATATCTTGCTGCCTTGGGATATTGCGCCTGAAATCCGTACACAGAGGAATTCAGACAAAAACTTGGGAGATTTGTGCAAAAGTTAAAGCTATCTTCGTGAGAAGCCCAATTTTTATCCAGCCCAGGCTGGTCCGATAATAAGACCTCCTTAATCAGAAGTCTCTTCGAGAGTCTCTGAACAACTCCGCAATGTCTCTGCAGGCCTTGAATATTGCAGGGTTAAGCGTAGATCGCCGTGAATGGCTGTACAGCTGTGGCCTTTAAGACCTGCCCTTCGGGGCTTGCGTAGCGATTCACACTCCGCGCTGCGACTTATTGAAAGATCTAGCGATTCCTGCGAAGCCGCGCCTTGATTGTGAACCGCTCTGCATCCAGAGGTATCGTGAAGTTGTTCAGAGGCACCTAATTCTTGATGGCGGAAGCCTCCCACGAAAATTGCCGTAAAATATTTTGCGGAATATTGGTTAATCAACGCTAGAATATTTTTTATTTAATCGATATATTTTTTACAAGCTTGAAATTGGCATCTACTGTAACCAGAGGTACTAAAAATGACCAGAACTAATAATTTCGTCGAAGAATTCTAAAGCAGGAAAATCTGCATTTAGTTACCATAACTCAAGTAAATGACTTATAGGATTTTCACTCTATGATAACTAGGTTCCACCTATATATACCTTTTGTATGGATATAGAGGGCCGTATATTGTTTTTTAATTTGTAAAATACCCGAGATCTTCATAGGATTAGCTTAGCAGGTCTTATAGTTAAGGTTTGAAATTACTACTTTATGTCTAAAATAACTCATGTAAACCAGATAATTAGCACAGGTAAAATAGATTCTAAGTACTCAGCTGACATTGCTGTCGACCAGTATCAGGGGGAGTTCTGCCATGTGCGTAAAGATATGCAAAGATTGATAGATATAAACTTTAATCGCTTACCTCTTTCCTCCCCCAATTTTATTACTGGGGGCGACGCGTCTATTGATGCAAGTACTTCTAAACGAGCACTAATTCGTTTTTTACAACAACTAAGTACAATAACAGGAGCGGCCAGCACTTTAAATATTGCAGAAAAACTCACTGAAGTTGTAAAAATTGTAGAGAATGTTGAAAATGATATTTTGCATAGCAAATCATAAGGGTAATTAGCACAACGGTCAATTTATTCAACCGTATATAGATTTACTACTTTTGATTACCCAAAAATCGCTGAACTGATTAATTTTATACCACCCTTAAAGAATCTAATAATTATGAACAGGATAAATTATGCTGTCCTTTAACTTTAGTCCACCTAAGATTTTCCATACAAGTAAACCATCCAAGAAATCTCTACAGTGCACACTAGAACCTAACACTGCATCAAGCTTTGAGAGACTTCGTAGATATACTTTTAAATCGTATATTATAGTTTTTGCTGATACCAGTGGAGTATATAGTGGTCAGCATATGGAAACCCCCTCAGAAATAACATCTTCTGCATCGATCGAAAAGCCACCCTCTCCGATACAAAAAAAATCAGCTTTACATAAGTGTGTAAATGATATTAAGAAGCGCGGAGCTTGGAACACCAAGCTTTCAGATATGCACCCATCTCTTTTGTCTCAATGTATAATAAGGCCTATCAATATAATTTCTCCTGGCTACAACCAGGTCTTGGCGATAGGTGAAGAGTTTTCTAGTTCGTCTGCAGTAAATTTATTCCTAGACAATAATCACTATCAACTAATTAACAATGCAGTCAAGAATCCATCAGATTTGATTGAGTTAGAAAAAGCAAAGCAGCTAGAATCAACTAATGCCCCAGAAGATGGAAATTGCTTATTTGCAGCAACAGCTAAATATTTAAATAACCTTCAGATTAATTATGCATCTCTTCGACAGAAACTTGGTGACTGGGTAGCAGATAATCCTAACCACTCATTGGCTCAAGGTTTTGTCATTAATGAAATTATTTAGTCTGCATTGCTGCGTTGTGTTTCCAATCTGTCCAGGAAGGCTTGCCTCCCTCTTTGATCCGTCAACCTTATACTCGAAATGAAACTTTCTCATGCATTGAGATTTACAAATCTGCGCCTCCTTTGAGCTAAGTAGAGATGAATTCTTTCACTGCATTTACAAAAACCTTAGAAGCCGGTTCACGCCCAAGCAAAAGGTGGCCATCGCTATTCAAACCCACGAACTTGCAATTTGGGATGCTTGCTGCAATATCAATCCCTTGCTGTATTGGTATTCTTTGATCACCCAGCGAGTGGATAACCAGTGTCGGTACAGTAACCATTTTAAGTTTATCGCGAACATCTATACTACCAAAAACTGAAAGAAATCGGGCTGCATTATTCGCTGATGTTGTAAGTCGCTGAAATTCGTCGAACCAATCTAACTCATCAGCTTTCGCGCTAGGCATAAAGGTGGACGAAAAGATGTGCCTGTATGCTGGGTTGTCTTGCCCCCAACCTGACTCTGTAAGTGTTATTATAGCTTCACGCTCTTTAATGATCTTATCAGTTGCCCCAGTCCGCCAACCTGCTGCATACCCTCCAAAAAGAATCAGCTTATTAACGCGCTCCGGATGGCGTACTGCATATTCAATAGAAACAGCTGCCCCTTGAGAAATCCCGAGTAAGGCGAACTTATCAACACCACTTGCTTCCACAACCGTCTCTAAATCAGTTACAAATGATTCAAATGAAATGGTATCCACATTCCAATCGGATAGACCATTTCCACGCTCATCATAGCGTATAAACTGGTGTTCAGCGGATAAAGCTTGGAACAAAGGGCTCCAAATTGGGGATTCCCAATCATACTCTAAGTGGCTTAACCAGTTCGCAGCTTTTATGATTGGAGTTCCCCTACCGATAGATGCGTAGGCAATTCGAGCACCATCTGATGCTTTACAAAATTTAATTTTCTGGCTCTTAATTAATGTACGCTCTAATGACTGCTTCTTAAATCCTTTTACATAAGTTATCGCAAAGTTATTCTTTGGTGCCCATGATATGCCAGCCCTTTTAAATCTTTCTAAAAGTTTTGGGCGAATACTATCAGCCTCCTCAATACGCCCTAACATTTCTAGCTTGTTTAGTAATTGAGTTGCTGCGTTAGGATTAAATGGCTCTAGCGTTTCCCAATCTCGCGCCCACTTTAATTGCTCTGGAGGCGGGCTGTTTTTATGGGATGACAAGCGCGATAAGGTTTGCCCTCGCAAGCGTCCCACCTCCTCCCTCTCTGCTGCTAACCACTGCTGAAAAAGCTCCTGATCAGGCAAATCTATACCGTCTAGGAAAGTCTCCTTTAGCTCATCATGAATTGACAGAAGCTCACTGTAAGATAACTCAGGAGCTTTAAGCTTTGAAGCTAGCTCCCTCACATCAATATGAATATCTTCCGTATCCATGCGAACCCTTTCTCGATCTGCATTTAAGCGCGCATTGTGCGGGTCATTCACAATAGGCCTGATCTTACTAAGAGACCACCTTAGCGATGCCCTAGGATCATCTGGCAGATCCCAGAAGAGCTCACACAAACGATCACGACGGTGTGGCCTTGAAGCCAATAACAAGAACGCGAGGATTGCTCGGGTTTTTTTGGAGCGAGGTAAACTTATCGCTGAACCATCATGGTAGACAGCCAACTCGCCAAACATTTGAATTGATATATTCACAACAACCTATTTACCAATTCTTGTACAAAGTCCTAAGGAGTCCCAAATTACCTCAGATCATCTTTGGGCTGAAGCGTAAAGCGCAACTCGCCACACCTAGCCTTACCCCTTAAGAAGCGTCTATACAATCGTAGCAGCCATCAAAAAGACACATTTAATCCAAAGTAATTTTTTGACCCATTGGTTCTACTCGAATAGCTGACTACCCGTAATACCTATGAAAATATCCAGTTAGTGGCTTTCCTATTAGCCTGATATAAATATTTTGTACCACGAACTTGAGGAGCTCGGATGCTCCTGCCTGACCAAGAGCAGTCATCGTATGCTAGTAATAGATGGTACTAAAGTCACGTTAAAAAGGAAGAAACTATACATTGTCTATTTTTCATGCATTATTAGGCTTAAAGTATTATAGAAAGTCGAATATCTTGATTTTTATCTCCCTCTTACTACTCCGCGCATCAGACATGATCGATGATGTCTCAAAGAAAAGTTCTCAGAGTATTACTTTTTTGGCATCACTTACTTGATTGTTGTTAGATACAAAGAAACATTAATCAGGGGGCTCTGGATACGCCTAGACTTCCCGTCGGACCTCAAAGAATATCGGTGATAGGCTAAGCTTTAAAGGAAATAGCTTTTTAGTCATTGCAAGTGTTATTACGCTGGCCCTACGGCATCCTATGATCAATTCATAATCCGCAACAAGGCCTCCAAAAAACCTAATATTTTTAGAAAGCTCTCCTCAGGCTGCACCCGCTCTGAGAGGCACTTGCATCACCTGTCCCCTCCCAGAAAAGTGGCCCAAAGGCTAACCTAAAACTATCTATGCCCTACCAAGCCAACTCCAAATGTGACCAATCGGTCAACAACCTCTCTATGTATCTTCAGCACCCAACATCTATATATGGCACTATCTACCTTGGCACTCGTGCCCAGACCAATCATTGAAAAGAACCTATGGAACTAGAGTGCGACTGTAGCGACCAACTGTTTCCGGAAAATAAGTTAAGTTTTTCTTCCGCTTTTGCAGTCGGGACCCCATCATTGCGTTGGTGGGGGCGCTCCCAGTTATAGTAAGTCATTAGATAGTGACTGATATCTCGGCGCGGCGGACCTCCAGAATGACTTTATACTACCGTTTTATGCCATACATGATCTTCCAGTGCTGCGCATCCTAACTGATCGTGGTACCGAGTATTGTGGCAAATTGGAACAGCACAATTATCAGTTATATCTAAGGAGCCTCTGAATAACTCCGTAATGCCTCTGCGGGTTTTGAAAGCTGCAGATGTAAGACGCAGCTTGCCGCGAATGGCCGTAGCCCTTTGCAAAAGCTGCAACGCAGCAGATGCGGCCTTCAAGACCCGCCCTTCGGGGCTTGCAGAGCGATTCACACTCCGCGTTGCGACCTCTTGAAAGGTCTAGACATTCCTGCGAAGCCGCGCCTTGATTGTGAACCGCTCCGCATGCCAGGGGTATCACGGAGTTATTCAGAGGCTCTCTAAGTGTGAACGAAATAGAACACACTAAGACAAAAGCCAGGCATCCACAAATAAATGGGATCTGTGAACGCTTCCATAAAACCATTTTACAAGCGTTCTACCAACCTTCATACGCCGCAAGATCTATGGATCAATAGAAGAGTTACAAAAGGATCTGGACGAAGGCTCACATATTACAATAATTGGAGAACCCATCAGGGTAAATAGCACCTCCTGAAAAACCGGTAACTGTCAGATCAAACCTGAGCTACTATAGTTGAAGGGTAGGATCACTCGGACCCTTTTAGCTACCCGCAACTTTCTAATAGCGCTAGAAGATACCAGTCTCCCAAGCCACCAATAATAGTCCAATCTTGAGAACCTTAAACACCGACACATCAAGTTAATCGAGAATAGCCCTACATGCTCCTGTATCAGTGCGTACTTTACTCTTAGTGGTTCGCAAAGTACGCAGCTGCCTTTTTAGACACTCGCCCCCCTTACGCGCCTCCTGCAATTCCTTCGTGAGCCTGCGGACTACTGCACTTTCCTACTTGGAGTAGTCGATACCATTTAATCTATTAAGCTGCTTATCTGAGAGACGATTAAATTGACCGCGCCAGCTATAGATCTGCTGTGCACTGACACCCAGCTCGCGTGCCACAGAAGCCGTTGTCACTCCAGGCTTTTCCGCCCTTTTTACTGCCTCGATTCGGAATTCCTCTGTATACGCCTGAGTTCTTTTGTTTCCCATGATACAAGGCCGAAACCTAACTATACAGGGTGTCTACTTAACCTGGGTAAGTCTTATATCGAGCGCCGCTGAACTTGACCTACTAGCTATTAGTTAAAAAGTCCGATTGATTAAAAGCATTTAAAAAATATGGAAGCAACGAATAAAGTGTACCAATGGAAGGACTGTTTCTGAGCCTGGGATTTGAATGGATTCCTTCTCCAGGTTATACATTTATAAAATTAAAATCAGAACCTAATGGCTTACAGCAACTGTGAGCATTCCCACCGGCACAATGGGGATATCTCGCCTAGAGATGGAAAGTAAAATTAACATATTATCCGAAAATAGTTGCAATGCACATCATTTAATCCTTAGATATTAATGATCCTTGATTTTAGATAATAAGTGTGGCTGGGAAAGTAGGGTTCAGTTGGTAGAGTCAGCACCTCTCCCGACTAGAAGATGGGCACTGATGGGAGTGTTTTGAAGAATAACTACAGGGGTCGAATATCCTCAAGTAATTTACATCTGTGGACGATCTATTGAGACCGAAGAACACACAACGCCTGGCCTGTGTTTTATACACATCATTTAAGTCCATTTAAAGCCTCCGCTGCCTCCATATAATGGAGAAGCTTTGTGTACCCCTGCCAAACGGTTTTAACTCCAGGCTCACCATCGCCGCTCCGCCCCAGAAAGCCTCCAAGTCCTGCCAACATACGAGTTATATCTCTCATACTTGGAGCTTCATTGGGTGGGGAGGTTTTAGCTTGCATTATCCATATCATACGCCACTCTTTTTCAGAGTAGAATTTCGTACACGACGTATCAGGAAGCGTTCGTGCCCGTGTTGTCATGGAGTGTAGACGCCACCCAATAATCATATAGATTGCAATACAGTTCAACATGCGCTGCTCAGTTCTAAAGCGATTACTTTCTATCTGGCATCCGCCTTTCACCACTCGAAAATAGGTTTCAATTTCCCATCGACTTCGATACCACTCAATAATGATCCTCGCTTGCTTAAAGTCCTCAACTGCAAGATCGGTCAGCAGCATCCATTCAATACCTTTTTCCCCTTCTGGTGGGCTTAATTCCTTAGCAAAGACTGCGTAGAGAGAAAGAGGTCGTTTTGATTTTCCTTTTCCCTGCAATCTTACTTCTGCAATGGATACACTGACCTTAGCTTCCCTTTCTGGCCGTCCACTCCTTTTGGGGATACCTACTGAGTATTTCCCGATGGACTTCTGCTTGGTCATATAGTCCCAAAGTAAAGTCGTATCTTCTCCTTCGATCTCTAAACTACGGTTAGCCTTGGCTCGAACAATATAGCTTGCACGCCGCTGTTCATTTTGATCTTCAGCTAATTGAAACCACTCATGAATATCCCCCTCTCTATCCGCGATGCTCACAATCGTGGTTTCAGGGCAGCGCTCTTGTATCTCACAAGCTGATTCATAATGGTCTAGCCAGCGTCGACTCTCTTTATCTTGTATCGACTTGGTATAGCGAGAATTAGCACTAGATTCTTTATCTCGCTGCCACATACTACCTTCAACAACACCCAAATTAATTCTGGATGGTGTTATCGCGATGGAGGTGTGCAAGAGTTGTTGGTTGGTCTCTTTACGCCTAAGTGTTCCCATCTCTTTACTTTCTAGGTCAGTGGCAAAATTTAGAAAAGTAGTATCTTGTGGGATAAGAACAACAGGCTGCGCCTTGATTCTCTCAAGAGTTGCCGATTTATGGCCGCTCATAATAGAGTCAAAATTGACTTTATCATTTTCGATAAAGCGATAAGCCGCAAACGTTTCTGCCCAAGTTTTGTTTGCACAAGGAATGCTATTCTTTGGGTCGGAGCTTAAATTACTAAGAATATTAGACAAGCGTTTATTCAAGCGTGTATCACCCATAACCTGATTTTTTACTTCGTCCATGACCCAGTCCTGCATAATTATCCAGCCAAATCTGTAGTTCTTACTGGGCTAAACTGTAACTTATTGATTTATATAATAAAACTGAAAAAACTTGTGTATAAAACTTAGCGCCTGGCTACTAGGAAAGACACAGTATAAACAGCCTGCACACTAGATAACAACTAAAATATTTTTCAGAAAAACTTGGAAGGAATTATTTTGGATTAAAGATGTGAGTTTTCGAACCAGAAAGCCCTTATTCATGCAGAGAAATAAATACCGATCTCTGTGATCCAAAAGTCAGAAATAGAGAGAAAGAATGGTAATTGGTACATGCATACCCCCAAAGGGAAGTGACCTATCCATTCATGAAAAAATGCAGACATAAATGATAACCACAAAGAAAATTAAAAATAAAATTAAGACCCCTAGAAGCACTATATTCACAAAAAAGGTTAGGGGGGGGGGCAACATTTCATCCATCGTCCGAACTCACACAGACAAAGTTGATGAACTTATACTAATGATCTGATCATTATTATTCACCCCAACACTCTACCTATGCCTTTATTCTTTTTCTAAAGTAGAAAGCATATCCATATCTCTTTGGTAAATACGAAAGTATTACCAGTCACAGACCAAAGACAATACGACCCCATGAAACTTTGAATATTAAGCAAACACTACCGCCACACATAAAGCACCCAAAGAAATAACAACTTGCTTTATAAAAGACCACCTTCGCCCCCCATTAAACAAATACAATCGATTACATCCCAAAAAAAAAGACCAATATTGATAGAACCAGAAACCCAAAAATATATAGTTAAAACACCAATAAGAAACAACACCTAAAATAAAACATAATTACAATAATTACTGATTTTCATCCCCCACACGGGGACTTTCAGAGCAAGGAAAGGAAGGGGGTGGACATGTTTAATATATTTAAATTAGTCAAGGAGGGGCAACCATATGAGATAACACTGATACTGGCCAATAGATTCAAAATTCCTCTAAGCAACTGTATTAAAATTAATGATTATGTTACCAAAAGATTACTTAATTTTGAAAAAAATACCTCAATCGCTAGCTTATTTAAGCTGCATTATAATGACACTAAGCACTCAAAGTTTCGCGAAGGATTCCGATGGAGATGGGCTCGAAGATCATGTTGAACAACTAATAGGGTTAAACCCCAATAATTCCGATTCTGATCAAGATGGCATTCTTGATCCAGATGAATTTTATGAATTTAGAGATTTTATTGAGGCCGATACTGGTCGCACAATTAACCGGGATCATTTTCTAGTTAACCCATCTATCGATAGCGACGAAGACCAAATTACAGATTTCACTGAAGTCTACGGGTATTATAATGATGGAAACTTATTGAGAGGGGCACAAAGAGCTGTTCCCTCAGATATATGGCTAGATATGAGAGATAACTCCTCACATAATGTCATTTTAAACGGCATAACTATTCGAACTACAAGGTGGGCAATTAAAGCACTCGAAGCTGCTGGAAAGGTCACTACACAACAATTATCAAATCTCGATACAGGAGGCGAGCAAGACTTCAGAGTTCTCATCGTTGATGGGATGTACGATATTATCCGCTCCCATGTTATCAGTAAATTAGATGGACTTGGTGTTGCCAACCCGGAAACACATCAGGTAATTACCGGGTCTCCCCGCGAAGATGGAACCATCGCATCCGTAATGGCGGCGATCATGATCAATAGTGATTCTTTTGGCCCCGCTAGAGAAATCTTCTTTACAGACCCTTTTAGATACAGCACAGATTTTGACCCTTATAGTGACCGAGAAGAGGCAATTGGTATTTTTGGAGCCTCCCAACCGGTCCATGGAGCATCACACCCACTAATTGGAGCAATGCCACAACTTGTAACAACACTCGAGGGCATAACCCTTTATGATATGACTACAATTGGTGAATCTAACGGCACCGAAGTCGGCGAGGAAATCGGTGAGTATCAGACAAAGGAAAATAGTCAAACCAAAGAAAAACTATGGTTTGTTACATTAAACTTTGAAGGCAATGCTGGTACCGATGGCCTAAGCATCGGAGTAAATACCGGTGGGGGTTACGGTCAAAGCACCGGATGGTCCTCTAGTGAGGCAATAGAGACGGGCTCAAGCACATTTGAGTCTTTAAGCAGTGAAACTTCTACTGAAGTTTCAAATAGCTGCTTTTCCTCAATGGCACTGACTTTAAAGGTAACAAATACTGGGTCAGACGCGGCCTCTCAAATATTTCCATTCTGGGATATATATTTTGGCGATCAATTATGGGGAACCGTTGACTATGAAGGCAATGGGTTCTCACTAGCTGCTGGTCAGAGTGAGAGACTAGTTGTACTTGGAAGGAGTGAAGAAGGATCATGCTTAAGTGTGGAGGAAACAGATTACTTAGCGAATGGTGGTGCAGTTGGATTAGCCACAAATATTGCAAGTGCAAAAGTGACTCTCTTCAACAATGCTACAGGTCAACTCAATAACAATGCGGACTGGTCAGCCCTTATTAACTCATTCAATTCTGATCTCGCACGTATAAGTGTAAAAGGCGTGTCTGCGAACGGTAGTGACTTCAATCACAATATCTGGGTTCATGCCTATGATGAAGGTAGTTTATTACCAGACATGTCGGTAACCATTAAGGAAGCATTTGATATAGCCTATACCCAGCTAGACTGCAAGAACAGTGGCTATACAGATGCAGCCTTATGTTATCGTACTTCAGAAGGTGATTTTATTATTGGCGGCGACAATGATCGCGCATCCAGTTTTGAGTTCACATTTACAGATAGCAATTTTAACGTAATTAATGACCCAAATTTTGTAGAGCAACTAACCTCAAAAAATAACAGCTCTAATTTTTGGGATATACGATTGCCACCCAAAACAACTGTAACCATTACTCAACAAATCCCACTGTATCCAATAGTGAAAAACTATGATATTTTCCAGCTATATGGTGACAATGGAATTACTAATAATATAGAAGTGCACGCAGTCATTAATGATCATTTGGGAATAAAGAGTGTCGAGATATGCGATGGCAATCAATGTAACCCATTAAAACCCAAACTAGAATCCGGAGAACGAAGTAATAACTACTTCAAGTCTGTAAATAATATTTCCGATCTAGGTAACTTAACCCTGAAAGTAGAAAATACTTTAGGGAACATCTCAGAAACACCGGTTAGCCCCACGGCTGTAAAATATAGCAAAGAAACACAAAGAAGAATCACTTTTGCAGAAAACTATGCAATTAGCCTTAGTCAGCACCTTAAATACTATGAGGAAGAGATTAGCAGTACCGATAAAGATTACTATATAAGAATGGGATTAATATCAGATATTGACACCTTGCGAGAAAAAGTAGACGGCATCAATAATGATGCATTTTATCTTTCATCCGTATGTGATAATAACCTGAATACAATAACCCAGTGTTTCGACTCAATAGATAAATTCGATAAAACTTATCTGTCAGAAGAGCAAGTTCTTTTCAACTTGAACAAAATGCCAATTCGAAACCGATTACTAATGCCACGCGGTCAAATCCCTTCTTTTTCAGGTGATGTAGATTGTGCGATTCCCTCAAACTCCATCATTGTGGGAATGAAGGCCAAATCAGTAATTAGAGCTCCTGGTACGGATGCCAACCTCAAAATAGGTATATTTTCACGAGAAATCCTACCTACATATAAACCACAAGAGCCATTCTTTATTTTCAACTCAACTGTTGAATCATGTGATAAGTATAGCGGTAATGGCAATATGCATTTTTATGATTTTAATTTTGTAGATGGTGACAACACTAAAGCATATGCTTTCACCAATTTTGGCCTTGATGTTGATAATGGTCAAGTAAATAAACTTTGCGTGGGAAGGCACAAGGTAGACCTATCAAAAAAGGGACCTCTCACATCCACTGGAAGTCATTATAGTTCAATCTGTGGTAATAGTGATAGCTGGAGTGGCATCGAACGTAGAACGTCATCTACCCCAACAACTACGAGAGGACTGCCGTACCACTTAACTGCTGAAGCAGTACGTGCCACCGCAAAAAGTGCATCTTTTTATCGGGTTCAAATGTCTGAAATTGTTTTTGCCCAGCCCTACACTAGCGGGTTAACCAATGGTTACAGGTATCGAATTAAAAATGTTGAAACGGGAAATTATTTAGACAAGAGATCAGGAGACAATGATATTGTCGATATATCGCCGCGCAATGATGATGATCTTTCACAAATATGGATACTCGATGCCGTCAACCCACTCGAGTTTCGAATAATTTCTGCTAGCCAGAATACAATCCTTACTCAACCTAACTCATTAACGGAGAAATTTTTTACTAGGGCTATTCCCAACAATGACCAAGAGCTTGAATCAAATTATTCTCAACACTTTAGGCTCGAGTCACTTAGCGGGGGAGCAAATACTATTAAGTCTGTCTATATGAACAACAAATATATGTCAGCTGCTGGGAATCTATCAAATGCTTCAACAAGCACTAAATGGCTTTTTGAACGGGTAACTGATTAAATATTCTTATACCTCATTAAGCGCTTATGAGTTCGTTAACAAGAGGTTTCATAAGCGCATCTTAAAAAGGTGCTAGCAGCAAACTGATCTGACGAATTTGAATTCCCGATATAGTAACTAGCAACAGTTCTCTTGAGGCAGGGGCTAGTGATACAACCAGCCAGCACTATGGTGATACTATTGATTTATTTTTAACTGTGTAACTAATTGCTTTCCAACACTCAACACCTAAGTGTCTCATGAGTAAAATAATGACTGAAAACACCCTTAGTTGACTCACCCAGATGCCTATCAACATAATAGGCGGTTTTGGCTGAGCGCGCCCCCCCCTCTGTTCGAGGTTTTGACAACAACCACAGCGGTAATAACTCCACTCACCTTAAAGGGCAACATAGTAGAGTTGAAATAAGTGGTCTCTACTGTCAAACCGGATAATTTAAAAGTCAACTTGTTAATACAGGGCCAACCCATCTAACACAGATCGATAACCGGATTTTGGCTCAGTATGCACCCGCAATATCGTCAATACCCATGAGGAAACTGTGGATCTATATTTCTGCAGATTTTGCGCTATAGGGTACTAAGCTGCTTATGAAGTCGAGATAGGTCGGCACACACATCCTCTGGATTGGAAGTCCGCAGTTATCCATCTCAAAGAAATTGCGCTTCACGCTGCCCCAAAAAGCACTAAGCGTCAATATGGAAGGCCAGAGGGTCCCTCTGATCTTATATCTCAGAGGAACAGTGGATGTTAAATTCTGGTTGTTCGTGTAGTATTCATCGAGTTGAAGGTATTTTCCGTAGCGACTGCAGGAGAATATCTTACATCACGTTGATTCGCATCAAGTATAAACTGGGGTAGGATTCATCGACAGACTTCGAGGCGGTTGCCGCTGGTCTAAAAAATAGCTCCGGGAATAAGCCACTCTCTGCTGAGAATTGAGGCAGCAATTACCCACAGACTAGCAAGTCCAAGAGCAGTACACTAGCCAAACTTTTATATTCTGTTTGGAAATCCGTACGGGATTCATAAATTAACTTATACAACGAATATACTAAAGCGCCACAACAGCATGATCGGATAAACTAAAAACACATAAATTTCAACCACCTAATGAACCTTCAATGCAGGGAATATATCGAAAAGTCGATAATTTTATCCAAAACTGGAAGCCGATCTTATACCGACTTATAATCGAGCGTAGAAAGCAGCTTACCGACTTCCAGCAATATATTAGCATGATTGATTAAATCTAATCATCAATCTCTACTTTATATACATTTCGTACCTAATGATATACTTCATAGCAAACTAATATGTCTAACCTCAACAATCTGAGAACCCTCATATTCAGCATCAATACTTATACGATCTCCGTGCTTCACACTAAGGCCTTTTATTTTCTTCTTATCTAAGAAAAAATAGTTTCCAGAAACCTCATCTTTAATCAAAAAAAGGTGCTCAACCTTACTAAAGCTTTTATCTTCTACAGTGACTTCCTCTAGCTTTCCGACTATAAAATCTTCAGCCGTGACACTCACCGACAAAAAAATTGAAATCGCCATCAGTAGTATTCTAAACATAATTTACACCAAAAAAGATCTGTATTTAAAAATTAATTACTATATTTTACAGTAAATTTTGCAAACTTTCTCATAGCGTCCACCGATTCAAATTTAATAGACAGGCCATTCCTGGAGTCTGTGAAAGACTCACCGACCTTTACAATCGCCACATCATTATATGCCCCACCATCAGCATAGCTGATATATAACTCATCCTCAATTTGGTAGGGATTCATTATGGGGTGGGAAGCATGATAGTTAACATAATAATATTCTTTTCCATGACTATGACCTTCACCTCCTATTTTTACTTGCTGAGGAAGATTTTTTGAAAGCTCTCCGGGACCAAGATAAATTGACTGAATTTCTATTTCTTGTAATCCACCCAGATATGGTGTGACTACCTTTGTATACTCAGGGAATTGCTCATACCACCCTAAAAATTCACGCTGGCCACTCCCAAATAGGTTAGACCACCCTAAGCCCATTATTCCTCTTCCCCCATAATAACTTTCAAGATTTCCATCGTTATTCTCATCAAAATTTGCATGGCCTAGTCCAAAGTTATGACCCACCTCATGCTTAATAGTGGCTAAGGCTGCAACTGGCCCGCCCTCTAACCCTACAAACGACCAGTTCCCCCAAGTTGCGGCCACTCCAGCCGCACCAAATATAGATATCGGATAAAGATATACTCGATGGTCCCATTTTGTTAAATCCAGAGGTTCATTATTTTCATCTAATAAATTTTCTCTGGCCCATTCGTCAGCTTCATCTCGAAAGGTCATACCTTTATCTGTATATCGACCACCAAGGTGTTGTCTATCGAGTAACTCCTGGTAGCTGAGCATGTCGCCATTTATTTCATCGGGCACATTGTAGATTACACAATCAATTGATGAGTTTTCCTGGCCAGAGGTTCCATAGCAATAATTATCTAGAGAGCTATCATTAACACGATGCCGTACAAAATTATGCTGACCTAAAGAGTTATAATAATACACTCTATTCATTGAATTTGGGTTATTAAAAACACTATTAGCCAAATCAGATATACCGAGACTATCTAAGGATGAATTGCCATCGAACTCCATGTAAACAAATACAATACTACTTTCCTTTACCTTTATCGTATTAATAGAAAGCAATACTACCTGAGAAGTATTATTGCTTAATGACAGACTTATCGTTTCAGTAGCTGACTCTCCTGAGGCAATATTTTCAACTCCATCATTAAGGCGGTACTCCCAGTCACCATTCTTATCTACACTAAATTCACCATATTCACCATCAATGGTATCTTCAGTAAATGTTGGGGCATTTCCGTCGACATCAGTAATAGTTACTGTTCCAGATAAGTACTCTGTATCGCCAACGACTAATGTACCAATTGGAGACTCTACGTTAAATTCGTATGGATCATCAAAACCTACAATAGTAATCGTAATAGGTGTTGTTTCACTACTTGAGTCAATACCTATAACAAAATTATCTCTGACAACTTCCTCTCCCTTAATTGGATCTGATAGAGCCTCATCAAGTACATACACCCAACTCCCATCTATACTTACTTCAATCTCCCCATATGCTCCCTGAAAACTGCCTTGAGCGAATTGAAGGCCGCTATTTGTATCACTGATGAGCTTTCCAGATATTTTCTCTTCGATATTTTCTGAAATTCTACCGGTTCCACCTGTTATTTGATACGAACCTCCGCCTCCAGAGTTACCACCACCTCCTGAGTTATTGCCACCTCCTGAGTTATTGCCACTTCCTGAGTTATTGCCACCTCCTGAGTTATTGCCACCTCCTGCGCTATTGCCACTTCCAGCAGAACTTTCATCGGTAGCTTGGCCTGAGCTTCCCCCACCACCTCCACATGAGGCTATAAGAACAGACAACAAAATGCTAACGGCAATCTCTCGTATATTTTTCACATATTCTCCAAAGTACTATCTCTAGGATTGTTTGGCTTTGTCCTACATTATTTTCTATAAACATAAACCTATCAGTAAGAAAATACTGCGGGTGTCATAGAAATAAAAACTTCAGATAGAACAATTAACCATCTATATACAACCCTTATATTGCGTATACAACCACTCATTCGACGTATATTGATTAAATGCTTATACCTGATGTCAAATGGTGAAGGCGTCATTATTTTACATAACCCATTATTTTCATTATTTTTTGGTCTGATAATTTTAGGAATTGGTCTTTATTAACGGGTATTTGGTATTTTTTCTTACTTTTGTGAACTTTATTCAGTTATCGACACCCTCGCCGGAATCCAACACCCCCTCATATATTCGAACTTATTCGATTATATATTCCACAACCGCCACACAATAAGTTTATCGACTCATGTTATTTAGCCAGGGAATACTCCAGCTTATTTACATTGGTCTACTTTTCCACATTTTTATTTACATAACCACCATCTAGACAATATGGAAAAATCTTTACACGATGATTAATTTTTATTCCAAGGAATAACTACGATTCTTTATTCCACAAGTGGATCACCATGTGGCCTGGCAAATAATTCATTTGACGGCCATCCTCTTTTACTCGCTCCTGATCTACTGTTCAAAAGATCCATTACAAATTGATCCTGCTCGGCCATCACCTTATTAAAACCGGCATCCTTTGGGAAATATTTTCGCTCCAAGCCGTTTGTATTCTCACTGATTCTTCTCTACCAAGATAAATATGGGTGAACAAAGTAAAATATCTACTTCTAAGCAATCTACAATTGTTTCTTGTTCAGCGAATTCGAGACTACTATCAAAGGTAATCGTTTTGATTTTATCTTCGAAACTTACCTTGCGACTAATCGCTGCTTCAGCCAGCAAGTCTGATTGTTTACATATCAATGTAACAATAACAGTAAATAGTGTCTTGCGTTCAGGCATAGTCAGTAATTAACCGCGTCGATCACACCTATCGTAGCACTTGCCATGGGACTTTGATGCAATCCTAAGGTGCTTGTATTAGCTTCATAATTTTCCGATCTAAATAAATTTGTTGGTAGATCATCTCACCGTGTAACGACAACCCCGTACACCTCTTCATATAGCTTACGACTTGCTGTGGTCTGAGTTAGGGCCTCTATTTGTTTCCACATGCCATCAGTCACCCTCTGTGCTTTATACACTTGCTAGCGTCTTAGCGCTGCAAGCTTATGTTCTTGTCCCGGGCGATATCCTAAGTATTACACTGCAGCTTTTAGTCGATCATTGCGAGATACCTCTCTAACGGTTTTGCTATTGTTTTCTAAGAATGCATGGATGTTCTAAAACTGTAAATCTGGCATCGTTCGATCTCGCTCCGTTGGTAGCAGCTCATCATTTTCTTTCACTTGATTGAGATAGATTCCGGCTCTACCAACTGAGCCCACTCTTACCAATTACTCTTATTATCCGAAACCAACAATTTGTGTCATTGCAGGTATCAATTTAATTAAAGCAAAACAGTTTAATGGTTTCAAAACTTAGGGCGGGATCCTGTGGCGTACTGGGTATGCTTGATACGGCAGGTTCCTCTTTGTGATTACTAGAGTCAACACCAGAATGGATTGCGGGGGTATAGTGCTGGAGTCTCTTGGCTTTTAAATGTAGCTTATGAAGTGACCCACTAACCCCGGATACCATAATGACTTTATGCTTTCGGGCATTTTCATAGGTTGTAGAGTCCAAATGCGATAGGCCCGGATTTTGGTTGGCATTTCAGCGTATCGGGTGAACGCCTGGCGAGAACTCTTTATAGAAATATTAAAGGGGAGCTAGCGAAGGCAGACTCAAGGCCAGTCCACCACTTCAGCGACGCGGCTGTTGAGCGAAAAAATGAGGATGTGATTTTTTAGAGGTACCCTCGAGTATAAACAGCACGGCGGAGGGGATGTGCATATGGGATTGCTCCTATACCTTTCTGAAAACTGTAAGTATTAAGAATACCAGTAACCTGTTAATAATCATACAACTGTCTGTCGCATGCTAATCCCCCCCGCTTTAATGTGAGGGGGTATTAGAGTCGCGAGCAAAAATAATTAGTAAGTATAGATCTCTATCGCTGAGGATCCATCCGGGTCTACTGGGTATTCATATGCGCTAACAGCCAGCGTTTGCCCATCGCCACTGAGGCTGATAGTCGTTCCGAAAGAGTCACCCTGCTCAGTATTGCTACTCTTGAGATAAGCCTGCTGCTGCCAGGTATTGGCCTGCCGTGCAAACATGTAAGCTGCACCAGAGCTTATAGCACCATTATTGTGTTGATCACCATTGATACCTTGGGCACTGCTGCCCTCAAAAATAGCGCCAACAGCCAGAGTTTGGCCATCGGCACTGAGACTGATAGGGAACCCGAAATGATCACCCTGTTCAGTATTGCTGCCCTTGAGATAGGCTTGCTGCTGCCAGATATTGGCCTCTCGAACAAACACGTAAGCTGCGCCAGAGCTTATAGCATCATTGCTGTGTTGATTACCATTGATACCTTGGGCGCTGCTGTCCTCAAGATCAGCACCGACAGCCAGAGTTTGGCCATCGGCACTGAGGCTGATAGCCATTCCGAAAAAGTCATCCTGTTCAGTATTGCTGGCCTTGATATAGGCTTGCTGCTGCCAGATATTGGCCTCTCGTACAAATACGTAAGCTGCCCCAGCAAATGGGGCATCATTGTTGTGTTGATCGCCATTGATACCCTGGGCGCTGCTGTTCTCAGAAACAGCACCAACAGCCAGGGTTTGGCCATCGGCACTGAGGCTGATAGAGCTCCCGAATTCATCACGCTCTTCAGTATTGCTGCCCTTAAGATAGGCTTGCTGCTGCCAGATATTGGCCTCTCGTACAAATACGTAAGCTGCCCCAGCAATTGGGGCATCATTGTTATGTTGATCGCCATTGATACCTTGGGCGCTGCTGCTCTCAGAAACAGCACCAACAGCCAGAGTTTGGCCATCGGCACTGAGACTGATAGAGCTCCCGAAAGCGTCCCCCTCTTCAGTATTACTACCCTTGAGATAGGCTTGCTGTTGCCAGGTATTGGCTTCTCGTACAAACACGTAAGCCGCCCCAGCAATTGGGGCATCATTGTTGTGTTGATCGCCATTGATACCTTGGGCGCTGCTACCCTCAAAATGAGCACCAACAGCCAGAGTTTGACCATCGGCACTGAGACTGATAGAGCTCCCGAATTCGTCACCCTCTTCAGTATTATTGCCTTTGAGATTGGCATCCTGCACCCACACTCCCCCCTCTCTGATAAACAGGAAGACTGCATTTTCACTGTGATTAGCTACGGCCAGGGTGTGGCCATCACCACTGAGGCTGACAGAGAAGAGCTCTTCGGTATCATCGATCTTGAGGTAGCCAATGGCAGCGACCAATGCGTCGCTCACTGAGATAAGGTCTGAGTCACTGCACTGCTCCAATTCACCCTCCCCGTTACAAGCTTGTAGTAGGTACTGAGCATTTGCCCGCGCGTAGAGCGGCACTTCTAGCGTTATGGTTTCACTCCCCTGGGGAATATGCTCTGCGACAGGAGTAAACCCAGATAGCCCATCTGAGTTTTCCAGTAAATGGTAATGACTGGCGTTGCCGGTATCGGTCCAACTAAAGCGGAACAACTTAACGGGCTCAAAGCTTAGGGTGAAATCCTGTGGTGGATTAGGAATATCGGGTGTCTCTTCTACGGCAGGTGTCTCTTCTACGGCAGGTGTCTCTTCGTTGTTACTCTCGTTGCTACCGGACCCTCCACTGCTGCAAGCAGTAAGGAGGGAGAGGATAGTTATTATAAAGATGGCTTTAATGGACTGCGGGGGCATGGTGATAGGATCTCTACGCTTTTTAATACAACAGCTCAATTATTCATATCGCCCGTGCTGTTTCTTTAGGATTTGGGCATTTTTTATAGGTCACAGAGTCACAAAACTAATAAGACGGCACTGAGCAGTGGGGTCTTAGGTTCAATGTACCTGTCAAGATGATGATCCGAGGAGTTGGGTGCACACAGGCGCAATTCCCAGTCCGGGTATTGCTTACGGAAAACCAGCAGAACAGGTACAGGGCAGCAATTGTGGCAATGAGAGTGGAGTAGTGAACCCAGGCTGATTCTGCCCCACCGGGTAGAAAGTGTTTTTCTTCAACGCTGCGACGGCGATATAAAATTAGCGCATAAAAAATGACTGTCGCAATCACAAAGATGCGGGACCAACGGGTTTATTGTTCGTCAGATCCCACCTGGGCCACAAGACAGCACACCGCTGAATCAGCATAATCACAGTAAACAGACAGTGCTGCTGATGCGGCATTTTGTCAAACGGCTGACTGACTGTTGGAAATATGGTAGTAAGCATCAGTTGGATTAGTTCAGACCAAATCTGAACTACTACAGTTTAGTCGTCAGTGGGATCGATAGTTATCTTCTTACAGAGTTTTTTCCATATTGCCTGCATGTTAATTACGCTAAAGAAGTTATGAAACAGTTTCTAGGGGAAAGGAGCATCTGCGATATTTCATCTACAGATGCCTACCCCCTTAATTATTAGAGTCAATATTAGCTAAAATGAAAATTTCAAAGCTTAGGTATCAGCTATTACCTTCTAAATTTATGCACCTAAAAAATTTAGCAGCATATCCCCTCTTGTCCGATAATGATCTTCGTTCGCACCCTTTCCTGTATGCAGCACCCTAATATCATCCAATATTTTTTTCTTGTGCTTCACCACCGAGCCTACTATAGAAATCTTTCACCTCATGTGCGCAGTTTTCACCAAGCTTCCCTTTGTCCAGTAAAACTGCATTGAAGTGTATCAGAGATTCCTTTTCTTTATAGCTCATTTCTCCGCACAACTTATCTGCCAATGCACCCAAGTTATTACTTCGAAGGTTTACCAACAGCTTCAACTGCCGATCAGGAAATAATTGTTTGAAAATATTATGTTGCTGTTCAGGTTTCAGCTGGGTAGATAAAATTGCAGCGAGCGCAAGGTTTTGCTTATGGATCATCACAGACATCAGTGCTACTGAGCCATCAAAAAGATATGATACGAGCCCAAAGAATAGATTGTTATCGGATTTAATCCTATGAATAAAGCATGTATAGTTCCGTCTCAGGTACTTTCCATCGGTTGCGTTTAGATATCCATCAAAAATTTGACTGTTGTTCAAATTTTGACAAAGCTTGTCCGCGAGCTTATCCATTCCTGGGTCCCGACAGCCTCCAAGTAACTTCATTTGCTGGCCTGGATCTAGCTGTTCAATCATGCCATTCTGTTGATCGGAACTCACATGTGTAAGTAATAAGGCTGCACGGTGAGGACTTTTGTAAATTAATGTGGACATAACCGTAGGTTTTATGTCCCCTAGGCTTAGTGACTTAGTCTTTATTTGATTCGGACGGACGGCTTTGGGGCGTGATCAGTTTGTTTTCTGCCACAGAATCTAGTAAAAATTCGGTCACAGAGATCGGTCCTGCGCACTTCGATTAATCTTTTTCGACATGTATTACGCTCAGCGGATCGCTTGCCTTGTGTGTTATTTTTATGCTGAGGCGCTCCACTTGTTGCTCTTGTGCTACCGACTGAATTTACACCCATTGTTTTCACTTCTTCTTATGATGCTAATAATTTCTATATTTTATCTTGAGGAACCTCTAAATGCTTTATTTTATGGGCTTTAGTTTTTAACTCCTTGGTTTCAGATAATAATCCACCATATCCTTACCCCCCAATAAGCATGATCGTTATTGTAAAATACGGGGCATTCGTCCAGATACATCTGAAGACCCCCAACAAATCCATAGATAATCACCAAATAATGAAAACAGGCAGAATTCCTATAAACTAGTTATACCATAACGCATATAGTTATTATTTTGTTTCAGATGTCCGCTTTTAAGTGTCCCCCATCTCATTCATGTTCAATATTGCTCATATTCATATCCCCCTAATTTACTTCGATACCTCGCTTCCTAGACAGTTAGGATGTGCATCAATAGAATATTAGTTATTGGATGCAATAGTAATACAGGGTCCTTCAGAAGTTCCTCCACAGTAATGTGGTATTTTGATTGAATACATCCGATCATGAGGCAACTGCGCATAACTATTAATTAGGTTTCCTTAGCAATCCGGCATAATGAAGTATCCTATGGGCCTAGATAGCCTGGGTGCTGGGTACCGATGTCATCACAAGCTTCGTCATGCTGCTTTCGCGCTAAAGCCTGGATTTGCAATTAAGGTAAGATGAGCCTCTCCTTTACCACCTTTGCCTCAAGCTAATCGAAATTTGAAGCTCCCCAGGTCAAGCAGCCACAACCAGGTGCACTGTTATGCCCTAGACCCCATAATCGACTCAATGATATGAGCGCTAGTTTCTAAATCTTGGACATAAGTTGAAGACAGCCCAATAACGGGAAATAAACTTAGAGAATGCAGAAAAAAAGAAAATCGATGGGGGGGGAGCTCTGCTCAGCACAAAACAGGCAGCATTCAACGCGCCGCCGGCTTCTGCAATCTAACAATTTTTAGTCGTACATTGGGTTGCGAAGAATAGGGCAAACCGCATCTTCACTCTTAGCCATATAATGGCTCTTTGATGGTATTGCCATTTACAAAGTCGGCCTCATTGGGTACTGGATAAATATTTTTAGGTTTTAGGCGCTTTTCGACATAGGGTAATTAAAGGTAAGTTAAGGGGACCGGCCTCCAAGAGCCCCTGATAACCGAGGGAACCTTTAAATAATCTCACAATATCTCTACGGATTGTGATTACATTTAGCGGACTTACAGCAGTGGCGACCCATTACACCTAAATTAATTTCTATCGGTAACGGCGGGCAAGTTGCCGGCCTCCTATCCCGACAGCTGGATCGACTATTGTGCACACCAGTGAACTCACCCTCAACAAGTCGCGATTAAATCAGATTTATTCTTGCCATTTCATTACCTGAAACTCAACACTACTTACTCAAAACTAAAAATTATTACCAAGCGCTTATCTTGTAAGCATTAACATTCCATTGACCCGAGTAAGCTTGCCAACGTGACAAATAAGCATGGCGATAAAAAGCATCAAAAAAATTAAGAAAATCATTTTTTGATGGGAAGCGGTATTCACCATAGTTTGGGTCAAAGAACAGAGCACCAACCTCAGTGGGAATACGCTCATCCGCGATCCAAACAGCTATTGCATGTCCAGCACGCCGTGAACTAATAGAAACATATCCATAGGTTTCTTGAAAGCGTCCAAATGCATTTACAAGACATCTATTAACCGGTGGAATGGGGTTTGCAGGTGGCTGCGGATTGCCCGGTACTATTGGTGCAAGGTTTTGTAGGGCTAAATCTGCCCAACTAGTGCAATACTCCTTCGCCTTAGTAAGACCATTGTGAATTAACCAATTATCGATATTATCCCTCTGCCTACCTCCCCCGTTAGTCCAAAAATGAAAATCCTTTGCCACCTTGACTAATTCACCTGTATTAAGCGATCTATAAGTGGGATATCTTATTGGACCTAGAGTTATAGAGCATGGAGTTAATCCAAGCTTGTCTGGTAGGCTTTTATCATCTACCGCATGAGTCTTGATCCAGTGCGCACTGAGCGCGGCACATATTCCACGCGGACCATACTTGGCATAGTGCACCCAGCTCCGAGGTGAACTTTGCGAAAATCCCCAGGTTTTAACCCCTCTATGTGCTCTCGCAATTCTATTTACCCACATTATCTCTCCTTAAACCTGCTATCGTATTTCATTACTATGTCTCTGTGCCTAAGTACGCGGCTAAAGCGAAACTTGTAACCTGTTCCTATATTTAAGCCACCGCTACATCAAGTAATGCAGCGTTCCAAGGCACTCTCTACGCTAACCTAGAGATAAGACTTTACGCGCCGAGAGCGCAGATAACTTTAGATTGCAGGCTTAATTTTTTAGACTTTGGCCAAAACTTGTCTACATCCAAATGCAGGAAAACTAACTTGGTGAAGGTAGGTGGGAAAAAGAAAGTGACGGGAAAGTAACTGTGCCAAGCATCACAAAAACAGGCAGCAGTCACCGCGCCGCCTGCTTCTGCAATCTATCAATTCTTAGTCATGCATTGGGTTGCGAAGAATTGGGCAAACCGCGTCTTCATTCTTAGCCATATATTGCTGGTGGTACTCCTCGGCGTAGTAGAACGGTTGAGCCATGCTAATTTCGGTGGTGATTGACCCACGATCTTTGGCGTCCAACGCTTCTTGCACAGCCGCCCTGCTCGCTTCCGCCTCCTGTTTCTGGCCTTCGTTCAGACAGAAAACACAGGAACGGTACTGGGAGCCGATATCGTTACCCTGGCGCATACCCTGGGTTGGGTCATGGTGATCCCAAAAGACCCGCAGGAGTTCTGCGTAGCTCACCTTTTTGGGATCAAAGATTACTTTCACCACCTCTGCGTGCCCTGTACGGCCGGTGCAGACTTCATCGTAGTTCGGGTTTTCGGTGGCGCCATCAGTGTAGCCAACGGCAGTGGCAAACACACCATCCGTATCCCAGAACACATGCTCTGCGCCCCAGAAGCATCCCATACCAAAAATGGCGACTTCCAGGTGCTCAGGGAATGGCTCTTTAATGGTGTTGCCATTTACAAAGTGGGTGCCACTGATCTCCATCGGCTGGGGCCGACCGGGCAGCACCTGGTCCGCATCGGGTATCTGAAATTTGTCGTATTGCATACTGTTTTCTCAAGTGCAGGTATTTTCTTTTGTCAGGATAGCTCTAAGGCGCTTATCCTCCCAGATCAAGTAATATTAATCCGCGAATCAAGTAGTTAAGAGGACTCTATGATACGCAGAACAAACATTGGCAGATCAACACTATAAGGAGTCGTCATTGGCGCGCTTAATCTTACTGATTTTAATCGCCATCGGTGCCTGGTATCTCTGGCAAAAAATCAAATCTAGCTCACCGCAGGAGCGGCGCAAGCAGATTTTTATGGCCAGCATCGCCGGCGTCGCCGCAATAGTGGTTGTGCTGGCTATTACCGGGCGCCTGCATTGGGTAGGAGCAGCGCTGGTGCTCATTCTTCCTGTGTTGGGCCGCTTACTCAGTCAGCTCTCCCGTTATTTACCCTGGTTGATGCCACTGTTTGAAAAGTATTCAAACAGGCGCCCAAACCCAGGGGCCACTCAACATCCGCCGCCACACAACACCGAGGGCCCGCCACTCTCGGAACACGAAGCGCGCCGTATCCTTGGCGTTGATGCCGATGCTGGCAGAGATGAAATCATTAGTGCACACCGCAAATTAATCCAAAAACTCCACCCAGATCGCGGCGGCAACGATTACCTGGCATCGCGTATCAACGCCGCCAAGGAGTTGCTACTGAGCATTCTTGGTTAAACCTTACAAAGCAGGTGGATATACCTGGCCAATTGCCGATAGGGGTCCACCTGGGAGTATTCAAGCTCCTTTTCCACAATGGCCGACGCGGGCAACTTTTCCCGGATTGATGGCGTCATAAAGTCGTGGAAGCAGCGGATGCCGCTGTGACAAACCACGGAAAAGTCCGCTTCGGTCAACCAGTCTTCCACCCATTCCGGCAAAAGTGGATTCTGTGGAGTGAGGCTGCCAGGGTGGCCACCCCAGTTATCCCCTTCAATATTGCGGTCCAGCTGGCGAAAGCTGCCCCGCTGTAATAGACGGAACTCAAGGGCACGCCGATTGTAGAAAGTGAGCGAAAGATGCCCTCCAGGCTTTAACAGGCTGCGCAGCTGCTGCAATGCCTGTTGCGGCTGTTCCAACCATTCCAGCACAGCGTGGCAAATTACCAGGTCTGCGCCCTTTAACGCTTCTATTTGCGGCAGTTCTTGTAGGGGTTTATGCAGCAAGGTCATTTGCTTTTGCAGATGGCGCTGGCGAATTTCCGCATCTGCGAGTTCAAGCATCTGCGCAGAAATATCTGCGAGAAAAACCTCGTGCCCAGCCTCAGCCAGATCCATGGCAAAGTGGCCCTGGCCACCCCCAGCGTCAACGATTTTTAGAATGCGCTGCTCGCTCCCCAACAGCGGCGCCAGATCCCGGTTGAGCACTGCCAGGCGGATATCCCCTTTAAGGCCGCCATAGATACGGTTGCGAAAACGGTGAGCGAGATCGTCAAAGTTTCGATCTTTATGCAGGCTGTCACCCATCGGAGCCCTCACCTTGCAAAGCCTCATTGCATCGGCGGCGGTTCTCAGCGAATTTGCGCTGTAGCGCCTCTTCCATATCAACCCCCAGTACAGCGGCCAGTTTGCTCAAGTACATCTGAATATCCGCCAGTTCAGCGGCAACTTGCTCGGCCTTGTCGCCTGCCATTAGATTCTGGATATCTTTATCGCTGCACCATTGAAAGTGTCGCCCTAACTCTGCAACTTCCACAGATAGCGCCATGGCCAGGTTTTTTGGGGTATGCAGTGACTGCCAGCCGCGCATTTCAGCGACTTCATCAAAAGCCGCCAGGATTTCACGGTCTTTCATCAAATTTTTTCCTCTGCTGGCGCTCCAGCCCGCCCTCCCGGGCCGCCAAAATTGAATTCAGTGCGCGGGACAGAAACTCACGCCTGTATAAAACACAGACAACAAACAAATATCCGGCAACAAACAGGATTGGGTGTATAAACCAGCCCAGCACTGACATTGAGAAATAATAAGAGCGCAGACCGTAGTTGTAACTGTGGCCCGCATGGTCGATCACCTTGGCTGTACTGATGGCAAACCGGCGTCGCTCTTCCTCGGATAGATCACCAGTTTCCGGCGGCGGTGCTGCACCAATGAGTACATTGGCGAAGGAGTACTGGCGCAGTGACCAGGTAAAATTGAAAAAGGCGAAGATAAAAATCAGGATCAACAACATCACCTTGAGCTCAAACTGCTCAACGGTGGTGGGCTCCGCAAAAGGCAAACTGGTAAGCACTTCGATGGCGGCCTTGTTCGCCGTCAAAGCCGTCACTAAACCCGCCAGGATAAGAATACTGGTGGAGGCAAAAAAACCAATGACTCGCTCCAGGTTACTGAGAATAGCGGTATCGGCCATGCGCATATCCCTATCGAGCATACGCATCATCCATTCAACGCGGTACCACTGAAGGGATGAAGTAAGGCACCAGGTTTCTTTGGCTTTTTTTCGCGCAAAAACAGTGTAACCCACCCATGTGATAAAAAAGCCAATGACACTGGCAATATCCAACCAGGACAACCTCTAATATCTCCGTGTTCGTCTACATTTATGCCGTAGCTTCGGCAAGCGAAGTCTTCGCCCTACTGGCATCCTTGTCAACACTGTCTTTCCGATGTGTGCAAGCGGTAGAATAGCGCCCTTTCGCCGGCAGCAGTGGCCGGCCAGAAAATTCATATAACTCCAGGGAGCTGTCTTTTGAGCAACTCACATCCTGCATTTGAACTGGTTACCAGCGCAGATATTGATTCTCTCGGCGTGCGCGTCGAGGAATACCGACACATTACGACCGGTGCCCAGCACCTGCACATCGCCGCAGACAACTCGGAAAATGTTTTCCTTGTCGCCCTGCGCACCGTGCCCGAAGACTCCACCGGTGTCGCCCATATTCTTGAACACACAGCCCTGTGCGGCAGTGACAAGTACCCGGTGCGCGATCCCTTCTTTATGATGATCCGGCGTTCACTCAATACCTTTATGAACGCCTTCACCAGTTCAGATTGGACCGCCTACCCGTTTGCCAGCCAGAACCGAAAGGATTTTGACAACCTTCTCGACGTCTATCTGGATGCGGTATTTTTTGCGCGCCTGGACCCGCTGGACTTTGCCCAGGAAGGCCATCGCCTGGAATTTGCCGAAGCGGATAATGCGAGCAGCGAGCTCGTCTACAAAGGTGTCGTGTTCAATGAGATGAAAGGTGCCATGAGCTCCGTCACCTCGCAGCTGTGGCACACCCTGAGCAAATACCTGTTCCCCACCACCACCTATCACTACAACTCCGGTGGCGAACCTACTGATATTCCAAAGCTGAGTTACGAGCAGCTGGTTGCCTTCTACCGCAGCCACTACCACCCCAGCAACGCCACCTTTATGACTTTCGGTGATATTCCCGCAGCGGAACACCAGGCCGCGTTTGAAGAAAAAGCGCTGCACAAGTTCGAGAAACTCGACAAGACCATTTCCGTTGGGCGCGAAGACCGCTACCAGGCGCCGCTGAAAGTCGAAGAGCACTACCCGTTAAATGGCGAGCCTCTGAAGGCCAAGACCCATATCGTATTGAGCTGGCTACTGGGTGATGTCACCGATCTTGAAGAGGCCCTGACCGCACACCTGCTCGCCGGCGTACTGCTGGATAACAGCGCTTCACCGCTAATGAAGCTGCTGGAAACCACCGACCTGGGCACTTCCCCTTCGCCGCTGGTTGGCCTGGACGATTCCCAACGCGAACTAGTGTTTGTCTGCGGTATTGAAGGCAGCGAACGCGAAAGTGCCGACGAGCTTGAGCAACAGGTTCTCGACGTGCTGAGGGACGTGGCGGAAAACGGCATCCCCTACGAACAGGTAGAAGCCAGCTTGCACCAGCTGGAATTACAACAGCGGGAAATTGGTGGCGACGGCTACCCCTTCGGCTTGCAATTGATTCTCACCGCATTGACCGGCGCCACTCACCGTGGCGATGCCATCGGCCTGCTGAATATCGATGCCACCCTGGAGCGTCTGCGCGAGCAGATCAAAGATCCGAAGTTTATCGCCAATAAAGCCCGTGAACTTCTGCTGGAGAACCAGCATCGCGTACGTATGGTACTGAGCCCCGATGAGCAGTTGGCTGCGCGCCGCGAGCAGGCGGAGAAAGACCAGCTGGCGGAAATCAAAGCCGCTCTCAGCGAAAAAGAAAAAGCACAGATTGTCGAAACGGCCAAAGCCCTGGCCGATCGACAAAACCGCGAGGACGACGCTTCTATCCTGCCCAAGGTCGGCGTGGAAGATATTCCCGCAGAGCTTCCCGATGTCGAAGGCGAAGCAATAGAGTTGGGTCCACAGAAGTTGACCCGCTATAGCGCGGGCACCAACGGCCTGGTTTACCAACAAATGGTCTGCGCGCTACCGGAATTTACCGAAACCGAAAAACAACTGCTGCCCTACTACTGCCAGGTACTGAGCGAAGTTGGCCTGGGTGAAAAAGACTACCTGGAAGTCCAGCAGTGGCAGACCAGCGTGGTGGGCGCCCTGCACGGTTTCACCAGCAGCCGCACTGCCATCGACAACCTGGATCACCTGTCCGGCCACTTTATCCTGTCCGGTAAAGCGCTGGCACGCAATCAGGGCGGCCTGACCGAACTGATGCAAGCCACTATGGAGCAGGTGCGTTTCGACGAGCACGCCCGCATCAAGGAACTGCTACTGCAAACCCTCGCCCGCCGCGAACAGGGTGTTGTCGGCAACGGCCACGCCCTCGCCATGGCTGCCGCCAGCGCCGGCTACAACCGTGCCGCCTGGGAGAGCCATGCCAGCGGTGGTCTGCTGGGATTGCGCAACCTGCGAGCCCTGGTTGCCGGACTGGAAAAAGAGGAAGGCCTGCAAGACCTTTCCACCCAATTCCAGGCTATCCACCAGAAAATCCTCGCAGCACCGCGCCAGTTCCTGCTGGTGGGAGAAGAAGAGAAAATTGGCGATTTCAGCCAGACACTGATGCCACTGACCTCGACTTCCAGCATCGCCGCAGCCAACCCCGCTGCACCTTTCGAGAGCAAACAAATCGAGGAACTCTGGGTTGCCAACAGCCAGGTGAACTTCTGTGCCAAGGCCTACGCCACTGTGCCTATGTCCCACCCGGATGCGGCACCGCTGTCGGTTTTGAGCGGCTTCCTGCGCAACGGCTTCCTGCATCGCACCATCCGCGAACAGGGCGGCGCCTACGGCGGCGGTGCCGGCCACGACAGCAATATTGGCGTATTCCGCTTCTACTCCTACCGCGATCCGCGTATGGGTGAAACCCTGGAGGACTTCGACGCATCCCTGAAGTGGTTGACCGAAGAGAAGCACAAGGAAGAACAGGTTGAGGAAGCGATCCTCGGCGTCGTCGGCGGTCTGGATAAACCCGGCTCCCCCGCAGGTGAAGCCAAGAAGAACTTCCACTCGGGCCTTTACGGCCGCACCCACGAGACGCGCCAGCAATTCCGCAAACAGGTTACGGAAGTTACCCTGGAAGACCTGCAACGCGTCGGTGCCACCTATCTGAACCCGAGCAAGGCCAGTACCGCCATTGTTACCGGTCCCCAAGGTAGCGAAGCGGCAGCCAAACTCAACCTGAAGGAAGAGAAGCTCTAACTGGAGCTCGACGATTCCCCGGCAATTTGTCCGGAGAAGCTCTGCGGCGCCGGCCAAAAACCGGCGCCGATCTATCGCCGTTATCCTCTAGCGAAGTTCCAATGAGTAAACACGACAATATTTTTGCAAACCCACTGGGCCAAGTAGCTGGCTTCGAGTTCGATCGCCAGGTGGTGCAAGTTTTTCCCGATATGATCAAGCGCTCCGTGCCCGGCTACACCACGATCGTAGCCATGATCGGCACCCTGGCAGAGCGCTACGCCCAAGCCGGAAGCCGCTGCTATGACCTGGGCAGCTCCCTTTGTGCGGCAACCCTGGCCATGCGCCATCGCATTCCCGCCGCCGACTGTGAAATCGTCGCCGTGGACAATTCGCAAGCCATGGTTGATCAGGCGCGCACAGTACTCGAAGCCGATAGCGGCGAGGTTCCCGTTCAACTTATCTGCGACAACCTGCAAAACGTTGCTATCGAAAATGCCTCGGTCGTCGTGCTCAACTTCACCCTGCAATTTATTCCGGTGGAAGAGCGCGAAGAAATCCTGCAGAAAATCCACGATGGTTTACGCCCCGGCGGCATTCTGATTATTTCCGAGAAAGTGGACTTCGCCGATAAAGCCCACAACGAGTTAATGATCGAACTGCATCACTCCTTTAAAGCCGCCAACGGTTACAGCGCGCTGGAAATCGCACAGAAGCGCTCTGCCCTGGAGAATGTATTAATTCCGGAAACCCTGGATACCCATCGCACACGACTGAAAAATGTCGGCTTTACCAGTGTCGATGTCTGGTTCCAGTGTTTTAATTTTGCCTCTTTAATCGCCATCAAAGGCGCGCCGGAAAAGTAAGTACCCCGTGATTGACTACACCCAACTCTATCAAGGCCTGCAACACGTTCCCGCCCTGCGCACCTGGCTGGCCCAGCTGCCAACACAGGTGGCTGAAAACCTGAGTCCTCATCGCTGGGGCGACCTGCCCGATTGGCGCGCAGCGGTGCAAGCCCTACCGGAAATCACGCCCTCCGCTATCGAACTCAACAGCAAAGTCAGCACGGGCACTGCCGCTGATGCCAGCCCGGAACAACTCGAAGCCCTGGAGCGGGAGCTGCGCAAATTACACCCCTGGCGCAAAGGCCCCTGGGAGTTATTTGGACTAAATATTGATACTGAGTGGCGCTCCGACTGGAAATGGGATCGGGTACTTCCGCACTTGGCACCACTGAAAAATCGACTGGTGCTGGATGTGGGCTGTGGCAATGGGTACCACTGCTGGCGATCCTACGGTGCCGGCGCGCGCCGGGTAATCGGTATTGATCCCTCGGCCAAATTTGTCGCGCAATTTTACGCCCTGAAAAAATACCTGGGCCAGGAAGCGCCGGTGGATTTGTTGCCCCTGGGTATTGAAGCGCTCCCGGCAAACTTGCACGCTTTCGATACCACTTTTTCCATGGGGGTGCTCTATCACCGCCGTTCACCCATGGACCACCTGCGCGAATTGCGCGAGACCCTCCGCCCCGGCGGCCAGCTTGTATTAGAGACACTGGTTATCGACGGCGGACTCGGCGATTGCCTGGTACCTGAAGACCGCTATGCAAAGATGCGCAATGTGTGGTTTTTCCCCAGCTGCGCCACCCTGGAGAGCTGGCTGCGCAAGTGCGGTTTCCGCAACCCCAGGACCGTGGACCTGAACACCACCAGCCTGGAGGAACAGCGGCGCACCGACTGGATGCACTTCGAATCCCTGGCAGATTTTCTCGACCCGGAATCGCCAGACAAAACCGTGGAAGGTCACCCCGCGCCCAAGAGAGCGGTTTTGGTCGCGGAAGCGCCGTAGCTTGTCTATACGCTTAAGGTCTGGGAACTCATAAATTCCGCAAAATTTGCTGCTAATAGAATTTTGTACGGAATGGGGAGCACCATCTTGATTGTTGCGACTCATAAGGCAAAGTGCGCCCCTAAATAGTGCAACTATATCCTTTAGGGAGGGCTGCCGCAGGATGCAGCCCGGCGCAGAGAATATTTATGAGTATTAGCGTTTTTGAGCTTTTCAAAATTGGGGTTGGCCCTTCCAGCTCCCACACGGTGGGCCCTATGGTCGCTGCCCGCCAATTCGTGCAGGATTTGCAAGACCGTGAACAGCTGCCCCGCACAGACCGCGTACAAGTCCATTTGTATGGCTCGCTGGCCCTGACCGGGGTTGGTCACGGTACCGATATGGCGGTACTGATGGGGCTTCTGGGTCAATCTCCAGACACCATTGATGTCGACTCGATTGACGAGAAAATTGCGCAAATCCAGAGCGAGCGCCGCCTGTTATTAAACGGTGACCAGGATATCGAATTTATTCGCGAGTGCGATCTGGTTTTCCATATGGAGGAATTTCTTCCCCAGCACTCCAACGGAATGACCTGCCAGGCTTACGCTGGCGAAGAGCTGCTATTCGAGCGCAGCTATTTCTCCATCGGCGGCGGCTTTGTGCTCTCTGAAGAAGATTTCGCTCACAAAGAGGAAATCGCCACCCTTCTGCCCTATGACTTCAGCAATGCAGAACAGCTGATGAAGATCTGTGATCATCACGGTTGGACTATTGCCGAGCTGGCCATGGAAAACGAAAAAGCCTTCCGCAGCGAGCAGGAGGTCAAAGACCGTTTGTGGAATATCTGGAAAGTAATGGATGCCTCTATTGAGCGAGGCTGCCACCAGAATGGCATCTTGCCCGGCGGCCTCAATGTTCGCCGCCGCGCTGCCGAACTCTACCGGGAGTTGAGTAAACAGAGCCCGGAAGAGCGCAACCACGGCCTCGCCATCCTCGACTGGGTTAGTCTTTTTGCCCTCGCCGTCAATGAGGAAAATGCCGCGCGCGGGCGCATCGTCACCGCACCCACTAACGGTGCCGCCGGTGTGATTCCCGCCGTTATCGCCTACTACGTGGAATTTGTACACGACAGCAAAATTCACGGTGAATTGAAAGACCAGGTAGTGAAATTCCTGCTCACCGCTGGCGCTATCGGTATGCTGTTTAAAAAGAATGCCTCTATTTCTGCCGCTGAGGTGGGCTGCCAGGGAGAAATCGGCGTAGCCTGCTCCATGGCTTCTGCCGGCTTGGCCGCCGTAGAGGGCGGCACCAACCAGCAGATTGAAAACGCTGCTGAAATTGGTATGGAACACAACCTCGGCCTTACCTGCGATCCAATCGGCGGGTTGGTGCAGGTTCCCTGTATCGAGCGCAACACCATGGGTGCCGTAAAAGCCATTAACGGCGCACGCCTGGCCCTGCGCGGTGATGGCGCTCATATCGTACCGCTGGACAGCGTTATCGAGACGATGCGTCAAACCGGTATCGATATGCAGAGCAAATACAAAGAGACCTCTCTCGGCGGGCTCGCAGTAAACGCTGTGAACTGCTGATATTTTTCGGCAGGAGCACAAATCCGCTCCTGCCGCTTACTTAGGGAGCCTCTGAATAACTCCATAATGCCTCTGCGGGTCTTGAAGGCTGCAGATGTTAGGCGCAGCTCGCCGCGAATGGCCGTAGCCCTTGGCAAGAGCTGCAACGCAGCAGCTGTGGCCTTCAAGGCCCGCCCTTCGGGGCTTGCAGAGCGATTCACACTCCGCGTTGCGACTTCTTGAAAGGTCTAGACATTCCTGCGAAGCCGCGCCTTGATTGTGAACCGCTCTGCACGCCAGAGGTATCATGGAGTTATTCAGAGGCTCCTTAGCCCTAAAGATACCAAATTCTTTTTGTGGCATATCTCCAACGAACCCCCACCGGTCTTTAAAAGTCACTGGTTAAATATCAACGAGCGATGAGCTCCAACACCCGCCATGGTGCCGGATGCAATCGCAAAGGTTCCGCTTTGCATCGGGTTGGATAAATCCCCAGCAGCAAAGACTCCCTTTACAGAAGTTTCCTTAAAGCCATCCACCTTCACAATCCGCCCGGTAAAAGACTCCTCCAGCTCCAACCCCAATTTATCGATAAACGGAGAGGTCAACTCCGCTTTGGGGCTCACGTAGAGCCCCTCCAGTGGCAACTTGCGGCCATCCGCCAAAACAACTTCACTTAAACTATCCCCCTCTCCCTCCAACTGCGTAATCGGGGCTTCTTCCAGCATTACTCCCCGAGCCAGCAGATGATCGAGCACTTCCCCCTGCGGATTAAACTGGCCCTGGGTAAACAAGGTAGTTGCGCCCCAATCGGGAATCATCGCCGCCTGGTGGAAAGACAGCTCACTGGTAGCCAGCACACCTAAAGGGCGATCACTCAGCTCATAACCGTGGCAATAGGGACAGTGAATCACACTCCTACCCCAGCGCTCCTTTACCCCGGGGATATCAGGTAGCTGGTCCGTAATACCCGTTGCAAGAATCAGCCTCTTCGCTTTAAAAGTGGCACCTCCCTGTGCAGCGACAACAAAACCCTCTTCCTGGACATCCACACTATCCGCAGCCCCTTCAACCAGCTGGAAGCTCGGATAAGCTTGTAGTTGAGAAAGCGCCGTGGTTCGGATCTCCTCTGGTGCCTTTCCATCCAGGCAAAACACGCCGTGTGACGCTTTTGCATAGCGGTTTCGAGGTCTCTTAGCATCCAGTACAACGACCTTACGCCTTCCCCTAACCAGCTGCATCGCCGCAGATAAACCGGCAAAACTTCCACCGATGATCAATACATCCGTATCCATAGTCACCTCTCCAATATCATGCAACTTTTATTGTTACATAAATATTCGAACCTAGACAATACACGTAACAGAAAAAGTTTCGTGATAAGCTACAGGACGGAAACCTAGGTGATTTATGCGTAAAGACAGCCGACTATCCAGGGCACTTCATGTCCTGATTCATTTAAACATGACCGACAAGCCGGTTACTTCAGACAAGATGGCAGCTATGCTCCTCACCAATCCTGTGGTGGCTCGCAGAACCATGGCGCTATTGCGGGATCAGGGGTACGTGCGCTCCAGTAAAGGACACAATGGGGGCTGGTCACTCGCGAAGCCCTTGGATGAAATTACACTTCTGGATATCCATAAAGCACTGGGAGACAGCTCAGTTTTTACCATTGGCCTCACAGACGAACACACTAACTGCGTTATTGAACATGCCGTTAACGCCACATTAAAAGACGCAATGGATGAGGCAGAAAATATTTTGCTCACGCGATTTGGTGAGATCACTCTAGACCTGCTCGGGCGAGATTTCGAACCACCAGGAGCCTCGAAATAACTACTATAACCAGACGGCCAGCGAGGCTACGTTGCCTATAATGCCCCCCAAACACCCACTTCTGCCAGAAATTTAGCAAGCGACTTGCCCCTCAAATTGAAAGCCTGGGGGCTCATTAAATATTTTTTCCGTCAAGAGACTTTGGAAACCCCAGGTATTCCTTAAGAATAATAAGACTAAATTTATGGCATCCCTGTTATCTAGTTTACATAGCAGGCTGCAACTATCCAAATCGGAAAAATAGTATAAACATTTTCAAGGACCTTAATATAAGTTAAATTATTTTGCAGCAAAAACCCAAACACACCCTTAAAAATCCCCACAAAGAAACTAGAACTTTGACCATTAAAACAATTAAAAAACCTCCCCCAAAAACCAACCAAAATATGAGCAGACTCACCTAGCAATCACCCATTAAAAATGGCTTATAAAGATTTATTGTAAAATAGTCGCCAATAAGAGCCTCACCTAATAACTACAATATATCCTACCCTGCCAAACCTTAAGAAACCTAACTTTAGAAACCCGAATAAAATCAAATAAAAAACAGATAGTAAATTACCAATCATACTTTTAAGAAAAACGACTATTGAGACAGAATGCAAAATTGATGCGAGATCTAATTAGCCAGGAAACTTACTCGCCATCAATAACTTTCAAATCAATAAAGGAGATACAAATGATTAATTTTCGAAAATCGTATAAAATAAGCACTTTTACCGCAATTCTGTTTGTTGCATCCAACAGCGCAACTGCTGTCAATTGTGGTGATACTATTACAACCCCTACTGTACTTACAGAGAATCTTACCTGCCCGATAGACATAGATAACCAAAATGGTCTCATTGTTGAAGGTCCTTCAGGGAGTCTATATATGAATGGGTATACGCTAACATGCAATCTTGACAACCTCCCACTATTTACCGATGCAGCGGGTATTCGTATCACCGGCATGGCATCTCTTGTTACTGATGGAACGGTAAACAACTGCAATTATGGAATATTTGTAGTTGGCACTGGATTCCATACCATTTCAGATATGACAATCACTAACAGCTTAGAAGATGGCATAGATCTAAGAAGCGACAATAATACCGCCATAAAAAATCATATACAGTTCAGTGGTGAAGATGGTATCGACATGCAGGGAGATTTCAGTAGCGTTATACAGAATTATATTGAATTCAGTGACCGTGACGGCATTGAGGCCGATAATGATTTCGGTACAGTGGCTTTTAACTTCGTAACAGGCAGTCAGAGAGCTGGAATAGAGATGGAAGCCTCAGACAATAATACGATAGTACAAAATACAGTAATGAATAATGGTGATGGTATTTCCGGAGATTCTGGAGGGATTGTAATTACCAGTCAATCTTCATCTAATAACTTAATACTTGGGAATACTGCCGAGAACAATCTACCCTTCGACCTAAAGGATAGAATAGATCCAAACTGTACAGGCAGCAACCAATGGGTTGCCAATAATTTCGTAACTGCTGATCCAGCCTGTCTGGAATGAACTACCTGTATTTCGAAATCCAGCATCACCACTTATTAGAGGGGTGGTGATGCGGTTTTAAGTATTATTATTAAAGCGACACATTCTACCCAAATGAGGCAACAATCACCCACCTAACTAATCTTGAGTCAATAACAATCCTAGGAGCTAAGTGTGACCAACTGCAGCAATGGATTCAATCGCCACTTCGCAAGCTCCCAAAGGCTAAAAAATCGCGCAAAGCAGAGAGTTCCAAAATTCTCCTATGAGTACTTAATAGAGGGCTGTATGGATGATATTGGCTTATGCCGCAATCGCCAAGCATTTGCCTCCGTAAAATTCACTCCCCAATATATCCGTCCAAACTCTACTCCGAATTTAAACTGTGAGCTTCTTGGGAAGTTATACAGTGCTCCATTTGGCATAGCCCCCATAGGGCTACAGGGGCTTATGTGGCCAAATGCACCTGTCATACTCGCTAAAGCTGCATACGAGCACAATATCCCATTCATTCTCAGCACTGTATCCTCAGAAGCACTAGAGCGAATTTCTGAAGTCTCACAGGGAACAGCCTGGTACCAACTCTACAACCCAACAGACCCAGCCATTCTTTCTGACCTGTTATCCCGACTAACCTCTGCCCAATATCAACATTTAGTCATTACCATTGATGTTCCTACATTTGGCTTACGCCCCAGAGACTTCCACAACGGGTTGGCAATGCCACCGAAGTTGAATGTAAAAAACATCTGGCAAGCGATACTCAGGCCAAATTGGAGCCTATCTACATTGCGATACGGTCTCCCTAAATTTAAAAATCTAGAGCCTTACATTGATACCGATAACAAAAAACTTGAACTAACCGAGTTTATGAACACCACAACTATGGGCCCACTGGATTTTGACAGTGTAAAACGCATAAGAGATCTATGGCCCCATAAACTTATTATTAAAGGGATAATGAGTGAACCCGATCTTCAACAAGCGATTAAACTCGGGGCAGATGGAGTCATTTTATCCAATCACGGTGCACGGCAACTTGATTTAGGCGAAGCGACTCTCCCCTTACTGGGACGGTTTTCCAGCTATCAGGATAGGATTTCCTTGGCTATCGATAGTGGAATCAGATCCGGTGTGGATATCGCAAGTGCTTGTGGCCTAGGGGCAAACTTTTGCTTTCTGGGAAGATTTTTTATGTATAGCGTCTGTGCCCTTGGCAATGAAGGAGCCAATCATGCAATTTACCTACTTAAAGCTCAGTTAACTCAGGTTATGCAGCAAATCGGAGCTACTAATCTTGAAGGCATTTGCGGCAAGGTAGAACTAACCAACAGATGAAAAGCTCAGGCAGTTCATCCCGCCGAGTCGTGTAAGCCGAAAGCTTATACTGTTACCGCATTTTCCAATTCTTTTGGATACCCTTCCCCCTAGAAATAGTGCTCTTCGGCCAATACGCTGGTCAATTCAATCAATGGTTTGCATAATTTTACTGGCCTTAAATGGCTGCCCCAAGCAAAACAAATCACCTCGCCCCAATGAACAGGGAATTAACTCCACTCCAGCTTTAAAGAATCGACAAACCTGTCGAAATAGCCCCGGCACAGCCCGCTCTACTAGCCGCACTATTTGCCAGGTATCATCGGTTGGATATGGGGTTTATACTACAGAACTACAGCTGTAATAGGTGGATTCGTGAAGAACATGAAGGAACTATGCCTTGCATTGGCTCAGAAGAGTTTACCAACTAGTGAAACCTCTCCCAGTTAATTCATCAAGACTAATTATCTCTCTCTACCATTAACTAGCCTAGCCTGATAAAGGTATGTTTCACCGTATCTGTCACACCTTAAATAATCCCCCCAAATAACACTTGCTGCAGATTATCTTTTGGTGCCACCCTGCCCCTCTGATAAATCACTCGCATACTCGTACATTTGCATAACGACTTCAGAGAGAACCCAGCTAAACGACAACCTTGAGTTTCAGCCAGCACTCCAACTATGCGATACTTCCGCCCCAAAAGAAGTGAAAAGAAAACAGGGAAGACCCATGACCAAATTCACACTAACTCTGGCAGCGGTTTTATTGGCTGGCTGTAGTTCAGTCACTCAGCTCTCGGAAAAAACGGCAGGGGAAATCAGACAGGCGGTATCTATACAAGCTAGTGGGGAAAATTCTGGTACTCAGTTCTCAGGGCCGAAATTACAGGCCACTACTGATGGCTCTGACCTGAACCTCTACTACTACAACCTCCGCGCATTTGAACCCGCTGCTAACGAGCCAACGAAGTACCATCTACAGATCCATATCACCTATCGCAAGGCGTGGCGTCACTATGAGTCTGCGGAGTTAAATGGCGGACAACCAGTAGAGACAGCCCCTATTAACAAAAATGTCCTTCAATGCGTAAGTGGCAATGAATGTATGCTTGAAGAGATTCTGGATATTGCTCTCACTGAGGAACAAATACAGGCTTCGGTGCGCAATCGAGATAAACTCAAACTTAAACTGAGAGCAAGATCCGGGCACAGCTCTACCATTGAGGTTCCAGCAACCTACTTGCTTGGTTTTTACGCTGCGGTTGCCAATTACGAGGGGTGACTACCCCTCTCCGTAGGCAATAAATGTTGACTAAGTGCTCTTTTGCGGGGTCTGAGAGCTTCCTGCCTGGCAATATGCCTGTGCCGTCTCCGCCAGACCTTCACCTAAGGCCACCGGGGGGGTCCAGTCAAGTAACTCTTTGGTTTTAGTGATATCCACTTGTAGTGAACCGCACAAGCGCTCGGCAACTGCCCCCTTTCCTATTAGCTTCAGCGCACTGGTGAGTGCGAATTGGGGAAGAGGCAATAGTCGAGCATCACATCCCATGGCATGGGATAAACCACGCAACAAATCTGTTACCGATACATCCATATCATCGGACACCAGAAATACCTGGTTTGCCGCATTGGGATGAGAAATACAAACGCGGATCAGGTCGATCAAATTGCCGATAGATACCAAGCTTCGGCGATTATGAATAGCCCCTAGTGGCAGCGGGATCCCCTTGGTAAGCCAACGCATCATCGCTTGGAAGTTCGCCTTGACCCCAGGGCCATAGACCAGAGGTGGTCGGATAATAACAACTTCCATCCCCGTAGACTCAGCCAGCTCAAGCAGTGCGTCTTCGGCCTCTTTCTTTGAAATCCCATAGGGATCCGTAGGATCACATTGTTCATCCGCATTAAATGGCAAGCGGTTGTCGGTAGACTCCCCGTTAACCTTAATAGAACTAAGATAAATAAAACGTCTAACACCGGATGAAGCCGCCTGCTGTGCCAGCTTGATAGTACCCCCGACATTCACCCGACGGAATTCGTCCAGAGGGTTAGCAGAGGTCTCCTCCATTACATGGACGCGCGCAGCGGTGTGAATGACTGTATCTATATCGACAAGCGCCTGTGCCCAATCCGTATTGCTTGACAGGTCACCGATCTGAAAGCCACCCTCAACATCGCGGCGATACACCGGCAAAACCTGGTAACCGTCTTTGTGAAGCTGCGGCAAGAGTGCGGTTCCCACAAAGCCACTAGCGCCGGTTAGTAATATACGTCCTTTCAATGGGGGCCTATTTCTCAGCTGTAGAATTCACGTTAGTTTACACGGACCACTTTTTCGACACACCTTTATCTCGTCAACTACATAGTGAGCATGACAAACTATCCAAGCATCGCTGGCTATTAGAACTCTATTCAATACCACAAAGGCGCTCTTTGTCAGTAATAGCATTTTTAAGCCGAGCCCGGACATTCTTCAGGGCTCTCCCATGTGGAGCTTGAGTATCCGGCCTGCCCCAGCGGGCCTCCCAGGCTTCCCTGGCTTGTAAACAGGCTTTCGCTTGCTTGTACTTCCAGTTCGCCTCCTCGCAAAGAGACAACCCTTTGGGTGACTGACGATCACAAATCTGGTGGTATTTTTTATGGGCTATCTTTTCCTGAAAGTTCTTGGCAGTAGCACCTTCAAAGTGGCGGATCGGTGGTGTTTGGATTTTTCTATCCGGGCGCACCTGCTTATCCATAGTACTATCCAGATGGAGCATTCGAAAAAATGTAACTCCCAATAGCTCCTCATTAGCATATTGATCATCATTGGAGCTGGTTAATAGCCCTGGAGGATGGGGAGTTGCAATAACAAGAAGTGGCACAGCCAGCATGAAAAGTAGCAACGTCAACAGCAGCAAGAGTGGCCGCCCAGTCAAAATCTGTGTTGGCATTTAAGTCTGGAGCCTCCCTAAATAATCTACCTACGGCTGTGAATTCCGTACTGTGAAGGCCAAATGAACAACACACAGAAGTTTAGTGAACCACCTTATCACTCCCAAATAGCCTGAAGCTCAGGCACTAGCTATGAACTACTGTACCCAATAAGTCAACACAACAGGCAAAATAAAAATGCTCATAATAGTTGAGAGGAAAATAATACCGGATATCTTCGGGGTATCTTGGGGGCGATGAATAGATATCCAGAGGTAAGTACTAACAGCGCATGGCATAAGGGATTGCAGAATAAGCACCCCTCGCATAGCACCCGTAAAGTTAAACAGATTTATCAAAATAAGCGCGACGGCGCCACCGAGAATTATGTGCCCAATAGCAAAGACCAATCCAATCTTAGTATCACCCAGCTTAATTTGGGCCAAGCTATGTCCGAGGGTCAACAACATTAGAGGGATTGCCATACCGCCCAAAATATTAAGAGATGACATAACGGGCTTTGGTAAACTTATATTGAAAATCAATGCGACTATAGAAAAAACCACACTGTAAATTGCTGGGCTAAGCATAATTTCCTTGGCCGACCAGCTACCCGATGTTACTCCAGGAGCAACCACAAAGAAAAAAATCATTCCCACAACAACAAAAGCAATTCCGTATAGAACTCCCGCATGTCCAAATGCTAACGCACATACTGCGAGGCCGATATTGCCTACATTGTTCATACTTAGACAAGAAAAGTAAGTACGTATATTTTGCCTAAATAAAGATAAGAATAGAAGGGCTAGCACTGACATCAACGAGTACATCAGGAAGGCGGCCAACAGCATCCATAGAAATCTACCCAATACTATCTGCTGGCCCAGCATATGATCCAATATCAGCGCCGGATAACCAATATGGGCCATTAATTTGGATACCATTTTGGAATTTAATTCTTGCTTACTTGCTGCAAACAGGTATCCAATAAGAACGCAGATAAATACGGGAATAATAACTTCAAATACGTTCTCAAATAGGGTTCTCATCGAACATCAAACTCCCTCTGCCCTACTTCTCAGCACTGCGTAACAAGCACCCCTTTAATACGCTGACAGCCCCACCAGAACACACAAAAAAAATCGATAATATATTTACCTTCTAATATCCCACAGAATTAAGCAGGCAAAATTGCGATGTTCTGACAGATTTTCAAGTCAGAAACTGCAACCATAAAAAATGCCTATAAATTCAACTGCAACTCCTTAAGGTTTAAGGTCGGAGTGATCCATATTTCAGCATCAAAGGCCGCAAAAAATTTTTCATTATAGGTCATCAACTGATCTTGACAGTTCTCCTCAAAGATAAAAATTGCTGCACGCTTTCCTTGCTCCAAAAAGAAGTAGGAAGCCTCAGGATTGGCTGAGGCGATAAAATCATTCATCGCTACAGACATACTATCATCAGCAATGGACTTGTTGCCGGCCTTTGCCGGTATCAGGATTTTCATTAATAGGCGCATTTTGATCCTAGCAGTTGTCGAGTTTGCAGGATCAAAACATAGCCTTTTCACTATCCAGCTGCGCTGCATTAAGTGACAATTCTCTGAGCATATCAGTGGTAATTTACAACTGATATTCAGTAAGTAGCCTTTTCCTTCCGGCCAATAGTATTACTACCTGAAGGCGCCATCGAATCTCTACAGCATGCCCCAGGGAAGGGAAAACATGACTTAGGTAGTCACCAAGTCACTGGGATCGCTCCCTTTCTTTGGCTTACGCTCAATCCACTTAATCCATTTTAAGTCCTCTACCATAGTTGTATAGATGACCGGCACCAAAAATAGTGTTCCAAAAGTGGCCAAGATAAGGCCGCCAATTTGCGCAAAACATAATGGCCGCCAGAGGGGGCCTCCGTGAATAGCTAAGGGGATTAAGGCGAAGGTCGTCGCTGCAATAGTGATTAAAATGGGGCGCAGTCTAAGAATACCTGCATCAAGTAATGCCTGACGAAGCGAATCTCCTGCAGTATGACGCATCTCAATAAAATCAAATAGGACAATAATATGACTGACAATGACGCCTATTAGGCTCACTATCCCTAAAAACGCCATAAAGCCAAATGGCTGACCAGATATAAACAACGCTACTAGTGCACCCACCATACCTAATGGAACCGTGGCGAACACTACCAGAGGCTTTATCAAACTACTAAATTGGAATACCAAAGCAAGGTATATTGCACTGGAGGAAACAGCCATGATCATTAGTAATTGCAGGAATCCATGACGAGTACTGGCTGCATCTCCAGATATCTGCAATTGATATCCAGCAGGCAAAGAATTTGAGAGTTCTTTTAACTCTTTTTGAACACCAGACATAATATCTGATGAAATGAACCCGGAATATGGAAATGCATAAACAGTAATCGTTCGAAACTTTTCCAATCTATATATTCTTTCTGTCGAAAAGAGAATGGAAGTGGTTGCCACTTGTCGCAATGGAATATGAATATCGCTATCAGATGCGAATACATATAGATTATTGACATCCTCCAACTGTCCACGTTCCGCCAATCGAAGCTGAGCAACAATAGGTATTTCCTTATCTCCCTGACGCAAGGTATCCACTGTAGACCCAGTAAAACCTGAAGACGATGCCAGAGCGATATCAGCATTGGTTACGCCCGACATCTCAGCTCGATCTTCTAGCACATTCATATTCATTACTAGACTTTTTCCTGCCCAATCAGCGCGAACCACGCGAGCATAGGGAGACTTCTCAATAATTTCTTTAACTTTTTCAGCATATTCTCGCAGAAGTGCTATATCCTTCTCCTCCTCCAAAGACCCAACAGCAACTCGCCCAGAAACTCTTATCTCAACAGGGTGATCAACTGTACTTGTTTGTAGCTGGCGAACATCTAACTCCGCTCCAGGAATTCGTTCAGAAAGAGCAGCCTGGATAATTGGAACCAGAATAGGTGTCAGATACTTATCACTTAATCGAACGATAATCTGCCCATAATTGGATTGCTTTTGTTGAGGATTGGAGGTGTACCAAAAACGTGGCGCTCCACCACCTAAAGTGCTGCTAATCCCCTCCAATATGGGTCCGTCACTATTTTTTACATGCTCCCGCTGATACTCTTCGATAGTTTCTCTAATTATTTCCTCTGCGACCTTTGCTACATTATCCGTTGCATCAATACTCGCATCATTTTGCAACCAGATATCAACATAAAATAAATACTGAACATCAGCGGGAAAGAATGCATTCCTCAACTGGCTTTTTATAACAACACCCAATACAAGGATGCCTAAAGCAATTAATATAACAATCTTTCTGTTACTAATAGCCCAATCTGCTGTTCGGTAGTAGTGCCCGGTAAGCCCCTCTTTCCGCCGCACCTCCAAACTGCGCTCCGTTTGATCCGGCGGGCGTAATAACGTATTCCCAAGAAAAGGGATAAATGTCATGGAAACAATGCGGGATGCAACCAAAGCACAAACCATCACAACAGGAAGACTATGTAGAAAATCTCCCTGGTTACCCGTTAGCAATAAAAACGGCAAATACGCAACAATATTTGTCAATGTCGCAAAAAAAATCGCCTTAGCCAGCAAAGTTGGGCCCAACCAAGCAGCAATAATTGAGGGTTTACCGGATGCCATTTGTCGTTTAATCGCGTCACTCGCCACTACTGGATCATCTACCAAAAGGCCCAGAGCTATTATCAACGCAGCAATTGACACCTGTTGAATATCTATCCCCAGCAGCTGCATAAATCCAAAGGTCATTGTCAGTGTTACTGGTATAGATATCATTAACAGTACAGCAGATCTCCAATCTGAAAACCCGATAAATGCAATTATCACAACTAAAATAATCGCCTCTATCAAAGCTTCTAGAAAGAGGCTTACACTCTCTCGCACTTGACGCGGCTGATCAGAAACTCTTTCAATAATAAGGTCTTTTGGTAAATCAACCTTAACCTTTTCCAAGACTGTGCTAACATTGCGACCAAGCTCTCCTATTTGTTTGCCATCCAGCATCTGCACAGAGAGGTTAATGCTGCGACTACGCTGCCAGTCTCCATTTTCATCTTTATTTACGTAGTAATTTAACAGGGGCGGTGGTGCTTGATACCCCATAATAATATCGACAATTCCTCGCAAATATACCGGCGTTCCTGTATCACTCAAAGCTACCGGGACATTGGCAATTTCTTCATGGTTATTAAATTCACCACTGGGCATAATCGCGATACCCAGATCATCCGAAATAATGGTGCCGCCGGGAATAGTTGTATTGCGGGCATTGAGAACAGGGGCAATCATATCCGGTCGCAGCCCATAGGAGGCCAACCTCTCCTGCGAATACAGAAGTTTCACTTCCTGAGTCAGCACACCAGTTCTTAACACCCTTTTCACTTCAGGAATGGCTCTTATATTTGCTGCAATAAGATCAGAGAAATCATCAAGTTGACGATAGCTATATTTCGCACCTGCCACTTTCATTAAGTTGTCACGAGTATTGGCTAGGTTACGAACTACGAAAGGGTCCCAAGCATCGGGAAAAAAGCGCTGGGCACTTAGCCTATCGGATAGGTAGAGCTTGGTAGCCGCTAGTATTTCACTGTTACTTTTATCAGATAAAAAATCCACCCCAAGGTAGCCAGCCCCATTTAATACTTCAAAATTCGTTCCGTATCCTTGGGCCTCCAGCCAGTTAGCAAAAATCCATAGGCCTGTAGCAGAGTACGTATCTGCTAAAGACAAAGGAAGGGCAACAACAATGCTCACCCGTCCCTTACTATTTGACTCTTGCCCTCGAACCTCTGAAATACCTTCCCTAATATCCTCCGCACGTAATGTAATTTCAGTTGGCCCTGCACGGGGGCTAGCAACACTGAGTAATATAGCTGCAGTATCACCAAACTCCGAGTTCAGAGAAATTTTGCTAGCTCCAGATGGCAATTGCTGCTGAGCATCAATCAGCTTCAGATTAAGATCATTAAATGCCTTGGTAACATCGGTTTTCGGTGCCAACTGCGCTTGTACGATAGAGACACCATTTAATGTAAGGGACTTTATTGCAAAGGTCCTTGAGTCTGGCTCGTGAAGATATTCACTCTGCGCTATCGCCTCTTCAACTTTTCGAGTTACCAACTCTTCAACTCTTACTGCAGATTGTCCACGCCAATGAGTTGTTGCTACAGCAATACGCACAGGAATATCTGGATCTTTGCTTTTCGGCATAAAGAGATATGCAACTACCCCCCATATCAGGATAGTAACCAGTAATGCAGCGGAAATACTTGGATTGTCTACAAAAAAGCGGGCAGTATTGAAGCGGTGGTGACTTTCCGCCTCAATAATTTCCGCCTGTCTTTTTTCTTCCTGATCTGCCATTCCCTAGCCCTCAAGGCACGACAATTATGGCTTCCCCATCTCTGAGCTGGGCAGCACCGGTTGATACAACCTCCTCACCTTCGGTTAACCCTTGGATAATGACAATATCATTGCCAACTACTTGCCCCGGGAGAACTTTTCTTAGTTTTGCGCGCAAGACCTTCCCATCATTTTCCAGTACAAATACAGCGAACCCTTCAGATTTACCAGGATGGGCTACTAAACATGAGAGAGGTATAACGACCCTATCTGGAGGTATCGGTATTTTATCCAAGGCCAAAGACATAATCATTCCTACCCGTAATTGCGCCTTAGGGTTGTCAACGGTAACCGTAATCGCAAATACTCTGGTGCGGGGGTCAGCCATGGGCGAAACTTCAGTGATCATCCCCTTGAATGTAAGGTCTGGCAGAGACTCTGTGCGCAATGACACCACACTTCCCAGAGGCGCAAAACTCAACACTATGTCAGGCACTGAAAACACCACCTTAACTCGGGAGATGTCGGCCACAACGAAACCAACCGACTGCGAATGAACCAAAGTCCCCACTTCAATATTGCGCTGCAGGATAATTCCGGTAAGCGGGGAGCGCAGTACCGTATCTTGCAACTCTTCCTCTGCCCGATCTAAGTGGGCCTTGCTGCCGACCACCGAAGCCTGCGCAATTTCATACTCTTCCCTAGCTGAATCGTAATCAGGAGCGGTAATACTGGCAGTGGCAAAAAGCGCAGTTGCCCGTTTGTAATTGAGATCAGCTTTACGCCGTTCTGCCTCCGCTTTACTCACATTTGCAGCGGCCTCTACCACGCGATCTCTATATTGCTCGTCATCAATCTTAGCCAGTACTTCATGGCGTTTAACGTAGTCCCCTCCTTGCAGTAAACGCGTCTGCCCGAGCGCCTTTCGAGAGGGAATTACACGCACATAGCCTTCTGTACGAAATGCCACATCAACTTGCGTATGAGGATTGACGACTGCGGAGTAAGGATAACCAGCTGCTGCGTCTTGCGAGCGGGCAACAAAAACTTCCACCGGTGTGGGCTTTCTCTCCGGTGGTTGGCGGTGGCAACCACCGACGACCACTAATATAGCGATAATATAGAGGCTGATAACGCGCATTTATCACACCTCCCCCACCGACCTTTCATATTCCGCCAGGGACCCCCAAACAGACAGTATCGCGCGGTTGTAGTCGCTATTCGCACGAAAAAGCTGTTTTTCCGCCTCCAGGACATCACTCAGAACAGCAGCTTGTTCGCGGTAACGATTTGTCATTACCCGTACTTTCTCCCTATAGGCCGCTTGTAATTCCCGCGCAACGCCCACAGACTCCTGAGAAGTACGCAAGCGACGCAAACTCTCACGAACCTCTATTTCTATTCGATTTCGAACCTCTTCAGACTTTTTTTCCGCTTCAAGAATTTTATTGGCACGACTGGACAGTTCATCCCGTTTCCGCCCCCAATCAAAAAACTCCCAGCGCATTTCCAGGGCAATAAAAGCTTCGGCATCGGGTATCAACCTGACGTCATAGAGCTTTAGGTACTCAATATTCAAATCGATATCGGGGATGTACTCGGACTTTTTCACATCGTAGCTATATTCAGCCCGCTCAATCGACAACTCTGATTCCGCGAGATCTGGACGCTGCTCAAAGGCAAGCCCTAAAGAGGTTTCGACATCGAACGCTAAATGATGTGGGTTTGGAAGGCTCTGAATATTGAAGGGGGTCTCAACATCCCGGGCCATCAACGCATTGAGACGCTCCTTCGCTGTCGCCATCTCATCGGTAAGGCGCTGGCGCTCCAGCCTGCGCTGGGCCAGGCGTGCTCGCACATCCAAAAGTTCATACTCGAGGGCAACTTGTTGTGCAACATAATTCCCTACAAGTTCACTCAATGAGGTAAGGAAGATAATGGCTTCATCTACGGCCTGTAAATCACCAAGGATTCTGCCAATTTCAAAATACTGGATCTTGGTGAGGTAGCCTATATCCTGCTGCACCAAGCGAACCTTTTCCTCTGCCATTTCAGTGACAACGTAGCCCTCACAAATCTCTAGCTCTATGGTGTACAACTGTGTGATAGGTTGAGTCGCGCTGACGGAGAAGGTCTTGGTCACACCTTCCTCTGATGTGATCTCTATATCCCTAGGGGGGATAGGGCCTATCGGAGAATTCTGCACAAAAACGCCACGATCAAAGGTGTACCTCTGGCGTGTTAGGTTGTCGATTATCCCTGCATTCATTTCCAGCCGGGGATAGCGCTTTGTTTTTAATGCCTCGACGTCATCCCAAACCTCATTAACTTCAAGCGCAGCCGCCTGAACCCGTAAATTAGCTGTCACTGCCAAATCGACGGCATCTTCCAGGGTCAAAACCGGCTCGCTGGCATAGCTCCAGGCTCCGCCGCCAGTCAGCAGTATTGCGAGCGCGCACTCGAACAACGGCCACCTCTATTTCCAGCAACAATTTAAATCTGCTCACTGCGCAAATAAATTTAGGATCGAGTAAGTATATCTGTTGACAGCCACTGCCCGGACTGCTGGCCCCAGACTGGCGGATTCCTATTTATCCCCTTGGACAATATTCATATTTTTAATAACTTAGTAAGTTTATATTCCACCGACTGGCGACTAGAGATTCATTTTCGAAAACACCAGCACCTCTTAGAGCGGGCAGCCCCCTCCCATCAGTTTTCCGAACAGAAACTGTGTAGACGCCATAAAGAAGCATCACCTGTCGTGATCCTTTAGCTAGGCTAGTTAATGGCGGCAATCAAAACCGTATTTCTTTGGTTCCGTGGAAAACCCTATGGCGGTGAAGTTTATTCCTCTATTGATTCTCGCGGTTTGCACTATCGCCGTGGCTGGGGTGTTGAGCTTATTGGTTTATTTTGACCTGGATGATCAGATTATTGAGCTGATGCAGTGGCTCAATGAGCAGGGCTGGCAGACAAGTTTGCTATTTATCTTAATTGTGGCCGCAGCAATCGTCTTTTTACTCCCTGGCGTCATTTTTACCATGGGGGCGGGGTTCGTATTTGGCGTTATAAAAGGAACTCTACTGGTTATTGCCGGCACCGTACTTGGGGCAACCCTCGCATTTCTTATCGCCCGCTACCTTCTTGGCGAGAAGCCCTCTCGGTGGGTTATGTCTCATATCAAGCCCGCGACTGTTGGCGAAGTGATTCGTCGCGAGGGCTGGCAAATGATCATGTTGACCCGACTGGTTCCCCTATTTCCCTTCAAGTTGTCGAACTACTTCTTTGGACTGACTCCAGTTCGACTGCGTGACTTTGTGATCGGAAATTTCCTTGGAATTATCCCCCTTACATTGCACAACGTTTACATCGGCTCCATCGCAGCAGACCTCACCTCCCTGGGCAAGGTTGAAGAGCGCACTCCCGTTCAATGGGGATTTTATATTGCCGGATTCGCCCTGGCCGTCATCGCACTAATTGGGCTCACCCGAATGGCTCGCCGAGCTTTGAAAAGAATTATTAAAGAAGAGGACCTCTGATGCCTTGGATGAAATGGCTACCCTGGCGCTTCTTCGTACGCCGCTTTGCCACCGCTCACGGTTTCCTTGATCCACTCACATTGATGGCGCATTTACAGCGCTTTGCCGAGCCTTCAGAGGTGAGTGAACCCATCGAGCTGCTACGCGCAGGGGCGGTATTTCACGCTCGAGCACTGATCAACAGCAAAGTCATACAACACAACCTGGACTGGGTGTGGCCCTACTGGATTCAGCGCCAGTTTGATCCCTATGACAAGTCGTTTATCCCCCGGGCTTTTTCCATTAGCCACTGCAATTTAAGCCACCGCAATTGGACCGCTGTAGGTATACCAGACTGCGAAGAATTGCCAATTGTCGACCCCCGAGGCCTGCTTACACCCCACTACGATGGCTGGTCTATCGATGTCTGGGTCATCAGTGATAGCGGTGAAGAGCTAATGCCTTCCACCCTCGGCTTCTGCAACCAGCACCAGGAACTGGGAGATGATATTGCAATAGTTACCGAATCCCATCGTCGGGGTCTGAAGTTGCACAATAGGGCCTCAGTGAGCCTGCTCCAAGGCCACCCCCGCAGTGTGCTTGAACTCAATGCCCAGTGCCCGGGAGGCGGCTGGTTAATGGTGGTCTTGCGCCCCTGCAATCCGGAGGGCGTCAGCTTTGTTCACAAGGTTCGCCTGGGCGATAGCGGGCGCAATTGGCTTATTGAAGACAAGTCTGCAGTGGAGTTCAGTCAACCGGTGGACAAACACCTGGCATCCAATTACAAGCGTGGCGATATCTACCTCCATCTCCGAGACAAAGAGAGCAATCGCGAGGGGCTCTGCGATATTGGCATGGCCTCCGCTGCTGCTATGTTTCGTATCGAAGACCGAAAATCCCGCAAGATTGAGGTTGCTATTCCCCTGGTCACAGAGGAGAGTAAGCAGCGCTCTCCCCTTTGCTGGGAACACGTGCTGGAAGGTCACTGCGCCTTGACCGTTCCCGACGAAAAGTTTCAGTTTCTCTACGACTCAGCAATACGCACCCTTATTCTCCATTCTCCCAAAGATGTCTACCCAGGCCCTTACACCTACAAACGGTTTTGGTTTCGGGACGCGGCATTTATGATTCAATCGCTGCTTTATGCCGGACTGACAGACCGTGCAGAAAGAGCTCTGGAGCAATTTCCCCACCGGCAAAAGCGGGATGGTTTTTTTCACTCCCAGGACGGCGAGTGGGACTCCAATGGTGAAGCCCTTTGGATCTTCAATCTCTACTGTGAATTAACCGGCAAACCCTTAAAGCAGCCGTGGTGCGAGCCTGTCGTCAGGGGTGCCAAATGGATTATCAACAAGCGCCTGCCGAATGATGGTAGCCCCTGTGGGGGCCTGCTCCCTGCGGGATTCAGTGCAGAACACCTGGGGCCCAACGACTGCTACTACTGGGACGACTTCTGGGGCGTCGCCGGTCTGCAGAGTGCCGCCAGTATTTGCACGCGCGAAGGTATGGATGACAACGCCCATCGCTTCAATACCGCGGCCAGCGACTTCCAGCGCACTATTGATCAAAGCTTGCAGGATGCACAGGACCGCCTGGGCCGCCCCGCGATGCCAGCCTCACCAAACCGGCGCCTGGATGCCGGTGCCGTAGGATCGATCGCCGCAGGCTATCCCTTGCAACTCTACCCACCAGAGGACCCGAGGCTGGTAGACCTGGCTGAATACCTGATGGAAAAGTGCTTTGTGAGCGGCGGGTTTTTCCAGGACATGATCCATTCCGGCATTAACGCCTACCTCACTCTCCACATTGCCCAGATATTGCTTCGGGCTGGAGATGCCCGCTGTATTGACCTTATGCGCAGTGTCGCAGAACTGGCATCGCCAACAGGGCAATGGCCGGAAGCCATCCACCCCCATTCTCTCGGCGGATGTATGGGGGATGGACAGCACGCCTGGGCAGCGGCTGAGTGGGTGGCGATGCAACGCAATTGCTTCGTCCGCGAAGAGCAGGACGCACTGGTTCTCATCTCCGGGCTCCCCCCCGAGTGGCTCAAAGGTACTGACTCAGATCAGCCCATCCGCTTTGGGCCCGCTCCAACCCGGTTTGGCTTAGTTACCCTGGAAATTCAACCTGGCTCCACGCCAACGGTCTCTTGGGCTGCCGATTGGCATGGGAAGCCCCCACCTATCGCCATTAAGGCCATCGGCTTCCGGCCAGTGCTGATCACCGACGAATCGCAGAGTGTGGAGTTGAGCCCCAAGTGAATATCGTGATGCTCACCAACACCTACTTACCTCACGTGGGCGGCGTTGCACACTCGGTCGCCGCGTTTAGTGAGGAATATCGCAAACGTGGGCACAAAGTACTGGTGATCGCACCTGAGTTCCCGCAAAAGTCTGACGATGAAGAACATGTACTGAGAATTCACTCCATCCAGAATTTTAATGGCACCGACTTTTCCATGGCACTGCCATTCTCAGGCGTCTTGAATGATGCGCTGGATAAATTCCGTCCGGATATCCTCCATGCCCACCACCCTTTTCTCCTGGGGCTGACTGCCCTACGTATTTCGCGAGAGCGCGAGCTACCGCTCGTTTTTACCCATCACACATTGTACGAGCACTACACCCACAATTTGATGGGAGATTCACAAGCACTCAAACGCTTTGTAATGGAAGTTGCCACCCGCTTCGCCAATAAAGCAAATCTGGTCTTAGCCCCAAGCCTGAGTATTGTGAGACTTCTCCGGGAGCGAGGGGTACAAACTCCAATCGCGGAAGTCCCTACGGGAGTGCACCCAGAGCAATACGCCCATGGAAAAGGAAATAAGCTCAGGAAAAAACTGAAAATACCCGCATCAGCATTCTTGTTGGGACACTTGGGCCGCTTTGGGAAGGAAAAAAACTTGGTTTTTCTTTGTCAGGCCGTCGCCAAATTTTTACAGGAGTATCCATCCGCACACTTTCTTCTCGCTGGCAGCGGCCCATTGGAAGATCAGCTCCAGCAGTTTTTTACCGACAAAAAATTAATGCAACGTGTACATATGCCAGGGAAAGTCATTGGCGATGCCCGCCGGGATGTCTACAGCGCGATGGACACCTTTCTATTTACTTCCACTACTGAAACCCAAGGTCTAGTGCTGTCTGAGGCAATGGCCTCTGGAGTTCCCGTGATCGCCCTGGAAGCCAATGGATCGAGAGATATATTGAAGCAAGGTATTAACGGCTGCCTGGTAACCAAAGAATCGCTGAATGATTTTGTGGCGGCGATACGTTGGTTCCACAACCTGCCTGATGACCGCCGCCAGCAGATGATCAGGGAAGCCAGAATTACGGCCCAGGACTTTTCCATGAATAGCTGTGCCCAGCGTGCACTGGATCTCTATCAACCCCTCGTGCACTACAACTGGCCGCTCGATAACTCTATTTATGCGCGATGTATACGCACTGGAAAATTAATCACCATACAGTGGGAGATTTTCGAGGGCTTCACAGAAGCCGCAGGCGCAGCCTTGAATCAACCACCTAAGCGTTAGTCCAGAAACCATGTTAAGCCGTATCGGACTATCAATCAGACGCTGGCGCCGCCGACTCAGTCGCAGCGAGTGGATTACTCGCTTGCTCGGACTATCCACCAACCCAAATAGCCCCCATGCCCCGGGGCTAATTTTGATCCAGATTGACGGACTGGCCTACCCCGAACTTCTCAAAGCACTCGCCCGAGGGCGAATGCCATTTCTGAAGCGGCTAATCAGAAAAGAGCACTATCGCCTGGAACATATGTACCCAGGAGTCCCATCGACAACTCCTGCGGTACAGGCCGAACTTTTTTATGGAGTGCGCCAGGCCGTACCTGCATTTGGCTTCCTCGTCCACGAAACGCAAAAACTGGGACGGATGTACGATCCTGAGGTTGCCGCCCTGGTCGAAAAAAGAATTAAGACTCAACACCGCGACCCTCTTTTGCGAGGGGGCAGCTGTTATCTCAGCCTATTTAAAGCCGGCACAAAAACCGGTGAAGCGCACTTCTGCCCCGCCGACCAGGGATGGGGCCCGGCCCTACGCGAAGCCAGCCCCATGGCAATCGCCATCCTGATTGTCACCAATATTTGGAGCCTTGTTCGCACCACTGCATTAATTTTGATTGAACTGGTTCTATCCCTGATTGATTGCATACGCGGGATTATCGCCGGCCAAAACCTGATTAAGGAGTTGTTGTTTATCCCCACACGGGTAGGCATCACCATTCTCACTAGAGAGCTGTGCACCATGGGGGTAAAAGTTGATATCACCCGCGGCCTGCCGATTATTTATATCAACCTGCTCGGTTACGATGAGCAATCACACCGGCGCGGGCCAAAGTCAGCATTCGCGCACTGGGTGCTAAAAGGCATAGATAGTGCGATAGCCAAAATCTGGAAGGCTGCACACAGCTCCGAACGGCGGCACTACGATGTGTGGATTTTTTCAGACCACGGCCAGGAACAAACAGTGGCCTATGAAGAGGTCAACGGGCGCAGCCTTGGCGATGCCCTCTCGGAAGCTCTATCCAATTTACCTTCAGCGCCGAAGATCAAATCTACCACCATCCCCAAAAAAGTCCGCTTCGAAAGAGCTCGCCTGTTCGGCAGTGAGTGGATGGACAAAAGCAGCATCGAGGAGGAATCCACTCAAGAGGGCGATAGAACGCCTACTGCCATAGCGGCCCTGGGCCCAATCGCGATGCTGTACAACATAGACCTGAACGGTACCAGCCGGGCAGATGCCGCCAAAAGGATGGTGGAGCAAGCCAAAGTGCCCCTAGTACTCTATCTGGAAGACCCATCCTCCCCCGCTTCCTCACCAGTGCATGGGTGGTGGAAAGATGGCCCCATCAAGCTTCCTGAAGACGGCCGCAAATTGATGGGGGACGAACACCCCTACCCGGTTGAAGCCGCAGAGGATATGGCCAGCCTGTGCCGGCACCCAGACTCTGGCGACTTTATGATGTACGGCTGGTGTGCCGGTATGCGGCAACCCATGACTTTCGCCATGGAAAATGGCAGTCACGGCGGCTCAGGCCCCAATGAGACCCATGCCTTCGCCCTGATGCCAGAGGATATCCAACCCCCAGACCCCAGTCGGGGCTACTGGCGCCCGCAGGATCTGCGCTCCACAGCCCGTGCCTACCTCCGTGGCGCCCGCCCCATGAAAGTAGATAACCACAGGATGCCAAAAACTGTTTTGCGCATCATGACCTACAACGTGCACAGTTGCCGAGGGCTAGATGGCAAGCTCTCCCCACAGCGAATTGCCCGGGTAATTGCCCGCTATCGCCCGGATGTGGTGGCATTACAAGAACTGGATGTCATGCGCAAACGCACCGGAGGCCTCGACCAGGCCGAAAGACTTGCTCGTCTACTGGCAATGGACCTGCACTTCCAGCCCACTATAAATATGAAAGAGGAACGCTACGGTGATGCGATCCTCACCCATCTCCCCGCCCGGCTCATCAAGAAAGGGATTTTGCCCGGCCCTCCCTCTGGCAAAGGGAGACTTTTTAACCCCGCTGCAGACGAACCGCGTGGAGCTGTTTGGGTGGAAATTGAAGCCAATGGCAAACCTATCCAGATTATCAACACCCACCTGGGGTTATCCCGTGCAGAGCGGCTGCGCCAGGTGGATGCCCTTCTCGGCCCCGAATGGCTCAGCAATCCCCGCTGCACCGGAGAGCGAGTGCTACTGGGAGACTTCAACGCGCTACCCAACTCTGCCGAGTGCAAGCGACTCGGGGGCTACCTCCGAGATGCCCAGGAACAGGCGCCCCGCCACAACCCCAAAGGGACCTTCCTAAAGGTCCGTATTGATCACATGTTCCTAAGTGCCGGACTCAATGTGAAACGGGTGCGGGTGCCCAGGACATCGCTGACCCGACAAGCCTCAGATCACCTGCCATTGATCGTGGATATCGACCTACCCATCAAGGGTGGAAAGTAATCGATCTCGGTTTATCGAGCCCCACACTCTTCGCACCCTCCAACCCGAGCGATAACACTTGAAAAATGCCCCAGAGCCCCCACAATAAGCGGAGAATATTTGAATAAATCCTTTAAAAATATAGGGTTTTTGTGAATTCATAGAGACTGGCAGACGGACGCTAAAAGGGTTTTCCCGACTTGAAGGTCCCCACTGCGAGCTATATGATTCTTCTATCACTTAATAGCAGGAGTCGCTAAATGCAACCGCAAGCTTATACTCAAACCCGCGCACTGGATCGCTCGGAATCGGCGAAGGTGTTGCGCAATACCTATGCCCTACTGGCAATGACCGTTCTCTTCAGTGCCATTACCGCCGGTATTTCCATGTCTATTGGCATGGGTCGTGGCATGAGCCTGGTCTGCTCCCTCGGAGCCCTGGCCCTCATCTGGTTCGTATTACCGCGCACAGCAAACTCCGCCGCAGGCGTTGGTGTTGTATTCGCATTTACCGGCTTGCTGGGTGCCTCCATTGGTCCAATGCTTAACCACTTCCTGGGCATGGCTGGCGGCGGCCAGATCGTTATGCAAGCCCTGGGCACCACTGCCCTGATCTTCTTTGCCCTGTCTGCCTACGTACTGACTACCCGCAAAGACTTCAGCTTTATGGGCGGCTTCCTGGCCGTTGGCCTGATCGCAGTACTGGTATGTTTCCTGGGCGTTATCATCGCTGGCTTCTTCGGCATCCACATGCCGCTGTTTAGCGTGGCCCTGAGCGGCGTTGTTGCCCTGCTGATGTCTGGCTTCATCCTGTACGACACCAGCCGCATCATCAACGGTGGCGAGACCAACTACCTGATGGCTACCGCCTCCCTGTACCTGAACATCTTCAACCTGTTCACCAGCTTGCTGCACATCTTTGGATTCGCATCTTCTGACGACTAAGCAACAGCTTTGTTGAGCAAGTCACAATGCCCCGCACCGCGGGGCATTTTACTATTTGGCCCCCTATGAAGTTTTCCCTAGCCATCTACTCAGCCCCCCACAGCACCCAGTCTTCATCCAGTGCACTCCGGTTTGCCAAAGCCCTCCTAGAGCAAGGCCACGAAATTTATCGAGTGTTTTTCTACTGCGACGGCGTACAAAACAGCAATGCCATTGCCGCCCCTCCCCAGGACGAAACTGACCTGACTTCAGAGTGGCAGGCACTGGGCCACCAGCACCAATTGGACCTGGTAGTTTGTATTGCCGCTGCGCAACGGCGCGGTGTGCTGAATCAGCGAGAGGCCGAGCGCCTGGAAAGACCCGCCGCCAACTTGGCAGAGGGCTTTGAGCTGGCTGGACTCGGCCAACTAACCGACGCTGTCGCCAACTCCGATCGCCTGATTACCTTTGGAGGCTGAGCATGAGTACTAAATCATTGGCCCTATGCCGCACCGCCCCCTACGGCAATGCCCTGGCACGAGAAGGTATCGAAGCCGTACTGGCAGCGGCGGCGATGGAACAGGACATGGACCTGCTATTTCTCGGCGATGGGGTATTCCAATTGCTGGACCAGCAATCACCTGCGGATATCGGCCAGAAAAGCCTGCGACGCAATTTGCAGGCTCTGCCGATGTTTGGCATTGAGCAGTTTTTCGTTTGTGAGGAAAGCCTTGCTGAACGCAATATCACCCTGGAGCAGATCCAGGTTGCCGGCGCAGAGACTAAAGCCGTAAAAGATACCGGCTCACTGATCGCCGCCTACCCCACCGTATTGAGTTTCTGATATGACTTTGCATATTGTCAGTAAATCCCCCTATACCAGCAGTGCCCTTAAGGAATGCCTGGGTGCTTTTGCCCAGGATGACTCGCTCCTGCTTATTGAAGACGGTGTCTATGCGCTGAGGCACGAGGTTCTGGAAACAGTGCCAAGTACCCAAATTTTCTGCCTTGAAGCAGACACCTCTGCCCGTGGTCAGCAGCAACTTGCAGCAAACATGGATAGAGTGGAAATGATTGATGATGCGCGCTGGGTACAGCTCTGTACCGAGCATCACCCCATAGTCAGCTGGTTTCGGTAACAAAAAATGAGCAACCTAGTAGTCAATAGCCAGGAAATCCCCTTGGACAAAGAGGGTTACCTACGCAACCTCAGCGACTGGAGCCGGGACGCCGCCCTTCAGTTAGCCAAGGCTGAGGACATCGAGTTAACCGAGGAGCACTGGCAAGTTATTGAGCTGCTGCAAGAATTTTACCGCGAGTTTGAACTCTCCCCCGCTATGCGCCCGCTGGTGAAATATATTGGCCAGCATCTCGGCGCAGAAAAGGGCCGCAGTATTTACTTGATGCAGCTCTTCCCCCCAAGCCCAGCTAAAGTGGCCAGTAAAATTGCCGGCTTACCTAAGCCGACCAACTGCTTGTGACCCCCTCACTACACCTGGCCAGGTAAGCTCGAAACAACCTGGCCGGCAGACCACCTAAATGGATTTTATCTAATCACCATATAAGGTCAGTGCTTATTTGCGAGTTATTTGCCTCTAAGGCTCAAATCCATATGTGCTGCAAACAACGCCCATGACTCAGGGTCCCAGCGGTTTGCTAAACCTTACCGGGCAGAGGGCTTCCATCTCCAATCTTTTGCCGATTTAACTCGGCGCACGGGGTGTCCAAATCGTGTACCCCTAAAGCTCCAACAAACTCTTATCATCCACGTTAACTGTTGCCCCACAAAGTACCAAAGCCTCACGAAAAACTTCAAGATCGCGGTGAAATCCGGTTGGGCCCTCAGCGTGACAGCGTAGCCGATTACCCTGCTGTTCAAATTCATAAAAAGTAGGACGACTATAGTTACACCAGTCGTCCAGCACTTTATCCATTAAAGCCAGGGAGTCTGGGTTAAGAGCTTCCAACCGCTCTTCGAGGTAAGCGCCCAGCTGTCCATCACACAAACCTTGAATTAAAACTACCCAGTCTGACAATTGGGCCTGTGGGATATTAATATCAATAGCAAATTGATTGTCACTCATACTCAGCAATCACTTCTTGCCAGATTTTTTTAATACTAGGGTCTACTGGGTTATTAGCAATATGACTGTACAGCTCATCTAAAAACTCAAGTTTTTTACCTTCTTTTTCACCCACCTTTTGGCCAAGCAATTGAAATCTAGCCTTTAATAGACGCTTTATAATTCTCCCGCACTTTGGTGCGGGCCCTACCCCATGAGGACCTACATCACCCACTTTATCTAAGCCGGAGAAAAAATAGGCTTGTCGATCAATGATAGGAGTATAAAAACCATCTTCAACATATAAGATTAACCCAGATAACTGCTTAGCCAATAAATCATATAGATCAATTTTTAACTCTATAATTTTCTGATTACGACCTATAGGAACCCGGCTTTTAATTACTGACTGATAGCTTTTAGGGTGAAAATAATCAAAGAATCTTAACCGTGACTCCTGATCCCAAAAAAACTCTTCATAATCACTTGTTAGACTATTGTAAAAATACCGCTTAAATGCCTCAGGTTTTATCCTTTCATCCATAAAAGCAAAGTCCCAGCCCTCTGCTTCTTGCAAAGGAAAATATAAGACAATAGATCCTCCACGGGCCAACCCAAAATCTTCACATACCCCAGTTAAAAAAGCATTTTTTATTTTTAAAAACCTTTCTCGGCGATTGTCCTCTTTTAAGAATGCTTCAATGGGCTTCCAACGCTCTAAGCGCTGAGATATCCATTGAGGGTCTTTTGTAAATTCCAAATCGGGCGAAATCAACATATCTAATCCTCTGCAACGGTCACATCAGCAATTTCATCAAAGCCTAGACAGGCTAAACTACTGATCACTTCGTTCGATAAAACCTGGCATTAATCTTCTTCACATCCCACCGAAACCTGAGTTAAAAAATACTCCCGCACGTCATTTGGCAATACAGCTAACCATTCAGCCAAAGCGGTATTTTCATCATCACCTTCCTGGCTAAACTCCCCAACAAAACGCAGGTCATCTCGCACGGCATCAAATCTATGGGTGTCCAGAATAATTTTCTTAATCTATGCTAGGCAACATACTCTGCTTTAAGTTGAGTCAGCTGATTTTTATCCGTACACGAATAAAAACCTCTATCTTCAGCCCATTTTGAAAAACGTTTTTCCATAACGCTCAGATGCTCTTCAACCAACTCCTTCGATTGGCTACAGCCTGAATATTGAAACCGGATAATGCCATTAAAACTCGGCTCAGGAGTAAAGGGCCTGTCCTGAAACCTCATCTCCATATAGTTGAAACTATAACGCTGGGCTTCATCACGAGTATAGATTTCACCAAAACGTAGAGCATCATCCAGACTTTCGCAGGTAATTCTGATAACAAGTTCTTTCTCCGCGGTATTATCTGGCGAGTAGTCTAACTTGATATCCATGTCAGGCTTCGATTCAAACTCCAGCACCTCATCTAAATTTTGAGGGTCAACTTCCAATACTGGGCCTTGAGCAACATACTGTGTATGAGTAACCAGAGAAAAATACTGCTTACCTGAGACTCTATCATGGAAGTCATGGCCTCGAACATGATAACCAGTGGGCATTTCTATACGACGCAGTAAGGCTAAACTTCCTCTATCGAAAACCAGAATCACACCATCGTCATAATGACTGTAATAAATAGTAGAGTTGTCTATGTAAAGGGATGGACCAAAGAAACGATCAACAGGTACTGAGGTTTCTGTATCAATACTATTGATCAGTTCCCCATTAGCAGTGTTAATCAATAAGATCTCATTTAACGATACTACATAAAGCACACCGCCAAATAATTGATAGCTGTCCACCGCATTGGATACTTCATACTTCCATATCAAGCTGCCATCTTCATCGTTTAGCCCAACCAACACACCACCACCGAAAACACAATGACTACGACCTTTAACCAGCTGGCGAGACTCGACCTCAGGCCCTATGAAAGTGATGATTATGTTGTCAATTACTAATGGAGTCTTGGCCTTCTTAGATGCAAAACTCGGGCTATAAGCCCAGACCTTTTGCAAAGCAGAATCACACTTAAAGAAATACTTTTCCTCAGCATCAAAGCCATATGCAAACCCATTGATCAAAACACTAGAAATAGAACGCATTTCCTTTGAAACAAAAGTCTTAGAGCAAACATCAAAAAGACCTAAACTATTTCTAAACTTTTCCGGGTAATTCAAGATAGTTGCTAAAAATTTACTCTCCTCACCAACAAAAGGGTCATAGGGGCGAACTACATCCAAAAACTCCTGTGGCAAATCTAACCTTTTCCCAGAATCATTTGAAAATATGACTTCATCAAACCTTAAATACTTTCTATACACCTCTCCATGGATCAAATAGAAATTCAAGCACGTATAATCACTCAAATATCCCTCATAAATTACTTTCCCATCGATCAACTTAAAACTTCCACCCTCGCCCACCAAAACATACAGGGGGTCAATTGAGCTTGGGTGACAGTGGACAAAAGCCGGCTCACAGAAATTATATATCTTCACTCCTACCCCTCCGCTTTAATAATATTTTTATACTCATATATCTCAACAAACTTTTGCCCATCAGGGCCCTTACCATCCAGCGCGGCAAAAAGATCAGGAAGAACAAATTCTGGACATCCATCAAAGAAGAAGTATAAACCGCCAACACCATTGACAAAAGAGTGTAAACCTACAAAATACTGGTCATCCATCCAGTAAATACGCACACAACCAATGACTCTACCGCGGAGCAGCCAGATATCTCTTGACGCAACACCCTATTATCACTGCGTATCCCGCTGTGGAAGACAAGTGTACAGGCCGCTTTTGGGAGGGCCGGTTTAAGTCCCAGGCTTTGCTGGACGAAAGAGCCCTCGCCGCTTGTATGGCCTATGTAGACCTCAACCCTATCCGTGCCAATATCGCCAAGACTCCTGAAGATTCTGATCACACATCGATTCAACAACGTATTCGTGCAGCAATCTCAGGTGAGCAGCACAAAAGTTTGCTGCCGCTTGTGGGTGACGAGCGTCAAAATATGCCAAAGGGTTTACCCTTTCAGTTAGATCACTATCTGGAGCTAGTCGATTGGAGCGGGCGGCATCTAGACCCTAGAAAGCGCGGAGCCATCGCCGAAAATATCCCACCCATCCTCGAACGGCTGGGAATTTCATCTGAACACTGGCTTTATCTCAACCGAAACTTTGAAAGCCGCTTTAAAGCTTTGATAGGGTCTGCTGAGGCCGTACGAAGCGCTTGTAATCAGCTGAATAAACGCTGGGTACACGGCATAAATGATTGTCGACACTACCTTTCTGCAACACCCTGCTAGTCCCCTCCGATTCTCTCGATACTGTTTTCCATGCTTACCCATAACCGCAGTTTTTCTAAGGCCAGCATTGATCTTCAGCACTTCATCTCAACTTAACTAGCAAACAGAAAGAAACGGATACAGGGGCTAGCGCTAGCAACACTGTTAACGCCTTTCTCCAATCTATGGGTGTCCTAAATTGATTCCCGGAATTGTGTGGTACTTTTCTCTAATCTATGGGTGTCCAGAATAATTCTTAGTAATACTGAGCCTGCACCTTCCCCTGTCAACGCTTAACCCTGGCCGTTACCGGACAACGCCCATGACTCGGGGCCCCAGCGGTTTGCTAAACCTTACCGGGTAGAGGGCTTTCACCTCCAATCTTTTGCCGATTTATCTCGGCGCACTGGGTGTCCAAAACATTTCAATTGGCTATGAGGTAACAGATAATTTGCTCAATATTCTTATCAGTGTCATCCAGCCATTTTAGATTACTGAGCGGAAGTAAGTCTGACATATTGTCAGCTGTCAAGCGTTGCATTTCACCTTCTGTTTGCAAGTAAAAATAGCCTAGCCTAGAATCCTCCCCTGAGCTAGCGTCTTCTATTAACGGATCTTCTGCAGTATGCATAAAAACTATAGAAGCACCCATTTTCTCCAAGTTCTTTTTCAACGATAATAAGGAATATGGAGCCTCAAACCATTCCAGCCATAAATAATTTTTTTCTCTCACCAATTTATCAGGTGGAAATAAAAGCTCAACTAATTGAAAAATCCGCTTCCAGCCCGGCTTCACATCTTCAGAAAATGCTGGGCGACCTTTTGATGGTAATAGTGAACTCAGAGCTTCGATGATTTTATCATCGTCCGCATGTAGCAAAAAAGTAATAGCTAAGCTCATTCTTCCTGATCGCTTATTGCGTTTTCCAAAGCTTCAGCTAATAGTGAAGGGGCATCATCAGCTTTAGCTACGGCAATTAACTTCCGTTTAAGCTCTAATCGATATGGACTTAACTCCGTATCATCGAGCCGCAACAAAACTTTGTACATATCCGACAAGGCATTTTTGTGAATAGGCGCCTTGACTAAATCGTGCAAGTCGCAATAGCGCACGCAATCCATAAAATAATCAAAGGTAAAACAACTGTAACTCCATTTATACTTAAATTCATCAGCAACCTCCCAGACTCGAGTAAAACCAACCATAAACCCCAATGGACTAACGGTAATCGCTCTTTGCTGAGAATTTTTCAGCATAAAATAATCTTTATTGAATAGAGCCTCAGCCACCATTTTTACCATTTTATCCCGCTCAGGAAAGCCATCCAGACAACCTGAAACATAACGTGCAGCACCATGCTGTTGTTCGCGCGCATAGCGTTTTGTAACGGCCTCACTCCAAAACTTTTGCACCTGATCAACTGTCTCAAATGGCATGTAAGAAATACGATGCTTGAACTCAAACTTAATTATTTCACGCTCACCAGTATCTTCATCCTCTAAAAAACTGACTGGCTCCTTGCCAAACACATAAAACTCTCCTAAGTACTTGTTCAGCGGAGAGCCTCCCGCCACTTCAACATAGCGACGCCAATTTTCTTTACGCTTTTCTATCCATTGTGGGTCATCGGTTTTCCATAAATACTGGAACTGACCATAAACTTCACAGTCTTTTTGATAACTTTGATCATAACCTGGCTTCATTCCACTATTTCCTCACAAAACAGATCATCAAATGGCTCATGAATTTCAAAGTTCACTAGAGTCTCTCGAACATCATCACCAATAGCACCAGCCAAACGACTTTGCACATCGTCTTCAATCTCCAACCACCAATCCGGAGTAACCTCATCAATACCCTGCAAAACATCGCCGACAGCCCCCATCTGATCGATGACTTTGTCTTGCACGTTCTTCCGTAATGCCTCTATCTCTGCTCTCGACATCTCGCCTGCATTTTAATAATTAGCAAACTCACTATTAGCAACTTATTCTGACAATTTCTTTGCTACGTCTTTGGCTTTATCCGCACCCACCTCAATAGTCAGCATATTCATTAGCGTGAATGGCGCTACGGTACTTTTATTTTTGCCCACCTGTTTATCCACATAATTATTCTCATGCTTTGATTTTTCGTATCCAACAGTGGTCTCAAAGGCATCCGCTTTCATTTTACCTGGAGCTTGGGTTAAAAAGCCTTGAACATTATCAAATCCGCTTGCCTTAATCTGTGAGTCCGTAACAATTCCTTCCTCATCAATCCAGGGTATATTACGATAAGTCGACACTGTCTTAGTTGACCAATGCCACTTACCATTTTTATCTCTCTCAAGTGGCTGATACTCTCGAGCTTTATCGTACTGTTTCCAGGTTTGTATCCAGGTGCGATTGGTAGCAGCACGTAGTCTTAAATTTTCTGCGCGATCTATCCTATAGCCCCCACGTGTAATAGGTACGGTTTGGAGCCATTCGCTCCTCAACTTTCCCTGTGTCGCCACATAATCCAAAAAATGTTGCTTATGAGCGTGAGGATATTGATCACTGACTTCGATTGCCAGATTCCAGGGTTCAATTTTTTCGATAGCAACCTTTTCTTTAAAACCTTTTTTCTTACGCCAGGACTTAAACTCAATCCCAACAAATTCTGGACACCCACCAAATAAGAAGTATAACCCGTCAACCTTATTGACAAAAGAGCGCAAACCCACAAAATACTGGATATTCATACATGCCAATGCGCGTGCAATCAATGACTCTACCGCGAAGAACCCAGATATCTCTTGAGGCAACACCTTATTACCACTGCGTATCCCGCTGTATACGGCGAGCATTCCTTTGTGGTCGGGATACTGTATCTGGGAAAGATTATGATTATCGGCGTGAGTGGATCGAAAATCGTATGCATAAGTTAGCTGAGGTTTTGCCCTGGATATTGTCGCTTATGCAGTAATGAGTAATCACTACCATGTGGTACTCTACATTGACACAAAACTGCTGATAAGTGATCTCTATTGGAGGTGATTACTCGCTGGCAAAAAATATTCAAAGCCTCTAGTTTGGCTCAGCGCTACCTTAAAGGCGATACCCTTGACTGCCGTGAGCTGAACACACTAAAAGAAATCACTTCAATATGGCGGAAACGCCTAACAGATATTAGCTGGTTTATGCGCTGCTTAAATGACTCTATCGCTCGCCAGGCTAATACTGAAGATAAGTGTAAAGACCGCTTTTGCGAGCGGTCAGATAAAATCCCCGGCTTTGCAATAAGAGTCCTCACTTCCTGCATGGCCGATGTAGATCTCAACCCCATTTGTGCCAATATCGCCAAAGATTCTGATTACACATCAAATCAATAGTGTATTCGCACAGTATTCACCGATTAACAACCCAAATGTTTACTATCGCTTGCAGGCGATGAGTGGGTGCCTTAATCGCTGCCCAAGGTGGGGCTATCGACTTATCTAAACTGGTTCAGTTTTTTTAAGCTCCCCCTTTCATCCAAACGAACTGCTACAACTTTGTTTTCTCCAGCATTATCACTGAAGGTTTCTGCAAAAGCGCCTCCTATAATTTACTCTAAACATCACTAGACCGGCACTCAATTGCTCTCGCCCCCATCTCAAGGCAATCATCAATGGTAAACATACGCTTCGGAATTATTGGCACAGGAATAATCGCTGACTTTACCACCCGAACCATCAGCCAGGCAGACAGTGCCAGCCTTTCCTCCGTCGCCAGCAGACGGCACACACGGGCCAAAGAGTTCGCCTGCGAACACGGGATTCCGAATGTCTACCCGGATTGGAGGTCACTGGTAGAGGCGGAAGATTCGGATGCCATTTACGTGGCTAGCCCCACCACCAGTCGTGAGGAAATCTGCCTCGCGGCACTGGCCAACCATAAGCATCTTCTCTGTGAAAAACCTTTTCTCAATACTGCCTCGGTCGACAAAATTGCCGCCCGGGCTCAGTCTGAAGGGTTGGCATTTATGGATGCCACACATTTCACCCATCACCCTCGCACGGCCAGAATTATTCAGTGGGAAAAAAAATATCTGGGCCCGGTTAATAGAATTCGCAGCGCCTTTTTTGCCTCTATGATGGACCGCAACAATATTCGCTTCGATTCACACAAAGAACCCACTGGCGCAATCGGGGATATCGGCTGGTACAACATGCGTGCAATCGTCGAATATATGCGCCCCACAGGAGCAATAAAGGCAATTTCAGGAGCGATAAAGCGGGACTCACAAACAGGGACCATTATTAGCGGTGCGGGCCTGATTGAATTTGCCAGCGGGCAAACTTCAACTTTTGAGTTCGGATATGACTCAGGCGTTTGGCAAATGGACCTGGACATTCTGGGAGAAAGCGGCCTGATCCAGCTAGACGACTTTGTACTCGACTGGAGAGACAGCGCAGCCTTTTACAATCCTGAATATACGCCAGAATTTGTGGTTCGCCGGGGGCAGGCATCGCCAGATAAGTTCGAACACCAGCAAGTACCAATAGAGCAATCGCAGGCGGTACAGATGATCGAAAACTTCTGCTGCTTAACAGGGCCAGATAATCAAGTTGACCGTATCCAGGCAATCGAGAGGGCCCGCGCAACCCAGTCATTGATCGACCAGTACTGCCAGGCAGTTGGCGTAGCCGTCTAGCTATCGCCACCAACGCGCGGTATTGAATCAGATATGCAGGATAACGTGCCGAGCCCCATGATGATGGCGGTGCTCCCAAAGGTAGATCCCCTGCCAGGTACCCAGCATCAGGCGCCCCTTTTGCACTGGAATGGACAAGCTGGTCGCGGTAAGGCTGCATTTGATATGGGCCGGCATATCATCTGGCCCTTCAAGGGTATGGGTATAAAGCGAGTCATTTTCCGGCACCAGTCGATTGAGCCAGCTCTCAAGGTCACGGCGCGCGCTGGGGTCGGCATTCTCCTGGATCAGTAAACTTGCAGAGGTGTGCTGTATAAAAAGCGTACACAAGCCTTCATCGAGGGACTGTTCACTGACCCAATCAACTACACTGCCGGTAAACTCGTGAAGCCCCTGCCCATGAACCGGAATTTTTATCTCACCTATTGCCATACGGTTTCCTATATAATTCGCGCCCGCTTTTTGTACTGACACCGCATTGTAATATGGCACTGTACCGCGTTAATACTGACGACTACCCACAACAGCTTCAAAACAAGGCCGAGCGCCTGCAAGAGGCTTACAGCAAGTTCACTGACCTGGAGCCGGAACTCTTCCCCTCCCCACCCATTCACTACCGCCTGCGCGCCGAATTCAAGGTGTGGCATGAGGGAGGTGTAGCCAATTACGCCATGTACCGCCAGGGTGAGTACAAGAAGCCCTTTATCATCGATGAGTTTACCGTCGGCTCTGAGCTGATGAACCAGTTGATGCCGAAGGTGCTGGCTGCTGTCAATAATAGCGAAGTCCTGCGCAAGCGCCTGTTCTCTGCCGAGTTTCTTACCACGCTGAGTGGTGATGCGCTGATTACGCTGATATACCACAAGAAACTGGACGAAGCCTGGGAGCTGGAAGCCAAAGCACTCCAGGCTCAGCTGGGATTCCCGATTTTGGGGCGCTCGCGCAAGCAAAAAGTGGTTTTGGAGCGTGACTTCGTTACCGAAAAACTGGATATCGATGGGAAAACTTACCAGTACAAACAGGTAGAAGGCAGCTTTACCCAACCCAATGGAGAGATCTGTCGTTCCATGATCCAGTGGGCGAGAAGTGCCTGCGGAGACAGTGATAGCGATCTGCTGGAGCTCTACTGTGGCAATGGCAATTTCACCATCCCGCTCAGCGAGAAATTCCGCAAGGTCCTGGCCACTGAAATCTCCAAGGTATCGGTAAATTCGGCCCAGGAGAATATCGCCAACAACCAGATCACCAATCTGGATATCGTACGTCTATCCAGTGAAGAGTTTACCCAGGCCATCGATAAGGTACGCCCCTTTCGTCGCCTTAAGGATATAGATCTGGATAGCTACGACTTCTCCACCGTCCTGGTTGATCCCCCCCGAGCGGGCTTGGATGAAGACACCTGTGCGATGGTCGCCCGCTTCCCGAGAATCCTGTATATCTCCTGCAATCCGGAAACCCAATTGGAAAACCTGGAGTCGCTGACCAAAACCCATCGCATTGAGCGCTTCGCGCTCTTCGATCAGTTCCCTTATACCGACCATACTGAAACAGGGTTATTGTTGGTGAAGAAGTAATCACTTCCGTTATTCCCCTACACCACCCCGGCATGCTGATAATTTGGCACGCCGGGCGCTTCTAAATTAGCTGCTCTCCATTAAGCGAATCTGCGATCCAAATTCAAGGCTCCACAGCCCCGACAGTGTTTTATAAACGCCTCTTCTATGCCCAGGGGCTCCTGGCAGTAAAAACAGCAACCTTCTCTCATAGTCAAATGATTAGCAAAATTTTTGCTGTAGAGCATGGGCAGCTTAAGTTCCCTTCTCAGCGCCTTTACTAAGCTTGCAGTAATGCGCCCCTCAGGAAAATCCCGTGCTATCCCTTGAATATTCGACAGGGTCTTAGCAGAAAACTCCCAAACTTCACCACAGTGGTCACAGGACATTATCATTTCCCAATTTACTCCGCCTTTCCAAAGATACAATTATTTTATTCCCAACGGCTGAAGTATTTTTTCCATCTGTTTAAAGGAAAGGCGACACAGCAAAGAGGGAAACAATCTTTCCAGCCACCACAGCAACTTAAGTTTTGCTGGCACAACAATAATTTCTTTGTTCTTTGCAATTTGAGACAAAGCCTTTTCTGCAAAAGCATCAGCAGATATTGGCCCCAGAGGCTCGAACATTTCTGCCTGCTGTTGAGGAGGAATGGGGGTTGGCATCCGCCCATTGACGCCACCTCCCTGCAAAATCGGCGTTGATACTGCCCCGGGACACAAAACACTCACTCGAACACCGCAGGACTCAGCTTCAGGGCGAATAGCCTTTGATATTGCCACCACAGCACTCTTGGAGGCTGAGTAGGCGGCCATTGCTGGCGACGGAACTAAAGCCGCCATTGAGGCAGTATTGATAATATGGCCAGAGCCTTGACGCTTCATGACCTGGAAACCACATTGGAGCCCATGAATAACGCCAAACAAATTGATATCAATCGCCACTTTCCAATCTTCAAGATTATGATCGGAAAAATATCCACCCACCCCTATACCAGCATTGTTAAAAAGGAAATCTAACGGAGATATTTCACTAATGACCTGAAAAAATTGATCAAAGTTACGAACATCCAAGTGAACAAACGATGCTCTCCCACCGGACTCCTGTATTTGGCTGACAACCTGCGTAGCGAGGTCCTGCTGGATATCCGCGATAATGGCTTGAGCCCCAAGTGCTGCTAGTCGACAGGCCAAGGCCGCACCGATTCCAGAAGCACCACCGGTAATCAGTGCCGTCTTGCCACTGAAGTAAGATACCTGATCCATAAGCGCTTTCCCTTCCTTGCTTTTACCACTTTATACCCCAGTTTCTGCTATCATCGCGCCCGCAAAACCTAAGGGGTGGCCTTGCCTGAGATGTCCGGGGATCAAATTGGTCTGTCGCGACAAACCCTTGAACCTGATCCGGTTAATACCGGCGTAGGAATAGGTAGACAAAGCAAAACCTCCCCACGTCGCACTCCGGGTCTCTTTCACTGCCGTTATTCGAGAGAGAACCATGAAAAAACAGTTTCCCACCCACCCTATTGCCTGGTCTGTCAGCCTTGCCAGCAGCCTGTTCGCCGGTATCGCCACCGCTAATACCGCAGAAACCGGGCTTGAGGAAGTGGTGGTTACGGCACAGCTACGGGAAACCAACCTTTTGGAGCTTCCTTCCAGTGTTACCGTGCTGGATGAAAGCGCGATCGATGCGCGGGGCGCGGCCAATCTGGACCAGCTTTTGAACATGGCGCCCAATGTGAATTTTTCCTCCGGCGCCTCCAGGGGACGATTTGTACAGATTCGCGGAATTGGTGAGCGCAGCCAGTTTATCGACCCAGTAAACCCCTCAGTTGGCCTGATCATCGACGGTATCGACTTTACTGGCCTGGGGCTCGCAGCCAGCACCCTGGATATCGATCAAGTGGAAATCCTGCGGGGCCCACAGGGTACAGTGTACGGCGCTAATGCCCTGGCCGGCCTGATCAACATGACCAGTGCAGCGCCCACCAGTGAGTCGAACACCAAGGTGTCCGCCGAGCTAAGTGAGTACAATGGACAGAGTCTGTCCGCGGCTACCAGTGGTTCTTTGAGCGATGCTCTTGGCTATCGATTGGCTGCCAGCAAACGCAAATCCGACGGCTATACCGAGAATGTGTATCTCAACCGCGATGACACCAGCAATATTGATGAGTCTGTACTGCGCGGTAAGCTGGCCTACTCCCCGTCCGACGATTTAAAGCTGGGCGTTACCCTCTTCTATATCGACGTTGATAACGGCTACGATGCTTTCTCTCTCTATAACACTCGCGAAACGCAATCTGACCAGCCCGGCTGGGATCGCCAGGAAACCTTTGCCGGCGCATTGACTGCTCAATGGTCCGGCAACGAGAACTTTACCCTAGAAGGCACTCTCAGCCTCGCCGATTCAGATACAGAATATGGCTACGATGAGGATTGGAGCTATGTCGGCTTTCATTCCTGGGAATACAGCTCCACGGATAATTACCAGCGCGATAAAGACAATATCAGCATTGACCTTCGCGCACTCTCTACCGAAGAGTCCAAGTTATTCTGGGATCGCAGCCACTGGGTTGTGGGCCTTTATGGCCGCACGGAGCGCGAGGACCTTAATCGCAACCAGAGCTTCCGCAGCACTTTTGATACTGAAAACTCTGCCATCTACGGCCAGCTCTCTACGGAAATCACCCCTGCGATCAACTTGATCACCGGTCTGAGATTGGAAAGACGCGAAGCCGATTACTCAGATTCCTATAACATCGATGCAGATAATGGAGAAAACCTGTGGGGCGGCAATATCTCCCTGCAATACCATTACACCGACAACACCTTGCTCTACGCTACGGTTTCCCGAGGCTATAAAGCCGGCGGTGTAAACGGCAGAATCATCTCAGAATCAACAAGCAACACTGAGATCAACAGCGACATGTTCGAGTTCGATACCGAACATATGCTCAACTATGAATTAGGTATTAAGGGCAGCTGGCTGGAGAATCGTTTGCAAGCCCAGGTTGCGGCTTTCTACCAGGACCGGGATGACGTTCAGGCCAAGGTTTCTATCTTTAACCCTGCCGACTACTCATTTAGTGACTACCTTGCCAATGCTGCCGGCGGAAGCACTACTGGTCTTGAGGTGGAACTGAACTATCAGGCTACCGACGCCCTGCGCTTTTTCGCCTCTGCTGGCTGGCTGAATGCAGAATTTAAAGACTACGAAAGCAGTTCCCATGTCGATGCCCGCGATGACTACGCAGGAACAGTGTTGGCTGCGGTTGATCTGGATGGCCGTGATATCGCTCACGCCCCCAACTACCAGTTCTTCACCGGTACAGAAATCGATCTGCTTCCCAACCTGATCTTGCGATTGGAGCTTGAGGGTAAAGACGAATTCTACTTCTCAAACAGCCACGACGAAAAATCCACAGCCTACGAACTGGTCAATGCTCGCCTGACCTACCAGGGAGATAACTGGGATGTTGCCCTGTGGGGAAGAAACCTGACTGACGAAGATTACTATGTGCGCGGGTTTTACTTCAGTAACCAGTATGGCAACAACCCGGCCAATGGCTACGCACCCGAGCCCTACTATCAGTATGGTGAGCCCCGGATTGCCGGGATAACAGGCACCTACACCTTCTAATCACTCAGTGACTTTGGGGCAGCGTTTCGCTGCTCCAAAACTCTCTATCAAGAGGGGAATTATGCAGCTCTCTGTCGAAATCAGTATGTATCCGTTAAAGGACGAGTACATCCCAGCTATTCAAGCGTTTATCGCACAGTTAAACAGCCATCCAAAACTCAAGGTAATCACCAATACAATGAGTACTCAGGTGTTTGGCGATTACGATCTGCTGATGGATGTGCTCAAGTTGGAAATGCGCAAATCCTACGAACAGTTTGGCCGTGCCATTTTTGTATGTAAGTTTATTGACGGCGACCTGGCCCCGGGAGAAGCGCATGTTTGACCAGGATATCAGCACCGCAATCAGCGCTTCGATTGCGGCCATGTCCCTCTGGGAGGTAGCCGCTGTAATACTGGCTCTGGCTTATTTACTTCTGGCCATGAGGGAGAAAATCAGCTGCTGGTATGCCGCCTTTGTCAGTACGGCGATCTATCTTTTTCTGTTTTGGGATGTCAGCCTGTTAATGGAGTCTGCTCTACAGGTTTTCTATCTGCTGATGGCGGTTTATGGCTGGTGGCAATGGCGAAATCACCGCAACCGGCAGGACGATCTGAAAATCCACCGCTGGAGCGGAAAAACCCACTCGATAGTTATTGGCGCTACCCTGATACTGACGTTACTGATCGGCTACCTGCTGGATCGCAACACCAGTGCCGCCCTCCCCTACCTGGATTCATTCACGACTCTGGGGGCAATCGTCACCACCTATATGGTCACCCGGAAGGTACTGGAGAACTGGCTTTACTGGATTGTCGTAGACGGAGCTTCAATCTATCTCTACCTGGACAGAGAACTCTACCTTACTGCCGTATTGTTTATGCTGTACCTGGTGCTGGTTGTGATTGGCTATTTCCAGTGGTTGGCCATTTTCCGAAAAGAGAAACAACAACCCGATAGCGCTCCTCAAACAATGGCAGCGGCATAGTGACCAACTGATATGAGCCAGGACTTGAGCAACATCATCCCCAACGATTGGCATCATTGGAGCAAGGCCCGGCCCACGGTGGTCAGGGCCCTGGCTGGGGGGCTGACCAATAACGCCTTTCTGGTTGAGTCCGCCGATCAGCTGATGGTGCTGCGGATAAACTCCAGTATCAGCGATCAGCTCAATCTCGACAGGGCTGCTGAACAGCAGGCGCTGCAAGCTGCCACATATTCCGACAGCTGTGCCCCTTTGGTTTACTGTGACCCACATTACCGATATTTGGTGACCCGCTATATTGAAGGCACTCCCTGGGATAAAAATGTCGCCCACAGTTTGGAAAAACTTGCCGATCTGCTGCGCCGTATACACGGTTCCCCTGCAATTGATGCCCAATTAAACATCGGTGAGAAAATCTCAAGTTACAGGCAGTTTATCGACAAGCGAGCCAGTTATTTCCACTTGCTCGACACACTGCAAGAGAAACTTCCGCAATTAATTGATGCTGCTTATCGGATGGGCGACGAAATTTGCCTGTGTCACAACGATCTAACCGGCGGCAACCTGATCTGGGCTCCCTCTGACAAGCTATACGCTATCGACTGGGAGTACGCGGCAATGGGCGATAAATTCTATGACCTCGCTGTTTTGGTAGAGGAACACAACTTGAATCAGCGAGAGCAAAATAGTTTACTGGAGTGCTATCTTAATCGCACTGTGTCACCTGAAGACAATCAGCGCTTGGAGTTATGGCAGCTGATCTACGGTTACCTTTGTATTCTCTGGCACGGGGTACAATGGAGTAACCAAACCCAAAGGTCCCCGGAGCAAGGGAGATATATCGGGAAAAAAGCCCAACAGTTATTGAAAGGCCTATCGGCTCACAGCCTCAGCTGAGTAATCCCTGCTAGAATAGGCCCAATCCCCAAGAAGCGACTTTCAGTCACTGCGGCGCAATCCAAGTTGCTTTCGAGGTTGCTACCGAAGTAATTCAACTAGGGACCGACTCGGCTAAAATACCCCCCTTTTTCACACCCCTAAAAAATAACCACAGAGGTACTCCTGTGATCAGATCATTTTTTGCAATACTACTTACCTTTATCGCTATCAACGCACAAGCGGTAGAGAAACCCGAGGGTTTTAAAACGATAGATGGGCTGTTTGCTGCGCTTTCAAACCTGGACCACCAGGCTATGCGAGACGGCGTCAGCGACGATTTTATACTCCTTGAGCACGGTGAAGTCTGGGATATTGAGGACCTTATCGCCGTAATGAAGCCCAAGCCCTCAAAGCTGGAAAGAATCAACTACTTCAGCATTATCAATTTTGAAGAGCGTGAGAACCTGCTGACCATCAACTACTGGACCAAGTCCATTTTTAAATCCGAGGATGGCAATAAAGAAGCGGTGTGGTTGGAAAGCGCCATTGTTAAGAAAATCGATGGCAAGTGGCTAGTAGCCCAATTGCACTCAACCCGCCTGCCCGCAGAGAAATTCCCCAAAGACGTCCAGTTTGAGCAGCAAGTCCTATAATAAAGGGCCTTACAGGCCCTGCCCGCACAGGGCCTGTGTCCATTTGATCTCTCTCAGGTCCCTCCCAACTAGAACAACTACCGGATTTCAAAGCTTCCAAGTGCTAGTATGTGACTCTAAATCACATATTAGTCTCCAGTTCTACAGGGCCACTCAATGAAGCTTAAAGTTTACCTCTCCGGCGAAATCCACTCCGATTGGCGTGCGCAAATTATCGAAGGTTGCCAAAAAGAAGGGCTGGATATCTCCTTCTCTTCCGCAGTCACCAACCACGATGCCAGCGATGCCGCTGGTGATGGCCTGGGTGAGGAGCAGAACGCTTTCTGGCGGGATCACAAATCTGCCAAAGTTAACGCAATCCGAATCAAGCACCTGATTGAAAACTGTGATTTGGCGGTGATTCGATTTGGCGAGAAATACAAACAATGGAACGCCGCATTTGATGCCGGCTTTTGTGCAGCCTTAGGCAAGTCCTATATCACACTTCACGATGAATCCTTGGTGCACGCACTCAAGGAAGTGGACGGTGCCGCCCAGGCCTGGGCACAGACCCCCGCACAGGTTGTCGATATCCTGAAGTACTTAACCACTCAGGCCTAAAGAGCTTCTGGATAGCAAGCCGGCAGGCATCTACTGACAAAACTGCACAATCAATAGGTGCTGCCAGCTAAAAGCCGTAATTAAGGACACCGGCATAGTTCGGCCGAGAGGCTGCCTCTGCTGATGGGTTGTGCACTACCTCGCCGCTACGATTGATCGCATAGATTTCCGCACCGCAGTGCTTGCAGAATGCCTTCTCCCGCAAAGCCCCCTCTTTAAAGTGATATTTGCGCAGTGAGTTTTCAGGATCGCTGATATGGATAGCGACTTCAGTATCAGCGTGCCCCCTTTGGCCCGCTGGTACAAACAGGGCATCTATAAGCTTGTTGAAATGAATCGCTCCACAATGACAAGTTAACGGATTCATAGCCTTATCTCCCTGGTCGATTAGTATGGGGAAGCAGTTTACTATTTACTTTAATTTAACAAAGGGGATATATTGAAAAGATCTTTTAGCTTTAAGGAAACAGTCTGTGCGTAGAGAGTACGACAAATACCATTTGATCAACGTTTTTTGCAGTGTTGTTGATCACGGTTCCTTAAGCAAAGCTGCCAAGCACTTGGGCCTGTCTACGCCCACCGTAAGCAAGACTCTCGCTCAACTTGAACAGGCCCTTGGCCAGGTATTGCTCAATCGCACCACCCGGGCAATCGCTGTTACAGACGCCGGAAGGATTGCTTACCAGAAAGGGCAAAAAATAATCAGCTCATTCACCGAGCTGGAAGACCAGATTGCAGAGGCGGCAACGCTCACCCGAGGAAAATTAAAAATCACTTTTCCGGAAACCCTCGGCTTAAAAGTATTCAGTCATATCTGCAATGACTTTCAGAAAGCATTCCCCGATTTCAGCTTGGAGCTTATCTTCAGCCCCTATCACCTGGATTTAATCGAGGACGATATCGACATTGCTTTTCGCGTCTGGGAAACCCTGCCCGATTGCCAGCTTTACGCCCAGCCCCTATTTAGTATCCGCCCTATTTTTATTGCCGCGCCGACCTATCTGGAAGAACACGGCTGCCCCAAATCCATTGCCGAGCTCAGCCAACACAACATCATGCTAACCCGCCTTGACGGCCTGGAAGATGGCTGGTCAATTGATGGGAAGTTCTATCAATTCAATGGAAATTTAATCTCCAATAAAACTTTCCATACCCGAGCAGCCGCATTAAACGGGAATGGCATTGCCAAGCTTCCCTCCTATTTTTGCCAACGGGATATCAAAAAGGGGCGACTGGTAGAGGTACTCCCTGACTTGGAGCGAAAAGATAAAACTGTAGGCGCTATCTATAAAGTAAAGCGAAAAGATTCAAAGAAAATTGACGTGTTTTTGAACTTTGCACAAGAGCGCTTGCAGGAGTATGACTTTAGCCTGTTTGATGAGTGAGAATGTGCCACTAAAGAACTCTGCAGCGATTAGAGATCCTCTGTGAAACACTCAGCTGTTTAGCACCACATTAGGTGGTACCATAGAACAATAATAAGCGGCTTGCTACTGGGGCTGAAGAGAGTGAAAACAATACTCTCGAAATACACTGTAGATACATCCCCTCTCCTTTATTGGTAAAGCCGCACAACAGTCATACATTGGAGATTGAAGTGACAATCACTAAAGAGGTCGAACAAGGCCAAGCTGTCTATTCCAAACCCGTACTTTGGCTTTATGATATGTGGGTTCTGGGCATATCAAACCGCTTTATTTGGAAGTGCCCAACTCCTGGAATACTAGAGCACTTCAATCGAAATATATCCTCCAACCACTTGGATGTAGGTGTTGGAACGGGCTATTTTATGGACAGGTGCCATTTCCCCTCCGACAAAGTCCGCCTCGCCCTGATGGACCTGAATCAAAACAGCCTGGATATCTCAGCGCAAAGAGTGGCCCGGTATAATCCAACACAGTTCCGCTGCAATGTCCTGGATAAAATTACTTTAGAGACTGAAGTTTTTGATTCAATTTCCTTAAATTATCTATTTCACTGCCTTCCCGGCAAGCTATCAGAAAAACTGGTTGCGCTGGATAATGTCGCAACCCTGCTATCGGATTCAGGCACCGTCTTTGGTTCCACCATCCTGTCTGAAGGAGTACCGAAAAGTGGGGCAGCCAAGAAGTTAATAGCTATCTACAATAAGAAAGGAATATTTTCTAATACTCAGGATTGTGAAGAGGACCTTAATACATTTCTTGCCAGTCGATTTAAGGAGTACAAAATAGAAATTCGCGGGTGTGTAGCACTATTCAGTGCGCGGCACAAAATCACCGGCTAGAGCATCTACAGGGCACTTATGAGGATGAAGTTCTCGTTTAAGTTGGGGCTGAGAAATCCACTGATATTCGTTACCTTGTCAGCTTTAGCAGTAGTTCCCAATTATTGCCTGGGCCTGCATTTCAGTGTATTTGAAGATAAATTTGAATGCCTTGATATTCACAATTCTCTAAACTGTGCACGGTCAATCGAAAGTGGATTGAGTGCTCAGATCAACCATATCCAGCGGACGCAACCAGGGCACCTGACTATAGCCCTGAATAGCGGGAAATTACTGACGTACACAGACATCCTTCCCGCAAATAGTCCCGCAGAACACATAGCCTACTCTGCAATTGAGCAAATAACTGATAACCTGCTACTGATTCATCAACAGCTCTGGGAAGCACATTCCTATATTTTGCTCGACCTGAGAAACGGCCATGAATATTCTCTTGCCGGCTACCCTTTGCTGTCTCCACAAGGCGGCTACCTTTTTGTTGCCGAACAAGACCTGGATGCCGGTTTTAATGAAAATGCCTTACAGGTTTACAAGCTATCTGAAAATACTTTGGACTTACTATACGAGCTAAAGCCTGAAAACTGGGGACCAGAGCAAGCTTACTGGGCTACAGAAAATACAGTCTCTTTCACACAAAAGCAGCTTAACCCCAACTATTTTTCAAATGAAAATCAGCCCTTTTATCTTGAGACTAAAGCTGTGCTTTCTATTGCCCCTGATAGCCAGCGTGTAAACATTCGATATTTTGATTAAAATACCCCCCTTTAATTTACCCGAAGTATCTTGGAGCTATTTTGACAGCCAATTCAGATCTCTCGATATTATTTGTCTGCCTCGGTAATATTTGTCGTTCTCCCTTAGCCGAAGCCGTTTTCCGCACCAAGGCACAGCAGGCGGGTATTCCTGTTTCCGTCGACTCTGCGGGCATTATCAGCTACCACGCAGGTAAGCGACCAGATCCGCGAACTTTGGCTATTGGTGAAGAAAATGGCTATTCATTTGAAAATAGCTACGCTCGCCAGGTAGCCACTACCGACTTTACAAAATACGATCATATCTTTGCGATGGACAAAGATAACCTGGAAGCATTGCAATCCTTGCAGCCTGACTCATCAGGCGCCCAACTAGGGTTATTTTTATCAGTGTTGCAAGATAGTGATTTAGCTGAAGTGCCCGATCCTTACTATGGTGGTATTGAAGGGTTTCAACATATTCTCCAGCTTATAGAACAAGCATCTGATGCATTTATCGAGCAGCTTAAAAGCAGAGAGTAAGCAAAGCCCCCACAAATTCTACCGGGCTTGTGGGGGGAAACTTTCCTCCAAGGCAGACCTATCCCACATTCCCTTATCGGCTGCGGCTTCATAAGTACTCTGCAAAAAATCAAACAGCGCCTCATCAGGGGAGCGTGAAGCTCTCACCGCATCATAGGGCAGCAAGAACTCACCCAGATCTTTGGAATAGTAAGCTGAGGCGGGCGCGACCCTTGCTTCGGGAAATCCTTGGGGCTCTGGGTAAGTATATGAATAGAAGCAAGCACCATCTACACCACCGCCACCAGGCCAAAAACCGGCACTGCTAACTTCATGAGAGTAGGCTTCCCTGGCCACCCAATCGGGAAAGTGTGGAACGCCTCCAGGGTGCGGAGGCGCCTCCCTGCCAGAAAAACGGGTAAGTGCTAAATCAAAACTTCCCCAAAAAAAATGAATTGGACTGCACTTGCCAATAAAACGACTGCGAAACTCAGTGAAAACCCGATGAATTTGCACCAACGCCTGCCACAGCTGCCTAGCATATTCGGGATCATACTCGTAGTTATCCTGATCCCTCTCAAAGGGTATCGCATCCGCCACTTCGGATGGCATGGTGTTAATCTCAACCGGTATACCTAGCTGCTTGAGTGCAGCCATTACTTCCCAGTAGAAATCAGATACTGTGCGGGACTCCAAGGGTAATACCCATTCTCCCCCCTCAGTGGTCAACAGCTTCAGTACGTGATGATAGAAATCAAAGCTAATAGAAAACGACCGCCCTCCATAAGGGATAAGAGATGTCTCCAGCCCTCTGGCGGTAATATATAAAGGAACATGCCAGGAGTGATTGATCCAAGGAGTTTGTACCAGGCGAATCTTGCCAATAACCTGCATCCACATATGCAGGGTGGCAATCGTATTTACCGACTCAGCGTAGGGTAATTCTGGCCAGTCTTTACTCTCAGACCGATTCTTTAAGTTGCTCACTATACGTGCTCCATCTATCTTTTGACTCGCTCGACACCTAGTGCCTTCTGTTAACCGCCAAGCTTAGACCACTAAAAATACTCCGTCCGAAAAAAACTAAAAACAGATAAACAGCTCTTTTTTGATCATCATGAAAGACTACTTTAAATTCAGGCTCGACAGCCAAGCAACAAATATTATCGAGACTCCATAGAGAACAATAATGATAAGGGTTCCGATAGTGTTAATTTTTGTTGGCTGTCCTGACTTGTCAGATAACCAAGTATTAAAAGCTCTAGTTATCAGCGGCATCGCCACCCAAGTAAGCGACGCAACAATTAATAAGTTGATAAAGAAGTTAGTCGTCGCAAAGGGCCAACTCTCTACCAAAGGTAACAACCATATCGTAATAACCATAACTATCGGATATAACATCAATAAAATGAGCATGGCCATTTTCCACTGCGAGGGCGCAGTGTCTTGAGCTCGGCCACGAGCCCGAGAAAACCAATCCTCAAAGCCATGCCCTATCCGCTTTATTTTTACATCTTCAAAAAATCCTTCACCACGTTTTACCAATCGCTTATGTTCATCAGAATTAAGCCAGTTGTCTAAATGCTTGTTGGAGTCAAATCGAAATATTGCAACCCATTCCTCTTGAATACCCTTTATTGGCTTAGTTAGACCAGCGCCCAAGAAGCCTGGATATTTTTTAAGTGCTTTATCAATCTCTTTCTGCCACTGCATATATTCGCGAAAAAATTCAGGCTTCACTTTTTTGGATATCACAATCGTTACGGGCACTGTTAGTTGATCTGCACCAGCGATAACTTGAGATACTACTTCAACCGAGAATTTCTTCTCTAAAAAAGCAATTAGGTCTTTAAGTAAGTTATTTCCAAGAAACGTTTCAAGGTGAGCAACCGTATCAAATTGAAATATTTGAACCCACTCATTTTGGATATTAGAAACGGGCTCTAACAAATTCACCTCGAGCAGCCCATCACAATCTAGCGCAACATCCACCAGTTTCTGATGCCATGATCGATACTCATCCCCCAGGTACTTTGGCACCTCTTGAGACAATACAAGACAAGCACTGGAACCCTCTTCCATTATCTGGTAGCAGCCTCCGGCGGATGAACTAGAGATCAAAGTATTATTCAAGCAGAATGTATTTGTGTTCATTTTTGCGAACGAATGCTTTTGCTGAAAACTATCGCAACAAACAAACTTAGACGAAATGTCAGGACTGACATCAAGGGTAGCATTTGGGAAGTAACGCTCCGTACGAATGACGAAGCGATCTGCAGAAGTGTCGCCTATTTGGGTGACACTTCCGCTAGAAAAATAAATGCGCGAGCAATCAGCTAGTCAGGCTTTCACTAACAACCAGTACTTTGCCGTCACGCCCGCCTGCCGCAGCTATTCGTACCGCTTCTTTAATTTCAGACAGAGGGTATGTGCCATGAACTGGTGCAGATAACTTACCTTCCGCTACAAGCTTTGTGATAGTGCCAAAAACTTCCTGTTGCCGCTCTGGGGATGCCGAGCCGAACCATTTGGCCAGCCAGAACCCGCGCACGGTGATATCTTTAAAGATGATCATCCCCGGTGCGATAACGCAGGGTTCCCCACTAAGCGCGCCATAATTCACTAAGGTTGCGCCATTTGACAGAGCTTCGCCCATACGAGCAGTTGCCATTCCACCAACAGCATCAATGCCTAGCTTGATCTCAGCACCACCAGTAGCCTCAGCCACTCGCTTACCCAGGTGCTCACCATCTACGAGAACCACATCAGCGCCTGCGGCCTTCATCGGCTCAATCAAAGACTCACGGCGGACAACATTGATCACTTTCAGGCCCCGCAACTTGGCCAGGGTTGTCAGATAAGACCCCACACCGGAATTTGCGGCATTCTGAATAACCCAATCCCCCTCCTTGAGATCTACAAATTCGCTCAACAGCAAGTAAGCTGTTGGCGGATTAATCGTTATCATGGAAAGCTGTAGAGGGTCTACATTATTCGGGAGCGGAATCAGCCCCTGGGCATTGGCCACCATATGTGTGGCCCAGGTGCCGCTTCCTACCGGCAGGAGAACGACCTGGCCAATGGCTGGCGTGGTAACATTAGGTCCATGTTTGACGACCTTAGCAACACCTTCATTGCCTCCAACCGCAGGAAGAGGAGGCAACATCCCATAATCGCCCGTCAGGGTCAGAACATCTGAAGGGTTAATTGGAGCTGCCAGCATCTCCAGCAACACCTGCCCCTCTTGAAGTTCAGGGGTATCAAAGGACACCGCCTCAATAACATCCTGCGGCACTGGTCCGCGCTCTTGATATTCCGCCTTTAACATATCGCCGTATCCTTTTTCCGATTGATTATGAACAACGACCTTCACTCTGTACAAAATGTACCATGAGCACTAGAGTTTGACGCTTATTAACAGTGGGGCCATTTAGATTCCTCCTGATAAATCAAACCCATTTACAAATCGCCATTTGGATCTATATATGTTTGGTTCAAGCTAGCAATTTCAAGTCAGCCTCTTGCAAATAAATCCAATGAAGCAAATTGCAGCAGCGATAACAATAAGCAGATAAGAAGTTAAATTAAGCAGACCGGAGTAAATAACGGCACTCTTGTGCTCTACCCGATCAATTACCACCTTAAGCACCGGGTCAGTAGCTGCAAGTGCAGGGTCTGGCTCTATCACAGAAGCTAGAATGGTATAATTCTTGCCCTTTATTGTTTCGAATACATGCAGTGTTTTTCCCATTGTTGACCCCCAAAATCCTGAGACCTTGTCACCGCTCTTACCCACTGCAACCTCGACCCCCTCCTCTAAAATTGCCCAATCGATAGCCAGCGTTTCAGAATAATCTTTACACTTTTCCTTATCAAGAAATTGAATACCCAACCGACAATTTTGCTCGCGAAAATCAAGCACCCTTTCTATCTGCAACTCCAGCTCGTAAGGCACACTTAATTGCGATCGGAAGTTAAATTCACGTCTTCCCTTTTTTGTAACATCAACGGGATACTCAACCGCTACCCATTTATATTTGCTATAGGAAACAGTTGCATATACCAGAATCAAACCCGCAACAACAACTAACACCAGCACTAATTTAATGGTTAATCCCACATCTCTCCCCCAAATACTTTCCTTAATACTTTACAGCTACATCCCTTGAGGCCCAATCAGAACCAAGAAAACACACAATGCAAGCCAAACTTAGCATTTCGCAGTACCCAAAAGCAGACAAGCACATACTAAAAAGGGAGAAGGAAAGAATACACCGCGCTTGGGACCCTATGAGGCATGGATGCCGATTAGGAGCTTACAGGGATGTATTCACAGCGTGTCTCGAGTGCGGTGTATTCTTTCCTTCCACCCCAGTAGTAAGTTGCCAAATAGCGCTCTCCAACACTGCTCAACAGGCAATTATTTAAATTTATTAAAATAATCATCATGGAAAATAAAATATATAGCAAAACGTACCAGTTGGGAGTAGAGTCGTAGAGGCATCCCTAAAATAATCATTTAGATAGTTACAAGATGTATTTCAAAAAAATTACAAAAAAAAATTTAATTTTCCAGGAATTCATCCTGCCTCGCTTACAAAACATACAACCTGACCAAAGAGAACTTTTCAGTTCAGAAATTCTAGGCAAGTACAGAACACTATTATCAAAATCATATCGATTAATACCTTTAGCTTTATGCTGCTTACGTATTAATTTCCATTTAAGAAACTTCAAAAAGTCACAGCTTTTCTCAGCCACGATAATTCGTATTGCGAGCAGGACAGGAGAATAACAATGGGACTCTGCATTGACTCCAGTAATATCACGTTTATCACACAAGTAAGGGCTGCCCTGAATACTCTTGTCGGCGGTGTCGGTACCGCACTTACCTATACACAGGAGCGATACCGAACCGGGGGGCGACATGTGCTGCGAATTACAGAGGGGGTTGGTATTTTGACTGCAGCTGGCTTGAGGGCAAACAGCACCACTCTGCTACGCCGACTAATTACCAGCCGCCACGACACCAGAATTACTGAGCACCACGCTCTCGGATTTCGTCCCGACCAGTGGCTGATGGATCAGGTATGGAGCGGCTTTAAGAGCTACCTCCCACTAGTAAGCCCGGACAGAGGCTTTATGGCCAAAGTGATGAGCAGCGGCTCCAGCGGCGTTGTAATGTGGAACAATACAGCCCTGCAAACCGCCAACCTGGCCAACAACGGCACCGTAGCAATGGGGAATTGCCCAAGCTATATCACCCTGGCCCATGAATTGGTCCACGCTGACCGCTGTAATCGCGGGCGATACCTGTCGGGCAGTGCAAATTCCACTTTCCTGGCCGATGAACGCCAGGCTCCCATGGGTAGAGTGCTCCGCCAGCAAAATGCTCCCTTAACGATGGCCCGCATTGCCAATGGCGGTCTAAATATTGTTTATAACAATATAACTATCCCAAACCGCAACAACCTGATCTCAACCAGAACTAGCGGCTGGATTTGGGTAGGTGGCTCCATGGAATTGCGTGAGGAGATCGCCACTGTCGGGCTCAGTGACGATGACGGTAATGTACCTACTGACCCGCTAGCCATTAACGAAAATATGATTCGGGCTGAACATGGCGTAGCGCAACGGATGAAGTATGGCCAGATCAGAAACCTGAACTAATCTCGCGCATATGGGCCCCGCCAGCACCAAAACCTGAGGCCGGCCCACCAAAGCAAACTGACAGATATGATCTGTGTACCTACTGCTAGCAGTATTAACTTATGAGATATCGCTAGCAGCAGGTTTCTTGCCTTCCCCGCTTTGCATATTGCATCCGACCGCAGCATGTCGTTATGCTTTGGCGGCTAGAATCACACCTTCCCTTTGCATGGAAGGCACACAGAACACCTTGGTCAACATACAGCCAGATCATAACCATGATTGATTATGCCCTTATAAAACACGTCCACATGACCGCCGCAGCGCTCAGTATCCTGCTGTTTACCATCAGAGTGGGGTTGGAGTTCAGCCACAACACGGGCTGGCGAAATGGCCCCCTACGCTGGGTGCCACACCTCAACGACACCTTGCTGTTAGCTGCGGCTGCCGGACTGGTGGTTCTCGGCAGCTGGAACCCGGGCACATCGCCCTGGCTAGCTGCGAAAGTAACCCTGGTATTTGGCTACATTATTGCTGGCATCTTTGCTTTGCGCCCCAACTTCTCCAAGCCAATTAGAATCACTGCCTGTGTACTTGCCTTCCTGCAAGTAGTCGCTATTTTCTATCTGGCGATGCACAAGCCCAGCTTGTAACTGGATGGCATTGAGCACTCTTGGTATCAACCTCAAACTGGTATCAACCCCAAACATCGTGCTCAATGCCTTTTATTTTAAATTTACTTCCATTGAACACCGGCTCACGCACCCCGGAAGACAACTGGCTCTCGTAATCTGCCATTACCTTAAAGGCCACACCAGACAAAAGTAAGATAGCTATAAGGTTTGCCGATGCCATAAAACCCATCGAGACATCGGCCATACGCCAAAGAAAGACAAAATTTTCTGCACTTCCCGTATCTGCCACCCAAGCCCCAAAAAGTACGAACATCAAAAACAATAGCCGATAACATAAGATGGATGTTCGAGTGTGGTAGAGATAATAAATATTGGTTTCGCCGTAATAGTAGTTACCGATAATTGATGTAAAGGCAAAAAACACCAATGCAGTAGCAATAAAACTACTCCCCCAGGTACCCACCTCGCTCGCCAGCGCGTCTTGAACTAACTCAACCCCTTCCAAATTACCGACCATAAAGACATCTGCCACCAAGATAATTGCTGCCGTGGAAGTGCAGATAATAATGGTATCGAGAAATACCGATGCCATTTGCACGTATCCCTGCACCATTGGGTGTTTTACATCTGCAGCAGCAGCGACATTGGGCGAGGAGCCAAGTCCAGCTTCATTGGAAAACAGGCCCCGCTTGATTCCATTGGCCACCGCCGCACCAAAGGCCCCCGCCCCAGCTTCCTGAAACCCAAAGGCATTTGCCAGAATTTCCAACAGCACCCCGGGCAATTCAGCAATATTGGCGACCAAAACATAGAAAGCCACCAACAAGTAACCAATTGCCATAAAAGGGACAACAATACCGGCAAAGCGCGCAATTGAACGAATACCGCCAAAAACAATAATCCCGGCAAAGAGCGCAATAAAAAAACCCACCCATAAAGGGCTTACACCCCAAGCTCCATACAATGCGGCAGCCATCGTATTTGACTGCACAGCATTAAAGGTAAATCCGTAACAAATCATGAGAAAAACTGAAAAAGTCAGGGACAGCCATTTCCACTGTGGTCCCAGCCCCTTTTCAATGTAATAGGCAGGCCCGCCGCGAAACGCCCCGGGAACATCGCCGCGCTCTTTGTAAGTTTGCGCGAGAGTATTCTCCACCAAACTGGTAGCCATCCCCAGCAAGGCCACCAGCCACATCCAAAACACCGCTCCGGGCCCGCCAGCGGTTATAGCCACAGCCACACCAGCAATATTCCCGGTGCCGATTCTCGCAGCTGCGCTAGTGGCAAATGCCTGAAATGCGGTTACTGAATTTTCATTTTCCTTATGGATGCCACGAATCATGACTTTGACCATATGACCAAAGTGACGAAATTGTATAAAGCGAGTGCGAATAGAAAAGTAGAGCCCCGCCGGCAGCAATCCTAAAATCAAGATTCCAAGCCACCAGATGCCACCGACGCCACCCCAGGCAAGCAGGTTTGCCCACTCGATCAGGGTAGTGAAATGATCCAGAAACCCTTGCATTGACCACTCCCAGGACAACTTATCGTTATTAAACAAATCTGTTATTTGGCTCTAAGACTAGCAGGCCAATCTACTAGTCACCTTGGAGTTAATGCTGGAAAAACAGAGCCCATCGGCTCCATATAACAGAGCCGCATCAGTATTCTGATGCGGCCCAAAAGGAAGAAAAGTAATAGCTGACAGTCTACAGCCTCGGAAAGTAATTCCGCAGCAAGGGGCCGGACGCAATCATTGGCGCATGCTGCTTTTAGCAGAAAATCTCCCGCGCCCGACTCGGTGACACCACCTTTCGCCCAGTCTCTTCAGCTACAGCCGCAAGAGCCTCAATCAATTGACCATTCCCTGAAGTTCGCTCTCCTCCCGGCAAGTAAAAGGTATCTTCAACTCCTGTGCGCAAATGGCCGCCCAATTCTGCAGTCTTGCGATGCACCGGCCAGATTTCCTCACGGCCGATCACTGTGCTCTGCCATAAGCTGCCGGGCTTCATATATTTTGGAATAATTTCCAGCAAATCGGGATCGGCAGGCATACCTGAAGCCACTCCCATCACCAGGTTGTAGTTGGGCTTATCCACCATCCCTACATCCGCATACATGCCCACAGAGCGAACGATACCGATATCAAAGCACTCAAATTCCGGGCGGGTACCGGTCTCCCGACAAACTGCCAACAGCTCCTCTACCTTATCGACCGGGTTATCAAATACCATGGGTGGCCAAGCCCAGGTGCCGTTGGATCGCGCCTTTAAATAGTTCAGGCTTCCCGCATTACAGGCGGCAATTTCCGGCTTACCGGCACGCACACAACTCAAGGGACCTTGCTGATCCCGTCCGATAGTGCCAGTTGAAAAATTTAGAATAACGCCAGGGCATTTATCGCGAATTGCATCGGCAATTTCCAAGGCTATTTGCGGGTCCCAGGTGGGTAAATGGCCTTTATTTTCCTCTTGCGCGCGGAAATGAACATGCATAACAGAAGCCCCCGCATCGTAGGCTTCACGGGCGGATTCCGCCATTTCCTTGGGGGTTACCGGGACCGGGTGCTGCTGGGGGTTGGTAAGCACTCCGGTTAGGGCGCAAGTAATCACCACTTCATCAGACATCGCTGGCTCTCCTGAATTATCTTTGTTAAGGCCGCTGTTTACAGGGCTATCCAGCGTGTGCGCGTCGCTCCTACAACACCAACTGATCGTAAAAGGACCAGAGCGAGTGGAAGAGCTGATTCTGGATAGTGCATCGACAAAATACAGCACCAAGCGCTTGCTTGGTTATACGAGACTATCATAGGGCCCCCGCCAAGGCACCTTGTTTCCCCGGATTCATCTCGGCAGAATGCGAAAAACCCAATAAGGAAGTAAGTACCTCATGAGCGAGACTATCACTCCAACCATCGCCCCTTACGGCAGCTGGAAATCTGCAATCAACGCAGAACTTCTCGTGGAGGGCAGCGTTCGCCTGGCAGAAGCCAATTTAGTAGATGGCCGCTATTACTGGCTGGAGTCCCGCCCGTCTGAAAAAGGCAGGAATGTACTGGTGCAGTATTGTCCAAAAAATGGGCGCAGAGATCTCACCCCCGCCCCTATCGCCGTACGCACCAAAGCCCATGAATATGGAGGCGGCAGTTATCTTGTTTACGGTGACACCGCCTATTTCGTACTGGCAGAAGATCAGCGCATTTATCGCATGAAGCTCGACAATGCGATCCCCGAAGCAATCACCGCAGAAAATAGCTCCCGCTACGCCGATCTGATTATCGATCCCCTGAGAAATCGATTAATTTGTGTCGAGGAAGATACCAGTGGCCACCAGCAGGGCGAGGAACCCCGTGCGCGCATTATCGCGGTAGACCTAAACAACCCACTGGCTAACCCACCGATAATCCTTCAAGAAGGCGCAGACTTTTATTCGAACCCAACCCTGAATCCGGCCGGTGATCAACTGGCTTTTCTGCGCTGGCACCACCCTAACCTCCCCTGGGACGCGACAGAGCTCTGTATCGCCAAACTCGATCAGGTGGGGGATATCGGTGAAGTCACCCAAGTAGCCGGCGGTGAGAATGAATCCGTCTTTCAGCCCCAGTGGTCTCCTGAGGGCGAACTCTGCTATGTCTCTGATCGCAACAACTGGTGGAACCTATATAGGCTGGGACAAAGCGAACCCTTGTGGGAAAAAGAAGCAGAATTCGCCACACCACAGTGGGTATTTGGAATGTCCACTTACGGCTTTATTAGCCCCACGGAAATCCTCTGTACCTACACCCAGAATGGCACTTGGCACCTTGGAAAGGTCGACATAAAAAGCGGAGAGCATCAAACTCTTCCCCAGCCTTATTGTGATATCGAAAGCCTGCACTGTGAAAATGGCAACGGGGTGATGATTGCCGCAGGTGCAGAGAGCTTTCCCGCTGTTATTAGCTTTAACCAAAAGACGGGTAAAACGGAACAGATTGCCAGTAGCAATAGCAGCTCGCTGCCAACCGATTTGTTCTCCATCGCTCAAGCCGTCACTTTCCAAGTGGATAATCGCGCGGTACACGGGTTTTATTACCCACCCCACAACCCCAACTTCCAAGCACCTAGTGGCGATAAGCCACCGCTAATTGTATTTAGTCATGGGGGCCCCACCGGCGCTACATCAGCAGGCCTCAGCCTGAAAGTTCAATACTGGACAAGCCGGGGATTCGCCATTCTGGACGTTAACTACTCCGGCAGTACCGGCTATGGCCGCAAGTATCGGGACCGCCTCGCCGATAAGTGGGGCATCTACGACGTGGAAGATGTCTGCGCCGGCGCAGAATACCTGGTAGAAGATGGGCTCGCCGACCCCAATCGCCTGCTGATCAAAGGTGGTAGTGCCGGCGGTTACACAGTCCTGGCGGCGTTGACCTACCACGATACCTTTAAAGCGGGTGCCAGCCATTATGGAATTGGGGAGTTGAGCAGCCTCGCCAAAGACACCCACAAGTTTGAGTCCCGCTACCTGGATAAACTGGTAGGACCCTGGCCTTCCGCAGAAAAAATCTACCTTCAGCGCTCCCCCATTAACGATGTCGAAAAGTTGAATTGCCCCGTGATTTTCTTCCAGGGCATGGAGGACAAGGTAGTACCACCCAACCAAGCCGAAACCATGGTGGATGCCCTGAGGGAACGCGGTATTCCGGTGTCTTATATTACATTTGCAAATGAGGGGCATGGCTTCCGCAGTGGCGACAGTATCAAGTTGGCTCTGGAGGGAGAGCTTGAATTCTACAGCCGCATATTTAATTTCCCTCTCGCGGAACCCGGCCCGGGAATTACCATCGAAAACCTATAATTAAATAATATTGTATTAGAAAGAGATTAAAAAAGTACTATGGGAAGATGGAGACCGCCGCGTCCACGCGGCTCCCGCTACATCACCGCAGAGGGCGCGCAGCGTATGCGCGCCGAAGTTAAGCACCTCTGGGAGGAGGAACGCCCCCGGGTAACCCAGGCGGTTAGCGACGCCGCCAAGCTGGGAGATCGCTCGGAAAACGCAGACTATATCTACGGTAAAAAAAGACTGCGGGAAATCGACAGCCGCGTGCGCTTTCTCACCAAGCGCCTGGAAGAGATTACTGTTGTAGATCGAATACCGGACGATAAGGAAAAGGTCTTTTTTGGAGCCTGGGTAACGCTTGAAGATGATGAGGGAGAGAGCGTTTGCTACCGCATTGTAGGACCCGATGAATTCGATGTAAAAGCAGGCTTGATATCTATGGACTCCCCCGTTGCCCGTGCCTTATTAGGGCGCAAGCTCGATGATGAAGTGGATATCCGGCAGGGGGAAAAGTGGCAGGCTTTTTATATTACTGACATTCGTTACGAGGAATAAAAACCTTGGCACTCCCAAACACTTAGTTTGGGAAGTCAATTTAGCTGCCGCGCAATTAAAAAGGCTTATTCCACAGGAATAAGCCTTCAAAGCTAAGCTGCAAGTACATTCTCAGAGATTATTATAATACTGAATCACACCAACAGTACTTCCACCAGCAAAAGCAGATTTAACCTGCTCTGAACTCATTCCAATTTTCAAATCCGCACTGTTCACGTTGAGTTCAATAAACAGGCTGCCCGCTTGGGAATAGGCATCATTCCACTCGGCCACCCCTTCGTTGAGATCATTGATAACTGCTGTATAGTTCGCCCCCTCTTCATCAGAGATTGCAATTTGAATATCGCTTATCGCATCGGAAACATCACTTTCAATTCTTTGCCACTCTTGTAATACGGCCTGTAACTTATCTTCAACTTGCCGGGTTTCTTCTACTAGCTGCCCAAAGCTCTGAGACAGTATTTGTAGAGTGGATACATCAGTAGTGATCAGGTCCATCTCTGCCTGTTGATCCTAAATACGCTTTTAATCGGCAACAATTTTTGTAGTGGCCACCGGCCCCATCACAAACCATTTCAACAAGCCCCTAGGAAAAGCTACGATAGAAGCAACCGTGCCCAGAGAGATAGCAGTGGCATCGACAATATCCAGCGTAACGATGCCGGCAGTCAGGGATTTGATATCTGCCTGTAAATTCTTAGTATCCTGCTTCAGATCAGCAATTTTCTGCTCGTCAGCCTGGGAATCCTTTACAGAATTGTCGAGATAGGTTGCTTCTTATAATGAATCGCAAGCAAAAATACATTTATATTCACATTGCTGCTATCAAATCAAACCCTCTAGTACAGTAACCACCGATCAAAATCACTCAGTTTGGCAACTATCTCCGTCAAATGCTGCAATCAAATCCAAGGTACCCCCAACCTCTTTATATATGATTAGCTTCCGACTATAAGAACCCAGCAGCCATGAGCCGCAGGCCACCCAGTAAGTGACTTCTCTTGAGGTAACACAGAAGACACTTTGCGCATCAGATACACGCCAAAACAATCGTCCTTTGGAAAACCCCCTACTCTCGAGTCTCAAAACGCCAATATTATTCTGTTTAGCCCATTGAAGAATTTGCGCCCTGAAAAACTCGGATCTGATCGGCATTAACAAATAGGGAACCACACCCAATAGGGCCAATAAGGCCACTATTACATTGTTCCCCAGAGAGGGGCTAAACACATAGGCCAGCTTCCCCAAAGTTACCGATATTATTAATACAATAAATGGACGCATATTCACTGCCGCCGATTTCAGTTCCCTTTAGAAAGAATGGCAGATAAATATGCAGAGACAAGATTAAGCTACAGGGCGATAGAGCGATCCCGAGTTGGTATACCCCCCTATAGCACATTGAAACTAGCGAATTGAGATTGGTCGCATTAAGGCCAAACTCGTTAGAGCTTGACCCGCAGAATGACTGCCTAACGATAGAGCAAATACACAATAAAGTACTGGAGCAATTTAGTTGCTCTCGATTAAACCCAGCATTTCTTTTGCAACCAGCGCAGAAGAAGGTAAAAACATTGTAGAAACTATACGCTGATCGGATATGACATCATGCTTATCTGCAACATTATCCTTATTAATAATAATGGCTCCATTCTCTCGAAGGCGTTCCTCTACCAAGAACGGTAATAAAGTGCCCTGCTTAGCCCAAGACTTCTCTTTTTCTGTAGAGTTCGGGAAACCGGCAACCTTCTTGCCCTTTACCATATAATGGCCATCTTTCAGTTTCACATCTGCAAACGCACCTGCCCCATGGCCACAGCTGCCCACAACTCCCCCTTTCTGGTAAATCTCACCCATAATATTAGGGAGCCTCTGAATAACTCCGTGATACCTCTGGCATGCAGAGCGGTTCACAATCAAGGCGCGGCTTCGCAGGAATGTCTAGACCTTTCAAGAAGTCGCAACGCGGAGTGTGAATCGCTCTGCAAGCCCCGAAGGGCGGGCCTTGAAGGCCACAGCTGCTGCGTTGCAGCTCTTGCAAAGGGCTACGGCCATTCGCGGCGAGCTGCGCCTAACATCTGCAGCCTTCAAGACCCGCAGAGGCATTACGGAGTTATTCAGAGGCTCCTTAGCAGCTCACGATTAGATGCCACATCAAATAAGGTACCATAGCCTCCACCGATATAAACAGCTGCATAATTCTCTATAACTACTTGCTCAGGCTTTAGTGAACTATTTGCCCGCTCTAAAAAACCTTCATGTTTGATGGTGTAACTACTAATCCCCAGTGGATCCATCATAAACGGGACCACCCCACCCTTTGGCGAAACAAAGTCCACGTTATACCCATGGGAAACAAAAATATGGTAAGGCGGAGCGTACTCCCACAAATTATTTCTTGCATCGTGTTTCTCCGGATCACCCATATCCTGAAGATTAGAAGCAACGATTAGTATCCGCTTAGTCTCAGCTGCTTGTGAAGTTGTAATAAAGCCCATCAAAAGAATTATCATAGAGCAGATAAGGCTACAGATTTTTGCCGTTTTTCCCACGTTCAACTTCCCCATTCGAATAACTTTGATACGAAATAGATAGATTACATGAGTAACGTACAACCTTGACATAAGATCGATAGTTTGCAGGAGAAAAGCGATATAGCGAGGTCGAACTGCCCCTGAAGTAACAGCGGCCAACATTTCTATAGAGCCAAGCCTACCACCACAAAGTTAACACCCTATTACCGAGCAGCCTTAATAGTTAGGGCAGTAACAACACCCCAAATCCAATTGAAAAACAATACCAGGACTGGTGTTAAGACTCCCAACTCAAATCCGGCAACACCCTTCCCCGCCATCACAGGGAAAACCACAAACAATTGAAATGCAGAGGGAAACAAACTAAGAAGAGCTCCTTTTAAAAGTAACTTCGATGACCAGAACGGAAGAATAAATAGCAGTCCCCATAAGCCACCCCAAACAATACGAGGATAAAGCCACTCAGGAGATAGAGGAGGGGCAATTGATACGCCAAAAGCGGCATTAATCCCCAACTGGCCAAATAGCCACACCGCAATACTGTTTGCCAAAGCACCGAGGCTTCCGGCTGCGAAGAATATCAGTAGGTTTTTCATCTCCCTCTCCTAGAGCTGTAGGACCACTGCAATATTTACTCGCGAATCACACCACAATATAGAAGAACCATCGTCACTCAATGGAAAATAACCTCGCGTACGAATCACAACCCCACCCGAGATGACAGAGTAACTTTTCTACTTTACCTACCCAATAATACAGAACCTAAACCAGATTTATCTTGAGTACGCCTGCGTACCAATTAGACACAGCGGAAACGCCAGAAAAATTAGATAAAGCACTAGCCCCCTACTTCTCAAAAATGACTACTTAAAAAATATTTTCAATTTGAGAACCAGCAATATCCGCTGATCGTTTTTGCAACTAATCCCGAAAGAAAATAACTAGCTTCTCAAGCGCCAAATTTATGTAATAGATAAGTGGTACGCTTGTATTTATTTTATAAATCAATTAAAACCAAATAGGAACTAGTACTTATGAAAGTACCATCAGCAGGAGTGCTGTACCCGATTTTATTAGGATTGGCGATTTCGTCAGCGACGTCTCAAGCCCAGTCCTTTGATGAGAGCGCCTATATTGACAGGCAGCTGCAATATATTGAGGAAGGAGTCACCTCTACCAACGATACTGCCGTCGTACTTCAGGCATACACCGGTGATGATCTCAACTGGGATGCGCTAAATAAGAACCTGGATGTACTCCGCAACGGCGGCAAGAAAAATTCTGACTTCACTCTCACCCGCCTAATCCGCATCTTATTCTTCCGCCCCGAAATCAAAGACGAACTCTTTGCCGCACTCGACGGCTATCACTTCTGGTTTAAAGAAGGCGGGACGGGTGACCATGTCTTTGCTTCAGAAAACCATATGATCATGTACACCTCTGCCCAATATCTCCTCCAGGAGAAATATGGGGCATTTGAGGACGACAGAACTTATAAGCGCCTAAAGCGTTATCTGGAAGTGAAGAACCAATATGGCTACTATGAGTTTTACTCCCCTGTTTACTACCCCTATACCCTCTCGGCACTGCTAAACCTTGTAGACTTTGCAGAAGATGAGGAGATCCGTGAACTTGCAATCGGCGCTGCTCATCGCTTGCTGCAAGATATTTTATTGGTGACCAACGACCAGGGGATCAACTTCGCCGCAGCCGGGCGCAGTAATGACGGCTACCGCCGCAATGGGTCCGGAGGGAATATCAACCGGATTATCTACCTCCTGACAGGCCTGGGCAAAGAGTCAGTACGCACCCCCAGCCCCGCCGGCGTAATGCTCGCCACATCAGGTTTGGAAATCACCGATGAGGTTTTCGAGTATTTCGGTAAAGATCTCAACATAAATTATTCAGTCGGTCATTCGCTGGGAGATGCCAGAAACGAGATCTATGCAGACTTTCCCCGGGAAGAGCGCGTACCCTTCTATTGGAGCCAGGGAGCCTACTTCCACCCCGATGTCGCAGCGGATACCGCCTGGTTCGCCAGCAAATACCAACTCGAAGGATATGAGGGGCTCAAAGCATTTGACCAGTTCCTGGGACTATCAGAAGCAGCCGCCCCTGCGGCCGCCAAGGCGGGGGCTGTATTCAGCCGCAGCTCTGTCCTCTCCTCGGCCAACTTCTCCATGTACAAAGATGGCGGAGTCATGATGCACTCCATCCAGAATTATTGGGGAGGCCGCCAGGGCTACCAACAAACCCCCTGGATAGCCACCACCGGTTCCCAGTCTATCTGGGCAAAAGTCGGCGACGGCAATAGCACCATGCAAAATGACCACCTGCCGAAAATAAAGCAGGTAAACAATGTCGCCGTGATCCAATACAACCCCTACCCGGAGATAGAACTGTTTCACTCCGGCGGCTCCGATGTCGCACTACAGTGGCCCGAAGAGTTCGAGGAGGAGTCCCGCAGCGGTAACTGGAAGTTTGGTAAGGAAGATGATGGATACGTAGCCGTCCGCTACCCCTGTGGCAATGGTGACTCCAACACTGTGACCTGCGATTGGAACGAGCAGACCTGGGTCGTCATCATGGGAAGTGAAGAGCGCTACGGCAGCTTTGATGCTTTTAGACAGAAAGTACTCAATGAGGTCAGTTACGATGCCGACTGGGAATGGCACGGCTCCTTCTGGAAAGGCACCTTGAAGTATGTGTACGATTCAGATGTAAAGTTTGATGGAACCGATATCAGCTTAACTTGGTAGCACCTAATTAAGCTCACGGGAAGGGGATACCCCCTTCCCTGCCTCCCTGCGCCCTCAACCAAATTATCCTCCACAGACCACCAATCCAGCCTCTCTCCATCTATGTTTAGTTGACAGAGTCAACCAACATCAATAAAGTTGACACTATCAACCAGTTAGCATGGCGCCATGAAAGATACCGCAATCAATGAATCCCTCCACCAGCTTATTCACGCCTACAAACGGCGTTTGCGAGCTGGTATACAGGAGCAGAAAATTGGCTTGCCGGTGAGCCATATACGGGTACTCAAAGGTGTCTTCAAATTTCCTTTGAGTACTGCCCGGTCAATTGCCCAGCGGATGAATTTGGACAAAGCCCAAGTAACACGAGTGCTAAACGACCTGGTGCACTCAGGGCTAATCGAAAAGACCGACAACCCCAATGATCGGCGCAGCCAGTTTTTGACACTAACTACAGACGGAATAAGCACGCTGGAAAAAGTGAGCGGACAAGAAGCTGAAGTGGCCAGGCAAATGACTCGCAACTTGAGTACTGAAGAGCTAGAAAACTTCGCCCGCATTGCCAGCGTTATGGTCGCCAATATGAAAGAGCACTCCACCCCTGACGAAAGGAGCTAAACCCTATGGCCGAGAAAGTTACTAGAGAATTGGTCGTTATTCGCAGGACACAAATTACTGAAAATATGCTGCGCATCACCCTCGGTGGCGATGATCTAAAAACTCTCGCCCCCAACCAGGAAAGCGCCTATATCAAATTTCTGTTTCCACAAGCTGGAAGCGAGCGTCCGCTATTGCGAAGCTATACCATCAGACACCAGCGTGAAACTGAAATTGATATCGACTTCGCCCTGCATGAACACGAAGGGCCCGCTCTAAGCTGGGCACTTAAAACACAGCCTGGCGATACGATTTTAACCCGAGGCCCCGGCCCCAAAAAAATGACCAATCCCGAAGCAGACTGGTTTTTACTATTGGGGGACATGACTGCACTGCCAGCCATCAGCGTAAACCTTGCGGAGCTACCCAAGGATGCAAAGGGGTACGCATTAATTGAGGTCTCCAGTGAAGCTGATATTCAGGAGCTGGAACACCCAGAGAACCTGCAAATCCAATGGATTATCAATCCGGCTCCATCCGGCGAGAAACTCCTGGAAAAATTACAGGCACTAACCTGGCTCGATGGACAGGCCTCCGTATGGGCCGCCTGTGAATTCGACAGCATGCGCAGCCTACGGCAATTCTTTAAGCAGGAAAGAGTAATCCCCAAAACCCATATTTATATCTCCAGCTACTGGAAAATCGGGCAGTCGGACGAAGGCCACAAACTCGCCAAGCGTATGGACAATGAAAAGATGGAAGGACAGGGATAACTTATAGATAGGCGGGAAGAGAAAGCCTTCTGATTATAGGCTTTCCCTACTCAACAGAAACAGGCCTATCTAACCGGTACCAATAATTAGACAAAAAACCCCGGGCATCGGGCTTAGAAATCTGCCCGATAATTTCCGGGGCACCCGGCCTACAGCGCCATTCATACATAGAGGCACGGCCAGCCACTACCGCAGGAACGGTCCCGGAACTTTGATTATCTTTGCAATAGGAAAGCATGGCACCACTCGGCTCCCGACTGGTGTCAGCTTTCTCATCACAGGGGAGATTAGCCCCAACAAAGCAGGCATAGACACTTCCATCCATACATCGCCAATAGGTCCCCCTCGCGATCCAATCTTCGGGTGCCCCTGCACCGAGATTGGCCGCTCTTCTGATACCATCAACGATTTCCTCTGGCATAGCTTGTCCGGCAAAGCGCTGAACTGGGTTGTCATCATTTACCACCACTGCACAGTAGTCGAAAGGACTAGTGAGAACGCTTACCTCTCCCACTTTTTTATCTTCAGAGTTAGCGTAATTTATTGCAGCAAAGAAGAATACAAAACCCAAAACTGCTGCACCCAAGTTTTTCTGCATAAACACTCTCCTTTAATAAAAACAAGCCTATCATCGAGCTGAAAATTCAATACAACTTAAATATCAAAGGCATCGACTTTAGTTTGATCAAGCCTAACCCCAAAGACCGAACAAAAAATGGTTACACACAATGTACTTTTTCAAACTGACAGTAAAAAACAACTACCATAAACCGGCGAATAAATCTAAAAGTGATACCCGAATAAATTTTAAAAATGAAAAATAGGGACGCCTAAAAAAAACAATCTAGAAAAAGGCAGAAAAACTGATATATTTCTTAAAAATTCGAACTGGAGACTCCCATTGAGCCAAGATCTGTCACCCTCTGCCAAAGGTGTACCCAACTTAGAATTGCCCCAATGGATTAATTGCCAAGAACGCTTGCCCGAACAGTCCGATGCGACCTCTCGCGGTTACGTCCGAGTTATATGGAAATCCACCAACAGCTCTAATGGTGTTATTACGCGCACCTGGGAAGTTGGCATGGACCACTATGAAAATGCCCACAATTATCTGGGCTGGATGCCTATCTCAATCATTGTTGAATCTACCGAAACCAATTAAAGCGAACAGTTCAGTTCTGACAGGTTTGAACTCTTCGACAGCAGCTATCTATTGATAGCTGCTGAGATTGAATAGCGCACCAGTAGCAGTTACAAATCCCTCACTCTAAAAAGGGGCAACCAGACAGGTCAGCCCCTCCAAACCAGATTGCATATCACTAATTGTCCTCACTTATCACTGAACAATAAACAACCAACCCGATTCCCCTAAAGAAACAAGCGGTCCCCAACCCTTGACGCCACCCGGCAGCTGAATCACCATCCCCAACATTTAGCGCAACCCGGGTTTGGCCCGGTCTCATCTGGGAAGCTCTCGCACCATCGGGCAACCGCTTCCAGATCGGGCCCGACCAGCGAGCCACCCAAACAGATAGCAGCGTAAAACCGGGTAACAACGCCCGAGACAACACCTGTAGCAATGCCAGCACAAACCGAATTCGACTGGGCCCCAGCCAGCGCCCCAGCAGTACACAAAGGACAAGAAGCACCCCATGAGCAGCAATAGCGCCGCCGAACAGATCAGCCAGGACAGCATCAACAAGGCCCTGTGGAATGCCTGCGACACCTTTCGCGGCACCATCAGCGCCGATACCTACAAAGACTTTATCCTCACCATGCTGTTCCTCAAGTACATCTCCGATGTGTGGCAGGACCACTACGAGGAGTATGTGGAAACCTACGGCAACGAGCCGGAGCTGATCGAAGAGATGATGAAGAGCGAGCGCTTTGTACTGCCGCAGAGTGCCAGCTTCTACACCCTGTACGAGCACCGCCACGAGCCCGGCAATGGCGAGCGTATCGATCAGGCCCTGCACGCCATCGAAGAGGCCAACGGCACCAAGCTCAAGGACGCCGGCAAGAGCGTGTTCCAGGATATCTCCTTCAATACCGATAAGCTGGGCGAGGAAAAGCAGAAGAACACCATCTTGCGCCACCTGTTGGAAGACTTCGCCAAAACCGAGCTGAACCTGCGCCCCAGCCGCGTGGGTAACCTGGATGTGATCGGCAACGGCTACGAATACCTGATCAAGAACTTCGCCGCCAGCGGCGGCCAGAAGGCCGGCGAGTTCTACACCCCACCGGAAGTATCCGAGCTGATCGCCGAACTGCTCGACCCCCGCCCCGGCGACCGCATCTGCGATCCTACCTGCGGCTCCGCCTCCCTGCTGATGAAGTGCGGGCGCAAGGTGCGGGAACACCACGACAGCAAGCAGTACGAGCTCTACGGCCAGGAAGCTATCGGCTCCACCTGGTCCCTGGCCAAGATGAATATGTTCCTGCACGGCGAGGACAACCACAAAATCGAATGGGGCGATACCATTCGCAACCCCAAGCTCCTGGACAAAAACGGCCACCTGGACCTGTTCGATATCGTCACCGCCAACCCGCCCTTCTCCCTGGACAAATGGGGCCACGACGAAGCCGGCAACGACCCCTTCGGCCGCTTTCATCGCGGTGTACCGCCGAAAACCAAAGGGGACTACGCCTTTATCCTGCATATGATCGAAACCCTCAATCCCAAGAGCGGGCGCATGGGCGTGGTGGTGCCCCACGGCGTGCTGTTCCGGGGCTCTGCTGAGGGCAAGATCCGCAAGCAGCTGATCGAGGAGAACCTGCTCGACGCGGTGATCGGCCTGCCGGAAAAACTCTTCTACGGCACCGGCATCCCCGCCGCCATCCTGATCTTCGCCCGCGACAAGCAGGACGACAGCGTGATGTTTATCGACGCCTCGCGGGAATTTAAAGCGGGCAAAAACCAGAACCTGCTTACCCAGGACAATATCGACAAGGTAGTGGCCACCTACCGCCAGGGCACCGATCTGGACAAATACGCCTATGTGGCCAGCCTCAAGGAAATTCAGGATAACGACTACAACCTGAATATCCCCCGCTATGTGGATACCTTTGAAGAGGAGGAAGAGATCGACCTGCTGGCCGTGCGCGCCGAGCGACAGCAGCTTAAGGCTCAATTAAGCGAGCTGGAAGGGGAAATGGAGCAGTATTTGCAGGAGTTGGGTTATGGTGCCTAAGGGGTGGAAGATCACCAATCTCGGTGAGGTTTGTAGCGGAAATTTACAAACAGGTCCATTTGGAAGCCAATTACACTCTCATGAGTACTTAAATTCGGGAGTTCCGGTATTAATGCCTAAGGATCTCACCGAGTGCCGAGCGAACATAGAAAGTGCTGCAAAAATATCGAACTCAAAAGCTGCGGCTCTGCAAAAACATCTTCTAAGAAAAGGAGACCTCTTATTTAGTCGTAGAGGCGATGTTACAAAATTTGCACTTATTGATAAGTTATCAGAAGGTTCGATCTGCGGAACAGGCTGTTTAAAAGCAAGGCCGAGCGAAAATCACTCGCCAGCTTTTTTATCCTATTTTTTACAAAAAGAAGCGGTAAAAAAATGGCTTGAAAAAAATTCTGTTGGGCAAACCATGCCCAATATGAATACCCAAATCCTTAATGAGCTTCCACTAGTAATAGCCTCATCAAGGCAAGAGGAAGACAAGATCGCCCAAATCCTATCCACCTGGGATAAGGCCATCGACACCAGCGAAAAACTGCTCGCCAACAGCCACCAGCAGAAAAAGGCCCTGATGCAGCAATTGCTGACCGGCAAAAAGCGCCTAAAAAGCAATACGATTTCTTTCAAGAAGACTCGATATGGCGAAATACCTGAAGACTGGAACTACCCAGCCATAAAAGAGATTGCTATTCAACTCTCGGAAAAAAACAACAAAAATTACAACTATCCAGTTTTATCTTGCTCAAAGCATACGGGCTTTGTGGACTCTTTAAAATACTTTAAGAAAAAAGTATATAGTGATGACACCTCTGGATACCGAATCATTCCTCGGAATTGCTTTGGGTTTCCGTCCAATCATATTGAAGAGGGCTCTATCGGCCTTCAAAAATTGTACGATTTTGGAATTGTCAGCCCAATCTATGTTGTCTTTGATATTGATAGGGCCAAGGTGAATGGCGACTACCTTATCGCAATTCTAAAAACTGAACATTATCGTCAAATATTCTGTGCAGCAACAAATGCATCTGTAGATCGTAGAGGTAGCCTGCGTTGGAAGGAATTTAGTGCGATTCACGTTCCTTTACCGCCACTAGAGGAACAACATTCCATCGCATCTGTTCTAGCAAACGCCGATCGGGAAATCGAAACTCTGCAACAAAAACTCGACTGCCTAAAGCAGGAGAAAAAAGCCCTGATGCAGCAGCTGCTCACCGGCAAGCGCCGGGTCCAAGTGGAGAATGCCCAATGACATTTAGCGAAACCGTCGATCTCGATGCGCCCATCAGTGAAGCCGATCTGGATTATATAGACGAAGTACTACACAAGTACGGCAACGACGACTCGATACTGGATATCTGCGAGCTGGACGGCTTTCTCACCGCCCTGGTCTCCGGCCCGGAAATGATTCCCCCCAGCCGCTGGTTCTCCGCCCTCTGGGGCGGCCCCGGCAACGAGCCGGAGTGGGAGTCCGAGGAAGAGATGCAGCGCTTTATGGCGCTGCTGTTCCACCTGATGAACAGCAATGCCATGATGCTGGTGGAAACACCGGAAGAATTCCAGGCCTTATTTAACCTCTTTGAGAAAGAAGGCGAAGCCCCGGTTACCATCCCCGAGGAGTGGTGCTTCGGCTATATGCGCGCCGTCGACCTGGGCCAATGGCCCAGCCTGCCAGCAGAACTGGTTACCCATCTGCAAGCCATCGCCCTGCACGGCAGCGAGGAATACATCGATCAATTGAACACCCTCACAGCCGCCGAACACCAGCAAACCGTCACCCAAATAGAACCCGCCGCCCGCGCCCTGCACCGCCACTGGCTGCAACAACGCGCCCCGGAACTCTCAACCAGCCCCCATCACACCAAGCCCAAAGCCGACCCAAAAACCGGCCGCAACGACCCCTGCCCCTGCGGCAGCGGTAAAAAATTTAAACGCTGCTGTTTGCATTAGCTCGCTAAAGACTGAAATTGAACAAAGGTACTTGCATTTACCGATCATTCGGTACAATTTGGGGGAAAGTACAAAAGGCGTACTGTCTGAGTATAAGAAACAAGCCCCGCCCCAATAACTGCCAGCGGGCATAAAGCGGCGATGCCAAATAAATTCTAATCATTATCAAGGACGATCAATGAGTACTAAATTCACTGGATCTTTTGAAGAACTAAAACAAAAATTGTCCACTTTAGAGGGAGAGTGGGATGAGTCTCAACCCAATAAAAAAGTGTTCCGTCTCGGGCGTGGCTTGCTCAACTGGTATGTAACCACTGGTACTCTGCAATTCCAGGGTAAAGGCGCTGATAAAAGCCAACTCGAAAATAGAGTACCCATATTACTCTACCCTAATGAAGCACAGCCAGAACCTAAAACAGAGGAAACTACTGTTTCCGAGCTTACACTTGAACCCACGACTGATTCCTCAGCCCCACCCCATAACACAGAAACCAGTACACAGCCTGACCTTGAATACCGCTTCCTAACATCTGGAATCAATGAGGGGGAGTTAGTAATTGGCGTTGTCAGCGCAGTAGGAACCGAAACCAAGCGTGTTGTAGATCCACTGAAAGACCGCTTAGTAGGTTTCGGCTATAACGTAAGTGAAATCAGAGTCTCTTCAATTTTGCCTCCGGCCGACAGCGCAGATAACGAGTATGAGCGAATTCAGCACTTTATATCGGCAGGGGACGCTTTAAGAGAGCGGGCCAACAACAATGCCATACTCGCGGCAGGTGTCGCCAAAGAAATAGCCAACAATCGCTGCTCAGAAAACCAAAAGCGGGCATATATTGTCAATTCCCTCAAGCATCCACGAGAAGTAGAGCTTCTTAGGAAAATCTATGCAGATGGTTTTTACCTTATTGGCATTCATGCCGATGAAAAACGTCGCCGCAACTACCTGACCGAAGACAAGAGTTGCAATCAGGCCCAGGCTGAAGAACTTATTAAAACTGATGAAAATGAGACTATCGACCACGGCCAAAAAACCAGGGACACCTACCACCTGGCCGATTTTTTCCTAAACCTTGGCAACAATAATGATCAGGTAAAAAATAGGCTTCAACGTTTCCTTGAGCTTATTTTCTCCCACCCCTATAAAAACCCAACTTTTGATGAGTTTGCCATGTTTATGGCTTTTAACAGCTCTGTGCGCTCTGGGGATTTGTCCAGACAGGTCGGGGCCGTGATCAGTCGCGAAGAGCAGATTATCGCCACCGGCGCCAATGATGCACCAAAATCAGGAGGCGGTCTCTACTGGGCAAAAGAAGATCCAGAAACAGGAGAAATTAGTGATCACCCGGACGGGAAGGACTACAAAAGAGACGGCGATTCCAATAAAAAAGCACAGGCTGAAATCATCGGGGACATCATTGACGCACTAGCTAACCAGGAACTGGTGAATCCTGAGAGGCAAAAAGACCTCGAAAAGATTCTGAAGGACAGTAAGATTTCTGACTTAACAGAATTTGGCCGAGTGGTACATGCCGAGATGGACGCCTTGCTTTCCTGTAGTCGCTCCGGTATTTCAACGATAGGCTCAACACTTTATTGCACAACTTTTCCTTGCCACAATTGCGCAAAACATATTGTTGCAAGTGGTGTGAAACGAGTAGTTTATGTGGAGCCCTACCCCAAAAGCCGAGCCCTTGATTTCCACTCGGAATCCATTCAACTGAAGTCGGAGTTCGATGCGTCGAGTGAAGAAAATCACCTTGTCACTTTTGAACCATTTATTGGTATCGGACCTCGCCGCTTTCTCGATTTATTCTCTATGAATTTGGGTGCCGGCTCTAAACTGCGTAGAAAAGATAAAGAGGGATCTACCATCGAATGGAGCAAAAAGTCTGCTCCGATTCGTACCCCACTAGTGCCGAAATCCTATGTTGAAATAGAGAAGGCCGCTGTGGCAATTTGGGATAATCACACTTAAAACGTCAAACCGAATTACTAACTGAATACGAAATAAGCTTTAGCAAAGATATGAGAGTCACTGGATGATGCAGTCTCCCCCCAGGTTTCAGGAAGAATACTCCGCAAAGATCCCCGCCCTGGCCCTGTTGTGCAATCTGGGCTGGTCGTTTTTACCCCCCGCCGAGGCCAACCAAGCCCGCAGTGGGCGCCAGGACCAGGTAGTGCTCACGGAGATACTGCGCCGGGAGCTGGGCAAACGGACCTTCCATTTCGCCGGTAAGGAGCAGCCACTCTCACAAAAATCCATCGACCACCTGATTGGCATCGTATGCAGCCCTGCGCTGAACAAAGGGCTGCTTGCAGCCAATGAAGAGTTATACAACCACCTGCTCTACGGCATTTCGGTGACCGAATTTGTCGATGGCAAAAAAGCCACCCCCACCATTGCCCTGATCGACTGGCACACCATCGAAAACAATCACTTTGCCTTTACCGAGGAATTCAGCGTAACCCGTGCCAGCGGCGTAGAGACCCGCCGCCCGGATATGGTGTGTTTCGTCAACGGTATTCCCCTGGTAGTGATCGAGGCCAAGCGCCCGGATGGCAAGAAGGGCCCCTCTATCGACGAGGGTATCTCCCAGAGTCTGCGCAACCAGCGCCACGATGAAATCCCGCAACTCTTCGCCTACAGCCAATTATTATTGTCAGTCAACGGCGCCGAGGGCCGCTACGGCACCTGTAATACGCCGGCAAAATTCTGGGCGGCCTGGCGCGAGGAAGATACCTCCGATGGGGAAATGCTGGCGATCAAAAACCGTCCCCTTTCCAGCGAACAAATCCAAACTCTGTTTAAACAGCGCTCCCCATCAGATCTGGACTGGTACCAGACCCTGATCGCCGGCGGCGAGCTGGCCCTGGGCGGCCAGGATCGGTTGCTAATCAGCTTGCTATCGCCCCAGCGGCTGCTGGAGATGGTCCGCTACTTCACCCTGTTCGATAAAAAGGCCGGCAAAATCGTTGCCCGGTATCAGCAGGTATTCGGCATCAAACGGCTATTGGAGCGCATTGCCCAACGCGGCAATGACGGCGCGCGGGAGGGCGGTGTGATCTGGCATACCACCGGCTCCGGCAAATCCTTCACCATGGTGTTTTTAAGCAAGGCGCTGATCTTCCAGCCGAGTCTCAAACAGAGCCGCCTGGTTATTGTCACCGACCGGGTGGATCTGGAGCGCCAGCTCAGCAATACCTTTGCCAGCGGTGGCGAACTGGCGGGCAAGAAAGACAAGGAAGCGGCCATGGCCACTTCCGGCAAGCGTTTGGCCCAGCAGATTGGCAGCGGCAATGAGCGGATTTTCTTCTCGCTGGTGCAAAAATTTACCGGCGCCACTGCCCTGCCGGAATGCCGCAACGACAGTGCCGACTTGATTGTGCTGATCGACGAGGGCCACCGCAGCCAGGGCGGCGAAAACCATATTCGTATGCGCCAAGCCCTGCCCAATGCCGCCTTTGTGGCCTTTACCGGCACGCCCCTACTGAAAGACGACAAGACCACCAATAAATTTGGCCCCATTGTCCACGCCTATACCATGCAGCGCGCGGTGGAGGATCGCACCGTAACCCCACTGCTGTACGAAGAGCGTATCCCTGACCTGAATGTTAACGAGCGCGCAATTGACCGCTGGTTTGAGCGCATTACGGTGGGGTTAAGTGAGGAGCAGCAGGCGGATTTAAAACGCAAGTTTGCCCGCAAAGGGGAGATTTACACCGCCGACGACCGCATTCGACTGATTGCTACCGATATCGCCACCCACTTTGTTAAAAACATCGACGCGGGCTTAAAAGGCCAGCTGGCCTGCGATAGCAAAGCCACTGCCATCCAATATAAAAAGTACCTGGATGAGGCCCAACAGCACTGGCCAGAAGCACAGAAATTTGAATCGGCGGTAGTGATCAGTGCACCGGATACCCGCGAGGGCAACGAAGCGGTGGATGAGTCCTCCATGCCGGAGGTGGTGAAGTGGTGGAAGGACAATGTGGGCTCGCAAAATGAGCAACACTACACCCAGGGAGTGATTGAGCGCTTCGATAAAGACGATACCCTGAAACTGCTGATTGTAGTGGACAAGCTGCTAACCGGATTCGATGAGCCCAAAAATACGGTGCTGTATATCGATAAACCACTCAAGGAACACAACCTGATCCAGGCGATCGCCCGGGTCAACCGGCTGCACCCGGATAAAAAGTTCGGCCTGCTAATCGATTACCGGGGCATCCTGGCAGAGCTGGATACCACCCTGCAGAAATACCAGGATCTGGCCGCGCGCACCCAGGGCGGTTACGACATCGACGATATCGCCGGGCTTTATAGCCCCATGAGCAGCGAGTACAAGCGCCTGCCCCTGCTGTATAAAAATCTTTGGGGCATTTTCGCCGGCGTAAAAAACAAGCAGGACACCGAGCAACTGCGCCAAGTAATAGTTCCAAAAATTGAACAGCGCAACGGTGAGCTAGTCGATGTGAACCTAAAAGTGCGCGAGGACTTCTACGAGGCACTCACCCACTTCACCACCTGCCTGAAAGTAGCCCTGCAATCGGCCACCTTTTTCGAAGATAAAAGCTTTAGCGATAGTGACCGCAAGCACTACAAACAGACAATTAAAGAGTTCGCCAAACTACGCCAGTGGGCGCTACAGCAAACCGAAAAGTCTGTGGACTACGACCACTACGCGGCCCAGGTTAAAAACCTGTTGGATAAGCATGTGGTGGGGGTAGAAATCTTACAGCCCGAAGGCAAATACGAAGTCAATAAAATGGGCAAGGCGGAGCGGCCTGAAGATTGGGGGGAGGACAAAACCCGCAACGAAACCGACATTATCAAAACCCGCGTGACCCGCATGATCGAGCAGGAGTTGCGCGACGATCCCTACGCCCAGGAAGCCTTCTCCAAATTACTGCTACAGGCGATTGAGGAGGCGGAAAAACTGTTCGATCACCCACACAAGCAGTACTTACTGTTCGAAGCGCTGGAAGCCCAGGTAAAAGCCCGCAACCTGGATGAAATTCCCAATGCCTTTGCCGATAATCGCCACGCCCAGGCCTACTTTGGTGTATTCAAGAAAAACCTGCCGGAGGTTTTCGCAGTAGGCGATAGCCAGGTACAGGATAAGTGGATCAAGCTGGCTTTCGAGGTGGATACGGCTGTGAACCAGGCCGTAATGGAACACTCCATCAACCCGGAAAATATCGAGTCAGAGATCAAAAAAAAGCTGACACCCAAATTATTTATGGAGTGTAAATCCATCGGCAGTGGTATGGATCAAACCAGGAAAATGGTGGAGATGATCCTACAGATCACCCGCGTTGGTTTAAGCGGAGACTAATCCCGGCATGAATGTGCCTATTACTTCCCCCCCAAATAACCCCAACTCCCGGCAACTGAGCTTTGCCTATGGGGATGAGCGCATTACTTTTGAATGCCAGCCCCGCTCCCAGGCCAAAGGGCGAGTGCTGATCAAAGTGCACCCAGACTGCCGTGTGGTGGTCAGCGCACCCGAACCTTTCGATAACGATGCCGTATTAAAAGCGGTAAAAAAGCGAGGGCGCTGGATTTACCAACAGCTGCGGGATTTCCGCAAGGCGCTGGAATATATAACGCCACGGCAATATATCAGTGGCGAGAGCCACTACTATCTGGGCAGGCAATACCTGCTAAAAGTCATTGAGTCAGAAGACACCCAGCAGCAGGTCAAATTATTGCGCGGCAAGCTGGAAGTTTCCGTGCGTAAAAAAGATCCCGAGACTGTGCGCCTGCTATTGGCCGAATGGTATAAGGCGCGCGCCAAAGAAGTTTTTCACCGCCGCCTGGACGCGCTGCTGGAGCAAACCTTGTGGGTCTCCGGGCGCCCGCCCCTGCGTACCCTGAGTATGAAAACCCAGTGGGGCAGCTGCTCGCCACAAGGGCGTATTACCCTCAACCCCCACCTGGTAAAAGCGCCGCGCCAGTGCATCGACTATGTCATTTTGCACGAGCTCTGCCATATCGCCGAACACAACCACAGCGAGCGATTTTACCGTTTAATGAATCAAGTGATGCCCAAGTGGGAAGGCACGAAAAACAAACTGGATGCTATGGCGAATTTGATTCTGGGTGATACCCTGGCTTTTTCACCAACCTGCACATAAGTTATCTAAAGTAGATCGCTGTCACACTACGGAAAGCCGACATGCAAAAATCGCCATGGGTTGAAAACGCCATCGCAAAAGCGGATGCACACTGGCAGGCATCCAAGTCCACCATTGAAGGAAAAGTATTCAGTGATGTACAGGACAACCAGGGCCTTCAGTATGTCGATATCGTGATGGAAGGTGGCGGTATGCTGGGGATCGCCCTGGTGGGATATACCTACATTCTGGAAAAGGCGGGAATTCGGTTTCGCAAAATTGCTGGAACCTCAGCGGGTGCCATCAATGCGCTCTTCTTGGCAGCGGCCGGTACACCGAGCACTGGCAAGAGCGAAAAGCTCTTGGGTATCCTCGCCAATGCCGACTTTGCCAGTTTTGAAGATGGCGAGCGCTATGCCCGCAATACGGTACAGCGCCTGCTCAAGGGCAAAGGCTTGATAAGTAGTTTGGCATTGCACCCCTTCGATTCTATCCGCACCTTGCGGCACCTGCTCAGACATAAGGGGCTGAATCCGGGAGATACCTTTACCCAGTGGTTACAAACGGAGTTGAAACAGCTGGGCATTACCAACACCGCACAGCTCAACCAGAGAATTAACCAGTTCCCACAGCTTCTGTACCGCGGCACACCAGATCACTTGATAGGTAGCGGCGAGGTTGCCCTGGTGGCAGCGGATATCACTACAGAGACCCGCGCAGTATTTCCAGCCAAGGCGCCGCTCTACTTCGATAATCCGAGCGCAGTAAACCCTGCGGAGTTCGTGCGTGCCTCCATGTCGGTACCCGGTTTCTTTAAGCCCTACACCGTAAAGGGCATCCCCCAATTAAGTGAGTGCAATACTGTCGCCGAGAATTGGCGCAGCATTAAAGGCATCGGTGATCCCAAACGTTTTTTCCGCGCTGGCTTTCCCAAAGATATTGAATTTGTCGACGGCGGCCTTGTCTCCAACTTCCCTTTCGATATCTTCCATAAACCCATAGGCACCCCCAAATTGCCAACATTTGGGATCAAGTTGGAAGTGGACCTGTACCAGCCAAAATCAGATAAGGTAGGAAGGTTTGCGATGGGGCTGATCAGCACTTGTCGCAATATGCTCGACAACCATGTGCGCGCGAGCTTGAACGCTGAATACCATGCGCTGGTAAAAGAAATCCCCATCAACCCCACCGATACCGGAGAAAACCCGCACTGGCTGGATTTTTCCATGCCGGACCACCACTGCGAACACCTGTTCTTATCTGGCGTCAATGCAGCAATTGAGTTTTTGAATCAGGGATTCCACTGGGAGGATTACTTGGTGTTGCGCCAGCCGGACTCTTTCTATACCGGAGAAAAGCTGGCTTAAATGCAGGCCCGATGCGATAGTCGCAACGGGCCCAGCGCTCTTATTTAGAAAGAGCGACGACGATAAGAGCGGTAATCTGCACGCCAGAAGTTACGCTCTAGCAAACGCTCTAAATGCTCACGGCTCACCTTGGGCGCAACGCCATCCAATTGCGCCTGGGCAGCCACTGCCCTGGCAATATGCATGCTCACTTCGCGAATATCATTCAGGTGTGGCAATAAGGCACCCTCGCCATCTTTCACCACCGGCGCCTGCTCTGCCAGGGCGTTGGATGCTGCCATCAACATACTGTCAGTCACTTTCGAAGCACCGGAAGCAATCACGCCGAGGCCAATGCCCGGGAATATGTAGACATTGTTACACTGCGCTACCGCATAGTGATGACCATCGATTTCTACCGCTGCAAAGGGGCTGCCGGTAGCTACCAAAGCCTCGCCCTTGGTCCAGCTGAATATCTCAGTTGGAGTCGCTTCAGCTCGGGAAGTGGGGTTTGACAGTGGCATCACCAAAGGACGGCGGTGCCCCTTGTGTAAAGCTTCGATTACTGGCTGGGTAAACAGACCACCCTGCCCGGAAACACCAATCAGGATGCTGGGCTCAACATTGCCGATCAGCGTCTCAAGATTCCAGCTGGACACTCCCTCGTACTTACTCGGGTCCTGGGCCAGAGCTGCCTGGAAGTCGTGTAGACCTTTCATATCGGAAGTCACAAGCCCGTAGCGATCGAACATAAAGATCTGTTCACGAGCCTCGGCATCGGATAGACCGGCCTGCACTTTCGCACTGACGATTTGCTCGGCAATACCACACCCTGCTGAACCAGCACCCACTATCGTCACCTTCTGCGCGGCGAGGGTTTCTTGCCAGGTCTTACAGGCAGCCAGGATAGTACCCAGTGCTACAGAAGCCGTGCCCTGGATATCATCATTAAAACAGCACAGGCGGTCGCGATAGCGCTCTAACAACGGCGTGGCATTGGTTTGGGCAAAATCCTCAAACTGAACCAATACCTTGGGCCAGCGACGCTTTACCGCTTCAATAAATTGCTCCAGGAATTCATCGTACTCTTCCTGGGAAATCCGCTCATGGCGCCACCCCATATACATGGGATCATTCAGCAAAGTGCGGTTATTGGTGCCAACATCCAAGGTGACAGGCAAGGTATAAGCCGGGCTGATACCGCCACAGGCGGTATACAGGGAGAGCTTGCCAATAGGGATACCCATGCCGCCGATACCCTGGTCACCCAACCCGAGTATCCGTTCGCCATCGGTCACCACAATGACTTTGACGTTCTCTTTAGTGGCGCTGCGCAGAATATCATCGATATATTCCCGGTCCGGATAGGAGACAAATAATCCCCGGTGGTTGCGATAAATACTGGAAAACTCTTCACAAGCTGCACCTACAGTTGGGGTGTAGATAATCGGCAGCATCTCTTCCGTATGATGTTCGATCAGATAGAAGAACAACGTCTCGTTGTCGTCCTGGATTCCCCTCAGGTAGATATGTTTTTCCAAGCCAGTCTTACACTGCTGGAATTGGAGGTAAGCGCGCTTGGCCTGCTCCTCAATCGTCTCAACGGTATTCGGCAGAAGACCGACCAAATTAAATTCGAGACGCTCTTCCAAGCTAAATGCGCTGCCTTTATTGAGCAGTGGTATTTCCAGTAGGGAGGGGCCTGCGTGGGGGATGTAAAGTGGACGCTTTTCGTTGTTACTCATATGCCTGCTTTTGCCTATCGCCCGAAGCGATGATTATTGCGTAGCCATATTTCAATATGACTGAATTAGCCAACCATGTTCTTGAAGTTGCATAAATGTGCTAACTCAACTGGAGCCGAAGACTATCTATTGTGCCGATAGATAACAAGGCCCCCAGTGTGGCCCAATTCGCGAATAAACAGAGTCGCTCAACTATGCTAGCTGTAATTTATCTTCTCTTCGCAACGAATTCTTTTACGTTAAAAAGCGATCCGACACATTCAGGAAATGGAGCCGCCATCGATGCACAAGAGCAAAGCTGGATTAACCCTGCTCCTCTTTATTCTTGTACTCAGCCTTTATAGTTGCAGTAAAAAGTCCAACGGAGATAAAAATACAAATTCAAACACCCGACAGACTGAGGGCGCCACTCCAGAAAAACAACGGCCGCTCACGGCGATGACACCGGAGATAGAGGCGGAGCTGGAAGCTCAACGGGACAACGAAAAACGCATCGCTCGCAATGTCTATTTTGGCGATACACATGTCCATACTGGCTGGTCGGTAGATGCGGGGTTGGATGGCGCAATTCTTACTCCCGATGACGCCTATCGATTTGCCCTGGGAGAAACTGTTACCTCCAACAGCGGACTGAAAGCCAAGCTCAGCCGCCCTTACGACTGGTTCATGATCACCGATCATTCAGACGGTATGGGAGTTATCAGCGAGATCGTCGATGGCAATCCGGAAATGATGTCCAATGCCACCTTGAAAAAATGGCACGAGGCATTAATTTCAGGCAGCAAAGAAGCGACCAATGAAGCAAAAAGTGAAGTCATCGTGCTTCAATCAGAAGGCAAACTGCCTGAGCAGGTAATGGATCCCAAGTGGATGAAATCCGCCTGGGAAAAAACCGTTGAAGCCGCAGAGAAGTATTACAAACCCGGAGAGTTTTCTACCTTTATCGCCTTTGAATGGACAGTTAACGCCGATGGTGGCGACAACCTGCACCGCAATATTATTTTTCGTGATGGCGCAGACCGCACTAAGACCCTGCTCCCCCTAACTACCTTTGATACCGAGAACCCGGTAAAACTCTGGGAGTGGATGAAAGCCTACGAAGACAAAACCGGTGGCCGGGTGCTCGCCATCCCCCACAACGGCAATATGTCTAATGGCCGTATGTTTATCGAGCGGCAGTTTGATGGCTCCGAACTCACTCCGGAGTGGGCACAAATGCGCGCCCGTTATGAACCCCTTTATGAGCTGGTACAGGTAAAGGGACAAAGTGAGTCCCACCCTGCCCTCTCCCCGGAAGATGAATTTGCCAACTGGGATCTGTGGGATAGAGGCAACCTGATCTTAAAGCCCAAGCCCCCCGGTGCCCTGCAATACGAGTACTGGAGGGAGGCACTGAAGTCTGGCCTTCGCCTGGAGGAGAAGCTGGGCACCAACCCTTTCGTGCTAGGCGCAAACGCAGCTACCGACACCCATACCGGGCTTTCGACACCGGACCAGGACAACTTCTTTGGCAAGTTCAAGACCCTGGAACCCAGCAACAAGGAGCGCTGGGCGTTTCCCCTGCTCAAGGGGGTTGGTGGAGAGTACTTCGGCTGGGAACAAGCTGCCTCAGGCGTTACGGGAGTCTGGGCCAACGAGAATACCCGGGAGGCAATATGGGATGCGATGTACCGCAAAGAGACTTTCGCCACCACAGGCCCCCGGATCTCAGTTCGCTTCTTTGGAGGCTATGACTATAACGATGGGGATATTCACGGTGATCTGGTCGCCAATGGCTATAAAAAAGGCGTACCAATGGGCGGGAAACTACCTCAAGCCAGTGAGGGACAGGTACCGACATTCCTTATCGCAGCACTGAAAGACCCTGAGGGCGCCAACCTGGACCGTATCCAAATCATCAAGGGTTGGCTGGATAGCAGCGGACTCGCCCGGGAAAAGATCTTTAATGTGAAATGGTCTGGAAGCCGTAAGCTGGATACCGAGGGAAAACTATCCCCAGTTGGGACTACTGTGGATATGAAGACGGCGGAATACACCAACTCCATCGGCTCCCCTCAGCTAATCGCGGTATTCAAAGATCCCGACTTTAACCCCAAGGAAAGAGCCGTCTACTACCTGCGCGCCCTGGAGATACCCACACCCCGATGGACTTTATTTGACAAGGTACGCTTCGGTATTGAAATGGATGAAAAAGTACCCCTTACCCAGCAGGGGCGAGCATTCAGCTCGCCAATTTGGTATTCACCCTAGAGTTAAGGAGCCTCTGAATAACTCCGTGATACCTCTGGCTTTCAGAGCGGTTCACAATCAAGGCGCGGCTTCGCAGGAATGTCTAGACCTTTCAAGAAGTCGCAACGCGGAGTGTGAATCGCTCTGCAAGCCCCGAAGGGCGGGCCTTGAAGGCCGCACCTGCTGCGTTGCAGCTCTTGTAAAGGGCTACGGCCATTCGCGGCGAGCTGCGCCTAACATCTGCAGCCTTCAAGACTCGCAGAGGCATTACGGAGTTATTCAGAGGCTCCTTAAATAGCCCGTATATATACGCGGTTCAACTACTTGATGGATATGGCTATCTGGACCTCGTTTCCATCCACATACTGCTCAAAATCTGTGGTGAAAGCTCGCTGATGGGGGCAATCCTCCACAGCGAAATAACTCCAAACCTCGCCCCACAAATCAATTGCGACCTGAGGCATTTCCCCTTTGGCTGAAAACATCAGGTATTTGCCGGGCAGTATTTGAATCGACTTGAAATCCTCAGACATATCCTTCGACAACATATCTGAACATGCATAGACATCAAAAAAACCGTTATGGTCAGATTCGTAGTTGGAGTAAACACCAAATACCTTAGGGTTGCCCCTTAATTTAGGGGCCGCCTCTGCGCCGAAGCGTTCCCACATTGGCGTTATCTTTGCTGTTTTTGGGTCAGACTCATTGGCGTTCTTAGTGCGGGTATAAAAACCCACTAATTCCAGGCCTTCTAATTCTCTAACTTCCATTTCTATGGACCAATTATTTAGTTATTCGTAGAGTGCCGAATACTATAACAGCTCTCCGGGAACTGGCCAGGCGCATACGGTCACAAGAAATCACAAGTACCTTTTCAAGCTGACTTTACGGATTTCTGCCTTACCTCTGAAGGGGGGTACCCATACATCGATTTATAAAGCTGGGTAAAATAAGATTGACTTGAGAATCCGCTCTCCAGAGCTATATCGACTAAACGCTTATTGGTAGTCTTCAACTGAATATCAGCATGTTGTAACCTACGTTCGTTAATCCAAGCCTTTGGTGACTCAGCTTTAAAGACTTGGCCAAACTTATTCTTGAATGATGTGAGACTCATCCCAATCTGTTTAGCATAATTTGCTACAGACCAGTGCTGAGTAGCATTTTCCTCCATAAATCGACGGAAACGCTCGTTCACCGGATTAACCTGCCGAAGCAGCTCGTCAGCTAAGCGACAACCGCAAGCACCCTTCAGCTTTAAGAGAAGTAATTCTTCCAGCTTTAAATAGTTCAAACTCTCGTCATTTAACTTGCTAAATGCACTCAGTGAATCCAAAGTAAAGCGCGTGAGATCACACTCTGGAAAAACAAAAGGCCCGCTTTTGGGGAGCGTTGTCACGCTGGACGCAAGGGCATTCTTTGCTTTAATCAGTACGCGAGTGTGTCGCTCATAAAATCGTGTCAGCATGACCGGGCTGATACTCGCACAGATGATTATTAGGTCTTCTCCCTCAGACAAATTATCAACTGTAGCATGGCTCATTTCACTCGATAGCCAGATCTCCCCCGGAGCCATAGGGAATTCGCAAGCATCACTATTGATATTAGCAACACCTGAGATCACCATTGTCAGATTAAAATCTGAAGAAAACCCAATTGAAACATTTCCATTTGGAGAAACAAGTATCTTTTGAAACCGAAACAAGTCACCTAAATACTGACTTTCAAATAAGACATTTTGCCTTATGTGAGTGTCCAAATCCTTTTGGCGAGGGGCAATCATGGAATTCACCACTAAATTTACTTCTTCTGTATCTTTACGCTTCACCTGGCTCAGCTGAAGCCAAGCTCCAATCACGACACTTTTGTTTCCACTGTGCCCAGGGAGCACTCATCAAGAGATCCGTGCACGGGGTGCGTGGTCACCAAGGGGGAGACAAAGCCGCTTTCGAGTTCAGTCATTAAAACTCACAATCGTTGAATTGAGCGTTTGAAGAATCATTTGAAATGCGGATACAGTGAAACTATTTGCAGGACCAAAGTGCCAACCTCTTTAGGAAGGGCAACTTTATTAGCCAGGATAAGGGGAAGGTCTCATAAATTAACCTATAAACAGGAACATACAATCCTGCACTACTTAGCGGGCCCTTCCAAAATTCAATTATTCTTCATGCGCGACAAAGCAAGTAGACACCCCAATGCACCCTTTACATTTATTTACACTACCTTAAACGGAACAAGAGGAGTCTCTGAGAGTGAGGGATTGTGAGGTTTAAGCATCGCCTATTCTATTAGAAATAGTGTCACCATATGAAAATTACTGACTTAAAAACCCTAAGTATTCATTAGCAGCCCGGTGGTAATGAGAGACCTCAGGTATTTGGCAAAAGATATCTAAAACAGGCCCCATAACCATCTACTGGCTTTGTAAATTATGGAAAACCCAAACAATTTGCCTGATTAAGCCCCTCACTCTGGTGTAATCACCCAAAAACCGCTAGGTAATCACAAAGATACTGCCGGGTAATGCAGCTGTTAACTTAACTACCTTTAAACTTAATAAACATTTGATTTGTACCAGGTATGATTTTTTTCTAAAATGTGAGAAGATAGCTTTTAACAATATCCCTCGGCTCGTCATGACGGACTCTGCACCAAATAGGTGCCATGGAACCAAGTGGAATATTTATTGATAAATTGAGAGAAGTTTTATATATAAACTATGCAAGCGGATAAGGTCATACCCATACTTAACTTCTATTTTTCAATTATAGATTAGTATTTATTAAGATCTTTTCTGTTAACTCTTTAATTTGCCAGTATTAGTAATCAGCAAAACACCCTAAACCAATAAACTCTTAAGCCTTTGAGATTTATGTCAACTAGTTACTCTAAAGAATTAAATCGGCTTGCCCAACTTATGTGGGAGCAAGAAGCGGAGTTGGAGCTTAAGCCCCAGGAAGAGAAAGAAGCAGCCCCTGAAAAGTCCTCAGTCAACAACGCTCCTAATGACGTTTTTTGGGGCAAATGGAAAGGGCGATATATCGTGGTAATGCGCTATATATCTGGTAGAACAACCTCCAATGTTAAGCTCCCCAATATATATGCCGATGAGGCCGATGCCCGCTCTGCCGCCCTCGATATCATTCGAAAATTTCCAGAAGCATCTATTCGCTATCTTTCAGCTAAAGAACTGGCTGTTTACCTATAGCCAACCCTTAAGAGCTTTAGTTGTTGGTTTTTGAGCAGGGTGGCTGCACTGCAGAACCGCCCTCCCTCATATTATTTTTATAGGTCACACTATCGGCGATTAATGCTTTGATATAAATTGACGAACTTCCTCCACAAATACATTGGAGGCAGGCTCACGCCCCAGGAGTAAGTGACCGTCGCTATTGAGACCAACAAATCGAGCGCCAGGTATAGCAGAAGCAATTTCACAGCCCGTTTGAACAGGAATACGCTGGTCCCCTAGTGAATGGATCACTAAAGTGGGCACATTAATCTCTTTGAGCTTGTCCCGCACATCAATACTGCCAAAAACCGATAGGAAGCGAACAGCATTTTCCGGCGAAGTAGTCAGCCGCTGAAACTCATTAAACCACTCTAATTCGCTGGCATTCGCGCTTGGCATAAATGTCGTGGAAAAAATCTGCCGATAAGCAGGGTTATCCTGCCCCCAGCCCGTCGCTGTCAGGGTCATTACTGCTTCACGCTCTTTTATCGTGGCCTCACTGGCACCTATTCGCCAACCTGCGTGATAACCCCCAAACAAAATCAGCTGCCTAACACGCTCTGGGTGTCTTACTGCATATTCAATAGATACTGCCGCTCCTTGCGATATACCTAGCAAAGTAAAGTTATCAACTTCACAGGCATCGACAACTGTCTCAAGGTCTGTAACAAACGACTCAAAAGAGATATTTTCAACTTCCCAATCCGACAGGCCATTCCCACGCTCATCGTAACGAATAAACTGGTGGTCGACAGAAAGCTCCCGAAACAATGGACTCCATATGGGAGAGTCCCAGTCATGCTCTAAATGACTCAACCAGTTTGCGGCTTTAACTATAGGAAGCCCCTCTCCCATCTTGGCATAGGCAATACGCACACCATCGCTGGCCGTACAAAACTCAACCTTCTGTTGAGTTAGCAGTTTACGCCCCGTAGCTAAATCATCACCGGATTTCTGAACTACCGACTCACCAAGCCTGCAGGGCGACCATGTAATGCCTGCTTTGCGGAATCGGTCAGCAAGCCTTGTCCGTTCGAACTCCACTTCACTACTCAATCCCAATGAGCTCAACAAATGAAGTAACTGCGTTGCAGCGTTTGGGTTAAAGGGCTCCAATGCCACCCAGCTGCGGGCCCAAGTTAACTGGTCCGGTATAGGAACGCCCGGGTGAGAGGACAAGCGGGACAGCACCCTCCCTTGCAATTGAACAATCTCTTGACGTTCAGACAGCAACCACCGTTGAAATAGCTCTTGATCGGGCAGATCGATCCCATCCAGGAAAGGCTCCTGCAGCTGTCGACGGATATCTTCCAGCTCTGCTGCCAAAACGCCGGGGGAATCAAGCTTAAGTGCTATTTCGGCAACATCAATACAAATGCCTTCCGTATCCAAGCTGACACGCTCTCTATCAGCAATGAGGCGCTCTATTTCTGGGTCGTTGACAATGGATCGAATTTTACTCAAAGACCAGCGCAGGGAGGCACGCGGATCATCGGGCAGCTCCCAAAATATCTCACATAAGCGATCTCTCCTGTGAGGTCTCGCAGCCAACAGTAAGAAAGCCAAAAGTGCTCGAGTTTTTCTTGAAGGTGGTAGATTAACTGGGCTGCCATCTCGGGAGACCAGCAGGTCGCCCAGCATTTGGATTGAGATTCCCATTGATAAGTTATTAACCCCTGAAATGTAAGGTACTAGCAGTTCTCAGAGAAAGGCGCCGGTGATTTTCTCAAGGATAATTGTTAGCTGCAAACACCGCTCGCGAAAGATGTGAAACCCTCTGCCAAAACCCCTTATTCCGAGTCGCTTGGCAATGACAGTATAAACGCCGCTGTGAGGCTTATCCCTACCCCAAAAAGCGTACTCCGCTAGGTTTCTTTGAGGGCCTAGACTGAAATTGAAAGATTGGTCTAATCCGATAGCCTCTTCAAGAGATACTGAGAACGCCAAAAATAGACCCAAGAAAAGGGCTGAATACACCTGAGCCAGGCGAACATATCATCGGCAATTATAAAAAAATAAAAAGTATTGAGAGGCCAAGTGACCATATTGAAAGTGAGTTAAAAACCTATTTTTACAAACTCAAAACCATGTCACCGCAAGCCTTATAATTCAGGCCAATAGTCGGAGCTTTGACTCACAAAGGCCCTTCAAGGTTTATACTAAGACACGCCCGAAAAACGGAAGGTCAAAATAAAAACTGTATAAGCCTAAAGTAGAAGGGAGAGCGGCTCCTCTAGGTTTACAACCCGTAGACACCCTACCCAACTACCCAAAGTGCTCTTCAAATGCGCAAGCGCTAACTCACAAACCCTAATTTATCTGTCGCTATGCACAAAGATATCAAACCCCAAAGCCCTTGAAGTTCTATACAATCTAGAATCACTGTGATAATGCTCATACCACTTTCTAAATTGTGCATATTTCAGAAACTTAAACTCACCCTTATTGGGGTCAAAAAAGTAGCTTACCTTATCCGCAGATGGCTCAATGCGAAATGCCATCGCATGCCCCCACCCAGTACCTGCAGTTCTCAACATACAGTGGATGGTATTAGACTGCTGCTTGAAGCAATCTTTGGATTCAAGAGCATCAAAAGACGCAGCAAACTGATCTTTCAACGAAGGACTTTTCTTCTTCTGTGCAATACCGCTACCCGCCTGCCCAATATTGCGAAACCCCTGAGATTCCAAATATTGTTTAGTCTCCTTAATCATCTCAAAAGATGTGCTAGGCCTACCCTCAGTTCCATTTGCAAACTTAAATCGATACATAGAGGCAAATCTCTGAGCGACCACGGCTATTTTTGTATCATCAATACTGCCACCGGTAGTTAACGCATCCTGAAGCCCCGACTGAAGGGCTTTACTGACCCAGCTAACTGACAGAGCCTCACAAATCCCACCCTTGGTATGCGGATGCTTTTTGGTAATTTTTGAATAGCTTCCCTGACTGAACTTCCAGGTTAACTGCCCACCGTAATTGGACGCACTTGCATCACTATTCAGTAAACTTGGCATTTTTTATCCTCACATCACAACCGAATATTCGGCTTTATTTATATTATCCGGGCTTTATGCAAGCAATGTGCAAATTTAGTGATTAATTATTATTAGAAAAAATATCACCCGAACATTTCCTTTAAAAACCACGACAAAATTCAAAGAATGCACCTCAACCGATCAACTCATCACAAGAAAGTGACAAACAAAACACTGAGGTATCACCCACCTTTAAGAGAACCTTAAAATTAAAACGCAGCTTAGCAATGACTATATTAGTTTGAATGGTCGAAAATATAACGTTTTCAACATGCTATATTTTTACAGACTACAAGTCCACGACAAGCGATCAATGTCGCCATCAGGCAAAACAACCACAAAATAATTACTGTTATTTAAAATTCACTATAGGCAACAAGGTATTTCGGTTTACTTAAGGGGCCTCTGAATAGAGACTGGTTTTAAATATACTTATCAGTACAGCAATTTGACTAAACACCCAGTTAATTTTAAATCAACACATTGATTTAATTACCCTCGGTAAACAGGCACCAATCCGTACCTTTCGCTACACCGCATAACGTACTCAAAAGAGACATAAACAAACGATCAGAAGTAAGAATCAATGAACTTGGATCAAAAAGGCTAAAGAGCCACTACATCGTGGCTCTTTTTTGTCTCGGAGGGATATTGCTACTGTTGTGCTCCATACCCGCCAGGGGAAGTTTTAACCTAGGGCGGAAGGAGTAAATACTGGAAGCTCTGGAAGCAACATCAGTTACACGAGAGAATCTTAAGTATCCTGGCGAACCACTAAACTGCCAAAACCAATCAATAGGCCACCACTAAAACGCTGAACCCATCTTTGCATATTCCCACCAATGGAAGCCACTTTCCACTTCGACAACATAGTCGCAAGTGCCAGAAACCACAGGAATATTATTGATGCATGAAGTGAGACCAGCAGGAAAGCCTCATAGTAACTAGAGCTGCCAACTGAGATAAACTGCGGAAAGGCCGCGAGATAAAACATCGATACCTTGGGGTTAAGAATCTGGGTTAGAAAGCCCTCACCAAAATTTCGATACGAGCTCCCAGGAGCTGCTGTAATTGGTGACAATTCATCCCCGGTATCCTTCACGGACGATTTTGACAGCGTGGCTAATATCGTTTTCACACCCAAATAAACCAGGTAGGCAGCCCCAAGATATTTGATAATTGTATAAACCTCAGACGACTGCAATATAATCGCCGACAAGCCCAAAATTGAAATGGCACCATGGGCAAATGTTGCTGAAACCAGCCCAAAAATATTCTCTACTCCCGGCCTCAGCCCCCTACTAGCTACTGTTTTAAGAATCAGGACGCTGTTCGGCCCTGGTGAAATAACCAACAAAAGAGAGATTGCAGCAAATGCGAGGATTTCACTCATAACAATAAACACCTTAAAGAAAGCCAGTGGATAAGGGGTACATCTAAGGGGTATATCTAAGGAGGTCTCCGAGCCAAGGGTTGGCTTGGACTAAGGTCAATACAGGTAAGTTGCCGTACCGGTAGCAATCAATTCATCCGTGTCGTTAATCAACTCCATTCTCGTTACAACCAGCTTGTTACCGGTGCGCAGAATTGAGCCATGGCAGAGAAAGTGTTCTCCCCTGCCCGGCTTTAGGTAGTCAACACGCATGTCGACCGTACCCAGCTTTAATAGGCGGTCCACTTTTTCTTTCCAGTGCACATCTCCCAGATGCTGGTAGGCGGCGACCATTGCGGTCAAACCACCAACCGTATCCAGGGCGGTGGCAATTACGCCACCGTGCAGGATGTTCTTCCACACATTGCCGATCAACTGTGGGTTCAGTTCAAAGCCTGCGGAAAGTGTGAGCGCCTCCAGGTCCAGGTCGCGCATCTCAAGTCCAATTTGTTGATTAAAAGGAATCTGCTCAAAAAACTCCTTTACCAACGCCTGAAACTCACTGGGTGAGGGTTCTGTCATAGGCGGGCAACCCGGTTGAGCCCATCCAGCGCAGCACTGCGATATGCCTCTGCCATGGTGGGGTAGTTAAAGGTGGTATTAACGAAATAATCGATTGAATTATTCGGTGCTGGCTGTTTCATAATGGCCTGGCCAATATGCACAATCTCAGCTGCCTCTGCCCCAAAGCAGTGAATGCCCAGGATTTCGTGAGTCTCGATATGGAACAAAATCTTGAGCATGCCTACGCGCTCACCAGAAATCTGCGCCCGCGCAGTGTGCTTGAACAGTGCGCGGCCCACTTCGTAGGGTACTTTGGCTGCGGTTAGCTCTGATTCGGTTTTACCTACAGAGGAAATCTCTGGAAGGGTATAAATCCCGGTAGGCGCATCTTCAATTACTCGATGGCCACGGCCCGCAATCGCTGCTGCAACCGCACGCCCCTGGTCATAAGAGGCACTGGCAAGGCTCGGCCACCCAATCACATCACCTACCGCAAAGATATTTTCAATTTCGGTACAGTAGTGATCGTCAACGCTCAATTGTCCGCGATGGTTCGCTTCCAGGCCGACATTCTCCAGGCCGAGGGAGCTGGTGTTGCCAGTACGGCCATTACACCAGAGCAGTGCATCCGCATGAATACGTTTGCCAGACTGCATCTCCATAATTACGCCCTGCTCATTGGGCAGTACCCGCGCATACTCCTCCTGGTGGCGAACAGTCACGCCCATATCGCGCAGGTGATAGCTCAGTGCATCAGAAATCTCATCATCAAGAAATTCCAGCAGGCTGTTACGGGTATTAATCAAATCCACCTTAACGCCGAGGCCAGCGAAGATAGACGCGTATTCACAGCCGATAACACCAGCACCATAGATCATAATGGAGTGAGGGGTGTGCTGCATGTCCAGGATCATATCGCTGTCGTAGACCCGTTCGTGATCAAAGTCTACATCGGCGGGGCGATAAGGGCGTGAGCCAGTAGCAATAATAAATTTCTTCGCTGTAATAGTTTCCGCCGCACCATCGGGCATAAGCACCTCGACAGTATGTTCATCGCGGAACTTAGCTTCGCCGACGATCAGCTCAACCCGGTTGCGGGCATAAATTGAAGTGTGCATTTCCACCTGATAGGAAATGACTTTATTCACCGTCTGCATTACCTGGGGGAAAGTAAGGCGGCGGGGTTCACCCAATGCGCGAAAAACGCTCTGGGTGTTATAACGCATCAACTGTTTGACAGAGTGGCGCAGCGCCTTGGAGGGAATGGTACCTTTGTGAGTACAATTACCACCAACCACTTGGCGCTTTTCAATAACCGCAACGCGCATGCCCTTTTTTGCTGCGCTCATTGCGGCGGCCTCTCCAGCCGGGCCAGAACCAATTACTACCAGGTCAAACTTTTGCTCTGCCATGAAATGCTCTAATTCTATTTTCCAAACGGAGTCCACAGCGCGCTAACACCATTTACTCAATACTAAATATACGGTTATCGACACCACTTGTGCCAATGACATAAAACAACAAGCCCGTTGATCACGGGCTTGTTGGAGAAGGAAAGCTTACTTGCGTTTAGATGCGTCATAAGCGAGATCTTCGGCAGTCATCTGCTGCTGTCTTTGCCTCTCCTGTTCCTTTTCACACTCATCGTCATCGCCACCACAGACTGTGCAATCCTGCTTCATGCCGATATTGTTGAGCCCGCCACAAGTTCCTTTTAACGGTTTGTTCTGAACCATGGCCCCGATCGCCATACCGGCAACAACGAGCAACATGGCCACAAAGGCAAATATGAAAATTGTCACTTCTCAGACCTCTCTACATAAGGTTTAAAGCCAGAGCTAGAACGCTCTTCGAAACCTGAATCAGTTTTTACCACCATAAAGACGGCTAGATTATCTCTTTCTGCCAGCGCCATGCCGGCATCAGCACCGAGGACATTGATCGCGGTAGCCAGACCATCGGCTTCAGCACAGGTTTCCGCAATAACGGTTACCGATGCCAACTTGTGCTTGATGGACCGCCCGGAGCGTGGGTCAATGCTATGGGAGTAACGAACACCATCCCTTTCGTAGTAGTTGCGATAGTCTCCACTCGTAGCTACTGCCTTCCCACTCACCGCAATTGGCTCCTGCACCATCTGACCTGCCACGCTGGGTACTTCAATGCCAATTACCCAGGTCTTACCCTTTGGATTCACACCCTTAGTTCGCAGTTCACCGCCAATTTCGACCAAGTAGTTTCGAATACCCAGGTCTTCCAATAGCTCGGCAACCCGATCAACGCCATGGCCCTTGGCAATCGCTGAAAGATCCACCTCAACGGGGCGGCTCTTGATAACAGTGTCTGGCTTACGGGTCAGGGTTAACGCATCGGAACCGACGACGGTTAGCAGATCGGCAATGTCTTTATCTGAGGGGATATGCTCCGGTTCGGGCTGGGGACCAAAACCCCACAAGTTGACCAGAGGGCCGACCGTCACCTCGAAAGCGCCCTCACTGCGGCGATAAATATCCAGGGACATTTCCAGTACATCTGCCAAGTGTTGGCTAACCGGGATCGCCTGCCCTACCGGGCTTTGGTTAAAGCGCATTAACTCAGAGTCGTCGATATAGGTCGACATCTCCTGGTTGACCTGCTGCAACTCATCGTCGATCAACTGCTGCAACTCACCCTGCTCCAGCCCAGAGGGCACCTGAACGACGGTGATGTGATAGCTGGTTCCCATGGTGCGGCCAGCCAACTGCCAGGACTCCGGCGAAGGAGCGCAAGCCGATAAAATTACAGCCGCCCAAAGCAAAAACAGGGCCGTAAAGACGGGCCCTGTTTTTGAGTTTGTCGGGCCTGTGATTGCTTTTAGCAAGCTAAGCCCTCCAATTATCCGCCGAAGTCATCCAGCAGGATATTTTCATCTTCTACACCCAAGTCCTTGAGCATATTGATGACTGCCGCGTTCATCATGGGCGGCCCACACATGTAGTACTCACAATCTTCCGGAGCCGGGTGGTCCTTCAGGTAGTTTTCATATACCACGTTGTGGATGAATCCGGTGTAACCCGTCCAATTGTCTTCCGGCTGTGGGTCGGACAGAGCCACATGCCACTGGAAGTTATCGAACTCGGAAGCCAGACCGTTGTAGTCATCTTCGTAGAACATCTCGCGCAGGGAGCGCGCACCGTACCAGAAGCTGATCTTACGGGTGGAATTCAGGCGCTTGAGCTGATCAAAGATGTGTGAACGCATTGGCGCCATACCGGCACCACCACCGATAAATACCATCTCGTTGTCAGTTTCCTTGGCGAAGAACTCACCAAAGGGACCGTACACCTTAATCTTGTCACCTGCCTTCAGGCTGAAAACGTAGGAAGACATCTGACCCGGCGGAATGCCCTCAGTACGGGGCGGCGGAGTCGCGATACGGATGTTGAACTTAACAACACCTTTCTCTTCCGGGTAGTTAGCCATGGAGTAAGCGCGAACCACAGGCTCGGTCACTTTGGACTCCAGCCTGAAGAAGCCAAAGTGCTCCCAGTCGCCACGGTACTGCTCTTCGACATCGAAGTCAGCAAACTTGACATGGTGAGCCGGAGCTTCCAGCTGTACGTAACCACCAGCGCGGAAGTCAACGTTTTCACCTTCGGGCAGACGCAGGGTCAGCTCCTTAATAAAGGTGGCCACGTTCGGGTTGGATTCCACAGTGCACTCCCACTGCTTAACACCAAACACCTCTTCCGGCACTTCGATTTCCATGTCTTGCTTAACCGCAACCTGACAGGAAAGACGCTTGCCTTCTTTTGCATCGCGCGGGGTAAAGTGAGCCGCTTCAGTCGGCAGCATATCGCCACCACCGGAATTCACCTTACAGATACACTGCGCACAGCTGCCGCCGCCACCACAGGCGGAGGCCAGGAACAGGTTGTTGGCAGCCAGGGTTTGCAGCAGCTTGCCACCGGCCGGTACGGTGAGAGTCTTCTCACCGTTAACCAGGATGTTGACGTTGCCGGTGTTTACCAGGCGCGAGCGGGCCGCAAGGATCACCGCTACCAGCGCCAAAACGATGACGGTAAACATCGCTACGCCGAGGATAATTTCAATACTCATTCTATTGTTTTCCCCGCTTAGATATCGATGCCGCCGAAGGACATGAAGCCCAGGGACATCAGACCAACAGTTACGAAGGTGATACCCAGACCTTTCAGGCCATCCGGAACGTCACTGTACTTCAGCTTTTCACGAATACCGGCCAGAGCGGTAATCGCCAGTGCCCAGCCGAGGCCGGCACCGAAGCCATAGGCAACACTCTCGCCAAACGCGTACTCGCGCTCAACCATGAACAAGGAAGCACCCATGATGGCGCAGTTCACGGTAATCAGCGGCAGGAATACACCCAGCGCGTTGTAGAGAGCCGGTACATATTTATCCAGGAACATCTCCAGGATCTGTACCAGTGCCGCAATTACGCCGATGTAGGACAACAGGCCGAGGAAGCTCAGGTCCACGTCGGGGTAACCGGCCCAGGCCAGTGCACCGTCTTTCAGCAGGTAGGTGTAGATCAGGTTGTTCACAGGTACTGTCAGAGTCAGCACCACGATAACCGCAACACCCAGGCCAATAGCGGCCTCAATCTTCTTCGATACCGCCAGGAAGGTACACATACCGAGGAAGAAGGCCAGCGCCATGTTTTCAACGAAAACGGCGCGGATAATCAAAGAAATATAATGTTCCACGGATTAGGCCTCCTGCGCTTGGGAATTAGGCGCAATCTTGAACTCATCTTCTTCCACCTGTGCCGGTTTCCAGGCACGGATCGCCCAGATGAACAGGCCGATCAGGAAGAATGCACTCGGCGGCAACAGCAGCAGGCCGTTGGGGATATACCAACCACCGTTGCTCACGGTAGTCAGGATATCTACACCGAACAGTTTGCCGGCGCCGAAGAGTTCACGAACCACCGCGAGACCGATCAGGATCACACTGTATCCCAGACCGTTACCAAGACCGTCGAAGAAGCTGGGCAGCGGCGGGTTCTTCATAGCGAAGGCTTCCGCACGGCCCATTACGATACAGTTGGTAATGATCAGACCAACGAATACAGACAGCTGCTTGGAGATGTCGTAAGCCAGGGCCTTGATCAGCTGGTCCACCAGGATTACCAAAGAGGCAATCACGGTCATCTGTACAATGATACGGATGCTGTTCGGGATCTGTTTGCGGATCAGGGATACCGCAACGTTGGAACAGGCCACAACCGAGGTCAGTGCGATACACATTACCAGGGTAACCTGCAGCGAGCTGGTAACAGCCAGTGCAGAACAGATACCCAGGATCTGCAGCGCGATCGGGTTGTTGTTAAAAATCGGCTCTAGCAGAGTATCTTTAATTTTCATGCTTATGCCTCCCCTGCTTTCAGGTTTTTCAGGAAGGGACCATAACCCTGGTTACCCAACCAGAAGTTCACCAGGTTGCTAACGCCCTTACTGGTCAGAGTTGCACCAGACAGACCATCTACTTCGTGAATCGCGTCTGGGCTGTTGGGGTTAACCTGACCCTTGATCACTGCGATATCCACGTCGCCCTGGTTGTTGAAGACTTTCTTACCAATCCACTGGGCCTTCCAGTTGGGGTTGTCAACTTCACCACCCAGTCCCGGAGTTTCCTTGTGCTCGTAGAAGCCGAGGCCCGCTACGGTGTCGAGGTTGCTCTCCAGAGCGAGGAAGCCGTACAGGGTGCCCCACAGGCCATAACCGCGAATCGGCAGAATGATCTTGTCCAGCTTGCCGTCTTTCTCTACCAGGTATACCTCTTTGGTATTTTCCCGGCGGATAATTTTGGCAGTGTCCTCGTCAGCCGGCAGTTTTTCACTGTCAGACGGGATCTTGGCAGCAGCGCGACCGCTGCCACCAGCCGGAGCCTGATCGGTAAACTTACCGGTATTCAGGTCGACGTATTTGATTTTTACGTCGGCGAAGGCCTTTTCGACTTCCGCTTTATCAGCGTGAGAGTCTTTCAACAGGCCGCCAGCCATCAGTACGTTGCGCTTCATGTCCAGCTCGGCATTCGCCTGCTGGGCAGGCTTCAGCATTACCGCAGCGGTGGATACCACTACGGAGCACACCAGGCACATTACCAGCGCGACAATCAGAGTACCGGTTACGGAATCTTTATTAGCCACGTGCCAACCTCCGTTTGATATTGGACTGCACCACAAAGTGGTCAAACAGCGGAGCGAACAGGTTGGCGAACAGGATCGCCAGCATCATGCCTTCCGGGAAGGCCGGGTTCACCACACGAATCAGGACAACCATCACCCCGATCAGGATGCCGTACCACCAGCGACCGGTGTTGGTCATCGCAGCGGATACAGGGTCCGTAGTCATAAAGATCAGACCGAAGGCAAAACCGCCCACTACCAGGTGCCAGTACCAGGGTACCTGGAACATCGGGTTGGTCTCGGAACCAATCATGTTAAACATGAAAGAGGTGGCCATCATGCCCAGCAGAGTGCCGGCTACGATGCGCCAGCTGGCGATCTTCATGCCCATCAGGATTACGCCGGCAATCAGGATAGCCAGGGTAGAAGTTTCACCAATGGAACCATGGATCTGACCGAAGAAAGCGTCGAACCAGGTTACCTGGCCAACAGCAGCATTGACGATACCGTTCTGGATACCTTCGCTGGCCATAACAGACAGCGCAGTAGCACCGGTATAACCGTCAACCGCAGTCCAAACCGCATCTCCAGACATTGCTGCCGGATAGGCAAAGAATACGAAGGCACGGCCGGTAAGAGCCGGGTTGAGGAAGTTCTTGCCGGTACCACCGAATACTTCCTTACCGATAACCACACCGAAGCTGATGCCCATAGCCACCATCCACAGAGGCAGATCCGGCGGACAGGTCAAGGCGAACAGGATGGAGGTTACAAAGAAGCCTTCGTTGACTTCGTGACCGCGCACCGCAGCAAACAGGACTTCCCAGATACCGCCCACAATAAAAGTGACCGCATAAATAGGCAGGAAGTACATAGCGCCGTAGACAAAGTTGTCCCACAGGCTAGCTGGGTTGTAGGAAGTCAGAGCGCCGATAATGGCGTGACGCCAGCCGGACAGATCCGGGTTGGTCATACCTTCCAGAATGGTGTTGGACTGGAAACCGATATTCCACATACCGTAGAACGCCGGGATCATGGCACAAGCCCAAACGGTGATCATAATACGCTTCAGGTCGATACCGTCGCGCACGTGAGCAGTGGTTTTGGTCTTGTCTGCTGGCTGGAACAGACCGGTGTCAATCGCTTCAAACAGGGCGTAGAACTTTTCGAACTTACCGCCTTTGTGAAACTTGGGTTCGATCGAATCGAGGAATTTACGCAACATACTTACCCCTCCTTCTCAATACGGGTCAGGTTGTCCCGTAAAATGGGGCCGTACTCGTACTTGCCCGGACACACAAAGGTGCACAACGCCAGATCTTCTTCGTCCAGCTCCAGTGCGCCCAGCTTCTGCGCCATTGCAGTATCGCCAACGATCAGGGAGCGCAGCAACTGAGTGGGCAGTACATCCAGCGGCATGACTTTCTCATAACTACCGACCGGTACCATGGCACGCTCAGAACCGTTGGTGCTGGTGGTGAAGTTGAACAGCTTGTTCTTCACCAGGCGCGACAGATAAATCGGGAATACAGAGAAACGCTTATTACCAGCACGCAGATAGTGCAGGAACGGACGCTCATCGCCCTCTTCCAGTACAGAAATCTGGTTGTGGTAGCGACCCAGGTAAGCCATCGGGCCAGCAGCGGTGCGGCCACCGAATACAGAGCCGGAGATGATGCGATCATTATCGCCTTTCAGCTCATCAGAAGTCAGGGTTTCCAGACTGGCACCGAGGCGGGTGCGCAGCAGACGCGGCTGCTTGACCTGAGGGCCGGCCAGGGAAATGACGCGATCGGTATACAGCTTACCGGTGGTAAACAGTTTGCCTACGGCGATCACATCCTGGTAATTAATGGTAAATACACTGCGGTTGCCAGAAACTGGCTTCAGGTAGTGGATGTGGGTACCGGACAGGCCTGCCGGATGGGGGCCGGCAAAGGTTTCGCGGCGAATATTCGCTGCGCTCGGTACTGGAATATCCGCATCTGGAGCAGTACAGACGTAAGTGGTTTCTGCCAGTTTGGAAAGAATCTCAACGCCCTGAGAAAAGGCTTTGGGATTCTCAGCAATCACTACTTCTGGATTGGCTGCCAGAGGGTTGGTGTCCATCGCATTGATAAACACTGCTACCGGCTCAGCGTCCAGGGCGGGAACACGGCTGAACGGGCGGGTGCGCAGTGCCGTCCACATGCCGGACTCAACCAGGTTTTCAACGACCTGTTCGCGAGTCAGACCAGACAGTTTATCTGCGCTGTAGCTTTGGAACTGTTCCGCTGCATCGCCGTCTATGCCAATCACGACGGATTGCAGAACACGACGAGCGCCACGGTTAATCGCAACAACACGACCGGCAGCAGGCGCTGTGTAGCGCACGCCTTCAGTTTTTTTGTCGCTAAACAACAGCTGACCAAGATTGACGCGATCCCCTACAGCCACTGCCATTGTCGGCTTCATCCCGTGATAATCGGGGCCGAGAACAGCAACGGTCTTGATCGCAGGTCCTTTTTGAATGACCTGCTCGGGCGCGCCGGATATGGGTAAGTCCAATCCCCGACGGATCTTTCTCATACGCCTATGCCTAAGTTTCTAGTTTAAAAAAATTGCAATAGGACCCACCGTCCCATGCCTGGGATGACGGGTCCTATTGTGGAATTCCGTGCTGCGAGGGCTTATGCCGTATCACCCGTGAACCGGGAGGAAGGAAGCTGACTAATTGGTTGTGCGCGCTAACTTCTCGGCGCACGGCCGCCCCGCAAAATCGCGCGCATTATAAAGACGGGCCAGAGTCATTACCAGCCTGGAAAGTCGTTAAGTGGCACTAAGATCGGAAATTTCTGTTGAAAAAACAGGGATTTGGGGAGGCATGGCGCGGCGACTGGGACAGTCGCCGGAACCCCGCAGTCGGCTCTGGGTACCGACTGCGGCAAGGAGGCTTGACGCCTTAGTCTTCTTTGGGGAACTGCTTATAACGAACGCCAGCCATATCTTCCAGGCAGCGAACTACCTGACAGCTATAACCAAACTCGTTGTCATACCAGCAGTAGAGCACAGCGTTCTTGCCATCCACGATAGTCGCAGTGGAATCGAATACGCAGGCAACGCGGGAGCCCACAAAATCGCTGGACACCACTTCCGGGGAGTTGGTGAAATCGATCTGCTGACGCAGCGGCGAGTGCAGTGCCACATCGCGCATATATTCGTTCAGCTCTTCCTTGGTGGTCTCTTTACCCAGGTTCAGGTTAAGGATCGCCATGGAAACATTAGGGGTCGGAACGCGAATTGCGTTGCCGGTGAGCTTACCTTTCAACTCGGGCAGCGCTTTGGCAACCGCCTTGGCAGCACCAGTTTCAGTCAGAACCATATTCAGCGCTGCTGCGCGACCGCGACGCTCACCTTTGTGGTAGTTGTCGATCAGGTTCTGGTCGTTGGTGTAGGCGTGTACGGTTTCTACGTGGCCGTGCTCAACGCCGTAGCCATCCATCATCGCTTTCAGGACAGGCACGATGGCGTTAGTGGTACAGGAAGCGGCGGACAGTACCTTGTCTTCCGGCTTGATGTCGCTGCTGTTGATACCGTAAACGATATTCTTGATATCGCCCTTGCCCGGTGCAGTCAGCAGCACCTTGGAAGCGCCTGGGCTCTGCAGGTGCTGGCTCAGACCTTCTTCATCACGCCATACACCGGTGCTGTCAACGATAATCGCATCGTCGATACCGTGCTGGGTGTAATCCACTTCCTGAGGGGAGTTGGCGTAGATGATCTTGATTTCGTTACCGTTACAGATCAGGGAGTTGGTCTCCTCGTCCACACGGATAGTGCCCTGGAAGGCGCCATGTACGGAGTCGCGGCGCAGCAGAGAAGCGCGCTTCACCAAATCATTGGGGGCCTTGCCCTTGCGCAGTACGATAGCGCGCAGACGCAGAACATCACCACTACCAGCCTTGTCGATCAGCAGGCGGGCAACCAGACGGCCGATACGACCAAAACCGTAGATCACAACATCTTTGGATTCGGGCAGAGGCTTGCCGGCACCCGCTGCGTCGGACAGCTCTTCACGTACAAACTCGTCCACAGACAAGCCGCGATCGTCGCGCATGTACTTGTTGGTCATGGTTCCCAGGTCGATATGTACGGGACCCAGCTCCATCTTGCAGATGGCTTCCAATACAGGGAAGGTTTCAAACTCGGAGAGTTCATTTTCCTCAACCTGACGCACGAAACGGTGCGCTTTCATAATGCTCAGAACTGAGCGATTAACCAGGTTGCGGCCGTACATATAAATACCGACGTTGCTCTCACGGTTGAGCTTTCCAATCATCGGGATCATGGATTCAGCCAGTGCTTCACGCTGTTTCCAGTCCTTGAAAAAGTCCGCGGGCTTCGGTCGCTTCTGAGTCACTATCGGACACCTCTGCAATGTATTTAGTAGGCAAGAAATACGGCCTTGAAACCACTCAGGACCGCATGGCTGCGCATTATAGTGTTCGCTTTACACTGCGCAACTGAGCAAAAAAGAGCCAAAAAAATGTAGTAAAACTACCTTTTTGTAGTCCACCCGAGCGACATTGCGCAATCCATAAAAAAGCGTAGTTGTTCCCGACTGGAAACACAGGCAGGGTTAACATTCCCTGCAAGCAAAACTGTTCGCGGCTACAATAGCCGACCTCGAAGACATCTCGAATGAATGCGCGGATATATAAGGAAAGATGACAGAAATACAGCCCCTGACCCCACCGAAGTTTCGCTCCTCCAGTGACCGACAATTTTGGGGACAACTGCATGGCGCAGCTGCCGCGCTCGCCATCCTCAACGCGGCACGCAATAACAAAGCGCCCACCCTGTTAATCACAAAGGACAGTCTCGAAGCGCACCGTTTAGAGGTGCAATTGAAATTTTTTAACAAAGCGCGGCGAGATAAGGGGGAAAACGGGGAGCTGGAAATTTTCCATTTTCCCGACTGGGAAATTCTCCCCTACGACACCTTCTCTCCCCACCAGGACATCATCTCGGATCGCCTCGCCACCCTTTACCAGCTGCCGAAAATGGGGGCCGGGATCGTCATAATCCCAGTCAGCACCCTGATGCACCGGTTACCACCCTGCAATTATATTGCTGGCAATGCGCTCATATTGGAGGAGGGGCAGCAGTTTGATATCGATATCCAGCGGAGACTGCTGGAGCAGGCCGGCTACCACTGCGTAGACACCGTCTACGAACACGGCGAATTCGCTGTGCGCGGCTCACTGATGGATATTTTTCCAATGGGCAGCCCCCTGCCCTACCGCATCGATCTTTTCGACGATGAAATTGAATCCCTGCGCACCTTTGACCCGGAAACCCAACGCACCATCGACAAGGTGAAAACCATTCACCTTTTACCTGCGCGGGAATTCCCTTTGCACAAGGCTGCCCTATCAGGGTTTCTGCAAAATTGGCACGGTGAATTCGATAGCGATCCCAGCCAAGTGCCAATTTACCAGGATATCAGTGCAGGAATTGCCCCGGCGGGCATTGAGTACTACCTGCCCCTGTTCTTCGATGGGAACTGCTCAAGCCTGTTCGACTATCTGCCCGAGGGCAGCCAGGCATTTTTACAGGGAGATATCCAACAGCCGCTGGACAATTTTTGGCGCGAAGTCAGCAATCGCTATGAAAGTCGTCGCGGTGACCTGACCCGCCCCATATTGCCACCGCGCCAGATTTTACTGGAAATTGATGAGCTTAACGGTGCCCTGAAGTCCATGCCCCGGGCAATCTTCTCTGCGGAGAGTCTTCCGGAAGCCCAGGGCAACTGTAATTTTGACACTTCCGTACCCCCCTCACTGCCAGTAGATGGCAAGTCCGAACAACCCCTGGCCGCACTGGAAAGCTACCTGATGGAATACTCCGGTCGGGTGCTATTTTGTGCTGAAAGTAGCGGGCGTCGCGAAGCGCTGCTGGAGCTATTAAAGGGCATACGGCTCAACCCTCCCAGCTTCCAAAGTTGGCAGGACTTCCTCGCCGCAAAGGACACTATCGGCATTACCGTAGCCCCCATCGATCAAGGGCTGCTGCTTCAGGACCCGCAAATCAACTTGATCGCGGAACCGCAGTTATTTGGTGAGCGGGTACTGCAGCAACGCCGCCGTAAAAAAGCCAAAGATGAAGCGGACAACGCGGTTAAAAACCTGGCTGAACTGCGCATGGGCACTCCCGTCGTTCACATTGATCACGGCGTAGGTCGTTATCGCGGCCTACAGCACCTGGAGATCGACGGGCAACCGGCAGAATTCCTGACCCTTGAATATGCTGACGATGCCAAACTCTACGTGCCGGTGGCCAGCCTGCACTTGATCAGCCGCTACTCCGGTGCCGATGAAGCCCTGGCCCCACTGCACAGAATGGGCAGTGAACAGTGGCAAAAAGCCAAACGCAAAGCCGCCGAGAAAGTCCGCGATGCAGCTGCGGAGCTCCTGGATATCTACGCCCGCCGCGAAGCCCGTATTGGCCATGCCTTCGATAACCCTCAATTGGCCTACCGGGAGTTTTCCGCAGGTTTCCCCTTCGAGGAAACTCCAGATCAACAACAAGCCATCGAGGCAGTTCTGGGGGATATGCTCTCAGATAAGCCGATGGACCGACTGGTTTGCGGCGACGTGGGATTCGGTAAGACAGAAGTGGCCATGCGGGCTGCATTTGTCTCGGCCCACGCAGGTATGCAAGTGGCCATGCTGGTTCCCACCACCCTGTTGGCCCAGCAACACTATCAATCCTTCCAGGATCGCTTTGCCGATTGGCCGATCAATATCGAGGTGATCTCCCGCTTCCGCTCCGGCAAGGAAGTGGACAGCGTGAAAGAGAAGGTTGCCAGTGGCAAGGTGGATATCCTGGTTGGCACCCACAAACTGCTGCAAAGCGATCTGGACTTTAAAAATCTCGGCCTGCTGATTATCGACGAAGAGCACCGCTTTGGCGTCCGGCAGAAGGAGCGTCTGAAGAGCCTGCGCTCTGAGGTGGATATCCTCAACCTTACCGCTACCCCTATTCCCCGCACCCTTAATATGGCCATGGCCGGTATTCGCGATCTATCGGTGATCGCCACCCCACCAGCACGGCGTCTCTCCGTGAAAACCTTCGTGCGCGAGCGCGATGATGCCCTGGTAAAAGAAGCTATCCTGCGGGAAATCCTGCGCGGTGGTCAGGTGTATTTCCTGCACAACGAAGTCAAAAGCATTGAGCGAATCGCGCGGGAGCTACAGGAGATGATCCCCGAGGCCCGTATCGGCATAGGCCACGGCCAGATGCGCGAACGGGAGCTGGAACAGGTGATGAGCGACTTCTATCACAAGCGCTTCAATGTCCTGGTCTGTACCACCATTATCGAAACCGGTATCGACGTCCCCACAGCCAACACGATACTGATCGAGCGCGCAGACAAGTTCGGCCTGGCCCAGCTTCACCAGTTGCGCGGTCGCGTGGGGCGCTCGCACCACCAGGCCTACGCCTATCTACTGACCCCCAACAAGCGCTCCATGACCAGTGACGCCGTGAAGCGCCTGGAGGCGATTAGCGAGGCCCAGGATTTAGGGGCAGGCTTTACCCTGGCTACCCACGACCTGGAAATTCGCGGTGCAGGCGAACTGCTAGGTGAGGAACAAAGCGGGCAGATTCAGAGTGTCGGCTTCAACTTGTATATGGAGATGCTCGACAAGGCAGTGAAGGCCATTCGCGAGGGCCGCACACCGAATATTGACGAACCCCTCGAATCCCCTGCGGTGGACGTCAATCTGCGGGTTGCTGCGCTGATTCCCGAGGACTACCTGCCCGATGTCCACGGCCGTCTGATCATGTACAAACGCATTGCCAATGCCACCGACGGGCAGCAACTGAAAGAGCTCCAGGTGGAGATGATCGACCGTTTCGGGCTACTGCCGGAATCGGTAAAACACTTGTTCCGCACCACGGAGATCAAGTTAAAGGCCGAGAATATGGGCATCCGCAAACTTGAGGCCTCTGCGGCAAGAGGGCGTATCGAATTTGCGGAGAATACCCGTGTAGATCCGCTCACTTTGGTTAAGATGGTGCAAACCCAGCCGGGACGCTACCAGCTGGCCGGCGCAAATCAACTGAATTTCAGTCTCGATGAGGAGGGTACTGATCGCAAGCTCCAGGAAATTAACGAAGTTCTGGAAAAGCTTGCACAGTGATACCATCCGGCAGGCAGCAGCGGGAGCTGGCGGCAAAACTAATTTGTCTCCTACTCCCGCTTAAACGGCCTGTCGGCAATGACACCCTCGGCACCCAAATAGAATTGTTTAAGTGGTAAACCCATGAAAAGGATAATTAGCCTCTGCTCAACCCTGGCGCTCACGCTGGCAGCAACCAGTGCCCAGGCCGTCAACTACGCTGGCAATACTTTCGAAATAGAAATGATCGTATTCGAGCGCCCCCAGGGGATGGAAAGAACCGCAGAGACCTGGCCGACGGCACCCCGTCTTCAGTATCCATCAAAGTGGATCGACTTTGACACCCTGCGCACCCCAAATCAGCCAACAGAGGATGAGGTGCTATCGCTTGAAGACATCATCTCGAGCCCAGAAACGAGCGGCCCAGCCGATATTGAATCATCGGAGCTTGAGGGCGACGCATCTACTAGTTCGCAGAACTCTGAGCAAGCACAAAGAAACTTGCTGCTAAGACCTGTACCCAGGCTGCTGGACAACAAAGCCGCCGCAATTTCCAGGGCTGGTGACAGGGTCCTGTTTCACAAGGCCTGGCGCCAGGTTTTAAAAACCAAGAGAAACTCCCCGGCCATTCTGATTGATGGCGGCAGCCAGCTCAGCGGCCACAGCCAGCTTGAGGGATCTATCACCCTGAGTGTCGCCCGCTATTTACATATCAGTACTAATTTGTGGCTTAGCGATTTTTATACGCAACCCGGGGAACACAGCATTCTTCTTCCTCAGCGCCCACAAAATAAAATCGAAAAGCCGCTACAAATCCTAACCGGCAATTACAGTGATATTGAAAATTCATATTCACAAAATAACGGGTTTGATATCGAAAATAGTCAGGGTGCAATTAACACAACTGAGCCACTCACACTGGGCGAGCCGGAATTTATAAAAGAAGAGCCATTATATGTAGCCCATGCTGCGAGACTGCAACACGAGAGACGTTTGCGTAGCGGACAACTTCATTATATCGACCACCCTGCATTTGGAATTCTTATTGAAGTGCGCACTGTAGCCAAACCCAAAGAAGATTCGCAAAATATGGATATGCTTAATTCCGACCAAGAAAAAGATAACCGCACGGAAAGTTAATTTATTTAAATAATCGACTTTCGCCAAAAGCCCCAGCAAATCTTGCCGGGGCTGTTATTTTAAATATACCTTTAAAACTCTTCACCTCAAACGAATTAATTTCACCATCACTGCAAGCACACCCCACCCAACCGATATTTAATCAATTTATCTTTAATCAAAATACAGCCAGCAAACAAGCAAATACCGCCACCCCACAACAACAAAAAAATTACTATCAGTAGGCCAATATTCTGGGAGTATTAAAGTAATAATTAGCACAGGGTATTGAGCACAATAAACTCACTCATATACACACAATTACATTGGGGACTTTAGGCGGGGCGGGATATGACCAAACCTACAAAGAGGGACACAAATGCAACTTAAAGAAGAAAAGCCTATATCCACTGCAAAGTAGCAAACAAAAAAGCGGATCAAAAAGATCCGCTTTTCAGAGGCGCTGACAGGGCCGGCGTCAATGAGCCGCAGGACCCTACACGACAACAGTTCTTTCAACGAGTGATCTATAAATCACTCACAGGGAACAACATCTTCCGCCAGCAGTCCTTTGTCACCTTGTTGCATTTCGAACTCTACCGCCTGCCCCTCATTAAGGGTTTTGTAGCCCTCGCCGCGAATGCTGCGATAGTGAACGAAAATATCTTCAGTTCCTTCTCCACAGGTGATGAAGCCATAACCCCGTGCGTTATTAAACCACTTCACTGTACCTGTAACGCGATCACTCATTGAGAAAACCTCATTATTGTTATTGCGCCTACCTCTTTTACCTCACTGCTCAATTCGGCAAGAGGGGCAAACGCCACCCCATTGTTAACAAACTGCTCCATGCAGAATGCTATCTTGCTTAATCCGATGAGCATATACTCAAAGGACGTACCCTGATTCTTAGATAAAACAGCGCCAGTGTCTAGTTTTCTATGTGAAATAAATACTACGTTTTTCCCAATATGCGTAATTAACCGTCAAAATCTTCAATAGTGCTCAATTAGAAACTAATCATTTGTACCTTATTGCACTCCCATTCCTCAACTGTCTAACGCGGCCTCTCGCGTTAATGAAGGTATATCGGCAATATGTAATGTTGAGGTTGGGAATGCACAGGATGCCCCATATCCCTCAATTATTTTAAGAATCGTTAATAGAACATCCTGTTTTACTTCATGATAACGAACCCAATCGGTAGTGCGGGTAAACGTATATATAAAGAAATCCAAAGAAGAGGAAGCAAAACTATTAAAATTAACAATAAGCGTACGATTAGAATCAATTTCCGGATGTTCCTGTAACATATTTTTAACATCCGCCACGATTGCCGCCATATGATGGGCATCTTCATAACGAATACCAATCGTTTCAAAAATCCTACGATTTAACATACGGGAAGGATTTTCTACCGCAATCTGGGTGAAGATACCATTGGGAACATAGACGGGTCGCATATCAAAAGTGCGGATTCTAGTCAGGCGCCAACCGATATCTTCCACGGTCCCCTCAATCTCCTTATCGGGGGAGCGAATCCAGTCGCCCACCGCAAAGGGCCGATCCAGATAGATCATCAGGCCACCGAAAAAGTTTGCCAGCAGGTCCTTGGCCGCAAAACCGACAGCCAGTCCGCCAATACCACCAAATGCCAAAACACCGCTGACGCTGTAACCCAGGAACTGCATGACCACAATTCCCGCCGTGATCACGATTGAGGCCCTGACCAGTTTGCCGATCGCACGTACCGTAGTGGCATCCATCGGCTTGCCCATATAGCGCGGATCGCACAGGTTATGTTCCACGCTGTGTGAGAATCGCCAGGCAAACCAAGCCATCACCAGGATCAAGCCTATTTCCCGAGTCGGTGCAGCCAGGGAGAATATCTCGGCACCAGTGGCGTCCCCCGCTCGCTGGGCAGCGACAGTCAGGCCCAACAGCCATACCAATACCTGCCCGGGAGGGGAGAGCGCCCCAACCAAGGCATCATCCCAGGGGTTAACCGTTTTTTCCGCCTTAATGGCCATGCGCTGCACAAAGCGGCCAAATAACCAGGCCAACACCCCAGACGCAAGTACTATGAGGAAAACAGAAACTATCCAAACCCGGTTCTCACCAAGCCAGGACAACAGCACGCTCTCAACGGACTCCACTCGAACCCCTCCGCTTTAACCAACAATCAATAATATTCGTACAGCGCCTTCTCAATAGACGACGGATTTAAACAACTTATCTCAGCGCATTATGGAAGCTAACCACTCCCTGGTTCTGTGCCACCGCGCACTCTTCTCAAGCTCCTCCCAGGAGCCGATCACCGGCCTGCCACCCATGGCCGACAACCGATGAGTGGACTCCGGTTTGGGCACAAAGGTATCCAGTGCCGCCAGCGCCTCAAAAGCGCCGACACGATTGTTGCATACGATACCCATATCACAACCGGCTTCCAGGGCTGCGCGAATCCTATCGCCATAGCCTCCGGCCGCACCCGCCCCCTCCATAGACAGATCATCACTAAAAATCACTCCATTGAATCCCAGCTGTCGCCGCAATACATCCTGCAGCCAATAGCGGGAGAATCCCACCGGCTGGCTATCAATGTTGATGAAGTGGATATGGGCCGGCATCACCGCAGTAAGTTCCTGGGTTCCAATACAATCGATAAACGGAAGTGCATCGGTTGCCAAGACCTGATCCAACGAGCGCTTATCCTCTGGCAACTCCACATGACTGTCTTCCAGCACGTGGCCATGCCCCGGAAAATGCTTGCCTGTCGTGGCCATTCCCGCTTCGCGCATCCCTTGGATAAAGGGGCGAGCCAGTGCGGTTAATTGGGCGGGGTCGGGACAAAAACTCCGATCGCCGATCACCCTGCTGTGACTGTCATCCGCATCCAAAACCGGCGCGAAGCTAAAATCCACTCCTACAGCCAGCAACTCTGCGGCCAGCAGCCACCCCACATCCTGCAACTGCTCGTTACTGGCGACAGCACTGAGAGCCTGCATTGAGGGTATTCGCGTAAAGTCATCGCGAAACCGCTGAACCCTGCCACCCTCCTGATCTACCGCTAGCAGGATCTCTGGTCGCACCGCACGGATGGAGTTAACCAATTGGATAAGCTGCTGGCGATCCCGATAGTTTCTCGCAAAAAAGATCAGCCCGCCCACCATCGGATGCCGAAGTAACTCACAGTCTTCCTCGGTGAGTTCAAGCCCCTCGATATCCACCATGACCGGTCCGGGTGGTAAAGACATATTAAGTTCCTTATCGATTTAAGAGTGCGCCCACTAATTATCAACCTTCAACATGGCCGAAGCAGCGGGTACCAATCGCTCAAGAGTCTGGGTCAGGGTACTGTCAGAACCGAAATCCTCCCGCAGGATAGCCTCAATCGCATCGTGGCTCGACAGTGTGAAAATGGTCGCTCCCAGCATAAAGTAGAGGCGCCAATAGAAAGTTTCTGGGTCCAAGCCCGGTAACGCTTCAGCCAGCAGTCCGGCAAAACGGCGGTAAGTATCCCCGTATCGAGATACGATAAATCGACGCAAATGCCCCTGGAACTGGGTATAGGCCAACCCTAAAAGACGCATAAATCGCTGTGGATCCTTTCCCTCCAGCCCAAGGCTTCCCAACCCAACTCGATACAGGCATTCGATCAGCTCCTCCACCCCCAGGGGCTGCCCCAGGGCAATACGGCGATCAAGCTCTTCTTCCAGAGCGTTAGTGAAAGGCGTTAAAAAGCGTTCAAATACCGCCTGTATCAATTCTTTCTTGGAGCCGAAATGGTAGTTAACTGCCGCCAGATTAACCCCGGCCGTGCTCGTAATTGTTCTCAATGAGGTTTCAGGAAAACCCCGTTCGGCAAACAGCACTTCCGCTGCATCGAGTATCCGGCTGACCGTATCTATCTGGCTCATAAGTATCAAACCACCATTTAAAACATACGTTTAATCGACGCCAGAGTAGCACATTCTCGTTGATCTAGAGCCCGCCAGCTAAGCTCTCCACTCAGCAAGGTACAAGAGTAAAAATAACAGGGAAAAGTATGTCAGGCGGTAAGATCAATACTGCTGGAGTTGATCTCCCGCCAACTTGAGCAAGTACGCCACCCCACCAGCCGACATAGCCTTTTAGTCCGGGGGCAGCTTTAACAAAAATAACTTTGAAAATTTTTTCGGTATTTTAAGATCACCCGAATAATTATTCTTTCACCTGCATATATTTCATAATCAGGGCCGCAGCCTCCTCCACACTATCAACGATATGAAAAAGGTCGAGATCACTGGCATCGATACAATCGCGCTCTAACACTGTATCTACCAACCAATCGTACAACCCACTCCAGTAACGCTTACCTACCAACACAATTGGGAAACGCCGCACTTTCTGCGTTTGCACCAAGGTAAGAGCTTCAAACAACTCATCCAACGTGCCGTAGCCACCGGGAAGTCCAACGAATCCAAGTGCGTGTTTTACAAACATAAATTTCCGTACAAAAAAATATCGGAAGTTCAAACTGATGTCCTGATATGGATTTGCCGCCTGTTCAAAAGGCAGTTCTATGTTTAGCCCAATTGATGCGCCGGGCTGCCCGAAAGCCCCTCGGTTACAAGCCTCCATCAGCCCCGGCCCACCACCGGTAATCACGGGGATCCCTTCAGCCGCGAGCAACTCTCCCAACTTTACCCCCTGCTGATATTCAGGACTATCCTCTGTAAATCTCGCCCCTCCAAACACTGTCACTGCACCACCTAAGGCTATCAGCCGCTCTATCCCATCTACCAATTCAGACTGAATACGAAGCACTCTCCAGGCTTCCGGCATTTTTGCATCCAACATTATTTTTCCCTCTTTGTCAGTTCCTTCAACGCTTTCTTCTCTCCTTGCTTTCTCCATCAATGTAGCAGCTCACAAAGACTAAAACCTGAGGATTGCGCGAACAATAAATCTGTATATAATTCCAGCAACTGTATATAAATACAGAAAACTAGGTAAATCTATGACCAATCTCACCGCTCGTCAGTCCCAGGTTCTCGACCTGATCAAGTCCTACCTGGATGAAACAGGCTACCCGCCAACGCGGGCAGAAATTGCCCAGGAGCTCGGCTTCCGCTCACCCAATGCCGCCGAGGAACACCTGAAAGCGCTCGCCAGAAAAGGCGCCATTGAGATGGTTGCCGGCGCTTCCCGAGGCATTCGAATTCCGGATCACCAATCCGGCTTGCCGATTGTGGGTAGAGTAGCTGCGGGGAATCCCATACTCGCCAGCGAACATATTGAAGATTATTGCGACTTGCCCGCGAGCTTCTTCCATCCCCCCGCAGATTATTTGTTGAGGGTACACGGTATGAGTATGCGAGATGCGGGCATTCTCGATGGAGACTTGCTGGCAGTGCAAAAGACCGAGCAGGTGCGCAATGGCCAAATCGTGGTTGCCCGTATCGATGATGAAGTCACTGTGAAGCGCTTTCGCCGCAAGGGAAATCAGGCAACCGTTCAGTTGCTACCTGAAAATGATGACTTTGAGTTAATTCAAGTCGATATGAGAGATAAGAACTTTGTGATTGAGGGATTAGCCGTAGGGGTTATTCGCCAAACGCCTTAAGCCCCTAAAAACGACAACAGCGGCCATTGGCCGCTGTTGATAAGACTCGAACTAACGCTGATGTTAGTGAATAGTATGATTTACCGGCATTAAATCATCTTCTTCCTCGAAGTAACCAGCCTCAAGATCGTCTAGATTTTGTACGGCTTCAATGCCCGCTTCCAACATAGCCCTTGCCACAGCAACCTTGTTCTTGCGCAGAAACTGAAGGCTTTCTGCAGAAAAAGAAATGCTTACCAAAGGGTCCTCTTTATGGCCAGCACGACGCAAAGCTACATCGCCATTAGCCAGCTCGATTATTTCAAAAGTTTCGGAGGACATTCGCTTTTCCTTCACGGCACAACAGTTTGCGCCCAGTGTACCACAGGCTTGCGATAAGTTTCATTCATCCAATTTGAGGGCTTCTGGCTCCTGACTTTCGAGGCAGTCTATTACCAGTACGCTATATCAAAGAATTACCTAAACCACTCAAGAGATCACAAGAGAAAAGTGAATTGCTTTGCACGTTGCACCTGTTGCGGGTTATGTCGAGTGGGCCACAACTACTCTATTGTGACTCACTCAAAGGACAGCGGACTTTCCCGCAGAGGTGCGCCTAATATCAACAACCTTCAAAATTCGCAGGAATATTACGAATCTATTCAGAAGTTCACCGAGGTCGAGTAAGCGTATTAGTTAACACTCATCCAAGTGAGCGCGCTGCCTCACCACCAACTCACTCAGAGAACGATGCCACTGAAGCAATAACTCTTTGGACAAAGGTGCAAACTCGGGCTTGGCAACTTCGTTGTGTAGCGGGATTAAATTAACCTGTTGCTGTTTTTCATCAGCACCCACAGATATTTTCTGCTGCTCTTCCCAGGCGTAAAGCATATGGGATAACCAACTCTGCGGATCGCCGACCAGGCCGGACAGCTCATTGGCCTCCGCACTAGCCCTACCCTGAACGCCCAGCGCATCAATGATCAACTGCGGAGACTCCGGTTCAAATCCCAGCTGAAGCTGGGCGGCCTGCTCTGCAAGAAAAGCCCGATAGGCCTTGCACAACTGCATCAACGCTGCCTCTTCCAGCGCATCGCGCTGGAGAGGCAAGTCCCACGGCTGTTGCAGCAACAGCTGGCTCTTGCGTAGAGCCGAAGTGACATGAATCGTGTAAGAGTTACTCATTACCTACTTCTTTGCCGCTGTCTTTTTAGCTGCCGGTTTCTTGCGCTTGGCAGCAGTGCTCTTGGTGGAGGCCTCTACTTTCCAACCACCATCGCGATAAAAAGCACGCCAACCGGTCGCCTTGCCCTCTTCCTCAGATTGAACATATTGCTCCTGGGTTTTGCGGCTAAATCGAACTACGGTATCCCGCCCACTGTCATCTTGAGTCGGTGCAGAGAATAGGAAGCTGTATTTTGGATCGATCTCACTCTGGTGAGGCAGCAGCTCTTTAACCAGGGGCGCACGGGTCTCACGGTTTTTCGGGAACTGGCTGGCAGCCAGGAATAGACCCGAGGCACCATCGCGTAGGATATAGTGATCCTCCACTTTGATACAGGCCAATTCCGGCATGGGAACCGGATCCATTTTCGGTGGCGCCGGCTGCCCATTTTTCAGCAGCTTGCGGGTGTTTTTACAGTCTTCATTGGTACAGCCGAAGTACTTGCCAAAGCGACCAGACTTCAACTGCATATCACTGCCACACTTATCGCACTCAATAATGGGGCCGTCATAGCCTTTAATTTTAAAAGTGCCCTGCTCAATCTCGTAGCCATTGCAATCCGGGTTATTGCCACAGATATGCAATTTACGCTGCTCATCTAACAGGTAGCTATCCATAGCCGTGCCGCACTTGCCGCAGCGGCGCTTCTCCCGCAGCAACCTGGATTCAGCTTCCTCGTCCTTATCCGCATCGACCGCCTCATCACCAGAAACCAGGTTCATGGTATTGGTACAACGCTCTTTTGGCGGCAGTGCATATCCAGAGCACCCCAGGAATACACCGGTGGAGCCAGTGCGGATCTGCATATGGCGGCCACATTTGGTGCACTCGATATCCGTGTCTGTCGGCGTATTGCGACGCATACCTGCATCGGCAGACTGGGCTTTTTCCAGGCGCCCGGAAAAGTCCTGATAAAACTCATCGAGCAGTTGCTTCCAACCCTTATCGCCGTCGGCAACCGCATCCAGGGATTCCTCCAGGTTTGCGGTAAATCCGTAGTCCATCAGGTTCTTGAAACTTTCGCTGAGACGGTCGGTAACAATATCCCCCATTTTCTCAGCGTAAAAACGACGGTTTTCCAAGCGGACATAACCGCGATCCTGGATCGTGGAAATAATGGAAGCATAGGTGGAGGGGCGGCCGATACCGCGCTTCTCCAGCTCCTTAACCAGGGCCGCTTCACTAAACCGCGCAGGCGGCTTGGTAAAGTGCTGCTTGGGATCCAGCTGTTGCAGGGATAGCTTTTCACCTACCTTCACATCTGGAAGCACCAGATCTTCATCTTTTTTGCCGCTCGGTGGCGCAACTTTCAGGAAACCATCGAAACGAATTACTCGACCCCGCGCACGCAACTCAAAGTCACCAGCGCTGACCACGATTGAAGAGGAAGTAAATTGGGCGGGCGTCATCTGACAGGCCACGAACTGCTGCCAAATCAGGTTGTATAACCTCTCCGCATCCCGCTCAACCCCGGACAACATATTTGGGGCGATACGAACATCGGACGGGCGAATCGCTTCGTGCGCCTCTTGAGCGCCCTCTTTACTGCTGTAGCTATTGGAGCTTTCTGGAAGATACTTATCGCCGTAATTCTCGGCAATATAATCCCGTGCAGATTCCACAGCTTCTTTACTGAGGTTGGTGGAATCTGTACGCATGTAGGTGATATGACCGGCTTCATACAAGCGCTGGGCCAGGGTCATGGTCTTCTTCACACTGAAGCCGAGGCGGTTACTGGCCGCCTGCTGCAAAGTGGAAGTAATAAATGGTGCGCTGGGCTTGGAGCTGGTTGGCTTATCGTCACGGGCGGAAACAACAAACTCACTGGACTGAAGCTGCTTGGCAGCACTCATTGCCAGCTCTTCGTTGGTAGGACGGAAAGCCTCACCAGCCTGCTTTTTCACCTCGAGGCGCAGCTTGGAAGCCTTTGCCGTCGCCGTATCGGCAAACAAGGTCCAGTACTCTTCCGGGATAAACGCGCGAATCTCCCGCTCCCGCTCAACTACGAGGCGGACCGCAACAGATTGCACACGACCCGCAGACAGGCCCCTGGCCACTTTTTCCCACAGTAGAGGGGACACCATATAGCCAACGATTCGATCGAGGAAACGGCGCGCTTGCTGGGCGTTTACCCGATTAATATTCAGACGGCCGGGATCTTTAAAGGCCTCCTGAATCGCAGACTTGGTAATTTCATTAAACACTACCCGGCGGTAGCGATCGTTATCGCCACCAATTGCTTCACGCAAATGCCAGGCAATTGCCTCTCCCTCGCGATCCAAGTCCGTTGCGAGATAGATATGATCGGCGCCTTCGGCGAGTTTTTGTAACTCACTCACCACTTTCTCTTTACCCGGCAGTATCTCGTAGTGGGCTTGCCACTCGTGATCCGGGTCGATCCCCATACGCTTAATCAGCTGATCGCGGTTTTTCTTCCGCTTGTAAGCCTCTTTCGCCTCGGGGGAAAGCTTGCGTGTTTCCGCTGCACGACGGGCGCGCTCCTTTGCGTCAACCGGCTGTTTATTGCCCCCACCTGTGGGCAAATCGCGAATATGGCCGACACTGGACTTCACAACAAAGTCCTTGCCGAGATATTTATTGATGGTTTTCGCTTTGGCCGGTGATTCGACGATGACCAGTGATTTACCCATAAGCCTTTGATTTCAAATGAAAATTTACTGCTATTGCAAGTCTTTCAAGCCCTCTTATCGGGCTTGTGCTGCGCGAATATATAAGCCTCACTTCAAGCGCGGTCAAGCAAAGCTGACAATTTTCCACTCACAGTCACCAAATTTGGCACTGGGCAGTCCGCCTAAATGCGACTCAGTAGACGCTCTTTTACACCGCTAATACGGCAATCAAGACAGCCCCTCAGTCGCCGCGCGTGAACTCACTTTTCGAATAGCTTCTTCTATTAAGGGGGTGTACTCATCGAGCGACGCCATCAGTTTCTGGAAGGCTTGATTGCCTCCTGACTCCGGCCACTGAATACCGAGACCCACTGGTGTTGCAGTAATCGCACAGGCGTCCCGAGGGATTCTCTCCAGTAGCTCGCGCAAATATTTCCATGCCCCTTGCGGAGCTGGCTGGCCATCAGCCCAATCCCAAACACCGGAAAAATTCAGTTCGTGCTCAATCCGTTGCTTATCCAAAACCCACCCCACACTCAGGCCTTTACGGTTCTGCCAGCGGTGATAATAGACAGCCGCAGTCCCATCACCCAACGCCGCAGGCAGCGCTTGGATTTGTACGGTAATGCCAGCCTGAGCCGCCCGGCTACGCAAATCTGCAAGACGGCTGTCACGGGCATTGGGCTTGAGCCACATCACCGGCCCCAGCACCAAAGCGATGGCAAATCCGACGATAATCACCGGCAACCAATCAGACATAACCACTCCTCATCAGTGGAAAAAAGTGACTATTGTGCGGTGTTCCGCGTGATCTATGTCAATCGGTTTTTTTTGCGGTAGACTCAAAATAGGTGTCACAAGGGTGTTTTTCACAGTCAATAAAAGGGATAGGAGCAGGTAAATTATGGCGAAATACCGACACATCCTCGTGGGCTTGGACCTGTCAAAAGAATCTTCCCAGGTGCTTGATAGGGCCGCTGATATGGCTGAAGCATTTGGTGCAGAGCTAAGCTTACTTCACGCCATTGAGCCCCTGACTTTTGCCTATGGCGGCGACATCCCAATGGACCTCTCCGAGGTACAGGACCAACTACAATCCCAGGCCAAGGAGCAATTGCAAAAAGCCGCCGATCGGCTGGATATCCCCGCAGATCGCCAGCACGTAATACTCGGCCAGCCATCTACTGAGATTCATCGCTTAGCCAAAGATATCGAAGCCGACTTAATCATTATTGGCAGCCACGGTCGTCACGGCTTAGCACTACTACTCGGCTCCACCGCCAACGGCGTTCTCCATGGCGCCAAATGCGATGTTCTGGCGATTCGGGTACATATGGAAGACGAATAATCCTTCAAAACTGGGGAGGGGAAAGCAGCAATAATTGCAGCTTCCCCTTCAACTTAGTCGTCTCCCCCCTCCAGCTCTGACCAGCGTTCAAATGCCTCTTCGAGCTGGGCTTGTCTTTCCGTCAGGGTGTTCAGCTTAGCCTGCACCAACGCCTGCTCCTGCTGATAAAAACTGGGGTCAGCAACCTCTTGCTCAATAGCCCCTATCTCTTCTTCCAAAGACTCAATCAAGGCGGGCAGGCTATCCAGCTCTCTTTGAAGCTTATAGCTCAGTTTCTTTTTCTTCGCCGGAGCCGCCTCCTGGGACTGGGGCTTTTCCTTTGGTTTACTAGCAGCTGGCTTAACTTCTTTCAGCTCAGCGACAAAGCTGCCACCTTGGCGCACAAAATCCCCATAACCGCCCACGTATTCACGGATGCGGCCATCCCCCTCAAATGCGAGGCATGAGCCCACCACATTATCCAGGAAAGCACGGTCATGGCTCACCAGCAGAACCGTTCCGCCAAAGTCCAGGAGTAACTGCTCAAGCAGCTCCAGGGTTTCTACATCCAGGTCATTGGTGGGCTCGTCGAGCACCAAAATATTGGCGGGCTGGCTAAACAATTTTGCCAGCAAGGCGCGATTTCGCTCTCCACCACTCAAGGCGCTGACTTTAGTACGGGCTTTAACACCACTAAAAAGAAAATCGGCCAAATAAGACATTACGTGGCGGCTTTTACCACCAATAGTCACTGAGTCGCGCCCTTCGGCGACATTATCGAGCACAGTCAAATCGGGATTCAGCTGATCCCGGCGCTGATCGAAATAGGCCACTTGCTGCTTGGTACCCAGGCGCACACTCCCCCCCTGGGACTTTAGCTCTCCCAGCAGCAATTTGATCAGGGTACTTTTGCCGACACCATTGGGGCCTATTAAGCCAACGCGGTCTCCACGCATCAGCGTGAATGATAAATCCCTAATCAACGGTTGCTCATCGGGATAAGCAAAAGTGACGCCCTTCAACTCAGCAACCAATTTGCCGGACATCTCACCGCTATCCAGGGCCATCTTGGCTATACCCTGCTGGGACCGGCGCGCTTCCCTTTGGCGACGCAGTGCTTGAAGCGCTCTTACCCGTCCCTCATTACGGGTTCGGCGAGCCTTGATGCCCTGGCGAATCCAGGCCTCTTCCTGTGCTAACTTCTTGTCGAAAAGAGCTTCATTTTTTGCCTCTTCTTCAAGAAGCCTCTCTTTTTCTTCCTGATAACGGTCGAACTTGCAGCGAAATGTCCGCAGGTGTCCACGATCCAAATCCCATACGCTGGTGGCCAAACGTTGTGCCAATGCACGATCATGGCTCACGAACAAAAGAGCGCCACGATAGCTGGCGAGGAAATTCTCAAGCCATTCGACCGCAGCAATATCCAGGTGGTTGGTTGGCTCATCCAGTATCAGCAGATCAGGCTCCACCACCAAAGCGCGAGCCAGAGCAGCACGGCGCTGCCAGCCACCGGAAAGGTCGGCAACCTTTTCGTCTGCATCGAGCCCCAAACGATCTAATACACTGTCCACTTTCGGTAGCAGCTCCCAACCGTGAGCCGCTTCGATTTTGGCTTGTAGCTCTGCTGTGGGGGAGTCCCTGTACGCCGACAAAACAGCGCCTATTTCGCCCAATCCCATAGCCACATATCCGTAGACAGAATCGGGGCAATCGGCAGGTAACTCCTGCTCCAAAACCGCTTGAACCATACCGCTGGCACGAACAATCTCGCCGCTATCCGCGTCAACTTGCCCCGCTATCAAGCGCAACAGGCTGGATTTCCCCTCCCCATTACGCCCCACAAGGCATATACGATCTCCACGCTCAACTTTTGCGCTGACATTGTCTGCCAGTACCTGGGTCCCGTAACGAAGACTGACCCCATCCAATAGAAGCAACATAAATAGGCACTACAATTATCAAACCCGAACCTCAATCCCGCTGATGAAAGAAGCGAAGTCGGCTCTTTCGGGTTCTGTGAAAAATCAGCTATTTTACGCGTTTTTACCGTATAGTCAGTCATAGCTGGAAACACACGTCCAACTGAGGTAATTGAGATGTCAGCTGACGCAAAAGGAATCGCGCTTCTTTCTGCCCTAATCATCACCTGTCTCTGCACAGCCGTGCCCACTAATGCACAATCTGTTCGGGCAACCGCTATCGCACCGGAAGTATCCGAAGATGATCGTGCGGCGCAGAGAGAAAAGCTGCGCCAGGCCCGGCAGGCGATAAAATACAAGGATCGACGGCAACTTCGAGCACTTAAAGCTGAGCTCAAAGATTATCCCCTCGCTGCTTATATTGACTATTGGGCGCTCAGTGAAAAACTGCACCAGCTGCCCTTAAAAGAAGTTGATCAATTCCTGGAGAGCAACAGAGGCACGGCTATTGGCGACTGGATGATGGTCAGGTTGTTGCGCCAACTCGGTAGTCAAAAAAAGTTCTCGACTTACCTGCGCTATTACCAACCTTCGCAACACAGTCGCACCTCCCTCCGCTGCTATTACGCCGATGCCCTATCGCGACAGGGCGGTTTCCAGGGAGAAACTCAGCAGTTAGTATCAGAACTCTGGCTTGTTGGGCGATCCCAAGTCGAAGAGTGTGATCCCGTCTTTGCCCGCTGGATGAAAAACGGCGGCTTGACGCAGGAACTCGCTTGGAAGCGGCACCTGCTGGCAGTCGAAGAAGGCAACCTCGATTTGGCACGCTATATCGCCAAAAAAATGACTCCAGCCCAAGCAGAGAAAGCCAAACTTTTACGCTCGGTCCATCGCAACCCACAGAAGCTTCTCACTGACACCAAGTTCGCCTACAACCCACTGGAATATCGCGATATCCTGTTACACGGATTGCACCAATTGGCGAAAAAAGACGCGATCAAAGCTGAAACTGCCTGGCACCGCTATCAGGCCAGCTACTTGTTTTCCGATGCCCAGCAAGAAGCCATGTTCAAGCACTTGGCACGTCAATTTGCTCGCCAGGATAATATGCAACGCTTGCAACAGCTGGTTGAACATCACACCGTGACCGATGGCCGCACCATCGAGTGGCTAGCCAGACAATCCCTACGTGAATTAAATTGGCAACAGGTCGCGTTCTGGATTGACCGCCTGCCTGAGGAGAAACAACAACTCGACCGGTGGATATATTGGAAAGCCCGCTCACTGGAAGAACTTTATGGCACAGGAAGTTCCGAAGCTTCCTCTCACCTTTACCGCAAAGCCGCCCGCAATCGCAGTTACTACGGTTTCCTTGCCGCTGATACCTTGGGGCAACAGTACAGCTTTGAGCACCGGCCGGCACCAATCACCCCCATTCAAGTACAGGAGATGGCAAAGCGCCCCGAACTGCTGAGGGCCCGAGAATTACAAGCAATAGGCGAACTCTTCCATGCCCGAAGGGAATGGAGCTATGCCACAAGAGCTATGGACCACCAGGAATTGCTTGCGGCCGGCAAAGTAGCTAGCGCCTGGGGCTGGTACCATAAATCAATCCAGTCAGTGCTTGCGGCTGACTACCTCGACGACTTGGAACTGCGATTCCCACTCGCTTTTTCCGATATTGTTCACGATGTAAGTAAACAGGTCGGCGCCCAGAGCTCGGCTCTAGAACCTTATCTGATTTACGCTGTAGCACGACAAGAGAGCCACTTTAGCCACGATGCAAAATCCAGCTCCGGGGCCCTGGGACTTATGCAATTGCTCCCATCGACCGCAAAAGCTACTGCACGCAGAACGGGGGTACGCTATCGACGCAGCTGGGACCTTTTGAGCCCCAACACCAATATTGCGCTGGGCAGCTTTTACTTAAGTAGCTTACTTAACCGCTTTGACAATAACCGCTTTCTGGCAGCCGCCGCCTATAATGCCGGGCCAACCCGCGTAGCGGGATGGCTAAAAGAGACCCGAAAACAGCTGCCCTATGATGTGTGGATTGAAACCATTCCATTCCGGGAAACGCGTAATTATGTGCAAAATGTACTCGCCTACTCTGTAATTTACGCCTACCGAAGCGGCACCAAGCTGCAACTATTAAGGGAGAGTGAAGCTGCGAGCCGGCTGTAATTTAAAGCCGCTCCTTCAGCCAATCTTGCAATTGCACCTGGTCAAACGGCCAACCGCAAACATCGTCGGGGTCTCCAAGGCCAACCACCGGAATGCGGATAGAAAAGCGCTCCATTAACGCTTCATCCTCGGCGATATCCACCTCGCGAAGACGCAAGTTGAATTTTTCCAGCGCAGGCCAAATTTCAATTTTGGCTTTTTCGCACAGGCCGCAACCCAAAGTGGTGTAGAGCAAAAGCTCTTTTATATCGCTCATCCAAAAACCCCCTGGCTGCTGCCCCAGAGATATCCCGCAACACTTAGCGCAAGCCCCGCTATTAAAAGCCACGTTTTACTTTTAGCCTTTGGCTTATCGACTTCCTCAGGTACCTCCTCGGACAAACTGGGTTGCACTGCGTAGGGGACTGTATCGGCTTCTCCAGAGACAGAGGTAGAACTGGGCAATTCGAACTCCGGCAAAGCCGGGCGTACAGCCGTGCGGTTGTTATCGTCAGCTGGGCCGACAATTGAAAAACTTAAAGTGTCGAGCCGGAGCTCATCTCCCCTGCGCACCCGACTCTCACTAACCTTTCTATTATTGACAAAAGTCCCATTTGCCGAACCTAAGTCAATAACGAACAGTAAGCCCTCCCTTACTTCGAGACGAGCGTGCCTACGCGAAAGATGAGAAAGCGAAAAAGTGATATCACACTCATCGGAGCGCCCAATTACCGCACTCTCTTTCACAGGGAACACCTTTCCTGCAATAGCCCGGTGATTGGCTCTTAGCGCCCAGGCAACGCCCTGATTCGAAGCAGCCTTAGGGGGGCCAGACTTGAGCTTAGTTAGCTTCGGGTCGATTACCTGAAGTAAACGGCTGCCCACTTTGACCTGATCGTTTATTTTTAACTGGCACGGTGTACCAGTTGGCTGACCATTAAGCAAGACACGGGCCGCGCCCGACAAGTTGTGCAAAGTCAGAACATCGCCATTAACTGCAATTTTAAGGTGCGACTTCGCTACGGAATCATCGGCAATACACAAGTCACTACTCTGTGCCCGCCCCACAGTTACTCCCGGCGATACCAACCATACACTCTGGCTGAGATCATTGACATCACAAAGTTTGAGCATCGAAATCGCTCCTAAAGCCAAAATGGCCGTGTGAAATTGGCCAATTATTGAAGACAGTGAGCTTAACTAATGTTAAAAAGCAGCCGAAACACTCACTTTTATTGATAAAGTTGAGTTTATCATGGGCGATATCATTAGCGTGTGATTCGGTTTGCAGCTTAAAATGGCCCAAAGGTCTAGTATTTAACAGATTCAGCGATGACCTACAAAGTGATCGGCAACTTGAATAAGCCGAGAACACAACAGGGAAGAGGCGTGTGATTACCGGAGGGTTATCACCGTTAGAAAGATTAAATAAATTACAGGTAGTTGCACGCCAGTGAGTGAAGCCAAAGTACGCGAAGTATCACGGCACAGCGAGATAGTTCAGCTTAGCAATGACGCTACACGCAGTGCCGGAGCAACCCATACCGGCTATAAGCGTGAACAGAACGAAGATGCCTATTGGGCTGCGGAAGACAAAGGTATCTGGGTTGTAGCCGATGGCCTTGGCGGTCACCACGCAGGTGAACTCGCGAGCAAAACTGTTGTTGAAGAAATCCAAAAGTCAGCGGAAACTGACAAGCACTACGAGCGTGCCTTGCAAAAAGCGCATGCCCTTTTACTGGGCGATGAACAAACCACAGCCAATATGGGCTCTACTGCGGTCGTTGTTGCTGAAGAGGGTGACTACTTTCATATCTACTGGGTTGGAGACAGCCGCGCTTACCTCTGGGCTCCCGAAGGCACAACAGGGAAACTCACCCAGCTAACCAGCGACCACTCCTACGTACAGATGTTGATGGATTCAGGCGCGATCAACTCCGAAGAAGCCGCGATTCACCCCAACCGGCATGTAATTACCCGATGTATCGGCGGTAGTACCAACCCCAAACTTGAAGTGGACCGAGTCTCCTATCGCTGGGCGGCAGGACAGAGACTACTCATCTGCAGTGATGGACTTAGCTCGGAAGTACCAGCAAATTTAATCAACCAGATATTGACGGAAAACAGTGATACCCACAGAGCAACAGAACTTCTAATCGCTGCAGCATTGGATGCAGGAGGCAAAGATAATGTCACTGTACAGGTCATAGATGCCCCATCCACAGCGCAACCTTCTTCTACCGCATCCCTCAACCCGATTAGCGAGCCCACCCTGCCCGGCTCCACACTCAGAAAGTATCGCCCCTTCATTTTTCTCTTCACAGTCGCCTTAGCCACCGCAGTTGCCTACGGACTTTCAACTCTGCTTTAAGATAGGGAAAGCACTTCATGGAAGTCGTCAATAGCGGCACCTCTTCACTGCAGATACCGGGCTACCGCATCCTCAAGAAAATTAATCAGGGGGGAATGTCCTCAGTCTACCTGGCTATACAGCGCAGTGTGGGCCGGCAGGTGGCACTAAAAGTTATGTCGCCAGTACTGAACGCTGATCCAATCTTCAGTGAGCGGTTCCAGCGGGAAGCAAATATCGTTGGGCAGCTGTCACACCCAAATATCGTCGGTATTCACGATATTGGCCGCTACCGCAGCCTGAACTATATCGCCATGGACTACATGCCTGGGGGCTCGGTTGCAGAGCGTTTAAGCAAAGGTGGGCTTGAGCCTCTTGAGGCGCTTAATGTTGTGCGCCAGATAGCCATGGCCCTAGACCACTCCCACAGCAAGGGGTATGTACACCGAGACCTGAAACCGGAGAATATCCTGTTTCGCGAAGACGGATCGGCCGTACTCAGTGATTTTGGGGTTGCCCGGGCTATCGCGAGAACCACCCGTATGACTAACAGCGGGATGGTTGTGGGAACCCCTCACTATATGAGCCCGGAACAAGCTCGCGGAGCAGCGGTTGACGGTCGTGCCGACCTGTATAGCCTTGGAGTTGTTTTCTATGAAATGCTCACGGGAGCCGTGCCCTATCAGGCAGACGAAGCCGTCGCCATAGCAATAAAGCACCTCACCGACCCAATTCCGCGACTGCCAGCCCGCTACGCACTTTATCAGGCTCTACTTGATCACTTCCTGGCCAAAGATCCGGATAAGCGATTTCAACGCGGCCTGGATATCGCCGATGCCGCAGATGATTTGGTTGCAGCCCTCGCTGGAAAGCCGGCCAATCAAATCAGCCAGCTCAACAATTCAACTTTAAAAACTTCCAGCTTGGCAAAAGCACTTGTACTGACCATTTACGGCAGTGTGGCAGACCAACTCGGGAGAGTTGCTTCCAGTTGGAAACGGAAGGAAACGCCCGAGAAGCCAGAGCGTAAGGAGCAGGATACTGTTGTACGCCTGCGGCAGTTCCTCGCTGAGCCAACAAAACACAAGCGCTCCTGGCTTATGAGCAGCTTTATCGCTGTTGGCCTTACCTCAACCTGGGGCCTGTATAGCATCGTTGATCACAAGGCCGGCTGGCAACTTGGACTACCTATATTGGACGGCGCTGCCGATTTTACAGCTGCCACCCTACTAGGTACTGCGGAGCAGCCTGCCAATATTGCTCCAAATTCAAATACAGAGCCTGCGCCAACTGGATCAGCAGCAGATGCCCTAGATTCACAGATACAAGTTACCCAGCTAAATCTACCCTCCACGCCCAATGCAGATGAACAACTACCCCTCAGTGGTAATCAGGCACTGATTGCCAAGAGTAATATTGAGCCCCCAAAAGTACTCACGCCTGAGCCTGCAGAGCCAAGAGCAGAGAACCAGCCGAAGCTGTACAGCTTAACGATTAACACAAAGCCTTCTGATGCCCGTGTGCGGATTATGAACATAGCCCCCCGCTACCAGCCGGGGCTTGAATTGAGCCCAGGCAAATATGATGTGGAAGTGAGCAAGCGCGGCTTTAGTAAAGTTCGCCAGTGGGTCTTGCTGGAAGAACAAAACCTCGAAGTGGAGGTCGAGCTGGAACCTGCCTACTTTATCGGCAAGCGATTTCAATCAGAGTTGTCCTCTGGTGGCCTGGGCCCGAAAATGGTCGCCGTGGGGGCAGGCAGCTTTACCATGGGCAATAACCAGCGGCGATTAGCCAGCCCTGCGCACAGGGTAAATGTAGAGCAGGACTTTGCTATATCCATCTACGAGGTCACCTTTGCCGAGTACGATCGTTTTGCCGAGGCCACCGGAAGCGCCAAACCCAGCGATGCAGGCTGGGGGCGCGGAGATAGGCCGGTTGTTAATGTCTCCTGGCGGGATGCACAAAAGTACATAAAGTGGCTATCAAAGGAGTCTGGCAAGCAGTACCGGCTGGCCAGTGAAGCCGAGTGGGAATACGCTGCTCGGGGAGGCAATTCACACCAATACTGGTGGGCTTCCAGCGACGCCCGAGGAAAAGCCAATTGTCGCAGAGGTTGCTCTAGCGAATTCACAAAGCTGTTCAGCATCAGTACAGCTCCCGTAGGTCATTATCAGGCGAACCCTTTTGGCCTTTTTGACACTGCAGGGAACGTGGCTGAGTGGGTGGAAGACTGTTACCAAGCTGGCTACGACCCCGCAAAAACCACATCAGCACCGGTGAAGATTAGCGGCTGCCAACTTCACACCGTGAGGGGTGGGTCGATGCGTGATAGCTCTAACAAGATATCTTCTGACTATCGAAAAGGCCTGAATGAAACAGCGCTCACCAAGGATGTTGGGATACGTGTTGTGATGGAACTTGATCAATAAAACCAAAATATTAGAAGGAACTTCAGTGCAACGATTACTACTCACCACCTCTTTAATCTTACTTACCGGCTGCAACGGCATAGAGATACGAACAAACGCAGGCACATATATGTCTGACAAGGTTAAATCCGCATTGATTGAAGAGTATTCTTTAGCTGAAGTTCGCCGAAGCAACGGAACATTACTCGGCAGCGTATCAGCCAATAGCTGCCAAGCATTGCCCTCCGATGCAAAACCCGAGCCGGCAAGCATCAAAAAGTTACTAAAAATCAAAACCCATAATCTAGGTGGGAACGCCATAGTTTTTGAGAATTGCACTACACAAAACTCTGCTGGCTGCCTGAAATTTATCGAGTGCGACGGCCTCGCTTATATTGTTCCAAAGCACAACGAACAACAAGAAGCAGATACCCCACCATACACTCCCAATCACGCATTTTGATTTTGCACCGGCAAACCGACTAATTATAGAAGCTATTAGAGAGCCCCCATAATATCTGCAGACCTGAGGTCTGCAGATATTACTTGCTGTGAATACGCTTAAACTAAAGCGCCAAAGCAAGTGTAGTCAGATTATTCAAGCCAGTTTATTTTACCCGTAGCTCCCAAACATTGTGAATTTTTGGGTTGCGCTGAAAGTCCTTATCCAAAAGGTTCAGCTTCTCTACCGAATATTCACTGGAAACGTCCTCGTCCATCTTAAAGCTGCGCAAGTTGTTGGAAAACACCAAGCGACCTTGAGGCGACAACAGGGACATACACTGACGAATCAATTTCCCGTGGTCCCTCTGAATATCTAATACCCCGCTCATCTTGGCGGAATTGGAGAAACTCGGGGGGTCCATGAATATTAAATCGTAATGGCCTTTCCTGTTCTGTTGAGCAGATTCAAGCCACTGTAAACAATCGGCCTCGACCAACTGATGGCGATAAGGATCCATGTTATTAGCACGGAAATTTTGTCCCGCCCAGTTTTGATAGGTTCGCGACATATCGACACTAGTGCTCTGCTTGCAACCTCCCAGAGCCGCTTGGACCGTCGCACTGGCGGTATAGCAGAAAAGGTTTAGGAATGTTTTACCGGCAGAAATCTCTCGCAGATATTTGCGCACCGGGCGATGATCCAGGAAAAGTCCTGTATCCAGGTAGCTCCACAGATCTACCGCCAACTCAGCACCACACTCCCCAACCCAGAGTTCCTTTCTGGATTCCGTCTGCTTCTGGTACTGACTTCCACCCTTACCTCCGCCCTTGTGGCTGTGGCGACGGCGTTCTTTAATACTGATATTCGCGCGAGGCAATTCGAGCACGGACTGAAGGGCCCTTAACAAATCGCGCAAGCGTCCCCGAGCTTTCTCCTCCTCGATAGTGGCCGGCGGACGATACTCCTGTAAATGCGCGTACACGGCGCCATCCAGGGTTTTATAGATATCGATAGCCGCAGCATACTCAGGCAAGTCCGCATCGTAGAGGCGATAACAATCCACGCCACTCCTCGCGGCCCATTTGCCCGTAGTGCGCAGATTTTTGCGCAAGCGATTCGCTACCATCTCCGCCTGGGGTGACAACTTCGGCCCAGTGGCTTCACTCGCCGCCGCCCCACTTTGCGCACGAACCTCAAACATCAGCAACTGACTGGGGATACTGCCATTGTATAGCTGGTACTGCTTATGAGAGCGTAAACCGGTGGCATAACCCAGTTCCGGATTGCCGGTAAACACACCGACCAACCAGCCCGGGAACTCCGCCTTTAACTGCCGCCCCAGTTCAAAATAGGTCTCCCGCAGAGCTTCCTGCTCACCCAAGCGCTCACCGTAGGGCGGGTTTGTCAAAACCAATCCCGCTTTGACTTCTCTATGGCTCGGTACCCTAAACCCTGCTACTGGGCGGCAACTCACTCGCACCTGGCGCTCCAGACCGGCCCGGGCAATATTAGCCTCAGCCGCAAACAAGACTTTCGCATCGGCATCGTAACCGCGAATCTCTGGCAGTTCGCGCGCCAGGCCAACGCCTTGACGCTGCAATGCCTCTTCGCGAAGCTCGTTCCAAATATCGCTTTGATGGTTCAGCCAGCGCTCAAAACCAAAGCTATCCCGCATTAATCCCGGTGCCATATCCGCAGCGATCATCGCCGCCTCCACCAGAATAGTGCCCGAGCCACACATCGGGTCGAGCAAGGCTCCACCCTGCTCAGCAATCTTTGGCCAGCCGGCTCGCAGCAACAGTGCTGCCGCAAGGTTCTCTTTCAGTGGGGCTGCACCGATATGGGTTCGGTAGCCACGGCGATGTAGGCTATCACCGCTTAGGTCGATGGCAATATCCAGCTTATCCCGGTGCAAGCGCAGGGCAACCGTCAAATCTGGATGATGTTTATCAATACTTGGACGGGCTCCCGACTGGCGGCGAAGGCGGTCGACAATGGCATCTTTTGCTTTTTGAGCACCGAACTGACTATTGCGGATCTCTCGATTGGTCCCAGAGAATTGCATCCACAGTTTGCCCGAGGGGCGAATGTGGAACTCCCAGGGTTGCTCGGCAACTGCTTTGTAGAGGTCTTCAGCGGTGGCTACATGCACCTGCGCCAAACGCAACATAATGCGGTTTGCCAAGCGACTCCACAGACAGCAGCGGTAAGCCAGCTTCAGGGAGCCGGAAAAATACACTGCCGCCGGCTGCTCCCTTACAGACCCTGCACCCAGGTCGCGTAATTCATTAGCGAGCAGTCCCTCTATTCCCTTGGGACACGTAGCCGTAAACTCAAATTCTTCGGTTTGTAAATCTGTCAAAATACTTACTCATTAAGCTCCTCCTGTGGAGGAAGTTTTGTGCGCCAATAAAGACCGCCCACTTAAAGCTGCCGGCAACGTCTGCGCCGCCAGTACGCACAAATAAAACTTGGAGGCAAAACCTTTACCGCCCCCAACTAGGGAAATTGAGCATTATCGCCTTGCCCAAAAGAGGACGATTATCCCATTTTGTGGCAGAAGAGAATACGCCCTGCCGTTAATTACTACCTGCCCCATAAGTCATACTGTCAACTAGAGATGTTTTCCGATTCCCACGCAGCCACTTTACTCTTACTAATAAGGTGGATTGGGTCGGTCCGTTCAAAGACTTATTTCCTTCACTAAAATTCATTGAGAGACACCCCAAAATAGAGCCGTTTGCGAACCTGCCGACAAACTGTCCACAGACCGACAAAGTAGAGGTGCCGTATACGATGAAACGCCAAAAACGAAATCACGCCGACAGGGCATTTTACAAGGGCTATTTGGCAGCCCTGAACAACAAGTCTATGGATAGCTGCCCATTTGTCGAAGAGGATCCTCATCAGGAGTGGATCAATGGTTGGCGTGAGGGGCGGGAAGATTACTGGAATGGCTTCGACAGAGTGACCAAGGCCCAAAAACTGGAGATTTATGGCGCCGTTTCTACCGACATCCAATACCCTGACGGGTGGAGCACCATTTAGAGATGGCGAGGGGGCTTATCGTCAAAAGCCCCCATTTTCCTAGCAGTCAGCAACTGATACAGCTTACCCTTGCTCTGTTCGGCGACGCTCCAAAGCAATTGCCTCTGCCGCCTCACGAATCAATTCAGGCCCCCGATAGATAAAACCGGTGTACATCTGTACGGCAGTCGCCCCAGCACGAATTTTTTCAGCCGCACTGTCACCATCAAAAATACCGCCAACCCCGATAATCGGGATCTGCTTGCTCAACTCTTTCGATAACAGCTCGATGACCTTGGTGGATTGCGCTCTCAGGGGTTTTCCGCTCAAACCGCCCTCTTCGCTACCATGGGGCAGCTTGGCGACTGAAGACTTATCGATCGTCGTATTGGTAGCGATCACCCCATCGATATCGTACTCACACAGCGCCTCGGCTATCTGCGCCACCGCATCGCCTTCCATATCCGGGGCAATCTTGACGGCAACAGGGACGTAGCGATCACTCTTTTGAGCCAGCTCCATCTGCTTGTCCTTGATGCTGCCCAGCAAGCGATTGAGACTGTCACCAAACTGGAGGTCACGTAGCCCTTTGGTATTGGGAGAAGAAACGTTGGCAGTGATGTAGTCGGCGTAGCGGTACACCTTCTCCATACACAGGCAGTAGTCATCGGCGGCCTTTTCCACTGGAGTATCAAAGTTCTTACCCACATTGATCCCCAAAACACCGCTATAACGGCGCTTTTTCACTCTTTCAATCAGGTAGTCAACACCGAGGTTGTTAAAACCCATACGGTTAATAATCGCATCGGCCTCTTCCACCCTAAACAGCCTTGGCAGCGGATTGCCGGGTTGGGGGCGCGGTGTCACGGTGCCCACTTCAACAAACCCGAATCCCAGGGCTCCGAAACCATTAAAGGCCTGCGCATTCTTATCCAGACCAGCGGCCAAACCAACCGGGTTGGGTAGAGTGAGCCCCATCAACTCGACCGGATCATCCGGGACCGACTTTTTGTACAGGGACATCAAACCGAGGCGCTCTGCAGCGCCAATGGCATCAATCGACAAATGGTGGGCCCGCTCAGGGTCAAGCGCAAACAAGGCTTTACGCAGTGTTGAATACATACCTTTCCTTACGTGGGGAGGCGAACCCTTCAGAAAAACGAAGGGCTCTATCTTGTGATGACGATACTACAGGGGCCTTTGAGCGGCCCCTGGGCTCTATTCCGCTACTGTTCTGCCAGAGTTTCCCGGTCCGCAGTGGCGTGGGCGAGATACATTAGCTCGCGCAAAGCCACAGTGAACATGGCAAAGTCACCGACAGAGGTAGACTTCAACTCGGCAATCATATTGTGCCAGCGTTGAATTGCGGGCGCCATGATAGCGCTCCAGCGGGACATTGCACCCTCTACATCAAGATTTTCAGCCTTGCCTAAGCGGAGAATGTTCACCGCCAGTGTCGACAACTGGCTGTCCAGGTCATCCATACTGGTCTCCCGGGCCTGCGCCTGCCAGAAGCTGTCTACCGGCAAGTCGACGATCAGATTGCCAAACCAATGCAGGTTCAACTCATCCGACAGCCTGAAGTAAACCGTGGCAACTTCCTCTACGGGCGTATCGCTAGCTCGCGCCGACTCGGAAATACCCAGTGCCGAGTAGAGGTAGGTGGGCGACGCCGACAGCAGGGCCAGGGCCTCTGGCACCCCTGCTTCCAGGAGCTTCTGGTAGCGCTGTTCCCATTCGTTAAGGGGCTCGCCACTTAAGACCTGCGGCAACGCTGTAATAACCCGCTGTACCGGCTCCTGGAACAGCTCGCAGTTGGTAGCTGGCTCCAACTCATTGCGGCGATTGCGCAGGAACCACCGGGTTGCCCGGCGCACACGGCCTATCATCGAGTTCAGCAGTTCTGTTTGCAGCTCTGCTGGCACCTTGTAGTCCAGCGCAGCCAGCTGCTCCTGGAAGTCGTGCATCTCGTACACATCACGAGCGCTGACATAAGCGGCAGTTACATCGTTCACATCGGCGCCAGTGGCTGTACCGATACGGTTGTAGAAGGTGATACCCATACTGTTAACCATCTCATTGGCGACCTGGGTAGCCACAATCTGGCGCAACAGCGGATGGTCATAGACTTGGTCGCGATAACGCTCGACCAATTTTTCCGGGAATGCAGACTCAACCGCAAAACGCACCCGCTCATTGTCGGTGATTTGTGCATTTTGCAGCTCTTCTTTCAACTTGACCTTCACGTATGAGATTAGAACCGATAATTCAGGGCGGGTCAGGGACTGCCCTTTGTGCTCGCGTTCAGAAATCTGCTCGTTATCAGGAATAAACTCCAGCGCGCGGTTCAATCGGCCGTCGTCTTCCAAAGTGTTGATGGTTCTGCGGTACTCGTCCAGGCGCTTGGCAACCTGATATTCCGCCACACTGAGGGCAAAAGTCTGCTCATAGTTATTGTGCAGCACCAATTCACCGACAGCATCGGTCATCCCATCCAGCAGCTCATTGCGCTGCTTTTCAGTCAAATCACCCTGGGCAACAACTTTATCCAGAAGGATCTTGATATTTACCTCGTGGTCAGAACAATCCACACCGGCCGCATTATCGATAAAGTCGGTGTTACAACGCCCGCCATTGAGAGCAAACTCAATACGCCCACGCTGGGTCATACCCAGGTTGCCGCCCTCGCCAAAGACTTTGGCACGCAACTCCCTACCATCAACGCGCAAGTGATCATTGGACTTGTCACCAACTTCGGAGTCCGTCTCGGCAGTAGCCTTAACATAAGTGCCAATACCGCCATTCCAGATCAGATCCACCGGCGCTCTGAGCAAGGCACTAATCAGCTCGTTGGGGTTCAGTTGATCCTGTTTGATATCAAACGCTTCTTTCATTTCAGGCGTTATAGCAATGGCCTTGGCGCGACGCTCGAAGATACCGCCACCTTTGGAAATTAATTTACGCTCGTAATCCCTCCAGCTCGACCGGGGCAAGTCGAACAAACGCTGGCGCTCTTTAAAGCTGGATTCTGCATCCGGATTGGGGTCCACAAAAATATGCAGGTGGTTAAAGGCTGCTTTCAGGCAGATATGCTCAGACAACAGCATGCCGTTACCAAAAACATCTCCGCCCATATCGCCAATACCGACAACAGAGAAGTTTTCTTTCTGGACATCCACCCCCATCTCACGGAAGTGGCGCTGCACCGATACCCAGGCTCCACGGGCTGTAATGCCCATTTTCTTATGGTCGTATCCCTGGCTGCCACCGGAGGCGAAAGCGTCGCCCATCCAGAAGCCATACTCCCCGGCAATGCCGTTGGCAATATCTGAGAAAGTTGCCGTCCCTTTATCCGCAGCTACTACCAGGTAGGGGTCATCCTCATCCCGACGAACAACATATTTGGGCGGTACAACTTCGCCATCTTTTAGATTGTCAGTGATATCCAAAAGGCCACGAATAAAGGTTTTGTAGCAGGAGACTCCCTCTTCCATCATGGCTTCGCGGCTGCCATCGGTAGGCGGACGTCGAACGACAAATCCACCTTTTGCACCACTGGGTACAATAACTGCATTTTTCACCGCTTGGGCTTTTACCAGGCCCAGAACTTCTGTGCGGAAATCTTCCAGTCGGTCAGACCAACGCAGGCCTCCACGAGCGACTTTACTGCCGCGCAAGTGCACACCTTCCACGCGAGGGGAGTAAACAAAAATCTCAAACTCCGGGCGGGGTTCGGGAATGCCGGGAATATCCCGGGGACTGAATTTGATCGAAATATAATCCTTGGGCTGCCCTTCATCATCCACCTGGAAGAAGTTAGTGCGCAGGGTCGCCAGGATTAATTCCAAATAACGGCGCAGAACCAAATCTTCATTCAGGTTATCAACCGTATCCAAACCATCGTGAATTTTAGCGATCAAGCGCTCGACACGGGGCTGCTCCTGCTTACCAGTGCTTAAACGGGGATCGAACATCGCCCTAAACAAGGCTACCAGGTTGCGGGTGATATCCACGTGGCTGGCCAGGGTAGCGGCAATATAGCTCTGGCTGGCACCGGACTTGGTTTGCTTCAGGTAACGGGCGTAGGCACGAAGCATGGATACTTCGCGCCAGTTAAGGCGGGCGGCCAGCACTAGGCGATTGAAGGCATCGCTTTCCGCCGTGTGATTCCAGATCGCCGCGAACGCATCCTGGAACAGGCCACGGGATGCTTGCGCATCAATTTTGGTGGGCAGACCAAATTCCAGATGGAATTCGTGCATCCACACATCGGTATAGCCACGGGGGCGAATCGTATAGGGGAATTCACCAATAACCCGCAAGCCCAGATTTTCCAGCACGGGAATCACGTCGGAGAGCGTCAGGCCGCTGCCCCAGTTGAATACCTTGAACCGCAGGCTGCCCTGGGCGGCCCCCACCGGCTGGTAGAAACTCATTGCTACCCGGTTATCTTCACTGAGACTCTGAACGGCTGCTACATCCTGCACCGCAATACGAGGCTCAAAGTCTTCACGGTACCCCGCCGGGAAGGCGCGGCCAAAAGTACGATAGAGACGGCTGCCCTCTTCTTCCCCGCTATTTTCAATTAGTGATCTTTGGAAAACATCTTCCCAGGAGCGGGTAATATCCACAATTTGCGCCTCCAGCAGCGCGACATCAAAATCAACAGGCTCATCGGGGGACACGCGGAAAACAAAATGAACCCGCGCAAGAATGGATTCGGAGAAGAAAGTGGTGAAGTCCGAGTCCTTCGCATTAATCGCTTTGGCAATATGCGCGCAAATCACCTCGCGCACATCACTGTTAAACAGCTCACGGGGAACGTATACCGTGGCAGTAACGAATTTACCAAAGGGGTCGCGACGCATAAACAGACGAAGGTGAGCCCGCTCATTTAACTGCAGCACACCAATTACCACGTCAAACAGCTCTTTGGTGCTGCCCTGGAAAAGTTCATCCCTTGGGAAGGTATCGAGAATCCGGCGCAGGGCTTTGCCATCGTGCCCCTGCCCGGAGAGACCGCTAGACTCTATGATCGAGGCCATCTTGCGGCGAATAATCGGAATTTTCGCCGGGCTCTCGGTGTAAACCGGCGAGGTATAAAGCCCCATAAACGCCGCTTCACCAATCACCTCGCCCTCGGTGTTGTAGCGCTTAATCATCACGTAGTCCGAATAGGCCGTGCGGTGCACCCGGGACTTAACGGAGGACTTGGCAAATGTCAGGTAATTGGGCCCTTGGTAGAAACGCTGCTTGCCCTCACTAAAAGAGGTTTCCAGCATCGGCGCGGCTTCTTCCAGCTTTTTGAAAATACCGAGCCTGCGGTCTTCAACTTCATTGAGGATTTTTTTATCCCCGACAACACTGAACTCGTATTCGCGATACCCCAGGAAGGTGAAGTTACCGTCGCGCATCCACTGCAAAAATGCACTGGCTTCCAATAGGTTGGTGTCTTCGTCTGGAAGTCCCGCCTGTAACTGTCCCTCCATTGCGCTGCAGGTTTCCAGCATCGGGACATAGTCGTCCACTACCAGCTCCACATCGCCGAGTACGTCTTTTAAGCCAGTCATCATGCCTGAAGCGAACTCAGATGAAGTGTCGTGATTAATCTCGACATAAATCATCGCTTCGTTAGTAATGCGCTTCCCTTTTGCCTGCGGCTTTTCACCCAGTAACTCTTCCTCTGGCGGCAACAGGCGAGTCAGTTTCCCCTTGGCATCGCGCTCGACTCGAACTACCGTACTCTTTATCGAATGAGTCACTGTATTTCGGCGATTGATCTCCATGCGAATGGAGTCCACCAGGAATGGCATATCCCGCTGCAGCACACCAATGACCGTATGCGAGCACTCCCAACCATCGTCTTCGAGGCGGGGGTTAAAAACCTTCACCTTGGGTAGGCCGCCCGGGCGTTGTTGAATAAAGTTCCACCAGGTGTATATGCAGCCATAGACGTCAACAAGACGACGACCGGCCAGATCCTCTAATGGGTACTGATTGAGGAACTGCTGGGCAAAAGCCACAACGGGTTCGGCTTCGCTGGTCAGCTTGTCACGAATCAGCTCGCAAATCTGCGCAACTAATTCTTCACGGCTGTCGGTAATAACCGTCGCCATATTCACGGGGAACCTCCCAATCTCATTTTTGTCACATCGAATCCAAACACTGTAGATCCGAAAAGGTCATCATCTCAGCCCATACGCAGCTGCAGGGTCGAGTCCTAAAAATTACACTTTCAGTCAGACAGTGAGGAGAAGTCCATTCCACCTCAGAATCTAGTCGGCTCGGCAGAGGCCTACGTCTCAAGAGTTGCCTCTTCATTTGGTGCCGCTAAAATCATCAGTCGCCACCTTCTCGGCGGCGACTATATATAGATGGTAGAAAGCCAGCCAGGTCCGTGCGGCGGCTAAATTCTCAGAAGAAGAGATACTATGGAAGCAAACCAGACTATTAGGGATCATATCGCCGCTTTGGGCGATTGGTTGGAAGAGCAGATTATCGGTCAAGAGAGATTGGTTAACCGATTGCTGATCGCCATGCTGGCCGATGGCCACCTTTTGGTGGAGGGAGCGCCAGGCCTGGCCAAAACCAAGGCCATTAAAACACTGGGCGAAGCTATTGAGGGTGACTTCCATCGCGTTCAATTTACGCCAGATCTGCTTCCGGCGGATATTACCGGCACCGACATTTACCGGCCGGAAACCGGAGAGTTCCATTTTCAACCAGGTCCAGTGTTTCACAACCTGATACTGGCCGATGAGATTAACCGCGCGCCAGCCAAAGTTCAGTCGGCGCTGCTCGAAGCTATGGCAGAACGGCAGATCAGTGTCGGCCGAAAAACTTATCCCCTTCCCCAGTTATTTTTGGTAATGGCTACCCAAAACCCTATTGAGCAGGAAGGGACTTATCCTCTGCCAGAGGCACAATTAGATAGATTCCTAATGCAGGTAAATCTTGCCTATCCCAATGCGGAGGCGGAAGCAAAAATCCTGCGCCTGGCCAGATCCGAGGCTAGCCTTGGCGAAAATCGCCCCACTGAAATTATCAGCCAAGAAACCATTCTTCAGGCGCGCAACCAAATTCTGGAAATGCAGATGGTTGAGGCCGTGGAAACCTATACTGTCCAACTTGTCATTGCTACTCGCGAGCCGGCGAAGTATGACAGCGAGCTGGCGTCATGGCTAGATTTTGGTGCAAGTCCGAGAGCAACAATTGCATTGGATCGCTGCGCGCGCGCTCACGCTTGGCTCGCCGGGCGCGATTATGTCACCCCAGATGATGTGATGAATGTCGCTCCCGATATTTTACGCCACCGACTCCTGTTGAGTTTTGAGGCGGAAGCGGCGGGAATTACTACCGACCAGGTAATTGAGCGATTACTTCAACAGGTGCCTGCGATCTGATGTCCGCTGAAGCATCCCCAACTGAGCTCGAACTGCGCGGGGCTTATCCCGAAGTAACGCCGTTGGTACAAATGCGCTACGCCGCACGGCAGTTGCAATTATTCAAACCGCGCCTGGCCCGCAGTGATCAGGCCGGCAGCCTGCTCACTCGCTACCGCGGCCGCGGCATGAATTTTGAGGAAGTGCGGAACTACCAGGCCGGCGATGATGTACGCTCCATTGACTGGCGCGTAACAGCTCGAACCGGCCAAACCCACACCAAACTTTACCAAGAGGAGCGCGAACGCCCGGTAGTTATCCTGTTGGATTTGCGCTCGCCGATGTTTTTTGGCAGCCAAAGAGCATTTAAATCGGTGACGGCAAGCGGCATCGCTGCGGCGCTGGGTTGGGCTGGTTTACAGCACAGCGATCGGATCGGGGCGCTACTTTTCTCCGACCGGGAAATAGACACAGTGCGCCCGCGCCGCAGCCACCACGCCGTACTTTCGATGATTCACAGTACGGTTGCCCGCGCTGCGGAACTGAGCAGCCCCGTCCCCGAACAGGGCAGCCAAACACTAAAAACATTGCTGGAGGAAGCGCGAAGAATCGCACGCCCTGGAAGTGCGCTCTTTTTAATCAGTGATTGCCATGATCTCGACGAGAGCTGCTCGCAGCCACTCTACCTTTTATCCCGTCATGCCGACCTGCAGGTGCTGAGGGTATCGGACCCGCTGGAGCAACATCTGCCCGGCCAATCCCTCACTATATCTGACGGTCGCCAGCGCACATTCCTTCATGCCGGCAATCGGCCGGTTCACGAACATTTTGCCGAAAAGCAAGCCCGAGCCCGCGCCGAGGTTGAACAACTGTGCCGACGTTATCGGCTGCCGTTGCTGGACTTTGATAACACCCAACCGCTTATTCCAGCACTGATGTCCGTCTACGGCTCGCGGCAAAGAAATAATGGCTGGCAAAATACGAGAAGGCCCAAGTAGTAATGAGTTTGAAAGTGCAGAAAAAGCTAGTCGCCAATGTTTTGGCGAACCAAGGAGCGAAGGCAAAACGCACTGGCAATTTAATTGAGGGCCAGTCGTGATAAAAGGAAGTCTTCTGGCAAAACAAATGCAATCCCCAACACCGCAAGCGCCTTCGCCCGAGGCCCAGGAATTGTTATCGCAACTCCGCGATATACAAGAGCCCAATGCGGTTAATTGGTGGCCACCCGCTCCAGGCTGGTGGATGTTGGCCGTATTAATTCTTGTCTGTGTGGCCGCCGCTGTCCTATGGTGGCGGCAGCGGCGCAAAAAAGTTGAACGCAATCGCTATCGTGTCGAAGCAGCTTCACTGCTCGCCGCAGTAAATACTGAGGAGGCGGATGCAGTACCAGAAATTAATGAAATACTTAAGCGAGTGGCAGTTACAACCTATAGCCGTACAGAGTGCGGCAATCTTATCGGCACAGCATGGGTCGAATTCCTGAAAAAGTCAGCCCCACTCGAGTGCCCCTCTGATGCGCAACAAGCACTCGTCGAAAACCTCTATCGCGGCAGCTGTGACCCAGACAAAAACCGAGTGCTACAGGAATATGCCATTTTATGGGTGAAGCAGCACGGACAACCCACAAAAAACAGCCCACAACACCAGGGCGGGGAGGCCGCGCATGTTTGAATTCGCCTGGCCATGGGTTTTCTTTTTAGCCCCATTCCCGCTACTCGCCCGCTGGCTGCTACCCCGCTCCAAACCCATGAGCAGCGCCCTGAAGGTACCATTTTATTCGGAGCTATCCCAACGCGGCGGCGGCGAACAAAGCAATCTGCTCAATCTGTTTTTGCTGATTCTGATCTGGCTGCTTTTAATTAGCGCCGCAGCCCGCCCCCGGTGGTATGGGGAGCCGATATCTCAACCCAGCAGCGCAAGGGATCTCCTTATTGCCGTAGATATTTCAGGCAGCATGGAAACGCCCGATATGGTAATTAATGGCCGACCGGCGATGCGTATCAATGCAGTAAAACAAGTGGTTGGTGACTTTGTTGAACGGCGCAAAGGTGACCGTTTGGGGCTGGTACTGTTTGGTACTCGCGCCTACCTGCAAGCCCCACTTACCTACGACAGAGAGACGGTAGAAACTCTACTAAAAGAGGCCCAGATCGGCTTTGCTGGACAGGGAACTGCCATCGGCGATGCCATTGGGTTATCGGTCAAACGCCTGACCCAACGCCCCGCAGAGCAACGCGTGCTGATACTCCTCACCGATGGGGCCAACACTGCGGGGGAAGTCTCCCCGCTCAAAGCTGCCGAGCTGGCACAACAAGCGGGCATTACGGTTTACACCATCGGTGTAGGTGCCGACGAAATGGTTCAACCTGGCCTTCTGGGGAGCCGTTTTGGCAGCCGTAGAATTAACCCTTCGCGAGATCTCGACAGCAAGACACTCAAGGAAATTGCCGACAAAACCGGAGGCCGCTATTTCCGCGCCCACAATCCGCAGGAGCTGGCAGAAATCTATGCCGAACTGGATAAATTAGAACCTGTCGAACAAGAAGCGGAAAGTTACCGCCCCATGAAGTCCCTGTTCACCTGGCCCCTTAGTATCGCCCTACTGCTGGCTGGAATTTGGGCCCTGATTCCCCTGGCAAGCAATTTTCAGCTCCCTGCCAGACGAGAAGAGGTAAGTCGTAACAATGGAGGTCAAGCCCAGTGAATATGCTCGACCTAATCCAATCCTTCCACTTCCTGCGCCCTGGGGTTCTGTGTCTGCTAATTCCCGCAGCACTACTCTGTTGGGGGTTAGCAAAGATGGTACTCAACAGCGCTCAACTGCAAAAGGTCATAGACCCAGATCTGCTGCCCCACCTTCGACTGCGCGGTGGCAGTAAAAGACCCTGGTTATTCGCATTAATATTTGCGCTGCTGGTCGCGATGATTATCGCTCTGGCCGGCCCTGCCTGGCGCAAGCTGCCAACCCCGGTGTACAGCAACCAGGATGCCCTGGTCATACTGCTAGACTTGTCACCGTCCATGATGGCGACAGATCTCTCACCCAATCGACTAACCCGCGCCCGCCTTAAAATTTTGGATATTTTGCGCCAGAGAAAAGACGGCCTCACCGCACTCGTCGCCTATGCTGGAGAAGCCCATGTCGTCACCCCTCTTACCGAGGACACGGCTACAATCGCCAATCTGGTACCCGCGTTATCGCCCTCAATCATGCCAGTCCCCGGCAGCAATATCGAAATGGCCGTCGATACCGGGATTCGCCTGTTAAAGGATGGAGCCGCAGGACGCGGGCAATTACTTGCCGTTACCGACGGCATAGACTCAATGGCCGCCGATGAGGTCGCCAAAGATCTGTCCAACGCAAAAGTTGAAATGAGCATACTCGCCGTGGGCAGCGGCGAGGGCAGCCCCATCCCACGGGGGAATACCGGTGGATTTGTGACTGATAGTAAAGGGGCCATCGTCATCTCCAATTTCGATGCCAGTGAGCTTCGCCAGCTCGCCCAGTCCAGCGGGGGGCGTTTTGCCAAAATTACGGTAAATGACAGCGATATCGACTATTTACTGCCTCAAACTGACAGCCCGCAACAAGCGCAGCTCACTGAAAGGGAGTTCGACCAATGGCGGGATGAAGGGCCGCTATTACTCCTTTTAATACTACCTTTTGCAGCCCTACTCTTCCGTCGGGGAGCTCTGGCATGCGCCCTGCCCTTACTACTACTAACTGGAATTTCAAGTGAAAGCCAGGCTATTGAGTGGCAGGATTTATGGCAACGCAAAGACCAGCAGGGCCAGCGCCTACTGGAAGAGGGACAGCCGGCAGAGGCCGCGCAAGAATTTCACAACCCCGAATGGAAAGGCACTGCCAACTATCGCGCAGGCAATTACGCAGAGGCCCAGGAGAATTTCGCCCAAAGTAATAATTCACAGAGCTTGTACAATCTTGGCAACAGCCTGGTGCAACAGGGGGACTACGATAAAGCTATCGAGGCTTACGATGAAGCCCTGCAAAAGCAGCCCGAGTTTGCCGATGCCGAGCACAATCGAGAAATTGCTGAAAAGCTGAAAGAGCTGCAAGAAAAACAGCAGCAATCCCAACAGCAGTCCGGTGAACAGCAGCAAAGCGAGCAGGAACAGAACCAGCAAGACCAGCAGCAGAGCCAGGAACAACAGCAAAACCAAGAGCAGCAAGCTGAGAACAACGAACAGCAGTCCAGCGAGCAGCAACAACAGGGCAATAATCAACAGCCCTCTGGTTCATCAGAGCCCTCTGAGCAACAGCCCCAAGGTGAGGAGCAGCAGGGCTCCCAAGAAAAGGGCCAGGAAGAGCAGGAGAGCGAACAACAACAGCAAGGCGAACAACAGGGTGAAGAACAGCCGCCGCAAGGGGAATCGCAACCTACTGGCGCTGAAGAAAGCCCTCTCGACCAGGAAACCCAACAAGCCCTGGACCAATGGCTCCGTCAAATTCCCGATGATCCAGCCGGCCTGATGCGCGAGAAGTTCAAATACGAGAGCCTGCAAAGGCGCCGTGCCTATCGCAGCGGAGAGTGGGAGCCACCGGAAAATGGGGCGACACAAAGATGGTAAAGAACAGTAGAACAATGTCGCTGGATTCAAGGACACTGATTTCAAAAATGCCTATGGACGCAATCATTAACAACCGAATAAAACTTTGGAGCCTCCCACTCAGCCACGCCTTCGCTTTGCTACTTCTTGCAATAGCACTTTGTCTGTCGACACCGGTTTTAGCAAGCGATCTCAGCGCAACGGTCGATAGAGATAAGATTGGAATTGATGAGACAGTCAATTTACGTGTGCGCTATTCAGGAGACAAAAGTGGTGGACAACCGGACTTTGACTTGTTGGAACAGGATTTCGATATTCTCTCACGCCAACAGTCCAACCAGTATCGCGTTATCAATGGCCGTGCAGAGAGTTTTGTCGAGTGGGTACTGGCGCTAGCCCCCAAACGGGAAGGCAAACTGTTTATCCCCTCTTTTAACTATCAAGGAGAGGTTTCCGATGCGGTTCCCGTCACGGTCACCGAGGCGCAAAGTGGACCTAACGGCGGTGAAAAGCAGGCTTTTCTGGAAGTAACACTCGACAAGGAAAAGGTCTATGTCCAAGAGCAACTGCTGGTAAAAATTCGCCTGTACACCACTATCGGCTTACACGATATCGCAACAGAACCTCTCAAGGTTGCCGGCGCTCATGCAGAAAAAGTCGATGAGCAGCGATATGAGCGCAAGCTCAATGATGTGAGCCATGCGGTTTACGAAGTTACCTACGCCGTTTTCCCTGATAGCTCAGGCAAGCTCAGCATCCCCGCACTAACCTACGTGGCCATCGCTGGGCGCAGGGACCCCTTCTCCCTATTTAATCGCAACAGCCAAAGGCTTCGACTTCGCTCCCAAGAGAAGTCTATCGAAGTGCTGCCAAAACCCGCTGACTACTCTGGCAGCCAATGGCTGCCCGCTGCCAGTCTCGGCATTGTTCAAAGCTGGAGCCAGGACCCGGACACCTTTGCCGTAGGCGAACCTATCACCCGAATTCTTACCGTACGTGCCGAAGGGCTCAGGGCCGCACAGTTGCCCCCACTTCCCAAACTCAACGTGGATGGCCTTAAAACTTACCCCGATCAACCGCAACAAGAAGACCAGGTTGGGCCCAACGGCGTTACCGGAAGCCGTATTGAGACAACCGCGATTGTGGCTACACAACCCGGGGACTACGAGCTTCCTCCCGTCACTGTGACCTGGTGGGATACAAAAAGCCAACGACAACGCACCACTCAACTACCGGCATTCCGCTTCTCAGTTTCCGGTACTGCTGCTGCAGTAACCAGCGACAATGAAACCAGTGCTAAAGTACCTCAGTCAGCTACACCCACCGAACAAGTCGGTACTGTGAGCCATTTTTGGCGCAACCTGGCTATTATCGCGATTGCCTCTCACTTACTGTGGGTCCTGTACTTTTTCTTTCAGAGGCGCAAACCCGCCCAGCAAATACCGAGCAACCACACCCAGGCTCCCGACTTACAACGTGAAACCCGTGCCCTTAAAAAAGCTCTGGAGAGTGAGAACCCCATCCATATCCAGCAAGCCACTTTAAAGTGGCTTACTGCAAAGTGGCCGCAAGTAAATGGTAAGAGCTTGGCTGAGACCGCGAGGCAACTGAACATCCCCGAGCTGGATCAGCTCCAAGCAGTTCTGGACGCCGCTATTTACAAGTCACCGGCTAGTCCTTTGGACATCAATAAGGTGAAAGCAATAGTCGACTTACTAGTGAACGCGAAACCTGAAAGTGAACCCAGTGAAACGGATAGCGCCCTGCCCTCACTGTTCTCTTAACAGGAGCCACTTCAAATCAAACAGGGAAAGGTTGGCCTTCACCGCCTATGGGTAAGGCCAATTCCTGTGTATTCGAGCAGTTTAAGAGGTACTTTAAATAGAATCAGGAAAAAGTTTGTGTAGATATGATTTTCTTTGCAAGCCCTAACAATTTCCAGATTTTGATGAATCCGCCCCCAAACGCCCTGGGAACTAACACCCCCTTCACGCATTTTCACAATACATTTTGGCAAGCGCCTGAAGCTGATTTTATCCCGATGAAGAAAACGAGCTAGCAATTCAAAATCTGCTGCAACACGGTAGTTGGTTTTATATAAACCTAGCTTTTTATAACAGTCACGCCGTACAAAAAATGTAGGGTGGGGTGGCATCCAGCCCCAGCGAAATTTAGACACCCTAAATTTACTGGAGCCATAAAAACGCACTCTTTGGCTTAAGTTATTGCGAGCCACAATCTCCAGGTCTGCATAGACAGATTGGGCTCCCGAAACCAAAAATTCATTAACAACATTTGAAATTACACGATTATCAGAATAGACATCATCAGAGTTAATAGTGCCGACTATATCGCCAGACGCCATGCATATGCCTTTATTCATAGCATCATAAATACCCGAGTCTTTTTCAGACACAACTGCCGCGACTTGGTCTTTAAACTCAGATATTATCTCTAGCGTGCCATCAGTAGAGCCACCATCAATAATTATATGCTCAATATTTGCATAATCTTGAGCCAACACGGATAGTATTGTGTCGCGAATGGTGTCAGCACTATTTAGACAAACCGTTATCAGGCTTATTTTTATCACAAAAATTCTCAAGTTGTCGTTTCGTGAAAAGTAAAACCTCTTCTGAGAACTTTAGTACAAATTACAATGTCTGACATTCGATCAACATAAAATACTTCTATACCAGTCGTATGTTTTCTTTAACCCTACCCCCAAGGAAGTCTGGGAAGCCCACCCCAACTTCGATAGCTTTGAGGTGTCTAGCAACTTCCGCGGCACACCATCAGGCATTGACCTGTCAAATGTAATATTTCCCTCAAACCCAATGATCTCGGCGATTAAATAAGCCAGCTCCTTAACAGTACAATCCACCCCAGTACCCACATTTAGGTGGGAGCACATAGGCTCTGTCACGGATCGATATACTCGATCTTCCAAACCCATTACAAACACCAACGCATCAACCATATCCTCTACATACAGAAATTCTCGTCGAACATCACCACTCCCCCAAACCCTGACATTCTGCACCCCTTCATTTTTGGCCTTATGGAAACGATGTATTAATGCAGGGATAGCGTGTGAATTTGCAGAGTCAAAGTTGTCATGTGGACCATAAAGGTTTGTCGGCATAACACTGCGATAGTTACGTCCATACTGCCTTGAGTACGACTCGCATAACTTAATTCCGGCAATCTTGGCAATAGCGTAAGGCTCGTTAGTCGCCTCCAACCTGCCCCCAAGCAGGTCCTGTTCCCGTATCGGCTGGGGGGAATCCCTTGGATAAATACAAGACGACCCAATAAACAGCAAATTTTGGATATCGGCCTTGTGAGCCTGATGGATTACATTGCACTGAATCATCAGATTCTGGTAAATAAAATCAGCTGGGAGCTTGCTATTCGCCAATATGCCCCCCACTTTTGCCGCAGCCAAATAAACAGTATCAATCGACTCCGAATTAAAAAAATCAGAAACAGCATCAGCATCTGTCAAGTCCAGCGAATCTCGAGGGCAAGTAATGACTTCACAGTTTTTTAGCGGTCTCAGCCTCTGAATTAATGCCGAACCAACCATGCCCCGATGACCTGCGACAAAAACTCTCTGGGAGTATTTCACTAACTACTCCTCAAAAATAGGCTCAGTGCGATAACCATTCCCAGCCAACAACAAATTCCGCTTCGCTTCCCTCAAATCATACTTAACCATCTCCCCAACTAAATCTTTCAAGGTTGTTTTAGGTGCCCACCCCAGCTCTTGCCGAGCCAATGAGGCGTCACCTACTAGTGACACCACTTCTGTCGGGCGAAAATAACGAGAGTCCACTTTAACAATTACATCTCCACACTTAACTGCTGGAGCATCTTCTCCCACAATTGAAGCAACAACACCTACCTCTTTCTGCCCCTCTCCATGAAACTCTACCTCTATCCCCAACTCTTGAGCACAATTACGAACAAAATCTCGAACGGAGTATTGCAGCCCTGTAGAGATGATAAAATCCCTAGGACTTTCTTGCTGCAACATCAACCATTGCATTTCAACATAGTCTCTAGCATGGCCCCAGTCCCTCAGTGCATTCAGCTCCCCCAAATACAGGCACCGCTCTAAACCTTGGGCAACATTTGCCAAACCCCGGCTTATCTTTCGAGTAACAAAAGTTTCACCACGCCGTGATGACTCGTGATTAAATAAGATTCCATTGCAAGCATATAAGCCATAGGCCTCGCGGAAATTGACCACGGTCCAATAAGCAAACAACTTTGCAATTGAGTATGGAGAGCGAGGGTAAAAAGGAGTGTTTTCATTCTGAGGGGAAACTTTGGCAGCACCATAAAGCTCCGATGTTGAGGCTTGATAAAACCTGGTTTTATCCAACCCCAGAAGACGCATCCCCTCAAGTATTCTGAGGGTTCCAAGCCCGTTCACATTTGCAGTATATTCAGGGCATTCAAAACTGACCGCAACATGAGACTGAGCACCCAAATTATAGATTTCATCAGGCCGCACCTCCTGAAGAATTCGGGTCAAATTATTCGTATCGGTAAGGTCTCCATAGTGAAGAAAAAACCTTCTACTATCATCTTGCGGCCCTTGGTACAAGTGATCTATGCGGCTCGTATTAAATGAAGAGGACCTTCTTTTAACCCCATGAACCTCGTACCCTTTCGCCAATAAAAATTCAGCTAAATAAGAACCATCCTGGCCTGTTACACCCGTTATTAATGCTTTTTTCATGTCTCAGCCTGTTAGAATTATTGGTATACAAGCTCACCTCTTCACAATCAATACCGCCCAAACATTTACAAAGATCAATGTCGCTCAGGTTTCGCCCCTAACATCAAGCGAGCCATCTCCCGTATTTCAACCCCCCACAACCTTATCTGAACGAAAGTTGCCATCAATCTATAACCAATATAAATCTCCCTTTTCCTCCAAAAAAATACAACCACCCTTACCGGCGGAAGAAGGGTATATAGAATCAGCTTAATCCTCCCTACCCCTTGAGAGAGGAAAAACTGCCCTCCCTTTATCCGCCTTGCTTTTGTCGCTACAGATTGCCAGGAACATCTAACTCGATGATGGACAAAAGCGGATTTCAGAAATAAGACTTGGTGCCCTTTCACCCTCAACCTTCTGCAAAACTCAAAATCACCACTCGAAAAGAAATTCTCACTAAAGCCGCCAAACTTCAGAAACAAAAACCGATCAACTACCATATTCGCTGTAGCCGCAACTCCTGCAGATACGTAAACTTCTTGTGGTATCCCTCTCATAAAGTCATAGACTTCATAGATATTGGAAAATCCATATTGCTTTTGACTTCGCACATCACCGGCAAATAACTTTACACTCCCTCCCCAACACCCGATCGCCCTATCAATTCCAGCTATCCACTTTGAATCCGGCAGGCAATCAGCATCCGTAAATATAAGCCAATTTCCTTCAGCTAACTCTGCCCCTTTGTTTCTTGCCGCATAAGACCCAGGCTTTTTGCACTTTCCTGTCTTAATCTGAAAACTCCCCCCCCCTAAAAAGGACGGAGAATTCCCGTCATTTGATATCAGTACAAGCTCAAAAAGGTCTTTTGAAATGACTTGAGACTCCAAGCAACAAACCAACTCCTCAATAAAGTGCCACTGCTGATAGACCGGAACAATCACGGAAAATTTAACCCGCATAGCAGCACCAATTGCAGATATTGTTAGACATTTGAATCATCACGCACTGACTAAACGATTAGCACAACACTTGGAATTAGCAACCTTCAGCAACAGTTGCCAAGCAGGATCGGCAGTCTTTTCAACATATTGATATAAAAGGAACTGGTAAAAACTATGATAGCTTTCAGCGTAAGGCGGGTCTTAAGTGGTTAAATTTATACAGCAGATACTGATAGAAAAATGCTTTCGGTTAAATTTTAACTCAACTTCTACGCGCACTACTCAACCTAATAACAGAAAATTCCAATACAAAACAAGCGCTGAGCAGTAGATAACCAAACTTTAATGGACTGAAAGCATACTTCGAAGAGCTTAGGCCGCCAGTAAAAATCTCAGGGGCAAACACTAAGTCAAGCGCAACTCGAAAAGTTGTAACCTCAAAAGAGAGACTGAAGAGCCTTCTGACAGCTAGGACAGCCGACTCCAACACCTTCAAAGTAGTACTTGCCACCTGACTCAAGAGAACTCTATCCCCCTTGTACCCGCAGCCTGCTGAAGGCTATTCGCCAAATCCATATTTAAATACAACTGATTATTGCTATCAACCAGACCTAAACCGAAAAGGATCAACCAAAATAGCCCCCAACCACTTCACTTGCAGCTCCACATTAGATGTCACCACCGAGGCATTAGTAAAAACTCTTCAACACCGGAGATAACTTGGGAGTATTAAGTATATATTCTACCCCGGTAATGATTGGCATATGGGCAGCCAACTCCGTCAAAAACCAGGACCTTAGCAGATGATAGGGCATGAATTATTATGGATAACTACTGGGATACTTAATATATTCGAAAAAGATGTTTGAAGCCTGCATGAAGAAAGAATACCACTTCTCGGCCATTTACCCATCATAGATGGCTGACCAAATCATTAGTAACTATCTAATACAATAAAGTATGATCAAACAGAATTTGAGATTGCTCATTACGCAAGAAAAGATTTGCAGAAGCAATCTCGAAAAAATACACGGTAGCAAAATCAATCTACCGGTCAAGCAAAGATCACCTTTCCAATATCGAGAGGGTATCTTTAGCAGCCCGCCCCCAAGAAAACTGCCCCGCCCTAACAAGTGCACACTTCTGCAATTCTCTAACAATTGAGATATCTTCAGAAAGACTTTTTAAAGCTTGAGCTATAGCCTCAGGCGCCTCAGGATCAATCAAGAAAGCCCCATCACCACCAACCTCTTTCATCGCTCCACGATTGGAGGTGAGTACAGGCGTTCCCTGACTAAAAGCTTCAACGATGGGGAGACCAAAACCCTCGTACAATGAGGGGATCAATAGGGCCCTGGCATTTCTATAAAGCTCTGCCAACTTATAGTCCTCAACATACCCAAGAACCTCCACATATCCCTCAAGCCCCAGTTCTGAAACTATCTCATCAACCTCAACCCCACCCCAACCTTTACCGCCACAAACTTTAAGAGGAAGAGGATTATCAACCAAGTTGATATATCTTTTAAATGCATAAAGGAGGCGGTTTAAATTTTTACGCGGTTCCAACGTACCCACAAATAAGAAATAGTCCCCTAAAACTACAGGAACACCACCCCCACCTAGGAATGGAGCTTCCTGTATCACGCTAACTTTACCTTCGCAGTGATCAAAAAACTCTACCAACTCCAGCATCGTACTTTCAGAAACAGCAATTACTGAGTCAGCTAACCTCAATGTAGGAGGCATCAGCAAACTTTCAAGCAGCCACCCAAGTCGAGACATGGTCTGAGGAAAGTTCCGCCAAACAAGATCATGAATAGTTACTACTTTCGTAATATTTGTTGGCAAAAAAACTGGTAGGTGATGGCGGGGAGACCAGAAAACTTCAACTCGATCACGTCGAGCCCAGATTGGAAAAACAACTTGCGCAAACGGCGAGCTCATACTTCCCCACGGGACATTGCCACACCGTACGGTAACATTGTCTAAACCAGAGAAATCTTCCAAAAGCGGCATGTGACTATATAAATACCACTCATGATCACTCTTACACATGCGCTCAAGTAGAGCGTATGTATAGCGTCCAATACCAGTAATTGCTGCCGCAAGAGGCCGAGCATCAACAGCAATTTTAGCCACCGGCAGCTCCTTCTCTCTCCTCTAACACTTCCCGATATAAACCTTGATAAGAAGCGACCATTCTCTCCGCAGTAAACAACCGTTCAAACCGGTGCCTCCCAGCTACCCCCATTGCTCTAGCATTATCTGGATCAGCCCACAACTTACTCATCGCTTCTCGTAAGGATCCAACGTCGGAAGGAGGGACAACATACCCCGTCTCCCCATCCACATTCACATAACTTGTTCCTGTCCCTATTTCACATGACACTAGGGGCTTACTGCTCATTAGCCCCTCAATCAACGTTACACCAAAGGCTTCGGAGCGAAGATGTGATGGAAAAACTATCGCCCTTGAAAGACGCATAAGAGCCATCTTCTCTTCATCACTTACAAAGCCTGCAAATACAACATTGTCAGCACCTAAGCTGCTCGCCAACTCCCTTAGACGCTCCATTTCTGGCCCCTGGCCAGCGATCACAATATTGTATGGCTGCCCTGTAGAGGCTCTTATTAGAAAATCTAAACCCTTGTAATAGCGAAGAACACCAACAAACAGCATAAAGTCACGACCAAATCTAGACTCTACGGAGGTCAGGGTGTGACTAGCTGGACATGGGTAGCCATCCTCGGAGATACCAAGCGGAATTACCCTCACCTTGCCTTTATATCTAGCAAGCACATCACTACTGTCTGCATAAGCTTGAGAGGTTGCGACAATACGATCAGCCTTACCGAGAAAGAAATTCATTAACGGCTTGTAAAGCAGACCCAGGAAGCGCTGGCGCACAATATCTGAGTGATAGGTAATCACTAACGGTCGTGACCGACCAGCCACAAGGTAGGCCACATCTCCGAATGGCCAGGGGAAGTGAAAGTGCAGCAAATCAGATGAGCTTTTAAACAACCCCCTTAAAAAACCCGGCCCTACACAGCACGAAGCTATGGAAAACCAGCGTCGCGCGGCCGTGAACTTTACGCTTGAGTACACACCATCACTTCTGGGAGCACTTGAAAGAGTTAGCACGCTCCCATCCGTACCGCGTGCAACCTCATAAATGACCTGCTCCAATCCCCCCTGACTCTCAGGGAAAAAAGTTCGGTAGCATTGCAAAACCTTAACTGAATCTCCCAACGAACTACCTCACCTAAACTTCTGGAGCAAATTCAGCCCATTATGACACATTTAACAGCCTGAACTAAGGCCAACTAGTCAACAATCCGTCACTTCTGTAGGCTATTGTTTTTTAACAAAATATTGTATTATTTACTGTTCGCAGAGTCTACCGGTAGGCCTTGGTTGTGACAATACAAACGCCCTATTGGAGGACCTAAGACTGTCGCCCAAAGTACGTTATGGGCTTTCTAAATTACCATGGGCATATTATTCTGATGTTAAAGAATTACCTCAGCATTATCTGGATTCGCGGAATCGGTGCCTTAAAGGCTGATTCTGAAAATTCGTACCTAGGATCCATCTGGTGGGTGCTAGAGCCCATCCTTTTAACAGCTTTGTTTTATGTGGCGTTCTCTACTGGGATCAGGGGAAGCAGTCAAGGCTCAGGGTTTATTTACTTTTTGATCTGCGCACTCATTCCATTTAAATGGACATCATCCTCAATTACCGGAAGCGGGGACTCGATAAGCAGCAATAAAGGAATACTAAGCCAATTTTACCTTCCCAAGTGGATATTTCCTTCCACCGTAAATTTATCCATGTTTTTGAGGTTTTTGTTTGTATTGCCTTTTCTGTGTGCATTTCTAGCGCTTGGCGGCAAGTATCAACTTAGCTCAGTTTGGTTACTTGTAATTCTTATCGTGTTTTGTCAATTACTCATAAATCTCGGGATCAGCTTTATAACCTCAGCTATTGTCCCCCTAATTCCAGACTTTAAGCACATCGTTAACTTGGGTGTAACGGCGATACTTTTTACTTCGGGTATATTTTTCGATATTAATGAGCGCCCTGAGTCCATCCAAGCAATCCTCCAACTAAACCCTTTCGTCTCAATTTTTGACTCCTATAGAGCCGTTCTATTACGCGGAGAAATGCTTCAGGTTGAAGACCTCGCATACCCCTTTACTTTTGCCATTTCCTGTATGTTGGCTGGTGTATTGGTTTTAAGAAAATTTGATCGTTATTATCCGAGGACCCTCTTATGAGTGACAGGATTCTCCAATTCAATGATGTTGGTGTTAGATTTCATCGGCGACTAAATCCTTTCAGTGAAAAACATCATATTTTGAAGGGTTTAACATTTGAGCTATATCGCGGAGAGACCTTAGGGGTAATTGGTCACAATGGCGCAGGCAAGTCCACACTGCTTAAATTGCTAGGGGAGATCATCGCTCCAGATAGCGGCACCATTATTCGCCCCAAGGGATTACGATCGCAACTACTGTCTCTAAGCCTAGGCTTTAACAAAAATCTGAGCGGTTATGACAACACTGTTATGGCATTGGTTACACAGGGAGTCAGAATCCACAAAGCTAAATCTCTAGCCTCAGAGGTTGCCAGTTTTGGCGGGGTTGAGCATTTAATGGATCAACCCGTCGGCACATATTCTGCTGGGGAGAGAGCGAGATTAGGTTTTTCCATCGCAATTCGCACTAGCCCAGAAATACTATTATTGGATGAAATCCTTGGAGTTGGCGATAAGCAATTTAAAGAGCGTTCATCGAACGAACTAAAAAAACGAGTAAATTCTGACCAAACAGCTGTGTTAGTGTCACACTCAGTTGAAACGCTAAGGGAACTATGCGATAGGGTTCTATGGATGGAAAAGGGGCGTGTAAACATGCTAGGTCCCGCAGGTTTAGTGCTAGATAGTTACTCAAAATCAACAAAGTCCGCATGAAGATACATCTCCATATTGGCTCAGATAAAACTGGTACCACTGCTATTCAGGCTGTACTTACCAGTAACCGAAAAATTTTAATGGATAATGGTGTTTTATATCCCGAGCTTGAGAAATCACCGCACCAAGAAATCTTAGCTAGAGAACTTGTCAGTGGAGAGAAAGGACCTGCCTGGGAGGCCCTGGAAAAGCACATAGCTTCAAAACCCAAGCACCTGATTATAAGCTCTGAAATGTTTTGCAGCCTAAGCCGGCAAAACATACAGCGCTTTAAGTCATGGGTAGGGGATGCCGATATCAATGTCATTGCATACTTAAGAAGTGCGGATGAATACCTTGAATCAGGTGTTTTGCAACGACTCAAGGCATCTAAGTCTAGGCGTAATTTTTTTAAGCTTTATCGAAAAGTTAAGTGGGTTCCAGCTCCGATAAATCCCCTTGTCTATATCGCTGCCCTCAAACCTTTGTTTGTCTACAAATGGGCAAATATATTTGGCAAGGACTCACTAAAGGTAAGACCCTACTGTAAATCTCAGTGGGAGGATAGCGACCTTTTATCGGACTTTATGAGAACCTTAGAGTTAGAACATTTAACTGACAAGTTGGTACAACCACACAGAAAAGAAAATATTACCCCAAATATTTACACTGTTTTCGCAATGTCTTCTTTCGCACAATCGAGCTACCCCCCCCTCCGGCACAAGTTTAGCGAGATAATGACGACCAATTTTGAGGGCGCAACAGCAAAAACTCCCATTAGCAGCTATTATCAAAGACGCTTGGCAAAAATGCTCGGATCAAAAATTTTCAATAGAATTTACCGGCAATTTAGATGCCCTCCCCCCCAGAGTGAGCCAACAAAGGAAAGCCTGGCTCCAAGTGAGCTATCACTCATAGAAACTGCACAAATGTTACTTGTGGAGTTTTCAATATTCCAGAGAAAACAGATCAACTCCATTGAAAACAAACTTCGCAAGAAGTAAATAGCTGGCAGTCGGAAATAGGCAGTATATATTGATGTCCATACACATAACTCCGAGCCAATCGGCAATAGCAAGCAAGATGGAAACGAGTAAAGCGAAAAAACGTGTTCTGTTCCTAACTATGCAGTTTGGAGATGGGTACAATCAGGGGACAGAAAAGTATATTCAGAATGTCACTGCTAAACTAATGCAGCTTGGACACGATGTTATCATTGCATCAGGTGACCCAGAAAACATTAAGCTCAACAACGCCAATAAAGTAAGTGGTAACACTGTAGATGTTTTGAATATCCCAACCAAAGGATGGGGTACGCTGAAAGGTCAGGGAGAAAGCTACTATAAAAAGCTGTTTCAAACTGTAAACCCTGATATTGTACACATGGTCAACCCTGCACACATTGGTATTAATGCGCTAAATGCTGCCAACTTACTAAAGATACCTTACTTTGTAACCGTAACAGACTTCTGGTGGCTTTGCCCCAAACATACACTTACACTCAAAGATGGTAGTTTCTGCGAAGGGTTTCAATCCTCTAAAGACTGTCAACGATGCATTTTGGCAACCCACCCAAATATAACAATTCAGAATTTAGCCACACGGAAGCATCTTCGGCCGTTCATTCAAGGCGCAATGAACTTAAAAAGCTTGCTTCAGCTTAACGAGCTTCCAATATGGCCATCAAGAAAAGCTATACTGGAAAATACGCTCAAAAAAGCACAAAAAGTCATCTGCCTATCAAAAACTAGTAGAGATAAAATAAGAAATTATTTTAATATTGAGAATACAATATACCTTCCAACAGGATTATCTGAAGAGTGGTTTTCAGCTATACCGGTTACCGAAACCTTAAGAGGCTCTTCATTTACAATCGGATACTTAGGGGCCATAGCCCCCCATAAAGGTCCTCACACCCTTATTAATGCCCTAACGAAGTTAAACTTAAGTAACGTGACACTTAAGATGGCAGGGCCCATTAATGATCAACGCTATGCTGCGCGCCTATTTGAAAGCGCTCTTGACATAAAATACCTGGGCAGAATTACAGAAACCGAGGCTGTTAAATTTATCGACTCAATCGACCTCCTGGTCATCCCAAGTAATAGTCCAGAAAATCAGCCTCAGGTTCTACTTGAAGCTGCCGCAAGGCAAACACCCATAATTTCTAGCGATAGCCCTGGATGTGCCGAGCTTTTAGATCAAGGGGCAACTTATCCAGCCAACGATTCCACAAAGCTCGGGGAGCTAATCATAAAGTTCACTCAGGCGCCCCTCGCCTTCCCAGTTCCACAAAAGCCCTTTTCTGCATCTGCTATTGCAAAGGAAACCAGCATGCTATACGAAGCTACAGATTCCCCCATAGATCGCAAGGCGACGATTTAACGAAAAAATGAGAAAAATTTTATTTTATGAGGCCATGCCAGATATTGTTAGAGCAGAACATATTTGCGCACTTGCACAAACTGAAATACTAAAGGGAAACAATGTACTTCTCGTTCTTGAAGAAGAGGTACAACTACTCCATAGGAATTCATTCGAGCAACCCCACTCAGTTTATTGCAAGAATATTATCAAAGCCAAGATTGCAGAGCAAAATATTCCCTTCTTCGCTCTCCCCAGGAATAGAAAACTAAAAAGAGCTTTTGAGAAAAACCCACTAGCAACTTTAGATGCAATAAGAAAGTATCGTTGCAACCACTACAAAAATATTCTAGAAGAATTTCAACCAGATCAGGTAATAATTTGGAATGGACTGGCACATTACCAACAGGACTTCATTAGCCTAACCAAAAAAATAAATCCCAAGCAGACCTTCTCATTTCTAGAGGCAGGTTGGTTTCCTCAGTCTGGCACATATTATTCAGACTGTCGTGGAGTAAATGCCGCAAGCTCCATTGCAAAAACATGCCCCGCTAAATTATCACCTTTAGAAAGTAAGCGTATCGAGAAGTGGAAGTGGTCATATCGAAGAAAAAACGGTGATTACAAAATTCAAGACCGCGAATATATTTTTGTTCCACTTCAACTAGAAACTGACACAAACATATCTAAATTTTCTCCCTTCAAATCTATGGAGGACCTCCTTTTATGGACCATTAAAAAAACACCCAAAAGCCATAAAATTATAGCTAGGCCTCACCCACTCTCCCCCAAAAATAAAACTAGCAAATACTCCGAGATTTCAGACCGATTAATTATTGACAACACCACAAACTTGCACCAACTAATAGCTGAAAGCTCTGCTGTAGTAGGTATTAATAGCACCGTGCTCCTCCAAGCTTTAATTTATGACAAGATGGTATTTGCATTAGGTCAAGGCATATTTCAATCCTCACCTGCCATAACAACGCAAAGCATTGATAAATCTATCCACCTAGAAAGCCAGATAGAAAATATATCTGACAAGAACGCACTATTACATCACTTACTTAGCAAGCAGCAAAAAATACCAGCGATATCTAACTTACCTACAATTAACCGCCGAACAGATCTTAACCAAAAGACTCTGACAGGTTACAAGAAAATAGATATATATACTTCAAAGATATACTTAAAAATTAAGCAGTACCTACTCCAAAAAATAGGCAGCTAACCAAGATCAGCGGCTGGCTGAGTCACTCCTATTAAAGCTCAGCCTGCTGGCAAATAGCACACTTAGAACGAATAAACACCTGAAACCAACCACCCCAGCCAAACCATACAAAAATATCAAATTCTTTAATTCACAGCTACAAGTCCTACATGCCTTGATATTGCAAAGTGCGCTAAAGTATCTAGAAAATCAAAGATATTAAAAAATTCAATCTGAATGAATTGCTTTAAAATTTATTAGTTAATCTACAGCAATAGCTTCAATAAATGAGCCCATCTTATATTGAAAATAATTTTTACTAGCTCGTTCACGCCTTCAAATCACATAGAAGTAAGCTCGGGAAACTACCCGAGCTTACTATATGAAAATTTACTAGCCGATCTTATTCACATCCACAAAAGGCAAATATGGTCTAACAAGTGATCTTGGGCTGCAAATAGAGAGTTCCACTCCAGCAGCCTTTAGCACACGGTAAGCATTAGAGAAGTTCCATATTTGCACACTCGTAAAGGGATCACTTGGCTCGACCACCTTCTCCTTATAGAAACGAGGCTGATCCGGCTTATATATTAGATCAACACCTACAAGGTGTATTTTTTTCAACCCCAAATAATAGGCTAGCTGCAAGGCAAGCATTGTTGTAGTGCAACCAAAATAAAATCCCGACTCTAGATCTGTCGAAAAACCGTCACGCCCAATCGATTTTACAAAGTGAGTATTACCTCCAACCTCAGTTAGATCAGCTGACAGTTCTTCTCGCAAAACACAAGGTATATCACGATCAAACATAACGTCAGCGATGGGCCTTTTCTCTGGGTTTTGCAAGAAACGCCTATCGGTTAACACATAATAGTCAAGGGTCAGGCCGCACTTTTCTTCAAGTAAGGGAGATGCATTTAACCCAATATGGACAACAGAATCATTTTTTTTCTTATAGCCTAATGCAGAAGGACCATTTGCCAAAATGACTCCCACGCCTCCTTCATGTAGCCCTTTAAAGGAACGGATACTATTAGAAGAGCTCTTCATACTTCTGCGCATAAATGCCTACCAATCTCTCAGGCTTTAAATAATTATTAAAAAACTCTAATGACTTTTTTTGATATTTTATAATTAGATCTGGAGAGGATACCAGTTCTTCCATCCGTTCAACACAATCATCCTCAGTAACTGCAAAAAAAGGTAGCTCTTCCACAGCTCCCAAGCAGCTCATAAATGAAAGGTTCGAAAAGTAATCGGACCCATTTACGCACACCGTTCCAGCACCCATAGCTTCCAGGCTAACTTGGTGAAAACCACCCGTGATTATTTCATCAACGGAAATTTGGCATGTTTTTCTTAGGGAGAACAATTCATATGGCGTTAGAAAAGACTTTGGCCTAACGTACTCAATTTTGCCTAGGGCAGATAGTGCAGTTAAAGTTTCTTCAAGGACCTTTGACCCCTTCCCGCCCCAGCGAGCTTTGCGTGAATGAGTCGGGGAAAAAAGTACTCGAGGCCTCTCTCCCTCACCCATCGGAGCTGGCTCCGAGTTGGCTGGAAAGCTAATAATATTTGGGACCGGCTCATAATTTTGGTAGAGGCGAGGGTAGGCCTGCGCAATCGTAAAAAATCGCTTAAATGGGAGCCCCATCATCTCAGTAGCATCAAAATACAAAGGCCCCTCTCTCAATCCAGAGTGGGTTTGGAAAACATATGCGGCTGAAGGGTTCAACTCATATATTTCATCACAAACTACCCGGTAAACTGCATTATGTATATGAATTACATCAGCATTTTTGATTAACTCTACTGCAAGCCCGTTACCCTTGCCTGGCCTTCTATCCCAATAAATTCCCGAAGAAGTAAAGCTTCCCTTTAAAGGCTTAGGATAATCAGACAGATAGATAAACTCGCCTCTATGAGGGGTGTATCGATTTATGCAGTCGGCAATCTTTCCTGGAGAACCTACTAATGGAGTTAAAGAAATATGGACTATATTAATAGACGATTTCATACTTCACCCCCTCCTTCAAAGACTTCAACAACAAGCCTACCGGATCATCCCTTTCTTCAGACTCCCAAACTAAATCTCTATACCTCAGATTAAGCTCCTCTCTAAGAAGTATATACTTAATTTTCTCCTTATTATGCTCAATCATTTCTATGAAAGTTGCCCCCTCAACAGGATTAAACGGCTCCTTTAAACATAAAACACCATCTATTCCCTTGGCATTAAGAATCTCAATATCAGGTATATACTCCAAACCACGGTAAGCTGGCACAAGCATATTTTTTTGTTTCTCACTGAAATCAAGAATAACGCTTGTCAGTACATGCTCCAAAGAATCTAGCGGGCTATGGATATATATATATGAACTCTTCCGGTCATGAGGAGTAATGATACCGTCACAATCAATTACAACAGATGCCACATCAAGGTAATCCTGTAAAACAGTGTGGTCCTGTTCGCCAGTCAAGATCAAGATTATATTCGCGTTCTGATTAACCTGCCAATACATCCAGGGGATATACCCCTTAGGATTTATGATTACTAAATTTTGATACGAACAATACAGACTATCTTGTAGCTTTAAAGGTTTCAGCCTCGTCATCAAAACCAGCTTATCACACACAAGCGCCTCATTATTCAGCAGGCTGACACCAAGATTTTCTTTCCTGAAACCAATGAAGTTAGACGTATTCTCAGACACTTCTTTCAAAAAATCACTACCAACATCATCCTCCGATGCCGACAAGAAAAACAGCGATGAAAATCGCTCATTTGTTGGTGAAAATTTAGTTCGGTTTATCCCAAACTTTTGTTTATCTTTGTAAATCAAGCTATAGCGCGAATAACCGCTAGAAGACTTCCTCTGAGTTTTTCGTATCCGAATAAATTTAGCGTCATCAAGAACGGCCCGATCGCCAGCCTCAACTACCCCAGAAATATCTTTCGCCCCCATAAACTTCAATGGCACAGACGTTGCATTTGCAATATCGTGCACTAAAACCCCTGGCGAAAAAAATACTTTTTTGAATATACGTGCAGAAAATTGCAATGGTTCGGTTTTCAGCCTAAACCATACCAACTTTAAAATTCCGATCATACACCTAACCACTTATTAAATTCTTTTCGAACATTTTCAACTCCAACCCAAAACGCCTCATTAACTTTAGCGACCTTTTCTGAAAACTGTGCAGAATCCGAAGAAGCTTGCAATGCATTCAAGATTACCTCTATTGTCTTTTCTTCGTCGGCAAAACCCTTAAAAACCACCTCATTATCTGCCCACTCACTAAACCCAGTATTAGGCCAAGCAATCGCCTTAGCACCATGTAAAATTGCCTCATAGCCAACCATAGAAAACGATTCAAACCTACTAGGAATCAGTACACATTTAGCCCTCTTTAGAAGATTCATTTTTTCTGAAGGGCCTACAAAACCGTGGTTATCGATATAATGATCATATACACCTAGATCTATAGGTCTATCATCTCCCGCCACCGCAACCTTCAAACTCCCATCGAAATAATTTACGACCTTTAAGAAAACATCAATTCCCTTCAAATACTGATATCGCCCCAAGAAAAGAAGATCAATATCTCTATCTGTCTCGCCATATATATAGTTATCCCTCTGGTTACAGATAGGGTTAGGGTATACACAAACCTCTCGCCCCTTTAGCTCGCTGGACAATTCGTTGCTCATCAACTGTGAAGGAGACGAGAGGAAGTCCGCTTTGCGCATTTGCCTAATCTCGCGGAACTTTAATAATTTACTAGGGCGCGCTCGATCATATTTCTGCGCCAAAAACAAAGGGCAATGCAGCCTAAGATGAGTGAAGTACCCACGTGGAATCAACTCCCCAAATGCCCTTGCATCTGGAACTTCAATTATTGTATTTTTCTTACTAAATTCACTTAAACTATGGCGTACGATCCTCTTTAGGTCCCCTCTTTTTTGGCCGTGATGGAAGCTAACCAAGACTACATTTACATCTTCCCTTGAGATGATTGCCTGCCTTAACTCTCTAGAATATATATCTATACCGGAATTAGACCCTTCCTCACCACTATAAAAAGGATTTAATATTACGTAATTTATCATGCCCACAATATCGTAAAAATCTTAAAATCCGAAAAACCTATTAGTATAAATAGCTGTATTTACATTAATAAAGTTATGGTAATTGCCAATTAAGCTTCATTCGGCAAGTCTCATAAAAGTTATGCTCGAGAGGATGGACCAAAGTTAGCCTATGAGGCTTTTTGTGGATGCGGATAATATCTCCAGGTTTAGTTACAACTTGCTCATGACCATCACATGTTACATATGGGTTTGTAGTATTGTGCTCCCCAACTGTTATCTTGAATTCACTACTACCCTCCACAACAATTGGGCGGCTACTTAATGTGTGAGGATTCAATGGAACCAATACAATCGCATCAAGCTTTGGATGCATGATCGGCCCCCCTCCAGATAAAGCATATGCGGTAGAGCCTGTAGGGGTTGAGATAATAAGTCCATCAGAGCGCAACGTATATACAAATTGCCCATCTATATGGAGATCAAATTCGATCATTCGAATAAATTCTCCAGGATGCAAAACTACGTCATTCAGTGCTGTTCCCTTACCTATACTCTTACCATCTCTCGATACTGACATATCTAGCAAAAAGCGGCTTTCAGCTATATATTTTCCAGCCAGTACCTCAGCCACCTTAGATTCAATTTCATCTGGAGTAATATCCGTAAGGAAGCCCAACCTACCTCGATTAATACCAAGAAGGGGCACGCTAAACTTTGCCAAAGCCCTGGCTGCAGATAGCAGGCTGCCATCCCCACCGACAACAATAACGAGATCGCAAACCTCGCCAAGCTTATCCCGAGGGGAAGTAGCTGCAGCATATCCTGTTAGAGATTTCGCGGTTTCGGCTTCCAACACAATCGTATAGCCCCGAGCTTGTAAAAAGCTCATTAGCCTCTTCAGAGAGATAACGGCGCTATCACTTTCTGTTCTGCCAATTAAGCCTATATTTTCAAACTCTGACACATCTCCCCCAGGCATAAATTGAGGCTCATTCCCAGACTAAACCAGCCATCCACCCGGGTAACCCCAGGCAATATAAAACCTCCATTATGCCGGACCATGCATCTATAGTCGAATTGAGAGATCACTGTTCAATTTGCGCCTCGCCTGCCTTGAAGCCCACCAGAATGAACAATAAGGATTCGTGCCCCTCTATTGATACGCCCCTGCAACGCGCTATCTTTCAGCCCATACAAGAGCTTGGTGAGGTATATAGGGTCTAAAGGCGCCTTAAGATGACGCTCCGCCTCCCTTTGGAACAAAGCCAATTCCTCAGATATCTTTCCATACCCTCCAAAATGGTACCCACCAAGCAACACGCCGTTTGCATTACGCCCCGCGCGCAACTCTCTTCTTATTACACCATGATCGACAACAGCCGGATGCCGCCCATGATCCACTCCCCAGCCAAGCACATCCTGAAAGATTGCTTCACCGGCATTCACAACCTCAACGCCAACTACAGAAGCACTTTTAACACTTGAATACAGTCCAGCGAAGGTAGATCCTGTTCCGCATGCCACCCAAACCTGATCAAAGTCTACCGGCATGGTTTTCTCAATGACCTCCCCAAGGAGCTGGATACCTCTGATCCCCAGCAGATTCGCCCCTCCCTCAGGGATGAAGTAGCAACCCTCCCCCCCTAAAGAGGTCTCAGCTAGGAAATCTTCCTCCCTCCTTTCTCTATATTTGGCACGACTAACAAACGCCAGCCTCATTCCTAGCCGCTCAGCATCGAGCAAAGTTGCACTTAAATGGCGCGGTTTATGCCCCCGAATTACCCCTATAGTTTGAAACCCAAAGCGGGCACCAGCTGCCGCCACAGAGTGGATATGATTTGACCAAGCACCGCCACATGTAACCAACGTCTTAGCTTTCCGGCTCTTTGCTTCCAGCAGGTTGTAAATGAGCTTATAGGCTTTATTTCCAGATATTAGTGGGTCCAGCAGGTCATCTCTCCTCAACCAAACCTCAATATCAGAAAAAAAACCCTTACCACCTCTTTGATAAGGGACTTCACATGAGGCCTCAACAAAAGACTCTAAACTCAAATCATCCAACATTCGGGGACACATAAACTATCACCTATTGACTTGGGTAGCGCCCATCTTCAGGAGCCCCAACAGTAGAAACGTCAAAAATGAAAACTTCGTGCGGAAAACGCCCAAAAGCTGCCCAAGAAGCACGCTTAACAACTTGCAAGAGCCCCGGAAAAACAGACAGGCTAAGATTGGAAGCCCCCCAAATAGCCGGACACCCACAAGTTAGGTATTGATTTTAAAGGCTTAAGAGAGACCGAACCGGAATAACGAAATAACAGATACAAAAAAGCCCTCACATGTGAGGGCTTTTTTGTATCTGGCGGACCGGACGGGACTCGAACCCGCGACCTCCGGCGTGACAGGCCGGCATTCTAACCAACTGAACTACCGGTCCTCGGTAGTAAACTTTCTCTATGGAAGTTGGTGGGTGGTACAGGGGTCGAACCTGTGACCTACGGCTTGTAAGGCCGTCGCTCTCCCAACTGAGCTAACCACCCGGTGCTCTTTGCTATCGGGGCCGTGCCCCCTTGAGCGAGGCGCATATTACCCGACTCTAGATTCCTGTCAACAATTTTCACGCCAAATAATCACGTCCGATTAATTTCCATCCGATTCGTCTGGTAAAGAGACAGGAACCCCCCTCATTTCAGCCTCTTCAGTACTTGCTCCCTGCAAGACCTTACCTTGCCGATAGTCTGGGTCTAGCAGATGCCCAGCTATCTTCACAGGTATCCCCCTCGGTATCAGCTGCTCTTTTGGGCGGGCCAAGTCTTGCTCGTTGTAATTACAAACACCGGTAGGAAATATTCTCTTTAGATCTGCCACACGACTGGAAATTTCCTCGGTGAATGGACCGTAGATCCCCTTCGCCAGCGCCCGCTCAACCGGCTGCAGTGCGCACTTAAAGACATCATCAGTCACCGGCGCTCCCGCCACTTGCCTTGACGTACTATGGATCGTGTATACCCTCATACACTTCCCGGGAGCTTGGCTATTCCAGGGGCCATCCCAAACCTTATCTCCAGACGCAAGTAAATTTCCCTCCTTGTCGAAGCATCGGTCATTGGCATCATCCGGGCGGTTTTCCACGACACCTTTACCTGGGTTTTCTATGATGCTCTGCATCCAACGGTCGACTAAATCCAGCGCCTCATGCAATGGGTTGTAGCCTTTGTCACTCATCCAAATCAGTTGATTCTCCGCATGTCCACGGGCACGCCGAATACGCTCGCGTGCGGAAAAAGAGGCTGAGCTGTGGTGCATATCAGGCTCTTTATCGAGGTAGTGCCGCAAATCAATAATGGGGATCTCTACATCCCCCAGGAAAACGTGCCCGGAACGATATATTCCATTAATAGCCTCCAGACTTGCGCGACTGCGCTTCGCCGGCTTTTGGAGGGTTCCCATATTGAGATTTTGCTCACTCCAAAGGGACAAGCGAACCGGAAACATATTCCCATTCATAAACCACAACTGCTCTTGGCTCTGATCTTCTGGTGCTTTCCAGCCACCTACAGCAGCATTGACACGTAAAAATGTATCTATATTAATTTCGCCGTTCACTAGGGCTTTCAGGCCGTACTGCACCCCCTCATTATCCCAAGAACTATTTGCATACCCTGATGCATTTGCACCATAAAACTGGCGAAGGTCTTCCCAGTGTGTCCAATGCACTTTGGGGATAACCTCAGCAGAAAAACTCTTAGCAAAATGAACAAAATTAGGGTTATTAACCAACGGCACTAAGCCTCGCCATCCTTCGACACATTCAGTGGTTCCTTGCATCCTGTCTCGGTAGCGGCTATCAAAAATCCCGGCGAAAAAGCTCAGCACTCCAAATTTACTTGAACCATTCTCACTGGCAGCTAACCCCTGGATAACCGTACGCTCCTCTGCTTTTTTCCAGCGCTGATTCTGCCTATCCACAATGTCAAAGAAGTACTCCAGTGGCTCACAATCGAAGGCATAGATCGTTTGGGACACCATATCTGGGTAGGAATACAAGGGTATAGCGGCATCTAAGAGGCCCGGTGCATTCTGCGCAAATAGATACTGTTGTATCGCTCCACCTGACCCCCCAATGCCAACGGTGTACATTGGCTCCCCGTATAACGATACAAATTGCTTTTTCACCCTACGAGCAGTGTCTTCTGCCAGCCACATATTGTAGTGGTTTCTAGTCTGATTGGCGGTCGAATAGACAATCGCATAACCGCGCGCAAGTTCATCCATTCGCCGCGTGGTGATATCTCCTTTGTTGATTTTTCCCTGGCGCCCGCCAATGCCTACGCCACCACGGAACTGATAGATCAGCCGCTTATTCCAGTTACTACCACTTGGTCTACCTGCTGACTCACCCTCGCCCCTTAATACTGCTATTGCATAAAAGTGGCGGTTGATCGTGCCTGTCTCTACACGAACAATAAAATCTACCTGCTTCCCGTTTACCGTCACCTTATCGATATCATTTCTGGCCTCATGCAGATAGTGAAACTGGCCATCAGTGGTACTACGGTAAAAATAGGTAACCTCTGTAGCGTGACTGCAATCCCGGCTATACCCAATAACCTCTTTTGTCTTTCTGCCCTTATCATTTAGAGCAAAGATGGGCACCCCTTCCCCATCCTGATTGTCGACCAGGGGCTGCTTATTTGTAATATTGTTTTTCCCACAATAAAGAGGGTACCTGACTGGGCCACTAAATAGCGTCTCTACAGGCCCCACCTCTCCCAAGCCAATAGGAAATGGGAAATATTCAGGCGGGCGGGACATCATTCGGGGGTGAGGGCCGGAATAAGCTGGCGCAGGTTGATAGTCCAGCACCCCTTCAGGAACCTTCAACACCGGAGCATCTACGCTCCCGTGGACTTTTGGCAGCTGGTTATACCCATACCAAGCTGCTGCCCCCAGGCCCACTAGCACCAAGAGCAAAATAGAGAGTATCCAGCCTCTCCTAACGGACATAAGCGCCTCCACAGGAAACATCACTTTCTGTACAGCTTGAGTATATGAACGGATGCCCCAGGCTACTGACAGTTGGCGCCGAGGAAGACTTAAAGAGATGCAGGACTTGTAGAGCGGTGCGCAGAAGCGCAAAAATCTTTAGGACAAAAGCAAAAAAAGGGGGATCTAGTGATCCCCCTTCTCGAAAGCAATACCGCCTAGTCTTTAGCGATAATGCCTTTCTCTTGGAGAGTGGAGAGAATCACTTCTACTTCCTCCTCAAGAGTCATTTCAGCAGTATTCAGGTGCAATTCTGGTGAAACAGGTGCCTCATAGGGATCATCAATACCAGTAAAGCCTTTGATCTCACCTGCGCGAGCTTTCTTATACAAGCCTTTGGGGTCGCGTGCCTCAGCCTCTTTCAGCGGACAGTCTACGAACACCTCCATATATGGAAGATCACCTGCTTCGTGCATCTTTCTTACTAAATCACGATCTTCACGGTAGGGACTAATAAAACTGGATAAAACAACCACGCCAGTATCCGCAAACAACTTGGAAATTTCGCCTACGCGACGGATATTTTCCTGGCGATCCTCTGCAGAGAAACCGAGGTTTGAATTGATGCCCAAACGAATGTTATCGCCATCTAGACGGTAGCTAAGCACGCCACGAGCAGCGAGAGCCTTCTCTACAGCAACAGCCACAGTACTCTTACCAGAGCCCGAAAGGCCGGTGAACCAGAGAGTCACGCCTTTGTGGCCGAGGAGACTCGCCCGGTTTTCTCGGGTCACATCACCCTCATGCCAATGGACATTGGTCGCTTTTTGCTCAACTGTAGCTGTCACTGATCACTCCAAGTCTTGAATACAATCCTAGTGTCACAGGTACCAGGCATTTCACTACACTCTGTGCCTATGCCTGCCTGTGATATGGGCGCTAATTATCGAGTATTTGAACTGTAAGCGTAAAGCCCCGTGTTATAACGTGTCTATTCAACTCAAAGCCTTGTGTGCATAAGCAACAAAAGTGGCATTGTTCTAATAGTGGGGCCGATTGGGGAAAATAGCCCTATTGATAAGACTTTTTTTGTTTGGTATCTGCATCAAGAACACTAGCCCAGGCACTATCATTTAAACCACTCAGCCACTACCATCCCTTCGTAACGCAGAGGCTGAGTAGATAGAAACCTTAGAGTTTTACACCAATCCCCCTATAAATTGAGTGCAATAAAAGAAGAAGTATCACTAGTCACAAGACATAAACGCTCGCCACCAATATCGATCTACTTATTTTATAAATCTATAAATTCTCACCGGGGATCTAAGCCCTTTCCGGTAGCCCCTTATACTCGCTCCAATGAACTATATGCCGTTGAATCATCATCAGCTGGAAAGCAAATAGCAGCTAGGGAAATTTGGCAAGGAGGTTCCTATACAATGCTACCCTCCCCTCAAGCAAAGAAACTTAGGAGTACCGCTACCCTATTGGACTAGCTAGACAAACCAAAGTAGACCATTCAAATCCATAGACAATTGTTTATTACAGTTAACATAAAAAACTATTATTCTTTACAACCCGAATACAATAGAATTTCATGGTTTTAGGCTCAAACTTGTCACCTGCCGATAAAAGCGGCATTTAATTTCAAATCACCAACACCCTCAAATTTCTTACGCGAAGCAAAGAAATCCCCAATAATTGCGCAGGTTTTCTCACTCATCATATTTTCGACCGGCTACCGAGTGACGTGCTTTAATCTAGTTAAAAATACAAGTTCCATGGTAATCTTTGGGCCTGAATTGAGAAAAACAGCCCTATATTTCTTAGGGTTTATAGCCAGTAAAGGAGGATGCTCAACGATGAGTAAAGGGGTTTTGAATAGATTTAAAATTCGCAAAGGAAAAATTTTTGAAGCCCCGCTAGAAGAGGCATTTGGTCGCCTGGTTACTCCTTTTGAGGAATTTATTCATCGCCAAAGCAGCAGTGGTATATTACTAATGCTCTCTGCGCTTATCGCTTTGATTATTGCCAACTCTCCTCTGCAAGAGGCTTACAAGCACCTACTTCATATGCCTATTGCGATAGGTGCAGGAGACTGGATATTTTCCCTTTCCCTACATCACTGGATCAATGACGGCCTAATGGCCATCTTTTTCTTTCTGGTAGGCTTGGAATTAAAACGAGAGTTTCTTGTGGGAGAACTCTCAGATCTCCGTCAGGCAGTACTACCTGTGATGGCCGCTATCGGCGGCATGGTGGTGCCCGCCCTACTATACAGCTCCCTTAATTTAGGTACCGAAGCCGGTCCAGGCTGGGGTATCCCGATGGCAACAGACATTGCCTTTGCGGTAGGCTGTATTGCACTACTAGGCAACCGTGTACCACGAGCAGTAGTGACCTTTTTGGTCGCACTGGCGATCGTAGATGACTTAGGGGCAATTCTCGTTATTGCCATCTGGTACACAGAACAAGTAAACATGACAGCACTCATCGCATCAGGTGGCCTGGTTGCAGTGCTCGGGCTGCTCAATGCTGCGGGGATTCGCCGATCCGCAGCCTATGTCTTTGTTGGAGGTCTATTGTGGTACGGACTTCACTCGGCTGGTGTCCACGCTACTCTCGCTGGTGTCATTACCGCTATGGCATTACCTGCCAAGCCAAAATACGATCCTGTAGCATTTAGCACCTTCGTAAAAGATATCATTCGCAGCTTTGACCGTTGCTTCCGCCCAGGTGACAAGATTATCGCTAACGATGATTTACGAGCTCGCGTAATGGGCTTGGGTAATGGCGTGAACTTAGCCCAATCTCCGCTACAACGCATGGAGACTCGCCTGCACATTCCGGTCGGGTTTGTAGTGATACCTATCTTTGCACTAGCTAACGCGGGAATTCCGGTCGACAGCTTCAGTAGCTCCGAAGCGGTACTCAACCCGGTCACTCTCGGGGTAATCTTTGGCTTGGTGGTCGGTAAGTTGCTTGGGATTGTAGGGGCCACTTGGGTAGGTTGGAAGCTAGGTTGGGGCCAATTACCCAAAGCGGCGAATTTCCAACATATCGTCGGTGTAGCATTGCTCGCAGGTATTGGGTTCACTATGTCCATTTTTATTGCCGAACTAGCATTTAGCTCACAAAATGAGCTGCTTATTCAGGCGAAAGCCGGCATTCTATTAGCGTCGGTTATCGCTGGGACAGCTGGCTTTTTGGTGCTACGTAACGCTCCTGCCTCAGAAGACAATGAAGCCAAAGGCGAGGAGCCAGATTACCCAGCCCAAGCTACTTCCAACTAAACAACAACAATCAAAGTAGGCCGGGCAAACTCCGGTTGCCCGGCCTACAAAAAGCGTCATTACGAATAGAAGGCAAACTTTGTGTCGACTATGTCCCTATAACTTAGATTCGAACCAAAGTTACATCACAATGTGCATAGTTCACTATGCTATTAGCGGTAGAACCAATCAGGGAACTCAAACCTTTCTTGGAGTGAGTTCCCAGAACTATCAGATCCACCTTCCTTTTTTCAGCTTCCTTACAGATAGCCTCATAAGGCTTTCCCACTTTAAGGGCCCGATTTCTCTTGCTAACCCCAAAGTCTTCCGTAATCTCCTCAAACTTCGGGATTGCACTCTCTTTCAGCTCTTTTTGATAATCCTTGGGCAGGAAGCTATAAGGCAGTACATTTAAAACTACTAGCTTGCTATCAAATTTCTTAGATAATTCTACCGCTTTAGACAACACATACCTCCCTTCTTGAGACGCTTCTATAGCGCAAAGGATAGTATTGTACATATTCCCCCTCCAGTATATTTGACTAATAACAACTGAACTTATCGAGCACCGATTCCACCACAGCTTAAATGAAAAGAGTTCGAAGCACAAAGAGGGAAAATTAAAAAATCAACCTAATACCACCTGTTATGTATTCAACCCGAACGGACTAAAGCCTCGATTACGGCACAACTCTCAAACAGCCATAGGAGGCCAGAAGTTATCATTTTCTTGACTAAACCTCCTGCAAGCTCTAAAAAAACTAAAGGCCGAGAAGATATAAGGAACAAACGGATAGGACACATCTGCGTCACAAGCAAAAATTTATTACTATACGATGGACATCTTTATCCACGCAGATGATATCAATAGAAGAACTTTCAACTTCAGAAAAATGTATACCTAATAACATCTCATTTACAGCCCTAGCTCTCTTCTATTTTGGCACAAGTCTATCTCACAAAAAATCCATTACCAGAAGACATCAATTACAGGGCTTTCTGTTATTTTTAAACTGTCAACTCATCACTTTCAACAAGTCTCGCCCCTAGAGCTGATTGTATAACTTAAGAAAACTATGACATTACATTCCCAGCCCTGCACCCAAACAAAGCTTCATTTCAGAGGCCAATTGTTTCTCCAACAGGATCTGCATTCCAAATGCGCGGTGTCACTCAAAGACCGAAAGAAACCTGATATGAAAGCCTCATGTGTAGCAGCTATAACTCTTTGTAAGCTGTCTCTCACTTAATTAGACATACTAGAAAGTAAAAGGGTTCTTTTAGTCTGCAGAATGGAAGTAGCAAAAATTCAACAAGGTAATTACAAATATCCCTATGGACTAGAAGACACTCACAATCCCCTCTTAACTGTTTATGCGCGCAGTAATATTAGCTTACTTAAGTAGCTTGGCATTGCAGTAATTGGATCCATAGATACGACAAAAATGGAATGAAATAGACCAAAAATAGCCAACCATATTACTACTAGAAACAATGTTGTCGTCAGTGGGCTAACTCTAGGAATTGAAACAGCAGCCTGTACGGAACGCTAGCTTCTAAAGGTGGAACAATTACAGTCTCACCTACGGATTGCACATATAGCAAACCCAATGCCGAATTATCGACTAACAATGAAAGTATCAGAAAGTGGGGGCCTGTGGGTACCAGAACACACCACCCAACAGCACTTTTTTTTGTAAGCCAGAATAGATTGCAGCTAGGCCTTTCCCAACCCTCTCTAATTGTTGAATCTGAAGCTTCGGAAGGCTCAATGAAGTATGTAGATTTTTGCCTCCAGGCTAAACACAAACTCTTTGTATACTACTTTTGCCCATAAAGATCGATATCATCGTCTCCTAGAACCTTAAAAAGTCAATAAAGTACTGACTTTTTAAGGTTGAAATTATCAAGTTAACACTAACTTCATTATTCTTTTACAAGAAAATTTTTGTACTCGACAATTCTGACCCGCATCGAGAAAAATTACCGTTCTCCAGCACTCTCAAGTAGTTGATAAACTCGCCCAGGGAAATCACCAATAATCCCATCTACACCAAGGGATATACTGCGCTCAATGTCATCTATATCGTTAACTGTCCAGAGATCGACGGCCACGCCTTTACTCTGAAAAAAGCGAACATAGGGCTTCGTGGTAATACTGTATGGCAGTTGGGCAACTTCAAAGTCCGGCTTGAAAGCCCATCCAAAGCCCGAACTCCAGGCTAGACTGGCCTCTATAAGTTCACCGATTGTTGCGCTCGTTCTAATCTCTCCCCCACTGATATCACGAAAATGGCCCATAGCCCTATTGTGCTGGCTAGCCACAGTAACTTGCTGCTCCATTCTATAGTCAACAATTACTTGCCATAGTATTTCTGATAGGACCTTATCATTTGGTTTAATTTCAATATTAAAAATGGCACTGGGGTAGCGCTCAAATAGCTCATTTAATGTTAAGAGGGCGAGTCCTTGGTTTCGGAATGGGTAACTATCACCATTATCTAGGGTAAACTTATATCCAGCATCCAATGCTTTTATTTCTCCCAAAGTCAAATCTTCTATTTTATCCGAGACACCTGTATTTTTTTTAAGGTCTGCATCATGATTGATAATAATAAACTTATCTTTTGACAAATGTATATCCAACTCTAGAATATCTGCCCCCTGCTCTAATGCCATATCAAAAGCCAGGCTGGTACTTTGAGGGTACTCACCAGATGCTCCCCTGTGAGCAAGTATGTCAATGGCCCAAACCTCTCTGTAAATCGTTATCGATAAAACTAGACAAGTAACGACCTTGAGTACACTGTTCATTTACAAGTTTCCTATATTTTAAGAGAAAAACTATTGCTAAGAGACTACGTAAAGCCAATCAAAAAGAGATACTACAGGGTAATAGTATTGGGCATACTATTACTCTCACATACAAAGCACCTATTAACTCATTTACACTATTTAAGAGATACAAAAGTAACTCTTACAGCCTTCAAGGCTCTTTTCGTTCACGTATACCCAAAGAGTCAACCATTAAAGTACTTAAATCTGATTGACACCCCAATCTAAATGCACTTATCTATTTTAAGCAATATCATACATTTAAATATTAAGTACTAACGCACAAACCCAGAAAATATCGCCACCAAATTCGTCATCCAAACAAAACGTCCACAATCAATAAAGGACATATCGATCAAACTTATGGGTTAATAGATTCTACCCTTTAAGCTAAAAACACCACATTTAAAGCAAGCCAGGAAGGTTAAGAGTAGTAAAGAGGGCCTGAGAAGCCTTCCCTTTCATCTATACAGGCGAGTAAAAATGAAAATATATTGAACAACATAAAGCGTAGCACAAATTAGACCTATTATTCTTGTACAAACATGATGCAGATCATGACAAAAACTCTCCTCAAAGTGCAAAAACAAATACTAGTTAAGCTTCTGTACATAAAAAAAGGGTTAAATTGGAGTGCAAGGTTGGTATGTAGGTTTTATTAAAAATAGAACATACTTCTGGCCAGGCAACTAGCCAACTACGCTTCGGCGTATTCAGCCGATAGTAACTACCAAAGGCTACCGACTCGGAGCCCAGATTTATAAATTTGGAGAATCCCATGGAAAGATACGCATTGTTTACCGGCACTTATAACCTACTTATGGGTGGAATAAAGGACTTCAAGCGATCATTTCACAATGAGGAGGATGCCTACAAAGAGATAGAACAGATTGCCAAAACTGACCCATTTACTCGCTGGGCACAGATATTCGACAAGAGAACTGATAAAGCGAGATTTTTTGATATTATCGATAAAAATGTAGTTGAGAGTAAAATCAATGATTGCCCTAAGCAATCTGCAAAATCAATGGTGAAGGCAGTAACTGAGTTTTGCTGAATTATGTTCAGCCAGTTTATGAGCCCGCTTTAAGCAGGCTCATAAACCCTCATTATCATTAGCAGTTTCGTATATCAGATTCTCAGGTGACTAACCAGAAAATAAAGGGGGGTTTTACTTTCTACCAATACCTGTACGCTATGAATTCTGTAGGCAGAACTCTCCCAAATTACGAATAGCGGCAAGTAGAAGGAAGAAATTACTCCTACCTTAAAGCTACCCTTATGATTTGGAAGGAGCGTTGCATCGGAGGGTGCTGGTGTGCCACCCAACACAGCGCCTTGTAAAATGGCAGTGCATTGGGCACAGTGAAATCATCTTCGCCAGGCCGTTCTTTTCAAGGTCACGCCAACGTCCGTTCTTGACCTCCTACTCAGAATCTCCTTTTATACTATCTGAATAGGATAGCTGGGGCACAAGAGCACCCAGCATACTCAAAATTAGCCTGCAACCTCGGCTCACAGTCGCTCGCAATATTCATAAGACCAAACTTTGAAACAGACACCTACGGTAAAAACCTCTGCCTTATCGAGTTTGGAAATAGCAGATTGAGCAGCACCAACCGGGCAAGCAAAAATCAGACTGAGTGGCCTGATCATCAAATGATAGGTCGCCAGCCAAGGTGTAACCTTCTATGAAATTTCAGATACCTGTTATAATAACGAGTATCGAATTACCCGTGTACTGCCCCCATTTAGCGCCTATTTGCGATCGTCAGGCTTCCACTCAAGAAAGAAAAGAATGGGATAAATTATTAGACGTCGTTTACCTCCGAAGCTTTTTCAAACACCCAACACTTCGTTTATCTCTCCAACAATGTGCTTATCTGTAGGCCCTTGAGCGTTATTGGTCTCGATCTTTTTGATAGCTGAGCGAGGCGGAGTTCTACCGGAATCTTGTTATACGTACTGACCTATATATTCCCGTGCCGGTTTACCCTTGCCGCACTTCCATGTACGGCATACATACCCCCAGGCAATACTCCTGAACGCCAAAGAATAGACTCCAATCTCTTATCATTACGCTTTACATCTGCGCCAAATATTTACTAGGCGCCGTGCCATTGGCTGCCTGATCACGGATAGCAATCTTAGCGATACCTGAGCTTTTCTCACTATTATAGAGTTCAGAGTAAACTTCGCTGGATTTGGAAAGATGCGCCCAATTGCTGCACGCTCTTCCCATGTATACGAAAGGCCACGTTATTTAGGGCAATCGAGCTGGCATAAGGAAATTACTTTCTCGGTTCAGCAGCTGCTCGATCAAACTTTGAGGTGTCGAGCTATCTACTAACATCAATCATTCCCACCCTGCTGCTCTTACACATTTAAACGCTTGTGGTTGTAATACTAATTGACCATCCGCCCCCCGCAGCTATCAGTACCCCAGCAAGATCTAACCGGTTGTCCGCGAGCCAACCAGCGAGAGTTTAAGCACCAATGGCAGTCATATAGCCAGCCTTATTTACCAATTTTCTTAGGGTATCGTGAAGCGTCTTGAATGCTTCCAAGCCTTCATCGCTTTCTCGACGCTGCGTCCCACGACATAACTACCGAGGCTGATTTTTACGACCTTCAGTAGCTCGCGCGCCTGGTCCTCACTGAGGTTTGGAGCAGCCCAACCAGTAGAATACAATCAGCCCGACAAATGGGCCATTGTTACCGGCCGCCAATTTCTCTGCAGCCATAACTTTCCAGAAGCCTCTGAAGTCACTACTTGGGTAGCTGTTTTCAACTCTTCCAGATTCATCACAATCAGCTGTGAATTTACCCGAGCCTTGAGTCAGTTTTCTCTAGAAAGGCTTTGCCTGACAAATTGGGTTCGGCTGAAATCATTAGTAACTCCAGACAGTTGGCGTATACCCTTACCAGGAATTTAATCAAGGTCATCCAAATATATAAACCGCTTTTTGATCGCCCCCTTTTGCTTCACTCCTATCCCAGTGAAGCCCTCCTCTAAGGCAATATTCAAAAAATCATGCGCCCCGCTGAAACATCAACAGCCTATCAAATGGCATGGGGCATAGTGGCCTTTAGCCGGGAGTTATAAACTGGGCAGCGATAACCGGAATTAGTAATCATCGGATTACCATAAAGCTCTCTGACTTGAATTAAGCGCCTGAGGGCTTCATCTTTGAAATAGTTTTTTTCACAGCAACGACAAGACAACTCTGCTTCCATAAATAATCATTATCAAACATGGGAGCACCAAAAACAAAAAACCCGCACAAGGCGGGTTAAATTTTATGAAATAAAAATCGCCACAAAGCGACTTCGCTTAGATATATTATCTGATTTGAATAAACAGCGTACCTTAACCCTTAAGTCAAAATAAAGATACAGTTAGAGTTCGTAAGCTTCTCTTAGAATATCTTCAAGATACATATGATGAATTTCAAATATCATGCCTTGCGCATCTTTAACTTTAAGGCTTATGGCTGTTTCATCACCATCAGGACCAGACATTGTTGAAGTTTCTAGCTTATATGCTTCATAGAACTTTGATTCATCACCGAACGGTGCGTGAAAATGGTAAATTTCTTTTCCCTCCCCAAACCACAGCAATTCGACAACAAATGCCATATCACCATTGCTTGAATTTGGATCAAGAGTTGGGTTATCTCTTAGAGACAATTCAACCTGATTACCGTCAACGGTGAAAGTTTTGACATCAACAATCTTGCTTGGAGTCGTATCAACCAACTGTCCATGAGCAGTAAATAGTCTTTGGTCAAAATTCAGTGAACGCTCTTCCCCAATAAAACTTTCAGCCTCAGAGACATAACCCTCAATGTTGATCATTGTATTATTTGGGCTTTCAAGGTCCAGGCCATCTACTACAACATCAAGCTGACGATACACCCAGGCACCATCGACGGTTGCTTCATGTCTCCAACCTCCATCATCCACCTGGAAATTACTTACTGACAGACTAGGCGCATTAGGGAAATTAATTTCTACCGAAGTAAGCACGGCAGGTGACCATTGATCCTCTTGGTCAACAGTCAAACTTACAGAGCTAGCGCCTTCTAAATCTAGACCTGGGTACTGTATTTCACCACCAAATGAGCCTAGATCTTGAAGCTCGTATTGGAACGTTTTAGCTTGCGCTCCGAAGGCTAAAAGGGCCACAGAAACGGCTACGGTTTTCACGGTTTTTCTAATAAACATAAAAACTCACTAAAAATATATTGAATTAACTAGCGGAAGAGAAAGTGAAGCTTATAACACACCTTAAACCAAGTAAATTATACCGCGCTTAATTTAATACCCCATTCGGTATGATTTCGCCAAGTAAAGAAACTCACAACTTCAGGATGGGCTTTTCTTTCCCATCGAATTTAACATAAATAACACACATAAAAAATCCAGTACCTGATCACACTTCATGGAAGTACCATTAAAAAAACATTAAGCACGGTTAAGACCTACAAAAATTTTTCAATGACAGTAAAGCTCACCAACTTCCAGGCACAAAAAACCGCTCCGTGGCCGTTTTAATTTTTCAAACAGAAAGACTGCGTGCTAGTAAACTCATATCCCCTCAGGACAAAACTGTCAACAAGCGGCCTTAAGCCACCCTCTGTACTCTTGCAAAATCTCAGAAGCAGGTCCTAAAGCTCTTACGGGTAAAGGTTCCAATCGCTGCTGCAAACGTTTCCAACTTTTTACCCACCCCTACCCGAACGCTTTTTATCACATCCTAAAATTGTCCATGCATGGCCCAGGCTTATTAATCGACCATTCACATCACCTAGTGCATACGCATTAATACAAAATAGCGCCAGCTGGCTAACCTTTTCTCGCGGGTACGGATCCGTCAATTTTTCGAGCTCAATTATCAAATATTTCAGTAGTGTCCCTCGCTCTTTGACTCTTGCGGCTGGCAGAGCATAGGCGGCCATACCCTGGGATCATTCGCTCACAGCTTTGCAACCCGATCTTGTATTAACCCTTTTTCACAGGCGTTCATGATGCGGCTGTCGCTATACTTAATTCCGGGGGCTTCTTACACAATTACTCTTGGAGCACCAATTCGCAAACTTTTTAGGCCAGCGACTCCCTCTTCTTTGTCATTTTCCATACCGCTCAAAATACCCCCTGTACCAATTGATGAAATCAAAACCTTAACATAGACTGAGACCAAAATTACCATACCAGAACCAGAAACGAAAAACCCCGCACTAGGCGAGGTTTTAACTCCTTGAAAAACAAGGAAGAATATGGGATGACCAACGGGGATCAAACCCGCGACCTCAGGAGCCACAATCAGATAGAAAATTAATAAATTATCATGCAGTTATAACAAACCGTGTGCAAATAATGGGGCAGCTCTATCGCTCTATGGAGCCTATAAATACGCTGTCATTCAATTTTTGGCACACGCGAAAACTGTATACCTGCACAGTGGTAAAATTACAATCGCCGGAAACTGATTTCACTACTAGCGAGGCAGCCTGGCTAACTCTATAGCTGATTTGCCCACGGCCTGCTTATAAATGGAAATCGTCCTTTTTCAATCTAGTGCCCTTATTTAAATTGAAAATATCGCAGCGGCACGTTGACTACACCCTTCAAAATCAGCTCATGCCCTTCTCTTGTAAGTATGGGCCGATATTCGACATTGGCGAACTGCGCTTCTGACTTATGTTTTTCTAGATAGCTGGCCATCCAGGGTGGACAACACCATATCGCGCTCACTCAAGTCAAAGGCCGATCAAAATGAAAACACCACAGTTACCCTCTACATTGAGCTGCCATTAATATATGGCATGAAAGTGACCGGGGGATTGGTGATTAACTGCACATTAAGGCTGAGATCTGTGACGAACATTTACTAACTCAATGGAAATCTCAGTCAGGGCTCACGTAAGTTTGCACTTCAGTTCCAACTTGCAAGTTAGCTGCTATTTGTAATTAATGTATGCTCAAGTATTCAGTGAGGCAGGCTAACCCTACCTCACTGCTCGCTCTATAGCTCAGGAATAGGGCGTACTGCAGCTTCAGGACCTGCATTGATATCAGTCTCTACTTGCATGATAACTTTCCTTATACGTTTGATAAATCAGTAGTGAGGCTAGCTAAGCTCAGCCTCACTGCCCTACGCTAGGGAATAGGGTGTATTACGGCTTCAGGGCCTGCTTTGATATCAGTCTCTACTTGCATGATGACTTTCCTAATACGTTTGATAGATCAGTAGTGAGGCGAGCTAGCCTCTCTGCCCTATTAATATGGAATAGGACGTATAACGGCTTCAGGACCTGCTTTGATATCAGTTTCTACTTGCATGATAACTTTCCTTATATGTTTGAGAGATCAATAAAGAGGTGAGCTAAGCCAACCTCTCTGCCCTACTACTAGGGAATGGGGTATATTGCAGCTTCGGGACCTGCTTTGATATCAGTCTCTACTTGCATGATAACTTTCCTTATGTGCTTGAGAAATCAGTAGTGCAGCAAGCTAAGCTAGCCTCTCTGCCCTATTAATATGGAACAGGACGTATAACAGCTTCAGGACCTGCTTTGATATCAGTCTCTACTTGCATGATAACTTTCCTTATATGTTTGAGAAATCAGTAGTGAGGCGAGATAAGCCAACCTCACTGCCCTACTACTAGGGAATGGGGTGTATTGCAGCTTCAGGACCTGCATTAATATCAGTCTCTACTTGCATAACAACTTTCCTTATAAGTTTGAGAGATCAGTAGTGAGGTGAACTAAGCCAACCTCGGACCCTGTTGCTATGGAAGAGGGAATATAGCAGCTTCAGGACCTGCTTTGATATCAGCCTCTACTTGCATGATACTTTCCTTATATGCTTGAGAAATCAGTAGTGAGGCGAACTAAGCCAGCCTCGGACCCTATTGCTATGGAAGAGGGAATATAGCAGCTTCAGGACCTGCTTTGATATCAGTCTCTACTTGCATGATACTTTCCTTATATGCTTGAGAAATCAGTAGTGAGGCAAGCTAAGCCAGCCTCGGACCCTATTTCTATGGAACAGGACTTACAACAGCTTTAGGACCTGCATTGAGATCAGTCTCTACTTGCATAATAAATCTCCTTACCTTTGTTTCTTGTCCTTTGACGATACCCAAGGTGAAAAGTTATGACAATACCCAAAACACATTTTTTTTGATGGAGTATGCAAAAGAAGAGAGGTGTGAAAACTCCTACTTACCTAAATTGCTGCCTCTACTAGCAAGCTAACCCGGCCAGCTCTATGGCTGATTTGCGAGCGGTCTACTTTATAAATGAAAACCGCCGCTCCAATCTAGTGCCACAATTAATGAGGGTTCTCGTAAATATATACAACGATCCTCCGAGAGCAACCACCTCCGGAATGGAGCAGCTTTACGCTAGCATACAGAAAAGCGACCTGAATATAGTCGATAGGATGCAGTAACTCATTATGAATTAACGTATGTACTCCAGCTGACCATTTAATCTTGCCAGGAACTTTGAGATTCGCCAGATAACAAATAGGAACACTCCCCACCATATACCACCAAATAAATTGGTTGAGGCCACCGCGAGCATAAAAACAACTATCTCAAGTGTAATTGCCCATAGTAGGTTATCACTACTCTTGACACTTACTACTGCATTGCAATTTACACACTCACATACGATGCCCGGTATACAAAGAGCTTGGAAGGCTAATTTTTTACGAGATATAGTGCTCCCCTGACAATATGGACAATCCCTGTTCTTCATAAAGGCCCTCAACTATAAATCTATATCACGTCTCGTTCAGTTTCGGATATCGCGCAGCTAATTATTAAAAATAATGGCCACGCTCCCGCAAAAAATTCAACAAATAGCCATGACCGCTTAAGAATGAAGATAACCGAATTATTTTGCCACTCTTGAATTTGAGCACATACCAAGGCCACCAACAATTAAACTCTACTGATTCGAGATCGCACCATTTTTCATCTTTCTTACCCGTCCAAGGAGTTACGAAAACAATCGAAGTGTCATTATAAGCCCCTTTCACAAAGAAACCTTCAGCTATGTAATATATAGCGGCAATGCCAAAACTAAGGGTTAAGCCAATAAGGGCTATTGTTTCCCCAGGCTTATCTACCTGATAATTTCCGGTTAAAAATACTCCGAAAGGAACTACCGAAAATAGCAAAGTAACCAACCCAAACCCCTTTGTGATCAGACCAAACTTTAGAACTCCTTCCTGTTCAGCGTAAACAGACCTTTTTCTTTCGTATAAAGCCACAAAGAAGCCTATCGCACCCGCAATCAAACCCTGCCAACTGATATCCATATAAATCCTAAATAAACTCTATATCTAAGACACTTGCAGTAAAACCAAAAGAGAGCCACAGCTTTGGTTCCGAACGCCTTTACTTATTAAGTATTGCCGTCTTCGACTGCACAGCGCCATTTACCGTAAAATATAATTCTTCAAATCTATACTCCTTAAACTCAGGAAATACAAACTTAAAGTCAATTCTTGTGCGGCACTTGCACATTTCATTTACCCCAGATGGAAACACCTCATCCACCGCAAGCGTTAAAGAATCGTTGCCAATGTAAAGCTCAGGATTTGCCACTTTCGCGGCACAGTTTATAACGGTAGATAACTCCGCAAACACTACCTCACCTTTTGAATACGAGGTAGATGCAGAACCAAAATTAACCGTGGACTCAACGCAATTTTTTTGATTCATCTCTAGCTTAAATAAATCAACATCATCTTCAGCAAATACAGGCCTGCAAAATAATAATGCAATGTATAGATATTTCTTCATAAATAATTAACACCCACAGTAGGATCGCTCCATAGAGGCCAGAAGAGGAGCAGCAAATTGCTTGTGAGCACTAAGCATATTCTTGCTTTATTGCCCTTTCTAGACATTGAATTTCTATTCGAATGGTTGGATGTCTACGAACCCAAAATTCACCTAAAAATTCATCTATCGTTCTATTTTTGAGTAATTCCTTCATGCCCTTAGCATTGCGAGCCTGCAGGAGTTCATGCGCCATCCCAAGTACGTCTTCACTATAATCTGCTTGAATGGTGCCAATTTCTTCATCCCACTCCTTTTGAATTGCCGAAATTAGCTTACCCGCTGCCTTTTCTGATATTGATTTTTCTCTGGCCATATTTTATATGCTTAGCGCTTATTGCATGCTCGGTAAACCGCAAGGTTGACACCCAATGCCTGCATTTGTTACATGCCAAGCAGTGCGCCAATCATACCGCCCCACATGTAAATACTCATTAGTAAAAGCCCAGTGTAACTAACTACATGAGCGCGAACCATTAAACCTGATATTGTTATTGACCCCTGATAGTTTGCTTTAAGCCAAAGCTTAGATAAGTGCCAGCGCTCATAAATAATAGTTAAAATAAAAGTAACAGTTAACCATATAAGTGATAGTGGCCCCAGAAGATCCGTATGCGGAGCTCCTTCGTATGCCCAAGTACCCATTAGAGATGCGTAGTCTTTAAATGGTTCTGGAAGAGACATAGCTAATGCAGTAACAACAGCCAATATAAAGGGAAAGCCGAGACCTACAACTATAGTTGAGCCTAAATTGACTAAAAAAACCTGCTTGAATGCAGTTACTGGATCAAGGTCTGTACATTTGCAGTAAATGAACGTTTCAGAGGCTAATATCCAGACTTGCCCATAAAGAAAAACACTACCGCTGATAAAGAGTAGAAGAGGTCCACCACCATTGGCATAGCTCGCTAATGGAAATACCAGCAAAAAAATAAGTAACAACTTTTTTCTGTTAATGAGATTCACTCATGACTCTCCATGGCCACTTAACGCTGGTAGAATTGACAGCCGAACTGTCCAGCCCAGCCTGGGCTGTGCGGCCTCGCACGGCCTGGTTATGCTTATTCCGGAACATATAGATACTTCAAATAACGCTCTTTATAAAAAGACTCAAGGTTCAGGTTTGACTGAAACAACTCGGACCAAACTTCGTAATTTTTAATAAGCTCATCACCATCCTGCTTGTAACAAACTTGCTCTGGGTGCATATCAAAACCATTATCTTCAGCGTATTCCTCAGCTTCTTTTCTCGCTCTACTATGGGCTTCTTTGAACGATTCAGCCCTTATACAAACCACCCTTTCTTCAAAGATATTCAAGCCCTTAGAACTTATTCCGAAGTGGTAAACACTTCTAACACCATACCAGCTCAACTAATTTCTCCTCAAAGAGCATAACGCCGCCGGTAGGGGCCTCTCACCCGGCCTTATTAAGCTCGCTGTATTCCCCTCAGTTTCCACAACAGATTTCCTAGACCAGAGGCTCCAAAGCAGAGAAAAGCACCGATCACTACCTCTACCACCGTGGTAATCTGAGCAATAACTGTTTCGGCGTAATTACTATCATTCATGTACGCCCTTTCCGAAAAGTGAATGAGCCACATTCCGTTATTAACTAAGTCAGGGATTGCCCATGAAAGGATGTATACCCCCAGAAGACAGAATGCAATTGAAAGCAACTCTTTCCCATTCTTTGAGAGCTCAACATTATTGTCAGACTCGTGAGGTAATAGTTTCTTTGCGACCGAATTTGGGAACTTGAGGAATATTAGCGCAAGTAAAAAAATCAAAGCGATCTCTATTACAGTCACCACTGCGTACACCTGAATACGCTCATCCAATTCATATGAAAGCATCCCCAATGACATATATTGGCTAGAAATTGTTCGCAAGCCTAAAAATATCAGCAACACGCCGCAAACTCTAAGACCAGCTGATAATAATTCTTGAGGTTTCATATGATTCCTTTTCTTCGCTTAACATCCAATGCAACGGTGAACGTTATCGCTCCTAGCCTGCAGGACAAGCAGTGCTGCCTATGTTTCTGTTTGTTTAACGCTACTGTCGCCACGCTTTATTTTCCTGATATTCGTTTTAGTCACCAATGGACTAGCCTACTCAAACCCGCACCAAGGCCTCAACCAATCCACTCTTTCTCAGATCTCGCCAACAACAGGACTTGCTCACCCTCTCGATATTGCCATTTATGCAGCCTGAATAGGGCAGCTGGGACACAAGAGCGCCCCAGCATGCTTAAAACTTAGTCAGCACTCTTTGTAAAATACAGACTATCTTTCACTCGATTACCGGTGCTTGGATCAGTTACATACCAAGTTAGTTCGTAATCCCCAGCTTCGAACCAAGCAGGTATGTTTAGATAATTTCTAGTGTAATCTTTCGCCTCAGAATAATTTAACACCACATCCCTTGACTTATGAATGGGATAATTATCGCCGTTGGGTAGAGTGAGTACACTCCATTGCTCAAATGTAACCAGTGATTTCGAAGAATCTAAATTACGAATATTCGCATCATAATTGACTCTTCCTCCGTAGGAAGGAACTAAAAATTCAGCAGGTTCGTCAAGTACAATCGCCAACTGAATGTCAGAGACATCACCCTCTACAACCAATTCAAAATCCCAGAAATCTACATAACCACCGGATACATGATACGTAAACTCACCTTCTCCATCGAGAAAATTCTTTGCCAAGATACTATTTCCATCCCCACAGAAATTGATGCTTTTTTGTAGCTGTGGTACAGGGTTGGGGTTTTCCGGTGTTGGAAAATCTACACTCCTAACAAGCATCTGCACATACGCTTCAAAAATAGGCAAAGTGAAAGGTCCTTCAGGTTCACTTTGCACTGAATAAGATACTGATGAAGCAGTTCCATTATCAACTTTACCACTAATACAAACTTCATTAATGGTATCGAATTGATAACCAGTATCTAAATTTACCGCGTGCCTGATTCCATCTTCCATCCTAAAGGGGAACGGTTCACCTAAGTCTATTTTTGTGCTTATTGTCTCTGCTTGGACTAATGCCGATGCGCAGATTAAAGCGATACCACCGATAGAATTTTTCAACACAGCCCTGTGCAGAGGGGAATTTGTAGTCATTTTTTTCAAAATTAAAATCCATTACATACATTATGAAACACAACTTACTTCGGACAGTTTTTAGAGCTGAATCCTTATAAAGCAAGACCAGTTCCTTGACAATCAAGCATTTATCGAATGTCTTGGCAGTTCCAATCCAAGAAAATAACTTTACCTGTTTGCCAGGCTAAAACTGCCCGAAGCATTGTATTTTACCCTTCCCCATCCCTACAAAATTTTTTCCTACCTAACCGTACCAGATACAATAAAAACTGAAGGCGGCACTACTAATTAATCTGGTTATCCCAATAAATATCTTTACGCGAAAAAAATTGCGTAAACACCTCAGCCAAGTTTATGCCTACATCCCCAACAACCATCAGTAATAATTCTTGGCGATTAGCTCCTAACTGTTTTAGTCACCCGTTAGGGATCGCCATAGCCGCAATAGAACTGTGCACGGCAAGCCGATTGGCCACTTCAACAATACAGTCAGACACCAAGCCAGCAGCTTCATCAACAACATTTACCGTTTGGCCTGCATCCGTGGTTAACGTCTTAGTGGTGACGTACACCGTATCCATAGAGTCGCCGGCCGCATCGGTCTGCACATTGTTCTGGCTGTCGATTACGGCAATCACGCATTTGAGTACGGCCACCGCCTGGGCTTCAGCGTTCGCAGACTCTTTTTTTTGAGTAATGGTTGCTCGCACAATGGTGCCGACGCTATGGCCATCATCGATAGTGTAAGCAAACTGCCAATCAGCCAGGCCTGGCACTCCATCTAAAACGGAAAAACTGGGCATGTCGCCTCCTAAGGTTTTATATCGATATTGTGAGTGATTACTCGGTGCTCGGGGTTCACACCGGCGGCAAATGAGATTCCACCGACAGAGATTTTGTAGACGGTGCGCAAGCCTGCGCACTCGACGTTAACGACTTTTTCCCAGGTCAGCGGATCACAGTTATGCAGGGTCCCAAGCGCAACGCCCACACAATCCTGAGCCAAGTAGACGCGCCCTTCTCTATCCGTAACTGGGGTTTCTCGACTGCAAATAACTTGCGCACCAGTCTCCATCGTCAACACTACGCAGAGCACATTGTCCTGGGGTTTAACGGCTTGGATCGGTGCAAAGTGAGTATTGGAGTCACCCACATCCCAGCATTCGATTAAATCTCCAGGGTGGCAGTTATCTGCTAACAATCCATCGCGCAACCAGGTACCGGCTGCAACGCACCAGGGATCAACCGGGGTGGTAGTGCCACCACCATCTGAAGGGGTTGTGATAGTACCTACAGTCCTTCTACCAATCCCAGCAGAGAGCTTCCAAATCTGTGTCGTTGTGTAATAGGTAACACCACCACCTGTATAGTGCGGGTCATCAACATAGATGTAATACTTGGTAGAAAAACTCAGACCGGTTATGGAGCCGCTATTGTAGGTAACGGTATAACCACCATACTGAACCGTATGGCTCGCAATTGTGATTTTTGCGGACGAGCCGTCATCTGATGCGGAAATGATATTGCTGCTAGTTGGTAAAGCGGGTATCGATCCAACATTTTGTGGAAGACTGCGCTGGTCCGCAATTTGGCCATATTCATTCAGTCCACTCATGTATTGGGCAAACCCAATCAGTGGACGCGGGTTCTGATAGATCCCACCGCTCTCAACACTCTCTGAATCAGTGAGGTGTAATTCTCCTATAACAATATGATCATCAGTGGGATTAAAGCTGACGTGCTTGGAGCTGCCATCATAATAATGCGCTCGAAATTCACCGCGCTCGATGCTGACACACATAGCGCTATAGCTGCTGTCCCAATAGCCAGTGCTCGCACGCACAACAATGTAAAGCAGCCCAGCATACCCTGGATTTAGGTGAACACTGGGCACAACCAGCATCTGCCCATTCCACTGAAACCAACCGGGCAAGTTTGCATTGGGGTTTCCAGTCGCACCAAACCCGCAAAGCATGGCTTCGCCTGGCGTTTCGTTGTCTTCCAAATTTGTTCCGCTATTGATCTTTAGGTAAAGGCCATTGCCGGTCGGCTCAACCTCATCAATGCGGATATAGTCAAACTGAGTGCGCCCGATTTTATCGTTGTAATTGACAATTGCAGTGGGAGAAAAGTAGCGCACGTCCGCGTGCAGTTGAGCGGGCTGGGCAATTGAGTTGTAGCCCAAAGAAGTTTCCACTTCGGCAGTATCACTGGCATTTCCTTTAAAGTAGCCCGTGTACTCTTGCCACGCCTCACCTGCTGCCTCGACGCCTGCGCAGGCGATATAGTGCTGCGTTCCGACAGAATCATCCCCATTGCGATTACAGCGAGTGCCATCAGCACGAAAACCAGCAACGCCTATAAATAGGCTTCTATCTGTATCGCCTTCATTGAAAACAGTAGCGCGAGCCCGAAGGCGATAGAGCTTATCCGGATCAAAGGGGAAGCGCTCGATATACTCGATAAATGCCTCGCCATTGGAAGCTAGAGTCCCTGTACCATCGCCACCAATGCGCAAAACATTACCACCAGCACGCGCCCCAGAATCTTCAGTTTTCACATAGTAGATATTGTCCTGAGTATTACCGCCAATAATCGGCCAATCTTCCTTTGCCGTGGAATCCACAAACGCATCAATAAATACGGAAGCGGAAGCTTGTTGTGCGCGCAGCTGGGCCCGGCGCACACTCTGCATTGAGCCAATGAGAATTCCATCATCAGTGAACTGTCCGGTGGTCTCGTCATAGCCAATAATATTACGGGTGGAGTCAAACGCTTTTTCTCTCGTAGCGTCTATCGTCGCACTGAGCAATGCGGTTTTTTTGTCGTAGGCGTACTCCCAATTACTGTCGAAAATAGTGCGGCTAATCGCGGTATTTTCTTGGCGGTCGTCCCAGGCTGGTGTTAACCCCTGCAAGTAACTGGTGAGTGCTGTTAATGCATTCGTAAAATCAGCGCGCTCAGCATCCAGTACAGTACCCACATTACTGGCCAAGATATCCAGATCCGTTTGATCGTTAATTAACTGGTTGTATTCGCGAATCACCTGCAGCTTTTCATTCGCGTGCAGTACGCCGTCTGCAGAAATATTGCCCAGGTCTTCCAGCGCTGCCTCTGCATCTTCCTTAGCCTCCTCTGCAGCATCCAGGGCTACCTGTAAATCGGGGTCTAGTGCTGGATCTTCCTGATCTGGATAGGGAAGACGCGAGCGGGGAACAAATAGAATTCGAACTGCATTGGTTCCCAGACAAGTATTACCTAGGCCAGCATTACCGGGACTGGTGGGACTATCTCCATAACAGGCAACAATTTTGCTGCTGGTAAGTACGGGCATCGGGTTGTCGGTACCGTCCACTAAAAGAACAATGCCACCTGGGGCACCGCCGCCACCGCTGCCACCGGCCACACCTCGAACCCCTACCAAGCCTGCACTTGCATCCTCGCCGGATAAATCAAGCTTGCCGGAAACCCCAAAAGCAATCCCCCGGGCTACTACAACAAGCCCCGCGCCACCTGCGCCGCCATCCCCCCCTCTTCCATCTCGCTCGTGGATATTATCCGCTCTGTTGTAGTAATAACCGTCTCCGCCATCAGCACCGCCGCTACCGCGTATATCGTCGGGAATCCCTTGAAGGTCGCCGGCATAATTTTCGATATTGAGCGGCGGCATGACTTCATTTCGGCCGGTGACCACCTCACCACGGCTTGAGCGGTAAATATATCCGGACTGATTGAAGCTGCCCGACAAGCTGCCATCACCACCACGGCAGGAACCCAAAAAGCCAACTCCGGTATTTCCCGGGACACCGGCCAGTGAACCCTCGATCTGCAAGACACCGCGCACCCGCAGCTCCACATTGTTGAGCACGGAAAGCGTGAGGCCTGCCGGTATAGTGAGGTCACCCAGGTGGTAATAAATCGATCGGCTATCAGTGTTGCCAGTAAGCGTGCCGTCTGCCGTAAGGAAACCATCAGAATCAACACTGAGACCTGCGGCCGCCATTGACGTCCCTTCGCTCTCATACCACTCATCTGGCAATTCAGCGCTGGTGCTTTCGGATTGATCGGCAATCATGCCGGCAGGTTGGTAGCTTCCGAACAGGTCAACACTGACCGCGCCCGTCACTTGGTTAATACTGACCCTCTGAACCTCCATAGCCCGATCTAAGCTGTATTCATCCATCCCTAAAGCAGGAAGTAGCCGGATGTAATCCAGCTCATAGCTATAGTCTGCAGTGTGGTCATGGCCAATATCGATGCGGATTAGCTCGATATCACCGCCGGTCCAGTCGTCCTCCTGGGATAGATCCAATACAAATTCTTGCCACTCATCTTTAACACTGTTCATCCGCTCGATAAGATCGAGCATTTCATCCGCGCCCGCTGAAAAATAACTGCTACTTCCGGTGTGTTTGAAAAACAGTTTACTGCCTGTACCTGCAGCGATCGGCTCATCACTGGTGCGACGAATGCGCAACTTTATATAGGGCAGATCCACACCAGGAAAAGTGGGGGAGAAACTGCGGCTAATCCAGGGATTCTCACCAACGACATTAATCGCCAGCACTCCATCTTTCACACTGGATGAGGTGATGCCATCACGAGGTATCCAGCCCTCGTTATCACTGGTGAAGTTAAATTCATAGGGGCGATCCCCTCGAATCGAGTGATCGCGCAGCTGGGGTAAACTCACCAGCACTATATCCCCTACTTCCAGGTCATTCTTACTTGGGAGTAGGCCTAGGCGCAGGCTCAATGGAGGGCCGGCAAAGCGATCCCTAAGCGCATCAAAAGTGTTTTTAATCGTAGTGTAGGTGTGGCGTGAATTATGGAGCCCTCTAAATGCCAAAGTATGCTGTTTTGCCTCACCATGAACAGCGATTGAATCAGCATCAAGTACGTGGTTTGTACGCAGATACTTGCCATCAAATCCAGGCTGCTCAAACCAACTCCATTCAACAGAAAATACATTCCGCACACCCGCCAAGCTATATTTCAGCTCACCAAGGCTGGTAACATCATCAGGACCAATTGTCGCTACACTTCCAGAGTCGGCGAGTACTCCAGCCATACGACGAAACCCCAACTGGCCGGCAGCATTAACTGGCATAAATGCACCGAGCAGCAGATTGATTTCAGTCTCGATAAACTTCTTGCCATCCGCTTCTTCGAGTCCGTCGAATCTTAAAATCTTACCTTTGGAGTGGTCGCTGGGCTTGTACCAGTCTGAACCTATATTTTCGAACTGATCGCGGATCACATAGTTAGGATCTATCCCTAGATGCCAATTGCTGGGCAGTACATCATCGGTACCTAAGATAGCGCCAGTAAGAAGCGCATACGCCAGCTGAGGGCCTGGACCTTCCAGGTAGACAAACTCTTCTACTTCTACCCCGCTTTCATCATCGCTGTCTTCTGGGAGTATATGGTCACGAGCATAAGTGCCGAACAGCCCTCGACTACAGCCAGTAAAACTACTATCGGTTTTACCGGTAGCCCGAACAATTTCGAAACCATCCTGATATTTAATTTTCAGGTAATAAACTGATTGATTCGGGGCATCGCCATAGGCTGAGGTGTGCGGGTTTGGTTCGAAGCTGCTTGCATCGTAAACCTGTAGGGTAACGTCAGATTTAGAGAAGTCTGCAGCTAAGCGCGTACTGTTAAGCACAAAGATATCACTGCGCATTTCCCGCTGGATATCTCTACAACGTACACGGTAGATACCGTTTGTATAAGAAATAGATTCCTCAGCAATTTGGGTCTGCTCAAGTCTAAAATCTTCCCAGTCGAGACCGGCAAACCCCTGATATAAGCGGACTGTACATCCCTTAATACCACGCCCATTCTCCAGCTCATCACGCAGCAAATAGGATAACTGAGCGGCAATATCGACCACTTCAAAGGAGATTGCTCCTATCTGTGCCAACCCCTGCTCAGGAATAATTTTTTGGCTGGTGGAACTGCACTTCTTTAAGGTCCCAAGAATCGCATTGGCAGGAAGCCCAGGAATATCCGTATGACTACTGATATAGAGCGGCATGTCATAGCCAATCTCAATCACCAATCGCAATTGCCGCTGCGGAGCCTGGTTATGCAAATCAAATATTTCAGTGTTGTTGCGCATAATTAAGCAATCACTTGAACCGTGGTAAACGAGAAGATAAAGCGACCATCTTTCTGCCGCTTTTCTTTGAAGGATTTAAATTTGAGTTGCACTTGTTGAGGGTCATCGGTGAGATCCACGGAGCCATAAGCATCGAAAGTAAAGAACTCACCGAATGCGCAGCTTCTTTTAAACTCGCGCCAACGCGCTAATTCTGTGCTGGTAAGCTTGAGCGGCACTGTTTGGCACGTGTACTCCTCTTCGATGCGATAGATCGTGTACTCACTTTGCCCGCTGAGCGCCTTGTGCTCTTTACCCTCAAGCCGGTCACTGCTGTCATAGCGCTTCAGTTTGGCTTCAATCTGGAAATCACTACCATCACCAACTAGTGAACGAGTTGGAGTGTATTGAATCAGCATGAGCTACTCCTTTATCCAGCAAGCTCTAGAGCTTGACGGCTGTTCTTATCGAACAGCACCAGTTCTCCCTCACTCATCTTGGTTTGAATTTCTTCTATAAATCGTTCACCGCTATCGCCAACGACATCTCCCTGAATCTGGATAATCACTTGAGAAGCTGGCTGTTGCAATTCCCCTTCGACTACTTCATCAATACCAGACACACCAGGGCTCTCTACGACTGAACCCGTTGTGCTAATACTGGGTGCGGCAGCACTGCCTGAAACGCCGCTGGGGGCCTGCAAAGAGGACAACATCCCGGCTATTTCAATGCCTTGGCCGATAGCACCGGCAATCATGGGAATATTTTGCGGGTAGCCAATTTCTGAGGCTTTGCCAATATTTTTTGCCAGGGAAACTCCGGTAGAGAAAACAGCCATTGCCATCTCTGCTTTCGCCGCTTTTTCGTTATAAGCTGCCGCTGCAGATAGCACTTGGCTGGCTCCGGAAACAAACAACTGAAGCTTGCTTTTGTGGCCGGCCTTATCAAGCTTCTCGCGCTGCTTACGGTGCTTTTCTTCTAAAAGGGTGAGATTGCGCTCATAGGTATCGTGCGCAATTAATTTGCTAGCAAAGGCCTGATCCAACAGGGCCATCTCTTCATCCTGCTGGACTTGCAGCTGCTCCATTTCGGTAAGCCAGGAGAGCTGCAAAGTCTCCAAACGGGCGAGCATGCGCTGGCGTTCAGCTTCGGTAAGGCCATCCTCACCGGCTTGGCCCTCTTCACCTTCACCATTGGCTGTACGCGCCTGCTCTTCGGCCAGGGCCATTTGGTAACGGTCTTTCTCACGCTCCGCATATTCAGTGCGCAGTGCCTCAATAGATTCAAAGCCTCGCCTGGTAAGCTCTTCCTCGGCAACTTGCAATGCAGCTATTTGTTGCAGTCGCTGCTCATGGTCGAGCTGGATCTTGCCTTGTTGATCGGCTAGGAACTGATCTAGTTGGGTTAACTGAGCGCTTCCAGCCTCTTCCGCCATCGCTCGCTGTTGGGCGATACGATCGCGCTCAGATTGTTCCCTCGCGGCTTCTTCAGCTTTTCGCTCTTCCTGCTGCCGCTTTTGCTGCGCGGCTATTTGTTCACTCTGTAGCTCGGCAAGTTGGCCACGTATCATTTCAGATCTGTTGCGATGGATTTCGACCTGAACCTGAATGCCATCAGCTTCCGCCTTGGCCAACATCTTTTGATGCCACACATACTGATTGTGTAACTCGGCAAACTGTGTGCGCTGCTTTTCTTCATCGGTAGGCGCGAGCCCCCGCCGCAGGGTATCCACGGCACCGGTTAATTTATTAATGCCAGCAGTTGCAAGGCCTGTAGAGCCCGAGGTTTCACTCAGCCCCTCTAGGAACTCCTGCCACGATTGCGCCAAAGAATCCGTCGCTCCGGTAAGGCCACCTGCTTCGGCAGATGCTGCACCTCCAACCTGCTGCTCCAGCTTGAGTAAAATCATGCGCTGGGCTTCGGCAACACGCCCTGATTGCTCCAGAGTCCTGATCTGCTCCTTTTCTGCAGCCGTGAAACTGACCCCGGCACGTTTCAGTGCGGTGATTCCGGTTGAGGGTTCCTCTAGCGCCTTACCTAACTGAAGTGCCGCGTTCTTTGCATCGCCTCCCATCACCGCTGCCATATCCTGGCTGAGGCGAATAGCATCATCGAATACCGGGCCTTGAACACCTTTAAAGGTGAGCAATATGCCCTGAGCTTCACGGATACCAGTAACACTAGCCAGGGTTGCGCGGGCCACTGAACGGGCTTGTTCATCCAGCTGCTCTGCAGTTCGACCACTGGCACTACCGGTCGCCTTCAGCAGTGCCTCAATCTTGAGCTGACCCCGCTCCATTTCTTCACCAGCACGAATACTTTTGTACATCACGGCTGTGACACCAGCGATCGCGACACCAAAAGTCGCCCATGCCAAGTTCCCACTGGTAAGCAATCCATTAAGCGCACCGACTCGACCAGAAACACCCCCCAAGGGACCATCGATAGCGGCGACACCCTGTGCAGCTCCGCGCATGGAACGGCCAAACATATCCCCCGCTGAACTGGTGGACTTCAGTTCTCGGGTTAGCTTTTTATTGCGTGCAGTAGCTTGGTCCATCTCCCGCTTATATTGCGTGGAGCGTAGCTCCAGGTTGGCCACCATCGTGGCCATGGAAGTTTGTTTTGCCATTGCTCAACTCATGGAGTTCCAGATTGCGATTTGCTGTTGCACGGTTTTGGGTTTGCGCGCTTGAGGTAGGTATTGAGAGACTTTGCCTCCCAGGGTGCCGGCAGCGATATGGGCGAGCTGCCACTGCTGGACTTCGGTCTGTAAGGGCCGCTCGGTGTGGAATTCATACCAGTGGTCCAACTCGGTAGAACTCATAGAGCGCAACATATTGAAATAATCGGGACGATTAAAATCCCGCGCGAGCTGCCGGGCAAAGTAAAAACCCGGCACTAGCCTTTTTTTTCGGTGCCCTCGCTTTCTATTTCGCTATCCGCCTCTTCAGTTTGGACATCGACAAACAGCCCGGATAGCTTAGCCGCAGGGACATAGAGCACATCGATCAATTTAGGCGTAACACCGCGAATCAGCCGCTGATGAATATCTTCCAGTGAATCCTGGCAGTCCGGCTTCATCCAGATGGCATAGGCAACCAGCAGCAGTTTCTTACTCACCTCCCCCATACGAAAAGCCCAAAGCTGGCCAAAGGTCTCCAGCTGAGTTTCCGGCAACTCTTCATCTTGGGGCAGTGGAATATCTTCAGTAGTTTTTTGCAGATACTCACAGCGGTGGTAGGCACTCAGCTCAAAAAGCTCGACTTCTTGCTGACCGAAAGAAACGGTTTCAGATTCTAAAATAGGCGCAGGGACAAAACTCATAATTAGCTACCTGCGGTTACTGTGGGTTTACCGGAAATCTTAAACTTCACGGTGCGGGTGATCTTGTCATCCTTGGGTACCGCCTTACCCCAGCCGGTAATATGGCCGGTAAATTCCACGGTGGTACCTTCTGGGTATTCAACCTTGTAATGCTTATTGGTATCGGAGTCGTAATCTGCACGCAGTGCCTGCTGGCCGCTGTCGGTTTCTTTCCAGATCAAAGTAATGGAAACCTCGCCGGCATCCCGCAAGCCGGAGGGGTCATAGTCCATATAGCCGCTAGTGCCATCAATCGGGGTCATGTCGACAGAACCGCGGGACTCTTCACCGGGTTCAAGATCCAACATGCCCGCCACCTGGGAATAGGAGCTGCCATCATCACTGCGATAAAACTTGGTTTTGTAACCTTGTGCCATAGTTATGATCTCATTGGGTTGAGTAATTAAAAGTCTGTGGGCTCAGTGGAATACTGGGCGCTGTAAGTAAGACGCACTTCGCCCAGAGGGTGATCTTGATCTAGGGCAAACTGCGTTTGGCTAAGCAGGAATAAGTCACAGGTGCCCTCAAGAGAGTCATCTTGCAGTACGCTCTCAATATCGGCCGCTGCTTGATCCAGCTCGACATAAATATCTCCGCTGCTCTTCACTACTGCGGCAATAGTGAGATCCAATTGCCGACTGGTGCCGCCGTCCATTTGGTGGTCGATCGGTTCATTTGCAAAGCCCACAATAATCGCAGGCAGCTTTTCCGGGCAGATGCTCTCTGTGGTACCAGCTGAGGGGAAGTTGTAGCCGGATAGGGTTTTTAGTTTGCTTAATACAGCATCGCGGATGGTGATGCGTTGGGTCATTGGGGATTGCTCCAGGAATTTTGGGCATAAAAAAACCCGCTGGTGCGGGTTTGAGTGTTTACATTACAGCAATGCTTACCAAACTAACAATCTTCTCCTTGACAGCTACCTAAATATCAAAAAACCACACAAATCACAAAAAGGGACAGCTTTACTCATAGCCACTAGTTAGATCAGATTTAAAAGATTCAATCGATCTAATCCGATCTAAATCAATGTCACTATCGGTAAATTTCCTGTTTTTAGGTTTGTCTCTTTTTGACCATTTATAGAGAGCATATGCCACACCTAATAAAAGTGGAATAAAACCTAGTGCCAATGCAAAAATAAAACCAATTGATACAGATGTAAGAGTTGCACCAGCAACAACAAAACAAAATGAAATCTTTAATTCAGAGTATTTTTTAGTGTCATAAACTATCGTATAACCCAACGCTTCAAATGTAACTATTACCGTTTTCTCTCCAGTTTTATACTTTAGGTTATGATCGCCTCCGGACACTGATTTCCTATAGCGTTCTATTCCATTTTCATCTTGGTACTTAAAAACCGCAAATAATAGATTACTTTTTGTTCCTCTAGCTGTTTCCCAAATTTCTGAGACTCCACCCGCGACTATTGCATTATATTTAGCACCTAAAGTTCGTTGATACACCGAAATACTAAAAATCACTAATCCTATGTATAAAAGCAAGAGTCCTACAAGAAGAAGTATCACCAGAAACAATACATCATTTGGATTAATCAATATCCCTTTTTCAAGATTATTTAGAATAAAATCCATGACTATTGAGCTGCCCCCTAACCGATCAATATTTAAACAATCACCATTTCTGCCGATCTAACGCCGCGCTCACAATTAGGCGTCGGCCTGCAGCGCATTGTTATGGATTGCAGACCTCGCTGAACTGTTTGCTAAATGCTGATTGCACATTAGGGAAGTAGCTACTTTTTGACACAAAACTATTTAGAACATCTCTAGCAGCGAAAAACTGCTTTTTCTCTTCACTAGACATGCCTTTTAGGAATAGATAGTAATCTTCATCAGCGCTCATCGCCGCCTTTTCTGATGTATAGAAGGAATCATTGGCCATAGCTAAATCCACTCTACTTCCCAACGAACCACTTGAAGTTACTTTTAACGAAAATCTAGGCACCAATTTCGCAATCGTACTACCAGTATTAAGTAGACTTGGATCGATAATATTCAATTTTTCTGCTACATAGATATCTAATTTGTTGTAGCGTACCTGAAATTTTACAAATGGCTTTATGATTTTGAAAGCTGCCTTATCCTCTTCGAAAAGTTTTTTTGTGGCTTCTAGCATCGATACACTTTGAGAATTTAAATATTTTTTGTATTGCTCGATTTCACATGATGCATTTGCAAGACTGCAATACATAAGGTACATCAGAAAAACTACATTCTTCACTTAGATCTCCATGATCCATAGCGCCCGCAACAGGGGCGACCAATGCTGTGCACATATTGTGCTAAAAAGGGAGCGCAGCGACCAGCACAATATGTGGATGGCGTTGGGCGTCCCGCGGAGGCCCGAAAGGCCGGAGCAATCTGCCTGCGATTGTTATGAGGGATTATGGGTACATAGGCTCCAAGTATCCCTTACTCTATAGCTATTGAGAGGGCAATAGATTTTCCATGGCAGTTATCCCCAAAATGAATCACCGTATCTGCGACCTTTGCCGCTGATTCGCAGAGAAGAAACACTGTACGGAGATGGTCTTCACCTCTAATGGCTGATGGGTAGAACTCTCCAGTAATAACTGAATCTTTTTTCATCTGCACAGTAAAACTAGCGAATTCATATTCAGCGATTTTGGTAACAGTAGTAATTTCAATGACCTTACAGCCTGGATATGCGTCATCGTCTAAAAGTTCATAACTGATCCCAATCTCTTGGGCGGCGTGAAGATCAGCATTAATCAATGGGTGATCGATTTCTCCGCATGATGTCATCGAAGCGCAAGTAGAGCCCGAAAATAATATTACTACGAGTAAAAGTAATTTCTTCATAGCGACTCATAACACCTAAATATGGGGCCGACGCTTACATAGGTCCCAGTGCGCGCTTTTCGCGCACGGTATAATTTTCTTGTTAGGCTATTCATCTAGCCCGAAGCTTATTGTGACCACTATGCCCTTTTGAGGGCCAGTGTAACGATAATACTTTGCAGATTGTATTGCCGCTTTACCGAAATCATCAATAGGGTGTGATACGACAACTTCATGATTTAAAGTACAGCCAGACTCATTTGTATCGAATTTTATTTTTGCATAGCCTTCCACTCCATCCTTAAGAGCCTCTCTTGGATAGATAGGCTTCTTTAGAAAGTGATAACAATTGCCATCCTCCTGGCAATGCGGAGGGTTGAGCTTTTTCCCTGCGCAAAAATCACTCTCGCGCTCAATGAGTTTTACTGGTCTTTCTTCAGCAAAACATAAGTTTGTAAACAGCACGAGAAATGGAAATAAATTCTTCATTCACGTTTGCCTAACGCCCAGCACACGGGCGGCCGAAACAGAGCGAAGCGGCGTGTAGGCCGTCCAGCCTGGCGCTTTTTGCCGGGCTTTCGTGCTGCTGCTTGTTAGAGTTTGTGGCACTCATGTTAATTTTTAAATGACAATATTTTGAGACCAAGACAAACCAGCGCTCCAATTAACACGCCTTGCCCAGCAGCTATGATCGGAACTAATGGTACGGCTAAAAGCATATTACCAGGGGCGTCAGGTTGTACCAAAGCAGCAATTAAGAACAGCGGCGTAAAGATAACGGAAACACCCGTAGTCCAACCTTTCCATATTTGTGTGAACATTAATTACACTCGGTTTTATTGGTAGCTTGGTCTTGCCCACAAAAAGTAGACACTCTAACTATGCGTATTTTCGTTCATACTCTGCTGGACTTACATAGCCCAATGCAGAGTGCCTACGAACCCTATTGTAGAAAATCTCAATGTATTCAAACACCTCAGATTTTGCTTGCTCTTCGCTTTCGAATGTTCCGGCATAGACCAGCTCGACTTTTAGCCTGCTAAAGAATGATTCCATTGCCGCATTATCCCAACAGTTAGCCTGGCGACTCATACTCGGCTTGCACTTACTTTCGGACAAGAGATCCTGGTATTTCTGCGATCGATATTGCACACCCCTGTCAGAGTGAACTAGCAGTCCAGGCTTTATTGGTCGTCGCTCTAGGGCCATTTTCAATGCTCGACGTGTCAATTCATCGGTCATCTGCGAGTCGAATGCCCAACCTACAATACGTCGAGAGTACAGATCCATAACTACCGCGAGGTATAGCCACCTATCCAGAACCCAGATATACGTAATGTCACTGGTCCAGCGGCAATTTGGTCGATCCACATCAAAGCAACGCTTAAGTAAGTTGGCGGAGACGTTAATGCTCCCCTCTACGGGCTGACTATATCGAAAGCCTTTGCCGTTTCTCGCTTTAATATGTTCCTGTTGCATAAGCTTAGCGACGTAGTTCCGCGAGCATGGCTCACCTAACTCTTGAAGCTCGCAAGCAATTCTAGGCGCGCCATAACGACCTTTAAACTCAACAAACGTCTCTCGGATTTTCTCGATTGTTCGTATCTCTCTAATCGTGCGAGCAGATGGCAATCGCCCCCGCCATCGATAATAACCCGATCTTGAGACTTCTAAACACCGACACATCAAACTAACCGGGAATGACCCTACATGCTCTTGTATCAATGCGTACTTTACTCTTGGTGGTTCGCAAAGTACGCAGCTGCCTTTTTTAGAAACTCAACCTCCTGACGAGCTTCATGCAGCTCCTTCTTGAGTTTGCGAACTTCAGCGCTTTCCTGTTTGGAATAGTCGACACCGTCTAAACTATTGAACTGCTTATCAGACAGTCGATTAAATTGACGACGCCAGTTGTAGATCTGCTGTGCGCTGACGCCTAGCTCTCGCGCCACAGAAGCCGTTGTTGCTCCAGCCTTTTCCGCTCTCTTAACTGCTTCTCTGCGGAACTCCTCCGTATACGCCTGAGTTCTTTTCTTACCCATGATACACCTCCGTGTTAGGCCTAAACCTAACTATACAGGGTGTCTACTAAACGTGGGTAAGTCTTAGCTCTAACGCCCAAAGCTGCGGGTGCGAAGCATCCGTAGCCTTTGTTTGTTAAATTTAGTTCTCCATACCACCAGAAACATACTCCCGCAGGGCTTCAATCCCAACCCTAAACGGATGATTCTCATCTAATGGTTTAGGTTTTTTTGAGTAGTCTGAATAATTTAAAGCCCTCATTTTTCTCTGCATCCATCCCTCGTTTGTGGTGGGACAGTATGCCGCTGTACGTAACATCGTTTGAAAAATGTATTGACTGGGGATCAAATCAATTACTTCAGAAATATTCTTTGACGTTATGTGTTCTAGAAATCGATCACATGCCTCTCCGTTGGGTATTTCACCGGAGTTATAGGCCTCTAATACTTCTTCATATGTACGATAATTATCCATGGTTTTGCAATTTAACGTCGCCATAACCGGCAGCCGTGCGCAAAGCGCGCTTTAGGCTGTCCAGCCACGAAGTGGCGTTGGTTGATGGCCTTGTTATGCATTTACTCGTACCTTATTAAAGAATAACAATGGCAGACCAATAGATAATGCTAGCGACCAATCATAAAAATAAAAACCTATTAAAGCATGAAAACCTATTATATACATTGTTTGTTCGGGGTATTTTCTTAGGAAGAGAAATACACCACAAGCAAAACAAACAAGCATTGACGCAATACTCAAATAAAAAAACTCTGAAGCATCCTCTGTAAGTACATAGATCAAGGTACTCTTTGCCGCTTTATATGTGCTTAGTGCCTCTGGCTGGGCAACAAGTAATAGAATTGTCCAGATAGCAAGAAAGTAAAAGACGCAAAGGAAATTTAGTGCTCCAGATATCTTAAAACCCATAACCTTCTCATGATGCATAACGCCAAGCGAATGGGCTGGCGCTGCGTAGCAGTGACAGTCCAGGCCAACTGGTTGGCCGAGCATTGCGCGCCTTGTTATGGCTCATTTATTGGTAAACCCGAGAGTTCAAAGGTGGAATAAGCTCTTCTGTGATTGTACCCATTATTATTTCTAATTCGCTTTTGATTTCTACGAGTTGGTTGTTGAACTCTGGATACTGCTGCCAAAAGTTATCAGGAACTGCAGCAATATTTGCCAGTAAATCTCCTTTGTACATGTCACCTTCGGCCAATGGGTTTACAGCAAGAATATCAAGAGCAACGGGAACCAGAAACCTTAAACCAATTTTTTGACCAATTAGTATGCGTAGGTTTTCGACCGAAAGTTCCGCTAAAGGAACTGACCATAAACGGTGACATTCAGCGGCTAGACTTGAGCCAAAGTCAGGCCTGCCCCATTTTTCTTTGTGTAGCTCTTCGAGAGATTTTGATAGATCCACGATAATCCTTTAAGGGCCATAACGCTTAGATAACCTGCACTGCAGGCGGTAAAAAAATGACTTGGCATTGAATTTAGGCCGAACTAAAGAGGCCCATTCCTGCAGTGTCTGGTTCATCGCCATGTTGTACATTCCCGCCGGCACTATCTTGCCGAGCCGCCCTCTTTATAAAGGAAATTCCTTTTTTCGCCTTAGACCACACTCTGCCAGTCAACTTTGTAGATTCATGGCACTGCCCACACTCTACCACCAGATCTTGGATTTGCAATCCAGCTGGGAGTCGTTGATCTTTCATTAAACCCACTTGATTACTACATAGATCGTGCTTTTTCTTATTGCACCCAGCATATAACCCATAACTCCGTACCATGTGTTTTCCTATTGGAGGTATGTGCTGCAAGACACGTCTTAAGAACTCCTGAGGCTTTAATCTTAGTCGCTTGCGTCGCTGGTCACGGTGATCAAAATAACGAAATTCCAGCTCCTTATGATCCACGTTTAATATCTGCTTTGGCTTCAGCGGGCCACCTTTGATATATCGTGAAAAATACAGAAGCACTCCTTGTCCATGCTCATATCGATCCTGAATACGAACTGACCATTCTTTGCGATAGCAAGCTTTAAAGAGAATATCAAACTGGCCAATGGGCCAACTGGGAGGCAGCTTGATTAGCCCAGCACGATACTGCTCTAGTAACAGCGCTTGAAACTTTCCCCTATAAAGACTCTTAACCACTCGCACAGGTAATAAATACTCACCTGTTTCTTTCCAGTTTTCTCTTAAAGTCAAACCGCCAGCGGTGATCAGGCAGTGTATATGTGGATGTAAAGTTAACTGTCTTCCCCAAGTATGCAGAGCCATAAGCATCCCGGGGGTTACGCCGTGATAGTCCTTACTTGCCATCAATTCAAATAGCGTTTCTTTACTCGACAAAAAGAGTATATCTGTAAGCTTCTCCTCGTTGTATTGCCATATCGGCAGATACTCATGAGGTATAGTAAAGACCACATGAAAATGTTCTGTATCAAATAATTTACGACGCTGCTGATCAACCCACTGGAGCTGTTTTCTGCCTGAGCAAAGGGGGCAACTTCTATGCCTACAAGAATGATGCTGCTCAGTGACATGGTTGTGCTTACAACGATAATAACTGCTTCCCATCGATTTTGTACGGCATTCTTGTATCGAGGAGATAGCCTTTAAATTTTTTAGTGGTTGCGCAGTATTAGATAAATAACCACTGTACGCAGAAAATATATTTTGCAATACCCGGTTATGCATTTTCTAAAATGCCTCTTATAATTTAAAAGTGGCACCACTCCCGCGCAGCGGGTTTGTACAACATTTATATAGTGGTCATCATGACCACTATTATTTTGACTACTATTTCTGATACAAATTTACGCCAATACGCCATCTTCTTCCACTAAATCAATAGATTACGATCATTTGGTACTACCGGCCCATCTAGAAAAATGATCAACTTGACCACTATCCCCATTTTTAACCGTCCCTTTAACCCACTGATTTTAAAGCATTTATTCGTGATTTTGAGCAACTCAAAAAAATAACAGTCACAACGATCATAAATCCTGTGCTGAACTACCCGCTGGGGCTACCCATACACCAGCACCCGCCAAACCACCCCATCATCCGCCAGCCGCTTGCGAACCTTATACTCCACTCCACCCAACGTAATCACCGCCTCTGAGTTGTAAGCCCCCACCTCACTCACCAGCAGGCTCAACTCAATACGCGCCACCCGCAGCCGCTCCTCCTCATCGAACTCGTCGATCTCCTGATCGAGGATTACCTTGCAATCAATGGGGACGCCGCCGCTACCATCGGTATAGGCAGCGGCTTTGCCCCATTTGCGGAACGCGCGCTCTGCGGCTCTCTGGTCCAAGTCCATGGTTCACCTAGGATTTAACAGTGCCAGGGACGCCGGTAAACTTCACGGCAAAACTGGTAACGCCATTCCCGGCAGCCTCTGCGGCGACGGCGGTGGAGCCGGTGATATCACCAGTAGCTGCGGTGGCTGCATTACTATCGAATGCGCTGGAGGCAACCACCCAGGTGAGGGTTTCGCCCTGATTGATTTCTGCGGCGGATACCTTGGGCACGGTGAATACACCATCAATGGCAATCACCCCGGAGGCGCCCACGGCGATATCGTCCATCGCGACACCCAGGACGGCACCTGCGATTACCACCTGGCCGGAAGTAATCGCTGCGCTGGTGTTGTTGGTGTAATCGAGCATGCGCCCGTCTTGTACAAAATTCGTAGCCATAATCTTTCTCTCAGTGGATAAAGCAGTCGAAATAAAAAAGGCCGCGTATTGCGGCCCTTTCCGGTTTAGTTTCAGTTGGGATTGGAATTAGGTTTTGGGTGTTTTCACCATGCCTTTCGCATCCCACGCTTTGGCTGCGGCATCCAGGCGGACTTTGAATTCCACGCCGTCCACGCTCCAGCCATTTTGCTCTTCTAGGACTGGGGCTTGCTGGCCGTCCAGATAGAGCACTTCGATAGTGTCGTGCACTGCCGGGTCGGCATTGAGGTACCAGCCGTTGTGGCCACTGAGGCGCGCATCAGAGAGCACTTCGGCAATATTGCGAACGCTGTTCGGCGTGGTGTTGTTTTTCGTGGATGCGCCTACTTCGTACTCAGACTCAAGTGCAACCTTTGCACTGCCTTCATCAGCAATATCACAGAGCAGGAACTTGGGCCGGATATTGAGTACCGCATCGCCATCCTTTTGCTTGCCCATCAATACCCGTGCGGCATCAATACTGCTTGTATTGATTCCCGCTGCGCTGGCGAGGTTGCCGTGACTAGCGTCGAACAGGGGCTTTTCGTCTGCCATATTGGGATTATTGAGCAGGATGCTAAATACCAGGTCACCTACAGTGCGCACAGCAGCCAGGCCCATCTTCTGTGGGATACGAGTAAATGCGCCCAGGTCATCGTTGATGATGGCTTGGCGGTTTATAGAAAAGAGTTCACCGTAAGTGGCCAGAGCGGCTGTCTCGGCGCGCTCGCCGATAGTCACATATTTAAATTCTGCCCCCGCTGCTACTTTACGAAGTGAGGGGAAGCTACCCAGGTCTGTGCGGGTTGTCAGTTTAAAGTCACTGAGGTTGCCGACGCTGGTAAAGCGCGGGAAGATCTCTTGTGCTTCTTCATAGCCTTTCAGCATGGATTTATTAGCAATATTGCCAAGGACAGTCGCGAAGTCACCAGAGCTATGGGTAAACGCTGCGGCGACCACGCCCATCCGATCCAGGCCAGACAAGCTCTGCCCATGGGCCTGCATCAGGATGCGGGCAATCTCCATCATGGTGTAGCCACTGAGTTCATTGCCCTCTGTGCGTTTTTCACCGAGGGCACGCACGGCAATGGCATTTTCGGCATCAGCCTTGAGGCGTTTCATCCCCTCACCTTCCTGCACCACTACGCTGTAGCTTTGCACTGGGGTTGGGGTTTGATTGCCGAGGGCTGTGAGCAGTTTGTCTTTGGCTTTTTCAGCGGTGCAGTCCATATCATTGAGACATTCCTGCATCACAACACTGTGCGCTTCGAAGCCTTTAAATACGGCCGTGATATCGTCTTTGCGCTTTTTCTCATCGGCGGCAAATTGCGCTTTGGCATCGGCGGCAATCTGCGCTTTCATTTCTGGGGTAACCTCGGGCGCAGCGGTTGCAGCTGGCGTGGTGGAGGTAGTTGTGGTCATAGCTTGCGCTTCCTTGGTTTGGGTTTGGGTTGGATTGCCTGCAACCGCAGACGGGAATCTAAATTCAGCGGGCCCCTGCATGACCAATGCGTTAATGGCTTGAGGGGTGTTTTTAAATTGATTTAAGTGATCGGCACTGAAGCTGGCAGCCATCTCGATGGCTGCGGTGGTGTCGGTGGCAAAACCGGCCTCTACCGCTTCGGTGCCGGTATACCAAGTCTCGTCATCCATCACTTGGCTGATGTCCTCATCCGACATTCCGGTGCGGGAGGAATACAGGCTTTTCATGGTGGCTTTAACTTTGGCCAGCAGGCTCTTGGTTTTTTCCAGAGCGCGCTCGTCACCGCGAACACCGGCACTGGGGTTGTGCACCATGTAATAGGCGTTCTCGGCAATATGGACCGTATCCCCGGCGAGGGCGATCACACTGCCCATACTGGCGGCGATGCCTTCAATCCAGGTTTCCACTTCGGCTTTATGGTCTTTGAGCAGGTTATAAATAGCCGTGCCGTCGAACACATCCCCGCCGGGGCAGTTGATGTGTAGATTGATCTTGCTGACATCGCCGAGCGCTTTCAGGTCTCGGGCAAAATCTTTTGCGGTCATGCCCCAGCCGCCGATAGAGTCATACAGATAGATATCAGCTTCACTGGTATTGGCGGCAGCGGTCATGCTGTACCAGGATTTATTCGGCATAGCTGCCTCCTATTCAGATTCAGTTTCTTGCGCGGGTACGGCTTCGCGTTTGGTTGGGGTGGTAATGTCGTTTTGTTTGAGCTTCCGCTGCCAGGCAGCGGTTTGCTTTATCACATCGTCCGGCTTTTTGCCTCGGCGGCGGATGGTCTGCTGTGGGCTGGCCAGTACATTTTCCAGCAGGGTTTCATCCGCGCTGGCTTCATGGACCGGGTTAATCCAGGGCATCACCGGGGTAATAAAATCGACGTGCATCAGCGTGGATGGATCGACATCACTCGGCACTTTGAAGGCATCCGCTAGTAAACCCATCTGCACCCAGCGGCGGGTGGCCGGCTCTACAATTTCCTCGCAGAATTCCAGGCTGAGGGTTTCGTAGTTTCCCCACTGCTCCACCAGCTCCTGGCGCTGCGAACTATAAGTCCCGTTGTAGTTTTTGCTGATGCTGCTAAAGCTGGCCATGGTGCCGGCGGCAGTCATGCGCTGCATGGTTTCTAAAAATGGCGTTAGTAAACCGCTGGGGCGATTGTTTTGAATGGTGCCGACTGATTCCCCAGGGCGTAAATCGTCGTAGATAGCACCAGCGCGAATATCCAAGGTGCGATTTCCTTCATCATCAACGTCGTTCTGCGAGTAATCATCTGGACTGCCCTTTTGGATAAAGCCCACCATGGCCGAGGCAATTTTGGCAGCGACACGCTCGTTTTCTTCATAGTCTTTAATATCCGTAAGGCGATTCATCACCGCTGCAAAGATGGAAGCCCCACGGGTTTGATGCAGCCGGCGCACAAATTTCAGGTGCTCGATATTTTCCGCACTGTGAAACCTGCGCTTCATTCGCCAGTTAAATGAGGCTCCGGGATGTTCGTCGTACAACCAAAACCCTGACGGCTCACCCCAGGCGGATTTTTGAATACCTTGCACAATGCGCTTACTGGGGTCGTTGTAATCCACCGGTAGGAAATCTGGCTCCAGGCATTCAATGGTGTAAGGCACGGAAGTGCGGTGCTTTAATCCAGGCACTGTGCCCTGCAAGTGCCGCAATAAAGTTTCACCATCGCGCAGCCAGGTATTGCACAAAAGCCGCTGCGCTTTGCCCCAGCTGAATTGCCGGGTGCATTCCGGGCGCCTTGCCCATTCCTTGTGGGCATCATTCATTTGGCTGGCAAGATCGTCATGGATATCGCCATCCCAGGTTTTGGGCTGGAATTCCACATCGATACCGCGCGGGCCGACAATGTTATTTACCAGGGTGGTAAGAATGCCAAAGGCAAAATCGTGGTTTTGCTCCAGGTGCCGGGCTTGGCCGCGCAGGGTTTCCACACTGCCTTCCAGCACCAGGTCGCCGCTGCGGTTATCACCGGGGTTTTTACGCAGGCGACTGGGGCGCGCAGCTTCATAGGCGGCGGCAATCTCCAGGGCGCGCCGGGCTTGTACGCGGCGCAGGGCAGCCTCGGGCGCAAAGAACCCGATGACAGAATCTAATTTATTCATCAATTAAAATTCGCGTAGGCGGGCCCAGGGCGTTTGCCGGCGGCCTTTAAGGTTTCAGCAGTTGCGCGGCGCTCCCACTCCTGACGACCCGCGCGGATTTCCTGCAGGTTCTCGGCGGTAAATTGGCGGCCATTAATCACCGTGGTTTTTCCGGCGAGCACGTCTATCTCGGCCTCGATATAGAGGTCGACCATCTCTTGTGCAGTTTTCGACATTTAACTATCCAGTAGAGAGCCGGCTGGCTGCGCGGGCTGCCTTGGTTTTTTAACGGCGGGTTTGGGTTGTTCGGGTGTTTGTTGAGGTTCGCTAAATAGCGTGCGCTGGCCCAGGCGCGATTCTATAGTGGACCATTTTTTCTCGGTCTTCTTGTGTAGTTCCATGGCATAGGCTGCGTGCAGGGCGTAGACCTCGGTATCTGTGCCCTCATTCGGTCTCCCGGGTCGCTGCTGCCAGGTCTCTCTACCTTTGTGTTTTTTACTCGGTGCTTTTACTTCAGCAGTCACCTGCTCCCAGTAATCCTGTCGCACATGCTTACAGCTGTGCATATAGGCACTGGTGCCTAGTAGTCGCCGGGCAATTAGATCCTTAGCCTTGTGGGTGCCTACCATATACACCTTCACTTCGTGGCGATCGGCTTTAGTAGTGCGCGTAGGGTTGCTAACTTCTGCTTTCCTTGGGTGCAAAATATTTCTTTACTACCAAAGTCTCTGCTATCGCCTTTAATCGCCATCACAAGAACGCGTCGATATTTTCTTTTTCTGGTTCTTACCCACTCATACACTGCGCCGCTGGTAGTTCCATCAGAGGAATCGATGCTCACCGCAGATGCGTAAATCTCACCAAAGCGCTCGTGCTTAAAGCTTTGAAAAACTAACTTATCCAGGGCATCCCAGCAGCTATCACGCTTATCTACCGTGTCGCCATCAATTTCGCCCCAGTACATTTGCCAACTTTCTTCATTGCGACCAAATGCGCGGATGGTGATTGCGAGTCGATCGTGCTGGACATCGACACCGGCAGTCACCAGCAAACCACCAGCAGGACAAAACAGTTCTGGGTAGTCTTCAGCAGCTTCTTCAAGTTTCTCGTGGTCCAGTAACCGATTGGCAGCATATTTATAAGGTCTGCCTAACTTGTTGTTTTGGAATACGATGCGTGCAGATTCATCGCCGCTTTTGGCTTCGTGCTCAGCCTCTAAGAAATCCCTAACGACCTCCGCCAATCCTGTGCCAGGGATACACACATAAAGCTCCGATAGCTCCATAAACGTCTCTATCGGTTCTATCTCATCCTGCTCATAGTCTTCGCCGCATTGAGTTTTAACCCAGCCGGCAAATTCATCACCGTTTTCACGCGCTGTTTTACAGGTCTGCAATATGTTGGCTTGGCGGCGGTAGTCATCCCATTCACTGCCGCACTTGGGGCAACCGTAAATTGCGGTTTCTGGCTGATTCAAGCCGAATACCGGGTGCGGCGTGCCGCCGTCTTTCTCTAACCAACTGACGTTTTCCCAATCCAACACATGAGACTCACCGCAGTCATGGCAAGTAATCGGCAGTACTCGCATGGTGCCTAGCTTGGTGTAGTGTTCCACCTGGGAGAGATCCGCAACCGCCGGGGTGCCACCGATAATTAATTTCTTATTGCGCATTCGCTTAAGACGTTCGCGCAGATGGCGAATGGAGTCGCCCTGATCACCGACGTCTTTATTAGTATCGTCCGGCTCCTCCACATAGCCTCGCTTGGCAGTGGTGGATTTAACATTGGAGACGGAGTTAGAACCGACTGTACGCACTTCCCCACCAGGGAATACTTTTCTGGTAGATCTGTTGCCTAGCTTGCGACTGGTGGAGACATCAATCACACGCGCTACATTCGGCGAGCCCTCAACAATCTTCACGAACTTTTCGTCCATGAAGTTCTGGCCTTTTGAATCCTTAGGAAAGAGCATCAAAACCCGCGCGGGATCAGTCACCGCCACCTTACAGATATCTGCCGCTAACAGTACCGTCCAGCCAATCTGCGCCGCTTTTTGCATTACCACCATCCAGGAGACTTGGCTATCGAGCGCGTACATTACGCCCCAGAAATAGGGCACAAAATCTACTCTGTAATATCCTGCGTTATCGCTATCTTCGGATGGCAGTTTGATATTTTCTGGCAACCACTCAATCAGCGGGATTTTAGGCTGCGGTATCCAGGTCTGGCGTACCTCCTTCACCAGCCTCTGTAAATTCAATCTCGTAACCGCCAATAGTTCTGAGGGCAGCTTCAATGTTTGGCTGTAGGGGTTCTCTGTCGACGGTAATGGCATACTGACTTTCGATAGCAATAATGATGCTCTCTACCGCTCCTATAAATTCATTCTTTCCAACGGTGGACCACTCCACCATCGCCTTGCGCGTTGACTCGACATCAAGGATTAATTGATCCTCTCGATACAGCTCGCGCATTTTTAGTTTTGCATTAACTTCAGACTCAATCGCCTGGGCCATATCGCGACGATTTCGGGCCTCATTCGACTGGCGGCCTGCGGCCTCGGTTCGCAGTCGCTCGCAGTATTCATGAAGCCAAACTTTGTAACTGGCACCTACGGTAAAGACCTCAGCCTTGAAGTGTTTGGCAATAGCAGGTTGAGTAGCACCAACCAGACGAGCAAAACCAGACTGAGTGGCCTGATCATCAAGTGATAGGTTGTCAGCCAAGGTATAACCCCCTAGGAAATTTCAGATATCTGTTAAAAAAACACGGTCCGAATTACCCGTGTGCTACCCCCTCTCAGGAGGACCCATTCAGCGCCTCTTTGCGGTCGCAATCGCATGGTCCATGGCTTTATCAAGTTCTAATGGCAAATGCCTACGAGCTATGCCGTCAGCAATCCGAAAGAAAGGAAAGCGCTTGCGGTAGTCTGGCTTTCCCTTTAGGAAAATGAGAATGGGCTTTACTGTAGGACGTCGCTTACCTCCGGCCCTTTTCCAGACACCCAACACTCCGTTTACCTTTCCGACAAAGTGCTTGCCTGTAGGCCCTTGAGTACTATTTGCCCCGCCCTTCTTGATACCTGAACTAGCACGGAGTTCTGCCAGAATCTTCTTATAGGTAGCGACCGAGATATTCCCATGCCGGTTTAGCCTTGCTGCTTTTCCATGCACGGCATACATACCCGCAGGCAGTACATCTAAATGCCGCAGGGCACGCTCAAATCTCTTATCGTTGCGCTTCACTTCGATAACCGACGGCGCCAAGTATTTACTCGGTGCCGTGCCGTTGGTTGCTTTATCACGAATAAAAACCTTCGCAACACCCGAGCGCTTAGTGGCTTTCTTCACCAGTACAGAGTTCAGTGTCAGCTTCGCTGGACTTGCAAAGATGCGCCCAATTGCTGCGCGCTCTTCTCCACGTATACGAAAGGCCACGTTATTCAGAGCAACCGAACTGGCATAAGGTAATTGCTTCTTCAGTTCAGCAGCTGCTCGATCAAACTTTGAGGTATCGAGTTTTACACTAACGTCCATCGTCCCCGCCCTGCTGCTCTTGCAGCTTCAAGCGCTTGTGGTTGTAATACCAGTTCACAATGAACCCACCCAAAGCAATCAAGAAACCACCTACCGCCAATATCTCTTGTGCTGCATATCCACCAACTACAGCAGTACCCGCAGCAACCGTAGTGGTTGCACTGGCGACCTTCTGAACCATGGCTTCCCTCGCTGCCTCTTGAGCTACAGTGTTCACCGCTTAACCTCACTCACCCACGACTTCACAAAATAGAAACCGATGATGATGCTATAAGGCTGCACAACCACATCAACTAGCAGACCCTTTAGGTCTGCTACAAAAGGCGCGTTAAAAGCCATGGCCGCCGCAATAAATAAAACCAGCAACGCCCAAACCAATGTCACCAGAAAGGCAATTAATCTTCGCGCCCGGTTCTGCGGTTGCGTGGCTTCCAGGTATTTGAGATACCAACGAGATTTTTCCTCATTGGTAAACCACACCGCATCCACAGTATTCACAGTGGCATCCAGCACTTTGCTTGCCGACTCGGGGCCAGCAAATAAACTCTTAACTCCAGACAAAATACCCATCACGGATACTCCGGCACATAGTGCGTAATTGTCAGATTAAAGTTAGGCGGCAACATGTCCCGCAATTGCCCCATTGCCTTGCGTGACTGCATCACCCACCAGCCACCCGGAGCTACACCAGAGCCAACACCAATGCAGCCCTGCACATCTGCAGCATAATTTGCTGTATGGATCAAGATTTTTGAACGACTAGGCACGTCCAGTAGCTCCCACACATTGGGGAACCTTGGTGAACTATAGGGATTACAGGAATAAACCCCTTCAGGAATACAGCTCTCGAACGGACGATTACCTAACCACGGGCGCTCTACCGTATAAAACACACAGTCGCGCACCCTTAGCCTCCCCAATGTGGCATTAGGCCCATAGGCAAATCGCTGCAGATTGCAATTCATGAAGTTCTACTCGCAGAGTATTGGAATAGAAAACGGCACCCAAATGAACACCGCCAAATACAGAAATTTGAAGACTAAAAAATGAAAAAACCCGCACAAGGCGGGTTAATTTTTACGAAATATGTATCGCTGCTGAGCGACTTCGCTAAGCTATTTTAACTGACTTGAATAAACAGCGTATCTTAAACCTTAAAGCAAAAATAAGGATGCGATTAGTGCTGGTAAGCATCTCTCAGTATATCTTCAAGATACATAGGATGTGTTTCAAGCTCCATACCTTGTGCATCTTTGACTTTAATACTTATGGCTGTTTCATCACCATCATAACCAGACGTTGTTGAAACCTCTAGCTTGTATGCCTCAAGAAACCTTGATTCATCACCGAAGGGTGCCTGAAATTGGTAGACTTCTTTCCCTTTTCCAAACCACAGCAATTCGATAACAAATGCCATATCACCATTGCTTGCAATTTGGTCAAGAACTGGGTTATCTCTTAGAGATAATTCAACCTGATTACCGTCAACAGTGAAGGTTTTGACATCAACAATCTTACTTGGAGTCGCATCAACCAACTGCCCATAAGCAGCAAATAGTCTTTGGTCATAGTTCAGTGAACGCTCTGCCCCAATAAAATTTTCAGCCTCAGAGACATAACCCTCAATGTGGATCATTGTATCATTTGAGGTTTCGTGTGCGTTTTCGAGGTTTAAGCCATCTACTACAACATCAAGCTGACGATACACCCAGGCACCATCGACGGTCGCTTCATGTGTCCAACCTCTGTCATCCACCTGGAAATTGCTTACTGACAGACTGGGTGCATTAAGAAAATTAATTTCTAACGAGGTAAGTACAGCGGGTGACCATTGATCCTCTTGATCAACAGTCAAAATTACAGAGCTAGCCTCGTGCAAATCTAGACCAGGATACTGCAATTCACCACCAAATGAGCCTAGATCTTGAAGTTCGTATTGGAACGTTTTAGCTTGCGCGCCGAAGGCCAACAAGGCCACAGAAACAGCTACTGTTTTAACGGTATTTCTAAAAAACATAAAAACTCACCAAAAAATATATTGAATTAACTAGTGAAAGAGGAAGTAAAACTTACAGTACACCTTAAACTAAGTAAATTAAATTGAACTTAATTTAACATCCTTTTCCAGTACGACCTTACCAAATAAAGAAACTCAAAATTTCACGAACAATGTCTTTCTCATTCACCAAATTAATACAAACAGAACGCATAAAAACCCAGCGCCTGATCACACTTTGTAAAACAGCCATTTAAAAAATACATAAAGTGCGATTAAAGCTTGAAGAAACTTACTGAGCTGACCAACTTCCAGGCACAAAAAAACCGGCTCAGTGGCCGGTTTAATTTTGCAAAGCAGAAAAACTGCACGCTAGGAAATTTATACCCCCTTAGGACAAAGCTGTCAACAAGCGGCTTTAAGCCGACCTCTGTACTCCTGCACAATCTCAGAAACGGGCCCTAAAGCTCTTGCGGGTAGAGGGTCCAAACGCCGTTGCAAACGTTTCCAAATTTTTACCCACTCCCTATCCCACCGCTTTTTGTCACATCCTAAAATTGTCCGCGCTTGGCCCAGGTCTATTAATCGGCCATTCACATCGCGCAGTGCACACGCATTAATACAAAATAGCGCCAGCTGGCCAACCTTTTCTCGCGGGTGCGGTTCTTCCCATTTGTCGAACTCTCTCATCAAGTACCGCAATAGGGCCGCTCGCTCTTTAACTCTTGAGGCTGGCGGGGCGTAGGCGGCCATGCCCCAGCAGTATGCCAACGGATCACTCGCTCGCAGCTTTGCGACTGCATCTTGGATTAACCCCTTTTCACAGGCATCCATGATGCGGTTGCTACTGTCCTTGGCTCCCGGGGTTTCTTTCGCAACTAGTGTTGGGGCTTTAACCCGGCAAATGACTTGGTTGGCCCTGCCCTGCACTTCTCCGCGAATTACAACTTTTCGCCCTTGTCCAGCTGAGGTAGCCGTACTTCTGCCGCCCATGGCCTCATAATCAAATGCAGCGGTGGAGCTATCAAAGGCGTCGTGCCACGCTTGTCTAGCACTTTCGAATCTCATGTCATGCCCCCCAAGCAATTTTCAAGCAACCAAAAACCAACCACACTCCCCATCAAGCAGCCTTCGGCATACTCTCGTAGTAATCCTGAAATCGCCTTTCAGCTGCGTGCAAATTATCTCGGTGATAAGTGCCCTGGTAATTTATGTGGCTCTGGTTTATCCAGAACTAGGTATCCACCGTATTCGCGAAATCGATTTCCACGAGGTGAGCGGACTTGGTTATGAGAATCGTAATCTGAGCGCAGAGCCTTTTGGCCGCTGTCGCTCTCTTTCCAGATCAAGGTAATAGAGACCTCTCAGGCATCACGCAAGCCCGAAGGGTCATAGTCTATATAGCTACTGGTGCCATCAATGGGAGTCATATCAACAGAACCTCGAGACTCTTCACCGGGCTCAAGATCCAACATGCCCGCTACTTGAGAATAAGAACTGCCATCATCACTGCGATAAAACTTAGTTTTATAACCTTGTGCCATAGTCATAACCTCATCGGGTTGTTTCGTTAAAAGTCTGTGGGTTCAGTGGGATACTTGGCGCTATACGTCAAGCATACCTCACCTAATGGGTGATCCTGGTCCAGCGCAAACTCGGTTTGGCTAAGCAGGAACAAATCACAGATACTCTCCAGAGAAGCATCCTGCAAGACGCTTTCAATATCCACCGCTGCTTGGTTGGTCTAACGCCGCATACACATCGCCGCTAGTTTTCACCACCGCAGCAACCGTCAGATCAAGTTGCCGCTCGGTACCGCCATGCATTTCGTGTTCGGTGTTCTCAACTGCAAAGCCCACCACAGTGGACGGCAGCTTTTTGCTATCAATTTCTTCTGTGGCGCCAGGAGTTGGGAATGTGTAGCCGGATAGGGTTTGCAGCTCACTTTGTAAAGCATCGTGGATTGTTATGCGCTGGGTCATTGGATAATGCTCCAAAAATTTCGGGCATGAAAAAACCCGCTGGTGCGGGTCTGGCTTCCAAAACCACTTAACTTTTATTGGAATAAAACTTTTTACCACCTTACGTGTTTGACTGCATATCGAATACTATTTAGTTGAAATCACTCTGGTTTTTGACCACGAATCATGCCACCCGCGTGTAGAACCGCTACGACCTAAAAAGGAAAATGGTTCAAATGGAACAAGTCGAATTAGGCTCCGACCTAAAGCTTGGCCCATTGTAATTTTCCCACCCTCAAGGTTTACAACTTTCGTTCTAGTAATAAATTTGGCAGGAGTTTTTCCAAAAAAATATTCAGGCAAAAAATTGTATAAAACCATCACCACTATGGCAAACACCGAAGCCCCTGCACCCAAAAAAATATGACCAATCCCTAATTGGGCAACCACAACCATTAAAACAACAGCCACTAAATAATAGACACCTGTGTCAATCATCAGATTGATAAATCTTTTTTGTAGTTGAAGCTAATTTATAATTAGATTCATCATCACCTACTTCAAGCGAAGCAGTTGGTGCCTGATACATATTTTCACTCATTATTTACTTAACTCTTTTTAATTTTTCCCTGAAAGTCAACTCAAGCTGATACTAAAGTGCAAATTAAATATAAAAAATCTGCTTTATAGCCCAGTATTTTCTCTGTTTTATATCCTTTTGAGAACCCTTTGAAAGACACTTACTTAACCCTTTCGCCCATAGTGGACTAATCTCACTTTATTCTTTAGTGTCAAAATTGGTTTCTTTGTACTTATTTGCAAACTAAATAGCATCAAAAAATCAGTTTCAGCTTGTAATGTCTACAGCCACTGAACACCTAAAGGAGAATGATAAATGAACGAGCGCTATTGCCTTGCGGCATTGTGTTTACACTCATGGCCGCCGTGAACCCCGATAATAGAGCCTCCAGGCAACTTATCGCGGAGCTGCTCCGCTAAGCAAGCAACTCTCTTTAAAACAGCCTTACACCCTATACACCAAGACTTGTTCTAAGTACGCCAGCCGAAGTAATCATATGGTCAGTTCGATATGGGTAATTATGTTTTTCTGCTTCAGAGTAATCGCCCTCATTACCTCGCAGAAAAAATGTCAGCGTACATGCACCTCTCATCTGCTTTACTTATTTCTATCATGTACAATCCAACTAAACTTCCCAATCAATACACCAGTAAAATGTGATAGTATTATTACTTTCTGATCACTCAGATTCCTCTACAACTGTAGAATGCTCAAGAATTACTACACCTTTAGCTAAATTGCGAAGGTTTTGAATAAATACTTCATCTTCAAGCTCAGGTTGGAAGGTGATTTTTCCTACATCCATATTAATTAAACTAGAGACAACGAGTCCCCCTATTACACTTCCTCTTGAGCCTGTATATTCCGTTTGACCTGCCGACAAAGAACTATTTGAAGTTTTTCCAGCTTTAGTAAAGGAAACAGCACTAACACCTTCTACATCTAGGTCACCAGATACTATAGCATTTTCGCACGAAACACCTTTCTCCACTTCTTTTACTTCAGTACTGCTCGTTGAAAAATAATTATATATTCTAGGCTTTTCATTAACATTCTTTGGAATCCAAATTCCCCCATCCCACGTCATGTAAGTTAATATGCTTGATGGCTTATGTAGCATGTCGTCCCTCCCAACAAACACACCTCCTTGAGGAGCTCGATAGTATATCCCCTGTCTATCTTCTCTTTCCGAAATATAAGGCCCTGGCTGCAAAGTTGTTCTGAATTCTACTTGTTCCCAACCTCTCTTATCAAAGCCCTCTACTCCTGAAGGGACTTGAATGCAGGTTATTTGGGTAGGAACATCCAAACTATTCGGATTCGTTGCACACCCAGTCAGGAACATTACTATTAAAAACGCATACAAATTTCTCATACTATATCCTCTTTCGTGATAATACTTGCCACATAACACACAATGTACAATATTTTTTAATTTAAGCATATGGAGAGATGACAATAATATTTTGCTCAAACTTACCATTCAATTTGGGCATACAGACACTTAAGAGTAGCTCCCTGGTTTCAGCGGCAACATCGCAAGTGCAGTGTGATTAAATCTTTTTGAGATACTCAATAATTATTCTTATTTCTCTCCCATTGTGCGACTCCCAGATGCAACTGGCTGACAAAAAATGAAATCCTCTATAATCCAACATTGTCGCTGCTTTATTTTACTTTGGGAAGTGTATAAGTCTCTATGCATCCACCAACACCCGTTAAATAACCCCATCATCCGATAACATCTTTCGCACCGCATACTCCACACCACCAAAGGCAACCACTGTCTCTAAACAATAAACCCCTACCTCACTCACCAGAAGATTCAACTCTACGCGTGGCACCCGGACGCGCTCATCCTCTTCGAACTCGCCAACCTCCTGATCTTTTATCACTCGGCAATCAATAGACTCATCGCCGCTACCATCATCATAGGTAGCGGCTTTGCCCCACTTACGAAACGCGCGCTTGCGGCTCCCTGATTTAAGCCCATGATGAATTATGACTTCACTGAGCCTGGTACACCGGTAAATTTGACCGCGAAGCTGGTAACACTGGAACCCGCATCGTCAGCGGCAAAGGCCGCTGCTCCGATGATATCGCCAGTGGCTGCGCTGTTATCGAATGAGCTGGAGACAACCACCCAGGATAGGGTTTCACCCTGATTGATCTCTGTGGTAGATACCTTAGACACCGTGAATATGCCATCAATAGCAATCACGCCGGACTCACCCACGGCGATATTATCCTTCGCTAGCCCAAGCACCGCGCCTACCACCACCTGACCAGAGGTAATCTTCACACTGGAGTTATTGATGTAACCCAGTATGCGCCCGTCTTGCACAAAATTAGTAGCCACTCTCTTTCTCTCGAATGGGCTTGTAACTGAAAGTAAAATGGCCGCGCGGTGCAGCCTCTTCAATGAACCTTGCCAGAACTAGCTGTAGGCTAGTTTTGGGGTCTTCATCATGCCTTTGAGGTCCCAGGCTTTGGCTGCCGCATCCAGGCGGACTTTGAATTCCACGCCATCGATGCCCCAGCCATTTTGCTCTTCTAAGACTGGTACTTGCTGACCATCCAGATAGAACAATTCGATAGTGTCATGCACTACCGGGTCGGTATTAAGGTAGTTGCCGGCACCAACGCCTCCCAGGCTGAAGTCTGGGTTGCCTATGAGAAATACCTAGCCGGTCTAGTGCAAAAGACCTTTACCTTCGCGGATTTAGTAGAGCTCTACTTCGCCTCACCCCAGTACACCAAACATATAAAGCCGCAGACTCAAAAAGACTACCATCGCTACAGCCAGCGTGTTCTCGCGGTATTTGGGGAGATGGAACCAGACAATATCACCTCCCCACTGGTACAAATGTTTATGGATGCACGCGGCGCTGAGTACCCCACCTCAGCCAATAGAGAGCGAACCTTTCTAGGCATTGTGATGAAGTGGGGCAAAGCCAGGGGCTTCGTTAAGATTGAAGACCCCACAGCAGTAGTAAAAACAATTAAAGTAAAGCCCGGCGGGCGCTACGTAGAAGACTGGGAATACCAAGCCTTTTGGCAATGGCTGGGTGATCGCGGCCACGTGATGCACCAGTGCGCTATGGAAATTAGCTATCTGTGTGCAGCCAGGCAACAGGATGTACTCGCCCTCACCCGTGCAGACATCCATGAAGATGGCCTATTGATCGTGCAAGCCAAAACAGGCAAAGCCCAACTAAAGCTATGGAGCTCAGCCCTCAAAGAAGCCGTTGATCGCGCAGTAGCCACTAACACCGAATCACAAATCCAAACCACCCATATCATTCGCAGTCGTGTTGGCCGCGCCTACACCCGCACCGGGTTCAATGCTATATGGCAAAGAGAGCAGCGAACAGCACTAGCCGCTGGCGCCATTAAGCAGCGCTTTCGCTTTCACGATCTGAAGATCAAGGCGGCTAGTGACTTTGATGGCGATGTTCAAAAGTTCACCGGACATAAGACGCGATCTATGGCTGAGCGGTACAATCGTACCGCGGATCGGGTGGTTAGCCTTGACCACAATGGGAAACTAACAAAGTAACGCTAAAGCATTCCCCCTGAAAACCCCCTTGATTTCAACAAAAGCACGATTAGTATTCTTGCTTACCTCTCGACACCAAAGCAGAAACCAGTAATGGGTCCTGTAGTCGTCAACAAGGGGACATAAATGTAATGAAGATCTAGTGCAAATATGCCAAGAATCCTAACTTACACTTCATGAATTTTCAGTCATAAAGAAGAAATAAATGAAAACCAGAAATTTAGCTTTCCTATTAGTTGGCTCGGTACTAGCTACTGTTCTCATATATGCAGGAGCTCTGATTTATTTTGCGTGGCCTATAGACGAAATATCCATCAACAAATCAGGAGTATTTGGTGACAGCTTTGGAGCACTAACATCCTTATTCTCTGGGCTTGCATTCGCTGGACTTATAATTACGATCTTGATGCAAAAAAATGAACTAGCCTTACAAAGAGAGGAGCTTGCACTTACCAGAACCGAGCTGTCAGAGCAAAGAAGAGAGCTAAAAACCCAAAACGAAACTATTAAAATCCAAAGATTTGAAAATACCTTTTTTAAAATGCTTGAATTTCTTGAAGGCTGTCGCAATGAAATATCTTATCACCGTCATTTAAACGCCCCCCTTCACAGTAGGGATGCCATTAAAAAAATATACAACGAATTCAAATCAGAAATTCTGGGAGCCTATATAAGGAACCCAAAAAACCCGACAGTTAAACAGCCAATTTTTAGAGAAGAGTCAAAAACAATAGAGGGAGTAAAGGAGGCATACCGAAAACTATACTCACAATATGGTGAGGAATTGGGGCAATACTTCCGAACTCTATATAACGTTTTAAAATTCGTAGAAGCAAACAAGTTCATAACAAATCCAGAAACATATACAAACCTCCTCAGGGCACAACTTTCAAGGTATGAGCTCTCTCTACTTTTTTACAATTGCATAAGTGAATATGGTAGTGAAAAGCTATCTCCGCTTGTCCAAGATTTTTCAATATTAAAGCATTTGGAACCCAACACCCTCCCCCAAGAAAACCTTAAGTTTTGGGAGCAATACAAAAACAAGGCAGTAAAAAATGATGAACTCAACTTAGAGCCCGCCACCCCTGAAATATAACCCAGTAAGCACCTAAGAAGTATAAATAAACATGCAGGGTTGCCGGCCTGAATTGAACACTAGCAGAGAGAGGCAAATAATTTAATTTTCTTTTTGCCCCATATATTCTCTGCTTTTTACAACATCAATGCGAGCATTTCTTTCAAGCTCAAGCTTCAGCACTGCTCGCAAGTCTTCAATTGATTTAGGCGATAAAGCGGCCTGCTCACCTTTTGCTTTAGCCAGCTCAGCTGAAAGTGCATGAGTTAGATTACTTATAGATTCATCAGAAAGAGTGACCGGCTGCATACCCACAGGGGAGTTTAGATTTACAGAAACAACTTTATTTTGAGAGTAGATCTGCCAACATAGTGCAACAGCAGCGATAGCAGCCGAACAAGCGGCAACCCAAACCGCCCTCCCTGTATGCATGGTACCTTTACGTGCGATTTCTGCGCTATCCATTGCCGCATTTGCACTCATTTTGGCTGCATCAGTGCTCTCATTAGCAACATGCACTCCTTCTTGAGCAATAGAATTCGCTCGCCTAGCTTCATCTAATGCCCGCCTAGTCAAATCTACTTGTTCCCGCACTTCTCTGCGACGAATAAAACTCTCGAAAATCTCAATCTGCATATCAACCTTCGGAAGTAGACCTTGAATAGACTCCTTTTTTTGCTCAGCCTTTCCCATCAGCTTGCGGCGGAGTTCCAATTCTAATTGGCCCCCTAGAGGCATAGAGGCCAACTTTTCAAAACATGCACCTGCGCCATCATGGAAATTTTGAAGCTTGACCCTCCATTTTTTTAACTCTAGGCTTGACCGCTCCTGATCCGGCTCTCCATTCTCTGCGCGCCACCCTGCCAACCGGTCAAACTCATCTTCCAGCTCTGGCAAATCATCTATTTCATCTAAAACCCGCTCTATCCCCCCCAATATTTCATTCATTTACTTCTCCTCCTTAAGAATCACAGCAAGTAACAAGCAAAACCTCAACATAGATTGAGACCCAAATTACCACACGGGAATCAGAAATGAAAAAACCCGCACTAGGCGAGGTTTTAAGTTCTTTATAAACAAGGAAGAATCTGGGGTGGGCGAGCGGGGGTCGAACCTAAAGATCCACCACCTACGCTACCACTGATAAGCAAACTTTACACTTGCACCGGTAGTATGCTCATCAAAATACGGCTCATCACCTGACCTGGTTCCCGCATGAACAGCGGCACCGAGAACAAATGAGGATTCAGAAAATCCTGAAAAGTAATAATTGTAAAGCAAAGCAATCCCGTTATAGCGCGCTGCTTCATCTCTACGATAGTTAACCTCTACAAGCCCCAGGAAAGCTCCTAAAGAATGGCTATCGGAAGCTACAAGTCGCTCCCAACCCAATCCGTAACCCGCAACTGAACCAGCCTCATCGGAATAGCCCTTCCAACCCAAAGAGCCGAAGTACTTATCTTTACCGCGGTTAATCGAATACTTTGCTCCTATCCCAGCATGATCCAGACCCTTGCCTAATGAAAAGTTTGAGTCCCCAGCCGCAGAGGCGAAAGCAGAACAAGTTAGGAAAAATACGGACAGCAGATACTTCATTACAGCTCCAAGCTACTTCTTAGTGATTTTAAAAAGGGGGGGGGGATTTTTACCGCCAGATAGACATGGCTCACGATCTACCAAAATCAAACCTCAACATAGATTGAGGCAGAAATTCGTACACCGAATTCGTACACTGAGGCCTAAAACTAAAAAACCCCGCACTCGGCGGGGTTTTAAGTCCTTGATAAACAAGGAAGAATCTGGGGTGGCCGACGGGGATCGAACCCGCGACCTCAGGAGCCACAATGTTTGGCCCGCCCTTTCAAAATCAACCACCTACATCATTTTCAGGGGTAATCACTGTATAAAAAACCAGTACATTACCCCGCGCTGCGGGTATTAGACATCGATAGTTACCCCTTATGCAAGCTGGACATGCAATCAGTGCTTTTTGTCACCCATACGATGGTACCGAATAGACGCCTTAACCACACCCTCAACTAGCAACTCCTGCCCTTCCCAGACCGGTATTGGCCTGTATTTGCCATTAGCTGACAATAGTCGGCCTCGTTTCAAGTCCAAGATTTTGCAAGCCAGCTGACCATCCAGAGCGACCACTACCACATCACCATTCATAGGTGTCAGGGAGCGATCGACAATGAGCACATCACGGTCAAAGATGCCCAAGCCCTGCATAGAGTCTCCGTTGGCCCTGGCCATGAATGTAGCCGGAGGATTGGTTATTAAGTGTTCATCTAGGCTTAACGGCTGTTCTTTTGGGTCATCTGCTGGGGAGGGAAAGCCACAGCTGACGCCGCTGCCGTATAGAGAGGTAAGTTTCATAATATACCGCATGCCGTATACATATACAGTATGCGAAAACAAGAAGCTGTATGGCAAAATTTACCGCTACATACCGATTAATATTAGCCACCAGTAGACACTAGAAAAGTTATCAATCACTATCAAGCTGTCGTGAAATATAAAAAGGGAGTAAGGTTATTGTGAGTGAGGGTAGGAATGAAGATTTTTCCAAAGAGGGCGTAGTCGAAACTACGGTTGAGGATCCAGCCAAGAGAAACGACGCGGATAGATACCCACTTCCTGGCCTAGGGTGGATACTAACCACACTTGGAGCACTCATTCTTATATCCCCCTTGTTGAATTACTTTTTTACTTTGATATTAACTATAGCTGCCTTATTAATCTCTTTTTTCCATAAGCAACATCGAAAATATCTACGAAACTGGTGGTCACCTGAAGGCCTTATTGAAAAGAGGACATTATGGCAATCAGGAAAATTTAAAGCTGCTCTAATCGTCCCGCTGGCAGTGTCATTTGTTTTCTGTTTAATAATTGGCCTAAACCTCGATAGAGAGTTTGACTATTCTTACGATGGTTTTAACAGGCTATTCGACATCTTTAGATTCCCTTTAGCTCTTGCCGCAATAGCTTTGCCACTTACCGCCCTTGTAGCCTCGAATCATAGGTCTGCCCAATTCGCAAAGGCTCTTAGCGAAACCGAGGAAAGAAATACGGCTTCCAACTTCTATGACCATAAGAAAGATTTCTTAGAGATGCTTGACCAGTTAGAGGTCGATTGGAATATTAAATTCTATAACCGCCGAAAACTATACCAAAGAATATTCCCTCACAATAATGCAAAAAATGTAGACTTTAAATCTTTAAAAGACAACAGAGGAATGCTCTACCTAGATACAACCATTAGACAATTTAACCATATTAGCAATGACATCACTCCAGTAAATAACGCAGACACCAACCTGGCAGCCCAGTATTTCATGAAGACATTTAGATTGTCTGAGAGTCTACACATCAGGTTTAATGAGGGAATCATACCTCCAAATTGTCAAACCGAGCATTTAATAGCTTACGATGACACCCATCCTATTTTTGCGCTAATTACAATATTGAAGGTGATTGAAGCTTTTTGTAGTTATAGTTTTTTGCCAGAAATCGATAACAGGATCATATGGAAATCTAGCTCTGCCCAATTTAATATCTGCGCACGTAAATATATTGCTTCAAAAAAATCGTCACCCTAAATATCCTAACTTCAAAGGAGCTAGATAGAACAAACATTCTCTTTGGCACCAATATTTGGGCTGAATCTTCCAGTAGAGGGTTCAGCCCACTCACCTCAATAATACTCAACTTACTCTAATAATTCTCTAAGCCGCTCCTGCTTCTCGTTGAGACTGTTCAGCTCATCTACAAGGGCATTGGTTGCCGCATCCAGATTGTTCACCTGCACCTTCAGCATGTCCCTAAGCTTCGGGTCGGCAGTGTCTGCGGTCATATCAATAGTGTTCAAGCAAGCGCGTATCTCGGCTTCAACCTCTATGAATGTCATGGTCCAACTCCTTCTTTCCGTCGACACAGGGGCAATCTACCAAAATACTGTATGTATATACAGTATCGATAGCAAAAAGAAGATGGCGCCCACGCTAGCGGGCTTAGAGGGTCAGGATATACAGGTTTTTATGGGTGCTGAGTGGCTCTTTGAGTGATTGGTAGACGGAGGCTTTAGATAGAGTTAGTTAAATTAATTCGACTCTATTAGGGAGGCGCCTCTCATTTCATGGACTTACAGCATAATTTCTACACCTAGCGCTATTTTATACTGAGCCACACAAACCATAGATGATAATCATGAACAATTCTTGGACGCTGTAAAAGGACTAGTCAGTAAATGGAAATTAAGTACCAGAACGGAAAGAGAATAACCAAGCACAAACATGAATTGTCTCATCTAGAGTCGATGATTCAAGACTACGAACAAAAGGCAGAAAAATTCTACAGCGGGGGCAATGCGGTAAACTCCTTAGATAAAGAGAGGAAGGCAGAAAGGGAAAAGGCTCTGAAATATTTGGATCAAGAGCGCAGAACCATTGAAGCCATGATGGACGTTCAAGAACAGCTTGCTAAGTATCGAGCGGTAGGTGAAGGAGCCCTTAGCGGTACACTAAAGGAAAGGGCGGATACTCTTCAGGTAATGGAGAAAGAAAAACACCACCCCACCGATACGCTAGAAAAGTACATGCGAGCCGAGGGAGTGCCCAAGCCGAGTCCACTACATACTGCGCACCACATTGTGCCAGGTAAAGGAAAGCTACCAGTCGTCACAGGTAGAGCCCGAATGCACCTCCATCGTCATGGGATCCGTATAAATGACCCAGCGAATGGAGTTTATCTAGTCAGAAGAGATGATGATACTCCACACTGGTCTATGCCAGAATCGACAGGCCACTTAACATATCATACCCATGAGTATGAGCGATGGGTCGCTCGACGTATACAAGGGTTTCGCGATATGGATACGATCAAAACTCAACTTCAGGTAATCGGGAGAATACTCCAAGAAAATGAACCCGATACCGCTATTACCGAAATTAAAAACGGAGTTATCTGATGCCTGCAATTTACGCAATTCGTGACGACGGCTTTCGGTTTAAAAACCTAGACTTAAGTATTCTGGATATTGCCAGGCACGCACCAGATGACTCCGATCCAGACTCAATCCTAGATTTTAGCCTGCGCAATACTGCGATGGCTGCTTGGTGGCCCCCTATGGGCGCACACTTTTTAAGCAATGAAGGGTTTGAGGGGTCCCCTATTCCAGATATATCATCTGGCCTGGGTGCCACGCTGGTACTGTCCCCAAAGGCCAAACGTTACCTTGGGGATTTACTGGAAAGCTATGGGGAGCTGCTACCCGTTGAAGCAGAAGGTGAAGTCTACTATCTCTTCAATTGCCGCACTTTTGGTCAGGAAGATTTAGATGTTTCCCAGCATGAATACCTTGGTGATACCCCTATTTCTTTAAAAGCTTTAGCTTTTACCGGTGATGCCGAAAAGCTAGCAACCTTTAAATCCAAATTTGAAAACTGCGCGACTGTATTCTGCAATGAGCAGTTTAAATGTGCTGTAGAGAAATTTGAGCTAACTGGCATTAGCTTTGATGAGAACCTAGTTGAGCAGTTTGGCTGAAGAACAGCAAATGGGAGGCAAAACCTCCCCTATTCCTCTATTAATCCCAGAATCTGGGCTGACTTTCCGGAGAGAGCTGCAGCCCATGCTTCTTAGCTATGACATAGACTCATTTTGGCCACACCCGAGACAGTGGTAGTAGGGTCCAAACCTGCCTGTACGAAATTCAACCGGCCCGCCACAGCGGAAACAGGAATATTCCTCTCCCTGACTCCAGCGCCAAAGCCGCAAGCCTGGAGGGAAAGCAAACAATATTCCGAGGCAAAATAAAACTAAACCACCCCAGCCCGACAACCAATATGCTCCCGCTACCATCTTTTCAAACATTGGGTGAGTAAAAAACAAAGGTATAATCTTTCCTAACACTACTATTGCCAGGAAGGACAGTAGAAAAAATAAAATTGAATAGCGGAATAATTTCAAGAACATCCTTGTCTGCATAGAAAACCTTTAACCTGCGTTATTGCTTCTTAGCGCTGCAAATTGCCGCGCCTCATCTTCTGTTAGAGCCAATCCATACTTCTCCACTATCGCCATAAAGCGCTGCACATAGATGGCCTGGACAGGCTCATAGGGTGGCATCCACTCATCGGGGCCTTTGTCACCCTTGCTTTGGTTCCGGCCATCATCGACCAGCCATAGATTCTCAGGGTCTTCTGCAAATTGACGCTTCAGCTCTACAGTCCAGTTGGCACCACCGTGCCCGTGCGCCCAGGACAGCGGCACGATATGTTCAACATCCAGGTCAGAGGCCAGGCTGTAGAAGTTGCCGGTGTATGGGTCCAGCCAGAGGCCTGTATCTACCGTGCACTGCTTGTCATTGGTGAAGGTTACTGGGGCCAGGGAGAACTGAACTAGCAGCTCATGGCGTGTGCTCTGGCAGTCTCTATCAGTATCAGACCAACGAGGTAGCCACTCGTGGCGGTCGTATTCGTTGGTATTGGCTACAGCCTCAAAACAACCAGACAGAGCGGTGGATATGATAATTGGTAGAAATAGGCGCATGACGACCCCTCTTTATTGTTTAGAGGGATCGTACATGACGAAAATTAAGAGAACAAATACAAGCCTTTACACTTTTTACTGTAACCTACCTGGGAGGGTAATCGAGAATTTCTTCTCCTGTGTATTGCCCTGAATTAATATCGAAGACACCAAAGCTCTTAACAGGCGCATTCCAAACTCCAAACTTGGGAAATGAAGTGCTCCCATCACCATGTTGTCGATATGCAATTGTGATCTCATTGTATTTAGCCCGCTTTTCAGAAGTCAGAATATCTTTATAATGAAAAGCGTTTTCAGCTAATTGCTCACGGTCCTCCGGAGTTACCGGGCGGGTACCAATCAAACCTTTTTCTTTAATTCTATTGCCCAGCCCATACCTAAGCTTCACCCCTGGCTTATGTGAAGAAGAGGGTCGATCAAATGCAATCATTTGCGCGCCAATATCATTTTCATACGCCAACTTTATGCGCGTCATTTTACTTCTATACTCTCTAAATAAGGGGCAAAGAGATGATTCTGGATACTTTTTAACTATATGGTCAACCACATGAAGTAAATGCATATCTTCAGGCTCAGGAAGTGGCATAAAAACAGCTACAGCACCATGCTTCCCCCTATCTAGAGCTAAAAATAACTGCTCAGATATAGGTTTTTCCCGCGTCAATAAGGAGGCACTAAGATCATGCAGGCCATACCTATATTTTAAACTTTGAGACCCGGGGCCATTATAAAAAAAGCTCGGCATCGTTCGAGCCAACACTCCTTGACCACTCACATCATATATATGATCGTAACTCTTTTTTCCTGACTCCCCAAATGGCGTAGCCATAGTAGACTCATAAATTGTTTGCCATTTAGAAGAGCTATCACTTCCATCACAATTATTGTACACACGAATAGATAATCGCGACTCGTGAAAAGCTTTCGATACAGTATCCTTAGACTCCCACTTCTTAAACTCACGCCACCACACTTTGGCATAAGAAGCGATAATGCGTTCCGGCCTTTCATCTGCCACTTCCAATACATCGATAAAATCATTACGCGCCTCAATAAGGTTCATAAAATTCCTGCCATGCATTGTAAAAAAAGGTTTCTATTGATACCGACTCCCCCCCAAGCATCAATCTTTAAAATATGCACAAAAAGGGAAAACTAACAGTAAAAAACATCAGAATTGAAATCAATTAAAAACAACACCACTCATACTATTCTCTTAGAGCAAAATAACTACACAAGCAAAAAAACAACTAGCCGAAAAACTTTCCTTAACCTCCATCAGGGAGAAACAAAATAATAGAAAGAAGCTGAGGTATGACAACCCTCAGAATTATATTGAGTGGTCGTACTGGAAGTGAACAGAGGAGACAAATACAGTTCGACATATCAAACACTTGTCTCCATATATCAATTTTGAAAAATTAACAAGAGTTTACTATTACGTGGCAAGTCACGATAATCCCCGTGGACCACTAGTTAAATATCAAAAGAAAATTGAATAAGCCAAGGAATGGTTTTGAAGAAATTAATTTTTCTTGCATTTGGGGATAATTTTTTTACACGATTCTTAAATCACCCCGCATTAAGCATTTGTATACCTGCCTTTACCACTATGTATTATCTAACCCTTGATATTTGGGGGGATGACTTTGCATTAATCAAGAACAACATAGAATTTCATCAGTCAGCTTTTCTGACCCTCCTCTTTATCACATCCCTAGTGATAATATTTAAAACGATTTCTGAGCTTTTGCACAGCAAGGTAAGCAAACAAAAAAACGAGATAACCAAGGCTCTAATAATGCTATTCAAGAGCCTGGTAAATAAGAAAAAACGTAGATTTTTCGACAAGGCAAAGCACCTAAAACCAACCGGTGATACCTTCAAAGCAATCACACACCCAAAGGAGCAATTAGAGTATGTACTGGCTGAAACAAAAAGATTTTTAGTCGAAGCTTTTGGATTAGACGCCAAAAATATTGCAATAACAATCATCCAAGGCAATCCAAGGGAAGATAAGTGGTGGTATGAGTTGCGATGTGAAACACAAAGAAAATACGCAAGAGCTCGGGACATCATGAACGGAAACTCTACAGCCGCCACCTGCTTTCAATCTGGTGATAGCCTATTGATTCCAGATATTAGAAAGGGTATCAAAGAGAATATGTTTGAGCACTCTAAACGATCTAGAGATGCCAAACAGGGATCAATTTATTGCAAGCCAGTTAGAATAACTGTAAACAACTGTAATTATGTTTACATTTTCTCTATTGCAGTTTATGGTCAAAATATATGTCCAGCAGATAGTAATGAAGATTTTAAGGCCTGCGAAAATGTATTGGATGACATCGCTGACCGCGTCGAATTAGAGCTTTATCTACACTCAATGAGAAAATATCGATTTCAGGACATCAGTACAAGCAGGGAGGGCAGTGCAAATGCGGAAGATATTAGCACCTGAAAAAGGTGAGTTTAAACGTCAAGGAAAGCTCGATTATATAAGGTCTGCAGCAATTAAAATGCTAGCCTCCAATATCAAACCGGTTAGCAGTAAGGAGCCCGAGGTACAAATTATAACTAGTCGCCCTAAAGAGCTAAAGCCATCCGGGAGTTACTGATAGTTAACCATGCAAACAGTACCACTTGGGGCTGACTCACGCGCCCCAAGTAGCTGGCACCCTCATTCCAATTGGGGGTTTTACCTTATGGCACGCTTCTCCTTAATGCCCACTGCCAGACACTTTTTGTATTTGCTATCTGGGATATGGTTTAGGAATGAATAAAGAAACAAAACAGTTAATCGAAGAAATTGTCTTTACATTCGGGTTAGCTGTTATTTTTATAGCTCCCTTTGTGAAAGATTGGCACTTCTCATAGCCATTACTGGTTAACGACATCCAGGGCCCCAACCAAAGGTGCGAGTGATTTGCCCTCTTCCCTTACGGGGGTTACTGGTATGTCTATAATCTCGGCATCTAAAACTCCCTTGGCGCGCCGCCCTTTGTACCCTAGCTCCAGTAATTTCAGAGTTGCCCGCTCAAATACGCCCAGGCTTTCTTTTAGAGAATTAACTGCCACACCTGTCGGCCCATCGCCTAGAGCTGTTCCAGGAACAGGAATACGCAACTCACCAACTTTGGCAATACTCTCAAGGGCTTCAAATTCCTCATTAGATAAAATTTGCTTAAGCTTGGGTCTGCCAATGCCCTCAATTGCTCTTCGGAATTCCGCCCCATTGAAAGTCCGCTCGCCCTGCTGATTTGTAGCAAGCGATTTTGTTGCCCTATCTTTTAGGTGTACCAAAGTTTGAGCCCGAAGGTCATTCCAAGCAGCCTTGCCAGCCTCACCACTGCCGCTATTCAAATAGCCCTTTAAGAGCTTCAGGTCATCAACTTTGCCGCCCTTGCCTACCACCAATCGATTGAAAATGTCCTCTGGCGCAACCCCTCCCTCCAGTATTTGCTTTACAACGGACTTGTCGTTCTTCCAGAACTTATGCTTTTTAACTGCCTCCAGCGATTTCCGGGACTGCTCGAAAGCCGCGCGAGCTTCTTTGTAGAAATCGTCACCGGCAGATGCAAAAACATCCTCGTCAACCGCGTCCTTGAGTTGTGTCAATATGCGGCGCCCAATGCCGCTAGTGGAATCCCAATATTCATTGATAAGTTGCCGGACATCCCGCTCCACTTGCCTTGGCGTGAGGCGTGCATGTTTCTCTACCATGCCTGCCGAGTTAACCGCTGATGGGGACTGGCTGAGCAGCAACCCCTTACGCTGTAGCCTGCCTCTGATCGCCTTCAGCACACCATTAGCAGCATCGTCCGAGGTCATACTATCTTCCAACAAGCTATTGAAACGCTTGAGCAGCACTTTCGGCTGGCCACCAGCAATCTCACTAGCCTGCTGATACAGCTTCGACGCGAGGGCATCATCATGTAATGCTCTACGTGTGATCGCGTCCTCAATCGCATAACCCGTTTCATGCGCCTCTCGGCTGGCCCCACCAGTCCGGCCAGCCAACTCATCTACGCGTTGAGTTAAAATAGAGTCCTGCTCTTCCAGAGCTCCACGGATAGCGCCAGAGTGCTTACCCAACTCTTGCTGCTCGCGGAAATCATCAGCATTACGCGTGAGCTGGGCCTTTGTTGGTTTTACTCCTACCTCTTCGAATGTCCTGTTGCGCACACGCTGCTCGACTGTATCGAGAGCACCTTTTAACTGCGTAGGCTGAACCTCGCCACGCGCCACAAGTCGCGCCCCCTCCCTGGTAACCCCTTTCTCATCAGCGAGAACGCCTTGGGAGATAGCCATTGGCTTGCGCTTCATATTTGAGGTTACAGCTGCAGCCCCTACGGGTAGCGCTAAAGCCCCTACCATCTCGCCCACTTGACGCCCAGTCTCGCCGCCAACATATTCACCAGCTTCTCCACCAAACTCAGAGCCAGCACCTGACGCGGCGCCAAGACCAATATCAGCTGAGGCCGAAGTCTTACCTACTTCGCGGATAGCTCCGGCAACCGCTGACTCAGAAGAAGCTCCGAATTGCGGCAGCCTTGCAGCGGCTTGCCTTAACATACCCCCGGCACTTGCAGCAGCAGGGATTACTTCCCCTGTTTGGCGGACTACATTTTTGCCTAGCCCGTCCTCCATGAAATTGCCTTCAGTTCCCTCTTCTAAAGCATCTGTTAAACGAGGCATTCTCCAATCAGAACCAGCCGCATATGCCACCGCATTCGGTACTGCACCAGCAACAAAATCTACAAGTTCAGTTGCACCACGGTTCACCGCACTCATGAACTCCAGTGGAACAGAGGCTACTAGAGGCATAGATGAGCTTTCAGCACTACTCTCGGTCTCTTCCTTTGCCCATTGACGCTCCCAAGGCCTCGGATTTTCTGAAGCGGATTCCCAATTTCTCTCCCAAGGCTTTGTCATTATTTCTGCCTCCAGTTGTTAGGGTCGTTTGGGTTACCGCCAAGGAATTCATAGCCGTCTACTACCTCTCCCTTTTGGGGGAGGCCTGATGGAGGACCAAGGGAATCAATATTTGTATTTCCTGTTGGCTCATCTCCACTGCTAGGCCGAGCCTCATCAAAACCGATTCCAAGTTTTGCGCGAACAATCTGGTCTACCATTTCAAGCTTTGCTTTTCGCGCTTCGGGATGGTCTTTTCGGGTCGGAATCATGTTTATCAGTAATTCTTGGTCTTTATCTGTAAAAACACCTTCACCAGCTTCACGGAAAAGAGATTTAAGAATTGGAGCCATTGCTGAGACTGCACCATCAGCCGTCTGCGCCGCTGAGGTCAACGCGGGTAATGAGCCTGTAATCGGGTTAGTAGTGGTCCCCGCCATTCCTTTAGTTAGACCTTTCATACCTGCTTGATACGCCTTGTAAGTTTTGGCGTTAAGCGCTGCAGTTTTTTCGGCCTCAGAATTAGCCTTTAAATCAAGCTCGCCTTTCTTGTTCTTTATGCGCTGGTCATAAATCTTCTGAAGCTGCTCATCCGATAAGAGCTCTACTGGAGTGTTGCCGCCAGTGGTTGTCAAAAGCTGGTCACCGATCTTATGTACTTTGGGATCAAATCGAACACCCAAGTCACGTACTTCAGTCGAGCCGTCAGGGTTCTTAACCGCAATCCCATAGTTACCATTAGCGAGCGCCAAAGGAGAGCCAACAGTCTCAGGAGTAGCCATTCCTTTCTGCTCTATCATTGCTCGCTTAAGATTTATTTCATCAATCCCAGAATTGAGCTTGGCACTATTGTTTTGCAGTGCTGCTAATTGACTGTTGTAGCCCTGATAAGCTTGTGAGGGGTCGCCACCGTTTAGGCCTACACCTGCAGCTGTCAGCATCCGTCCAATGCGGGCCCACTTATTACCTTTCAGCCTTTCAACTTCACTTTGATTGTCAATTAGCTGCTGTTCGTATCGGTCTATGCTGCGAGCGAAAGGGTCTGAGGAATCGAAGGAGGGAGATTGTTGTGGTTCAAGAAAATTTTGGTCGAGCACTCCGATAGGCTCACCCATGCTTAGTACTGGCATTTATCTATCCTGTTGATTTTCAGTTGTGGGCCTTATCCCATGCCCTGCATGATTCCGCCGATACCACTAAGGATGCCCCCGGCTCCTTGACTACCGCCTGCCTGAGTGGACTGATTAAGCACAATTGGTGAACCAATGGAGCCCTGGTACAACTGCAGTTTTTGCCAGGGCGCCATGGCTACTTGCTGCATGTAGTTCTGCATGGCGTTGCCACCCTGCCCCATCATGCTTACGCCGCCCATACCCATGTTGTAGGCGTTGCCAAATCCGGTATTGAAGAGATTGCCCGCTGTACCGAAATTGCTCGTCGCCATATTGGCGTTGAGATTGTTGGTGTTCATCTGGGCATTTTGATTTGCACTGGCTTGATTCGCTGCAACCCCCACGGCCTGGTTATAGGCATTGGAGCGAATACCTGCGGCCACATCTGAGGCCCTATCATCTGCTCCGCGCATAGCGATACCTTCGGCAACCCCTCGGCGAGTTGAGCCTGTATTGCCTGTAGAGACAGCGCCTGAGGCTATGCCCGGCAACTGGTTTTCATTGAGGTCGCGGTAAATATCACGAGTGCTGGCTGTGATTTGCGAATTAATCAGGTCGTTATCAATCAGTGAGTTTACGGTGTTCATATCTACACCGTTTTGCATTGGTGCCTGATATCCGCCGCTACCCATCACCTGATTCAGGTAATTCTGCATTGTGTCTGCAGTATTGCCGAAGCCATTAGACGCACTTGTCACTTGGTTAGCATAACCATTGGCCGTATCACCAAACCCCATTGCAGCCTGAATGTACTGCTGCATTTGTGGTGTGAGGTCTGCGACTGGAGATTGGCCAGAGTTGTAGAGTTGCTGCCCTTGCCCCCAAATATCATTGAGGTAGCCTTTCTGGTCCTCATCCAGATAACTCTGGCTTTTGGACTCGCCACCGCCACCCATAAGACTGTCTAAAAATCCCATGTTTCACCTGTTAGAAGAGGCTGAGAATGCCTTTGATTAGTGGGTCTTCCTTCAATCCATCTTCAAACGCTTTACCAGCGTTGGAGAAATCCAGAGAGCCAAGGTTTGCCATTGATTCAACCATGCTGCCAGAGCCCGGCAAGGTATCGTTGAGGTCGTCTTTCCAGCGGTAGGTGGCATCCTGCTCGAACACCTTGCCGCCGAGTAGGTCCAGGGCGTAGCCCTTGTCATCTTCATCGCGATAGCCACCATCCCGAGCTTCGTGCTCATTGATTGCAATGATTGCGGCCAGGGCCGCCCAGGGGCCGGCTGATGCAATCCAACTGGAGCCTCCTGCTGCACCACTACCGGCGCCAGTGCTTGCGGTACCGCCTGCCGTACTGCCTGCACCAGATGCGCCGCCGCCTGCAAATTTGTTGTACCAGCTCATAGCCTGCATTGGGTTAATGCTGGATTGTTGTGTGGTTTGGGGTTGTTGAGTTAAAGAGGGTGTCGGGTTGTACAGGGTTTCCCAGTCGGGCATGTAGGGGTTGTATCCGTATCTCATATCTATTAAATCCATTGAAAGTTATACAGCCAAACTTAAACCTCAGATAAACTCAACTAGGAACCGACACGGACAAGGAATATCCATGCAAATCGTACTTCCAGAAACCATTGATGGGCTGAATATATTTTTCTTTTCTATAGCTATTGCTGGGCTTGTTATTCCTTACTTCACTCAAAAGGGTAAGAATCAAGCGATTATCGAGGACTTGGAAAAAATCCAAACAGCGCAAGGTGAAATATCTCTCAAGTTTTCGAGCGAGCTAGAAAGGGTCAAAAAAGAGCACTCGAAAGAGCTTGAAGATATAAAAAACCAAAACAATCTTCTAATTGAGCAGTCGAGAAACCATAGCGCATTAAAGATTGCTACAGTAGATAGACGACTCGACGCCTTTGAAAAAACAACCACCCTCTTATTTAGAATTCATAGGAGTGAAAACATTAAAGATGCGATATTAATAAAACATGAACTTGACGCTCTTATGCAGCAAGCTTTCATGTACTACAACAAGCAAACATTGAAACTATTAACTCAGCTTTTGAAGAAGCTAAGAGATTCTGCCACTGAGAAGGATTTGAACTCCTCAAGAGAGTTATGCGTATCAAGTGTTAGATGCCTTGCAAACTCAGTTGACTTGCCAGATCTCTCTCTTCCAAATACAGACACACCGAAGAGTAAGCTTCAAGAGGCATGACACCATTTATGTATCACCCGCTAGGGATCGCCATAGCCGCAATAGAACTATGCACAGCTAGGCGATTCGCAACTTCAACTATATCACTGACTGCATGGTCTATAACGACTTCCGATTGCATGCAGAGTCATCGAAACAATCTAACTGGTACAAACACACGATAAATACTGATTTATAAATCCAAATAACTATTGTTCCACAATTTGATTTTGGGTATTTTTCAAGTGGCGCGAAAATTATTAGGTAGAGGCCACATGAAAACTTCAAGTTTCCATAAATTCCGCTCCAATCGTTTTGTGCGCTCTTTAGTTTATAGGTAAATAGGAATTACAACATGAATGTAGGAACTGACATTAAAGCTGGCCCAAACATCGAGAATGGGTCAGGAGGAGCCAGACCGGAACCTGGACAGGGCTAGTTAGCGGCCACTAAATCCAGATTTACAGAAACCTCGTGTTGCGACTCGAGGTTTTTGAAGCTTAATAAGTCCTTTAGTGGGCAGTCCTCTCCCATCACAATCGTATTCACGCGCTAGGAATAGCCATTGCCGCTATTGAGCTATGCACCGCTAAACGATTCGCCACCTCAACAATACAGCTCGCTACTAAATCAGCTGCATGGTCTGCCACATTCACAGCCTGACCTGAATCAGTCTGTAGTGTTTTCGTTGTTACATACACACTAGACATTTCATCACCAGCACCATCAAGCTGCACATTGTTTTGAGCATCAATTACAGCGATGGTGCACTTCAATACGGCGGCAGCCTGGGCATCAGCAGAAGCGGACTCAGTAGCTTGGGTAACTGTAGCGCGAACGATAGTGCCCGCACTGTGACCATCATCGATACTGTAGGCGAACTGCCAGGACTCTAAATCTGGAACACTGTTTAAGGGAGAAAAACTGGGCACAGTTGCCTCCTAAGGTTTATATATTGCGTTGTGGGTAATTACTCGGTGCTGAGGGTCAACACCTGCGGCATAGCTGATATTGCCAACGGAAATTTTGTAGACAGTCCGCAGTCCAGCAGATTCAACACGCTCAACGGTTTCCCAGGTGAGCGGCTCGTCTTCATGCAGGACTCCAAGCTCAACATCAACACAATCCTGAGCCAAATAAACCTGACCGGATTTATCTGTAACTGGGGTTTCCCTGCTGCAAATAACCTGAGCCCCGCTCGTCATCGTGAGCAACACACACGGCACAGTCTTTTGAGGTTCAACCGCCCTGATAGGTGCCAAATGGGAATCTCTGTCACTAACATCCCAACAGTCAATCAGGTCTCCAACCTTGCAGTTATCTGCCAATAATCCGTCTCTCAGCCAGGAGCCCTCTGCAACGCAATACGGGTCAGTTGGAGTTGTGGAGCCTCCACCATTCGCTGGGGTTCGAATGGTCCCCACTGCACGCCGTCCAATGCCGGCAGCTAATTTCCAAATCTGCGTAGTTGCATAGTAAGTAACACCACCACCGGCATAGTCCGGGTCATCTACATAAACGTAATAGGTAGTAGAAAAACTCAATCCGGTAATAAAGCCGCTGTTATAAGCAACCGTGAAACCTGCGTACTGAACAGAGTGGGAAGAGATTGAAATTTTTGCAGTCGAACCGTCATCCGCTGCAGACAGTACTGCACTGCTAGTTGGCAAGCTAGCCACGCTGCCTATATTCTGCTGCAAGCTGCGCTGGTCCGCAATCTGCCCGGACTCATTTAGCCCGCTCATGTATTGAGCAAAGCCAATTAGCGGTCGCGGATTTTGGTAAATCCCACCGCTCTCAATATTTTCAGAATCACTAAGGTGCAACTCTCCGATGACCAAATAATCATCGGTAGGAGTAAAACTAACGTGCTTGGAACCGCTGTCGTAATAATGATATTGATACTCGCCGCGCTCAATACTGACACACATAGCGCTATAGCTGCTGCTCCAATAGCCGGTGCTCGCCCGTACAACAATGTAAAGCAGACCTGCATACCCAGGGTTTAGGTGAATCCTGGGCACAACCAGCATCTGCCCATTCCATTGAAACCAACCGGGCAAGCCTGCGTGAGGGTTTCCATTCGCATCAAACCCGCAAAGCATGGCTTCACCAGGGGTTTCATTATCCCCCAAGTTTGTTCCGCTATTGATCTTTAGATAAAGGCCATTTCCGGTCGGCTCAACTTCATCGATACGGATATAGTCAAATTGAGTACGCCCAACTTTATCGCTGTAATTGACCACAGCAGTCGGGGAAAAGTAGCGCACATCCGCGTGCAGCTGAGCAGGTTGGGCAATTGAGTTATGTCCCAAAGAAGTTTCAACTTCTGCAGTATCACTGGCATTACCTTTAAAATAGCCCGTGTACTCTTCCCACCCCTCGCCAGCTGCCTGGACGCCTGCGCAGGCGATATAGTGCTGCGCTCCGACAGAATCATCCCCATTGCGATTACAGCGAGCACCATCAGCGCGAAAACCAGCAACGCCTATAAATAGGCTTCTATCTGTATCTCCTTCATTGAAAACAGTAGCGCGAGCCCGAAGGCGATAGAGCTTATCCGGGTCAAAGGGGAAGCGCTCAATATACTCAATAAATGCCTCGCCATTGGAAGCTAGAGTCCCCGTCCCATCGCCACCAATACGCAAAACGTTACCACCAGCACGCGCCCCGGAATCTTCAGTTTTCACATAGTAGATATTATCGCCACTGTTGCCCCCAATAATCGGCCAGTCTTCCTTTGCCGTGGAGTCAACAAATGCCTCAATAAATACGGATGCAGAGGCTTGCTGCGCGCGTAGCTGTGCCCGGCGAACACTTTGCATTGAACCAATCAGTATGCCGTCATCGGTGAACTGTCCCGTGGTCTCATTGTAGCCAACAACATTGCGGGTAGCATAAAAGGCCTGTTCTCGAGTGGCTTCAACCACTGCGCTCAATAGCGCGGTTTTCATATCGTGGGCATAGTCCCAATTAGCATCAAAAATAGTACGACTAATTGAGGTTTTTTCAGAGAGGTCATCCCAAGCTGGAATTAGCCCCTGCAAATAACTAGTTAATGCGGCCAAAGCATTAGTAAATGCAGCTCGTTCAGTATCAAGAGCGGTCCCAAAGTTGCTTGCCAGTACATCCAGCTCAGTCTGGTCACTAATTAGCTGGCTGTACTCGCGAACTAGGGACAGCTTCTCACTTGCATGCAGCACGCCATCTGAGGAAATATCATCCAGGTCTTGTAGCGCTGTATCCGCACCTTCTTGCGCACTGGCGGCAGTACTTCCTGCATCGTCAGCTGTTTTTTCAACGCGAGTATAAAGCCGCTCGATAGACATAAATTCGCGGCGGACAAACTGCCAAAGCTCTGTCAGAGTGCGCGGGATTCCTGGACCAATTCTATAGCTCATCGTCCATCCACCTGCAGCAAATCCAAATCCCACCCTGTTAGTCGCCAAAACCCATCATCAATAGATTCGATGCGAATAGCGAGATAGCGAGCCTTCACCCGGCAATCCACTTTTAGCCCTGTTGCAATATCAAAGGTGCGCGGCTGTCTCCAACGTACTGCACCCATCGGAGTATCAGAACCGCCGATAGTTATTCGCACCTGGCCAGAGCCCTCTATTTGCGGGACTATTTGGCGAATCAGCTTCCAGCGCTTGGAGGGGGCTTTAATAAATTGGTCGAGGTCAATTCCAGTGCGCTCAAGATAAACTGCTTCAGTACTGTTAGCGGTGGCGAGATAGTCGGCTTCCATCAGCTGGCCGTCAGAGAAGTAGTACATAACCGGGTAATATGTCGTTTCTGACATATCGCCCCAGCTCTGAGCCAATTCTTTCCAGCTCAGCCCCGCCAGCTCATCCCAGGTAATTATCTTCCCCTGCTTTGGTGCGAATACCGCGCAGGCAACATTTGGTAGGTCGACAAAAGTGAAGGTGTTATCAAGCCAGTTATAAACCAAAGCACGGTTTGCTGAGCCGGTCGGGTTGGTGGAGTAATAGACCCACACTTCTTTGGTTTTGTGATTCGCAATGCAGCGCACTTTATCCCGCTGTGCCAGCTCACCGTAAAACATTTTATTTACACGGCGGTGAGCTATTGGCCGAGGCGTTAGGCCGTCATGGACAAAAATTTCTGTGGAGCCAACCACGAAGTGACTGCGGTCAAAGGCGGCTACCGAGTTTCGGCAAAGAATGCCCTGATCGAAAAGTGTTTCGAATGAAAAAATAAACTGGCCACCAACATGCTGCATCAAGTAGGTGGCGTCATGGCTATAAACAATATTGGCCGAGCCCATCGGCAGGCAGTCAACAAGCTCGCTTGCGCCCGCGTCAATGGGGTTTGCACCCGCCAAATTTGAAGTGTCAGCAACGTCCCAGGTCTCCGGCACTGTCCCAGGTTCGGCTTCATCACTCCAGCGCACTGTATTGGGATAGCTCACACCATCCTCAGTTACACCAAGTGCAATCATAAAACCTTTGTAAATCCGTAAGCATTTTGCCCGCAGATTACTTGGCCAGTTCGGCAGGTCTTTAAATTCAGTATCAATCGGCTCAATGATTTGCGGAATATCGGTGCCGTTATTGAATATCGCAGACTCTCCCCAGACCTCACTGTGCCAGTCATCACTGTTGTATCCGGATGAGTAAGCAGTGCCTGTGCGCTCTACGAATGCCTCATTCTCACGGCGGTACAGCTTGCTTGCTGAGGCATAGGCCAACTGAGGGATACCGTCAGCAATCCAGCCCTCTCCCCATACTGGAGCTTCAGCTAGACCTTCCAGGGAAATCGGCGTTGGCATAGTTTGGGCTGCGCCGTTGGCAAAGCGAACATTGCGCCCAAAACTAAATTCATTGATTGCCAGTTCATAGGCGGGCTGGTCGGCATTAATGCCGCGCTCGCCCAATTTGCGTATGGGATAGAAAGGCATTATGTATCATCACCCCCGCTTAGGCTGGAAAGCAGGTCATCAATATTTTCGCTGGTAATTTCAGAGGTTTTTATAATCCAGGCCAGGGCGTAATAAGGAGGCGTTACGTCAACGGTATGGGCGTGTTCCCCATCTTCTTTAATTCCGTGGGCGTGCTCTTTCCCACCACCTTCAGATTCAATCGTTCCAGAAACACCATCCTTATCAGAGGGGTCGTAATCTGGCCCAATTGAAGAGCCTTCATCCTTAGTGGTTGACCAGAAAGAGCCGCCCCCGTGGTTGTGCTCGGGCATTTCGTCATCTTCTAGCGCGTGCCCTTCAGTTTCGCCGTCATGGCTATGCTTTCCGGCTTCCTTTGTGGTCTTTTCTTTTATATTGCTGGTATTTCCAACGGCGTAGTCACCCCCAGCGCCCACAACAAACAGCCCGCGCAAATCGGGTATGCCGTTTGTTCCGTCCATCAATTGCCACCCATCAGGAACAGGCGCCAGGACTGTGGACCAAGGCTTAATAGAATATTTCTGCTCAGTATGCGGCAGCATAAAATTAACGGTAGCGCTTACCGCATCCAAAATACTCTGAGGCAACCTGTTGATTTCATCCTGGCTTAGCTCGACCTGGCTAGAGATATTTGGAAAGCTGTTCTTCAGCGCCTTCTTTAGCATCCGAAGATGGTCATCACCCCACCCTGCCGGGTCACCATGGGCTGGATTATTGTTATCCAGCTCAGAAATAAAATTTGCATCTTCAATTGGCATGGTTTGATACTCGAATGACCGTTAATAGGCGCTCTGCACAATGGAGCCTGAACCAGCAAGCTCTTCTTCCTCGCATACAAGGTTGAGCCGGTGCAGCTGGTCTTGAAATTTGGATTCCCAAAGCGGGACACGGCTGTCATTCATCAGGAATGATTCAGCCTCTACAAGAGCGCCGAATAGATATAGGTCAGGCGCGGAAGTTAGAACCGGGTTCGTATCTGTATTAATGGAAAGCTGGCCCGAAAAGTCCTGATTGCGCGTAAAACCAACCGCGCCATTTACCTCAGCGCTAACAGTTGGTCCGCGTAATTCGCGAAGGATTCGCAGTTCAGCCAGCCCAATGAAATCAGGGATTGATTCGTCCAGGTCTTCACGCTCCAGCCATCGAGCAATTGCGGCTTTTAATTCGCCATAATTGGTGATTGCCATCAGATTCCCTCAAAGAATTTCTGTGAGCGCCCCATAATGCAGCGGGGAAACTCGGAGTGAATTATCTGGTCGAATTTGCGCTTTTCAGCCGGTGACATTTTCCCGTATCGAATCGGGTCCATTTCCTTCCCGTACTTCTTGATGATTTCAAGCTGAATAGTTGCCGGAATACTAAAGCGAAGACGGCGGTAATCTTCTTTCACTGCACCCGCTTCTATTTGATGCCGGCGATGGTCTTGCTGAGCAAAGAAGGCCTGCTCATTATCTTTACGGACCTGATAGATGGTGCCGTCTTCAATCGCGAAACTTTCGTGTGTTCTAGCCATAAAAATTGAGCAATAAAAAAGGCGCCCGGAGGCGCCCTTAGTTGGAGAGAGTTAAACCTTAAGAGGTGGTGATATTCTCAATCACAAAGCTGGTTTTATCGTTGAGACAAGCCAGTGTCAGCTCTGCTTTCCACATCATTTTCTGGTTGTGGCCGGTTAATGCTAGTGGCACCAGCTTAGTTTTCTGCAGGGTGTCCGCAGACCAGAACTCTGAATCAAGACCGAGTATTGTGGAAGTGTCCATGTACCGACCTTTAACCACCGACACTGAACCATGAGGCGTATCAATGATATCGATACAATCAACCAGTCTTTTCTCTTCCACCTCACGGTTTCGCCCTGACTGCTGTGCAAATCCTGCAATGGGGTCAGCGTGAATAGGGTTAATCAGAAGCGTTTCAACATTGCCACCATTGTTATAGGTCGCTAGCTGGCCAGCCTTGATTGAAGCTTCACCATTCGACGCTGTAAACGCGGCACCGTGGTCCACCCGGCAATCGCTATGAATCTGCACTTGAGCGCAATCCATCTTGTCCGGCACGTTGTTACCATCACCAGTCTGTCGAGTTTGCTTGCCAGCACCATTAAAGGCGTACTCAATGTCATTCTTGAGTTCGCGGAGTTTTACGGTGGATTGGTCCTTTAGCTCACTCGACCGACCGTGACTTTTGATCTCTTCGAGTGTGTCGGATATTTTGAACGGCTTGTCCATCAACTGACAACGATTGTCCATCATCGCTGTCGGTGTGTAGCCGAACGTGCCGATATCAGCCCCTTCAGGCCGTGCATTTTCACTTGGCGCCGTGGCATCCCGCTTTTGCCATTCGTGCAGTTTGCCTGTTGCCTTCCCGTTTTTGATCACGTTCAGCATCGGCTGGTCAATCAATTTGGTTTCGAAGATTGCATCTTTTACATCTTCAGCGGCACCTACTGAGTCGTACGTGGTAGTCATTGCTAGTTTCCTAAAAGACGGTCGATTTCACTATTTACAGTGTGAGCTGTAAGGCGGTTTTGAGCGGCACGGTCACCTTTTGCAGCAAGTGTGCGGTCCCGCTTTATTGCGTCCCCGCGCTTCTGTGCAACTGTACGGGGCTTGCCTGCCGCCTTCTGCTTAATCGTGCGCTTTACTGTTTGGGGTTTAGGTTTGGGTTTGACTTGGGCCTTCTCAGCCCGCATCTGATTGAGTAATGCGGAAATCACCCAAGGGCGGGTTTCATTTGCAATTTCATCCTGGGGCACACCCTTCTCGACTGCATACTTCAGCACCGAGTGGTACAGCTCATTGCTCCAGTCAGAGTGCATCTCCTGCAGGGTTTCAACTGCCTCCTTGGCCTTTCGCTGGTGGTCTGCCTTGCGCTGCTCCTCGGCCTGTCCCTTCAGTTTCTTGCGGGCTTCCTCAACCTGCTGGAATCCCTGCAGGGCAACTTTGTATTGCCCGTGCAGCTGCTGATACTTCGCCGGGTCATTGGCTTGTAGCTCTTGCCAGTTAACGCCGTCGAACTGTGCCAGTGGACCTTTCAGCTGGTTTTCGAGGAACTGCAAACCCTGGTCAAGCTGCTGATACTTCTGGTCAGCTTGCTTTTGGGTGTCCGCCAACTTCTGGTATTTCTTGGTGTAACCAGCCTGAAAGTTCTTCTCAGCATCGCGCCAGGCCTTCACCTGGGTCAGCGACACTTTCTCACCGTCTACATCAAAAGCAGGCTCTTCAGTAGATTCCGCTTCTTCGGTGTCCTCCTCGCCGTCTTCCTCCGATTCCTCTTCGGTTTCTGGTTGCTCCTCTTCGGAGTCCTCCGCCTCAGCCTCCTCTTCGGTTTCAGTGTCGAGGTCAGTTTCGGTTACTTCCGGGTTTTCGGTTTCGGTTTCTGGTTGCTCTTGCGAGTCCTCCATCTCACCTAATACACCGGAAATTGCTTCGTCAATTGCAGAATTATCGGAGTCCGACATAGCCGGTTATTCCTCTGTTGGTTGGTAGTAGCTGTTTAATTTTTCGGTGACGCGATGCAGTGCGCGGGATTGGCGGTGCAACTCTTCTCGCTGCTGTGGGTTTTCACAGTGGAGCCATTCGCCCTGAATATCTGCGATTGCATCCTTAACCGCCTGTTTAAATGCAGGGTCATCCCAGAGTTGTTTGGCATGTACCGAACGCGCACGGGCTGACAGGCAGGTATTGGCAACCCGCTTGAGTAGTTTTTTCATGGGATTAAATGCTTACGTTGCGGTCCTGCCGGCGCTCAAGGGCGAGTTCCAGCTCGTCGATAGTTTGGTCATGGGCTTCAGCGTCTTCAGCCAAGGATTGCTTGCGGTCACCAAGGGAGGCGTCTGTCATTTGCTTCTGGCGCTTGAGGTCCAGGTCACCCAAGGCTTTTACTTGCCTTGTCTCTGCATCCTGGGCTTTGATACCAAGCTCCTGCTGATTGAACTGCTGCAATACCGCTTGGAGCTGCTGGTTTTGCATGGTCATCTGTTGCAGCTGCTGCTGGGTCTGCATCAACTGCTTCTGTAGCTGTGCCGGTGTGCTGTTTGGATCCGTCAGGAATTCCGGCGAAGGCTGGCCAGACAGTTTGAATATCTCGCGCAGCACAGAGTATTTGTTTTGCGGTGAATAAATAGCCTGTAATGAAGGGTCCATCTGTGCGCCCTGAGTCAGCGAGTTATGCAGCACCATCAGTGTGCGCGCTCTCATCTCGGCATCATCTGGGGTCAGGGCTGTGGTCACCTCCATATCAACGCCCTCACCCATTTCCTGTGGGTTGAGCTGCTGCCACTCGCCATCGACCTCAGCCAGCAATCCCTCCTGGTCGTGCTCGAGAGCCAAGGTGTAAATCTCTTGGAATATTGGAATCAAGAAGAGCTCGGCATACCGTCTGGCCATGCCCATCATTCGCCGCATTGCTGCGCTAGTCATGCGGTTAATCATGTCGTCAGCATTCTGATTGCTGATAACGTCCTGATTGAGCCCAGAGGTTAAACGAGACACACCGGCCCGGTGCTCTTTGTCCTGGTTGAGCATCTCCAGGGCGGGCATAGTCAGCGGTGTTAATTGTGGTGCCGGAGTATCCATCACAAAGTTGGAAATCGGCTCACCTTTCTCAGCCTTAACCCAGTGAGTCGCACCAACTGGGTTCTCAATCCAGTCTGCCGGATTAACAAACGCTCCTTTTCTGGCAATGCGAGACTGATTATTGGAAATCAGCAGGTTGTCTACTATCTGCCGCTTGATTATCGACTTGAGCTTTTGGATATCGCCGACAATATCGAAGGTAGATAGGCCATCATATCGATGAGCTACCCGAAGCGCTGCCCAGCTGAAGTAAGGCATACGCTGCACCTCTTCAGTCTCAAGAATAGTATTGCCAACCTTAAAGACTTGGTGCAACTGGGCAACACCATCGCCCTCGTCGTCCCACCAGATAAACAGCTCGTAAAGCTCCAGGGTTTCTTGCGAGGGTTCACCAAGCAAGTCATCGCCAGTCGTCACGCCCTCCCGGGCCTGCTCTTCCATTTCATCCCGGGAATCACCGTCAGCAGTTAGGCCATCAACCAGCTCAGGCTTAAAGCCCATCTCAATCAACTCGGAACGGGTAACCTCGCTCTTCTCGCCCCAGAAACGGGCCTTGCTTGGCTCGGTGGCGTTCGGGTCTCGAACTACACGCTCAGGCGCAATGATTTCAATGGCAACCCTGGAGGCATCAACGGGTACCCTAAGCTCTGCATCAATCAGGCCGCTGGCTTCATCCTGCACAGCCTCGACAATATCAACCTCAGAACTTTCAAGCTGCTCGTAAACTTCAACTGTGATGTCCTGCACCTGCTCGGTTTTATATTCGGTCTCTTCATTCCAGTAGACCTTGGCGGTGCAGTTCTTGGCTAATAGCGCATCCTGGATAGAGTCGTGCAGGATGGAATACCCAGAATTGTTTTTATTAAATACCCGGTTGCAGTAACTGGTGCGCAGCTTTGCCTGCAGCACATCATTCTGGTCTTGCGGGGTGAATTTCACGGTCTCCCGGTTGGAGCCGAACACTTCCAATAAAATCTCTTTGGCATCCTCCACTGCATCGAATACATCACGGCTTACATAGTCAGAGCGCCCCTCACGCTCATTGCCGAAGGGTTCACCGTAGTAATACTTGTAGGCCTGGGCACGGTCATCGGAGTTGGTGGAATCGTCATCACCCTCTGATAGCTGAATACACTGCTCAGCCAGCTTCAGAATTTCGCCTTTAGTCTTTGCCATCAGTAACGGATTCCAGGGTTGGAGCGGGAATAGTCGAAGTCATCATCATCGACGGTCACCTCAGCCATGCACATCATTAGCGCGTCGGCCATATTGGGTGAATCGATTTGGAATTTGGATTTCATTTCTTGCTTGCTGTACAGCTGGATTTTGCCCCCGGCCACATACTTGCGCGGCAAGCGGCAAACCTCAGAGCGAAGCTGTGCAAGCTCTTTGATTTCTGAATTAATGCTTATCAGCTCATCAGGGTTGATGTACTTACCCTTCTCAACTGCCAGGAAGGTTTTAAACATCCTGTCTCGCAGCATCCAATAAAACTGAGCGCGACGATTGGCGAATGTTTCCCTGTTGGTTTTGGGCTCTTTGATTTCGCCGTCTTCTGGCTTGTAGATAGAATCCGGGTCTACCGGTGTGGCAGCACCATTGAAGCCTTCAATCTCTATCTTCTTACCTTCCAGCGCTTCGGTGACCTGCTTCTTAAGACCAGCACCAACACCAACCACATCCCAGAGGAATGCGTCAGGCTTGTGGTCATTGGTAAAGCTCAGCGCCCAATCGGTTGCGCTATCCAGGTCACCGGCTTCAGTGTTCTGCGCATCAAGCAGAATGGAGCCATGCATATAGGCCACTGCTTTAGCATCACCTGAGTCAGCTGGGTCGTATGCAATCCGCTCCTGGCCCACAGGTCCAAAGCCAAGCTTCTTGTGAGCATCGACACAGGCATCAAACCAGTCCGGCTCAATAATTGCGTTTTCCACTGAGTCTTCGTAAGCACCCAGCCAAATATGTTCGTACTTGGCTCGGGGCAGCTTCTCCTTGTCTCTGAGTCTGTCCTTCTCCAACACATTGGGGAAAAAGGGGTTATCGTCGTAGTTAATATCAATGATGAGAATGTCATCATCTTCATAGCGCTTATCCCTAGCTAAGTGCTTCTCGTAGGGCGCCAGGTAGTGCTTGCTGAATGGGTCATTACTACTGCCCCTGTTGAGGGTAAACAGCAGCTGTGAGCCCTCTTCCCTCACCGTTGGACCGAGTATGTCGATACTTGCCTGAGACATGGTGCGGGCCTCTTCTACCCATACACCATTCAGATTGAAAGTTGACTTAAGGCTCTCCAGGTTGCGAGCCAAACCACGATAGAAAGCACCACCAGCGTCAGGGCCATATACTCGGGTTGCGTCGTACCTGAGTCCCGGTAAATCCAGCTCATCGACTTGCGCCTTCATCAACGCATGAACGGAGTCGTCGATACTGTTCTGGAACTCGCGGGCACACAGCCAGCGCTGTCCTTGTGCAACTCGTTTGGCTATTAACTTTGCGGCAGTAAACGACTTTGCTGAGCCTCGGCCACCAACTAAAACGATTGTCCGCTTGTCAGTGGTGAATATTTCCCGAAGCCTGGGCGGTACCGTCTGGAGGAATTCGCGCTCTTGTCTTACCAGTCTGATTGCTGCCGCTAATTGCAGCTTGTTCATATGGTGTCAGGGTCAATGCCGGCTTCTTTGAGGAGATTGTTGGCTTCAGCCAGAGTCATGGAGTGCTCTATGGGGCCACCGCTGGGGCCTGATACTTCGTGAGTGTTGGCGTCCTTCAATCCCAGGTCACGAGCGATGATATTTGAGTTCAGCAAACCTGCAGCAGCACCTGAGAACTTCTGCTCTCTTATCACGCTATCTGCTCTCTCTACGATGCGAACAAAATCTTCGTTAGCACCTTCTCTCCAGCGCTGCCAGCACCTCCTGGTGATACCCAAGAACAGACAAAGCCCTTCGACAGTCATGGCTCGCATCTTAAACATGGGTCTACTGATAGCCTCACCATTGGAGCTGACAATCTTGTCTTCCCAGAGAGGGTTATCTTCCACCCACTCAAAGTATTCACAGCAGGCTTCCCACAATGCTTCTGAGCTGGCGAACAGCTTGTCACGGCCATGCTTGGCTCGCGCCTTCCAAAACTGGTTGCCTTCAGGTGCTGCCATGATTACTTGTCCAAGATGCTTATGTGGCCATCGTCATAATCGTTTAGCCACTGACGTTGCCATACAGTCGGAACGCCGTTCACGTTGAATGTGACAGTATCCTTATCTGAAGCTATCACCCTGAGACGCTGGGCCTCTATGTTGACTAGAGTTCCCGGTTTAAATGGGTCCGGCTTACCCTTGAAGAGAGTTTTGAGGAAGCTTTGCTTTTCAGTTTCCTTTGGCGACTTTCTACTTCTCACTGTTTTGACTTCCTTTGTGTTGTTCTGTCATCAACTTGTGCCGCTGGTGTGAGTAATACCAATTCACCACCAGTCCTGATGCGGCAATTACCACGCCTATAAGGCCGAGCCAATTATCAGCGAGCCAACCGGCAAAAGTGCCCGCACCTACAGCGGTCATATAACTGGCCTTATCGGGTATTTCCCGCATTGCATCGTGTAGGGTCATGATTGCTTCCAAGCCTTCATTGCTTTCTCAGCGCTTCGCCCCACGACATAACCACCGAGGCCGATTTTTACTATCTCCAGCAAGGCCAGGGTTTGCTCCTCGCTTAGGTTTTCGGCTGTCCAGCCTAACCAATGGGCAACAATCAGCCCGACAAATGTAAGCATTGTTACTGGCCGCCAATTTCTCTGTAGCCATGACTCCCCCGAGGCTTCTGCCGTGATTACCTGGGTTGCCGCTTTTAGCTCTTCCAGGTCCATTGAAATCAGCTGAGAATCAACCTGAGCTTTTAAGCGGTTGGCTTCTGTCTTATCTGGGAATGCTTTGTCTATGACCTTGCCGAGTAGATTTGATATGGCTGAAATCATTAGTAGCTCCAAACAGTGGGCCGGGTTAGTTCGCCAGGTATTGCTTCAAGGTCATCCAGGTGGAGGAATCGCTTACCGATAGCGCCCTTTTGCTTAACTCCTATACCGGTAAACCCTTCCTCTTGAGCGATTTGGATTAACCGATAGGCTCGGCCTAGTGCCACTTGAACATCAACAGCTTGCCCGGTGGCGTGGGTCATGGTGGCATTTAACCGAGCGTTATGTGCTGGACAGCGATAGCCAGAGTTAATAATCATTGGCTTGCCGAAGCGCTCTCTAACTCTAATCAGGCGCTTTAGCGTTCCATCTTTGAAATGATTTTTGCCACAACAACGACAGGCCAACTCCGACTCTGTGAAGTAGTCGTTTTGGAACATAGGAGTCTCAAATTTCAGGCATAAAAAAACCGGCTTGGGGGCCGGCTTAAGAAAGGATGGTCGCTGCATGAAAACCAAAGCAGCTATGAACATACTACTCTCGGGCACAAATACTGTCAATATATACAGCTGTATACATATACAGTTATGAAAATTTATGCGCCATTCTGACAATCTGGCACAAAAAAGCCCGCATTGAGCAGGCTTTAGGGCGTTTCGCTAGGAATCTGCATATTTATCCCAGCATGGGGTTTTTATACAGTTCTGACACAGAGAAAGTCAAGGGTTTCCAGTTCATTGGTTTTTTTGGGCTTTTACTAATGGACTCTAGGAAGAACAACAAGACTTCCCACCCTGTTGAACTGGCGGGCATGGAACCGTTCCATAAGAGCAAAATACACAGCAATCACCCTTCTTAGGGCTTAGTAGCTCACCACATTTATTACATTCATAAAACCACTGGCAAGCATCTACTGCCATAATTTCTGTGTGTTTGTGACCACACTTTGGACAGGTAATCGTAGACGTTCTATTTATATCTATCGCCATTGATTAATTGCCCTTTCCAGGAAACTTATATTTAGAATTCTACTACCCAGAACCTAAATCATAGTCTATGGGCCTTTTTCTACCCTGCTTAAGTCCGACCAAACCTCTGTATCTAGCCCTGAGCTGGTCAGCCTTGGGGTTTCTTCTATTTATAGAGCGCTCTCGTCTTGCAAACTCTAGCAATATGATGTCTTTTTCCTTCATGGATATACGCTTACCTGGCCTAGCCTGAAACTTCCGATTCCAGAAATAAGCCTCAGCGCCAAACTTATCTATGAACAGATTCCTGATTACTGGGCCGAATATCTCTCTATCCTTAGGGCCCGGTCTATCAGCAATGAAGACATCACGAACAAACGCATCAGCCGAATATTGCTTTTGTGATGAAATTGCCTCCCAGAATGGGTGGGATAGGCAAAACCCATAATCAACACACAGATCTCCAAGCAAGTCCTGGAGGCTTTCATACATATAGTTTCTTTTCATTAAAGCTATAGTCGCGCCAGCGACATGATACTTAGCAAGAACTCCTACTATGCTTAAGTATCCACTATAAATCAACGATGGAGCTACACCCGCAAGACTCCAAAACCAAAGAATCTTTTTGAGAGCAGAAATGAAAAAGCCCGTATTAAACGGGCTTCAGAGAGCTTCGCTGGGAAGCTGCATAATTATCCTGGCATGGGGTATTTGTACAGTTCTGACACATAGAAAGTCAAGGGCTTACAACGAATACTAAACAACACACCAAACAAGGACACTACATACAAAGCTTTACTCTGAAAGATACAAAACCTTACAATTCAAAAAGGCTCAAAGCTTCATATGCATCAGCCACATCAGAATGCCCATCACGCCTTAACTTACATGCGGAAATCTCACTACGCAGTTTTTTTATCATTTCATTATAGCGTTTCGCCATCCACAAGTACTTCACTCGGATAGAAACTTTCGAATAATGACTAGAATTCTTTAACCCTAGAGCAATAACCTCATATAAGTTCTGGGCATAATGAGGAAAAGTAACGACTGAATCATCTAACTCCTCAATTGCACTATAAAAATAGTCAATGTAGTACAAGCCATCTGAATCTTGCCCAAGGAAAGATGTAAGAAAATCGCGCTCATCTTTAGGAGAATTCCAGCTACTTCTATATTCAACACCCAATTCTATAATTTTTTGCTCCAAAACCACTCTTGGATAATTCGCCGCGCTGGACTCAAGTGCATAAGCTTCCACCAAAGCAGGACCAAAAAGATATTCATCTGTATGAATACACTTACCCTTGACTATCCCACCCCTGCACAAAATACCCTTGCCCACCAACTCTAACAGCAAGTTTTGAATGATTGAAATAGTCCAGTATAGCTCACCCTCCTCTACCCACCTGAAGGAAACCACAATACAGTCAGAAAATAATGTGACCTGTCTTGCATCATCAACATTCTGATCATCAAGATCCAGTACTTTTCGAATTAATTTGTATGCACCTAAAATTTTATCAATTGCATTTTGACTATGAGCTTCATCTTTTTTTACCGTCTCTCCAAGTAAGTCTTTAAAACCTAAAATATCAATAAATGCAACTATCCGCTCTTCGTACTTCATCTCCAACCTCAGAAAACTAATGAAAAATCATTCTCCAACTTCACAACCAACCCCACACAAAAACTATTTTGTCATCAGCCATTAGAGCCCCTAATTTCCCGCCCTTTCTCCAACAAGATTTCTTATTGTGCCGTCAATCTGAAATGAAATAAACGCTTGATCAACACTGGGCAAATGTTCTCGCAGGTAGTCAAAAACCCTTTCCCTCTGATTGTTAACCTTTAAAAAAAATCAATTTCTTACTCATTGAAATACTCTTACTAGCAACCAAATAAAAAGGGCAGGATACCATGAACTTGAATACAAATATGAACAAGGGTACAGGCCATTAGTGGATCACCGACAAAAAGAAACTCTATCCAAACAATTTTTCTTGATATTGATTTAAGATTTGACTTACTGGAAGTAGTGCTCGTTCAGGAAGATCATCTAGTAATCGTCCCAGACGCGCCCAAACCCTACGCCAATCTCGCGCCCAATCTTCTTTATCACACCCCAATACCTGCCGCGCTTGACGAAGATCAACTCTCCTACCCGTTACATCACGTAAAGTAAAAGAATGGATACAAAATAAGGCCAACTGCCCAGCTTTCAATGGGGCATGAGGCTCACCCCAGCTATAAAACTTCTTCATCATGTAATTCAGAAGATAAGCCCGCTCCTTATACCGATTCCCCGGCGGTGCATAAGCAGCCATCCCCCAACAGTAAGCCAGCTCATCAGTTTCTCTCAGCTTCGCAATGGCATGCTGTACCAATCCCTTTTCACAGGCATCCATAATTCGGCCACTACTGCCCTTTCCCACCCTGGTTTCAGTTGCATAAACAGTCTGACCTGCCAAACGAGCAGTAACTTTTCCATCTTCATTCCGAATTTCATCGATGTAATGCTTCGGCCCCCTACTTCGCACCGTCTGCCCACCCAACATTGCCGCATAATCAGATTGTTGAGTGGCCGTATCGAACGCATCATGCCAAGCCTGTCGAGCTGAGTGAAAATTCATTGATTCACCTTGAAGATTTTTTGGAATATCTTTGATGTGGGTTCTCTGTCTCGATACCTCACTTTGCCTGTGTCTTGCCAGCGTAAGTAATCACCACAAGCAAGCTCTTCTACTGCACACCTATCCCTTTGCTTACACGTGTCGCACGGAGATGGCTCGAACAAGGCGCTCTGCTGGTTGCGAGTTAGTTCTGTGTTTCCCCAGCTAGGCATTAGTTACTCCTTTATCAATCCCTTTTCCCGCATCTTGCTTTGGGTTTCGTATAGCGCTCTAAGCTTGCTACGCTCCACCTCAGCCTTTGAGATGTCCGTCTTGCTCCGGCCATCAATAACGTCATGGCAGCTGCTACAGCCGTACACACCCCACCAATCAGGAGATTTGCGGGCTAGACCTGCATTGCTTGGCAGATGGCAAAGCACTACCGTTTCAGGATTGCTGTTGCAGTGTGGAAACAACCTCAAGGTGCAATCTTCACCTCTGGCAGACTTGCGAATTCTGCTCATTGTTCTCCCCTCTGCTTTAGCTTCATGAATTCACCTTCCCCTGGCACGGTTAGAAATAATCCCCGCTCGGTTGCCCAGGCTAGGTGCTGGTCCATCATCTGGAGCATCACCCCCTTGTCACCACTGGCGGTCTTGTAGCGCTCGCCATTTGCATCAAGCCCTACATGCTGACTGACAAATAACTCGTGCGCGTCTTGAGCATTGAATGGGCGCTGCCCATACGGCTTACCTCCTTTCATGCAGAGAGGCATGGTTGCACCTCTCGCTGCCATCCATTCGGCTGTTTCGCTCATCCACATCCGCCAAGTTTTCTTCATCGGCCAACTGTTGGGGTTGTGTTGATTCCACTTGAACAGCCAAGGCCTACCTTCCAGGTCCAAGCTCTCAATGAACTGAATCAAGCGTGACTTACTGAATTCATCACGGATTAGCTCTTCTGCCATCTGCCTTACTCCAACCCAACCAAAAACCAAACACCTGAGCCAACCGCCACCACCCAGAGAAATAGCTCCAGATAGAAAACTGCTTTGGTTGGGGCTGGCTCATTCCTCACGCGACTTCTCGCATACTTTCTGAGTAGTCTTGAAGCCGCTGGCGGGCCTCGCTCAAGCTCTCCTTGTGAAAGCTACCCAGGTAGTTGATATCGCCCCACTTGATGCGCTGCTGGGTGCGGATGGTGTTTGCAAACATCACATTCACTTGGTCGTCTCGCTTAGTGCGGAATACTGCTAGCGGGCTGCAGGGCTCAGTGGTTGAAATCCGCTGAAGAGCTTCTGGAATGGTTGCTACGGTCATGGGTATCACTCCTTGATGGTTCTAGGTTTACCAGTTGGTATCAGTGAGTATTTCGGTCACAGATCGGTCTCGGGTCCGCCCCTGCTGCATGGATTGAGCGTGCGGCTGCTGTCCTTGGTTCTCGTGATTTAGCAGCCACTGGAATTGGAATCCTCGCCAACCTCGCTCACAGCAAATGGCAAGACAGTGGTCAACGCTGTAGCCGTGTTGGCTGGCTAGGTGAAACTGCTTAGCAATCTGGTTGACAGCGGTTTGAGTTAGCGGCGCCTTGCAAACTTTTTTCCAGTCCTCCAGAACTTCCTTCCCAGGCTCAGTTGGCCAAGATGAAAAATCCAATCCCCTATTAATATTTTTAGGTTCTTTTAGTTTCTTTTTAGATTCGTGGTCCGTTTTTGGTACTGGTCCAGTCCCGTTTTTGGTACTGGTTTTGTCCGTTTTTGGGCCTGGTCCTTTTTTGGGACTAGTACCGTTTTTGGTACTGGTGATTTGGCCAAAATTCAAAGTGAATTGATTGCTGGAGCCGCTCGATTTGAGGCGAATAATCAGGCTAGATTCTTCCAACTGCTCCATTGCAGAAATTACGGTTTTGCGGTTGAGGCCAGTAGCTTGAGCAATGTACGCAATGGATGGATTGCACTGCCCGTTTGCCTCATTGTGGCAATTGGCAAGAGATAGCAGCACTAACTTGTGCGTAGACTTCACGCCCTGCTGCCATGCCCAGAAAGTGGCCTCAGCGCTCACGGCTAACTCTCCTTCACTTCAATAAAGTCAGAGGGAGTCTCTGAGACTCTCTGAGGATTAAAAACTGAGTCGACAACATCACCACACAACTGAGCCATCTGCTGGCGCCGACTTTCGTCTACTTGTAATTCACTGTAATTTTTCGGCAGCTGGGCAGGAATTGTTTTACGCGGCTCATTTTGAGTTAGCGCATTAGAAGTTTTATTAGACATACAATGCCCCTTTCTTTTGCTCTTGATGTGTGAACCGTTTTATTTTTTATGGCACTTCTACAGCAGGGAATTTAGATCTTTCTAAAACGCGCGGACCTTAGAGAGGACCGCCATACTCGTAAGGGCTTCTTTTAAATCTGCCTGAGTCTGAGCAACGTAGACAGGCAAACATGCTTCAACCATGATTCGTAAAAGCTGCTCATGGCCGATACCCAATTCCGTCGCCCTGGACTTAAGTTGATTGAAGTCCGACTGCTTAATTCTCAAGTTGCATTTTCTTAAGCTGGTCTCCATTGCTATTTCCTGAACCATCCTTGAGTTAAAGTTGTTTTCAGCTCTTCGGCTGTTAGTGAAACCAAATAACTACCCCCAAATATCTGGACGACACTCAGCCAGGCTTACGTCACCATTCAGTTGCTCCGCCAGCTTTATCGAAAGCTTCGGGCCCGGAAGGACCTTCATGCGGCCGTACGCAATACGGGACAAATATCTGCCGGTAGTTCCAACCTTTTGAGCTAACTCATCTCGCTCAGACAGGCTCAGTCTTTTGAGGTAGAGGTTAATTTTCATACCTGAAATATACCCATAAGGTTTACTTTTGTCCATACAATAAACTTTTAGGTGTTACTTTTTACGTCAAAGTAAACTTTTTAGGATGATTTTTGAGGGGGTTATTCCTGCTAACATGGGAAAAGATTGATGAGTTCTTGATAAAAGAGATGGATATAAACGAAATAAGACGCGCCAATATCCGGCGGATAGCAACCAACTATAAGAATCGAGCGGAATTCGCTCGCAAGGTAAATAGGTCTGAGCAGCAGCTCTATTCACTCATAGGTAAAGACGCCACCAAAACAATTGGCAACCGAATAGCAAGAGATCTTGAGGAAAAGCTGAACCTAAAAGAAGGTGAGCTAGATAGGCTAGAAAGTAGCGGGATTAGCACTACGAGCGATATTGACCTCGAACTGCTACGCAAGTGTATCGATGCTATTGAGACCGAAATTGAGAAACGGGGCCTCCAGGGTATTACTTCATCCAAGAAGGCCCAGGCTATAGCGTTAGCCTATGGAGCGACTCGCGCGAGCAGTAATGATGATGTTGTCCCTGTAGACTTCATTGTCGCCACACTTTTTTAAGCCAAAGAAGCAACGGTGGTCTTCACCTACCAAAACTCCAAGCTTGGATCAAAATACTTGAGGTCCAAGCTGAAGCTGCAATTCTCAGATTAATAAATACCCTCCCCCTCTTTTTGAGTCCCATACAGCTCAACCGCCCATCTTGGGGATATCGAAGCTGCCTTCACCTCTCAGCACAACCAGAAATACCCCCCCCTGACAAGCCCATTAATCCCACCGCATTCACCTTTTCCGATGAAATATCTGCCAATCTAAACCAAAATAAACCTTTTGGGTTTACTTCATAAACCTTTGCGGTATATTTAATTTCAAGAATCAAAACCGCCGGAGTACAGGCGCCCACCAAGCCCGGGTACAAGCTCGAAGAGGATAGGGAAATGCACATAGCCAGCTCAACCGCCCCCACCGAAAACGCTCTCAACGCCCATGAGAATCACCAAGACTCTCTGCCTGACGAAACCGCAACTGATGTAGAGCGCGTTGAGGCTGGTATTGCTGACTACTTCATGGCCCGAATTTTTCTGGGAGTTCACCGCCTCGCCGAACTCGAAGCTCGCTGCTACGGGCGCTTTCTCGAAATCGCACTGGATGAAGTTGATGAAGACAAGCTCGGCGAACTCCTCGCTTTAAGCAAAAAAGACCAGTGTGAAGCCGGAAATCTCAGCTCCAAGTTTGCTGATAAATGCGCAAAGCAAGTTGCAAAAGAGTTCCGCGAGGAGCTGGAGCCTCTAGCAATTGAATATGGATATGTCCGAGCGGCTTGAGGTTTAGCCTCTTTTAATTACGGGAATTCGCAAATGTCTGAATCAAGTCAAGTAATAGTAAAGCCGGAGTCTCAGCCGGCTCCTGCTCAGCCAGTTTCTGAAGCTACACAAATGCTCGCTGTTATTGAGCGTGTAGCAGCAAATCCAGAAGCAGATATCGACAAGCTGGAACGCCTTCTGGATATGCAAGAGCGGATTATGAACCGCAACGCAGAGCAAGCATTCAATACAGCAATGGCTCAGATGCAGGCAGAGCTGCCAGTTGTGAGCAAGAACGGCGAAATTATTGTGAACAAAACTGTCCGCAGTAAATTTGCAAAACTTGATGATATTCAAGAAGCATGCAAACCATTTCTAAAGAAATACGGATTTGCAGTTAGTTTCAGAATAAAAAATACAGAGCGTGACGTTTGTATTTCTGGAATTTTAATGCACAACCAAGGACACAGGGAAGAAACCGAGATAACGCTGCCAGCAGACGGTAGCGGAAGTAAAAACAACGTCCAATCAATAGGTAGCTCCGTCTCTTACGGGAAGCGTTATGTCTACGGCGCACTATTGGATATCACGATTAAAGGCGAAGACACGGACGGAGTGCCCCCCGCTAACATCAACAACGTATCCCCCCAGCAAATCCAACAGCTCCGCAACGCAATGCGAGTTGCCGGAATTACAGAACAACAGTTCTGCACTTCCGCAGGCGTAGCCACCATCAACCAACTACATGCGGACAGATACAACCGCGCAATGAACCATCTTCAAAACCGAGCACAAGGAGTGCAGCAATGATTACCTGCAAAGTCGAACAAGGCTCTGAAGAGTGGCACCGACAACGTGCTGGAGCCATCACTGCCAGTAATTTCTCTGAGGTCCGCAAGCGTTTAAAGAGCGGAAAAAACAAAGGTGACTTCACCGCCGCCGCTCACGACTACGCCTTTCGCCTAGCTGTAGAGCGTATCAGTGGTGAACCCTTGGATGGAGGTTTTCAGACCTGGGCAATGAAACGCGGCAACGAGTTAGAGCCAGAAGCGCGTGCAGCCCACGAAGACAAAATCGATATGTTTATCGAGCAGACCGGGCTGGTGCTAACTGATGACCGCAAGTTTGGAGCCAGCGCAGACGGCTTAATTGGTGAGGATGGCGGCAGCGAATATAAGTGCCTAGTTTCACCTGAGCGCCTTAGAACCATCCTGCTTGATGAAAATCTCGACGAATTCAAAGACCAGATTCAAGGCTGCATGTGGTTAACCGGGCGCAAGTGGTGGCACTTTGTTTTGTACTGCCCTGCCCTGGATAAAATCGGAAAAGCTCTAACCGTTCGAAAAATGAAGCGTGATGATAACTACATCAACGAGCTGGAAATGGATTTATTGAAGTTCGACAAATTGGTTGAGGAGTATCGCAGCAACCTAACTCAAAAAGCCGCTTAGCAGGGATAGAAAAATGACTACAGAATTAATCGCCTCACCGGATATTCAACCGGTTCAAATTTTCGCAAGTAATGGATTAAATGCAGTTCTGGAAGAAATTACCAGTAAAGCAAAGTCTGTCGTTGCCGATGCCAGCACTGCAAAGGGTCGCAAAATCATTGCCTCCATTGCCCATCAGGTAGCCCGCAGTAAAACCTACCTTGATGGTTTAGGGAAAGATTTAGTAGCCGACCAGAAAGCCGAAATCAAAAAGGTCGATTCTGAACGCAAGCGTATGCGCGACTATCTCGACAATTTAAAAACGGAGGTAAGGAAGCCTCTCGCCGATTGGGAGGAAGTTGAGGAGAAGCGAATCAACGGGCATAAGAGCAAGATTTCTCAAATGGCGCTTTACGCCTCCGAATGCTCCGATCTTGACTCAAAGGAACTATCACATTGCATTTCAATTATTGAGTCGGTAGCAATTGGTGAGGACTGGGAAGAATTCGAAGCCCAGGCCGCTCGCACAAAAGAAGCCTCACTGGCAACACTTCGCGAAGCTCTAGAAAAACGCAATACCTATGAGGCAGAACAAGCCGAATTAGCTCAGCTCCGGATAGAGCGAGAACAGCGTGAGCGCAAAGAGCATGAGGAGCGCATAGCCAAGGAAGCCGCAGACCATGCACGCCATCAGGCAGAGCTAGAAAAGCAGGACGCCATTGAAGAAATAAAGCGCGCAGAGCGTGAAGCAAAAGAAGCAGCAGAAAGAGCTGAGCGACAAGCAAAGGAAGCAGCTGAGCGAGCAGAAAGAGAGAAGCGTGAAGCAGTGGAGCGTGAGCGCCAGCGAGTTGAAGCTGAAAAACGTGCAACAGAAGAAGAGCAGCGCTTAAAGGAGGCAAACAAGGCTCACTGCCGCAAGATAAACAACGCTGCAAAAAAAGCCTTCATTGATAGAGGATTCCAAGAAAAAGCAGCGCAAAAGATTGTTGAGTTAATCGCTCGCGGCTCAATCCCAAACATTTCAATCAACTACTAGCGCGTGAGGCTTGCGCTGCTGGTATGGGGCGCTTTTTTAGGAGATAGCTAGGGCTGCTAGTTTAGGGCTCCTAAAGGGGTTCACATGGAAATTTCAAAACTACCTCTCAATAAGCAGGCTACAGCAGTAGTAGCAGAAGTAAAAAAATTCCTTTCTGCATTCCAGGGTTTAAAAAAACGGAAACCCGAAAGAGTTGCGGTTAAATCAGATAAGTTCCAAATGATTCAACGTGCCGTAGTAGCTGAATTAAGAAGACAAAACAAAGGAACCCCATCCGCAAAGGAGATTACCGTTCCTAATGTTTTGAGCGTGGAAGGGGTTCAGATTTATCCGTTTGTGGCATGAACTTATAAATCAATCTCTCGAGAGACATGCGATGACCAAGCTATTAACTAAATATGAAATAGGCAAGCTAACTGGTGTTGGCGCGGAGAATGCTGAAGAGCAAAAGCGAGTGCTGGATAAGAATCGTATCCCCTATGTACTTAAGAAAGACCGCTCTCCCGCCCTGACTTGGGAGATGGTCAATCAAGCTAAACTCATGCAAATAAACAGCACCAGCCCCAACGGGCAAACACCTCAAATACCCGCCGGAATAAACATGAGCGCCATCAATGGCTAGACCAAGAAACCCCAAGAACGCCTGGATGCCACGCTGGGTAGAAGTTTACCCGCGCGGCTATCGGGTAAAAATACGAGGACAAGGTGCTTGGCACCTGTGTGGCCCTGACGCTACTCGCGCCGAAGTATGGACCGCCTACGAATTGTGGGAAAGCGGCCAACACAGCAAAACATTTACCATCGCCGACCTGATAGAGCTGTATCTAGCCTCTCCTCAATACACCAAAGAAATTAAACCTCAAACGCAAAAAGACTATCTGCGATACGCAAAGAAAATTGAGGCCGTCTTTGGCCAAGCAGTGCCAGACTCCATCACATCACCTGTGATTCAAATGTATATGGATGCACGTGGGCAGCAATACCCTACCGCAGCAAACAGAGAGCGCACATTTCTCAGTATTATTTTTCGCTGGGGAAAGGCTCGCGGGTTCGTATCGATCGAAGACCCAGCCAGGGCGGTCAAGCCAATCAAGGAAAAGCAGGCTGGCCGCTATGTCGAGGATTCAGAATATTTAGCCTTCTATAACTGGTTAGAATCCAAGGGACATACTGCTCACGCAGCTGCAATGGAGATTGCCTATCTCTGTGCCGCTCGCCAGCAAGATGTTCTCGCATTAAAGCGGCAGGATATTACCGAAGAAGGTTTATTGATTTGCCAACAGAAGACCGGCAAGAAACAACTGAAGCTCTGGACGGACCGATTACACGACGCGGTTGAGCTGGCACTTAAAAGCAACACCACCTCCAGGTCACAAAGCATGTATCTGATTCGCGGCCGAACTGGGCAGCACTTCACCCGAGACGGATTCAACACCACCTGGAGCAGAGAACAAAGAGCTGCCAATGAGGCCGGCGCCCTTCCCGCTCGCTTCCGGTTTCATGATTTAAAGATTAAGGGCATCTCAGATTTCGAAGGCGACAAGCAGGAGTTCAGCGGGCACAAGACTCGCAGCATGATGGAGCGCTACAACCACACCGCCGATAAAGTGGTTTCTCTTAACAAGGCGAGGATTAAAGGGAAGGAAGGCACGCCAAAGGACACTGGATAAATGTCCAATCCGAGGAGCTGGAAAAATCGATTGTGGTAAAAATTACCCCCTCGAATTACCCCTCAAAGGCCCAAAACTAAAAAACCCCGCACTAGGCGGGGTTTTAAGTCCTTGATAAACAAGGAAGAATCTGGGGTGGCCGACGGGGATCGAACCCGCGACCTCAGGAGCCACAATCCTGTGCTCTACCAACTGAGCTACGGCCACCATAAAAGTGATATACTTCAGCACCTTGTGGCAGTACTGATTGCCGGATACCTCTTGCAGCCAATCTGGCTTCAGACTAAGTCCTTTTTGCCAAACCAGCACCATCTTGTGAAGATGGCACGCCCGGCAGGACTCGAACCTGCGACCATCCGCTTAGAAGGCGGATGCTCTATCCAGCTGAGCTACGGGCGCAAGGTGAACCCGGAAAATTGGTCGGGGCAGAGGGATTCGAACCCCCGACATCCTGCTCCCAAAGCAGGCGCGCTACCAGACTGCGCTATGCCCCGTTTTTCCAATCATTCGCACCTCTTTGACCCTGTTAACCGCCCCGTAGGTGGTTGTGTAAGTCGCTGTAGCTGCGAAGTGCGTGCATAGTAATGATACCCCCGGCCCATGTCAACGCTTCTAAGCTATTATTTTTAAAGAAGTTTATCCTTTTGCCTATCTGGGCCCAGAAGTGGCGAAATTATTTCCAACCTGTGCGAAAATGGCGCACTTCGCGAATCCGACCGGATAAAAAGTAAGCGTTTTTAAAAATCGCCGGCTTCCGCCCTTCTATATAAAGTAGGTGCTGAAGCAGATTCCGGTCTATTAGCCATCGATTTTTTACTGTTAGAGATAGTATCTATGTCTGCACTGGTTCTGGACGGCAAGGCCCTGGCACAGAAAACTGAAGAGGAACTCTCGGCTCGGGTAGCCGTACTAAAGGAAAAGAGTGGTGGCCAAACGCCAATCCTGGCGACCATTCTGGTAGGTGATGACCCCGCCTCTGCCACTTACGTAAAGATGAAGGGCAATGCCTGCCGCCGAATCGGCATGGACTCCCTCCAGGTGGAACTGCCCTCCTCCACCACCACTGAGCAGCTGCTCGCCAAGATCGAAGAACTCAACACCAACCCCAACGTCCACGGCATTCTGCTCCAGCACCCGGTACCGGCGCAGATCGATGAGCGCGCTTGTTTTGATGCGATCAGCCTGGAGAAAGATGTAGACGGTGTAACCTGCCTGGGCTTTGGCCGTATGGCAATGGGTGAAGAGGCCTATGGCTGCGCGACTCCTAAAGGAATTATGCGCCTACTGGAAGCCTACAATATTGAATTGGAAGGCAAACACGCCGTGGTTGTGGGTCGCAGCCCCATTTTGGGTAAGCCGATGGCGGCCATGTTGTTGAATGCCAATGCCACCGTGACTATCTGCCACTCCCGCACCCAAGACCTGGCCGAGCATATCCGCCGCGCCGATATCGTAGTGGGCGCCGTGGGCAAGCCTGAGTTTATCAAGGCCGAGTGGATTAAGGATGGCGCTGTGGTTGTGGATGCCGGTTATCACCCCGGCGGTGTCGGCGATATCGAGCTGGGCCCGCTGACCGAACGCGCTGCAGCTTACACCCCGGTACCCGGCGGTGTTGGTCCCATGACCATCAATACCCTGATCTATCAATCTGTCGATTCCGGTGAACGTAAAATTGGCTAACCTGATTCGTCTGGATAAAGCGGTCAGCCAGGTCACCGACCTCTCCCGCACTGATGTAAAGCGCGCCGCCTGGGCGGGGCGCATTACCGTCAATGGTGAGGTGGTCACCAATGCGGCCACCAAAATACAAGTCAGTGATGAGTTGTGCCTGGATGATGAGCCCCTGCACGAGCCGGGGCCCCGCTACATTATGTTGAACAAGCCCCTCGGCTATGTCAGTGCCACCAAAGATGGCGAGCACCCTACAGTGCTGGACCTGATTGATGAGCCTAACAAGGAAAAGCTGCATATTGCCGGGCGCCTGGATATTGATACCACCGGCCTGGTGCTGCTTACCGATGACGGCCAGTGGTCCCACAAAGTGACCTCCCCCAACCACCATTGCGACAAGACCTACTACGCTCTGTTGGCCGAGAAAATTGAGGAAGATGCCGTGGCCAAGCTTGCCAAGGGTGTCTGGCTCAATAACGAAAAGAAGAGAACCAAGCCCGCCAAGCTGGAGATCCTCTTTGCCAACGAAGTGCGCATCACCATCGGTGAAGGGCGCTATCATCAGGTGAAGCGTATGTTTGCGGCCCTGGGCAACAAGGTATTGGAGTTGCACCGGGAAAAGATCGGCGAAATCATCTTGGATGAAGAACTTCAGGAAGGTGATTACCGCCTCCTGACCCCTGAAGAAATTGCCTCTATCAATTAAAAAAAGATATGTCAGCCCTTCTACATCAGGAACTTATCCAGGCCCCAGAGGAAACCCTGTGGATCGCCGATGAAAACAGCAAACCCCTCTTACACCAGGAGGGGTTTCATTTTGCCGGGGATTTAATCAGTAACCGCTGGGATATTGCCGAACTCGCCGAAAATACGGTGAAGCGGAGCTTCTTCAACGATTTCCACTTTGAAGAACTGGACCGCAAATACCGCCGTATTGTTTACGCCGTTTCGAAAGAGAAGGCCGTAGTTCACCATATTATTGATTGTGCACCCCACTTCCTCGGTGAAGGTGGCGAATTGATTCTGCTGGGTGAAAAGCAAAGCGGAATCAAAAGCTACGCCGCCAAAGTGGCCGAGCGCCTGGGCACTGCCAAGCACTTGCAAAAAAACGGCAACGACTACCTGAGCAGTAATGTTGTCGCTCACGAGGACACCGGCAATCCAATCAGTGAGCTTCAGTACGCCCAGTTACAAAAGCTGCCCGAGCTTGGCGGCCTCTACTCCAAGCCGGGATTGTTCGGCTGGAACAAAATCGATAAAGGCAGTGCCCTACTCGCCCAGCAATTAACGACGGAGTTGCCACAGGACGGTTCTCGTATTGTTGATCTCGGTTGTGGTTATGGCTACCTGAGCATGCAATTAGCCGCTCTGGGTAAATATCATTTTACCGCTACGGATAATAACGCCGCTGCTCTATTGGCCTGCCGCAAAAATTTTACCGAACAGGGAGTCGAAGGCATCGTTGTGCCCTCTGATGCAGGCTCTGAACTGGAAAGTGAAATCGCCGATCTGGTACTGTGCAATCCTCCTTTCCATCAGGGCTTTCAGGTGGAGGGAGATTTGACCGATCGCTTTCTGCAACAGAGTGCGCGGATTCTCAAAGATTCCGGCACTGCGATTTTTGTGGTGAATGAATTTATTCCCCTGGCGAAAAAAGGGCCCCGCTATTTTTCCCAGGTGGATTTAATCACCAAAGAGCAAGGATTTTGCGTATACCGACTGCGCCCCTAAGAGCTGGGGCGCAGGCCGGCAGCAGTCGCCTGGAAACAGGATTAAAGGCTAGTAATCGCGCAAATTAAACAAGTTCATCGACAGCGTATGCTCTTCCAACTCTTCGAGTTGTCGCAATCGTTCGAATGCATCCCGTGCCGATGGGGTTTCAGCGCCCTGGGCAAGATCCCGATATTGATCGGCCAGGTAGATCTCGATATCCATGGCCAACTTGGCAATCTGCTCCAAGTCTTCAATATCAATGCCGCGCAAGCGCTGCAAAAATTCTTTCTCTCGCCCTTCCGGGGCAAATTGCACCCAGGTATGTAGGGCTCCAGGGGGCAGGTCTTCATGGAAATTTTCCAGTGAGTGCTTCATGGAATCTTCCCGTCGTCGCAGCTGATCCAGCAGCAACTCGACCCGTTCATTGGTGGCAAGCTGCTCATACTCTTCGTACTGCAGCGCCAACTTGGCATGAAAATCCCTTCCTTCCTGAATCACTTCCTCAACAGTTTTGTACCGCATCAATCGATCCCGGCAGAACACTTCGCTCACCTTGAGTATAGTCACGAGGTGACAAAGGGCGCCAATGAATATCACTATTAAAGTGACAGGGATTTTAGGAGCCCGCCTCTGTGGGGGCTGTCGAGATTAGCGAAGCTGGCTCATGCGGAAATCCAGGCGCCGGTTGGGGTTGGCGGGATTGATCTTTTCTGGGGCCCTGGCCGCCAACTCACCTTTGCGCAGAGTTCCTCTGCTCACTGCCAGGATATGATTCTCGTACTGGGGCATATAGGCCATCCAGGCTCCGCCGAGTCGATCGCGCATAGCTTTATCGCGCCAGGCGCTGTTCTGTAGCTCGGGCCTATCCCCGAAGTTGCTGACCAGCACGCCATCCTTATGAAGCAGGCGCATCAGGCTGGAGCACCAGGACTTATCGGCGGGTACCGCTCGCTGCGCTACGCCGTCGCAGTGCCCAAATAAGTCGTCGATCACCAGGTCGAAAGTGCCGTGAGAGGGTCGCTTCAAGTGGTCGCGTACAAAGTCACAGGCATCCGCACACACCAGCTCAACATCACGTACGCCAAAGAAGCGACGGGCAATATCCAGGTGCACCGGGTCCAAATCTACGCCGACAATATGCTTGGCGGAGGTGAACGCCTGCAAAAGGCGAATCAGGGCACCGCCACCAACGCCGAGCACCAATACCGAATTCAAGCGCTCTTCAGGGAGGAAAAATGCCGGTAGCAGCAACAACTCCCATAGGGAGCCCTTGAGCGGATCGCGGGGATTCCACTGAGAGTGGAAAACCCCATTGCTGTAGAGGCGCACACTGGCGCCATGGTTGCGCACTTGGTAACAGGTGTCGCCAACCTGCTTTTGCCAAAGGAGCGCCATCAGCTCGCCGGGAGGTCTGAGGACTTGAGCAATACCCTGGCAAATTCCTGTAGGCCCGCCAGGTCTTCCTCGCTAAAGCGCGCCACACTGGGGCTATCGATATCCAGCACTCCCAGGCAACGACCCGCGTCATCATACAGTGGCACCACCACCTCTGAGGCCGACACGGCATCGCAGGCGATGTGGCCGGGGAACTGATGCACATCGTCTACCAATTGGGATTCACCGGTCGAAACAGCAGTGCCGCAAACACCGGCGCCCACTGGAATCCGGGTACAGGCAGGCTTGCCCTGGAAGGGCCCCAAACGCAATTCATCACCGTAGAGGAAATAGAAACCGGCCCAGTTGATATCCTCCAGCTCCATAAACAACAGCGCACTGGCGTTGGCGGTGTTGGCTAGCCAGTCTCGCTCTCCAGAAAGCAATCCTTCCAACTGCCCATTTAAGGTGGTGTAAAACTTGTTCAGCGACATACCTAGCGCCCCTTGCCCACTTATAATTTCAAATCGTGTCAGCTAAAACTGGCAAACCCGCAAAACAGTATCCTGCGGGAGGCAGGTATTTTGCGGGCTTTGGCGAGGGAATCAATATGCAGAGAGCAAAATTACTGGTAGGGATCGACCACTGCGGGTTCTTCACCGGTCTCACCGCGATACTCATCGGCATCTACAGTTGGGCGAGACCACTCGCTTTCATCATTGTTGCTACGAGTGTTCGACTGAATAGCCGGCGGCGCGCTGGTAACGTCTGATTGCATCAGGTTGCGCGACTTTTCGAAGCGGTCTTCCACTTTTGGCTTGGGCGCAACTTGTGCGGGATTGCCGCTACCTTCGCGGCGAATACGGTTGGCCATAGCACTCAGGTTAGGGCGGCGGCGCTCCGCAAGTTTCACGGTTTCCAACTCACTGTTCAGGCGGTTGATCTCCGCCTGTAAATCACCCATCTGCGCCTGAAGTTCAGTAATCTGGGTCAACACGCCTTTTACTTTACGACTTTCCTTCTCGTACATCACGGCGGCGCCGCCAAAGGCCAACGCAAAAATGACCAGGATGGAAAACTGACGCATAGCAAACTCCGGAAACTGCACTTGTTATTCTGAGGGGCATTTTTACAGCAAATTTTTTCTATCTTCCGAGAAATTGCGCATAAAAAACAAGTTCAAACGCCCGCCGACACCTTGATAGTCACCATTCCATAAAAAACGAACAATTAAAATTTATCGGATAGCGACATATTCACACTAATGTCCCTGCCAACTCCCCAATCTCAACCGCCTCCTGATCCACATAGCGATTGCTGTCCGAAATTGCTGGCAACAGAGTGCTATCTGCGTATTGGCAACCAATCGCTTGCACCAGCTTTTGTCCCATCTTTTCCGCCTGCTCCGGAGCATGGGCTTTTCCCGTGCGCAGAAAATGCAGTAACAGATCGTAGCCCGGGCGCCAGCACTGCAAGTCGGGAAAGCTCTTTCTCAGCGCTGCAGCAATCCGCAATCCCTCATAGTCCAGATCCCCCCAGAAAAATGTTGGAACCGTTCGGGATTCCCCATCGTGCCACCAGCTTAGGAATTGCTGCCGGATATTTTCATCAACCACATTAATAGTGCTGAAGCGCACCCTCTCCCCATTGCGAATCCGCTCTGCGCCTCCCTGGTAGCCCTCGCTATAAACCAGTGCTGCACGACTGGGTTGCAGCTCCGCCAAGCTAATAAAAGTGTCCTGGTTTTCGATGAAAATGACCTGCTCAAATTGCCTGGGCAGGTAGGCGTGAAGTAAAAGCTGGCGCTCCTGGATTTTACGGCTCAGGTCAGGATAGAGGTTGCGCACCAGGGATTGGCGGCTGGGTAATTCCAGGTATTTGGAATCCCCTTTAAAGCAGCGCGCGGCTAATTGTCGCCAGGAAATTTTATCTGCAAAGATCAGCTCTTTGCCGACGGACACCCAGCAAGCAATAATTTCTTCGACGGAATCAAACCCCGGTTGGAGCTCCAAGCCTTCGAGGGGAAAAGCAGAGGGATTTTCAAAGCGATCAACATAGGGTTCCAGCAGGCTGGTCCAGGCGGATTGGCGAACGGTGGGGGAGGGGCGATTGAGCCACAGGCGCAGCTGTTCCTCGCTGGCATCCCGAAAAATCAATTGGGCCCCCTGCCACTCGGCAATGCCCGGCCGCCTTTTCGGATTCGGTTTTACCGTAAAACACTGGTATTCCCGCGCAAAATGCTGCAATTCATTCCACAGCTCCTGCTCGTCTTGATCGGGGTCCCTGAGGGGCTCCAACACTTCCAACCAGCGCTTACTGCCAGCGCGTAAATCCAGCCTAAAACTAATGCGGGCTTCCTTGCCGCGCTCCAGCTGGCTGTCCCGCCGATCCAGAATAAAATTCAGGATGCCGATTACCAGCGGGTTTTCCTCTACCCAATAGGGCAATGTCTTTTCCATCGGTTGCCTCCCTGCCAATGGAGGGGTTTCCCCCGAAAATACCTATCCCTCTACTTCTACCAGGTCCATAAAATCCAGCGACGCCTGCTGGCGAATCGTGCGGCGGTGATTGGCCCAGAGTTCGGCGATACGCTCCTGGTTGCACACCTTGCGATCGACATACACCCGGGTATTCAGCTGGCCGATGGGCTTTGCACTGGGGCACTTACTGAATACAAACTGATTCGAGATCAGGTCCATAAAAGGACCGGATTTACTGCTGGGCATAATAAACAGCAGTTGTAAGCCCAGGGTTTCGGTCAGGTAACGGATCACTTCCTTGGAGCGAGACTCATCCATTTTGGAGAAGGCCTCATCCACCAGCACCATTTGCAAATGGCTGCCGCTTTCACCAAAGCGGAAGGCCGAAGTGACCGCTGCGGAGCGGATAATATAAGCCGGCGTTTCCAGCTGACCGCCGGAACCGGTGCCGTACTGGCTGAGCGCAATCGGCTCCTTGCCTTCCGGTTCCTTATAGATCTCATAGCTGCGGTAGTTGCGATAGTCGCTGATCCGATCCAGCTCGCGCCGCGCTACCTGCTCGTCTTCACTCAGCAGCATACTCAACAGGCGATCCCGCACCTTGCGGTGCTTGGGAGCCAAGTCCGTGTCGAACAGGCTCTGCTCTTCACCCAGATTCGGCAGTTCAATTACCGCCTTAAAGAAGCTCCAGTACTCCTTGAATTCCGCCACCCACTGGTAGTCGAAACGGAAGCGCTCGCGGTCGGCTCCAAAGCGGTGGTGTTCCAGCTCTTTGTTCAGATCATCCAACACGCGCTTACCATCGTTAATGGACTGGTAAATAGCGTGGCACAAGTGGGTTACAAAAGTGGTGTTAAAGGATTTTTTCAATCCCAGCAATTGATCGTGGCGCTCCACCAGCAGGTTGTTCTTCAGGCGGTTGCGCAGGGTCTCTACCTGATCGCCGAGACCGCTGATCAACTTGAACAAACCATCTTTGTGGCCGCCACTCAAGTCTGGCTCAAATACCAGGGTATCGACGCTGGCACAGGTGGCGTTGTACTCCATCACCGCGCGATCCAACTGGCGACTGTATTTCTCCAGCTGCCCCTGCCAACTTTCGATATCCGCTGAGAAGTCGAAGTTGTCAGCTGCGCGCTCTACCTGCTCATCAGCAGTAACCAGTACTTGCTCGGCATCGAAAGTGGGGTCGATGGCGGTAATACGCCTTACCATTTCCTCGCTGTCACTGGCGGCATCGTCCAGGGACTCAAGCTCGCCAGACAGGGCGTATAAGAGTTTTTCGTTGCTCTTTAATTTCGTTTCCAGGGAGCCAGTCTTGCGCTGCAGATCAGATAACTGCTTTTGATGGTCCTTGAGCTGGGCCTTGAGTTCATCAACCTGCTGCTCGAACTGCTCGAAGTCCTTCAGGTCCAGGTTTTCCAGAGCCCGCTCGGCGCTGCGCCATTCCCGCTGTGCCGCCAGGGCGGAATCCACAATGGACAACAGCTTGATATTCGCCAGTCCGCGCACCGCGTTGGTAACGCGGCGGTAGAGCTGGTGGCGCTCGTTGACGTGGGCGGCCTCTTCCAGCAACTGCTCCATAGCGCGCTGCTGCGCCGCCAGTGCGCGAGCGCGGGCGCCCTGGCCGAACACCAACTCGGCATCGTCCATATCGCAGCGCCACATGCTGTAGTTGCCACTGGCCATACCGTCGGCAGTCAGACCCCGGCGGGTGCCGCGCAGCTCGTGTTCATCCTCCACCTGCACCACGGCACCGTAAGAAGCGCGCAAATAGTGCTCGGCAGTTTTATGGGTGAATTCCATCAGTTCGATAATGGAGCCCGACGGCGTATCCAGGCGCTCCGCATCTCTGCGGGCTTTGTCCCCCTGGATCACGCGGGCGCGGTTGTTGCGCCCGGGCAGGCTGCGCACGATACGAATAGCGCGGGCCTCGTGTTCCGGCTCCACAATAATCGAGAAGCGCGCGCCGCCCAGATAGCCTTCAATCGCCATCTGCCAGCGCTCATCCAGCACTTCCACATAATCACACAGGACGCGGGGCTCCGCTTCAGGGCACTGCTCGCGAATTGCGGCCAGGGCCGCTTCCACCGATTGGGGGTAACGCACGCGGTTGGCCTGGAGATGCTGAATGCGGCTCTCCTGGGTGCGCAGCTGCTTTTGCAGTTGCTGGACTTTTTGCTCCCAGCGGGAGGCCTGCTGGGCAATCTGCTCTTTGGGAGAAACCTCATCACTGGCGCCAGCTTTGCCACTGCTATCCAGCAGATCGAAGAGGCGGTTCTGTAGAGCTTCGCTGCTGGCAGCGCGTTCGCGCAATGGCTCCAATGCAGCCAGATCGATCCAGTCCTTGCCCAACAACTTGTGCAGATCCGGCAGGTCTTCCTCGCGGGCTACCTGCTTAATTGCCTGCACCAGTGCCTTATCGGAGAAGGCCGGAATTTCCAGCTCGGCAGAGGTGGAGTTGAGCAGGTTTAATAATTCTTCGGCGGCCTCGCGGTTCTCGCGCCAGCGGGCTTCTTCGGCAGACATGGGGGTGTGTTGCTGGGACAGCAGGCTCAGAGCATTGTTAATGCGCTGTTCCAGTTCGTCCTTATTGCGCAGTGCATCGATACCCAGGCGCTGGGCTTGAAGCTCCACCAGCTGGCCATTGAGCTGCTCGACTCGTTCGGAGGCGACGCGCACTTCACGCTCATTGTTGTCCAGATCACTGCGCAGTTTTTTCTGGTCGTTCTTGCCGCTCAGATAACTCTTTTGCACCCGCTGCTGGCGGTGGCGTGCGCACAAATATTCCTGCACCCGCAACTGCAACCACTGCTCCCGGTAGAGCTCTACCGACTGGGCGATGGCCTCCAGGGAACTGACCCGCTCCACAATCTGGCGGGCTTCCTGTTCCATGCTGTGGATGGTTTTCATCAGTTCGGAGACGGAGCGGATGGCATCACCCAGATCGCGTTTTTCCAACACTTCCTGGGCGACAAAATCGTTGATGCTTTTTACTGGCTTGTAGGCCATAAAATTGGCAAAGGTGCGAGCGGCGTGCATAGCCTCGCGATCGGAGATCGCATCGCGGCGTCCGCGCAGGGCACCGTAAAGGCGGCGCAGGTAGGCCTTTTTCTTGTCGTACTGCTCGACTTTTTCGAACTGTTTGCTCAGGACCTGGTTGAATTTATCCAGTGGCAGTAAATGTTTGCCATCGGTGTAATCCCGGACAAAATCCCCCATCACCAACTGTTCGCCGGGGAATACGAAAAAGCGCAAATCACTTTGGCGGGCCTGGGCGGGTTTACTGCTGTTATCCAGGTGTGCGCGAATACCCATCACTGCGGTAAAAGGCTCAGCGTCGTCTTCACCGCTGGTGGGATGAAAAATACCGGCGATGTAACAGTCGGTGGGCTCAACACGGGCATAGCTGCCGTCGTCACAACCCAACACGTAGGATGCGAGCGTGCGCACCTGCTTGCCGCCGCGCCCGCGCTGGGTGGTTTCATCCTGCCCCGGGTTAAAGGTAAACAGGGTGTCGTGGGCGGCGGTCATCAATGTCTGGATGGCATCGGCTGCGGTGGTTTTACCGGAACCATTGCCACCGGAAAACAGGTTGATCGGGCCGAAATCATATTCCAACTGCGGAATATTACCCCAGTTAATCAGGATCAGTTTTTTTAGGAACATAGTCTTTTCAAAAAAACGGTCTTTTCAAAAGCAGGGTCTTTTGGCAGGCGGAAAGCCACTACCCTTTTTCGAGGCCCCGGCGGTCGAGTATTTGTCTATTTTTTGTGGCCGCTGTTGCGGCCTCTATTTTTCAGCTAAGAAGCCGCTTCACTCTCAAATAAGCTGTGGTCTTCGACCTCTGGGGTGATGCGCGCAGGCGCCGGCTCTATTTCCGCTTCTTCAAGCTCACCCACCTTATCGGTTTCGGCAACTTGGCTCTCTGCGGCGGGCGGGACTTCGCTGTCGATCAGCTGGTGCAATACCGACTCGCTGACAAAGTGGGCGATGGTCGGGCGCACGCGCAGCCACACTTCCGCACTGGTCTCCACCTCTTCGCTGCTGAACTGCACCAGGCGCAACTGGCGCAATTTCTTCAGCAGGTTTTTACGCTCGGCGTGCTTATCCGGCAGGGACATTTTCAGCAAGTTGCGCATGCCCAGTTCCAGGGCTTCCATCGATAGCGCGGCGCAACCACTCTCATCCACCTGCCCTTCCCGCAGCGCTTTATCGTATTCCACTCGTAAGGCGAGAATCGCGGCCACTTCCTGCTGACTGAGACGGGCGCGGAAGCCGCCGTGGTGCGGCTCTTCCTGATCTGGCAAACCCGGCACTTCGGCGCCGGGCGGATACACGCGGATAAACTGGAAACGACTGTCGTGCTGCAAACGCAACCCCAGCGGGGCCAACCACTCGCGCACCAGCTGCTCGCAGCGCTGGAAGCGATCGTAAAGCGTGGTCTCAATTACGCTTTCATCCCGGCAGATAACGCCGTAATCCAACAGGCGCACCAGCAGCTCGGAAAATTCGCTGCGGTTCAGGCGACACTGCGCCAGGGCCTCTTCCAAAGCCTGTTCAATCACTGTTTTTCAGCTCCAGGATATATTCGTCAAATTCGGTGAAAAAGTCATTGCTGGCGATTTCACCGGTAAATTTCACCTGCAGGTCGGCGGCGCCGCTCTGGTTCACCGCCGCTGCTTCGATCACATGGCTCATAGCGAGCAGATCACGCGCATCACGCAATGGCAGGTTGCGGCTGTTGATCTGGCGGCCGGTGCCGAGGGCATCACTCAGATAATCGCGCAGGTTACTGTTATTGAAGTTAAACGCCTGGTCGAGCAGTTGTTGCAACTCGATCTCGCGGCGGTTTTCTTCACCGATGGGGGTTTCATCTTCGACCCGGGTATTTACCGGCTGGCGGCGATTGCGCTGCCACAGCTGGGTTTGCTTGGGGTCAAACAGGCGCAGTTGGAAGCCACCTAACTGTTCGCCCAGCTGCTCGAGAATTTGTGTTTTTTGCTGGCTCTCGCCGAGACGCTGGCACAGGTCGGCAAATTCACCTTCGGCCTGGCTATGCAGGTAGCTGAGCTGGCGGATAATAATATCGGCACGCTTGGTAAAGCCCTGTAGTGCACGGCGCAAAGCGGGCAACTTCACCTCGCAGGCGCGGCGCATGCGGTCCTCGATGGTATCGAGCATCAGCCACAGCAGGGAGTGGCCCGGTTGCATCAACTCCGGCAGCAGCTGGCGCAGGCGCTTCTCCCACTCCGCTTTCTGCATATCCTCCTTGCGGCGAATGCAGTCAATCACCCGGTTGATGGAATCGCGATGTTTTTCCACGCTGTCCGCAGACAAACGGATAGCCAGGTCCGGTTGGAAGCGGCTCTCCATAAAGGAGAAAAACTCATCGGTGGCCTGGTGCACCAGCAATTGGGCCTCCACTTCCCGCACCATTTCCCGCTTGCGCTCTTCCAGCTCGGCGATCATATCGGTGAAATCCGCCACGATACGTTCGGAGTATTCCCAGGCATCGATCAAGTCGTGGATTTCACCTCGGCTGGCAAAGGCTTCCAGGGCATTTAAGGTGTTGCGGGTATTGCGGTGGCGGGTGCGCACGCGGGTGCCGTTCACTTCCACTAGCGGCTGAGTGAAAAGGCGGCCCCGGCGGCTAAACGGATAGGTGGCGGTGAGCGTGGCGCTGTCCACCTGCTTCTCCAGCCAACCGAACTCCACCAGGCTGTTCAGTACCCAGACGGCCTGATCGCGCAGGTTGCGGAAGCGGCCCTCGGGGTCCTGCACACCGTCCTCGCTGTCGAGTTGGGGCGCGCGGGTCAGGGCCTCGGCAAAAATTTCCAGAATCTGTTCCCGCAGCAAAGACTCACCGTAGTCAGCCTTGGCGGTGTACAGACGCTCATACAAAAGACGCAAGCACTCAACCACCTGCTCGCGGTATTTACCGGTCAGCGGGCGGAAGAAGTGCTGGTAGGAATCGACGAAGAACAACGACTATAGGCCCGCTTATTCCTCTTCCGGCTTTTGGTTGAAGACACAATATTTTGTGTAGTCGCGGGTATCGTCAAAAGTCCACTGCCCTTTGGGAATGCCATCCATTTTCTCGCACCAGGCATCGGAACCCCGTTTGGGCTCACAGCCGGTCAGTGCGATAAGGGCGATCACAGCGCTGGTCAGGACAAATACTTTTTTCATGGTTCGCTTCTACAAATGAAATTCGAATTTCACTTCCCCGGCGGCCGCAATGTGCCAAACCGGGGAAAATCTATCGGTGTCTCAAGTCTATCCGTGTCTCGGGGAGGGACCGCGCTATTCGCGGCGCCACTTAGTCCCTTCGCGGCTATCCTCAAGCACCACACCTTTGGATTTTAACTCTTCGCGAATCTCATCGGCGCGGGCAAAGTCACGGTTCTTCTTGCTTTGTGCGCGCTCTTCGATCAGTGCTTCAACTTCTTCGGCAGAAATACCTTCATCTCCACCACGGGCCTGTTTGAACCAGGCTTCCGGGTCTTGCTGGAGAATGCCCAGCATATCTGCAGCAGCCAGCAGCAAACCTTTCAGGCGTGCTTTATCCGCCTCATCGGCTTTGTTCAGGTCGCGGGCGATCTGGTGCAATTCGCTGATGGCGATCGGCGTATTCAGATCGTCTTCCAACGCCTTGATAAAGGCGGTGTCATTAAGATCTGCCGCTTCAGCCTCAACCGCTTCCGTTTCACGCAGTGCGCCATAGAGAGTATCCAGGGTGCGCCATGCCTGATCCAGCAAATCAGCACTGAAATTCAGTTCTGAACGGTAGTGGGCAGACAGCAGTGCGAAACGCAGCACTTCACCGGGGTATTGGCTCAGCAGGTCTTTGACCATACGGAAGTTGCCCAGGGATTTGGACATCTTTTCGCCATTGATATTTACATAGCCGTTGTGCATCCAGTAGCGCACAAAATCCACACCATTGGCGCAGCAGCTCTGGGCGCGCTCGTTTTCGTGGTGGGGGAAGGTCAGGTCGCGACCGCCGCCATGGATATCGATAGTGTCACCCAGGTGCTTCTTGATCATGGCCGAGCACTCCAAGTGCCAACCCGGGCGCCCACGGCCCCAGGGGCTGTCCCAGCCGGGCTCGTCATCGGCGGACGGCTTCCACAGTACGAAGTCGCCGGCGTACTTTTTGTAAGGCGCCACTTCCACCCGCGCACCGGCGAGCATATCGTCGAGGGAGCGCTTGGACAGCTGGCCGTACTCCTGCATGGATTCCACGGCGAACAGCACATGGCCTTCGACGGCGTAGGCATGACCTTTCTCCAGCAGGCTTTCGATCATCGCGATCATTTCCGGCAAGTGCTGGGTGGCGTAGGGGACGATATCCGGCTCCAGATTATTGAGCGCGGCCATATCCTCGTAGTAAGCCTGGGCATAGCGCGCCGACAGCACGCCGATTTCCTCGCCGTTATCCCGCGCGGTCTTCATGATTTTGTCGTCAATATCGGTAATATTGCGCGCGTAAATCACATCGCTGAAATTTCTTTTCAGTACCCGGTACAGGGTGTCGAACACCACCACAGGGCGGGCATTGCCAATATGCACGCGGTTGTACACGGTGGGGCCACACACATACATGCGCACCTGATCTTCCACCATTGGTACGAAGGGTTCTTTCTTCCCGGAAAACGTGTTGTAGACCTGTAGAGACATCTTTTCTCTCGAATTCTTTTTGCTGTGTGGCTGGGCCAGTCATTGACCCAGCCGCGAAAACTGCCGCTCGGGCAGCCCTCCGCCTTGCTATTTGTTTTGCTCTTTGGCCCAGCTGTCGCGCAGACCAATGGTGCGGTTAAACACCGGCGCTTCCGCGCTGCCGTACTTGCTGTCGCGACAGAAGTAGCCGTTGCGCTCGAACTGGTAGCCCTGCTCCGGCTCCGCTTTGGCCAGGCCGATTTCCGCCTTACAGCCTTTTAGGATTTGCAGGTTGTCCGGGTTTACGCAGTCGAGGAAGTTCTTACCGCCGGCATCCGGCGCCGCATCATTGAACAGGCGATCGTAGAGGCGCACTTCGCAATCGACATTGTTGTCCGCAGATACCCAGTGAATAACGCCCTTCGGTTTAACGCCGTCGGCCGGATCTTTGCCCAGGGTGTCCAGATCAACCGAGCAGATCACCTCAACAATTTCTCCGGCATCGTTCTTCACGACTTCTTCAGCAAAGATCACATAGGCGTTGCGCAGGCGAACTTTTTTGCCCAGCACCAGACGCTTGTACTTCTTGTTGGCCTCTTCGCGGAAATCCTCTTTCTCAATATAGAGAGTGCGGCCAAAAGGAAGTTCACGGGCCGGCAGATCATCGCGCACCGGGTGGCCAGGTGCTGACAGCATCTCTTCCTGGCCTTCCGGGTAATTTTTCAGGGTAATCTTCAAAGGCTCCATCACGCACATGGCGCGCGGTGCATTTTTATCCAGATCGTCGCGAATGCTGTATTCCAGCATGCCCACATCGACAACTGAGTCGGAGCGGGTTACACCGATCATCTCGCAGAAGTTGCGAATGGAAGCCGGGGTGAAGCCGCGACGGCGCATACCGGAAAGGGTCGGCATGCGGGGATCATCCCAGCCGTCCACATGGCCTTCGTCTACCAACTGCTTGAGCTTGCGCTTGGACACCACGGTGTAGTTGAGGTGCAGGCGGGCAAATTCGTACTGACGCGGGCGCGAAGGCACCGGCAGGTTCTCGATCAGCCAGTCGTACAGGGGCTTGTGATCTTCAAACTCCAGGGTACAGATGGAGTGGCTGATACCCTCAATCGCATCACACTGGCCGTGAGCGAAATCGTAGCTGGGGTAAATGCACCACTTATCACCGGTCTGGTGGTGAGCCATCTTTTTGATGCGGTAGATGATCGGGTCGCGCAGGTTGATATTCGGTGCGGCCATATCGATCTTGGCGCGCAAACTGCACTGGCCCTCTTCCATTTCACCGTTGCGCATCTTTTCAAACAGCGCCAGGTTTTCCTCGACAGAGCGATCCCGGAAAGGGCTGTTTTTGCCCGGCTCTTTCAGCGTGCCACGATAGTGACGAGCTTCTTCTGCGGACAGGTCGCAGACATAGGCCTTGCCCTCTTTAATCAGGTGCAGTGCCCACTCGTACAATTGATCAAAATTATCCGAGGAATATTTGGCCTCTCCATTCCACTCAAAACCAAGCCAGGAGACATCGCGCTTAATCGCATCGACAAACTCTTCTTCTTCCTTGGCCGGGTTGGTGTCGTCAAAGCGTAAATTACAGGTGCCACCGAATTCCTGCGCCAGACCAAAATTCAGACAGATGGACTTGGCGTGGCCAATATGCAGGTAGCCGTTGGGCTCCGGCGGGAAGCGGGTCGCGATCTGCGTAACCCGGCCCTCAGTCAGATCTTCACGGATAAGGTTCTGTAAAAAGTGAGCTGGCTTGCTCTCGGATGTCATAGGATTCTCTTAATTTACAGCTGTGCGAACGTAAACGGCGAATTATAACCTACTTGAGAGACAGAATATCGAATTTGAAGGAACGCTTTTCATAGAAATTCACTGCAAGCGTTTGATTTTTGTGCAATTGACACAGATATTCCGACACAGCATTTTACAGCTACAGACTACAAGGTATCATGCCGCCCCAAATCAACCCTCATAGGACATTTTATGATCACCCTTCACACAACCCATGGAGATATAGCCATCGAATTGGATTTCGAAAAGGCACCCAAGACTGCTGCCAACTTTTTGCAGTACTGCCGTGACGATTTCTATACCGGCACTGTCTTCCACCGGGTGATCAACAACTTTATGATCCAAGGTGGCGGCATGACTCCAGACATGCAGCAGAAGGAAACCCGCGATTCCATCGAAAACGAAGCCAACAACGGCTTGAAGAACGACACTGGCACCCTGGCCATGGCCCGCACTATGGACCCGCATTCCGCCAGCTCCCAGTTCTTTATCAATGTTAAGGACAACGATTTCCTGAACTTCCGCAGCGAAGATTCTCAGGGTTGGGGTTACTGCGTATTTGGTAAGGTTGTCGACGGCATGGACGTGGTCAACAAAATCAAAGACGTTAAAACCGGCAGCAAAGGCTTCCACCAGGACGTACCCCTGGAGACTATCGAAATCACCGGTATCAGCATCTCTGACGCCTACGCCGATAAGTAATTCCACGGGTCAGTACCGACTCTAAGGCGGGGACATTGTCTACTTATTTTATTTCTGACTTGCACCTCGACGAAAAACGCCCGGATATTACCCGGGCGTTTTTTGATTTCCTGCACGGGCGAGCTGCCGGTGCTGAGGCGCTATATATTCTCGGCGACTTTTTTGAGGCGTGGGTTGGCGACGACGACGATGCCCCGCTGGCCCGCGAAGTGATTGGCGAGTTAAGTCGCTATAGCGGTACCGGCGTAGAGTTGTACCTGATGCACGGCAATCGAGATTTCCTGCTGGGTACCGACTTCGCCCAGCGCGCGGGAGCCACTTTACTTCAGGACCCGACTGCGTTGTCCCTCGGTAATGAGCGCGTGTTGCTTATGCACGGCGACAGCCTTTGCACCCTCGACAAAGAGTATATGGCGTTCCGCCGCCAGGCCCGGGACCCCAAGTGGCAACAAGAGCTATTGACCAAGTCCCTACAGGAACGCCGCGCTATTGCCGCGCAGATTCGTATGGCATCCAAGAGTATGAACAGCCGCAAGGCCGAAGACATCATGGATGTGACCCAGGAAGAAGTGGAGCGGGTGATGCTTGAGCACAATGTGCACCGACTGATCCACGGCCACACCCACCGGCCCGCCCGCCACGCGTTGACAATCAACGATGAACCGGCGGAACGTGTTGTGCTGGGAGACTGGGATAAGAATGCCTGGTGCCTGAAAGCGGACAACGACTCACTGGAGTTGATTCACTGGCCGATCAGTTAGGAACCGGCGTTTTGGATGAGGCTCTGCTGTTGCTGCACAGCCTCTACCAATTCCCCAAGCGTCTCCCACAAACGCTGTACACCCCCAAATTGAAAACCTTTCCCCTGTAAATAAGTGCAATCCATCACTGCCGGCGGTTTCACTTGTGGCTGGGAAGGTAGCGGTCCCTGCTGTCCGGATATCGATCTTAGAATCTTCACCAACTCGCGACTGCTAACCAGGCAATCACTACAATTTACTGCCCGTCCCCGGGCATCTTCGTGCTCCAGTAAAAGCTCTACCGCCCGCGCCACATCTTCTCCGTGCACTTCCGTTGAAAGCCGGGAAGTTAAATAGGCTTCCCCAGATATCACGGCTCGAGCGATGTCATACCACTTGCTGCGACTTAGTGGACTCACCAGCCCGTAAACTCCAGTTAAGCGCAATGAAACCGCATGCCAGCCACGCTGATACGCCCAAGCAGACAACATGGCTTCCACAGCCGCTTTATAGCCGCCGTAGAAAGTATCCGGCTGAACAACCTGCTCCTCACTTAAAGAACCGCTCAACTTTCCAGTGGCATAAACGGCACGACTGGAAATAAACACAAATTTTTTTACCTTCGCTGCATAGGCGAATCGGATTAATGCCAGGGTTTGATTGAGGTTTACATGTAAAAAACCCTCGAGATCATCCCCCTCCCCATTTCGATAGCGCCCGGGAAGATGCTCGAAAGCCGCATGCACCACCACATCCAGATTGCTGGCGAATGTCTGTAGTGTTTTATCAGAAGTAATATCCCCGACGCTCCACGCCAATCTGGGTGAAGCAATACTGCTAAAAAGAGCTGCTCTTTCCTCCCTGCGCAGTAATGCTCGCACTTCATAGCCCTGCCGCAAAAAATGCCTGACCAGAAATTGCCCCACATAGCCACTGGCGCCAGTAATCCCTATTCTCACAATTCCCTCTCTCGATTTTATTTTCTAAGCACGGGCCAGCTCATCCAGATCAACGGCAATATCTCGCCCTTCGTAAACAGCCCACCACAAGTCGATCAGGGGTTTGAGCTTTTCAACTTTTGAGTGCTGTTTTTGCCAGGGTTTTTCATATTGGTAGTGAATGACATGAATACTGTCCCACTGCCACAGCTGGGGTAAATTCAGGTAGAGGTATTGCAAGGCGTTATAGATATAAGGCAAACCGTGCCAACGAGGGAAAAAGGACTGCAAAAAAGTCTGGTCTGTGCGCCGCCAGAAAACTCCTGGTCGATCCAGTTGCTCAAGCATTTTTTGGTAAGTCGTTTCACTCGGTACCGCAGTAAACAATCCCGAATTCATGCGATGAAATCCATCCAAGTCTTCGTAAAGATTGGGCGCTGCGCAAAATTCCGGATAATTCATCAAGTGATCAATATTGCGCAAAACCAGGGTGTCTGCATCCAGAAAAACAAGCTTATCGAATTGGGTCAATTGCCACAGTGCCAATTTACAAAAGTTATTCAATGGGTCATGGAAAGCGGGCTTACTACCCTTATCAAAGGGCGCGCGCCGGTGCAAAGAATCGCGTTTATGGCGGTGGATAAACTCATCGGAAAAACGAGGCGTATAAACTTCTTTTATCTTACAGCCCGCCGCTTCCAATGGCGCTGCATCACAGCTGTTCGGTGGCACCATACAAATTAACGGATAGGCACTGGCCGTACGATCCAGTGAGTGTTTCAGTGCCTGCGCACCTATTACATAATCCGGACTATTGACCAGGGTCACAAAGGCACATCTTGACATAACAATTGGCTCTACAGTCCCTATACAGCGTTATTTACAGCGGCGGTAGAATATCTTCAGGCCCGCACAATAATCTGTCACACCAGCGACTTACCATTTCCTCTACTTGTTTTTGTTCGAAGCAATTCTCATTGTAGATAAAGCTAGAGCGCAACTTCTTTCCAAAGACAGTAATAGAAAGATAGATGCCATATGGCGTTAAGCGCGTCGCCAGGGGGACAATGCGAATTTTCAAATGGTCATTCAATTTGACCCAGTCGGAAGTTTCACCGGTATAAACTGCAAAAAAACCTTCCCGATGCTCCTCTGTTTGCAGGAAAGTCACCAAGTAGCAATGGGATGCATCGAGGTGATGGCCAATCAGGCCGTGAGGCCCAATTGCATCAGCAGCATAAACCGTGCGCATGGCATACTTTATCTCCGCAGACAGGCGCGTGAGCTTCTCCTGCCAGGATTCATCCCTACAAACCATCAGGTTGACATACCTGCACATGGGGCCAAACACTTCCCGATACTCTCTCTTTAGCCGAAGGGATAAATTGCCATTCATCCAAAAAGAGTGAGGTATGAATTCACATAAAACTTGCTGAAATGCGGCTGCCAGATAGGCGAAGAGACTCACATTCTCCGAGCTGGCCAATGCCTTTATCTGCTCCAGCTCAATCTCATCTATGTGCTGGATTACTTCACTACAAATAACCGAGGTCTCTTCCGATTGGGGCAACTGCTTTATCTTATCTTTTTGGGATTGCAACTTTTGCTGCCAAAGATTTCGCGCCTTATCCCCCCTCGGCGATCTCAGATAGGTATTTTCATAATTCACATAATCAGCAAAGTCTGCAGTTTCCACCCTGGGTTGATAATCCTTACCCTTCACACTATCCAAATAGTGAGTCAAGGATTCAGACCAGAGGAGTGACAAGCTAATCCCATCGGCAATGATGTGGTGACACTTGGTCAAGAAAATGTATTCATCTTCTCCACTGCGAAGAACACTGAGTCCCAACAATTGGTCCTGCGTCAAATCCATTGGCGAGCTACCAAATTGACGCAAAAAGCTCTCGAAGTGAGTATCACTTATGTGGCGAATGTCGATGTAGTCCAGTTCAATATCTACAAAAGAGCGAACAGCCGGTTCCCCGCTATAACGACAGCGAAAAATCGGATAGGTATTTACCACCTCTGAAATGGACTTCTTAAACAGTTCAACATCGAATTCTCCTTTGAAAACCATGGCGCGGGTAATCAGGTCGACCAGATCCTTGCGGTGATGCAAATCATAAATACGCTGCTCAGTGATCGATAGGGGGACCTGAGTCGATAAACTCCAACCGGCCATTCTGGTCTCCAAAAGTCATTTGCCCGAAACAAGATCACTAATGAATCTGATAAAACTGCACAAGATCATCCGGAACGTTACTTTTAGAATATACAAAACAGTGAAATGACAACGGCGGTATGCTGAAGGCGCAGACAAGATTCTCTTGATTTAAGTCACCGGCACGATGCATGATCTCTACAAACTATAAGGGGCAGGAGTTCCATCCAGGTGATCAATAACCTGAATAAACGCGTAATGATTCTCGGCGGCTACGGCAATTTCGGTGCACGTATTGCACAAATGCTGAGTTCTGAGCCCAATATCCAGCTGATTATTGCCGGCCATAACAAGACACGGGCAGACCGCTGCGCCCAATCACTCGGTGGCCTCGCCGAGGGGTTACGACTGGAGCGAGACTCCATCAACTTGGCTGCGCAACTGAAAGCCTTGCACCTGGATTTATTGATCCACTGCGCTGGCCCCTACCAGAGAGAAACCGATTACCGGGTGGCCAAAGCCTGCATTGAAGCCCGCACACCCTACATCGATATTTCAGATGCGCGCCGCTTTGTATGTGATTTTCACCGTCTCTCCCCGGCCGCCGAGGCCGCCGGTATCGCCATGGTATCCGGTGCCAGCAGCCTGCCCGGCCTCAGTTCAGCAGCCATAGCTGAGATCCAGAAAGAGCTACCGGTCATTCGCTCCGTGCAGGCGGCAATTGCTCCGGCACACAAGGTAGAACGCGGCCTCGCCACCGTGCGCTCCGGTTTTGAAGCGCTGGGAGAGAGCTTCCCCCAATTGCGGGATGGGCGCTGGAGAGAATCATTTGCCGGCAATCACCTGCGCTCGGTAAGTCTTGCCCACCCTGTGGGAAAACGCTGGCTGTGCGACTTTGAAGTACCCGACCTGGAGTTGTGCCCCAGGTACCTGCCAGATTTAAACACAGCACTATTTTCCACGGGGACAGAGCCCCTGATTCTCCAGGCCGGCCTGTCTTTGTGCGCCCAGCTCTCGCGCCTAAATTTGCCCGCTACAAGCTCCCGCATCGCACAGATTGCCCATAAATTGAGTGCCCGCTGGCCTGGTGGCAGCTCTCACGGCGGCATGATTGTCCGCGCACTGGGTGAAGATGCTGACGGTAGGACAGCTGGTAGGCAGTGGCAAATACTTGGAATGGATGGCGATGGCGTCTGGATTCCTGCAGCACCCGCAGTGGCTTTAGCGAGAAAATTCCTTCGCGGTGAGATTTCAGACAGTGGCGCGCGCGCATGCTGGCAACTATTGAAGCTGGATGAAATTCTGGATGAACTGAAGGATTACTCCATCGTCACTGCCATCGAGTTTTTACCTGCAGAGCAAAATTCACTGCCTGCGTTGGCGGCGAGCTAGGGGAAAAAGCCCTTTAGTTGACCTTATCAAGGCAGAACCCTTACAAATGATCTAGGTTCAGTATCGGAACTTTATGTAACGATGCTGAACCTGATTTTATGAGTAGCTCCAACCCCTGGTGCGCCTATTCCGGCCGGAATGGTATAAAGCGCGCAATTATCCCCATTACCGCTCTTATCCTGACCCCATTCTTCTTGGTGTTCACGTTTACAAACAGCGCCTGGTGGCTGGTGGCTCTACTGATTAGCGTTTCACTGGTACTACTGGGAATCTACGATATGCTCCAACCCCACTGGAGCATTACGCGGAACTTCCCGGTTGCCGGCCGCATTCGCTGGATATTCCTGAACCTGCGTCCCTATTTCCGCGCCTATATGGTCGAGGGTGATGAGGAGGGGCGCCCTTACAGCATTGAAGCCCGACGACTGGTGTACGCCCGCTCTGAAGGTTTTTCCGATATGCATCCGTTCGGCACTGAAAAAGATGTGCAGAGCGAGGAATATACCTGGCTCACTCACTCAGTGAAGCCCGAAAAAAATGCAGACACTTCCTGCCGTACTGAAGTGGGCACGGGCCGCTGCAAACAGCCCTACTCCGCCGCCCTGTTAAATATCTCCGCCATGAGCTTTGGCGCTCTGTCCGCTGCCGCAGTAGAAGCCTTGAATAAAGGAGCCTCAATTGGCGGCTTCTATCACGATACCGGTGAGGGGGGTATCAGCCCCTATCACCGCAAACATGGCGGCGACCTAGTGTGGGAATTGGGTACCGGTTATTTCGGTGCGCGCAACGATGACGGCAGCTTTAACCCGGACCTATTCCGCGAGGCCTGTAACGACCAGGTTAAAATGACGGAAATTAAATTGAGCCAAGGAGCGAAACCCGGGCACGGTGGGGTATTACCTGGCACCAAAGTAACTCAGGAGATCGCCTCCACCCGGAAGGTTACGCCCGGCCAGGACTGCGTATCCCCCCGCGCGCACTCCATGTTCTCCACCCCCATTGAAATGCTGGAATTTGCCGAACAAATGCGTGAACTGTCCGGCGGCAAACCGGTAGGCATAAAACTCTGTGTAGGGCATATCTACGAGGTGATGGCCATAATGAAGGCCATGCACGAAACCGGGAAACTGGTGGACTTTATTGTTGTAGACGGCGCCGAAGGCGGTACCGGTGCAGCGCCGCTGGAGCTTTCCAACCACGTGGGTATGCCGCTGCTGGAAGGGTTGATTATCGTACGCAATGCCCTGGTGGGGGCGGGCCTGAAAGATAAGGTGAAGCTGGCTGCCAGCGGCAAGGTTTATTCCGCATCCGGACTAGCGCAATGCTTGGCCATCGGCGCCGACTGGTGCAATGCGGCGCGGGCCTTCATGCTTTCCGTAGGCTGTATTCAATCCCAACGCTGCCACACGGATACCTGCCCAACTGGCGTTACCACCCAAGATCCTCGGCGTCAGCGTGGGCTAGTGGTGGATGTGCAAAGCAAGCGAGCGGCGGCCTTCCAGGCAAAAACCCTCGAAGCATTGGAGGATATTGTGGCCGGCGCGGGGCTTACCGACCCCCGAGACCTAAAACCCTATCACATGATTCACCGAATTAATGGCGCAGAATCCAGGCCGATAGATCGTATCTGGCATTTTCTTGACACCAACTCGCTGATCGACGCACCAGAAGATACGCCCTACTGGCACTGGTGGCTGGCCGCACAGGCAGACAGTTTTCAGCCTGCGATCAAGCTCGAAGAAGGCAAGTACGCGTCGATCCGCCGCGCTATTAACCGCTAGCCTCACCCAATCTGTGGAGATTGCTATGCAAACCGTTTCAGAGATTATTGTCGATACACTGGTCAAGGCCGGCGCCAAACGGTGCTACGGCATTGTCGGCGATACCATCAATCACTTTACATCAGCGGTACGCACTTCCGACTTGGAGTGGATACATGTGCGTCATGAGGAAGTGGGCGCTTTCGCCGCTGGGGGGGAGTCTTACCTTACCGGTGAGCTGAGTGTCTGCGCCGGGACTGCCGGACCCGGCAGCCTGCACTTTATCAACGGCATTTTTGAAAGCCATCGCAATGGCGCCCCGGTGGTACTGATTGCATCCCGCATCGACCGTGCGGAACAGGGGTTCGGCTATCCACAGGAAGTGGACCAGCAAAAACTCTACGAACAGTGTTCGGTCTTCTGTGAAACCATGACCCACCCGGAGCAAGCCCGTCGAATGATTGTGCAGGCGGCACAAGCTGCGCTTACTCGCGGTGGTGTCGCGGTGGTGCAAATTAGCGGCGACTTGTTCAAGGAGAAGACCAAAGACAGTCTGCCCTGGTCGGTACATCGCCCTGAATGGCTAGCGCGTCCGTCTGACTCTGAGCTCGACGCCCTGGCAAAGAAAATCAACGCCGCAAAAAATATCACTATTTACGGCGGTATCGGCTGCCGTCACGCTCACGATGAAGTAGTAAAACTGGGACAGCACTTGGCCGCTCCTATCGCCCACACCACCAAGTCGAAAGAGTTTCTCGAATACGACAACCCCTGCCATGTGGGCATGACCGGGATTCTCGGCAATCCCGCGGGCTACCGGGCCATGGAGACTTGTGACCTGTTACTGTGTCTGGGTACCGATTTTGCCTACACCCAGTTCTACCCGAAAAAAGCCACCATTATTCAAATTGATGCGGAAGCGCCGCACCTGGGGCGACGCGCTCCTGTGGATATGGGCCTGGTAGGGCATGTGGGGCCCACCATTGAAGCCCTCTTGCCCCGATTAAAGGCCCGCACCGATAGCACCTTCCTCGATGACCTTCTCGAACGATACAAAAAAGATCGGGAAGAGATGAAGAGCCGCGGCAAAGAGAAAGACCCCAGCCTGATCCACCCTCAATTTGTCGCCCAGACGCTCAACAAGCTGGCCGATGAGGATGCCGTATTCACCGCCGATGGCGGCGCCTGTATGGTTTGGATGCTCCGCGACCTCACTGCCAACGGCAAACGCTCATTTCTCACCAGCCTTTCCCACGGCACCATGGCCAACGCCTACCCCCAAGCCCTGGGCATGGCCAAAGCCTATCCCGGGCGCCAGGTCATCGCTATGTGCGGCGACGGTGGTATGACCATGTTAATGGGAGACCTGTTGACACTGGTGCAAGAAAAAATCCCATTAAAAGTCCTGGTATTTAACAATAACTCCCTCGGCTTCGTAGAGATGGAGCAGCGCATTGAGGGGCTTCTCGACAGCTATACCGACTTACATAACCCGGACTTCGGCCGCGTTGCCGAAGCTTGTGGCATCAGTGGTGCCAGTATCGAGAGTGCGGATCAGCTTGAGGAAAGTATGAAGCGCTGGCTCGCCACTGACGGGCCGGCACTACTCAGCGTACCGACGAACCGCGTGGAGCTAGTGATGCCGCCGGAAGTTACAGCGCAGCAAGTCACCTCCACCGCACTGTTCGGACTTAAGGCAATACTCAACGGCCGCGCCGATGAGGTGGTAGATCTTTTGCGAGACAATTTCCTGCGCTGAGACTTTTTAGCAGGCCACAACAAAAGGTTTGTGCGGCACTCATGCATCATTTCGGACAGCAACGCCATAACAGCATGCTGGCCCTGATCGCCAGCAGTGAAGTCGACGACAACAGCGCTCCCGGCCGCGCCGCCATGAGGCTACAGGCAGAGTTATCAGAGCGAAAAATTGACGTAATAACAACCACCAGTGGTAGTGATGCCTGCGCCATACTGAGTACTAACACCGCGATCCAATGCCTGCTGATTAATTGGACCCTGCCCGGTGAAGCGAAATGCCCCGCCCTGGTTGTATTGGAAGAACTTCGCGCCCGCAATCCCCAAATGCCGGTATTCCTTCTGGCAGATCAGCAGACTGTCAGCACCATGCCGCGACGGGCCCTGGAATTAGCCAACGATTTTATCTGGATGCTAGAAGATACCCCGACCTTTATCGGCGGTCGCATCCAGAGTGCGATTGAAAGATACCGCCACGCCATTCTTCCCCCCATGTTTCGCGCCCTGACCCACTTTGCCCGGGTCCATGAATATTCATGGCACACACCCGGCCACACTGGGGGAACAGCTTTTCTCAAATCCCCTGCGGGTCGCGCTTTTTACGATTTCTTTGGGGAAAATATGTTGCGCTCGGACCTCTCTGTTTCTGTAACAGAGTTGGGATCGCTTTTGGATCACTCGGGCCCCATTGCCAAGGGAGAGAAATATGCAGCAAAAGTATTTGGTGCGGATCGCACTTACTATGTAACCAATGGCTCTTCGACATCGAATAGAGTGATATTGATGGCATCGGTTACCCGGGGGCAATTGGCTCTGTGCGATCGAAACTGCCATAAATCCGTCGAACACGCGATCACCATGTCAGGTGCAGTTCCAACCTACCTGATTCCCCTACGCAACAACTACGGCCTCATAGGCCCTGTCCCTCCCCAACAGTTGACGGCCAGCTCTGTTGCCAATGCTATTCGGCAAAACCCTTTGTCCAAGCACGCCAAAAACTCCCGTGCCGTTCACGCAGTCATTACTAATTCCACCTACGACGGTCTCTGTTACAACGTGCGCAGAGTGGAAGAACTTCTCGGCGAGTCCGTTGATCGCCTGCACTTTGACGAAGCCTGGTACTCATACGCTCGATTTAATCCTATCTATCGAGATCGCTTCGCAATGTATGATTTGGGCGAAGCCGACGCGAAAAATGGCCCGAGCAAATTTGCCACTCAGTCAACACATAAATTACTTGCCGCATTGTCCCAGGCATCGATGATTCACATTCGCGATGGGCGTAAACCCATTGAGCATGGGCGCTTTAATGAAGCCTTTATGATGCATGCCTCAACCTCCCCACTTTACTCCATCATGGCCTCCAATGATGTGAGCGCAGCAATGATGGATGGGCCGGGTGGAAAAGCATTAACAGAGGAGTCAATTGCTGAGGCCATAGCGTTCCGACAAGTATTGTCCCGTTTGCAACAGGAGTATCGCGATAAAGAAGAGTGGTTCTTCGGAGGTTGGCAGCCTGAGCATGTCACCGACCCCAGTAACGGGCACAACTACGCCTTTCACAGCGCCCCAGCAGAGCTCCTGTGTCATGAGCCCAGCTGCTGGTTATTAGACCCCGGCGAGTCATGGCATGGATTTGGTGATATTGAGCCAGATTACTGCATGTTGGACCCGATTAAAGTATCGATTACCACCCCAGGGATAAACCCTGATGGCAAACTGTCTGCATCTGGAATACCTGCCAACATCGTCAGTAAATACCTGGACAATCTCGGCATTATCGTGGAAAAAACTACCGATTTTACGATTTTGTTCCTGTTTTCTATCGGTATTACCAAGGGTAAGTGGGGCACTCTAATCAATGCTTTACTGGCCTTTAAGCGCGACTTCGATGCCAACCGGCCCTTGAGTGAATGCCTGCCAAACCTTTTAAAAAAGTCCCCAGCCTATCGCAATATCGGGCTGCGCGACCTTGCAGACAATATGTTTGCTTCCATGAAAAAATTGCAAACCACAGTGCAAATGTCTGCAGGGTTTTCAGCCTTACCTAGAGCTGACTGCAGTCCGGTACAAGCTTATGAAACCCTGGTTCGCGGCGATGTGGAAATGCTTCCGCTAAGCAAGTTACCGGGACGTACCGCAGCCACAGGCGTTGTACCCTACCCTCCAGGTATTCCTCTGCTAATGCCCGGCGAAAATTTTGGCGATGAAGATAGTCCGGCATTGATTTACTTGAGAACTCTGGAAGCCTTCGACCAGCAATTTCCAGGCTTTACCCACGATAACCACGGAGTAGAGGTGCGGGACGGCCACTATCATATTTACGCCCTGCGGGGAGACTCGCCATAGGCTCGCCTATCAAAGAGGAGCATAAAATAGGCCTGGTCCCCGCAACCCTGATGGTTGCAGGCAATATGATGGGCTCCGGGGTTTTTATGCTCCCCGCCAATCTCGCTGCAGTCGGCAGTATTTCTTTGATCGGCTGGTTGATAACCATCGTCGGCGCTATCTCCCTAGCCCTGGTATTTGCCAAGCTCGCCGCTATCTACCCCGCAGCCGGCGGCCCCTATGCCTATGCCCGCCGCGCTTTTGGCGATTACATTGGCTACCAAACCAATCTGGTTTACTGGCTGGCCAATGTAATCGGTAATGTTGCGCTGATTACTGCAGGCCTGGGCTATCTGACCCATTTTTTTCCACCGTTAAAAGACCCACTGACTTTTGCCATGGCCCAGGTTGCCATGGTCTGGCTGCTAACTTACGCCAATGTACTGGGCCCGCGCACCGTCGGTCGCATCCAATCCCTCACCACCGGCCTGGTTTTGCTTCCAATCCTCGGCACCGCTATTTTTGGCTGGTTCTGGTTCGACCAGCAAAACTTTACCAGCAGCTGGAATGTCTCAGGCAAAAGCGACCCCAGTGCTATTATGGCCAGCCTGACCTTCACGCTCTGGGCCTTTATTGGGGTGGAAACCGCCTCTGTATCCGCCGCAGTGGTAAAAGACCCCACCAAGAACGTCCCAATCGCAACGGTTGGGGGAGTTATCCTGGCTTCTATTGCCTATGTACTCAGCTCATCGGTCATTATGGGGATGCTGGCGAACCAGGAATTAATCAGCTCCTCCGCTCCCTTTGCCGATGCTGCTCGCCTGGCACTGGGAAATACTGCGGCCAATGTCGTAGCCCTGTGCGCCGCTATTGGCTGTATCGGTTCATTGGGCGGCTGGATACTGTTGGTGGGGCAGTCTGCCAAGGCGGCGGCAGATGATGGCCTGTTTGCAGCACTATTTGCCCGCACCAATAACAAAGGCGTACCTACCGGCGGATTAACCCTGGTGGCCGTGTTGATGTCTGTATTGATACTCTCCACCATATCGCCAACGGCCAGCCAGCAGTTTGGCAAAATTGCCTCTGTCGCCGTGATTATGACACTGATGCCCTATATCTATTCTGCGGTAGCTTTGCGGGTTTTGGCCTACGGCAAAATGCCGCCTCAGCAGTACGGACTGTTTACTGTGATTTTGCTGATTGCTGCGGTGTACTGCCTTGTGGCCCTGGTGGGATCTGACGGACAACAAACCCGCTGGTCCCTGATCTTTGTGATTGCGACAGTCATTTTTTATGCGCTAATTTTAAATCGCCGTCGCAGCGTTGAAGAAAAGCACTTTCTACCCGGTGGGCCAGAACCAGCCTGGGTTCACTACTTCACTCTCTTTGCCACAATTGCTGCCCTGTGCCTGTTCTTCTGGTTTTCCGTGGGGCAATACCCGGACCTGGAATTGCGCTTGCGCGCACCCAACCCCTCAGGTCATCATCTTGAGGGGCACATTGAACCCTAGACTCAGCGGGTTAGCGCCCTCTCGATGGTTTCCGCGGTAATTTCAGTAATCCCTTGGGAGTTGGATTCACGGTTACCCGCCACATTGAGCGTCTGCGGACGATTCTTGAGGATAAAGTCGCGCACCAGTTGTACTCGATTGGCATCAGTCGGATTGACTACTAAGTGTGGTCTCCCCGATGCCTGGCAGAACTCAATAGTAAACAGAGTGCCATCACTACCGGGATTGGTTGTGAAGATAATAGTGGCATCGGAGTTGCGGATATTCTCCCGGGTGCGCTCTTCCAGATCCGGGGACGTGTTTTCAATCAGCCCAAGCCCTTTCAGAAAATCCGGCCGATCACCGATCTCAGTCCAGTAACCCTGTGGCGCTGTGCCACCGGTGGCAATTCCCAGGCGCTGCCCCGCCAGCAGGCCACCGGTATCCGCCCCCGTCTGACCACCACTAATAATTTTCTCCGGTCGGAATATCACTTTTCTCCCCCATATCGTTCATCGTCCTACTAGCTCGAGCTAGCAGATATCAAACCAGCGATAATTGGCATTGAAATTAACGATCGCAGCCACTAATTTATCTCCAACTTTAGTCTGGCCAGCAGCACTGTGAATTACTATCTGATACTGAAAACACTGCATATCCTCTGCGCCATAATCGTACTCGGCACAGGGACCGGCATCGCTTGGTACACCCTGAGGGGCTGGCAGTCCGGAAATGCCCAAGTTATGCAGTGGGTCAGCCGGGAGACGGTACAGGCAGACTGGATATTTACCGGATCGGCGGTAATTGGTCTATTCGGAAGCGCGGTGGGTATGCTGCTGATTAATCCAAGCTGGATGCAGCAAGCCTGGTTACAATTGGCCGCCGGTCTCAGCGCAACCGTGTTCTTGTTGTGGCTGCCGGTTGTTTACCTTCAGTACCAGCTGCGTAAACATGCCAAAGAAGACGGTAATATAGACAAAATGCGCAAGCTAATGATGGCTTGGTGCCTGCTCGGGGCTATCGCATTTCCCATGACCGTTACCATTGTCTATCTGATGGTATCCAAACCAGTACTATAAGGAACTTATGCCTGGCCCTTACCTCTTCGCCCCCCTGAGGGTCTTATAGCTCGCTCGATGGCCAATATCTTTCCACTGCCGCTTGAAGTCATCCAGGACTACCCCAGACACAATTTCTGCATTACCTTCCGCACTTTTATCCAAACGATGTATCGCTTCTTTCTTACATAAAGGAACAATAATTGCCGATCGTTCATGCCTGTCCATTCTCAACAGACGGCTGCGAATATGCTCTGCCTCACCACCAGTACAACTTGCATCTGTAATCACAAATACATTGGTATCACTGTCTAGATCCGAAGCTATAGTGCCAAAACCTAGATCAAACTGCCGAAATACCACCCCTTTGAACAACCCCTCCCCCACTTCCGAACCCGTTATAAAGGGCCAGGCATGCGCCAGGGTCCACAAGTAGGATTTACTTAAGACATATTGCAGGTGTTGATTGCGAACAAGCCCCAACTGGAATTGACGCTCAAAGGTTTCATCATTCAACTTGGCTTTACTGCAAATGGCCTTGGGAATGAGTTCCCCTTTGTAGCTGGTGGTCGGAATAACCACGATAAAATCATCAGCATCCCGCTTTTTTTCCAATGCCTTAAGAATGGTCGCCTGTAAATGTAAGACAAATTCCTCGGTGGTAATTACATCGTGTGGCAGCGCTGCGTTGTCCATTGCCAGGTTCATATAAAGTGTTTCCGCTCTATATGCCTGAATAATCGGCTCCAGCTCTTCTCGACTAAACAACAACTTTTCATCGAGAATCGCCTGCTCATTAATTTTCTTTGCGTAGCAATCTATCAGCAGTTGGTCTGCGGCATAGATACCGAAATTTCCCGAACTGACACAGCGGAAGTATTCCTCATCTTGCATCGACAAAAATCGCTCAACCACAGCCCGACTTATGTCCCGGCCAAACAACTCATAAAGCGCGTCCTCTTGCCTAGGTAAAAAATATTCTTCCGGGTCAATCAACCGCTGAGATCGTTTAAGAACCACTTAATCACACCTAATTCTTGATCCACTGCCATTAACCCGTATTAACAAATACGAATTATGTTAAACGCAACAATTTACAGAGTTCTGCACACTTCATCGAAATCCAACCGAGGGTTGCGCGGATATAATTTGTCAGTTTCGCCATAGCCAAGATTGCACAAGAAATTGGACTTAATATGACAATCGGGGAAGTGCTCCGGCAGAAAAGCCGGTGCTGAGCATTTGTCACTAAAGAATTCCTCATCAACCAATGCGTTATCAAACCCCGACATTGGGCCGCAATCGAGCCCCAGGGCCCTCGCCGCTAAAATAAAGTAGCCTCCTTGCAAGGAACCATTGCGAAATGCGGTAACCTCAGCGTATTCGGGGCTATCGGCAAACCATTCCCGCGCAGGAGTCTGGGGGTAGAGCTTCGGAAGGTGTTCATAAAAGTGCATATCGTAAGCAACAATGGCAGTCACTGGAGCCCGCATAGTTTTTTCAATATTTCCCTCATTAAGCGCTGGCTTGAGCCGCTCCTTAGCCTCCGTACTTACAACAAACACCAATCGCATAGGGCAACAATTAGCACTTGTAGGTCCGAATTTGACTAGGTCGTAAAGCTGTTTCAAAACCACTTCTGAAACCGGCTTATCCTGCCAATGACTATGGGTTCGGGCCTTATTGAACAACTGGTCGAGCAACTCAGAGGAAACAGGTTGCATAAGAGCTACCCCAAAATAACTTCGCTGGTAACAGTTTAGTTTGCGCCAGGCATTTCAAAGGAGCAGCAGAATCATTAGAAGATGGCAGGCCATCACCAGGTAGGTCACGATGCTGCGGGTGCGGAAATACTGATCCCTCCCGGGCAGATTGGGGTTCAACCGGGCCTCGGCCCAGACCACAAAACCGAAAGCAATTAGTAATACCGGTAATGCCCAAGTGGTGCGAAACATCAGCAACGCCACCCACCCCACCAACGTCACCAGGTTACTCAGTAGCGCTAAAATCATCCTGTGCGGATGCCCCACTTGATTGAGTGCAGCGCCCCACCAAACACCGCAAAGAAAACTCAGAATCACTGCGCTATAGGCGGTGAACAGCAGGCGCGGAGTCACTCCCCAAAGAGAAAACCCTAACCACTGCATAATGATTCCTGCGACAAATGGAATCAAACCAAGGTAAGCCAGCCAGTCAAACAGCCGCGTATCTACTGGTGGGTAGTGATGGATGTCAGTGTCCATGTCGTCTAAGCTTCCAAGTCAAAGACAGTTTCGTCTCAAACAACAAGCTTAGCGGCAGGAGCAAGCAGCAATGGATGCCGAACAGAAGATTGACGTCAAACAAGCGCTGCGGGTGTTTGATAGGGCGACAAAGGAGGGGCGCAAGGAAGGTAACGAATGGCATTACCAGGGGCTGGCAGTCAGCACTGACTTTGACGGCTATACGGTTTTTATCAACTCCCCCAAAGTAAAACTCACCATATTTTTCCACAATAAATTTTCTGTGGATTCCACCAGCAGTAAAGAGCTCGAAGAGTTTATTCGGCTATTGAAAAAGCTTGATTCAGGATAAGAGAAAAGAACCTAGAAACCTCAAACAGAGGTAAATTTTAAACACCAAAATGAGACACATTGAGAGCAACTTTTCGACATTCACTAAAAGAACACCGTAAGCACAAATGGAGACACCATCCGCCACCAAGCTTAAAAATCTTAGAAATCCAACGCATCCGGTTTAAAATTACCGCCTAATACTACCGCAGCTACCTTCCAGATAAATCGATCATCTTATGGAATTATGCGGGTGGCACAGAATTTTGAAGCCCAGCGAAACATTGATCCATCATTTCACCCAAAGTCCGCTGGGCTAAATCTTAAGCTTCCCCTAGTAGAATTTTAATTATTGCCCCAAGAATATAACCAACACTATCCGTCACTCCACCAGACACATCACTTCCAGCCATTAACATATCTGCTGAAATGGTTTTCCCTTCTTCAGATATCTGAGTATGCATCACATCCTCATGTATTGAGCCAGCAAAACATACACTGATAGTTAAGACCATAAAAAACAATTTATATATAACTTTCATTTACATTCCTCCTAATTGATCGAGTTTTCCATCTTTCCTTCTTTCCATCCTCCAAAAATTTCCCTATTTTTGGAATATCCACATTAATGGATATTTGAACAGCCTTCAAACCTATTAGATTAAACTTAAAAATCTCATATGAAACCTTAATAGCTTCCATGAACGAAATAATACCTGCGAGATCAGCCTAGGCATAACTTCCTGACGGAACAAAGTAGCCAGCAAGATTGAACTTGCGGTTGCCAATATCTTCCGGATCATATTCAACCTCCCTGAAACCTAAAAAGCATCAACAACTCCAAAAGGTTCAGTGTTATCACTGGGACACGCGCCCAGTACTTTTCTGCCATGTCTAAAAGCAGAGGACCACCACCTGCCAACATGGTAGAATTGTGTTTAAAAAATCCAATATCTGGTTATCCATAACCAGATATTTCGTCAAACACCAGTCCCAAATAACAGCACCTCCCCAGCCTCCCTTTAATATCAACCTTTACATTTCATTGCATGCAAATATTTTTTAACATCCTCAGGAGCCAATAAACAATTACAGCTTTGAAATAGCTTGCTCTTAGCAACATCATTGGTCACACAAAAGATCATCTTGAGCATCAATACTGATTCATAGTTAGCTATGTTGATGTTCAAACGGAAAAATATAGCCTTTTTCGCCAGAGTAAAGTTGGAAGCTTGCCATGTCTTTTTTCAGTCCTTCTCGAGTAAGGCCAAATAGCCTCACACCCTAACAGGATTCTTTAATGGCTTTATTGATACAACCTTCTCGCCAAGGATAAATGTAAATCATGGTCATATCTACTGGAGAGCGTCCCAAGATCTTTATATTTTCTGCAAACTAAAATACTACGGCGTCTAAGTGATCAACCCCACTGTGAATACCACCTTGTTTTATGAGATCTTATGCAAGATTATTGAGTAAAGCACGGGACAGCCTTGCCTTTGTGCTTCTCTCAGCATCTGTATATTTCTTGGAAATGAAAGATAGTTTTTCCATTACTTACTTTTTTTGGAGGAGGAGGGGAGAAATACCGGGCTACCTGGTACAAACTCACCACAACAATCACCCTGACTGATCATTACGCCCTTCAATCTTCAGTACTCCAAGATCGTCGGATGCGGCCCCTGCAGTAACACCAATAGGTATACCGTCCTAGGCTTTCCCGTTTTGGTGCATTTCTCAGGTAGTCTAAAAAATTCCTGAAATTAGTCCGTTGTCTAGCATCTCTCTCTTATATGTCGTTAAGCAGTTTCATTAACCCTTAATCCACTACAAAAAAGCATCCAAAGAACCATTTTCGTCTTCCTTGATTCACTCCGGCGAAGATGTCCACAAACCATATATACTTTCTGATTACAGAATAACTAATTGAAAATAAAAAGCTGATTAAGAAACGGCACTTAAACCTTCAAAAGGCGGTGCTCAAAAACTGTACTTCCACACATTGACTCTAAAGTATAATTTTTACGGAAGGATGGTCAGTAGAAATTCACTGTGCAGTACATATCTTTTTCAAGTTTGTGGCCAACAAGGTATTGATGAACAGCGCCTAGTGTACGAGTTTGATCTTCTAGCGTGCTTACGATAGTACAGCTTACAAATACCCTTTGGTATTAGTTTACTACTGCTCACCCAACTTACTTATAGCATTTGATCAATCGATATCGACTTGTACTGGCGAGATCCAACAGAGACCTGTGCTGATTTTTAGAGCACTAACGTAGAATCGGGTAAAGGCAACAGAACTACCAAGCAGTCCTACGATAACGCCATAGCCAACGTTTTGAGCTACTGCCGGTATGACCCAATTTAGTGAGCTTAGGCACTAAGTATTCTGGTGTTTTCACTAAAGAATCAGGAAGCTTGTAGCCAATAAACATCAATTCAAAAGCTTCCTGAAAATCTGAGCCAACTTAGCAGGCCGGGCTAGAATTACTGCCCGGCACTCTCCGGCACACCACTGTGAAAGCGGAACTGTCCATCACTACCTTCCACTAATTCCTTTTCTTTCTCCAGCAGCACCTGAACCCTAGGTTGAATATCTTCATCGGAAGCCTTCTGGGCAAGGTGCAGGTAATCGCGGAAGTGACGCGCCTCAGATTTAAGCAGGGAGAGATAAAACTTCTGCAACTCGTCATCTAACTGGGGCGCAATCCGTGCAAAGCGCTCGCAGGAACGCGCTTCGATAATAGCGCCACAAATCAGCGTGTCGATCAGTCGCCCCGGCTCCGCACTGCGGACTTCGGCACGAAGACCGGCCGCGTAGCGGGAGGCACTAACGTGGGGATAGGCGATGCCGCGCTTCTCCATAATCGCCAGCACCTGCTCAAAGTGGCGCAACTCTTCGCGAGCCAGACGCGACATTTTGTTCAGCAGCTCAAAGTCATTCAGATAGCGAAACATCAGGTTCAGGGCAGTACCCGCCGCTTTTTTCTCGCAGTTGGCATGATCGATCAGCATCATTTCCGGCTCCTTCAATGCCGCCTCCACCCAGGCATCGGGCGTGGGACACAGTAGGAATTCATTGATAGCGGACAGATCTGGGATTTGAGCATTCATAGGGCGAACAAACTTAACTGGAGCAAAATAACTTGGCGCGGGATTATAGCGGCCCCAAGCCACAAACGCCCACTTTTAAACCGCCAGCGGGTACTACTTCACCGACTGACAGAGCCTGGCAGCAATTACCCAAGAAGGTCCCTAGTGATAAATACACTCAATTTGATAACGATTTATTAAGTGCATTAATATATAAATCACTTTTTATCCGGCATATCTGATGAATGACTACAGAACCCAGGCAAAAGCTATCCCACCTCTACTGGAAAACGTCCATGGCGCCGTCCAAGCCCTGAGAGAATCCCTGGAGTTGCTGCAAAATGCCGAGAAACCCTGGCAGCACTATCTACTTCAGCCCCCTTTCGCACAGGATGCCGCACTCAGTCTCAATCAGAGCTTTGAACGCCCCTATTCTCTGTCAGGCGCTCTCTACTCGCAACTCGACTATCTGGAGCCCATTAGCGCCGGAGGAGATGCCCGCGCCACTTTACAAGTACCGGGTTTATTGGCGGTACCGACCAAAACCCTTGAGTTTGCCCAACAACTCAATAACCACAAAGAGATCTTTGCCAAGGCTATCGCCGAACTTCGCAGCGCCCTGGCGGAGCGGCCAGTTGCCGAACAGGATCGTACGGTGCGAGAAGTGCTTGCGGATGCTGGATACCCCCGCGCGCATTTGCGCCAATGCTACCGCTTGGTGTTGATGTGTCCGAAACGCCCCGATGCGATTACCCTCTCATGGATAAAGGCGCGTAAATCCATTCGCAAGGTCACGGTGAAATGGTGTGAAAAGAAGCTGGTGCAGCTGGATCCTCAGGGGGCCGATCCCGGCATCCAATACCAGCGCCAGCTACTCGCCGGGCTACACAAAAGCCAGCAGGAGGATTTACGCCAGGTGCAAGTGCAGAGTCGCCCCAATCTCCAGGTAGCGGAAATCTTCTATGGGCACGAGCTAGGTGAGGAAGAGGAATATCATCAGGTCGGCTATTCCTCCATGCCAATTCTGGTAGAAGCCAACGAGGCCGGACAACTGCCTGAATTCACCCGAGTCGACCACCAACCGAGCTTGAGTCGACGGCGCCAGCGGCGGGATCTGGCAATCGCCAGTGAACCCTTTCTACCGGCGCTCAGAGTATTTTTGCGCCAGCAGCGCTAAACCCAAGCCCCAAATGGGGCTGCCATCAAATTTTTGAACCTTCTTAGGTAATACCAGGCGCCACATAGCGCTGGTAATAGGCGACAGACAGTGCGTAAAAATCCTCATCGATAAGGCGGCGAATTTCCACCAGTGGGGCGCCGCGAGCCTGTGCGGTGAGTTGCAACCCAAAAGCCTTGAGGTCCGATATCTGGCTGGCCCCTGCCCTCAATAGTTCGAACACCCAGCAGTATGGATTTTGACTCTCATCAAAACGGACCCGCTGGTGATGAAGCTGCTCCAATAGCAGCTCGCGATCCACGATCTCCAACTGGCTGCGTACTGCGTTCACCAAATACCCTTCTCGGCGCTCGGCAATTACTCGGCGCTGTTCTTCACTATAGGCATTCCAATCAATAACCTCGTGTGCAAAGCGCTTGCAGCCACGGCAAACATCATCGCCAATTCCCGTGGAGCAAACACCGATACAGGGCGTGCGAACCTTCTTATACATTAACTATCCGACCAACCTATTTATGCCGCCCGCGCGGCCTTCAAATTGCGCGTAGCCTATTTTGTTTCCGCCGCCAAGAAAAGGGGGGAAGTACCAGCTGCCAAACCACTAAAATTCACCCAGTAAATAGTCATAATTCACTTAAATTATTGATTTTTCGATAAACTTAACAGCAGTAGGGCTTTCCTGTAGTATTCGCCCCCCGCCATCAGCGGCCTCGAAAAAAAAATCCCGGCTGACAGTTAATAGATCGGGAATTCCACCCGCTGTAGGTGCCACCCCACACACCAAGAGGGACTTATCAGTGCTTGAAGCCTATCGCAAACACGTCGCCGAGCGCGCCGAACAAGGTATTCCGCCAAAGCCATTGGACGCCGAGCAAGTCGCCGGCCTGGTTGAATTGCTGAAAAATCCGCCAAAAGGCGAAGAACAGGAACTGGTTGACCTGCTCACCCAACGCGTTCCGCCGGGCGTTGACGAAGCCGCTTATGTTAAAGCAGGTTTCCTGTCCGCCATTATCAAAGGTGAAGCAGAATCCCCGCTGATCGATCGCAAACACGCTGTAGAACTGCTGGGCCAAATGCTGGGCGGTTACAACATCTCCACCCTGGTCGAGCTGCTGGACGACAAAGATCTGGCCGAACTGGCTGCCGAGCAGCTGAAAGGCACTCTGCTGATGTTTGACGCCTTCCACGATGTGGAAGAGAAAGCCAAAGCCGGCAACGAATTCGCCAAAGCGGTAATGCAATCCTGGGCAGACGCTGAGTGGTTCACCAAGCGCAACAAAGTACCCGAGAGCATCAAAGTTGCCGTATTCAAGGTAACTGGCGAAACCAACACTGACGACCTGTCTCCGGCACCGGATGCCTGGTCCCGTCCGGACATTCCCCTGCACGCGCTGGCCATGTACAAAATGAAGCGCGACGGTCTGGAGCCAGAAGAAGCAGGCGTTACCGGTCCGCTAAAGCAGATCGAAGAAGTTAAAGCCAAGGGCCTGCCCGTTGCTTTCGTTGGCGACGTAGTAGGTACCGGTTCTTCCCGTAAGTCCGCCACCAACTCCGTGCTGTGGTACTTCGGTGAAGAAATGCCTGGCGTGCCCAACAAGAAGGGTGGCGGTATTTGTATCGGCGGTAAAGTTGCCCCGATCTTCTACAACACCATGGAAGATGCCGGCGCACTGGTATTCGAAGCCCCCGTTGACGAACTGGGCATGGGCGACGTTATAGAGATCCGCCCTTACGACGGCAAGATCCTGGCCGAAGACGGCAAAGTCCTGTCTGAATTCCAACTGAAGTCCGACGTACTGCTGGACGAAGTTCAGGCTGGCGGTCGTATCAACCTGATCATCGGTCGCGGCCTGACCGGCAAAGCCCGTGAAGCCCTGGGCCTGGCGCCTTCCGAGCTGTTCCGCAAGCCTGAGCAACCTGCCGATACCGGCAAAGGTTACACTTTGGCGCAGAAGATGGTTGGTAAAGCTTGTGGCGTTGAAGGTATCCGTCCGGGCACCTACTGCGAGCCGAAAATGACCACTGTGGGCTCCCAGGACACCACTGGCCCCATGACCCGTGACGAACTGAAAGACCTGGCCTGCCTCGGCTTCTCCGCCGACCTGGTAATGCAGTCTTTCTGTCACACTGCGGCCTATCCCAAGCCCGTTGATATCAGCACCCAGCACACCCTGCCGGACTTCATCATGAACCGTGGCGGTGTTTCCCTGCGCCCGGCTGACGGCATCATCCACAGCTGGCTGAACCGCATGCTGCTGCCGGACACCGTAGGTACCGGTGGTGACTCCCACACCCGCTTCCCCATGGGTATCTCCTTCCCGGCAGGTTCCGGTCTGGTAGCTTTCGCCGCCGCTACCGGTGTTATGCCGCTGGATATGCCTGAGTCCGTACTGGTGCGTTTCAAGGGTAAAATGCAGCCCGGCATCACCCTGCGCGACCTGGTGCACTCCATTCCTCTCTACGCCATCAAGCAGGGCCTGCTGACCGTTGAGAAGAAAGGCAAGAAGAACATCTTCTCCGGCCGCATCCTCGAGATCGAAGGCCTGGAAGACCTGACTGTAGAGCAGGCATTCGAACTGTCCGACGCCTCCGCCGAGCGCTCCGCTGCTGGCTGTACCATCAAGCTGTCCGAAGACACCATGTCTGAGTACCTGCGCTCCAACGTAACCCTATTGCGCTGGATGATCGCTGAAGGTTACGGCTCCAAGCGTACCCTGGAGCGCCGCGCGCGCGCCATGGAAGAGTGGCTGGCCAACCCGAAACTGATGGAAGCGGACGCCGACGCCGAATACCTGGAAGTGATCGAGATCGATCTGGCCGAGATCAAAGAGCCGATCGTATGTGCTCCGAACGACCCGGACGACGCTCGCCTGCTGTCCGACGTTGCTGGCGACAAGGTAGACGAAGTGTTTATCGGCTCCTGTATGACCAACATCGGTCACTTCCGCGCTGCCGGTAAACTGCTGCAGGAACACAAAGGTGGCATCTCCACTCGCATGTGGATCTCCCCGCCCACCAAGATGGACGAGCACCAGTTGATGGAAGAGGGTTACTACAACATCTACGGTTCTGCCGGTGCCCGCACCGAGATGCCTGGATGTTCCCTGTGTATGGGTAACCAGGCACGTGTGGCACCGAACGCCACCGTACTGTCCACCTCTACCCGTAACTTCCCCAACCGTCTGGGCGATGGTGCCAACGTGTACCTGACCTCCGCTGAGCTGGCTTCTGTAGGCGCCATCCTGGGTAAACTGCCGACTCCGGCTGAGTACCAGGAATACGCACAGAACCTGGACTCCATGTCCAGCGAGATCTACCGCTACCTGAACTTCGATCAGATTGAAGACTTCCAGAAGTCTGCCGAAGAAGGCAAGCGCATCGCAGCGACTGAGATCCAGGAAGTGAATGTCTAATTGACAGCCTGATCCAGACGAAAAGCCCCGCTAACTAGCGGGGCTTTTTTTTGCCTATAGGAAAGATCTCAGCTTGCCCTGCACAAAAAAATAACTTTTAAGCTGGCGCACTTTACGTCTACATGGCTCGACACCAAGCTCTAGAATCTAGCCGACTATAATTAACTCCGAATCACGAGAACAAAATTTGATTGCCGGCTTTCCGTCAGCAATCAATGAGCACTCACTAGATTTCTCTATATCTAACTATAAGAATATGCTTCCATGCCAACGCCCGTAAAACAGCTATCTTCCGAACAGGAAACAACATCACTCCGTGAGCACACTTTTTGGATAAGGTGGCGAGATCGCTGCATATTCTTTTCTCAAAAGCTAAAAAGAAAAACCCTAAAATATGCCAGGCGCCTAGCCAATATTATTATGCGAAGGTATCGCCATTTTCCCAATTTCCACTATCCGAGCAGTCGTTCCCCCTACCCCAAAACTACGCCAGTCAAATCTCATAAAGCCACAACAAATAGAACCCAGACCTTTGTTCTCTACAGAGTCATCGGCAACGACTTAGCTCCCCGGCATAGTGTGGGACAGTCCCGCAAGAATCTTGAATTTATTTTGAAGCATGAGCCTGAACTCGACGACTGCGAAAAAATATTTATCCTCAATCGAATAGTCGACCCTAATGAAGAAGCAGCCATCATTAAACTACTCGACGACTTTCAACAAACCTTTCTCAGAATCCCCTTTAGCTGGGACGACTACCGAAAAATAGAGTGGAATATTCTCGATCACCCCATCAGCTATGCCCCCTATAAATTAAAGGGGCTACGATTACGCCAGGACTTAGCGGTTCAGGCAGAGCTGAGCCTTTACCGCTATAAAAACAATTATGTAATGAACAATAATGGGGCCAGAAATCTCGCCCTCCAGGACGGCAAATCGAAAGCAGACTGGATTTTACCTTGGGATGGCAACTGCTTTGTAACCCAAAAAGCCTGGCGAGCAATAAAGCAACAGGTACTCAACAACAACGCTTACCCCTACCATGTTATTCCAATGACAAGACTGCTGGATAACCAATCCATTCTATGTGAGAACTTCAAACCAACTCCCACTGAAGAGCCACAAATAGTATTTCGATCTGATAGTACAGAGGTATTTGATAGCCGCTACTGCTATGGCAGGCGACCCAAGGTAGAACTTTTATGGCGGCTAGGCGTATCGGGGAAATGGGATGAGTGGGCGATTTTCCCATGGGATCTCCCCTGCCCGGATTACTCGGAAGCCGCAGGTCACTATACTCAGGGAGGCTGGGTAGCCAGACTATTTTCCGGAAAGCCGCATCTGGAGCGAACAGATCAGCAGTCCAGCCGGGATCGAGGAACAACTCGCTCTGAAGCTATCCTTGCCATGCTGGATCAACTCGATGATTCCAGCTTTTCCGCCGACACATGCGCCCCTGGCAGCAAGTTGGCCGTAGCAAACAGGTGCGACCTTCCCTATCTAATACTATTAAGAGAGGCCACGCAAAGATCGGTAAAAGCAAAACAGAGGGCGCGGCCCAGTTCGATTAACAGCCTGCTTCAGGATTTGACCATTGTCGCCCTTGCCCAATCCCACTGCTCGAAGCCGGAATTCATTCAATTTATCGACAATAGTCTCATCAAGCTATTCCCCGACAAACATGAAACGAAATACAGCAAACAATTACAATCTGTAAATCCCAACCTACTGGTCCACACCCTCTGCACTTTAAAAGAACTTAAACAAGAACAGCAGATTCGTCTGATAGGAGTTGAGCGATTAGACTACCATCTGGAGCAATACCTTAGCTGGCTGATAGATAGTCATCGCGGACAATCAATGCGTCCAAAACTTGGGCATCTTGGCACACAGTATGATTTACAAGTTGTAGCTTTAGCGCTCTATCTCAATCAAATACAAGCTGCCAGAAAAACTCTCAGGGACTCCCGCTTCCGAATATTAGAGCAGTTTGATCACTCGGATAACCAAGTATCGAAAATCAAGAGTAAAAATAGTGTTCATTATGAATGCCTAAATCTTCAATTATGGATTTATCTTGCCAGTCTCGCAGAAACAATTGATGAAAATTTCTGGAACTTCACAGCAAGAAATGGGACTGGCATCCAGCAGGGAATAGATAATTTTCTACAAGCATTCGAAAACAACAAGGGCGCCAAGCATTTCGATCGGCAGAGACTGATCCCAATAGCCTATGCCTACAGACAACATTATGGAGAGCTAAAAATAGAACTTAATGCCGTACCAATCAGCCAATGCAAACCTGTTTTCCCAATCGAAACGGGAATTTTCCCATTTTGGAACTTTGGCAAAGAAGCACAAACTTTGCCTTTAAAGGCTGCCGATCAATTAACAACTGAAGCGGAAAGATAGACAACGGATAGGTTATTAAAATCAAACCTCAGGCTTTTTTATCCCCAACAAATAAAATGCAAATAATAAAAGCAAACATGGCGAGATAGGCGTTTACAGTAAATGCATATTCAATACCCGACGGCATGTCAGTGGCCATCGCCACTATCGTTGTATTCAACCCTAATCCTACGGCACCACCCGCTATTTGAAACATAAAAATGATTGCACCCGCCAAACTCGCTCTACTGTTATCAACAACCGTTATAGCCACAGTGGTAATGGTGGAATTGAACAAACCAATACCAGCACCTAATATCACCAGGCCAGGAACCAAAGACATATATTGAGTATCCTTGTGGATATGAGATAGAAGATACATTCCCAGCGTCATCAATAAAGTAGCTGCCGATACTATCTTCTTTGCTCCAATCACATCATATAGCTTCCCTGCCAGAAAGCCGAAAACGCTAAAGGAGAGCATCATAGGGATCAACCCCATCCCCGCCTTCATCGCCGAGGTACCTCGAACATGGGTTAAGAATTGGGGAATAAAAAACAATCCCGCAAAGAAAAGTGCTGAAATCAATAACGTAGCAATAGAGGCGAAAACAAACCGTTTATTCCCAGCCACATCCGGTGGAATCAACGCCTGAGCCCCAACTCGCTTCTCAACGAGACTAAACAAGCATATAAGTAAGAAAAAGGCAGCGATAAGGCCGAGGACCAATGGGCTTTTGAAACCGACATCAACCACAAGATCAAACGCCAGCAGCAAGGCAAATAGAGCCATCGACAGCGAAGTGATTCCGGCATAGTCAATACGTTCATCACAAGCTTCTGGAGAGTCATCAGGAATCACTCTCCAGCAAACATATAAGGCAACTGCTGATACCGGCAGGTTAATAAAGAAAATCCATCTCCAACTGGCATAATCTGCCAGCGCACCACCCAACAGTGGTCCAACTGAATTGGCAATACCGCAAACAGTAATCACCAGCCCTCCAGCCAAACCCGCTCGCTTTTCAGTCATCAGGCCATAGGTCATACCCAGGATCGACGGCCACATCATAGCCCCTCCAATCCCCATCAGTGCCCGGGATATCAATAACATTCCCATATTAACTGCAATCCCACCGATAAGTGAGAACGCCATAAATAGCAGGGTTCCAATAAAGAATACCCTCCTCCTGCCATACATATCGGCAAGGCGACCACCTGAAATAATCAGTACTCCAAAGACTAAGGCGTAACCATTAATGACCCACTGGGTCGTTGTAAGGTCAGAGTGGAACTCGTGCTCCATTGCCGGCAGCGCGGGAGAAAAGGCCGTAAAATCATTGGCGACAAGGAAAATGGCAAGAGACAGAGCCAACATTCCAAGGTATAAATTCTTATCTAAGAGACCCTCTTGTCTTTCCATTGCGTAAACCTGTACTTACATATACATAAACCAATTGACATACAAAATGACGTTAAGCTTTTTCTTCCTTAGACCCTATAAATAAAACGCAAATAATAAAAGATAACATCGCCAAGTATGCGTTTAATGTAAATGCCTGACTAATCCCATAAGATATATCACCAGCCATTGCGACTATTGTGGTATTCAGGCCCAACCCCACTGCACCACCCGCTATTTGAATCATAAAGATTATTGCTCCGGCCAAACTTGCTCGGCGCGGATCAACAACCGATATTGCAAACGTGATTATAGTAGAATTGAATAAGCCAATACCCGCCCCCAAAATTAACAACCCGGGAACCAAGCGAATATATTGACCGTCCTGATAGATATGAGACAGCATATATAAACCTAAAGCCATTAATAGTGTTGCTATGGAGACAATTAGCTTGGCTCCCAGCACCTTATAGACATTACCAGCAACAAAACCAAATACACTAAATGCCAACATAAGTGGAACCAATCCCAGACCTGCTATTGTTGCAGAAGCTCCATGGACTTTACTTAAATATTGCGGGATAAAAAAGAACCCCGCATAGAAGAACTGGGCAATTAACAAAGCGACACAGGCTGCAGTGACAAAAGACTTGTTTCCTGCTACATCTGGAGGGATTAATGCCCCCTCAGCTGCTCTCCCCTCAACCAATATAAAGAGGCAAAACAAGAGAAAAAAAGCCATAAACAGTCCAAACACCAGATAGTTTTTAAACCCCACATCGACTACAAAGTCGAAAGCAAGCAGAAGAGAGAATAGTGCCGATGACAGTAGAGCAACTCCTCGATAATCTAACTTATCTTTAGGCACATTTAACGAATCTGGTGGAATCACTCTGAAGCAAAGATAAAGAACCACTAGAGAAAGTGGTAAATTAATAAATAGAATCCATCTCCAGCTGATATAGTCAGCCAGGAAACCTCCCACTAATGGCCCTACAGAATTTGCTATACCGCATATCGTAATAATCAGTCCACCGGCCAACCCTGCATTCTTCGGTGTCATCAGACTGTACATCATCCCCAAAACAGACGGCCAAATCAGCGCACTCCCCGCCCCCATAAATGCACGGGAAACCAATAGCATTCCCATACTTCCAGCAATTCCGCCCAAAAACGAGAAAAACATGAAAATTAATAACCCGACAATAAATGTTCGCCTCCTACCATACATATCAGCCAGACGACCTCCTGAAACTATCAACACACCGCAAACCAATGCGTAAGCACTAATTACCCATTGACTCGTAGTAAGATCTGACTGGAACTCTTGTTCAACCACAGGCAGTGCCGGCGAAAATGCAGTGAAATCATTGGCCACAAGAAAGATGGCCAGGGACAGCGCGCCTAGACCAAGATATAGATTACTTTTCACCGAGGGCTTTTTATCAACCACACCTAAAAACTCGGCTTGTTCTCAGTGAAAATAGCTGCCATTAACGAATCGTTTTTGTAGAATGACCAGAAAAGAAAATCATGGAAATCAAGAACCCAAGTAGTGCCAGATAAGCATCAACCACAAAGGCCCGCTCAATCCCAACAGCGATGTTGGGAGCCATAGCCAGTAAAGTCGCATTAACTCCCAACCCAAGGGCCCCGCCCACAAATTTAAACATATAGATAATCGACCCTGCCAAACTGGAATCACTGGGCTCAACTACGCTAATTGCCGCTGTAACAATCGTAGGGCTATATATGCCAATACTGCTGCCCACTATCAAAAGCCCGGGAAGGAAGCGAATATAAGATGCCTGGGGCTCAACAGCCGACAGTAGAAACAGCCCTACACACATACCCAAAGCACCAGCACAAATCAAAATCTTAGCGCCCAGCCGCTCGTATAATGCGCCAGAAATATAGGCTACAACACCAGAGCTGACCATTAATGGTAGCAACGCCAACCCTGCCCCAAAGGCAGAATAGCCCTTTACCTTGATAAATAGCTGCGGGATATAAACCAGGGTCGCAAAAAATGCGATAGCAACAAAGAACATACTGAGTCCAGCGGCGATAAAGCCTCTGTTCTTTATCAATTCACCTGGAATTAGCGCGTTATTAGGATCAACAGTTTCAACAACAGCAAAAACTATCATGAGAAATATGGACAGTACCAATAGGCCCCACACATAGAAGTGGGACAAGCCATACTGAACCACCAGATCCATAGCAAGGAGGAAACTAAATAAAGACCCACAGAGGGTAATAACACCCCAATAGTCAATTTTCTTATTGCTTCTCTGAGTACTAGCTGGAGGATATTTGCTCCAACACAGAAGAATAACCAGCAAAGCAATGGGAATATTAATAAATAATATCCAGCGCCAGCTGGCAAAATCAGCCAACAGACCACCAATCACTGGGCCACTGGCATTGGCCAACCCCGTTGTAGTGAGAATCAACCCTCCGGCCAGCCCGGCCTTATCCCTGGGCAAGAGGGAGAAAACCATACCCAGGATGGCAACCCAGGCCAAGGCTCCCCCCAAACCCATCCATGCACGGGCGAATAATAGCGTTCCTATATTTCCCGCAAATCCACCTACAAGGGAAGATGCAGTAAAGATATAGATGCCGGTAATAAACATTCGCCGACGACCATAGATATCAGCCATCCTGCCCGTAGACACAATCAAAACACCATACACCAGGGTATAGGCGTTAACGACCCAGTGAATGGTGGTGATATCGACATTGAATGTCTTTTGAATTGCCGGGAGTGCCGGCGAAAATGCCGTATAATCATTGGCAAGAAGAAATGCCGCCAGTAGCAGGGCAAAGAGCCCCCAGTAGTGAGTGGGAGTTAAAGAGCTTTCATTGGATGCCATCGATTAAATCTACATGTACTTTATATCCAGTATGGTGTATTTGTTCCAACACCCACCCCAGCAAAGCCTCAATTCGTAATCAAAAATCAATATAATTCGAGCCACTATCGTATTTACATGACAACAGCTAGTGATTACTATTAATTAAGCTACACCCCACTTGAAAACAATAGATTTAAGCGAGTTTCATCAAGAAGTACATGCCTACAAATTATTACAAAGCGCCTAAAGCCAACCTGGAAAGTAAAACCACTTCTGCGCCCAAAACTATATCCTTCCTTATTGCCCTTAAAGCTACTGCGCTAACCTGCGTCGTATTGCCAACTATTATTGCGGTTTTTTCCTTGCCAGGTGCTTCCGGAATTCAGATTCTTAATGGCACAGTTCCGATGCTGACATTCTATCTGATGACCACCCTGATATCTTTAATCGCCACCCTAACCTACGGGAAACTTGTAGAGTATTTCCTATTAAAGATGCAGAGATATAACCGAGTTTCTATGATGTTGGGTGGTGCTCTTCCAAGTATTCTCCTTTCATGTGCTGGAGTTGCGACTTCAGAATCAGGTTTCTTTGCTTCTGCACTTCTTATCGCTTTATATTCAATTCCCATTGCATTTTTATGCCATTACTTTGTTAGAAAATCTGATGAAGGCATAGAAAGCAACTAAAAATCTGCCACCTCACCCTCTCTCAAGAAAAGAAATAAAAGCCTAAGTTCACGCTTGGGAGTTTCTTCTCAGAATATTGATAGTTAATTCCCAGGGAAAACACCCGGCCCATAATCAAAAATCGGAGGGTCATCCTATAACGTCATCCAATATCATTTTAACGATAGTGCTTTGGATGTCAGTGGTAGCTTTGGGTGAAAATAATTCAAGTAATTACCCAGGGATTTGAGAGCCGTCTTTGCCTAACCAGCTATTCAGCAGAGTCCCAAATCGACAAACAGGCAGTAATCCGCTTGATAGAACTTAATATGTTGATTTGTAAGGAAATAGATATGAAAACTTACGCCTCCATTGCTGCGGCAGTCGCTATAGCCATCAGTGGGCACGCTGCCGCCAATACTACCATTGTCAATCAAAATGGCGTCGGGAATTCAGCCCTGTCCAACCAGGTTGACCCATCCACGTCAGGTAACTTTGCGATATTCACACAAATCGGTGACAACAACTCATCGACCACATCTCAGGTAGTCAACACTACGAATAGTGTTATTAACAGCACTCAACTTGGCGACAACAACACTGTTTCATCGATTGATCAAAGCGACGCTACTACATCAACTGTTACCGTACTGCAAAATGGCCAAACCAATTTGTTTAATGCGCTTCAAATTAGCACTACTTCAAGCACTTCAACAACGACACAAACTGGCACCTCCAATCAATATACCACCGTACAAACTAACTCATCTTTGGATAACACCGTAATCACCCAGAATGGTGACTCCAACATGGGTTCCATGGTTCAGTCATCCTCCTCTGGGAATGGGCTTTTTATTACCCAGCTTGGAACAACTAATACCGCAGGAGCAGCTCAATCAACTGAGACTTCCGGCACCATCACGGTACTTCAAGATGGCACATCAAATATGTCGGGAAGTACACAATCTCTCGGAACAGGGAATACTCAAAGTACAACCCAGGTGGGAACGAGTAACACCTCATTAGTTCTTCAATTTACCAGTGTCGGAGATTCTGCTGAATTAATACAGGAAGGTGATTCAAACGATGCAGATATTGAACAAGATTTAGGCGCGGGCAATAGTCTCTACGCTGAACAACTAGGCACCACCAATACGGTCATGACCTTTCAAACTGGTGCGGGTAACGATGGTGAAATTCTCCAGGATGGATTAAGTAACTCAGCAGATCTATCACAGGATGGCGACTTGCTCGTAGCCTATATAGAACAAATCCAGACTTCGAATACTGCAACAATTACCCAAACATCAACCAACAATAATGCCAGTACTATGCAGATGGGTTTCGCCAACACCCATGACACCACCCAGGCAACAAGTGGAAACTCAGCAACTGCTACCCAGCTAGGTACCAGTAATACAGGTACCATCTTGCAGTAATTTATCGGCCGGCTCCTGTGAGACTCAAGCTGGAGCCGGCCATACCTGATGACATAGTGATATTTACTTTGCTATAGTAAATCTTTCAACAATTAAAGCCCCCAGGTTTTTCCCCGCCCCTATTTTAAATGCATAAAAGAAATGACTAACGTAATTAGTCACTTCTTTTTTACACAAGACAAGCTGCAATATAGGCCTGCAACTATCTCTTTAGGGATTTCTTCTCAGTAGATTGATAGTTAAATCCCAAGGAAAATACTGCTCACCTGACCGAAAATCGTTAGGTCATCCTACACCATCACCCAATATCATTTTAACGGTAGTATCTTGGGTGTCAGCAGTAACTTTGGATGGGAACAATTCAAGTAATTACCCAGGGATTTGAGAGCCGTCTTTGCCTAACCAGATATTCCGCAGAGTCCCAAATCGACAAGCAGGCGGTAATCCGCTTGATAAAGATTAATATGTTGATTTGTAAGGAAGTAGATATGAAAACTTACACCTATATTGCTTCGGCACTTGCTTTAGCAATCAGCGCGCATGCTGTCGCCAATACCACGATTGTCAATCAAAATGGCACCGGGAATACAGCAACAGCCAACCAAGCTGACCCCACCACGTCGGGCAACTTCGCGATATTCACTCAAACCGGCAACAACAATTCATCAACCACATCACAGATAACCAACTCTACAAATAGTGTTATCAACAGTACCCAAATTGGCGACAACAATACCGTTTCGACGATTGAGCAAGATAATGCGATCACATCGACAATTACTGTACTGCAAAACGGTCAAACTAATTTATTCGATGCCACTCAAACCAATACCACATCGGTAACTTCGACAACCACACAAATTGGCACTTCCAACCAATTCACCACAACACAACTCAATTCCTCCCTCGATACTGCCACAATTACCCAGAATGGTGATTCAAACACTGGATCTATTATTCAATCAAACTCTTCGGGGAATGGACTTGTTGTCATCCAACTGGGAACGACTAATGACGTAGGCGGTACCCAGTCAAGTGAAACTTCTAGCACCGCCACCATATTTCAGGATGGCACATCAAATATGGCTACCTTTTTTCAGGTCGCCGTTGGCTCGGGAAATTTCCAGAGCACAATCCAGTTAGGGACAGGTAATACCTCACTCATAACACAATTTACATCTACCGGTGGTACTGCTGAGCTAATACAGGATGGCGATTCAAACGATGCTGATCTTGGACAGCAGGACGGCCTCGGTAATAACCTTTTTGCCGAACAACTGGGTACAACCAATATGGTTTTTGCCATTCAATTTGGTGACAGTAACGATGCTGAGATCGAACAGGATGGCTTAAGCAATTCCTCTACGCTATTCCAGCTTGGAGATTTACTGGTTGCCGATGTGGAACAGATTGGAGATTCCAATACGGTTACGATTAACCAATCAATGACGATGAATACCGCCAACATTATGCAAATGGGCACAACAAACACCCATGATACCACCCAGGCAACATCTGGAAACTCTGCAACCGCTACGCAAGTGGGAACCAGTAACACCGGCACAATCTTGCAGTAGTCCACAGGCCGGTCTCCAGAAACACGAGCGAGGCCGGCCATTTTGTTTGATCTATCGAGGCCTGTATCTCAAGAGAATGACTCCCGCCACCCTATTTAATAGCCGTCAAAATATTACATACTTAAACGGCTCAAGAATAAAACCACTCGTAGTGTTAAAGCTACATTTCAGGATTCAACTCTAAGGCCAGGGATACTTACCAGTACCCTCTTTCTCAAACTGCTCTAACTTCTCTTTGGCTTGAGGTAAAAGGTCATAGATTGGCGGATTATTGGATATAAAACCGATCTTGAATTGTGGGGGATACTTAATGAGCTCTTTCATGTAGTCCCCTGCTGTTGTCATCACCGGCACAAGCATTGGCAAATGACGTACGCCGATACTGACATCTTCCTGAGGGTTGGAATAAAGGTTAAATAATATTGCCCCGCCACTCTCAACAAAAATGGGACCACTGAACCCGCCCCAGTTTCCCCTCTGTACGACACCATTTTCGATTTCTGCCGTCCATACATATTTGAACTCATCAATACGCATGGCAGAAAAATACTGATTCATCGTATAGGGCCGACTACGGCGTGCAGACTGGCCATTATCCGCCAATAGCATTCCCGTTTGATCGATACCATCGATATATCGATCTTCACTAACAAAACTTGCCACCTCTCTACCGGGCTTGCCCGCTATTGAAATGGCTGTGTTAAAGAGATCAGCCAGATCAAACAACCCTTCAGTTCGGCGCGGCTTTATCATCCCCTTCCAATAGGCAAATGTCGGCACTCTTACTCCACCCTCCCAGCTCGTACCTTTACAACCCCGGAAAGGGGTTCGGCCATAAGGGGGAACCTCGCACTCGGGGCCATTATCCGAGGTGAAGAAAATCAGGGTGTTATCCAGCTGGTTTGTTTCCTGCAAAGCACTAAATAGCTGTGCAAGTACATAATCCATATGTACCATACAGTCGCTATATACTGTACGAGCTCGCGATTTCCCTGCCCACTTATCAGATGGATAATTATCAAAGTGGCAACCTCGGGGGGCGTGATACAAAAAGAATGGCTTTTCAGAGCTTTTCATTTGCCTAATGAAATTTACACTGTAATCCATCCACTGGTCATCGAGCACCTTGATAGTGTCCAGGTCAATCAGATGGAGATCTTCACACCGCTCCGTGTCCTGCGGCGTGCAATGAACCTCACTATGACTAAATGGCTCCTTCTGCATCATGGCAAAGCGCTCTGGAGACAGCGCCACTTCTGGATTGAAATAAACGTCCCGCCATTCCGTATACATATCTGATACACCGAGAAACCCTCGGTAATCGTCATAACCAACATTCTGCGGTAGTGAGCCCTTATTCTCTCCCATATGCCATTTACCGACCCCCTGGGTCACGTAGCCTAACTTTTTGAGTACCGCCGGCATAGTTACCGCTCCGTCCAAGCCACCAGCCTCACCGTACATAGGGGGGCGTAGGATTCCATGGTGTAGCGGATTTTGGCCGGTATGAATAGTAGCCCGTGTTGGCGAGCATGAAGGTGTTGAATAGGCAGAGGTTAAAATAAGCCCCTCATTCGCCAATTTATCCATAGTGGGTGTGGCATTGCCGACAGCAATACCTCCACCATTAAAGCCAACATCCATCCAGCCCACATCATCAAGTAAGAAAATCAATATGTTGGGCTTTTTGCCAAATTTCTCCTCCAGAAGAGCCAGCTTCTGTCTAGCCTGCTTTTCCTCTTGCGGATGCTGAATTACCGGATACATATTGTCAGCCAGCTTTACAGGCTTTAAATGGAGAAACTGATCCGGGTGACTGTATCCAGGTGCAGAAGTTGGCCCCGTGGTACTTCCCCGTAAATTCTCTGCCAGAGCAATGGGGCCTGACACCATCAAGATTACAGCAAGAGATACAACAAGAGAATTATCAGCCAAGAACCGCAACCAAGACAATTTCATATCCGAGATCCATTTCGTATAAATTTACTATTAGCAATCTCTAAGAACTCAGCTCTTCCTGAGCCGCCAATATTAAACGGCTAACAACCCATACGAGTTAACATCGCTAATACTTGTTGAAGGATAGCCCCGACCACTCGCCTTATCCCTTGCAGTCAACATTTAGAGAGAATGAAAATAGGAAACATGCTCCTAAATACCGATAAGAAACCGTATTGCCTAAGAGGAATCTAAGCAGCGCGTCAATTACCTTCTCTGGGGCTCCTGAAAGAAGAAAATTGCAATCAAGAACCCTATAAGGACAATAAATCCATCTACCAGTAGTGCCCGGTTCACACCGGTGGCAATATCCGGCGCTGACGCCAATATGGCTGAATTGATCCCCAAACCCACAGCACCACCTAAAAAACGGAACATATAGACAACAGCACCAGATAAACTGGATTTACTGGCCTCCACAGAAGTTATTGCGGCAGTCACAGCGGCAGGGCTAAATATACCTAACCCAATGCCAATCAATAACATGCCCGGCACAAAGACTGGGTAGACAATATGATGACCGTGAACCGAAAGCATAAAAAGCCCCAGACTCATCACCAGGGCGCCTGAACAGAGCAGTAATTTGGGGCCAAACCGCTCATGAATTGCTCCAGATACAAATGCAAAAACGCCAGAAGAGACCATAGCTGGCAACAAAGCCAATCCGGCCTGAAATGCAGAATAATGATGCACGCTAATAAAAAGTAAAGGGATATAGACAAGGGTTGCAAAGAAGGCGATAGCGACAAAAAACACACTAACTCCTGATGCCATAAACACACGATTTCTCACCAAGCTCGCTGGAATAAGAGCATCATCTGCCATTCTAGCTTCAACAAAAGCAAAAGTTATCGCAGCCAATAAAGATATTGCCAGAAGACAGAAAACCAAGAGTCGAGAAATACCTGTCTGAGTCATTAAATCAAGAGCCAACAAAAACAGGAAAAGGGATACGGAGAGAGTTAACACGCCCAAGTAATCAATTCGTTCGTCTTTTTTCTCAAAGCGCTCTGACGGGTACTTCAATATGTAAATAACGACCACAAAGATAGCAATGGGGATATTCAAAAATAAAATCCAGCGCCAGCTCAAAAAATCTGACAGCACTCCTCCAATAACAGGCCCGCAAGCAGTAGCCACACCTAATGCAGCCAAAACAAAGCCCCCAACAAATCCTGCGCGATCAGATGGCAACAGTGTGTAAGCCATCCCCAGCATTGCCGACCAGGCTAATGCACCTCCCAACCCCATCAATACCCTGGCGATTAACAGCACCCCTACCTCACTCGCGAACCCTCCCAATAGCGATGAGCAAGAAAATATACCAACACCAATTAAGAAAACAGTTTCACGCCCATAGATATCCGCCAAACGCCCACTGGTCACAATAATGACTCCATAGGCCAAGGCATAGGCATTCACTACCCAGTGCACAAATGAGATGCGGACAGAAAAGTCTTTGGCGATAGCGGGGAGAGCTGGTGAAAAGGCGGTGAAATCGCTGGCGATAAGGAATACTGATAGGAAAAGGACAAATAGACCCCAGCATTGATTCGCAGAGATACTGCTCTTATTCGCCATTTTTTCTATACCAGCCCCCTAATTCCTATCAAATTAAACTCTAGCTTATAGGAAGAAGTAGTCTCAAACCCAGCTTAAGATCCGAATTATCAGTATAACTTTGAATGCTAAATTAAATGACAACTTAAGCACACCAATAAACAAAGCAAAGGCCGACAAATAATATCGAATCCGATTTAAAGCATGATCTTCTCAATTGGATAACAGGACCTCTAAACATCAGATTAAAATACAAATAACAAAGGTATTAATGAATTCGCATAGTCACTCCAACTAAAATGGAGCACATACTTTAGGAACAGTAGCCATATATACTGGCACTCAAGCTATTATACTTTCATTATTGAGACAACTTTTATAGAGGCAGAAAGACCCACAATCAAATCATTATAAGAAAGGAAAACCTCCAATTTAAAATCAACATTTAAGTAAAATAACGAAGCAGCATTAGACCATCCATGCATACATTTTTTGTCCAAGCCATCCTATAGGAATAGATGGTAGATAATTATATATGGTATCGAATACTGAGCGCTAATCAACCCTGCATTATTGCAAGCAATTACATTGTCAGCAGGGCCACCCAACCTATAAGCATTTATAACGGTTACCAATTACTCTTAACCCAAAGGCTGGAAAATAAAACTAGCGGGCAGCACCGTCTTTTATAATAAACCACTCATTGTATCAAACTCCCCACAAAATCTTCCGCCCTCCCACTTAGCAGCATCCAGAGCCACAATAAACTTCGAAATAAAGTCAGAGAAATTATCAGCGATAAGAAGCTTAGTATCTTCATCCCTGCCAAAAGCAATTATCTGGCCATACTTGCCTTTACTATCCGGATCAAAATCAACACCAATATGGTTGCCAGCCCAATCAAAAGTTAAAGGAATCCAGTATTTATTAGTATATAGGGGTTTTATATACCCTTCTGGACTGGATTTCATATAATCGGCACAATCTTCATTCATTTCCTCTTCATCCAACTCCCGCCAACCATCCCAACGAAGCTGGATATCAGACGTTGAAAGAAATTGTGATTCGAAGAAAAGTCCTAACCCCCGATAAAACTGGCCATTATGTATCGATAAAAATGCTTTCACATCTACTGGCAACTCGATACCAATATGCTGCTCCAAACTTTCCAATTCCATTTTAGTGCAGCCCGGATTTAGTTGCAATCCATCAGCACAACCCAAAGAAGACAATTTCTGTATGATAGTTCCCCAATAACTTACCATGGCCCACCCACTATTATTCGTGCAAGTTTTTCAAGCTTATCATGGCAACTGAAAAGCCGCCAACTTAAAATGAAAAACATGCTTCAATAGTCTTAACAGGATACAGCGATTCATGTAGATATATTGAGCGCGACACATTAATTACAATCATAGATTTTCCAGCCTCTCAACTCGAATTACTTGTGAATCTGGTTATTTTATTCAGCCTGACATAAAGCACCACCTTACTGATTAAAGAACTACAAGCCAGGGCGCCCCCTAACCGCATCAGAGCAGCCTCCAACACAGAAGCCCGTAAAATGGAACTTTATTACTAGCAATTCCAAACCTCCATCTCATATCCACCCCCAACAAAATCAGCAACAATTATCCTTGCAGCAAGGATACAAAAGGAACTCAGTTCCTGGGAATTTATTATCAACATTAAACGACCTGCCCCTCATGGAAAATATTATTTCTGCATGGCAGAAATATAACCTACCCCCAGACAGAGGAGGATAACCCTGCTGAAAAACTGAATGGCAAAACACCTTATTCAGGTAAAATCATTTAAGGAGCTCGCATACAACCGGCATCCTGGTAAAGAAAAGCTGTAATACCAACAAAAATGGCTTGGAAAAATCTATTAAGCAGCCCATAGAATTATCCCCATTTAGCGCCACCCCAACAATATCGATATTTTAGCGTCAGATAGAGGACACCCCGATATGTCATTTATTGGCATGGGAATTCTCTACCTCACAAAACCATCAGCAGCAAAACGAAATTCACTCAATTTTTTAAATTTATGAGTTGCCCATGAAAATTTCAATATTTATCCCAACAATTCTCTCCCTAGCCATCAGTAATACAGCCCTCTCGGACAATACCTATATTGTTAGTCAAGTGGGCAATGGAAATACTGCTATGGCAGACCAGAGTGACCTTACCATTAGTAACAATTTGGTTGTGCAGACCCAGGTCGGGGATAACAATGACGCTGAAGCGGTACAAATAAATGGAAATACTAACGGCACTGTCATTCACCATCAGCAGGGAAATAATAACTCCACAGATAGCGAACAAGATGGAACTACAAACACTACAGCTATAATAACTATTCTTGGCAACAACAATAATGGACAAACAACTCAGATTTCAACAAGTAACTCGCTAATGCAATACTCCATAACAGGAACTGATAATTCTTCAAGCTCTGATCAAGAATTTACCTCAAACAGTACAATGATCTACACCATGACAGGCACCTCCAATTTCGGCGGTTCACTACAGAGGTCCACTTCTAATACCATAATGACATACACTTTTACCGGCACTAATAACGGTGGTGGTTCTGTACAAGAAGACACATCAAATAGCTCTATGCAATTTACCATGACAGGCAGCGATAATATTGGCTCCTCCGTTCAAAGCAATGTAGATTTTGCTGTTCTGACTGTAGAATCTTACGGCGTTGGCAACGTTGGCACATCGCCGCAGAGTGAGAGTATCAATACCAGTATCACCGTTTTTCAAATGGGTAACGATAATTCTGGAGGTGGTGGAGATCAAAATAGCAGCGCGAATACTAGTGGCGTGGTTGTACAATTCGGGAATGACAATAATGGCTTTGCCGTTCGCGACGCAAGCTCCAACCAGACTAGCACCATAACCCAGTACGGTGACAGTAATAGTTCAATAATAGATGTAACAAGCTCAAACAACAGTGTCGGCCATACATTGCAACAAGGTAGTAATAACGATATTTCAGTTACCACTCAAATAGTTACTGAAAACAACCACTTAATTACTCAAATTGGTGATAACAACTCCGTAGATATTATTCAGTCCGGGTCTACCCATAGTATTGAGGTAATTCAGCTGGGTAATATCAATACCTTGAACAGTGAACAGACCGGTGCCACTTCCAATCTCTTTGCCATTCAGAGTGGTGAAGATAACCTAATTAATTCTCTACAAGATGGCATTGGTGTTTCCTCCACTCTTAGCCAGGCCGGTAATCTCAACGAAATCGATTTAACGCAAAGCGGACAACTAAATACTAGTGGCCTCTCTCAAACTGGAAGCAACAATTTCCTAATGGTAACTCAAACTGGATTCAGCGGCACAGTTAATATTACCCAGCTCGGAGATAATAACAGCGCGACCCATATGCAGTAATTATTCAACACATCAGTACATCTTAATAACCTTGGAAGTGGTGAGCTGCCTCCCCCCTCCAAGGTGCGTTTCTTTTGGGTGAGAAGGAAACTAAACCCAGTGATACAGGAGTCATCCAAGTTTGTTTTCTGTACTTTCAATCATATGCTACTCCCTAATATCGGAAATGCTTTCGAGTAGTAAGTTATACCTATAGCGGACTAAGGCTGAGATGAACCATAGTACTATGAATACAGATATGACCATGGCTTTCCGCTATGAATTCAAGTACTGCTTCTCACCTTTAGTGTCTTACTAGAATGAAACTTCCAGGAGGTGCATCTACTTCAATAGATGAGGCTTCTACACGCAGAGGTAGAACTTCTTTCCTCCTATAAAACAGGAAATACAATTACAAATAAAATCGACTTACACCTTCAATTTGCGACAACTTAATTGCTGATTTTTCAGCATATTTCTTGCTTATCGGCCATCCCTGACAGGCTTTACTCCTGTGTATAATATTCAGTTATTCTTCTACACCAATAAGGAACTACAGGAGGCTTACTCTGCTCATACCTCTTTTGCAACACTTCCGATAATAGCAAAGCTTTGTCTGCTTCGACTGGATTAGCTCGCAGACAACCCAGCAACATCTCTCAAGACAAAATCACTTCTTGCCTCCATAAACCATCTCCGCTCTCCTTATCCGGCCTCTCCCTGAACTTCTCAATAATTTTTTCTCCCATTATTATCAAGTCTCCATCCGCACTCATAACCTTCCCTTATTTCCAAGTATTTAGATGTTATTATGGCTCCATAGTGAACTCAAACCCCTCTAACAATAGCTAAATATCCGAGGTTGATAGGTATGAATAACCTCTTATGCTTATCAACAAACACTGAATACACCCATAAATGAGTTTACAACTTGAAAACCTAGTAAATTCACGACCCCATTTACAATGGTATAAATTAGTTTCAAAGAAATAGCATATATTTTTTAACACTTAAATAGTGTTTAGTTCGACTTAAACAATTGGTTAGTGCTAATAAAAACAATGAGCTAGGTCACTCCTTGTTTGATATGGATATCATCAATATACAGGAAGCCTTTATCTTGTCGCTACAGATTGCTCTATCAATTTAAGTAAGTAAAAAGCAATCTTAAGAGTTAAGACTAGTATGAAGCTTGCTATACCAAGAAGAAGTATAGAAACGAATAAAGATTTATCATGTATAGCGGCAAACTACCCGATTACTGAACGCTTCCGTTATTTAAAACTTCTGGAATTAAGCCCGACAATTGCCGGGCTCCAAAATCACAGCTTACCAATTATATTAATAAACACCCCGTGACTGTCATAGTCCAGCTGGGTGAGGTCATCAGAGAAGTCGGTAAAGTTGTAGCCCACCCCCAACTTAAGGTGGTCGCCAACATGGCGATACAAGCCGATTAAGGCGCCGCTCTTGCTATCCTGGGCATCGGGTAAATCGAGCAGACGCGCTTCCAAGAGGAGGTCCCAGCGTTTGATAAAATGCCAATCGGCACGCAGTACATAGAGGCTCGCACGGCTATCGAAAAACTCCGGGTCTTCCGTATCCATGCTCAACTGGCCCAGACGATAGGCGTACTTGCCACCCAAAGTCCACTGTCGATTGAGATCGTAACTGGCGTCTATCGAAAAGATATGGCTCTTTTGGATAAATTCCGTGGAGGTATTTTCAACCGTAACCTGATCCTGGGTCGGCACATTATAGAAATAGGTGTACTTCATCAGGGTATTCAGCCGGTCATTGTTTACCGGGCGATAGGCATAACCCATTACCGCTTCGGTGAATTTACCATCGTAGAATTCACCTTCCGAACTTTTGCTGTCTGAATAGTTGAGTTTGCCAACCAAGCGCCAGTCCGGGGTGAACTGGTAGTTGAAGGTATTTTTTAATAGCCAGGTATCGCGCTCAGTTTCCGATACAGTATTTTCGCCCGATACCGTTTCCGATATATCCGTACGGTATTCCAGCGCGGATGCGATGCGTATAGCATCCAAACCATAGCCCACATTAAAGCCCATGGCATTGCGCTCGGTCTTGGCTCCTGTATCCGGGTCTTCGAGTGTGCCCGCCTCCAGGGTAGTGCCATAGGTCCAACGGTCATTGGGGGCCAGATCCATACCCAGGGCGTGGGTCAGGCCAGTGGAAACATCACCGTGACTGTAGCGCTCCTCACCGTAAATATTTAGCGTATCAGAATAGCGACTGCGGAAGCCGGTACTCATATTGCCCTTGCGTGCACGCACACCGGTATCGCTGCGCTCGTTATCCAGCGCATAATTCATATAGAGGCTGGTTCTGTCAGTCACCAGAAAGTCCGTACCGAGTCGGGCAGCTGTGCCAGTATCACCACCGGAAACTTCACTGTCCATTGTCAAACGGTCACTCACCCGATAAGCGCCGCCGAGGCCGATGCGATTGTTCTCTTCGCGGGTACCGGTCACTTCCATCGTATTCTGAACAAAACCAAAGGCGCTCCAACTCTCACCGGAATCATAGCTCGCCTCGACAGCAACATCTGTGCGATCCCCCTCTGTCTGGGTAGCGGCGACAACTTCGGATTCATCTTCACGGCTATCATTGCGAACTGCGGAGGTGAGTCGCCAGTGATCATTGATACGGTAGCCGAGCATCAAGTCCATGGCATTGGTTTGCAACCCCTGCTCTTCCTCTTTGGTGTCGGCTTTGATTCTTACATCAAAACTTTCGCCGATCGGCAGGTTAACGCCACCGCCATATTGGATGGTATCGCCATCCACAAATTGGCCTGGACCGGAAAAACCAGCTTCACGCTCTTGATGGTAAAAACTACCAGAGCCACGCAAACTCTCGAAGAAATCTCCCAGCTGTAAAACGCCTTCCACTTTGGTTGCACTCGCAGCAACCGTGGAATCCAGGCTTTCATCATCAAAGGTGTAGCCGCCATCGAGCGAACTGACGCTATCGAGATTGCTGCCCTCGCTATCGGCCATTTCAATTTTCACCCAACTACTGGCGCTTTTACGCAAAGTCAGGTCAATACCCTGCAAGGAACTTTCATTTTCATCTTCGTCTTGCTGAATACTGCTGAAGCCCAATTTGACGTGATCGCCCAACCAGTAGTGGGCACGCCCACCAACAGCCAAGGTGTCCATTTCTTCAAAACCTGGTGTGTATTCGTAGCGTGCTACCAGGTATTGGGGATTGCCGTTGTAAGCGCCATCTTCAATGAGCAGTTCATCATTTGCTAGGGAAGATAAGGGGCTGTTAAGCAGGATACGCCCTTGGATATAGTCGATGTCGTAATCAACTACTGCGGTAAGGGTCTTAACTGCGAGCACCAGCCCGGAATCTTTATCCCGAACTTCTACTCGTAAACTTTCCGAACCGCTGGAAATGTCCTGGTGACGGAGGTAATACAGGGAACCGCCGGTTCCACGATACTCATCGCGCCCGGCAATGGTTCCCGGCTCTGCTCCAAAGGCATCTATTTGAAAGCGCTTCTCACCAAAGCTGGTCATCGCATCGGTTTCAAAGTGACCACTACCGCCGTAGAGCGTTCGGTCAATTTGAGCGAGCTCATTATCGGCGTAGTTGGCTTTGAAATTACCCCAGAGACCGTAGTCATCGTACTTGGACAATTTCACATAAAACTTGCCTGACGTGGGGGCGTCTTCAACTACGGTGGAGTCATCGCCAAACGTCGGGTAATACAAATCACTATCCAGGCGGCGGAACAAGGCATCGGGAGACTTTTCCATAAAGTTGGAAAACAGATCCTCTACCGGGCCCTCTTCGGTATCTGCACTGGCCGACAGACGCCAACCTTCCCCGAAACCGCCGTTGGTGTAAAACGCCAGACGGCCATCGTAGCTTACTGAATTGTCATAATGAGTTTCATCACCAGTAACCAGGGCCGCAGGGCCATTGGTTTTATCGTAACCCACAGTAAGGTCGGCAATACCTACAGTAAACCAGTCGTTTTTGGCAAAATCCAAATCCCGCAGGAAAAGTTCGCCATTACCCTCATCATCGAGTATCGCCACTTCAACCGTATGCATACCCGGCTCAAAAATTTGCTCGGCGATAAACTGGCCTTGACTATCGACCGGTACCGGATTGCCCGCTAACCATACGGTGTGCCCGGACGGCACCTGAGTGCCATTGACCAATACACTGTTACCATCCAGAGGGATGTTCCGCTGCGCTAAGCGGTTCTCACCATAGCCTACTAATAATTCCCTACCAATATCTTCATTTTCTGAAGACTCTTCAATTTGATCTACCAACCACAGGGTCTGTTCCGTGGTCTCGTCATAGCGGCCCTTGTTGTCATAGGCACGCAGTACGTAGTGTAATTTTTTTAAAGGCGCCTGGAATTCAGAAAATTCTGCATGCCATTCCCCTTTGCCAAAGTGATCCAGCGGTACAATTGCCAGAGGTGTATCGCGCAGAGACTGTCCCTCTTCGAACAATCGCACTTCGGTACTTTTAATAAAAGAGGGATAGTTGGTATAGCTACTGAAAAATACCCGGTTCTCTGCCAGGTCGGTATCCGGGTTATCTGCGTAACGGATGGTATTGGGCCATGCTGTCACATTCAGGCGCGGTTGCATTTTTTTATTGTCGAAGCGAAATTGAATATTCGCTTCTTGCAAGGCCACATCAGTACAGCGCTGTAAGTCCGCCGAGTTTTTATAGGGGTCGTATTCCGGGCTGCCGTCGACAGTAATACGCATCAAGTTAAGTGCATAGGGATTATTGGCTATGGCTTCACGATTAATGCGCTCGATTTCCAGGCGATCACTTTCAGTGAGAATTGCCAGTTCATCGTACAGGATTTCGACCTCAACCCTGGCGCCATCCCGCTGCTCAAAGCCATTGCTCACTACATCTGCGGACTGGACGTAGCCGCGCCCTTCAAATTCCACCTGGGTATCTTCGAGGTTGAGCAACTCCTGTACCTGTGCCATAGCGCGCTGAGCGCGGGCACCGGACAGTCCCTGGTCATCGCCGTAAACCATCGCTTCGCGGCGATCCATACGCTGGTTATTGCTGTAGCCAATAAAGCTCAGACGAACATTCGCTTTATTGGAAATTTCAGCCATGGCCGCACGTATTTGTGTTAGCTGTGCCTGACTGATAATCGGATCGCCATTATCAAAACGAATCGGCGACAGTTTTCCACCGGCAGACTCATAGGCAATGGTGAGAGTTTCCGCAGCGGCAGCTTCCGGACAGGCCTGAACAGAATCTGTAGCGACTTCCAATGGGTCGTCATACCAAAATTCCACTTCTACGCGACGGTTGAGGGCTCGGCCTTTCGGCGTATCGTTGGCCGCTATTGGTTGACTTGCCCCCTTGCCACTGCTGGTGACCATGGCCGCAGGCAAATTCAGTGCAGAACCCAGGGCCTGAGCGACACGGCGGGATTCGCTATAGGATCGCTCCTGATAAGCACTCTGTTGGGCTTCCGGATTTTCACTCACGTCCAGGGGGCGGGCGTCGGTATGACCAATAAAGTGAATAACCAGGTTGTTTTTATCCGCAAGGTTGGATCGAACCTCGCGGATACGGCGAATAAAGGCTTCCGGCAATTCTGTTTGCCCGGGCTCCATCCTCAGTGGCGTCACCAGGTTTCTAATGCGTGCCCGCTGTTCACTGCCTGCGGCATAAGTAAGCCTGCACACCGTTTCCTGGCGGCATACTTTCACCCGGTTGAGCAACAATGCTTCCGCACGGGCACGGTCCGCCATGGCTTTTTCATCCAGGGCGTCATAGGTTACTTTTACCTGTACTCGGCGATTCTCTTCACGACCTGCGGTAGTAATATTATCCGCTGTGGGTTCTATATCCCCTCGCCCTTCAACAATAATCATTTGCTCAGGCAGTTCAAGGGCCTCTTGAAGGAAGTCCGCCACGAACTGGGCCCGCGCCAAAGTAAATTCTTCTTTGCTGGCAAAGTCTGCTACCTGTTCCCCGGTAAGGGGATCGGAATCTGTATGGCCAATAAAGTGCAACTTAAAATTGGGCGTCTCACCCAAGTCATTCAAGCTCTGGCGCAGTAACTCCACTGCCTCCAGAGGTATTTCATCCTCAACGCCATAGAACAGGATTGGGTCGATAAAATCTTCCACCACAATCGGGTCCAGCGGTGCAACAAATTGAGTCGCATCCTGCAACCATTGATTTGTAGGTGCGCGCAGCAGCATACCTTCAGTATTACTGCCTATCGACTGCTCTTCGAGTTCGGATTGAGCTCCACTTTCTTCAGAACTCAGGCTTGGAATTTTTTGCCAGACCTGCCACCAACTAGGCTCATCTACTTGCGCACCCGCTTCCTGGGCCTGCGCTGGAAGTGTTAATGCCAACGCGATCGCAGTGGCGAGACGGCAGTCCCGCCGGGGGAAAAAGCGGGTCGTCTTCGCGGCAGTATTTATCGAGCAAGCTCGCTGATCACGATTCCGTTTTGCAAAGGACATCACTCCAAACCTCCTTTACCAGGAGGCGCTCCACGGCGCCAGAAAACTTCAGTTTCTATGGTCAAATCGTAGTCACCTTCGCGGCTCTCCCAGTCCTGGGCGACCTGATCTTTAATTGCCTGCAGACGCTCGTCCACCAGATCCGGATCTTCATTCTCCCCAAGATAGGCAAGGCGTAAAACAGAGGGAGCTTCACTGAGTTTTTCCAACAATAAATCCATTCGGGAATGCCATTGCGGGCGCAATTCTGTTGTGCCCGGTTCAAATACCGCTTCGGCAATATCCAGGCGCACTACCCGGTGCAAGCTGGCTCCAAAATTGAACTTCAGCATCTTGCCTCGGGTGGCTCGCAGCACACGCGGGTTTTCAGTGGTGAGACGATACCCGCTTGGCAAGCTGCGATCGTCGAGCTTGAGCACAAAATTGGAACCTCGATCCCCATTTGGCACCACTGCGCAGGTAATATGGAATCGACCGTGGGAGTCCGCTGTAGCATTCAGGCCGGTAGCAGTCACCACTCGAGCACCCGGCAAACCACCCTCGGCTTCATCCTGGTAGCCATTCATATTTTTATCGTCAAACACTTTGCCGATAACATCGGTACAGTCGAAGGTGGGATCGGGCACCACGCGCACAGTGGCAGAGGCCTCACCAGAGGCTGCCTGTCCAGAGAGCTGATTAAACATACGGGCGCGGTTCACATATTTACCCTCGCCCACACCGGAACCCACAACCAATAGCAATTTCAATACACGGGTTTCTTCCGCTTCCACGCGCAGATCTGACCACCTCAATTGCAGGCCTTCGCTTTCAGGCTCAACCGCTTCTCCATCAAGGCGCGCCGAGCCCGCGACATATTTGAAGCCTGCCGGGAAGTAATCTACTAGCTGTAGATCTGTCAGTGGAATTGGCAGCGTATTTCCAAAAGTGATGGTGTAAGGAACCAACTGACTGCGGGTTACGTTGAGCATGGCCGCGGTTTTGGTGATGGATAGCGCCCCTTCCAACTCTGGGTCCATGGCGACATGGTTGTTGAACAGCTGGCTTTCCCCTGGAATCTGGCCATCATCCAAAGTCATTCGCAGGTAGTAGTCCGTTGCCGCATCCCGCGCCTCGACATCAAGAGAGGGGTGAGAGAATGATTCCTGAACCTCACAATGATTTGCGGTCGCAGGAACCATATCGGCGTTGCTGCCCAGGCAACCGGCCACATCAAAACCGGCAGTTTCGCTGTTTGTCTGAGAAGGAATTACCAGTGATTCGCCACCCACATAATCCTCATCCGCGATATCCACCTGAATCAGGTAGTCCGCGTTGGATGGACAGGCTGCATCGCTGAAGTTGATATCAAACTTGTAGTAACCCCCAGACTGGGTTACCTGCCCTTGTTGTTTCTCATCATCAAAACAACGCGCAGGCAATTCCTGACCGGAACTCACCCTCAACATAGTGAGGGTGGCACCCTCAATGGCGGAGCGGGTTACTGAATCGTAAACCACGCCATTGGGTGTTAGAGGCAAATTCAAGTCCTGCGGGTTCGCTCCCGAATCTACATAAATTTCACTAATGGACTGCGGGCCGTTGGTGAAATCAGAAATAGAGTTACCCAATGAAGCCGTAGTTTCCGTAGCATCTGGTGCGGTGTAGCGCATTTCATAGCTAAGGCCACCATAGCTGTTCGGTACCAGCCCCTGGAACTGGAAGTAACCATTTTCATCAGACTGAACTGTTTCCATCAATTCGTCATTGAAATACAGGTCTACCGCCCAATTAAGCAGCAGGCTCTCATCCGTATCCAAGGCATCATTGAAATTCACATCGTGCCATAGATAACCAGCCAGGTTGGCAATGCCCGGGGTACCGCCAACGTCAATGGCAACACTGGCCTGAGCGCTGGAAGCCGGATCATTCCACTGTACTTCTGCGGTATTCAATACAGTAAAACCATAATCCAGGTTTTCTGACATCTGCGCCTGGAAACGCAGAGTAACCATCTCTCCCGGTTCCAAATCACCGTAAGTTGTGGCGTAGTCAGCAGTGATTAGCGTGTCGACAACAGTTATTCCGTCGGTCTGCCCGTTGAGCATGGCCGAATCAACGATATAAGTAAGAACTCCATCTCCGGCTATAGCCAGGTCATCGGTGATCTCAATATAAGTTGCTGGGACACCGCTGATATTTTCGACGGTTACCAGGTATTCCAATACCGCACCCGCTTCTGCGGCACCGCCACCGACAACCGCAACTTCTTTCACAATGGAGAGCAACTGGGCATCACCCACGACAACGTCAGTTGGCTGTGCACCATTGGCTGGGTTGCCATCTGCGTCGGTCAGGGTAAGTGCCAACTCATCTGCATCAACACTACCCTGGTTACTGATAACTGTGCCTGTCGGGGTGCCAGCATTCACCATTACCTCAAATGTGACTATGGCAGTTTGCCCCGAGGTAATAATGCCTTCATTGGCTCCTGGTAGCGGCGGAGTCAGGTCATCGGATGAAACCGGTAGGGCAGAATCCAACTGTGAATTACCACCACCGTTATCCGCGACCACTTCACCATTTAAAGTGGTGGTGCCGGCAACATAAGTAGTGTCATTTGGTACCTGATCGGTAAGCGCTACTTCGAGAGCATCTACACCACCCATATTGGTGATCGCGATGGTATAGCGAAGTACATCACCCGGATCGACAATCCCTGCGGAAATATAGTCTTCGGCAATCTCCACAGTCTTGTGGGCAATTAACAGGGGTACATCGCCAACAATATCGATCGTGGGATCATTGGGAGCATCGGTATTCGGATCATCGGAGGGCACTTCATCAAAAGTACCGCTACCCGCACCTTCACCATTTACAAACGCTTGGTTTGAAATAACGGTGCCATCATTAACGTCATTAATGGTGACATCAAAGGTGATGACCACTGCAGGTGCGCCATTGGCCGTTGCGCCGATAAAACCATCGGCTTCACCATCGGTATTAATGCTCATACCTGCAGCCAGAGGAGAGGTGCCGCTGACATCAGACAATGTGGAGCCATTCAGGGTGGTAGAGCCACTGACATAAGTTGTATTAGATGGGATCTGATCCAATATCAGGGCATTGATCGCATTCTCATTACCGGCATTTTCCGCGGTAATAGTATATCGCAGGGTATCCCCAACCATCAGCAGATCTGCATCATCAGTCATATCTGCCGACGTTTTTTCTACCACCAGTAATGGCTCTGACTCAATCAGTACTTCTGTGGGATCTTCATCACCCGCCGTATCCGGATCATCGGTGCCGTTGATGTTGGGATCATCACTGTCTTGCAGTAATTGCCCGGGAAGCTGAACCTGGGCCTGGTTGAAGACTTGGGTCCCACTATCAATAACTGCTGCCAGGGTAACTTCATAAACAATCTGGATAGAATCTCCCGCGGTACCGCTCGCCGTAAGATCCAGATTACTGACTTCCAGATAGCCACTATTCCAGGTACCGGCAGAGGCATCGATAGCACTGCTGTCACTGCCAGTCGGAGCACTTACCAACTGTAAAGTGCCCGATTCAAACAGTGCAGAATTATTTAATCGACCCAGGTCATCGGTAATCTCTACTCCGCTCACATCAACACCACTCGTATTGGTCAGAGTCAATGTGTAACGTAAAACTTCCGTGGGGCTGGCGGCAGTGGCCGGGTTTTCTCCACGGCTGATATTTTCCACAGCTTTGTAGAAAGTCACTGTCGGCACAGAGGCGCTAACTGAATAAGCATCCTCATGATCCAGCACACCGGGAGTGCCATCGGTGGGCGCCGCACGGGTGTACTGGCGAACTTCAGTGAGGCTGCTATCCCAGCTGTGCCACTGAGTAACACCAGCAATATTCGTCAGCGTATCCCCATCGACGGTGTCGGCATCCAAATAGGCATCGTAACCAATCAGCAGATGGTAATCCGCATCCAGCATTGCCACTGAACCAATGGAGGTAATTGTGAGGGTGCAGCTATCGTTATCGAATACCGCGCTAAAGTCGGAACCCTCTGTCAGGGTGGCCGTCGTGGTGCCGGCGCTGTCAGTAATTTGCGCGGTGAAATTGGCTGGGGCCGTTTCACACATTCCACCGGGATTATTATCCGGCAAAATATCGGTAACACTAATATCCCAGGCCGGGCCCGTACCAGTATTGTGCAAATCTAAAGTAAAGGTACCGCCTACACCGGACTGGACACTGGTGGGGCCAGTTTTAGTCAGGGTAATAGCCGTGGGCTCTACTACCGTCATGTCCGCCGTAGTATTGCCGCTACCCGCACCCTGCCCCGCAGAGGAATTATCATTATCGTAGTTGTAGCTGTAGCTGGCACTGGCGGCAAAATTCAAACCGTCCACATTCGGCGGGTCCATATCCAGCAGTCGCAGTGTTACATCAATAACGACTTGCTCGCCGGCAGGCACATCAATTCCGTTAGTGCTATCTGCAATACTGAGACTGGTGGAGCTGCCGTTATTTTCCGGAGTGAAAGATGCACTGCCAGACACTTTACTGGCACTGACAAATTCCAGGTCTGCAGCAGACGCAGTCAGATCCATCAGCACAGTAACATCGTGAAGCGCTGTGGTCTGCACCGTTTCCGGGATGGTAATGCGATAGTTAAACGGCTCGCCAATGGAGGCTGTTAATTGGGTAACTTCAATCAACAGTGGCGCGGCATTAGGAGTATTAAATTGGACACTCACCGGAGAAGTCGGGCCATAATCCTCGCGTAAATCGTCAGTGACCGCCACGGAATTCAGAGACGGCAAATCGTTATCATCAAGCGAATAATAAACTTCAACATAGGCCGCATTTTGCAGGCTAAGTCCAGCCCCCAAATTAGAATCCGCTTCAACGCGATATACCATTTCCATGGACTCACCAGCGTTGATTCCGTAACCCGTACCTGCGGCAAAACCCCAAAAGGCTTCGCCAGTACTGCTATCGAAAGTAGGTGCAACCACTGTTGCTGCGGCACCATTTACTGTGAGGGATTGGACACTGACACCCCCTTGGCGCAGACCTAAAGGAATCACATCGCGGAATACCGGATCATAGGCTGGTGAAGAACCGTTGTTGGTTATCGTAACGGTATATTCAATGGTATCACCGGCGGAAAGCGTGCTGCCATCTGCGGGAGTTGAGCTAATAGCTACGGCGAGGTCCGGCTGTAACAGATCCAGTGTTTCGCTATCACTGCGGGTTTCAGCTCCTGTGGCAGCATCAAAACCAAACTCTGCAGTATTGATCAGAGCAGTATTCGTTGCTGGCCAGGGGTGGGAATCCTCATTGAGAACCCGCACAAGGTAACGCACAACAAATTCATCGTTGCTGGTATCGTTATCACCCCTGTTGGCCAGGTCGGGAATTCTCCAGGTAACCGTAGTGGCACCAGTAGAAGGATCACCAGACTGCACTGGTTCTGCGATATCGGTGTGGGTAAAGGGCGCCGCAGCAGTAAATGGTGCAGAAGTCTGGCCATTAATTGAAAGTGTACTTACAAACACCATTCCCTGGGGCAAAGTATCGACAATAAGCCCATTGGAGGCCGTGCCCTCTGGTAGGGAGAGGGTAATCTGGTATTCAACCAAATCACCCACTCGCAATTGCTCGTCAGCGCTACCATAGCTGTCATCTGAACGGATTTTGCTAATTGTGCTGTCATTGGCAGCATCTAGCTGAGCAGCAATATTTTCCAGCAAGTAATCATTCAGGCCGCCGCTGCCATCAGCACCGTTACGTTCATAAATACTGCTGTTATCTTCATCGAGACTGGTCCATTCCACACTGGCAGTTGCGGACAGCGCAGCTGCTGGCTGTACGCTGTCGAGTACAACTACATCGAAGACCAGTTCACTATTATCACCTGCGGCGATATCCAGATCACTATTGGCCCGATCCCAAACCAGGTTTTGCGCAGTAGTAATTCCGTCACCAGTTACGGTGGGATCTGCCTGGGAGGCTCCGGCAAAAGTCACGGTGCCCGGTACAAACTCAAGCCCCAGGGATAACAACTCATTAACCGAAAGATCGTAAGCTGCAGAATTTTCCGCATTACCCGCAGCACTGAGGTCCAAGGTAAAACGCAGTACATCGCCCGCATCCGGATCGTTACCGGGATTGGTTTGATTTGCGACAGAGGCAATTGCACTTATCTCTGGCTCGACGATGGTGAGTGTCGCCGCAGTGCCGGTACCTCCAGACTGAGAAGTGCCGCCATCAGTCGCGGCATAAGAATAAGTCACCTCATTTTCAAAGCTGTGACCGGCCTGGGCTGTGGCATTGTTGGCAACCCGGGCGCGAACTTCAAAAATTGCCACGGTACCGGCTGGGATAATATCGATTGCCATATCGATATTATTGCCACTGGTATTATCGGTGTAGGTAAGCCCATTAATTTCCTGCAATTGCACCAACTCCAGGCTGGGGTCTAATACATCGGAAATTTCAATATCGTAAATGGCTGAGGTGGTGCCGCTGCCGGGGACCTGTATCTGGTATACAACTTCATCACCGACAGCGGCAGTAGTCGCTGTTTGCAGTGTTTTTTGTGGAGCAGTCACACTGGTCGCAACAGTGCCCATCGGATAGGGAGTGCCCAAGGTAACTGCAGAGTACTGTTCGCCATTGCTAGCTTCCAGCAACCAGAATTCATCGACGGTAAAAGTGTTAACCCAGCTTTCACCGCCACTAATATCTGTATAGAAACCGATCTGGTAACTGATTTCCAAACAGGTACCCGCTTCGACCGGCACCAGGAAATCGAAGCCCATATCATCACCGCGTGTTGCCGGCGCACTATAGGTGTAGTCTGTTCCCTGTGTCAGTACAGTACCGTCGAGGCTCACCTGGAGATTGGCAATGGAACTCCCATCCATTTGCGTCGCTAAATCGTCAGTTAGCGATAGGTTGTAGGCGGGGGCAAGACCCGAGTTACAGGCCTGCAGGGTAAACTGCATAATATCGTTGGCCGGGTCCACATTCATATGGGAACTGGGCCAGGTAGCATCGGTCTTGGTGAGATTGTCGATCACCGGTTGCAGTACAGTAATATCGGCGCTGTCCTGCAAGGTACTGGCGGCACCGGTGTAATTTAGCTGGGCCGTATTGGTAAGAGTTGCGGTAGGCGCGGTGATTCCCGAACCCGCCACTACTTTAGCGGTGTACTCAATAACAAAGTTATTGGTATTACCGAAATTACTGGTGATATCCCCTAGATCCCAGGAAACTGTACCGGTATCGCCGGCAGTGGGAACCGAAATCGCTGAATAGGTAAAATCATTCAGGCTATCGTCGTAGGGAGCAGTGGTATCCCCATTCACGCTGACAACAGTGTCAAATTCCAAACCACTGGGCAGCGCATCATCAATAGTTACCGCTGGTGTTGTTCCCGCCTGTAAATTCAAGGTGAGCTGGTAAGTGACAATATCACCAACACGCAAGGTACCCACTGCAGTTGCGGTATCTGTATCGGCAATTACTGTTTTTGTAATACTGGTATTGTCTACCGTATTGATACTGGCTTCTGCAGGACCAACACAGTAATCATCAGGTGCGGAAATACTGGGGCATCCAGCACCGTCGCGCTCATAGGCCAGGTCATTGATACTGCCATCGTCCAGGGAGGTCCAGTCCAGCATCACACTGTTGCTGATAGGCGAACCAAAAACGCCTGTAACCTGGGTTCGGTAGGTGAGCACCAGAGTTTGACCCAGCGCTAAATCCAGACTGTTATCGCCGTTGTCACGGCCCCATACGAGTGGACCTGCTGGAGCTGCCGCTGGTGTGGCGACAAAGCCGGATACTGCGGTACCGCCTATTTCTGCGGTAGGTGTAAAGCTGCTATCAAAGGTCAACTCTGAAGGCAGCGTATCGACTAAATTCAGCTCATAAGCTGCGGCACTGGAGCCCGCATCATGCTCCACGGTAATAACATATTCCAGCACATCACCACCCACTGGCAGATTGCCGGGGTTGGTGGCATTACTCACTGTTTTATTAATCTCGAGTAACGGCTCTACTACCGTTACACTGGTTGTGCTGTCGTTGATATTTTCTGTGCTGCCACTTTCCCCATTGCTGTAAGTGAGCGCGGCATTATTTTGGCGATTGTCACCATCATTAGTGGCGAGATCATTTTCGATGCGGGCAAAATAGGTAATTCGAATCAGCGGAGCAATTGTGCTTCCGGCCGTGTCATTTTCACTGCTGGTATCGACGGTGCCGATATCCCAGGTAGCATTTCCGGAAGTATTATCCCCCGGAAAACTGTTAAAGGCCGATTCAGATGGCGCACTGCCATTAATAGTTTCAATACCGACAAAATCGTATGTGATATCGTAGTCAGTATTATGAGAGAGCACATAACCTTCAGGGCTACCCAACTGATCAGTGATAACTACATTTTCACTGATACCTTCCGGTAAACTAATCTCCAGTTGGAATTTTTTATGGGCGCCAATGGTGGGGACTACCGAGGTGTCCAAATCCGTTTTAGTCAACTCTAATGACGGCACTTCGGTCTGGGCGCTGGCAGTGGTTTCATAATCGTTGATGGGATCGCCTACATTAGGCAAAACACCAATACGCATGCCGTCAGCGGCACCATCAATGCCAATAGAGTTGCCACTATTAAGGGCAACATCTATACCAGGTAGGGATTGCCAGCGGGCCTCAATGGTGTTGTCCAGGATTTCATGGGGCTCAACGCCCTGCTCTACCTGGACTTCAAAAGTGAATATTTTTGTATTGCCAACCGCAATAGCGTAATCGCTATTACTGCGATTCCAGCTAAAGATGGGAGCATTGGTGCCCACCGTAGTGACATCGACATTATTCGGGGGATCGTTGCCGCCCACATTGCCCAGATAAATAAGATTGCTACCGGTGAGATCGTCGAGCACCTGCAAGTTGTAGGCATCGGCACTGCCAATATTTTCTGCTGTAACCGTGACTGTCAAAATATCGTCAGCATCACTATTGGTAACAGCAAAGGATTTGGTCAGCTGTATTTGTGGTTCGAGTACTGTTATTTCATGGGCATCAAATGGCACCGCCACCGCCGCACCGGACTCATCCACATAGGTAACTTGCGCAGTGGTATAGCTACCGCCATTACCCAAAACATCACCGTCATTGGTGTTACTGCTGTTTTCAATACGGGCAATAAACTCTACCGGAAAATCAAACAGGCTACCGGATACGGTGGTGAGTTCCTGATCACCAAAATCCCACTCAACGTAATCTGCAGTACCTGTGCTGGTACAGGTAGCATTAAAAGTTCCTCCCGGTACAAAGCCAGCGGCATCGTATGGGGAGGCACTTAAATCGATGGTCTCCCCTTCGATACAGCGCATACCTGCCGGCAATTCATCACGAATCACAAAATCTCGCAGTTTCGCTGCCGGAATCTGTGCTGTCAGTTCGTAACGTACCTCTTCACCGACAACCGCTGTGTCACTGCTGGTTCCACTGGCCGTGCTGTTGGAGAACTCAAGGGCTTCTTTCGGCTCTGCCTGTACTTCAATAATCCTCATCTGCGCTTCGGCATCATCGGACTGGTAGTGGCGTGCCCGACCGGCTGCAGGAGTGCCATCACCGACACCATCATTGTCCGTGTCACTATCAATTTGCGGGGAAGTCTGATTACTAAAATCGCCTTCCAAACTGTCATAGCGAGCGAAGAAAGTATTGGTAAACAGCTGCAGTGGTGCCACTGACTGATGTGGTTTCACACGGTAATACAGGGTTACGGAGTCACCCGGGTTAATTCGCTCAAGAGCAGTGGAATGCTCATAGGAAAAAGTGATAATAGCCGGGGTACCACCATCACTACAGTGGGTAGCTTCTGAATAGTTATTTGCACCAGAGGTAATTCCCACCAAGCCATCATCGCCACTGACAGTTTCCGAACTGCCATCAGCATCGTTATCCAGGCTATCGGAATCCATTGCCTGAACACACATCTGGCCGGAAGAATCCAGGGTATCAGTTACTACAACATCGTATGCGGGAGCGCGATCAACACCGCTATCCGCAGCCCGGTTAGTCACCGTGAGACGGAAGATATAAGTCTGGTCCCGGTGCCCTTCATCGGTAAAATCCACAAAATTGCTACAGCTTGTTCCCGTGCCGTAGAGATTTTCATTACAGACTTTTTTATCGACTTCTATCGAGGGTTCAGTAACAGTGACAGATTCCGACCATTCAGTAATATCTGGGAAACCGGGGACCGTGGTTGGAACACCATCAATATTGGTCAGGGTTCCACTGGTATTGTAGTTATCTACGATAATCGTTTCAGTATCAAAAACCGCAGTAAACTGGGCGCGAGCGTAATCGATACTGTCATTTGCGTGTTGATTCGGATCAGTGTTTTCTGTATCCACTGGGTCATTCAACAAGCGGGTTGTCATATCCGCAAGGAACCAGCGATCTTTCGCAGTAATATTGGTAGTAATATCCCACTGTAAATCTGTTTCGCTCAGAGAGTTATTCAGACCACCGCCTTCGACAATATCACTGCTCGAAATAACCACACAATTTGCCTGTGAGGTGGGATCAGGAAGGCTGACGTCTGAACAATTTAGCGGTGAATCCGCAATATAGCCCTGGCCGTCGGGAAGGTCATCGATAACATCAATGTCCTTCACTTCTATCAAAGTAAATCCCGGTGTATCGAATCCAAACCAACCACCGGCTTGAATTTCAAAACTACACTCTTCACCAATCAATACACTGCTATTTGGGAAAGCAGTTTCACTGGTCAGCTCGGTACATTCATCGGAACGGTCCTTGACCAGGTTAAAACCCATTACCCGCGCGCGCATACCATCAAGGGTGTAATTATTAGCCAGTTGCTGGTTTGGTGTCGTATCCGTTAGAGATGCAGGACTGGGGAAACTTAGCGCGGTACCATCATATAAGGTGATTTCACCTACGACATCTGCACGGAACGTCAGGTCGTCATCAGTGGCCGAGTGATTCTTTTCAACCACAAAAACGACTCGCTCTGTATCACCAGGTCCAATTTCACCCCCCAAATCACCACTATCACACAGGTACACCCTGGAGGAATCTGGCAAATAATCAGGCTGGTTCCAAAGTGGGTGTCCTGGCACTGTGCCCAGATTGGGATTTCCCAGGGCCGTACAGCTGCGGTCATTGGACAGGACCGTCATCGCCTCACCGAAGGTGACATACACGGAATAATCATCCGCGTCGTGGCCACCGTTATTGGTGATATCCACCGTCAATTCTGAAGTACCACTATCGCGAACAATATAAAGTGGATGAACGGTGCTGACGTCCAGATCTTCGGGGTCGGGAGTAACCGACTGGGCTTCTACCTGAGTAGCAGGAGTGCTTGAAGAACAGAAATCCTCGTAATCAATAGTAAGGACATTGTTTGCAAGGGCGATATTGCTATTAGGATCAGTACCGGTGGTAGAAGACTCTTCCTCTACATCCAGGTCCGCATCCAGGTCATAGAAGTCGGGCTCAATCGTAACGATGCGGAAACGAAGTTGAATTTCATCTCCATGTCGCATCATGTGCTCTTGGTCTGAGTATACCGAGTGAACTGTACTACTCAACAAGCGGAATTCCGGTTGGTTGTTATTAAGTGGATCCGTATCCCATTGATTCCAAGTAGAACCCACACGCCATTCCAGCGTATCGGCTTTGCCGTCATAGTCTGAGCTGTAGTTAGCGCCATGGTTATCAATACCGCGACGCTCTCGGGTAATTTCCGGTGTAAAGGTGGTATCAACCACATACTCATCGGGCAGATCGCTGACAAACTGGATATCTCTTACCGAGCCACCCGTCCGGTTATTTACGGTTATAGTGACGTAACCGGAAGCACCGAGAGGTTGATTCAAGTTGGTACCGGTAATCTCCTGGGTAATAGTGAGATCAGTTGAAACCTCAACACGCATTTCCGAAGTATCAGAGCCCGGAGCCGAGGCTTCCGCAGGGCTTGAAATACCGCCCACACCCGTATCACCATCAATCTCACAACCCCACTGTAAATCTGACACTGTATTGGTGCCATTAGTGCAGGAGGTATTTACCTTACCTACCAAGTAAATATCCAGATCGCCACCAGACGGAACGTCAGTGCGCCCTGAACCATTGGAAAAGTTACCATCCAGCTCAAAGTTATTAATAGAATTACTTGCGGAAACACAGCTACTGCCACCAGGCGCAACACCATTATTATTGGCAACAGCTTCAGCGGCACTTTCACTCGGACAGGCGTAGTTGATATCCATATTGGGGTTGGACATCAAATCATCAAAACGCGCATCCTGCATATCCGCGTCACCATCATTAGAGATACGAATACGCCAGATCACATCATCTTCAATATTGCCATAGACATTATTGGTGTAATTCGTTTGTGCCGCATCAATATTACGGCCGCGCTTGTCCATGGAGGGTTCCGGCTCGCGGATCGCCAACTCCATGCTGTGAGTATCTGTAGTGGTGGGGTAACTGCAGTAGTCAAAAGTTGCGGTAGCATTTAGGGTGCGATTATTAACAACCAGCTCTTCCTCTTCTTCATCCTGGCTTCGCACGTTGAAGGTGATAGTCAGGGTCGTATTTTCGTCACGCTCTGCAAGTGCTGACAGGTCATTTTGATCCCAGGTAATCGTGGTACCACTGATAGTGGGCTCACCCAGAACAAACCCAGAACTCACTGAAGTAGAGCCAGTCACATACTCTAGACCGGAGGACCCGAAGTTCTCCGTAATAACGATATCCTGAATAGACTGGGTACCCGATAGGCCACTGAAAATACTGGGTACATCAACTTCAATGGTTACCTGTCCATCACCACATAAAACGCACCAACTTTGGCCTGAGCGGTGACTGAGAATATTGAACCCTGCAGGATCATCGGTAATAGAAGGACAGTTGGATTGAGCAAGTGCCTGCGGTGCAGTTAGCAGGACCACCGCACAGACCAATAAAAATCCAATAATCACAGACTTGCAGGATTTTTGCTCAACAAATTCCGACTTCATTATCACTTAACGGCCGCCACTTTCTAATACAGATGTTTGGAGATAAATCGGGCATTTACACCAGACACTCCACGGTGGGCGAACTTTAATTACAACCCACTTAGGTAGCCGTGAAACAAGTCATAATTAGCCAGCTGACAAGTGGAACTTTTGTAGGGATTGCCAAGTGGTTCTCAGGCGGGCCCTCAGTGAGGGAGAATTTTGTTCAGAACGGACAAATAATAACTGAACAGGTATGACGAAAATTTCATCAGCTTGAAACGACCGGCACCCACCATTCAGTGGGTTCCGGCCAATTATCAGTCTAGGTTGGTGGGAAGAAGTCAATCGGATAAAGAATGGTAATGGTCGGCACTCCGGCCTTTTCACCAAAGTTAAATCGTTTGACCCTAGCCACAATTTTTGCATTGAGCGACGGCGAATCCACATCACTGGAATCTACACTCACGGCAGAAACCGATCCGCTGGGTTCAATAGTAATCTTCAACACCATCTTACCTTGCAGCGCGGGATTATTACGCAGCTCACGATTGTAGATACGGTACAAGGTGGCCTTGTAGCGATCGAAAACAATCTGGATTTCCTCATCTGTCCGCGACGGACCAGCACCATCACTGAGAGGACGGTCCTCACCAGCAAAGTCACCCTCAGTACCGATAGAACTCTCAACTCGTGCAAAGGCAACGCCACCCAAGTCCGAACCAGATCCACCCACATTGCGACTCAACTCTGCCGTATTGATACCACCACTTCCCGCGGTAGATGCTGCAGTGATCAGTGAGCGCTGACTGCGGTTCTCTTTTTTACCGGCTGTACTCAGCTGGGTTTGCTGGCCGAGGCGGTTATCCAGATCATCCTGTATCAGGTCCTGGAAGTTATCCTTAAAGGCGAGAACACCGGATCGCTCAGCTTTTTTACGCGCCTGCTTTTTCTCCGCCTTGGAGGGTTTCGGGTCTTGCTTGGCTACCTTCTGCTCAGGCTTCTTCTCCGGTTTTTTCTCCTCTTTCTTAGGCTTGGATTTTTCTGGCTCCGGCGGTGGCTTGGGCTTGGTTTTCTTCTCAATAACCAGCTTGGCCAGGCGCTCGGGAATTTCCACTATTTGAGACTCGGGCTGGGGCACCGTATACAGAGGAATCAGGTAGCCCAGCAAGGCGGCGATAAACAGTGAGGCAAAGACACAGCGGCGAAAACGCTTTTCGTCCTCGCCCTGCTTGTGCCATGGCATCACCATAGGGCGGAACTTGGGCTGCTCGAATTCCCGTGTTATCTCGAACTCGAACTTTGACTCTTCCTCCTCGCGGCGCAGCTCATCCGCGCGCTCATCCAGCGTAAATACCTCTTCCTGGCACTCGCTTATGCTGTTCTGCAAAGCACTGCGCTCATCGCGCAGCTGCTCCAGGCTCTGGTTAAAACTACGCGTCGACTGGCCGATCCGCTCGATAAACTGCGCAGAAGCATTCTCCCGATAATCTTCCGCCCAGAACATTTCTCCCGCGCCCGCTTCTTCAAGCTTGCGCAGGCGTTCGGAAATCTCGTCGAGCAACTGGTACTTGGACCCCTGGTCCTGTAATTCAGCCAGCTTCTCTTCGATCTGGTGCCGCTCATCCTCGAGCAGCTGCATGCGATAGTGAACCGCCTCAAGCGCCTCACCTACCGCCCGCTGTTGTTGAAGAAAATTACTCACAAACTTCCATTAACCCTGAGATGCTTTCTGAATAACCGCCAGTGAAACTTTGGTATAGCCAGCGTCTGTACAGCTGGACATCACCTTTTTCAGCAAACTGAACGGAATGCCTCTGTCCGCGAGAATATTGACCTCCGGTGGTTCTGGATCCTGCTCCCCCTCGACATCACCCTCACCTGAATCTGCCGAGGCCTGTGCAACTCCAATTGCCTTGGCCAGCTCCGCAACCATGGCTTCCTTAATGGCCGCAATAATGGTTTCCTCGCTTTCCAACACTTCGGAGGTGGCAATTATCGAGTTGGACTCCACCAGGATTTCATCATTGGTAACCATCAGGGTCACCGTTTCCCGGGGCTTGGTCTCCACCACTGAGTCCGGCAAGGTAATTACCTTGGGAGGCTCCAGCGCTTCATTGCTGGAGGTATTAGTCAGCAGGAAAAACACCAGTATCGTAAAAACATCCATCAGGGAAGTCAGGTTCATACCTGAGGTTTTCTTGCGCTTATGGCTTCGCGCCATACGCTTCATGCGTCGGCTTTCATTTCTCATGGCGCATCTCCTATGGAAATATCAGGAAATAAAACCACCTTTTCCACCGCATCCAGATCACTGGGATCACTCCCCTCAACCCGTACTTCAGCTCCGCGCACAGTATCCATAATGCCCACCAAATGCTCATAGGCGATTGTGGGCTCCATCAGGATGATGGAATCAGTTTTTTCCGGATAACTGGCCTTAACTTCCAACAAAAACTGCGTGAGCTTTTTAAGGTCATACACTTCTGCTGTGGGCAGCACAGCAAGAGCCTCAACCTCTGTGGTATCTGCCCCAATGGGAGCTTCAACCAGAGCATTTTCACCCTCACCCTCGATATTCAGGTTGGGGAAGCGAGCGATAACCTTTTCACCATCACTGATTTCCACGGCTTGCTCTCGCACAACCACCTCCACCGTAACCGTGGGATCATCCGGTGCTCCACCACCGGCACCACTCGGCATATTCAGTTCGAGAATTGTCACCCTCGAAAATACCGCCGATACCAATAGAAAAGGCACCAATACCACCATCAAATTCAAGAAAGCAGTGATATCCAGCTCAGGAGCTTCTTTATCCCGCCCGTGGCGCCGCCTTCTCATTACGCAGTTTCCGCTTGCTGTGCTACTGGACTGGTTTTAGCTGGAGCAGTTTTTTCACTAGACGGCTTGGATTTTGTGGGCTCCACTTCAAAGCGACGACGGGTTGCACCATCAATCAGGTTGGATGCTTTTACAGAAACCATTTCCAGGCTATCGATAATTTCACCGGTGAGTGAGTTCAGCAGTGCGTGAACGATCAACAACGGGATACCAGTCATCAGACCGAAGGCAGTGGTGTTCATCGCCACGGAAATACTGGCGGAGAGCAAGTCTGCTTTTTCTGCCGGGTTGGCATTGGCTACCGCCGTAAAGGCTTCGATCAGACCCATAATGGTTCCCAGAAGCCCGAGCAAAGTTGCGATATTGGAAAACAAAGCTACGTAAGGGGTGCGTTTTTCCAGCTGTGGAGTGATCTCCATCATGCTCTCTTCCATCGCGATTTCGATATCTTCACGACGGCGAACAGCCCCCTGCCGGGCCAGCCCCATAGACAGTAATTTACTCACACTGGATTCGTCCTGTTTTACCAGGTTGCGAGCGCGATCGAAGTCTCCCGAAGCTAATACAGGCTGCAGCTTATCCCACATATTGCGGTTGCTGCGGCGCTCCAAATGCAGGCGGATAAAGCGCTCGATAGCCACAGCACCACCCAGTGCGGCAACCACGAGAATCGGGTACATAAAAGTACCGCCCGTCTGGAAAAACTCGATGACGTTATTGAAAAAGCCCATTACAAACCCTCTTGAGAAATACAGCTAAAACTTGGTGCTACTCCGGCGATAGCCGGAGTCTATATGGCGTTAATCGCCGGACAGGCTGAGCTGGTAGAACTCCAACTCACGCATGAAAACTTCCTTGTCGAGCGGTTTGAGTTTGTCATCCATCAAGCTGGAGACAAGGTCGCTTTCGACACCCACTTCGGAACTTTTCCAGGGGACAATATAGAGAGACTTAGGGGCTTCCTTGTTACCGATAATAGAAATACCCGACAACTCCTTAATTTTTGAATCCACCTTTTTATCGGTGGATTCTTTTTTCTCCTCTCCCTCAGACTGAGCCAAGGCATAAGGAAAAACCATAAAGCTGGCCACGAATGGCAAAGCCCAACGAAGTTTAATCATTTACCAGCCCTCCGTTGAATATCAGCTAACCAGATAGTGACATCCCGGTCCTCTGGTTCCAATTGAACATATTGTTCGAATTGTGCCAGAGCACACTGGAGATCTTGCAGATACAGATCACACAATATGCCCAGATTTTTTATCAAAGGTAGATATTCTGGATTTTCTGCCAAAGCATTCACATATATTTTTCGCGCCTCGGCAAAGCGCCCTTGCTTTCGGTAGAGAACAGCCAGTTCATTAGTTGCCACCGGATGCTTTTCATCCAGCGCCAATGCCTTTAAAAAAGCCTCTTCCGCTTTTGCCTCATTGCCACTTTTGTAGTGGGCAATACCCAGATTGATATAGGGTGCCGGAAGGCGCTGCTCGCGCTCTACCACTGACTGCAGAAGCTCAATAGCACTCGCATAATCCTGCTCGGCAAGATATTCCAGGGATCGCTCAAAGTCCCGGCTCACACTGCCCGATACTCGCACCGAAGAATAATCAGAGATTTTTCCAGACTTGGTTTGGGTGCTGGCGCAAGCTGCCAACAACAAGGCTAAGCCCACCAGAAAAAACAAACGCATTTGTTTTTGCATAACTTTCCACTCCAAAAGGCAAATGCCTGTTATTACTGACCCGAAACTGCTGATCCCGCTGAGGGCAATTCCGGCTCTGGTGGCAGGGGTACAATACTCTGGAGATACTCACCAGCCTCTTCCGCCCGTGCATAGCGAGCGGGCATTAAATTGGCAAGCTTGCCAATACTTTTATCAATCCAGGGGTTATAAATACCGACGCCCAGCAACTCGACATTCTTCTGGTGAACAGAAATGGCTTTTTCCTCGAAGGGATAAATCTGCTCCTCCAATGCCAACTCATACTCTTCCAGCTCCAGGGCATTCAGGTTGGCTGGACGTTCAGAGTCCTTCAGGGCCACACTAAAGTGGAGATAAATTTCAGCCAGGTAAAAGGTTGCCGCAGCGGTCACATCGGCCACCTGATAATCAATCAGGTCAGTAAATGCACGGGTGGCTGCTTTCATACGCTTGCGCTTGAGGTTGAGGCTTTTCTCGATAGGCGCAACCAAATCCACCTGGGTGAAAGCCTCAAAACTGGGTTCAGCCAATAGCAGGGCCGCATTACCTGCGAGATAACGGGTGCGGTCGCTGCGCTGGGAACCACCGCGAGACTCAACTTTCACCAGTTCACGAAGCTCTGCCATATAAAGCTTTTGATTCCCCGACACTTTGTAGATATCGGCAATTTTCTGGCGGGTCTCCAGCGCCGGCTCCATGGGTTCGGGGAAATAATCGACGTAGCGACGCAAAACAGACAGCGCTTTAGCGCTATCTTCTGCCGCTGCATAAAGATCTGCTGCCTGGGTTAAGGCCTCACGGCGTATTTCATCGTCCTCGGATTCCCGCTCAATACGCTCAAATTCCGCAGCTGCCAGCAACAGCTCACCGCTCTCCTGGTAAACCACTGCCAACTTCTTGGTGACATCTTTCGCCAGCTCATGCTCCGGGAAGTGACTGCGGAAGTTATTCAATACCGTTGCCGCTTGTACCCAATCCCTAAGAACGATCAATGATGCGGCAGCATCGTACTCCGCCGTAGCCAGAATGGTCGCGCCAGGTGCAGCGCCTCGAATACGCAGGAAATGGCTCGCTGCGGTTGCATGATCCTCCTGCTTACGGGCCATATCACCCTGCTGGTAGATGGAAGCCGCCAGGTTATCTACCAGTCCCGCCCTATCCTTTGCATCCTGGGCAGTCAGTGTCAAAGTTTCACCGTAAGCGATTTCTGCATCCGCAAAGGCCGCAGTATCGAAAGACGCGTGAGCCACCAGCAGCCAGGCAGAACGTCTAATCTCCTGCTCCGCAGCGGGGAACTGCTCCAACAATGAACGACCATTGGCGATTGTCGGGGCATAGTCTTTTAACCCGTAGAGATCCTCCACCGCTCCGAGCATGATTTGAGGGGCTTTGTCATGCTCAGGGAATGTGGCTGCAAATGTCAGCGATGAACGGATAATTTCCCACAATAGTGGTGCACGCTGCTCATCCGTTGCATCTTTTAAGTTATTGGCCAGATGTTCGCGATAAGCGTAAACCGCTGCGTAGCCTGCTTCGCTGGAATCCTTATGCGCAGGATATTCATAGGCCGTGCGCTCATACTCCAGAGCTGCACCATGGAAATCCCGGTTTTCCAACATCAATCCGGCAAGCTGATAATTGATTTCCGGTGCGCGCTCAGTTTCCCGAAAGGAATCGAGATAGCTTCGATACCAGTGAATCGCCTCGCGATAATTCTCGGCCTTCTTATCTTTTAACTTCTTATTCTGGTAAGCCGCATGGTAGTGCCCGGCGAGGTCGATCAGGTTGGTCTGCAGGAAGGCAACCACCTCTCCGTATTCATTAATATCGAAGACAGTCCAGTAATCGGCATTAAGTGCATAAGTAGTGGCGAAATCCTTCTTCGCTTCCAGCACCAGCTTGGGGAAGCCGCCTTTACTGTAGATTTCAATTACACGAATTGAGAAATCCGCAGATACTCTGTGTAACTGGTTTCGATCAACAAACGCAATATAGGATTTTGCCGCATCCTGGTAGCGACGCTTCTCCAAATAATATTCACCCAGCTGGCTGTATACCCTGAACTCGTAATCTCTATTGCCCTTGCGGGTGAAGTAATCGACAACCGAATCAGGGCCTTCCAGGTAAGAAAAGCTCAAGCTGACCACACGGAAAGTATCGTCAATATGCTTGCGCTCGCCCTTATTGTTTTGCTGGTCGAAGTCATATCCCTGGGAGACTTTGTAATCCAGCATGGCGATATAGTCATCCAGAGCCATTTCATACATATCTTGCTTAAACAGCGCCCAACCGCGTTTATACAGGGCAAGCTCGTAGAAACTGGATATCACACCAATATCGATAACTTTTCCGTAGGACTCTTCCGCATCGAGAAACTTCTTGCGGGTAAAATAGTATTCGCCCAACCGGAACCAGGATTCATCGATATGTCGCGAGTCCGGATAGTTGGCCACCAGCTGACGCAGCACATCCACCGCTGCATCAATCTCTCCCGCCTCTTCATAAGCCCGGGATAACTGATACATCACCTGGTCGTTGCGGTGATACAGGGGGTACTTTTGCAGCAATTTAATATAGAGATCGATAGCTTCGCGGGCATTGGCTGACATCATCTCTTCAGAATCAACGCCCGGCGCTTCAAGCGGGGTTTCATCTGCAGCTATTTCTATACTGCCACTAGCGCGGGTTTCAAACTCCTCATCAGACTCGACAACCCCAGGGGCCTGCGCCTCAGTCACTACCGGCTCTACCTTCGCCACCGGCGCTGACGTCTCTGGAGCATCCAGGGTATTTTCAGCCATAGCTTCTGACGCATCGACAGAGATCACCGCCCCGCTTCCAGCAGCTACTCCAGCAAGGTTATCGAATTCTGCATCTTCAGCGCGGTGTGCCTGCTTGATTTTCAGGTCGGCAATCCTGCGCATCGCCTCGGGGGTCAGCTTGGATTCAGGGGTTTCCTGCAAGTACTTCTGGTAGCTGGCCAGAGCCTTCTCCAGGCTGCCATCGATATGCTCTTCCTTGATTTCTACTTCGACATTTTGAAGACTGCCGATGGTCTTGCCGCTGTTTCCCGCACAACCCCCTAGCACTATAAGTGCAGAGAGAAGACCGGCGGCGCGATTGAGAGATTTAGATTTGAGCAACTTACTCACGAACCACCTCCCTCTGCTGATTCTTCTTCCTCCACCGGCTCCATCTCCGCTGGATTGTCCTCAGGGATTTGCTCTTCCAACAGCGCTTTGTGCTGCTCTACCTTGAATTCATCTTCACGCTGCTCCTGCAGCTCATTAGCGCGGTCATAGCTGTCTGCCAGGGCGAAGCGGGCTTTAATTTGATAACTTTCCAACTGTGCGCGACGGCGTTCCAACTCAGCAATTGCCAATGCTTCAAGCATGGTGCCCTGGCGCGCCATCAGGATTTTCAGTCGCCGCTGGGTTTGCTGGATACGCGCGCGCAAACGAGTAATATCGCGGTCGTAACCGGTATAGCTGTGAGTTGCCGCCTGGCGACTGCGCACAAAGGAATCGTAAACAGACTGGAGACTTTCGATCTCCTGGTTTAATTCCGCCAGGTGTTTGTAGGCTTCGGTCAGTCGCTGGTCGTACTCAAAGGAAAGACGCAGATCCAATACACCTTTGAGCCGCTGAACCCGCTCCAAAGTAGTTTCAGTAAAGCCTTGGGGATGCTCAGCAATTTTTCCGCTAAGCTCCAAGAGCTTCAATCGCGCTTCCTGCTCTTCGGCCGTTGCCAGATATTCTGGTCGGCGGGAGATCAGCATCTGCTCTATGCGACTGGCAAATTGGTCACGCTGCTCCATCCGCAGCTGGATACGGGCATCGAGTTCACGGAATTGCCTGTCCAGCTCCGGCAATAGGGGTTCGTAATAGTTGCGGCGAATACGAATAATATCTTCGTAGGCTGTGAGGCTTTTTAGCCACTCTTCATTGCGCTCATATAAATCGTTGAGGTCGCGATAATTCCGCAGAAACTCCTGGTAGTCATTGGACGCCATCAGGTCGAGTAAGTAATGAGTCTCGGGGGCTTCCGGTAAATTGCGCAAGGCCACTACCCAGTTCTGTACCTGGGTGGCCTCTTTACGACGCAGCGCCTCAAGGAACTTACCTTTGCGAATACTATGAATAGACTGAGTGAGGGTATCGATCTCACGCCCGAAAGCGTCTAACGCGCGACCGTAATTAATTGCAGCAGTACTGTGGACATCCAGTTTGCCGTAGGCATAGGGCACCGCCAACATGACCTCTTGCACCGGCTCATTGGTGCCTTTGCGGTCTTGCAACAGCTTCCAGGGCACCAGTGCCCGGTCATAGCGGCCCGCGCGGGCCTCTACCCAGCCAGCACCCAGCAGCGCCCTGTTTGAAAAAGGGCCATCGAGGTTTACACGATCAAAATAGGGGCGCGCCAGTTCCAGCTTGCCCAGCTCCATTAAATGGGAGCCCAATAAGAGATTGGTTTTATCGTAAAGGGCCTGCAGGGCCGCCTCTGAACTGCGCTTTCTTCCCAGTGCAGTCAACTCCAGAACACCGCGCTCCTCTTCTCCCGCCTTCAGTTGGGCAATACCCAAATTGAAGGAAACAAATCCCTCAAGGGACTCTTCACCCTTCAGATCTTGCAGCAGGTCTACGGCTTCTTCGAATCGACCGAGCTGCATATAGACTCGAGCACGCAAAAACTGCTCATCTGCACGGACCCTCTCGGGAACCCGCCCGTCAATCATTTCCAGGGCGTGTAAGGCGTTGCGCGGCTGTTGTTTGTGATAGTGAATTTTTGCCAGTCGATACGCGGCTTCATTGCGCACCGGCTGGGAAACATTTCCCTGCAGTACAGCCTCAATAGCCCGCCCGGCCTCCCTGTGCATTCGGTAGGACAATTCCAAGTCACCCACCGAAAACTCAGCTTGCCCCAAGTGCGCACTGAAAGGATCGAGTTCGGGCTGATCTAAGCGGTGATACTGAGCAAGTTCTGTGTCCAGTGCCACAATCGCATCAAAATAACTTTCCTGATGGGCATGAAACATTGCCGCACCGAAAAACAGGTCTTTAAGTTCTTCCTGCGATTCAGTCGCCGCTGCAGCAGGGAGAGCAGCCAAAGAACAAAGGGATAGAGCACCAAGCATCATCCTGGTTTGACAGGACAACACATTTACCAGGGACCTGAGCATGATTACCAGTCCTTGAAGTTTATCGTGGACTCGGTTCCCAGAACCTTAATCTCGACAAATTTAGGACCCACTGCTTTCTCCACGGTGTAGGAAGCTGTAGCCCGATACTCTTTTCCTGATGGGGTTTTACCGAGAAAACTAACCTCTAATGGGTGCCCACCCACTTGCACATTGCCAGTGTATATTTTTTGTACCCCACCTTTTTGCAGGGACTCAATTTCCCGGTAGGTATAGAGATGATGGGCAACTAATTTGCCATTCAGTGTGACCTCAACCGACTCCAGTTCGAAGGGCTTTTCATCTGCCACCGAGACAAAAAGAGCTACCTGCGTATTAGAGGGGAATAAGAGCTTTTCCTCCAGCTGTGACAATTCAGCAGTGAGATCAATTACATCTTTCTTAACATCCTGGATCTGCTCATCCAGGCCACGGATATCATCTCTATCAATAGTCTGAGCATGCCCAGTACTGGCCAACAGAAAGAAAAGTACAATCTGAAGAATTCTGAACATGTGGCCTACCTCCGACCCAACCCTAAACTATCAATTCCTGCCAGAGAACCTGGAACAGGACCACAATAAACCCAGGCACAACAGGGCCTTGAGCTGCGGCATTGTATTGAATAGAGGGCTAATCAGATGTGAGGAAATTCAAATCTCACAAAAACTCAAAGAATGGATAAATTTTGAAAAAAGCACTTCCAGCAAATAAAAGAGATCTACAACACAAAAGAAGTGAGACACAATTCACTTTCGATTAAGAAAGCTCTCCGCTTTGGCTCTCTGGCCTACCGATCACAAAAAACATACAGACAATCAAACCAACCAAGGCTAGGTAAGCATTTACTGTAAAAGCTCTATCTATACCCGAAGGTATATCTGGAGCGAAGGCAATGATTGTAGCATTCATACCCAAACCAACCGCACCCCCACCAATTTTAAACATATAGAGGATAGCGCCTGCCAAGCTGGCACGGTGAGGTTCCACCACCGTAATACCCGCAGTCGTACTGGATGGATTGAACAGCCCAATACCCACTCCCAACACGACCAAGCCCGGACACATATCCAGAAAACCCGTGTCCGAAGTCAGGTTCGAAAGCATGAACATTCCAACACTCATCCCCAAAATACCTAATGAGACGAGTAATTTTGGTCCAGCTAGCTCATAGAGGCGGCCGGAGATAATAGCAACCAGCCCCGATACAACCATTAAAGGGACTAAAGATAAACCGGCCTGAAATGCTGAGTAGCCACGAAAATTCGCCAAAAACTGGGGGACATAGAGAATCGCCGACAGGAATACTACGGAGATTAGGAGTGTCGTAACGCCTACCGCTAGGAACTTTCGGTTCTGTGCAATATCAGGGGGAATCAGGGCATCTTTACCAACTCGATACTCCACGATGGTAAACAGGCAGAGCAACACCAGGAACACAACGATCAGGCTGATAACCACAGGATGCTTGAAACCAATTTCTGCGGAGACATCCAGTGCAAAAAGCAAACAAAATAGCGAGGTGCACAGTAGTAGCACACCGAAGAAGTCTATTTTTTCCTCGGTGTCACGAGGTTTATCGGGGGGCACTGCCCACCAACAAGCCAGCATTGCTGCCAGAGTAAGGAGAATATTAACGAAGAAAATCCATCGCCAACTGAAAAAATCTGCGAGCACCCCACCCAAAACTGGTCCAGCTGCATTCGCTAACCCACAGGTGGCCATCAGGATGCCACCCGCCAACCCTGACCTTTCATAGGTCAACAAGTTAAAAGTCATTGCCAAAGTGGACGGCCACATCAATGCCGCACCCACTCCCATCAATGCGCGGGATATCAATAACATCCACATATCCATTGCCAAGCCACCCAGCACGGCAAAGAATACGAATATTCCCGCTCCAATCATAAATACTCTGCGACGGCCATAGATATCCGCCAAGCGGCCACCGGTTATGATGAAAACACCAAAAACCAAGGCGTAGCCGTTAATGATCCACTGGGAGCTAGTTATGTCTGCATTGAACTCTCTTTCGATGGCAGGTAGTGCGGGGGCAAAAGCGGTATAGTCATTACTAATAAGGAAGGCCGCGAGAACTAATGCAGCCAACCCCAAGTACTGATCTCGTGTAATTTTGCCGCTCTGTTTAGCCATACTGCGTAATTCACTCGACACCCGAGCCGCTCAGGTAATCCTTCAGAACCTAATTAGCTTGCGATATATTTTTGTTACTCCCGCCTAGAGCCTAGACCACTCGCTAATTTACACGCCTTTTGACTAGTCAGTTTTCACTGTGGATACTGATCATCATCTGCCTTGTAACTGGCAGCTAGTAACTTATGCTTAAAGGACATCCAAGCGCCGGAGAATTGAGTTAGTGATTGGATAGCCTGCTGAGTCCCTAAAATCACGCTAATAGATGAGATTAGTAAATGCATAAGTTCATTGTGCTTGTCTTGGTTCTGTTGACTTCTTCTACATTCGCCCAGGGATCTACGGTGAACGACCTAAAAGATTTCCAGTGGAAAAACCGCATTCTGTTACTGAATATCCCGGAAGATCCCAATAGCACAATCAATGAATTACTCAAGTTAGCGCCGCAGTTTGCAGAGAGAAACTTAATATGGTTCCTATTCTCTAACGGCACCCTTGAGACTAACTTCCCCGGTAAAGTCACAGACAGTTTTGCTAAAAATGTACGGGAAAAATATCTGCAAGGACCAGCAATGCAAGTACTTCTTATAGGAAAGGATGGGGAAGTAAAGTATAAAGCCAATAAATTCTCAGCCGTCGAAGTTTTCCAACGTATCGACAGCATGCCCATGCGACGCAATGAGATGCAACAAGGATCTGCACAGTGAACAATTATTGAACATCCACAATCTGATAGAGAATTTTTGTATCTTCCAGAATTACTGAGGAATCCCAGAGTTAGATTTCCCTCAGTTAATTACGCTTCGGCCTTCTTTGCTCACCAGACACCCTCTCCAGCTGGCAACTTTTAACAAACATAGACATCTTTGCGCTAAAGTACGCTATTAGCCTTGCGAACATATACCCAATGGAAATCGACATCCAATGACCAAAAGAGCCATTATCCTCGGAGCTACGGGCCTTATCGGTGGCCATCTCACAGAGCAACTGGCTGGTGAAGAAGTCTTTGATGAAGTACTTACCCTCACTCGACGCCCCAAAGCCACTGCAAGTCAAAGAATACATAATCATATTGTCGATTTTGACCGGTTGGAGGAGGCTGCTCCTCTTTTTCAGGGAAATACTCTATTTTCCTGCCTGGGAACCACTCGCAAGCAAGCCAGCAGCCTAGCCGCCCAGCACAAGGTTGACGTTGAATATCAATACAAAGCGGCCCAATTGGCAGCGGAGGCAGGGGTCAGCCATTACTTACTGGTTTCATCCAGCGGAGCCAATGCCAATAGCGCCAGCGCTTACTTACGTATGAAGGGTGAGTTGGAAGAGAAAATCAAGAAACTTCCATTTAAGCGCATCAGTATACTGCAACCCTCCCTACTCCTCGGAGATCGTGCAAATGCCCGACCCGGTGAGAAAATCGGAGGCATCCTCCTACCAGTAATTTGTATGCTGCCGGGGCTGAGACGTTATAGGCCCATTGAGGGGCGTGAAGTAGCCAAAAAAATGGTTTATTTAAGTCGACAAGAACGAACAGGGGTTGAGACCCTGCGTTTGGATGAGTTATTCAATACTTAAGGAGCCTCTGAATAATTCCGTAATGTCTCGGCGAATCTGGGAGGCTCCTTAAACCCCAAAGGTTAAATTCGGGAGCTTAAAACAAGTAAATCGCTCCCGAATACTACGGTTATTCTTTTACTTTAATCCCTAGCCAATGCGGATATTGAGTCAAAACAATAAGGACAATTGCATCGTAGACTGCGTGCCAGATTATCACTCCCAATAAGCTTCCGGACACTTGGTAAACCACTCCTAAAACCACACCAATTCCCAAAGTCAGAAAGAAATTGGTCCACGATGAGAAATGAAGTAGCGCAAATGCAATTGCGGAAATTAATAACCCCAACAATGGCGAGCTAAGTTCTGACAACCAGGACTGCAAAAACCCCCGAAACAAAAGCTCTTCGCAAATTCCGACTACAACAGAAATCAACAGCAGCTGAAAGAAAGACAATCGTGAAAATAGCGGAATCAGGGCGATCGATTGACGCCGCATTGACTTGCCAAGGGTCGTTTCTGAGCGAGTTAACGACAACATCACACCGTAGGTAGCCATTGCACCAATGATGCCAATTGTTACTTGCAACCCTACACTATCACCAATGATCACTACCTTGAGTGAAGCCAGATAAAAGCCCAGAAGGGCCAGCAACAAGCAAACAACCTGAGTGCCAATTAATAAAAGAAAAACTGGTGGATTCCCTTTTGTTTGGTCAACAGCATCCATTTGTGACCGTCCTTTTTATTAGTAGTTTATCGAGGTAGTCGAGTGGCTCAGTACCTAAATAGACTGCCTTAGGATTCCGTACCAACTAGAAACCACACCGAAATTCAATCAGCCGAAATAAGCACACCCGCCATCAGCAATAATCTAACAGAAAATGATGACAGGCATAATCCTCCGCCAACAGCCTATCTCTATCCGTTTAGTTTGACGTCAGACAGCTTATCCCCTTTGAAAAACTGCCTGACTTTAGCCGAAAAGCCAGTCACAGTGCTATGCTCGACAATATCTCTGGAACCGGATAGCTCGTAGAGACTACCCGGTTTCCAGCCCTCTTATCAGTAGATTGTCTTACAAAGAAACTACACAGCAACTAATTCCAACCATGACACAAGAAATCATAGGACTGGGCCAGCTGCTGAAGGATATTGAGGAGAAAAGTCAGGGGCAGGAGAAAATCTCCATCCAGCATGTTATTGAGGCTGTGGGGCTTCGATCCTTTGCCCCATTCCTTATCCTTATCGGGTTGATCCTGTTTTCCCCTCTGAGCGGTATTCCCGGAATGTCTACCGCGATGGGCGTATTGCTACTACTGTTTGCCCTACAACTGCTGATGAAGCGCAACTATATCTGGCTTCCACAGTGGTTAATCAACCGCTCCATATCCAGCGAGAAGCTGATGGATGCCCTGCACTGGATGGAAAAGCCCGCCCGGTTTGCCGACCGCTGGATTCAGCCACGGATGGATTTTATCGTGCGCCGATATGGCACCTACGCTATTGCTGGAACCTGCATTTTTATTGCATTGACCCTGCCAATAATGGAAGTAATCCCCTTCTCTGCCTCAACTGCTGGTCTTGCTCTCACCATTTTTGGGCTATCGCTGGCAGCTCGAGATGGACTCTTAGCGCTTATTGCTTTTATCCTAACGGCCTCCCTGGTACTAGTGGTGATCGTTGCCGTGATCTAGGGAGCCTCTGAATAACTCCGTGATACCTCTGGCTTGCAGAGCGGTTCACAATCAAGGCGCGGCTTCGCAGGAATGTCTAGACCTTTCAAGAAGTCGCAACGCGGAGTGTGAATCGCTCTGCAAGCCCCGAAGGGCGGGCCTTGAAGGCCACAGCTGCTGCGTTGCAGCTCTTGCAAAGGACCGAGCCATTCGCGGCGAGCTGCGCCTAACATCTGTAGCCTTCAAGGCCCGCAGAGGCATTATGGAGTTATTCAGAGGCTCCCTAGGAGCCCGCGAGTAACTCCGTAATATCTCTGTGGGTCTCCAGACCAAAGCTGGCTACTTACCCTCGCTTTAAAACTTGATTTTTTAATCCGAGCAAATGGGGAAAGTGCACTATGGCGAAAATTGCCAAAACGTCGTATACCGCATGCCAAACAATCGCCCCCACCAAGCCCCCGGACATTTGGTAGAAAATGCCTAAAATGAGCCCAATCATAAAGGTAAGGAAGAAGTACACCCAGGAAACACAGTGCAGTAATGCGAATATCAGTGATGCACCCAATAAACCGAGGAATGGCGTACTGAGCTGGGAGAGCCAAGACTGTAGAAAACCACGAAACAATAGCTCCTCACAAACACCCGCAGCTAAAGCAACCCATACCATCTGTGATGGGGACAACTTGGAAAACAGAGGGGTCAATTGAGTGCAGTGGAGCCGCAGCATTTTCCCAAATAGCGTCTCAGAACGAGCTAATGTCAGTACTACCGCAAATGTGACAATAGCGCCTAACAATCCCAACAGCAGTTGCAGCCATACCGTATCACCAACAAATGAAACTTCCATTGGCACGAGGTAGAGACCCAGAGCTGCAAGCAATAGACAGCCCAGTTGAATATCCATTAAAAAAAAGAAAACCGGCAGGCTGCGCCGTGCCGGACCAATCGCTTCCATTCCTGATTTTTCCCTTTGCCTATTGATTTCCTGAGCCTCTGACAACCTTCAAGCTCGCTCGCCCATCCGCAGAAATCATCAATTCGGCCACGCCACCCTCCCGCAGTTGCTTTTCCAGATCCAGGGCTTTTTCCTTCGGAGCAAAGTAGGCTTCAATACCGTAGCGAATCCGATAGCTATCTGACGAATTCCAAAAATTCTGGCCTGCTACCCGCCCTCGAATAAAGACTCCGCCCTGTGGTTTTTCAAGGCTGACAGAGGCGCGTTCATACAATCCGGATGGCCCTTTTTCTAAGCCCACATAAACCACCTCTCCCTGACGCAGCCGTCCCTGCCCTTTAAACAAGGCTTTATCTAAAGTGGAAAAGGGGTAATTTAATTGGGCATAGTTACCGCGAAACAATGAGCGCGGGTCTACAGGAACAGTTTTCACTGAGACAGGCTGGCCCGTCCACAGCGGTATTTGAGCCTTAATATACATTCCTAACAGTATAAAAAACTGCACGCCAATGGCGGCAACCAGGCCAATCACAACTCTACGTTTCATCGTAAACTTCCCCCCGCCTGGTGATATTTCCAATACTTGGCTGCTGCCAGCAATAAAACTGCGAAGAGAATAAACAGGAGAGCAGCTCCTATATAGTCGCCAATCAAGTCAATATAGCGCAGCAGAGCCGTCAACAGGACCGCCATAACTCCGAGGAAGAAGTAGTGTGAGATACCATCGTGAATACCCCTGAAGATCAACCAGATTCCACAGGCAATCAGGGCGAAGTTTGTGAAAATTTGTAACCAAACTGCGTAGTCACTGGAGCTGGCATTCGTTACGAACGCAAGTACTGCCGCAAAAACACCGCACAACCCCAGTCCGAATAGCAACCTCTGAGACAGCAGCGCCAACACTATCGACAGAGCAGACATAGTCCCCACTACCGCCCACATAGAAGGTAGGTGACTCCAGGGGGCTTCTATCATCTCCTCCCAGGGATATTCAAAGCTAAAAATCAGTAAGCCAATTAAAGTAAACCGAAGGCACCAAATAGAGACTACTGCTGCGTAGTCCTTGGCTACCGCCGACGGGCGAGTTGCCAACCAATGGGCAAAGCAATACATCAGGATAAAGAGCGAGACTGCAACAGCAAGGTTCTCTGGATAAATATCCGCACTAAATTTCCCATCCTGCAAACGCCAAAATTCTGATAGGGAAAATTCCAGCCAAAAACCTAAGCCAAAGATAAAGGTCAGCAAGAGAATCACGCTCGCACGACCACTTAACAGGATATAGAGGGCCCCCAGCAAGAAAATTGGGAACAGGGCGGGGTAAAAGCCTAAACTCGACTCCAGGAAGAACCAAAGCAAAGCCAAAAGCAAAGACTGCTCTGCAATCCATGGGCTGCGGGTAATTAAAGCAAATGGCAAACTACCCAGTGCCCACCAGAAAATACCATCTGGCATATGCTCGCCCAAGTGGTATACCTGTGCGATTAAAATAATCGCCGCACCAAAAAACAGGTTGCCCAACAAGAACAAGCCCTCTCCGGCTTTCCTGTCTCCAGACAGGTAAACCTTAAACGCCACTCCCTGGGTCACCAAGGTCAAAGCGATCAGCCCCCCCATTCGCAGCGCTCTGGGGATTTCCTCCCAATTGGCCCCAATCAGTGTAATCACCGCCAGCCCGATAAAGAGATAGGCCAACCCAATCAAAATACGATATCCAAGTGTTCTTTCTTGCGCCCGGTGGTAATCCACTTCATAGCGGGCACAGATCTGCTCAGCCTGAGCTTCACTGATCACACCGTCTTCAACCCAATCTCCGGCCTCGCGGGCCAGATCATGCTTAAGCAACCGAATCAATCGCATAGATGCGCCTTGTGAAAAATTACCCATACCCGATGAATGGGTATTAATACTTTGGTCCCGAGTATCCCCGATGTAACCAGCGACCTCAAATTGGTACGGATTGCAGACTAAATTATCGCCAAGCTGCCTAGATAGCAGAAAACTATCTCAGATATTTAAATTGTTAATTTCTATTATTGATAATCAGTCAATAGCATAAGCGGCATCAAAGTTAAGAGCCAGGCACCCAATAAGGAGCTAACCATGTCCCGCTATATCGAATCCGAACTCAAGCCGTTTAACGCCAAAGCCTACCAAAATGGCGAATTTCACGATGTAAGTGACTCTGACGTCAAAGGTAAATGGGCCGTATTCTTCTTTTACCCCGCCGACTTCACCTTTGTATGCCCCACTGAATTAGGCGATCTGGCAGACAACTATGAAGAGTTTAAGAAGCTGGGTGTAGAGATCTACTCAGTCTCCACAGACACTCACTTCACCCACAAGGCCTGGCACGATTCCTCTGACACCATCGGTAAGATCCAGTACCCGATGATCGGTGATCCTACCGGTACCATTACCCGCAACTTCGGTGTAATGATTGAGGAAGAAGGCATTGCCGACCGTGGTACTTTCGTAATCGACCCGGAAGGCCGTATTCAAATTGTGGAAATTACTGCTGGCGGTATCGGCCGCGATGCCAGTGAGCTGCTGCGCAAGATCAAAGCTGCTCAGTACATCGCTGCTCACCCCGGTGAAGTTTGCCCAGCGAAATGGAAGGAAGGTGAGGAAACCCTGGCCCCCTCTCTCGATCTGGTAGGCAAAATTTAAGTCTTCCCAAGCCCTCACAGGATTGGAACTGGCCTTGCCCGCCCTTTTGGCGGGCATTGTCGTTAATCAAATATTGCTAATCCGTGTTAATGGCTTCTTTGCTTCGCAATAAGTGACAAAAGCAAGCAACATACAACTCCTCCCAAGAGGAACATAGGAACTACAAAGATTGCGGTTTGTATTCCGTAACTTTCGTCTAACCATCCCACCAAAGCATGGGCCAGAATCAAGAAAATTCCCCCCATACCTAAGGAGAATGAAACTGTAAAAGGGGGATTCTTACTACAATGAGTCAACCATTCCATGGCATAAGGAAACAAGTAGGATAGTGTCAATCCACACACTGGGAACCATAGTGGGCTCACCCAGTAGCCCAAAGAAAATACGGCTGCTGTCGATAAAAAGGAGACTATCAACCAAAAAAAAGCACTTCCCTTCAGCAGGATAAAAGTGAAGGCCACTCTCCCTAAGCAGAGCAATCCGAAAAAGATTGAAAGCAAAATATCCGCCTCAACGGCCCAGTGCCCTCCCCTAGCTTCAAGAAACAGTACCATCCTACTCGCCAATATATGTTCAGCGCCGTTGTAGGCAGAAACAATAAACCCACCACCAATTGCGATCCACCACTCTTTCGGTTCTTTATCTTGTTGACTTGTCTCTTTATAGGCGCCAGGGTTAAAAGAACTCCCATTTTTCCTCAGTTTTCCTTTTCTTCTTATTAATCCAGACAAGATAAAAAATAATATGCTTGCAGCTATCCCCCCAAACAAATAGAAACCGCCCTCCCATCCAAAGTGAAATTTATATAACAACCCAGGTAACAAAGGGGACAATATGGAGGCAACCCCATAGGTACTATGTAATCCACAATAACCTTGACGAGTTAAGTTTTCAGGCACAAAAAGGGGGATTGCCACATTAATCAAAACCATGCTCCCTCCGGCACCCAAACCAAAGAGGAAGCTGCCCAGAATAAGCAGGGTAAACGAGTACAAATATCCAGAAATACCTGAAAGTACCGACCCTACCCCCATAAACACTACGAATAATGCTAACCCAGAGATCACTCTGATTTTTTTCACCCAGAGAGCCCCTGACAAAGTCATAAGTAAGGCAGAAAAAGTGGACAGGAAGAAAAAGGTGGAGCCCTTTGTTGGGGAAACAGAAAAAAAATCTAAAATTTTTGGATAAATTGGAGCTTTATAGACCTCCACAAAGCCCAGTAAAAATAGAGCCCCATAGCATGACAGCAATCCAAACCAATAGATGTTGCGTTTCACGCAGCCCTTCTTTTGATATATTGATCACACTCTTCAATCATTCGGATTGCTTGTATAGAGTCGGCAAGAGGAAGATCCGGTGATTCAATTAAGTTTTTCTCAATACATAACTGAACAGCCTGTGCCTCATAATAAAGCCCTTCAGAATTTGGATAATTAAACCTGCCTCTTATTCTCGGCAATGGGAATTCGTACAACTTAGTCTCATTATCTGTCCTTCGATCACCAGTGATCCGCGTCACTGACACTCTAGTTGGACAATGTGCCGGGGCAAACACTTTTATCCGACCTTCTGTGCCATAGATTTCCAACTCTTCCGCACCCTCAACCAGATGACTCCAGGAAACTACAGCTGTTGATCCACTATCGAAGTGCGCATAAATGAGCCCGGCACCATCCTCCTGAAAACCGTAGTTATCCAGCACCCCAGAGAATTCCAGGTCTGATATCCCCCTACCCAACACCATCAGCGCCGTGTGAACAGGATACACACCGGCATCCATACCAGCTCCCACCTTCCATTTCGGGGACTGCAACCCTTCATCCTTGCGCAGGTCAAAGCTCAAATCTGCACGAAGCTGGCTTACCTTACCTATATTTCCAAGACTAATAATATCTCTACAGTATTTAATAGCAGGGAAGAATCTCATCCACATCCCTTCCATGCAAAACAGCTGTTTTTTATTGGCAAGCTCTTTAATCCTTACAGCATCCTCAACTGTTAACGCCAGAGGTTTTTCAATAAGAACAGGCTTACCTGCCATTAATGCTAATTCAGCATGTTGTCGGTGTAACTCGGGGATAGTTGCAATATAGACAATGTCAATATCAGGATCAGAAACAAGTTCCAGGTAACTGCCATAAGCCCTACTTGCTCCATGACTATTCGCAAACTCTCTCGCCCTATTAAAATCCCTGGAAGCTACAGCAAACACTTCTGAGGAATCCAGGTAATCGAGGACTAATGCAAAATCATTTGCTATTCTTCCACAGCCTATAAATCCCCAGCGCAGCCTTCTCAAAGGTAGTTTTTTAGCGCTTTGATGACTGGTCAAGTCTAATTGCTTAGGTAAATACTCCTCCTCTGCTATTTCATCAGGATCCAATATGAGCTCTGGATGACGAGTAAGCCTTTCTTGCAGGTCATACCAAGCGCTTTCCAGATGGTTCGCCTCTATCTTATTGACCCAAATACAGTTTCCTAGAGGGGCTGGGAGAGGCGCTCGCAAAGTACCGGAGCGATGAATCGAGATCTGTTTTATTGCTGTCTTGTATACATCCAGGCTCAGCCCTTTGACACTAGCTGCAAGTCCCAGCTGCACGTAAATTCCAAACAGTAACTCAATGTCTGCCTTGGATATCAATCCCATTTTTTCAGCTACCAGCGAAGTAAACAGGCAATCAATGCCCACAGCTTCACCATGCATCAACCTAAAAGCCTCATCACGCTCCAACCAGCGGGATAACGTATGTCCAAAGTCCATTGGTCTGGATAAGTTTTCTTCTTTTAAGTCTCCCGCAATACTATCCAGCATGGCATCAATACAATTTATCAGCAGTTTATAGGATGCATCTCCCGGCAGGCCATCAGGTTCTAAAAAACTATTTTCCAACAGAGTGGTACCCTGAGCTGACAAGGTATCGAGCACATCCTTATTGAATACCACTCCAACCTTAATAATTTCACCAATCGCACTTTTTAATACCCGCTGTGGATTAGTTTTCAAGAAGGAGGGATCAATAATGGTATGCAAGGGACAATGGAAAGCACCAATCCCATTCTTAATATTGTGGTTCACACTGACTTTAATGCCGATAGAGGAGTCAATCATTCCCATTAGAGTCGTTGGAATACGTATCCAGGGTGTATTCCGTCGCCACACCGCACTGACAAACCCAATCGTATCGGTTACCGCCCCTCCGCCCATAGCTAAGATTGGCTCCCTGTAACGAAGAGGATTTGCCTTCCATATTTCATCAATCATACTGATAAGACTATTAATATTTTTTGACTGTTCGCCACCCTTCATAACTATCGGGATGAACTCAACCCCCATGGACTTTTGCCACTCGGTAATACCCTTCCCATAGAGTTCCCATACCTTGTCATCAACACAACAAATAATTCTGTTCTGCGGCGGTCTTAGGAGTTCTATAAGGAATTTATTACCAGGATTAAAGAGTCCATGGTGGTACCAGATTCTTTGGTTTGTTGGAGCCTGACAAATAGTATCTGAAATTTGTACGATAGAATGATGGCTTTCATCTTCTCTTAATTGAGCCTTAATACTGGGCTCAATCGCTGCGGCCAATTCGAGAACACCACATGCATGAAGCAGTCGCGGTAGGCTCAGGTATTTCTCATCATCGCTATCTAGAATGGATTCAATAAACAGCCGCTTCAGATTGCGATAATCTCGCTCAAACAAGTAACAATACCACACCCCTCCCTTTTCTTTTCTAGTAAGTTCAAGTGCCCGATCAAGCACATCTTCCATAGCCTGGCGAATAAAAATAGGCCTACCTCTAAGTCCTTTTCGCATCACTATGCAGCTTTCGACGCCCTCACAACGGGTAGCCAGAAAAGAGAAGCTTACTCCCAAGTTAGTTTTTAGCGTAAAAGATAGTTTCTTGAAGTCTTCAATATCAGCGAAGCGCTTTTGTACTGTTTCATCTCGATTCACCACTACATCAATAATATTGTGAGGAGCAAGGTTCCACTTTGCTATACAGAGTTCAAGCTCATGGCAGCATTGGTTTAGCAGCATACCTTCGGAATTTTGCCTAAAAATGCTTTCCAGGTTGGATTCCGGATGCGGGTTGTGATGAATGAATCCGACACTCCTGGACTTCAACTTCCATTGCTCGTTAAGCCTCTCGGCTCTATCCACGTAATTTGCAATATGCTTTTGATAGCCAACAACAACATTTACTTTATTTCTGTCGGCGATCCTTTCCATTTCACGTAGCTTTTCCAGCGAGTCTGCACCAGGTTTTTCAAGGTATATATTCCTATATCCTTTATTAACTACCCATTCAAAAATCCCCTTCGCGAGTGGAGTCCTCACAGAGATAACAACCAAATTTTTTAAGGAGGGATGCGCATCAGGTATTTGCTCCACCGAGGAAAAAGTTTTGAAATCGCCATACTGAGCTTTTAGCCTTGCCATCTCATTTCGGAAAACCATCCCTTTTTCAGATGACTCGACATCACTGGAAAGCCAATACTCTTCAACAATCGCATCTACCACTACATTTCGCATATTCATTAGCTGAGACAAATGCAGCCATCCGATTGACTCCCCAGGCAGACCGACACCTACCACCGTGACATGCACCACATTCTGGTTCATAGCGGCAACATTTAACCTCACATCCGCTGGCACTTCCCAGATCGTCAGAACTGGGCTTGCACTTCTAACTTTTTGCTAATGTGCGCTGATTTACGACTCAACTCTTTTTTGATGCCTGAGGGTATAGACCGCGATCAACACTTCGATATGTCGTCTTTGCGGCTCAATAGACATCAGGACGCGCCGATAAGGCTTCACCTGAAGGCTATCGCTTTGCAAAGCCATTAAATAGCGACTAATCACCCAATCAATCAAATAGCCAACAACGATTGCCAAAAGCTATCACACGCATTTACATTAATAATTTTTATCAAAGACTGTCGACCGATAGTATAGATCCCACTTCCAAACAACGACCGACAAGACAGTGATGAATAAGGAGCTATCCATGTCACGTTACATCGAATCCCAGCTGAAACCCTTTAACGCCAAGGCTTATCAAAACGGAGACTTCTTCGATATCAGCGACGCCGACGTTAAAGGCAAGTGGGCCGTATTCTTCTTCTACCCCGCAGACTTCACCTTTGTCTGCCCCACTGAGCTAGGCGACCTGGCGGACAACTATGAAGAGTTCAAGAAGTTAGGCATTGAGATCTACTCCGTATCTACCGACACCCACTTCACCCACAAAGCCTGGCACGACTCTTCCGACACCATCGGCAAAATCCAATACCCGATGATCGGCGACCCCACCGGCACCATCACCCGCAACTTCGGTGTGATGATCGAGGAAGAAGGCATCGCCGATCGCGGCACCTTTGTAATCGACCCGGAAGGCCGTATCCAAATTGTCGAGATCACTGCCGGCGGAATCGGCCGCGATGCCAGCGAGCTGTTGCGCAAGATCAAAGCTGCCCAGTACATCGCCGCTCACCCCGGTGAAGTCTGCCCGGCCAAGTGGAAAGAAGGCGAAGAGACCTTAGCCCCCTCCCTAGATCTGGTAGGAAAGATTTAACCCAAACACCTCTGACCCGGCCCATCAAAAGGTGGGCCACAACCAAGCCTTAAATTGTTAGAGAAAGGACACACCGATGTTGGACGCAAACCTGAAAAAACAACTGGACACTTACCTGCAGAATATCGTCAAGCCGATCGAGATTCGTGTGTCCACAGATAACAGTGAAAAATCCAAAGAGCTGGAAGCCCTGGTAGATGAAATCTCCGGACTCTCCAACAAAATTACTGCACAGCAGAGTCAAGCCAAGCGCACGCCGAGTATGGCCATCGCCCCTGCCGGAGAGGAACCCCGGGTTAGCTTTGCCGGTATTCCCCTGGGACATGAATTTACCTCACTCGTACTGGCACTATTGCAAGCGGGGGGCCATCCCTCAAAAGCAGACCCGGAGCTACTGGAGCAGGTACGAAACCTGAAGGGTGAATTCCACTTTGAAACCTATATCTCCCTCTCTTGCCAAAACTGCCCGGATGTTGTCCAAGCGCTGAACCTGATGGCAACCCTCAACCCAAACATCACCCACGAAATGATCGACGGTGGCCTGTTCCAGGAGGAAGTTGAAAAGCGCAATGTTATGGCTGTACCTGCGGTTTACCTCAATGGTGAACACTTCGGCCAAGGCAGGATGTCCCTCGAAGAGATTGTTGGAAAACTGGATACTGGCGCAGCCGAGCGTAAAGCTGAAGAACTGAATGAAAAAGCACCCTACGATCTTTTAGTGGTAGGGGGTGGCCCAGCGGGCGCAGCGGCTGCTATTTATGCCGCTCGCAAAGGCATTCGCACTGGCATAGTGGCAGAACGCTTCGGCGGCCAGGTAATGGATACCGTAGGCATCGAGAACTTTATCTCTGTACCTTATACCGAGGGCCCCAAGCTCGCAGCCAGCCTTGAGCAACACGTAAAAGAGTATGGTGTTGATATCATTACCGATCAACGCGCAGCCAACTTGCGACGCAACGAAATGGTAGATATCAAACTACAAAGCGGTGCTACCCTATCCAGCCGCTCTGTAGTATTGGCTACCGGTGCCCGCTGGAGAGAACTGGGGGTACCTGGCGAAGCGGAGTACCGCACCAAGGGCGTAGCCTACTGCCCCCATTGCGACGGCCCCTTCTTTAAAGGTAAGCGCGTAGCTGTTATCGGTGGCGGCAACTCGGGCATCGAAGCAGCGATCGACCTCGCCGGAATCGTCGAGCACGTCACCGTACTGGAGTTCGCCGATAAACTGCGTGCAGACGAGGTGCTGGTACGCAAGGCTCAGTTAATGGATAACATTGATATTATCGTCAATGCGCAAACCACCGAAGTACTCGGCGACGGCAACAAAGTTAACGGCCTGGCCTATACCGATCGAGAGAGTGGTGAAAACAAGCAACTCGACCTGGCAGGCGTCTTCGTACAGATTGGCCTGGTACCCAATACGGAGTTCCTTAACGAAACCGATATAGAGATGAATCGCATGGGCGAAATCGTGATCGACGAGCGCGGCGCAACTTCAGTCCCCGGCGTCTACGCCGCCGGCGATGCGACCACTGTCCCCTACAAACAGATAGTGATCTCTATGGGTGCAGGTGCAACTGCTTCGCTGGGCGCATTTGACTACTTGATTAGGTCTTCGGTTGAATAACACCAAAGCGTTAAAAAGGGCCAGTCATTGACTGGCCCTTTTTTATATTCACTTTAAGCATGGACAATATAGGAGAACAGATTTCAAGCTAAGACCTGAGCCCACATAAAATATCATGCGCCATTTATAAACCTATATTTATAATGGACACTAAATCCGCACCTTTAATTTATATATATTATTAACAAACCAAAAACAAACTGATTAAACCCTATAAAATACCACTTGGCATCACCTATCAATTACTAATCGAAAGAAAACTTTAGAGTAAATAATAGACTCATTATCTTGGGAGCCCCCCATGAAGAAGCCAAGCCTAACGCTATTTTTAACCCTGCTACCAACCTTTGGATTACCTTTAGCCTCAAACAGTTTTGCTGTGAGCTGTGGTGACACGATTACTACCCAGGAATCCCTCACAGAAGACCTCTCCTGCGAAACCAATCCAGCCCTCACAATTGACGGCCCCGGTGGCGGGCTGAACTTAAATGGGTTTACTGTTACCTGTATAGAACCATTACATGAGGGCATCTATCTAACAGGGCTAGCTGCAAGCCTGTTTAACGGCGTAATAGACAATTGCAATGACTCAATAGCACTTACGGAAGATGGTGTTCATTTTGTCAGTGATATTGAGATTAACAATCTTGTAGGTGTGGGCGTACGTATTGAAAGTAACAGTAATTTTGTTACCGGCATCGTGATACCTTTTAATGGTACGCAATATGCAATAGGCATAGAAACAGCTAATCCCGCAAGCCTCAATCAGATCACTGGAAATTTTCTAGAGTTCCCGGGATTTTCAGGAATATATATCGAGGGGCGAAGCAATACAGTCACCGGAAATGAAATTCTTAACCCTGGTGATTTTGGCATAGCTCTTGATTCCGATGGAGGGAGCAACTTAATCCTACTTAACACTATAATCAGTGACAGTAAAGCGAGAATATTCAACACTCTCAATGGCGATGGAGATGTGGGAATATCTGTAAGTTCAGATTCAAATCTCATTTCTCAAAATAGTATATCGAACAGCACCACTGGAATCAGAATCAATAACAGTGACAGCAATACAGTAAGCAGCAATGAAGCTGACAATAACACTGACTATGGCATAGTGATCGAGGGAACTAGCGCAGAATTCAATAACATTTTATCTAATACAGCCAATGACAATGGTATATTCGACCTTTACTCCCCTGATGATCCGAACTGCACATCTTCGAACAACTGGATTGGCAATAGTTCTACCATTAATGACCCTAACTGCTTGGATTGAGGCTTTGCCAAACTAAATCCATAAAATTATCTAGTTAAGCAATAGCCGAGCGGTATATTGCTTACTTATAAAGTATAAAAAAGTAAAGAATCTCTTAGCAATCATTCGTAGCCAATACTCCCCGATAACGGATTGAGAGTGAAATCAATACTCACATCTTCATAGCCCCCAAATTACAACCATGCCAGCACTAATGGGATAAAGCTAAAACTGACTTCTACCAGAAAAAAAGTATTACGCAAAAGTTCCAGACACCCATAAACCTTACTGAAAGTAAGATTCAATATTTACAATGGGTTTTAAAATCAAAGCCATAATTTAAATTAAATATTATCGAAAACAAATAAAAAAGCTAATAATAGTAAAAGTAACGCTAGCCCAGCTTACGCACTCATCCAATCTAACCATAGAAAATGAATCACCCTCAATAACATAACAACCGCGAACAAGGAATGGAAAGTATGAAAAAACTAAAATTAGCCCTTGCCTATTTTCTTTTGCCCGCTGCTGGAATAGCAATTTCCTTCGAAAGCTATGCTGTTAGCTGTGGAGATACCATTACCTCCCAAGAAACACTGACTCAGGACTTAGTCTGTGCCACTAATCCCGCACTAACAATTACCGGTCCCTTGGGCGGACTTGATATGGATGGATTTACTGTTACGTGCTCTGCCTCAACAGACGACGGCATACTCCTAAATGGCCTATCTGCTAGTTTAACCTCTGGAGTTATCGATAACTGTAACAACTCTATTATGTTACAAGACGATGGGTCCCACTATGTTACAAGTGTTGATATAGATGATCCTGATGGAGTAGGAGTACTTATTTCAAGCGATAGTAACTTTGTCACCGGCATCCAGATACAATCTGATGGCGTAACCTCCGGAAATGGTATAGAAACTGAAGATCCCGCTAATTATAACCAAATCATCGGAAATACTATCGATAGCACCGGTGGAGATGGAATATATCTAGAGGGAATCTCAAACAATGTTACTAGCAATATAATCACAAATGCTGGTGGTGACGGTGTTGATTTCGATCCCGATGGTCGTTCAAATATCCTTATATTGAATGTTATTGATAACAGTACAGACGTTGGCATTGAGATAGATTCCAACTCTAATCTCATTTCTCAAAATGTAGTGACAAATAACGTGACAGGTATCAGGGTTGAGAGCGCTGATAACAACACCATTAGTGTAAATAGTGTAAGTGATAACAATGACTACGGAATATCTATTGAAAGTGGAAGCGCCGACGGTAATACCGTCTTATCTAACTCCTCCTTAAACAATGGGATCTTTGACCTTTACTCACCCAACGATCCAACTTGCACTGATAACACCTGGATAGGTAATACTTTTGTTACCCGTGACCCTTCATGTTTAGAATAAATTAAACCCTAAATAACTCAAAACTAAAGGCGATAATCAAGTTCTGTATCGCCTTCTCTCAATGACTATCATTTGGGCAATAGAATACCTTGTAAGTTAAATCATACATTGTTACCGGCAGTCCTCTATCAAGCTTTCTTCAGCAAGAATTTCAAACCGACAATAAGTAAAACCTCCCATTAAACTAATGTCCCACTAAATCAGCACTTACCTCTCATAGCATCTATCTAGGCCATCTATCAAACTCATACTTGTATCAACCCCATTCACAAGGAGTACGTGCCAGATTGTCGGCCAAATTCCGATGATCAGGCTAGTGAACGGTGATTGATACGACCTCAACCTTGAAAATGCAATGGAAAACGACATTGGTCGTACAGTCTCATCACTAAAGGAGTTTATGATGAAGAATATTGCACCTCTAGCCGCCAGTATTGCCCTGGCAATCATTAGCCAGGGCGCTATCGCCGACACCAATACTGCAACGGTTTACCAAGAAGGTCTTGGGAACACTGCAACAGCTGATCAAAGTGATCCAACCGCCACAAACAATACCATCGATCAAACTCAGATCGGTGATAACAACACCAGCTATGCGGAGCAATCCGCTAACAGTGATGGTGGCACGATCATTCATAACCAAACTGGCGATATGAATACCGCCGAGTCCTATCAGGATAACTCTGTAGGCGCCTATATCGAGATCAATCAGGGAGACAACAATCAGTACGTCTTCACTCTCCAGTCATTTGTTGACGGTAGCACCATGTCCATTACCCAAGATGGGGATGGCCACAGTGCAACCTTAACTCAAACCAATAGTACCGATGATGTTATTGTGGTGACTCAAGCTGGGGTAAACCAAACCGCATTTGTTACCCAAACACTGACGTCAAACAGTGAAGTCTATGTAGATCAGCTCGGCGACTCCAACCTGGCGACCCACAATCAAGTCAATGGGGACTCCCACTACTCCTACTCATATCAGGACGGTACTACCAACACCCTAAATGTGATTCAAACCAACGATGATCACGAGAGCAACCTCTGGCAAATTGGCGACAACAATGTTGCCATTCATAACCAGACGGGTTCAGATCACTACGCACTGACCGAGCAGCTCGGAACTTCCAACTTTGCCAATATTACGGCAACAGGTATTGGTTCTTCCGCTCAAACTTACCAAAATGGTGTGGGTAACGCCCAAACAACAACGCAAATTGGCGATGCGCAATCTGCTTTTGCCAATCAAACCGGAAACGCAAACGTAGGTGTGATTCTACAGTAAACGCTTCATCTCGCAGTGCTGCCCATAAATGGGCAGCACCCATGGACTCATTGGCACCGAAAGACCATCTTCCAAAGAGTTATTTCCCAAATAACTCTTCCCTTACATCCACATACCTAGCAATAACCCAAGTTCTTTACCAACTTATATAGGCGACTTCGTGTTCGTCATAGGTACAATCCGCACCGTTAGTTAGTCTCTCCGTCCCATCTATCAGGATAAGTCGCCTCTATCTGATGACGCAACATACCTTTACCCCACGCATAACTAGACAAAGGATAGCCAAGACTTCCTCGCCGTTCAGCAGCCCTATTCGCCACTTATCCTAATTTTAATCCAGAAGAAAAAGATTCCTCTAAGATGGCAAGCATTCAGCAGGTGAACACAGAGAGAATAGTTGTGCGATATATTCAAACTAGATTTTCAAAGACAAACGCAAAGTTAAAGTCGCTTTTCTTAGCCGCCGGCCTGTTTTCTACTACAGCAAGTGCTGGTGGCATTGATGGAGAATGGAAGGCCACTATCCAAACAGAGAGTGACAAGGTACTTCCGATTGTCCTCCATTTTGATCAGGATAACGATAAATGGACGGGCGTACTGGATAGCCCTTCACAAAATGCCTATGGCATAGAGATGTCATCCTTGGACATTAGCGGCAACAACATATCCTTCGAAATTGAAGACTTACAAATCAGCTACGAGGGGGCGTACAACCCAGTAGTTGAGCTTATGTTCGGATCATTTACTCAAGGGAAGTCACAGACTCTTAACTTCAGAAAGATAAATACTGCTAAACCGGATAACCGTCCACAAATACCAACAGGCCCCTATCCCTATACTGTTGAAGAGGTAAGTTTTAAAAGTACAATCACAAATAATATAATCTCTGGAACATTGACCAAACCAAACTCAAGGATAAAAGCTACTGCGATCCTGATTAGTGGTTCGGGGCCGCAAGACCGGGATGAAACCGCATTCGGCCATAAAGCATTTGCGGTAATTGCCGACTATTTAACCCGGCAAGGGTACGCGGTATTGCGTTATGATGAACGAGGAATTGGTGACTCTACAGGGAGTTTCTCCACGGCAACTACCGAAGATTTTGCCAATGATACCAGTGCAATTGTGGATTATCTGAACAGTCGTAACGATCTCCCCAAGGGTAAAACGGGCTTGATTGGGCACAGCGAGGGGGGGATGATAGCCCCCATGGTAGCCAGCAGTCGTGATGATATTGCGTTTACAATTCTTCTCGGCGGTCCAGGGGTTAAACTACAAGAGCTCTTTTTCGACCAGTGGCACAGGGATAGAAAGCACAGCGGTGTAACTGAGAAAAACCTACAAGAGTTACGCAAGCTTGATAAAATTATTTTTGAACAATTTGCTCATCTTCCCATTGGGGGAACTATCAGTGATGAGTTGCACCAATATCTCTATAAGACTGTTGAACTCGAAGGCTTGAAAGGAGGTAAACTGGAAGCTCAAGTTGAGGTACTTAAAAAACAGTATTCCACCCCTTGGTTTCGTTATGCATTGAGCTTCAACCCTGAGCCCTATTTAGAGGGTACAAAATGTCCTATTTTGGCTCTTAACGGCTCACTGGATTTTCAAGTTGATGCGGAAATGAACTTGGGCAATATAGAAAAGGTGTTGATTAAATCCAATCATAAGGATTATGAAATTATTGAACTCGATAAAATGAATCATCTCTTTCAAACAGCCGAAACAGGTAGCTATGCTGAGTATGCGGAAATAGAGGAAACCTTTTCCCCTATTGCACTTGAGACGATGTCAATCTGGCTGAACGAGAGATTCTGATTTTATTTTCAACTAAACTCTGTGGCCCCAGAACAAGGGGCCACTTTATTAACATGTATTAATTTATGAAGTTACTGAAGTCCCCCGCACCTACGCCAAAATTCTTAGTGTACCATTTTGGCGGCTGGCTAATATTCGCCCTAGTGAACTCCATTTCTCGTGGGTTACTTACCGATGAAAATTTTGAGCAGCTCGCCATACATGCACTCACCCTGATATTAACCTGCGGAGCTTTAACACTAATCATCAGAGAAATGATTTATCGTTTTGACCTCTTAGATAAAAACTGGAGGCAACAGTGGCCCTACTTCGCTCTATCCTCAATCTCACTCGCATTTACCTGTGCTTATATTTCAGTTATCTTTCTATTCTCATATTATAATTTAATGGGGTATGCCATTCCCGATTCAATTTGGCATAACGTACTTGGCAACTGGCTTATCATGACTATTTTATTGGTAAGCTGGACCCTAATTTATATTACAGCAGTTAATCAAGACCGTTTACTCAAGGCTGAACAGGAAGCCATTCAACTTAACCTACAGCTCAATGAGGTTAAAATGGCAGCACTTATGGGGCAGCTTAACCCACACTTTCTATTCAATGGACTAAACAATATTCGGGCCTTAATTCTCGAGGATGCTACTAAATCAAGAACGATGCTGACAAACCTCTCTGATCTACTGAGATATACATTGATGGCGCATAAACAGAAAACCGTGCCACTCAGAGATGAGCTGGAAATTGTTTGTCAATATATCGACCTCCTCAAAATACAATATGAAGATCGTTTGACTTTCAAGTTGACAACTGATCCAGAATTGATGGGAGAACGAATCCCTCCTCTTATTATCCAACTGCTTACAGAAAATGCGATACGCCACGGAATTGAAAAGTCCAAGCATGGCGGTGAAGTAACCATCAGAGTATCCCATGAAGAGGAACACCTAGTCATCACGGTAGCTAACCCAGGGACCTTAGAACTAAACGCACCTCTAGAAACAAAGCCCAGCAAAAAGAAAAATGAAAATACCGGATTGGGGCTAGCTAATATAAAAAAACGATTGACTCTTCAATATGGTAACAACACATCCTTCCAGATAAAGCAACAGGGGCAGCAAGTTATTGCCCAATGCCATGTTCCTACTTCATCTCTACAGTTGGCGGTATAATAAGTGAAAGCCATTATTATTGAAGATTCCAGACTCGCTCGCAATGAATTGAGAGAGCTGTTAAAGCCTCACAAAAATATTAACTTAGTTGCAGAGGCAAAAGATTGTGAGCAGGCAGTTTCTCTGATTCTAAAAGAACAACCAGACTTACTTTTTTTAGACATTAATCTACCGGACGGGGCTGGCTTCGACATACTAGAACAGCTTGAAACTGCACCCCAGGTTATTTTCACAACCGCTTATGATGAATACGCCATACAAGCATTCGAAGTCAACGCATTAGACTATCTCCTCAAACCAATCAACCCGGAAAAATTAAAGCGGGCCCTTAACAAAACACTAAGTGATTCTTCCTTACAGGATGATAATCACTCATCGAACTACCTAGACACCAACAACAAGATCTTTATCAAGGACGGAGAGCGTTGCTGGCTAATAGAAATAGGAAATATCCGTTATTTTGAAAACTGTGGAAATCATGCTCAAGTATTCTTTGATAACAACAAACCGTTTATTTATAAATCATTATCTAAAATTGAACAGCGTTTAAATCCTGAGGTTTTCTTTCGCGCCAATCGCCAGCAAATCATAAACTTGAATTTTATTCAGGATATTCAACCATGGGTCAATAGTGGGCTACTAATAACAATGACCGATGGAAAAGAAATAGAGGCTGCAAGACGCCCCGCTACTCGCTTACGGGAAATGCTAAGTTTGTAGGTCGGCCGTATAACCTGCTGCCAGGTACCATGCTGGCAGCAGCATCTCTATTACTCACCTCGTATAAATACTCTGCTGCTAATCTGAAACATCAATTTTAGCGGCATACTTTTAATCCAGTAAAGTCCAAAGATGGACAGCTTGCCAAACTACCTGAATATCGATTCAGCTTATGAAATATGCGTCCATAATAGGAGATGACACAATTCTTTACTCATTTTTAATGTCGTTTACAAGACGTCCTGAAACACACCCTAATTTATGTAGAAAGGAATCTATCAAATGTTCAAACGAGCTTCCTGTTTGGTTTTAACAGCCCTTTTATTCAGTATCACCAATTTGGTGGCGGCACAGCCAAATAACTTAGAAGAGAATAAAAAACTCGCAATGCAAGCTGTGGGGTTATGGCTAAGCGGCAATAAGATAGATCCCAAGACAATTTTATCTCCTAACTATATAAACAACCTGGATTCTGCGACAACGGATAGCGCAGGCCCACAAAAGCGTAACCTCAAACAATTTGAAGAAGAGGTGGCTAAGTTTCACAAGGCTTTCAAAGACATCAAGGCGGTCAGTACCAAGCAAGTAGCTGAAGGAGATTTAGTCGCAACCCATGTTACAGTCAGCGCTAATCATGTCGGCTCGTTTATGGGGGAATCTCCAACCAAAAAAACAATCACCTGGGATGCCGTGGAATTCTCCAAGATTCAGGACGGCAAAATAGTCGAAGCTTGGGTCACTTGGGATAAATATGGATTCCTAAAGCAGCTTGGTGCACTGAAGTAGTCAATTGCGGAGTAATACTATCCTTGACAGCAAGTCAGGATACATTCCCGAATGCGACATTCATGCTGCTCTGAATCCAAATAATCAAGATCGTCGATATTTTGATCGGTGTCTTTTATGAGTTTAGAAACTCCATCTCGAGAACTTGGCCCACAAGAGGCCTTATTTATAGAGATGACAAGACTCTCCTATGGTGGCTTACAATTTGTTTCTTTCATTAGAGTCTGCAAATCGTTAAGTATTGACACTTTACGCACAGGATTAAAGTACCTACACAAACGCCACCCTCTTCTACGCGCTCGTATCCAAAGAGGGGAAAAACTTCGCTGGATTTGCGACGTTGACTTTAATGATATCCCATTAAATATAAGCCAAGTTAGTGACACTCTCAATTTAGAGGATGAGTTTAAAGTTCACGGCATAAACTGCCTGGACAGTGAAAAATATGTATACAGCATAAAGCTATACCTCAATAAAGAAGGTCTCGTAGAGTGGATTTCCGTCATCAATATACATGCAGCATTTGATGGCAGATCAGTAATGACTATATTTTCAGACTTAGACAAATTCCTGCAATCTAACGAAACACTTAAACAGGCCAAGTCACTACCTCTACAAGAGAGTATTGCGAGCCAGCTAGAGTCAGCTGGATACTTTGGAGAAAAAGAGGTCGAGCACAAGAATACCGGAGATTTTAGCTGGCCAGTAGAGAAGCAGGCCCCTCCTACAGAACGTATATCTTGTGCCGTTTCATACCTGATGCCCCCAGAGAAGATCCACAAACTCGCCCAATGGGGCAAGGATAATGGCATTAAAATAACAGCCATTTACTGTGCTATTGCATCCATAGCAGCTCGAGCCATACCTATCTACAAGCATCTAACTGAAGTAATTTTGGCCATGGATGCTAGGGGATTATGCTCTCCCAATATCCCCATAGGGCACATTGGAGCGTTTTCAGAAACTACCAGTTTAAAATTACCTGAAAACATAGAGTCCGCTGAGGTTATCGAAGTTGCTAAACAACTTCAACAGCAGATTCTTTCAGTTCTCCTCAAGCAGAGTCCTATGACAAAAAACCTAAGTTCTGACTATAAGATGGATGATATCACTCAAATGGCTTCAGAGATAACAGCCCAACATAAGTCATTTCCAGCAGGTATTATTGTTTCCAATGTGGGCAGTATGCGCTTACTAGCTGATGAAATGCAGTATTTTGAGATCCAAAAGCCTATGATCACCCTAACCAATGGTATAAACCCAATCATGGCAGTAACCTACACCACCTACCGCAATGCTGTTTTTGTCTTTGGGTATTGTGAACCATTGATTAGCAGACATAGTATCGATTTATTTGTTAATGAATATATGCGTATATTAAATAGCCTTATTTCAGAATAGTATTCCATGCGATAAATTACTTTAAGTAAACAGCCTTGAAAGGGAAACCCTGAAAATAACAATCAAAAAAGCTAAACCCTCATACAACTAAGCACCTCATAAACCCGCTAAAAATCAACTTGTTTTTTTAAAGTGCCAAGCAACTATTTATATTAGCAAAGCTACTTAAGCTGGAACATATTGCTCATCCCATAAGCTGAGTAAATTTCTTGCATCGCCTCTTCTGTAGTCTTGTTAATTTTCTCTATAGTGGGATTTAAGCCTGTGCCATCAACAGTTGTTCTAAATGAATGCTTACCAGGCTGAACAATCAGAGACTGAATGCCAAATTGAGCCAGCTCCACGCGGTAGTTTTCTCCGATTCCCTCTATTGCGTGCTTGGTAGTATTATATGAGCCAAGAAAAGGTAATACGAATTCCCCCAAAATACTTGATATCTGGACAATAGCTCCACTACCACGCTGTTTCATTTGCTGCAAGACCGCATGAATTAGTTGTTACAATCCAAACACATTAATTTCAAAAACCAAGATACATAATCTAGCTGCATTACTTCCGCTAGATATCATTGCATATGCTATATCAATAGAAAGGCGGAGCTTACCAGCGTCGGATTTCGAGACAAGTCACCACCACCTAGAACAATTACACTTTCTACTTAAGCTCCGCGTAAACTCCTTACTATATTGCTTATAGATTTTGTTTTATTACCATTCAGTCTTTGAAGATATAAAATAAAAGTTAATATACCTTTGGGAGTTTGTCTTTAAAAAGGCAAAACCCATAAGGAATAGATGGTTTTGGGTACAACATGGCAAGTAAGTTCAACGCCTCTTTCAAAAAGACTATTATTGCACTTGTGTACATTGCTGTTGGTTATGCTTTTTTCGCCTACGTTTATAACAATTTTTTTACGCAAACAACCACATTCCCCCGAGAGTCGGTCACGTATGATCTTACTCACAATACCGATTATCTCCAGCAAAAAGACACGATTAATATCCTCGTCGTAGCAGGCGGAGGAGTCAGAGGCTTAATTCCTCTACATGTACTGCAGTATATTGAAGACAAATTAGGGAAACCCCTTGATCAGGTGTTCGACGTTTTTTCAGGGGTTTCCACTGGAGCCATTATCGCAACAGGCCTCAATATTCCTGATGAAGCTATTCCCAGCAGAAACGGGCAAAAGCTATCCCATCTCGACTATCTGGTTGATATCTATGAGAACGAAGTAAATTACCTTTTCTCTCCCCCTTGGTATCACAAGTTCCTAACCGCAGGCGGTCTGTTTTCACCCTCTTACTTTGGCAGCCGATTACATGAGGTAATGGAAAAACATTATACTAAAGACCTTAACTTTACTGAACTTGAGAACTACGTAATCATTCCTTCTTTAAACTTAAAGGACGGACAGATACATCTTTTCAAGAACAAAGGTGAGACGGTTAATTATCTCCCCACCGATCGGCTTTATCAATTAATGACAGCCGCGGTAAGTGCTGAAACGGCTTTTCCACCTGTCGTATTCAATTATTCGGAAGATGAAGGTATCCAGCATTGCGAGCCTGAATTCGCAGAATCGGAAAACGAATCCCAATGTGTGTTTGCAGATGCAGCTATAGCTATGAACAACCCGGCCAGTATGATTCTTCGAGATGTTATCAACGAATTTCCCGATAAAAATTACTACATCCTGGTATTAGGTGCTGGCAGCCCTCGACTCCTTAGCTCAACAACAAACTACGACACATTGAAAAACTGGGGACAAATAAACTGGTTTCGAGATGCATTAACAAATATGCAGCGCTCAATGGATACACACCAGCTCCATACACTGGAAATTGCAAAGTCTTTATCTGAAGAAGGGAGGATAGAATACGACTATCTAAATATCGAAATTCGAGAGCCTTTTATCGGCATATTTGAGCATAAGAAGCTCCCAAAGTTAAAGGACTATTCGGACCAACTAATCAAAGACAATCAGGCCCAAATCGATCTAATTATCGACCATTTAAAAAGTGAGAGCATTAAAAATTCAAGTGATAAGTCTTGACAGGCGACTCTTAAATCAACATGGGGGAAACCTAGAAGGTTTCCAGGCATCTATGTGTTACCTCCTTGACCCACCTGTATATTTACAAATGCCTGGTACTGACTTAAAAACACTTCGCCAGAGAGCTTTTGTAAAAAGCTACTTTTCTCCAAGCGGTCCATCACCGGACCTTTAACTTCAGAAAGATGAAGTCGAACACCTCTATTAAGTAAGATACTGTTTATACTTTCCAGTACTTCCAAGGCGCTCCAATCAATTTCATTGACTGCACTACACATCAGAATAACATGCCTGACCTGGGAATTACCTGCTAGACGGCTATAAATACGCTCTTCCAATGAACTTATATTAGAGAACATCAGACGGCCATCTACTCTAAAAGTAAGAATCTCAGAAGCAGTTTTAACTCGGTGTCGATCTATATTGCGGAAATGCTCAGTGCCTTCGATTAATCCTACCTCTGCAATATGAGGCTTTGATGCGCGCCAAATAAATAATAATAGCGATGCACCCACTCCACAGAGCACGCCCGACTCAACGCCAAATAATAGGGTAACGAAGATTGTCACCGCTACAGCAACAAAATCCGCCTTGGAAAATTGCCAAGTTTTACGCAAGATAGAAAAATCTACCAGTGAAAGTACTGCAACAATAATAGTGGCAGCGAGAGTAGCTTTCGGAAGAAAATATAGTGGTGACGTGAGAAAAAGAGCCGTGAATCCAATGCCCATTGCGGTAAATAGGCTGGCAAACTGTGTTTGTGCTCCCGCGTCAGCATTTACAACTGAGCGTGAGAAGCCACCACTTACCGGAAATCCACCAGAAAAACCTGCCCCAACATTCGCCAACCCTAAAGCCACCAGCTCTTGGTTGGAATCAACTCTTTGTCTACGTTTTGCGGCTAAAGTCTTTGCCACGGATATCGATTCTACATAGCCGATGATAGCAATCATTAGCGCAGGTAACGCAAGTGACTCAAATAGGGAAAGCGACAGCTTTGGCAAGCTAAATTGAGGCAGCCCCGAAGGAACACTGCCAACAAGGGCTACTCCCCATGCTTCAAGGTTAAAAGTATATGAGAAGTACACGGTTATCAGCACTGCTACTGCGGGGGATGACTTAGACAGAAGATTAGCGGTATCAGCTCTGATTCCTAATCTTTGCAATAGTTTTGCCGCACAAGCTCTAGATAGGTATAGAAATAGCACCACCCCCAAACCGACTAACAAGGTCAACTGATTATAGCCTCCCAATTTTTCAAACAAGCCAGGCAACAGCTCTAATATTGTATCTCCATGGACCGATAGCCCCAGCAATTGGGTAACCTGATTAAGTGCAATTAATAATGCAGAGGCAGTTATAAAGCCGGAGATTACCGGGTGTGATAAAAAGTTAGCGAGAAAACCTAACTTTAATATACCTAATACTGTGAGAATTCCTCCAGATAAGAGCGCCAATATCGCTGCTGCAGTGAGGTAGTCCACCTCACCGCTCGCTGTTACCTTTCCAAGAGCAGCGGCGCTCATTAAGGAGATTACCGCTACAGGTCCTACGGATAGTGTTCGACTGCTGCCTAACAAGCCATAGACTAGCAGCGGAACAATACTTGCATAGAGGCCCACCTCAGGTGGCAATCCGGCAAGCAAAGCGTAAGCAAGGGACTGGGGAATAAGGAGCACGGTAACAATTGAAGCCGCCAGTAGGTCCTGGGTTAGCAGCTGCCGATTATAGGAGTGAATAGTAGCCAGAATGGGAAACCATCTGGTGAGATGCTGCATCGCCATGATCTGTTTTCCGCTCTGGCCTTACGGCCTGAGTTCTATCGCCTTAAAAGAAGGGGGTGAATTGCAGCACCGAAAGTGCTGCACTTTAGAGCTAGGGTTCAATCGATATCAGCACAGCGCCAATATCAAATCCTGCGGCCTGTGCCTGGGAATTGAGCTGCTTTTTATCTGCCCCCATCAGGATCTTGGCACCGGCCCATACCTGGCTGGAACGATTTCCCGTCCGGCAAAACGCGTGCACTTTGTCTCCTTCCTGCAAAACATCACGAAATGCCTCGCAGTGATTCCGCATCAAACGTCCGCGAGTAAAAGGAATAGCCACAAATTTAATGCCCACCGCCAATGCGGCCTGCTCCATTTCCACATAGGAAGGGTGAGTCTCACTCTCACCTTCCGGGCAATTGCATACTACAACTTGTACCCCACTCTGAGCCAATGGCGCCATACTTTCACAGGCTATATGCTCAGAAACGCTCACCTGTTCATCTAATTGTTTAATATTCATTATCACCTCAGTTCTATGCATTCAACTGAATAAATATATCGATCAATAATTTCGTCTAAAGCTGATTAAGCGGCACTTTCAAATAAACCGTACCATTCGATTCTGCCGGGGGCATTTGCCCCGCACGAATATTCACCTGCACAGACGGTACTATCAGCCGCGGCACAGATAAAGTGGCATCGCGCTTGCGGCGCACCGCGACAAAATCTTCCTCGGCAACCCCATCGCGCAAATGAATATTCTCCCTGCGTTGCTCTCCCACACTGGTCTCACACTGATAGCCCCGCTTACCTTTAGGCGGGTAGTCGTGACACATAAACATGCGGGTTTGGTCGGGAAGGGACAAAATCTTGCGCACTGAACGATACAGCTCTGACGCATCGCCGCCGGGGAAGTCACATCGCGCACTGCCAACATCCGGCATAAATAAGGTATCGCCAACAAAAAGCGCATCGCCGATTAGCCAGGCCATATCTGCGGGGGTGTGACCGGGACTGTAAATCACTTTCGCTGCCAGCTTACCGACCTGGAAAGTTTCACCATCCTTAAAGAGATGATCAAACTGACTACCATCTGCCAGGAATTCCCGCTCAAGGTTAAATACATCGCGGAAGATTTTCTGCACCTGGCAAATGTGTTCACCGATCCCAATACGCCCACCCAATTGCTGGCGTAAAAACGGTGCCGCTGATAAGTGGTCAGCATGGGCATGGGTCTCGAGTATCCACTCGAGAGTCAGATCTTTCTCTTGAATAAATGACACCAGCTCCTCAGCACCTCGGCTACTGGTGCGACCTGAGGCTGAATCAAAATTCAGCACAGAGTCCACAATAGCGGCGGAACCCCCTTCCCTGTCGTACACCACATAACTCCAGGTTTCTGTATCCCGATCCAGGAACGGCTGCACCCGGGCACAGTGTTCTTCGTGAGCCATCTTCTGCTCTCCCGTATTCACTACACCAACAATATACAATGTGATATTATATAAAACAATATATTGTCATTGTGTAAATTGATTTAGTTCCTATGCCTGATACTGAACATCTCGATCTCAACAAAATGCGCGATTCCGCTGGCCAGGCGGCAGCGATGCTGCGCTCCCTGGCCAATCAGGACCGATTGCTACTTCTATGTCAGCTCAGCCAGGAAGAGTTAAATGTAGGCGAATTGGAAGAGCGCCTAGGTATTCATCAGCCAAGCCTGTCCCAACAACTGGGTGTCCTCCGTCGCGAAGGCCTGGTCGAAACACGCCGCGAGGGAAAAAACGTCTTCTACCGGGTTGCAGACCCGCGAGTACTCGCCCTGCTGCAAACCCTTTACCAGCTCTACTGTGCGGAGTAATCCCATGACCATCGATTGGACCGCTTTCACTCCAGGCTCCGCACTCGCAGGGGGGCTGCTGATTGGCCTCGCCAGTGCCGCTTTACTCGCCTTCAACGGTCGTATCGCAGGGATCTCCGGCATCATTGGCGGACTGCTTGACCAAATCCAAGGTTCCCTGTGGCGCCTGGCCTTTATCGGGGGGCTATTGATAAGCCCTCTTGCCTGGAAAATCTTTGCAACAGTGCCCGACATTGATATCCAGGCAGGTTATCCCACCTTAATTGCAGCGGGATTACTGGTGGGCCTGGGCACGCGGATGGCTTCCGGTTGTACCAGTGGCCATGGTGTTTGCGGCTTGTCCCGACTCTCCACTCGCTCGCTAACCGCCACCCTGATATTTATGGCTGCGGGCTTCGCAACCGTGTTTCTAATGCGACACTTCCTGATCGGCCAGCTGGGGCAATGATGATGAAAACCAATATCAGCGCACTTTTGGCCGGGCTCACTTTCGGCCTGGGGTTATTGCTCTCTGGTATGGCCAACCCGGAGAAAGTTCTGGGCTTCCTAGATTTAGCCGGCGCCTGGGACCCCTCTCTGGGATTGGTGATGTTTGGCGCTATCGCTGTGGGCCTGCCACTATTCCATTTCATCAGACGGCGGGGACAGTCTATCTGGAAGCAACCGCTTCACCTGCCGGCAAGTAACCGGGTTGATCGCCGATTGGTATTGGGCAGCCTTCTATTTGGCGCCGGCTGGGGACTGGCGGGATTTTGCCCCGGACCGGCGATTGTCGCTACTGGGGCGGGACAACTTAAAGCGGTAATTTTTACGCTCGCCATGCTCACGGGTATGGGGATATTCCAACTCTTCGGGATCAAGCGCACTGCCGCAGTGGAGTAACTTGCGCCCAAGCACAACGGTGAGGCAGCCGCCGTCTATCTTGTTTGAGCAGTTCACACAATTGCGGCAGGAAGAGAGCGGAAACAAGTGTAAGGATGCGGCTACTCCACCTAATCCCTCCATGGCTTCGACGCTACCAGCCCAAGTGGCTGGTGGGAGATAGTGTTGCCGCCCTCCTGGCCAGCATGATGCTGATCCCACAGGCCCTCGCCTATGCCGCACTTGCCGGCTTGCCCCCTTATCTAGGGCTCTACGCTGGGCTGCTCCCATTAATAGGATACGCACTGTTTGGCTCCAGCTCGGTGCTGTCCGTCGGCCCGGTGGCCGTGCTCGCCCTAATGACCGCTTCAGCTCTCACCCCCATAGCCTCACCGGGAAGTCCCGAGTACATTTCCGGCGCCATATTATTAGCGCTCTTGAGTGGAGTAATCCTGCTACTAATGGGGTTTCTTGGCCTCGGCAGCCTCGCCAACCTCTTGAGCCTTCCAGTTGTTGACGGTTTTGTCTCCGGCGCCGCGCTGCTGATTATTGCCGGGCAGATTGCCCCCTTACTGGGAATATCAAGCAATGGGGATACGGTTCTCGAGATATTGATCAGCACCTTTAACCATCTGCCCGAAACCGATCGGGAAGCAGCTCTGCTGGGGCTCATTGCACTGGCCAGCTTAATTGCCGCCCGACTAGGTTTGCCCTTCCTGCTCAGAAAAATCGGGGTCGGCCCAGCACGATCCAAGTTGCTTTCGCGGTTGGCGCCCATGCTTATCGTGGTGATTGCCATTGTGCTCACCGCTATTTTTCACTGGGAGAAGGAATTACCCGTTGTGGGGGTTATTCCCGCTGGCCTACCGCACCTAAGTATCCCCTCTATTAACCCGGGGCTGATTTACAAACTGCTTTTGCCCGCCCTGATTATTGCCCTGCTCGGCTTTGTCGAAAGCTTATCTATTGCTCACTCTATCGCCCAGCGGCGCGGCGAGAAGCTCAACACTAATGCGGAGCTGAGGGGGCTGGGCGCCTCCAACCTTCTCAGCGCATTTTCAGGAGGGTTTGCGGTAACCGGCAGCTTTGCACGGACAGCCGTTAATGATGAGAGTGGAGCAAAAACCCCCCTCAGCGGCGTGATAGCCGCAGTGCTAATCGCCCTGCTACTTCTGTATGCCACCAAAGTCTTTACCGAACTGCCAATCTGCGTGCTAGCTGCCACCATCATTGTTGCAGCCGCAAACCTGATCAACTTCCAGGGTATGGCCCACCACTGGCGCTACGACCGCACCGATGGACTGGCTATGGCCGGCACATTTCTCGGGGTAGTGTTTTTTGGCGTGGAGACCGGGATTGCCCTGGGCGTCGGGCTCTCATTCGCCACATTGATCTGGCGAGCCAGCCGGCCACATATCGCTGTTGTGGGGCGTGTACCGGGTACTGAGCAATTCCGCAATGTACTTCGCCATACGGTGAAAACCGACTCTGAGATTTTGTTCCTGCGTATTGATGAGAACCTGTTTTTTAGCAACATCAATGCGATTGAGGAGCGACTTTTTGTAGAGATAAAGCGACATCGCAATACCCGCCATATGGTGCTGATCTTATCGTCTGTTAACCGGATCGACAGCACAGCGATAGAGCGTCTGTTACAAGTAAACCGGGATTTACAGAATCGAAATATCCAGCTGCATCTGGCTGAGGTAAAGGGGGCTGTACTGGATCGCCTGGGCCACTCCAAGTTACTGCAGGAATTGAGCGGCCGCGTGTTCCTCTCCCCCTACATCGCAGAGCTTGCTCTGCGCCACCATCAAATCTCCGATAGCGACAAACCATCCGAATAAGGTTGCGCGACTTGTAAGACAGCATCAAACACTGGCAAAATATCCAGTATTTGAGCAAAGAGCGCGATGGGCGGAAATAACCTTACCTCTGAACAGCAGGCAATTGCAGATCATGCCGGTGGTCACGCCAAGATCATTGCCGTTGCCGGCTCTGGCAAAACCACTGCTCTGTTGCACTACATAAAGAACCGCCTTGATGCAGGTATCGCCCCCGAACGACTGCTGGTATTAATGTACAACCGCAGTGCTCGGGAGGACTTCGACCGCCGCTTACGGCAGCTGACTGAAGGCTCGACACCAGCGGTACATACCTTTCACAGTGTTGGATATCGTTTATACCAACGCATGATCGCCAATGATCAAATCGCTGCTGCCAACCTATCCCCCCTGCCCCAATCCACAATCCAATTACAAATCTGGAAGGCCATTGAAGAGTGCGCGCCTACCCACGAACTCGAAGAGATTAGAGCACGGAAGCAATCTGAGATTGAGGCCGCTGAATTTTTTATCGACTACACCAAAACGATTCTGTCGGGAGATCTCAGCGCATTTCAGGAACTGAAGCTCGGTGATGAATACATGTATTTTCTGCAGGTGTTTCGCACTTTTGAAGCTTGGCGCCGCAGCCAAAATGCGGTTACCTACGCCGATCTGATTTATGACCCAGCCATACTGCTCAGCATGGATGAGGAGATGGCCGAGCAGTACGGCAGTTATTACGAAGACATCCTGGTGGATGAATACCAGGATATCAATGAGATACAGCACTTTTTATTGCGAGTTCTCTACGGAAAATCTGGCAACGTCATCGCGATTGGCGACCCAGACCAAACCATTTATGAATGGCGCGGCTCCAAACCGGATTTCCTGCTCACATTTTTCGATGGGGATTTTCCCCCCTCGAATATTTATCACCTGAGCCGCACTTTCCGTTATGGCCACCAGCTATCCTTGGCCGCCAATCACTTTATTGAGAACAATCGCGATCGCGCCGATATATTCTGTGTTTCAGCCAATGAAGATCAGCAAACAGAAATCGAGTTGGTAAAAACCGATAAGGAGGGGCGCTGGCTTGTAGAGCACCTGCGCCGATGTCAAAAGCAAGGTCAGTCACTCAGGGATGTCGCCGTATTGGTGCGGCTGTGGTCTATCGCCGCTCCTATTGAACTGGCACTGCTGGCCAATAATATTCCCTACCGCTCAGCAAGTCGCAACACCGTCCTTTCGCGCCGGGAGCTCCGCCCCTTATTTTGGAGTTTAAATATTGCCTCCGGTCGATTCGCCGAACTTCCTCCCAAGCGTCGCCAGCAGGGACTTTACGAATGGCTGACCTCTCCCCATGTGCGTATTCCGCGCAAAGTCCTGGAGCCCATCTGTTCATCTCTGGCAGCGCTGGACAAAGGCTGGGGCAAGAAGCTGATTGCCCTACTACCTGAAAACCTGAGCAAGCCCCAGACCAAACGCTTGCGCCAACGGGCAGACCTGCTTACCCAGATCGAGAGCTGGCGCGGTCACGCTGGAGAGCTACTGCGTCGCCATATCGGTGAACTGGAACTTCTCAGCGGAATCGCTGACGACGCCTTCACCCGCCAACAAGGGGAGGAGAGACAACAAACCATCCTCGCTTTCTGCAAATACCTGGACACTCTGAAGCAGCCGCCCGCTGAAGCCCTGGCACATCTACAAGAGCTGCAACGCCAACACCGGGAGGGCGAACAAACCGAAGCGGATGCTATACAGATAACGACTATGCACCAGGCTAAAGGTTTGGAGTGGGAACAAGTGATTATCCCCACCCTCACCCAGCACAATATGCCCTATCAGCCCCAACGGGACTTCAGCACACCCGCGTCACTGGAGAGCGAACGCCGCTTGATGTACGTGGCGATGACCCGCGCCAAGTCAAAACTCTTCTTGTTGGCCCCTGCAGAAGGCTCCAAAAAGAATGATCCCGAGGCTTCGCAGCCTTCATTATTTATTAATGAAATGCAGCTTCCTTTAAGTAAATTGATGGCAGACTCCCTTAAGGAGCGCCCGGAAAAAATCGACACTGATGTGCCGGTTTCACGCCAAGCGCTCCACTATTTAGAAGCTTGCGATTACAACCCCACTATCAGTGCACCCCGGGCACCAATGCGAAAACCAGAACCTGGAGAGGGGCTGCGGCATCGAAAACTTGGCTATGGAAGGGTTTTGGGATGGGAGGACAAGCGTATCGAGGTTTTATTTAGCGATGGAAAAGCTCGGCGGTTTGATTGGGAGACTTTGTCACAATATCTGATGTAGCAATACCCAGGAACGTTCGTACCAAAAAAATTAATTCACTCCGCTGTTATCAGGTTACCTAATGCAAATATCTATCAAGAGCCTTCTTCATAATCATCTTTCCCAACTGCTTTCCATTACGACTAAAATTCCACAGGAAATATTTCACAAGCAGCTGGCACCTGACATGTTCAGCTTAGCCGAGAATGCAAAAATTGCAGCCAATTTTTCTCTTCGCGGATACTGCCCACTCGTTGATCAGAAAATTGCGACATTTGAAGAAGATGGGGATACAAAGGAAATTATTCTGAGAACTATCCAGAAAACACTAAATTATCTAGATTCTTTACCCGAAGTAACCGATCTGGACAGCAGTAGAAGAATCAATGATAAAGCAGGTTTTACAATCGTGGATCTCCCACAGCCACAATATATCCATCAATATATACTTCCAAACTTTCTATTCCACATAAGCATGGTTTATGCAATTGCACGCCACTGTGGTGTAACCCTTAGCAAAGGCGATTTTGATGGGTTCCACAGCTATCCGGCTGAATTTAGCTTTATGTAAAACTCACCAAAATACTTCAACACCAAATTCTACCAGCTCTTTACTATCAAACTACTTCGCCGAACATACCCCCTCACGGCATTAACCAAAATATCACCATAAGCCGTAACTATTACTATGGTGCTAAAAATTCAGACTCAGAAAATTTCACCTCATTTAAAATAACTTGACCAATTTCATAAAAAAAAATATAAACGCGATACAATTCGACATCTACACCAAACTTTTCATGGAATAGAAGTAACCGGTATGAAAATCTCTAAACTATTATTAGTCCCCTTAGCTCTAACAATCTCTAATGGCTCTTTAGCCGAAGAGAGCCCATTTTATATGGGCTTTGGCCTAGGCTACTATGACCTTGATGGCCAGAAAACTCTATCCGGCAACTACCTTGAGGGGCAGCGCTTCGGCGATCAAACAAATTCTGTCAATATTTATTTGGGCTATAAATTTAGCCCTCACTTCTCTTTGGAAGCTGCATACAGCAATTTTGGCAGCGCCTCTGACAAATATTTCGCCTCGGGCACCTATTATGACGAATCGGAGGAAGAGTACAGACACTTTTACTACGAGGAAGACGAAACACTTGAAGTCAGCAGTTTTCAGCTGAATGGTGTCGCTCACTACCCGGTTCTCGAAAAACTGACCTTGAGTGCGAATCTTGGTATTTCCTACACCAGGGTTGACAGTGAGTTCAGACCTTACGGTTATTGGGCCCCAGAAGTTGAAAGGTACAGTGAAAAAGATGTGGATCTAACTTACGGCCTTGGTGCTACCTATGACTTTACCGATAAATTTTCAGGAAAGCTTCAGTGGAAGACAATCGATAACGACATCGTAGCCGTTAACGGGTTTGACCTATCACTGGAAGCCCGCTTCTAATCCACCTTGCAAGTAGTAGGGGCTACAGAGAAAGCAGCTGCAGCTCCCTTCACTTACCAGAGTTAAAAACAATCAAATGCCTCTCAGCCACCTAGAGGTAGCCGGGAGTCAATCGGTAACCAAGAAAATCTCGGCTTGCACTAAACACCCCCAAAGTGCCTAATCTTTAGCCAACATAATGATTTTTAAGGATTTTTTCATTCTTTAGGTTGACTTGCAGCAGGGGCATCTATAATATCCGCACCCGTAACGCGCTCGTAGCTCAGCTGGATAGAGTACCTGGCTACGAACCAGGCGGTCGGAGGTTCGAATCCTCCCGAGCGCGCCATACAAACAAAGGGCTTACGCTTAGCGGCGTAAGCCCTTTTTTGTTATAGCGCGCTAAAACCCGCATGCATATATCACCGCCAGCACTACCTTTATGCCTGAGTCGACCCCACCGATATCAACTCCCCCAGAACTCCACTACTAGACATCTGTCACAAGGCCGTAATACAAGAACTTCTAGGAAGTATTCCTCACCCTGAACCCATTGCTGGGAGCTAGTGATGGAATTGGCGGTTCACTGCCAGAAACATAAATTACAAGTGATACAGATAAATTTATATAAGCAGGGGCTGAGCCAGCTCCTCTTTCCCAAGCAGAAAGCCAGCGATTGGGCAAGCACTAGATTTTAACTGAGCTCCACCGGCAACAATTAAGTGGGCGAACCCCAGTCGACAAATAGCCAACGAAAAGCCATTATCAGGTGTAATAGAATTACGCATCAACACTCTCTGCTGAAGAGCAATAATCACACTCCCTCGCGTACAGACCATTTTAGATGTTAGATAAATTGAGGGGCGAGCTTCTCGATGATATAACCTATCCCCTCCACATCAACTCATGAATGCAAATGATGCTCTCAACACCTCCACCCCATAAGCAATACACCTTATAATGTCGACTCAATAATTCACAACTTAGCTAACGTTACTATGCTAATAGAAACGTAAGATCAAAACAGCCACCATAATCCAGATTGACTGATTGCAAGCAGCCCTCTTTTACACTTGCTGGCGCGATCATAATTATCCCAAAAGGAATGACGCAGGCATAAATTACATCGCTTATAGTTAATGAGCACAGAACATGACACGTTTCCTATCTTTTCTGACATGGAAAAAAATACTTGTCGGTTATTTTTCAGTAATCTTCATCTTTGCTGCAATATATAGTGAATGTGACTCCTGTATAAATGAAAAGCTCGATTTCACAAAAAGTATCTACTTCAGCATTGTAACAATAACAACGTTGGGCTATGGAGAAATTTACCCTGTCAATGAGCTCGGTTACCTACTAACCTCCATTGAAACACTGACGGGAATTGCAACATTTGGGCTACTATTGAATGAATTTACAAAATACCAATCAAACCGACAAGAAAAATTAAGACAAGAAAAAAGAGTCGAACAATTAAAAAATGCATACCACTATTTTCGAGTTCATATGGCCGACTTTTGTGCCGCGGCTATCAGCACCATAACCCACAAAGAACAAGCCCCAGCATCCTATGACATGATGGGTTTTAGAGCATATTTGGAGAACAACAATAATAGAAATGCAAATATCCTTAAGGAAGCCCTTCCTCGAGACTACAAGTTCAGAGCAATGGTCATGACGGAATACAAAATATACGCCCGACAAATAGAATTGGCTTGCTCAACGATAAATCTCCACGATACAAGGCTATTGGACTTCTTCTATACCCATATAAGCCAGTCTGTCCGACTTGAAGCTGTGAGTGAAGCATCAGAGACCTTATCGGAAACTCTATTCAATCTAATCAATGACATTATGGCAGGAGTCGATGCAAATGGAGACAGGCGTGACCGAGACATATATATGGGTTATATCAATTCACTAGAATCGCACGTTAGCCAAGGCTAATAAACCGCCAAGAGGTTAAGGGCAAACTAGATCCAAGCCTTAATATTTATCTCAACCATAAGTCATCCTGTTCGGGGTATACAAGGGCCCCACCTAAATAACAGATACTGCCGTACATGCTATATCCAGCTTCCAAAGTTCCAATTCAAGTATTATTTATCAGTAGCAAGTAGCAATTTTTCGAATTGTACTACGATTTAAGTCGGGAGAGGTCTGCTTAATGGCCTTTCATCTTCGCTGACAATATCCACTACTTAAAACCTAAGATAATTTTTAATAGAAGATATTACTTGGAATTTAATGGGCACTAAAACCTGAACTTTCTTCCTAGTAATTTAACACTGAGTTCCTATGGCAACTTCAACTCAGATCACCAACACTTTCCCTGCACCGATTGACCTGATCAAGATGTCGCGAGAAGGATGGCTGCACCGGGGTTACCCAAAGGGCTTCCCGTGAGACGAGTGACAGAGCATAAATGGGGTCAAGTTGCGTGAAGTCTTTCGCCAGACGCCTCCTACAATTTGATAGCCTCCTTTGCAGTATTTGGCTACAACTGCCCTTAGCGCCACTCAAAACAGCCCCCAATTTTGACACTATCAACTTCCCCTTAGAGGGCAACATAACCAAGTATGCGCATCCTACTGATATCAATCCAACTACTATTTCCATTTACACCCTAGAGGTCGCACTATGAAAGCAAATTTTTTAGTTATGGCAGTTGCACTTACTACTTTCAGTGCACATCTACAGGCAAATAATAATACTTCCATTGTACAGCAGACCGGTACCGGCAACATGGCAATGACGGATCAATCCGACTCAAGCACTCAGAACAGCACCATTCTACAAGTGCAAAATGGCAACAATAATTTCTCTGAAGCAATCCAATTTGGAGCTACCCTTGATAGCTCCATCAGCCATACACAAATAGGCAACGCAAATACCACTCTAAACTTAGAGCAGGAAAATGCTGAATTATCCAGTATGACTATCCTACAGAATGGTGATGGAAACACACTGTCAAATTTTCAGATTGACTCTATTGGAACGACATTATCCCAGACACTTTTTGGGATCAATAATGGAACAGCCGGCACGCAAATTCGCTCTTCTAATGACACTGCCATCTCCTTACAACAAGGCGATTCTAATACTACCTTGCTCACCCAAATAGATAGCACCAATAATTTCATGAATATGACTCAGGATGGCACTAATAATGTCGGAGTATCTATACAGATTGAAAGCTCACTGGGTACCGTTCAAATTTTACAAATCGGGGATCAAAATGAGAGTGGAATATCTCACAGCTTAAGCATTTCTGATTTTGCCAGCTCTACACAATTTGGCACTGGAAATATATTCAGCCTTGGTCAGAGTGCAGGCGGTAATAATTTTGCTATTGGAGATCAAGTTGGTGAGCTAAATACCGTGTCAGCCAATCAATCCAACAGTTCCTTTAGCCAATTAAATATAAGCCAGCAAGGCATGCAAAATTCACAAACACTGTTTCAGACAGGCTCACAAATTAGCTCATGGACCACCCAAAGCGGCATGGAGAACTCTGTAATGTCGAATCAGAGCGGAATGAACCACACTTTAACATCCCTTCAAAACGGGACCCTGAACAGCCTCACAGCTAGCCAAAGTGGAACCTCACAACTTGCCAATGTGACCCAGCTGGGAACAAGCAATAGCGGAACGATCAGTCAGTAGTCGCCGCAGAGCCTCAAAAGCCTCTTATAACCTCTAGAAAGCCCTACCCGCGGCTCCTGAGCCAAATCCCTTTGTGAGAAAGCAGAAACAGACAAACAGGCTTTGCGGTCACCAAACACCAAAAAAGCACTTCATATGAAAAAAATGCTTGACTCTACCTACACCAATCTATATTGTGCGCCTCCTCGACGCGCTCGTAGCTCAGCTGGATAGAGTACCTGGCTACGAACCAGGCGGTCGGAGGTTCGAATCCTCCCGAGCGCGCCACTTTCAAGGGGCTTACGTTTTTTGACGTAAGCCCCTTTTTTATTGCGACAACCTCAACACCAAAACACAGCTAGGCTTTGGATTATGGAAACAAGGAGAAGTTTTCAAGGGGTAGCGCCATGGATATCACGACTCTGAATGTACTTAAGCAGCTAGGTTTGTTAGCCGCAGTCTTTACCCTATCTACGGCCGCACTGGCCATTGAATGCGGCGACACTATATCTGAGCCCACCACTCTATCTCAGGACCTGAATTGCGAGTTGAGTATCGCCAATCCTGTAGCACTCACCATTGTAGGCCCATCAGGGAGCCTGAATATGGCGGGGTTTGAGCTTAGCTGCGTATCGCTGGACCCAACCCAAACAGATTTCTACGCAATAGACCTCCAGGGCACCGCAGCATATCTCAGCAACGGCCAACTAACCAACTGCACCAATGGTGTCATCACCTCCAGCTCAGGCTTCCACTCCATCTCCAATATGGAAATAAATAGCGCTGTAAGAAATGCAATTTTGCTATTCGGCAACGGCAATACCATCACCAACGTCGATATTACAGGTCCTGCTACTTCAACCATCTCTGATGGTATTGAGGTTTTTGGCGATTACAACACCATTAGTCGCAGTTCGGTACTAGGAGGCGGAGACGAAGGCATTGAAATCCTGGGAGACTATAACAATATCTCCTTTACTACCGTTTCTGGGTTTAGCGAGGACGGCTTCGAGATTGACGGCAACTTCACATTTGTATCTAACAGCATCATTGAGAATAACGGTGAAGCTGGAATCCTGATAAACGGTAATTTCAACAACATAGCAAGTAACAATGTGGCGGATAATGGGCAGGTGGGCATTAATCTAAGTGGCGGCTCAAGCAATTCGATTGCAAGCAACACGGTATCCAATAATGGGCTATCGATACTATCAAGCAATGGCGGTATTATCGTTACTGACTCGAATAGCTTAAACAACCGGATTACCGGGAATACCCTAAACGGCAACCAGCAATTTGACCTCGCAGATCCCTTTGACCCCGACTGCAATGAAAGAAATCTTTGGAGTGGAAACCAGTTCACTACTTCAGACCCCACATGCTTAGACTAACTACCCAAACTAGAGAAGTGGCTTGCGCTGCAAGACCGGACACCTCCAGTCTCACGAAGGCTATATCCGGGATTTAAACAGAAGCAAATAAGACTCAAGTACCAAAATTACTGTTCAAAGTTAAACCAAGTTGAATCAAGAGTCTCAATAGTTAAAAATGCATGAGGAGCTGTCAAAATCAGAAGTAAGGGACTACATGACTGATATCCTCAAAGATATACTTCAGTTCGTACAGAATGTGGGGCTTAAGAATGGCCTCTTTGTCATATTTTTCATCTTTGCGCATTACCTCCTCTTCTGGATGTACAGTGGGCGCCTGAAGGACCGACAAGTTGAAATTGACCGGCTTGCAGCAGATAATAAAGAATATAGGGACAGGTTTTTAAAGTTGATGGACAACGCCTTCTCTTATTCACCTCCCACTAGGAAAAACGCGCCCAAGAAGCCAATTAATGAAAAGGAGTTTGAGTAGTGCTCTATCTATTGCCGGCAATTGCTCTTGTCTTCATTTTCGCGAAAATATATCAGCTTCTGGAAGTAAAGAAGCATGATCAACACTTATTTGAGTTTTGTCAGCTACGGAGAGATACGATCGGCTATCTCTCCGATTCTTATACCGACCTATCAAGAAATGATTACATAGCCTTACGCAAGATCAATGATGCACTCAGCACCATCATTGCCGGATATAAAGAGCACAGAACGGTTGTGTTTAATCTCAGGTTATTTTCAGAGTATGTCAATCAGCTAAAAGCCTTTGAGAAAAAGGCCGAGAAGATATCAACCAGGAATCCAGATATACAAGAGTTACTAAACAGAGTTCATCAGTCTATATTTAATGCCTTTCTGGCATTTACCCCCTACCTAAAATCAGAACTCGCGTTCAATGTAGTGATGAAATTGATCTCTCTGGGAGTAAATGCCGGGGCCAATTCATTCAGGGCACATTTGCTAAGCCTTAAAGAAGCCAAAACCCTGCTCAATACATTTAAAAAGCATTCCTCCCCTTGCTGAGCCCCTCTTTTTCAGCCACCGAGAGCTTTTTGGCTATTTGCATGGCAAGCGCTATCAAGGGCAAATTTGATACCAGCCAGTACGCCAAGCGCTGATATCAATCCTGCTGGGAGTCAGCCAATAAGGCTGGACTCTGTGGGCACTCAAGATTCTATGCGTGAAAAGTAACTAAAGGCGGAATTTTCAGTCAAGCAAAAAGCACTGAAAAATTAATGGGTTAATACAGAAATACACTTATTTTTTGAAATGTGTATTATCCTAAATTAGGACAGCACTCCATCCAGCATCAAACTATTGATATTTAACTAAATAGTCATCTTCAGCTCATATTAAACCATTCGGTCATCATCGATATATCGATAATTTCGAAAAAATCGATATACGAAATAATCATTACCAGAAAACTGAAAATAAGACGCACAGACCTAGAAATCGCACTTTTTTCTCACCGAAAGCCCTTACAACCGAGAAAAAACTACGGACCGTTCAACCCATAAAAAGTAATATCATACGTTTTTTCCGCCCCCCCTTCTTGCCCGACAAAACCCACTCTCTCCATTTAGTCAATATCAAAGATTCGGTGTCTATATCCTTGCGACGTAAATACCTTATAGGTGCAGAAATGGAACTCAGTTATATCCTTATTATATGTACAGTGATCATCGTGATTCTCACTGCCTGCGCCTATCTGTACAACTACATCCTTACAGCAAGCGCAACATTTTATCGCTCACCAGTGCAAGAGGATGAGACTGCGATACGCAATCATCTCAATGATAAAGATACGATCAACATACTTGTTATTGACGGTGGTGGTATCCGTGGACTCATACCGCTATATGTCATTAAGCACTTGGAAAAAGCACTGGGGCAACCAGTTGACGAGCTTTTCGATGTGTTTAGTGGTGTCTCAACGGGCGCTGTTATTGTTACCGGGTTGAATGTCCGCTCATCTCACCTGGCTAAAAACTATGCCAATGTCGATTCAAAAACAGACTTGCTTATCAACTTATACAAGTCGAAAAGTAATTATCTGTTTTCAACCCCTTGGTATCATAAACTGCTTACGGCATCCGGTCTTTTTTCTCCAAAATATTTGGGCCGCCGCCTTCACAAAGTGATGGAGAAGCACTATACACCAGAGCTTAACTTCACCGATTTGAAAAATTATGTGATTATCCCCTCACTCAGTGTAAATACTGGTGAACTTCACCTCTTCAAAAACCGAGGAGGAGATACCAGTGAGCTTCCTACCAACAGCCTATATCAACTGGTCACAGCTGCAGTTAGTGGGGTTTCACTGTTTCCCCCAGTTGGCTTTATGGCTGACAGCAAAGAAGTGGGCCATAAATACTTTGCCGACGCAGGTATTTCTGCCAACAACCCTGCAAGTGTTGCGCTCCTGGATATCATCAAAGAGTTCCCTCACAAGAACTACTATGTGCTGATTCTTGGGTCCGGCACCTCCCCGCTAACCAGTTCGCAGGTAAAATATAAAGACCTGAAAAACTGGGGCATACTACAGTGGGCACGAGATGCTATCTCAAGTGTTCAAAGATCAATGGATGAGCAGCAATTGCACGCCCTGGAAATTGCTTCATTACTCTCCAACAATGTAAAGATCAAATATGACTATCTCAATGTAGAGGTAACTGAACCCCATGTCGGTCTATTTGAATACGACAATATCGATTCACTCAAGATTCATTCAGATCGACTCATTAAAAACAATAAACAGAAAATACAACAGGTAATTGACCAATTGGCCACTGCCAACGGATAAAAATCTCATCACAATGTAAGGCGGCAACTCAACAAAACGGTTGCCGCCGAATCTAAGGACAGAGGCATTCACTCTATCAGAAAATACACGCTTAGCACCCAACACCCTCTCACCCGCCTGCCAGCAAACCAACCAACAAATATTTTACTGATTTATCGCTAGTGACATTACTCTTCAGAAGCAAAATCAAACGGCGTTTAACCATGCCAAAGCTTCGCTATCTAATCACAATTCTAATTACACTGACTTCCTGCCTCTTTGTGAATGTAAGAGCTGGAGAACTTCATGATCGTGAGGCTCGAAACAGGTGTATAAAAACCTGTAAGAATAGCTACTATGACTGCATTAGAGATAATGAAAATCAAGACTGGTGCGTAGAGAAGAAGATCCACTGCGATAATATATGCTATGAGTACGAAGAAGATCGCTGGCGCTGGTATCGGGATAAATCTTCCAACCATTAACCAATAAACAGATATATGTAAGCCGCCCTATAGGACATCAAAGCAACATAGGATAGCTGTGCATTAAGCGTATATTTTGCTAAGATCCAGGTCCTGCATAAATTATCTACCAATAAGAAAATATGAAACTCCTCTCTATAAACGTATCCAAAAAAGTAGATTGCGAATACAAGGGTAAAACTGTAACAACGGGGATCTTCAAGAAGCCAGTCCAAGGAAAAGTTTTTGTTGGAAAGAATAATTTGGAAGGAGATGAGCAGGCAGACTTAAAAAATCATGGCGGCAAAGATATGGCCATATATGCGTTTTCTAATGACCACTACCCTTACTGGGAAGACCTGTTAGGCAGAAAGAGCCTTAAGTATGGCGCATTTGGTGAGAATTTAACGGTAGAAGGGCTTCGAGAACAAAATATCTTTGTTGGAGATCAATTCCGCATAGGCAGTTGTATCCTTGAGGTAAGTCAACCCAGAATACCCTGCTTTAAGCTAAGCATGGCCCTAGATAATGACGCTGCAGCCAAGATTCTCACTAGTAGCTTTAATTGCGGTGTATATTTTAGGGTTGTTAAGGAGGGGCATATTAAAGAAGGGATTTCGATTTGTAAGATAGCTGAAGCTCCAAACTCAATCGACATACGATCTATGTTCAGAGCTTTTTTTGATAAGCAATTTCCCAATACCAAGCAAGTACTCCAGGCTGCAAGTCAGCTACAACCCTTATCCAAAGAGTGGAGAGAGAAAGCTGTAAGGCGGCTCTCTAAGCTCTGACAATTGAGCAACTTATCACATCAGCCTACTAGCTATGTTCCCTCCGAAAGTGAGTCTCCATGAGGGCTATATAGTAAAAGTTAAAACCCGGCACTACCCCGGACTTAAATACTTTAGTAGTAGTTTTTTGGCGAAAAGTACTAACTTATTAAACAAACAAGAATTAATAGGCTTCCTCAACTTGATACTACTGCGCGAGCTGTACTCGAATACCCCCTATTGCCACCTGCCAATATATTTGCGGATAAAATGATAGGTATTATCAGGCATGCAAAAACTTAAACGGATCATGTCATAATTGGCCTAGGCAATAGAATTCCTGACTCAGCACTTAACGGTTTATCGCTAACAAAAGGGTTCACTCATGTACTTGGATGCGCCCAACACCCTGAATTTTTTACCAATATCACAGACACCAACCATTTAAAGCCTTACATCAAGCTACAGCTTATTATATACCCTGCAAAATTTAACATAGGACTTCGAAGATATTAAAAAATAAAAAGCAACTGAAAAAACAATTACCGCCCAAGCATACTGAATAAAATATAAAATCCATAAATATATAATAAACGGCAGAACTAACACGGATAATTTCTTAACCCCAATACTGGCAATATGCAATGATGCATAAATACAAATAAGTACTGACAAAGAGGCGCACACCAACAAAAGGGATGATGAAGTTATGGTAATCATGAGCACCCCCAGTACAGCAAAAACAGCAGCTCCAAAGTATCTCGTGCCAGGTTCAAGTGCACCCATGCTAATGGGGGCGGCCATATATCCAACTATATGATAGCCAGATACGATCACCATAAGTGCTGCCCAGCTATCAGCATGAGCAAGTACAACTGCTGCTATCAACCAATTAGTAAGCATCGAGCGCCTTGATAAATTATGTACAGGATCTAAAACAGCTAACCATCGCGGCATTTGCCCTACAGAGGCCATTGCAAATAGAATTCTTGACGAGGCCCCCAAATAAGTATATCCAGATGCCGAGGGGCTTATCACACTGTCTGCGAGTAGTATCATTGCAAGAAAGTGCAAGCCAAGCAGTGTCGCCAAGTCCAAAAGCGGCGAGTCAAAATTAATCCCTTGCCAACCACCATTTTCCACCAGAAGATCGTTCGGCACTGAGGCCATAAAAGCATATTGCAATGCAAGATAAACAAGTGTCATTATTGTAATTGATAAAGTAACGGCCAAAGGAATATTACGCTTGGGATGTTTTATCTCACTGGCAAAGGCAACACTGATCTGAAAGCCATTAAACGAATATATTAGACCTGCCCCAATAACAGCGGAAAAAGCGCTTCCAAACCCAAACTCCTGATTAGAGTCAATTGAAAAATTTGACCCACTTGTATCACTACTAAATACAACTATAAGCAATACAACTATTGCAAAGGTGGGAGTAAATATCTTTAGAACAGTGACAACATTATTGATCTTGGCAAGAAACCGTATTCCGTAATAGTTAATCAGCAAATATACAAAAAGAATACTTAACGCGAGAACCTTCCCCCACGGAGTCAAGGTGTGATTGCCAATTAACAAAGAGGAATCTATAGCAGATGAGAGGTATTGGGTAGTTGCCTGCGCCTCGGTCGCAACAACCATTAATGTGCCAAACCAGTTAGCAAACGCAAATGGCATTCCAAAAATACTATTGTGCGACAATGCACTGGATTGAGCGAGGGCTCCTCGGACTGGGTAGAATGCAACGACACGGCTTAGGCACAAGCCAACCATCAAGACCAAAAGCGCCGCTAATATCCAGGCTCCAAAAGCCCAATTACCTGCATAGTTTGCCGTAAGCTGCGCACTAAACAACCAGCCCGAACCTATCATACAGGTGGCACTAAGCAGCGTAGCACTCAACAGAGAAACGCGTTTTTTTCCGCCTTTGGCACAACCCATATCGACCGTTTTCTATAGTGTTATGCAGGCGTCTTCTCTATTTAATCTGATAGCTCCTGCTACTAATATCTTTAGTTTAGCCAGCCCAGTTCATTTCAACCAAAGAACAGTAAGTTATCTCTTTCTACTTCAGGTATAAGTCAAAATTAAAAATGGAGATATTGTATAGAAGCCTTTAAAGGCCTTATAGAAATTTGACATGAGCATCAACTCGCCCTTCCAAAAGCTTAGGGCTGCCTGCCGGGAGGCACGTTCAACATATGCAGCAATGAAAGTTAACGCAACTATACAGAGGGCTGAAGGAAATCCCAGCGGTTGCATCTTTCAACATCAAGGTATTCTTTCAAGATTGACGCCATACGCCCCCGCATCCGCCAGAATTTTTCTGGCACATAGTTAGTCGCAAAAGCTATAGAGGCCTTACATTCAGGAACAACTAAAAGGTAAGCCGTAGCCGCATCATCAGTCACGCCACCGTGATGCAGTACCAACCATGGCTTATCTTGCTCCCCTAGATTTATGCCACCCACCCGCCAACCAAGGGAATATTTTTCCTTGTTTATTTCGCCATTGCGTAATTTCAATGGCACAGAAAGCGCTTGTAGGGCATCTGTAGACAAAAATCCATTTTCATAGGTAGCTTGAGCCATTCTTACCAGATCAGAGGGTGTTGATATAAATCCTCCACCTCCAAAAAGGAAACTCCTATCTCGCTTGGTCGTTGATTTAACATGCACACTCTTTTTACTGGTACTTGAATAATAGGCCGCTTCATTTTCGTGCCCTGCAAATGAAGTGTCCAACTCTGTGGCCTTCATTCCCAGGTAATCCCAGAATTCGGAACTGAGATAATCAACGTACCCTTTTTGCGAAGCCTGCTCTACAACAGCGGATAGCAAGATATAACCATTCGATGAATAACGATATTCTGTTCCAGATTCAAATAGCAGAGGGTGTTTATCAAATACGTAAAATGCATCAAGTGGGTGTTGATGATCTTTTACATTGGAAAACTCAGCCAAATCTCTTTCCGGTGTATCATGTGGCACACCAGCGGTATGTGCGGCAAGTTCAGCAACACTGAATAGCCGAGTATAATGGGGCCTCTCTACATACTTACTTACCGGATATTGCAGATCGAGTTTACCTTTAGTAACTAGCCGAGCTACAGCTAATCCCGTCATCGGTTTAGCCAAACTACCAACTGAATACTGTGTACTTGTATCAGCTTCCAAACCCTTTTCAATATCAGCAAGACCTACGGCTTGCGCAAAAGCCACACGATTGTCCAACCCTATCGCAACGGATAAAGATGGTAGATTGTACTCCTTCTTTAATTCTGCAACCTCAGTCATAACTTTAGAAAAATTATTCTCGGCTGCTGAGGCTTCCATAGGAAACCCTACGAAGAGCACCATTAAACCAAATAGCAAATAACTTCTTAACATTTTTCTCACTTCAAATTCACTATAATAATTCTGGGGATCATAAATTCGTAAATAATAGCTGATCTACTAACTAGTAAAGCCTCCATTTTCAGCCAAGAAAAGGGGGATCACACTTAATCAGTTACAGTTTAATTAGACGCATTCAATACTGAATTTGGATTCAATAGATCAATTATTTTTATATCGACACGCACTTTAATTATACAGAGACATACTTGACCCATCTCTCATTGGAGCATCCATAAGGGGGGGGCCATATAAGTTGCTAAAGTAGCGCGGCTATCGCTATATCGAGGCTATCAAAATTTGGGTAAGTTCTTTGGGCATATCTAGCATCACATCATGACCACAGGGAAGGTTTATCGTCTCCCAACCAAGTTCTCTCTGGGCTCTCTCAAAGAACGGCCTACCAATTCCTGGTGCCCACCCCGACGCATAGATGTATCGGTGCCGAGCTACTTGCTTCCATAAGCCCTGTAGTTGAATCGGTTGCTCAAATGATCCCAGAGGATGGTCGACACAGCGCCGATCCACCCATGCCTGATCTTGAATGTTAACCCCGAAATCTATTGCAGGACTTGGCGCTACGCGAAATCCATCACCCTGAGTTCTGGCAATATCCTGAAAACTCAACCCGACCTCTACAGGCAAAAGATCTAAGACGTTTTGCCCATCCTCTGGAACTAAGGCATCAAGATAGACAAGGGATCGTATATGCTGGTGCACCTTATCAGCCACACCGGTTATTACCACCCCACCATAACTGTGGCCACACAAGACAACATCCGTTAACTCTTCACATGCGATAACACCCAAAATGTCTTGTATATGCGTATCCAGGTTGATTGTGTCATCTAAAAGGTGCGCCCTTTCTCCGAGCCCCGTCAGAGTTGGGCTATAAACCTCATGGCCGTACCGCCTAAGAAACGCTGATACCCGCTTCCAACACCAGCCTCCCTGCCAAGCACCGTGTACCAGAACAAATGTTGCCATAAAAACTTAACCCCACGACCAGGCACTCCACCTGTATGAATTATCGCCACTTTTAGCTTCCACCCCCATCCCAAATGATAAACGGTTGACAGGGATAGGACGCCTGACCTAGCATTATTGATTCTAGGTCAAGCGTCCTAGATCCTGTAATGCTAGTTAAAGAGGAAGTACAGCATGGCAAATCTATTTCAATCCTTCGATTTATCAGGTCTTCGACTTACAAACCGCATGGTTATGGCGCCGATGACGCGAAATCGAGCGGACAAAAATGGAGTCGTAACACCTATGATGGTTACGCACTACCAACAGCGGGCAAGCGCTGGCCTAATTATCGCTGAATCATCTCCTATCTCTACGCAAGGTGTGGGATACCCTTACACGCCAGGTATATACACCGCTGATCAAGTTGATGGTTGGAGGAAGTTAACCCATGCAGTGCATCAAGCTGGTGGGAAAATTTTTATACAGCTGCAACATTGCGGGCGCATTTCCCATCCTGACCTACAACCAGATAAAAAGGCCCCCGTGAGCGCATCTGCAATTAAACCAATTGGGCAAGCGGTTACCTACGAGGGGCATAAGGACTTTGCTCTTCCCCGCGCACTAGAAACTAGTGAGATTCCAATAATCGTGGAGCAATTTGGCTTTGCTGCACAAATGGCTAAAGAGGCCGGCTTTGATGGAGTTGAAGTTCACGGCGCTAACGGGTATCTGATTGATCAATTTCTGCGTGACGGGACTAATCATCGCAACGACCTCTATGGTGGAAGTATAGAGAATCGCATGCGTCTTTTAAACGAAATAATTGATTCCGTGATGGAAACTTGGCCTTCAAACCGTATAGGCGTGCGTCTAACACCAGAGAATAGTTTTAACTCAATGTCTGACTCTAACCCACAAGAAAATTTCGAGTATGTTTTAGAGCAGCTAAGTAACCGGAATATTGCCTACGTTCATATTCTGGAAGGCGATATGATGAAAAAAGAGAAAACCGTTAATTATCCAGCTTTACGCAAATGCTTTAAGGGTATGTATATCGCGAATAATGGCTATAATCTCGAACTGGCCCAAAAATCCCTGAAAAGTAATAATGCCGATCTAATTGCATTTGGAGCACCATTTTTAGCCAACCCTGATTTAGTTTACCGACTAAAACAAGGCATATCACTCAATCAAGCCGATCACTCAACTTTTTACGGTGGAGATGAAAAAGGCTACACTGACTACCCATTTGCCTCAACCCAAATAGAAAATCAGTAAAGTAATCGATATGGAAAAACTAGACACTCGCGAGCGAATCATCGCAATAGCAGATGACTTATTTTATCAACAGGGTTTTGAGCATACCTCATTCAAGGATATCGCTAATCTTTTAAATATTTCTCGCGGAAACTTCTACCACCATTTCAAGACTAAAGATCAAATTCTATCTGGTGTTATAGAGAGAAGATTGCAAAAAACCCAAGCAATGCTTGAAGATTGGGATGCACAAGGAAATACATCTGAGCAACGGATAAAATGTTATATCCGTATTGTCATTACCAACTGGGATAAGATCAGAGATTTCGGCTGTCCCGTAGGTACTCTATCCAATGAACTTGCCAAGTTGAACCATGTAGGGCGAGAGGATGCCAATAAAATATTCAGTCTGTTTCGGGAATGGCTAAAAACACAATTTACACAACTAAATCCCAACACTGATGCCGATAAACTAGCTCTACAGGTTCTCTCTTGGAGCCAGGGTGTTGCAACCTTAGCAAATGCTTTTCAGGACAAGGACTATGTTGAGTACGAAGTCAATAAAATGTGCTCTTGGGTTGACACATACAAGACGAAAGCTTAGCGCTATTTACAAGGAACTGTAAGTATATGTTTGTTATTTTGTTAAAATTTTCAGAAAAAAAATCACAAGCAGCAAAATATATGACTGGCCACAGAGAGTGGTTACAGAGAGGCTTCGATGATGGAGTTTTTATACTGTCTGGAAGTATAAAACCTGGAATTGGTGGAGGTATACTAGCATTTAACGCCACTTATGAAGAATTGCTAATACGCATTGAACAAGACCCTTTCGTATCTGAAAAAGTGGTTAGTGCCGATGTCATAGAAATTGATTCATCCAAGGCTAGTCCGCAGCTTGAATTTTTATTAGACCCATAGACAAACGGTTAGGTAATTAGTATGGCCGCGCAACTTATTCAAAGTCATGATGGTAAATACCGTTGCAACTGGTGCGCTTCTGCACCAGATTTCCTGGAGTACCATGACAGAGAATGGGGCTTTCCAGTTAGTGACGATTTTCGCCTATTTGAAAAGCTATGCCTGGAAGGTTTTCAGTCTGGTTTAAGCTGGCGTACAATTCTTGCCAAAAGAGAAAACTTTCGGGAAGCTTTTTATGGATTTAACTTTAATAAAGTAGCCAGTTTTACCAATACAAATGTGGAAAAACTGCTATTAAATGGGGGAATAGTCCGACACCGAGGTAAAATCGAAGCCGTTATTAATAATGCCAAATGTGCCAGGGAAATCGTAAAGAAAGAAGGATCTCTTGCATCATTTCTCTGGAGATACGAACCTAAAAAAGAGATGCTTGGCAAGCCTCAGTCCATGTCTACCTCAAATGAATCGATCATATTATCGAAAGATTTGAAAAAGTTAGGCTGGAAATTTGTAGGGCCTACAACTGTCTATGCCTTTATGCAAGCAATGGGATTAATTAATGACCATCTAGAGGGATGTGTCACGCGATCTAAGATAGAGAGTGCAAGAAATAAGTTTGTAAAACCCTAATGCTTAACTAGAACTAATCCGCACGATCATAGGTAATCTATAAAAGGGTAGAGCTTGATAGGGGATGCACCCAAGGTAAAAGATATTACCTCTGATACATCCCCAATCTTACTCACCAAGCTGCTCACATATAAAATTGTATAGTAATTTTAATCGATAGGAGGACATACGGTCCCCAGGCCTAAGTGAATAAAGGTTTAGCTCAGCAGTTTGGAAGCCTGTCAAAATCGGAACTAATCGCCCCTCTCTAAGGTCATCATCAATAATAAAATGGGGGATCAGTGCAATGCCCTTCCCCTCTAATAAAGCACAATGGAGTAATTTACTGTTATTAGAAGTCAACCTAGGTTCCAGATAAATATCGAGCCATTTACCTTTATCTTTAAACTGCCACACACTGGGTTTACCCGGTAAGGTATATACCAAACAGTGATGGTCACTTAACTCACGGGGGTGGCCTGGCTCCCCATATTTTTTAAGGTACTCAGGCGCAGCACAGGCAACTCGATGGTAACTGGTAATTTTTCGGCACAACAAGGCGCTATCAGCTAGTTCATTAGTTAGCCGTAGCACAAGATCAAACTTCTCTTCTAACACATTCACATAATGATCTCCCATTTGAATATCTAGAAGGATTTCCGGGTACCGATCCATAAACATATTCAAAATGGAACCGAACTTGGATAACCCCCAAGACATCGGGACGCCAATCCGTAACTTTCCTCTAGGGCTATCATTGGATTCACATAAGTCATCCTCTAAAGCATCCCACTTGCTGAGCACTTCAAGTGCCCGCATGTAACACCGTTCCCCGGAGCTAGTCACCTGCATATGCCGAGTACTGCGGCGCAAAAGCGTGGTTCCCAGGCGAGATTCCAACCTCTCTACCGACTTAGAAACCCAAGCTGCAGATACACCTAAACGATTTGCAGCAGTAGTAAAGCTTCCACACTCCACGACCGCACTGAAAACCCTCAAGCTCTCTAATTGATTAATTCCTGCCATATTCAATAAATAGTTGAAACTGTAATTACCTAATGTCTGATTTACACAACAATTCGTTAATTGTCAAAATATAAAAAATCTTAATAGGTAAGAAATATTTATGGCTACCAAATATCACAATCTATTCAACACCGTTGAAATCGGAAACTTACGTATTCCTAACAGGCTCGCAGTCGCACCGATGACACGGGTCAGCGCCGGGCTGGATGGTCGCGTTGGTCCATTGATGGAGGAGTACTATGAGGGATTTGCCCATGGAGGGTTTGGGCTGATTATTACCGAGGGATTACATACTGACAGACTTTATAGTCAGGGTTACAAGTATCAACCTGGCATGGCCTGCCACGATCATGCACAGAGCTGGAAGCCGATTATCTCAAGAGTTCATAGGCAAGGAGCCCGGATATATGCCCAATTGATGCATGCCGGCGCCCTTTCGCAATATAACCCTTATACCAATCAAAATGCTGGCCCCTCTATGGTTCGTCCCCAGGGAAGTCAAATGCCCTTCTACTATGGAGAAGGCCCCTATCCCATGCCGGAAGCCATGACCCAGCGAGATATTGCAATGGTTATTGAGGGCTTCGCTCAGGCTGCCCGCCTGGCACAACTTGCCGGCTTTGACGGTGTTGAGATACACGGTGCCAATGGCTACTTGTTAGACCAATTTTTAACCACCTATACCAACAAACGAAAAGACTGTTATGGAGGAGTACTCACTAACCGTTTACGTATTTACAAGGAAACACTTGAATCAGTAAGGGCAGCGGTCGGAAAGGACTTTGTAGTAGGTGTTCGTTTCTCTCAGAAAAAAGTGAATGATACCAACTATATTTGGCCTGAAGGCGAAGCTGGAGCTGCCGAAGTTTTCGAGCTAATGAAGCAATGTGGTGCCGACTATATTCATACCACCGAACCAAAAATAGACACTCCCGCCTTTGAAAACAGTAACTCATTAGCATGTCTGGCAAGGAAATATAGTACTCTACCGGTTATTGCCAATGGCGGAATTACAGACCCAAAACTCGCAGCTCAGGTCCTAGAAAACAATGAAGCAGATATTATCTCGCTTGGTAAAACGGCCCTGGCCAATCAGGACTGGCCAAATACCATAAAACAAAATCAGACTCCAAAGAACTTTACTTTTGATATGCTTTCACCCCATGCGACACTGGAATGTGCTCGCGATTATTTTCGAAAAAACAGCTAAATAGTTACCTGAGGACGGCGGAGGAATTTAATTACCCTTCCCCTCCTTGTAGACCAGAAAATGGCTCTAAGCGAGTGAAGGGTAATCTTAAAATTAGCAACTTTAGCTTTCTGACACCTTAAATTAATTAGTTTTTATTATGGAAAATATCTAATGTTTTCAGAGATAGCTCTATCAAGTCAGCCGTTTGATCACTATCTACATTCTTGACAACGCTTATAGAGCGGGCATGATCAGGGCAAAGCATTAGCATGGTACTTCCACCAACTCCTTCACCGCTCATCAATTTAATATTTGGATGCTCCTCGATAACTCTAATCAGCTCCGCATCCTCCTCCGGATCATACAAATTGCTTAAACTGATAAAGTCAATAATCCAACCAATACCGTAGCTAACTTCCTCACCACTTGTTAGAGTTCCTGGGCTAAAAAGCTCAGAAAGCGATTCATCACTCAGATAGCCACTATCAAGATGTGACATAGCAAACCTAACCAGGTCACTTGGTGTAGAGAGCATACCTCCGCCAGCATATTTATAGCTACTATTTACTTCTGGAGAGTTGATTAGACCTCCTCCCCAGTAAGAATAAGCTCTTTGCCTGTGGGAAATTATGGGAGAGTTTTCATCAAAAGTACTATTTTTGAGGTTCAAAGGATCAAATACTTCCTCTTGAACTAACTTCTTAAATTCAGTTCCTGATGCAGACTCCATTGCGGCAGCGAGCAATGTCCAGGCATAGGTCGAGTATTCAGAGTCTGTCCCAGGATAGAAAAGCAGATCGTCATTCTTAAAAAGGTCTAACGCATCTATTGTGGAACTATACTCCACATTGTAAAGAAATTCCCCCAAAGATTGGTAGTGGCGAATCCCGGAAGTATGATTTGTTATCTGTCTTAAGCTAATATCAGCGTGTGAATCAGGCCAAGCCTCTACCAGCGAAGAGACATAGGTGTCCAACTCAATAATCCCCTGTTCTTTCAACCTCATGAGAGCAGCTGCAGTGATAACTTTCGAAACACTGGCGATTCTCAATTTGGTTTTTCTAGTCATTGGAACATGAGATTCGAGGTCAGAAAAACCATAACCTCTTGCCCATCGAACATGCCCATTTTCTCCTACAGCCACACTAATTCCAGGCACAGACTCCTCAGAAACCGCATTTACAAAAAGACTATCCAAGTCACCCGTATGCGCTACTGAACTTTCAGCCGGAAATACCGAACATAAAGAAAGTACAGCGCTTAAAGTTATACGTTTGTACATATTTTTAAATCCTTTTAATCTTCACACACCAAATAAAAACATTTACTAATTGACTTTATCACTCAAATATAACCCGGACAATTAAAAAATACCCATCAACTGCACTAGTTAGCTTTAAACACTCTACTCAATAATTGATATATAGGAGGTTTTACAAGAACACACATAAACAGACTTTTAATTTAAGGGATATCATTCTCCATCCATAAACAAGTAGTCGTTGGCGAAATTCGAAAGTACTACGTGACTGCAACCTGTGACAATATCTTTATCCGATCAAGATTAGAGAAACTTCAACATCCGGCACAACAATAATACTCAGAATTAAGCTATCTTTTTAATTTATATCTAAATAACTTCAGCAATTACTTTTTCTTCAACTTCCGTTACTCCACACTTACTCAGACAACATTACCTGGAGTTAGGGCATTCAAATTCCGCTTCTCCAATACCCTAAAACAGATAAGTAATGACTAAAGTTATCGCTCCAAAACTGAAACCCAAAAAACACTCTTTATCTTTTGATAGTTTTCTGTAAATATTCATACTAGTCTTTATCCATATAGAGAATAATAATGAAGGATTATGTGATTATTGGTGGTGGTCATAACGGCCTGGTCTGCGCTTGTTATTTAGCAAAAGCAGGAAAAAAAGTAACGATCCTTGAACGCCGGTCTATAGTCGGGGGGGCAGCAGTAACTGAAGAGTTCTACCCAGGTTTTAGAAATTCTGTAGCAAGCTACACAGTAAGTTTGCTCAACCCGAAAATCATCGAAGATCTCAATCTCCGTGAACATGGCTTGGAAATCAAGTTACGGCCACAAGCTAACTTCTTTCCACTTTCAAATAGTCAAAGTCTCTCTTTCCATAAAAATATCTTGGATACACAAGCTGAGATTGCACATTTCTCAGAAAAGGACGCAGCCACCTTACCTGACTTTTATGCCATGTTGGAAACCGTTGCAGATATTTTGCGCGACGAATTACTCCGCTCCCCCCTAATGTGGGCGGTGGCTTTGTGGATTTAGTTCGTGCTGGGGGCTTTGGCTTAAGAGCGAAAAAGTTGAGTATGTCATCTCGTCGCGATGCACTTGACCTGTTCACCAAGAGTGCTTCAAGTGTACTGGATGCCTGGTTTGAAAATGACCATGTCAAAGCTGCATTTGCTTTCGACTCTATAGTCGGAAATTATGCAGCTCCCAGCACTCCAGGCTCTGCCTACGTGCTGTTGCACCATGTATTTGGCGAGGCTAACGGTGAGAAAGGTGCTTGGGGACATGCTATGGGCGGTATGGGCGCTATTACTCAAGCCATGCGAAAAGAAGCTGAGCGCCTTGGGGTCAATATTCGTACAGATGCGGAAGTCAAAGAAGTTCTGGTAGACCGCAGTCGTGCCAACGGCGTACGACTGAGCAGTGGAAAAACTATTACGGCTGACAAAGTAATCGCCAATGTTGGTCCCAAGCTGCTTTACTCCCGGATGATTGACGAACAACACCTAGAGCCAGAGTTCCGCCGCCGCGTACGTGGATTCAGGGTAGGTTCCGGTACTTTCCGTATGAATGTAGCACTGTCTGAACTCCCAGACTTCATCTGTAAGCCTGGAACTCACCTACAACAGCATCATCAATCTGGGATAGTCATTGGTCCAACAATGACCTACTTGGAACAGGCCTTTGTCGATGCAACTCAATACGGCTGGTCAACACACCCCATTGTAGAAATATTGATCCCTTCCACCATCGATCCTACTCTTGCTCCAGAAGGCAAACATGTCGCCAGCCTATTTTGCCAGCAATTCGCTCCAGAACTTCCGCAAGGAAAAAGCTGGGACGACTATCGTGACCAAGCTGCAAAAACAATTATCGATACCGTCACTAACTATGCTCCCAATTTTCGTGATGCGGTAATCGCCCAACAAATTCACTCACCGCTAGATTTAGAGCGCAAATTTGGCCTTATGGGAGGTGATATATTCCATGGTGCCCTAGGACTGGACCAACTATGGAGTAATCGCCCCTTTATGGGCTTTGCAGATTACCGCACACCGATACAGGATCTATATCTCTGTGGCTCGGGCAGCCACCCGGGAGGCGGAGTTACTGGAGTACCTGGGCATAATGCTGCTATGGAGATTCTCAGAGATAGATAAGAGTCGCCTGCAATAGGCGGGCCCTTTATCGCTTTACTATCAATTAGCTTTGATTCCAACTAGTAGCTCTAAAGATTCTGCTATTTTAAATAGTTGGAACACCTATTTCGAACACTTCACAGATCCCTCTGGCGCTTCAAAATATATGAGTGCCAAACATTTATTTCCTTTGAGGATGATTGAATATCTAGTGCCCAGCGCCACAAAAACCTTTATTTTGATTATAGCCCTCTCCCATTTATAGCCATCAAGGTTCTTCACGACTTTAATGGATATCTGCCCCCGCAGCTGATTTAGAAAATAGCACTTCTATAGCAGTTTATTTATCTTGTTGGCTCCTACACTTATGACCTCTATACCTCCTACATAAACATTCCATATTTAAATAATAACCAAGATCATATGCAGCCATAAGCTGAGCAAGTGATAATCTTCATCTGTGAGAAATAATGGATAAATGACATAGACCTCACCATGAACCAACTAATTTAATGTTCGCATACTAAAAAATCTTAGCTTATTCACTCAACACTTTAATAAATATTAGAAACCACAAAACCCTCAACACCTAAAGCAATAAATATGATTTCTAGGCAAATATTTTCTATTTTCTCTCACATAAAAACTGGCGCCGGTTATTTTCTAATTAACTATCATCGAGTTGTAAGCGTGTACGAGGGTACTATATTATGCGCCCGCACATAAATTAAGTGCGAAAACAAAAATGGCTGTACCACTACTTAAAACCTATTAATTTAGAGGGATCAGATATGAACAGAAGTCATATTTTTCTTTCATTGGTAGTGCTCTCAGGGGCATCCCATGCAGCCCCCCTTTACAACTTTGTTGAGATAGACCAAACCGCAAGTTTTATAAGCGGTCATAATGTTGCAAAACAACCAGTAGTCAATGATGCCGCAGTAAGAAAAGAATATACGTTAATGGAACGCACCGCTTCTTTAAGTGCTGTTTCGGTTACTCCAGACGGTAGGCAATATACTGCAGAAGTAGATCAAGAATCCTTATCGCTATTGGAGCAAGCGATCGCAATTATTGAATCTCATGGTTTGGATTCAAGAATTTTTTCATCAAAAGGACAGACGCCCACCATGATTCGTGGTGAGGAACAACTGCTCCCCACAGTTGTAATTGGTACCGACGATAGAGTTCAAATTACTAATACCGTGCAAAATCCTCACTGGTACAATGGCCGCATTGATGTAGGCTGTACCGGCACATTGATTACCGCAAAGCATGTGCTAACAGCAGGACATTGTGTTTCTGATGGCTCCGGCAACTGGTATAGTTCTCTTGATTTTACAGTGGCTCAATCTGGTAATTATGAGCCCTGGGGGAGTGAATCCTGGACAAATGCTGTGACTACCAGTGCTTGGCATAATAATTCAGATACGAACTATGACTATGCAATTATTGTGTTAGCGGAACCACCACACAATGGATATTCCGGATGGGGTGTCTATTCTGGCGGCACTCATAGCGTTACTGGATACCCAGGAGATAAGCCATTTGCTACTATGTGGACAGATTCCGGTAGCACGTCTTCAAGTACATACAGAGTGTGTTACACATTAGATACAGCTGGCGGTCAGAGTGGCAGTGGGATTAAAGACACGTCCAACAGTGTTCGCGGAATCCACACAACTGGATCACCCTCGCAAAACTGTGGAACGCGTATAACCAGCTCCGTCTATAACACTTTGCAGGATTGGATTGAGAATTACCCATAAAATAAATTACTTCACCCAAATTTAGGATAAGGCGCCCTTGGGCGCCTTTTTTAAAAGTATGAGAACGCTAATTTCTTTAATATTTTTTCTAAGTGCATGTGGAATGATGGCAGATGATGAACCCGAATGGCAGCGAATAATGGTGAGAGGCAGCCTAAATACACCTGATCCAGTTTTACAGGAAGTGCAGCGTCTGGAAGAATTAGGAAAGGTAAAAGATGTAGTTATTCTTGAGTCCTATCCATTACAGATATGGTTTAGTTCCGATTTTAAGACAGCCGAGAAGCTGAAGTCCCTGTCAAATAAATATAGTTCATCTCGCTAGCTTTCTCTTTACCTACGCGCGAATGATAATTTTTTATAGGATCGTGCTAATAGTAGAAGCCCGCCACAGCAGATTATAACTCCGAAACACCGAAATTAATCTAACGACCTTTCCTCCTTGTTATTCTAGTTCAGATTTTTTTCGACCATAGCAATGCTCCACGAATCAAGGAATAATGAGCTTTAAGCAGAAATCTACTCCTCAGCTAGTAATAGGAGCATATGCAAGCTCGAAACACTAACCCGAGATCGTCCGGTCAAATGGTAGTCCCTACCGGTTGCCATAGTTCTTCTAGGAGGGATAGTGGTGAAGCCGCGCAACTGACACAGGCCCCGCCACTCTCATTTCCCTAATCTCCAAATGCCGAGATAACAACATCTTTATCTTGGTCATCACTCCAAAGCAGATAAGATCGATTTTTACGAATGTCAACGATTACGAAGATAAAATGATCGATGCCTTTCCTTTTCTTTATCTCGCCCATAGCAGATTGCAGCTCGTATCTCCTATTAATCAACGGCATTTCCTTACATCTTAACCAGGTTAAGATCTACCACTGCTTATACGCTTCATGTAACTGACACCTTTCGCCAATTCTGAAATATCTTGAATAATTCATTCTGTGAGGAGCTTGGTGTTATAATTCAGGTGTCGTGATAATAACAAGGTGTAAAAATGGCAAAGTATATTTACCTCCCCGTAAACAGTGAAGAAATGCTAGAGTTTGCGGAGAATATGGCGAGCGCATGGAGTATTCCGAAGAATCATATTCTTGCCAACAAGGTTACATCCGGTATTGGTAAGTCTATGTACCGATGGATTGATAAATGTCTTAGTAGCCTAAAGTCTGGTGATACTCTTTATATTGTTTCTCATGGTACCGGCGCTGGCGATGGTGAGCAAATTGGTGCTCAACGCAATAACGGTAAGAATAAACAAACAAAAGTTTTCGAGAGGGGCGTAGAGTCGTGGCAGGGTGGAGAATGGAAAACCTATACTCCCACGCAACTAGCAGCTACTTTGGTTAAAGAAGGTTTGCCTGGTAGTTTTGTGGACCTGCATCTCTGTGCTTGCGGGTCAGGTTATGACGGTGAGAGGCTAAGGCCCTGGGCACAGCGTTTACGTGAGGCGATGGCCACTACCCATAAAAGCCTAGAGGTTACTGGGTACCTTGGTTGGTTTGACGCTACTGGTAGCTCTGTCAAGATTAAGGTTAATACCAAGTATTATGATTTGAATGAGCGTGCAGTGACTTTTTCTTGATGGTTATCGATTTAAGAGTAGTATAAGCATCTACTAGAATACTCAAAATTCTCTGCGAGCTAGAAAGCGAATCGCCAACTGTGGTCGTGTCAGACTCTAATATTGAATCGGGCACGTCCAAGGTTCGGGCATTAAATCTCATTATTTAAGACAAAGTCTGACACATCATTTTTTGATTCATAAATGTAATGCGGCTCACAATTACAAACTTACAAATTAAATTCCCCTCAAAGAGTTATACTTTGAAGATTATTAGGTATTGCAATGATATCCTTCCCCCCTTTGGCTTCCGCTTTAAGCACTTGACAGGCTGAGTTGAACTGATACAGATTATTGAGATATAGCAATATACGGGGTATGGGCCTGTTAAGTTTTTTTACCTTCCATGACCCTACTAGCTAGCGGCCAGAGCGCAGCCTCAGCCGTCAGAAGGGAAGTAGCAACGTACCTGTGATTGTTAGCTGCCTTTGCGTAATTACTCATTATATATTTCCTGTATCTCAGTATAACCAGCTACTCTTGAGCCTTCTCGAACCTGTAGTTTGGCACCTACCTCTAGGCATTTTGGATATGCTTCTAGTTTAATGAGGACGTTATCATTCCCCAGCCTACTAATATTGACTTACTATCTAATCTTTCAAACTTCATACATATAACGACTTAGTCAGCAGTATTTTGGTTCTATTAGAACTTTAACGTAAGGTGGCGCAGCCATGACAAAACGGATTGTAGACCAAAACATCAACTGCGATAAATTATTGTGTATTTTTAGCTCTTCGCTCAATTATCTCTTTTAAGTTCCACACATTGACATATTTTACCCCGGCAGAATCACCAGTCTCAACCCAATACCGCCCACTAGGCCATTCGAAAACATCTCCGCGTTTTACAACCACTGGCTCCGTATTAGAAAATGTTAATTCACAGCTACCAGATATAATAAAGCATAAGCAATTTTCAGAAGAGCCTGACAATTTTCTACCAGCATCATACTCGTACGGACTCACGCGAAACTCTCTTTTGCCTGGGTACAAGGTACGAATTTCTTCAATGTTCTCTTTATAGACGTAACTTACAGGAAATTTTCGTATATTAATACTCATTGCCCATCTACCACACATAGCGTCAGGTACAGCGGCCACGACAAGCGAAGCTTGACGGGGTCCGCTGGAAGCAGAAATGTGCTGCAACCTTTGTTATTTATTTTCACCTATTTTCTTTATAAAAATTATTTTACTTTGCAGAGGGGTTCCTTTATTTTCATACCCACACACTTGGTAGCCGTGAGATATAAGAAGATGCAACATTGAAGGAAATCTATTCATCGATTTAACGCTAATAAACTGAAATCCTTTGTTCATCACCCACCGCTCTTGGAGCTCAAGTAGAGACTTTCCTATACCTCGGCCCCGGTAATCTGGGCGGACTGCACCAGACCAACTATAAAACTCTGTTTCGGATACTTTATAACCAATTTTGTAGCCTACTTTCTTATTACCAACTGAAGCTACCAGTAATAAGTAAAGGCGCCCCTCTAATCTTTGCTCTATTTTATCTTTACTATTTTTAGTGTCGAACTCTGGAATCTCAGAATTGATCTGTATGACATCTTCTATCGTGCCTTCGCTGAAGGAAATGTTCATGTCGCCACCCCGGTTGGTGCATAATGTTCGGCTCTGCGTTAATCAAAAGCGGAGGCCGCTTTTGGCTGGAACTTTTATATCTGACAGCATCCGATTGTTAGGGACGCTGATTTCTTAGCTCAATTTCACCAAATGTCATATAAACAAGAGGTCCACCCGCATCAGCTCTGTAAGCTCCATTTGCTTCAGCCAAACGACTGGCAACGGCTGAAAACTCCCATGCTTGATCTTCGGAAACATGGACCTTTTTTGAGGTAAAGAGCTTTACTCCGTGCTTTTCACCATACTCTTTAACTAAACGTGAATGTTGCTGAAGAGGTTTTAGCACTGAAGGGTGATCCCACCCCCATAGAAAGCTTCTATCTTTCGGATTGTAAGTACCTATTATTTGAACAGGAGCTACAGCGATCCGACCATCCTCAAGCGACCAAAATATAAGGCCTTTGTCTTGGTCGACATTCCATGTTTTAGCAGACCCCAGCCCCCATGTCTTATCGTGAGCATCAGTTTGAATTCTTAAACCTTCAATGCTCCCTTCAATAAACTTTTCGACCTCCACAGAGTAACCTCCAGCATGCGTGTTAATTGATATGAATAGTACAAATATAACTGATACTAAATTTTTCATAACTCTCTGATACTTGATTGCCTTAACGACTGGTTTTTGAGCTGAATTAGAGCAGCGAAAGGATTGTGATTGTCAAACGCAGAGCTAAGCAAGAATCCCAGAACTGAAAACCCAATAGTAAATTGGACCGCAAACAGCCCACCCTGCGACTACAAATTTGAAAAAACTATCCCGCCTTGGCGCTCCTATACTTGCAAGGCCCGTAAGATCTTTCTCTTGAATTGGTTTTATAAGTCTGTAGGTTTTTACCAGCAGCCATCCAACCAGAAGTGGAAGTAATGTCAATAGAATGATAGTGCCGATTGTAAGTAAAGCTTCAGGCGATGATTTTCTCATTTATCTTATCAACTATTTAGAGTATTGGGGATAAATATACCGAGCGCACGCCAGTGCGTCCGGTGCTTTTACTAGTTAGGCATAGTACTGAATCGCCTACCAAAAGGCGGCAGTAGCTACCATACCCACATAACACATGAAAACAGCAGGCCTATGACATGTACATAGCTGGACAAGCTTGTCCGGCCTGATTATGTGTAGCTTTGTTATCCATGGCTTCTAGTCTTCAACATAGATTCAAATAAAAGTATGAAAAAAGCGCCACTTATAACTGGTAAAATTATTCCGAAAATGAAAAAAATAGCAGCCAATGAGCGACTACCTGCCTTATAGCGTCTATAGCCCTCTATGAACGGATACAAGAGGAATCCTATCAATACGCTATATATGATGAACTCCGGAACCCTCAGTAAAGCTCCGCCCCCTAACCTTTCCAGGCCGAGGAGGTAGATTACCGGATAAAGAAGACCGGCCAGTACAAAAATAACTAAAAGATAAAGCCACTTACTCAAAATTCATATCTCTTCATTGGAGCATATAACACTAAGCCTGTGTTTTATACACATCATTTAAGTCCATTTAAAGCCTCCGCTGCCTCCATATAATGGAGAAGCTTTGTGTACCCCTGCCAAACGGTTTTAACTCCAGGCTCACCATCGCCGCTCCGCCCCAGAAAGCCTCCAAGTCCTGCCAACATACGAGTTATATCTCTCATACTTGGAGCTTCATTGGGTGGGGAGGTTTTAGCTTGCATTATCCATATCATACGCCACTCTTTTTCAGAGTAGAATTTCGTACACGACGTATCAGGAAGCGTTCGTGCCCGTGTTGTCATGGAGTGTAGACGCCACCCAATAATCATATAGATTGCAATACAGTTCAACATGCGCTGCTCAGTTCTAAAGCGATTACTTTCTATCTGGCATCCGCCTTTCACCACTCGAAAATAGGTTTCAATTTCCCATCGACTTCGATACCACTCAATAATGATCCTCGCTTGCTTAAAGTCCTCAACTGCAAGATCGGTCAGCAGCATCCATTCAATACCTTTTTCCCCTTCTGGTGGGCTTAATTCCTTAGCAAAGACTGCGTAGAGAGAAAGAGGTCGTTTTGATTTTCCTTTTCCCTGCAATCTTACTTCTGCAATGGATACACTGACCTTAGCTTCCCTTTCTGGCCGTCCACTCCTTTTGGGGATACCTACTGAGTATTTCCCGATGGACTTCTGCTTGGTCATATAGTCCCAAAGTAAAGTCGTATCTTCTCCTTCGATCTCTAAACTACGGTTAGCCTTGGCTCGAACAATATAGCTTGCACGCCGCTGTTCATTTTGATCTTCAGCTAATTGAAACCACTCATGAATATCCCCCTCTCTATCCGCGATGCTCACAATCGTGGTTTCAGGGCAGCGCTCTTGTATCTCACAAGCTGATTCATAATGGTCTAGCCAGCGTCGACTCTCTTTATCTTGTATCGACTTGGTATAGCGAGAATTAGCACTAGATTCTTTATCTCGCTGCCACATACTACCTTCAACAACACCCAAATTAATTCTGGATGGTGTTATCGCGATGGAGGTGTGCAAGAGTTGTTGGTTGGTCTCTTTACGCCTAAGTGTTCCCATCTCTTTACTTTCTAGGTCAGTGGCAAAATTTAGAAAAGTAGTATCTTGTGGGATAAGAACAACAGGCTGCGCCTTGATTCTCTCAAGAGTTGCCGATTTATGGCCGCTCATAATAGAGTCAAAATTGACTTTATCATTTTCGATAAAGCGATAAGCCGCAAACGTTTCTGCCCAAGTTTTGTTTGCACAAGGAATGCTATTCTTTGGGTCGGAGCTTAAATTACTAAGAATATTAGACAAGCGTTTATTCAAGCGTGTATCACCCATAACCTGATTTTTTACTTCGTCCATGACCCAGTCCTGCATAATTATCCAGCCAAATCTGTAGTTCTTACTGGGCTAAACTGTAACTTATTGATTTATATAATAAAACTGAAAAAACTTGTGTATAAAACTTAGCACTAAGCTTAGGGGTGGGCCACGCAGTGAGCCGCCCCAGCAGCCAAAGGCTGTGACAACAGTGCTCTATTATATATTTATACGCGCCTTTATTGATTTGTAGGTAAATATTATTGCACTGAGAGCAGCACTGTAAATAAACGAGAAAACACCAAACACTATTACCCCGGTTATTAAACCACCCTCAAATTCAACGTTTAGGACAAATGCACTAATCACAGCCAAAACTAAACATATGAATGTGGCAAGATACGGATTGATAGAAAAGATATTTGGCCAGAACCTCTTGCATAAGGCCCAGATCAGCAATGACGGACCTAGAAACACTATCTGTAGGATGATACCAATCACTAAGAACATTAATTCTATCAACCTCTACCTAGATATATAACAACTACAACGGGGGCTGCTGCGTAGTGTAGGCAGTCCCGCGAAGGGCCAAAGCCCCTTAACAATCTGCTTGTATTTGTTAACTTTGACCATATTCCGATAGCAGTTCCAGAGCTATAAAAGCAGGCGTTTTCCCAATGCCTTTAGAATGAGCAGACACTTCATGGTGAACCCTAGACCAACCATCAATTTCCAATAACTCTTTATTGGCTCGATCTGTCATTACATCAAACTCGTAGAACTCTTTTTTCTTCGTTAGCCATGTGCCCATCCATTGAGTTCCATACTGCTCAAAGATTTCGGAACAATTCAATAGAATTCCCTCATTCGCGGACATCCCCTTTTGGGATAGCAGCAAGCTCAACCATGGGTACATACTTTCATCATTTATAAATTTGTCCGCGCACTCTTTCATTTCAAGAAACGAGAGTTCATTTTGTTGTTCAGTATTCTTGTTCCGAATTCGGCGAAGCTGTTCGATATTCATGATAAAGTTAACACTCTAAAACCGGCAGCCGGAGCGCAGACTCTCCGGCACGCGTCCTTCGCGCGTAAAGTTAATTAGTTTGTTATGAATTTCCCTCACGCAGCTCCCCGATAAAACTATCTACTAATGACTTGCGAACCGACATTGGCCAGCTCACTGAAAATGTAAAGGGTATTCGCCAGGTAACCAGAAAGCAGGTGACATATTCATCTTTACGCTTTATAAGTACTAATTTTCTATTCAAAGATTAGCTGGCGAAACACGATATTGGGTAGTTGGCCCATTGAATCGGATGTGAAAAAGAATGAATCTAACCTACTTTTTTTCGAAAGTTTAGTCTCTAGGACCTAGACCCACTGTTTTCCATTACTTCTGAATATAGCCATTGTGTTGTTTTTTGAAAGGACTTCAAACTCTACGTCCAAATTCAAAAAATTGAATGTATACCTCATACCATTTCTCATAACGCCCTGTCTGTGTTTTATACACATCATTTAAGTTCATTTAAAGCCTCTGCTGCCTCCATATAATGGAGAAGTTTAGTGTACCCCTGCCAAACGGTTTTAACTCCAGGCTCACCATCGCCGCTCCGCCCCAGAAAGCCTCCAAGTCCTGCCAACATACGAGTTATATCTCTCATACTTGGAGCTTCATTTGGTGGGGAGGTTTTAGCTTGCATTATCCATATCATACGCCACTCTTTTTCAGAGTAGACTTTCGTACACGACGTATCAGGAAGCGTTCGTGCCCGTGTTGTCATGGAGTGTAGACGCCACCCAATAATCATATAGATTGCAATACAGTTCAGCATTCGCTGCTCGGTTCTAAAGCGATTACTTTCTATCTGGCATCCGCCTTTCACCACTCGGAAATAGGTTTCAATTTCCCATCGACTTCGATACCACTCAATAATGATCCTCGCTTGCTTAAAGTCCTCAACTGCAAGATCGGTCAGCAGCATCCATTCAATACCTTTTTCCCCTTCTGGTGGGCTTAATTCCTTAGCAAAGACTGCGTAGAGAGAAAGAGGTCGTTTTGATTTTCCTTTTCCCTGCAATCTTACTTCTGCAATGGATACACTGACCTTAGCTTCCCTTTCTGGCTGTCCATTCCTTTTGGGGATACCTACTGAGTATTTCCCGATGGACTTCTGCTTGGTCATATAGTCCCAAAGTAAAGTCGTATCTTCTCCTTCGATCTCTAAACTACGATTAGCCTTGGCTCGAATAATATAGCTTGCACGCCGCTGTTCATTTTGATCTTCAGCTAATTGAAACCACTCATGAATATCCCCCTCTCTATCCGCGATGCTCACAATCGTGGTTTCAGGGCAGCGCTCTTGTATCTCACAAGCTGATTCATAATGGTCTAGCCAGCGTCGACTCTCTTTATCTTGTATCGACTTGGTATAGCGAGAATTAGCACTAGATTCTTTATCTCGCTGCCACATGCTACCCTCAATAATACCCAGATTATCTCTGGATGGTGTTATAGCGATAGACGTATGTAGGAGCTGCTGATTAGTCTCTTTGCGTCGGAGTGTTCCCATTTCTTTGCTTTCTAAATCGGTATCAAAATTTAGGAAAGTGGTATCCTGAGGGATAAGAACAACTGGTTGAACCTTGATTCTTTCAAGAGTGGCTGATTTATGGCCACTCATAATGGAGTCAAAGCTGACTTTATCATTTTCGATAAATCGATAGGCTGCAAAGGTTTCTGCCCAAGACTTGTTTGCACAGGGAATGCTACCCTTTGGGTCGGAACTTAAATTACTGAGAATATTGGACAAGCGCTTTTTCAATCGTGTATCACCCATAACCTGATTTTTCACTTCGTCCCTGACCCAGTCCTGCATAATTATCCAGCCAAATTTGTAGCCCCTATAACGTACAAACTGTAACTCATTGATTTTTATAATAAAACTGAAAAAACTTGTGTATAAAACTTAGCGCCCTGTTAAGTGGCCAAAGTAATCGTGGTAAAGTGAGCGAAAGCGAACCACGCTTACTTTGGCCCGCCACGACAGTTTGTTATGCTTGCGTTCATATTAATACTGGTAACACCCATAAAAATAAAATAAAACAGAAATTTACCGAACACAAAAGCCCCCTATAAGATGGCTTAAAACTCATTAGCTTCAGCTGATAAATTGAATGTAAGCTCCAAATTATAGAGTGAATAATAACCACCACAAACAGACTTGATATCGTCCAAAGTAACATTTCTACAGGATCAACTACAGCATCAGTTCTCGGCCAGTAATGACTATGATCATATAACCTCATGAGGCCATATACATAGACAAATGCAGTAACAACAAAACCTACAAAATATTTCATTAGGATTTAAAATTTTGGACTAGAAAGCATAACAGTTAATTCAAAAGAAGCTTCTTTATATCACCCTGCTTTATATTTCTACGCCCGATTTCCTTTCAAATCTCAATAAAATCAATAAGTTACCTTATTTTTGTGTAAATACGTAAGAATATATACAAAGCAGCGCCTTTATAATTCTGTATTTTCTCAGCTTTACATCACCTTTGGCACCCTTTAAGTATCAATGAGTTACTGAGTTTCAACTAGAAGTAGGTGCAGCTTCTGCTGGCTTTTGTTATTGAAAGTACAGCTGTACACTTTTCGATCAGCGCCAACTAATTTACATGGCCCAAAACTGATAATCTGAGGGTTATGGCTTGCTAGCCACTTGTGCCGTCTAAGCAACCCCATCACTGATATGTGTTTGCACGCGGTATGCTCCATATCATCAGGCATAGCCTCCCATCCAAGCTGTAAGCCTAAACTTCACTGTGTTGTAAACACTGGTCGATCCCCTCTTCCTTGACCTTATTGATATCCTGATTTTTGTCACACGGCGTCAACAGGTTCTCCGTTGCTACCATTCTTATACGTGGCGGTAACGATTCTGCGGGGCTGACTATACAAGTTCGGAAGAGCGTGACGAATTGAAATCTAGCGATGTGGAGGGACACCTTGTATGTTAGGCGAGGAACAGAAAAACCAAAGCATAGATTCCGTCAAAAGTGGAACCTCATCTGCTGGAGCTGGATTAATCACTGACTCAGCACACAAGAGCTAGGGAGCATTGTTGGGAATATTCCTCCTTCATCAAAAGGCTAGGCATCTTCACTTAGCGTAGGCTCTGTCTTTAGCCCAATCCTGAAGGCTGCTTGAAGCAGCTGGTGGGCTCGGCGACATTCATCTGGAGGATCTGTGTATAGCAAGCCAAGCATTAAGTACACCTCTTGTGGCGCTGGCAAGGCTTGCTTACCCTCTCTTCCTGTCGGATAAGAAGGTCTGCTTGTTAAACACCTCCAAGACATCAGCACGGCCACTCCGAGTTCGCTAGCTAGTCACCTTTGGCATCCAAAAGGCATTCGAATCAGAGCGCGTATATCGCCTACCGAACAGAGGCGCAATGATTCTTCTTGGAATCCCTCTTTCAATTATTGGGTGCCTCAAGTTGCCCTACCTTCAAGCATATTCAGGCCTTTGCTTTCTGCTGCTTTTTGATCCGCACATAGATTTCTTCACGGTGGATGGGGAGTGATTTGGGGGCGCTTATGCCTATCTTCACTTGATTGCCTTTCACCTCCAGCACTGTGACTGAGACATTTGCTCCAATCCTTAGAAGTTCACCTGTCCGTCGCTTTAAGATCAACATACTTATTTCCTTCGATGGTCAAAGTTTGGGCGCTTCCGAGGTGGGGAAGCTTGGGCTTAACGTTTGGAGGAAATATGGGGTGGTGCGCGGGGGCGGTAGGCAGAGAAGAGGAAAAGGCGGGCGCTAGGCTTCCAGAGCTTGGGAACAGATCCCAAGCCGCTGAATGTACTCCACTTTATTGAAGACGAGCGGGTTTCTAGCGTATTATCCATATAGCCACTTTGATACTGTACTTATCAATTTGGTCAGCTGGCCCCGGGTGTTCCTAGCACCTTGGGTCAGCGCCTTTTACTTTCTCTTACGTCACGCTACCGTTCTCCTTTGAGGGATGGGTCTTTTAGAAAATTCTCGGCTCTATCGAAGCTTCCAAAATCTTTTAAACTTCTGAAGCGTTTTTAATTGGCTCGCTCAATTACGGCCAAAATACCAAAAATATCTATCGATTTTACGCAGCTTTGAGATTGAAAAAAACTGAATAAATTCCAATAGGATTATTTTCGCGCCTATATTTTAGTTATTTCGACTGAGGAAATGTCAACCAACCATTGGAAAACTCTATTTACATTGAAATTCATCCCATGCTTTCCTTAAAAGATTAAAGAGTAATGCTCTCAATCATACAGCTAACTAAAGGCAAAACCGGGGAATGTGAAAGTTCACTAATAATTTAATTGGCTCATTAGTTTTATACTCGTATCCACACTCCATTGCTAAATACTGGAAGAGCGGGATTCCATTGTAGGGGTTAATATTGAGTTCAGCATGGAGTTACCACCTTGCAAGTCACCTCTCCACATTAGTGCTATTGCTTGGTTATTTTGGGTTAAAACCAACCGTACAAGTAGCCGCTGGTGAGGTCTTTTGAAATTCCTGGCTTAGCTCTACTCTTACCAGTATTGCCAAGACATTGAAGACTCTGATTACACTTGTACTTAACAGCGCATTCGCACGGTCGTATCTAGTGAGCAACCCAAAACTCTACTTTATTTATTGGTAGTGAGCGCTTGAAAGAACCTAAAGCACTTCCCTTTCCATTGGAACAATATTTCGAGCCAGTGATTGGAGTGGCCGGTATTTAGATCCTTAAAAACGAGGTAGTATTTTCGGAATCACCCCTCCTATCCGAAAGACTTGATACCTCACCTCTCCACTGGCTATGTAGCAACCGAATTTTGAAAGCAGATTTAAAGTCTGTAGCTGACTGCCGGCAGCTTCCTCTCAGCGTTCCTTATAATCTGGCCTATCCCCAAAATCAGCCTTCCCCAAAACCTGAACGTCAATTTCTGGTACTCCACTTCCCCTGCCTGTATGTCAGAGATGGAGAGTCTGCAGAAAGCTCTCATGGCTATTTACATCAGAGCCACTGCCATCTGGGGCCATCAGGATAAAGCCTTAACCTTTGCCCTTGAATATGTGTACGGCCGGTATAAGTATCCTCGCTCCCATCGACAGTCTCTTTAACAACAGTACCGCGAAAACGTTGATACCATTTGCCTGTATAATTACGATCTTGAAAATTTTTTAAGCGCAACTTACAGATTTTTGACGAAATCCCAAAATCCATTTCGGTTTCACTTAAGTCAACATTATTTTTTTCCAGTTCTTCTTTAAACTGCTCCATATAATCGCTAGTGGGCTGGTAGTGGCCACTGAAATTGTTAATATGCTCTATTATTCCACCTATCACAGAGATATGCCCAGCCGCAGCAACTGGACGCCCCGAAAAAAATGCTGAATGGTGCTGAATGTCACCATTTTTGTTACCACAAAAGATACGTCCATTTTTGTCCATAACAAATGCCCAAGATCCGCCTGGATTGGTATTAAGTTTCTCACCGCGCCAAAACAGAAGTCCATCTTGTATAGTAACCTGATATTTTTCTCGTTCAGCTTCACTCATATAGGGCACAATAACTCCACTAAAGGCATCTTTACTTAAACCGCTATCTTTTAGCATTCCAAGTTCTTTGTATGGCATGTTAGTTATCTCCTTTATAAATGCGCTTAATAGATATCCATCAATAATAGCTAGTAATATTGACAACTATTTCAAGAGTATTTCTATCTCCATTCGTAAGTTTGAATCCAATGTAAATCATTGAGTTTCCGGTTACATACGCAGGGCTTTTCTTTGTGGGAAAGATGCCCAACCCGAGAGAGATTATGAGCATCGGCGTCAGTGTATTGAGGGTAGGAAGCAAAAGCTAGCCGGTATCATTTCGCTCGATATTGAAGCCTATGCTGTAATAAGAAACCACTACTGTATTCTGCTCTATATCGACACAGAAGCCGCCAAAATTTGGTCCGATACCGAGGTCATTACTCGCTGGCAAGCGTTTTTAGAACTTCCGTACCAATTCAACGCTATCTTCGAGGGTACACTCTCGATTCTAGCGAAATAGAAAAGCTCCATGAGCTTAAAGAATGGCCATAATGAATGACGTGCCACTAGAGGCCCATAAAGCATGATGAATTTCAATGAATATAATCAACCAGCGAAGACATTAGTTATGCATTACGCGAAACAACTAAACTCCGAAATCGCTCGATCAGTTGTTTCTGGAAACTCCTATTTAGATAGTAAAGAGGAAGCAGAGTCTTTGGCTTACTTTTTCTGGGAAATGACAGATCAAGCGGTTGATGACGAAAAAGACTGCAAGATGATTGAGGGCATTTCAGATATTCAGTCTTGGTTAGAAAAAGCACTTCATATATTTAGAGGTTACTTCAAAAAGCAAGGCTATCAACAAGAGTGGTCAGAGGGCTATGACAAATACCATAGTGAGTAGAGCTTCATAACAAACTTCCACCTAACTGCTATGAGGAGAAGTAAGGTTGCAACTTTGGGAGTCGCTTTAAGTGCTTGGTCGGCTCGACGGAATTAGTGCGACAGGCCTGTACCTTGCAGAATAAACGCTAGGTACATGGACTGCGAGACTGCCAACTCTCCCTGGCCCCGCTCCAAGTTAAGTAGCCAAAAACCCTCTCAACTACTACTAAAGCAGTTGCGCGACTGGCAGTATTCCATACCTGTTTCTCAATTATTCAAAAACCCAGCCTATCTACGCTGAATCTCCATCAGTATCGGAGTTGATGTGCCATCTTCCGAATGGCGACGTAATAATTTTACTTATATCTTAGCGTTTCTAATTCGTGGGCTGATCTGTGGATACTTAAAAAGAGGGCTTGAACAAATACGGGCAAGAAGCTCAAAAATTGATCGGCTCGCTATTTCAGGTGAAATCCAGAGTTATTACCCGCTTTCACGAGTGGACAGCTCGACCGGTTGCTGAATTAAAAAACTACGGAGCAGAAGCGATAGGAGGGGCGAACGCCCCTCCCTTGGAGTTCTGTCAATAAGTGTACGGGAAATGGGGGTCAACATTATTACTGGGTTCGCCCCTTCCATCAAAAGTATTCAAACCTCAAGCAAGAACTGTCTCGTCATAAATATCTTCAGACCGGAAGAGTCCTTTCGCTTCAATCTGTGCTCTCATCGCATCGACATCGGGAAGAAACATCACTACAGCGAGATCTTGCTCGGCACGTGAACAACAGACATAGAATAGACGGCGAGTTCTCCCCAACACCGAATCTATGCCTTGATCTATATTCTCTCGGTCTCTATCTGACAATGGCGTCACCCCGAAATACTTCCCATAAGAAAAAAATCGTTGAGCCCGCCCTTCCTCGTCGTCAATGATAACCATTACACGATTGAACTCAGCACCCTTAACTCCCTGTTGAGTGGCAAATGGAGACATATCCTCGATGTAATATCGATAGCCCCATAGCTCTTCGGAATCGCACCCCAGAAAAGCCGCTATGCTTTCACTCTCAGGATCATTTGCATCAATCTCACCCTGAAGGTCAGTAAAATATGTGGAAAATCTATCCTCTAGTTGAATAATTTCATTATCAACCGCGAATTGAAGAACATCACGAATACTGTGCCCTGGGCCATCAAGCAATTGCTCTAACCCCGAAGTCGCATCTTGAAGCCCACGGAGAATTTCACTCACATCACGACACATTAATCTCTCACCGGATAATAATGGGCATTCAGATCGTAGCAGTGACATAACCTGGAAATGATCATCAGCCCGCAGCGCGAGAACAAGAGGTAGGAGATAGTTTAAAAAGGGACGGAGCGGCCAAGCTGTTCCTTCTTCCAGCCCGTCCTTAAGGCTGAGAGGTGCTTGGTCATGAAGTGAAGCATAGAGGTTTGGAAACCCCAATCGCGTCGCAGCCATCCGATGAACGACAACCAAGGCCCGTACGTCCTCGCTACCATCGTTTATGCTCCAGCGTGAATCGCAATTTTCCCGACTTAGCCATTCTCTAACTTGCTCTATCCTAGCCGAGCGATTCTCGTCAGCAGGCAGTAGAAACAATCGAGCCGTTCCTTCAACCGGAACTAGCTCACCGTCAACCTCAGCCATCTTTCCTCGGGTTTGGACCAGGCCGTCATCTTCCGCTCGAATCGCATTAACAACATCAAGCACTCTCTGTGGACATCGAAAATTTTCTGGCTTCGTAATTTCTTCCCAACCTTCACCTGGTAAAATTCCCCCCGCACCTGTAGCGTATATTTTCTGCATAGGGTCACCAAAAAATCCCAGGCAAAAATCCGCTTCTACTGTTTCCTTGATTTTTCTCAGTGCCGACACAAAGGCTGGAATTGTATCTTGGCTCTCGTCAACGAAGATAAATGGGAAGCGACTCGCAATTAGCTCACAAAGCAGCTGATTTTGCTCGATAAGTTCAGGTACAAGCGCAAGTACATCTGCATGACCTAAGACTCCATTGGCATAATCGCGACCTGTACCATATGTGAATCGAGTTACCCCTCCCACTGCAGCGTACTGAGCTCGATAACGTTCGATATCACGTTCTAAACGAGGCCTTGTCCTAGCCTGAGTGCGCGGATTGGCCAAGCGTGCAACTACTTTTTGGATTTTTTCAGTGAGACGTGCGAGAACCCAATCTCGGATATCCAATTGAAATGGCCGGATCACCGACCAGAGGAAACTGTGGATTGTGGATACATGAAAGAGGCTGTCATTCCCGACATCTCCCCAAATCTCCTTAACGGCAACTTCAGTGTACGTTATACAGGCTATTTTTTGCCCGCGCGCCCGCAAATCACTACTTCTCGAATGCGCCAAATGTGCGAGAGCTTTGACAAGCGATGTAGTCTTTCCGGAGCCCGCACCTGCGACCATCACAAAGCTAGCTTGGGGCCTCTGGTCAAGGCAAGATCGCAAATCTACATCGGCCTGAGTGTCTGGCTGTCCAATTCGGCTTGTCATACTGCCATAGCCTCCTCCGCAACATCAGGTACCGTCTGTTGCGCTGGCGCTAACTCCTGCTCAAGCCACTGGAGACCTTCTTCAATATAGCGAGGTACACTCCATGATTCTGGATCTTTAGCGAGTAAAGCGAGCGCGAAATCCGTCTTATGAAAATTTGAACTACCGATTTTTCGATGAAGCTGTTCGGCAACCCGTTCAAGAGAAAGATTGGAACTTCCGCGAACACGAAGCCGGAGATCGGCTTGGTCTGAAGCTTGACACCATGCAAGATTCTCCAATGCGAATGCCTCTTCAAGCGTTCTACCCGTCATCGAATCTGTTGTATCCCCCCAATTGACCTCGACTCTTTTTTGATATGTGACACGAACTAGTGCTTCACCATCACTCAATCGTAATTGAGTACGGCTTTGCTCGTCAGCTGCGAGCAACTCTGCAATCGTCGTACGACGTGGCAACCACTGAATCAAGGTCTGATTTGAAGTCACGGCCCCGTCAACGTTGACCATACAGGCTGATCCAGGCGATGGTTCATCCTCGCCTAACGGCTCGTTACTGGCTTCGCCTTGCGAGGCACCCACATTCCCTGGTGAACCTAAAACACTGTCGATGTCGGTAACGATCAAGGTTGTTAAACCTAGGAATTCGATTAGCGCCCGAAATTTATGACCAAAAGCACCGCCAATTTCCAAGATACTGAGATATGTTGATTGAAGTTGAGGGGCAGCCTTTGCAACCATCTGAGGCATCAGTAGACGCTCAACATTCCCTTCAACAAGAATGGCGGCATCAGAGAAAAACAAGTCACAATGTGTGAGTTTTAGATAACGCTCAAGGAAGTCTCGCGTCGGATTGGAAGTTCTGTCGTAGAAAATTGACAGACTTAAGACGTCGGAGCTCTGAGAAGCAGTAGTAGAGTTACGACGAAAATACCGAATTGGACGGAAGCCACGCTCATATAGAATATGTGGAGAGTGCGTAGAAACGACCACCTGACTTCTGTAATACTCCGCATCGTCACCTTCAATACTTAGAATATCCATTACTTTACGGATAAACACTTGTTGGAGTTGCGCGTGCAAGTGAGCCTCAGGCTCCTCAATGAATACGAGGTGAAGTGGAGGTCGATTTTCTTCAATGCCGAGCCATCGGGAGTGGAGATCAAGAAGCTCGATTACCATGTAAATGAGATTTTTGAATCCCAATCCGTTATACCGATCAGGCAATGTCGGCGGCTCAACCCCACTGTCAACAGGGCCAAGAGCGTAGTGTACCCTCGCTCCATCATAGCTACCCAAAATAGACATAGGATTTAATGCTGTTTTGATCAGCAACCTGGGGTTATGGAGCCCCGGATATCCAAGCTCCGCCAACCGCTGCAAGGTTGGCTCGAACACTTTTCCGAGATGCTCGTTAAGCATGGCTTCGGAGTCGGCTAGCGCTCTCTGCGCGTCAAAGTCCTCCGACCTTTGTTCTAAGTTGCGCTCATAGAACCGACTCAGGCACCGAGAAAGGTCTTCAGACCGGCTGCCACCAGCGGAATCTGATAAGTGACGCTGCGAGTGAAGAAAGTCAATTTTCACAAGCCCAGCAAGGATATCCTTACCCCCACGCCCTCTATCCGGCGTTATGAGAAATGGGGAATAGCCTGCTATGGCAATAAGGTTGTCATTGAAATTCGCACGATCCAGAATGTAGTAACGAAGTTCAAATTCGTGTCGAAGGTTTTCACCCAAATAATCAAATAGTGTACGCGGAAAAGGGTGATAATCAGTGGCCCCATTGGCATCGGGGGGCATGTTCTGACGAGCGCGTTCACGGGCCTGCTGGAAACGTCCACGCATTGCCTCAGCGTCAGAAACGGAAAATTCCACGCGCAGCCCAACGCAATTCCCCTGCCAAGCGAGACTCGGTAACAGGTCAACAACCCGATTTAGATCACCAGCCTCGACTCTAAACCAAATATCTAGTGAAATACTTGGAAATTCCGCGCCCTCTATGCCATCTCCAAAAGCATTGATTAGCTCCCAGCAATCAACACTAAAGTCATGAATAGAAAACCGCTCTCGTGAAGCCGCCGTGAACAGCTGTAATGCATGAGCGGCAGAAGTCTTCCCACTATTGTTTGCCCCCACAAAAATTGAAATATCTGACGCGAGATCGACACGGACATCCTTCAAACGCCTGAAATTACGAAACCTCACTGCTTCAATGTGCATTGATCCTCCCTGGCTGCCTCTAGCACTCTAATGGCTAGGCTTTTTATTAGTTCATGCTCAACATGCCTTACTGATGGCTATCATATTGCAATTTTGCCGTGGAATTCCAAATTAGACCTACCCACATCTCTCTAGCTTTTCAACTCAGAACAATATTGGGGTCACACATGATCAAATTCATTTGTAGTTCCATCGGTGCTGCCTCCTCGAACCTCAACTGGAATAACCGAATCCGCCTGTGCAAAGGGATACTGGATACTGGTTGTTATATGAGCCGGCGAAGCGAGCGAGTTTAAGCTGGACTTAAATTTCAGACACAAAAAAACCCGCTAAAAAGCGGGTTTCTTGGCCGTTGCTATGCAACGATATATATGGTCGGAGCGGCCGGATTTGAACCGACGACCACCACACCCCCAGTGTGGTGCGCTACCAGGCTGCGCTACGCTCCGATTTTTAAAAATCGTTCACTTCGCTAAGTGATTGATTTTTAAAGACATCGTGTCTCGATGTGGCGTGAATCATACCTGAGTGCGGCTGGATTGCAAGCCCAGGTTTACAGTTTTTTATAAATTATTTTTCCCTTCCAGCAGGGCCACCACGTCCTTTAGTTCTGCGATCACTTCGGGTAGTACTTGCTGTAGCTGTACCACCTCTGCCCGCTCGCTACCGGTTTCGATCTGCTGGCGGGCTCCACCAATGGTATAGCCCTCTTCGTACAGGAGCGCACGAATCTGGCGGATCATGATGACATCTTGGTGCTGGTAGTAACGGCGGTTGCCGCGACGTTTGACGGGTTTCAGCTGGGGGAATTCCTGCTCCCAGTAACGCAGGACATGGGGTTTAACGGCGCACAGTTCACTCACTTCACCAATGGTGAAATAGCGCTTACCGGGGATTGCAGGCAGCTGAGCGTTATTGCTCGGTTCCAGCATGCTCTTCTACTCGTGTCTTGAGTTTTTGCCCGGGTTTAAAAGTGACTACCCTGCGGGCCGAGATGGGGATTTCCTCGCCGGTCTTGGGGTTGCGACCGGGACGCTGGCTTTTATCGCGCAGGTCGAAATTGCCAAAGCCGGAGAGCTTGACCTGCTCGTTACTTTCCAACGCATTGCGGATCTCCTCGAAGAAATATTCGACGATCTCTTTCGCTTCGCGCTTGTTAAAGCCCAGCTCTTCGTACAGTTTCTCGGCGAGCCCGGCCTTGGTCAGTGCCTCTGTCATTGGATCCTACCAATTGATTCAGAGGCGTCGACTCCAGATCGGAAGCGGCCCAAACCGCGGCGGCTTTCAACCCGGTAGCAGACGCTCTCGGGGTGCAATTCAGCCTGCACCCGAGAGCATCATGCTCTACTAGCGCAGACTAGCGTTATATTTTTCTTCTAGTTTTCCGACCACCGCATCTACAGCGGCATTGATTTCGTCGTCATTAAGGGTGCGTGACGAATGCTGAAACGTCAACCCCAAAGCAACACTTTTTCTATTTAAATCAATACCTTTGCCTTGGTAGACATCAAATATCTTGAGGTCCGTCAAGGTTTCACCTGCAACTTCGACAGCAGTTTCCACCAGACTGGCGGCAGGAACCTCTGCATCAATCAACAGGGCCAGATCGCGGCGTACTTCCGGGAACTTGGACAGCGGACGGAAAGCGGGGGTTTTGCCCTCGCCGATCGCTTCCAGGCTCAGTTCAAATACGAACGCGGGCTTGGCCAGATCCAACTTCTTCTGCAACTGCGGGTGCAGGGCTCCAATAACCCCTACTTCGCGGTCGCCGCACATAATCCTGGCGGTTTGACCGGGGTGCAGCGCGGGGTGTTGGCCAGCGACAAAGCGGAACTCATCGGCTACACCGGTGCGAGCCAACAGGGCTTCTACATCGGCTTTCACGTCGAAGAAGTCCACGGCGTCTTTGCTGCCAGTCCAGTTTTCTGCGTAACGGTTGCCGTAGGCGAGACCGGCAATCATTTGCTCCTGGTGCAATTCGGCACCCGGTACAAAGCGCAGGCCGGTTTCAAACAGGCGCACGCGGTTTTGCTGGCGATTCAGGTTGTACTGCAACGCTTTGCACAGGCCCGGCAATAAGGTGGTGCGCATAACCGCCAGCTCAGCGCTGATCGGGTTTTGCAGGGCCACCGGATCGGCTTTCGGATCAAACAGCGCGGCGCTGTCGCTATCGATAAAGCTGAAGGTAATCGCTTCGTAGTAGCCACGGCTCAGCAGGGTTTGCTCCAGGTTGTCCTGGGCAATAGTGCTCTCCGGGCGCGGGGCGATTTCCAGTTCGGCAGTAAAGCTTTCGCTGGGGATACGGTTGTAGCCGTATACACGGGCCAGCTCTTCCAGCAGGTCTGCTTCGATGGCGATATCGAAACGGAAGCTGGGGGCGAGGAAGGTCCAGCCTTCGTCGTTCTGGTCGATTTTTTCCAGGCCCAGACGGGTGAGAATATCGACGATTTCGTCATCGGCCAGTTTGATGCCCAGGCCTAACTCTACTTTCGCACGGCGCAGGGTAATGTGGCGCTCGGCGGGCATAATCTCAGTCAGCTCACGCACGTGTACCGGGCCGGGTTCACCGCCGACAATATCCAGCAGCAACTGGGTAGCGCGCTCCACCGCTTTCTCTTGCAGGTGGTAGTCCACGCCGCGCTCGAAGCGGTGGGAGGAGTCGGTGTGCAGGCCGTAAGAGCGAGCCTTGCCGGCAATGGCCAGCGGGCTAAAGAAGGCGCTCTCCAGGAAGATATGCTGGGTGCCCGCTGTCACGGAGGAATCCAGGCCACCCATAATACCGGCCATCGCCAGAGGTTTTTCCTCATCGGCAATTACCAGGGTGCCCTCTTTCAGTTTGACTTCCTGGCCGTCCAGCAGGGTCAGCTCTTCACCGGCTTCTGCCATACGCACTTTGATGCCGCCGGAGAGTTTCTCCAGGTCGAAGGCGTGCATGGGCTGGCCCAGTTCCAGCAAAACATAGTTGGTAACATCTACTACCGGGTCGATACTGCGCAGGCCACTGCGACGCAGGCGCTCTTGCATCCACAGAGGTGTTACCGCTTTGATATCGATATTGCGAATAACACGACCTACGTAGCGCGGGCAGGCGGCTTCGGCCAGCAGGGATACGGGCATGCTCTCGTCGATCTGCTGGGGTACCGGAGCAACTTCCGGGCCCTGAACGGCGCAGCGATTCAGTACACCCACTTCGCGAGCGATACCGGCAACACCGAGGCAGTCGGAACGGTTCGGGGTGAGATCCACTTCGATGGTCTCGTCGTCCAGCTGCAAGTATTCGCGCAGATCGGTACCGGTGGGTGCGTCTTCTGGCAGCTCCCAGATACCGTCATTGTCTTCGCCCAGTTCCAGTTCGGTCTGTGCGCAGAGCATACCGAAGCTCTCTACACCACGGAGCTTGGCTTTCTTGATTTTAAAATCGCCCGGCAGCTTGGCGCCTACCAGGGCAAAAGGAATTTTGATTCCGGTGCGCGCATTGGGAGCACCGCATACAACCTGCATTTCACCGTCGGGGTGGCCAGCGACTTTGCACACGCGCAGCTTGTCCGCATCCGGGTGCTGTTCACAGGCAACAATCTCACCGACAACCACTCCGGAGAAATCGCCCGCAACTTTTTCTATACCGTCCACTTCCAGGCCGGCCATGGTGATTTGATCGGCCAGTTCCTGCGTGGTGAGTTCCGGGTTTACCCATTCCCGCAACCAGGAGTTGCTGATTTTCATAGTTGATCTCTTTCTGTATTCCGTCAGCGCAACTTGGTGCGCATTTCGCCTGGGGCTATTTCGCCTCCCAGGCCTCCACAATTCGACTGCTGTTGCGAAGGGCCATTGCCATTCGCGCTGTCACTTGGCTTAGAACTGTTTCAAGAAGCGCAGATCGTTATCGAAGAACAAGCGCAGGTCGTTGACGCCGTAGCGCAGCATGGCGAGGCGCTCGATACCGATACCGAATGCAAAGCCGGAGTATTTTTCGCTGTCGATATCGCAGGCGGCGAAGACGTTCGGGTGCACCATGCCGCAGCCGAGAATTTCCAGCCAGCCGGTGCCGGAACATACGCGGCAGCCTTCACCGGAACAGGCGGTACACTGGATGTCCGCTTCTGCGGAAGGCTCGGTGAACGGGAAGTAAGACGGACGGAAACGCACCGGTACTTCCGCTTCGAAGAAGGCGCGCAGGAACTGGTCGATGGTGCCTTTCAGGTGGGCGAAGCTGATGTTCTCGCCGATTACCAGGCCTTCTACCTGGTGGAACATGGGCGAGTGGGTGACATCGGAGTCGCAGCGGTATACGCGGCCCGGGCAGATAATGCGCAGCGGTGGAGATTTTTTCTCCATGGTGCGGATCTGCACTGAGGAGGTGTGGGTTCTCAGTACGGTGGTGGGGTCCACGTAGAAGGTGTCGTGCATCGCGCGCGCGGGGTGGTGCGCGGGAATATTCAACGCTTCGAAGTTGTAGTAGTCCTGTTCGACTTCCGGGCCGTTCTCAACAGAGAAGCCAATGCTCGCAAAGAATTCTTCCACGCGCTTTAAGGTGCGCGTAATGGGGTGGGCATTGCCCTGCTCTTCACCGCGCCCCGGCAGAGTGACATCAATGGTCTCTTCGGCCAACTTCGCGTTGATGGCGGCCTGCTCCAGCATATTGCGGCGCGCGTTAATTTTTTCCTGAACCTGCTGCTTGGCTTCGTTGATCTTGGCACCCGCCGCCGGACGCTCCTCAGCCGACAGCTTGCCCAGGCCTTTCAGCAGCGCCGTCAGCTGGCCCTTTTTGCCCAGGTAATCAACACGCACCTGATCCAGTGCGGCGAGGCCATCGGCCTTCTCCACCAGCTCCATAGCCTGCTCGGTGAGGGACTGCAAATCTTGCATCGAACTGTTCCCGTTTGAATCCAACTTCGATTAATTTTTTCTGCTTTGTTCGGCCGGTACTTTCTGTACCGGAGGGAATTTCCCCAGGCACCGCCACCGGTAAAAAATAGCGGAAACTCCATAAAAAAATAGGGAAGGGCCACTACAGCCCTTCCCTATTTTGAGTATTCAGTTTTACAACTGAAGTGACAGCTTACGCTGCCAGGGCTGCCTTAGCTTTTTCAACTACGGCAGCAAAAGCGACTTTATCGTAAACAGCCAGATCAGCCAGTACACGGCGATCCAGTGCGATGTCCGCTTTTTTCAGACCTGCGATCAGGCGGCTGTAGCTCAGGCCTTCAGCACGGGACTGGGCGTTAATACGAGTAATCCACAGAGCGCGGAAGTTACGCTTTTTAACGCGACGGTCACGGTATGCGTACTGACCAGCTTTAATTACTGCCTGCTTGGCAACGCGGAATACGCGTGAACGCGCACCGTAGTAACCTTTAGCCTGCTTCAGAATCTTCTTGTGACGACGACGCGCCTCTACACCACGTTTTACACGGGCCATACTTCTATCCTCTTAAACCTTTGCGATTTGGACCAATTACTTGGCGCGCAGCATACGATCGACCAGTCCAGCATCAGACTTGTTCATAGTCTGGGTGCCACGCAGCTGACGCTTACGCTTGGTGGTCATCTTGGTGAGGATGTGGCTCTTGTTAGCGTGCTTGTGCTTGTAGCCCGCAGCCGTCTTCTTGAAGCGCTTGGCAGCGCCACTGTGAGTCTTTGCTTTCGGCATTTTGTACTCCAAAGTTAATATTCGCCTGTAAAACAGGCACCTTTAGTAACTGCCGACAACCGAAGTTACCGGCACTGCGAGAGTGGGGAGGCAGCCGTCGCCCAACCACTTCTCAAAGGAGATCCCGGGAATGACTTCCCCAAACCTCACTTTTTCTTTTTGAGCGGAGCAATCACCATCAGCATTTGACGACCTTCCATTTTCGGTCGCTGCTCTACGGTGCCCAGCTCTTCAAGGTCCTTTTCGATGCGCTGCATCATTTCCATGCCCAGCTCTTGGTGAGCCATTTCGCGGCCACGGAAACGCAGGGATACTTTGGCCTTGTCACCCGCTTCCAGGAAGCGGGCCAGGTTGCGCAGCTTGATCTGGTAGTCACCGACATCGGTGCCCGGGCGGAATTTCATTTCCTTGATCTGCTGCTGCTTCTGCTTCTTCTTGGCGGCATTCTTAGCTTTTTTAGCTTCGAATACGTGCTTACCGTAGTCCATGATCTTACAGACTATCGGCGTGGAGTCCGAGGCAATTTCAACGAGATCCAAGCTAGCTTTCTGTGCAGCTTCCAGCGCTTCATCCAGGGAGACAATGCCTACCTGTTCGCCATCAGCGCCTATCAGGCGGAGTTCTGACGCTTCAATCTGATCGTTTATGCGGGCCTTTTTGGACCGTCCCTTAGTGTCTCGTTTAATAGCTATGGTCTCCCAGTTGCCAAGTTGTTATGCATTATCTTCTGTCAAACGACCGCGACGATTCACGTCTTGCTCGAGGATCTCGAGGAATGACTCATACGTCATTGTACCAAGATCTTCACCGCTACGGGTACGTACTGCCACGGTCTGACTTTCTACTTCCTTATCGCCAATTACCAATAGATAAGGAACACGCTGAAGCGTGTGCTCGCGGATTTTAAAGCCGATCTTCTCGTTTCTCAAGTCAGCTGTGGCGCGGTATTGCAGCTCACCCAAACGATCTTGCAAATTGCGACAATATTCGGCCTGACGATCGGTGATATTCATGATCGCCACCTGCTGCGGCGCGAGCCAGGTGGGGAACGCGCCTTCGTAGTGCTCGATCAGGATTCCGATAAAGCGCTCGAAGGAACCCAGGGCTGCGCGGTGCAGCATTACCGGGGACTGGCGCGAGCCATCTTCCGCTACAAACTGGGCATCCAGGCGGCCCGGCATGGAGAAGTCCACCTGAATAGTACCGCACTGCCATACACGGCCGAGACAGTCTTTCAGGGAGAATTCGATCTTCGGTCCGTAGAAGGCGCCTTCGCCCGGCAGCTCTTCCCACGGCAGGCCAGCGGCATCCAGTGCATCGGCCAGGGCTTTTTCAGCCTTGTCCCAGCTCTCATCGGAACCTACGCGCTTCTCCGGGCGAGTGGAGAGACGGTAGATAACGTCCTGGAAACCGAAATCCTTATAAACGGAGTGCAGCAGATCCATAAAGTCAGAAACTTCTGACTGGATCTGATCTTCGCTACAGAAGATATGGCCATCATCCTGCACAAAGCCGCGCACGCGCATCAGGCCGTGCAGGGAACCGGAGGGCTCGCTGCGGTGACAGGAGCCAAACTCAGCCAGACGCAACGGCAGGTCGCGGTAGCTGCGCAGGCCCTGGTTGAATACCTGTACGTGACAAGGGCAGTTCATCGGTTTAATGGCGAACTGACGCTCTTCACTGGTCAGGGTGAACATGTCATCGCCAAACTTATCGGCGTGACCGGACTTGCGCCACAGGCTGAAATCTACCAGCTGCGGAGTCTTGATTTCTTTGTAGCCGAATTCGCGCTGGCGGCGACGCATGTACTGCTCGATAGTGCTGTAAATGGTCCAGCCGTTCGGGTGCCAGAACACCATGCCGGGCGCCTCTTCCTGGATATGGAAAAGGTCAAATTTCTTCGCCAACTTGCGGTGATCGCGCTTTTCTGCCTCTTCGATACGACGCAGGTAAGCTTTCAATTCTTTTTTGTTGGCCCAGGCAGTGCCGTAAACACGGGTCAACATTTCATTGTTGGAATCGCCACGCCAGTAGGCACCGGCCACTTTGGTCAGTTTGAACGCTTTCAACCTGCCAGTAGAAGGTACGTGGGGACCGCGACACAAGTCTTCAAAGTCGCCCTGGCGGTAGAGAGAAATATCTTCATCACTGGGGATGCTGTCGATAATCTCAGCCTTGTACTCTTCGCCCATCTCGCGGAAATATTTCACCGCTTCTTTGCGCGGCATCAGGCGGCGGCTGACAGTGATGTCTTCTTTGGCCAGCACTTCCATACGCTCTTCGATCTTCTCGAGATCTTCTGGCGTAAACTGACGTTCGTAGGCGAAATCGTAATAGAAGCCGTTTTCGATAACCGGGCCAATGGTGACCTGGGCTGTGGGGTACAGCTGTTTAACTGCTTGTGCCAGCAAGTGCGCCGTGGAGTGACGGATCACTTCCAGGCCTTCGGGCTGACGATCAGTAATAATTGCCAGATTTACGTCGGTATCAATAACGTAACTGGTATCGACTTCCTTGCCGTCTACAACGCCAGCAAGTGCGGCTTTTGCCAAACCTGGGCCGATATCAGCGGCTACATCGTGTACGGAAACCGGAGCAGAAAATTCTCGACGGGAACCATCGGGGAGAGTAACAACGGGCATTGTTTATCCTTTGTTCTCAGTGGCGATCCCTACCAAAGACCGCATGAAACTATCCATGAATTTTTTCATGGAACTCTTGATCGGGATGGGCAATCCATCCTTTTGAAAGGTGGTAGACCCGGGCGGATTTGAACCGCCGACCTCTGCCATGTCAAGGCAGCGCTCTAACCAACTGAGCTACGGGTCTAAAGCTCTACAGCGGGGGAACCCTGTGCTGTGAAGAGCGCGAACTTTAGCACCGCTTTTCAGTGTTTTCAACAACTTACTGAACTTTTGTGTGAAATTTTTTAAGAGCGACCAAGCACCAACAAGGCAGTGCGGGACTATCAAAATGTAGATCCAAGTCCCGCCCTTCAGCAAGGATTATTCCACACCTTTTAAGTGAGTAATCTCATCGCGCAATTTTGCCGCTGCTTCAAATTCCAGGTTCTTCGCATGCTGGTACATTTGCTCTTCCAGCTCGGCAATTCGGGCCCAGCGCTGCTTATCGGTAAGGGCCTCGACATCCACCTTGTACTCACCTTTACCCTCGGCAACTTTGCGGCGCCCTTTCTTGGGCACACCGGGGGCCACCGCCCCCTCCAGAATATCCGCCACACTCTTGCGGATACCTTTGGGGGTAATGCCGTGCTCCTCGTTAAAGGCCAACTGCTTCTCACGGCGACGACGAGTCTCTTCGAGTGCTCGCTCCATAGAACCGGTGACTTTGTCCGCGTAGAGAATCGCCCTCCCCTCCAGGTTTCGCGCAGCCCGCCCAATGGTCTGAATCAGCGAACGATCGGAACGGAGAAAGCCCTCTTTATCGGCATCGAAAATTGCCACTAGGGCAACTTCCGGCATATCCAGGCCTTCTCGCAGCAAGTTAATGCCAACTAGCACGTCAAACTCACCGATACGCAGGTCCCGGATAATCTCCACCCTCTCGACAGTATCAATATCGGAGTGTAAGTAGCGGACACGAACACCACTTTCGGAGAGATATTCAGTCAGATCTTCCGCCATCCGCTTGGTCAATACGGTAATCAGTACTCGCTGATCGGCATCCACACAACGGTGAATTTCAGACAGGGCATCATCTACCTGGGTCAATGCTGGGCGAACTTCGACTTCCGGGTCCACCAACCCTGTCGGGCGAACCACCTGCTCGACCACTTGCCCCGCATTCTCTTGCTCATAGGCCCCTGGGGTTGCGGACACAAAAACCGTCTGGGGTGCCAACCCCTCCCACTCTTCAAACTTGAGAGGACGATTGTCCAGGGCTGATGGCAGACGAAAGCCATACTCCACCAAAGTTTCCTTGCGCGACCGGTCTCCACGATACATACCGCCGATTTGCGGCACTGTCACGTGACTCTCATCGATAAATAACAGTGCATCATTGGGCAGGTAATCAAAAAGCGTGGGCGGCGGCTGACCAATACCGCGACCGGAGAGGTAGCGGGAATAGTTCTCTACGCCATTGCAGTAGCCAAGCTCCTGCATCATCTCCACATCGTAGCGGGTACGCTGATCTAGCCGCTGCGCTTCGACCAGCTTGTTGTTTCCACGCAGTTGCTCGAGGCGCCCTCGCAGCTCATCTTTGATTTCATCGATAGCACTGACGATGGTCTCTCGCGGCGTCACATAGTGACTCTTGGGGAAGATAGTGACGCGGGGCACCTTCTTGATCTGCTCTCCAGTGAGAGGGTCAAATATGGTGATCTCTTCGATCTCTTCATCAAAAAGAGACAGGCGCACCGCTTCCAAATCGGAGTCTGCCGGGTAGATATCGATAATATCGCCGCGCACCCGGTAAGTAGCGCGACGGAAATCTGCATCATTGCGGGTGTATTGCAGTTCAGCAAGGCGCCTGAGGATAGTACGTTGGTCAACGAGATCCCCGCGATCCAGATGCAGGACCATCTTCAAATATTTGTCGGGGTCACCCAAACCGTAAATTGCCGAAACTGTGGCGACCACAACCACATCGCGCCGCTCAATAAGTGCCTTGGTGGCCGAGAGGCGCATCTGCTCGATATGCTCGTTTACGGATGCATCCTTTTCGATAAAGGTGTCCGAAGAGGGAACGTAAGCCTCCGGCTGGTAGTAGTCGTAGTAAGAGACAAAATACTCCACCGCATTCTTCGGGAAAAACTCTTTAAACTCCCCGTAGAGCTGAGCCGCCAGTGTCTTATTGTGGGCCATCACAATGGCCGGCCGCTGCAGGCGCTCAATAATATTCGCCATAGTGAAGGTCTTACCCGAACCGGTAACACCCAGCAGCGTTTGATGGCTCAGACCATCATCAATTCCTTCTGACAACTGCTCTATCGCCAGAGGCTGATCGCCCGCTGGCTGATACTTGGATTCCACCTTAAAAGGTCGCGACTCCATACACTTCCCCCAACCGCTTAATCATTCATGCAACACAGGATTGTAGGCTGTCGTCATACGACCCACAATTACAAGAGAATAGCGTCCTACCCTTCCTAACTCTGACCTGCGGCATTTTGCGCATGACCCCAAAAAATAATTTCCTGACAAATCAATTAGTTAAAGATGAAAAAAGGGGTTGACCTGTTCGGAAGTGCTCTATAATATACGCGCCATCTCAACGGCACAGCCGAAAAGATATTCCGCCTTAGCTCAGTTGGTAGAGCAAATGACTGTTAATCATTGGGTCGCTGGTTCGAGCCCAGCAGGCGGAGCCAAATTTAAAAGCGCAGCTTAATTTGCGCTCTATAAATTAGATTAAATTCCGCCTTAGCTCAGTTGGTAGAGCAAATGACTGTTAATCATTGGGTCGCTGGTTCGAGCCCAGCAGGCGGAGCCAAACAAAAGCCCGGATAGATTCCATCTATCCGGGCTTTTTCTTTTCTGCTCAAATATTTTTAATCTATATGGAGGTTGTGAGATAGCGGCCAACCGTATTAGTTAGCCGCCCAAAATATACACTAGCGGGAGCCAGCCTCCCCAGCTAAAGGCAACCTCTCCACAGTCGCCCCTCCACTCGCCTTACGTACCTGCCCCTGCCTCGACCAGACAACATCGACCAGCCCCTGCTTGGGTGAATAGCCTTTTACTGCCCGACATAAAATCCTGCGGACCTGCTCGCAATCATGAGAGCCGCACGCATCCCTAAGCTCTGAAACCAGAAGCTGCAAAGCCTCGCTATCCAGACGCTCCTCTTCGGCGCGCATAATCATTGGGTGGTCCGTGCCCAGCACGTTATCCCCCAACAACAATTCTTCGTACAACTTCTCCCCAGGACGCAATCCAGTGAGCAGGATTTCAATATCGCCATCAGGGTTCTCTTCATCCCTTACCGTGTGCCCCATCAAGCGAATCAAGCGCTCAGCCAGATCGTAGATGCGCACCGGCTCGCCCATGTCGAGAACAAATACATCCCCATTGCGCCCCATACTCCCAGCCTGCAATACCAGCTGAGCCGCCTCAGGAATCGTCATAAAGTAACGGGTTACTTTTGAGTGGGTCACAGTTACCGGACCACCGGCATTGATCTGATCCGTGAACAGGGGAATTACTGAACCGGAAGAGCCGATAACATTGCCAAACCTAACCATACATACGCGCATTTTATTAAAACGGCGACCAAAATCCTGGCAAATCAGCTCAGCAAATCTCTTAGTGGCTCCCATAACATTGGTTGGCCGGACAGCCTTATCAGTAGAGATAAGAACAAACTGCTCAACCCCATGCTGCTCTGCGGCCTCGAGCACGGAGAGGGTACCCAGGACATTATTGTCGGCACCAATAACGACATTCTGCTCAACCAAGGGCACATGCTTGTATGCGGCCGCATGGTAAATTGTATGCACGGAGAAGCCCTGGATGATTTCCGCCATACGCTCGGTGTTGCGCACATCACCAAGCAGCGCGGTTACTTCAAACTGAACCCCGTCATCCTGATGCTGCTGTCGCAGCTCGCGCTCTATCTGATAGAGGGCATATTCAGAGGACTCAACAACAACCAACCTAGCAGGCTTCCATTGCGATATCTGCCGGCACAATTCCGACCCGATTGACCCGCCAGCACCAGTGACCAAAACCACCTTGCCGCTGATGGAGCCAGAAACGAGCTCCTTTTGTGGCTCAACAGGGGCGCGCCCCAAGATATTTTCATAGGTTTGTGTGACATCCTCTGCTCGCCCCACACCGTCGAGCAGCTCCTCCACCCCAGGAATCGCCTTCACCACTAGGCCTCGCTCTCTGAGCGCCTTGGTTATCTCCCTGCGCCGCCGCCGGGGCACTCCCGGCATAGCCAAAATAACTTCTGCAATATCTTTACCCGCAACCACCTCAAGAATGTCCGCAGGGTTGTACACAAGCAGCCCATCAATAAAGGTCTTTTGTTTGGAGGCGTTATCATCAAAAAAAGCAACGGGCTTATATAGCTGCCCGTGAACCAGCGCCTTATACATTTGCAGGCCCGCAGTACCAGCACCATAAATGGCCACCCGGGTTTTATGAATCTCAAGTGCTGTCTGATAGTAAAGGCGGACCAACCAGCGGGACCCACCAACCGCAATAAATGCAAAGCACCAGTAGATAACAGGGACAGAGCGGGGAACCCCTGCCGTAGTCAGGTAAGAAAAGAGCGCCAACATCACGGCAGAAAGAGTGACCCCTTGCAGAACCGCGATGATAGCTTTTTGACCCATGTACCGAATAATCGTCCGGTACAAACCGAGCCGCAAGAAAATAAAACTAGTAGCAACTAATGTTAACCCCAAGCAAGCAAACATTCGCCACTCAAGAAGTTGTGCGACGCCATTGAGCCGGATTGCCATAGCCAGCAGAAAGGCCAAACTTAACATCAGCATATCAAATGCCAACATCAATACCGGCTTCTGGATTCTCTTTACGCCTCGCCAAACCCTTGTCACATGACTCCCCGAAATCTACCTACAAACAAAAAACCATCCTCTATAGAGGTTACTCAGATCTTCTCAAATACGGCGACCGCTAATGCCACTGAAGAGAAGAGCACCATCACACCCAACTGCACTACGAGCGCTTTTTTTACTCCAACCCGAATTGCATATCTTTGATAAAAGTGCTCGCGATGAGCCTCCCACCAACGCTGACCGTCCAACATTCGCTTTAATAACGTGTAAGTAGCATCCAGCCAAAAAGGTGCAAATATAACCACCGGCATCCAAAGCCCAAACGCTCCCCGTTGCCAGCCATACAAACTGACAGCAACCACCGCCAAACCTATACCTGTTGAGCCGGCATCGCCCAAAAAAATCTTCGCTGAAGGCCAATTGAAGACCAAAAAAACAGATGCACAAACAGCCAACAGCGCACAGAGCCAAGCTAGCTCAGCATCTCCATTTAAAGCGCAAACCAACCCCAGAGAAGAAAAGCCGATGAGCGTCATTGACCCCGCCAAGCCATCCATCCCATCCATAAAGTTATAGAGGTTGATAGCCCAGGCTCCAGCCAAAATGAATATTGGGTAGAGCCACCAGTCCAACCTTCCCGGTAGCGCAATTAACAGCAAGGCCACCGCCAGAAGATGAGCTGAAAAGCGAAAATGTATAGCCACACTCCTCAGGTCATCTAGGGCGGACACCGCTAACAGTAACGCAAACGCCCCCAACACCAACGGAGACAAATCAAGCGGGCTAGCAACTACCGCGACCAAGCAGCCAAGCAGGAAAGCCCACCCACCTGTACGAGGAACCGGCACTGAGTGCATCGAACGATTATTTGGTATGTCGAGCGCAAAATTGCGCATTCTTACAATAAACACCGATGTAGCGCCATAGCTTGTAACCACAGCAAGCAACAGTGGAATTACCCACTCCCAAGCCACACTACTCAACCAACCAACCCCTTATCACTTTCACGCAAGCCAACCCCTCCAGCCACTCTTAACACAGACAAATATTTGCACCGCAAGCAATTACAACTTTCTACACACCCCTAAAGGAAAACCCTAGAGGTCGTCCAAGCAGAGAACATTCGCTAATGATTAAAGGAAGATCAGAGCGGGGGGCAGAACACAATAAATTACGAGGCTTTGTGACTGATGTAATCCAAGTATTACATCTTACCGGGGAAAGCAGTTGAACGGTACCAAGGGGGCTCATCTATCGCGACTCTCTTGTCTATCAACTCAAAACCCCGACCGGAGGCAACTATGGACCTACCAGTCGGGACCCGTAAATCTTCAGAGCCGAATTATACCCCTGTTCTTGTCCAGGGTTGCTGCACCTACACCTTTAACATTCAACAACTGCTCTACAGATGTGAACGGGCCGTGCTCTTCTCGATACTCAACTATCAGTTGCGCTCGCGCCTCACCAATGCCATCCAATTTCTCAGCAAGCTCAGCGACTGAAGCACTATTAACATTGACTGACAGCTCAACCTCCCTGGCATCAACACTCTCCAACTCCTCCGCATATGTAGGGGGATTTAGAAAGAGCGAAACAGCGAGTGCAAAAACAACAGAAAACAATCGGTAGGTCAATTTCATGGTCAACTCCCAGTGAATTATCAGTTTCACTTTGGGACTACAATTACCTCCCCTAAGCAACGCCATGATATCAACAGGCGACTTTCTGTCGGCTCAGGCCTAATTACACATCATTACAAGCTACGAAGCAAGATAACCATCCTAATCTGCCACTTCAGCCAGTACTGACTTTAGGGCCGCTAGGGGTTCAGGAGCCGCAGTGATGGGGCGACCCACAACCAAATAGTCAGCACCTTGCGCCAAAGCTTCAGCAGGCGTCAAAGTACGCCGCTGATCCCCAGCATCAGAGCCTGCGGGGCGAATTCCCGGCGTCACCAGGGAGAAATCGGCCCCGCATTCACTGTGCAGCAGTTGAGCCTCCCGTGCGGAGCAGACTACACCATCGAGGCCGCAGGATTTAGCTTGAGAGGCTAGGTGCAACACCTGCTTTTCCAGCGGAGCAGCCACACCAACTGCAGCCAATTCCTCTGCAGTTGTGCTGGTAAGTACGGTAACCGCAATTAATAGAGGCTTATCTTCGCCAAATTCCCGCAGAGCCTCAGCAGCAGCCGACATCATCCGCTCACCGCCACTTGCGTGAACATTGACCATCCATACCCCCAATTTCGCAGCAGCTTTAACGGCCTTTGCAACAGTATTGGGGATATCGTGAAATTTAAGGTCCAGAAATACCTGGAAGCCCCGGTCAACCAGAGTTTTCACCAGGTCTGGACCAGCGGCAGTAAACAGCTCCTTACCAACTTTGACCCGACACAGCGACGGATCGAGCTGATCTGCCATTGCAAGTGCAGACTCAGCATTGTCGTAATCCAGAGCAACGATAACCGGAGAAGAAACTTTAGACTGCAAGAAAAACCTCATTTATTTCAAAAACCGTCCCGACCAGGCCGTCAGCCCGATGAGCAGGACAAGCATTACTTTACTCGCCCTCAATCCCCTTAACGGAGCGCACCGAATCCCAGTGTTTGCAGCTCGGACACAACCAGTGCAGCTGATTGCCCGAAAACCCACAATTGCTACACCGGTAGTGAGGGCGGCTCGCTATTAGCTGATCAATAAGCGTCTTGAGCAGAGAGAGATTCTCTCTCGCCCTACCCTCTGTACTATCTATATGCAGATCGAGAAAGCGTCCCAACCCCCTCAAAGACGGGCGCAGCGCCAGCTGCTTCCCCATAAATGCAGCCGCTGCAGCCTCACTATCCTGCTGCTGAATGCGCTCAGTTAGAGCAATCAATACACTATTAGAGGGGTGCTCTTTCAACAGAGATTCAAGATAGCGATCCAAGCCCTTGCCATCCCCTAAATCCCCATAACAAGTAATCAACAACTCAAGGATTTCAGGAATATAGTCCGGACTCTGCTTAGGGATCCGCTGCAAAACCTTAATGGCCTCTCTTGGCTTGCTAAGCAGATATTCGAGGCGACCCCACAGCAAATTTGCCCGCACTGAGCTGCGCTCATAACTCAGAGCAGAATCGATATGTTTCCTCGCACTTAAGTAATCCTTTGCCGCTATCGACTCCTCTGCCAATTCGCAACAAAAATGAGCCTGAACCGGGGCCCAGTCAGCCGAAAGGCGTTTGAACCGTCGACCATGCAATAGGTTTACAGCATGGATCGCTTTAGCCCACTCCCTTTCATCCCGATAGACTTCAATCAGACGTTCCAGGCTAACAGCCTTTAACTCCTGAGAGGTCTCAACCAGCTCTTGTAGCAGACGTTCAGCTCTATCCAGCCAGCCAGCAGAAATATAGTCACAGGCAAGTTCAAGTTGAGCTTTGTTTTGACTAACTCTGGACAAGCTCGGGCGCCCGAGTAAATTTTGATGGACTCGAATCGCCTGATCGTACTCCCCTCTTCGGCGCAACAGACTTCCAAGAGCCAGGTGGGTGTCAAAAGTAGCCTGACTTACTTCCAAAGAGTCAATAAATTTATCGATGGTATCGTCGTGGCGCTCACTCAATAAATAGTTCAAACCCTGGGCATAAGACCTCACCAGCGCATGCTCTTGCTCACTATAATCCGCCACTTTCTTTTTGGCGCTGCCTCGCCCCAGCACCCAGCCGATCGCGATTGCCGCAAGCAGGAAAAAGAAATAGGTAAAATCGAGCAAATCAGTCTCCAGAAGCCTTGCGGTGGGCGGTGTGTAATTCCCGCTCCATTTTCTTCAATTGCTTCTCGAGCGACCGCACTTGGCGACGCTTGGCATAAACAGGCTGCAGACTAACGACAAAACCCAGCAACAACCCCAGCAACAAGAAACCAATCAACCAAAAGCCTACACTTCCCGCCGGCAGTTGATAGCCCACAATATTTGGCTTGATAGTCTCCGGATTGGCAACTGCGAAATAAATCCCCAAAGCAATGCAAAGCAGGGCGACGACCCCATAGACGATGCGTGTCAGCCAACGCAAAAATGACAAGGGAACCTCCACGTTCCACAAAAAACTTTATCGATTAACGACGAAGCTCACCCCGATTAATGGCAGTATTCACACTGCTGCCAGGGAGTCTAATCATACTTCGATACTCGCCTCATCGTGCATACTTCGATTCACTCTGTCGCGCAACTCTTTGCCAGGCTTGAAATGCGGGACATATTTCCCGGCGAGATCAACCGCGTCCCCAGTTTTGGGATTCCGGCCCGTACGCGGGGCTCGATAGTGAAGAGAAAAGCTACCAAAGCCGCGTATCTCTATACGTTCACCCTGAGACAGGGCATCTGACATGGTGTCGAGCACCACTTTTACCGCCAGCTCTACATCCTTAACTGGCAGCTGATCCAACCTCAACGCAATCCTTTCGATCAGTTCGGACTTGGTCATGCGCTCCGCAACCTTTGTAAGTCATTGATTATTCTGGAGTAGAGCACCAATCATCTAATAGAAAGCCGGACTGGGCAACCCCAGTCCGGCTTTCGGGTCGCTCCAAATGATCCATTTGGAGCTATGAACACTCAAAGACGATTAGTCTTTGTTATTCATTTGAGCCTTAATCAGGTCACCGATAGTAGCGGGCTGAACTTGTTCAGACTGCTTCTTGCTGTGATCCTTGATAGCTTGCTTCTCGTCGTCCTGGTCTTTGGCTTTGATAGACAGGCTGATCACGCGGTTCTTGCGATCCACGCTGGTGATCTTAGCTTCTACTTCTTCGCCTTCTTTAAGGACGTTGCGAGCATCTTCAACCTTGTCGCGGCTGATTTCAGAAGCGCGCAGTACGCCTTCTACTTCGTCCGCCAGGGTGATTACTGCTTGCTTAGCGTCAACTTCCTTAACAGTACCTACAACGATGCTGCCGCGATCGCTGGTGGTAACGTAGTCGGAGAACGGATCAGACTCCAACTGCTTGATGCCCAGGGAGATACGCTCACGCTCGGAATCGATGCCCAGGATAACAGTCTCGATTTCGTCGCCTTTCTTGAACTTGCGAACAGCTTCTTCGCCAGCTTCGTTCCAGGAGATGTCGGACAGGTGAACCAGACCGTCGATGCTGCCGTCGAGACCAATGAAGATACCGAAGTCAGTGATGGACTTGATCTTACCGGAGATCTTGTCGCCCTTAGCGAATTTACGCGCGAAGGCATCCCACGGATTTTCCTGGCACTGCTTGATACCCAGGGAGATACGACGACGCTCTTCGTCGATATCCAGGATCATCACCTCTACCTCGTCGCCAACCTGGACAACTTTGGACGGGTGAATATTCTTGTTGGTCCAATCCATTTCGGAAACGTGTACCAGACCTTCCACACCTTCTTCCAGCTCGGCAAAGCAGCCGTAGTCGGTCAGGTTGGTTACAACCGCCTTCACGCGGCTGTTCTCTGGGTAACGCTGCTTGATGGATACCCAAGGATCTTCGCCCAACTGCTTCAGGCCAAGGGATACACGGCTGCGCTCGCGGTCGAACTTCAGTACTTTTACTTCGATCTCGTCGCCAACGTTCACGATCTCGCTCGGGTGCTTGATGCGCTTCCAAGCCATATCGGTGATGTGCAGCAGGCCGTCGATACCGCCCAGGTCTACGAAAGCACCGTAGTCGGTCAGGTTCTTCACGATACCCTTGACGCTCATGCCTTCCTGCAGGCTTTCCAGCAGAGCTTCACGCTCTTCGGAGGTGGCAGCTTCCATAACGGCGCGGCGGGAAACAACTACGTTGTTGCGCTTGGAGTCCAGCTTGATAACTTTGAACTCGAGCTCTTTACCTTCCAGGTGCGCAGTGTCGCGAACCGGACGAACGTCAACCAGAGAGCCGGGCAGGAACGCACGGATATTGGCAACATCAACAGTAAAGCCACCTTTAACCTTACCGCTGATAACACCTTTAACCACTTCGTCAGCTGCGTGAGCTGCGTCGAGGATTTTCCAGGCTTCAGCGCGCTTGGCTTTTTCGCGGGACAGACGGGTTTCACCGAAACCGTCTTCTACAGCTTCCAGGGCAACCTGAACTTCGTCGCCCACCTGCAGCTCAACTTCACCTTTATCGTTGGCGAATTGTGCAGCAGGGATAACGCCTTCAGACTTCAGGCCCGCGTGAACGGTAACCCAGTCTTTATCTACGTCGATTACAACACCAGTAACAATTGCGCCCGGTGCCATTTCAACGCTTTTCAGGCTCTCTTCAAATAGATCAGCAAAGCTCTCGCTCATTACATTACCTATAGTGCTGGGTCCAGCCGTTGGTAACTGTTAAGTCTAGTCAACCGCCAGCCGCGACCCCAACCGCGCTGCCAGCACGCGGGTCGGATTACGATAACGGCCGGGCGATTCTGGCTGATCCCGGCCGCTGTCGTTAGAAAACTATTTATTGCCCAAACTTCAGGGTGAAATACGGTCCTGAACCAAATCGAGCACTTTTCCGAGGACTTCATCAATACCCACCCCCGTACTATCCAGCTCAACCGCATCCTCAGCGGGAGCCAGGGGGGAGGCTTTTCTGTTCATATCCTGTGCATCTCGGGCACGGATGTCCTCCAGCAGGTCGCGGAGGCTAACAGAAACCCCCTTCTCCTGCAACTGAGCGAAACGCCTGTTAGCGCGCTCCTCAGCGCTGGCGGTTAGGTAAACCTTGACCGGCGCGTCGGGAAACACGGTAGTGCCCATATCCCGACCATCGGCAACCAAGCCGGGGGCTTGACGGAAGTCCCGCTGGCGCTGCAGCAGCGCTGCCCGCACTCCGGGAATTGCCGCGACCTTGGAAGCGGCCATGCTTACCCGCTCCATACGGATATCTGCGGTGACGTCACTCTCTTCCAGCCACACCTGCAACTGACCGGCACTCACGGTAAAGCGCACATCGAGATCTTTCGCCAATTCGGTCAGCAACTTGTCATTGGAGAGGTCAACTTCCTTATTAAGTGCGGCCAAAGCTGCAGCCCGATAAAGGGCCCCGGAGTCCAACAAGGAAAATTTCAGGCGATCAGCCAAAAGCTTTGCAATGGTCCCCTTGCCCGAACCACTGGGACCATCAATGGTAACTACTGGTGGCAACCCGTTTGTATCACTCATATTATCTATACAACTCAACATCTCTGGCGGATGCGCTCAAACGAATCACAACCGCCCAAACTTGAATGTCCGTGTCACGCCAACTGCAACTTGAGACCCGCGCCCGTTGCCAGTTCGGCAAAGTTCGGGAATGAGGTCGCCACATTGGCGCAGTGAAGGATGCGGATTGTATCCTTTGCGCGCAGCGATGACACTGCAAACGCCATAGCAATACGGTGATCCCCCAAGCTATCGACGGTGCCTCCAGAAAATACCGCACCCTCTTTGCAGCCCTGGATCACGATACCGTCCGGTGTTGGCTCAGCTTTTACCCCAAGTGCAATCAAGCCATTTGCCATCGCCTGAATCCGGTCGCTCTCTTTGACCCGCAACTCCTCCGCACCAGTCAGGACGGTCTCACCTTCTGCACAAGCTGCCGCAACAAACAATGCAGGAAACTCATCAATCGCCAGGGGTACCTGATCCTCAGGGATGCGAATTCCCTTCAAGGGCGCATAGCGAACACGAATATCCGCCACCGGCTCACCGCCCACTTCGCGCATATTCAGCAATTCGACATTTCCGCCCATTGCACGGAGGATATTGACAACCCCATCGCGGGTGGGATTGATCCCCACATGCTCCAGCACAACATCGGAACCGGGAGAGATAGCGGCAGCAACCATAAAGAATGCGGCTGAAGAAATATCGGCAGGCACATCGATGCGACAGGATTTCAGTGAGCCACCGCCCACCAACTTAGCCTGAGCACCATCCCGCTCCACCTTATAACCAAAGCCCTGCAGCATGCGCTCGGTATGATCTCTAGTAGGCGCCGGCTCAACGGTAGACGTTTGACCCTCACTATAGAGCCCAGCCAGCAATACCGCTGATTTCACCTGGGCACTGGCCATCGGCAGCGGGTAATCGATCCCTTTCAACGCACTCCCCCCCTTAATCAAAAGCGGCGGACGACCTTCCGGGCCAGTCTCAATATTTGCACCCATCTCACGCAGGGGGTTAGCCACGCGATTCATCGGGCGCTTTGACAGGGACTCATCGCCAGTGAGTGTTACGTCGAAATCCTGCCCGGCAAGCAATCCAGCCAACAGGCGCATGGAGGTCCCAGAGTTACCGAGATATAGCGGTCCGGGCGGTGCCTGCAAGCCATTAAGACCCACGCCATGAATTACAACCCGACCGTTGTCCGGCCCCTCAATTACGACCCCCATATCGCGGAAAGCCTGCAGGGTTGCCAGTGCATCCTCACCCTCCAGGAAGCCCTCAACTTCTGTAACTCCCTCGGCCAGGGAGCCCAGCATAATAGAGCGGTGCGACATGGATTTGTCCCCCGGCACCCTGAGCTTGCCATTCACAGCCTCGCCCGGCTGCACGATAAAAGTAATCTCTTGTTCTTGCATAGGTTCCGAATACGCTTGTTTTGCCAACATTTTGGTAAAGTGATCCCTTGCCGCTTTGGCGCGGGTAAAAACCCCCATCAGGGCAGCGCTATCACCGGAGGCAATAGCGTCTCGCAGGGAAGAAAGGTTGAGACTGTATAGGTCGATGGCCTTTAAGATGGCATCCCGATTGGCGAGCATAATATCTCGCCACATCACCGGGTCACTGGAAGCGATACGAGTAAAGTCACGGAAGCCTCCCGCCGCATAGCGGAAGATATTTTCGTTTTCCGCATCGTGGGCCAAAGTGTCCACAAGGCTATAAGCGATGACATGGGGAAGATGGCTCGTAGCAGCCAGAACCTCGTCGTGCTCCTCCACTGACATTGTCAGGGGCTCAGCTCCTACGGCCTGCCATGCTCGCTCCACGAGCTGCAAATGAGCAGCCCCTGTATTCGCAAGCGGCGTCAGGATAATGCGATGATCCCTATAGAGGTCATCTCTCGCCGCAGTAACACCACTTTTTTCAGAACCAGCGATTGGGTGCCCTGGCACCAGAAAATCTGGAGCACTTCCCCACACTTTTTCTGCCGCTGTCACCACGCTACCTTTTACGCTGGCGCCATCTGTCACCGTGACTCCCACCGGCAGGTATTCTTTCAGCTGCGCGAATACAGACTCAATTGCCAGTGTCGGCACAGCCACAAACACTAAATCGCCCGGCTCCAGCTGCGGCAATACCAGCTCGAGATTGGTACTGGCCCGATCAACAATACCGAGCGCCCTGGCTTCATCGCAGACGCTCTCTTCCAGAGCGACCCCGATAACCTCTCTGCAAGCCCCGGCAGCTTTCAGTGCAAGGGCAAAACTCCCCCCAATTAAACCGATCCCAACAACCAGCAGTCGGCCAATTTGAGCTTGCGCCATCACAGCACTCCGCGAGGGTAGGAACCCAGCACTTTCAAATCTGAGGCACAGCCTCCAACCTCTTTTAGCGCCTCAGCAATTCCCTGGGTATCGCGGTGGCCGCTAAAATCGATAAAGAACACATAGGTCCAATTACCAGACTGCGATGGCCGGGTCTCTACCCGGGTCAAATCGACGCTGTAGCGACGAAACGGCTCCAGGAGATCGTGCAGAGCACCTGGCTCATTGCGCATTGATACCATCAATGAGGTCTTATCATCCCCACTCGCAGGCACTTGCTGGGTACCAATAATCAAGAAGCGGGTGGAATTATCCGGGCGATCTTCTATTTTCTCCGACAGCACCTTCAACCCATAGAGTTCCGCTGCCATATCGCCAGCTATCGCCGCAGCATTCCACTCACCCTTAACGCGCTTGGCCGCATCCGCATTGCTGGCAACCGCCACACGCTCCACATTGGGATAATGGGCATCAAGCCACTTGCGGCACTGCGCCAGGCTCTGCGCATGGGAATAAATACGAGTGATTGACTCTGGGCGCGTTACATCTGAGATCATCAAGTGATGATGGATACGCAGTTCCACCTCACCGCAGATACTCAGGTTGGAGTGCATAAAGTTGTCCAGGGTGTGGTTGATCACCCCTTCGGTAGAGTTTTCTACCGGCACAACACCGTAACTGACGGCACCTGCTTCTACCTCACGGAAAACTTCATCAATTGCCGCCAGCGGCCGGCTCTGGGCAGAGTTGCCGAAGTGCTTTAATGCCGCCTGCTGGGTAAAGGTACCCTCAGGGCCCAGGTAGGCCACCTTGACGGGCTCTTCCAAGGCCAGGCAGGCCGACATAATTTCGCGAAACAGTCGCGCCATTTCTTCATCAGTCAGCGGACCATTATTGCGCTCCATAGCCTTGCGCAGCACTTGTGCTTCACGCTCCGGCCGATAATAGAGAGCATCCTCGCCAGTAGCTTTCTTAACCTCTGCAACCTCCAGGGCGCAGCGAGCCCGCTCACTAATTAAGCGAGCAATCTCTCCATCAATACTGTCGATCTGATTGCGCAGCTCCAGCAGTCGCTGGTCGCCACTCACAGTTTCCTCTGCCATTCGTTTATCTACTTTCTCTAGAAATCATCAAGATTGAATTAACCGCCTAAGCCTTGCGCGCTTCAAAATCCGCCATAAATGCCACAAGCGCTTCCACTGCCTCCATGGGAACGGCGTTATATAGCGACGCCCGCATACCACCCACAGAGCGGTGCCCCTTTAAGCTCAACAAACCCGCTTCTTCTGACTCAATCAAAAACTGCTTATCCAGGCGGTCGTCAGCCAACACAAAGGGCACATTCATACGGGAGCGACTTCCCTCCTCAACCGGACTGGAGAAAAAGTCACTGCTGTCGAGGAAGTCGTACAGCATTTTGGATTTGGCATCGGCCTGCTTAGCCATCGCATCAACACCCCCCTGATCTTTCAACCACTGGAAGACAAGACCAGATAAGTACCAAGCGAAAGTAGGTGGCGTGTTATCCATAGAGCCCGCTTCTGCAGCCACCTTCCAGCTCAAACTGCGAGGAATATTTTCCAGTGAGCGATCGAGTAAATCATCCCGAATCAAGGCTACAGCGATACCTGAGGGGCCAATATTTTTCTGCGCACCGGCATAGATAACACCGAACTTTTCCACCTCAATCGGTTGAGACAAAATAGTTGAGGACATATCCGCCACTAGCGGGCACTTCACTTCCGGCACATAGCCAAACTCAACACCGCCAATCGTCTCGTTGGGGGTATAGTGGAAATAAGCCGCATCCCCACTCGACTGCCAACTGTCTGCCGCAGGTGCATAGCTGAAGTTGCGATCCTCACTGGATGCAACCACATTTACCTCACCGTAGCGGCGAGCTTCTTTAATCGCTTTGGCCGCCCAACTACCGGAGTGTATAAATTCAGCTTTGGATGAACCGGCACCGAGAAGATTCCAGGGCACGGCACTGAATTGTCCAGTTGCCCCACCCTGAAGAAACAACACTTTGTAGTTGCTCGGCACACTGAGCAGATCGCGGAGGTCCTGCTCGGCCCGCTCAGCTACTTCAACAAACTCTGGAGAGCGGTGGCTGACCTCCATTACAGAGCAACCGAGCCCTTGCCAATCGAGCAACTCCCTTTGCGCCCGCTCCAGCACGGGCTGCGGTAAAGCGGCAGGGCCTGCACAGAAATTAAACTTCCTCATGAGTTGATTTCCACAATACAAAAAAGGTTTCAAATACAACTAGATGTGTCTACGCACAAATTGCCATTCAGGGGGATAGATATCGCGCCTTTAGCGTTTTTCGTGGGAGCCAAAGGCAAGAAAGGCCGCGATAAACGCAGCCTTTCTTAGTGGTCTGGAGCGGTGGGTCACTCTTCCCCACCGTTTTCTTCACCGTCATCTTCGGTCTCTTCAATGCGACCGAGACCAACCAGCTTCTCGCCAGTCTTCAGGCGAATCACTCGCACCCCCTGCGTGTTGCGCCCAAGTACAGAGACTTCATCAACACGGGTACGCACCAGAGTGCCCTGATCGGAGATCAACATCATCTCCTCACCTGGGTGCACCTGACAGGCCCCAACCAAGGCACCGTTACGTTCACTTTCCGCGATCGCAATAACACCCTGGGTACCGCGCCCCTTGGTGGGGAATTCGCTGATAGCCGTGCGCTTACCGTAACCATTCTCAGTAGCCATCATCACAGAGCCACCCTCTTCAGGGATAACCATAGCGATAACCTGCTGACCTTCCTGCATACGAATACCGCGAACACCACGGGAAACACGGCCCATAGAGCGCACATTGGACTCGGAGAAGCGCGCTGCCTTACCGGCGCTGGTAAACAGCGCTACATCGCGCTCACCATCGGTAATCGCAGTGGCTACCAGGCGATCGCCCTCCTCCAATTCAATTGCACGTAAACCAACACTGCGGGGGCGGGCAAAAGCGGTGAGGGGGGTTTTCTTCACGGTGCCATTGGCAGTGGTGAAGAAGATAAAGTGATTTTCGTCGTACTCGGACACCGGCATCATGCTACTGATACGCTCACCCTCTTCCAGGGGCAGCATATTAACCATTGGGCGACCACGAGAGGCTCGGCCAGCAGTGGGCACTTCGTAGACTTTCAGCCAGTACACCTTGCCCTTATTGGAGAAGCACAGAAGGGTGTCATGGGAGTTGGCGATCAATAGATGCTCGACGAAGTCCTCGTCTTTTACTTGGGTCGCGGATTTACCCATACCGCCACGGCGCTGGGCCTGGTAATCGGTTAGAGGCTGGCTCTTGGCGTAACCACCGTGGGAGATAGTTACTACCTTGTCTTCCGGGGTAATCAGGTCTTCAACGGTCAGATCCTGGCGAGACGCAACGATATCGGTACGACGTTCATCGTTAAAGTCCTTTGACAGCTGCTCTAACTCTTCGCGGATCACTTCCATCAGACGCTCGAAACTACCGAGGATATGCAGATATTCAGCAATCTGCTCCAGTCGATCCTGGTATTCTGCCAGCAGCTTGTCGTGCTCCATGCCCGTCAGGCGGTGCAGGCGCAATTCAAGAATTGCCTGAGCCTGGGCCGGGGACAAGTAGTAAGAGTTGTCGCGCAAACCAAATTCTTGCGGCAGATCATCTGGACGGCAGGCATCAGCACCAGCCCGCTCCAGGAACTGCTGTACATTGCCCACAGGCCAGCCTTTAGCCAGCAACGCCTCGCGGGCATCTGCCGGTGTGGCGGAAGATTTGATCAGCTCGATTACCGGATCGATATTGGCGATGGCAATCGCCAGACCTTCCAGAATATGACCGCGCTCGCGGGCTTTGCGCAACAGGTAGACCGTACGACGGGTAACGACTTCCTGGCGGTGGCGAATAAAGTGCTCGAGCAGCTCTTTGAGGTTCAATACCTTGGGCTGGCCATCGACCAGGGCTACCATATTGATACCGAAGACGCTTTCCAGCTGGGTCTGGGAATAGAGGTTATTCAGAACCACATCACCCAGCTCTCCCCGCTTAAGCTCAATCACTACGCGCAAGCCGTCTTTGTCGGACTCGTCGCGCAGCTCAGAGATACCCTCGATCTTTTTCTCTTTTACCAGCTCAGCAATACGCTCGATCAAGCGCGCCTTATTCAGCTGGAAGGGGATCTCAGTAATGATGATGGTTTCGCGATTGGTCTTGTCATCGCGGATCACATCTGCTTTGGCACGCACATAAATGCGCCCACGGCCAGTGCGGTAGGCAAGGAGAATACCGGCGCGGCCATTGATGATGGCGCCCGTGGGGAAGTCCGGCCCGGGGATGTACTCCATCAGGTCGTCGACGGTCAACTCGGAATTATTGATCAGAGCCAGACAAGCCTTGATCACCTCACCCAGGTTATGGGGAGGGATATTGGTGGCCATGCCCACCGCAATACCGGAGGAACCATTGACCAAGAGGTTCGGCACACGTGAAGGCAATACCTCCGGCATTTGCTCAGAACCATCGTAGTTATCGACAAAATTAACAGTTTCTTTATCGAGGTCGGACAGCAGCTCGTGGGCCAACTTATCCATACGAATCTCGGTGTATCGCATGGCAGCTGGACTGTCACCATCGATAGAACCGAAGTTACCCTGGCCATCTACCAAGGTGTAACGCATAGAAAACGGCTGCGCCATACGCACAATAGTGTCGTAGACCGCAGTGTCTCCGTGCGGGTGATATTTACCGATTACATCACCAACGACACGCGCTGATTTCTTGTAAGGTTTATTCCAGTCGTTTTTAAGCTCGCTCATCGCGTAGAGCACGCGGCGGTGTACCGGCTTGAGGCCATCGCGTACATCCGGCAGTGCGCGCCCGACAATCACGCTCATGGCATAGTCGAGATAAGACTGCTTGAGTTCTTCTTCGATATTAATCGGAGAGATTTCTTTGGCTAATTCGCCCATGGCTTACGGCGTTCCTTTTATAGCGCGGGCGTACGTACTGTGCCCGGGATAAGCGGGCGATTCTACCATAGTTTGAGATGTTTGGAGCCGCAGGACTCGGAGATATCCAACTGCGGCACAAACCACAGTTGTCGCCCCCATTGACTGCGGCTACAGTAAAACACCCCCACAGCAGCCACCAGATAACTCCTCATGCAACAAGCTGTCGATACCCTGATCCACGCACGCTGGATCATACCCGTCGTACCCGAGAAAAAAGTGTACGAAAATTGTTCACTCGCAATAGAAAAGGGCAAAATCTCTGCCCTGGTACCCACAGCTGAGGCCTCAATTCGTTTTAGGGCAACAGATGAAGTCGACCTGGGGCAACACGCACTAATTCCAGGGTTAATTAATACTCACAACCATGCGCCCATGACGCTATTGCGCGGCTACGCTGATGACCGCCCCCTTAAAGAGTGGCTGGAGCAGCACATCTGGCCGACAGAGCAACGCTGGGTAGGTCCGCAATTTGTAGCTGACGGCAGCCGGCAAGCGATTGCCGAGATGCTGCGCTCTGGTACTACTACTTTTTCTGATCAGTACTTCTTCCCGGAAGCCGTCGCCATTGCTGCGCGGGAGAGCGGAATCAGGGCCCATATCGCCTTCCCCGTGCTGGATGCCCCAACCCCCTGGAGCCGCAATAGCGATGAGGCCCTGCACAAAGGATTGGCGTTACGCGATGATTACCGTGCGCACGATCGAATTGAGGTGGTATTTGCACCCCACGCCCCCTATACCGTGGGAGATAAAACACTGGAAAAAATTGCAGTCTGCTCTGCCGAAGCGCAGATCCCCATGCAAATGCACCTCCACGAGACCCACGCTGAAGTTGAAAGCGCCCTGAACGCTACTGGAGAGAGGCCCACCGAGCGGCTATTCCGCCTTGGGCTGCTGGGGCCGCAGACACTTTGTGTACATATGGTGGCCACCAACCAGCGAGATATTGAGCTAGTGAGTTCAAGTGGCGCCCATGTTTCTCACTGCCCATCATCTAATCTCAAGCTCGCCTCAGGCTTCTGCCAAGCCTATGACATGCTGGAAGCCGGCATCAACGTATCCCTTGGCACCGATGGCGCTGCGAGCAATAACACCCAAGACTTGTTCTCCGAAGCCAACACAGCCGCACTACTGGCAAAAGCTGTTAGCGGGAACGCAACAGCCCTACCCGCGCATCAGACACTGAGCATGGCGACCATCAACGGAGCCAAAGCACTGGGAATAGAAGATATAACCGGAAGCCTGGAGGTAGGTAAAAGCGCAGACATTGCTGCCATCAATCTCGGCGGTCTAGAACAGCAGCCTTTGCATGACCCAGTGTCCCAGTTGATTTATGCCAACGGAGGACACAATGTCAGTGATGTCTGGGTTGCCGGGCGACAACTTTTAAAGGAGCGCCAGCTACAAACCTTAAACGAAACTGAGGTTATCCAGCGGGCGCAAATATGGCGTGATAGAATCAGCGGAAATTTACGCTAGATAACTGATTCCGGCTTAATCACTGAAAAATGCCGGTTACGAGCGACGGAGTTTGCAGAGAAGTTCATGAGCAATGTAGATCCCTCAGAAATCGCCAAATTTGAGCAACTTGCCAGCCGCTGGTGGGACAAGGAAGGCGAGTTCAAACCACTACACGAAATCAATCCACTGCGTGCAAATTACATTGACGGGCATGCTCCGGTTGCCGGTAAGAAGCTCCTCGATGTGGGCTGCGGTGGCGGCATCCTGGCTGAAGCCATGGCGCAGAGGGGAGCCGATGTCACTGGTATCGATCTAGGGGAAGCCCCACTCAATGTCGCCAAACTCCACGCCCTCGAAAGTGGCGTCAGCGTCAATTATCGCAAAGTGGCAGTAGAGGAACTCGCAGAAGAAGCGCCCGAGAGCTTTGATATTGTTACCTGCCTGGAGATGCTTGAGCATGTACCAGATCCCTCTTCTGTCATTCGCGCCTGCGCGAAACTTGTAAAACCTGGCGGCAAACTATTTTTCTCTACGATCAACCGCACCCCTAAAGGGTGGCTGTTTGCCGTAGTCGGAGCAGAATATGTCCTACGCTTACTGCCCAAGGGCACTCATGAATACAGTAAGTTTATCCGCCCCTCAGAAATGGGCGCCTGGCTGCGCGATGAGTCCCTGGAAGCGCACGATATAACCGGTATGACTTATAACCCGGTTACCCGAAGCTACAAATTGAACCCCCGGGATGTCGACGTCAATTATTTGATGTATGCCAGCAAACCAGAATAAGTGAACTGCAAAATGAAAGCCGTTTTATTTGACCTGGATGGTACCCTGCTTGATACAGCGCCAGATTTTATTGTTGTATTAAATCAACTGCGCCAACAGGAGCAGTTACCTCCACTGCCTGACGAGACGATCCGGGGAACTGTATCCAATGGTTCCAGGGCGCTGGTCACATTGGGGTTTAACAAAGAAGAAGGTGACCCCGCCTTCCCAGGATTACTGCAAAGGTTGCTGGACCTCTACTTGGCACATCTTGCAGAGAAGACGACCACTTTCCCCGGTATCGACAACCTGCTCGACAACCTGGTTGAAAAAAACCTTCCCTGGGGGATTGTCACCAATAAACCGGAGGCCTACACCACTCCTCTGATGGAAGCCTTTACCCATCTACCGCCAGCCTCTGCAATTGTTTGCCCTGACCACGTCAGCAAATCCAAGCCGGACCCCGAGCCCCTATTTTTAGCCTGCAGCCAGATTGGCTGCGCTCCCGCTGAAGCAATTTATATCGGCGACCACAAGCGCGATATCATCGCCGGCCAAAAGGCTGGTATGCCAACTATCGCTTGCGGGTATGGTTATATTGACTCTACAGATAACCCCGCCAATTGGGGGGCAGACCACCTGGTAAATTCCGCCAATGAAATTTGGCCCCTTTTAGAACAACACTATTTTTGAAACTTGAAGTAATACCGGGCACCCAAGCCCGGTGACAGTATCGGGATATTTCATGTCAGACTTTGTTGGCGACTATCAAGCGCCCTCCGACCTATTAAAGAGCAAAATTATTCTTATCACCGGTGCCGGAGACGGCATAGGTAAAACTGCAGCAAAGACTTTTGCTGCTCACGGGGCGACAGTAATTTTGCTGGGCCGTACAACCCCCAAGCTAGAAGCTGTCTATGACGAAATCGAGGCTGCCGGCGGACCACAGCCGGCTATTTTCCCCATGGACCTGGGCGCGGCAAAAATAGAGGATTTCGAGAGCCTTGCAGAAGCTATTCGCAACGAGTTTGGTCGCCTGGATGGACTCCTGCACAATGCCGGCCTACTCGGGCAACGCACCCCTATCGGCAATTACAATTTCAACACTTGGCAACAAGTAATGCAGGTGAATGTTAATGCAGCGTTTGGACTAACAAAGGCAATGTTGCCTCTGCTAGAGGAATCAGAAGCAGGCTCTGTTGTCTTTACAAGCTCCAGCGTTGGGGTTAAAGGGAGAGCCTATTGGGGGGCCTATTCAGTATCGAAGTTTGCCACTGAAGGGCTCATGCAGGTACTCGCCGATGAACTGGAAGGGGTTTCCAATACCCGGGTCAACTCCCTAAATCCAGGGGCAACCCGTACATCAATGCGAGCAACTGCCTACCCAGCAGAAAACCCTCAGTCGGTAACCTCTGCAGAAGATATTATGCCCACCTACCTCTATTTAATGGGTAGAGACAGTAACGGAGTTAGTGGGAAGCACTTCAGCGCTCAGAAAAAATAGATACCCTGTCTCCTGGACAAGAATCCGGGCTTCGGTCTCGGACGCTTGTCCATGCAGCTCTTGATTGGCATCGTACTCGATAGCTAATTAACTATTCACCGAAGCCCTTTTCATCACCATCTTTTGCACCTGAGCTCTCTCCAACTGGCGGCATATGCTCCGGAGCATCGGCAAATACATCACCTTCAAACTCCATCATATGCGAGCCATCAAACAACTCTATATCTTGAGCGTCTCCCGAGTATTGGTTGTAGTCAACAGACTGATCATCACGCTCACTAAGCATGATCTCCACAGCATAAGCTGCAGACCGATCAGACACCGCGAGACTTATTCCTTCGCAAGACACATACCCAATCACAACAGCAAGCAATGCTGCAGGTGTTAGCAACCCCTTCATCTTTCCACCCCTGGATAGTTAAATTTTATGGTTTATTGATTATTGATTATTGATAGTTTTCAGGCTTTAGAGGGATAGTTAGTCATCCCCCAACTACAATCCTGTCTCAGTATCTCAAATAAATTAGCCTTAAAGCTGCTTCTCAGGTCATCTGTGCTATTGCGCAAATTCTTTCATGTTGGCAAGCTGAAAAGTGTGAGCGTTTTCCCAAATCTATTTGTTCATGCCGACTATGTCAGGCAGAATAAAAGTCATAATTAGCAAATAAGTCGACACCTTGAATTATGAAAGCCTTCATCATTTTTGCCTTACTAATACTTTCCTCCTCGCCAATATTTGCGGATTCATTAAAGAACCAAGTCAAATCCTGCTCTGAAATTAAACCCCAGGAAGGTCGACTCACATGCTATGACCAGATCGCCAACTCCCTCGATCAACAAGAAGTTAAGGAGTTTGGCCAAGAACAAAAACGGATAGCTGAAGAGGCCCCCAACCAAATTGAGGCGGAAATAGTCGCAATCCAAATGGCCGCACACCAAAAACGAATGATTTCCCTCAATAACGGCCAAATTTGGAAACAAAATGACTCGAAAGGAGTAAATTGGAAAATAGGCGACCTTGTGGTCGTTGAGAGGGCCATGTTCGGCTCCTTTTTTATGAAACCTGCCGACGGTGGGCCAAAGCTTCGCGTGAAACGCATCAAGTAACATTCCGCGCTCCTCCCGGTGGGTGTTTTCACCCACCCCGCCCCATCACTTCAGTAATCCCTCCCCCTGATTTCAACCAACCCGAGCATTTCCGCCAGCTCTCTTCTATAGTGAGAAAGGAATAGGCGCCAAAAGCGCCTGAGAGACTAAACAGCGTGTAGTACTTACACAGCCAACAAAGGTTTAAGCACTTGTCCCGAGAACATTTTTACTCAAGGGATGAAGAATGGCTGAAGGATACAGGCGAACCACTCTCTGACTCCTGCCAGGGTGCCAGCGAGCCCGACCCTCAAGTCGAGCGAGACCCTGACTCGGAAGAGATTCATGCAGCGGGTGATACCCTCTCCGAGAGCGGCACCACCCCAATGCAAAGCTATCTCAAGCACCTCTACCGGCTTGAGCTATTAACTCCGGAGGAAGAGCACAGTACCACCTGTCTATTACGCGACCTGGAAGAAAAGCTCATTTCCAACCTTCAGGAGAGCGGCACCGAGTTGGTCCAGCTACGCAGCGAAGGAGTGGAGCAGCGCGGAAGTACGGGCGCCTACGACCATGGACTTATAATTGCCCACACTGAAATCCTGCTTACCAGCAATTTCCTGGATAGGCGCGGTCGCAGCAGGCTGACCGGGCTCCTACAGCGCTTTCAAAAACAGAGGAAAAAACTAATCCAATGTAATCTGCGCCTGGTTATTGCCATCGCAAAACGTTTTCGCAATCCATCAGTTCCCTTTATCGATTTAATTCAAGAAGGCAATGTAGGATTAATGAAAGCCATTGAGCGGTTCAAACCGCAAATGGGATACCGCTTTTCCACCTATGCCTACTGGTGGATTCAGCAAGAAATTCAATTAGCTTTAAGGCGCAACGAAGATCTCGTCCGACAACCAGCCAATGTCCAGGATGATTTAAGAGCGATTTACAGAGCCATTGGTGAAGTCCGCGCTCAGGGGCAACCTGCATCCGATGACAATCTGGCCCGCCATACAGGACTAGATATTGAGAGAATCCAAAGCTTATTAAAACTCCCAGGACCAACAGGGTCTCTCGATGACCCGGTTGCAGATGACCAGAGCAGCACCAGACTGGACTACGCACCTGCTGATGAGCTTTACAATACCGATGAGCTTGTAACCAACCAGGAGCTAGCGCAACGCCTCCGTGAAGCTGTTGCCCGCCTCCCCGCACGACAAAGGACAGTCCTCAACTTGAGGTATGGATTAATTTCTGACAAGGACTGCTCTTTTCGAGTTATTGGCGAGCAATTGGGGCTTAGTCAGGAGCGCGCGCGACAACTTCATTCTGACGCACTTCGACAACTGAAGCGGCAGTGGCGTTAGAAAAGGAAGAAGTCGATGGCAAGCCTCTCCTGAAAGCTTGCCATCGAACCCTTTCCCACTAGTCTTTAAAACAGTTCTATCAGTTAGTACTGCGAAGTTATGCGTAAGTTAGCGGTCTTCAACGAAAAATACTGTGCCTTTAAATGCTGTACCTATTTTTTTGTCGGCGGACTACTTCTAGCCCCACCGACCCAAGCAGAATCCGAGCTCATCGCAAGCGCAGGTAAAGGGTTGGGAAATGAGTTAATGCAGTATCGCTCCATTTCGGCCTCAGAAATGGCTGGATTCAGCTACTCCTATCTACTGTCTTCATTTAGCCTTGGCGACAATTCACTTCAATGGTGGGGTCAAGGCAGCTACTCCCATATGCGGATTGAACACCACAGCGAGAAACAGCAACAAAATATTCTCGAAATTAAACCTATTCTACGCTGGTACCCCCGAGGTGAATTACGGGGCGGCTTTGCTGAAGCAGGCGCAGGAGCATCCTACTTAAGCCAAAAGAACTTCGGTGATATTGGATTGAGCACCAAACTAAATTTTGCCCTGCACTTTGCTTTCGGGTACCGTTTTTCCAGAGGCCACGTCCTTTCTTTAAGATACAGTCATTTTTCAAACGCCAGAACCAATACACCCAATCCCGGTTTTGATTTCGCCTCTTTGAACGGGCACCTTAACTTTTAGAAATTCAACCTTTCAATACTTTCCAGATTGCTAACGACTAAGATTGCTTTCAATTTAATTAAGCAAGCGCTGAAAAAAGTCTATGGTTTTTCCAGCTGAAGCTGCATAGCTAAACTCTTGTGGATTCGGGTTATTTGGCTTGCTCACCAAATTCAAACTCGCTTCCATTAAAGATTTCAGATCACCTTTCTTCACCAGCCCTTCAGGAAAATGTTTCTGTAAAACCTCCCCCGTACAACCTTCGGAATAAGCAATTACCGGGCGCCCCATCGCCAGTGCCTCTTTGGAATATTTTGCGTTCCCATCTTTCTCGCTGGCGAGTTGAAAAACCAGCTGAGAAGTTGCGTACAGTTCACGCATATCACGGCGTTCACCGAGGAATGTAACCTTACTACCGAGATCCAAATCTTGTGCGAGCCCTTCAAGTTTTTTCAGATAACGTAAATCATCTTCAGCCAAAGCTCCTACAATCACTCCGTGAATATCATCGCTTTGTGCCGCAGCCTGGGCCAACAAATGTAAAAACTCCTCCTGGCCCCCACTTGCAGAGATATCTCCCGGCATTAACCACCAGTTTTTCCCTTCCAACTGGGGATAGCTATTCAAAAGCTTCAGTTGCCACTGGCTCGCTACCGGTTTTTCACGATCAAACTCGCGAATATTGATACCGTGATAAATAACCTCTATCGAGTCTTCTGCAATTTTGGGGGAGGACTTCTTAAGGTTCTCTGCAACCCCTCGGGAGCTTGCGATAATTCCATCTCCCGACAGCATACCTTTATTAAAATAACTGTTGGGGAAATCTTGATGCACGAGGGGCACCAGCTTAGGGCGACTTGTAGCTGACTCACTGTTTAAAGCGCGCCAAGCTAGAAAAGCCGTTGAGCGACCATAGGTATGGACAATATCCGGTTGCAACCTTGCGAGAATCTTACGCAGGCGGGATTTGTGCCGCAAAGACCAAATTGACTCACTGATTTTTGGAAAGCTGATAAAGTCACTACCGTGCAAACGAAACCGCGCCTCCAATGGTCCATCAGTAGAAATCACCAGGGACTCGTGGCCTTTTTTGACCAGTTCATTTGCAAACTCAAGCGCAAGAGTTGCTGTGATCCCAGGCTCTAGGCTGGGCAAAAACTGTACAACTTTCAATTTGACTTCCGTGAAACAGACCAAAAGGTCTATTTTGACTTCCTATAGGATAATTTCCCAGTAAATCATCACTAATTTACAAGTCAGTGACTTGATGCCTAAAAGCCCCTCTGGTACCTGAAGGTGTTAGTGATAGTATTTGCAAAGGCAAATTACTCAGGGACCCGACAATGCTTCAGCGACAAATAAGTTACTTTCTCGCCTTTACACTGCTTCTACTAACAATAGGAGCTTCAGCCGCTGAGAGTGATAAAGGCATCTTCTGGAAAGCAACTAAAGATAATAAAACCGTTTACTTATTAGGCTCGATTCACTTGGCAACTGAAGACTTCTACCCTCTAAGATCAAAAATTGAACAAGCCTACTCCAATAGTGATGCCATTGCCGTCGAGGCTGACATTCTCGCTGCAGAAGGCGACAGCCTGTTACAGCAGCGAATCATGATGGAGTCTATCTACCAAGGTGAACGAACTTTAAAAGACGAACTTCCACCCGCGCTATACAGCCAACTAAAGTCGTGGATGCACAAGCGTAGTATGCCCGAGGCTATGTTTATCCGGCAGCGCCCCGCCATAGCCATGATCTCTATGAGCATGATTGAGATGCAAGCCCACGGCCTCAACCCAGAACTAGGCATTGATAGGCACTTTTTACAAAAAGCAAAAAAGGATGGGAAATCCGTTCTGGAGCTGGAAGGTGTCTTGCAACAATTCAAGATGTTAAACGACCTGGACAACCCTGCGCTCCTCTTCCAGCAAACCCTTGAGCAAATTGGGGATATTTCAACCTTTTTACCCAAACTTACCAGCGCATGGAAGCGAGGAGATGAAGAAGCTTTGAATCGCCTTATTATCCTCGACGGCCTAACTGAAAACCCTGAATATAAGCCGCTCTATGACACACTTTTTTTTAATCGCAATGAAAGGATGGCTGAGAAAATTGCCCTTAAGGGGCCAAACTACCAGTCTCTGTTTGTCATTGTCGGCGCTGGCCACTTGGTGGGCGAACGCAGTGTTATCGAGTTTCTAGGCGACACTGGTTACAAATTAGAACGCCTTTAATCAACTATCCAGTAACCCTCGGCGCAGATTTTCTGCGCCGTCCCATCCCCCCTCCCCGTCCAAAGTCTTTTCTATTGCTAAACTCGAATAGCACTTTTCCCGTGACCAATGACAACTCTCAACTAGAGGCGTCCGATGAAATGCTGGGGAGCATACTGTGCCATATCAATTCTTTTTTTTAGCTTCCCGGCTATTGCTGATGAAGCCGAGACAAAAGGCGGGCTGAAAATTGTCTCTGACGATGGGGATTTCTCCGCACAACTCGGCGGAAGGATTCACTTCGATACATACATTTTTGACAAAGACCTAGAAGATCCGGTCAATACAACCGACTTCCGTCGGGTTAGATTGACAATGAAAGGCAATCTATGGAAGTGGAACTATAAGCTTGAAAGAGACTTTGCGGATGATGGAGCTGGGGGGTTGAGGGATGTCTACTTAGCAACAAAGTTCTCTACCGGAAAACTAACCATCGGCAATTTTAAACCCAGCCGCTCAATCAATGAGCTGACAAGCTCCAATGACCTAGTGCTTATGGAGCGGGCATTTACCAGCGCTGCAGGTATTTATTCTGGACGTGGACGTCAACAGGGTATCGACTGGCATAAGCATTGGTGCTGTTATACATTTGGTTTTACGTTATTCAATTTACGGGACCCCGGTGACCCCAGAAATTCTGGGTTTGGCGCAGCAACCCGACTGACCTGGGCCCCAATTAACGATGCCTTATCAACAGTTCACCTAGGTGTATACCGTAGCTACGAAAAAGCGAATCAAAACAGTCCCGATATCGTTGCTGAAGTTGCCTATGCGGGCCGACGAGGGCCGGAGCAGCTGATAGCAATCACACCTGGCGGATCAGATAATTTTTTTGGCGAGTTTGGTGACGATGAGTTTTTCCTTGGAGATGGCGGAGGCCGGGTCAATACTACTGGTTTCGAGCTAGCTGCGACTTACGGCCCTCTATTCGGCCAAGCGGAATATGCGTATGGTCATTTCACAGGGAAGATATACCTCTCTGAATTGACCTATGAGGAATTCTTCGGTCTTCCGCCAAGTTTTTTTTGCGATCCCATAAGCGGATGCTTTATTGGGGGGCAGGATGTTCACGCCTGGTACATTATGGGAAGCTGGGCAATTACCGGCCAACATAAACCCTACGACTCCAAGATCGGAGTATTTAAATCTATCAAACCATCTCCTCCAGAGGGTGCCTGGGAAGTTGCCGCAAGATATACCGCTATAGAGAATCGGGATTTTCGCCAGCTACGAGCCAGTAATTTTACACTTGGGGTCAATTACTATTTCAACCCAAAAGTCCGGGTAATGATGAACATCACCCTCGGCGATGACGATTTTACTGGAGATAAAACCAACCAATTCGCCATACGATTACAAGGGGTTTGGTAGGGGGGTATAAAGTGACTCAAGACAGTCCTCGAGCCACTTTATCAAACAGGCAATTAACCTACTTGCTGTGCCTTAGCTGGGTCAAAAACCTCAACTTCCGCTGAAAGTTTTATATCCCGAACCGGGTTTTCAAATCGATTTAATGCGATATTTCGCTGTTCTTTTGCTTTCTCAATATTGGCCTCCTTCACCGGGCCGTAGCCCCGGATGATATCCGGATATTGAAGTAGCTCAACTGCAGCAGCGTGATTCTGCGAATTTAATTGGCCCAGAACTTTCTTAACCAACTCTTCATATTCGCTAATCAGTGCCCTCTCCATTTTTCGCTCTGCTGTATAGCCAAAAATATCAAGCGCCGATCCGCGCAAGAATTTCAGCTTCGCCAAAACACCAAATGCCTTGTACATCCAACCGCCAAATTTCATTTTGCGGGGACGCCCCAAGCCTTTATCGAAGCGCGCCAGTAATGGGGGAGCCAAATTGAACTCCAGCGTAAAGTCACCACTGAAGTTTTCTTTTAGCGATTCGGTAAAGCGGCTATCGGTGTATAGGCGGGCCACCTCGTACTCATCCTTATAGGCAAGCAATTTTGCGTAATTGCGCGCAACCACCTCGGCCAACTGGACATTCCCGGGCACTTTTAAAATCTCAGCAGATTTCACCGTATCGACCAAACTGCGGTAACGCTCGGCGAGGTCCGTATTTTGATAACCGGTGAGGTGCTCCACCCGGTGAGCCACAATCGCTTCAAGAGTTTGTGGTACCTCTACTGCAACTTTTTCGTGGGTTAACAGTTTGTCCAGAGCGTTGCGATTTTCTGCCGCCAATCGACCTGCAGCAAATCCCTGCAGATTTCCTTCCACAGCGACACCGTTTAAGCGGATCGCTTCCAGCAGGGAGGCTTCAGTTAGCGGAATCAGCCCTTTCTGCCAGGCGTAGCCGAGCATGAAAATGTTGGCGGCGAGCGTATCACCCAGAGCTGCTTTGGTCAGGCGATGCGCTTCCACAGAACTGAGCTCATTAACCGCGCCACTCACCGTATCCAATACCGCTTGCGGTGAATGGACATCCTCACGCCCGAGAACCGTTGCCGCAGTTGGGCTCAAGTGGGTATTCACTACCGCGCGACTGTGCGATTTATCCAGTTTAACCAAACAAGCTGCCACATTGCCGGCTGCAATCAGGTCACAGGCCATTAGGGCATCGGCACGACCGTCGGAAATACGTACCGCCTGCAAAGACTCGGGCGCAGCCGCAAAGCGAATATGGGAGTAAACCGCTCCGCCCTTCTGAGCCAATCCGGTCTGATCAAGGGTGCTGCACGCTTTGTCCTCGATATGTGCCGCCATCGCTAGCAAGGCGCCAATGGTCACTACACCCGTACCGCCAACGCCGGTAACCAGGAAATTATACGGCTGCTGTAAGCCCGGAAGCTGTGGCGAGGGCAACTTGGCCGCTTCAGTTCGCAACACGTCACCCACCCCGGCGCCCTTGGCAATATTGCCACCCTTCACCGTAACAAATGAGGGGCAGAAGCCGTTAACGCAGGACATATCCTGATTACAGCCGGTTTGGTTCACCCTGCGTTTATCGCCCAGCGCCGTTTCCACTTTCTCAACAGCGATACAGCTCGACTGCTGGACGCAGTCCCCACAGCCTTCACACACCAGCTCGTTGATGAAGGGGCGCCCCTCGGCTTTAGGCAATAGCCCGCGCTTGCGCTTGCGGCGCAGTTCGGTGGCACAGGTCTGGTCGTAAATAATAACGGTACAACCTTCAACCTCACGCAGCTCATCCATTACAACGGGCAAGTAATCCCGGTGACGAATTTCAACTTCACTGGGGAAGGACAGCGCACCCTTGTATTTATCCGGGTTATCCATCACCAGGACAACTTTCTGCACCCCTTCTGCCAAAACTTGGCGACAGATCATATCCGGAGCCAACTCACCATCGTGGGGCTGGCCGCCGGTCATGGCGACCGCATCATTAAACAGGATCTTGTAAGTGATATTGACCTTGGCAGCCACGGAAGCGCGAATCGCCAAAATACCGGAGTGGAAATAGGTACCATCACCCAGGTTTACAAAGACATGCTTTTCAGTAGTAAACGGCGCCTGCCCTACCCAGTTGACCCCTTCGGCACCCATTTGGGTGAAGGTATAAGTCTCCCGGTCGAGCCACTGGGCCATATAGTGACAACCAATACCTGCTAAGGCTCGGCTTCCTTCTGGCACCTTGGTGGAACGGTTGTGAGGGCAGCCGGCACAGAACATAGGCAAGCGAGACACACTTGAGCCAGTCTGCTGGGAAATACGTTCAGCCAGCGCATTGAGACGCATCAAGCGGTGCTTGCCGCCTTCATCCAACTTGTCCTCACCCAAAACAAAACCCAATACCTGGGCAATAATCGCTGGCGACAGCTCGCCATAAGCGGGCATCAGCGGCTGATCACAATCGTCCACTTTACCGAGAATACGCGGGAAATTCGGGTCCTTCACGTGGACGTTGTACAGTTCCTCTTTCAGCTGTACTTCCATCAAACTGCGTTTTTCCTCAAGCACCAGCAGCGTATCCAAGCCACGGGCAAACTCCTGGATACCCGGCACATCCAACGGGTAGGTCATACCCACTTTAAGGATTCGGATACCGAGCTGCTTGGCCTTCTGCTCATCGATACCCATATCTTCGAAGGCCTGCATCAAGTCCAGATGGGCCTTACCGGTAGTGACGATGCCGAGGCTCGCCTCAGGGTTTTCCAATACAACCTTGTTGAGTTTATTGGCGCGGGCAAAAGCCAGCGCAGCAGGGCGCTTGTAGCGCCACAGGCGCTCTTCCTGCTCGAGAGGGTTATCCTGCTTGCGAATATTCAGGCCGCCCTCGGGACGTTCAATATCCGGGTAGTGGAATTTAACCCGCTCAGGGTCCACTTCCACGGTCGCAGAGCTATCCATATTTTCTGCCAGGGTGATCATTGCCACCCAGCAGCCGCTAAAGCGGGACAGCTCCAGCCCGTAGTGACCATAATCCAACACTTCCTGCACGGTGGCGGGGTTAAGTACTGGAATATGCATATCCACAAAGGCAAATTCAGACTGCCCTGGATAGGAGGATGACTTACAGCCGTGGTCATCGCCGGCAACGATCAGTGCGCCACCTTTGGGAGAGGAGCCAGCGGCATTGGCATGGCGAAATGCATCGCAGGAGCGGTCGACACCCGGTGTCTTGCCATACCAAATCCCACAGACGCCATCCACTTCTGCACCCTGGAACAAGCCCACCTGCTGGGAACCCCAAACTGCCGTAGCCGCCAACTCTTCATTGACGCCAGGCTGGAAACGGATGTTGTACTCTCCCAGCAGTTTTTTCGCCCTGGATAACTGCAGGTCGTAGCCACCTAAGGGCGACCCCCGATAACCGGAGATAAAAGTCGCGGTATTGAGGTCGCGATCCCGGTCCATTCGCATCTGGTCTATGGGTAAGCGCACAAGGGCCTGGATACCTGAAAGGAGCACACGGCCCTTGAGCATGGTGTAGCGGTCGTCCAATGAAACCTGTTTTTTTACTTGGGAATCCGCCGTACTTTGAGGACTGGTTACTTTTTCAGTCATACACCTACTTCCGGTTAATTATTCTTCTCGAAACCCGGTTCGAGTTATTAGTCATTATTCTTCCGAATAGTCCGTTTTCTGTGGTTAGATGCGCCTGTTTTTATATTTGCCGCAAAGTCCCAGAGCGGCTGAGGGCACACTGCACCTATCCCGAAACGGTTTAGTCAGGTCATACTAGTTCGTTAAGCGCAATAGAGCATTGCTTTATTCACGCAAATATGCGTAAATTTGTGATAGAAGTTTCGATTTAGATAATTTTTATAGGATAGGAGTCTTTATGAAGCGTTCGACAGACCTGGATGATTTTGACCGTAAGATTCTGCGAGCGCTGCAGGAGAACGCAGATTACTCCATGGCAGAGCTGGGCGATAAAGTCGGCCTTTCGCACACCCCCTGCTGGCGCAGAATCAAGCGATTGGAAGCCGAAGGCATTATCCGTGGCCGTGTTACCCTGCTGGACCCACGCAAACTGGATCTGGGTGTCACCGTATACTGCTACGTTACCATCCACAATCACGATGAGGAATCCCTGAACAACTTTGAATCAGCAGTTCAGGATGTCCAGGAGGTGGTCGAGTGCTATTCCACCAGCGGAGACAAAGACTATGTCCTGCGCGTTGTAGTGGATAGTGTGGAACACTATGAGCAATTACTGAAGCGCTCTCTGGTACACCTGCCAAACGTGGCCTCAGTCAACTCCACCTTTGCCCTCAAGCAGGTGAAGTACACCACCCAGCTGCCACTTTAAGCCAAAAGTGTGAAAAGTAAAGCCCCTTGCTTTAACGCATGGGGCTTACTGAGAAAATTTCGGTTACTCTGCAAGCTCCCGCAGCGCATTAAGTAAATGATCAAGCGTTTCCTGCAGTGATTTACTGTCACAATCCACCGTTATTTCTGCATATTGCCGGTAAAGGGCCTGTCGCTCTTCAAATAAGTCCGCAAAAGACTGCCCGGGCGCCTTCGCAATGCCACGGCTTTCATAATTATGGATACGCCGACGCAATTCCTCCGCTGAACACTGAAGAAACACTACCACACCCTGACTGCGTAGATTCGCCATGCCCTCTTCGCTATAGACTGCGCTTCCTCCAGTGGCAATAACATCACTGGGGAGGGTGGCCTCAGCTAATACCTCCCCTTCAATGGCGCGGAGATTAAGATAGTCACTTTCAGCCATAATTTGCTGCAAAGTCTTGCCCTCTCTGGACTGGATCAGAACATCAGTATCTGTAAACCCCAGTGCCAGCTCCTTTGCCAACAACACCCCCAGCGTACTTTTACCGGCGCCGGGCATTCCAATCAGGACAATACTTTTTCTTTTTTTCATTTTATTAATACTTACACATTCAATCGCTACGGCGGGGAAAGAATACCGAGCGCAACCAACCCAATAAGGTGTTCCCACCCAACATCATCTTATCCAATTCATCCAGATTATGCGCTTGGCGAAAGGCATCGGCAAATAATGCCTCCCGGGTAATCATTCGCCGCTTGGGATTAATTGATTTAATGGGTTTTGCCGGATTACCGGCGACAACCGTATTTGCGGGGACATCCTTGGTGACGATACTGCCGGCTCCCACTACAGAATTATCACCGATAGTGACACCTTTGCAGATGGTTGCACTATCTCCAATCCAAACATTGTTACCCAGGCGCACCGGGGAGGTACAACGGAAGGGCCGCGTGCGATTGTAGAGCCCATGCCAATCAGAATCGGAAATATACACATTGGCTGCGATCATACAGGCGTCGCCAATCTCAATAGATTGAGCCGCAGAAATACGTACCCCTGGAGAGATCAATACGAAATCCCCAATAGTAATAAATGCCTCTCCCCCCTTGTGCCCAAAAGTGGTAAAGCGAATACACTTCTCGTTGTTGGAGATTAAGTGAGGATAATTTCCGAGCCGAACATTTCCGCCAAAAACATGGACAGAACCCGGGTCCATTACTTCCGGCTCAACCCCAACCGCATCGAATTGTGGCAGAAGGAAATACTCTGTTCGCCATTTTCGCCAACGCAGCTGCAGTCGCTTGAGCCAATAGGGCCTGTGATCCTTACGCATATTTTAATTTCTACTTATATTTTATGGGATTTACGGAGCCCTGAGTAAAAACCCAATTGCTTTTGTATTAGTGGCAGTTTAGTGTTTCGGCCACGAAAAATAGCAAGCGTTTACCCATGTCCCTAAATCTACCTATTGATATTCGAGCAATTAAAGGTTTCCTCGCCGCCCATGAAGGGGAAGCTCTCTACCACCTGGCAGCTGAAGCCAGCTCACTGGGTCCCTGTCTTGAAGTGGGCAGCTACTGCGGCAAATCATCAATTTACCTGGCCAGTGCCTGTAAGCTGACCGATAACGTCCTGTTCGCCGTGGACCACCATCGAGGTTCTGAAGAGCACCAGCCCGGAGAGGAGTATCACGATCCCGAACTGTTTGATGGCCAGGCCAATTTAATGGACAGTTTTCGCACTTTCCGCGCGAATATTCGCGCGGCTGAATTGGATGACTGGGTTGTTCCCGTCGTCGCCCTCTCCGCAACAGCTGCACGCTGCTGGAATACCCCTTTGGGTCTCGTATTTATTGACGGCGGCCACTCCCTGGAAGCGGCCATGACCGATTATCGCAGCTGGTCCCGCCATATCGTGCCCGGTGGCTACCTGGCGATCCACGACATTTTCCCGGACCCCGCCGATGGCGGCCAGGCGCCCTACGATATTTACAAACTAGCCCTGGCTTCCGCTCAATTCGAGCTCGTCGAAACTGTCGACACCCTGGGAATCCTGCGCCGCATTTAGGGGCAGGCGCACCGATGTAAACAGCTCGCTCGCTGGCGTTAATCCGGCGAGCGCATCGGCAGCCAGAAGCATGGCCCCTACAGTCCAGGTGGTTTTTTCCTCCGGCCAGATGGCCTCATCCCGGTAGACATAACCGGTCCAGTAGCCCCCATCTTTATCCTGCCAGCGGTGCAAGCCGCGATACAAAATTTCCGCCCGCGAACGCTGGCCAGCAGCGATTAGGGACATAGTGAGTTCGCAGGATTCAGCCACCGTCACCCAGGGCTCATCACTGACGCAACGACATCCCAAACCAGCCACGACAAACTCATCCCAGCGCTGCTGAAGACGCAACTGCGCTGCCTCACCAGAAAAGGCACCGGTTAATACGGGATAAAACCAATCCATTGAAAAGCGCGCCTTGCTTTCCCAGGTGCGATCAAAGCGCTCCGGTTTATTGCGCAGCGCATCGCCCAAAGCTTCCCGGGCAAGTATCCATTGAGGGCGAGCAACCCCTAGCTGGTGGGCAATATTAATTGCGCATTCCAGACTTTTATAAATGGAAGAACAACCGGTGATCAGGGCATCTTTCATAGGGGCGCCCTCTGAATCTACCGCCCAATGAATTTCGCCAAATTCCGTTTGCAAGCGCAATACAAACTCGATTGCACGCTCCACCATCGGCCAATAGCGCTGTAAAAACAGTGTGTCTCTACTAACCAGAAAGTATTGCCAAATTCCTGTTGCCACATAGGCAACAAAATTGGTTTCACGGCGCTCCCGGTTGTCTATATCGCCATCTTTATAAGCGGCCCACCAGCTGCCGTCTTCCAGCTGAATCTCAGCCAACCAGCAATAAGCGTTTTCAGCAGCACTGAACTCTCCGGCAATGGCGAGCCCCATAGCGGCCTCAACATGATCCCAGGGGTCGGCATAGCCCCCTTTAAACCAGGGAATTGAACCATCGGGGAGCTGCTGGGAGAGAATATAGGCGGCGCTATCCTGGATAAATCCTTCAGGGAAAAGACCAGAAGCTTTTGCCGGCACAGAAATTTTACTCATGCTTCAACTCCCTCAGGCAGGGAGAGGGCCGCATCCACTCGTTGTGTCGACCCGGCAGGTTTCACAAAATAGAGAGCGATACTTTTTCCCAACAGCGGGTTCAATAGTTTTTCGAGAATCCGGGTAAAGGCTGGTTTCTTCATCAGATCCCACACCAACAGGCGGTGATAGGCAGAGACCAAACGGGAATCGGGCTTGTCCCAAAACAAACACTTTAACCACCAGTAAGGTGCATGTAACGCATGGGCCTTATGCCGGGCAAAATAGTGGTGTCCCAGCCTTTCAATATCCTCTCGCAGCTCGCGCTCGCGGAATATTCGGATATGCCCACCCTCAACCTGATGGTATTCATCGCTGAGTTTCCAGCACACCCACTCGGGAAAAAATGCCGGTACTGTCGCGGCAAAAATACCAGAGGGTTTTAATACCCGGTTAATCTCAGCCAGGACAGACTTGTAATCGGGGATATGCTCAAGTACCTCTGAGCAGATAACCACATCAAAACTCCCATCGGCAAATGGCAGTTGCAAGCCATTGGCAACTCCGAACTGCAAGCGACCCTTTGAATGCTCGGGAGAGCGGAAAGGTTCCGCTCGCTCACTGGCAGTGCGCACATCATCAAAACACAGGTCAATGCCGTAAACATCAACATCATCAGTGATCATCAAGTGGATAGAATGGCGCCCTTCACCGCACCCCAAGTCGAGGACTTTTTGGCCAGGGCGAAGATTTAAGTGCTGGGGATCTACAGTAATCATCAAGCCGCCTCCGCACTGCGCATATTCGGAGTTTCTATTTCATGACTACTGGGTTGTTCCGCCAGTGTATGTCCGAGAATTTCCCGGTAATATTTCACCAAACTCTCTGCAGCGATTTTCCAGGAAAATTTATTTTCAATGCGCTGGCGACCTTTCTCACTGAGTTCTTTTCGCAGCGCTTCGCTGGATAAAACCTGGCGCAGGGCATTAGCCAAAGCTTCGTGATTTCCTGCAGGGACCACGATTCCGGCATCCCCAACCACCTCAGGCAAAGCACCCCCGTCACTGGATACTACCGGAGCACCACATGCCATTGCCTCCCCGGCAGGTAAACCAAATCCTTCGTAGAGCGATGGGCAAACTACCGCTGTAGCCTTGCGGTAATTATCGACCAGTTCTTCGTTAGAAATACCGGAGACAAACTGAACCCTATCCTGAAGATCCAGATCGTGAAGCAAGCGTTCCGTGGCGCCACCTTCGCGTAATTTGCCAACCACCAACAACTCTATGTTTTCATATTCCTGGCGCAATTCCGCCAGCGCCTGCAATAAAAAGCGCAGACCTTTGAGCGGCTGGTCTGCCGATGCGGTGGTCATAATTCGCAGAGGCAAGCGCTTATTCTCTGCCCCTGGGTTGAATAATTCCGTATCAATACCGTTGTAAATCAGGTGAATCTGTTCGGGAGCCACGCCAAACTGCTCGATAATATCCCGCTCAGATTGCCTGGAAACGGTCACGATATGGCGAAGTTTCCGCGACACCTTGATCTGCATATTCAAAAAATTATGCCAGCGACGTACCAGCAAACGAAAACGCCAATCGGGGGCGGCATCTAATGCCAGTTGACGATCCCGGGTAATGGGGTGATGAATTGTCGCGACAACAGGCAATCCATTTTTTTCGATATCCAGCAAGCCGTAACACAGTGATTGGTTATCGTGAACAATGTCGTATTGTTTGCCGTGCTTGCGCAGGTATTTATTTACCCGACGGCCAAACGTATAAGGCTCTGCAAAACCGCCGGTAAGCTTACTCCACCATTCAAAAAAATCCGCCCATGACAGCAGGTGGCGAGGTTTCAAGGCCCGCGCTGGACGCTCAACTTCATAGAGATTCAACCCTGGCATTTTGATGAGCTTTACGCGCTCATCGAGTTCTGGGTAGGGCTGGCCAGAAATAACATCCACGGAGTGACCAGCATCTACCAGTGCTTTACTCAGGTAGCGCAGGTAGATGCCCTGACCACCACTGTGTGGATTGCTGCGATACCCCAAAAGGCATATTTTTAGTGGCTGCGTCTCGCCAGCCGTTGGACCGTCTGCACAATTTCCCAAGGCGGTCATAGTTTCCCCATCTGCAATATTCTTATACCCCATAACATTATCCGCTCTCGCACAGACATTCTGCGAATGCCAACGTCTAAAAGCCGACCATCTGGGGTGCCTCGCTGGTAAAGCGGAAGAATACACTGGCGGAGAAATGACTGCTAGGCGGAAGCGGTCCACACTCTTGGTATCCTGGCCCAAGGATGTGTGCTCGCAAGCCAAAATAGCAACAAAAGCCCAGCAACCGCACACCGTGTCAATCGATGCACTCAAGCCATGGCAACTTTAAAAGAAGGGATTAACACGAACAGGAAGTGGAAATAAGTCAATCAAAAATAAAAAAATGCCCGCCAAAAGGCGGGCCAGATTTCTCGAACACACTTTCAGGAGGAGAGTTTCAAGTACATTACGCACTTAAATTTAGGTATAGCAGAGGAAATACTCCCCACTAACTCTCCTGTCGTGAAAGCCGTTCACTAAAACGGCAATCGACGCTAAAGCACACCGCCAATGTTTATACCCGATGCAGATAACTCTGGTATTCAACATCGGTAACGCGGGCAGCTATCTCTGCTTGCTCCTGTCTTTTCAACAGAGAGAACAATTCCACAAAGCGCGGATCAAGGTACTCGCGCCACAAAGGGCTCTGCTCAAAGCGCTCCAGTGCACCACTCCAGGTATTGATCAACTTCTCACTCTCCACCTGATAGGCATCGCCTTCCACAGGTGCAGGCGCTTCCATCTGGTTCTCAATGCCATGACACACACCAGTGAGAATCGCAGCTAACACCAAATAGGGGTTTACATCCGCCCCGGCAATGCGGTGCTCGATACGCCGTGCCACAGGATCACTGGCGGGCACACGCAAAGTTGTAGTGCGATTATCGTATCCCCAGCAGAGGTTCAGCGGTGCGTGAGAGCTCTCCTGGAAGCGGCGATAGGAGTTGCTGTGAGGTGCGAAAAACGCCATCGCATCGTTGGCAGTCGCCAACATTCCTGCTGCGGCATAACGCAGTAAATCGGAGCCAGTGTCAGAACCGTCATCAAAAACGTTCTTCCCATTGGCGTCGATCAAACTCATATGCACGTGCATTCCGTTACCCGCCTGATCCCCGAAAGGCTTGGCCATGGTACTCACGCGGAAGCCGTGACTGCGCGCCACCCCTTTTAACAAGCGCTTAAACAGTAATGTTTGGTCGGCCACTTTAACGGGATCGGCACTGTGCAACAGGTTGATTTCAAACTGTCCCGGCGCACACTCCGACAATACTGAATCTGCGGGAATACCCTGTGCCTCGCAGGCAGCTCGCACATCGGCAAAGAAGTGTCGCTGTGCATTGAGCTCGGACAGATCGTAAACGTCGGTGGAAGGCACCAGCTCGGCGTCGTTATCGCTAACCGGGCGCGGACGCGCCAGATGATCCACCTCATCGCGGAGCAGATAGAATTCCAGCTCGGTCGCACACACGGCGGTATAACCCAGTTTGCCGAGACGCTCTACCACACGTTGCAACTGGCTGCGGGGATCGGCATAAAGAGAGGAGCCATCTGCCTCATGCAACTGCATATGCAGCTGGGCAGTGGACTCGCGATGCCAGGGCGCCAGGCTAATAGGCGAAACCGGCAGACAAACGCCATCGCTGTCTCCACTGGCAAATACCAGCGGGCTGTCTTCGATATCCCGCCCCCAGATATCGAGACTGACCGCGCTACGCGGCATTTGCAGACTGCCCTTGAGCAATTTCTCCGCAGCTTCTGCCGGCAACCACTTCCCTCGCGGCACGCCATTGATATCGAACATAAAGCCTTCGATCCACTTTAGGTCCGAGTGCTCTGCCAGGAATTTTTGCGACTGCTCCAGCAGATCGGGCTGGGCAGTGAATTCTTTTTCTTGAGACATAAGGTGCCTGGGGTGATTCAATCTAAACGCAGAGACGGCCCAACACCGCTTTTCCATTCAAATCATGGAAAACGGGGTACCAGACCGCCTCTGCAACAGAGTATCTTGCCGCTATGTTACGCCAGTGCTTTAGCAGTGTCGTCCAGGGCGCGGTGCGCTTTTTCTACCAGCTCATCGACCTGCTCAGTGGTCATAATCAGCGGTGGTGCGATAACCATGGCATCGCCAACGGCGCGCATCACCAAACCGTGCTTGATACTCAGGTCACGACATACCGCACCAGCGGTGCAGTCATCATCAAAACGAGCGCGGCTGGCCTTATCTTTTACCAGCTCCAAGGCACCGACCATACCCAAACTGCGGGTTTCGCCAACGATCGGGTGCTCCGCCAGTTCAGCCCAGCGCTTGGACAAATAGGGGCCGGTTACATCGCGGACATTCTCGATAATCTTCTCGTTGCGCAGAATATTGATAGTTGCCAGACCTGCCATACAGGCAGCCGGGTGCGCGGAGTAGGTGTAACCGTGGGTAAACTCGCCACCTTTGGTTTTGATCACCTCAGCGACACGATCACTCACCATGGTACCGCCCAGGGGGAAGTAGCCATTGGTTACTGCTTTGGCGAAAGTCATCAGGTCGGGCTTCATGCCGTAATAGTCGGCACCGAACCACTCACCGGTACGACCGAAACCAAAAATCACTTCATCCATCACCAGCAGGATGTCGTACTGGTCCAGCACCTTCTTGACTTCCGGCCAGTAGGTTTCCGGCGGGATAATTACGCCGCCAGCACCCTGGATTGGCTCAGCGATAAACGCCGCAACATTATCCGGGCCCAACTCCTGGATTTTCTCATCCAGGCTGTGAGCCGCTTGGATACCAAACTCCTCTGGAGACATATCGCCGCCCTCACCAAACCAGTAGGGCTGCTGTACGTACTCAATGTAGTCGAGCGGCTGGAATTGCTTGTGCATACCGCTCATGCCACCCAGGCTGGCACCGGCAATGGTAGAGCCGTGATAGCCATTCTTACGGGAAATAACGATGCGCTTCTCCGGCTTTTCCTGGATATCCCAGAAACGGCGGATCAGGCGCAGGTTAGTATCATTTGCCTCGGAACCGGAACCCGTGAAGAACACATTGTTCATATGCGCCGGGGTCACTTCAGCCAGGGCGTCGGCGAGTTCAATCGAGGGCACCGTAGTGCACTGGAAGAAGCTGTTATAGAAAGGCAGGGTATTCAGCTGCTCGTAGATCGCATTGCTGATTTCTTTGCGGCTGTAGCCGAGGTTGCAACACCAGAGGCCTGACATGCCATCAAGCATTTTGTTGCCATCAATATCGGTGATGTACGCGCCCTCGGCGCTGGTAATCACACGGGTCCCCTGCTGGCCCAAGTCATGGAAGTCAGTAAATGGGTGTAGCAGGTGCTCACGGTCGTGTTGCTGCAGCTCAGTCTTGTTCATATTTCTCTCCTGGCTTTCACAGGCCTTGCTCAGCGCCCACCAATCGGGCTCAAAAGGCCAAATCGTTACCACTAATTTGTGATCACATTCTAGTGGGGCCATCGACAGAAGCGCAAGGTCTATCTGCCCTTACCGAAAACATAAGGTCGAATTGCGCCAGTGCGAGGAGAAAAAGTGGAAACTAAATAGTCAACTGGGGGGGAAGGAGCCGCTACAGCAGCTCCTCTGCAGAGATAGAGCCGAGCCCCTCTTCAATATCCTGCTGAATGGCTTTGCGCACCTTCAACTCATCTTTACTGGCAATAGCTTCGAGCAGATCTTGATGCCGGTCTGGCAGCTCCTGCACGCCAAAGCGCTGGAAAACCAAGTGCTGGAGGGGAGCTGTCTGTAGCCACAGGCTCTCGATAAGGGACAGGATGATATGGGGCTGCCCCAGGCGATAAAGGGTAAAGTGAAATTCCAGATTAGTGGTTACATAGCGCTCGATGTCTTTCTGAGCGAGAGCTTCTGTTACACGCTCATCCAGCTCCCGAAGTTGCGCTAATTCAGCATCCCCGACCAATGGCAGTGCCTGTTCAGCGGCCTGACACTCCAGGGCCACGCGAGCGGCACAAATCTCTGCCAGTTTTTCCGGGGTCATTGTCGGTACCCTGACCCGGCGGGTATCTGACAGCTCCAGGGCCCGCTCCGAAGTCAGGCGGCGCAACGCTTCGCGAACCGGCATTGGACTGCAATTAAGCTCCGAGGCCAGGCCCCGAATAGTAATTGCCCTACCCGGCAAAAACTTTCCCCGCAGAATGGCATCCCGCACCTGAAAATAAACCCTCTCCTGGGTTGTGCGGTACTCTTCCTGGGGACTGTTAAATTCCTGCGCCATACCTATGCTGCCCTAACCTGCTCCAACATATGAGGGACATCCTCCGCACCCACCTCAATTAAATGTTCAGCCGCCCGGCCACTTTGCCAAATTTCATAAAAATCATCTGCCACCCGGCGACTGAGATCAACCACCCGCCCCCAGTACTTCAAACGGTCTTCACGGTCGAGCTTGTAGAAATCATTGCGGTCTGGAATTTTTCCATAGGGCAAGGAGGCAACGAATTTGGGCGAAGGAGCCACAACCAGAGTGGATTGCATGGCATCTCCGCGAACCCGTCGCCAAGAGAGCCCTTTATCAAACCAGCCGGGCACCATATAGGGGAAAAAGTGCGGGTAGAGCACTAAGCCCTGGGGGTGGCGGAAGCGCAGATCAAAGTGGTAATCGGTGATACCGCCATCGCGATAATTACCCTGTGGAGCTCCCTCCGGTGTCTGCACCCCTGTCATTACCAAAGGGATACAGCCACTGGCCAGTACAGCAGCACAGGTATTTTGCTCGGTCAGCGGAATATTTTCGGTGCTCAGGTTCTGGAAGTGAATGCCTGCCGACTTTTGCGAATGAAAAACCACCCGCTCCCAAAAAGCGCTCAGGCTGTTGCGAGATACAGCATTTGCCAGTGCCGAGGCGAGTAATGCCGGCGCCAACAGCGCCTTGTTTTCACTGGCCAGTGGCCCCCTGCCCCTGACCGCCACAAAGTGGCTGTGCCAAATGGGATTTTCCACTACCTCGCGAGCACCTTCAGCACCCAACACTGCCTGCAGCATCTTGCGACCGCCGGCAGTAATCTCTTCAGGGGAGGGCTTGTCAGAATAGGCTTGGTAGATGTAGTGATGCTCTAATCGTTCAAGTGCTGATAGCGGCTCTGCCATTGCGTAACACATGTTGCGAAAACTACCGATAGATGATCCCAAGGTGACAATTGGCTCGCTCCGCGCCTTGAAGAACTCCCCCATCAATACCCGATCCAACTGGCTAATCACCAGCCACTTGGGACCGCCGGAAGCGCCGACCAGCGTCGAAAATTGTCTCTGGGACAACCCCTCTTCACGTATGCGCCGCGCAGCCGTCTCTCCGGCCAGTAGAATACAACTGGTATTTTTCACTCACTTTCTCTTTTTCTTGGCCGTCAGAATTTATCTCAGGCTTCAACTATCCCGGGCTACCACTCACCCTGATTATCCATAGACATCCAGGGCTCCTGGGGTGGGAGGGGCTCTCCACTTTGCAGCAACTCAATGGAAATCCCATCTGGGGAGCGAAGAAATGCCATATGGCCGTCTCTCGGAGGCCTATTGATGACCACCCCCTGATCCATCATGCGTTGGCACACCCCGTAAATATCATTTACCCGATATGCCAAGTGTCCGAAATTCCGCCCGCCAGTGTAGCTTTCCGGGTCCCAATTGTAAGTGAGTTCCAGTGTCGGGGCCTTATTCTCCCTGGCCGCTTCAAGATCCTCGGGAGCTGCGAGATACACTAGGGTGAAACGCCCTTTATCATAATCATTTCGACTAACGACCTGCAGGCCCAGCTTTTCACAGTAAAACGCCAGAGATTCATCCAGATTGGTTACGCGAACCATGGTGTGTAAGTACTTCACCCTCTACTCCTTCTTGTTGCCAAGCTCTACAATCAGCCCATAACAAATAAATCGGCTTTTTAAAGCTAAACGCATATGTATAAAAAATTCTATCGCGAGTTCCTTCAGGCGCCCAGTGGCAGCCCCTCTTCCATGCTGCACATGGCTTGCCACTCCCACCACTACTGGCCCGATGTTACCCTTGATGCAGTACAGCAGTACTGGCGCGATTCAGCACTTCTGGCCGATGAAAAATGGGGGCCAATTTTTGAGGAGAAGATACCCTCATGGCAAGCGGCGATCGCAAAATCCCTCAACCTACCCAGGGCAGACTTGATCGCTATAGCCCCAAATACCCATGAACTAGTGTATCGGCTACTGAGTTCATTCGATCCCAGTAAACCATTGCGCATTCTCACTACAGACGGAGAGTTCTACAGTTTTACTCGCCAATTACAACGTCTGGAAGAGCTTCCTCAAGTAGAGGTAACGAGAGTTGCCAAAGAACCCTACGCCACCCTGGCGGAAAGATTTGAGACCGAGCTACATAAAAATGAATACCATCTGGCCTATGCCAGCCTGGTATTTTTTGACTCCGGTGTGGTATTTCCCCGGCTGCTGGAGGTTGCAGCACAGAAACCGCACGACACACAATTCGTTATCGACGGATATCACGGTTTTTTTGCTCGCCCAATCGATCTTTCAACCGTTGCAGACAAGGTTTTCTTTACGGCAGGATCATATAAGTACCTAGGCGCCGGTGAAGGCCTGTGTTTTATGACAATTCCTGCGAACTGTACACTGCGCCCTGTAAATACCGGCTGGTTCGCAGAAATGGCTGAGCTGGAGAATCACTCGGAAGAAGTCGGATATAGCGACAATTGGCTGCGCTTTGCCGGGGCGACCATGGACTATTCAACACTCTACAAAGCCCTGGCTATTTTCGATTTATTCCATCGCGAAGGCATTACCATCGAGAAAATACACAGCTATGTTCTCAATGCGCAAACCCGATTCCTGAATAGCATGGATAACTCAGACCATCCCATCTTGAATCGCAACAACTTGATTTGTCATGATCTGGAAGAAGGTCACGGCCACTTTTTCACATTTAACTGCTCACAACCAGAAATCTCACAGAGGGTTCAGGAAGAACTCAAGGCTCGAGCAGTTCTGTGTGATCGCCGACAACAGTTTCTCAGGCTGGGATTCGCCATCTATCACGATAAGGATGAAACTTACCAGCAGGTTTTTAACTCTTAAAGCTTCAGAGCTAAGAGAACGGAGTGATTTTTACTACCGCCGCTAGAGCATATTTCACACCTAAAAGGCACACGGGCTCAGCTGCGGTTCAGGATTCAATCTATAAAATAATGGCGCCATTTTCGTCACAATAATCAGCACTCAATGGATAAGGAAGCGTTATGAAAGCAGTAAAAATTTCAGTAATTTCCCTTCTCGCCCTGCTCGCCACAGCCTGTGGTAACGAGCGGGCTCCAGAAGACCGGGGGACCATGGTATCCATCGCTGCACGGGGGGAGGCAAGTCAGGTTCCTGATATCGCAAAAATTTCTGTCGGAGTGGTGACCGAGTCAGAGGACAGCAAACAGGCAATGCGCGATAACGCCAATCAGATGGAGTCTTTAATGGCCGCCATCAAGAAATCGGGTATCAACAAGAAAGATATTCAAACCACAGGCGTTAACCTGTCTCCGCGCTACCAGTACCAGCAAAACAAAAAACCCCGAATCACTGGTTACACCGCGCGAAATACCGTCAGCGTAAAGGTTCGCAAACTGGATGAACTCGGCAAGGTCTTGGACAATCTTACCGCCGCTGGAGCCAACCAGATCAACGGTCCGAGCTTCGAAATTGGTGAACCTGCTCCAGTTCAAGCCAAAGCCCGGGAGAAAGCCCTTGAAGACGCCCAGGAACGTGCAGAAATGTACGCAAAAGCGCTGGGTACAAAAGTGCGTCGCATTGTCAGTATTTCAGAAAATGGCAACGGCGGTATGCCACGCCCCATGTACCGCACTGAAATGGCGGCCATGAAAGACAGCGCTTCCACCCCCATTTCACCGGGAGAAACCACACTTACCGTCAATCTGGATCTGGTATACGAACTCGAGGACTAATACGGAGCAATAGCTACTCACATACGGAGGCAGGAAGGATACACGGCTCTTGGGGCCATTCGGAACTTGAATATATTCATAGTCCATTTCGGTTCTTCCCTGCTGCCCCGTAATAGCTAATATCTTGTCAGCAGTGAAACAGCACCAACAGCCTTGCTGTTTCACTGCCGTTCTTCCCTACCGGCTAACCGCTGATATCTTGCTCAAGAAACACATCGCTTGGCAGCTCGCTGGATTCTTTGTAAATAACGCCTTCTTTCATCACAAACAGAACCCGTTGCATTTCCGAAATATCTTCCAGGGGATTTCCTGCCACAGCGATAATATCGGCTATCTTGCCCTCGCTAATGCTGCCCAGTTCATCCTGTACTTGCAGTAGTTGGGCCGCGTTCCAAGTCGCTGAACGCAGTGCATCGGCCGGGCTCATTCCACCCTGCACCATCAATAAGAATTCACGAGCATTATTGCCGTGACGGGTAACACCGGTATCGGTTCCAAATGCAATTTTTACTCCGCGCTTGTGAGCGCGGCTAAAAGTATCCTGCATTAAAGGCCCCATAGTCGCGGCTTTCGGGCGCACCAGGTCCGGCAGGAAGCCTTCAATCGCCGATTTTTCTGTCACCCACTCGCCAGCCATTAGAGTCGGCACAAACCAGGTGTTGTTACGGCGCATCAGGTCCATCACCTCATTATCCATATAGGTGCCGTGTTCAATGGAGTCCACTCCAGCACGAATTGCGCGGATCATTCCCTCCTTACCGTGGGCATGTACTGCAACTGTGAAACCATAGTCCTTAGCAGCCTCAACAATTGCCTCCAACTCATCCTGCATAAATTGAGGGTTCTGGCCGCTCTTTGCCACACTCAAGACTCCACCAGTCGCGGTGATCTTGATCAGGTCAGCGCCGTCCTTATAGCGTTGACGAATCGCTTTGCGCGCGCTGATAGGCCCATCAATAACACCATCCACCGGGCCAGGGTTCCCCATCAAGTCCTGCCTGAGCCCATTGGTGGGGTCAGCGTGCCCACCGGTAGTTGCGATTGTCTTTGCCGCCGTATAAATACGCGGACCTTCCACCAGGCCTTTGTTGATTGCATTACGTAAACTCACAGTCACATTGTCGTGATCACCAAGATTTCGAATCGTGGTAAATCCAGCCTGTAGAGTGCGATGAGCAGCATCCACGCCGCGCAAGGTAAAATCGGCAGTATTCCAGCTGAAAGACTCCATATAAGCACGCGGCCCAAACTCGTAAGTGAGATGGCTGTGCATATCCATCAAACCTGGCAATACCGTATATTCTCTCAAGTCGACCAAGCGCTCTCGATCGCGCTTGGCAAACCCCTTCTGTACTGACTCAACCCGCCCATCGACAATATGAATGGTGCGGTCTTCCAATAATTTTCCATTACTGCTATCAAATAATTTGCCAGCGTAAATTGCGATGCTCTCGGCCCCAGCCTGTAAACTAAAAAGCCCGGCAAATACCGACAAAGCCACGGCGGCTGCGCGGTTGACAAAGTAGCTTCGGTTGGTCTTTGTTGTCATTGTCGTCCCCAGTAGATCTCTTTTAGATTCTTAACGTCCTTTACCAAGATCGCACAATCTACGCAATTACCCAGGCGAGAGGAAGCCTCTATGAAAATCTATGAGTTCGCAGCAGCACCAAACTGTCGACGTGTTCGCATGTTTATGGCAGAAAAGGGGTTAGATGCAGAATATGTCGGAATAGATATTACAAAAGGGGAAAATCTTAGCTCAGAGTTTCGAAGCAAAGATATCAATAAAAAAGTACCCGTAATGGAGCTGGATGACGGCACTTACATTGCGGAATCAGTGGCCATTCAGCGTTATTTTGAGGAGCTACACCCAGAGCCACCACTCTTCGGCCGCACCCCCAAGGAAAAAGCACTGGTGGAAATGTGGAATCGCCGTGCCGACTTTAACCTTATGTTTCCTGTCGGGATGTGTTTCCAGCACGTTTCCGGTTTCTTTAAGGACCGGATGAATGTTTACCCCGATTTTGGTGAGGATTCAGGCAAGCGAGCCTTGAAGTTTATGGATACCCTCGACAACCACTTTTCAGACCATGAATACCTGGTTGGTGACTATTTTTCAGTGGCCGATATCAGCATGGTTTGCGGACTGGATTTCGGCAAAGTTCAAAACCTTCGACCCGATCCGTCCAAGCACTCTCATCTAATCAGGTGGCGTGAACAACTTAAAGAGCGCCCCAGTTTTAAAGCTTAAACCCTATTTCCCCGCCCAAACAGGGCGGGGAAATAATTCAAATCAGTCCTTTGCAGGAAGCACCTCAACGGGGCCAATATCCAAGGCTTCAACCTCGCCTTTAATCTTACTCAGATCCCCAACAATCACCCAGGTGAATTGATCTGGCGCAAGATACTCCTTCGCGGAAGCCTCTACTTTTTCCTTATTCAGTGCTGAAACCCGCTGTGGATATTCGGCAATATATTCCTCTGGAAGCCCCTTCTCCACCTGCCAATTAATACTGGAAAGCAATTGCCCTTTGGTCTGGAATCGAGCACTTTGCTTCAGGACTTCGTCATTCTGGTAGTCCTCAAGCTCTTTTGCAGTAATAGGACGCTCTCCTAAGTATTCCTCATACTCTTTTACCAATTCCTTAATGGCTGGAGCTGTTTTATCAGTTTGCACAGGAGCAAAGAGGATATAGGGACGCTGCCCTTCTGTATCGAGGGAAACCGCGCGGGCACCATAGGACCAATGCTTGTTCTCACGAAGATTCATATTGACCCTGGACGTAAACTTTCCGGCAATAATATTTGTCATCGCATCAAAAGCTTCAGCGCCCTGCGGCTGCCAAGGCGGCATCAACAGACCTGCCATGATATAACTCTGTTGTGCGCCGGGGCGGTCAAGCAAATAAACTCGAGCTTTTTCTGGGCGGGGCACCTTGGCAACTTCAATTTTGGGAAGCTCTGATTTAGGAGCAGTCCACTTTCCGAGCGTCTCATTTAGCAAAGGCTCAATTTCTTTTTCAGTAACATCCCCCACGATCGTCAGGGTTGCATTATCCGGACGCACCCAGGTCTTTTGGAAATTAACCAGATCCTCACGGGTTATGGACTTAATTCCCTCGGGAGTACCCGATCCCGTCAAGGGAGAGCCATAAGGGTGGTTTTCTCCAAATAGCAGCGGCGGCAGTTCACGCATAGCCAAGCCCTGAGGCTGGGCTTTTTCCTGGGCTATTGCATCCAGGCGATTGGACTTAACCCGCTCCAGGTCGGACTCGGGGAAACGAGGTTCAGTAACCACCTTCTCAAATAGCTCCAGCGATGGCTCCAGCTGCGTCTTAAGGGCACTCATGCTGATATTGTTATAATCAAGGCCGCTACCACCACCAATATTTACACCAAGCTCTTCTGAGCGAGAGCTAAATTCCAGGCTATCCAGATCACCCGCACCTTCGTTCAGCATTTGCGCCGCAACTGAAGCCAGACCCGGCTTATTTTTATCTGCGGAGGCGCCACTGCGAAATTGTAGATTCATCAGTACCACGGGAGTATCGTGGCGTTCGGCCAGAACAACCTTTAATCCATTTTTGAGGGTAAATTCTTTTTGTTTTGGCAGTTCCAGCTCTACATTTTTGTCTACCTCGGGGAGCTTGCTGCGGTCAGCACCCTCCGCCGCTGCCGTATACTTCTGCTTCGGCTCCATAATTAAGGTGTAGGAGTCCTCTTTCAACCACTGCTCAGCCACTTCTTGAACTTCGAGAGCGGATACTTTTGCATAATCCTCTACGCCTTCGATCAAGGCTCCGGGATCGCCAAAATAAAACTCCGACTGGGCAAGGATGTCACTCTTACCACCAAAACCACCGGTTTTTTCCAACCCCTTTACCAGCCCGGCAAACTCACTCTGTTTAACCCGGCGTAGCTCATCCGCATTCACACCATTTTTTGCGAATTGCTTTAATTCTTTATTCAGTAAGTCTTCAACTTTTTCTACAGACTGCCCGGGTTTCACATCGACGATAATCATCAACTGCCCTGCAAGCTGACGGCCGTAATAAAAAGCACTGACACTGGTGGCCACTTGCTCATCGCGAACCAAGCGGCGGTAAAGAAGAGAGTTTTTTCTATTGGCGAGAAGGGAAGTCATTAATTCCAGCGCATCTTCCACTTCGCTACCCACTGCGGGCACATTCCAAACCTTGTAAATTCGCGTTTGGGGCACCTGGTCGTAAACCACCTCCCTCTTTTTCACTTGGGTGGGTAGTTCCCAATTCTTAATGCGCGGTTGCACTCCTGTGCTCGGGATATCACCAAAATATTTGCGCACCTTGGCCATCGCATCTTTGACCGTAACATCACCCGCAATTACCAAAACTGCATTAGCGGGCTGATAATGGTCCTCAAACCATTTTTTGACATCTGCAAGACTGGCGTTGTCCAGGTCCTCCATCGAGCCAATCGGCGTCCACGAATAGGGGTGTCCTTTGGGGAAGGTGCTCTTGGCAATAATATCGAACGCTTTGCCATAAGGTGCATTCTCCCCCTGGCGCTTTTCATTCTTTACAACACCGCGCTGCTCATCCAAAACCTCCTGGGTAATTGCACCTTTAAAATGCCCCATTCGGTCGGACTCCATCCACAGCGCCATATCCAGGGCGCCTTTGGGCACGGTGACAAAATAATTGGTACGGTCATTGCTGGTGGTGCCATTCATATCGGTGGCCCCAGAGCGCTGGAAGGGTTCGAAATATTCCCCTGGAAAGTTTTCGCTACCGTTAAACATCAAGTGCTCAAATAAATGAGCAAATCCGGTTTTACCTGGCGGCTCATCCTTAGAGCCTACTTTGTACCAGAGATTGGTAGAAACAACGGGGGCTTTGTGGTCTTCATGCACAATCACCGTCAAGCCATTGGGCAATACTTCCTTATGGAAAGGAATCTCCAACTTGGGTGGCGGGACATACGCCTCTTTATCGGATGCAGCAGCCTTACTACTGGCTGCTGCTTCCTTATCCACCGAAAGCGCATGAGGCGTATCATCGGTAGACTTTCCGCAAGCGGTAAGGCCAGTAATAGCGATGGCAACGCTGATAAGTAGCGGACGCAAGTCCATATTGTCACTCCCTTTTAAAAAACCGCAATTTCAGGATGGCAAGTTTAGGCCAGCTTTCCTCCAGAGTGTCAGCAAAACCTTTTACCAACTGCAATTTAGCAAATATTCCAGGCAAAAAAATGGGCACCGAAGTGCCCAAATCAATACATCACAGAGAGAAGCGAGATGACAATCGCCCAAGGAATCAGGTCACCAGCTCTACTCCTGCGCTGAAAACATTACGCTGCCACAGTACCAGACTTGTCTTCGGCCTCGCCTACAACCGTATGGTGACCAAAGCGCTCCTCGGCAACCCGGTCCGCTACGTGAGCGGTGGTCTGGCCGGTTTCATCGGCACGCTCGAACACTTCTTTCATCGTGCTGCCAATCTCTTCGATATGAGCGCGCACTTCTGCAGCGTCGTAATCACCTTTTTGCTGGTAGTAAACGTCGATAATACCGCCAGCATTAATGACATAGTCCGGTGCGTACAAAATACCTTTCTCGCGAAGCACTTCAGCATGGTGCTCTTCCGCCAACTGGTTGTTGGCCGCACCAGCAATAGCCTGCACTTTCAAGCGGCTGATGGTGTCATCGTTGAGAATTGCTCCCATCGCACAGGGGGCAAACAGATCTACGTCCAGGTCAAAAATCTCATCGGCAGTTACGGCTATGGCACCCAGCTCGGTAACCGCGCGATCGATGTTGTCTTGGAAAATATCGGTGACAAACAGTTCCGCACCGGCATCTTTCAATAGTTTACCCAGGCGGAAACCAACGTTGCCCACACCCTGAATAGACACTTTTAAGCCGGTCAGGTCAGTCTTGCCCCAGCGGTGCTCTACCGCAGCTTTCAGGCCGACAAACACACCGTAAGCAGTCGAAGGGGAAGGATCACCACCATACTCGGAGCCCGCAAACAGGCCGGAAACAAACTCGGTTGTCTCACCGATAACACTCATATCAGACACACTTGTGCCGGAATCTTCAGCGGTGATATAGCGGCCGCCCAGGGTATTAATAAACTCACCCATAGCGCGCAGTAACTCAGGGGTCTTTTCCTTGCGCGGATCACCAATAATTACGGCTTTGCCACCACCCAACTTGAGACCAGCCATCGCAGACTTATAAGTCATACCACGGGAAAGGCGAAGAACATCATTCAGGGCCTCGCCATCGTCGGCGTAGGGCCACATGCGGCAGCCACCCAGTGAAGGACCCAAATTCGTATTGTGTACCGCGATAATGGCCTTCAAGCCACTCTTTGCATCTTGGTAAAACGCCACTTGTTCGTGTTTATCGTAGGCGGAATGGGAAAAAATACTCATTAACTGTTCCTCTCCGGAAGGCCGGTTCTACAGCTGGGGAACAACCACAGCCCTTATCTGTTTTTATCTGGAATAAGATTATATCCAGCTTCCACAGACAAAGTTTGCATATTTTGCACACATGAGCCTTGCAATAGCTAAAGCATCACACTAGAAGCACAGTTTTAGGATGGGTATTCACCCCGGAATAACTTGGGCCGCCCAGTCATTAATCCAGGCGGCTAGCTCTACGCTCTTATTTCTCCATCAATTGGTATTGAATACCGGACCCTCTCCTACCGCTGGCGGCTCTCGCATAAATTTCCTATAACTGCCCCTCAAGAGAACACGATTCCTGTATAAATCTTCTGGCAAAGAACCACCTTTTGAAGCCTTCCTTAATATGTCTACTTTTTCAAAAATTTTTGGAAACCTCACAACACTGACAACTAAGATCATTTCCACCGCCTAAGCGCGTTACATCCTCTGCGTATGGTCTGGTAGAATCCGCGCCCAAATCGACCCATAGAGATAAACTCGATGCTGAATGCCGACGCTCTAAAACAACTTTCGCAACTGAAAACAGATATTCGCTCCAGTAAGGAGTTTGCCGAAGGCCGGGTTCGCGGCAGTAACGGCAAGTTTGGCTTCGTTGAGTTGGATGACGGGAGGGAAGCCTTCCTGCCTCCCAATGAAATGGAGCGTGTATTTCCCGGTGACCGGGTTCGAGTAAGTCTCTCAGAGGAGAACAAGGGTAAACTCGCGGCGGAGCTCGATGCATTGATCGACAGCCAGCTCGACTACCTTGTTGGCCAGTATGTACAGCGCGGCCAGGGCCACTTTATCCAGCCCACGCAAAATGGCCTGTCCCGCTGGATTTTTCTCCCTCCCAAGGCTCGCGGCAAGGCCCAGCCGGGAGAGTTTATTGCCTGCAAAGTAAACCGCCATCCATTTAAAGACGGCAGAGCCCAGGCCAAGGTGGAAACCGTTATCGGCAAGCCCGATATGCCCGGTATCGAACACGCCTATGTTGTCGCCCAATTCAAGCTGCCTGAGCAATTTGGTGCCGCTGCACAAAAGCAGGCGGACACAATTGCGGAGAAACTGACAACAGTTACCGGTGAGCGCACCGAACTTTCCGAGCTGGGCTTCGCAACTATCGATGCGGAAACCACTCGCGATATGGACGACGCTCTGGCCGTAAGCAGCCGTGACGGGGGCTGGACCCTGCACATTGCTATTGCAGACCCATCGTCGCTAATTGATGAGAACAGCCCCCTGGATAAAGAGGCGTTTAATCGGGCCCACAGCCAGTATTTACCGGGCGAAACCCTACCCATGCTGCCCCGCAACCTGTGTGAGAACCTGTTCTCCCTGGTTCCCGGCGAGCTGCGCCCCGCCCTGGTTATCCATATCGATATCGATAACGATGGCACCATTGGTAATAGCCGCTATGAATTTGCCGCTATTCGCTCCCTGCACAAACTGAGCTATGAACAAGTCAGCCGCTTTATTGAGGGTGACGACTCCGCCGTGCCCCAGGAGCAACAGGACAGTCTGCGTAATTTGGCGGCGATCTACGAAGCGCGCGCCGCATACCGTGCCAGCCACTCACTGGCAATGGAAGATCGCCCGGACTATGAAATCCGCTTGAACGATCAGCGCAAGATCGAGTGTATCGAAAAGCAGGAACGCAATATCGCTCAGCGAATGGTCGAGGAAGCCATGCTCGCTACCAATATCAGCATGGGTGGCAAACTCGCCGAGATTGAGCAGGGCTGCTTCTCTGTTCACTTGGGCTTCCGCGAAGAGCGCATGGGAGAAGTTCGCAGCCTGCTGAAAGAACTGCTACCTGAGCATGCAGAGGCCGATCTGGGGCAACTGGAGCATTACCTTGCACTGGTTAAGCACCTGGAAAACCATGAAGAGCCGCAGATGAACAACCTGCTAGCCGTGCTCAAGCGTATGCTGCGCCCGGGCCAGCTCGATAACAAGGTAGGGGCTCACCTGGGACTAGGCCTCGAGGCCTACGCCACCGTCACCTCTCCAATTCGCAAGTACAACGACCTGCACAACCACCGCGTTCTGCGCGCTGCTGCGCAGGGAGAGAAAGCCTCCACCCTGGCCGATGATAAAATCGAATCCCTGCAGGAAAGCCTGATTCGCGGTCGCCAGGCCAACCGAGCCCTGGAGCAATGGCTCTACGCTCAATTTATCGAGAAGAAAGTTGGCCAGGAATTTACAGGGAAAATTACCCTGGTAAACGGCGCAGGCATCGGCGTGCGACTCGACGACTTTGGTATTGACGGCTTTGTGCGCATGAATGGCGATAAGAAGAATCTGCCCACCTTCGATGGCAAGCACCTGGTTCTTACGCACAATGAAAAACGCTTCCACCTAGAACAGGAAGTTTCAGTTAAAGTAGCGTCTGTCGATGTAGACAAACGACGCATCGCCTTTGAACTGAACGCTGAAAAAACTGAGGCTGCCGACGCGGCTCAAAAATAAACTCCTGCACATTTACCCAAGCCCGGCGCTCGCCGGGCTTTCCTGCCGGGGCCAAAGCCCACCACCTTTGATCGACCAGCTAACTTATAGCTCCGGCACCAATAGAATAAATCGAGGCCACTCATGAGCAATATTGCTGAATTGAACCCAACTCCACTGTGGGCACACTTTTCCAAGCTCTGTGAAATTCCACGCCCATCCAAGCATGAAGACCGCGTAGTGGAGCATATCGTTAACTTCGCTAAAGCACGCGGCCTAGGCGTTCAGCTGGATGAAATCGGCAATATTGTTATCAAGAAGCCGGCCACTCCAGGTATGGAAAACCGCAAGACACTGGCCCTGCAGAGCCATGTGGATATGGTGCCGCAGAAGAATGCCGACACTGAGCACGACTTTCTCACCGACTCAATCAAACCCTACGTGGATGGAGACTGGGTAACTGCGGAAGGCACCACACTCGGCGCAGACAATGGTATTGGCGTTGCCGCAATCCTGGCCCTGATGGAATCTACTGATATTCCCCACCCCGCCTTGGAAGCCCTGCTGACAATCGATGAAGAAGCGGGCATGACCGGCGCCAAGAATCTTAAGCCTGGCTACTTTGAAGCTGACCTGCTCCTCAACCTGGATACTGAAGATGAAGGTGAGCTGTATATCGGCTGTGCCGGCGGTGTCGACGTCAATGTCAGCCTGCCCTATACGCCAGAAGCGATCCTGCCCGGTGCCGAAGCAGTAAAACTCTCTGTTCGCGGCCTCCGTGGCGGGCATTCAGGCTTGGATATCGACAAAGGCCGAGGCAATGCCAACAAGATCGCAAACCGCATTATCCACGCCGCTCTAACCCAGGTCCCCGAGCTGCGTATTGCCAGCCTGGATGGCGGTAGCCTGCGCAATGCGATTCCCCGCGAATCCTTCACAACCCTTGTCGTGCCTTCAGTAGCGGTCGATAAAGTACAGGAAATTGTAAAAAGCGAAAGCGCTCAAGTTGCCCGTGAACTGGACAATGAAGCGGCACTGGACATCACCCTGGAAGCTACCGAAACTCCAGCCAACACCCTCGACGCAGATAGCCAGTTGACCCTTATTCGCGCAATCCGCTGCTGCCCCAATGGTGTTGAGCGAATGAGCACTGCTCTCGAAGGCATTGCTGAATCATCCAACAATCTGGCCCGTGTTGTAACAATGGAGGAGAACGGTGAGCATCGAGTAAAAATCCAATGTCTTGTACGCAGCCTCTCTGACAGTGCCCGCGACCAACACGGCCTCAATGTCGCCGCCACCTTCCAGCTGGCAGGTGCAGAAACAACACTGGACAACGACTACCCTGGCTGGACACCAAATCCCGAATCACCGCTGCTGGCGATGATGAAGGATGTCTACAAAGAGATGACTGGCGAGGAAGCTGAAGTAAAAGTTATTCACGCCGGCCTGGAGTGCGGATTGCTGGCCAAACCCTACCCCAACTGGGATATGGTTTCCTTTGGCCCAACCATTCGCCGCGCTCACTCTCCTGAAGAGAAGGTACATATCCAGAGTGTCGCCAATTTCTGGGATTACTTTATTAAAGTGGTCCAGGCAATTCCCACTCGCGACTAATTGCCCAATCGGGCCTCGGGTTACCCCGAGGCCCGACACCTTGCCTTTCCACACCGCCCTCCAATTACTACACCCAACGCATCAACCACACTAAAAACTGCTTTCTAGCTATTGTTAGAGAGCCACTGGGCTATTTTAATATTTCTTAACTCCACAGGTGCCCCGGGAAAATGAAGGAGAGTTATTCACTTGGTGCAAAAGCCTCAGAGCAGAAACGCCTGCTGTTACAGAGGAAAATCTACGGGGATACAGAAGACATACATTTTCCTTCAAACTATCAAGTAGCAGAGTTTGGTTGTGGTGCAGGCGCCAATCTCTGGATTGCGCAAGAGGTATCCGCTGGTAGTTATATTGGCCTCGATATCCAGCCTGCCCAGTTAAACAAAGCCGAGCAAACAGCCCAAATGTTGGGGCTTTGCAACACAGAATTTAAGCTCTGTAATGCAGAAAAATCAGGGTTAGCAGATTCATCGGTAGATGCAGCTTTTGCACGCTTGGTTTTGATACATCTTCCAAACCCAAAAACCATGCTGCAAGAAATGATTCGCGTTGTACGCCCCGGTGGCAGACTTATTATTCACGAGCCTTACGACGCAACCTATTACACTGGCCCCGACAAGTTCAACCTAATGAAATGCTTCCGTGCACGTAATACGCTGGCCTACGGCAATGGGCGCGGTTCTCCTGAAATAGCCGTTAATCTTTTTCCAGTACTATCCTCCCTAAAGATCAGCGAAGTTGTAGTTTCACCCCATGTGATCAATGCCAATGGAAAAAGTGACGGGATTAGGTGTAAAAACTTACTGGAAAATATCATTGGACTTATAGAGCCTGTATCCGCAGAGTTAATTGCACAGAGCAAAATCACCCCTGAAGAATGGAAATCTGCACAACAAGAGGCCGGTATAGTTACCGCATACACTTTCCACACACAAACGCTTTGGAAAGCTACCGCCCAAGTTACCTAGCGGTAGAGAAATTGGAGATCCAATGTTGCGCTACCTCGTTGCGGCGACAAATCCAAATGGGTTCAAATCGCTGGATATATTTCAAGAAACGATAAACTCCAGCAGCCCTGGCAGGGTGGCCGCTGACTCGCCCATGTAGTCCAACACTCATCAACTTAGGACTCACGCTCCCTTCCCGCCAAAGCTGATCGAAAGCGCCTTTTAGCAATAAAAAGAAATCATCGGCAGTCGTGCACCCACTGGGCAGCAGGTACTGAATATCGTTATTCACCAAGGTGTAGGGAATCACCACCAATGAATCTGATTTCTGTTCCCAGAATGGCAAATCATCACTGTAGGAATCTGACGTATACAGTAATCCATCAATTTCTCGTACCAATGATCTAGTATGGGAGCTTACCCGGCCTGTATACCACCCAAACGGAGGCCTAGCGGTTAACTGCTCGATTATCTTAACAGTGAGCTGAATATCGTGTTTTTCTCGACCCTTAGGAGTATCTTTATAATCAATCCACCGGTATCCATGGCCAGCAATCTCATGTCCCGCTTCAACCAGGGCCAGCGCTAAAATCGGATTAAGCTCTAACGCCTGACCGGTAGCAAAAACTGTTAAAGGTACGTTGTAACTATTAAAGATATCGAGAAGCCGCCAGACACCAGCGCGAGAACCATACTCATACATACTCTCTACACTGAAATCCCGCCCTCCAACCCGTGCAGGCCTGCCAGGAAGTTCATGTAGGTAAGATTCCGATTGGCTATCGCCGTTTAGCTTGGTGGATTCTGATCCCTCCTCTAAGTTCAAGACAAACTGAATTGCAATGCGGGCCTGATCAGGCCAACGGGGATGAGGTGGACGCCCAGCGTAACCCTCCAGATTTCTCTTGTGCATCAACCCAGCTCAAATGTCGTTACACCAAAAATTCGGTCCCGCGCAATATCCGGCATTGGCCCCAGGTACATCCTTGCGCAGCCAAAAACTTCCTCCATTCCATAGTGCTTGGCCAGCGACATAGCCGCAGGATTATTTTCCGGCACATCCAGAAAGATAGGTCCATCATCTGCAAATGAGACCAGTCGCTTCAGCAACGTATCTGCCACTTTATAGCTATTTGCAAACAGAGGACCGACTTTACATCCATTGCGGCAACGCCTGATTACACCATAGCCACAAAGACTTCCAAATTGGACATAGCCCAAACTCAGAGCCTCTGGCTGGGAAATCCATGCTTTCAGAAATACCCGTCTACTTGCGGGAAAGCAGGTCCTGTCGTAAGCAATTATTTGATCGAAAGAAACTTCACTAAGCTGGATAACTTCATCAGGGCATTGAGTACTCACACCCTCAAAAGCAGAAAGCTCGACTCGATAACGGAGATTCCGATGGGAGAAGTTAAAACCGCCGCGGGCATAGTAATCCTGCATCGCAAATACCCCATCCATACCGATGCTTGCATCAGGCCTCAACCGGGTTTTTAAGCGGTCCCGTCGAATATACCAAAGTCTATTACCAAACCCATGACCTCTGAATTCAGGCCTAACGATAAAGAATCCCATAAAACCGAAATCATCACCGTACGCAGTAATTGCCCCTCCTCCAATCAAGTCACCCCGAACTTCCGCCGCAATGTAAGCTTCTGGATCTGTTTTCCAGAAAATTTCTGCATCGTGCAACCCCGGATTCCAGCCTTCAAGTGCAGCCCAGTCAACCAGTAAACCCACTTCTTTACGTGTCATCTCCCGAACAGTAAATGATTCATGCATTGACTTAGACTCTTCTCGTTATCGTATTTATTCAGCTACCTGGAGCGAGGAACTTAAAGGGTTCTGAAGGACTCAACTTAGATGCCACTTCCCCACCAGTATCCATTGGAGTATCTAATTTCATTGTCATTACTTTAGATCCCGGCTCAATAGAAACACTATCCATATCCAACCAAATTACTGATGGATTAATAACAGAGTCGAAATAGTAGCGGCTACTTTTTTGATCAATAACCGACCGCCACAATGTTGAGGCTATATTGGGTTTATCTGGATCATCCATTCCCAGCGGCACGCTGACAGCACGAATTTGGGAGAATGCGGATGCTAATGCATCGCGATACTTTTTATATTCTGGTGATGTTTTTAAAGCATAACTCGCCCGTACAAACCTGTCCGCCGCACTAATTGTACCCGGTAGAAAGTTTTGGCCTCCAATTGAATTCCAATAGGAATTGATTGCCAGTTGCTGATCATAAGGAGGAGAATTAGTCATTACCGTAAACTGCTTACCGTGATGGATCTTTAGCACACCATCAAGATATTCAAAAATAGCGGAATCACCACTGGGGTCTGAAATTGCAATATGTGTACTTGCCGGTCTCCCATTGGGAAGGTCTGCGCCAACCACAGTGAATGGGTCACTCTTTAACCCCTTTACCGCAGCATCAACCGTTGCGTAGTTATCCAGGATGTATTGCAACCAGGCCCCAACAGAGATAGTCGGCTTATCCCTATCGGCAGCACTCCCATAATCTGCCTCAGCCAAGTATAAAAGGTTGCCTACGAGGCCCTTTTCATTGAGCCCATCAGTTGTAGCCGCATCGTAAATACTGATAACAATTGAGCCAAACTTCGATGTCCAAGTAATAGATTTTGGGCCCAAGCCACCATTGCGCTCCATCCCCTGAGGAAAAACCCAAAATGCCATAGCTGCATCGGTATCACTCCAGTCCATGCTACGGGCAGTAATATAGGTCTTATCACCAGTTTCATAGAGTATTCGGGTACAAGCAATCGAAGACCTGGGCTCGAGTAGGCACAGCACTACAACAACAAAAACCATAACGGAGTTTATAGCTTTAGAAAAACATGAAATCCTTTTCACTTTGCCAACCATCCCTCGAAATCATTAATTAATATACTGATCGTTTACAGTCACTATAATCGGCTATAAACAATAGAAAGTCCGGTTTCCATCATAGATGGCCAACAATGGTGAGACTGTCTTTCATTCCAATACTTGGCAACCTTGGCGTAAAGGTCCAGAAACTGACACCGCTTTCAACATTTACAGTTCAAATATCTTGTAACTTCAGTAAACTTTTACAGCTTATCAGCTTCACGCTAAAAGCATTCATTTTGGTATAGGCCACTCAAATAAAAACTATTTGAAAAACTGTACACCTATTAACCAGAAAGAAATGCCCCCTCTTATCGAAGTAGCAATAAGGCCAATCACGGAGCCCCTAATGAACTCAATTGGCAGACTGGTAATCCTAGTCAACAACTATGAAGAAGCTATTGCCTTTTATCGTGACAAATTGGGGTTTGAAGTATTTATTGACTCTCAAGCAGCACCACATCGATTTGTTCATATTCGACTTCCGGCACAAAAAGATATGGGTATATGGTTACTTCAGGCAACTTCTGAAAGCCAGCAAAAGAAAGTGGGAGCACAAACTGCAGGGCAGCCTTGTGCCGTTATTTATACAGATAATTTTGACAGAGAATATAAAAAACTTGCAAAAAATGGCGTTCACTTCAGCAAGCCACCCACTTCTGAAGGGGGTGCAGAGTTTGCCCACTTTGAAGATCTCTACGGCAACGAATTTATTTTAGTTGAACTACAAAAAGAAACCGTAGAGTAAATTTTAACCTGTCGCTTCTGATTCCCCCATAGAGTGCGGTGTAAGCAGCGACAGATCTTCACCTTCGCTAGTCTACCCCCTTAACCGCGATGAAATAACTTCCGACAAGTAATTTAAGAAAAGAAGTACGAAGCGGCTTTTCCTCTCCCAATCAATAAATCTTTTTCTTTTCTATATTTACATCTCGTTTTGTATCACATATAAATCGAGTAACATTCAGTTGACATGCACCTATATCCAATGTCCTTCGGTTAGTATAGAGCTGGCCATCGCACAAAATTTCACCACTGAGATACACCGTAGCTAGCTACTGGCTAGCGTACTTATATATGGAAATACTCACTTACTGAAACGATTTTCACACAGAAAAAACAAAGGCAGGAGCAAACCTTGGCAGAAGGTTATATCTCCAGAATAGAGCCAATTGGAATAACAATGAGAAGAAGCTTAATTATGCTGGTGCCCGGACTGACACGAGTCACCAGCACCGCCCAACTGTCAGAGTTCACCGAGGGAATGATCGCAGCCAGTGAGCGTATGCCTCTCACTCAGATTTCTGATCCTACCGTCCCTGCCGGCATCAACCGCCTGAGGGTCAACGATAAGCAGGAGCTTGATCTGGTTGAAGCTTACTGGAACGACTTGGTTCCTAGCATTACCCAGCAGAGCCTGAAAGTCCGCTTAGCCCGAGGCTTCTCCCTAATCTGGTTCTGGCTGGCCAACCTCCATATTTGGAAAGGGGTGCTTAAACGAAAGTACCTGACATTTGGTCTAACCCTTTCAGCATTAGCCTTTATTATTTGGTACATTGGTACCATCATTTTGTTTGTCGAAGCTGTTGAGCCCACCAGTGACAGCCCGTTTTATCCCGCAGTACAACAGCTCAAGCAAGGTGTTGAGTATATAGGGGGCTGGCGGATCTGGCTGATTGCTACTGCCGTTGTTGCCGTTATGCCGGTTGCCTTACTAGTAGATATTTCTGACTTTTGTAAGCGCTATCTCACCAATGAGCCGGCGGCCAAGGGCAAGCCTGCAGTCCGCTTTGAGATTATCCGACGGGTCAGAGAACAGCTCGAAAACAGTATTAAACTTTACGACTACGATTCCGTAACTATTGTCGGACATAGTTTTGGCAGTGTTGTTACTGTAGACCTTTTTGCCGATCTTCCGCCAATCGGTAAACCAATCCGTATCCTAACAATGGGGTCCCTAATCGAAGTTCTGGGTAAGCAGGCTCCTTGGCTGCAGAATGAAGTAGAGCAACTGTCACAAAGAAAAGATCTAATCGAGTGGATTGATATCAAGTCTCACTCAGACTGGTTTGCCAGTGGTTCTGCGGTCCCAGCACGCCACCACTGTTATGAGCGAATTATCGGGTCTTACGGTACTTTTCCGGACAAATTGGCAGCTCGAGTTCACTCCCGATATTTCGATAATCAGGAGGCTGTTCGCTTACTGCTGACTTACTTTGAAAAGCAAAATGATCCCAGTATTTCGCCAACCTCGCACGAGATTTTGGAACCGGTATAAAGGGGTACCCAGACGACCAAATCAGAAATAAATGTATCTATACCTCAGCCCCCTTCCGGCGACTGGAGAGGGCCGAGCAGGACTATTAAAATGAAAATTAAAGAGGGAGCGATCATGATAAGGCAGCCAATAGCAATCTTTGCAGTTTTAGCCTTTCTTACCATTCTAGTTAGCGGATGCTCACAAATGGCGCCGCGCTATGATGCCGCGCTATACTCCGATTTAACCACTGTCAATGTAGAGATAATGGAATTTTTCTCTTCAGTTTCCAGTGGAACCAACAAAGATTCTTACTCAAAAAGAGATGAGAGATACCATGCATTGATCGGCAAAGTAGATGCGCTGGCAATGCAATCGAAAACCCGCCCTGCGCCTGAAAGTAAACTACTCAAAAAGATTAACAACTATTTGGAATCCTCTGGCAGGAATATTAGCTTTGAGCGGGAACCCCCCAGTGTTGCGTCATTGGAGAAAATTTCAGAGAGTTTGAACATGATGCGCACGGTAGATGAAGATAAGGGCCTAAACGCAACCGCTGTTTCTCTATTCAAAAATGAAATTGTTGTTTCCATGGACCAAGCACTCACTTATGAGTCTTTTCTGAATCGCTGAGGAAATTACTATGTCTATTGACGTTAACCAGCTCGTTGCAGATATCAAAGGGGCAGCTTCTGCGGTAATTAACAGTGATATTTCTGAACTCAGGGGATTTTCCGAGCGCCAGTTATCCGCAATGGCTCAGCAAACAAAAATGATTGCTAAAGCAATTGCATCTGATGAAATATCTGGCGATCTGCAAGATTACTTTCTCGACTCCCTGGAGGATATGGCCAAGAACTTCGCCAACACTTTACGTGGACTCCTGTTAGTCACCATTGAGAAAGTCTGGAATGCAGTTTTGGGAGTTCTCTGGGGAACAATTGAAGCTTGCACCGGCATTTCCTTGAAAGCTGCTATCTGATTTCTATTTAAATTGGGCTGGGGTAACTCAGCCCTCCCCCCTACACTCAATCAAGATTACTCACCAGATCACCCCCACTACCAAGGACACTATTCAGTCAGTCTGAAACAGCTCATGTTTCTGGCTCTCAGGATTTATTGAGCATTCACCAACGGGTAAAAAGAGTTTAACCCCCCTGTAAAGAATTATTCATCAAGACGCGTCAATGTACGCGCGCAAATAACTCAAGCCGCTTACCAGGCTGGTTAACACTTGCTGAATCACTACAAACTGGGGTATCCCGATGAATACTAAAAAGACCTACCTGGCAGCCGCCATTTCGGTGGCCACAATAATGAGTGCCAGTCCCGTGACCGCTGAAGACCTCAGCAACGCACAAATTGAAGAAGTAATGGTTCTGGGCTCCGGTAGCACTTTTAACAGCAGCGAAGTATCTGAGGCAATGCGCAAGCAACAGTCCTCTATCACCAGCGTTAATGCATTGATCGATAACCTCCCCGGTGTCTCAGTCAATGAAGGAGATACTTACGGCTTTGACGACTGGTCAACCAATATCAGTATTCGCGGATTTACTAACAGCTTAGATGAACAGCAAATTGGCACCACCATCGATGGTATTCCCAATGGCGGTTCGAATTACGGTGGAGGCTCAAAAGCAAACCGCTTTGTTGATCCGGGTAATATCGGTTCAGTAGAAGTATCACAGGGTACTTCAGATATCGCTTCACGTTCCCACGAAGCCCTGGGAGGCACTATTGATTATCGCACTGATGATCCTTTGGACACACAGCGCAGTCGAATAGAACTGTCCACAGGCGAATTTGATGCACAGAGAGTATATTTTCGCTATGACACTGGTATTTTTGCCGGGAACAGCAAAGCCTGGATCTCATACTCTAACCAGGAAGCGACCGACTGGATTACTGAAACTGCTGAGAATGAACGAGAGCACATCGCGGCAAAACTAGTGACCAGCTTGGAAGCTGGTACCATCAAGGCCTACATATCTTACGACGATATCCACGAAGATAATTATCAACGAGTCTATTCGGACGCCCAATTTGAAGAGTACCCTGAAAACGATTTCCTTACCGGCAACTGGTCCGGTATTCCCTATATCGATCAACTCTATCGCCGTGGCTGGTCTACCTTGCGCGAGAACCTGCTGGCCTACACCCAGTTCGATTTTGACCTGACAGACTCATTCAATCTACAGGCCGGACTCTACTACCACAGCAACGAAGGCCGTGGGGACTGGGTGCCCCCTTACCTGGTTGATATTACAGATGACAGCGAACAGGGCGAGTCCGAATTCCTCGGTGGCTCAACTGCTTATGGCGGGAGCCAATCCGGTATCATTTATTTTGTTGATGCCAATGGCAATGCCCTTAGTTACGATGAAACATGTACAGCCTCAGTCACCAATATCTATGGCGACTCAGGGCCTGCCTACAATCCTGATTGCTATGCAGAGGGTGCCATACCCGCGATGTCTTATCGGCACACTCATTATGAAAAAGAGCGTGCCGGACTGACTCTAGACTTTACATACGCTACCACTATCGCCGGGTTGGACAATGAGGTACGCGGCGGCCTCTGGTATGAAGACTCCACCCGTGACGAACACCGCGATTGGCACAAAATAACTGATGCAACTCAGGGTGCCAGTTTCAATTCAACACCTTACTGGGTGCAATACGACCGCAGTTACCCCTCAACCAGCACAAAGTGGTATTTACAGGACTCCCTGACCATCGATACTGTCACTTTGACACTGGGCGCTAAGCAGTTCTTTGTCGATGTTGAAAGGGAAGATCTGTTTCAGGAGTCTTCCGATGCAAGTGTTGATTCTGACTCAGACATCCTGCTCTCCGCCGGCTTGATTTGGGAAACACCCCTGGAAGGTGCAGAGCTGTTCGCTGGTTACGCTGAAAACTTTAAGGCGATTGGAGACAGCGTATTAGAGCGGCCCGATTCAGATCTCGACAATATCGAACCGGAAACCTCAGAGACCACTGAACTCGGGCTTCGCTATACTGCCGATAATTTCTCGGCAACTGCCACCTATTTTCAAAATGATTTTGAAAACCGGATCATTTTCCTGGATAACAATACTTCTGCAGGTAATAACTATCTGATTGGTACCAATGGGACCTATTTTAATGCCGGCGGAATCGAATCTGATGGTCTGGAACTTTTCCTGGACTACGATCTATCAGAAACTCTAAATCTCTATACATCCTATACACTGCTGGACACTACCTATATTGGCTCAGGAAACTCAGCTGTAGATGAAACTCAAGGAATAACGCCAGGGAATGATGTGGTCGGAATAGCTGATCAACTCTATGTAATTGGCCTGGATTGGAATTCTGAAATATTTTACGGCGGTATCTCCAGTAAGTTTACCGGAGATCGCTTTGTCGACTTAGACAATAGCTGGACAGCTGACTCCTATATAGTTGTCGATGCCTACCTGGGCATGAATCTGGGAGAATTTAGCCCGGCACTACGGGGAGCCAATCTGAATTTAGTGATAAACAATTTACTGGATGAGGATTACTTAGGAACTGTCGTTTCTGGCGGTGCCTGGATTGGTGCTCCACGGACAGCCTCACTCTCTGCAACTATTGATTTCTAAGATTTTTTGGCAGCCACACAATCGGCTGGAAATGCTAGCCGATTGTGCGTATGTTTAGTCAAGCAGTAGATTCAAAAACAAAGTGCAATAAATAATAAATATAGTCGAAAAATAATTTTGATTATTTGCGACAAATATAAATAATCCAAAGGTATGCAAAGAGCTCTTTCAATGAACAGATTGACTACAGCAATCCTGGCCCTGTTTCTTTCTACTCAATCCCTTGCCGCAGACAACCTCGTATTAGTTACTATCGACGGTTTGCGCTGGCAGGAAGTGTTCTCCGGTTATGACCCTGAACTTCTCAACCACACAGAGTTCACTGAAAATAAACAAGACCTTATCAATCACTTTCACGGCGATTCACTCACCGAAAAACGTCAAAAATTATTACCTTTTATCTGGCAAACAGTGGCTAAAGAAGGGGTTTTAATTGGCAATCGCGACAAGGGGTCTAAAGCACAAGTTACCAATAGTTGGTGGTTTTCATATCCCGGGTACAATGAGATTTTAACCGGCTCCGCCGACCCCAAAATCAATAGTAACGATCCAACTCCCAATGCCAATACTACCTTTCTCGAGTGGCTAAACAGCAAATCTGAGTACAAAGGCCAAATCGCTGCATTCGGTAGCTGGGGAGTATTCTCCTCGATACTTAATCGTGATCGCAGTGATATTTACATTAACGCCGGCCTGGAAGCTGCCGATTGGCCAAAATTGAGCCAAAGAGCAGAGTTTCTCAATGACTTGCAGGGGCAACTGCCGGTTTTCTGGGAAAACGTGCGGCCCGATGCATTTACCTATGGATTTGCAAAAGAGTACTTAATTAGCAAAAAGCCCAAGGTAATGTACATTGCCCTGGGTGAAACCGACGATTTTGCCCACGATGAGGAATATCACCAGTATCTCCACTCCGCACATCGGAGCGACATGATACTCGCCAAACTCTGGCAGACAATTCAATCTCTTGATCAATACCGAGACAATACCAACCTACTCATTACCGTTGACCACGGGCGTGGCAACACCGCTGAATCCTGGCCCCACCACGCCAGTGGCCCAGCCCTGACCCAATACTTCGGTAAAGAAGACCACCCCCACAAAGCGGGTATACCTGGCTCCAATGAGATCTGGATTGCCGCACTGGGCCCAGACATTAAGGCCTTGGGAGAAGTATCCAGGGGAGAAGCCGTTTTTCAGGATCAGATAGCCGCAACCGCACTAGAACTGCTCGGCCATAAGTCAGAAGAGTTCTTGCAGGATAGTGGCAAAGCAATAGACAGTATTCTCAAATAAACCTTTGTTCAGCCAGGCCTGACAAGTTCGGCTGAACAAATTTTCACCGCCTTGGACCAGTAATATTCTGAAGCTTGATAACAGCTTAAAGAACCCATCAATTTTGTGTTAACAGGCTCTAGCTGCCCCGCGCCGGTTTCCGCATAATGCAGGCCGCACTCGCAACTGAAAACAGATGGCCTGATGTATGTGGTTTAAAAACCTCCGTATTTATCGTTTGACGAAAGAATTTTCCCTGGATGCTGAAAAATTGAACGAATTGCTGGAGCCCCATGCATTTGTTCCCTGTGGCAGTCAGGACAGCACTCGCTATGGGTGGGTGCCTCCACTAGGGCGCCACGGCAGCCAGTTGGTGCACGCAACGAATGGCTACCTAATGGTCTGTGCTAAGAAGCAAGAAAAAGTGATTCCTGCTGCGGTAGTCAATGAGAAAGTTGAAGAGCTGGCACAAGCTATTTCTGAAAAAGAAGCCAGGCAGGTAGGTCGCAAGGAGCGGCAAAACCTTAAAGACGAGATTCTCCTTGAAATGCGCCCCAAGGCATTCGCTCGCTCCCGTCTGCAATATGCCTATATTGCACCTCAGGATGGTTGGGTAGTGGTTGACGCCTCTTCTGCCTCCGCCGCCGAGGAACTGCTGGAGAACCTCCGCGAGGCTATCAGTAGCCTTGCCGTGGTACCACTCTCCGCTAAGAACCTGCCACAGCAAACGATGACCCACTGGCTCAGTGCCCCTGAAGCACCGCATCAGTTTGATTTTGGCCACGAATGCGAGTTGCGCGATCCCAAAGACAGCGGCAGTGTTATCCGCTGTAAAAACCAGGACCTCTGTGCAGAGGAAATTCACAATCACTTGGTGGCGGGACTACAAGTGCACAAGCTGGGGCTGACCTGGCGTGGGGGCGTTGAATTCCTGGTAGATGATCAGCTGTCCCTAAAGCGTATCAAGTTCAGTGACGAGCTTCTGGAGAAGGCCGATAGTGCCGATGCAGAAAGTGCAGCCCAGAGATTTGATGCAGATTTTGCGGTGATGAGTCTGGAGATCTCAGCCCTGACCAAAGACTTGCTCTCCGCCTTCGGTGGCGTCAACACCGAGTCGGCTAGCGTTGAGGAACTGGTCGCCAAAGCCAGCCGCCAAGAAGCGGAGGCCCTGGCCAAAGAGGTAGAAGAGGTCGTTCTTTAGGGAACTCACATTATGATGCGTACCTGAAAGGCACGTATCACCTGCCCCCTACCCCACCAATCAGATCTCAACCATTGGGCGGCCAGGTTCGGTCCACTGGACGTGATACTTGCGCTGCTCAGGCTGGTCCACACGCGCAAAGGTATGGGCTCCAAAGAAATCACGCTGTCCTTGTAGCAGGTTCGCCGGCAGCGACTCGGTGCGGAAGGCATCGTAGTAATTGAGCGCCGATGACAGGGCCGGCACCGGAATACCATTCAGAGTGGCGCTCGCCACCGCTTGGCGCCAGTTGGCCTGGTGATCGGCAATCTGCTGGGTGAAGAAATCATCCAGTAGCAAGTTGGAAAGCTTGGAATCTCGATCGTAAGCATCGCTGATAGATTGCAGGAACACTGCTCGAATGATGCAACCTGCACGCCAAATTCTGGCAATTTCAGAGAAGTTCAACTGCCATCCCTGCTCCCGCGCAGCCAGCTTCATCAAATCGAAGCCCTGAGCGTAAACACAGATCTTTGCGCAGTAGAGAGCGTCGTGCAGCTGTGCAATCACTTCTTCCCGTTGCTCTGGAGCCACTGGTGTCAACTCAGGCCCTTGCAGTTTCTTCGCTGCGCGGGTACGCAATACCTTCCGGGTAGATAATGAACGGGCGTAAACCGCTTCGGCAATACTCGGGGCCGGACAGCCCACTTCCAGGCTGCTCATGGCTGTCCACAGACCAGTACCTTTTTGGCCTGCACGGTCGAGGATAACGTCTACCAGCGGCTGTTCTGTCACGGAGTCCAAGGTAGAAAGCACTTCTGCACTGATATTGATCAGATAGCTGTTCAGCGGGCCTCGGTTCCACTCGCGGAATACTTCTGCAATTTCCTCTGGGGCCATACCCAGCGCCGTGCGCATCACATGGTAGGCCTCACAGATCATCTGCATATCGGCATACTCAATACCGTTATGCACCATCTTCACATAGTGGCCTGAGCCTATCGGGCCGATATAAGCCGCACAGGGCTCACCTTCGCGAACCGGATTGCCAGGCTCAAAGCGTTCAATCGGCTGGCCGCTGGCTTTATCCACTTTGGCGGCAATAGCATGCCAAACTGGCTCAATACGACTCCAGGCATAACGGTCGCCGCTGGGCATCAGGGATGGCCCAAAACGAGCTCCCACTTCGCCACCGGATACTGCGGTGGTGAAGAAGATCAATTTGCCTTCATACCGTTTAGCCCGCTCCACAGAGTCGGTCCACAGGCTATTACCAGTATCAACAACGATATCGTCAGCCTTTAAGCCCGCATCGAGCAACTTGCTGCATACATCATCAACGGGGTCTCCAGCCGGAACCGAGAGAATAATCAAGTGCGGGGCTTTAACCTTCGCCAACAGCTCTGTGTAAGAGTTGCAGGCTTCAACACGCGCAGGCAGGTCTCCACGCTCTTTCTTGTCCTGCTCCAGCAGCGCATTCAGCCGGTTGTGATCCAAATCAAAGGCACAGACCCTATAGCCATTGTCGGCCAGGTTCAGGATCAGGTTCTTACCCATCACACCGGCGCCGATAAAGCCAATATCGCACTGTGAATCAGACATCAAGTTCTCCATATAAAGACAGGGGGCTTTCAAGGGCGCGGAGTATAGCAATATGAATCTGGAGCAGGGAGAGCAAAAACCAAACAAAATTGCCCAGAGGGCAGCAAATACGGCCTACAAGGTATAAAAACTGGTATAGATTGCCCCTTCAGTATGGGGCACCTTATGCTTGGCTAATTTTTGCCCCCTGTCACCAAAAGCAAATCTCCCCGGATCTGGCAATGGCAATCTCTAAGCTACTTCTGGTATTAGACAAGATATAGAAGGGCCTTTAGAACGTGATTATCGCTTGCTACACACCCTACAGTGCGACGACTGATACTTGCCAAGCAATGATGAAAGAGGTGGCAAACTATAAAAGATGCATCAATATTTCTACTGCTTTCTGGGAGGCTTTCAATTAGTAATAAATTAAATTCCTAGCTATTATTAAGGGCCATAAATTCATACCAAGGCGATCTTATCCTACCTAGAAAACAATAACATACCAGCCTAATAAAGCATTATCTTTCTGCATTTGAGATAACTTTCGCTGTACAAAGTAGTCCAAAAATTTTTCATGCTGAAAATCTGCATTCTAAGAGATACTAGAAAAGACCAACAGCTAAAATAGCCATGTAGGACACAGCCTATATTCTGAGATTTCAGGTCATAATAATTAAAGAAGAAAATAGTGGAGTAACCATTTTAGACTCACCAAACAACAACCCTATAGAAAGTAGTTATAGTTACTGCTTAGCATGTTTTTCAGAAAACCTCTTTAAACCTCAGGCACAACCCAACAAGTAGGCTCTAAAAATATTTTTCAAACACACCCACCCCGAAAGCTCTCAACAATAAACTTACGACACAATAAAAAATTTCTTACAGGACAACCTAACAATACCAGCTATATCCAACCTAAATAATATTACAGGTTAAATAAAAACGAAACCCAGAAAAAAGATACTCCATGAATTCACATTATTACAAATAGCATCACCTGATGGAAAATCACTACCCAGACTACTTTGAAAGCTATTTTTTTCAACATATATTTTCTAATAGAAACAGCAATATCTTAAGAATTTTCCTATAAGCACAGCCCGTCAACCCATAAGAAACAGAAAAAATAACCAATCAACTACACTCAAGATAAAAATCAAACCTCAAAAATAAATTCACGTCTATTTAACCTGTACCTCCCCCCCAACAATAGTCTCAGTTCGTCTTTACTAATGGAAGGTATTGGAGTTTTGATTTGGCTTACTACTAAAGCCAAATAAATTCTATCACCTCCCAGCGATGATGAATGTTTTTAAAGGTGCCGCATGAAAATGACTAAATATCGAGTAATGCGCCCACACTTACAATCAACAGAGATATAAGGGATACTATTATTATGAAAAAGATCCTTACCGCAGCCTCCATCTGCTTAGCTTCTATTGGAGTGATCGGACTAGCAAATGCAGAAACTTGGTCACCTCCAGGTGCTATCGGGCTAGCAAATGTCGGTACCTTCACAGTTCAAAAAGGCATTTCGCTCAACTGCTCACTATCTGGCAGCGTGAATTCAACAGGAGCTGATGCCGAAGTAGGCAGCATGGCACTCTCAGGCGGGTTTCTCAATATGTGTAGTAGAGTGGTCTTTAATAGCCTACCATACGACTTAGTGGGAAATGCCAATAATACTGTAACCATAAAGAATGTGTCAGTTAAGGCGGTAACGGGAGAGTGTGCTGGAGATCTTACGGGATCATTTAACCAGTCAAATGGAAGAATTACTTTCTCCAACGCCCAAATCCCTAGTGTTGGATCCGGAAGCGCATGTGTAATCAACGGTGTAATATCAACAAACCCTCAATCTTCCTACACCATCCCCTAAACCCAATCTAAGCGCTCAATCACGCCAAATACCACTAGTAAAATAGTGGTATTTGAGCTACCTCAGCAAAAACAGCTCTTTGAACTCAACTGTTTGATTCTTAAAACTTACTTTCACCAGCCCAACAAAAACAAAACGAAAACCATAAGATAATTTAGACAATTCTTTATATATGCGAAGACAGGAGGAAAGTATAAAAATAGTAGTAAACTGATGAAGATATACTACTGCACCAGCTTACTACTCCCTACAAAGAAAAATACATAAAACCTTTTACTCTATTAAAATCAGAACCCTTTACTGATATTAAAACCAACGATACGAGGTTCTAGAGTAAAGACATTAGTAGTAAGCCCTGAGTCATCACTATTAGTAAACATGTCAGTGATAGGCGCATCATCAAAAATATTCTTCACATAGAGTTGCATATACAGATCAGAGTTAGGATTGCTTAAGCTGACAGAAGCATTAAGATTACTCCAAGCTTTCAAGCGATCATACTCAGTGTTGTAAACCCGAGCATAACTTTCCGATTGGCGATAATAATCTGCCCGCAGAGTTAAATCCCAATTCTCAATAGGAATTGTATGCTCAACCCCAAAATTAACTGTAAAGCGTGGTGCATTCGGTAACTCATTGCCACCTAGATCAGCAGCAAAGCCACGTCCACCATTTGGAGCATCAGTTAGCGGGTTATATGGGTCAACCCCATAATTTAAATCATGACGTAGCCAGTCATCGACTTCGATTTCAGGGGTAAATGAACCATACCGGGCAGAACCTGAGCAAAGTGACCAAATAGCAAAGATATCAGGCGCAGCCATAACCGTTTCCACCAAGTCAACAGGGGCAATACAATTGGATGGCACTTGGATACTAGGACGCACTAGCACCCAGTCTTCATTACCCTGAGTGCGATTCATCACATCGATAGATTCTTCTCCATCTGCGATTCGAGTTTTCAGGTAGCCTAAATTCATATCTATCCGAGTTGCCTCTGTAAGCTGCCAGGCAAGCTCGAACTCAAGACCCATGGTCTCTGCATCAAAGTTCTCATTGAGAGAAATTCTGTCAACAATTTGAGAGACTTGATAGTCCGTATAGTCATAATAAAATGCATTAGCATTTAGCGATAAGCTACCATCGAAAAGAATATTCTTACTGCCAAACTCAATCGCATTGACAAATTCAGGTTCAAATGAATCCTCCAGGGGCTGAAACTGTACTATTGCTGGATCAACCTCTGCCCGAGGTGGATTTGTACCACCACCTTTATAACCATGAGCAAAGGACACATAGAGCATGGTCTCATCTGTAAAGGGTGTATCCGCTCTCCAGTCCAAAACTGCACGTCCGGTATACTCTTTCCAATTCTGGGTAACCTGCTCACCCTCTGGATAGCCTTGATGAACAAGCCCTCCAGAAAGCTGACCGGAGGAGACTTCACCCGTTACAGGATCATAATAAGTTCCTAACAGCAGTTGACTGGGCACCGGCGTAGAACGCTTTCGATCATCAGTATAACGAAGACCGGTAGTAAGCTTTACATCATCATTAATTTGCCAGTAGGCCTCACCAAATAAAGCCCAGGAACGAACCTCTACCAAATTCCGGCTAAGAAAATAGTTATGCCCTTCTTCATCAATGTTTTCTATCGAATTAGGATCGATATACATACAATCCGAACCAATATTTTCCGCCGGATCAGTGCAGTTTTGAGAATATAAGAGAAAGTTTTCGTCGTAGCTGGAATTGTATAGGTATTCAGCTAACATACTGAAAATATTATTGAATACAAAATAGTCATCCTGTGTTTTGAAATCTAAGTAATTAGTGCCCACCGAAAAATTCCAGGGGCCATCAAAAGATGTCTGTAGTCGAAATTCCTGGCTCCACTGCTTATTGTCCGATCTACTGATATCTACCGCCAACAATCCTTCTGAAGGACCCAGTTGCGGATCGGTATAGATTCCCCCAGGGGTAGGCTCTAAGTCCCCACCATCATTAAAGATGGGATCTGAAACATAACGGTTATAATCTTGGGAGGAGTAGTAATCATCCTTAGCATAGGTTGACTGAGAGTAAAATGTAAGAGAGTCTGTTAAACCCCATTCAAAATTAAGTTGTACCAAGTCATTTTCTGCACGAAAAACGGGGTCATAACTGGTCTCAATTTTACGGAGGTCACGGGACTGAGTTGTATTTGCGTAAGGATCAGTAAACCAATCAATTACGGGACCATAGGTTGAACCAATTAAACCTGTAGCCAGGATGCTGGCAAAGCCTTGAGCATTCGGCGCATTGTAAGCCTCCTCACTATAAATCGAACTTGGCAAACAACCTTGACTGAAGAAAACCGGTGTAAAGCCCGTTAGCTCAGTATCACCAATCTGCGTCCGACCTGGATCTTTAGTACAAAGCTGCTTCCCCGTGCGTGAACGCTTATCATCTTCCTCAAAATGCTGCCAAATTAGATTGGCACTAAACGATTCACTAGGCTCCCACTCAAAAATTGCACGAGTAGAGTACAGATCACGGTCATTTACATCATTACCGGTATAAGTATTGTAATCAAATCCATCCCGTTTGGTCATGGCTCCGGAAAAACGTACTGCCACGGTTTCTCCGAGAGGCATATTAAACATACCACTAGCGCGCTTGGAGCTATAGCTGCCTACTTCTGCTTTTATCTCTGAGGCAAACTCATCTTCAGGCATAATCGGCAACATATTTACTACGCCAGCGGTAGCATTGCGGCCATAAAGCGTTCCTTGCGGGCCACGTAATACCTCTACTCGCTGGACATCAAAAAATTCTTGTTCGAATAATCGATTACGAATTAAAGGCGTATTATTAAAGCTCACTGCAACCGCCGGATCAGAAGCAGCAGAAACTGCCTTCGTGCCTATACCGCGAATAGAGAAGTTGTAGGTACTGAAGTTGGACTTGGAAAAATTGGCATTGGGGACTGCACGAAGCAGCTCTTCTCCACGCTCAATTTTAAGATCATCCATATTGTCGCCACTGAGAGCAGATACTGCAATTGGTACATCCTGAATACTCTCTTCAATTTTCTGCGCGGTAACCGTAACTTCCTCAATCGCCTGACTGGCACGTTTAGTTCCTCCATTCTCCTGGGCACTGGAAATGGTAGGAGCAACTGCAATTGCCAGAGTGGCAAGAATAGTACTGTACCAAGGGGTAATTTGACATGAATGTCCAGATAGATAAATCGCTTGTGCAATCAATGTTTTCTTTTTGACAGGTTTCATCATCACACTACGTCTCTCTTTATTGTCGGTATTATTGGGTTATTGACCTGATATAAACCTATTTCAGGCTCAACAAAAACTAAGACGCATGAATTAAAAGAAGGGGGGGATAAAAAGATAAAATTTAGATACGTTAAGAAAAATCAGGGTTTTCGACCAAATATCTAGCAGTTTGCAATAGGTGTAACTATAAGGGCTCACCTTTGGAGCAGTACTTAACAAACTATTCTTCGAAAAAATTCTAGTGCAGAACTTAGAGTCAGTCAGCGTTCTCTCACAAACCCATATCAGCCATCAAACTAATATTCAACGTACCTGCCGACATCAAGCAGTTTCCCCCGCCACTTGCCTAACCTTGATCAGTGCGCGCTGTATCAACTCTTTAACAGACTCCTTAGAAATTCCCATTTGCTCTGCAATCGCTTGATAAGTCATACCCTCAAAGCGATGAAAACGGAAAGCTGCGCCAGCCCTTGGCGGCAAACCTAAAATGGCTTCCAGTACACGGGTATAGGCTTGCATTCCTATCACAGTTCGCTCAGGACTGATCATATAAGGAATATCGGCCCTGTAATCAATCGAGTCATGAAGACCTCCACACCTCGACTTCTGACGTCTACCATGGCTAATCAGAAGATTCTTTGCCATAGCATAAATATAAATTCTTGGGTTTTCGATTTTCCCTCCATACTTTTTTATTCGAATATATAACTGAATAAAAACCTCCTGCACCAAATCATCAACATCAGATAGGTTAACCCGGGAAGAAAAGTAACGTTTCAAATCCAACCCATACTCTCCTACCCACTGAGCCACATCATCCTGATAAGAATTTTCCATTTTTTTAGTAGACCATTTCGAACGACCGATCGACCTCTCTGAGCTGCTGGAAAATTTTGTAATAGCATAGTGCAATCTACAGACGCCCAATAAAGACTTTTAAAAATACACAATCGGTCACTTATTTTTTGATCGAATTATTTTTGCCACACAAAACCAACCTTCTTCTTTTGAAACCTATTGCCACTCGGCCAAACTGAAATAAAACTTTAGTTTTATTAAATCAACCTCCCTCAATCACAGAAAACAAATAGAGAAAACATACGATAAACGACCACACCCAGTGACTGGAAAAAAGCAACGCCTAAATTGCAAATACAAAAAAACACAAAGATAAGATTAGCAAACCAAAATCTAACCAAACCGTAGACTATTAACCTTCAAAAGGAGGAAAAATAAAAGAACAATTATTGATACGACCACCGAAACGACGGCAAATAAAATAATACCACTTTACGGAATATAAAAATTGAATTACTCACTTCTTCCAACTTTACCGTAGTAAACTAAATCTTCACGCTTCCATAGAAACATAGAAAGATTCATACTCATTATCTTATTACAAAAAAAATTATTATCATTTGGACAAAAACTTATCGATTGATTTTCAATAAGTATACACTAATGCACTTTCCTGACTTTTCGTTAGTACCTACCTGATGGTGATAGAGTGAAAAGAATAGCACTTTCGTTTATAAAACCCACCAAAATTCAATACGTAATACGTAGTTTTTCTGAATGAACAACCCCAATAATGAGCTATTTCTGCCCTTTACTTTGTACTTTGGGCCTTTGTTTCAGTCTTTCACTCTCTGCGAGCATAGGCACATCCCCATTCAAAACCTCCCCTAGCAGTAGCCTTGAATTAGATAACCTAGTCAGCAAGAGGGTCCACCCAGTGCTCATAAGCTACCGAGAAGTTACGGAGATACTTCCAATCAACGATACTCTCTGGTGTTGGTAACAGATGGAGACTTCACCTCTCAGACCATTTCCGGCGCCACCCAAGTACCAATAGATTTTGGCAAGCTGTAGGAATTCATTCTTGTCGGATTGTCTTGCCCAAACAGCTCTGGCGATCAAGTCAGCCATATCGGTGACTTCACCCTCACCAGCGGCAATACATGGAAACACCTGACAAGCAAAGTAACGGAGTATGCTACTTTCATCCAAAATGTCATTTTACCTACCTATTCAGTACTTATTGCCTAACTGACGGTGGACACACCTTTATAGGTTACTCTTCAGTTGGTCTACTTGGCACTTATATTTTGCTTACGAGGTCAGCCGGATTTGACAACTATATCCTCAGTAGCCCATCCATTTGGTACGAGAATGAAAGCATTCTTAACGTCAAAGCTATATCCGCTCCCACTCCCGAAAAGTACTTATCGGGACTGGCGCCCTAGCCCCCAAGAAAAGTCCAGCCAGAAATAATATGGTGTAGGGAGCAAGAAAGCTTTATAGAAAATTAATCCATACCAAAAAGATTGGGATAGATACCCGGCCACTCGTTGTTCCCAAAGAAAACCATGGTACTCCCTTTCCAGCTACCGCTATTCAGGGCTTGAACTGGTTGAATAGAACAAATTTAAACTAAAGCAGCAGCCTTGGGCATAAGGTGCTAGCTGTGTTAAATAGTAGCCCCTTTAGTTATGACCACTGTAAGCATAAATGAAGAAAAATATGAAAAGCAGAATTTCTGCTCGGCTCTACATACCTACTTCTAACGACCATAACATCAACTTCAAGAGCACAAAACAAGCGAAAGCCAAGTAAAGAAAAAGTTAAGTGTCCAAAACCTAGGTTACAAAAACCAGCGGTATTACTCTCGCTGAATACCCCAAAGGTCACGGTGTATATGCTAATTTTTTCATGGTTGACCAGAATTTTCCTTCTCCTCGAATCACCAGGTTAATACTGCTTCCAGAGTGGAGTGAGGACTATGGTTCTTAACTTTCATGATTACATTACAAATGACAAACTGAGTGATATATCAATACTTGCAACTACTAAAATTTGTAATGACTTCATAGATATAATGGATAAACTGAAGATGAACATCTCCTACCCTCTATTTGAAACCTACCGGATCCCAAAAAATTACTAAGGATCTTGATACCGAACTAGAGGAATACATAAGCGATATATAAGGCATCCATACTAACCGCAGGCTCCTTGCACTCAAAGGAAATCCCGATTAATTTAATATAAACTCGTTAACCGCTTGAAAACCAATTCTTAATCTAAAATAATAGCGTTCATCTAGGTTTGGCAATAAGAAAATATTAAAAACAATGAAAAATAAGGCAAAAAGGATACTTATTCAAACCCCAACGCTTTTTATATTTTTGCTAAGCTCTATTACCGGTACCGCAGAACCTAATACAAATGAAGAACCCCACACTTTTACCACATGGAGCAAACAAACTGCAGAGGGCTATCAAGGCTTTATTGAGGTTCCAGAAGATCGCACTAAGAAAGATAGCCGTAATATCACCCTCCAATATGTAAGGTTTCCTGCAACAGGAAAGAAAGTGGGTCCACCAATAATCTACCTGGCAGGAGGCCCTGGTGGCTCAGGAATTACGGCCGTTAACTATCGCTTTGATATGTTTATGGCGTTGCGACAATTTGGTGATGTTATCGCATTAGATCAACGTGGTAGCGGCCGTTCCAATGACCTTCCCAATTGTGAATCCAAGCAAATTGTACCTTCCCTTGAACCAATCACCGATACCCAGTATATCAACTACCACCGCAAAGCCCTAAAAGAGTGCTTACATTTTTGGGAGCTTACTGGTGTAAACCTAAATGCCTATAATACTCTCGAAAATGCCCGAGATCTTGATGCCATACGGAGCCATTTGGGTGCAGAGAAAATAGTATTGTGGGGAACATCTTATGGAAGCCATCTCTCTTTGGCAGCGGTAAAGGAGATCGAAGGTTCTATTGATAAGCTAATTTTATCCAGTGCAGAGGGTTTGGACCAAACCATCAAGCTGCCCGCCCGAACAGATTACTATCTAAACCGTCTACAACAGGCAGTCAATCAGCAACCCGCAGCAAAAAAAGCCTATCCAGATATTAAAGCACTTATAAGCCGAGTCCATAAAAAACTTGAGTCACAACCATTGAAAATTAAAATCCCTCAACGGGATGGCAGGGAAGTCGAATCCCTCCTACAGCGTAGGGATATGCAACAACTAGCCTCGGCATTCATTGCGGACCCTAAAAGTGTCAGCCATCTACTAAGGTTTTATCGCGATTTGGACCAAGGAGCTACATTAAGTTTCGACAAGGTGCCCAGACGTTACTTCCCCGATGAATTTCTGCAACCAGGCATACCCATATCCCTGCGCCCGATGCCTACGGCGATGGATATAGCCTCTGGAATTGATATGAAGCGTAAAGCACAGGTTGTAGAACAGGCACAAAAATCTCTACTGAAAGACTACCTAAATTTCTCTCTGCACTACGATAATTTAGCGCCAGAGTTGGATCTTGGGGATAAATTTCGGGAAAAGCCAGTCAGCAATATTCCGGTATTACTATTTAGCGGGACCTTGGACGGAAGAACTTACCTGGAAGGTCAATATGAAGCCATTTCAGGGTTCAAAAACGCCACTAAAGTAACAGTCGAAAATGCAGGGCATAATTTATTAATGGCTTCTCCTGAAGTCCAGGATGCGATAAATCTATTTATGGAGGGGCAGCCTATCCCGAATACCCATATCGTAGCCAAACTACCCAACTTAGCTCCATAACCAGTATCCGCCGATCGATAGCTGCGCTGTTAGGGTAAAAGACTCTTCCGCAGCTTTCTCCCTTTCTCGCATCCAACAAACCCTCACATTACCCTTGTCCTAGAAGCAACTGGAGGCTGGGGGATGACCAATATCACCGACGAAGTCCATCGTGGTGCCATCTGTGACCTCAGGGCGTTGCAGCAACCTGGTCTCGACACCTTTAAACGTTACATTCGCGGCAGCTTACCCGGGCCCCCTTTTTGGCGACTAACGGGTATGACTCCCACCGAGGCCGGCCTTGGTAAGGCCACCTATTCTATGCCTATTACGCCGTGGCTAGCTGATGGGACCGGGATCTATTGGGGGGGTATCTATGCGATGTTTGCAGACGCCCCCTTGGCCTCCGCAATATGGACAACCTTGCCAGCTGGTAAAGTCTTGAGCACATCAGAATTAAATATGTGCTTTATTCGACCCATCACTAGCAGTACACAAAATATTGTTGGTAGAGCTACGACCGTTCATTCAGGCAACCAGGTGGGGCTCTCAAGTATTCAGATTAACGATCAGGAGGGGAGAACCCTCGCTTTCGGTAGCACTCGCTGCCTTATTGCCGACTTTCCAGTCAACCCAGATCAGGAGCTTCCAATTCCCGACCTAGGACCAACAGATACACCTGACCCTTATCTTCGCCCTCCTCCAAAAACGTTCTTTTGCGACATGGCACACTTACCGGAGCAAGTCCCTATCGAACTGCAGAGAACCACGATTAGTGAGGGGCGAACTCACCCTATCTGGATGCTCACAGGTTACCGCGCAATAGAGGTTGAAAATGGTCGCTGTATCTCGACTATGCCCTCCTCTCCCTGGTTCTCCAATGGGACCCTTTCTATATATGGTGGACTTTTGGCATGGGCCGCAGATTTCACCATGGGAGGCGCGGTCTACTCCACACTGCCTGCAGGATCTATATTCGCTACTCTGGACATGCATATCCGCTTTGCTCGCCCAGCCAAGCTCAACAGTGGCGACTTGATTCTGGAGGCGCAGGTACTCCACCGCGGCCGGCAGCTGAGAGTATCCTCTTGCAACATTGATACTCCCAGTGGCAAGCGGGTGGCTATTGCTACTGGCTCAGCCCTGGTAATTCCAGGGGGCGCTCAAATGCTGAGTGACGGCAAGGAACCCGATGAAATCATCGCAACTGCTACCTCCGGTAAGCCTTGGACACCATAAAAATCTTTAGCGGTAGTTGGACCATCTTCAGGTAAAATACCCTCACAAACTATCAACCCATATGGTTGGTGAAAATTTGATCAGGCATACCTGTAAAGGCTGCCGAAACTTTAGACTTTCACGGGGAAGAGACTATGGCCTCATTGCAAGACCAACTACTCCAAGCAGGACTTGTCGATAAAAAGAAAGCCAAACAAATCAGCAAAGATAAACGGAAGCAACAGAAAGTTGCGAAGAAGTCTTCACAACCCCAGATTGATGAAACAAAGCTAGCAGCACAAAAGGCTCAAGCAGAGAAAGCCGCTCGTGATCGCGCCCTCAATGCTGAGCGCGATGCGGCTGCACAGCAGAAAGCTATTGCCGCGCAAATCAAGCAATTGGTGGAAAAAAATCGCCAACCTTATTCTGGTGAAATTACTTATAACTTCACTTTCGACAAAAAAATCAAAACCATCTATGTCAGCGAAGAATTAAGGGATCACTTGATTGCGGGGCGCCTGATGATTGTTGTCCAGGGAGAACAATTTGAGTTGGTTCCACGGGTTATTGCCGAGAAAATTGCGGAGCGCAATAGCGATATCGTAATCAGGCCTGCTGAAAGTTCAGCAGTGGTAGATGAAGATGATCCCTATGCAGACTTTCAGATCCCCGATGATCTTATGTGGTAAGCAGTCAAATGGAAAAAGCTGTTACTCAGGCGGTAGAACAATGGCTTACTGATGTGGTTGTCGGTCTCAACCTCTGCCCTTTCGCACGCAAACCTCTGCGTGCAGGGCAAATTCGACTCAAGGTGAGTCCTGCCACAGGAGACGAGGCGCTACTCAGTGATCTATTGTCGGAATTACGTCGGCTCGATACCACTTCGGAATCTGAATTGCTTACCACCTTATTGATTATCCCTAATCACCTAGGGAAATTCAGCGACTACAACCAGTTCCTGGATTTAGCAGAGTGGTTACTGGAACGCAACGACTATGTAGGAACCTATCAATTAGCCAGCTTCCACCCAGATTATCAATTTGCTGGCACTGCAGCCGCCGATGCGGAAAACCTAACTAATCGCGCACCCTATCCTATCTTACACCTGCTGAGAGAAGAGAACCTGGAAAAAATGATTGATCTATATCCAGATCCAGAGAGTATTCCAGAAAATAATATCCGTCGTATGGAATCATTAAGCCATGAGGAAAAACTAAAGTTATTTCCCTACTTATTTCTTCAGGGCAACAAGAAATAATGAAGCCTCTGGCAGAATTATTACGATTAAGGAAGCAGATCCGAGTTATCGGTTTTGATGACGCCCCTTTTGAAAAACGAAGGGGCGCGCCGGTAAAAGTAAGCGGTATTATCTGCACCAAAACTCGCTTTGAGGGAATGCTTTGGGGGCAGGTAAGCAAAGATGGGATGGAAGCTACAGAAACTCTTGCCACACTGCTGAAAGAAAGTAAATTCTACAGCCAGGTAAATGTCGTATTGACCGATGGAGTAGCAGTGGGTGGTTTCAATATTATTGATCTGCCCAAGCTGGCCGATATCTTACAGCGCCCTTGTATCGCGTTAATGCGAAAACCACCAGACATTCAAGCCATTGATAAAGCGCTGCAAAATTTTCCTGACTATCTACTGCGTAAAGAGACCCTGATGAAAGCTGGGAGTATCCATAACTACAATAACTTCCATTTTCAAGTGCAGGGATGTGAACCGGGGATTGCCGCCCAGGTGTTAGAGCAAACCACTGACACTGGGTATGTCCCTGAAGCTCTACGTTTAGCCCATATGATTGGCGCGGCAGTAATGACCGGACAAAGTGGCAAACGCGCATAATTCCAATAGCACAACAGATCTACCATTTGTCGCGGGCAGCTATAGCTCTTCTTTTACCGCGAGAATTATTATATTGCCCACAAATCCTGATATACCCACCTTAAACCTTTTGCCAACCCCACCGGGAAAGTGGAATAGTGGTCCGTACCGCTCACCACCTCTCCACTAAGCTTTAATCCACGATAATTACGCGACTGTAATTTAGCAAGAAATCTCTTATGCCCATCTACCATATCATTACGCATGTGGCTCTTTTGTATTGTCTCCAAAGCGCCAGTGGCAATATAGACGTTTACAGGCAGTGTGTTGTTATGGCTTGCATATTTATTCTCCAAATCAAAGATCATTTCATCCTTAAACCAAAGAGAAGGACTTGTCAGGATATAAGTGGAAAACAACTGTGGATTGGTAAGTAATACCCAAGCACCAAAAGATCCACCCAATGAATGACCTGAAAGAATCCTACGTGTGGGATCCCCCCTAAAACTCCCCTCAATAAAGGGCATTACTTCTTTTTCAATAAACTGTAAGTACTTACTGGCTCCACCAGTTGTATAACGCTTCCACCCACTATCGACTACGGGCGTGAGATCTCGAACTCGACTATACTGCCCGTTTTCTCCGTGAGCGAATGAAATAGCAACTACGATGGCTTTATCCATATCCTTAAAGTGTGTAACACCCGAGGCAACCTTAAATGTATGAGGCCCATCATTAAGGTAAATTATCGGGTAGGTCTTATTTTTATTGTCATCGTTCGAGTAACCTGATGGTAACTTCACATATAAGTCGTATTTGCGTTTGAGAATATCAGAGTCAACTGTGTATATTTTAGATCCACTTAACTCAAAAGATTCAGAAACCTTGGTAATGAGGGGCTCTGCAATTAGTGAATTAGACAGCACCAGAATGGCTATCAGCAGAATAGCTCTAATCATATTTAACCTAGTTTAATTTTATACTCAATATTGCTTTAAGAAAAAATTCGCTACCAACAAAATGTAATTCAGTTAAACCCTGAATATAATAAGGTGAGAGAGAAATAAAAAAGATAAAGAAAAGCTTAATTATGAATCAAACTGATTTGGTTGAGCGTACTTTATCAATTCATCTTGAATCTTTTGAACCTGTTGAGAAAATTGATTTAAAGAATCTCCTACCAGCCCCTTACTAATAGGGAGGTCAAGCCTTAATGGATCAACAGCCGTACCATTTTTATGAATCTCATAGTGCAAGTGACGCCCCTGCACACGACCTGTAGCGCCAAGGTAACCGATTACCTGCCCCTGTTTTACTCTTCCCCCTTTACTAATTCCTTTCGCGTACCCCTTAAGGTGCGCATAAATAGTCTTTATCCCGGAGCCATGGCGAATACGAATATAGTTGCCGAAACTACCAAAATAAGAAGCTCGCTCAATAATACCATCACCTGCAGCCAATATCGGCGTGCCCAAAGGGGATCCAAAGTCCAAACCTTTATGTACTCGGGTATACCCTAGGACTGGGTGCTTGCGACGCCCAAAATAAGATGACAACCTTGCATTCTCTAACGGAGTACGCATTAGAAACCCTCTAGAGCCTTGGCCATCAGGGTAAAAATAATCCACCCCCTGAGGTCCCTCAGTAGAAAACCGATATAAACTTATCTTTTCTCCACTAAGAATAAGCTCAGCAAATAAAATTCTATTTAGTTTTTCCTTTCCAGTTTGGCTATTGAACAAGGTATCATAGAAAACAGAGAATTGATCACCTGCTCGAATCTGCCGTTGAAAATCTACGGAATAACTAAATATTTCATTTAGTTTTGTGAGTACAGAATTAGATAGGCCAGACTCTTTTCCACTTTGGTATAAACTGCCCGAAATTTCACCTTTAACATAGTATTTCCTGGCATCGACAGGAGATTCAAATTGATTAGTTCTATAATTGTCTCCATGTCTAACCAACTCCAAACTCTCTGCAAAGCCAACAACCAAGGTAAGCTTATTAAGCTTTCCAGTGGTATCTATTGTTAAGTTAAATTCCTTACCAACTGGTAGGATACTGACATTGACATGTTCCGATAAAGCCTGAATTATTTTATACGCTTCTGCACGATCGACTCCACTATCCACCAATAGTGATAAAACCCCTTGGTTTTTAGCTAGTTGAACTTTTTTTGTGCGCTCTAGATATTCTTCCTCAACTCTATATGGAGGGGCCACCTCCCTACGCTGCATCCCTTCATCTTGATGTACCAAGGATAGATCATTGAGTAGGGGCAATGTAAAAGATAAATCATATTGTACCGATTTAACATTGGAATGGTTTTCCAATAACGGCCCTGCTATCGCCAGTGATTGAATCGATAAAAGAACCAGCAACAAAGCCATCCTCCAGATATCGATCAGAAAGAAAATAGTTAATCGCCTCACGGGTAACCCTACTTTTCTTAAGTAATAAATCACACTCCCCCCTTACTTCGCAAGCAAAGTGTCTGGGTTGATTCGCTTGCCTTCTTTGATAAGTTCAAAGTGAAGATGTGGCCCTGTTACACGCCCTGATATACCCACAGTTCCTATCGCCTGGCCGGCACGTACTGACTGCCCTGCCTCAACTTCCCGCTCATTTAAATGGGAGTACAGAGTTTTCGTATTATTACCATGATCAATAATTATGATTTTCCCATAATTTTTATGCTTATAATCATCAGTAGAGACTATTACAACACCACTTTCAGCTGAAACCACCGGAGTACCAATCGGTGCCGCAAAGTCAGTACCTTCATGGTTTTTTTTGCGAATTTTACTGAAATCACCAAAAGGGCTACTAATACGGGCACTCTCAACCGGGACTGTCAATTTGGTAATCTCCACTGAAGCCATTGTTAATCCCGGTTTTAACAGTAGCCCTCCGAGTATTAAAATGGTTGAAAAACTGCAGAACAACATAGCGCGTAAATAGACACCTAACTCGCCATTATTAGCCCCCGCCCTTGAGGCTTCCATAATATTCAAAAGTCTGCGTCGGAAAAAAGGAGCCTGACTCCTACCACCAGAGAAAGAGAAAGCTACAACCCAGTCACTTGTTCTTTGTGAAGAGTTCCGTCGAAGAGTGTCAATCATTGCTTGTGCATAAACACGGTATAATTCTCGCTTACATGACTTTAGAACTTCGCGATCGCACCCCAACTCTATCGCCCAGCTGAATCGAGACTTCATCCAACCTAAGAAGGGATTGAACCATAGGATGCAAGTAAATATATGCACAATCAGAATCAACAAGGGGTCAAGCCTTTTCAAGTGCATAATTTCATGCTCAATGATTAGATGACGCTCCGTTTCATTCATTGATAAAATATAGGAGGGAAGCACCAATTTACGACTGAATAGCTGCATCACAAATGGTGTAATCGTTGAGTGTGTTATAAACACCTGAGTTTTACTTCTGATTAGAAAATCACTTTGAGATGAAGTAAAAAACTGGTCAAATTTACCAATAGAAAGCTTATTATTTGCTATTAAACGCAATTTCTTGCCATAGAAAAACTGACTTACTACCACTTTAGATAAGGTAAAAAACACCCCGCACAGATATATAAGCAACCAAAGAAAAGCCAGTAATTCAACAGAACTCAAAGAGGTAGATACATACTCATGCAGAACTACGTTAATTGGTGGTATAGAGGTAACCTCATAAGCTGGCGGTAATTCAAAATTCAGATCCGGAGCAATACCCAACGTTAACTGATCGCTCAATTGCGCAAGAAAAAATGGGGAACCGGCAGCAACCATTGCACACAACCAGAAACTTCGCCAATGGTATATCGCATTAAAGCTGTCTTTATTTCTAGCTGTTGCCAGCCAAATAACAATGAAAACCAACCCCGCCCACAATATTGAGAAGAAAGAAGTAGCTAGAAAATCCAGTGCAAATGGTAGAACTGTAGAGACTATCTCGGCCATAGCCTATTCACCATCCTTGCTGACCGGCTCAGAGTCAGGCCAGGAATCGAGTACTGCCTGAAGCTCCTCGATATCTTTATCACTCATTAACTTACTGCCGGCAAACATCGACACAGGAAGGGGACCATCAAGCTCTAATACTCTTTCAGCGAAATCTTTTGCATATGACGCCAGAGTTTCCACCTTCTCAATCGCAGGGCTATAAACATGGATTCCATGGATCTCAGATTGAGCCACAAACGACTTATCCCGCATCCGATCTAGTGTCTTTCGAGTAGAGGAGTATGACCAACCCAATTCAGGTCCTACCCGATCATGTAACTCTCTGGCACTCAGCGGTTCTCGCCTCCAAAGGGCTTTCAACAGCGCAAGTTCTGATGGGGACGGTTTTACCTTTTTCATTTTATCTTCCCGTGTGACAGTCAGGGCTAGTGTGCGACAAGCGTCGCATTCGGTCAACCACCCTGCAGGGAAACTTGTTAGGTTGTTTTTTATACAGCCAGGATCGTAAACAGTTTTTGCCGGCTGGCAAAAAGTTAAAAGCTATCGATAGACCAATCGATTTTGATCAGTTTAAGCACCAACCAATATAAGGTTTGAAAGCGCTTGCAACCAACTCAAAACCTCAGGGCTTGCTGCACCAGTGCCAAGCAAAGCCCCAATCCAAAGATATAAGTGCCTACGGCACCCAAGAAGCGCATTGGGTTAGGCTTTGCCATAGTGGAGGGAAACAAGATGCCTGCAACAAAAAGAAATCGACAGGCGGTCAGCAGAATAACAAACCACCAAACCCAGGTAGAAGACTGCCCTAAGCTCACTAAGTAAATAAGTACCATCAAGAGGGGAGCATATTCTGCTGTATTTGCATGGGCCCTTACCCATTTGTGTAGGGTATTATCGGGGTCGAAAGAATGCCCAACTAAAACCTCATACTTACCGCGCCCAACAGTAACCAAGGCGCCGAGCAGAAAGGATAATGCCGCTAAGAGCCCAATACACAAATAGTAAACATTCATAGAAATCTCCATTTCCTATGTTATTTGTACAGGGAGGGCATTTTAAGCCTCGCCTCCCCGCCCTAGTTGTTCACACTATATAAGCATCGTTTTCAGCTACATTTTAAAGAATCACAGCAGTAGCTCTGGAGCCTGTCGCGAACAATGCAACCAGAGAAAACTGTGAAAAACCTTGATCAGTAGATAGATACTCTTTACACCAAAACCTAAGTTCATCCGACCATTTAACCAAAGCTTCCTGCCTCTTCGGCTCAGCATCATATTGGGAAGCCAGTCCAGCAAAGTGACAGTGCACAACTACTTTAGAGTCATTGCTTCGGCTATCATCAACTACAGATACCGTCATAGAAGCAGATACAGACTCCCAACTAATCAGGAAGTACAGAGAAGTATCACTTACATTTTCATCAAGCTTGGAAATTGCGAGCTGTAATACCTCGGAAAGGTCCTGATAAATATCATCATTCGCCAAGGCAGTACTTTCCGATCGGTGTAACTCATGCTCCGTAGCAGTTTTATTTTCACCACCAAAGAGGCATGTCGACTTTTCTATCTGCCAAGCCAATCTCATAAACCCTCCAAATACATCAAGACTGAACAAAGAAATATTCTACGAGATTTATGAGTAGAGCACACTTCATCCCCTCCCAGCTTGCATACTCTTCTCCATATTCAAGCTCAAAGTAAGGCAATTCCCCTTGAAAATACTCCAAGAGTTGACCTCAAATGACAACTCTACTACTTCGCGTCGGGGCGCTCTGATACACGCATGGTAATATCGGCATGAAATACTTCCTCTCCATTAGTATCAATAACGCTCACAGGCATAACAACATCGCCAGCCTCAATGGTTTTAAACCCTGGATACTCACAAACGGCTCGTAGATTAGTCTTCGCCATTTTTAAGTACTTGACTTCCATCCCTACTGGTATCCAGCGAAAGCGTCGATCCAAAGACACATCCAAACAAACACCGCCAGCTAATTCAGCGGCGTTACACATAGCGATAGCATGTACAGTACCGATATGATTTGTCACGCTCCAACGCTTATTCAGTAAAACCTCCACTTTACCCGGTGATAATTCCAGGAAACGCGGCTTGATTGAACGAAAATACGGTGCCTTAAGTGCCACTAATTTAGACACCAGCCAGCGGCCCAATGCCGAGCCGCCAAATCGCCCCCAAAGATTAAGTACTGGGCTTTTAGAAGATTGATAGTCCATCTTACCTCTCCATCCTATACATCGAACCGCCACTCTATATGGGCGGTCTTAAGCTATTTAGGCCACTATATATCAACTTCCGGTAGTCCAGGATAATCAGATCTATCAGTTTTATTGACATGGGCTATTCCAAGCGCAGAAATGCCCAAGAGGAGGTTTGGTTCATAAGCGAGTGCAACTAATAGGGCTAGAACTAATAATTTGTATTCCTTAATAGCATATCCATTAATAGGTAAAGTAAGTATATCTGCAAGCTGATAGGCATACTAAATGGCAATCGCTACTGCGCACCTTGAAAGATTGTTTTTGATGTCCAAAAAATTCACTCAGACAATCTTTTACAAAAAAGCTTAGATTGAGTAGCTAGTTATATGTCAATTAATACTGAAGATTAGATATCGAAAATTGTCAGACCAGAAAATCTTAGATTAAATTCTAACTATACTTCTCGCTGCGGTACCTGCTTTATTCATTTCTAAGACATCTAACTTTCAATATATCCACCATAATTAAGGGTACATTATAAATTTGTCAGAAATTTAATATTGCGAAGGGTATGATCGCGACTCCCACAACGCACCAACAATATTAGATTCCCAGAATATCTACTCCACTAAAGGGCTTCCGTTCATGGGTCTAATTTTATTTAGCCGCAAATCTATCACTACTTTTTCGCCACACCTATATATATCGGGATATGATTTTATGCTATATCACTTACCAATTGCTACCGGCCTGGTCCTAATAGAGACCGAGAAGCTCGCAGTCTACCGGTGAAAATTGGAGCTTCTAGTTAACATAAAAAATTAATTCCTATTCATGGGAGCGACTCAATCAACCCTAGCAAGGCTATATAATGGAGAGAATCAAGCTGTGTAAATTATCGAGTAAGAATAAAAATCCAGCTAAAAGATTTTTTCCCAAATGTAAATCTAGTAGAGGCATCTACAAAAGGAAAGACAAGCAATAATTAGGTAAGAAGAACAAAAATCTCTAACAGAAAATGTTATTTATATTTACATCCAAGGATAAAAATATCTTTTCTGAAAATGAGACAGCCCTACCGAATAGACTGTCCCATAAATTATCTCACGACAACTTTCGACGGTATTCCCTCGGCAACATACCCTTATTTCGGCGAAATGCCCTTCTAAGCTGTTCTTGAGACTTAAAACCACAGATAGTAGCTATACGCTCCTGAGTTAACGCTTGAGTTGCTAAAAGCTGGCAAACCTTTTCAATGCGAATTTTCTCAACGAATCGACCTGGAGTTACTCCCATATCCCGAGTAAAGCAGCGAGCAAAGTTTCTCGGGCTCATAGATGTCTTTTCCGCGAGACTATTAACGCATAAAGTTTTATCCAAATTACTATGAATCCATTGTACCAGCTCTAAAAAACGATCACTCTTTAACTGGCTCATAAGATAAGTGCTACTTTGTTTATGATCTCCATCTCTCTTGAGATATAAGACCATTAATTGAGCAACAGCTAAAGCAATACCCCGACCAAAATCATCCTCTACCATTGCCAAAGCCATATCAACCCCCGCACTAACACCTGCAGAAGTATATATATGATCATCTTTGACAAATACAGATTCTGAATCGACATCCACTTCTGGGAATCTCTTCAGCTGATCAATATATCTCCAATGGGTAGTGGCACGCCGACCATTTAGCAAACCTACTTTTGCGAGAATCAGAGCTCCATTGCCAATAGAGCCTATACGCTTAACTAAACCAGACTGAAGAGAAAGCCATCTACTCAAACATTCACTGATATTCAAATCATCAGCAGCATTAAGATTACCGCTCACAAGGAGAGTATGAATTCCTCTTGAATCAGTAAAACATCTATCTGAGCATATCCTTAAACCTGATGAGATTTCCTTGGTATCTCCATCTTCGGCTAAGAATTCAACCTCATACTGATCATCACAACTAAAGCCCCTATCCTTTAGCTGCTGATTTGCCAGCGAAAACACTTCTGCGGGCCCCATTACATCTAATGAGTGTGCCCCAGGGTAAAATACGATAGATACTTTCTTTTTACAGTTCATTTTAAATTGCAGAATAAGCGTAAAACTATATACCAAACTCAAAAATCACTGTGCGGATTACTAACTTATTAAAAGAAACTTCAGGAATACTATCTTGGGTAGCCCAACCACCTCAGAGGAAGGTGAAAAAACGCCATAGCGGAAGCTGAATAAAACCTAAATAAAATCCAGATTAACTGGAAACACTACTAATAAGTTAATTCTTCACTTGATCTGAGTAATATACCAGGTGGCTACTACCCAATAGTGAGAATTGATCACACGATGATTCTTACCCCAATTAGAGACTACAGGCAAACACACTATCCATCAGCCATACTCTCATCATCCATATACATAAAAATGCTATTTAATAAGGCACCTTCAGAACCAATATCACAAACTGTTAATCCTGTATAATTAAGCAATCCTGACCCTAAGGTACCAGCTTTTTCTATTCTGTAAAGTAATAACGATATTTTTTTTCGGAATATATAGTCGTATATGAAACAGCCCTGCATCCTGCCAAATAAACTTTGATTGCGGCCAATAATTACAACTAAGAAACACTACCCAGCCACATCAACAGAAGAGCCACTTCAAAGACCTAACGCCATTAAAGGAAAAAGATAATCATTCCTAATAAAAAGAGCTGTAAATATCTAAAGTCCTATTCATCTCAGCTAATATGAATTGATTCAAGGCAAGAAACAAAAGAAACTCACATTTATCGCCTAAAGCCTTCGCTCTATCGTATAACGACCTAAAAGCCCGCAAGAAGTGCACCGCCGTACCACTTACTTATTCACTCATATGAGCATCAAAATATTGATGATCTCATAGAAATTTAAATAATTTATCGACTCAAATAACCTCAGGCTTAGTAAGCTCTCTAACATATTGTTACAGTCGGTTGGGTGCTGAGCCCCATAGCTGGGACTTTCGAGGGTTATTAAATATAGATAGGCTTCAGGCTACGCATGGTAATCTGCTACTTCCAGGGCGGATAAGCAATGACTACCGACAACCTTGGCAGGATAGCCAAGACTTCAGAAAGTGAGTTTTCATTATTTATGGAAAATAACACACTAAAGCTATTGCCCTTTATGTTGCCGAAAGCCCTATCTAGCAATTTAACCCGCATAGACTTATATAAGCTAAAAAGGACAGCAACTTGTCTTCATGTAAAGAAGCACTGAATATGATTTATCTCAAAATGCAATACTGCTGTAAAAACTTACGAAAATTAACGTATTCAAGCTTTCGAGTTAACCCCCTATATCACAGACAACTTATAAGCCTTTACGAAATAATACTTCATTTACTTTGATCGTCATTCTTAAGCTGTTGAATAAGCGTATCACCAGACCAAAAGAATCTGACACAACCATCATAATTTTCCTTTCTTACACATCGCCCCAAGGGGTCGTATTGATACCGAATCACATCCTGAAATTTCTCTACACCTTTTTCTACTTTTAGATTTTCTATTTTTATCAACTTTTGCTGACAATTATAATGGTATCGAATCCTCTGTGCCCCCTCCCCTCCAACTTCTTCAACACGACCTGTAGAAGAGGTATAACCACGGGATATATTGCCATTATCAACGATTCTATTCTCAATAACTTCTTTGCCAGGATTCTGACTATCAAGCTTACTCGTCGAGTTAAGCTTACCTAGGAGACTATCAGCGGGGTCATAAATTAAGAAGGCAAGAAACTGATCTGAATCACTCTTACAAAAGTTATGAACATTAAAGATATTTTTATTAACCTTGCCGGAATGATTAACTATGGCAAGTGAACAGCTACTATTCGGCAATAAATTCAAAATATTTGTAACTGTATCAGTTGACCTTTCAAACTTACTGACAATAAAGCCTTGCACATAAACCTGAGGATCATAATTGTCCAGAGGTTTCAACCCTTCGGTTGTTTTTATCAACAAAGAATTGAAATTTCCATTTACTGAGGAGAAGGGTGAATTCTCAGATTCCACAGAATGATCAAAGATAAATTTAACATTTTCTTTTCTGGATAGTGAAGTTGCCGTAAGATTATCTAAAATATCATACTTATAACTGAGCTTACTATCATCTTGCCATTCCGCTACAATACGACCACTAGCATCATATTCCCACTTCAGACTACAGTAATTATTTTTAGCTTCGATCAGTTGCCCTAGGCAATTATATCTAAAGCTATTAACGCCCTCTAGCGTAGTTTCTTTTATTAACTGGCCCAGCAAATCACGTTCAAAGTAGATATCGGTACCAATGCCTGATTGAGAAGCAATTACTTCCGTAGAATTTACTAAGTGGCCAGCGACATTATATGCATAGTGGGTAACACGACCATAGAAATCCTCCTCTTCTATTAATCGGTTATTGAGATCATATTTCAGCCGATAACACTCACCCTTTTCATTTATAAGGCAAATTAAATTGCCCTCTCCATCATAATGATATTCTAATTGACTGCCACTGGAACTAGTCTTGCTCTTTATTTGATGGAGTGCGTTATAAGAATAACGCGTATAATTCCCATCCTTATCTAATATTTCTGAAACTAATCCATGCTGGTTAAACCTGCACTGAATATCTGTATCTTTTTGAGCAACCTTAACATTGATCCGACCCTGATCCTCATTCTTGCAAGAAGCCTCTTTCGTCTCAGCAGGCGTTAACAATTCCGTGCGAATATCAACATCATATCTACAATCAATAGATCGTCCGAAGGGGCAACTTATTCTTAATAGCTTATTGCTGCTTCCCCACAGATAACTCGTAACATTACCTAATGAGTCACTAATAGAATTAATCATGCCAGCAGAGGTATAGTCATATTTCACTTGGTTGCCGAGCGGGTCTTCAGCTAGCACCAGCTGTCTTTTTTTGTTGTAACTATACTGCCAACTGCTATCTGATGGATCAGTATACTTTGTGGCGAGACCTTCATTGTTATATTCAATTTGATAATTATTACCGGCCACATCTATCTTCTCGGTCAAGCGACCCTGATTGTCATATCGGAATAACTCCTCACGTATAGTCCCATCAGTACTGGGTAGCCGTACCTTTGTAACGTGACCTAGCTCGCTGTATTCATACCACGTTTCTCCACCTTCAGCATCTTGATGGAACGTGAGTAATCCGCGATTATTGAAGTGAAAACGTTGCCGCCCGCCTCTCGTGTCACACATCGTTGCTCCGTGACCACTTTCCTCCCAGATAAATTGATAACTGTAAGCAGCTTTTTCGTCAATAGGGTCCCCCCACTGCCGTATACAATGAGCTGAACTACCCTCAGCATCCCACTGAAAATAGAAACTATAACCAGTTTTTAAAGTTCTTTGTTTAATAAGGCCTTTGTGATAAACATACTTTTCATTATTGCCAACACTGTCTATAGCTTCAGTCAGATTATTTTCACTATCAAAGACATATTGAGCTACTACTTCAGAACTTCCCGAATTATTTTCTTTTGTCAAAGTATTTATAAGGTGACTTTCAGGAGATTCATCAAGCGAGCTAATGTATAAAATTTCACCGGAACTACTCTCGACCGATCTTAAATAATCCCCTGAGTAGTTGAATAAATAAAAGTTATCGTTATCATCCCGAATCTCAGCGAGCTTTAACGCACCAGTTTCACCAGTAGCTTTAAAATGTCTTTGTACTCCATTGGAAATTCCATATGTCGTAATGATCCAATGCTCATCGTTTACTCGCGTGAGAGTTAATCTCTCATAAATATTATGACTGCGCGAGCTATTTCCGGGAGCTGGCAAGCTAATTATTCTACCTTCAGAATCAAAGAAGAGTATGGGTTTGCCTGGACGCCAAACCAAGCGCTCGCTAAATGTATGAGTCCAGCCACAACCCAATCCGAAATTTCTTGAATTACTACTGCGATAGGTACGAGTTACCGATAAGGGTAGTGACCCCTCCAATACAAAATCTTCTAAAGTAAACTGAACCTCTCCAGTTTTTAGATTTACAGACCTAGTTACTTCACCAGTAACATTATCGCTCTGACATATATCGGAGTTATAATTTTCACCTACTTCGCTAATGTGGTTATCAGTATCATATGAATAATCCCTGACACAATTTATCTTATAAAATTCAGACTTTACATCATGGGGCACTGTGAAAGCTTGTTTACTACCCCTTTTATTTTCTCGCAGCTCGTTACCCACTTTGACTTGCACTAAATTTCGACTATTTTTTCGGGGTGCAGCTATTTTGGGGGTTTTCTTTCCGGATACAGCAGTGCTTTTGCCTACTGTCGGATATCCTGAATTTTTAGCAAGTATTTTCCTTTGCTTTTTTGTCCTGGCAAAATCAAACATTAAATCGCCAATATTACGAAAAGCATTCACTAAGCGCTTATTCTTAGTTAAGGATGTTATAGCTACATCTCCCTCAGTCAATGCCGCAAGTGCTATAGTCAAAATGATCTCAAAAGTACCACTTGCAGTTAAGTTTGTGTGCTGCAAGCTATGTTGTGTTTTAATGTAGTCCTGGGCAAAATGAAAAACTGCTCCCCGAAGAGTTGGGTCACTATAAATAACCTCGGCTATGTTGAAACTCAAGCGGAGCTGCTTTTTTGAAACAGAACTGGGATTAAAGCCTAGTACATCAATCACACCTCGATACAGGGAGGTTACACATTCATCAGCTTCTTCTTCTGGAGTTTCTTCATATAAGACATAATTGATTGCCGCAGAGCTAAACTCAAATGATTGACGTGCTGGACTTACTATCTTCTCAACATCAACAGCACTCTTTGACCAAATCGATAAGCGCCACACAGAGCTGTCAGTTTCTTTTACTTTCTTTTTTGCAGTTGTTACACGCTTCACCCAACTCCAATCAGTTTGCTGGCTAATAAAAGCCTTATCTGCAACTTCCTGCGTAATAATTTTCTGCAAGCCCATACGAATCTTAGCAACCAACTCTGTTTGTAGATCCCCCAATGCCGAATATGGCAATGGGGCCTCTTCAATAATCAGTTGATTCTGAGCCAATGCCCGATAAATGGCTTTATCCCGCTCATTAAGATAGCCAGGCACATTACTTAATCGCGATTGAGATGGGGGACGCTCTTGCTCAGGGTCTATATCTGGCGCAAAGGTTGTGTATAAGCCAAGGTACTGGTCATACACTAACTGAAGAGTGTTAGTATCGAACATCCTCAATAATTCAGCAGCATCAATCTTTCTAGAGGGACCCGTCTGGCATATCCATCCAGGCCGCACCGCATAACGAGAGCCCTGAGAGTTTTCGATATAGAGCTGTATCAAAAGTTAAATCCTATCAACCGCTGACCGACTATTCTGCGGTCATCAAAAAACGAATCCATTCAAAGCACCTAAACTAGGTGCTCAACTTCGACATAATCATTTCTACTGGGACGATTTTTCTTTCAAAGGACAAAGAAATATATTTCAGCCTTCTTACATCGGTTTTAAAAAATCGGCTGAACCAAGAACAGTTTCTACGTCCAAAATTTTGACAATGAGTGTGAAGTTTAGTAGTGCGTGTTTTAAAGCCGGGAACACTAAGCTCTCGATTCACATTCAAGTCTTCACTATCACAAGCAAAATATTAAAAGTCACAATAGCAACATCAAAAGCTATACCAATAGGAAAACCATAACTCATCCACATCTAAAGACTTTTCAAATGATCTAAACGAAATAGTTATAATCCCTATCTAATAGCTACTAAGCCAATCCTCCAAGATACCTAACATACCACCATCTTTCGGAGTAACTAGAAATTAGGTGAAAGCTAACTTAATTTGTATTGTTGCGATAGGAAAAAGCGATTACAGGAGAGCACACTGCATATAGTGCAATTAAATTTGACTAGGGTCAAAGAAAGAAAATAACAGTCAAGCGATATATGACAGCATATTCTGACAAAAAAGCACCATTTAGCGACATTAAATATAGTTTAAAGTTATGGATGGTAAACCAATCTCAAAGAGAGCACTTGAGTCCCATTAAATTGTCAGCGTAAATTATAGTATTCGCTCAAATAATATAATACAAAATTGATAACAATTCAGCAGTCGAATATTTATATATAAAGGTACGTCTGTTATGGGTATAGACATAATAGATCGGCTGGATTATCCAACCGATCCGTAATGAGCACTAATTGCTAACAGTAAAACTACTCGACTTACCTGAATAGCTGGAAATCTTCCCAGTCCAACCACTCTTCCAGTTACCAAAGTGCTTTATTCGGTAAGTGCCTGATGGTGTATCCTCTCCGATGATCCACTGCCCTTCAGCAAATGAACAGGCCATACAATCAATAGCCGTATCTCGTGTCCAAATAAAGCGTGTATCCAAATCATCATCGGTAAGATAAGTCTCCCAACTACCGTTAACTTTACGCTGTACCTCAATGAACGTACTCTCAGTCTTCAGGTCATTTCGGGGATGGCCAGAACGGAAAGTGACAGATACAGTATCGCCAGCACTGTAGCTGGTACCTACATCATCCCAGACTTGACCAAAAGACTCCCACAGGCGTTTGTCATCATAAACAACCCCAATTACATTAATGATTTGGTCATCAGACAGATCTTTCGGAGTAGGCCCTGCAGCAATATCTACGCCATTGACCATAGCATGTGTCATTTCGGTATAAATCTGTCTATAGGCTGCAAGGGTATTGGGGCCGTATATGGTATGTGCTCCCTCATAGTGCTGCCTATCAAACTCTTCAGGGGTAGTTATGTAACCGGAATAGGCATTTGCCAAACCGACAATCACCACAGTGTTTACACCGCTTCCTTCAAAAGCTGACAAGACTTCTGCTTCAAGACGTCGGCCTGCCATAGTCGTCATTTCACCCGGCGCGGCGACCAAAGCAAGTGAGCCTATGCGAAACATTTGGAAAGGTAGGTAAGGGGTATAAAGTGCTTGGCCTATTACCTCACGCTGTACAAATGTAGGTTTGGGGTACTGGCAGGGGTCATCCTGAGTATCCTCATATACAGCGGCTGCAGAAAATGCACTCATCAGGCCAAAAAGTGGATAACCATTAATCGCTGATTCGAATAGTCCCACATCTCTATCCCAATCCACCCCCTCATTTTCAACAGACATTCCCTCAAAAATACCATCAATATTGCTGGGACCGTCCCAACTTGATCCTGCAGTAAATGACCAGCCAACAGCACCTTCACAAATATCTATTTGCCCCTCACCGGTAAATTCACCTGCTACAGTATAGCCAGGGAAATAGATATGTTGATGTCGATAATCTAATCCACCTTCAAGTTTCACAGTAGCTGATTGGTAAAGAGACTGAGCTTTTGCAACTTGCTTTTCAGCAGATAAAAGTAAACTTTCATACTCAGAATTTCCGCATCCATCCCTAGGGCCACAAATATTCGGAGACGCATCACCTAAATTACTATTGGCAAATGCCGCAGTAAATTGACTTGCAGCACCCTGCTCGGCAGCCCAAGACTCCAGCAACTGACTCGCCGCCCCCTTATTATCCCCGCTAAGTTGCCGCTGCCCTGTCCCTAAAGAGACATTGTGTACTGCAAACCAATTAATAACTCCCAGTGCTTTGTTGTTGGCATCAACCAACTTGAGTTGGGTCATGGTTTTATTGGTATCGTATTGATAGTCGCTTGCATCAGTATTTTCTGAATAAGGGTCTGGGTTTCGATTGATACTGGTATCGAGCAAGATCCCCTGCTCAATAAAGATATCACCTGGAGTTAGTCCACTATCTGCTTCAACGATTGACTGAAAAATACCATCAACAATAGCGTCATAGTTATCTTCCGCATAACCGAGAGCACTCATATTCAACATGACATAATGATCATACCCGCCAGGACCTACATGGGTATGTGTAGCAGTCAGCATCACATTCTTTTCGGTGTACTTACTATTACCATAGAGATTTTTTAATTTATCAACGACACCCTGCTTCACGCCCTGCGGAATACCTTGCAGATCTGCTGATACGAATACCAAACGCTCATTTTCAGAGCTATCAGAAATTATGAATGCGCGGGACCATAAACGGGTATGAATTCCCTTGGTTGTCTGCCCCGTTTCTCCATATCCTACCATTCCAACATCTGCTGCCGGGCCAGTTATATCATACTTACCAACACCAACACGCCAGTCAGATGCTTTAACAGTGGAAGAAGCTCCAATAAATACTATTAAAGCAATGACGTAACCATTAATTATTTTTTTCATTTTTTCTCCAGAATCTATACACGCAGGAGTACATTCGCCAGTTCACAGAAGTGAAGGCGTATCCTTTTCGTTGAAAGTTGATACCTGAATAAGCCACTTCCGATCAACTCGGACGCGACTCTCTAGATAGTTAGCCAATGTAATCTTGGCTTTTATTATCTCATCCTGAAAAGCGGCTTTATTATTTTAAAAATACTCATAGTAGCCATAACCTCCCTGCTGTCAGCACACTAAAACTGAGAGTACAGCTCTAGTACGCATGTTCAGAATACCCTAACTGGCTGTATTTGGTAGCACCCGCAGAGTAATTGCCCGCCATAAATCCGTTAATTTAGAGTCGAAAGTAAAATAATTTTAAATATACGAAGATTTTCTGAACTACAGCAAACCTAAATATTTACAATTCAAGCAAGTACAATCTAAAAATGAGTGTAAAGAAAGGATAGATTAGGGGATTTGAATTACATTTAGAGAGGAAATGTTAAAAATTTTCGCCATTCAAAATTAGCACTCAATCAGTTTCCAATTATATTCCATAGATTGACCACTTGTTCACAAAAACAATTAAATTAACAATTAATTAGGTAAACACCTGTACTTAACATTCAAAGTTGTCTTGACAGGAAATAAGGTGGAAGTTGAATAACATTAATAATCGGTCCTTTTAGCATTTGACGCCCCTGACTATAAATATGTGAACTTTATGTAGCTATCAATATCCGACTACTCTGCAGTAATCCATATAGATACATATATAATGCACGCTAAACTTCTCCCCCTCTCAGTTTTTACCATATTGACCTTCTTATCCCTACCATCCCTGGCCGGTCAAAAGTGCGATGTACAAATGACGATACAGAGCGAATGGGAAGGCGGATATATGGCTTCAGTGGTTGTACGTAATACAGGTACCGAGCCAATAAGTGATTGGGAACTTTCATGGCAATGGCCCTCAGACCAAGAAGTCACACATATATGGAATGCTACCTCAGCCCAGGATGAAAACCTGATCTCTGTAGTTGGAAAACAAGGCTATATAAAAGTACCCATTGGCCAAGCCCAATCTTTTGGTTTTAATATTCGCTACTCGGGTGGTGAACAGAAGCCTGCTCATATTAACGCTAGTTGCAACAACACCATCAATAAACCAGATCCGCCCCCACCTTCACGAGACCTGTTAGACCCCCTTTCACAATACAATTTTATTTTAGGCACTCAAACGATAAACCCTAGGTATACATTTACAGATAAGGGATCACTTGTTGAAAGTGCTGAAGCCATTTACTCAATGGGCTCTAACTTACTCAAGATAGCCCTTTCTCCGAGCCTATATAGCGAGCTAAGTCACTCTGGACTCAACTATCAATTCAAGCGAATGCTGGAAGAAATACCAGAATTTCAGCAAGTCTTGGAAATGGATTTCTCCATCTACATGTTTTGGGTCGAGGACTCCGGTTCCTGGATGGATAACAAAGGAATGAGTGAAGAAGAGCTAAAGTGGCAATATGACAAAATTTATTCGTTGGCTGAATATTTACTAACTGAATATAACGGCTCCGGTAAGACATTCATGATTGGGCATTGGGAAGGCGATTGGAACCTGGTTCAAAAAACTGATGGTACTAGAGATGACAATCAGGAAACTATCCCTCCTAAGCGTTTACAGGGTCTAATTGACTGGATCAATATTCGACAAAAAGCCATTGACGATGCCAAGGCAAATATCACCCACTCTGACGTTAACTTATATCACTATATTGAGGTCAATAGGGTTGAATCTGCAATGCAGGGCAAAGAACGGATAACCAATGCCGTACTTCCCCATACTAATGTAGATTTGGTATCTTATTCAGCTTACGATCTCACTACCAAAGAAAAGCATTCAGATTTTGCCACTCTACATAGTGAGTTAACTTCAGCTCTAGAATTTATCAACTCAAATCTTCCCAAAAAATCTGGGCTACCATTTGAAAAGCGGGTTTTCATTGGCGAATATGGTTACGGAGAGTCCTGGTTTAAGGATTGGGGAGCCCGCTCTGGCGAAGCCCAGGATATGCTATCACGCAATGTAATAAAAACGGCACTCCAGTGGGGTGCTCCATTTATTTTGTACTGGCAAATGTATGACAATGAGTATGATAGCTGGATCAGTGAATTCACTGGCTACTGGCTGATTGACAAGGATGGTAATAAAAAGGAGATTTATAAGACTCACCAAGAGTACTATAAGGATGCGAGAGCATTCTTAGATAACTATTATATGGAAAACTCCTCCCTTCCGTCAGAAAGTGAATTTCGAGCCTATGCCTTAAAATGGTTTGAATCATCGAAAACCCCACCACCACAGCCCAAACCTGACACTCCCCCTACTGTACCGGAAGAACCCGGTGAACCTTCAGGCCAGTGTAATGTGGAATATACAGTTCAAAACGATTGGGGGAATGGTTTTATGGCAAATGTGGTTATTTATAATAAAGGAAAGACTTCTCTTGATAAATGGCAGCTACAGTGGAACTGGCAAGGTAACCAATCAATCACACACTTCTGGAATGCACAAATCGCAGAAAGTAACGGGACAATAACTGTTACTAGTGAATCATCTATTCCGCCAGGAGAGGCCCAGGCTTTTGGGTTTAATGCAGATTACTCTGGAGAAAACATCCCACCAATTATAATTGGCAACTGCACGGGTACACTCACAACTGAACCTTCACAACCTAGTCAGCCCCCCAATCAGCCCAATGAACATTCAGATAATAGCAGTATTAAGCTATGGTTTATTGGTGATTCGATTACTTACGGCATGACAACACTCCCTTATAATTCAAACGGATTTCGTAGCCAGATCTGGGGCTATCTTGCCAAAGCGGCCGATGGCAACTCAATCTTTCCTATAGATCAAGAATCTACCAGTGAGCAGCTAATTCTAAAATACAATGGAAAACAACTAGAAACGATTGGCACTATCACTGGACCAACAGGCCCTGATGATATGTCTCAACAGACCAAGAATTACTGGCACTCTGGGATACCTGGAGCTACAACCAGCGATTTACTTTGCTATCTTGATCCGATAGGCCATCAAATCACCCCAGGCTACAATTTCACCAACTGCCTCAATTCCATCAAGAACTTCAATCAATTTCTCAGCGAAATGTGCATGGAGGGCGAAACTAGTTCTGGCTGGCTCACTAATCAAGCCTGCAATTTAACGCGGGATATAACCTCTGAGGATAGCGTTGTCATACCTATACAGCTCGGGACTAACGACATCACCTTCCTTAGCATGAATAATGCGATTGATTGTAGCCTTCCTATAGAAGAAAATAGTGAATCCGCCCAGAAGCTAAATATGGTCGTTAGTAAGATAATATCATCACCCAATAATATTCAAGGCATATCAATAACAGATAGAATACAAAATTACTTTGAGAGCATAGATATTCCAACAGAGAAAATTGCATTCGTAATTTCAACTATCCCTCGCCGAAGTGATTTAGACGGACAAGATCCGAAAAATTACTGTACGGACTTTTATAATCAAAAAATCAGGAAGTCACTATCAGAGGCCTCCAATACCAAAAATATTTTCTTAGCAGACCAAGAAAATATTGTCCCAACTGGAGACCCGGTACACCCTACAACTGAGGGCCACAAGATTATGGCTTGCAACTTACTTTATGGTAAAAATCTTGGCCATTCAGATATTCCTTCTTGTATTCTTCCCAGTAACATCCCAGATAAAGGGCTATTGAAAGCAATAGATCATGTATCCAATTAGCTAGGATTTCGCTTAACAGGCCCTGATTAAAAATTTTCAGGGCGCTGCTTTTACTCACCAATAACTTTGGGAGCCTTTATAAACCCGCCTTCTATAGTAGCCGGCCTAACTCTGAACCAGATTTAAGAACTGCTTCCTATATTCTGCCCAAATCACTTTCCCTGAGAAATTACTTAAATCAACTTTTTTTAATTTTGAACCCGATAGAATTGACAAAAACATTGATTCCAGCTTTTTTACTGCATCATTACAGTCTGAATAACAGAAGTTCTCGGAATAGAACTCTGGGTAGCACTGTTCATCTGGCACCAGTGGAGTCGCACCGAGAATAGCTGCTTCCATCACCGCCAGCCCCTGGAATTCATGGTAAGCCGTAGAAAGGAATATATGGCTATGTCGCAGTACTTGACGATAGTCTTTAGCGCTTTCGAGATACCCGAGTACCAATAAATGGTCGGCAAACTCTTCTTGTATTTGAGCAAACTCAGCAGGGCTATTACGAAATGACTGCCCCATTAGATTAACAAGAAACTTAACATTTCTGGCTTTCAAGCCCCGAAGGATATCCAGCAATCGGTCCGCGCCTTTGTCATATTCCCAACGGGCCGCCCAACTGATAATCAAAGTATCTTGACCTATCTCGCCCCCATAAATGCTCTCTGCGCAGGAGCTCCAGGAAAAGGCCTCTTCAGTTTTCGCACTATCAAAAACGATGTCTTCTATTGGCACAGGAAGAACTCGCGACTTTTCTTCAATCTCCTCACAAATTCCGGGAGGAACACAATCAGGAAAGCGCTTGAGTAATTTCTTTACTCCTCCTAACAAGGTACTGCGGTTGTATTCAGAGTTGAACAAGACCAGATCACCGGACAAGGCCGTGTAAATATTCAACAACTGGGGTTCTACCGATCGAAACGCATCAGAGCTCACTGGGTAAGCAAATTGATTCTCATGAAAATATACAACTGTAGGCACCCTAACGATTTCAGGAACTAAACCGCACAAGGCACTTAGATCGGTCATTGAGGTTGTAACAATAAGGTCCCAACGCTGCTTCAATATTTGCGCAGTTTCCCCACGGCCCCAGGAAAGGCTATTACCGCGAATTCGCCAGCTAAAGTATCGCGGTGGTAAGGTTAGTACGGTCCATTGCCAATCAGAAAATGCCGCTACCAGCCCTTTACGCCATCGCTTGTGACTGTCCGCATCATAAGCGGAGAGTAATAAAACTTTCATTAAATAGTAACAAGAAGAAGCGGCACCGGGATCAAACTTAACCCCGGTAGCTATTGATCGGAGGGGTTAATCGAAAGAGCGCACATTCATTAATCGTGCAAACAAGCTGGAAGTATCCCAACGAGCACCACCAATAGCTTGTACCTCACTATAAAACTGGTCTACCAGGGCAGTTACGGGCAGTAAAGCTCCGTTATGTTGTGCCTCTTGAAGGACTATAGCCAAATCCTTACGCATCCAGTCCACAGCAAAACCGTGGTCATACTCGCCAGCTAACATAGTTTTTGAGCGGTTTTCCATTTGCCAGCTCTGTGCCGCCCCCTTGGATATCACATCAACAACCTGCTCTCCATCGAGGCCAGCTGCCTTGGCAAAATGTAAACCTTCAGCAAGCCCCTGAACGACACCCGCGATACAAATTTGATTGACCATTTTACACAGCTGGCCGCTACCTACTGGCCCCATCAGGTTGCTCGCCCGCGCATAACAGTCGATAAGAGGTTGCACTTTATCAAAGTCTGCCTTATCTCCCCCAAACATAACCGTTAAAGCACCATTCTCAGCGCCGGCCTGGCCTCCAGAGACAGGGGCATCCAGAAAACCGATTCCCTTTTCGCCAGCTGCAACTGCCAATTCCCGAGCAACATCGGCAGAGGCTGTTGTATGATCTACAAACAAAGCCCCGTCATCCATACTCGTGAATGCCCCCTGCTCTCCTGTCACCACTTGGCGGAGATCGTTGTCATTGCCTACACAGGCAAAAACAACCTCCGCGCCCTTTGCGGCTTCAGCGGGCGTTGCAAAGCTCTCTCCATCATATTCTTGTAGCCATTGATCCGCACGGCTAACAGTGCGATTGTAAATTCGCACCATGTGACCAGCATTAGAAAGATGCCCCGCCATGGGATATCCCATCACCCCCAAGCCAATAAATGCAACTGTTGCCATTTCCTCTACCCCCATACCATCCAAATAAGTATTACACCGAGAACCAAGCGATAAATCGCGAATGGAGCCATCCCAATGCGGCTAATAAACTGAAGGAAAAAATGAATACACAAATAAGCACTAATACAAGATAAAACGGTACCAAGCAGCAAGTCATTCCATGGAACACTTTCCAGTGCAAGTAATTCAATCGTTAACAAAATAGCGCTGAGGGCAATAACAGGAATAGACATCAGGAACGAAAAGCGCGCTGCAGCCTCTCTCTTCATGCCAAGCATCAAACCAGCAGTCATTGTGATACCAGAGCGGGAGGTGCCAGGGATTAGGGCCAACACCTGTGATAAGCCAATCAGAAGTGCTTTTTTCCAATTTAACTGGGCTAGAGATTCGACCCTGCGCCCCTTTGCATCAGCCCACCACAGTAAAATACCAAAGCCAATAGTCGTAGCAGCGATAACACCGGCTGAACGCAGGTGAGTTTCTATGAACCCTTTGAATACCAGGCCTATCAGTCCCACAGGTATAGTAGCGAGAACAATTAACCAGGCCAGCCGCCCCTCATCGGTAAATTGTTTATCCGTAAACCCTCCTAGACCATCCCTAATCAGCACCCAAATATCTTTGCGGAAATAGAAAACTACTGCCAGTAAAGAGCCAAAATGAACAGCAACATCGAAGGCCAGCCCCTGGTCCTGCCAACCCAATACCTCAGAAGGTAAGATCAAGTGCGCGGAACTGGAGATGGGCAGAAACTCTGTCAGCCCCTGTATCAGGGCCAAAATTACAATCTGAAATGTTTCCATGTGTTATTAAGATCGGATTTTTTGTCTTTTCTTCCAAGTCACTTCATTGCGCAAATAAACAGGCTCAAGCTCTTCAGCGGTCACTGTATGACCCTGCTCCCATAGTGGTACTGCCAGCTGCGCTATATCCCGAGCGTGAATGAGGCTGGCTTGATCAACGGCAGCCAATGACGCCCCTTCAAAAGCCTCATAATGTAATCCCGGGCCCGCCCCATAGATCGGAGTACAAATCTCCGATTTCTCTAAAGACAGCAGAACCTCCTCCGGGTTCTGTACCGCCTCCGGGATCAAGCTATCGCAGGGAGAGTCACTGGAATAAACCCCCCAATATACTTGTTGCATACGAGCATCCAGCATTGCCACGACGGGTGACTTTCCCCAGTCCGGGTGCGATCGCCGAGCTCCAAGTGCTAGGGCTGCGAGGCTGGAAACCGGAACCACCGGTAGATCTGCAGCATAAGCCAACCCCTGCACGCTACTAATTGCTATACGGAGACCAGTAAATGACCCCGGCCCGCGGCTGACAGCAAGAGCATCCAGGCCTGCCAGCTTTATGCCGGCTTCTGCGAGAACGTCATCCAGCATTGGCAAAAGGCGACGGGTGTGATCGCGTTCTGCCTGTACAAAACGCTCAATTAGCTGGCCATCAGATATGAGAGCAACAGAACAGGCGCCCGAAGTTGTATCCAGGGCAAGTATTTTCACAGCGTTCTTAATCCCGGTCATAAAAAGGGAGGGAATTGTGGCACGGGAGCGGAGGGGAGTCATGCCCAATATCGCAACCCGCAACTAAAAAACCCCGGACTAACCGGGGTTTATGAGGAGCCTGCCAAAGTTCACATCGTTGAGCCCATATTTATGACCCTAGGCGGCCTTTTTCGGTGGCCGGCCTCGACGGGCAGCACCAGCCTTCGGTGGACGGCCGCGACGGGCTGGAGCCTTCTTAGCAGCTGCTGTCGCAGTCGCTTTCTTGGGTCGTCCGACTCTTTTTGCTGGCTTAGCCGCTGAAGCTGCCTTCTTTGGACGACCGGCTTTTTTCGCCGTCGCTGTGGCGGCCTTCTTGGGGCGTCCAGGCTTTTTCGCTGCTGTGGCCTTGACTGCAGGTTTCTTCTTGGCCTTTTGAGTTTCGGCTTTTAATTTGGCTTTAGCCTTCTTCTCTAACTCTTTAACTTTAGCGGCAGCTTTCTTTGCAGCTGCTTTAACCTTAGCTTCAGCCTTCTTCTCAGCAGCCTTCAATTTCTTGGCATGAGCCTTTTCTTTGGTTTTTACCCAGCGTGTTTCAAATGCCTTGAGTGCGGCAGCTAACTCTTTATCTGCTTTGCTGGAGAGGCTCTTAGAGAGACTTTCCACCTTTTCTTTTGCAGCAGCTTCAGCCATATGTACGGCATCCATAGCCTTAGCTTTGGCAAGATCCATCTTTGCCGCTGCCAGCTTGGCGCGCAAATCCTTTGCCTTACTATTGGCACTGGCCAGCGAAGTTTTCGCTGTTGCCGCATTACTTTTCTGCGCTCGAGCCTTAGCCTTAGCAACACGGTCCATTTGCGCATCCAGCGATTTAGTCGCTGAATCTACCGCCTTCTGCGCTTTCACGACCGCTGGCGACGCTGCGGTCGCACTAGTTGCTCGTTTCGCGCGTGTACCTTTTTTTACTACTCTTGCCATCCCTTGTCTCCTCACTGAAAGAAGAAGTACATCCAAAAGTGTGCCGGCAGCATTGCCTTTTAGCTATCGAATAAAAACTGGAATCGGCCGTTTTTATTACTTATGCAGAGCGCCGCACCGCCTATTTCGATACAACTTTATCAAAGTTAATAAAAATACCCGGCATTGCAAGTAAAAAAGCGAAAAATGAGAAACTTTTTATAAAAAAAGTATATTTTTCTTATCAATTTTCACTTTTGGGTCCCGTTTTAGCACTTTGGTAGAAATTATTTTGTCCCATTGAGCTTAGTTTGCACAATTTCCGCAAGCGCCTCTATATGATCCTCACGCAAATTTAATGCAGGAATATATCGGTAGTCACTGCCCCCAGCATCAATAAAATTAGCGCGATTCTCTACCGAAATTTCTTCCAATGTTTCCAGGCAATCCGCAGAAAAAGCCGGGCAAATTACATCGACACTACTAACTCCTGTTTTACCCCATTCAATAAGGGTCTTATCGGTGTATGGCTGTAGCCACTCTGCCTTACCAAAGCGCGATTGAAATGTGACTTGCCACTTATCCTCACTGATTTCTAGTTCATCCGCTAATAACCGTGCGGTTTCCATGCAATGGCGATAATAGGGGTCCCCCCTATCAACATTGGCTTTTGGGATACCGTGAAATGAAAGTAACAATTTTTCCGCTGGCCCTGCTTTTTCCCAGTGTTCTTTTACTGAATTGGCCAGGGATTTTATGTAGAGCGGATTTTGGTAATAATCTCGAATCAGAGAAATATCCGGAATATCGCGACTATTGCGAAAAATTTGCGCCACCTGATCATAAATTGCTGCAGTTGTGGTAGCGGAATATTGGGGATATAGGGGAAGCACTATAAAAGACTCGAAACCTTTCTCGCGCAGAGTTTCTATGGTGTTGTCGAGGCGGGGCTCACCATAAGTCATGGCATATTCAACAGCGACATCGCAACCTTTTGCTTTTAAACGCTGCTGCAACAGCTCTGCTTGCTTCTGCGTATAGTAGAGAAGCGGCGATCCTTCCACTTTTGTTTCATCTGCACTGCTATTCCATATTTCCGCATAGGCAGGGGCAATACGTTGTGGACGAAAAGGCAGTACCAAGCAGTTCAATATGGTCAGCCAGATTGGCCGCGGTATCTCGACAACCCTCGGATCTGAAAGGAATTCCCGCAAAAAACTTCTTACTGCTGTAGGTGTAGGCTCAGCTGGAGTACCTAAATTCATCAAAATTATTGCCGTAGACATAAACCGCCCCGTTAGAAATCTTATCCTTTCAAGAAATCCTGCCAGTTATCAGGCAGGGAAGAGCGCATACTGCCAGGCCAATACCGCCGTGATCAACTCGCTCTATATCACTTCTGGAGATACAAAAAAGCCCCCAAGTGGGGGCTTTTAAAAAATGTTAGCGATGATCTCAGCTGAGAGCGTCCAACACTTTCTCGCGAATCTCATCCATACCGCCAACACCCATTACCTTGCTGTACTTGGGAGCCGCTTCAGGAGAGCGTGCTTCCAGCTCGCGATAGAAGCCTACCAGCGGTGCCGTCTGCTCGTGATAAACCGCCAAACGGTTGCGAACAGTTTCTTCAGTATCATCTGTACGCTGGATCAGTGCCTCGCCAGTCACATCATCGACACCCTCAGCCTTGGGCGGGTTGTATACGATGTGATAGACGCGACCAGAGTTTTCATGAACCCGGCGGCCCGAGAGACGCTTTACGATTTCTTCATCGTCAACAGCGATCTCCAGAACATGATCGATATGTACATCGGCTTCCAGAAGGGCTTCAGCCTGGGGAATGGTGCGAGGGAAACCATCGAACAGGAACCCTTTAGCGCAGTCTTCCTGGGCAATGCGCTCTTTAACTAACGCAATGATCAGGTCGTCAGAAACCAATTTTCCCGCGTCCATAACATCCTTGGCCTGTAGGCCAAGAGGGGTACCCGCCTTCACCGCAGCGCGAAGCATATCGCCGGTGGAGATCTGCGGAATGCCGAACTTCTCTGTTATGAATTGAGCCTGAGTGCCCTTGCCGGCTCCCGGCGCGCCCAAGAGAATAATTCGCATGTTCAGTAAGCCTCCAATACTATCGACGAACCAAAAGCCGCCGCGCTAAAAGAGCGCTACCTTACACTCACACCTCAGATTGGGCAAGATTGCTACCGATACCCCCACAATCCATACAAACCACAGAGTACTAAAAGGGGCTTAAAGCTCCGCTCTATGTAAGCCTGTTAAGATCCCTAGCTATCAGCACCGGGCTCTCGCTGAACTTTGGCCTTGTCCCAAAGTCTGTCCAGTTCCTCCAGCGTTGCCTCTGATACTTGCCGACCTTCACTGTGTAAACTGGACTCAACATAACCAAAACGCCGCTCAAATTTCCTGCTACACCCCCGCAAAGCTGCCTCAGGATCAACCTTCAGGTGGCGGGATGCATTCACACAAGAGAAAAGCAGATCCCCCAGCTCCTCCTTTGCATGCTCCGTATCCCCATTTGTCACGGCCTCCCGCAACTCTGCAACCTCTTCCTCAATCTTATCGAGGACACCATCAATATTGGGCCAGTCAAAACCGACACGGGAGGCGCGCTTCTGTAATTTGGCCGCACGCGTCAAAGCCGGAAGACCCACAGCTACTCCTGCCAGGGTTCCTGCATCCCCTTTGGCAGTGCGTTCGGCCTCTTTAATCGCCTCCCAATTCCTCTTTACTTCAGCTTCATCAAGAGCTTCGACAGAGCGGTCGCCGTAGAGGGTTCCACTTGGAAAGACATGGGGATGTCTGCGCACTAGTTTGCGTACCAAAGTGTCAACAATCTGGGGGAAATCAAAGTGGTCTTTCTCACGCCCTAACTGGGCATAAAAAATGACTTGGAAGAGCAGATCTCCGAGTTCTTCGTGCAGGTGCTCAAAGTCTTCCTGCTCAATAGCCTCTGCTACCTCATAGGCCTCTTCAATCGTAGAGGGGACAATACTGGCAAAGTCCTGTTTCAGGTCCCAAGGGCAACCGCCCTCAGGGCTGCGAAGCTGAGCCATCAAGTGGAGGAGGTCCTCCACAGAGTAATTCTTTTCCACGTTATTCCTTACTCAACGTTCAGCGCAGAATTCGCCGCTTTGCCGCTGCCACATTGGGCAGTTGATTGATCCGATGTAAAACCTGGCTCAACTCTTCAAAGTTGTGGATCTCAGCAGTCACGATCATTTCTACCGTATGCTTGTTCTTATTAGAGCGGGTTTGCATAGCGGTAATATTAATTTTCTGACTGTCCAGCATCACCGTGACATCCCGCAACAGGCCCTGGCGATCGTAGGCTTCGATCATAATTTCAACGGCGTAAAGTTCACGGGGTTTTTCCGCCCAACTTACCTGGAGTACCCTTTCAGACTCCTCAACCTGCATACGCAGCATATTTGCGCAGTCTTTACGATGTATAGAAACCCCGCGCCCAAGGGTGATATACCCCATAATTTCATCGCCTGGAACGGGGTTACAACAGCCGGCAATGTGGGTAAGCAAATTACCCACTCCGTCGATATAGACATCTGCCTTGCCTTCTCCCCGGGCAACTGGAGCCGTCAGCGATGGTACCCGAGGCACATTGTCGACCTTCACCATTCGCTGGGCTGCGTTGAGAACCTGACCCACGCCTATATCACCGGCACCCACTGCCGCATAGAGGTCCTCTAGGGAATGCATGTTGAGCTTGGCTGCCAACTTATCGAAATCGAAATCACTCAGCGCCAGCTGCTTAAATTCCCGGTCGAGAATACTGCGGCCATCGGCGATATTCTGATCCCGAGCCTGCTGCTTAAACCAGTGAATAATCTTGGCTCGGGCACGGGAGGTAGTGATATAGGCCATGCCCGAAGAGAGCCAATCGCGACTCGGCGCTTCGAGTTTTCCTGTGAGGATTTCAACCTGATTGGCTGTCTCCAACCGGTGGTTGAGCGGCACGATTCGGCCATCTACTTTAGCCCCGCGACAACGGTGACCAATTTCTGTATGGATCTTGTAGGCAAAATCTAATGGAGTTGCACCCCGAGGCAGGTCTACAACATGACCGCCGGGGGTAAATACATAAATACGTGAATCTGCCTCACTAGAGCGCAAATCATCTTGTAGTGGGTTCCCCCCCACCTCTTCATGCCAGTCGAGCACCTGACGCAACCAGGATATTTTTTGCTCGTAGCTATCTTTACTCTCGCTCTTAAGATCAGTGCCCTTGTAACGCCAGTGAGCACAAACACCGTATTCCGCCTCTTCATGCATAGCAAAAGTTCGGATCTGAACCTCGAGCACCTTTCGCTCGGGGCCAATTACAGCCGTGTGCAGAGAGCGATAACCGTTTTCTTTGGGGGAGGCGATATAATCATCGAATTCATTCGGTATGTTGCGCCAGAGGTTGTGCACTATACCCAGAACCGCATAGCAATCCCTTACTGTTGGGACAAGAATACGCACTGCGCGAATATCATAAACCTGGGAGAAGCCGATATTTTTCCGGCGCATTTTCCGCCAGATACTATAGATATGCTTTGCTCGCCCGTAGACATCACCTTCAATATGGGCGCGCTCGAGTTCAGAGCGCAATAGCTCCAATACCTCGTCGATATACTGCTGCCGAGCCAGTCTTTTCTCATCCAGCAAGCGAGCAATCTGCTTGTAATCTTCCGGCTCAAGATAACGAAAAGATAGATCTTCTAATTCCCATTTGATATGACCAATTCCCAGGCGGTGGGCAAGGGGTGCATAAACATCGGCCACTTCACGAGCAACTCTCTGGCGTTTAGCCGGCTCTGAGTTTTTTGCAGCACGAATGGCACAGGTACGTTCAGCGAGTTTGATCAAAGCGACTCGCACGTCGTCGACCAATGCTACCAGCATACGACGGATATTCTCTGAATGTTCCTCTACCGCACCACTCGGGCTTTCTTCTCCGGTATCTGCGCTGCGACTGCGAATCGCAGCCATACGCAAAACACCACGAATCAACTTGGCAACTCGCTCACCAAATTCTTTTTCCACAGCTTGCAGTGGCAGGCGTTTTTCACGTACGGCACGGTACAGCACCGCCGCGACAAGTGCTTCCGAGTCTATTTGTAAGTCGGCGAGAATCTCAGCCATCTCAAGGCCTGTGGCAAAACTGCTAGCGCCCTCAGCCCAGATATTTTCCGCCTCAATTGCGCGCTGTTCTGCTTCGGCACTCACCTCAGCTGCGCGCCGCAAAGTTACTATCGCAGAACCATCCAGGCCCGCGAGCTTCTGTACATGGCGCAACCAGGATTCAAGGTCGAGTTCACCTTCTCCACCAAAGGAATGATGCTTTCTTACTTGAACCATCTTTTAACAAGAGTCATTTGTGTTATTGGCATAATTTTGTCGTTACTTGGCTTAGCAGCACATTTACTCAGTGCTCATGCTGGATTAAGCGCTTCTCTATCATAGGTTTGAACTCACCAAAGTCCATGATTTTCTGTATACATTTCAATAAGCTGCGCGAAATTCAGCAGTTTTTCGTACCAATTTGAGTGGGAGGGTATAAGTCTTGTCCAGCTTGTTGACCTTTTAACCAACAGTAAACCTGCAAAACCAATGCCTATAGAAAACTAAAATTGTGATATTGGGGAATATCGAGAGAAGTGAACAGGTTGCATTTGTTACTTAAAAGTGAATTTCTCCACCTCTACATGAACACAAAACAAGGCTTTACCGAACTTTACAAACTATCAGTTTTTTTGTATTTACCGGCTTAGTTATTGCTTTTTTAACTGGCAATACACATATAGCAAGAGGATTAGAGGCTCCCCCCAAAAAAAGGGGCAAAAGAGATGATTGTAAATTGATTGGCGAATCACTTTACAAAGCTGCGAATCTCACAAAGTTTTTGCTAGTAGATATCAGGCACAATGCTGGAGTTAAAGCACTTTATTTCCAGCATTGATCAATAAAATAAGATAAATTAGAGAATAAAAGTAAGAGCTATTTTGGGGAGGCAAAAAGTCCTGAAGATAAATAACGATCTCCACGATCACAGACAATTGCAACAATCGTCGCATTTTCTAGCTGCGCAGATAGCCTTAAAGCACCGGCTACCGCCCCTCCAGAGGAAACGCCACAAAAAATACCCTCTTCTTTCGCCAGCCTGCGAGTCATATCCTCAGCTTCTCGCTGGCCCATATCCATGACCATATCCACTTGCTCAGGAACAAAAATCTTAGGTAAGTATGCCTCCGGCCAACGGCGAATCCCCGGAATACTGGAGCCTTCAGTTGGCTGCAATCCAACGATTTGAATATCGGGATTTTGCTCCTTCAAGTAACGCCCGCATCCCATAATGGTACCGGTTGTACCCATTGAAGAGACAAAGTGAGTCACCGTTCCAGAGGTCTGCTGCCAAATCTCCGGACCGGTTCCCTCATAGTGAGCCAGGGGATTATCGCTATTGGCAAACTGGTTCAGTACCAATCCTTTTTTATCCTCTTGCATTTGCAAAGCTAAGTCCCGCGCACCCTCCATACCTTCTTCAGCGCTAACCAATATCAACTCAGCGCCATAAGCTGTCATTGAAGCCTTGCGCTCCTCGGTAGCACTGTCGGGCATAATCAATATCATTTGATAGCCCTTAATCGCTGCAGCCATTGCCAGGGCAATTCCCGTATTACCGCTGGTCGCTTCAATCAGGGTGTCTCCCGGAGAAATATATCCTGCAGCTTCCGCATGGTTGATCATTGAAAGTGCCGGGCGGTCTTTTACCGAACCCGCAGGGTTATTGCCTTCCAGCTTGAGCAAAACAGTATTACTGGTATCACCTGGCAGGCGCTGTAGTTTAACCAGCGGGGTATTGCCTACGCAGTCAGCAATTGTTGGATAATCCATAATGCAATAAATTCCAGAAAAATCTCGCGGGAGCCAAGTGTACAGCAAGCGGTACTATGCACTAAATACCGTCTACTTTGGTCTACTCCCTACCCAGGTTATTAAGGGAGTTATACCTGAAGCGGTATTATTCAGATGGCTATGCCGCGCTATCTAATTTTGGCAAAGTGAATCTTTGAGCCTCTAAAACGCGCATATTGTGACAAAAAAGAAGCATTTTCTGATAAGTGAATGAGTGCGCTCAGATGTACATGACGGTAAAATGAGGGAAAAACAATCGTACAAGGCCCCTCTTAACATGGCCCCAGGCAACCCTATTCTCTCAATCGAGGAACCAGAGCAACCTCGATCCTTACGAACCCTGGTATTTCGCCTTACTGTAGCACCCGCACTAATTCTGTCCTTGCTCCTCGCTCTCGTTTTCACCCTGCAGCAAATGCACGATCGTCGCCAATTGCTATTAAGCCACGGTCGAGCCAGCGCCGAACAGCTAGCTGAACTAATTGAGATGAGCGGGGGCCATCCAGCTGAACTTAGAATGGAATGGCTGCGTAAAAGTTTGCTGGCGCTTATGCTGGAAAAAGATATGGTCAGATCTGTTCATGTCTACTCCACCGAACCCAGCCCCAAGCTAACCCTCAACCCCAGCACCGGACTCAGCTTGCTGGCCAGTGTCGGCCCGCGTCCACGCACCCCCATTAGCAGGGACACCCTTAACAAGCGCGAACCCTTTATTTTTGAAGATGATGAGACTCTTCAGGTTTTACAGCCACTGAAAGGCGATATCACCACCTGCTGGATAAGTATTGAGCTACATCGCCCCTATTTCCTGGTGGGAACTTACCAAGTTTTACTCGTAGGCTTGGTGGGGTTGATTCTCTGTACCCTAGCCGCGCTGGCCTGGTCGGTCATCATGTCTGAGCGCTTTGCTCACAGCCTGATTAGAATGGGGCATACTCTGGAGGCGATTGGCAGAGGTGAATTTGATCGACGCACCCATGAAACGGAGAATCGAGAACTCGCTCAACTGGGAAACCAAATTAACGAGATGGCTGAAAACCTGTCCAGTTACCAACAGGAATACAAAGCCAACTTACTCCAGTCTATGGATGACCTGCGCCAATCCCTAGACAGTATGGAAGAACAAAATATTGAGCTGGACTTAGCACGTAAAAGGGCGCAGGAAGCAAGCAGGATTAAATCGACGTTTCTCGCCAATACCAGTCACGAGATTCGCACACCTTTAAATGGCATTATCGGTTTTACCAACCTGTTGTTAAAAACTGGAATTGATGAGCTACAGCAGGATTACCTGCAAACCATTTTACGTTCATCGGAAAACCTGTTGACTACCATCAACGACATCCTGGACTTTTCCCGCATTGAGTCCGGCAATCTGGTCCTTGACCATATCCCTATGGACCTTGGCTTACTACTTGAAGAGACCCTGCAAATACTGGCCCCAAACGCCTATGAGCACCATCTGGAACTGGTGCCCTTGATCGATTCTCAACTCCCTCCCACTTTAATCGGAGACCCGTTGCGAATTAAGCAAATACTTACAAACTTGGTGGGTAACGCGGTGCGCAGCTCGGCAAATGGCAATATCCCTGTGCGCTTGTCAGTACATAGCATTAATAACTCAGAACTTGTACTCCGTATCTCGGTTACCGGCCTGGGTAACCGTATTGACGAGGCTGGTCGCCGTGAAATTGAGAACATTCTCACCAGCAAGTCCCCACAGCTCACCCAACAAATCAGCGCAAATGGTTTAGGGATGTCTATAGCCCGCAGCCTAGTTGAGAGAATGAGCGGCTGCACAGGTATTGAAGAAACAGCCAATGACGGCAACACCTGTTGGGTGCAAATTTCCCTCCAGGCTGAACGTAATCGAGGCATGTATCCGCGTATTCAATATCCTGGCTGCCGAATTTTACTTGCAGACCCCAACCCAGTTACACGGACCCAGGTAGCCCAGCTACTCAGCCAATGGCAAGTGGAGTCCATAGAACTCGGCGATACCGATACTCTGCAACCGGCAATCGAGCAAATGTGGCGGCACGATGCCTTACCGGATGCTGTTATTATCGATACAGCTACTGCCAAAGGTGATTTTGATAATTTCAGTAGCAAAGTGCAGTCGCTGGTTGATACCTATCAGTGCCGCGTGATCGTACTGGGCCCACCCGCTGAATTGCGTCGCTGCTACGACCAACTGCGCACCCGCACTCTCACTTTCCTTAGCAAACCCGTCACCCGAGACAATTTGCTGCGATCCCTGAAACGAGCAGTACCACAGCAGGGACAACAGCGGGTTAGTGGCGGGGTACAGGCGCTACCGTGGCCTGCACCACCGCGCGTGCTGGCAGTGGATGACCACGCGGCAAACCGCCGACTGGTCGGCGAACTTCTGCGAGCACAAGATGTAGAAGTCGTTATTGCAGCGAGCGGCGAAGAAGCTCTACAGCTCTGGCAGCAGGGAGCTTTCGACTTGGTGTTTATGGATATTCAAATGCCCGAAATGGATGGTATCGAAGCTACACGCCTGATTCGTGAGCAGGAGACCGGCCGCCGTACTCCAATCATTGCCCTCACCGCCCACGCCGGCGCCGAAGAAAAAGCACGCCTGCTGTCTGCGGGACTGGACGACTACTTAAGCAAGCCTGTTAGCGAGGCCCAGCTCTCCCATATGATCAAGCGCTGGCTTAAGATCATCACTCCCCAGGCCGCAGAAAAAGTGAAGATTGAGGAGATGCGCCTGGTAGACATTGGCGAATGCCTGACTCTCGCCAACGGCGATGCCAAGCTGGCCAGGGACATGCTGCGCATGTTGATCGACGGTCTCGGTTCAGATGAGAGAGAACTGGAAAGGTTGTACAACCTTGGGGATTACAAGGGCATGTTCGAACTCACTCATCGCATGCACGGTGGCTGCTGCTATTGCGGAGTTTCACGCTTGAGAGAATCAACTTGCGTGTTACAAGAGGCATTGCGCACTATCCAAGGCTCCGATGCCCAAGCCTTTGACCAGCGCAAACTCAATGCTGTTCTCAGGGAGATCCGGGCCCTGCGCGAGTGGGCTTCTGAACAAGACTTGGATGCGCTCTTTGGCCTGGAGGTAGTTGCCTAGCAGGATTCAAATACGACAAATGCCAGGGCCGAGTCTTTTTCATCAGACAGGCTGAGGTGGATTCTGTCCACACCAAGTTTTTCGGCCCTCTCCTCAGCTGCGCCCGCCAGTACCACCTGCGGTGCAGCGCCCTTGCGGCGACGGACATCGATGTCTTGCCAGGAAACCCCTTCACCAATCCCAGTGCCCAAGGCCTTGGCTACAGCCTCCTTCGCCGCAAATCGCTTGCACAGATATGCAGCGCGGATGGGCTCAGCCATAGCATAAAAGTCCTTCCTTTCCGCACTGCTAAGAACACGCTCAACAAAGCGATCACCAAAGCGCTGCCACGCCACCTCAATACGGTCGTAGTTACAAATATCGGTGCCAATACTAACAATCATTTTTTTCCGTAAACCTGTCGAAAAAGCTCTCTGCTCTGCAAAGGCTTATCCCCCAATACTTTCCTCAACAATAAACGTGTAAGACGCTTTGCAGGTGCTAAAGCCTCACCTGACCAGCCACCCCCATTCATAGCGCTGTCCATCCCCAATAGTTCGGCACCCGAAAAAAAATACTCTCCCAGGCTCTCATCTTTGGAGCGGTGAACAGGAATTAAACCCCACTCATCATCCAGGCGATAAACCCCATCTTCACTTACAGGGTCTCCTTGCGGGCCGCTAATATTGAGGGACGGGCAGGTACCGAGCTCCAGGAGCAGTTGTAACTCAAAGCGACGAAGCGGACCTTCCAGTTCAGCGTTGGAGAGTCCCTCCAGCTGAGACAGAGATTCCAGCAGGCTCTGATAAGCTGCAAACAGCGTGTAATGCGCCTCGCCCTCGGGAAGGAGCCTTACCATCAGTTCATTGGCATAAAGGCCCGCATAAACCGCTCGGCTCTTGAGCCATAGTGGTACACCAACATTTTCGACTGGACCTAGCGTTTTAAGTGAACCCGCTCCCATCAATGTGACAAGCAACGGGGTGAAAGGCTGCAATGCTTGTTGGCGGCGCTGCTTGTCACGGCGGGCCCCACGGGCGACACAGCCCAACCGGCCGTAATCGGGAGTGAAAAGCTCCAGGATCAAACTGGAGTCTTTATAGGGCCGCGAATGGAGGATATATGCGGGTTGAGGCGGTTGAGGCGTTTTCATAGGTCCAGGGAAACTGCCCTGATGATTACTCGTCTCTGTAACCGAGACTGCGCAGAGCCCGCTCATCATCAGACCAGCCAGATTTCACCTTCACCCACAAATTGAGCATTATCTTGCTATCAAACAAGCGCTCCATATCTTCTCTAGCCTGGCTGCCAATCTGTTTGATTCGCTCGCCCTTATTTCCAATGATGATACGTTTTTGGCCCGCCCGCTCAACCAAAATAGCAGCGCTGATATGCAAGACCTTACCTTCTTGGGCAAACTCCTCTACCTCCACAGTAACTTGGTAGGGAACCTCGGCACCCAATTGACGCATAATCTTTTCGCGAACAATTTCTGCTGCGAGAAAGCGCGAGCTGCGGTCAGTCACTTGATCTTCGGGGAAGAAATGCTGCCCCTCAGGCAAGTGCTTCAGAATAACCTCTTCCAAAGTATCCAGATTTACGTTGCGCAAGGCTGATATGGGAACAATTTCAGCTTTTGGATGCTCCTCAGCCAGGGCTTGTAGCTGGGGCAGTAGATCAGCTTTATCCTCGAGCTGATCCACCTTGTTCACGGCGATAATTAATGGGCACTTAATACCGCGCAGCTTATCTGCCACCAACTGGTCTGCCTCACTCCAACGAGTGCGCTCTACAACAAACACCACTACATCCACATCCCGCGCAGCACTGGCGGCAGCTCGATTCATATAGCGGTTAATCGCTTTTTCTTGATCGGAGTGCAGACCCGGTGTATCGACAAAAATAATCTGGTTTGGACCTTCGGTTTTAATACCGAGCATATTGTGGCGGGTGGTCTGCGGCTTGCGCGAAGTAATCGCGAGTTTCTGCCCCAGCAGGTGGTTCAACAGTGTGGATTTTCCCACATTGGGGCGGCCGACAATCGCGACATAGCCACAGCGAGAAGGTTGTTCGCTCAAGAAATTTCTCCGAAAGAGTTGGAGGTCTCCGGGAAGCCCCGGAGCCAGAAGCGCCCCCAGTGATACAAGGGGCTGTCATTACGATGCGGGAAATGGATCCGGCGCGCCGTTCCTATTGTAAGGTTAGTCCTGCCCGGTGAGGAGCTTATAGGCTTCCACCGCCGCCGTCTTTTCAGCATTACGGCGACTACTGGCTTCGCCTTTTACGGGCTGCGTAAGGCCACTGACACGACACTCCACTACAAAATGCTGTGCGTGTTCAGCGCCAGAAACATCTACGACTTTATATTCCGGCAGAGGTTTTTTTCGCGCCTGTAGCCACTCCTGCAAGCGAGTTTTGGGATCCTTCACGGTCTCTAATGATAGGCCCTGCAAGCGCAATGCAAACCACTCAAGTACCCGGGCGCGCGCAGCCTCCAAACCGGCGTCCAAATAGATGGCCCCAATAAGAGCCTCTACGGCATCGGCCAGAATCGATGCCCGACGAAAGCCGCCACTTTTCATTTCACCTTCACCGAGGCGCAGGCAATCGCCAATTTCCAGCTCCCGCGCAAGTTTTGCCAGGGTTTCACCGCTAACCAATTGTGCCCTCAAGCGGCTCAATTGCCCCTCGCGCCCGTTGGGGAACTGCTCGTAAAGTGCCGCGCCGATAGTGAACCCGAGTATCGAGTCGCCGAGAAACTCCAGGCGCTCATTATTACGACTCCCATGGGATCGGTGAGTCAGAGCCAACTCAAGCAGCTCGGCCTGATCAAAATCATGGCCGAGGCGCTTGCAAAGGCGTTCCAATAAAAGATCAGTCACGTTTGCGGAATTGCTCCAGATCGATCAGCGCATCACAGCAAAGCTCCGGCTTCGCGGTGTCGAGCTGTTTATTAAACTTCATCACAACATCTACGTTGTATATCAGCGGCTGGCGCAGCTCGTAATTGATGCTCACCACAGAACCCTTTGCGCCACGAACTACCTGCACAGATTTAGTGGGCTCTCCGCGCACATTGTTTACCAGGAAAAAACGGCTCAGCTCTTTTTTAATTTGCCCCGTGGTCATATCTTCCAGGTTTGGGTTTTGACCGAGGGTTTTTAGCCCTTCGTTAACGTAACGAGCATCTACGTAGGCCGGTGCCATCTTGGACACACAGGTCAAAGCAAATCCCAACATCGCGATAATCAGCAGCCAACCCCAGTAGCTCATACCGCGCTGCTGCTGCAGTGAAAGGTTGAGTTTACTACCCATAACTATGCCCTCTATCCTTTATAAATAACCGGGCTAACGCCCAGCTGGTTTCTTTATTGGATTGAGCCTACACGCTTAAAGCTGGGCAAACTGAGCAACTTGTCCCAGTGCATCCAAATGGCGAAAGCTTTGCCGACGATATCCTTCTCTGGGACAAAGCCCCACTCCCGGCTATCGAGGCTGTTATCGCGGTTATCGCCCATCATAAAATAATGCCCTTCCGGCACTACACCACTAAAGTTACTGTACTGCCGGGGGCGGACACTTTTCTGCATCTCGTGGCGATAGCCATCGAGATCTTCCCACATGACTTCTGTTTGCGGGTTACTCGGCGGGATGGCCCGGATCAATTCTTGGCGAGCCATCTCACCGTTGACATAGAGCACATTGTTCTTCAGCTCTATCTTGTCACCGGGTAACCCAATCACCCGCTTGATGTAGTAAGTATCGTTATTGTGGGGTGGAAAGAACACCATGACATCGCCGCGCTTGGGCTCACCCACATCCATTACCTTGGTTCGGGACACTGGCAAGCGCACACCGTAGGCATACTTGTTGACCAGAATAAAATCCCCGACTTCCAATGTTGGAATCATTGAACCTGAAGGAATCTGGAAGGGCTCGACAATAAAAGAGCGCAGAACAAATACGATCGCCAGAATCGGGAAGAAAGACTTCGCGTACTCGACAACGATCGGATCTTCTTGCTGGTCCCCGACATTCTTCTTGCGTTGACGGGCGAAAAATAGACTGTCAACTAACCAGATTCCGCCACTAATCACAACCAACCAAAGCAGAATCAGAGGTAAATTTATATCCATTACTTTTCTCTACTATCCCTTCATTTTTCGTCGTGGCGTAGGGCCGAAGCCCTACTGATCCACCTTCAGTACCGCCAGGAATGCCTCCTGCGGCACTTCAACACGGCCCAACTGCTTCATTCTGCGCTTACCCGCTTTCTGCTTCTCCAGCAGCTTCTTCTTACGAGTAACGTCACCACCGTAACATTTGGCCGTCACGTTTTTGCGCAGCGCCTTCACCGTGGTTCTCGAAACTACCTGACCACCAATAGCCGCCTGGATCGCCACATCAAACATCTGACGAGGAATCAGCTCTTTCATCTTTTCCGCCATTGCGCGGCCTTTCTGCTGCGCATTATCGCGGTGGACAATCAGCGCCAAGGCATCCACTCGGTCACCATTAATCAGGATATCCAGTCGCACCAACTTGGCCGCTTCAAAACGGACAAAGCTGTAATCCAAAGAGGCAAAGCCGCGGCTTACGGATTTGAGACGGTCGAAGAAGTCCATAACCACTTCGCTCATCGGCAGTTCATAGCGCAGGGACACTTGTGAACCTACGTATTGCATGTCCTTTTGAATACCGCGTTTTTCCACACACAAAGTGATGACGTTGCCCAAATACTCCTGTGGTACAAGAATATTTACCTCGGCAATCGGCTCCCTCATCTCTTCGATGGAGCCTACATCGGGTAAGCGCGATGGATTATCTACCATCACTATCTCACCGTCTGACTGCTCAACTTCATAAACCACGGTCGGCGCTGTGGTAATCAGATCCAGGTCGTATTCCCGCTCCAGACGCTCCTGGATAATTTCCATATGCAGCATGCCGAGGAAGCCACAACGGAAACCAAAGCCCAGCGCATCGGATGTTTCTGGCTCGTAGAACAGGGAGGCATCGTTTAGCGACAGCTTCTCCAGCGCATCCCGGAAAGCCTCATAATCATCTGAACTAACCGGGAACAAGCCTGCATAAACCTGGGGCTTAACCTTCTGGAAGCCCGGCAGCATATCAATATCATCGGCGCCCTTAGCATGGGTCAGTGTATCGCCCACAGGAGCGCCATGAATATCCTTGATCCCTGCCACCACAAAGCCCACTTCACCTGCGCGAAGTACACCGGTTTCGTGGCGCTTGGGTGTAAAGATTCCCACGCTGTCCACAACATGGGCACGACCGATAGATTTGGTGACAATCTTTTCTTTGGTTTTCAGGGTGCCCTGGACAACACGCACCAAGGAAACAACGCCCAGGTAGCTGTCAAACCATGAGTCGATAATCAGCGCCTGTAGAGGAGCATCGACATCGCCTTCCGGCGGTGGTACCAAACGCACCAGATCTTCCAGTACATCCTCAACACCGAGGCCAGACTTAGCACTGCAACGAGTCGCTTCGGCGGCATCGATACCGATAATATCTTCAATTTCTTCGGCAACCTTTTCAGGGTCTGCCTGGGGCAAGTCCATCTTGTTCAAGACAGGGATAACTTCCAACCCCTGTTCAATGGCTGTATAGCAGTTGGCAACCGACTGGGCCTCAACACCCTGGGCGGCATCTACCACCAGTAGCGCGCCTTCACAAGCTGCCAGAGAACGGGACACCTCATAGGAGAAATCCACGTGTCCGGGGGTATCAATAAAGTTCAGCTGATAGGTCTTACCATCGCGCGCTTCATAGTCGAGCGTCACACTCTGCGCCTTGATGGTAATCCCACGCTCGCGCTCGAGCTCCATGCTGTCCAGCACCTGTTCAGCCATCTCCCGATCGGAGAGGCCACCACAGTCCTGGATAAAGCGGTCAGCCAGGGTAGATTTCCCGTGGTCGATATGGGCAATAATGGAGAAATTGCGGATATGAGAGAGATCTGTGGCCACTGCGGAATAAAAACCCTTGCAAAATCAAATGATTAGCTGGCTATAGTGCCAACTGTGTGGCGCAAGTCTAACAGAACTCATGGACAGAGGTGAGAGCTAGGTGGCCCAATGGGCCACCAATCGCTGGAAAGCGGCTAGCTTTCGATCTTAATTGTACGGAAAGTGGACTGCCCAGCCCGGAAGAAGCGAATCGGCAATAGCTCATCCTCCGGCAGATCCTTGACGACAGTTTTGTAGTCACTAATGTCGCCAACTTCTTCAAAACCAAGTTGCGCAATGATATCGCCACTGCGCAAACCTGCTTTGGCACCGGGCTTGCCTGGAATCACTTGTTTCACCAGCACCCCAGTTTCCACATTCCAGCGCTGCTTCAGGATATCGGGAATTTCCTCAACCACGACACCCAGGCGCCCACCCACTCCAGAGCTGGGATTGGCTGCCACTTGCCTCGCTTCACCTTCAGAACCCGGCAGGGTGCCGACAGTAACACTCAGACGCTCGGGTTTACGATTGCGGATCAACTCCACCTGGGCCTGTGTACCCGGTCGAATCTGCCCTACAACGTGCGGCAGGTCGCCAAAAACCCCTATCTTCTGACCATGGAATCGCAAAATGATATCACCGGGCATAATTCCCGCTTGAGCTGCGGGCGACCCAGGGCTCACCTGATCGATCAGGGCGCCGGCGGGCTTACCAAGGCCCATGGCTTCCGCCATATTGCGGTCGACATTGCTGATTCCTACTCCGAGCCATCCTCGATCCACCCGCCCTTTTTCCTTTAACTGGGCAACCACATCCTGGGCAAGGCTTGCGGGAATAGCGAAAGAGAGTCCGATAGAACCGCCACTGCGGGTATAGATCTGAGAGTTGATACCCACTACTTCGCCATCCAGGTTAAACAGCGGGCCTCCGGAATTTCCGGGGTTAATTGCGACATCTGTCTGGATAAAAGGAACGTAATTCTCGCGGCTCTCATTGGGGATACTGCGCCCCATCGCACTGACGATCCCGGCGCTTGCGGAGTAGTCCAAGCCGAAGGGAGAGCCAATAGCGACAACCCATTCTCCCACCTGCAGTTCTTCGGAATCCCCCCAGCGTACTGACGACAGGTCTTCCGCGTCGATCTTTAACAGGGCCAGGTCGGAGCGCACATCCTTGCCAATAACCTGCGCCTCGTACTCGCGACGATCAGTCAATGTAACGGTTACCTGGTCTGCACCATCGACCACGTGATTATTGGTTACGATATAACCGTCTTCAGAGATGATAAAGCCGGACCCCATACTCGCTACCGGGCGCTGCTGGCGCTGGCGCGGCTCGAAAAGGTGGCGGAAGATATCGGGAATTTCCTGTTGAAGCTGCGGCTGACTACTGCGACTAGTGCGGTTGCGATCAACCGTGTTGATTTTGACGACTGCCGGAGAGTTATCTTCGATTAACTCCGTAAGTTCGGGTAGTCCACGAGCACTGGCAGCCCCGGAAACCAACAGACAAAGAACCAGTAGATATTGTGTACAACGTTTAACCATAGGTTTGTTACCCCTAGTGATCCCTTCTAATATGAAACCATTGGATTTTCGAGTCCTTTCAAGGGCGAGCCTTGGCTTGTCCAGCCCCTTAGGGACTCTCAGTAACGACTTAGTGGCGATCTAGTCACCAAAGTTCTACAACAGACTGTAAAACTGTGTAAAGAGTTAACGATGTCCGAAATGCGCCCGCGCCCAGAACGCGGTCAGTTTCACCTGCCCACCGAGCTCTACGGCCAAAGTGTTTTGGGCGCCCCCCTACTCTATTTTCCCGCGCAAACCGGCACCCACCACGGCCTCATAATGGCCGGCACCCACGGAGATGAAGTCGCCGCAGTCGTCGCTCTATCCTGCGCGTTGCGGGCCCTCGCCACCAATTCATTGAGACATCACGTAATCCTCGCTGTCAATCCGGATGGCTGCCAGCTGGGCACCAGGGCCAACGCACGCGGCGTGGATCTCAACCGCAACTTTGCCACTGCAAATTGGGATGGCAGTGGCAATGTCTACCGGTGGAACAGTGCTGCGGAAAAACGCGATGTTCGGTTAAGTACAGGTGATAGCGCCGCCTCTGAACCCGAGACCTCTGCACTTTGCCAGCTGTTTGCAAAGCTGGGACCGACCTGGACCGTTTCCATTCACGAGCCCCTTGCCTGTGTCGAGGACCCCAGCAACAGCCCTCTGGGCATGCAGCTTGCCAGTGATTTCAAGCTGCCTCTGGTTGGAGATGTGGGTTACCAGACCCCAGGATCATTCGGCACCTGGTGCGCAGAACAAACACTGCCCTGCATTACCCTTGAATTCCCCCCAATATCAGCTGATGCGGCAAGTGAAGACTATCTGCAAGCGCTAATCGACCTGCTGACTTACGACCAATAAACTCTACCCGCCTTGAAAAGCAGAGGGGGCTCCACATCGCTGGCCAGCCAGGTGGGCCCATCCAGGTCCAGAAAGCTCGCTCGACTTCCCAAGGGCCAGGCTGCTCGGATAGCCCGAGAGGTACAAAGCATACATCCCAACATAATTTCCAGGCCGAGATCAGTCGCTTCATCTGCCAGTGCCAGGGCCTCGGTAATCCCGCCAGTTTTGTCCAACTTGATATTGACCATCTCATAGCGTTTGAGCAACTTCGGCAGATCTTCCCGAGTATGGCAACTCTCGTCCGCACAAATCGTCAGCGGGTGCTCAAAGCTCTCCAAAAATTCATCTTCACTCGCAGGAAGTGGCTGCTCAAGCATCGCCACCCCCAGCTCGCTTAAATCATGACATCTCTGTAACAAGGTCTCTTTTCGCCATGCCTCATTGGCATCAATCACCAACCTGGCATCCGGTGCTGCAGAGCGTACCGCCGACACCCTTTCTTGCACATGTTGGTCATCAAGTTTCAACTTGAGAACATCAGCTCCCGCCGTCACAGCAATTTTCGCAGCACCAGCCATTGCCTCGGGACTATCAACAACTAATGTCTGTACGGTAGGGAGAAAATCCGGAGCCGGATGTAGACGCCCCGCTTTTCTAGCCTCCCAATCTGCCAGCGCACAATCCAATGCATTTCGCGCCGCTCCGGCAGGCATACGCAGCTGTAATTGCTCTCGGGTCAACCCATCGCTCACCTCTTTGAGCATCGGCTGCAGCTGGTGCAAAACAGAGGCAGCACTTTCTCCATAGCGAGCATAAGGCGTGCACTCACCGACGCCAGAGACTTCACCATCACTAAGCTCCACCACCACAACCTGAGCCTCAGTGCACGCGCCACGAGAGATGACAAATGCAGTACGTAGAGGCCAGCGCTCATCAAAACAGCGAGCCCTCATTGGCAGAGCCTCCAGGCAATAAAAGGAACTCTCAGTTTAGGTCAGGGAGACGAGGGCTAGCTGGCGAAGGCGGAGGCGACGGACTATTTCTTTTGGGAGGGCTCAATCTGCAGAAGTACAGGGGTGTAGGTGGGGTTTTGCGACTGGGACCTACTGTACCAGCGAACTCCCAAAGCACCGAAGACCAGACCGATCAAGGCCCCGATTACAGCGCCGGGTTCAGCGAAGAGCGAATCCCCAATCAGTGCAACTAGCACCAGGGACATCAAGGGGACGAGGTAAACCAGCAAGGCACTACTGGTCAAGGCATTCTCGGTAATACCAATTACCGCCACATCATCGAGGTGGATTTTATCTGCGGAAAAACCGTTGAGAGCTACTTTAACGCGGGTCGAAGAAGAAAACAGATCGCCCAGCAATCCGGTCCCACAGCTGGACTTGGTAGAACAGCCATTACAGGCGCTACTCTGGGTGGTCTCCACCCAGATAGCATCAGCCTCTATGGCCACCACCCGGCCACGCTCTTGAAGCACCTATATGCTCACTTAGCTCTTTGCGGTAATTGAGCTGGCGACACGGCGCGCTGTAGTTTCGGGGATTTCACCCACCACTGTTACAGTGTAAGCAACGCCTTCAATTTCCAGGCGGTCCATATAGGCTGTTGTGGCTCCGCGGATTGCGCGACCTTTAAAGCCCTCAAGTTCTGGACCGAGGCGCTGGACAAATACAGAAAACACTCCCAGCCCGTCGCTAAACACCATCATATCGCCATCAGATAAGGGCTTGACGGACACTACCCGGAAACCGTCGGGTAACCAGCCCACCTGCCAGCGGCTCTGTGAAGCCGTACACTCATTCCGATTATCGATGCGCCGGGCATTATTGGAGACCGCCTGTAGTGCGGCATCCTCTACAGGGGAGAGATCCAGTTGTACAAACTGGTAACGCTCCAGTACGCGGCCCTGGGTGCTAACCAGCATGGTCTTCAACGGCAGCCCAGTCTGTTTATCGAGACTCACTACCAAGCCCAGGCGATAGCGATCCCTTGGTCGCGCCTCAATCACAACAGCATCGCGATCCGCGATTCGCTCCTCACCCCGCAAGATAAATTGGTAAGCGCGCTGAGCCTGTTGTTGGCCCGCCGAGTTCCATGTTGTAGCACGATTTCTTGGCGAAGCACTGACATCGCAATTTCCGGCACTGCCGTGGCTGATCAACTCTCTAGGCTCACCACTGAGGTAGCGCACGCGCTCTACCTGCTCACCTTCTCGAACCGCGTGAACCACTTGCAAGGTCTCCAGGAGGCCCGCATGCTCAAAGGTCACCAGACCACTGTATTCAAGCTCAGTTACTGCCTTTGCCAACTTGGCTAGCCAATGCTCAACCTCGTTATTACTCACCACACCCGGGCTTACCATGCCGCTCTGCGCTGCAGGGTTGAGGTTAACTACGCCAGATGTCACCGCCTCTTGCGCCGGCACGCCGCCAACAGCACTTTCTGGAGTTGCAGTTGCTGGAACGGCCGGTACCGCAGCGGGACTTTCCACCTCTCCCGAGCCCCCGTCCGTCATAGCAACTTCCACAACAGCCGGGGCTGCTGCGGGAGCAGTACTCATATCGAGATTGATAGTGGTGGGGGCACTGGGCTCTACGCCAGCGTCAACCTGGGCAAATGACATGGGTGCCAATAACGAGGAGGCCAACAGTAGACCGTTGGCCTTGAGAATCCCACTGAGGATTCGGCGCCCCCTGGTTTCGACTTTCGTCACACTACATTCCAACTTGTTCGCCGTAAGTGGCGCGAGCAAAAGGCACCATGCCCTGACTGCCCACATGAGCGGCTTGTTCTGAGTGCTGAATCATTACGCGATTCAGGTGGCGCATCAACTCGGGGGTTGGTGCCTGCTGTATTACAGCCTGCCCCACAACACCTGTGCGCTGCTCGGGTACAAAGCGGGGAGCCGCAGTGCTCACAGAGCGCGTAGAGGGAGCGGGCACATAAAAACCGGAAGGCTGCGGAGCAGACTGAACCACTGGTTGGGCTTCACGCTCAACCGATGCTACTGGCTGGCTCCCCCCCTGGATGGTGTTCTGCGGAGAATCTGTCATTTGCTGCACACCCAAAATGGCAGCAAAAGCCACCGTCGCAGCAACAGCACCACGGGACAGCGGACGCCACCAGCGATTGTTGACCAAATTGCCAGTAACCGCAGCCCCCCCATTGCCGTTTTGCGACAGAGGCTCTTCCTCATCGATGGCGGCAGAAATACTCGCTGCAAGGCCGATGTCGACCGGCGCGACCTGTTCGCGGCGCATAACACTCGCCGCAAGTTGGTAACGCGACCAGCGCTCACCGAACTCTTCAGAGGCCGCGCTGGCCTTCAGAAGCCGTTGCAGCTCCAGTTCGCTGACTTCGCCATCCATGAGCGCCGAGAGCGACTCGTTAAGACGTTCCTGATGATTCCCGTGGGACATAGGGGTTAACCCTCTTGTGCAATCATTTATTCGGTGCCCACAAGCACCATATTTGGTTACATGTTATGACCGGAGTCTGAGCGGTTGGTTTCCCCGACTGGGAAAATTTTCCGCAATTTTAACCCCTGTCACCCAGTGTTTCCGGCTCGCCGGCCATCACGGCCTGGACTGTCCGGTCTATCGCCTCCCGTGCGCGAAATATTCTAGAGCGCACAGTTCCCACCGGGCATCCCATAACCTCGGCGATTTCCTCGTAGCTCAGTCCCTCAAGCTCTCTCAGCGTTACCGCTGAGCGCAGATCCTCTGGCAGTGCGCGAATAGCGCGATGCACCGCCGCTTCCAGCTGGTCGCGAAACATCTGACTTTCAGGTGTCTCGTTGTCACGCAGCAGGTCAGCACCCGAGTAAAACTCAGCATCTTCCAGTTCAACATCGGAAGATGGCGGCCGACGACTGCGGGAAACCAGGTGATTCTTGGCGGTATTGATCGCAATCCGATACATCCAGGTGTAAAAAGCACTCTCGCCGCGAAAATTGGCAAGAGCACGATAAGCCTTAATAAAAGCTTCTTGGGTTACATCCTGTACTTCACTGTGGTCCTTAATGAACCGACTCACTACAGCAACAATTTTGTGCTGGTACTTGAGTACAAGAAGGTCAAAAGCGCGTTTGTCCCCTTTTTGTACCCGTTCTACCAGCTCACGGTCACTCGTTGACGCCTGATGCGCTGTCATCCCCAACTCCCATATCCAGCCACACTGCGGGCGCCACAAAATTTGACTGCGGGGCCACCGGCGCAGGCGTTTCTTTTACTGTGTTGATGACAATGACAATAGGACATAAGTTCCACGTCAAATCGACGAATAATCAGGAGGCGCTATACTACGCGACCCTTAAACATAATTGAAATCTATGAATGCCCAGGCAAACTACGACGTTCTCGTAATTGGAAGCGGTGCAGCAGGCCTTACACTGGCCCTGCATCTCGCCTCCCAGTATCGCGTGGCCCTGCTCTCCAAACAGAGATTGCAAGATGGCTCTACCTGGTTCGCCCAGGGAGGCATCGCTGCAGTGCTGGATGAGATGGATTCGGTTGAGTCGCATATTGCAGACACATTAGACGCGGGTGCAGGACTCTGCCACCCCGCTTCAGTGCGCTTTACCGTAGAGGAGAGCACTGCTGCGATCAGCTGGTTAATCGATCAAGGTGTGGACTTCACCCGCGAGGAGCAGGGCTACCACCTCACTAAAGAGGGGGGGCACAGTCACAGGCGCATTATTCATAGCGCTGATGCCACCGGCCAAGCGGTACACAGCACCCTGATCACCAAGGTGCTAAACAGCCCCAATATCGATTGTTTCGAACACCACGTTGCCATCGATCTAATTCGCCAGCCGGATCCAGATAAAGGCCGATTTCGCTGTGCCGGCGCCTACGTACTCAACAAGAGCAACGATGAGGTCGAGCTGATCCAGGCTAAAGCCGTCGTCCTGGCCACCGGGGGGGCCAGCAAGGCCTACCTTTATACCAGCAACCCGGACGGCGCCAGCGGCGATGGAATCGCAATGGCTTGGCGCGCCGGGTGCCGTGTGGCCAATATGGAGTTCAATCAATTTCACCCCACTTGCCTTTACCATCCCAAGGCCAAAGCCCTGCTGGTAACAGAGGCTTTACGCGGTGAAGGCGCTGTACTCAAGCTTCCCGACGGCAGCCGGTTTATGGACCGCTTCGACAAGCGAGGAGAGTTGGCGCCGCGGGATATCGTCGCCCGCGCTATCGACCACGAAATGAAGCGGCTGGGGGCAGATTGCCTCTATCTGGACATTTCCCACAAAGATCCTCAGTTTGTACGCGATCACTTCCCAACGGTTTATAACAATTGCCTTCGATATGGCATTGATATCACCCGAGAGCCTATTCCAGTGGTACCTGCAGCTCACTATACCTGTGGCGGCATTATGGTCGATCGCCATGGGCGTACAGATCTGGACCAGCTCTACGCCATTGGCGAAACGACATTTACCGGCTTACACGGCGCCAACCGCCTTGCCAGTAACTCGCTGTTAGAGTGTCTGGTTTACGCTCGCTCAGCAGCCCTGCATATCGATGAGCACCTGGGTATGGTACAGGCGCCCCGCCCATCTCCTGACTGGGATGCATCGCGAGTCACCGATTCCGATGAAGATGTAGTGATTTCCCATAACTGGGATGAGCTGCGCCGGTTCATGTGGGACTACGTAGGCATTGTGCGCACCCGCAAGCGACTCTTGCGCGCACAACACCGAGTAACGTTGCTGCAGAAAGAAATTCGCGAGTTCTACGCCAATTACCGCATCAGCAGTGACCTGGTTGAACTGCGCAATCTCTCCCTGGTATCGGAATTGATTATTCGTTCGGCCCTGGATCGCCGCGAGAGCCGGGGGCTGCACTACTCCCTCGACTACCCCCAACTGCGTGAACTTGCTATGGACACGATTTTGGTGCCAGAGAACTTTGCCGGCCAACGCCAATTTATTTAACCGACCAATTTTTAGTCAACTGGGCCCGCCACGGCAACCCAGCTAACTAGCGGGAATAGCGCAGTGCCACTTGTAGCCTACGCCAATCCTGCGGCGCCAGCATATCCTTGGCCAACACCAAACGGAGCCGGCGCCCAGCCCTGTCTCGACCATTTATCACCACCAACCAAGACCACAACACCAGCTCATTTACAAACTGGAATTCGCGACGATCTGCGCCATCAGGCTGCCAAAACCACCTTCGCTCGCGGGTCGATAAATGGCCGCTCACAGTTTTCACCCGGCGCCACTCTATCCCGGCGTAAACCATAACAAAAAGGCTCGCCAGCCCTGATAACACTAAAGGCAGGTTACACAACCAGACCAGTAAGATCGCCAGGAAGGTGATCAGCAAAAGGAGCAAATGCAAAAGAAAGGAAGGCGCAACGACGCAACTTAAGCGGGCGCTGCGCTCATAAAGCGGGGGTGTCGAGCTATTCCTGGAGTCCGGTGTTGTCACGGATGATTTGCACTATACGCTTCAAGTCCGGGTCAGCCGGGTCTTCTCGACGCAAGAACCAGGCGAACAGATCCTGATCCTGCTCATCAAGCAGGCGGATATAGCGCTGCTGATCCTCTGGCTCCAGGGTCTCGTAAACATTATCCAGAAACGGCAGCAAAACCAGATCCAATTCCAACATGCCACGGCGACTGGCCCAAAACAGGCGGTTGCGATCCATACTTCTTTCCAACCAGATAAAAAGCGCAGTATACCCCCTGCCCCACCAAACTTGAAAAGGGCGCGAAGGACCCCCAAATTATGCCCCGAATACAAATGCAGGTGGCAGGATTATGGATCAGCAACAGTGGCAGGATTTTCTCAGCAACGAGGGCGCCATTTGGGAGGGCAGCAAAGCTCACTTCCCTCTCACCAGTCGCGAAGACCCTCAGAGTTTGCACCTGCTGGACCTGGGCCCAATCGGAGCTATTTCCATTACCGGACCCGACAGCCAGAAGTTCTTACAGGGGCAGCTCACCTGTGACTTGATCAACCTTCCCGATGAACACAGTACCCTGGGAGCTCACTGCAATCCTAAGGGGCGTATGATCAGTGCTTTTAGTGCACTGAAACTTTCACAAAGTGAGTTCATCTTCCGGTTGCCCAAGGATTTGGCCCCCATCGCCCAGCAAGCGCTGGCCAAGTACGCCGTCTTTTTCAAGACAGAGCTGCACGACATCAGTGATGAAACCCACTGGTTAGGCCTGCAGGGGCGCGATGTGGCAGAGCGCACCTCCAAACTGCTGGGCTTCGAGCAACCCTCAGTCGGCGAGGTGAAGCTATTTGACTTCGAAGGAGAGCGCTGCATTGCCCAATGTATTACCGACCTGCAGCTAGCCATCCTGGTACCCACCAGCAAGGTCCAGCAACTGTGGCAAAAGCTATCACCAGAGTGTGAAGCTACCGGCTATGACTGCTGGCAAATGCGCCAAATTGAAGCCGGTATCCCTCAGGTGGACGCCGCCACGACAGAGATGTTTATCCCGCAGATGACCAACCTGCACCTGCTCGGTGGCGTGAGCTTTAAAAAAGGCTGCTATACCGGCCAGGAAGTAATTGCCCGGATGCAATTCCGCGGCGCTGCCAAACGTCGCCTTTACCGGGCCAGCTGCGCTTCGGGGGATCTCCCTGAATCGGGCATGGAGATATTTGGAGATGGAAAGCAAAGTATTGGTAATCTGGTGGAAGCCTGCCATAGCAAAGAAGGCATTCAGCTACTCGCCGTACTCACCATATCCAAAGTGGCCGCAGGTGAAACCTTACACCTGAAAGATGGCCGCACTTTGGATATCGGAGAACTTCCCTACGATGCAGACGCCGATCCGCTAGCCTAAACCGGAAAAGTACTTTTAATCAAAAAGGCGGCTTTTTAGTCGCCTTTTTTGTTTATGATTTAACAACCAGAAAAAACCTCTGGAAAGTAAAAAGGTTTGCACCAATCAAAACGCAGCTTACTACCGCTACTATATTTATGGATATTTCCCTGGGCTTCAAAATTTCAGCTAAATAAAGCAGTAGAGGGAGGCAATATTGAAAGAGTTAGACCAACTAATTGTCGTTCTTGAATGCTGCATTATTCTGGCAGGCTTTGCTGCAATAGTTGGCACACTCCAACCCAGAAAAGGCAGAAATCTTGGCAAAGGAAGAATTGTATCCCTCGCGATGATTATTTATATCAGTTTGATCAACGCATTACTGGCTGCCTTCACCCTGACTCTATCCAATTTTGATCTCGCTGATCGCACCCTGTGGTCAGTAAGCAGTTTTGCCATGAGTGTGGCTACGTCGTTTTCTATCGGCTACCTATGGATAAAGAAACGACTCAAATCTGTTTCAATTGTTGCCAAGGTTACCTATTTCCTTCTTTTCGGCATTGCCGGCTCAGTAGTTATTATCAATATCATGAATACGCTAGGGATCGTTTTCAACAGGGAGTATGGACCGTATTTTTTATCCTTTGTTTGCAACCTATTTGTCGTCGGTTATGCATTTTCAAGACTGCTTATGCGCCCATTATGGGTAGCTGTTAAAGAAAATGAACTAGGCCGAACCGACAAGGAGAAAACGGCGGCGTCCGGCTGATTTTCAGCTAAAAGTGTGGCGTCAACCATTGGACACCTACACCTACACCTAACAACAATTATTAACCATATAGCAAGCGGGTTAAAATAAAGCTAATTGTGAGACGGGAAACAACTTACCAGCTCTCCATTTCACTCATATACTGTTATCAACTTTCCTATTTAACCTTTCTGCTTGGGACAATAGCGGAAGATGGAAAAACTGTCGGTACAAATCGATCAATTACTTGTCATTATTGAAATATCCATAGTGCTGGCAGGGTTTGCGGCAATGGTTGCCACTTTTCAGTCAAGGAGAATAGAGAGTATCTCTAGGGGTCATGTGGTGTCCCTGGCCATGATTGTCTATATCAGCCTATTCAGCGCACTGCTCGCCGCCTTTTCTTTGGCACTTTTGAACTTCCGTATCGATGCTGGCTATGTTTGGTCTACAAGCAGCTCCTTGATGGGAATAGCCACCACAGGCTTTATTGTCTATCTGTGGAAAAAAAGACACTTCAAATTTGTGTCTATTGTAATGAAAGTTACCTACTATGGGCTTTTCAGTATCGCTTCATCGGTAGTTATCGTCAGCACACTCAACGCTACTGGCATATTTTTCGAAAGAGAGTTTGGCCCTTATTTTTTAGCCTATATCTGTAACTTATTTTTTGTCGGCTTCGCGTTTGCCCGGCTATTAATGCGACCTCTTTGGAAGGCCGTTGAAACCAAAAAGAGGCACCCTGTGAAGGGTCGCCAATCTTAAATAGATAGGATTATTAGCCAAGCAATATATACCACCCAAGTGGAAACCCTTTTCGAATTACTCAACCCATATATTATTAATCAAACTTTAGCCACCAAGCTTATTAGGCCAAATCAATCTCCACCCATAAAATACTAATTTTTCTATTTACAATCCGGGAGAGCTGAAAATTCTGCCCTCTTTGACTCATACCACTTCTGCATTGAATCAGGATCTTTCATCAAATCCTGCATTTTTTTCATAGCTTGCAAGTGCTGTGCATCATTTTTTCGATACATCTCGATTCCGTGCATCTTGCTAAGCTCCGCCACCTCTTCAAAGTTATTCCCACGAAATTCCACATCGCAGGCGCCTCCCAACTCCTTGCAGGTCATCATTTTCATAGCAATTCCACCTTAGATTTCACAACTGATACTTTATCGGACAGATAAATAACTTCAAAAGAGCCAAAAATAGATAATAGCTCTGATTGGCTTTCAAGCCTCGATAGATTTCCATTGCAAAACACTGCCAAAGCAGAGAATTGACGCATATAACCACTAAAAAATAGAAAGATTCTTTATCTGAAAGCCAAGAGAAGGATAACAGGAATAGAATTTTTGGCTCTCTGGATAAATACAAACCCGGATAGATAATACCTATCCGGGGCAAGCCACTAAATCTCCACAGCAATCCGCTTCAATTGATCCGCCTCTGGCAAAGCCCACTCAATAGGCTTTTCTCCACGCTGTTGCAACCAGTGATTTGCCTGGGAAAAAGGATGGGTTCCAAAGAAACCCCGATGCGCAGATAGAGGGGAGGGGTGTGGAGCACGCAACACTAAATGCTTATTGCGGTCGATAAAGCCTCCCTTCTTTTGCGCATAGCTCCCCCAAAGAACAAAGACTAACCCTTCACGCTGTTCCGCTAGCTTGTGAATCGCCGCATCCGTAAATTGCTCCCAACCCTGCCCTTGGTGGGCGCCGGCCTTGCTGTCCTCAACAGTAAGGGTGGCATTTAGCAAAAGCACGCCCTGCTCTGCCCATGGTTGCAGGCAACCGTGGTGTGCAGGGGGAATACCCATATCGGAGTGCAACTCTTTATAAATATTTTGCAGCGATGGGGGAATGCGTACTCCGGGCATCACAGAAAAGCACAGGCCATGGGCTTGGCCAACGCCATGGTATGGGTCCTGACCCAGGATAACGACTTTTACCTGATCAAAAGGTGTGGAGTTAAAGGCATTAAAGATCTGGCCACCGGCTGGGTAGATCTTCTTGCCGGCAGCTTTCTCCCCCTTTAAAAACTGACGCAATTGGGCCATATAGGGTTGGTCAAACTCCCCGCCCAAAACATCGTACCAAGAGGGGTGGATCTTTATTTTGTCCGGAACCGGCATTCTTAAACCTTCAATATCTTTTTAACATGATGTTGTAACTCAGGCACAACTTCCTCCTCAAACCAGGGCCTGCGACGCAACCACAGGGTATTGCGCGGGCTTGGATGCGGCAATGGAAAGTATCCCGCTGGCAGAGCATCGCGGTAATGGCGAACATTCTCGGTAATACTGCCATACCAGTGCGGGAGGTAATGGCGCTGGGCGTATTGTCCCACCAACAGCGACAGTTGCAAGTTGGGTAATTGTGCCATTAGGCGCTGATGCCAGGTGGCGGCACACTCGGGTCGCGGCGGCAGGTCACCGCCCTTGCCGCGCCCAGGGTAACAGAAGCCCATGGGAATAATGGCAATCTGGGACTCGTCGTAAAAGGTATTCCTATCAATCGCCAGCCAATCTCGCAGGCGATCTCCTGAGGGATCATTCCAGGGAATACTGGTCGCGTGGACCTTGGTGCCCGGGGCTTGGCCGACGATCAATAGGCGTGCAGACGCTGCAGCCCTCAAGACTGGATTCGGCCCTAGAGGAAGCTGTTCTTCACAGAGGCGACAAGCCCGTATTTCCTCCAGCAGTGCCGGTAACTTCTCAACTACCACCTACTATATGTCCCTATTGTTTACCCTCGGGGAAAGCTAAATGTAACAACCGCGCGCGGCGATCCTGGGGATCACGGGCACGACTGATATTATTGTTATTGAAAACCACAAATACCCCCTGGTTATTTACAGCAACTCCAGACCCCATCCCCCCCAACCGCGACACTTCATAGGCGTGCTCCGGAGATTCTTCAATCTCACGGTAAACCAAGCACCATTCAGCTTGCAAGCTCGGCAGAGCTCTTCTACATACCGCATATGCGTTGCTTTCAAGAGTAAAAAGAGCGCCGTCATGATAATCAAGTCCTCTCAGATTCTCCGGGTGGTCTCCAAAATCCAGCCCCACTACAGAAGGCAAGGAGAAAACTTGAAACTCTCCTTTATTTCCCACCTTTAACAATCCCCTGGGTTCCCGCTCTAAAGCTACCCACAAGTCATCGCCAACCTCAACTATCCCCTCCCCGCCATTATTGTATCTCAGCGAATAACCCAGGTGTTCTATTGCTGATGACCACTTGTTATTAATCCAGCGTGAACTCCCATCTGTGTCCACTTCTGCTATTCGATTGTGGCGTTCACTCAATAAAAATGTACCGTCGTCTCTACAACATATTCCACCAAAACGCATTGCGATTTTAGCCCGCAATAAATCCATAACAAAGTGAGAAACATTATCGGCTACTCCCCTTTTGGGCGGAGGCAGGCCGCTAACTTCCAGGTATTTTTCTAATATTGCACTCTGACCGTGTAAATTGATTCTATATATTTTTTCCGATTCTTTAGGAGAGATCGTTATTAATTGACCACAAAAACTCAAACCAGATAGACCTACACCCGAGCTATTATCTATCCAGTAATCAGCAATATCTTTAGCCAAAAAAATCTCAGCAGCCATTCCCACGGATGCTAAAAATATGAAATTAATTGCGAGGAAAACTGTCTTGATCATTCCATCCCTCTTTAAACACAACCTGACTATTCGAACCCCAGTAATAGAAAGTCTCTATTGGTATTTAGTCAGATTGATCTGGTAGAGCCAGATGTAATAAGAGTGCTCTGCGATCCTGAGGGTCGTGAATACGGCTGATATTATCATTGTCAAACACAATAAAAACGCCCCGCTCTCCAATAGCCAAACCATCTCCCTTGCCACCGGTCCGCGATACCTCGTAGCCGAGTTCAGAGGAGTTTTCATGTTCCCAGTAATCCAGGCACCACTCAGCTTTCAAGCTGGGTAATTCTCTGCGGCAAACTGCATAGGCATTAGGTTCCAGGGTCCACAAAGCGCCATCATAGTAATAGAGGCCTGCCATATTTTCCGATTCATCACGAAAATCCAGCCCTTTTACTGGCGGCGGAGTGAAAATCTGTACACTTCCCTTGGGGCCGAGTTTTACCAGGGCACGGGGATCCCGCTCTATAGCCATCCAAAAGTCATCGCCCACCTTCTGTAGCCCTACACCGGAGAGATTGTACCCGTGCATATAGCCTTGGGCTTTAGCCGTGGCCGACCACATATTTTCTAACCAATGCCCCTTTCCCTCCATATTTATTTCGGCTATCCGGTTGTAACGTTCACTCAACAAATAGAATTTATCATCGGCACAGGTAATAGCTTCAAAATCCATCGCTGCAGCTGGGCGAGTAAGTTCCAGTAGAAAATACCATAAATTAGTAGGCCTATCTTTTTTCGGAACTCGGAGCCCAGCCAGCTTGATATAAGGCTCCAAGGTTGCACTCCTATCTCCCAATACTATCTGGTAGATCTCCCTGGATTGCTTATCCGACACCGTAACCATTTTTCCATCGCAAAAACTCAATCCAGATATACTTAACCCGGCACTATCATCCACCCAGTAATGAGCTATTTTTTTGGCGGGAATAATTTCAGCTGCAAGCCCCATGGATGACAAGAGCGCACATACGATAGTTAAAAAAATACGCTTAATCACGATCCTTCCAATTTATCGCCAAAGTGATTTAAGAACCGGGAGATTCCCTGCGGCCAACAGACACTACCAAGCTGTAAGGTCCCAATAGCTATTGGTACACAGCATAGTTACCCCAATTGCTCTAAACAATTTTAGCGCTAGTGACTAGAAGATATTTTAAAAATGGAGGGGCTTGTTGAACGGGAAAGAACTAAAGGGATGGGATTAGCGCCGGCTCTCGGGAAGTACGGCGCCAGACAGAGTCAATTATTGCTGCCTACTGGCCTCATCTGGCATTGCCAGATGCAACAACAGCGCGCGCTTGTCGTCAGGCGCCTGGGCACGGCCAACATTATTGTTGTCGAGGATAACGAAAATACCCTGCTCTCCGACTGCCAGCCCCTCGCCCTTTCCATAGCGGGTTTCTTCATAAACCCGCTCGGGAGATTCTTCAAGGGCGCGATAATCCAGGCACCACTCTGCTTCCAGGCTAGGAAGTGCCCTGCGGCACACGGCGTGGGCGTTGCGCTCCAAGGTAAAGAGTGCGCCGTCGTGGTAATCCAATCCCGCCAAGTCCTCTGAACGGCCAGCAAAGTCCAGACCATCTACTTGAGGCAGAGTCAGTGTGCTGGCCTCGCCATCTGCATTAAGCCTCAACAAACCACGGGGTTCGCGCTCCATGGCTATCCAGAAAGTATCGTCGGCTTTCACCAACCCCTCGCTGGAAGCATTGGTCTTCTGTAGAAACCCCTGGGACCTGGCTAATGCCGACCAGCTATGCTCCTGCCAGCGTGCATTTCCCTCGATATCTACGATGGCAATACGGTTGTAATGCTCACTGACCAGATAGACCTGGCCATCGCTACAGGTAACACCTTCAAAGTCCAGATCTTCTGCCGGGCGGAACAACTCCTTGAAGCCTTCCCAAGCGCTGACAGGCTCATCCTGCTCCGGTATCCCAAGGCCGCTTAAGCGAAGATGTGATACCAGGTCGGCACTGCCATCGCGAAGTTCAAGCGTGTAGATCTCTTCAGAATTCTTATCGGAGACTGCCAGCAGATCTCCAGAACAAAAACTTAAGCCGGAAATATCCAGGCCTGCACTACTATCAACCCAATAGCTGGCCAGCAACCTAGCCGGGGTAATTTCTGCGGCTATCGCCAGTGGCGACAACAGCACGGATAGAACACTGAAGAGAGTACGCTTGATCACTGCAAAACCAATTAATCGCGGAAGTTATTAAACTGCAATGGCTGTTCCAGCTCTTTACCGCGTAACAAGGCGATCACCTGCTGCAAGTCATCGCGCTTCTTGCCAGTAACACGCACCTGCTCACCCTGAATGGCAGCCTGCACCTTGAGCTTTTCATCTTTGATCAGCTTAACAATCTTTTTTGACAGTTCTTTGTCAAGGCCATTTTTCAGGGTCACGTCCAATTTGACCTGCTTGCCGGACTGCTCTTTATCACCTACATCCATCGCCAGTGGATCGATATCGCATTTGATCAGTGCGCCGCGCAGCATATCCACCATCTGGTCTACCTGCATGTCCACTTCAGCGCGAACTACCAGGGAGAACTCACTCATCTCCACTTCCGCATCCACACCTTTAAAGTCGAAGCGGTTGGTAATAGTGCGATTCACCTGATCCACAGCGTTGGTGAGTTGGTGCTTATCCACTTCAGATACAATGTCAAAAGAAGGCATTAAGTTGTCTGCTCCTATTTCCAGGTTTCCGGAGTAATCTCCGCGTTGTTGTCACTATCAGCGAGCCAGATATGGCCATCCTGAATGGTTGCACTCAGGTCCATATTGCGCTCAGCCATAGCCGCCAATTGCTCAGTGGCATCAGCGGCTAAATGGTAGACGGTAAGGTTATCAAAGCGCTCCAATTGGCTGGCCTGTTTCTGCCACCAGATTGGTGCTGCACGGCGCCCGTAACTGTATACGATAACGCGCTTCGAGCGGTTGCAGGCTTTGCGAATTCGTTCCTCAGTGGGCAGCCCCACCTCGATCCAGAGATCGATTTCCCCGCTCAGGTTTTTTTGCCAGAGATCCGCTTCCTCATCGGAGGACAATCCCCGGGTAAACTCCAGCGTTTCCGCCGCATTGTGAGCAAAAGCCAGTAGGCGCACCATCATACGCTCATCTGTTTCCGAGGGATGTCGCGCCAAAGTGAGCGGATGTTCGGCGTAATAATCCCTGTCCATATCGGATATCTGGACTTTGGCCTTAAATATTGTTGCTTTTAACGCCATTTTGGCTCCATGGTGATGCCTTCTCCAGCGCCGGGAGTCAGGCGGACTATTCTTGATGGGTTCACGTGAGAATAAGGATATTCCGCATGACCTCTGCGCTCCCCTGCGGCTGGCCCTTTTGGCAGAGCTCACTGCTACTGCTGCTGGCAACCACCCTCAGCGGCTGTGGTGTCAACAATATCCCAACCTATGACGAGCAGGTTAAAGCCACCTGGGCCCAGGTTCAAAACCAATACCAGCGCCGTGCCGATCTGGTTCCCAATCTGATGCAAACCGTAAAAGCTTACGCATCCCACGAGCGGGAAACCCTACAAGCCGTCACTGAGGCCAGGGCCAAAGTCAGCTCTCTCCAGGTTGACGGCAACCTTCTCAATGACCCAGCCAAGCTGCAACAGTTCGAAGCAGCACAAGGCCAGTTAACCAGCGCGCTATCCCGCCTTATGTTGGTGGTAGAGCGATACCCCGACCTCAAAGCCAACCAGAACTTCCTCACACTGCAATCTCAGTTAGAGGGCACCGAAAACCGCATCAGTGTCGCGCGCCGGGATTATATCCAGGCTGTAGAGCGCTACAACCGCGAGATTCGCACTTTTCCAGGAAGAATCTGGCATGCCGTGCTCTACAGGGATATGCCGCTTCGAGAAACTTTCGAAGCCACCAGTGAAGATGCCGACAAGGCACCTGAGGTCAACTTCCAATAGACAGGCGCCATCGACCCCAAAATGAACCGCCCCAGTCTTGCCATAACCACCCTGATCGCTCTGGTCTGTGCCTTAGCAGCCTGGGCCGATGTACAGTTTCCAGCGCTTTCCGGCCGGGTAGTAGATCAGGGAGAGTTGTTAAAGGCCGATGAGAGATACCAACTTACTGAGTTGATACAGCAGTATGAGCGCGACAGCGACAATCAGCTGGTTGTCGCCACCATCCCCGAGCTTCAGGGCATCACTATAGAGGAGTATGCCAACCAACTGGCACGCAAGTGGAAGCTAGGAAAGAAAGACAAAGACAATGGAGTGCTTTTCCTGATTGCGCCCAATGATAGAAAGGTCCGTATCGAAGTAGGCTACGGCCTGGAAGGAGCCCTAACCGATGCATTGGCGGCAAATATTATCCAAACCAAAGTACTGCCAGAGTTTCGCAATGGCGATTTTAGCGGCGGAATCAATGCAGGGGTTCGATCAATTATCGCCGCGACAAAAAATGAATATGTCGCTGAACCCGTAGAAACCAAAGAGGGACGCCGAATTGCTGTACTGGTCGGCGTATTCCTTCTGCTGGTCATGCTACACCTCTTCGGCAGTGCCGCACTGGGTTCACCTGCACAGAGCCGCATTTTTAAGCGGGGGCGCTACGGCGGCTACTATGGTGGAGGTGGATTTGGCGGAGGTCTATCCGGCGGCAGCTCTGGGGGCGGGTTTAGCGGGGGCGGCGGAGGTTTTGGCGGAGGGGGCGCATCGGGAGGATGGTAATGCTCACCAATACTTATCAACGCCAGGTAGCAGAGGCAATCAAGGAAGTAGAGTCCCGCACCGACGCTGAAGTCATGGCTGTGGTCGCTAAGGAAGCCGACAACTACCTTTATATCTCTACCCTATGGGCCGCATTCCTAACACTGTTAGTCTCCCCTCTGATCGAATTCCTGCCGTTCTGGATCAACCTCCAACAGGCGGTGACGCTTCAGTGGATTTTATTTATTGTCCTGGCAGTAATATTCCGCTGGCGCCCCATCACCATGCGCCTGGTACCAAAGAAAATAAAATTCTGGCGAGCTTCAAACTTAGCTCGCAGGCAATTTCTGGAGCAGGATTTACACGCAACCAAGGATCGACTCGGGCTACTGATATTTGTTTCAGAAGCCGAACACTATGTAGAAATACTGGCCGACAGAGGCATTGCTCAACACATCACCAATGACAACTGGCAGAGAGTAGTGGAAAATTTTGTGCAACAAATCAAGCGGGGAAAAGCAGGAGAGGCATTACTAGTATGTATTGAGCAATGCGGAGATCTACTTCACGAAGCGATACCCACCAGCACCATTAAAGATGAACTGCCGAATCATCTAGTCGTCATCAATTAAATCCCCGTATCCCCCAAGACTGGCAACACCAACTTATTCAAGTCTCAAAACGAAACTTCACGCCATACCAACCTACCCTCATATTGTGACTTGAATCATCAACTAAGCTGCCTAAAGGCATAAAACCCATAAGTAAACTCTATACAAGAAGATGATTCCGACTAAAACCCTATTGCAGCTTTTCAGTATTACTCTTCTGTTACTGGCATCTGGATTCAGTGCCGCTCTCTGGTCTCAAGAACTACAAAAGAAAAATACGACTTCGGCAATCGGGGACGCTTACTTGCCCGGCACTCGTATAGCCTCCCCTCGCCAAAAGCAAGCCACCACCTACTTCCTGCCAGCATTGAGTAACAGCGACAAATTAACTTTTCATGTCGAGCATTTGCTCAGCAACCACATTGGCGATCTCGACGCCCTCAGAATGGAATGGGCCATCAGTAACCGGCAAGTGAAATTTCCGACCTGGGACCCCAGCAGTACAAAGGCGGAGTCCGAAAAGTTACCAGCTGCCCCTACTGAGGTTGTATTCATACCTACCATTTATGGCGGAAAAGTAATTTATAAAAAGCTGATTGAGAAAATCTACGGGGAAGTCAATGCAGCCTTCGGTACTAATCTTGAAGCACCAGACTAAATTAATCCCCCTTCAAAAATGAATAAGATGCAACTGATAAACTCTGCCCAAACAACACATGACTCCCAAAACGAAATTTTATTTATCATTCAACAAAATACTTATCAGCCTGGCCTTGATATTATTCATCTGTGCATTATCAACAACCAGCAAGGCTGATTTCATCAGTTTAAGTGGCGCTGAGACCGCCAACAATATTGCGGAGATCGACATACAAAAAAATATCCTAAACATTAGATTCGAGATATCAGCAAGCGATGCCAAACTATTTTGGCCAGGAATTGAAGCTACACCAGACATTTATCGACTGGCCCAATCAGCAAAAACCCAGCAATCTTTCGATTTTCAAGTACTCTCTGGAAATAAGAACATTAAGCCCAAAGTCATCTCAATTCGAGTAGCCCAGAGGAAACCTAGAATTTCCCCTTTTGCTGGGCAAACCGATCCCCGCACCGGCATAAAAATGCCGGATTTCCCGACAGATAAAAAGGTTCTTTTAACTCAGCTGAAATATCCAATCGGTGGACTTTCAGACCTGCAACTAAAACCACCCATGGGTAGTGATGAGCTGGCATCCGTGACAATTGGCTTTACCAGTCGCCACGGGCAAACACCTATCAGCGGCTTTCACTACCTATCCCAACCTGAACCACTCATTATCGACTGGAAAGACCCATGGAATACACATTTTAAGAACACCGATATTAGTCGGCATAATCGCTACCCTCTAATGTCTTTCCTCTACGTAGAGCCCCGCCAGATACGCCATGAGATACTCGTGCGCACCAAGGACTTACTGGAGTGGACTAATCACCCTTTTGATGCCTGGCAACCATTAACACCAGAAAGCAAGGCCTTCCTGCACCACACAGTACGCAGCTATCTAAATAATAAAAATCCAACTTCTATTGATCAGTCGCCCTCACAGCCGAATAGCATTGAGACTGTTTTTCTCCGCGCAAATAACAGCGGGTACTCACAGATTTCAGAGAATGACACTATTGAAATGGGCTCAGTGATGATTGGCTACCGGGAAAAATTTTCCATCGATGCACTGCCCCAGAGTGTTACCGTAGACTGGAATCTATTCACCGATACGATCAACTCCGTTCCCACCCTAATTCAGGACCCCACAGGCCCATTCCCCACCCATGTAATTCCCTCATTTCCTGATATTCAGTGGCACAACTACCTATACGATTACCGACCTCCAAATAGCGATCCACTTGCAATAGAAACCCCCAGCCTGGCGATCCCTATGGCAATCCTATTTTCATTTCTTATTATTACGATAATTGTATTGACGCTATCCACAAAACACTCACTTATAGGCCGCAAGGGTTCAACTACTCTCTATACCGCCATAATAATCTCAGCTGTCGCTTTGTACCTCAATCTTCCAGAAGAATACCGGGTAAACCTTCCAGGAACCGCTAAAAAACGAGACTTGGGTCAAGTAACAGAACAGCTACTGTTAAAAGTTGCAGCCGCATTTAAAGAGCCTCTACCGATCAATCTGGAATTAAAGCTAAAAAACCTGATTACCAAGGAAGGATTCGAAAGTACCTATTCAAATCTGGCACAAATTTATCGCCCCCAAACAACGAGTGGTGGCTTGGGATCAATCAGTGCTATTACAAATCTTAAAGTCGAGTACTCCAGCCAAATTAACCTGAATGGCAACAAAGGATTCCGGTTAATTACAAGTTGGCAGGCGGTAGTAGAGGACCGAAGCTGGGGACACTTTGAACAAAGACCGCAAGAGACCCGGGCCAATATCGCAATTATCCAGTCTGATAACCACTGGAAAATCGCTGGATTTACGCCCCTATCCGTACGGTAAGAACAAAAATAGAGAAATAGTTTGAGCCATGAAAAACAGCACACTCAAGTTGCCCGCAATGATCGCTCTATACCTCCTCATATCCAGCCTCAGCGGGCAAGCACAAGCGCACTTTCTTCTTAACTTCAATGTACGGATTTTCCATATAGAGCACACAGCCAGTGGTGCCAACCTATATATGAGAGTGCCTATGCCCTATTTACTGGCAGATAAAACAAAAAAGGGTCGCGACCCCTATACTGGCAAACTCCCACAACCCGCGCCCTATACCAAAAACTCATTGGATCAAGGCGGCTTGGTCCATTATGTGGATTTTCAGCAGCTGGAGCTAGCGCCTCTAGGACTCGGTAATATTGCAGAGAGAGCCACTCTTCTCCGCAATACTGACAAGCAGATAAAAGGCGATGTAAAAGCCGTGCGCCTGTATCGGATAGGAAATGAACCAGGTTTTGCAACGCTGGAGGAGGCACAGCAGGCATTTTTGCACCAATACTTACCTGAAGACACCAATCAAAGGTTATATGTGGGTGACACCTTGGTTGATATTCAGATCTTCTACCCTCTGGAAGCTCCCCTTGGAGAATACCAACTATCCAGCTCTCTTAACCCCGGCCTCCCCAACCAGGAAGACACCGCCAACCTGGTACTGGATTACAACCCAGGTAAGACCCAGGTCTTTCGCTCACGCGGTCTTATGCAAGAGCCACTATTGATTACCCACTCCTCAATAGACGCTGTGAAGACTTTTCTGGCGGAGGGCATCGCCCATATCCTGAAGGGGCTGGACCACGTGTTGTTTGTACTCTGCTTAAGCCTCGGTGCACTCAGCCTACCCCTACTCTTGTGGCGCGCTACCGGCTTTACCATCGGTCACAGTATCACCCTCTCAGCCGGATTCTTTGGCTTTGTTCCCACTGCCAGCTGGTTCGTACCGGTGGTAGAAACCGGTATCGCCCTATCCATAATCTATATGGCCTGGATATCACTACACCGGGAAGACACTAAGATCACAGGGAGCGAAAGTACAATTTTTATCGGCACCTGTATGCTCGGCCTGCTCCATGGCCTGGGTTTTTCATTTGTATTACATGAAATACTCCAAGTTGATTCCCCGAATATCTGGCAAAGCCTCTTGGCCTTCAATCTGGGGGTAGAAGCCGGACAAGTAATCATAGTTCTTGCCATATGGCCCCTTACCTATTTGGCCAGGCTGTGGAAAAAGGAATGGGAAATCCGGATACGCTATTCTGTTGCTGGACTCTGCAGCGCAATTGCTTTTATTTGGACATTAGATAGAGGATATGAGCTTGTTTCAGCAATCTTCTGAACAGGAGAATGAGTTTTCTCTCTGGCTATTACACTCGAGAAAATACACCTAAAAATGTCTTGTATTCTCAAGCTCCAGAGGCAAAACTCACTCCAAAATTAACCTCCCTGTCACTACACACGCAATAGTGAATGAAAATACAAAGCGCAATAAATCAGGACGTTAAATAATTTAAGATCCAAACCCCTTGGGATGCTGCTTCCCGGCGTCATCTATTACTTCCCAAGAAGCCTTTGAGTCAACCCATAAATGATGAACCACTTTTAGGTTTTCGTTACCATCCACCAAGCTTCCTGCAGGAATGTAAGTATTTAAAGAATCATTCTCTCCGGGCAGAGTCGAACCGCAAGTAGCGCAAAAATTTGTATGCCAATCATGCCCAGGCTTAGACCAATACTTAAGGTTCTCCTTACCTTTAACCCAACTAAACTTCTCGGTAGGCACGATAGCTACAGTAATAGAGCCACTCCCTGTGGAGCGACGGCAGATTGAGCAGTGGCACATATATAAATCTGTGAGGGATTCTTGTATCTCATAAGCTATCTCTCCACAATTGCATTCACCTTTAGTCAAAAAGACACTCCTTTTTTAGTAATATAAAGATACAAAGCCCACATATCTGAGACATCTATATCACCTTGTATAGATTTTAACCGATCATAGAGCCCCAAAAGAACATCTACTCGCACTGAACAATCTCGCCAGCTAATTTTAACTTCGGTATTAGCTATCTGTTCTACAACAAATGTCTCAGGCTGAACTTCCGCTCCAAGTAGATAAAAGGTTACCAGAAAGAACTGGCTTTTGTGGTGCGCATATCTATTAGCACAAACCTTTATCTAACCTGATTTCTCTCATCATTGATTCAAGTTTTCGGCAGCAAGTGGCTAATAGAGGCTGAGTTGAGCAATATATAAAAGTGAGCACCCGCACACTTAGTGTGGTGCTCACTTTCTCACTTGGTGAAAGGATTCTATACAACTTAACAGGTTGCTGCGGGATCAACCGGGGCTTCATATATCGTAAAGACCGGAAATATCATTAAAGAATTTAAATTTAGCAATATGATGATAGATACAGAGAACTAGGCGTAGCTTAGTGTAAATTTTATTTAGGCCTAAGGATCTCAATAAACTTCGCATCTACCCACATTATTTCAAAATTCGGTGGAGTACAGCGCCGGCAGTAGAAAAGGTATTTCCCATCGGGCGTTACATATCCACCACCATCTTCCCCCTCTGTATTGATCTTATCACCGAAGTTAATAGCCGCACCCCATGAGCCATCTTGTTGGCGAAAGCTGATGTACATATCGCTATCACCATATCCACCGTCTCTTTCACTATCCCAGATAATATAGGACTCATCAGGGGCAATAAACGGGTGAGCAGTCCATTTACCTGTATTTATCTGCTTTCCAAAAGGTTTTGGCACTTCACGCTTACCATCTAACAGACGCGAATAGCGAAGAATACCATCTCCATTTGAACCTACTTCATCAAATACAAAGGTTCCATTTGCAGAAGCCGTAAGGCGCATGATACGAAAGTCTTCAAATAGTGGCCCCAGGCTTTTAGGTTCTGACCAACCATTGTCAGTGCGCTCTCTATATCGATTTCTAGAATACATTGTTTGACCATCAGGTGAGATAGAGCCACCCCAGGCCACTTCCGATTCATACCAACGATTACCCTCAAGCTTGAATGCAACTTTCGAAGACTTGCCACTTTGGTGATATCTTCTTGTAACGTAGTACTCTTTCATATCAGGCGTGAAGTAACCACCCCAATCCCGATACTCTTTCGAGGGACTAGGGGCGAATAACTTTGGAGTTAACCCAGGAGGTTCCTGTCCAAGATAGGGTCCTTCAAGAACTGTAAGTGTATCCTGACTATAACTGTTAACACTCAGGGTTAACAGTGAGAGTAGAACAATTGAAATACAAAGGTGCCTCATGACATATCCTTGCTTAAACATGAAGTAATAAGCAACCAATGTATCTATTCAGGCTTTATAACACCTGACGTCCATATGAATTTTGCCTGATTCTTGTGAGAAAAGGTGTGATCCGCCAACTATTTGTATGAAATATACTCAAAAGTGGCTCTGCACCGAGGGTTCGAACCTCCCTTTTGTCTTCCATTTATACTGACCTTGCGGCTCATCTCGTATTGCCAATCCGCCCCCCAATTACAGAGAGAGTTATCGGGACACGACAATCTTGAACCTACATAAATACACCTCAGATATTCACCTATTCGACGTAAGTTAATCTACAAGTTTGTCCAGAAGAAATAGATGAAGGTGGGAACTGTAGAGTAACGAATACTATTTTCTATTCTCAACCGTATGATCAATCTTCATTCTGGGGGATGAAGATTGAGCGATACTATAGCAACAATTACTACTGCACTTTCACAAGATAGATATCAATAAGGAGTGTGCAGCTCAATTAAATACTATATTTGATACACACTTCCTTATATATTTACCTGTTAAAGTTTAGATATCCTCAAGTATATTGATTGTCTTTAGGTGGCTCCAATTAAAATAGATCGATTTATTCTAAGTTATAGACAGTTAACACCAAGTTCTTTAACCGTTTTCAACCAGGAGTCCTGTTGATTCTTATCAGACATAATCATTGAACCAAATAAACTAACCTCTGCTTTCGAGAAGCCGCAATATTGAAGAGTAAATCGATCAAGCTGCTCTAATACTGGCTTTGCTTGTTCTTCTAAATATTCTGTAGGGGCATCCATTGTCAAAATTATTCTTGATGTTTTGCCTTTAAGAAGCTGTATCGGTTCTGCACTACCACTCTCAAATTTAAAGGTAATTCCGGGAAGAAAAGATCGATCAATCAAGCCTTTGAGCTTTCCAGGCAATCCGCCCCACCAAATAGGCGACACCACAACAATATGCTGTGCCCATTTAAGAGCCTCTTGAAATTCAGATAGACAATCCTCCAATACTTGATAATCATCGTACCCAAACTCTAAATTCGAATTGAAGTCCATTTCCGACAGGTTATATCGCCGAACATTAGCCTGTCTCTTTGCTTCAGACTCATAGACATCGCTCAACTGCTTAACAAAACTGTTCTTCTTTGGATTGCCATTTAAAAGTAGGATATTTTTCATCTCGTCATACTATTGCTTAAAGACATGATGAAAAGTCTACCGTCTCCCCTTAAGGGGAGAGTCAAGACTTTTATGGCAGGAATCTATAGAAGCAATACACTGATCAACCTTTTCAGCTTTACTAGAAAGTGATTCCAATTCAGCCTCAATTTTCCTTTTTACTTTCTTCAGAAAAACGCTGATTCGAGCCCAATCAACCTCTCCATTATGGTACCGAATAACATCCTTCAACTCAGCCAAAGTCACCCCAAGTACTTTGGCTTCTGAGATCAAAGTAAGAATTTCAACATCTTCTGCCGTATAGACTCTATATCTGCCCTGCCTTTTAGGAACGGCAATGAGGCCTTTTTCCTCATAAAATCTTATCGCTTTTACAGTGAGATTCGTTCTTCTTGACACCTCTCCTATAAACATACAGACCTCCTACCTATGCTCAATTTCCCGTTGAGATTACAGCCTATGAAAAATATTCATCACATGAAAGGAGCCTTCCATGAGTTTGGGACCTTCGCAGCTCTTACGGGTACCTAGTAGAACCCCATAAGAGCCGGGACTCACTTCTTACATTCTCATGCTTTCGGCACAAACATTACGTTGAAGAACGTAAATACGCAATACCGCAAATTAAGAAGACAAGGCCCTCTAATTTCCTGTAATAAATTCAGACGGGGAACCTAACTACGTAAATAAACTACTACTAATGGCAGTAACACCTCTATGCCGCCTCATACGCATCTGGCAAGTATTGCTAGTATCTGGACTACCTCTTACTTGATTTTCAATGGTCAGTGAGAATGTCTATTCAGAGGAACCTTAGAGACTGATAGATTTTAATTAGAGGCACTCTACTGTATACCAAAAAGCTCTAGCTAAGTAAGTCTGGAGTTGTACCGCTTGCTTTAAGCATGTGGCCTATCCCCATGTCTTTTTGTTTCAGGTTAACAAATAGCTTTGAAGTAAAAACACCAAAGGGCATTTGAGCTACACCAGTCTCTGTACCGGTCGGCGTAACAATGGCATAACTAGGTGTTTTATAAGGCTTAACCTTTTTACCTTTGGCTTGATTAATGATAACGCTCGCTAAGATGCCTCCTTGAACGTTTGCTATATAGCCGTGCTTATTTTTATCCAGAGTAGAGCAATCACCTATCGCATAAAGGTTAGAATAACCCCTAACCCGCATATATTCGTCCACTTTAATTAATCCCATCTTATCTAACACACCGAGTAATTCTGTTTTTAGAAACTCCGTATTTGGCGACATACCTACACATTCATAAACCAGGTCTGCCTTGAAGGTGTCTTGAGTATTCATAGAACGGTAAATTGCACCTTCCTTAACTAGCCGGGTATTGAGGTGTACGCTAACGCCTTTAGCCGTAAGCTGCTCTAGCGCCTTGTTCTGAGCTTTAGGCTTAAGATGGCCAAGTAGTACATCTTTAGAATGCACTAAGGTCACGGTTTTATTGGGATAAGCGCTGCTAATTTCCCCAGCCAGCTCCACGCCAACGGTACCGCCTCCTACAATCAAAACTGACTGAGATTTCGCCAGTATTTTTTGCTCATTCCGCATTTCTTGCTCACGCTCGGAAATCGTATAAGCTGATGTGGATTTCGCTATCGGCAAGGTTGGGTAGCGACTGCCTGTCGCGATAACTGCCTGTTTAAAGTGGATCTCTAATCCATTTGATGACTTTGCTATCCGGTCATCCATGGAAACCACATCTGCTTGAACAAAATCGCTCTGAATAAAGTCACGATAATATTTACGTGGATTAGCAGTCAGTAAGTTAGGCGCTATCGCATTACGTAATGTGGCAAAGGTCACTTCAAAATGGTCCTTTCGGTCAACCAATACCACCTGCATACCCTGCTTAGCTAACTTTTGGGCCACAGAAACACCAGCAAAGCCTCCGCCAACGATTAACACGTCTGTCCGTTTGATCATAACTCACCTCAATATCGTTCAACTGTTCGGATAAAGCGCGGCCGTTCGCAATGCCTCACGAACAGGTCACTTCTTGATAGGGAGATAAGGATAAAGTTAGACTTAGACTAATGATATTAACTATAATCTAAGTTCTTGTTAGCTTTTACCTAACAAGTTGATTTAGCTGATATCGGGTGATGATACCGCGCAGGCATGAAGTAAAAAGGTGCACGCAGACTCCCAGCTTCTGCTGGCAGAAGAAAAACAAATAGCTGGTTTACGTAAAAGCTGCTCATTCAAAATGATCAGCGGTGTTGATGCTGTCCAGTTTGCAAGCACTGGCAAATGGTATCGAGTGCAGATTACTCATGTTGTCAGCACAACAGAAAAGATGCTTCATAAAAGAAAGCCAGTTAATGGCTATTTTCAGTTTGAGATCCTCAAATATGCTGCATCAGAAACTTACCTATATTTTCTCTTAACTCACGCCACTATGACTTTGGAACAATTACGATATTTTAAGGCGATAGTTGAAGGGGGCTCGCTAAAAGCTGCTGCCCAGACACTTCACCGAACACAGCCCACTATAAGCGCCGCCATCAAGAAATTAGAGGCAGACCTCAATCTACAACTATTTGATCGGGACCAATACAGGAGCACACTCACAGCTGACGGCAAAGCCCTGTATGAACAATCCAAACATGTACTAGCTGAAGCCCACTCGTTTAAGAGCTTAGCTAAACAGCTGGTCGCAGGAGAAGAACTGGAAGTAGGTATTGCGTTTACTTCCGCCATACCGGTCGGCCCAATACTCAGCGCAATACGTCAGTGCAAAATTGAGTACCCAAAAACACGCTTGGAGGTCTATTCCGAAAATGGCCTCGGGCCACTGGACTTATTAAAGGGAGGCCAGGTTTCCATAGCTATTATTCCGTGGACTGAAACTTACGACCAGCTTGAATCCATTCATCTAATGAATATGAAATTCATTTCTGTGATCGCTGGCGACTCTCCCCTACTTACCCAATACGAGGAAGTCCCAAGGCAGATTATGCTACGCCATCCCCAGGTGATCATCAGTGGTAGGAAGTCATCCACTAAAACCTACGGGGTGCTTGAAGGGGGCGATCAATGGAGAGTCAACGATTTTCCGACTAAAAAAGAAATTATTCTTCAAGGTATGGGTTGGGGTACGCTACCAGAACATATGATAGAAGCGGAGCTTGAACAGGGCTTATTATCGCCCATAGCAGTGGAAGGGATACCAAAACCGCAAGAACTGGAAGTGCGGGTGGCTAGACAAGCATCTGATCCGATGGGTCCCGTAGCAAGTTACCTTTGGCAATTATTCCTAAACCTTCAGGGCCTTCATTAAAAAAACACTTACTATGTTTCTACTACAATTTTCCAGATTCTTTATGTTAAATGCATAGCTTCTAAGAACTCGAACCTGACCTACCAGCTGCCTGTATTTTTCGGGAGAAACTCTTTGGCTGAGTTTCCTCACACTAGCACATAGGTAAATAAAAGGCGCTTAAATTATCCTGTTGGGATCAATTAAGTTTGTTTCTATATCAAAGATGCGTAAAATCGATAGATCTCTATTAGTGTTTTGTTATTTTTGGTTGGGCTTGATTTGGCTTCTCACCTAAGGAGAAGTACCACAATTTCCTAAACGATCTATTTCTTCAAGAGGAGAACGGTAGCGAGATATAAGAATAAGTAAAAGGCGCTGACCCAAGGTGCTACCAACACCCGGGGCCAGCTAACCAAATTGATACCTTCAATATCAAAAGTCGAGTAGACCAAAGGAACTTCCCCTTCAACCTCTCACAGAACCGTACGTGAACCTCTCAATTCATACGGCTCTTCGTATTCAGCACATTTTCAAGCTTCCCATTCTCCAGTGTGCAAACAAGCCACGCATTTGTTGACGAACCTTTCCAATAAAGACCCAACTCTTAAAACAGCTTCGCTTCAGATGTTTAAACTTCTTCCTGGCCCAACGCATCAGCGTTTGATCAAGATACTTCTGTAGCCGATAAACACCATATCTCCGCCCAAAGTGACCATAGTAGTTCAGCCAACCCTGTATTGCGGGATTAAGTACTTTTGCCATTTCAGATAGTGATCGATCCACCCAGTTTATTACTCGCCATTGCCTGACCTTATCCTTAATCCTCTTGAAGGCCTTAGGACTCATTGAAGGACTAAATGCGGTGAAGATCTGTCCTTGGCGATTCCTTGCTTTTCTGGGACCAAATCGAAACCCCAGAAAGTCAAAGTGGATCACTGGGTGGGAGTCTTTACGATTACTGTTCTTGCAATAGACCTTGCGCGTTTTCTCTGGATGAGCCTCAAGCCCGCAGGTAGTCAGGCGTGCTTTTAGAGCCGCCAGTAAGCGATCCGCTTCCCGGGGATTACGACAATGGTAAACAGCATCATCCGCGTAACGCTCAAAAGGAATATCTCTGTGCGTTCTTACCATCCAGACGTCCAGCGCGTAGTGCAAAAACAAGTTCGCCAACAGTGGGCTGATTACGCCCCCTTGTGGAGTGCCTTGTGTTCGCTCTTCAAGCTGTCCATCCTGATGTTGTACCGGAGCCGTCAACCAGCGCTGCACATAGAGTCTGACCCACCGATGATCATTATGTTTATCCAATGCCTTCAGTAGGAGTTCGTGATTAATATTGTCAAAGAAACCTTTGATATCTAAATCAACTACCCAGATTCTATCCCAGCATCGTTGTCGAGCTCGACGCACTGCGTCTATAGCAGATTTGCCTGGCCGATAGCCGTAGGAGTCAGGGTGAAATACCTTCTCCAATTCTGGCTCCAGCAGTTGCTTAGCCACCATTTGTGCAATGCGATCTTCGATTGTGGGGATACCCAGTGGTCGCAGGCTGCCATCGAGTTTCGGAATATCCACTCGTTTGACGGCTGATGGAAAATAGCTGCCAGATGACATCCGATTCCATAGCTTGTAAAGGTTTTTTGACGAGACTCGATTCGTATTGCTCTATCGTTATCTCATCAATCCCCGCTCCGCCGCCATTAGCCTTGATCTGCTTCCACGCTCCCCAAACCGCTCGCTTGGGAATATTGAATGGCTTTGCGCTAATCGTTAATTCCTCCCCATCTGGGTTGATTACACGGTTAGTCGCCGAATACGACAACCCCTTCGCTCCACGTCCATTACAGCCGCTTCTCCACTACTACGGGTTGTTCCGCCCCTGTGACCAGTCTTGGTACTCAACGTCTTGTAGGGCCTCTACTTGACGCTCTTCCTTAACACCTGGACGACAGGTTCTCCTGTTCCACCCAAAAGCCTGTTGTGTGTTCACGCCACCTCTATGCCGGATGCCACTCGGTCGGTAAACAGGTAACCTCCAAGCTTATCCCCGCACTTAGCCAGTGCACGGGTTTTGACATCATCTTGGTAATACGCTTTCGACACCTCATCAGTGGTTCATTTGCATTCGTCTCTACACAACATACCTGACGTATCTCGTACGCCTTTTCCTCAAGCGCTTCTAACCAAAGCTCTTTACTCCGATCACCTTGAGGCGGTTTGTTACCACTTCCTGCAAAGCGATAACGGAGGGCCGACCTCCATCTCCTGGATAGCACGTATTTTTTTATTTATAAAAATAAATAAAAAAATAAAAAAATACTCAGGACGCACTGGCTATATGCATCATACGCTAGATACCCGCTCGTCTTCAATAAAGTGGTGTACATTCAGCAGCTTGAGACGTGTCCCCAAGCTCTGGGAGCGTTGCGCTCGCCTTTTCTTCTTCTATGCTTATCGTTCTCGTGCGCCCCCTCTTCTAGCCGCTTCTTTCAATACTCCCCCAAGAGAACGCTCTTTCTTGTAGCCTATATCAGTGGGAAATGAATATGTTGATATTGAAACGCCGAATAGGTGAAAACCTACGAATCGGCACCAAAGTTTCGGTTAAGGTATTAGAGGTTAAAGGCAATCAAGTGAAGGTGGGAATATATGCCCCCAAGTCGATACCCATTCATCGAGAAGAAATATATAGGCGCATCCAAAAGGAATAGATGGTGAACTTCCGAAGCCGTTGAGAAGCAAGTGTTCGGTCTTCCCAGCGGCTTTTCAATTAGTTTATGACCTTTGGAAAGGCCTCGATTAGCTAAATACTTGCACAAACTAACCAACAACAACTGTCTCTATGTGATATTTTTCAAACTCCAATACGAACTGCATTCAACTGAAACCTTTACAGATGGGGTCGTTGAAGGGCGTATTACATACTATCTGCTTGTATTTAGCATAAGCTTCTGCATTATAATTTCTGGATTGGGGATTCATAAAGCCATGAAGGTAAGTGGAATGATGAACCTCCACTTGCTCTTTCTGCTTCAACGTCTGCATGACCTCTGATACAGAAAAGTGAGGCTCCATCGCCGGGAATATCAAGCGCGTAGGAAATATAGGATCAATTTTGACGTAATGGCGAACTTGTGAACTATAAAATAAAATTGCCCCTGAAACATTACTCAAAGCTTGATGATCAGATAACCTCCATATGGCCGATGCGCCAATACTAAAACCCACTAAATTCACATGACCAAATGATACGCTGATTCTCTCTGATAATTTTTCAACGTATTTATCGAGCCCAACCTTTGATGTAAAGTGTGAATACGCCTCAACTTCATAATCGAAATTCATCAATTCTGAATTATACGGATCAACTATCTCTACACTACCAGGAAGATCAGCTGCAAATCGCTCTAACGCTTTTGTACGACCAAAAATATCTGAAACCAAAACCCAAGCCATAGTTTATTTTTTTATATAACAAGAAAGAAACGATACACCGACCAGTTATAGTTTAATCTATGCATATTTATCGAGTTCGATACAGTATGTCGTAAAACATCGACCCAACAGCTCAGTTTTATGTACTATTTTGGATATTCTTTTCAAAGCTCTGTATTCTGGCCTACTGTCAAGCAAATGACACACTATTTCCTTATGCCCTAACTCCTTAGCCCAACCGATCATTGTTTTGAATACCGAGAGTCCAGAACCCCAAAACTGTTGAGATATGACAACAGCCATCTCAAAGCCGCTATCGTCAGGCTGAATACCACACCACCCAGCTAATACTCCACCGATGTAAATTAGTCGAACACGGCACCCAGGCAGGGAGTCTACTTCTAATTTAAACTTGACCCACTCATTAATACTCTGGACATCAAAGTATTCATGTTTAATTAAGTGCTCCCTAAGTGAATCCTCATTGAGTACAGCTAACAGCTTATCTCGATTCACTTGGGTTAGCTCCTTAAACTCTATCCTGCTCATATTAAAGTAACTTTGATCTTCTCGTTTTGGGGTGGCTTTAAAGACGAAATAGTTTTTGCCTGCTTTGTAAGTTACCCAAGAGTAATCACGACCGAAAGGTAGGCGCCTATTCAATGGGGAAAGTTTCTTTATTTATTTGAGAAAAAGAATACAGCCGCAGTGCAAAAAAACACACAAATAGGACGTCAACTTCATCACTTTATTAGTCGCTACGGTTTGCTCTCTTGTACTTTTCCTGGTACTCGCGGCGCTGCTTAGTAACTTCATATAATACAATTCCAGAAGTTGTTCCGAGGTTCAGACTTTCAATCATTCCAAACATTGGAATGGATACGCAGAAAGCGCTATTTTCGACTGCAAGATCACTTATACCTCTAGATTCGTTACCAAACCAAACAGCCAGTTTTGGCTGAGTGTAATCAGCCTCATGCAATATAAAGCTGTCTTTTCCTTTTACATGGGGAGAGGTGACAATCGAGATAAATCTGTTTTTCGCCAAATGATCCAGGCATTCCTCGGTACTATCAAAACGCTTTACGAAGCTCCATTTGATCGCAGAGACAGACGGCTTCGAGAGTGATTTCCTTTCTCTCATTTCCTGCCAGTCATCGGGTATTAGCTTGCGAGGATCAACAATATACGTTTTTTCAACGCCTAATGCATTGACGTTTCTAATGACCGCTCCAATGTTCTTCATATCCATCGGGCACTCGAGAACAGCTATCAGATTTTTACAGCGATAAGGCTTAATTTCATCAGCTCTTTTTCGGGCACCATTTTTATCAATTTCCATATTCTCGAAGACCTTAGATAATTTGTTCACTACTAACATTGCAGTCAGACACAGTCTGGACTGTGTAAATACTAACAACAATAAGCGCAGCAACCTCACAAAATATGTATAATGCTATGTTAATGGCTGCATTACTTAATTAACTATTAAGCTACACCGACGCCCATAAACCGCCTATATAATTAAACGATATTATACCTAGCGCCAAATAATACAGGGTAGTACCGATGGACAGTTGTACCCAATACTTTTCTCCACCCATCGATTTGCAGTGATAAAACCATACAGCCCCTATGGCTATCAATGGGCCAACAACTCCCCAAAAAATCCATGTAATTATTCCAGGAATAAACTGAACATTGATAGACACTATGTTCAGTATCGTATATAAAATTGTAAATAGTACAGATTTAGCCAAAGGATACTTAATTATTTCCACTCTCTACCTAGACATTTAAACTTGAGCATAGAGCACGCTGTCTAGCCGCAACATCAGAAACAGCATGCGCCAGTTATAGGAAGTTAACTCCAAATAACCCATCCGATAGCCACTCCTAAAACCAAGCAGGAAGCTCCTATTTTAACCAGTAAGTTATGCTCTGCTCTATCTTCCATTATGGCGCCCTGAATGTACAAGTTAAGCGCTTTCTCTGCTTCATCTGAAGATGGAAATTCTTTATAGAAATTCAGTAAAGCGTTTTGAACTTTGGGTACCCACGAGGATGGATTATCCTCCTCAGGAGGATAATCTAATACAGCCAAAACATAAGGTGCCTGGGGCTCTACTAGCTTTCCTATTTTCTTAGCTTCATCGTAATACTGAGATATATCCATCGTTGTATCTACGTATACCATTTCAATTAGATGATACCTTTGCAGTCGATTGTACTACCTTGTTAGCCCTAAAACTTCCACCAAGACTTCCTTTTTGGCTTGGCCAAGGTAACACTTTCAATTGGAGTGCCCTCTGGCAAACCCTGAACTTTTTTATGAAATTGTCCTGATATTGAGAAGTGGACTTCGATATCAGTTATCTCAAAATTTTCTACGTCAATTTCACCACCAAGAAATAGAGGTATCTTAATGCTGTAAATCATATATTTAGAAAGTGACTTACCTGACTCAATCAAGCTACGTACAAATTTTGCCCCCATAAAACCGCTAACAAATTCAGAGTCTTGTAATTTTGAGAGAAACTCTTCTCCATCTTTTGCGATGAACTCGACTTGGCAAAGTGTAGTACTCAAAAACTCCACTTCATTGGTTTTTACGTTTTGAATAAACGCATCGCCAAGAGCGGTAATAACTATAGGTAACTTACCCTTACCAATAAGCCATTCCCAATCGGATAGAAGGTCTCCCTTGTTAATATGAGAAAAATTTACTGTTAAATCATTTAATGTCATGAGAATATTTTTACTAGTTAGCGCATGCGCCATACCGCAGATGCGCTTGCGAACCGGAGTGGAGATCAAAACTGTAAAGCAGCTGAGCATGGCCCACTCTGTTAGATCACCACTCCCTCATTTTTCCATCATTTGCCATATAACTATTGACCAAGCCTTCAGAAAGGCTTACAACTCTCATAATCTCCTCCTCTGTCAGCTCTCTACCTAAATTTAATTTAAGCTGAGAAAACGCCTTTGAGTCTTCACAAATCACGTTTGGCATAGATGATATTGCTGCCCATTCAATTTCGTGACCCGGTATATTTGTAGTAGCCTCATACGCATCAACTACCCATCCACACCCCAATCGAATTGCAATTAACCCACTTTCGACAGCTCTTTTATCATCTTCTGGAGTTAGATTTTTTGGATGAATATACATCCACTGCCGAACATCCTCGACAGCCTTTTTCTTTATCGCTTTTAATGCAGCCTCTCCACCGACTTTATACTGAAGGTACTCCAGAAGCCCCTCTACACATGAATAGGCCTCTGGTGAAAGCTGATCATACTGATCATCAATAATAAATTCACATTCATCAATTAGCTCTTTGAGCTGCTTTTTATCAAAATAATTTAATTCCGAGTAATCCTTAATATCTAGGACCGATGGAAGCTCCATATATACCCCTCAAATCTAACATTTATATAATAGCTATCCAAACCACTATTATCTTTACTACGGTTTCAAATATAAATTCGCTCCTCACATTTACTTTTAATTATGAAGCCGATAAGGTAAACACAAATGGGACCATAGAGCTAAATAAAAAATGCGTTCTATATGGCCACTATCACAAGCACCAAATAAATATCTAACTCTTTGATTTTAAACTTATGACTCTAATGAACTTAGTCTCTTCATAAACTGAACTCACTCAACTACCACCGCCAAGTCGCCGCTATATACGGCCCATGTTGAGTAATATCATAAGCAAAACGCCCATCAGAGAGTCGATCGGAATAATCAATACTGTAATACTGATACCCAAAACGCAGTGAGGTTGTCTTCCAGGCGCGCCAGTCGAATCCGGCTAGTAGATTCCACTGTAAGTCATCACCCCCAGCGCCAAAGCCTCCCAGTTCCGTGCGTACAGCAACGGTTAGGCATTCAGTAATTCCGATTGCACCTCGCGCAGATAGTGTAGGTTCCCACCAACTCTGTTTGCCTCCAAGGCGATTCCTAAATTCGGGCCTGGGGCCTATGTTAATTCCCGCTCGTGCTTTCACTTCCTGCTTTAATCGGTTCCAGCGCAAACCCGCTCCCACATCAACGAAGTACTTTCGCCCACTATTAGCCAGGTTCCCTTCTAAAATCCGGTAACCGGCTAGGGCATTTATCCAGCCCTGGCGAGCATCCACCTCAACATCAATATCTACATCGATATCCAGCTGTGGGTTTCGCGGCGGGGTTATGGTTGCTCCCTCGTCCAATCTGAGGTGCACATAGTAGAGATCCGCCACGACCCCAAAGCGCCCTTTCCAGGCTTCCAGGCGCACAGAAAATGCAGCGTTGAGGAGCTCCAGGGTTTTACTTAAATCCAGGTCTATATCGACACTGGTGTCAGCGACAGTGGAAGTCCCTTTAGTGCGAAGCGGGAGGAAAAGATAGGGAGTGGCGAGGAAGCGCCAGTCATCGGACTCTTTGGAAGTTAGGCTGGCAGCCGGTGTAGGCTCCGAACTCTGCGCAGCGGCGGTACAGGAGATAAAGCTGCAGAGCGTTAGCGCCAATATTTGCCTTGCGCTTTTCTCTTTCGCCTGTCCCTGTTTCATAGCAGCAACCGCTCCAAATCATTCGAGGCTCGATAGAGCATCAATGAATAAGGATAGATAGAGCTGAGGGAAGTTTCAGAGTGAGGAAATCTGTGGCATAGGGGGAGGAAATACTGCCGGGCAGGTCAAACTACCCGGCAGTGAGAAGCGATTAGTCGTTCGCTTCAGGGCGCATATGCGGGAACAGCAGTACGTCGCGAATCGACGGAGAGTTGGTAAACAGCATTACCAGGCGGTCGATACCGATGCCCTCACCAGCGGTGGGCGGCAGGCCGTATTCCAGCGCGCGGATATAGTCGGCGTCGTAATGCATGGCTTCATCGTCACCGGCATCTTTCTCCGCAACCTGGGCTTTGAAGCGTTCGGCCTGATCTTCCGCGTCGTTCAACTCGGAGAAACCATTGGCTATCTCGCGGCCGCCAACGAAGAATTCAAAGCGGTCGGTGACAAACGGGTTGTCATCATTGCGGCGAGCCAACGGGGACACTTCGGTTGGGTACTCGGTGATAAAGGTCGGCTGGTCGAGACGGTGCTCTACGGTCTTCTCGAAGATCTCGATCTGTACCTTACCCAAGCCCCAGCTGTCTTTCAGCGGGATCTCCAGCTTCTCGGCTACCGCGCGGGCGGATTCGATATTGTCGATATCGGCCGCAGTGAGTTCCGGGTTGTAGTGCAGAATGGAGTCGAACACAGACAAACGCGCGAACGGCTTGGAGAAGTCGTAGCTGCTGTCCTGGTATTCCACAGTGGTGGAGCCCAGTACATCTTCACAGATACCGCGCAGCATCTTCTCGGTGAGGTCCATCAGGTCGTTGTAGTCCGCGTACGCCTGGTAAAACTCAAGCATGGTGAATTCGGGGTTGTGGCGCGTGGACAGGCCCTCGTTGCGGAAGTTGCGGTTGATCTCGTAAACCCGCTCAAAACCACCCACAACCAGACGCTTCAGGTACAGCTCCGGGGCAATACGCAGGTACATATCGATATCCAGCGCATTGTGGTGGGTAACGAACGGACGCGCGCTGGCACCACCGGGAATAACCTGCAACATGGGCGTTTCCACTTCCATAAACTGCTGGCCGTTGAGGAAGTCGCGAATGTACTCGATCACTTTGGAGCGCACGCGGAACACTTCGCGGGCTTCCGGCGTGGCGATCAGGTCCACATAGCGCTGGCGATAACGCATTTCCTGATCGGCGATGCCGTGGAATTTTTCCGGCAGCGGGCGCAGCGCTTTGGTCAGCAGGCTGTACTCTTCACAGTTGACGTAGAGGTCGCCCTTACCAGATTTGTGCAGAGTGCCTTTTACGCCGACGATATCGCCGATATCCCAGGCACCGAAGCGCTCTTTAATATCTTTCTGTGCCGCTTTATCGGCATATAGCTGAATGCGGTCAGACACATCCTGGATCACCATAAAGGGTCCGCGTTTAGCCAGGATTCGCCCTGCTACGCACGCCCGTTTACCCAGTTCTTCCAGCTCCTCTTTCTGTTTATCGCCGAACTCAGCTTGCAGGTCGGCAGCGAGGTTCTCGCGGCGAAAACTGTTGGGGAAAGCATTGCCCTTCTCGCGCAGAGCGGAAAGCTTGGTGCGGCGCTCGGCGATCAGTTTGTTTTCGTCTTGCTGGATATCAGTCATGGTGATCTATCAGTTTTGTGATTGATATTGCCCCTCATCGACGAGGGGCGCGGTGAGAGTGGAGACTTTAAATCAGAGGCCGGCTTTTAGGCTGGCTTCGATAAATTGGTCCAGGTCTCCGTCCAGTACTGCCTGGCAGTTGCTGGTCTGGACATTGGTGCGCAGGTCCTTGATACGCTGGTCGTCCAACACGTAAGAGCGGATCTGGCTGCCCCAACCGATGTCGGCCTTGCTGTCTTCCATGGCCTGCTTCTCTGCGTTGCGCTTGAGCATTTCCTGCTCGTACATTTTTGCGCGCAGCATTTTCCAGGCTTTATCGCGGTTCTGGTGCTGGGAGCGCTCGCTCTGGCACTGCACGACGATACCGGATTCTGTGTGGGTCAAACGCACCGCAGAATCGGTTTTGTTCACGTGCTGACCACCGGCGCCGGACGCGCGGTAGGTGTCTTCACGCACCTGGGACTTGTCGATTTCAATCTCGATATTGTCATCGATTTCCGGTGACACAAATACCGAGCTAAAAGAAGTGTGACGGCGGTTGCCGGAATCAAACGGCGATTTGCGCACCAGCCGGTGTACACCGGTTTCTGTGCGCAGCCATCCGAACGCGTGGTCGCCGGCGAAATGCACAGTGGCACTCTTGATACCGGCAACTTCCCCAGCGGAAACCTCTTCCAGGGTGGTCTTGAAGCCGTGGGCTTCACCCCAGCGCAGGTACATACGCAGGATCATTTCCGCCCAATCCTGGGCCTCGGTACCGCCGGAGCCAGCCTGGATATCCAGGTAGGCGTTGTTCTCATCGTTCTCGCCGGAGAACATACGGCGGAATTCCAGAATCCCCAGCTGCTGCTGGAGACCTTCGATCTCAGTGGAGACCTCCCCTACGGAGTCCTCATCATTTTCCTCGACTGCCATTTCCAACAGTTCGCGGCAATCGGCAATGCCGGAGTCAAGGTTTTCGATGGTATTAACCACCGTTTCCAGGGAGGAGCGCTCGCGCCCCAGTTCCTGTGCGCGGCTGGGGTCGTCCCAAACACTCGGCTCAGCCAGCTCCAGCTCTACTTCGGTAAGGCGTTCTTTCTTGCTGGCGTAGTCAAAGATACCCCCTAAGAACGTCAGTGCGCTCTTCGAGGTCTTTTAATTGATTGATGAGGGGATTGATTTCCATGAACTTTCGGTGTCCGGACAAAATAAAAAGCGGCGCGCATTCTACCGCAGCGCGCGGGGGTCCTTCCAGTCAGATAGGGGCTGATATGGCGGCAAATCCTCTACTAGGCGGTCTGTCCCGAGAGCTTTTCCAGAATTGCGCAGTCTGGGGACTCATTGCCGGCGCAGCTGTCGGCAAAGGCCCGCAAGGTTGCGCGCATCCCCAGCAGGGTCTGCAACTGCTCTTCGAGCTGCCCGAGTTTGTGATTGACCAGGTCTTTGGTCTCGCGGCTGTGGCGCTCCGGGTTATCCCGCAACCCCAGTAGCGCCCGGACCTCCTCAGTGGTAAAGCCACAGGCCCGCGCGCGGCGCACGAAGCAGAGGGTTTCGACATCGGCAGTAGAGTAATCCCGATAGCCATTAGCAGAGCGGCCGGGCACCACCAGGCCAATATTTTCGTAGTGCCGCAGGGCTTTTGCACTGAGGCCCGAATTCTCTGCGGCCTGGGAAATGTTCACGATTACCCCACTTAAGGTTTCAACTCAGGCACTGTTGTCCCGACAGGCAGCAAACTGATACTGCACTTTCTCGGCGGGGCTATATCCCAGCTCAATTGAGGCATCCAGGGCATCCATACCGATCAGGTGCATCAGGATATCTCCTGTGGGTGCGCCACATACGGCGGGGAACATCCTGTCGGTGCGGACTCCACAGCGGGACTCCTGCACCTTCACCCCATTGTCACTCAACTTGGCCTGGCTCTGCTGAAGAGTCATACCACCCCCTTCACACTGCTTGCTGCCACTGCCGCGGTAAATCCACACCATTTCCCCTGGCCTCATAGTCGCTGCAGGAGGCGTGGGTGCGACTTCGGGCTCCGCCGCGCCGGGTGTGTTCTCAACCTCGTTCTCCATCGCTTTCTCCTCCCTCGACTGGCCGCAAGCCGCCACCGAGATAATCAGGGCCCATACCCATAAGAATGACAACCGTTTTTTCAGCACAGAACATCCTCCATAAAGCGATAAATAGCCGTGTCAGGATAACGCCAACCAGGCTCCCACCGATAGCATCAAAGTACCAGAAATCCGATTAACCAAACGCACATTTTCAGACCGCTCCAGTAGTCGACTCAAGGCCTGGCCACCACTGGCATAGATCAGCAGGCACAACGCCTCCAAAAATAGCAATATCGCTAACAAGACTGAGAGCTGCGGTACCAATGGTTTGGCATCGTTAATAAATGGCGGTAATAACGCAATAAAAAACGCCCAGCCCTTGGGGTTGGCCACAGCAGTGACAAACCCCTGTAGCGCCAGCGCTCTTCGCGATGGTCGGCCGACGTCGACTGCATCACCCTGATCCATCAGAGCCAGCTGCCCCCGGGAGCGCCACATCTGCACGCCTATCCAGGCCAAATAGGCGGCCCCGCAGTATTTGAACAGCTGAAATAAAGTCGGATACTGAACCATCAATACCGCAGCACCGAGTGCAGAGGTAATCGCCACCGACGCAACACCGATCAACTCTCCCACCATCATCCACAGAGTCTGGCGCACGCCCAGGGTAATTCCCAGACTCAGTGATAGCATCATGCAGAGCCCCGGTGTGACCGAGGCAAAGAAGCTTGCGGGAACAAAGAGTGCCAGTGTCGATAATTCCATTGATATTCCTAGTGGTGAGTACCGCTGTGGTTGCCGTAATGACTGACCAGCATCCCCGCCAGCATCAAACCACAACCAATTAACTCCGTGGTATTGAGCATTTCATTGAGGAATAGCCAGCCCGCCGCCAGGGCAAAAACTGCCTCCAAGCTCATAATTACGGTAGCGTGAGAAGGCGCGGCGTAGCGTTGGGCCAAGAGCTGGAAAGTAAACGCCAGTGCCGTGGAGAAAATCATCATATAGGCGATAGGCCAAGCCGCATCGATCGCCGATTGCAGTGTCGCCTCTTCGGTAAATAGCGAAGCTACGGCGGACAAAAGGCCACACACCAGGAACTGGATACAGGCGAGTCGCAAAGCGTCGTAGCGTTTTACCAATCGATCCGCCGTCAACACCTGGATGGCAAAAACAAATGCACTGGCAAATACCATTAAGTCGCCCACCAGCTGGGATTCTTCACTGAAGTCCGCCAACCAATAGAGACCGAACAAAGCGAGACCAATTCCCATCCAGGTCCAGCGATTGGTTTTATGCCCCAGGGACAAACCGATTACAGGCACCAGCAGTAAATAAAAACCGGTAATAAATCCAGCGCGGCCGGCAGTGGTATACAGCAGGCTCACCTGTTGCAGTGCCGCGCCTAGAAACAGCCAAAAACCCAACAGTGCGCCACCGGGCAGGCAGGCCCGCCAGGTGTGATTCACCGATTGCCCTTCGGCTTCACCGGGCTGGGCATCGCGACGGGAGGACAACCAGTAAACGATGGGGATCAGGATTAAACCGCCGAGAATAAAACGCCATGCGTTAAATGCCAGCGGCTCAATATCCGCCATGGCAATCTTTTGTGGCACAAAGGCAACGCCCCAGAAGAGAGCGGCTAATAACAGTAGGACTTCGGCCTGGACTTGTTTACGTTTCACTACTTTTTACTTCCAAACAACTTGGGAGCTGTTGCAAAAAACTCCGTGTTTTTCCCAACAGCCAAATACAAAGTGCGCCCTATACCGCTTCTAACAGGCTCACCATTAATTGCAGGGATTCCCGCCCGCGAAATTCATTAACATCGAGCTTAAAAGCCAAGCGCACTCTTTCCGTGGGCTGCGGCCACTGCTCGGTGTCCACATTAAAAGCAATAGCATCCAGCGCCAGTTGCGGCGCCTGGGGCGGCGCCACCACCATTTTTAAATGGCGCTCGCCGACGATGCGCTGTTGCAGCAACAGGAATTCACCGTCGAATACCGGCTCTGGAAACGCCTGTCCCCAGGGCGCACAAGCGCGCAACATGGCTGCCGTGTGCAAAGTGTAATCCCCAGATTCCAACTCACCGTCAGAGTCGATAACCGCGTGCAGCTGGTTTTCATTCAGGCGGTTGCGCACCACCTGCTCAAAAGCCTTGCGGAAAGCCTCCAGGTTTTCCTGGGGTAAGCTCAGCCCCGCCGCCATGGCGTGGCCACCGAACTTGCTGATCAGGTCCGGGTGAGAGGCGGCTACGTCACTCAGGGCATCGCGAATATGCAGCCCGGGAATCGAACGCGCAGAGCCCTTCACGAGGCCGTTATCACCCTCAGCAAATGCGATCACCGGGCGGTGGAATTTCTCTTTGATGCGGCTGGCCAAAATACCCACCACACCTTGATGCCAGTTGGCATCGTACAGACACAAACTCCAGGGAATTTCGCCCTCCAGGCGCAACTCATCCAGGGCCGCCATTGCCTCCCGCTGCATCCCCTGCTCGATCGCTTTGCGATCCCGGTTCAGGACGTCCAGCTCGCCGGCCAGCTCCCGCGCTTCACTGGGATCGCGGGTGAGCAGGCAGCGGATACCGGTGCCGATATCGTCGAGACGACCAGCCGCATTAATTCGCGGCCCCAAAATAAAACCAATATCTGTGGTAGAGAGCCTGCGCTGGTCGCGCCCGGCAACCTCCATCAGGGCGGCAATACCGGGCCGGCAGCGGCCGGCGCGGATACGGGCGATGCCCTGGTGAACCAGAATCCGGTTGTTGTGATCCAGCGGGACCAGGTCGGCCACAGTACCCAAGGCGACCAAATCCAGGTATTCGGCCATATTGGGCGGGGCAATACCGCTCTGCTCAAACCACCCACTCTGCTGTAGGGCCGTGCGCAAACGGCTGAGCAGATAAAAGATCACCCCCACCCCAGCGAGGTTCTTGCTGGGAAAGTCACAGTCCGGCTGGTTCGGGTTTACGATGGCATCCGCCTGCGGCAGCTCACTGCCGGGCAGGTGGTGATCCGTCACAATCACTTTCATACCAGCAGCTTTTGCCGCTGCCACGCCCTCGATACTGCTGATACCGTTATCTACGGTGATCAGCAGATCGGGCTGATAACCTTTGGCTACCTCGACAATTTCTGGAGTCAGCCCGTAGCCGAAGTCAAAGCGGTTCGGCACCAGGTACTCCACCCCCGGCGCGCCCATTGCACCCAGGGCCAACACCCCCAAGGTGCTGCTGGTGGCTCCATCCGCATCGAAATCCCCCACGATAAGGATTTTCTTTTGCCCGTGGATAGCATCCACCAGCAAGGCAACGGCAGCCTCCAGCCCTCGCATACTCTGCGGGCTCTGTAATTGAGAGAGACTGTGATCCAGCGCTTCTTCGCTGACAATTCCCCGCCCCAACAGGACACGCTGCAATATTTTTGGTGTTTCAGAAGCAAAACGGCCAGTAGACAAATCCACTGGCCGCCGCTGAATTTTTGTACTCAATGTATTTCTCAGCAAACAAATAGCTAATCGGTTGCCGCTTATTACACGACAGCGTGCCGATTAACTGCCTTCTGACAGCATCGTCGCCATATAGTCGTGTACCTGGGACAAGTTATTGGGCAATACCTTGAAGCGCTCCTCCCGCTGCCAGAGATCCTGCATATGAGTCGGCAGGGGAATCTCTTTTTCTGGCAGGGCCTGGGCCACGGCATCAGGGAATTTTGCCGGGTGTGCGGTAGATAAGCAAACCATGGGCTGTTCGGTGGAGTGACGTACCTGTCGTGCGGCTTCAACCCCGATAGCTGTATGCGGATCGAGCAGATATTCGCAGGAGCTGAAGGTCTCGCCAATCACTTCAACCGTGCGCTTATCATCCACCCGGCTGGAGGAGAAAACTTCCCTCGCTTTGCCCAGGGCCGATTCACTCAAATGCATGGGCTGGCTGCGATCCGCGAGCAATTCAGCAACCGTCGCACCATCGCGACCGTAGAGATCAAACAGCAATCGCTCAAAGTTGCTCGACACCATAATATCCATACTGGGAGACAAGCTGTGCACCAGTGGTTTGGGAGTGTGGTCATTGCCGCTGATGCAACGATGCAGAATATCGTTGGCATTGGTCGCAATTACCAGTTGGTCGATAGGCAATCCCATCTGCCTCGCCAGATAACCGGCAAAAATATCGCCAAAATTACCGGTGGGCACGGAGAAGTTAACGGTTTTATCCGGCGCCCCCAGGCGCAGGGCGGCATAAAAGTAATAGACGATCTGCGCCATAATCCGCGCCCAGTTAATGGAGTTAACCGCTACCAGGCGGCGTCCATCGGGCAGGAATGATTGATCGGCAAAACTCGCTTTCACCATATTCTGGCAATCGTCGAAATTACCTTCGAGAGCGATATTAAATACGTTATCCGACTGCACTGTGGTCATCTGGCGTCGCTGGACTTCAGACACACGGTTATGGGGGTGCAGAATAAAAATATCGATATTGTCGCAATGGCGGCAACCTTCGATCGCGGCCGAACCGGTATCACCAGAAGTTGCTCCCATTACCACCACTCTTTCACCGCGCTTTTTCAGCAGGTGATCAAAAAGTTGACCGAGGAACTGCAAGGCAAAATCTTTAAATGCCAGGGTGGGCCCGTGAAACAACTCGAGCACCCACTCATTCGTGTCCGTCTGCACCAGCGGGGCAATAGCCTTGTGGCGGAAGTGCTTGTAGGAACGTCCGATAATACCGCTCAGCTCTTCATCACTGAGATCATCCCCCACAAACGGCTGGATAATGCGAAAGGCCAGCTGCTCGTAATCGAGCCCCGCCATAGAGGCAATTTCCTCGCGAGAAAACTTCGGCAAAGTCTCGGGAACATAGAGGCCTCCATCGCTGGCAAGACCTGTTAGTACGGTATCGGCGAAGGAGAGAGACGGCGCGCTGCCGCGTGTGCTGACAAATTTCACAGTATTTCTTGGCTCTTATCGCTGGCTGGGGAGTTTATTGATTGGGGGCACCGAGCCCGGGGTTATGTCACTCGGCGCCCGCGAGGTTTATCCGAGGCTCTCGACACGAATCCTGACGACTTCACCTTCGACCGTTTCCAACGCCTCTATTTGTGCAACCGCTTGGCGGAGGCTGGCTTCATCGGCTCGGCTGGTCAAAATCACCACCGGGACAAGTGCTTCACCTTCAACCGGTTCGTGCTGGATCAGAGCCTCGATGCTGATGCCCTGATCACTGCAAATGGTGGCCACCTGAGACATAACACCGGGCTTGTCGTGGGCAGCGATACGCAGGTAATAACTGGTAATAACATCTTCTTCCGGCAGAACCTGGGTTCCCCCTTGGTTCGCAAGAGCGACACCCGCTGCCGGCACTCTGTGCTCCGGCTTGGCCTCAAGAGTGCGGGCCACATCAACAAGATCGGCAATCACTGCCGATGCCGTGGCTTCATCGCCCGCACCAGCGCCGTAATACAGGGTTGGTCCCACAGCATCGCCGCTGACCAGCACCGCATTCATAACGCCGTTTACGTTGGCGATCAGGCGGCGCTGGGGGATTAAGGTCGGGTGCACCCGCAACTCCACGCCCTTGTCGGTGCGACGCGCAATCCCCAGATGCTTGATACGGTATCCCAGCTCATCGGCGTAGCGAATATCTTCACTACAGATCCGGCTGATGCCTTCGGTGTACACCTTGTCAAAAGCGAGCGGCATAGCAAATGCCAGGGAAGCCATAATCACCAGCTTGTGGGCAGCATCGATACCTTCCACATCAAAAGTGGGGTCCGCTTCTGCATATCCTAATGCTTGGGCCTGGGCCAGAGCTTCATCGAAACTGCGCCCTTTTTCCCGCATCTCAGTGAGGATGTAATTGCCGGTGCCATTAATAATTCCGGCGAGCCACTGCACCTGGTTGCCCACCAATCCTTCGCGCAGGGATTTAATAATAGGAATACCGCCAGCTACTGCCGCCTCATAGGCAATGGTGACATTGTGCTTTGCGGCCAGCTCAAACAGCTCGTTGCCGTGTTCGGCAATCAACGCCTTGTTAGCGGTGACAACATGCTTGCCATTTTCAATCGCTGTGCGCACCAGCTCCTTGGCTACCGTAGTACCACCGATAAGCTCCACCAAAATATCCACGTTGGGATTATTGGCGACATCGAAAATTTCCCGGGTAACGTTTATCTGGCTGGTATCACAGTGTGCGTTATCGCGGCGCGCACCTATTTGTTCAATGACCAGGGCGCGACCGCAACGGGCTGCAATTTCCCGCCCATTGCGCGCCAATACATTCACCGTTCCACTGCCGACAGTACCCAGGCCACAGATACCGATCCGCACGGCACGGGGTGCCTTTTTTACAACCACCTGAGCCTCCGCCTCCGCAGTCTCTTCCACTGTTGCGCTCACAATGTTCCTCCGCGCAACTATAGGGGCAGCGAACCAGACCGGGATCTAACCCCGATTACATAGAAAGTGCCACCACAGGAAGCCGCGCAATAAATGCAAATAAAATTGACAAAAGATCATCAACCTTACCGAGCGGAACGTAAAAAAGTCAATATAATTGCGCCATAAAGGCACCGCTTCCAGCTAGAGTAGAGTCGAAACTTCTGTCACCCAAAATCACCTCTTGAAACCAACAGCGTCCTCAGTAGATGCTATAGAAGCATCTACTAGCATCAGGTAACAGCAACCTGCGAAATTGCATCCACCGCGCCTTTGCACAAAATAGGGGCGTACTGAATCCGGACTCAGATAGTGGTCGAGTAATGAAGAAAACCCTTATCCTTTATACAGGCGGAACCCTGGGAATGCGCCGAAGCGAATCGGGCTATGTGCCTGACGCCGACCTGGAAGGCGCACTGGGCCGCCTCTTACAAGATGTTATCGGCCAGCTTCCACAATACGATTTCCAGGCACTCGACCCACTGCTGGATAGCGCCAATATGCGACCAAAGGACTGGTATCACATTGCCAGCCTGATACGCGACAACTATAGCCAGTACTCAGGCTTTTTGGTGCTGCACGGCACCGACACCATGGCCTACACCGCCTCAGCACTGTCCTTTGCCCTGCAAGGCATAGAAAAGCCCGTCGTCGTCACCGGTTCCCAGATTCCCTTGCGGGAGATGCGCAGCGACGCCTACAACAACTTAATTGCGGCGCTATTATTAAGCGGCTCCGACGATATCAGGGAGGTTTGCCTCTACTTCAACGGCAAACTTTTACGCGGCAACCGTGCAGTAAAGGTCAGCTCTGGCTCACTGGATGCTTTTAGCAGCCCCAATTACCCCAGCCTCGGGGAAGTGGGTATCCAGGTCAATATCGACCACAACGCCCTGCTGGTGCCCACCGGTGAACCGCAGTTCCAGATCCCCGCAGACGCCAATGGCGGAGTGATTTTACTGAAACTATTCCCCGGTATATCTCCCTCACTGATTGAGAAAATTTTAGAGAGCCGCCCCAAGGGCCTGATTATTGAAACATACGGCACCGGCAATGCACCAACTGACGACAGCGCATTTACCGAGCAGCTTGAGAAGGCCTCAAAGCTCGGCACTATTTGTGTAGCAGTGTCCCAGTGTTTGGAGCACCAGGTGGATCTGGGTAAATACGCTGCGGGCTCCGCACTGCTTGATGCCGGTGTTATAGGTGGTCTGGATATGACCAGCGAAGCCTGTTTTGTAAAACTCAACCACCTGTTGGCAATGGGCTATTCAGATATGGAAATTAAAACCCTATTACAGCGCCCGTTGTGCGGTGAGTGCAATCACCCCAACTGATAAAAACTGAAACTATTGGCGAAGCCATATGGCTTCGCCTTTAAAAAGGGATCGAGTGATTAACAGGGATTGAAGGGATAACCTCTATCCAGAAGCAAAATACCGATGAGCAACGATTTTTCGCAAAACCTCCGCCTTCTGTGCAGCTTCTACCCATCCATAGCCGAGGTGTGCCGGCGAATTGGGGTGAACCGTGCCCAGTTCAATAAATATCTCAACGGTAACACTCAACCCTCCCAGTATACCCTGGGAAAGATATGTCATTTTTTTGGCGTAGAGCCCCATGAAATCGTGATGCCTCACGAGCAATTCAGCCAAATTGTTCGCGTGCGCAACGCGCCCCTCTCCGACAGCCTCCCCGCCAGGCCCTACAATCGCGATATTGATATTCTGATGCGGGAGTCCCAGGGGCGGGCCGATAAATATTTAGGCTTCTATTTCGAGTACCACTACTCCATGACCTTCTCCGACCATATTATTCGCAGCCTGCTGCATATTGAGTCGGATGGTGATGGGTATTATTTTCAGCGCTTCGAACGTATGCGCTACCCGGATAGGGATGAGTGGTATAAATCCCGCTATAAAGGCATGCTGCTCTTTCTTGCCGATCGTATTTTTTTGATCGGCTATGAATCCTTGACTCACAATGAAATCGCACAAACTATTTTATACCCTACTTATAAAAGCCGAGTCAGCTATCTATCCGGATTAAAGCTGGGAGCATCCGCCAGTGACAGGCGTGAGCCAGTCTGCACAAAAGTAGTTCTCGAATCTCTCGGTCGCAACATCAGCATAAAAAATGCACTGAAATTATGTGGTGTTTTTGGTCCTGAGTCCGAAGAGATCAACAAAAATATTCGCGAGAATATTCGCGCAACCTCTACAGAGGGGCCGCAGAGTTTCTTTGCGACACCACTCTAAAAATACTTCCCAATTAATTGCTAAATTACCCCAACACGAGGCTTGCGGGAGGTGGGGATATTACCCCACCCCACACAGGCCCATACGATGAAGAGAAGAGAAACTGATGACCAACGATTTCCACACACTCAAACCAATGCCGGTTTTTAGTGCAGGTGCAGAAACCCGCTTGGAGAAAGACTTATTGGGTGAGCGCGAAGTACCGGCCGATGTCTATTTTGGCATTCAAACTTTGCGCGCTTTGGAAAACTTCCAGATTACCGGAATTACCCTGAATCACTTCCCCAATCTGGTAAAAGCACTGGCGATGGTAAAAAAAGCTGCAGCCAGCGCCAATGGACAGCTCGGCTACCTGGAGCCCAAACTGCAAGATGCCATTGCCACTGCTTGTGACGAGATTATCGATGGCAAACTGCACGATCAATTTTTGGTAGATATGATTCAGGGCGGCGCCGGCACTTCTACCAATATGAATGCCAATGAGGTGATTGCCAACCGCGCACTGGAATTACTCGGTCACAACAAAGCCGAGTACAAAAAAGTACACCCCAACAACCATGTAAACCTGTCGCAATCTACCAATGATGTTTATCCAACCTCGATAAACCTGGCCATTCTGCTCAGCTACAGCGACCTGGTTCAGTCCATGGAGAGCTTGTGCGTTGAGTTCGACAAGAAGGCCAAAGAGTTTGCCTCAGTAATTAAAATGGGGCGCACCCAGCTGCAAGATGCGGTACCCATGACCCTGGGCCAGGAGTTTGCCGCCTTCGCCGCCACTGTGCGCGAAGATGTCGACAGAGTTAAGGAGCTGGTCGCTCTATTCAAAGAGATCAACATGGGTGGTACCGCAATCGGCACCGGCATTAATACGGACCCGGAATATCGCCAGCTGGTTGTTAACGCGCTGTCAGAAATTTCCGGCATCGATTTTGTCTGCGCAGAAAACCTGGTGGAAGCCACTTCCGACATGGGCGCCTTCGTGATGTTCTCCGGTGTCATGAAACGCATCGCCGTTAAGATCTCGAAAATTTGCAGCGATTTACGCCTGATTTCCAGCGGCCCTCGCGCTGGCCTCAATGAAATTAACCTGCCGCCGATGCAACCCGGCTCATCCATTATGCCCGGCAAGGTCAACCCGGTTATTCCCGAAGTGGTTAACCAGGTTGCCTACCAGGTGATCGGCAACGACCTCACGATTACCCTGGCTGCTGAATCCGGCCAGTTGCAGCTCAATGTAATGGAGCCAGTGATCGCCTTTAACCTGCTACAGTCCATGCGCCTGATGACCCAAGCCATGACCACGCTTGCGGATCGTTGTGTGAGCGGCATCACTGCCAACGAAGAGCACTGCCTGCAACTGGTTGAGAACAGCATCGGCCTGATTACTGCGGTAAACCCGTTTATTGGCTATGAAAATGCCACCCGCATCGCCAAGCAGGCACTAATTACCGGTGCCAGTGTGAAGCAGTTAATCCTTGATGAGGGGTTACTGAGTGAGGAGGAACTGAACGATATCCTCGCGCCGGAGAATATGACCCAGCCGAGAAAGGTAGAAATTAAAAACCCTGCTTAAAAACAAAAACCGGCGACCTCTCGGTTGCCGGTTTTTTTAGCTATCAGCCGGGCTTAGATTCCCAGCTCTTTAAGCAGGCGATCCGGTGGTAAGTAACCGGGAACAACCCGACCATCTTCCATCACGATAGTTGGTGTACCGCGCACATCGATAGCCTCGTTGCCCAACTTGTATTGAGCTGCCACCGGGTTTGTCTTACAGACATCCAAAGGCACGTTTTCACGGTTCTTAAGTGCAGTCAGCGTCTTGTTGCTATCTTCCGCACACCATGCAGTTGCCAGTTTGCGATATCCCAGGGAATTCAGACCACCGCGCGGGAACGCCAGGTAGCGCACTTCGATACCGCGCTTGTTCAACTCGGGCACATCCTGGTGCAGCTTGCGGCAGTAACCGCAGTCCACATCGGTAAATACATAAACGCTTGCCTTGGTTTCACCTTTCGGGGAGAAGACAATCATATCCTCTGTATCAAGGGCGCCCATCACCGCAGCGCGGCGCGTCGCTCTACGCTGCTCGGAAAGGTTGGCAACACCGCCAGCCTTCACCTGGTAGAGATCGCCATAAACAAAGTGATTGCCATCAGCAGAGACGAACAGGGTCGTGTTGCCGTCATCGACATCCACTTCGTAAAGCCCTTCAATAGGACTCTCCCGCACCTCTCCATAGGTTGCTTTGGGATTACTCGCCTCAAGGCGTGTCTTAATGGTTTTAACCACGTTGGTATCGACTTCTGCCAACGCTGCAGAGCCCACCAGACTGAGTAGCGCGCCAGCGATTGCCAGCGGCTTCTTGATAAGCGTCATTACCAATTGCTCCTTAAATTCTCATTGGGCTTCGACTTAATCATCGGCCTTCAGTTCCAGCCAGTATGGCAGCTCTTTGCCGCTGCGAACCTAATTGGCACGTTTTAACATATCCAGTTACCTTGGACTACGCAAAACACCGCAAGACGTGAGCGCTTTAGCGAAATTGACTGTATCCCCGCGCCAGGGCAAGCCCGTGTCCATTTATGTCAGTTAAGGCAAGCAGACCCAATCTGGGACACCAAATATGCTGCTCGTAACCCACATACAAAAAAGGCCGAAGCGTACGCTTCGGCCTTTTTCTGCGATCAAGGAGAGCTTAGTTGAGCTTCTCTTTGATACGTGCAGCTTTACCGGTCAGGCTGCGGAGGTAGTACAGCTTGGCCTGACGCACGTCACCGCGACGCTTAACCTTGAGGCTGTCAACCATCGGGCTGTGAGTCTGGAAAGTACGCTCAACGCCAACACCGTGGGAAATTTTACGCACGGTGAAGGAGGAGTTCAGACCACGGTTGCGCTTACCGATAACCACGCCTTCGAACGCCTGCAGACGCTCACGGTTGCCCTCTTTTACTTTTACCTGAACGATTACAGTGTCGCCCGGTGCGAAGGGAGGTACTTCGCTCTTCAGCTGTTCCTGCTCCAGCTGCTGGATAATTTTGTTAGTCATTTGGATCGCTCCCAAATACAGATTGTGTAGCTTCTCAGCTAGTTCACCGAACTACTCGCGCCTCCCGGCGAATTCGGCCTCAATTTTCTTCGAGCTTCTGTTCCCGCTGGATCTCATCCAGCAACAACTTCTGCTCATCGCTCAGCTCCAACCCTTGCAATAAGTCCGGGCGTCGCTGTTGCGTGCGCGCCAATGCCTGTTTCAGGCGCCAGCGGCGTATTCTTTCATGGTTGCCGGAAAGCAAAACTTCCGGTACCGCTACTCCCCGATATTGTTCCGGTCGGGTGTAGTGTGGGCAGTCCAGCAGGCCAGAGGAGAAAGAGTCCTCAACCGCCGATTGGTTGTGTCCAAGTGCGCCGGGAATCAAGCGGGTAATAGCATCCACCATCACCATAGCAGCCAGTTCGCCACCGCTGAGGACATAGTCACCAACGGACCACTCCTCGTCGATCATAGATTCGACGATACGCTCATCCACACCTTCGTAGCGCCCCGCCAACAACACCAGGTTGCCAGCTGCAGACAGCTGCTCCACTCCACCCTGATCGAGTTGTCGACCCTGAGGAGACATGTAGATACTGCGTACAGATTCACCATCCTCACCAGCCCAAGCTCGAGCAGCCCCGAGAGCCTGGTAAAGGGGCTCAGCTAACATCACCATTCCCGGTCCGCCGCCGTAAGGGCGATCGTCCACAGTCCGGTGCCTGTCACTGGTAAAGTCCCGAGGATTCCAACAGCGAACTTCTAAAAGGCCATCTTTCACAGCCCGTCCACTGACGCCATACTCGGTCAATGCGGCAAACATTTCCGGAAAAATGCTTACCAGAGCGATTCGTTTTGTCATCGCTCCTACGCCTTAAAAAGCCGGGTCCCAGTCGACGGTTATTACACCGACTTCCAGGTCAATATTGGTAATAAACTGATCAGGTAGATAGGGAATCAAGCGCTCGCGCTTATCCGCTCCACCGCGCACCACCATTACATCGTTGGCGCCAGTTTCCATCATGCGAGCAACGGTACCAAAGTCGTGATCTTCGCCATCGAAATGGCTGACAACCTTTAACCCTTCGAGCTGGTGCCAGTAATACTCACCATGCTCAAGCTCAGGCATCAGTTCACGAGCTACAGCAATATCGCGCTGGCAAAGTCGAGCCGCCAAATCGCGGTCATCAATGCCTTTCACATGCACAATCAAGCCCTTGCCGTGACGCTTACCAGCGTCAATTTCGAGAGCTTCCCAACCTTTCGGCCCCTGCAAGCGCCAATTAGGGAACTGCAGGATGTTGTCCATCGGCTCGGTATAGGAGTGAACCTTGACCCAGCCGCGCACACCATAAACGGTAGTAACGCGCCCAACCGTGACCAACTCTTCGGAAGGTTTTCCGTTATCTGTCACAGGAGCACCACTTACGCGCAAATTAAGCAGATTCTTTCAGAAGCTTGCCGACGCGGTCAGAAACCTGTGCGCCACGACCCAGCCAGAAATCAACACGCTCGCGATCAACACGCAGACGCTCTTCCTGACCACGGGCAACCGGGTTGAAGAAACCAACACGCTCAATAAAACGACCGTCGCGAGATTTGCGGCTGTCGGTAACGGTCAGATGATAAAACGGGCGCTTTTTAGCACCACCACGGGCCAAACGAATGGTTACCATGTAACTTTCCTATAGGTTCAACACTAGGCAACCGCACTAAGCAGTCACCACAACAACTTTTTACCGGCAGCAGGGCCGGCAGAAAGGCGGCGTATTCTAATGTACCACCCCAGATTTGTATAGGGTCGCCAAGCCGCCCGGAGAACCGTGGTTCTCTACTTCTTTTTGAGGCCCGGTGGCAGGCCTCCGGGCATACCGCCCATACCGCCAGGCATACCACCGCCCATACCGGGCAGACCGCCGAGGCCGCGCATCATTTTACCCATGCCGCCGCCTTTGAGCTTCTTCATCATCTTGCCCATCTGCTTGTGCTGCTTGAGCAGGCGATTCAAGTCCTGCAGCTGGGTGCCTGAACCGGCAACGATGCGGCGCTTGCGCGAACCGTTAAGAAGGTCAGGATTGCGGCGTTCGGCCGGCGTCATGGAGGAAATCAGGGCATCCATACGCTTAAATTCTTTACCCATATCGGCCTGTTGCGCAGCCTGCGCTACACCGCCCATGCCGGGCATTTTCTCCAACAGGGAGCCAAAGCCACCCATGTTTTGCATTTGCTGCAGCTGATCGCGCAGGTCTTCCAGGTCAAAGCCTTTACCCTTCTGGACCTTCTTAACCAGCTTTTCGGCTTTCTCTTTATCAATCTTCTGCTCTGCTTCTTCAATCAGAGACAGAATGTCACCCATACCCAGGATACGGGAGGCAATACGATCCGGGTGGAAGGTTTCCAGGGCGTCGGTCTTTTCACCAACACCGATAAACTTAATTGGCTTGCCAGTGACGTGACGCACGGAGAGAGCGGCACCACCACGGGCATCGCCATCGGCCTTGGTGAGAATCACACCGGTCAGCGGCAGTGCATCATTAAAGGCACTTGCGGTATTTACCGCATCCTGACCGATCATTGCGTCGATCACGAACAGGGTTTCCGCCGGGTCCAACTCACTGTGCAGCTCACGGATCTCATCCATCAGCTCGGAGTCCACATGCAGTCGACCAGCAGTATCCACAATCAGCACATCGGCAAATTGTTTGCGGGCAGCGTCCACAGCACCCTTGGCAATATCCAGCGGTTTCTGCTCAGCTGTAGAGGGGTAAAACTGTGCCCCCACTTCACCGGCCAGGGTCTCCAGCTGTTTAATAGCGGCGGGGCGGTAGACATCCGCACTCACCACCATGACTTTTTTCTTTTCACGCTCCTGCAGGTATTTGGCCAGTTTGGCCACACTGGTGGTTTTACCAGCGCCCTGGAGGCCCGCCATCAGGATTACCGCCGGAGGTTGTACGGCGAGGTTGAGAGGCTCTGCAGCCGCACCCATCACCTTAACCAGCTCATCCTGAACAATCTTGACGAACTGCTGACCCGGGTTGAGAGCCTTGCTAACCTTCTGTCCTACCGCAGCGGTGCGCACTTGCTGAACAAATGCCTTAACCACTGGCAGAGCGACATCCGCCTCCAACAGCGCCTTGCGCACTTCGCGCAAAGTATCGCGGATATTGTCATCCGTAAGGCGCGCTTTACCGGTAACTTTCTTTAAGGCCGCCGATAAGCGGTCACTCAGGTTATCGAACATAAATTCGTCTCGATCTCTCCGTTTACGGACTCAACCCCAGTGCGGAGGGGCGCGAAATTAGGGGGGAGCAAACTGCAACTCCCTCTCTGAGGCGCGGCAGTATAGCCCAGGTCTCGCCACAGCCGAAATATCGCAAGTCTTCCTTGTTTCAACTGGCTATGACACACTCCTGCCCTAACGCAATAATGAAGACACGGATTTACCCATGGCGGCTTTCGCCCACTGGACAGCTATCGCTCTCTACCTGGCCACAACCATAGTTGCAGGTGCGGCTCTAGCCCAAAAACAACAGCCGAATTCCAAACTGCTTCTCAGCCTTTTGGCGGGTGCACTTGTCACCCACGGAATATCCCTGGGACACGTTCTCTTTTCACCCGAAGGCTATCGCTTCGACCTGCTGGCAATGCTCTCGCTGATTTCCTGGGTAGTTAACTTTCTATTATTGATCCTGGCCGTTGGCCGGCCACTTACTCTACTTATTCTTATTTTCGCACCAGTGGGAGCCGCCACTGAATTTGCTGCATCCCATATTTGGGGCACCGTAACGCCACATCAACAGATCTCTGCCGGCATTGCGGTACATGCTCTACTGTCTATTTCTGCCTATTCGCTGCTGACCCTGGCTACCCTTCAGGCGATCTATCTCTATTACCTTAACCAGCAACTGCACAACCACAGGCCGGTAGGCGCCACCCGTCTTCTGCCACCATTGCAGAGCATGGAGTCACTGCTGTTTGGCCTGATCACTTTCGGGCAACTACTGCTCACCGCCTCCCTGCTGACCGGTTTCGTCTTTGTTGGCAATTTGTTTGAAGAGGGGCCAATACACAAAACCATCCTCTCTATGGTCGCCTGGGTTCTCTACACCATACTCCTATGGGGACACTGGAGGTTGGGCTGGAGAGGCAATACCGCTGTGCGTTGGACCTTAAGCGCTTTCGCCGCCCTACTACTTGCCTATTTTGGTAGTAAGCTGGTTATGGAAGTCATTCTCCAGCGCGGGTAATCGAATATACGACTGCAAAGCTTGCGGAGGTCGGCAATATGTTCCAATATCTCCGCTTGGAAATAAAAAGAGTTCTCCCTTGAACGAGATGCCCACGGGCCTGCTATTCGGTTTGCTGGCCCTATTGATACTGATATCCGCCTTCTTCTCCAGCTCCGAAACCAGCATGATGGCGCTTAACCGCTATCGTCTGCGGCACCAAGCCAAAAGCGGGCACCGCGGGGCAAAGCGCGCCACCGAGCTACTCGCACGCCCGGACAAGCTGATCGGCTCAATTCTAATCGGCAACAATCTCGTTAACGTTCTTGTATCCGTAATCGCCGGCTCGGTATTCGCGCAAATTTACGGAGAAATACTCACCACCATAGTCTTAACTCTTGCCCTACTGATTTTTGCTGAGGTCACACCAAAGACTATTGCCGCTCTACACCCGGAAAAAATTGCTTTCCCCGCCTCATTTATTTTGCGCCCGCTGCAGTGGTTGCTCACTCCCCTGGTGCTGTTGATTGGTGGCATATCCAACGGCCTGGCGCGTATGCTGGGAGTCGAAACAAAAGCGAATAGCGAAGCGGAACACCTGGCCCCCGAAGAACTCCGAACCGTTGTATTCGAATCAGGCGCCCTGCTTCCCAGCAAGCACAAAGGCATGTTGCTCAACGTGCTGGACCTGGACCAAGCAACCGTTGAAGACATCATGATTCCGCGCAATGAAGTCATGGGCGTTGACCTGGAGAACAGCGCCGAAGAGATCCTGCAGCAGCTAGCGGAAAGTTCCTACACTCGCCTCCCCGTATATCGCGGTGACATCAATCGAGTAGTAGGCATACTTCACCTGCGAAAAGCGGCGCAAATACTGCGTGACGGACCGGATAATTTAACGGCAGAGCGGCTCAACTCCTTCACCGATGAGCCTTACTTCGTACCCGAGGCAACACCACTCCCCACACTGCTGATGAACTTCCAGAAAACCAAGCGCCGCATGGGGCTAGTAGTTGATGAGTACGGAGAGGTAATGGGTATCGTTACCCTGGAAGATCTGCTGGAGGAAATTGTCGGCGACTTCACCGCAAGTCCAGTACCCAGCGATGACGAGGAGATAGTCGCCATAGAAGATGGCTGGTACATGATCGAGGGCGGCACTTCTATTCGCGATATTAATCGCACCCTGGGCTGGGAACTGCCCACTGACGGGCCGAAAACCTTTAACGGCCTGGCAATGGAACACCTGGAGAGCATCCCCGACGGCAATATCAGCCTATACATCCTCAATTACCTGGTGGAAATTGAGGAGGTCTCAGACAAGATGATTACCCGGGCCAGAATCAAGCGAATCGACAAGTAACGCTACAGCCGTTAATCACTCAACCTCTTCTAGCAAGCGCCTTACCGGTGCAAAGCTGGTGCGGTGTATTGGAGTGGGACCCTGCAACTGTAAAGCTTCCATATGCGCCTTGGTGGGATACCCTTTATGACCTGCAAGGCCGTAACCGGGATATTCGGAGTCCAGCGCTACCATTTCCCTATCACGGGTCACCTTAGCCAAAATAGATGCCGCCCCAATTGCAGCGACACGACCATCGCCCTTTACAACGGTATCGCAAGGGTAATCCCAGTTCGGTTTTTTATTGCCATCCACCAACACAAATTCGGGCTGCACGGATAGCTGCGCAACTGCACGATGCATCGCTAGTAAGCTTGCCTGCAAAATATTTAGCTGGTCAATTTCCTCAACTGTTGCACGAGCTATGGAGTAACTGAGCGCTCGCTCACAAATCTCATCAAACAATTGCTCGCGCTTTTTTTCAGTCAGCTTTTTGGAGTCGGCAAGCCCGGCAATTGGCTTGTTAGGATCAAGAATCACGGCTGCGGCAACCACATCACCAGCTAAGGGGCCGCGCCCAACCTCATCGACACCTGCAATCAAATCACCCTTGAAAGGGCAAACATAGGGGAGCAATTCCGTTTTACTACTCATAACTTACTACTCGGCAGATTCAGGCTTAGCTTCCAGTAGCCCCACCACGGCATCGGCAGCCCGCTCAGAAGCATTGCGTCTCAACTGTTGATGCATTTCGAAAAACTCGCGCTCTAAATGATCCCCAAGAAGCGGATCTTCAAAGTACTGCATCACCGCCGCACCAAGATTCTCAGGAATAGCATCATTCTGCAAAATTTCCGGCACCAGTTCTTTTTGGGCTAGTAAATTTGGTAGCGAAACCCATGGGGTATGCAACATCCGCGAGACAATCATAGACGTCAATCTGCCCAGCTTGTAGGTAACGACCATGGGCTTTTTAAGCAGCATTGCTTCAAGGGTCGCCGTACCCGATGCAATGAGCACACAGTCTGCCGCAGAAACGGCCCGTCTCGATTGCCCCTCAAGTAAAGTAATAGGGAGTTCAGGGTAATCTTTTAGCTGCTCTTGAATCTCATCCATACGCTGCTTGTTGGCAGCGGGAATAACAAATTTAATATCCGAGTGACGCTGGTGGCACCATCGGGCCGTCTGCAGAAACAAAGGCCCCAACATACGAACCTCACCTCCACGACTGCCAGGCAAAAGGGCAATTACCCGGTCGCCTTTCTCAAAGCCCAATGCTTTGCGTTCACCGGCGACATCCACTTGCAGGGGAATTTCATCAGCCAAAGGGTGGCCAACAAAGGTCACCGGTACTTGGTTATCTCGGTAGAAATTCGCTTCAAATGGAAGCAGGGTCAACATGTGGTAGACAGCCCGCGCAATCTTTTTAATTCGACCCTGCCGCCAGGCCCAAACCGAAGGACTGACATAATGGACGGTGGGGATACCCTCAGCCTTGAGCGCAGCCTCAAGAGTCAATGTAAAGTCCGGGGAATCTATACCAATAAATAGATCGGGCGGGTTATCAGTAAAGTGGCGACGGAGAGATCTGCGGATTTTCAACAGTTCTGGAAGGCGCTTCAAAGGCTCTACCAGCCCCATTACCGACAGCCGCTCCATAGGAAATAAACTTTTAGCACCCAGTTCCAGCATGCGCGGCCCGGCAATCCCCTCAAACTCTACATTGGGAAGCCGAGTTTTCAATGCGGCCATCAAACCAGAACCGAGGATATCTCCTGACGCCTCACCGACAACGATACCAATTCGTATCGGCTTATTTTTCTCTGACACGCCTAAATCCCTCCTCTTGGGGAGCTGTTTACGTTGGAATTAAATGGGAGTTGCATAAAGTGCAATCGGAGCCGCACGAAACAGCTCCAAAGAGAAGTGAATTAGCGAACAATGCCGCGGGTGGAAGATTGCAAAGACTCTATCCACGGCTGAATAACTGGAGATTGTTCGCGCAACTCCATCAAGGCCTGCAGCGCCTCTTGCATAGTAAGACCGCGACGATAAACGGTCTTGTAAGCTTTATTGATCAGGGCAATATCTTCCCTAGAAAAGCCCCGTCTGCGCAGCCCTTCTGAGTTAATGGTCTTTGCTTCGGCAGGGTTTCCGGCGACCATAACATAAGCAGGAACGTCTTTACCGATAGCAGCGCCCATTCCCAGGAAAGCATGCTCTCCCACAGTACAATTCTGGTGAACCAAACTATAACCACTCAGAATCGCCCAGTCCTTAACAACAACATGACCGGCCAAACCACAGTTATTCACCATAATAGTGTGATTACCAACAACACTATCGTGGCCAATATGGGCATAGGCCATGATCAGGTTTTCGTCACCAATGGTGGTCTCACCTCGATCCTGAACGGTACCACGGTGGATCGTAACCCCCTCGCGAATCACGTTATTGTCGCCAATAACGAGTGTCGTCTCTTCACCGCGATACTTTTTGTCCGGGGTATCCTGCCCTACGGAAGCAAACTGGTAGATTCGGTTGTTCTTCCCCAGTTTGGTCGGCCCACTAAGCACCACATGAGAGGCAATATCACAGCCATCACCTATCTCTACGCCGGCTCCAACAATGGTGTAAGCACCAATACTCACCCCGGAACCAATTACTGCCGTAGAGTCGACAATAGCTGTAGGGTGGATACTTGTCTGCATTCTGGGATCTACTCCTCGGCATTAATCGTACTGGGTAACCTGTACCCTTAAAAACAAAGGCTACCCGGAAAATCCTGAATCTAACTCTCCAGCGAGCTTTACAGAATTACTGAACCTTTTTGACGGCACATAGGATATCAACAGAAGCTGCCAGCTCGCCATCAACACTGGCTTTACAAGCGAATTTCCAGATATTTCTGCGAACAGATACCGCTTCAGACTCGAGCTCAAGGCGATCACCTGGGATCACCTGACGCTTAAAGCGCGCCTTATCAACCCCACCGAACAGATACAGATATCCATCTTCCGGTTTTTTGCCAAACGTTTTAAAGCCGAGGATTCCCGAGACCTGAGCCAGGGCTTCAACAATCATCACTCCCGGGAAAATAGGCATTTCCGGAAAGTGGCCATTAAAAACTTCTTCATTTCCAGAAATGTTTTTATAGCCTTTTATATACTTCCCTTCTTCGAGTTCTACTACACGATCCACCAACAAAAAAGGATAACGGTGCGGCAGATACTCGCGAATTTCACGTACATCCATCATTCCAAATGCCCCCAGAAACCACTTCGGGGCGTAAAACGCCCCGAAAACAACAAAGCCAAATTAATTAATAACTAAAGTTCAATCGTCTGTCCCACTCTTTTGGGACAGTGCCTGAACCTGTTTTTCCAAATCTTTCAATCTGCGCGCCATTTGATCCAACTGACCAAAACGCACAGCATTACGACGCCAGGTAGAACTATCGGCAAAGGATAGCGCTCCAGAGTAGCTACCAGTATCCTTTATCGACTTAGTAACAAACGTGTTACCCGACACCTGACTGCCATCTGCAATCGTTATGTGCCCGTTAATACGGCTACAGCCACCGAGAAGACAATGCTTCCCTATCTCAGCACTACCGGCAATTACGGCACACCCGGCTATGGCCGTGTAGTCACCAATCTTCACATTGTGCGCGATTTGGACCAGATTGTCGATCTTGACTCCTCGCCCAATCACCGTATCACCCAAAGCTCCACGGTCTATACAGGTATTGGCTCCAATTTCCACATCTTCGCCAATTTGCACTCCACCAAGCTGGTGAATTTTCACCCAGCTGCCTTTATTAGGCGCAAACCCGAAGCCATCGGCTCCAATAACCGTCTGGCTGTGAATAATACCGTGTGCACCGATAGAGCAGTTATGATGAAAAACAACGCCGGCATACAGGCGTGTTCCTGCACCGACTAAACTGCCCTCGCCAACATAGCAGTTAGCACCAACAATCGCTCCAGGCTCCAATTTTGCGTAGGCCTCGACCACAGAGCCGGGCCCCACACTGACACCAGCACCAATCTCTGCCGTGGGGTGAACTACTGCAGAGGGGTGAATACCAATAGGTGCTTCAGGAGTTGTATCGAACAGGGCTGTTGCTCGAGCAAAGGCCAAGTAGGGGTCCGCAACACATAAAGCCGTTACCGGGCACTCTTCAGCAAACTCTTCCGATACCAGCACTGCGGCAGCTTTGGTCGTTTTCAGAAAGCGTCGATAATTAGGGCTTGCAAGGAAAGCCAAGTGCTCTGCACCGGCATCCTGCAGTGTATTTAAACCCTGAACTTTTTGATTGGAATCTGAACCGGGCGCCAACCGCAAGTCGGCCCCCAGCTCTTGCGCCAACTGGGCAAGAGAAAAGCTATCTTTCATATAAGACTATCGACTTACTTGGCTGCGTTCATACGCTTAACAACAGCCTCTGTCAGGTCGACGCTGGGACTTACATAGTAGGCAGTATTGGAATCCAGCACTACGTCAAGCTTCTGCTCTTTAATCAGTGCGTCCAGGGCATCCCTGGCCTTTGGTCCCATAGAAGCCTGGATCTCTTGACCCACTTGAGCTTCCATTGCACGCAATTTTTTCACCGTTGTCTCAAAATCTGAGCGCTGGAAATTCATCTTGCGTTGGTACTCAGTCTTTTGCTCATCGGACCAGGTCACACTATTTTTCTTGGCATCTTCAGCCATTTTTTGCAGTTCAGAACGAATTGACTCGGCACTGCTCTGCAGCTTCGAATATTCAGAGCTGGTCTTCAAGGAGTTAACCTTGGTTTTCGCTGCATCTGTGCTCATGATCGCAGCTTGTAGGTTAAGTACCGCAACCTTGGTTTGCGCCAGCGCTGCGCCGGACAAGGTCATACCTGCAAGTAATACTGCAACAATTTTTACATTCTTAAGCACGTCGGTCTCTCCAATAGATTTTATTTTAATTGCGCTGATATACGCCTAATTCATTTTATCTGACAAATTTAGAAGCTGTTACCCAGAGTGAACTGGAATACTTCCACATCGTCATCATCATTTTTCTTAAGAGCTTTCGCCAAGCTAAATGTCAGCGGGCCAAAACCGGTAATCCAGGTCAGGCCAATCCCCGCAGAGACATTCATCTTACCAAAGTCCACATCGTAACAGTTGATCTGGGTATCACCACAGCTGGTATCGAATACATTACCCGCGTCCACAAAGAAAGCGGTTTGTAAGGAACGCTGATCTTTAACAAAGGGCAATGGGAAGATTACCTCTGCACTACCTTCGATCAGGATATTACCGCCAAATGGATCGGCATCATCGTAGGAGCTAACTACCAAATCGCCATCATCGTCGACAAAATAACAATACTCAGTTATCTCCCCGCCCTCAGTGGCACAGCCAAGATCCGTATAAAATTCATAAGGCGTGGAACGAGGGCCTAGAGTGTTACGCTCAAATCCGCGTACGGAGCCAAAACCACCTGCGTAAAAGTTTTCAAAGAAAGGCAATTCATCAAGATCACCAAACCCATCGCCATAGCCCAATCGGGTACGCAGGCGCAAAGTCAGACTCTTAGTTAATGGTCGGAAGTACTGCCCGGTGTAAACCAGCTTGTAATATTCAAGGTCACTACCGGGAACGGTAAATTCCAAAGAAAGATTCTGTGAGGCCCCTCGAGTCGCTAAAACTCCCCTGTTCAAGGTAGAACGAGCGTAAGATGCTGTTAAGGCAACGTTATCAAACGAGTCTCCGTAACGATCGATAAATCCGTCAAAGGTAGTATTAAACTGACTATCGTCAATATCCATCGCAAGATCGAGGGTCTCATCTTCCGCAAGAGCTTCCAGAATCAAATCATAGTTATCTTCTGTAATTCCCTTCCGGGCGACACCATCAATAAGGCTTGGGCTTGATGCAATCTCCTGAACAGTACCTGAGCGGGTAGATAATTCGAGGTGGTTAAAGCTCACATTAAGGCCGACACGAGATATTTCCGACATCGGGTAACCAAAACTAACTCCACCACCATAAGTCGTGGTGTTGTAGTCAGAGAGGTTGACCTCGGAGTAATCATTCTCTGTGTAGAAGACATTAAAGCCGCGGCTCACACCATCCGGTGTGAAGTAAGGGTCAAGGTAAGAGAAATTCACAGAAGTCTGGTAGGTGGAGGCATTCATCCCAATACCTACGGATTTACCGGTACCTAACCAGTTGTTCTCCTGGATATTGGCTCCCAGCACCAAGCCACTGCTCTGAGCCCAGCCTATAGTGCCGCCAATAGAACCTGAGGGTTGTTCTTCAACCGTGTATTCAACATCAATTTGATCGGATGTACCCGGTACTTCTGAGGTTTCCACCTCAACTTCTTTGAAGTAACCCAAGCGCTCAAGGCGGACTTTAGACTGCTCTATACGGGCAGAGGAAGCAGAAGCTGACTCCATCTGGCGCATCTCGCGGCGCAAAACCTCATCTGTAGTGCGAGTATTACCCCGGAAATTAATTCGGCGGACATAAGCCCGCTTGCCGGGATTAATAAAGAAGGTGATTTTTACCGTTTTCTCTTCTTTATTGGGCTCGGGGATACCATTAACCTCGGCAAAGGTATAACCCTCATTTCCCAGGCGCTTGGTAATATAATCCGAGGTTGTTGTCATGCGAACCTGGGAGAAGGTCTGCCCTTCCCGCACCAGTAACAAGCGCTTAACTTCTTCCTCTGGAACTACAGGATCACCCGCCAGGTCCACTTCACTAATGGTGTAAACATCGCCTTCATATACATTGACGGTGATAAATACACTCTCTTTATCCGGACTCAGGGAAACCTGGGTGGAATCAATTTTAAAATCCAGGTACCCACGATCCAGGTAATAGGATTCGAGACGCTCCAGGTCGCCGGTCAATTTCTCTCGTGAATACTTGTCATCACTGCGCAACCACGACAACCAGCCGGTGGTTTGCAGCTCAAAAATCTCTCCAAGCTCTTCATCTGAGAACGCTTTATTGCCGACAATATTGATGTGCTTAATTGCGGCTACTGAGCCTTCATCAACAATTACGCGAAGCTCAACCTGGTTGCGCGGCAACTCTTTTACTTCAGTTTTAACACTGGCGTCATAGCGTCCCTGGCCAACATATTGACGCTGCAGCTCCTGAGCCAACCCCTCAAGGGTTGCGCGCTTGAAGATCTGCCCCTCTGAAAGGCCATTCTCCTGCATGCCTTTCAACAGGTCTTCTGTTGCAATCGCCTTGTTACCCGTAATTTCAATCTTGGAAATTGCAGGTCGCTCGCGCACAGTGATAACCAGGACACCATTCTCCTGGCCGATTTGAATATCCTCAAAGTAACCAGTGCGAAACAGCGCCCGAGTGGCACTCTGAATTTCCAGAGTCTCCACCTCATCCCCCACTCGCACAGGGAGAGCTGAGAATACGGTACCGGCAGAGACGCGCTGCAGCCCTTCCACACGGATGTCATCAACTACAAATGACTGTGCTAAAGCACTGAGAGGCAGTGCCAGACTAAGAGAAGCCGCTTTCAGGAAATGTTTCATCTACTAATTCCAGGTGTTTTTATTCGCAATCCAGGAGTTACAGCGCCAACTAGCGCCCCGCTCCCCCAGAATCAGAGGGTTGCCCCTCTACCATGTAATCAACATCGGGCCGGTCTGAGGTGCCGGACACCTTAGTTGTTTCAACTTTCACTACCTTCAAGTATCCAAGGCGTTCGAGACGCACTTTGGATTGTTCTATACGCGCAGAGGAAGCCAAAGCTGACTCCATCTGGCGCAGTTCACGCCGCAAGACTTCATCTGCGGTGCGAGTGTTCCCGCGAAAACTAATACGTCGCACATAAGTGCGCTTTCCCGGATCAATAAAGAAGGTAATTTTTACTGTACTTTCTTCTTCATTGGCCTCAGGAATACCATTCACTTCGGCAAAAGCGTAACCTTTGTTGCCCAAGCGTTTAGCAATATAGTCTGAAGTGGTCGTCACCCTCGCTTGAGAGAACCGCTGACCTTCTCGTACCAATAGCAGGCGGTTGATTTCCTCCTCCGCTACTACCGGGTTTCCAGCAATTTCCACCTCACTAACCGTGTAAACACCACCCTCAACCACGTTAATAGTAATGAATACACTCTTCCTGTCCGGCCCGAGAGATACCTGTGTCGAATCAATCTGAAAATCAAGATATCCACGATCCAGGTAATAGGACTTTAAGCGCTCCAAATCACCAGTGAGCTTCTCACTAGAATACTTATCATCACTGCGCAACCAAGAGAGCCAGCCAGTAGTTTTAAGCTCAAAAATCTCTTCCAGCTCTTTATCAGAAAAGGCACGATTTCCTACGACATTAATATGTTTAATCGCAGCAACAACCCCTTCATCGACAGCAACCCGCAGTTCAACCTGGTTGCGCGGCAGCTCCTTGAGCTCCGCTTTAACACTGGCGCCATATCGACCCTGCGCCACATACTGGCGTTCAAACTCCTGGGTCAACCCCCTGAGGGTCGAACGCTTTAGGATCTGGCCTTCGGCGAGACCGTATTCCTTCATCGCCTTCAGTAGATCCTCAGTGGCAATCGCCTTGTTCCCTGATATATCTATCTTTGATATAGCCGGTCGTTCTCTCACGGTAATAACAAGAGCGCTGTTTTCGTGGCCAATCTGAATATCTTCAAAAAAACCAGTGCGGAACAATACTCGGGTTGCATCCTGAATCTCGCCAGGCTCAACTTCATCGCCTACCCGAATCGGAAGCGCTGAAAAAACTGTACCTGCAGAAACCCGCTGTAACCCGTCTACTCGGATATCGCTGAGAACGAACGACTGTGCCAAAGCGCTGAGAGGCAGCACCAGGCCCAGAAAGATCGCTTTCAGCAAATACTTCATACCGCTTCCGAGTCGCTTTTACTCACAACAAAATCGTGCCAAGACAAAACGCCTCACACGTATAAAAATCTCACTCACATTATCAGCCCGGAAAAAAGCCAATCCAGGGCACTACAAACGTAAAATATCGTTGTACAGAGCCAGCCCCATAATGCAGAGCACCAGGGCCATGCCCACTTGTAAACCAATCACCTGCACCCTCTCTGACACAGGGGACCCCTTGATCGCCTCAATACCGTAGTAAAGGAGGTGACCACCATCGAGTACCGGGATAGGCAACAGATTGAGTACACCAAGACTAATACTGAGCAACGCCAGCAATGACAGGAAAGACTGCCATCCCGCTTCCGCGGAAGTACCCGCCACTTTAGCAATGGTAATGGGGCCACTCAAGTTTTTGGTCGAAAGTTGACCAAATAATAGTTTCTTCAAGCTATTCAGGGTAAAGACTGTTTTATCCCAGGTCTCCTGCAAGCCCTTTACTAAAGCGCCGCCCACCCCATAGTGGTAAATCCGTACTCGATCATCCGGCCAAGTCTCTGATACCGGCTGCACTCCGACCTGCCCTATGGTTTCACCGCTGTCCAGCTTGACCTCCGCCGGTGTTACGGACACCGTCAGCGGTTCACCTCCACGCTCAACAGTGATATCCATTGGAACACCAGCGCGGGCTCTCACATAATCGGTCCAGCTTTGAAAAGATGAGAAGTCACGGCCATCGGTCGAGACAATCTTGTCTCCAGCCTTTAGCCCAGCTGAGGCTGCTGGGCTTCCCTCCACCACATTATGAAGAGTCATACTCACCGGTGGAGTCCACAGCTGCAGTCCAATCTCCCCGAGCGGATCGGGAACTTCACGGCCGGCAAGCCAGCGATTGATATCCGCCACCATATGGTATTCGAGGTTGGAATCCGGGTAGCGCACAGAGAATTCTATGGTGCCACTATCACCCAGGCGGTTTGCCAGGCGCCAATTGAGGGCCTGCCAAGTGGGGGTAGCCTCACCATCAACAGCAACAATTTCCTGCCCGGACTCAAGGCCTGCCGACGCAGCAATACTCCCGGGCTCAACGGATTTCACAATAGGAACCGGGCCCGCTGTTCCACCGAGGAACACAGCCCAGAAAAAGACTACCGCCAAAAGAAAGTTAGCGGCAGGGCCGGCAGCGGCAATCGCCATCCTCGCCCATACGCTCTTGCGGTTAAACGCCTGATCCAGCTCTTCAGCCGCTACAGGCCCCTCGCGCTCATCGAGCATTTTTACGTAACCACCGAGGGGGATAGCGGAAATAGTGAATTCGGTACCGTGGCGATCATAGCGGGAGATCAACCGGCGGCCGAACCCCACAGAAAAGCGCAGCACCTTAACACCACACAGACGTGCTACAAGAAAGTGCCCAAACTCGTGGAAAGATACCAGTACACCGAGAGCCACCAAGGCCCAGATTACCGTCTGAATTAGATCCATACTCAGCTACAACTTCTTGTCATACGCAATTTAGCGGCCATTATACGCCGGGCAATGTGTTTATAGGGCGGCAAGCGCCTGCTTGGCCAGTTCTCGCGCATTGAAATCAATGGCTTCGACTGCCTCGAGCCCCGACAGTTCAACAACGGGAGCCCTATTCATCACTTTTTCTATCACCAATGCAATATCAGTAAATGCTAGACGCCCCTCCAGGAAGGCTTCTACTGCAATTTCATTCGCTGCATTTAAGACTGTTGGAGCACTTTTTCCCTCATTAACAGCCTCTCGCGCCAAACGCAGACAAGGAAAACGATTAAAATCCGGGGCCTCAAAATCCAGCCTGCCTTGCGCAATCAGATCCAAAGCTGGCACCCCTGCATCAATGCGCTGGGGAAAAGCCAGGGCATGGGCGATAGGCGTGCGCATATCCGGATTACCCATCTGTGCCAGTAAAGAGCCATCCCGGTACTGAACCATCGAGTGAATAATACTCTGGGGGTGCACGACTATCTCAATCTGCTCAGGGCGCGCATTAAACAAATAGCACGCTTCTATAAATTCGAGCCCTTTATTCATCATTGTGGCGGAATCAACAGAGATCTTCCGGCCCATCGACCAATTGGGGTGTGCACAAGCTTCATCCGGCGTCACCGCCCCTAACTCATTTGCAGCCCGTGTGCGAAATGGCCCACCCGAACCCGTAAGCAGTATTTTTTCCACTCCCGCAGCTTCGAGACTCTCACAGGGGAATGGCAAACATTGAAAGATTGCATTGTGCTCACTGTCAATCGGCAACAGTTGCGCACCACTCTTATTCAAGGCCCTCTGAAATATTGGGCCCGCCATAACAAGCGCTTCCTTGTTCGCCAGTAACACTTTCTTGCCCGCATCTACTGCCGCCAAGGTTGGGCGCAATCCCGCAGCTCCTACGATCGCCGCCATGACTGTATCGACCAGAGTATCGGAGGAAACACGACACAAACCCTCCACCCCACTTAGAACTTCCGTATCCACTTCATCGCCAAGCAGTACTCGCAACTCTTCAGCTCGCGCCTCATCGACAACAACAGCATATTGAGGCTTAAACCGCCGACACTGCTGAGCAAGATCGGCAACCCTTTCACGGGCGGTAAGGGCAAAAACAGAATATTTTTCCGGGTATCGCGCCAACACATCCAGAGTGCTCACGCCGATCGAACCAGTGGAGCCGAGAACGGTAATTTGTTGCGGGGGAATTACTTGCATAGGCCCTTTTCGTACCTCTGATAGCAATATTGCTGCCACCAAACAATTGCACGCCCAGCATTAAGCTGGGCGCTAGCGAATAAAACACAAAACTGGAGCGGAAACGCCTCTACAAGTATTTCGGCAGCTCGCTCGCTAGTGCGGCCATCGTAAACACTGGAAGAGCCGCGGAAAGGCTATCTATCCGATCGAGGATGCCACCGTGCCCCGGTAACATATGACTACTGTCCTTAATCCCTCTGTGCCTCTTAAACATGCTCTCCACCAGGTCCCCAATAACTGAAGCCAGTGCAGTAACCAAGACACCAAAAGTGAACAAGACAGTATTTTTCAGTGGAAGCTCAAATAGGTAGGAAGTTACGAGAGCCAAAATCAAGCAAGCACCCAGGCCACCGAAAAAGCCCTCCCAGGACTTGCCCGGACTAACTTCTCTAGCCAACTTCCGCTTACCAAACTTGCGGCCAACAAAATAAGCACCGACATCCGCCGCTGCAACGATCGCCACCACATAAAGAACCAGCCAGGCTCCGTGATCCAAGCCCCGCAAAACTACCAGTGACAACCAGGTTGGAACTAACACAACAAGGCCTATCAGGCCGCGTACCCACCGGTTGCCCCACAGAGCAGCACTGGACGGGTAGCTCTGCACCCACAAGAAAGCGAGCGCCCACCAACCACAGGCTACAGCCAGAATCTGGCGGCCACGATCGATATCTGGATCATCAAAATTCATTGAAAAGACGTATTGAGCCGTGACCATTAGGGTTAACCCCAGTGCGGCCAAAAAAACGAAGCGCAAGGCTCGATTCAAATTCGAGAGGTTGGCCCACTCCCAGCCCGCCAGCAAGATAACCGCCACAAATATCAGTGAAAACCACTGCATTGGAAGTAAAAACAATACCCCCATAAACAGTGCCAATAGCACCAAAGCAGTAATTATTCTTTGTTTTAGCACCGCAAACCCCTTTGTTAGTAACTTGACCACTCTGTCTGGATACTCTGTACAGATCAAGAGCGTGTCGGCAAAGATTTCCAACCAATTTGTATCGCAAGCCTGGCGCCGCAGACTTGCCCGGATCACGCCTGAGCGATCGCGTCATCCCCCTCCGCGCGACCGCCGTAGCGACGATCACGTAACTCATATTCTGCGATAGCCTTATCCAGCTCGGCTTCGTCAAAGTCGGGCCAAAGCGTATCAGTAAAATAGAATTCACTGTAAGCGGCCTGCCAGAGGATAAAATTGCTAATACGCTGCTCACCGCTGGAGCGGATCAAAAGGTCTACCGGCGGCAGATCTTGAAGTTGTACGTATTCGCCAAGTCCATCCTCAGTAATCGACTCTGGGGAGCGCGTGCCATCGGCAACCTCTTGAGCCAATCTGCGGGCCGCCTGGGCAATATCCCAGCGCCCGCCGTAATCAGCCGCAATTATCAAGTCGCCCTCAGTCCCTGCGCGGGTGATATCTTCCGCTTCGGCTATAGCGCGCTGCAAGCGAGGAGAGAATCGGTCCCGTCGACCAATAACTCTCAGGCGAACCCCCTCCTCCCGCATCCGTCGGGCCTCTTTGCGCAAATAGGAGTTAAACAGGCTCATCAGCAGCTCGACCTCCTTCGGGGGGCGCTGCCAATTCTCGCTGGAGAAGGCGAACAGAGTAAGCGCTTTAACACCGCGGGCTTTACAAGCTGAAAGCAGGTCGCGGATACGCTCGACACCGGCCTTGTGGCCGGCTGAAGGGGAAAGGCCCTTGCGGGCAGCCCAGCGCCCATTGCCATCCATAATAATGGCGATGTGACGTGGGCCGGGAGCATGTAGCTCGGTACCACCGATGCTCATTAAATTTCCATCAGGTCTTTTTCTTTCGCTGCCAATGCTTTATCCACATCAGCGACAAACTGATCGGTAATTTTTTGAATGTCGTCACTTGCGCGGCGCTCATCGTCCTCAGAAATTTCCTTATCCTTGACCAGTGACTTCACGTCCGCCAGCGCATCGCGACGAATATTGCGAATGGAAACCCGCGCGGTCTCTGCCTCACTTTTTGCCTGACGAGTGAAGTTCTTGCGGGTCTCTTCGGTCAGCATAGGCATTGGAATACGGATAACCGCACCAGCTGTGCTGGGGTTGAGGCCCAAATCGGACTTCATAATGGCCTTTTCGATATCCGGGACCAGGTTTTTCTCCCAGGGAGTTACGGAGAGAGTGCGCGCATCCTCAACAGTAACATTGGCAACCTGAGATAACGGAGTATCAGAACCGTAATAGGAGACGTGGATGCCATCGAGAATACTCGGGTGTGCACGGCCGGTGCGAATCTTGTTGAAATTTCCAGCCAGGGCATCGAGTGCCTTACCCATACGAGCTTTCGCGTCTGTTTTTATATCTTCAATCACGATTTCACTTCCTCTTCAATTAAGGTGCCTTCCACGCCGCCAACCACAATATTCAACAGCGCCCCGCTTTTATCCATGCGGAATACACGTACAGGCATATTGTGCTCGCGACACAGGCAGATAGCGGTCAAATCCATCACGCCGAGTTTCTTGTCGAGAACCTCATCGTAAGTCAACTGGTCATAGCGAGTTGCTGTCGGGTCGAGTTTGGGATCAGCAGAGTAGACGCCATCGACCTTGGTCGCCTTCAAAACCAATTCGGCTTCAATTTCGATACCGCGCAGGCAAGCTGCAGAATCAGTGGTAAAGAAAGGGTTGCCGGTACCGGCAGCAAAAATCAGAACTTCGCCACGCTCCAGGTAGCGAATAGCCGCGCGGCGATCGTAGTGATCGACAATACCGCTCATTTGAATCGAGGACATCACTCTCGAGGAGATGTCAGATCTTTCCAGGGCATCGCGCAGTGCCAGGGCGTTCATTACCGTGGCCAGCATTCCCATGTGATCACCGGTCACACGGTCGAGACCTGCAGCGCTCAGCGCAGCCCCACGGAACAGGTTGCCGCCGCCAACAACCAGGCCCACCTGGACCCCGATACCAACCAGCTGCCCAATTTCCAGGGCCATTTTGTCCAGCACCTTGGGACTGATACCGAAACCCTGATCACCCATCAGCTCTTCGCCGCTGAGCTTTAACAAAATTCTCTTATACTTGCGGTCTTTAATACCGGGCATTCGTTAGTCCCCTTCAATGTACCTGTTAGTGGCCAGGCCTTGCCGCTGAACATTACAACAATTTCAGTCATTTACACAGAGGGGTGCTCCACTGTGGGCAAGAAACCCCAGCGGAAGCACCCCACTGCGATTGAGTGCCCGAGGGCACCCAATAATATGCGATTAAGAAGAGGACTTAACCTGGGCCGCAACTTCCGCTGCGAAATCCACCTCTTCCTTCTCGATACCTTCACCCACTTCGTAGCGAACAAAGGAAACCACATCGGCACCGGCATCTTTAACCAGTTTGCCAATGCTTACGTCCGGGTTCTTAACAAAAGGCTGCTCTACCAAGCTGTTCTCTTTCAGGAACTTCTTGATGCGGCCACCCATCATTTTCTCTACGATTTCAGCCGGCTTGCCTTCCATATCCGGCTGAGCCTTGATGATGTCCTTTTCTTTTTCCAGGACGTCAGCAGGCATATCTTCCGGCTTGTTCACCTGCGGGTTAACCGCAGTCACGTGCATGGCAACATCTTTGGCCAGCTCGATCTCTCCACCGCTCAGAGCTACCAGGGCAGCGATGCGGTTGTTGGAGTGAACGTAAGCACCTACAACTGGGGCTTCAACCAGCTCGATACGACGCACGCCGATGTTCTCACCGATTTTCTGAACCAGTGCTTCACGAGCAGTTTCCAGCTCGCCTTCCATCAGGGCAGCTACGTCTTGCTGGCGATCGGCAAATGCCTTCTCCACAACCTTGGCAACAAACGCCTGGAAGTTTTCATCGCGAGCAACGAAGTCAGTCTCGGAGTTCACTTCAACCAGTACGCCGTAGCTGCCGTCTTCTGCAACTTTAGCGGCAACAACGCCGTCAGCAGCAGTGCGGCCAGCTTTCTTAGCGGCCTTCAGGCCGGAGGCTTTGCGCAGGTCTTCAATCGCCTTTTCGATGTCGCCATCAGCAGCCGTCAGAGCTTTCTTACACTCCATCATCGGCAGGCCGGTACGCTCGCGCAGTTCTTTTACCATAGACGCGGTAATCGCCATGATTCAATCCTCGGGGTTCTGTCACTAAAAATTAGAAAAAAGGGGCCGTAATTCGGGCCCCTTTTTGAGTTCGCAGTGTAAAACGACTGTGTTACACCACTTAGCCCTGCAAATTACTCTGCAGCGGCTTCGTCATCGTTAGCTTCGACGTACTCGTCCTTCGCAACGGTGTTACCAGCTTCTGCAGCGCCAGCAAGTACTGCGTCGGCTACAGCTGTGGTGTACAGCTTGATTGCGCGGATAGCGTCGTCGTTACCGGGGATCACGTAATCAACACCAGCGGGATCGCTGTTGGTGTCGACAACACCGATTACGGGGATACCCAGCTTGTTAGCTTCCTGGATAGCAATGCGCTCGTGCTCAACGTCGATTACGAAGATCGCGTCAGGCAGGCCACCCATATCCTTGATACCACCGATGGAGCGCTCAAGCTTATCCATGGCACGGGTACGCATCAGAGCTTCTTTCTTGGTCAGCTTCTCGAAAGTACCGTCCTGAGACTGGGCTTCCAGCTCACGGAAACGCTTGATGGAAGCGCGGATGGTTTTGTAGTTGGTGAGCATACCACCCAGCCAGCGGTTGCTGACGTAAGGCTGGCCACAACGCTCTGCCTGCTCTTTGATAGACTTCTGTGCAGCACGCTTGGTGCCAACAAACATAATCTTTTTCTTTTGAGCAGTCATGCCCTTGATGATCTGCAGGGCTTCGTTGAAAGCCGGTACAGTGTGCTCAAGGTTGATGATGTGAATCTTGTTGCGGGCACCAAAGATGAATTGACCCATCTTCGGGTTCCAGTAGCGGGTCTGGTGACCAAAGTGAACACCAGCCTGCAGCATATCGCGCATACTTACTTGCGGCATAATAAACCTCTATATATACGGGTTAGTCCTCCACGTATCCCATGCGTCAACCCCTTTCAGGGCACCCAGACACATGTGTCGATGCGTGTGCGGCTTTTACTCGCCCAGGGAGTATCCCCAGGCGGCGCGCTTTATACCACAAGTGCACCCCATAGTGAAGAATTGGCACCGATTTCGCGCAAATGATCACGCCTCAATACTATTGGCGGGACGCCTGGGCCACGCTTGCGCCAATAGCGGCAAAATGTGTCCTACAGCCAGCAATCCGCTACAATAGCCCGCCTCTTGGGCGCTACCCGCCCCAACCCAGAAACAAAGGATACGCATGACCTCAGCCATTAAGACCCCAGAACAAATCGCCAAGATGCGCACCGCAGGCCGCCTCGCCGCAGAGGTGCTGGAAATGATTGGCGAGTATGTCGTTCCAGGAGTCACTACCGAAGAACTGGATCGACGCTGCCACGAACACATCGTGAAGGTACAGAAAGCGATCCCGGCCTGCCTCGGTTATCGCGGCTTCCCAAAATCTATATGCACTTCCGTCAACGAAGTGGTGTGTCACGGTATCCCCTCCGAGAGCAAAATTCTCAAGAAGGGCGACATCATTAATATCGATGTGACCGTTATCAAAGATGGCTGGTACGGTGACACCAGCAAGATGTTCTTTGCCGGCAAGCCCGCCGCCCACGCTGAACGCCTGGTACAAATCACCCAGGAGTGCATGTACAAGGCCATCGAAATTGTCCGCCCCGGCACTACCCTCGGCGATATTGGCCACGTCATCCAGCAGCACGCTGAGAAAAACTATTACTCAGTGGTACGCGACTTCTGCGGACACGGCATCGGCGACGTCTTCCATGAAGACCCACAAATTCTTCACTACGGTCAGCCGGGAACTGGTGAAGTGCTCAAAGAGGGCATGACCTTCACCATTGAACCCATGATTAACGCAGGCAAAGCGGCCACGCGCGTGCTGGGAGATGGCTGGACTGCGGTAACCAAGGACCGCCGTCTCTCCGCCCAATGGGAACACACCATGGCAGTGACTAGCGACGGGGTAGAAGTACTCACAGCACGTAGCGAGGAGAACTTCTAAAGCCGTACTGACAGTGCCGCGAGGAATAATTGCAATACTCGCGGCACCACAGTAGCGAATCTCCGCAAACCGAACCCAAGCCGCCCCCACCTGCGGCAGCCCAAGAGCAAAACGGACTTCCCATGCAGCCGGTCAGCCCTCCCTACTTTGAACGCCCCCTGTTTTTCTTTGATCAGTCTCGTTTTCGCAGGGATTTAAGCTCCGGTGACAAACCCACTCTGGAGATATTCAAAGATGCTGTCGGCGCAGCCGAACGGCAAATGGCAGAGCGCTTTCGCGAAGGAGAGGACGTTGTCACACTGGTACACGAGCGCGCCCTGTTTGTGGACTGCCTTCTGCATTACGCCTGGCACCAGTTCGAGTGGAGAGACGGTATCGGGCTTCTCGCTGTGGGCGGATACGGGCGCGGAGAGCTGCACCCCCACTCCGATATCGATTTACTCATCCTCTCCAGCGATCACCCAACCCCGGATACCATCGACAACATAGAGCGCCTGGTAGCCTTTTTATGGGACCTGGGCTTGGATATCGGCCACTCTGTACGAAACATCGAGGAGTGCCTGGAGTTGGCCGCGAAGGACATCACCGTGGCCACCAACCTCACCGAATCCCGCACAGTTGTCGGCGACAGCACTGTTGGCGAGCAACTAACTGCACAAATGGAACACAAAAGGCTCTGGCCCACCGAAGAATTCTTCAAGGCCAAGCTCGCCGAACAGAAAAAGCGGCACAGCAATCAGCAGGCTGCTGAATATATTCTCGAGCCCAATATTAAGAACTCTCCCGGGGGCCTGCGGGATATCCAGACAATTGCCTGGGTTGCCAAATATTTTTTCCAGGTGCGCACCCTGAAGCAACTGCAGGGAAAGGCATTTTTTACCGAGGAAGAGTTCGCCATATTACAGTCCGGGGAAACCTTCCTCTGGCGTGTGCGCTACGGCTTGCACCTGCTCGCCGGCCGCGCGGAAGAGCGACTATTGTTTGACTACCAAAGAGAACTGGCGAAGCAATTCGGTTATGTAGATAGCGACACCCAGCTCGCCGTTGAGCAGTTTATGCACAACTACTACCGCATCGTGATGGCACTGCAGGAATTGAACGATGTTCTTCTCCAATATCTCGGCGAAGCCATCCTTCAGCGCAAAGGCAGCCAGCTGGTCATTCCGCTAAATGAGCGATTCCAGCTGCGCGACGGCAATATTGAGGTTACCCACCCCCAGGTATTTAACCAGGAGCCCTCGGCCCTGCTCGAGATCTTCGTGCTGATGGCCAACAACCCGGATATTAGTGGGGTACGTGCCTCCACCATCCGCCTGATTCGCGAGCACCGACACCTGATCGACGACCAGTTCCGCGCAGATCCGAAAAATACCCAGTTGTTTATGCAGCTGCTTCGCTCACCCCGGGGCTTGTCGACACAGCTATCCCGAATGACCCGCTACCGCATTCTCGGGCGATACCTACCAGAATTTGGGCAGGTAACCGGGCAAATGCAGCACGACTTATTCCATATCTACACCGTGGATGCCCACACCTTGCAAGTTGTGCGCAATATGCGCAGCTTCCGGAGCCCCGAGGCGCGGGAAAAATTCCCGATTGCAGCGGACATTCTCGAGCGCATGCGCCAACCGGAACTGCTGTATATCGCCGGCCTCTACCACGATATCGCCAAAGGGCGCGGTGGCGACCACTCCAAACTGGGCGTTGTGGATGCAGCGGAATTCTGCCAGCGCCACCACCTGCCCGCCCGCGACCGGCGTCTGGTTTGCTGGCTTGTAGAAAAGCATCTATTGATGAGCCAGGTTTCTCAGAAGCAGGACATCAGTGATCCCGAAGTCGTGCACGCATTCGCCCGCGAGATGGGTGACCGCGAACACCTGGACTACCTGTACGCCCTCACTGTCGCAGATATCAATGCCACCAACCCGGAGCTCTGGAACAGCTGGCGGGCCAGTTTGATGCGCCAGCTCTACCAGGCCACCCGGCACGCCCTGCGCCGAGGCCTGGAAAACCCCATCGACCGGGAAGAAATCATCGAGGAAACCCGCTGCCAGGCAATGGAAAAACTGGACGCTATGGGACTTCCGCAAGCTTCGGTGGAAAATATCTGGGCACAAATGGGGGATGACTATTTTGTTCGCGAGACCGCTGACAATATCACCTGGCACACTTCAGCCATCCACGAACTGCACAGCAGCCCCGACACCAGCCAAAAAGACACCCTGGTTTTAACGCGAAACTCGGGGCCCGGCGAGCACGATGGCGCTACCCAGGTTTTTGTCTACACGCCTGATAGAGCCAACGTATTTGCCGCAGCGGTTACCGGGCTGGATATGCTCAACCTGAACGTTCACGATGCGCGCCTGTACAATTCTGCCTCTGGTTATACGCTGGATACTTTTTACGTGCTGGATGAAGCGGGCCAACCGCTACTGGACGAACCCCAGCGCCTAGCGCAGATTCGCGACACTCTACAGCAGGAATTGGCCCTGGTTGAGGACTACTCAAAGATCATTCAGCGACGTACGCCCCGCCGCCTTAAAATGTTTGAATTGAAGAGCCAGGCTCATCTCTCCACTGAGCCCGGCGATCATTACAGCACCCTGGAAATTACCAGTGCCGACAGACCCGGCTTGCTGGCCCGCATCGCGCGTATTTTTATTTCCCACGATCTGCGCCTGCACAATGCAAAAATTTCGACACTCGGCGAACGAGTCGAAGATATTTTTCACATTACCGACGCCGAGGGATCACCACTTACCGACATCGAGGCCAACGGCGCACTGGAAAAAGCCATTTGCCTGGAACTGAACAACCAAGACGCCTAACCGAAAAAACGCCCGAGGCCCGCTCACGACCATGAACCCAAATCTGGAACAGCTGCAGCCCTATCCATTTACCAAGCTGCAAGCCCTGAAAGAGGGCCTCCAAGCGGCGGACAAACCGCATATTGCACTATCCATCGGTGAGCCCAAGCATGCGCCACCGGAGTTTGTCAGTGCAGAGCTTGTTCGACACCTGGACAAGCTTGCCGCCTACCCACTGACCAAGGGAATAGAGCCCCTGCGGCGGGCGATCGCCAATTGGCTGAGCCAGCGTTTTCAGCTATCCAATGTGAGCACAGATAGCCAGGTGCTGCCGGTCAACGGGACCCGGGAAGCACTTTTTGCATTCGCCCAGGCGACCGTTTCCGCAGGCAGCAAAGTCCTGATGCCCAATCCCTTCTACCAGATCTATGAGGGCGCGGCCCTTCTCGCCGGGGCGCAGCCGCACTTTATTAACTGTGTAGCAGAAAACCAATTCAAACCAGATTTCACCTCGGTGCCGGAATCGGTTTGGCAGCAATGCGAATTGCTTTACCTCTGCTCTCCCGGCAACCCCACCGGCGCTCTTCTCGAAGCTGAAGATTTTAAACAGCTGATAGAGAAGGCAGACCGCTACGATTTCACCATCGCCTCCGATGAATGTTATTCGGAGCTGTATTTTGACGAGTCATCACCGCCGGTAGGATTATTACAGGCCTGCGAGGAAATGGGGCGAACAGACTTTCGCCGCTGTGTAGTATTCCACAGCCTATCAAAGCGCTCGAACTTACCCGGGCTTCGCTCGGGCTTCGTCGCCGGTGATGCCGATCTGCTGCAAAAGTTTTTGCTCTATCGAACTTACCACGGCTGCGCCATGCCGCTGCCCAATCAATATGCTTCGATCGCAGCCTGGCAGGATGAGGAACACGTCCGCCAGAATCGCGCGCTTTACAGTGAAAAGTTTTCTTCAGTTCTCGAAATTCTCGACGGCTGCCTAGAGGTACAACAGCCACAGGCAAGCTTTTACCTATGGCCCAAGGTCGGGGATGGTGAGCGTTTTGCCAAGGAACTCTACGAGGCGCAAAATATCACGGTACTTCCCGGTGCATTTCTCGCCCGCGATAGCATCGGCTTGAACCCCGGTCGCGAGTATGTGCGTCTGGCACTGGTAGCGACACTGCAAGAGTGCATCGACGCAGCGCACCGTATAAAGGCATTTTGCAGGTAAGGCCAACTCACTTTTCAAGAACAACTGACAACTCGAGCACATACAGGAACTCCACGCCCAGGCATATCTTAACAATGGCAGTAAAAAATCTACTCAAGCAAGAGCGCGTTACTTATATTTTGCAGCGCCTGGAGGAACTCTACCCGGAAACTCCCGTTCCTCTCGATCACAAAGACTCCTATACCCTGTTGGTTGCGGTACTCCTATCCGCGCAATGCACCGATGAGCGTGTCAACCAGATAACCCCTGCGCTCTGGCAGCTGGCAGACAACCCCAGGGATATGGCGCAGGTCCCAGTAGAGGAGATCCAGAAAGTCATTCGCCCCTGTGGCCTCTCACCGCAAAAATCCAAAGCCATCAGCAAGCTCTCGCAGATCCTGATCAACGAATACCACGGCGAAGTGCCCGAGAATATGGCCGCACTGGAGACCCTGCCCGGGGTCGGACACAAGACGGCGAGCGTGGTTATGTCACAGGCTTTTGGGCACCCGGCGTTTCCCGTCGATACTCACATTCACAGATTGGCCCAGCGCTGGGGCCTGACGAATGGCAAAAATGTCACCCAGACGGAAAAAGACCTGAAGCGGCTGTTCCCAAGAGACAAGTGGAATAAATTGCACCTGCAGATTATTTTCTACGGTCGCGAGTTCTGCTCTGCGCGAGGCTGCGACGGCACCGTCTGTGAAATCTGCACAACCTGCTACCCCAACCGTAAAAACCCCAAGAAAACCAAAAAGGCGTAACCGTGATTACTCTGTACGGCATTAAAAACTGTGACACCGTAAAAAAAGCCCGCAAATGGCTGGAGAAAAATGGAGTCGATTATCGCTTTCACGATTTTCGCGTAGACGGCATGGAAGATGTTCCCCTACAAGCATGGCTGGATAAATTTGGCTGGCAGGAGGTCCTGAATCGCCGCTCAACGAGCTGGCGTGAACTGAGCGATGAACAGAAAAACAAAATGGACAATGCACTCGCCTTAGATCTGGCCAGTGCGACCCCTACCTTAATCAAACGCCCGGTCACCACCACCTCAAAGGAAACCCTTTTCGGTTTTAAAGAGGCGACCTTCGAACAACTGCAAAGCTAGTCGAATTAGGAGATAACCACCATGAGCAATATTTACAGCATCGGTTTTGGTGTCGGCACTTGTAACAGCAAGGGCGACTGGCTCGAAGTTTACTACCCCAAACCCCTGTTTAAACCCAGCGCAGAAATCGCTAACGCAGTTACTGAAACTCTGGGCGTGGCAGAGGGAAATCACAGCCTGCCTCTGGACTCCACCCAGCTACAGAAATTAGCCGATGCTCTCCACAGTGCAGGCGCCGCTGACCAGGCGGAAATCCTGCAGCAATTCGCCAATTCCCAAAGACCACTCGCAGTAGTTATTTTGGCTACTGACGAAGCCCCGCAGTCAGTGCCCGAGGCCTACCTAAAGCTACATCTTCTCTCCCACCGTCTGGTAAAACCCCACGAGACCAAACTCAATGGTATTTTTGGCAAGCTGGTTAATGTCGCTTGGACCAACCAGGGGGCCATCGATCTCGAGGAATTACCGCAGCGACAACTGGATGCAAGACTCAAAGGCGAGTACCTGGATGTCTCCTGCGTTGATAAATTCCCCAAAATGACCAACTACGTAGTACCGGCTGGGGTTCGTATCGCACACACCGCTCGAGTGCGCCTGGGCGCATACCTTGGGGAAGGCACCACAATCATGCACGAGGGCTTTGTTAACTTTAATGCTGGCACCGAAGGGCCCGGCATGATTGAAGGCCGTATTTCCGCCGGGGTATTTGTCGGCGCAGGTTCCGATCTCGGTGGCAGCAGCTCCACCATGGGCACGCTTTCCGGCGGCGGAAATATCGTTATCTCGGTAGGCGATAACTGCCTGCTCGGCGCTAATGCCGGCATCGGCATTCCCCTTGGCGACCGCTGCACTGTCGAGGCAGGGCTCTACATTACCGCTGGAACCAAAATCGCCCTGCTGGATGACAGCGGCAAGCTGGTAGAGCACATCAAGGCCAGAGATCTGGCCGGAAAATCCGATTTACTATTCCGCCGCAACTCCACTAATGGTGCAGTGGAATGTCTCACCAACAAGAGTGCTATCGAGCTCAATGAAGCTCTACACAGCAATTAAAATTGCACGGTGCGGAACTTCAGTTCTGCACCGATGCACCCCACCCCTCTAGCCGCTTCTTTGCGGCCCATCTCCCTATACAAGGAAAGCCCAAGTGACTCCCACCCTCCAACTCGCTTTCGACCTGATTTGCCGCCGCTCTGTCACCCCCGAAGATGCGGGGTGTATGGACCTTATGATCCAGCGCCTGGAAAAAATAAGATTCCAGGTAACAAAATTGCGCAGAGGTGACACCGATAATTTTTGGGCAGTACGCGATGGCTCTAGTGAAGGCTCCCTACTCGCCTTTGCCGGGCACACCGATGTCGTACCCACAGGCCCAGAAGAAAACTGGAGCTCCCCCCCGTTCGAGCCTGAAATTCGTGACGGTTTTCTATATGGCCGCGGTGCGGCGGACATGAAGGGTTCCCTGGCAGCCATGGTGGTTGCCTGTGAGGAGTTCGTTGCGGCACACCCAGACCACAGTGGTCGCATAGCATTTCTGATCACCAGCGACGAGGAGGGCCCCGCAATAAACGGCACCGTTAAGGTTGTCGAGTGGCTAGAGGAACAGGGAGAAAAGATTGACTGCTGTATCGTCGGCGAGCCATCCAGTAGTGAACGGGTTGGCGATATCATCAAAAATGGGCGCAGGGGCTCACTCGGCCTGGAACTAAAAGTTCTCGGCACCCAAGGCCATGTAGCCTACCCTCACTTGGCCGAGAATCCGATTCATACCCTGGCCCCTGCTCTCGCTGAACTCGCTGCCGAAGAGTGGGACCAGGGGAACAAATTCTTCCCCGCAACCAGCTTCCAGGTTTCCAATATCAATGGCGGCACCGGCGCAACCAATGTTATTCCCGGCGAAGTGGATTTACTCTGCAACTGGCGTTTTTCCACTGAATTAACCGCCGAAGACCTTGAGACTCGGGCCCGCGCAATCCTGGATAAGCATAACCTCAAGTACGAGGCGAATTTTAAATTATCCGGATTGCCTTTTCTCACTGCCGCAGGCCCACTGGTTCAGGCAACTCAGCAGGCAATTCTCACCATCACTGGGGAAAAAACGGAGCTATCGACCGCCGGCGGCACTTCCGATGGCCGCTTTATTGCCCCTACCGGAGCCCAGGTCGTAGAACTGGGACCAGTAAATGCCACTATCCATAAAGTGGACGAAAGGGTTGAGGCCGACCACTTGGATATCCTTAAAGATATTTATCGGGAAGTCTTAAAAGAGTTACTCACTTAAATTAATCCGACTCAACCTAGAGGCTCATAGGGGCGAAAGCTCAAAGTATTCTTTTGAGAGGCCCCGGCTTTCATGGCTGGGGCAGTAAAACTCCAGTAGGTTTATCTTGCCAAAAACTGGCTACCTCTTGAATATTACTATTCAGCGTATTTGCCAACTCTGCCAATACAACATCCCATTGCTCCAGACCGTGCAGGGTGGCTCGGGCCGACACAATTTATCGAGAGCAACATCTATCGCCAAGTTGGATTAGACTACTAAATGAGTTGCGGCAGAGATACTTAGTGAATCGCGCCGACGACCACCAACCGCTCACTGATTCTCGAGTCGCGCGGCTCCTGCCACCAACTCGAGCCCTCGAGAAAGACGCCATGAAAAGCGTAATCAAGTTGGACCCGCACAACCCAAGTGGCGAAGGCCTTGAGTCCTGGGCTGTCATCCCTCCCTCTTTTCTTACCGGCCCGACACCTATCCAGCGAGGGTATAAAGCCTTTGAGCGCAACGGCCTCTGCACTGGGACCTGGGATTGCTCTGGCGGAAGCAGCACAGGGCTCAATCCCTATCCACTCTTTGAGTTCATGCTTCTGATCGAGGGCCACGTCGGCATTATCGACGAAACAGGACACAAAGAAGTTATCTCTGCTGGAGAGCCGTTTTTCCTCCCGCAAGGCCTTAATTGCGCATGGGACATGCCGGTATACTACCGCAAGTACTTTATCAATTTATTCAATGATGAGTATCCTGCAGAGACTGATCCGTCTAAGCTGAGAGTCGTGCGCCCGCTTCCAAACATTTCAGAAGACGACTGCAAAGAGACCAGTCTCAGCACTCTAGAGCCACACCAAGCCCGGCATCTGGCATACGAGTCTGGTGATGGCAGGATCCAGGTCGGCACATTAATATCCGGCCCTTGTCGTTGCGATATCACAGATTTCAGTCGGAGCGAGCTGATATGTATGCTGGAGGGGTCGGTACGGGTCACAACGTCAAACGGCGAGGAGGCCTTCCACGCCGGCGACAGCTTCTTCGCACCATTGAATGCCCCGGTAGGGTGGCACGCCGACAAACCTTTTCGCGCATTCTTTTGCGCAGTCTGGCCCTGAGCATCAATGGATCACATCGATGACTGTCCTCATCTTTGGCGGCTCAGGAAACGTCGGCCGGGCCCTCATTCCGATCTTATATGCGAGTGGAGCAAAGATCCGGGTCGCCACACGATCGACTGCCTATGCCGCAAGTCTCCCGATGATATTGATACAGTCATTGCCGATATGGACGATCCTTCCACCCTGAGGTCCGCATTTAAGGGAGTTGAGAGTGTCTTTCTTCTCATCGCAAATAGTCCCAAGGAGACTCATCAAGGCCTCTCCACACTGGCGATCGCCGCTGAATCACCCCCCACAGGCACATCGTTTATCTATCGAGCGATCTTGCAGTTCGCGCACCGATGATTCCCCATGCGGGTGGAAAATTCGCCATTGAAACAGCGCTGCGAGCAAGTGGGATCGCGCACACGATACTACGGCCCACCTACTTCGCTCAGAATGATCTTGTTCAGAAGGATGTGATCACTGCAGGAGCTTATGCAACGCCGTTGGGGGCCCACCCGGTTGCACGCATCGATACCCGTGATGTTGCGCTCGCAGCAGCGTCAGCACTCTTAGACATAAGGGCGAAGAACGAAGTATTTCTTTTGTCGAGTTTGGATGCCCCTAACGGCAATGAAACCGCTGCACTCTGGTCCATAGCACTTGGTCGCGCCGTCATCTACCCTGACCTAACGCCGGAAGACTTTGCCAACAGCATCGAAACCATGGTGCCTCCATGGCTGAATTTCGATCTTCTGATCATGCATCGCTGGTTCAAAACAAACGGCCATCCAGTCAATCAGGAAGATCTCGAGGCTCAGGCCGCACTTTTACCACAGGGTCCGCGAAGCTATCGAAGTTTCGTAGAGGAAACGGCCAACACATGGCAGAGTGAAACCTAAAGCCACCAAGTACCGTAGCTCACCTCCTTTTCAATACAGCCGCTATTATCGTAGTGGTAGGTCACCCCTTGTTCCGTTAGCCCAATACACACCCAGGTCCCATTAGAACCGTGCCCACCAGAATTGTGGTTACCGAATTAGAACCCGAAAAACTACTATTCACACAGTGTGACGAAATGGTTGGGATCGACCAGTTTGATACTCTCAAAGATATTTATCGGAAAGTATTAACATAGCTACTATTTCGATTAATCTGGCTTATTTTACAGGCTCAAAAAAGACGAAAGCACCAAGTTTAATTTTGATCTGCCCCGGCTTTCCTTTTGAGAAAGAAAAACTCCAAAAGGTTTATCCGCCAAATAAACTGACTATCCCTTCAATACTACACTTCAGCGTATTTATCCCCTCTGTTGACACCCCTTCGGTATGCTGTATCTAACAATAAAAAGGAGCTCACGGACCATGGATAGGTTTATAAAGTTTATTGCTGCGGCAGTTATTGCAAGCCCGGCATTTTCCACCCACGCAAATACAAATGAACATTCACCCAATTTTAGCTACGAGGATATTTTCGACCTGGAGTACGCCAGCGACCCACAGTTTGGCACTAACGATAAAAATATTTATTACGTGCGCAACTCCCTGAACAAAATGGCAGATACCACAAGGGCAAACCTCTGGTATATCAGCGATGATGGCAAAGATCATCGCCCCCTAACCTCGGGAGATTTTCACGATCACTCGCCACATCTATCTCCAGATGGAAAAACCATTGCCTTTATCAGCGACAGGAGTGGAAAGCCCCAGATACATTTGTTGTGGCTAGACAATGGTAAAAGTGAGCAAATTTCCCATCTACCCAAAGCCCCATCAAATATCCAGTGGTCCCACGATGGTCAGCATATAGCCTTCACCATGTTCGTGCCCGAGAACAAACCGCTGCCAGTGGAGCTTCCCACACCACCAGAAGGGGGCGAGTGGGAGGAAACACCTCAGTTTATCGACAAGAGCTTGTATCGCATTGAGGGCCAGGGATACTTAGAGCAGGGTAATTCACAGGTTTTCATGATTTCCCGTGAAGGAGGCACTCCCCGTCAGCTCACCAGTGGGGACTACGAGCACAACAGCCAGCTCAGCTGGGGCAAAAATAATAAGGCCATTTACTTTTCAGCAAATCGCCACCCAAATCATGAAATTGAACTGCTGGATTCAGAAATTTACAAGGTAAATATCAACGATGGAAATATTGAGCAAGTAACCGAGAGATTTGGCCCCGATTTTCAACCTCAAATCTCACCCGACGGAAGAAAGCTGGCATATTTAGGCTATGAAGATCAGCGGTTTTCCTACCACCAAAACACTTTGCGAGTGATCGACCTCGCTAGTGGAAAAAACCAGCTAATAAAAACTGCCAGCGATCGTAGCGTTTCCGATTTTCAGTGGCTCGCTGACAGTAAGCGTATTGCTTACAGCTATGACGATCATGGCTCAACCAAAATTGCCATTAAGAAAATTGGCGGAAAGGAAACCTTGATAGCGGATGACGCTGGTGGACTGACACTAGGCGCGCCCTATAGTTTTTCAGATTTTGCTGTCTCCAAACTTGGAAACGTAGTTTATACCCGAACCACACCTCAAATTCCCGCAGAACTTGCAATTTCTCGTGGCGGTAAGATAAAAATTCTCACGGCGATCAACAGTGATTTGATACCTCTACGCAATATGGCCCATGTGGAAGAGATCAACTATAAATCCAGCTTCGATGGTCGCAATATCCAGGGCTGGATCGCCTACCCCCCAAATTTCGACCCCCAAAATAAATACCCCCTGTTACTTGAGATTCACGGTGGCCCACTATCTAACTACGGCCCGCGCTTTTCTGCCGAAATGCAACTATTTGCCGCCGCAGGCTATGTCGTGCTCTACACTAACCCTCGTGGCTCTACCAGCTACGGCAATGAGTTTGCCAACCTGATCCATCACAACTTCCCTAGCCAGGATTACGATGACCTAATGGCAGGTGTCGATGCAGTTATCGCCCAAGGCTATATCGATGAGGATCAATTATTTGTCACAGGTGGGAGTGCCGGCGGCACACTGACGGCCTGGATTATTGGTAAAACTGAACGATTCAGGGCTGCGGTAGTTGTCGCACCGGTAATCAATTGGGAGAGCTTTGTTCTAACCGCCGATTACTCCAAAATATTTACTCGCTACTGGTTTTCCGGGATGCCTTGGGAGGCCCCCGGGGAGTATCGACGCCGCTCTCCACTCACATATATTGGCAATGTCACTACACCGACCATGCTATTGACTGGAGAAAACGATTATCGCACCCCGATATCTGAGACCGAGCAGTTTTACCAAGCACTAAAGTTAAATGATGTAGAGGCAGCTATGGTGCGCCTTCCAAACACATCCCATAACTTTTCCGATAGACCCAGCAAGAGAATCTCTAAAGTAGCTTCGACCCTCTACTGGTTTGATCAACACAAACCCGATAGAGAAAATGAAAGCGAGGATTTGGCAACCAACTAATTCAAAATTTTACAGGTATATTCGGCCAAATAACGGAGTAGCAGGTCAGCCACCCTGTTGCTCCATCACGGATTATCCCGTCGAGCACACCAGTCAACGGATCACTCCCTTTGTCCCCCCTTCCTCAGGTATCCTCTAGGAAACAAGAAGGAGGAGCCTAAAGATCATGAACCGGCTAATAAAAATTGTCGCAGCGATGTTTATCGCCAGCCCTGCGCTCGCTGATAACCAACTACCCAATTTTAGTTACGAGGATGTATTTAACCTCGAATACGCGAGTAGCCCTCAGTTCAGCAGTGACGGGAAAAGTATTTATTACGTCCGCAACTCAATGAACAAAATGAAAGACGGCAAGCGCGCGAACCTTTGGCGTATCGGTACCGATGGCAAAGATCACCGCCCTCTGACCTCTGGAGACTACTCCGATTACTCCCCACAGCTATCTCCAGACGGGAAGACCATCGCTTTTATCAGCACCCGCAGTGGCAGCCCGCAGATCCACCTGCTGTGGTTAGATAATGGCCAGAATCTGCAGATTACTCACCTGCCAAAATCCCCCTCCAATATCCAGTGGTCACGGGATGGTAAGCAAATAGCTTTCACTATGTTCGTACCGGAAAGCAAACCTCTGCCAGTACAGCTCCCCAGTGCCCCGGAAGGCGCAGAGTGGGCTAAGCCACCACAGTTTATCGACAGCAGTATTTATCGTTCAGATGGCATGGGCTATTTAAAGCAGGGGCATGTACAGGTTTTTGTGATCCCTCGAGAGGGCGGTACCCCTCGCCAGCTTACCGAAGGCGAGTACGATCATCACAGCAGTCTCGCCTGGAGTAAAAATAACGATGCAATTTACTTCTCAGCCAATCGTCATCCCGATCACGAAATCGAGCTGATGAACTCGGAAATTTACAAGGTGAGCCTACAAAACGGCAGTATCGAGCAAATTACCGAACGTTATGGTCCCGACCATCACCCGCAGATGTCTCCAGATGGTACGAAGCTGGCCTATTTAGGCTTTGAGGATCAAAAGCTCGGATACCAACAACATACTCTGCGCGTCCTGGATCTCAATAGCGGGAAGTCCCGTAAAATAAAAACTGCCAAGGATCGCAGCATCTCCAACTTCCACTGGCTGGGCGATAGCAAGCGAATTGCCTATAGCTACGACGATCACGGCTCCACCAAAATTGCCATCAAGAAAATTGGTTCCAGCGAAACCCTAATGGCCAGCGACGCTGGAGGCCTTTCGCTGGGACGCCCATACTCCGGTGCCAATTTTGCAGTCTCCAAACGCGGGGACATCGCCTACACACAAACAACCCCTCAAAATCCCGCCGAACTGGCTCTAGCGCGCAACGGCAAAACCCAGGCACTCACCGAGCTCAATGGCGACCTGATGCCACTGCGCGAGATGGCAAATATTGAGGAGATCAACTACAAATCGAGCTTTGATGGCCGAGATGTTCAGGGCTGGGTCGCTTACCCACCCAATTTCGATCCCGAGAAGAAATATCCCCTTCTATTGGAAATTCACGGTGGCCCCTTCTCTAATTACGGCCCCAGATTTGCCGCCGAAGTCCAGTTATTTGCCGCTGCTGGGTACGTTGTTCTGTACACTAACCCCCGCGGCTCCACCAGCTACGGCCATGAATTTGCCAACTTAATTCACCATAACTACCCGAGCCAGGATTACGACGACCTGATCTCTGGCGTCGACGCTGTAATTTCTCAAGGTTATATTGATGAAGAGCAGTTATTTGTTACTGGTGGCAGCGGCGGAGGCACGTTGACAGCCTGGATCATTGGTAAAACTGACCGTTTTAGGGCCGCTGTTGTCGCCAAGCCTGTCATCAACTGGGAAAGCTTTGTCTTAACTGCCGATTATTCCAGATTCTTTACCAGCTATTGGTTCTCAGGGATGCCCTGGGAGAAACCTGAGGAATACCGGCGTCGCTCACCGCTCACCTATGTCGGAAACGTTACCACTCCCACTATGCTCTTAACCGGGGAAGAGGACTACCGCACACCGATGTCGGAAACAGAGCAGTTTTATCAAGCACTAAAACTTAATGACGTTGATGCTGCCATGGTTCGCATTCCGGGGGCATCCCACAGTATCGCTGCCAGGCCAAGCCAGCTAGTGGCAAAAGTTGCATCGATTTTATATTGGTTTGATAAACATAATCCCAACCAAGAAAGCGAAGACCTTGTAGCAAGATAAATAACCATTCAATTTGTTATATTTTGACACTTTATTTCCAGTGGGCTCTTTGAGCCCACTGAGTAATCTTGTTACTAGTGTCATTTGTACCGCATAATCTCTTAAACAACAGACATGGACGAGATCATGCGCAAACTAATATTTCTACTATTTCTCTGGCCCACCTTAGTCCTCTCTAGTCAAATTCCCTTAAATGACTTAATACGTCATGCTGATATAGAAGAAGTTAAAATCTCACCAACAGGTACACATATAGCAATACGAAAACTCCACGAAGGTGAGAGAGTGCTTATTTTCATGTCTTTGGAAACAAGGAAAGTTACAGGTCTTTTACGTTTTCGCGGTGAGGAAGAGGTAGGAGATTTTTTCTGGGCCAACCATGAGCGGGTTGTTGCTGAGATAGTGTCCAGACAAACCTCACTGGAAACTCCTGTCACTTATGGTTCGCTTTATGCAGTCAATTACGACAATACGAAAGCCAAAAATATTTTTGGTCACTCAAGTGGTGAAATGCAAACTGGCACTCGCTTTAAAAAAGCTAAAGCCACATATGCACACGCTGACTTGGTAGATCCTCTAATCCATAAAGATAAAAAGATACTGATATCCACACGCCCATGGGCTCAAAACCAAGAAGCTATTGGAGAGATTTTAGAGCTAGATATCTACAGTGGTATCAAGAAAAAAGTAGCTCGACTTCCAGAGGTTGACGGGGTTGTTCACACAGATAATGCAGGTAATATAGTATTTGCCACTGGCACACATGAAGAAGGTTATCAGCAGCTTTATCAAATGACTGATAATGGTTGGAAGTTAGTAGACCAACCTGTATTAAAAAATGGCACACCTGTTGGTTCAGACTCAACAACCAATGAGTTCTACCTATCGATATATCACAGTGACAACACTGAACAACTTATTAAATTAGATACCAAGTCAATGGAATTCAAGTCTGTATTCCAGCATGAAATTTCAGATATCGAAGGCATCATTTATAACCCCAAAGATTTAAGACCACTTGGAGTGTATCTCCACCCAGACTACCCTGAGGAATATTTCTTTGATGATGGCGATGGATTTTCTGCATATTTCCGCGGCCTAAAAAAGGCCTTTGATGGATACAACCTTCTATTTACAAGCTTTACAACTGACGGTTCCTTAGGGGTATTAAGAGTATATGGCGACAGGCTTCCTGGAGATTATTTCTTAGTTAATACTAAAACCAAAAAAGTTGACTTCCTAATTTCCTCATCAGAGTGGCTAGACCCACAAGCACTCAATCCAATGGTTGCAGATTCATTTATAACTGACGACAAGCTTCGCATTGGCACCTACTTAACATTCCCCAAGAAGAGAAAAGAAAGACTGCCAATGGTCGTAATTCCTCACGGCGGGCCGCACTCTCGTGATTATTGGAATTACAACCAAACCGCTCAAATATTGTCTATGAACGGTTACTTGGTTCTGCAAATGAATTTTCGAGGCTCAACGGGATACGGTGGAGGGTTCTATACCGCTGGAGAGAAGGAATGGGGCAATAAGATTCAACAGGATATTGCCGATTCAGTAATGTGGGCGATAGAAAAAGGTTACGCTGATCCTGAGCGTATATGTATCTATGGTGCAAGCTTCGGTGGCTACTCGGCACTTATGAATCCAATTCGCCACCCCAGTCTCTACAAGTGTGCGGCAGGTTATGTTGGTATATATAACTTAGAAATGATGTATACAAAAGGGGATATCAAGCAGAGGGATCGCGGAATTGCTTACTTAAACCGAGAACTCAGCAGGGATAAAAATTTCCTCAATGAAAACTCCCCCCTTTACAGCTTGGAAAAGCTTAATTTGCCGATATTTTTGATTCATGGTGAAGAAGACCAAAGGGCTCCCTTTGAACACGCAAAAGCCATGGTGAAAGAGTTCAAAAAAATGAACAAGCCTGTTAAAACTTTATTTGTGAAAAGAGAAGGCCACGGGTTCTACACAGAAGAAAATAATATGAAACTCTATACAGAACTTCTTGAGTTTTTAGACGAGCATATAGGTGTTGGAGCGGCCGAAAAACAGCCCAGCAGAGGGTAGAGTATTAAACTGATAATGTAGCCCCAATCAACCAGGGGCTACATGTTCTCTATTTCGCGATCACCTAAAAAGACTCTCACTCAACCATGATCGCGATACGCCTTCCACTTCTTCATATGACGATCCTTTTTTTCAGCCTTCAGGGTTTCCAGCTTGGCGAGCTGCTCATCTGTTAATACAGACTCAAATTGAGTACGCATCTGGTTGCGGCTCTGCATTTTAGCGACTTCCAGTTTGCCAATCTCCGCCCCCAGGCTTGCCAGTGTTTGCTGATCGGCACCGGAACGAATTGCTTCACGCAACTCTTCATACGCTTTGTGCATTTCTTCGCGCTTAGCTATTTTTCCTTCACGGTTGGACTTGCGAAGCTCCTTCAGTTGATCCTTTTGAGCTTCCGTCAGGTCCAGCTCTTTAGCAATTTTTTCTGGTCCATGGCCGCGACCTTCCATACGTCCTTTACCATCACATGCCATGCCAACGGCTGGTACTGCTACAACGCCAGCCAAAGCCAAACTACCTACTACAGTTTTCCAGTTTTTCATCGTTCAACCCTCTCGTTTGCATTCAGTAAGTACATAGTAAGTGGGCGCCGTGTAAACGGGGGATAACTGTGGTAAACCTTTGTTAAGAACTCACAACAAGCGCTTTTTATAATAAATACAGCTTACAAAATGCACCGACTGTAAACAAACTTTCAAATTAATGGTTGTGAAGGGAAATAAAAGAGAGGGGTAGAATTTAAATTAGAAATTTAATCCGGAAGTTATACAGGGCTGACCAGTATAACTTCCACAACATCGAAAAGTTTTTAATGGAGAGCGGCTGAGGAGGGGTTTTGTTTCGTATCCACATCTTCCAGTGAGTGAGTCAGAACAAAGTAATAAACAACCTGCTCACGCCCCTGGACTTCTGCTACCAGGTCAAAGTTGTACTCTCCCCGCTCCCCGGGAGAAATACGCACAGCGGCTATATGTTCAGGCTCAATAAACAGCTCGGCGACGGGTCGTTTACCACGCATTACCTGAACCAACTTGGTACGGGCATCTTCAGCGGTGAAGCGCCAGTGGTAGTCATCATCATCGTATACTACCGAATCACTACTTCCGGCCCTGACGATGCAATTTGTATGCTCTGCCAGCCAGGGCCAAAACTCGCTGAACAACAGGGAGTTTTTCATAACGAATCAGTCATCCAGCTCAAGAACATCACTGTCAAGCGCAAGCTCTTCAGCTATTTGCTGGCACCAGCGATTCAGCCGCTCTGTGGTCAGCTCTTCCTGCTGGTCTTCATCAATAGCCAGGCCGACAAACTTTGCTCCACCTTCGACTTCAGCTTTTGAGGCTTCATACTCGTAGCCTTCAGTGGACCAGTGACCGACTATAGTGGCTCCTTTTTCCACAATAACATCGTGGAGCATGCCCATCGCATCCAGGAAATAGTCGCCGTACCCAAATTGGTCTCCCAGGCCAAATAAAGCGACGGTCTTTCCGCTAAAATCGATTTCCTGCACATCCTCCCAGAACTCTTCCCAGTCAGATTGAATCTGACCAAAGTCCCAGGTAGGGATTCCAAAGATAAGATACTGATAATTAGCAATATCCAACTGGGTGACATCGGCAATATCAAACAGGTCTACATTGTCTTCGCCAAGGCGGGCGCGGATGCGCAAAGCTACAGACTCGGTATTACCCTCATCACTGCCATAGAACAAGCCGATTTTACTCACAGTCAACCCTCTCCGCCCAATCCGGGCCGCTACATACTAAATTACAAGGCGGCGTATTCTCCCAGCAATAACCGGGCTCAGCAAGTTACCTATCTGATCAGGTTTCGGCAGGAATAAAGAAAAATGCCCCCGGGGCAGCGGGGGCTAAGGGTTATGAACCTGCTGGGCCTTGGGGAAGGGTGCACCCAGCGGATCGCACAAGGAGTCTTTGGTTGGGGGGCCTAGGACTCTGAATCCTGGCTTGCAGAGCTTTCATCGCGCCGTTTCATTTGGCGCGCTTTGCGCTCACTCTTTAGCTGCTCTAGCTTGGCCTTCTGCTCATCAGTCAGAATGGCCTTAAACTGTTCTTTCATTTCGTTGCGGTTCTGCATCTCCTGAAGCTTTAGCTTGCCTAGCTCTTCGCCCAATTGATCCAGTGTCGCCTGGTCAGCGCCCGACTCAATCGCCGCATTTAATTCCTTGCGCAGCTCGATCATTTGCTCGCGCTGTGCCATTCTCGCCTCGCGGTTGCTCTCCCGGTTGGCCTTTAACTGTGCCTGCTGGCCTTCGGTCAACTCAAGCTGGCGGACCATATATTCAAATCCACGCCCCTGACCACCTTCACCACCGCCGAAAGCAAGTGCCGCAGGGGCAACCAGAACACCTACCAAGGCCAAGCTTCCCATTGCTTGTTTCCAGTGTTTCATTCCTACGTCCTCATGTTCGCGTTCAGTGACTACATAGTAAGCCCAGCTTGTGTAAACGGGGGAAAACACCGGTAAACATTTGTTAAGAACGGTAAAAAGCCCTATCGCCAGCGGTAACCAGCGCCAGCGCTTTGCATATAATGGCCACACAGAAACTGAGAGAACGCCATGAGCCGCATCCTTTTAATCGACGATGACACCGAACTCACCGACTTGCTAAGGGAGTACCTTACCGGAGAGGGTTTTCAGGTAACCGCAGCCAATGATGGTGGCCGGGGACTAGAGCTCGCCCAGAGCGAGAGCTTTGACGCTCTGGTTCTGGACGTCATGCTGCCCGTTCACAATGGCTTTGAAGTACTGCGCAAACTTAGGGAGGAGGCGTCAGCAGCAAGCCGCTCCCTACCGGTTTTGATGCTTACTGCAAAGGGGGACACTGTGGATCGTATCGTCGGCCTGGAAATGGGTGCCGACGACTACCTGCCCAAACCCTGCAATCCCAGGGAATTGGCGGCCCGACTGCGCGCAGTACTCCGCCGCGGCCGAGTCGAAGCTGAAGAGAGCGACGACACTCTTAGCAGCGGCCAGATTCGACTACTGCCTGCAGAGCATCAGGGTTATTGGAACGATCAGGCTTTGGCTCTGACTGGCGCAGAGTTCGCCGTGCTCAAGGTACTGGTTCAGCATGCCGGCGAAGTGGTTGGCAAAGAGGTTCTCACTGAAAGTGCCCTTGGCCGTAAGCTGATGCCCTACGACCGCTCCATTGATGTCCATGTCAGTAACATTCGCAAGAAGCTCGCGGATAAAGGTGCCAGCCGCGACCTAATTATCAATATCCGAGGTGCCGGATACATGCTCACCCAGAGCAAGCAGTAGGTTTTCCACGATGCGCAGTCTCTTCTGGAAAATGTTCTTTGGGGCCTGGATCACCGCCATGGTGATGGTTGTAGCCGCCATTTACATTACCCACTTCGGTGAATTCGGCGATCCCCGACAAGAGGAACGCTGGGAGGGCCCCGCCCTTTTTCGCGAGGTCATGCGAAATATGCGAATCGCCCGCCGTCACGGTCCCGAACAATTCCAGCACTGGCTCGAGAAAGCCCCCAAAAAAGTCAAACGGCGGGTTTATGCGGTTGATCAACAAGGCAACGACATCCTCGGTCGCGAAGTGCCATCAAATATGGGCTCGTTGATCGACAGTCTTGATTACCGCAATCGCGAAGCTCACAAACTGGTAAATAACAAGCCCACTGTAGGCTTCTTCCTGCCGCTGCGCACCGGAGACCCCTTGCGTATCGTCGTCGTTGCTGGGGATAGCAAGGAAGGCCTATTGCTGCGCTTCCTGTGGCGCAATTTCTGGCCGATGTTGCTGCTCTCCATGATCGCCTCGGGTCTAGCCTGCTACTGGCTGGCCCGCTACCTGAGCCGCCCACTGGAACAGCTGAGCGCCGCCACCAAGCGCGTCGCTGCCGGCGAACTGGACTACCGCGTGACCCCGTCCCTAAAGTCTCGAAATGATGAACTGACTGACCTGGCCCTGGACTTCGACTCCATGACCGCCCAGCTTCAAGAATCGATGTCCGAGCAGCGCCGCCTGATCAAGGATGTCTCCCACGAACTGCGCTCGCCACTAGCGCGCCTGCAAGTGGCACTGGCCATCGCCCGCCAAAAGCAAATAAACGGGCTCGACACAGAACTGGATAAAATCGGCAAGGCAGCGGACTACCTGGAAGATATTATTGCCGACGTGCTATCACTTCCTATTAGCAGCCAGGAACAGCGCCCCCTGGATGACGTAGTGGAAGTGAATGCCCTGATAAGCGCCCTGACGGAAGACCTCCACAGCGAAGCTGCTGACAAAGAGCTATCCTTTGAAATTCGCTCCGAAGGGGAAGAGCTCCTTGTCGCAACCCGGGGCAGCTCCCTGACCGCTGCCCTGGAGAACATCCTGCGCAACGCAATCAAGTACAGCCCCGAGCACGGCCGGGTCAAGGTGTCGATTAAAGAATCCTCAGATTCCTGCACCATCTCAGTCATTGACTCAGGTTCCGGCGTGGCAGATGAGGAATTGGAGGCTATTTTCCGCCCCTTCTATCGCACAGATAGTGCACGCACCCGGGAAAGTGGTGGCTTTGGACTGGGACTCGCTATCGCCCAGCGCACCATCCTGCATCACCAGGGAAGCATCAGCGCCAAAAACAGCCGGGATGCGGGCCTGTGTGTTGAGATTAAGCTCCCCCTGCTACATATTGCCGACGATTAAGCATCGCAGCAGCTAATATAAGCATCTCTACCGCCAGAGTTTTCTGGCGGTTGCTTCCTTGCACCCGCAAATAGCAAAGGAACCCGCTATGCGCTGGATTATTTATATTCTTATTGCCCTGGTAATTCTCGTGCTCGCGGGATACTTATTCCCACGCGAAGTCACTGTTCATCGCAGCGTATTTATCAACAAACCACCACAAGTGGTTTTCCCCTACGTTAATAATTTCCACAAATTCAACGAGTGGTCCCCATGGCGCCACATCGACCCCTCGGTACTCTATGAGTACAGCGGTCCCCAGGAAGGCGTCGGCGCCAAAATGAGTTGGCGCGGCGAAAACTCCAAAGCCGGAAGCGGTAGTCAAACTATCTTCGCCAGCAAGCGAGATTCTGTAGTCGCCACCAAGCTGGATTTTGGTGATGGCAGCCAGGCCACGGCAGAATTCCAGCTGGAACCAAAGGATGGCGGCACCCTTCTTACCTGGAACTTCCACAGCGATACCGGCGGTGGTCCCAGAGAACGCTGGATGGGCCTTGCAGTGAAAAAAATGGTGGGAGAGTCTTATGAACAAGGGTTGGAAAAACTTAAAAACCTGGTTGAAACAGCACCGGAAAATAGCACCTCCGACGGAACCTCCACCGATTCAGTTTCAGATATTCCATCCGATGTAGATGATGCAATGGGTGATGGCCCTCAGGGTGTCCCCAGTGAACTGCGAGACCAGAATGAAGAGGAAGCAGGAGAAACACAGGAAAACCAGCAGTAACACTCAGCAATTAAGAGTAGCGATTACTGAAATACAAAAAAGCCCGCAATTTGCGGGCTTTTTCTGTTTAAACCGACTTCGGTCGATTGCGCCGAGCAGCCGGTGCTGGCGACTTGCGCAACTTCCTGCGCTGGCGCTCCAGGTTTTGTTTCTCACCCTGGGTCAATGGGCGCTGGCCCAGTTTCGGCATTCCCGCCGTTACGCAGAGGTCATCGATCTCGCGGGGCTCCATCTCAATCCACTGCCCGACGCGCACATGGGAGGGAATAAAGACGCTGCCGTAGCGCACACGCTTCAAGCGGCTAACTCTAACTCCCTGGGACTCCCACAGACGACGCACCTCGCGGTTGCGGCCCTCCATCACTACACAGTAGAACCAGCGGTTTTTACCTTCACCACCACTCTCTACGATGTCGGTAAAGCGCGCCGACCCATCATCCAACAACACGCCCTTGAGCAGACGCCGCCTCATTTCCTCATCCACATCACCCTGGATTCGAACCAAGTATTCGCGGTCGATTACCGAGGAGGGATGCATTAATTTATTGGCCAGCTCTCCGCTATTGGTAAACAGCAGCAAACCACTGGTATTGAAATCCAGGCGCCCAACAGAAATCCAGCGGCCGGTTTTCAGTCTCGGCAGGCGATCGTAGACCGTCGGGCGGCCTTCCGGGTCGTGGCGGGAGCATATTTCTCCAACCGGTTTGTTGTAGAGTATTACCCGGCAGCGATTCTGCTCTGCCGAAGGCAGCCGGCTACCATCAAACTCGATATGATCCGCGTCAGTTACGCGCTCGCCAAGCTCCGCCACTTTTCCATTTACGGTTACGCGGCCCGCATCAATTGCGCGCTCCATTTCACGGCGCGAACCGAGGCCGGTGCGCGCTAATACTTTCTGTAATTTCTCGCCTGCTGGCGGGGTACCATCACTCATGGGGTGGTGCTTTCCACTTGTACTACTTCTTTGGAATCTTCATCGACATCAGCATTTGCCTCCACCGACTCCTCGGCGACCTCTTCAGCTGTGTCGTCTTCGGCAAACATACTGCTGGGTGGTAACGTTGCCGTTAGAGAGTTCTCGCTCTCTTCTTCTGCTTGCAGCGATTCAGCGCTGCTTCCCTCATCACTGTGAAGTTCACTCTCTTCACTTAGATCAACATTTACATCCAACTCCGAATTACCTTCAGAGTCTTCCTGCTCCATTTCCCACTGGATCTCTGCTGCCGCAGTTTCCACTGGATCTTCCTCTGCATCCGTCTCGGCGGGCACTGCATCGGCATCTACTCCGGGCTCAGACTCGGTCTCGGTCTCGGCGTCTGATGCTTCAGCAGCAACTTCCTCAGCCAAAGCCTCTACCAGGGCATCGTCTATATCTTCGTGTTCAGCCGCAGGGGCTTCAGTAGAGGATTCTGCCTCGGTGTCTTGCCCTGACTCAGAATCTTCCAAAGCACCATTGTCCACCTCGGACTCTCCCTCCTCGGGAACCGGCTCTGGAGGCAAACCTTCCTGCTCCAGAATCTGATTCAGACTCTCGATATCGCGGATCTCCGCCAGAGTCGGCAAATCATCCAGGGTGCTCAAATTAAAATAATCGAGAAACTCCCGGGTTGTTGCGTAGAGAGACGGCTTACCGGGCACGTCCCGCTGCCCCACAACTTTAATCCAACCGCGCTCCAGCAGGGTTTTAACAATATGCGAACTCACCGCAACGCCGCGGATATCCTCGATATCACCACGGGTTACCGGCTGTCGATAAGCGATAATGGCGAGGGTCTCCAAGGTTGCACGGGAATACCGTTGCGCCTTTTCCTCCCACAGCCGATTCACCCATGGAGCCAGGTCTTCCGGCACTTGAAAACGCCAACCACTCGCGACTTTCTTCAGTTCAAACCCTCGGTCAGCACAACTCTGGGCGATTTCTTCAAGCACATCTCTCAGGGTAGTCTTGGAGGGTTGCTCTTCCTCGTCCAGCAAAGACAACAGTTTTTCTTCACTGAGAGGCTGACCAGCAGCCAACAGGGCGCCTTCGACGATTTTGCGCAGTAATTCGGGGGCGATTGTCATCTTCTATTTTCTAACTCGAATACATTTCCGACGCTTTATCCGAGGCCTCTACAGCGTCCTCTGGATCTTCAACCTCTTCGAGAGTCTGATCCTCAAGCTCGCTATCAGCACCGTCTTCGCTTTCACTGCTGTGGGTAGCAGCGCGAGCTCGCACGTGGATCGGGCCAAATGCTTCATTCTGCACCAGCTCCACCAGAGACTCTTTTACCAGCTCCATCACCGCCAGGAAGGTCACTACGACACCGAGGCGACCCTCCTCAACGGTAAACAGGCTGACAAAGGGCACAAACTGGCCGTGGCGGATCTTATCCAGCACCTGGGTCATACGCTCGCGGGTGGACAACTTCTCCCGCTCAACCTGGTGGCTCTCAAACATATCCGCACGCCGCAGCACATCAGCCAAGGCGACCAGGACTTCTTTCAAGTCAATTTCAGGATCGGGGCGTGTGATACTGCGATCGGGAGCCTCTGCATTGGCCTGATGGACATCCCGGCCAACACGGGGGATCTCATCGAGATCCTCAGCCGCAGTTTTGAAACGCTCATACTCCTGCAAACGGCGAATCAGAGCCGCCCGGGGGTCCTCGCCTTCTTCCTCCTCCGCTTCAGGCGGTCGCGGCAACAGCATCCGCGACTTTATTTCCGCCAACATAGCGGCCATTACCAGATACTCGGCGGCCAAGTCAAAGCGAATTGCCGTCATCATCTCCACATACGCCATATATTGATGGGTAATGTCGGAGACGTTGATCTCGAGAATATCCAGGTTTTGGCGGCGAATCAGGTATAGCAGGAGATCCAGAGGCCCCTCGAAAGCCTCCAGAACAACTTCCAAAGCATCTGGTGGAATAAAGAGATCCTGCGGGAGGTCGTTAAAGATTTCGCCCTGCACCAAAGCCAGGGGGGAATCCTCATCCGAGTCCTGGCCCTGCGATTCCGCATCGCCAGCCTGGGCAGGAGCTTCATCATCGCTCGCCGCAACCTCGGCCAGCACTTGCTCCTCGACCTCTGCTAGTAACTCATCACTGGACACCCTGCCCCACCCTCAATCGTGCAAACGCGCGATTATACACGGCGCCGCAGCTTTCAGCCGAGTATTTCGTCAGTTGCCCCACATCCCTGACGAATCAGTTGGGGCTCATCACCCGTCAGGTCGATCACGGTGGTGGGCTCCAACCCGCAGAAACCGCCATCGATAACCAATTCCACCTGGTGCTCCAGGGTATCGCGGATATCGTAAGGTTCGGTTAGGGGCTGTTCTTCGCCGGGCATAATCAGGCTACAGCTCATCAACGGCTCGCCCAATTCTTCAATCAGGGCCAGGGCGATGGGATTATCCGGCACGCGAATACCGATGGTCTTGCGCTTCGGATGAATTAACCTGCGCGGCACTTCGGCGGTCGCCGGCATAATAAAGGTATAGGAACCCGGCGTATGATTCTTTAACAGCCTAAACATCTGGTTGTCGACCTTGGCATAGGTCGCCAGCTCCGATAGGTCTCGGCACATCAATGTGAAGTTGTGCTGCTTGTCCAGCTGGCGCACTCCTCGAATGCGCTCAACCGCCAGCTTCTCTCCCAGTCGACAGCCTATGGCGTAAGCTGAATCGGTGGGAAAAACAATAACGCCCCCTTGGGCGACGATCTCTGCTGCCTGAGTGATCAGGCGGCCTTGAGGATTATCCGGATGAATCTGAAAAAACTGCGCCACAAAGCCCCCCAAAAGCCTTACCGATTGAAAATACCTCACTGCCATCCACCAGGCTTAAAGCCGGGCGATGGCCCCCAATTCACAAGCCGGAATCAGGGCAGCGAAACGTGACCCCGCTGTTCCCGGTGCAGAGTGTGCCACAGATTCCACACCGGCTCGACGTCTGCGGGCAACCTGACACAACCCAATTCACGCCAGGGCTGCTCCGGCTGGTGAAAATCGCTGCCAAGAGAGCAATATGGCATCGACTTGCCCGCTGCTTCCGCAGCCGAGAGTAACAATTTCTTTAACTCTCGGGTCTGTGTCGGGTTTTGCCGACCGCACAGCAGCTCTACCGCATCCCCATTTTCTTCAAGAAAAGCTCCCAGCAGTCGCAATAACTGGGTGCGCGTCAATCCGTACTTAAGCGGGTGGGCTAATACCGCATAACCACCAGCACTGTGAATAGTGGCGATGGTCTCACTCAACTGGGGCCACTCAACTCTCACATCTCCTACTTTGCCAGCCCCCAGGTAACGCTTAAACGCCTTACCGGTATCGTCTATATGCCCAGCTTCCACCAGCCATCGTGCGAAATGGGGCCTACCCAGTACCGAGTCGCCCGCCAGGGCACGCCCACCCTCCAAGGCACCGCTAAAACCACGCTTTTCCAGCTTCTCCGCGATACGCTCTGCCCGTTCCTCGCGCAACTGCTCACGCAGCTGAATGGCTTCTTGCAGAGGCCCCGATTCGGGATTGATGTTCAGGCCTACAATATGTACGGGTCTGCGCCCCCAAAGACTGGAGAACTCAATCCCCGCAACTACATCTACGCCCAAACAGTCACCTTCCTGTTGAGCCTCAGGCACACCATCCACCGTATCGTGGTCGGTCAGGGCGAGCATCGTCACACCTTGGGATTTCGCTCTCGACACCAGCTGCGCAGGACTTAAAATACCGTCAGACGCGGTACTGTGGCAGTGCAGATCTACCAGGTCTGTATTCAAATCGGCTGAAAGGGTCTTCAACAACAGGCTCTCACTCAGTTCGACGATGAAAAAGATCGCCATATCCGTCTTTTCAGGAACAATCGCCCTATTGCGCTGTCTATGCGGCACTCGGCGTTTTCAGGGATAAGGCCCGAACTAGCAGTCACTCACAGGTGACTCGCCAGGGCCGAAGTCTGACAGTAGTTTTGTCAGCGGGGAAATTGAACGGGCTATCAGCCCCATCAGTTTCCAGCGGGCATTATCACCGGAATTGAGTATGACCGAAACGAATTCGACCACGACATCTCCCGAGAAGCCTAAAAAGGAAGGGTTTCTCAGCAATATCGCCTTCAATGTCATTATTCCGACATTGATACTGACCAAACTTTCCGGGGATGACTGGTTGGGCCCAACCTGGGCATTGATAGTGGCCCTGGCCTTCCCACTGGGTTATGGCCTTCGCGACCTGCTGCGCCTAGGCAAGGTCAATTTCTTCTCAGCCCTCGGGTTTATTGGCATCCTGCTCACTGGCGGCATCAGCTTGCTCAAGCTGGACCCGCAGTATATTGCGATTAAGGAAGCTGCAATCCCTGGCCTACTGGGTGTTGCAACGGCACTATCCGTTTATACCCGCTGGCCGCTGGTCAAAACCCTGCTTTACAACGATCAAATCCTGAATACGACAAAGATCGCCGAGTCATTACAGGCCAATGGTAACCAGCCAGCCTTCGACCGCACCTTGCGCCAGACTTCATGGATCGTTGCCGGGTCATTCTTTTTCTCCTCGGCACTGAATTACATTCTCGCCAAAATGATCGTCACCAGCCCGCCGGGCACCGAGGCCTATAACACCGAACTTGGCGAAATGACCGCCTATGGATATCTGGTTATTGCGATCCCATCAACCCTGATTCTGATGGGTGCACTCTTTTTCCTGTTCTCCCGTATCGGCAAGCTGACCGGGTTGAAACTGGAAGAAGTGATGGTTGCGCAATAACACCTTAAAAAAACTAACAAGAGCATTAAAAACAATGTGGTACGCAATCATCAGTGAAGATGTTAGCGATAGTCTCCCTTTACGCAAAAAAGCCCGCGCCGGTCATTTGGCCCGACTCAACCTTCTAAAAGATGAAGGCCGTCTCCTGGCCGCCGGCCCAAATCCCAGCATCGACAGTGAAGAGCCCGGTGAAGCCGGCTTTACCGGTAGCCTGGTAATTGCTGAGTTCCCCTCTTTGGAAGAGGCCAAAGCCTGGGCTGACAGTGACCCCTATATCGAAGCAGGCGTCTATGCATCGGTTACAGTCAAGCCCTACAAGCTTGTACTGCCCTGATAAAAACTCTAACTAACAAGCTGCATCACAATGAAGAAATTACTGTCCGGTGTGCTCGCTGTAGCGCTGTTGAACTCAGCACCAGCGGCACTTGCAGCGGAGACCCGCTATATTACCGACCAACTTCACGTGCCCATGCGCTCCGGCAAAGGCAATGAATTCCGGATTCTGCACCGCGGCCTGGCCAGCGGTACCGAACTGGCCCTGCTCGAAGATGCCGCCTCGGACGGCTGGGCAAAAGTGCGCACCCCCAACGGCACTGAGGGCTGGATCAGACGCCAATACCTTGTCAGTGAGCCCGTGGCAAAACTAAAGCTGGCAACCGCAGAAGCCAACTTGGCCCGCTTTGAAAAAATGGAAGGCAACCTGGGGGGAGAAGTTCGCCGGTTGGAGACAGAAAACGGCGAATTGAATAGCGCCCTGACTTCTGCCCAGCAGCAGAGCCAGGAATTGGCCGCCGAACTCAAGAGCCTGAAGTCCCTTTCTGCCGACGCAATTTCGCTCAACGATCGCCACCAAAAGCTCCTGCATCAGTACGAGTTGCTGAAACAGGAAAAAAGCATGGCGGAGGCGGAAATTCAGCGCCTGTCCGGTAGCGATGCCCGCAAGTGGCAAGTGTACGGTGCCCTATCCGTTGTATTAGGCGCTATTCTGGCGATGATTGCCCCCCATGTGCGCCCGCGCAAACGCAATTCCGAATGGGCCAACTGATCTCCCTCGCTACAACCAAAATCGCTTACTATACGCCTGTGGGAATGCTGAAAAGCATCCCTCAGGCAGCGATATTCAAATACTTTCTCTCTACCTATAACCATTCGCTGGCACAGTAGTAAACCGATTACCCCCGGACACTCAAAGGACACGGATGATGCGTAAATTAGTTATTTTTCTTTTCTGTACTCTATTCAGCCTTCCGCTATTTGCCCAAAACCCTCAGGTGAAACTAGAAACTGATCTTGGGGTTATTCGTATCGAGCTATATGCCAAGCAAGCACCAGTCACCGTAGAGAACTTCCTCGCTTATACCGATAGCGGCTTCTACGATGGAATTATCTTTCACCGTGTTGTGCCTGGATTTGTCGTCCAAGCCGGTGGTTTCACTTTTGATTTCCAAAGAAAAGAAACTCGCGAGGCTATCGCCAACGAGTCAGCTAACGGACTCCAAAACCTGCGTGGCACTCTCTCCATGGCACGCACAAATGATCCCGATAGTGCCACGTCCCAGTTTTTTATTAACTTGGTCGATAACACCCGCCTGGATGCCAGCGAGGATAAGCCTGGCTACGCAGTTTTTGGCAAGGTTATCGAGGGAATGGATATCATAGAAAAAATTGAGCGGGAACCCCGAGGCCTTTATCGCAGGCACCCAGAGGCTCCCAATACTCCGATTCGGATTCTTTCCGCAAAACGAATTACAGCCAGCGACAACACAGTCGCTGAACACAGCAAGGGAGAATAAGCATTGATCGCTCTCAGCGTAAACCTCAATAAAATTGCCTTAATCCGCAACTCCCGCGAGGGCAACTTTCCCGACGTAATCGCCCACGGGCGCACTTGCCTCGACGCCGGGGCCCAAGGTTTGACCGTACACCCCCGTCCAGACCAACGACATATTCGCCCCGGCGACGTGCGCGACCTGGCAGAACTCTGCGCCAGCCGCAAAAACATAGAGTTCAACGTTGAAGGCAACCCCTTCGCCGCTCCCCTGGGGGACTACCCCGGCCTAATACCACTGGTTTTGGAAACCAAACCAGACCAATGCACTTTGGTTCCCGACACCAGTGATCAGCTCACGTCTGATCACGGCTTTGACCTCAAACAAGATGGAGATCGATTAGTTCCGATAATTGATCAACTTAAAAATGCCGGAATACGTGTCAGCCTGTTTATGGATCCAGACCTGGACCAAATCAGCCTGGCCAAACAGGTCGGGGCTGACCGTATTGAGCTCTACACCGGCCCCTATGCCGAAGCCGTAACCAAACAGAGCCCAGAGCTGGAAACAATTTTCTCTGCCCACTGTGCCGCCGCTGAGCACGCACATCAGCTGGGACTGGGGATTAATGCCGGCCATGACCTCAACCTGGTTAACCTACCGCGCTATCGCACATTACCGGGCTTGCAGGAAGTCTCCATAGGCCACGCCTTTACTGTCGATGCTATCAGCATGGGCCTGGAGAATGCCGTTAACGCCTACGTCGACTGCCTCGCTGGTAGCTGATGCAAAGCCTCAATATTATTGGCGCGGGCCGCCTTGGAAAAACCCTGGGGCGGCTGTGGCAGGAGAGCGGTGTATTTGGGATACAGTCAATTTATAACCGCAGCCTCGAAAGTGGACAAAGTGCCTGTCGATTTATCGGTGCAGGCAATGCTGTCGATTCCCTCTCGGCAATGCCTTCAGCAGACCTATGGCTGATTGGCTGTATCGATAGTGAAATCGCTATATTTGCGCAGAAACTTGCCGATAGCGGGCTGGTCGACGAGCGCACTATTATATTCCACTGCAGTGGCGCTCTCAGCTCTAAAGAACTAGCCCCCTTGAGACCCGCCCTGATTGCCAGCGCTCACCCGGTTCACAGTTTTGCCGAACCGGAAACCTCGCTGCAAACATTTGCCAAAACCAGTGTCGCTGTCGAAGGGGATAGCCATGCAGTAGAGGTTATTTCTGTGGCTTTTGCAGCCATTGGCTGTGAAACACTGGCTATTGATCCCCTTAACAAGTCTCTGTACCACGCTGGGTCAGTGATCGCCTCCAACTACCTCACCACCCTAATGGACCTGAGTTTACAAAGCTTTTCAGCCGCCGGCATAGAGCGGGACAGTGCCCTTCGCCTGTTGGCGCCGATTGTTTCACAGACTCTGCAAAACAATTTGGAGCTGGGACCAGAGAGGTCGCTGACAGGTCCCATTGCCAGGGGGGATGTGGAAACCGTTGGCGCCCAGGTGGAAAGCCTAGCTTCAGTAGATAGCCAACTGGCACTTTGCTATCGCCATCTGGGCCTCGCCTGTGTAGAGTTGGCGCGGCGCGGCTCGCTCTCACCTGAGAGCGCAGCCAGATTGATCGAACTGCTGAGTGAGCCAACGCGGTGAAAGACTCCTCCGAATACCTGGAAAAAAAAGCCTTCTTCGATAGCCTCCTTACAATTTATGGGCGCAAGCCTGTACTCGAGGCTCTCGAGGATTTATCTGTACCCGTCCATAAATTACATCTGGCCAGCAGCAACCGGCGCGACCAGCTAATCCAGCGAATGGAAACCCTGGCCGAAGAGCGTCAGATTGAAATTGCTTACTGGGATCGCAAGGGCCTGTCCCGGATTTCGAAGAATTCCCGTCAGGACCAAGGTGTAGCCCTCGACCTGGCCCTGCCGCACTACGGCAGAGCGGAGGACTTTTTACAGAAGGTTGCAGCCCCAGAGCACAAAAACACCTATGAACTTCTGGCCCTGGATGGCATAACCAACCCTCAAAACCTGGGCATGATTATTCGCTCAGCCTGTGCCGGCGGCATTGATGGAATCATCCTGCCAAAGAAAGGCTGTGCACAGATAGACCCCCTCGTTATCAAAGCCAGCACAGGCACCCTGTTTAAAACCCGGGTTTTGCGCTGTGACAAATTGGCAGCCACCCTGGGGGAGTTCCGCGAAGCGGGGGCTCAGGTTTGCGGGCTGTCATCCCACGCCCGGACGACCCTGAAAGAGGTCTCCAGTAACGTCTCCACAATTTTTGTGCTGGGCAATGAAACCCACGGTGTTAGCGATGCCGTCGCAGCTCAGTGCAATGAACTGGTGCGTATCCCCATGCAAAACGATGTGGAAAGCTTGAATGTGGCGGTCACGGCCGCACTAATTAGCTTCCGTCGAGAAATCTAACTCTGCCCCTCTGGGAGGTGCCCGCCTCCCACTCCCTCAACTTATCCCACGAGTTCAACCCCAATCTAACCAGGATTATCCACTACCCACAGATTCTGTGGATATCTCTGTGACTAACTTAGAGTAGTATGCCGCAAAGGCCCGCCATTTGGTCTTTGTGACAATATGAAGAAAAAATAAACAACCCGGGAAACGCTCAAAAAATCAACGAGTTAGCGAAGTCTTAGCCAAGCGTTTAGCGACAATCCGTACCAATTAAAGATCGAATAGAGAGAAGGGGCCGCTGTGGAAAATGAGACGCGAAGCCCAAAACAAAAAAAGAAAGGGGTGCTAAGCACCCCCTCTCGATTCGGCAGTTACTCCCACTCAATTGTCGCGGGAGGCTTGCTGGAAACGTCGTAGACCACACGAGAGATGTGCTCTATCTCATTGATAATGCGGTTGGAAACCTTCTCAATCAGCTCATAGGGGAGATGCGCCCAGCGCGCTGTCATAAAGTCCACAGTCTCTACCGCGCGAAGAGCAACCACGTATTCATATCGACGGCCATCACCAACAACACCCACAGATTTTACCGGAAGGAATACGGCAAAGGCCTGGCTGGTCTTGTGATACCAATCGGCGTTGTGCAGCTCCTCGATAAAGATCGCATCTGCCTCTCGCAGAATATCGGCATACTCCCGCTTTACCTCACCGAGAATCCGCACGCCCAGACCCGGTCCCGGGAAGGGGTGGCGGTAAACCATGTCGTAAGGCAGGCCCAGCTCCAGGCCGATCTTACGAACCTCGTCTTTGAACAGTTCACGCAGGGGCTCTACCAGCTCAAACTGCATATCCTCCGGTAAGCCGCCCACATTGTGATGAGACTTAATCACATGTGCCTTGCCGGTTTTTGCGGCGGCGGACTCAATAACGTCTGGGTAGATAGTGCCCTGGGCCAGGAATTTCACGTCCTGTAACTTGGAAGCTTCGCGATCAAAAATCTCAATAAAGGTATTACCAATGATTTTGCGCTTGGCCTCAGGGTCTTTTTCACCTTGGAGGCGCCCAAGGAAATCCTCTTCCGCATCAGAACGGATAACGCGGACGCCCATATTGTCGGCGAACATCTGCATTACCTGGTCGCCTTCGTTTTTACGCAGAAGGCCATTATCTACAAATACGCAGGTCAGCTGATCGCCAATAGCCTTGTGCAGCAAAGCGGCGACCACAGAGCTGTCGACACCACCGGATAAACCGAGCAGCACCTTGCCCTCGCCCACTTGATCGCGGACTTTAGCAATAGAGTCTTCAATAATGTTCGCGGGAGTCCAGAGTTTCTCACACCCGCAAATATCAATCACAAAGTGCTCATAAATACGCATGCCTTGCAGGGTATGAGTCACTTCCGGGTGGAACTGTACACCGAAGAAATTCTTCTCGGCGTGGTACATACCGGCAATTGGGCAGGAATCAGTGGAAGCCAACAGCTCAAAGCCCTCTGGCATCGCCACTACCTTGTCGCCGTGACTCATCCAAACATCCAGTAGGGAACTGCCATCATCAGCGATATGATCTTTGATATCGCTCAACAAGTTGGATTGGCCTTCAACTTTTACCTGGGCATAGCCAAATTCGCGAATATCGCTGCCCTGTACGGTGCCTCCAAGCTGATGAGCCATGGTCTGCATGCCATAGCAAATGCCCAGTACCGGCACGCCCAGGTTATAAACCGCTTCCGGCGCGCGCGGGGAGCCCTCTTCCGGTACCGACTCGGGGCCACCGGCGAGAATAATGCCCTTGGGCTGATACTCACGAATTTCCTCTTCGGTCATATCGAAAGCGCGAATTTCAGAAAATACGCCCAGCTCGCGGACACGGCGGGCAATCAATTGTGTGTACTGGGACCCGAAGTCGAGAATGAGTATTCGGCTGGAATGGATATCTTGGCTCATGACTTACTCGATAACTGGATTAAATAACGGCAAACGGACCTTGAAGGTCCGTTTGCTGCTTGTTCCGTCTAAATTTTTTCACCTGGAGAAGGTCGAAGGCTTAGCGTCGGCCCACCGGGTAGTTGGGGGCTTCTTTAGTAATTTGAACGTCGTGGACATGGGACTCACCCATACCGGCTGCCGTGACCCGCACAAACTCAGGACGAGTGCGCATGGTCTCGACATCGACACTGCCGGTGTAACCCATAGCTGAACGCAAACCACCCATCATCTGATGAACAATGGCTGACAGCGGGCCTTTATAAGGCACTCGACCTTCGATACCTTCCGGTACCAGTTTTTCAGCGCCCTTGCTCGCATCCTGGAAATAGCGATCGGAAGAACCCTGGGTGCGGGACATAGCACCGAGAGAACCCATCCCACGATAGGACTTGTAAGTACGGCCCTGATAGAGCTCAACTTCGCCCGGCGCCTCTTCGGTACCGGCGAACATGGAACCCATCATGACTGATGAGGCGCCGGCAACAATTGCCTTGGAGATATCTCCGGAGTAACGGATACCACCGTCGGCGATCATGGGCACACCAAATTCTTTAAGGGCTGTGGCAACCTCTGCAATTGCCGTCACCTGGGGTACGCCGATACCTGTTACGATGCGGGTGGTACAGATAGAACCGGGGCCGATACCCACTTTAACCGCATCCGCACCGGCCTCAACCAGTGCACGCGCTGCGTCAGCCGTAGCGATGTTGCCACCGATCACATCCACCTGGGGGTGCATTTCCTTAATGCGGCGCACTCGCTCAATCACGTTGCGGGAGTGGCCGTGAGCGGTATCCACAACCAGTACATCAACGCCGGCTTCTACCAATGCGGCTACACGATCATCGGTGTCCGGGCTGGTGCCCACCGACGCGCCCACACGCAGGCGACCGTCGGAATCCTTACAGGAGTTCGGGTACTGCTCTGCTTTGTTAAAGTCTTTAACAGTGATCAGGCCGCGCAACTCAAAGTTGTCGTTAACCACCAGTACCTTTTCGATACGGTGTTTATGCAGCAGTTCGCGTACTTCGTCGGGGCTCGCATCTTCGTGGGCCGTCACCAGACGCTCTTTCGGCGTCATGATGCTGGCGACACTGACGTCGAGATCAGTTAAGAAGCGAACGTCGCGGCTGGTAACGATACCTACCAAATCGCCACGATCCATTACCGGCACACCGGAAATATTGTGGTGACTGGTCAGCGCGATCAACTCGCGCACAGTGGCATCGGACTCAATAGTAATAGGATCTTTTACAACACCGGCTTCAAACTTCTTCACCGCGCGAACGGCAAGAGCTTGCTCTTCTATCGACATACTCTTGTGAATAATGCCGATACCCCCTTCCTGGGCCAACGCAATGGCCAGGCGAGCTTCCGTCACCGTATCCATAGCAGCGGACACAATGGGGATGTTCAGGGTAATGTTGCGGGAGAGTTGGGTTTTTAAACTCACATCCTTGGCCGTGACCTCGGAATATCCGGGCACAAGTAGGACGTCGTCAAAAGTGAGGGCTTCGCGCGCGATGCGCAGATTGGATTCAGACATTGTTGACACTCAAACCTCGAATAGGCGGGATTGGGTATCGGCGCGATTATACCTCTACGCGCCCAAAGCGCAAACATCAATTTGCAGAAAAACGGATTTGTACAGTAAAGCTCTTTACCTATAAGGGCGATACTGCAATATTGCTCCGCCCAATACGCCCGACGAGATTCACCGATGCAGACAATTCCCCCTAGTCAAAATGCCAAGCGCAGCGTGCTGTCGGTCAGTGACCTGAATCGGGAAGTTAAACATCTTCTGGAAAGCAGTGTACCCCTTCTATGGATCAGTGGAGAGATTTCCAATTTTTCCATACCCAGCTCCGGGCACTGGTATTTTAGCCTTAAAGATGCGCGGGCCCAGGTGCGCTGCGCCATGTTTCGCGGTCGCAATCGCAGTGTCACCTTTCGGCCGCAAAATGGTCGCGAGGTTTTAATCCGGGCCAGGGTGAGCCTGTACGAAGGGCGCGGAGAATTTCAGCTAATCGTTGAGCATATGGAGGAGGCCGGCTTTGGCGCCCTGATGCGCCAGCTGGAACAGCTCAAAGCAAAACTGAATGCTGAGGGCCTGTTCGAAACAAGCAGAAAACGCTCTCTTCCGTTTTTGCCAACCAATATCGGCATTGTCACTTCGCCGACAGGCGCGGCAATACGGGATATGATTCACGTATTGGGCAGGAGACACCCTTCTGCACAAATTGAAATCTGGCCCGTAGCCGTTCAAGGTCAGGGTGCCGCTCAGCAAATCGCGGCAGCGATTGAAAAAGCGGGCCGCAGTGGTCGCCACGATTTATTAATTGTCGGTCGCGGCGGAGGCTCCCTGGAAGACCTGTGGTCTTTTAATGAAGAAATTGTCGCCCGCGCACTGGCCGCAAGCCCTATTCCCACTATTTCTGCAGTCGGCCACGAAACCGATACGACTATTGCAGATTTAGCCGCAGACCTGCGCGCACCCACCCCTTCTGCCGCGGCGGAAATAGCCAGCGCCAATGCTGCAGAAATTTTACAGCGGCTTGACCAGGTCCAGCGCAGATTGCACCGCGCCATGGACAACCAGCTAAAGCATTTATCTCAACAGGTTCAATTGCGACGCAACCGTTTGCGCCATCCCAAGGAGCAGCTCCTCAACCAAGCCCAGCGCCTGGATCATTTGGAGATGCGCCTGGTGGCAGCTTGCCAACAACAAATCCAAAGTCGCAAATCCCAATTGGATTCCGCCTCCAGAGCTTTTGCCCACAACCTGCCGACACGCCGACTCGACAACAGTCGAAAGCAGTTAATCCAACTCAAGGGAAACCTGGAGCGTGCGATGCAACTGATATTACAGCGCGGCAGTGACAAACTCTCCCACGGGGCCCAATTACTACAAAACATCAGTCCCCTGGCAGTATTGCAGCGAGGCTACGCCATTGTTCTGGATTCAGAAAATCGCGCAATTCGCGATAGTGCAGAATTGGAAACCGACCAGCAAGTCCATATTAAGCTGGCCAAAGGGAACTTCACTGCAAAAGTTAATACCATCGAAAACTGATTTCTTTAACAATTAAAGAGCGCAAATCAAGCGACACTATAATGGTTGAGGTAGAGTGCCTTCGGAGCAATATATGGATAGTGAATCTACTGCTATCCACCTCAACCAGTGGACCTTGATACTACTTTCAGTACTACTGCTTGCCCTTGCAGCCTGCACGGAACCAGATCGTGAATCTGGAGTAGCCGAATCAGTCACCATGTCAGCTGCCGAAGCGCAGGATGCCGACAAGCGATCAGGGCAACTGCCTGAAGTAACCCCCGCTAAAGAACAGCAAGTCAACTACATCGAAACCGGTGACCTTAGGGACATAAGAAAACACGGCACAATTCGGTTCGTTAATTTAACCGGTGCTTCCGAGGACCTGTTACCTCGTGACGATGTGGTGAGTCTCCGTCACTTCGAACTTGCCAACAAACTGGCCAAACAGTTAAAGCTGGAACCCAAGTGGATAAAAGCTGAAACACCCGATGACGCGGTGCAAATGCTGATCGATGGCCAGGCAGATGTAATCGCCTATAACCTGACTGTCACTAACGCCCGTGAAGAAATTATTGACTTTACGGTTCCTCTTCGCCATTCGCGGTTAGTACTCGTCACTGGCCCTGAAGGTCCAGATATTTCAGATGCGAGCAAATTAAAGGACCTGGAATTTATTATCCCCGCCGGCTCCTCTATTAAAGAAACTGCAGAGCAACTTGTTGCCGAAAATCCAAACTCAAACCTAACTATTCGAGAAATTGATATTAATGGTAACCGAGATACGCTGTTGGATATCATTAATGGCCAAAAGAACCGTGTTGCTATTTTGGAAGATTTTTCAGCCCAAGATTTGCGCAATTACCGCGATGACATGCGGATTGGTGCAGACGTATCTGAAGTGCAAAATATTGCCTGGGGCGTACGCAAAGACTCCAAACGCCTACATACCACTCTCGATAATTTTTTGACCCGCAACCTGGTTAAATCCCAGGAAGAACGCATTACCGATTGGAAGGGTATTAAAAAATCGGGAGTAATCAGGCTACTCACTTACAATGGGCCGACAACCTATTTCTTATGGAAAGGGGTATTAATGGGGTTTGACTACGACCTGGCCCAGGCTTTTGCCAATAAGCACAAACTCCAACTCCAGGTTATTGTTGTCCCCTACGAAGAAGACCTTGCCGACTGGCTGAGGGCGGGTCGCGGTGACTTTGCCGGGGCCGAACTCAATATTACCAGTGCCCGTGAAGACCAGGGCATGGTATTCACCAAGCCCTATGTCGAATCCACAGACCAGATCGTCAGTGGTAAAGACAGCCCCCCTATTACCCAGATTCAGGATCTTAATGGCCGTAAATTAACTCTACGCGCCTATTCATCATTTATTGAAACCGCTGAAACACTGAAAGAAGCAGGTATTGATGTCGATATCCGTGTGGCGCCGCCAGATATTTCCCAGTCACAAATCTTCTCATTAATCGCCGACGGGCTGGTAGATGCGACTATATCCCACTCCGGTCGAGCCAAGATTGAGGCATCCGTTCAGCCACAACTGGTACTCGGAACTCTTATCGGTGACCCGCGTCCACAGGGCTGGATGGTATTAAGACAAAATTGGCACCTGTTACAGAACTTGAATAAGTTTTTGAAAAATTACAGAAAAACGAGCCAATACCAGAAGCAATACCAGGCTTATTTTGAGCCGAACAAACGATTTACCCAGCGAGTAAGTTCCCGGGTAATACCGGGAGAAAACCTCTCTCCTTACGATGAGTTGGTGAAGGAATCCGCCTTTAAATACGATTTTGATTGGCGCATGATCGTCGCGCAAATGTGGCAGGAGAGCAATTTCAACCCTAAAGCCGTATCTCCAGTTGGAGCGCAGGGATTGATGCAGGTGATGCCTGCCACAGCCGAGGAAATGGGATTTCCTCCGCCGCTGTTCGAACCTGAAAGAGGTATTAAAGCGGGGGTAAAATATATGGATTGGGTGCGCGATCGCTTTAATCCCGCTTTGCCAACCGTAAATAAACTCTGGTTTACTCTCGCTTCCTACAATGCAGGATACGGCCACTTACTCGATGCCCAGCGGCTGGCTAAAGAACTGGGACTGGATCCCAATGTGTGGTTCGACAATGTGGAAGTCGCCATGCTGAAACTGGCCCAGCCCCAGTACTTTAAACGGGCTAGATACGGCTATGTGAGAGGCTCCGAGCCCGTGCAGTATGTACGCAATATCAGCAATCTATACAAAGCCTATGTGGAAATGATGAGCGATGATGTGACAGTCCGCCCACCTTTACAGCGCCTGCCCGGCAAAATCTATTGTGAACCCGGGGATGTGCCTGAGGGCGTCATTCAGCGGATGCCCACTTACTCCTCGCCCTAGGCAACCACAAGCCCTCACAAGGTTAAAACGATTTTTCCGGTGATAGCGCCGGACTCCAGTAATTTATGGGCCTCAACCGCCTGGTGCAGAGGAAACTCAGCGGCTATTTGCGGCTGAACTTTACCCGCTTCAATCAGCGGCCAAACCTTTTCTTCCAGCGATTTCGCAATACTGGCTTTCACTTCTGGCGAGCGAGCCCTCAAGGTTGAGCCGGTCAATGTAAGTCGTTTCAACATCACCGGCATCATATTTACTTCTACTTTAGCGCCAGCCAGGTAGGCAATATTCACGATTCTGCCGTCGTTAGCGGACACACGAATATTGCTATTAATATAGCTACCGCCCACCATATCCAAGACAACATCAGCTCCGTGATCATCTGTCATCTCGCGCACAACGGAGACAAAATCTTCATCCCGATAGTTAATCGCCTTCTCCGCTCCCAAAGCCACACAGGCTGCGCATTTATCTTCTGTTCCCGCAGTAGTGAAAACCCGGGCTCCCAATTGATGGGCCAGCTGGATCGCCGTGGTACCAATGCCAGAGGAACCACCATGGATTAAAATCACCTCGCCCGGTTTTAAACCGGCGCGGTCAAATACATTAGTCCATACGGTGAAAAAAGTTTCCGGCAATGCAGCTGCCTCAACAAGACTAAGGCCTGCGGGGACAGGGAGGCATTGTCCCTCTGGAGCTACTGCAAACTCTGCGTAACCTCCACCATTGGTCAGGGCACAAACTTTATCTCCCACTTGCCAGCGCACAACTTTTTCCCCGACTTCAACAACCTCACCAGCCACCTCCAATCCCAATACCGGCGATGCCCCTGGAGGTGCCGGATAATGCCCTTGGCGTTGCACAATATCAGGGCGATTAACCCCAGCTGCGACTACACGGATAAGGACTTCGTCTGCACCTGGAGCAGGCTTATCCATCTCTTTCAATTGCATGACTTCAGGCCCACCAAATGTAGGCAGATCAATAAACCGCATATTTTTCCCCTTTATAGGTTCACTTTTATTGCCACGCTATCGACACAAGAGTACCAAAAATCATCAAGCAATTTTTACTCAACACGCAACCCAATAAAAAACGGCCAGCCCCATCACAACATTTAATTGCGAAAAGGAACTGGCCGTTTCGAAGTCTGCTGACTTAAAAAATATTTTCTCTAAGCAGCAAGTTCTCAGTCGAGATTAGAGTTCGTAAATAAACTCAACCCCCATAACACGACCTTTATTCAGCGGGGTAAAGCTGGCACCGATACCACCAAGGGTAACTGGTAGCTGTGTATCATTACCCTCAGTAACTTCATCAAGCATATTTTTGCCGAATACAGAAACTGTATATTGGCCGCTATCCGCAGTATAACCAATACTAAAGTCCACCATCTCCACTTCAGACAGCATGCCTCTGTTGTCATCCGTATACGGTGCTTCATCGCGATGATTGTAGTTAATGCGGGAGGTGATTGTTCCGTAGGAACCCAGAGACAAATCGTGCACTAACCCTATACCATAAGTCCATGGCGCCAGGCGTGGGATCTCGAGACCCAGATCTTCATCATCCACAAGGCCGTCACCATTCAGGTCACCGAGTACCTTATCGTAATCGCCATCTACATAGCCCACGTTGAAGGTAAGCAGCAGGTTTTCACTGAGCGCAGCCATGGTCTCCATTTCAGCACCACGAATTGTTGCATCAGCGGTGTTTCGAATGATTTGCGCCACACCGGTCACTGCGTCAGCGAGATTCTCCTCCCGCTGCATATCATCAATAGTGTTGTGGAATACCGCCATATTGGTACGAACACGGCCATCGAGCCAGTCTACCTTAGCCCCAATTTCGAAGCTGCTTTGCTCTTCCTGGTCCGTTGCCTGCGGGGTATAAGGCATTGCTGTGGTAGGATCTATACCTGCGTTGCGGAAGTTGTACCCTCCACTGCGGAAACCCTTGGTCCAGAATGTATAGAGCTGCGTCTCGTCTGAAACAGTCCACTGCAAGCCAACTTTGGGAGTGAAGGCATTCCAGCTTTCGCTATCTTCAAAGTCGTAGGCAGCACAGCCGTCCAGTGTGCAGAGGTTCAGGGGAATAGAGGCAATCTTCGCGTCTTTCTCCTCACTCGAGTAGCGTCCACCCAGGGTCAACACCCAGGCCTCATTTAGATCGATATCAGCCTGGGTAAAGAATCCATAAGTGCTGTGATCCTGCACACCACCACCGGTCCAATCGATAATGCCGCCCTCACCGTCGGCCAGCAAACGATTTTCCAGGTAGGTTACATCCTGAGAGAACCAATAGGCACCGGCAGTGATGGCCGTGCGACCGAAACGGCCGGCATAGCGCAACTCGTTACTCAACTGGCTCTGATCCACGCTTGAGTCCGCATGGAAACCAACAAAAGGCAGGGAATCAATATCCCCTAAGCCCCGCGCCTCATATTCACGCCAAGCCAGGATATTTGTGATGGTGCCATCACCGAACTCAACATCTTTATTGAACTCAGTAATGATCTGGGACCACTCGTCTTTTTGATAACCCTCTTCGTCCTGGGCTACCTCAAAAGAATCTTCACTGTTGTCCCAATCAGGAATACCGAAAGCCTCAGCAATCTGGGTCGCACTGGGGTAGGCAACAAAACCGTCATCAGTGCCAACTATGTAAGGTTCATTACCACGGTTTTGCGCAACAACTCCATCGGAGTCCATGCGGCCGTGCTCCATCCGCACAAGCAGCTCTGCCGTTTCATTGAGTTGAACACTAAAGCTTGGGCGAATAAACCAGCTGTCAGAGGCACCGGCATTATCATTGCCGGTGGCAACATTTTCGAACCAGCCACGGTCATCGTTGTAGTAAACGGTCAGACGGCCGTTAACATCGTCAGAGATGGCACCATTAATTGAACCCGCAGTCACCACATCCAGATTATCCGTTGTGGACACCTTGACGCGAGCAGAGAATTCATCAGTTGGGCGCGCTGTTTTAACTACGACAGCACCACCGGTAACATTACGACCAAATAGCAGGCCCTGCGGACCACGGAGAACTTCGATACCCTCCAGGTCAAACACATCGGTAACAACACCCGCATTCACACCGAGGTACATACCATCGACAAAGACCCCTACTGTGGGATCAATTGATGGAATAGAGCTATTCACTCCAAGACCGCGCACAGTGAAGTTTGCCGTATTTTTTACGGTACCCACATCCTCCAGCTGGACGTTGGGCATTTTGAAAGAAAGGCTTTGTAAATCCCTGGTTTGCAGAGCCTCCAGTTGGTCACCGGAATAGGCGGTAGCCGCTACCGGAACATCCTGAAGTAGTTCTGCGTCTGCACGCTTACGGGCTGTTACCTGCACTTCTTCCATAAGGGTGCCGACTGCTCCCTCTGCGGCATAACTGGGGCTAATACCACTGGCTAACCAAAGAGTTGCTACGGAACAGGCGGAAAGCAGAGCAGAGTGCTGCTTGGGTTTTGACGGACTTCCCATGTTTTCTCTCCATTGTTTTATTTTTTTTATGTACAACAACGGACTTATCGCAATCGGTACTGCCTGGCTCCACTGCTCTACCTCTATAAAGAGGCTCCGACTAAGTGAAGCTCCGATTCAAGACCGCGCTGATAAAGAGGCACAGATTTCGTAGTGAATCTGTGACATGGACAGGTTACAGGCTCACAACCGTGTGTGGAAGTCTATTTAACGTAAATGTCTGTAAAAATAACTCAATTAGTCTGGAAAGTTCTTTCAACTTGAAGAAAAAAATTAACAGGAATGGAAAAAATAAAATTATGCACTGTTTAAGGGCGACACCCTAAGTTGCCCATTTACATAGGAAATTGATTATTTTCAAAAAAGCCAATGACAATATGTATCTAAACCACCCAAAAAACACAAAACTTTTTGTCTATTTTAAATTGATGCGCTGTCAGCTCTTTTAGAGCAGCCTGGAAGTGCCCTTCGATATTTCAGGTTATCGGCAATTCAAAACTAATAAACTCAATTAACCTGGCACTCTTAAATACATTAAATTTGACCAATGGGTCCGTCTGAAAAATAAATTTCCATTAAAGCCAGGAGCTATTTCGGCGCAATAGATGTGTCATCACCGCCCGCAGCCACATGGGAAAGTATTTCATTTATTTCCGCTGCATCGAGGGTTTCTTTTTCCAAAAGAGCCCCAGCCAATGCATCCAATTTCTTGCGATTTTTTGTCAGCAGCTGATCGACTTTCATCTCAATACCGCTGATCAAAGCAATAATTTCGTCATCAATAATCTCTGAGGTGTGTTCGCTGAAGTCCTTCTGCTGGGCCATCTCGCGCCCCAGGAATATATGCTCCTCTCCCCGGCGGAAAGCAACGGGGCCTAATTTTTCACTCATCCCCCAGTGCGTCACCATGTGACGGGCCAGTCGCGTCGCCTGCTTTAAATCTGCCTCGGCACCTGTACTCACCTCCTTGAACACCACCCGCTCAGCGACCCTCCCCCCAAGCATTACGCCGATACGATCGCGGAGATAACTGACCTGCATACTGTGATGTTCTTCGGTGGGAATCTGCTCGGTAGCGCCGAGACTGTGCCCCCTGGGGATAATAGTCGCCTTCTCCAAGGGGTCTGCATTGGGCAATAGCGTTGCTACCAGCGCATGTCCCGCTTCGTGATAGGCGATAATCCGCTTGTCCTCCTCACTGATAACCATTTCGCGCTCGCCACCGAGAACCACTTTATCCCTCGCCCTCAATAAACAATCCATATCCACCGCAGACTTATCTTCTCGCCCCGCCAACAGTGCGGCCTCATTAATCAGGTTTTCCAGATCCGCGCCGGCAAAACCTGCAGTAAGAGCCGCGAGCCGCTCCAGATCGACCTTGCCGTGCAATGGGACATCGCGGGAATGAATCTCAAGAATTTCCTTGCGTGCGGCCTTATCTGGAAGGTCCAGAGTAATTTTTCGGTCAAAGCGCCCCGGTCTTAGCAGTGCCGCATCGAGAACGTCGGGCCTGTTGGTTGCCGCAACCACCACCACCGCCTCCTGGGGATCAAAGCCATCCATCTCACCAAGGATCTGATTGAGCGTCTGCTCCCGCTCATCGTGTCCGCCACCAACACCCGTTCCCCGCGCCCGGCCGACGGAGTCAATCTCATCGATAAAGATAATTGAAGGAGCATCTTTCTTGGCTTCGGCAAACATATCCCGCACACGGGAAGCACCCACTCCTACAAACATCTCAATAAACTCAGAGCCACTAATACTGAAAAATGGCGCTTCACTCTCACCGGCCAGCGCTTTCGCCATCAGGGTTTTGCCAGTGCCGGGAGGGCCCATCAATAAAATGCCCCGGGGGATCTTCGCTCCGAGCTTGCGATAGTGCTCCGGGTTCTTAAGGTACCCCGCCACTTCTTGCAGGTCCTTCTTCGCATTTGCCAACCCGGCAACATCATCGAAAGTCACTTGAGACTCACTGCGCTCAAACCGCTTTGCTGGTGATCGAGCAAAACCGAAGGGACTGCCGGGAGCTCCACTGGCCATCTTTTCCTGCATTCGCCGCCCCATCCAAACCAGGAGCCCAATAATCAGTATCCAGGGTAGAAGCAGAATCAACATCCGCTGCATAAAGCCCCCTCCCGGGGACTCTGCCAGGATTTCCACTTTCTCCTTTTCCAGCAGGGGCAGCAGTTCGGGGTCTTGAACGGAAGGTAAAATGGTTGTGAAGTGCTCCGGCGGTGGAGCCTTTTTTTCTTTCTCGTCAGTGTTTGGCGCCGGCACTTTGCTCGCCTCTGGCTTAAAAGTGCCGCTGACTCTATCCCCCTCGATAACCACGCTGGCAACTTTGCCTTCGGCGACCTCTTTCTTAAAGTCACTGTAAGCTAGCTCAGTCCGCTTGCCAGAAAGCTGTCCGTTAGTGCAGTACTGTACAGTCAGTATTAAAAGGAAAATCCACAGGAAGTACTGGAGCCAATTCAGCGGCCCTTGCGGAACCGGCTTTCCCGATGGCGGTGAAGGAGACTCCCCCTGCGGCAGCTTTCGCTCTTGGTCCTGCTCGTCCGCCATATTTTCTCACTATATCTCTGGAGAAGCCTGCCGCCGGACGATAGACCGGACTTGGCAGTGGGCAATGGAAAAGGTGCGAATCATCGAAATCCCGGTAGAGTAATGAGTATAGTTCGCCGCCAATCACACCGAGGAATTTAATGCCTCGCCCCTGGATAGCTGGCGCAATCGGTACCCAAGGCATATTTTTCAAAGTAAGGCTTGCAAATTGATGAAAGGCACGGCAGAATTCGCGCCCTGTCGAGACTGGTCGACCGCTCCCAGAGGGGCCCAGAAACTCGATAAGTTGCGGATTTTTAAGGATTTTTTCCAAAAAGAGGTTGACAGCAACGAATCAACTCTCTATAGTTCGCACCCATAACGACGCGCTCGTAGCTCAGCTGGATAGAGTACCTGGCTACGAACCAGGCGGTCGGAGGTTCGAATCCTCCCGAGCGCGCCATACAAAGAAAAGGGCTTACGTCTCACGACGTAAGCCCTTTTTTGTTGCAGAGCAGCTAATGCCAAACTGCTCTTTGCACAATTTATTCTTCGCGGCCTCACCCCACCCCAGCAACCCCCATTCACTTTAAGCAATCACAAACAACTTGAATGACCCAGCAGAGTTAGAAACAATCTCTTTCATTCGTTCCATACAGCGGATAGATATACGCACATCAGTCAGCGGGAGCAATTGCACCAACTGTGCAACCTCCAGATACGTCAATCCATTTTCATTTCGCTAGGGTCCTGTGCTCGACTAGAGATTTCGACACACAAAAGAAAGTTAGGAGTTAATGCTCTTCACTTAGGCCCGATCGCATTTGGAAGAGGGTTGAAGCCCCCCTCCACTTTTGCAGCTGCGCCTACACCGAGATAACAATCGATAGACTGCAATTCACTGATGCCTCAAAGTAGAAAACTCCCACCCACGCAGAGCAACAGCAAGGCAAACAAGCGCTTAAGCAATCGCGGAGATAACTTGTGAGCCAGGCGCGCTCCAAAACGGGCGAAGAACATGCTGGTGATGGCGATACCAACCATGGCTGGCAGGTAGATAAAACCAAAACTCCACTGGGGCAGTTCAGGTTGCTGCCAACCAATAACCATAAAACTAAGAGCGCCAACGGCAGCAATCGGCAAACCACAAGCTGAGGAAGTTGCCACTGCCTGCTGCATCGGCATGCTGCGCCAGGTTAGAAAGGGTACCGTCAGCGTGCCGCCACCGATGCCAAAGATGGCTGAGGCCCAGCCTGTCACCCCGCCGGCTGCTGTCAGTCCCAACTTGCCGGGAACAACGCGACTGGCCTTGGGCTTAAGTTCCAGTGCCATTTGAATGGCAATGGTGATAGCAAATACACCAATAATCTTTTGCAGTACCGGCCCCTGGATAGCTGCCGCTGTGAACGAGCCGAGACTTGCACCGAGAAGAATACCCAGACTCATCCAGGCAAAAGTTGGCCATAGCACCGCGCCTTTGCGCTGATGTTCCAGAACCGAGTTAATCGAAGTAAAGACAATAGTCGCTAGCGAAGTGCCCACAGCCAGGTGGGTCAGCACATGCGGATCGATACCCTGGGCAGTAAAACTAAATACCAGCACGGGTACGATGATGATGCCACCACCAACGCCAAACAAGCCGGCCAGCACCCCAGCCACAGCTCCTAGCAGCAGGTAGAGTAGAAATTCCATAAATTCCTCGAATTAATTAATGCGGGTTTCTTCTGGAGGCAGGCGATGGGGCCGCATGCCCGCAACCCGTTGCTCACATGTATTACCCGGCTGGGGGCACCGCAGTAAGGTTGCGATATTGACCTTTGAAATACAGAAGTGGCTGCCTTGCAGCAGCTTTTTGTAGGTTTAACGCCTTCACCTCACCAATCACAATCAGGTGATCTCCCGCAGCGTGTTCAGCATGAATTTCACAGTCAAGCCAGTGTAGGCTGCCGGCGATAATGGGATTCCCCAGCGGCGATTCCTGCCATTCAACTTCGCTCCATTTGTCCGCGCCTTGACGAGCAAACTGGTTGGAAATCTTGACCTGATCATCCGACAGGATATTGACTGAAAATCGGCCTGCCTGGCGAATTTTGGGGTAGCTGTACGAACTCGACATAACGCTGAATGACACTAATGGCGGGTTCATCGATACGCTATAAAACGACTGGCAGGTGAAGCCTATCGGCTCACCCTCACAGTGCGATGCGATCACGGTAATACCGGAGGCGTAATGCCCCAGTGCTTCGCGAAAGCGCAACGGTTCTATGGCTGTACTGGAAAGTGACATGGGAGCACCTGAATATTGGGGACAGCTAAACCGAGAGCTCTCTTCGAACAATTTCTGCACCTGCACTTAACGCATTGAGCTTACCGTTCGCAACTTGACGGGATAGAGGCGCCATACCACAGTTCGTACAGGGATAGAGATCCTTAGCATCCACATACTTGAGTGCATTGCGCAAGGTATCGGCGACTTCCTCCGGTGTTTCAATCGTGTTGCTTGCCACATCAATAGCGCCCACCATCACTTTTTTACCATGAATAAGCTCAAGGAGATCCATTGGAACATGGGAGTTGTGGCATTCGAGCGAAATTAGATCAATATTGGATTTTTGCAGCTTTGGAAACGCTTCTTCATATTGTCTCCACTCTGAACCCAGAGTTTTCTTCCAGTCTGTATTGGCTTTGATACCGTAGCCATAGCAAATATGTACGGCAGTTTGGCATTTCAGCCCCTCGATGGCTTTTTCTAAAGTGGCAATCCCCCAGTCATTCACCTCATCAAAAAACACATTAAATGCGGGCTCATCAAATTGAATAATATCAACACCCGCAGCCTCTAGCTCACGCGCTTCCTGATTGAGAAGTTTGGCAAATTCCCAAGCGAGCTTTTCGCGGCTTTTGTAGTGGCTATCGTAGAGAGTATCAATCATTGTCATGGGACCAGGTAATGCCCACTTGATAGCTTGACTGGTTTGCTTGCGTAAAAACTTAGCATCTTGAACAAATACTGCTTGTTGCCTAGATACTTCGCCAACAACTGTCGGCACGCTCGCTTCATAGCGATTGCGGATTTTAACAGTTTCCCGCTTCTCGAAGTCAACGCCGTTGAGGTGCTCAATAAATGTAGTCACAAAATGTTGGCGGGTCTGCTCTCCGTCACTAACGATATCGATACCGGCTTGTTGTTGCTCTTGTAATGTCAGGCGCAAGGCATCCTGCTTACCCTCTTGTAATTGATCGCCCTTTAATTTCCAGGGGGACCAAAGTTTTTCGGACTCTGCAAGCCAGGATGGTTTAGGCAAGCTTCCAGCGCTTGAAGTTGGCAATAGGCGATTCATGAAAAATAATCTTATCTATATTTGTTAATTAAAGCGCGTAATTAGCGGCCCACTGATCAAGGATACTTCTGTATGGCTTGATAAATTGTTCTTCAGTAAACTTTCCTTGCTTTATAGCCAGCTGGCTACGCTCTTCCCGGTCATAAACAATTTTAGTCAGTGAATAATCCTGGTGCTTCAAGCTGGGCTGATAGCAGGTCCCCGCTACAGAATTTGCATTATATATTTCAGGTCGGTATATCTTTTGAAAGGTCTCCATCGTGCTGATAGTGCCGATAAGCTCAAGATTCGTATAATCACCAAGCAAATCACCTTGGAAGTAAAAAGCCAAAGGGGCAACACTATCCGGCGGCATAAAATAGCGAACCTGCAATCCCATTTTCTCGAAATACTCATCAGTTAAAGAGTATTCGTCCTGCCGATACTCAACACCCAGCACGGGGTGCTGGTTTTCAGTTCGATGATAAGTCTTACTGCTCGATACACTCAGACAAATAACAGGGGGCTTGCTGAAACTATCCTTGTAGGCATTTGAACTCAGGAACGATTGAAAAATTTTCCCGTGAAGATCACCATAACCTTCAGGAAGGCTAAACTTGTCTTGCTTCTTGTTATGCTCCAACAACAATACGCTGAAATCATAATCCCGCACATATGAAGAAAAGTTGTTTCCTACTATGCCCTCAATCCGTTGATTGTTTTTATGATCAACAATATTCGTCTTCAATACTTCAATGGTAGGAAAGGCTTCTCCGTTGCCTTCAATATCAATATCAACGGAAATAATATCCAGCTCTACAGAGTAACGATCTGCACTAGGGTTGTCCCAATGCGCCAAGGCATTGAAACGACGATCAATCATTCTCAAGGTGTTGAGCAAGTTATCCCGACGGCTCTCCCCTCTCGCCAAGTTCGCAAAATTGGTGGTGATCCGCGTGCTATCCGCTGGACGATAGTTTTCATCAAAGCGTAAGTTCTTGATGCTGAATGCAAACTCTTTATTCATTGCGGCCTGGTATCCTGATTCCTAAGGCAAAAACTGAGTTCTTTGCTTGGTGATTGACATTGCCAGGCAGGATAAGCTTCTTTATAAATGAACAAAAATGGTATATTTTCAACTATCCATTAAATTTATTCATGGATTGCTCGGTTACAGCTATGCTAGAGCGCACGCACTTAACAATAATCCAGGCCGTAGACCATCACGGTTCGCTAACCGCAGCGGCCAAGCACCTTTGCCTAACCCAGTCGGCGCTGAGCCATACTGTGCGCAAGTTGGAACAGAACCTCGGGGCCCCTATCTGGTTGCGTGAGGGCCGCAGCTTGCGCTTGACCCAGACCGGTGAGTATCTGCTTGGATTGGCCAACCGTGTCCTGCCACAACTGGAACATGCTGAGAGCAAGCTAAAGCAAATGGCTCAAGGTGAGCGCGGTACCCTGCGTATCGGTATGGAATGCCACCCCTGCTATCAGTGGTTACTGAAAGTAGTGTCGCCATTTCTGGAAGATTGGCCGGACGTGGATGTGGATGTTAAGCAGAAATTTCAGTTTGGAGGTCTCGGCGCTTTACTGGGTTACGAGATCGACCTGCTAGTTACCCCTGACCCTTTCTATAAAGCCGGACTGCGCTTCGATCCCGTATTTGATTACGAGCAGGTGCTGGTAGTCCCTCGAGATCACCCGATGGCAAAGCGAAAGTACCTGACAGCAGAAGACCTACGGGATCAGGTGTTGTTAACTTACCCCGTGCCGCCGGACCGCCTGGATATCTATACCCAGTTTCTCAACCCTGCGGGCGTGGTGCCACTGCGCCACAAGACCAGTGAAACTACCGATATCATGCTACAGATGGTGGCCAGCGGCCGCGGGGTCGCAGCCCTGCCTCGCTGGCTTGCAGAGGAGTACTCTACCAAGCTGGCACTATCGGTGGTGCGCCTCGGGCGACAAGGTATTGCCAAACAGATTTTCTTAGGAACTCGTGAAGACGATAGCGAAGTTGAATACCTGAGCGCTTTTATCAAACTGGCCAGAGGTTATGAGCACTCAGAAACTGGGCACTAAGACCGATAAGATTTATCGATAATCCCGCAAGAATTCATTAAACAGCAAGTTTCTATTTGCCGACAACGAACTAGATGCAGTAGGTCCGAACCCGCCCCACCACACCAATCAAGAAAGGCCTAAATCACAAGATCCAGGTCCCTTCTTTCTCGATTAATTGTTCCGCAATTTCAGGCTTTCTACTTACAAATATCCTGCTTTTGCACCACATCGTATTTCTGCAATAGGGCTTTGTAGCGGCCACTGCTGCACAGCTCTGCCAGCCCGCGATTAAAGTCATCTCGCACTTTTTCATCGCGGAAACCGACTCGAAAGTCTGTCATCATCGGGAATATCTGGAATAGGTCAACCTGAGCCATGGTATGACCCATTTTATTGCTGTAGTACTTAAATAGCTCCATATCCACCACGGCGACCGCATCTGGCATTTTCCAGAATTGGGCAACCAAGTCACGAGCTGTTGGCGCTTGCATAACATTCTGTTTCTGGGTGCCATTAGGCCCAAACATTTTTTCAAATTCGGGCCCAAGATCCATGGGAGCTCCCTGCCAAGTGATCACTTTCTTACCCGCGAGATCTGCAATACTGCCAATCTTCATTTCTGCGCTGGCTTTAGCAATGGCGTAATTGGCAAAGCTGATCATATTGTTCGAGTAAAATAGGCCATCATTCTTCTTGAGTACATTCACCGCTGCCTGAACCATACCCTGCTCAAGTGCCGGGGCCGTCTCCGCAAACCCCATCTGTACGAACTCCAACTTATAGCCAGGGAGAGCTTGCCGAACGATATCTATTTCCAAACCACTGGTCGCACCGTCAATCACATAGGGTGGTGCATCCCCGGCGATCGCCACTTTTAACGGAGTTTCACCGGACTGGGCCAGCACCTGGGTACAGACTCCAAACATCAAGATAAGAAGGGCCAATAGCGAACGCATAAGCTTCTCCACAGTGACAGGAAAATCACCCAGACGCTCTAAGTGTTGGCAGACATCCCCCATTTATCAAGCTTCGCTGCCGGATAACTCTATCCATCCGAAACCTTGAATTCGGCAGTAAACTCCCCATTCTAAAATCAGGCAAATAGTAATTTGTCGCAACTGGGGCATACCGGGTAAAACAGTGATACATGAGATTACCGATATTCTGATTGAGAATGAAACAAAGCTGCATCAGTTCGAGATACGCAAAGACCCTGAAGTCATTAGCAAGCTGCTAAGCCCTGATTTTATAGAGGTAGGGAAATCCGGGCGGACCTTTGATTTCAAGGCAATAGTGCGATCAATGCAACAGGAGGAAAATACGGGCTGGGAAATTCACAGCCAAAACTATGAATGCATTCCTCTCTCTGACACAGTCATTATGCTGTTGTATAAATCTGCACGGCGAGGCCAGCAAGGGGAGTACAAGGGGTTTTGTAAGCGATCATCTATTTGGGTTAGAAGTAAAGGGCAGTGGCAAATGAAATTTCACCAGGGGACTCCCTGCCAAGAATTTAAGCTGGAAGATAATATCTCACGCAAACAACCGGTGTTTAAGCTGTGAGTGCTTTTATCGCAATTATCCTGCTGGCCCTGGCGATATGGCTGGTTCCCCACTTCTACCGACAGTGGCGCATTTTTTACCTCCGCTCACAACCCTTAACACGGGAACAGCTACAACTCATTAGGGAAAATCTTCCTCTCTATCACTACCTTAACTCCAATCAACAGCAAGAGTTATGCAGTAATATCGCCCTATTTCTCCACGGCAAAGAGTTTGTCGGTTGCGAGGGGCTTCAGGTCAATGAACGCATGAAGGTGGCCATCGCTGCCCATGCCTGCCTACTCCTATTGGGCCGCAAGAATGAATGCTACCCCAACCTTTACAGCCTGTTGCTCTACCCAGACACCTATGTCGCTCACGAAACACGTCGGGAAGGCTATATAGAAACAGCCAGGCACAGTGCCCGTGAAGGGGAGGCACATTATCGTGGACCCGTAGTCCTCTCCTGGGGTGACCTGGAGAAAGATTTACAGTCGCCTGAACGGGGCCACAATGTCGCCCTGCACGAGTTCGCCCACAAAGTCGATGAAGAGGATGGTTACTTTGATGGCCGCCCTCTATTTGAAAGCAGTGATGAAGGGGCCACCTGGGCTGAGGTTATGAGCCGGGAATTCCACCGTTTGAGACAAAGAGCTGAATTCGGTGAGTTTCCTGGTGATACACCCTCTGTGCTCGATTTATACGGCGCCCAGTCTCCCGCTGAGTTCTTTGCTGTAGCAACAGAAAGTTTCTATACGATCCCAACGGCTATGCACGCCTTACACCCGGAACTCTATAAGGAGTTAAGTCATTTCTATCGAATTGATCCCGCCGAATTAATACGCGGAAAAAGTACTGTGGCCTGACAAATACGCTACCAGTCCGGTTTCTGTCTTCCTGCTATGCTTATTTCGTGCACCAGCGGAGTTGGAATAGTGGCCAATACGCATTGTTTAAGATTCGCTCTTGTGGGACTGGTTGTTCTTTTGGTCATGACTCAACCGGCCACAGCAGATATCGCCACAAACCAACAGGATGCAAAAGCTCTGATAGAGCGCCTTGAAAAACTGTATCTCAAGGGCCCTACTCCTGTCTTTGTTCTACAGCTGGAAAAAAATACTCTACCGGACGCTAAGTTACAGGCTTTTGCAATGGAGCAACGCCTTATTAACTTATCGGACTTGAGAAGTAATGCACTATCTCTGCATCGTTTTGGTGGCTTACCGGGACATAGTACTAGAGCATTTTTTACTCGAATTACGACAGCAGAAATTCAAGCTAATACCCTGCTACCCAATCTGATTCAAGCATTGGGCATCTCACCCGAGCAGATCGCCCAGTACCAACCACTCGCAGGTGCCCAAGCCTATCCAGCCTATACTACCTGGCTAGCCAACTACGCTACACCCGCCGAAATTGCCGCTGCCCTGTTAATAAACTTTCAGAGTTTTGGCAAAAATGCTGAGCGCGTTGCAAAAGCTCTCAAACAAAATAAACGCTTTACCAATGAACAGCTCAGTTTCTTAATGACTTTTAGCCAACTTCCAGAAGGATTCAGGGAACAGGCTATCGATATAATTGCAAGAGGACTAGCTTCAGGTGTTCGAGAAAATGATATTGCCATTCGTGTGCGGTTAATCCAAGCCTATGAGCGGGATTTTTGGCGGGCATTTGAGGCAAAAATAAATACCAACTAGATTTCTTTATCTCATCTTACTTCTAAAGCTAACATACATCCCTCTGCACAACAAAGAATGTGAGAATAAATCGTTTACCATTTGTAATGCTCCGAGTATTAGTTCTCCGACACCTAAAGAGCGGTGTATTATTATCAGTAAAGCTCTTATATTGATCTATCAGTTGTTGCTTGCGAAATCTCAATAAAACCAGGTCAAATTTCACTGGAGAAGAATGATAATTAATACTGAAAACCACTTTGAGGTGGGAAATAGGGCAATGTCATCTGTACTGTTGCTTTACTACCACATGATTGATGAAGGTGGGTTCGCCAACGGACAAACTGCTTATATCAACTATGATGATTTTAATGGGTACCAATATATTAAAGTCAAATTAATCGAGGAAAACGGGGAGAGTCTTGGTATTAATGAACACCTATTACAACAGGGCGCCACCATCTGGATTTTATGTATTCTTCATAATCATTTCACTGAAGATGATGCCTACCGTCCTTCACGAGATAATAGATTGGTAAAGCTACTTGAGGAGTACGGCACTCGGCATATACCAGAAATATATGACTATCTTAACTGTATACTGCCACCTACAACTCCGTTTGAGTTCCAAATTTATTCAGATGTCCTAACCACGATTTATGAAAAGTATGTCAAGGGATTCTTTATAGACCATATTTCTCATGCTTAAATCACACTGGCAAGGCAGCCTTCCTTGTAATTTATCTAGACAGATCAATTAATCAAAAAAAATGGAATATCAGCATAGACTAAAGTAGAACGATTGTTCCAAGATTGAAATACAATAATGCCAAGGTGTTACAAACCTCACATTGCAATTGGACACTGATGCTACTTTAGCACGCATAAAATATGGAACTGATTTAAAAAATGCTACTCTATAGTCCGCACCAGATCACATCAGCAAGGATTAGTTTGTGAAGCGTATAATTTCTTTAGCATCAGCCTCGATCATTTGTGCCTCATGCGCCACGGTAAAAACCGTTAACCCAAAAGATAACCAAGTAGATATCGCTCATCGAGGCCAAAAGAGCTACTGTGAAAGCATTCCAAGAGTATATAGCGGTACCTCCTACTCCTTTTGTCTAATGAATAGCGAGCCCAGCCAGACTGTAAACACTGGATCAACACTCAACCATATTCCGCTGGAAGCTATAGATGCGGTCTTTTCTGTGGCAGCAGATACGATTGTTTTACCTTATACGGTAATGACCCAAGCAAAGCATGGCAATATCAAAGTAAACTGATAATACTCAATGCAACCTTAAGGTTTCGGGGTTACTAACTATTACTATTCTAAGAGTAACTCTGGCTAAAAAACAGGAATATCTCTTTTACTTACCGAAAAACCTTTACACTGATAATAGGCCGAGATCATATATTCTAACTCATCATTAAATGTCTGATCCGGCCACTAGCAAGCTAAAAGCTGAAGCAAAAAGATAATAATATCGGCTATCTTATGGCAGAGATAAGTTTGAATAGTTAAAGATTAACCTACTTGCACCATCGTTCTTCCATTACCATGCCAGACGACTAAAAATCAATTGGTTGCCTAAAAAATATATGTACAATATTGAAGGAAGCCAGCTCCCGCTTATCCTTAAATGAAAATGGATAACGATAGAGATAGATTACAAATCCCCTTGATCACCTTTCGGCCGACCAAATTTCAAGGTAGTAAAACCTCATTGAGGATCCAACACTATAAAGTTCACTAACTTTGGAGATAACAAATTGCGATATCCAGCAATAGACATCACTAGAGGTATATTAGTAATTATTATGGCCCTCGATCATACTCGAGATTATTGGACTTCGACCCAGTTTGACCCATTGGACCTATCCCAATCGTCCATCGCTTTGTTTTTAACTCGTTGGATCACGCATATATGTGCCCCTGGATTTATATTTCTTACAGGATTGAGTGCCTACTTTCACGGTAAAAAACTTAACTCCAAGCCGGAGTTGGCAAAATTCTTAATACTTCGAGGGTTAGTACTAGTTATCCTCGAACTAACCTTGGTAAACCTCTCTTGGCAGTTTGCTTATAATTACGCTTTTGTACAGGTAATCTGGGCCCTGGGCGTATCCATGATCATACTGGCGGGCTTAATCTATTTGCCAATGATATGGACCACCATCGTTTGCCTGGCCGTAATATCCTTACATGGATACCTGAATGATGACTTCATGCGCCAGCTATTAGGTGGCTATGAATGGCTTTGGATTCTTGCGCATGTACGCACTAGTTTTAGACTTTTCGAGTTCAACTCCGGGATTTTTGCTGCTTACAATATTATTCCCCTCTTTGCTCTTATGTACCTAGGTTATGTATTTGGGCCTCTTTACGAGATGGCAAACAAGCAACGAGTGCGTCTACTAATAACAACAGCAACTGCGCTATCGATTATATTTATTGCGGTTAGACTAATAGGCTTTGGCGACCCCAATGATTGGATTTCACACCAGGGGCTTCTGGGCTTTATCAACACCGCCAAATACCCAATGTCGTTCAGCTATATCCTTATGACAATGAGTATAGTTTTCCTGATCATGGCTACCGTTGAAAATCGACAAAACCGAATACTGGATGTATTGCTCCTCTTTGGGCAGGCCTCATTGTTCTTCTATTTACTCCATGTCCCAGTGATCAATCTGTCCGCACATCTATGGAGCTACTTAGAGTTTGGAGTAGCAACCAACTTCTTCAACGGCTCCAAAGTATGGCCTGAAGGCTACACACCTAATTTACTGAGAACCTATGCCTACTGGATTGCTCTGATTGCGATACTTTACTATCCCTGTAAGAAATATCTTCAAAAGAAAAAAGAAAGTGGATCGGTGATATACTCCTACGTATAACTCTCAGCACAACTTTATTTCGTATATTGAAAATTCTGTTCTGGGGTGAGCAAAGCCCCAGAGTTGCCTCCCAATCAGGACGATATAGATGTTGCAAAAAATAGACCATTGGATTGATCAAACACTGATAGACTTCAAAGAAGAGAGACAATCTTGCGCAAGGTTCACAGAGAAGTTTTCAGGGTATTATACGGAAGAATTTCTTAGCAAAAGCTACTTTGTAGTGGTTGATAATATTCCAAAACCGAGGTTTCCCGAGCTCTACCAGGCTGGTCTGGGTGACTTTGTCGACATGGAAGTAGCCGGAATCACTTACAAAGATACCTACTTTGTCAAAACACCTTTTGCTGCGGACATTTCCCTCCATTTCCATGAGTTAATCCATGTCCACCAATGGTCTCTCTTGGGAGCAGAGTCATTTATCAAACGTTATATCAGTGAAATTCAGACCTACGGCTACAACGGTGCACCTCTGGAAAAAATGGCCTACAGCCTGCAAGATAGATTTATGGACAATTGCACTCCAACAGATGTTTTAAGTTACGTTCAGAATCATTTGTAAGCACTCAATGATCATTGGACTTCATCTATAAAAAGGTTACCTTCTGGATAAGTGAAAGTGACCTTTGTGCTACCAGCCAAAGTTGATCTTATTGACAGGCTAAACATTTCTACTAAAGCCTGATCATCAAGACACAAACTATAATTTATTGAGTTTTATAGTTTGCAAGCTCTTCACCATGCTACAAGCAACCCGACTCTTCCTGATCTTTGCTGCCCTATCCACCTTAAATCTGGCATCAGCAACAACATGTAAGCCCATATTCAATCATCAAGATGACAAAGTGGCCGAAAACAATCGCTGCACTAAAATCAGCTTTCAACCAAGCAATACGGAAGGATCCGGCGTTATTATTATGGATGACGATACCAAAGGCTCCTGCGCTTATACATCTGCGGTTCAGTGTGGGAATACCGAGATTAGAATGAAAGATATTTCAGCAATTGACTTTAAGATTGACGTGCCCCCAGGTAAGTGTGGTGCTAAAGAGTGGATTGCCGTTTATATGTTTCCCTGGTGTGGACAACCTGGTGGATGTTGGGCCGGAGGGCAGCGGGAAGTCGATTTTGTAGAAACAACAGGCTCTAATGGTCCGGGAAGTTTCGCTTCCAATTGGGGAGGGCTTCCCAGTCAGGCGGCGTGGACAAGCCAAACAGGCCCCCTACAGGTGAAGAGTGGTGCCCAACAGCATATAACTTTTACATCCAGGAAAATCATATCGGGTGAAGCTAGTGGAACCTATCAATGGGATATAAGAGTGTGTGAAGCATCTGCGTCCAAGTGCGATGATTCAAATCAGCTTTGGCACGCCTACCGGGAAAAGGGGCCTGCAATTTTTGATGAATCCATGATGATCGTGATCGACAACTGGGGCGTCAACAATCCACCCCAGCCAGGTTGCACGTTAAAAATAACGGATATGCTAATCACCAAATATTAACGATGCTTCTTACAACGATAGGGGGTTAGTGGCGAAAACCCTAATAATCTTTTTTCCACTGTAACTCTACACTACCGGAACCGCTATCACCGTCATCGGCACTTTTAAACTCCAGGTTGAGGTTATCCCTAAGTTCTATTTGCATCTCCGCCTGCCATGGACTGAGAGGATCGGTACTTCTCTGTAATTCCACATAAATTCGATTGGTAATATATTTGCCCAAGCTCAATGCGTACTCATCACCTTCGTCTCCCTCCTCCTGCTCAATGTTGAGTGTATCCAGGTGCAACAGCTCGCGTGTCTTGGCGATAGGGTCCAATACCGCTCGCCCCGACTGCAAACTGCGTACGACACTAACCAAACGAACAGCTTGTAAAGGTGAAATATCTGATAATGACTTCCCAAAAAGCAACTGCGCCAGAATTTCATCCTGAGAGGCCGAGGGGTCAGAGGTAAATGTAATATCCAAGTCCGCAGCAGTGCCTGATATCTGTGCGGTTATTTCTCCATCGCTATATTCATAGACACCTTCAACCAGGATAGCGACCTCATTATTCTCGAAGCGAATTTCTCCATCTTCCAGATCAAATTTCTTACCGAATAAATCAAAGCTGCCGCGAACAATTGTTAATTCGCCAGAGGCTTTTGGCTTATCTGCGGTGCCTCGAATATCCACCACGCCGCGCAATTGGGAATTTAAGCCAAGTCCGCGCACATAGGATTGCTGGTCCAAAACAATCTCTACATCCAATCCGATTTTGCTAAACAGGGGAGAAGATCGCTGCACCTGTGGACCATCGACCTGAACTTCCACCACCTGGATTTCTGGAACACTGCTGCCGATCCATTGCTCAATCTGTACGGCCAGCGGCTTCAAAGTGAATCGCCCGGTAATTTCTGCATCCTGGGTTGAGCCCGACAAACGGGCATCGCCGGATATTGCACCGCGTACTCCCGGTGAGTTAAGCAAGTGGGCCCGACTGAGGCTTAATACGATGTCAAAACTGGGCGAGCTATCCGGAGGTAAAAAGACCGCCCCTCCCAGGTTTATCCGCCCACCATCACCATCGGTAGCGCTTCCTCGCACAATCTGCCACTCCTCAGGAGACAGCTGCGCGTAGAAATTAATATCCGCAATGCGAGTATGGCTCGGTCGGTGCTCATAGCGACCATTACTCAATTCGATATCGCCGGTTAATAGAGGACGCTGCCAATTTCCGGTACCGTCAACATTGAAACTGAGCAAACCGCGCATACGGTGGACGCGGGGATCAATATATTCCGCAATCACTGACAAATCGGCCGTACCGCGCCCCTGCAATTGAAAGGGCACATTTCGCAGGCTACCAGTTTGATTATTATCAGCAAATAATTGTTCGAAGATCGGCGCAATCAATACACTTACTTGGCTATTTACTGCGTTGCTACCGCCGTGCTGGGCAATCAGGGATGCATCCAGCTCTCCATTCTCTGTCTGCCAATCCAATACTATCGAAAGCGGTTGAACCTGGATTCCGCGCTGCCCTCGCCCCAGGGCTTCTCCAGTAGCGCGCAACTCCCCTTGGAATTCAGGCTGCTTAGGGCTTCCACCAATACTGGCATAAAGGCTGACATCACCATTACCAGCCCTACCGCTGGAAAAACTATTCGCCAAATCCGATAGATCACCCTGGCCGCGCAACTCTAAATCCAGTCGCTCTGCATTCAAGCTACCCAGTATTGATAATTGGTTGCGACCCGCCCAGAGCAGCTCGATACCATCAGTTACCAGACTCCTGTCTGCATAGTCCAAAGTACCCTGTAAATGCCAGGGCTCCAGATGAAATTCTCCCTGGGCGATCAGGTTGGCTTTAATCTGCGGGTTTGAAATAGCCCCATCAACCCTGCCATCCAAGCTCAACTCCCCTTCAAGGGAGTTAGGGAGAGAGAGACCGACGAGATCTACCAGGAACAGCGGTAGATTGCGCGCGCCCATATCAATTTGTAATCGGTCTTGCCTAGGTTCGATAGAGCCATCGGCCTGCAACAATGCCACCCCCACCCGACCCAACTGCTGGGCATCTTCAGCGAGGGCTGTCAGGCGGCTTTGGCTCTGTAGGGGCTCCGGCTCCCCTTTATCAAAACCTGAGGCAATCACGGGGGACTGAGGGCCTCTGCTTGAGGATGAACCAAACTGGTTGCCATTGCCGTTAGTAAATAGCTCCAATCGCAGGTCACTGACCTCTATCAGGTCCATATCGCCACTGGCTTCCCCTTTTAAGTTAAAGGGGTAATCCTGCGCGACGCCATTGGAATCCAGTAAAATACTTACCTGGGGATTACTCCACTCCCCCTGGACCGTTACTTCGGAAGATCCCCCTAGGCTTACCCCCTCTGCATCGGTAACTCCAAGGTCATCGCGCAAGCTAATATTTTTGCCATCGATCTGCCCGTGTAAATCCAACTGCTTCTGTTCAATATCAAGCTGGCCGATTACTTCCAGACTGAGCTTCTCACCGGTAAACACCAATTCGTCAATGGTCAGCGCGTGCAGGTTTCCACTTATCGCCGCCGTCAACTCACCCTGTAAGTCGTGGTAAGCACTCACTGCACTCAGAGACAAATTGAGGTTTGGGTTTTTCCATGAGCCGATGGCCTCAACACGCAACTGGTGCAAGGTGCCGGATAAAGCAGTGGGGATATCTACCCTATCAGCCTGGGGTAGCGAAGCTGCAAGCCGGCGAATTTCTTCAACACCCAACTCATCAATCTCTCCCACCAAATCCAGTGCTTTCAAATTCGTATCTACAGTACCGAGCACCTCGATCCGTGCACCGGCAAAGTGCAAAGATAAGGCTTGCAAGTCAATCACACCTGCCTGGGTATCGACCCGACCTTCCAATTGCAGGGGCTGCTGCCGGTAGCTGCTTTCCACTTGTAAGCTGCCATTAATATTCGGCTGTTGCAGGGAGCCCTGCACCGAAAAATCTGCGCTGAGCCAACCACTGTCCAGGATATCCTGCCAAGGGCGGGAAAGCGTTAGCGGGATTTGATTGAGATTAACTGTCCCATTGACACCGTCCACGCTGATACTGCCTTTAATCGTGCTGCGCCGCTCATCCACTCGCAGCCAAATCCCCGTTGAAGACAAGCGCCAGGGATTAATATCGGCTTCGATACTTCCTGTCAGATCCAGTTGATGTTCTGCTAGAGGAGCTGCGATCGAATTAATATCCAGCAGCAGTTTTTCACCCTGCTTGCGCAGGGATAATTCACCGCGAGCATCCAATACCTGATTTTCCGGCAGATGCAGCTGTCGGCTGACAAACCCCTGGCCCACCTCATTGGTAGAGAAATCGATTACAAAGCGCTCGCGTTGCATCCGGCCATTTACAGTGAGATTAAACTCGGAACCATTCAGCTCACTCACTTCGATAAATAGCTGCGCCGGCTGATCCTGCCATTGATATAGGGCGTTAGCCTGAATAGCAACAGGGGGAATAGCGATCAACCGGCTGTCCACCAATTGTAGGCGAGCTATATCCAGCTGCGCCAAACGAAACCCGGGAACTAATAATTCCCAAGTAGTCGATGGCTGCTCCTCACTGACAACCTCAACCTCCTCTTCGCCAGAATCCGCTAGCGCAGAGAGAAGTTCATTGAGGATATTCAGGTTGAGCAGTAAATCTTTGGCCCCCACTCGCTCAATATCGATGGGATTTCGGGACAAGCTGTTGAGGTTGACTTCCAGGTCCTGGGCTTCGGCAAGCGTATTAGCTCGATAGTCAATTCTCAGTCGCTCGAAAAACCAAAATCCTGATTTTTCACTGCGAATTCCTTCTGCCTCAATTTCGAGATCGTCCACCAATTGCTCGGCAGCGTAAAAAGCCCCGCGAGTAAGGCCGACGCGCCCAGGTTCCGTGCTGAGGAAATAGATAGCGGACATCAGGAGGAACAGACAAATGCCTGTTACCAGGGAACCCCCAACACCAAGGGAGCGCCAGAGCCCACGCAGGAAAGCACCCACCCAGTAGGCAACGCCCAGCGCAAACAGGCCCAACCAGCGCATCAGAATGCCTGCCCCAAGCTCACATACACCTGATAGCGATCATCGATGCCCTCACGGCGATCGAGGGGAAAGGCGATGTCCATGCGGATGGGGGCAAAGGAGGTGATATAGCGCACGCCAAAACCCGTTCCCCAGAACAGGTCAGAAAACTTGGGCGCTGCGTCCTCATAGGCATTGCCGCCATCGAGAAAAATTACACCGCCCCAGGTATCCGTAAAACGAAAACGGCCCTCAAAAGAAATCTCGCTGAGTCCCCGACCACCAATAGCATCGGAGAGGGTTTCCTCACCCTCATCATTAATCTCAATAAGGCGCGGACCCAACTCCTGGTAACCATAACCCCGCACGGAGCCACCACCACCGGCATAAAAGCGCTCATCCGCAGGCAGCTCAAGATTCGACTCCCCTGTAATTGCCCCGGCTTTCAACCTTATTGCCAAGGTGGGCTTATAACGCCAGTCATCGGCTGTTTTATACGCAGTGAGCTGTAGGGTATTTTTAACAAAGGTGGTATTGGTATTTCTAAGATCGATATAGGGTTTTACTTCCAGCGCAGAAGTGGCGCCACGACGGGCATCCAGGGGTTTGTCTGTCGTGTTTAATTTAAAGCCCAGGGGGAAAGCTAACAGTGTGTAGTTTTCATCGGGATCATCTGCTTCAACTGCCCCTTCCACCTTCTCGTCCACTTCACTGAATTTCAGCTCGGCGCCACCACTCAGCGTGCGATGCTTACTGATTTTTCTCGATACCAGTGCACTGAATGTCAGGGACTCTGAACGGTAGGAATCAACATCCTCACCTTCCAAAGCAATACTGGCGGTCAAGCGTTGCTTGTCATGGAAGAAACGTGGAATAGTGAGCTTGCCTTCCAGGGTTTGCTTTACCTCGTTGAGCTTACTTTCGACTTCAATTTTTTCCCCACGATGGAAAACATTGCGATGTTCCCAGGCTGCTGAAATACCGGCTCCCTCATCGGAGGTGTACCCCACCCCCAAGGTTATGGTGCGGTGATTGCGCTCCTGAATAACAAAAGTAACATCCACCAACCCATCGTAAGGTTCAGAAACTTCAGTATTTACATTGGCAATTAAGTTGGTGCGCAGCAGACGCAACTGCGCAGCATCCAGTTTACTGCGGCTGAAGCAATCCCCGGATTTAATCTTGACCTTATCCAACAGGTAGTCCTCTTCGATAGAGGTGACTCCTTCAATGCGGACTTGGCCAACATGGACTTCGGGGCTGGGGGCCACCCGATATTCCAGTCTCGCAGCAGCTTCCCGGTGAATCACCGTTGCCTGGTAGCTGACATCCACATTCAGCAGACAGGCATTTTCATTGAGGTACTTGGTAATTTTTTCTACGCCCTCAAGTACCTTGCTGGCAATCAGGGGATCTCCAACATGGATAGGTAAGCCGCTAAAGCCTGCCCGCAAACCGGCCGGCATATCAATATCCAGGCTCTTGATATGGTATTGGGGGCCGGGAGTGACACTATAGAAAATTTGGTTACCAGAAACAGACTCATACACAGTGGCATCATAATATCCCTGCGCACGCAGTAATTTTTCCAGGTTACCCCGCTCATAGTGCGCAATATCTGCCGGATCTTCGTAGTTTTCCAGCGCACTACTGTTCTTGCGCAACTCGTTGAGCTCGGAGGTCAATTTTTCCTGCAGCTGGGGATCGCCCTGCACCAGCAGGGTAAAACCCGGCAAACGATCAAAAAATGGGATTGCTGCTACCAGCTGCATTGGCAGCGCTAGAAGGGCAACAAGTAGGGAGACAAAGAGAATTCGCAAGATCTTTATCCAATGTCAGTAGCGGCTACTCCGCAAAAAATCCGGGTATCCGTTCCCTCCGTAGGCTGGAATATCCAGCTGATGACAACAGCTTGGATAATTAAATCGACTTATTGAGCAGCCAATAAGCCGATTCGGCGTTTGGGACTTCTATGGCTGAGTGCCTTGGCTGGGCATTAAGGGATTACAATCCTGGATAATCACCCGTCCTTCCAGAATATTTCCTTTGGAATACTCAGTGAAAATACACTGGTTAGTCTTGGGGTTATAATTCTCGATCCACAAATTATCTTCTTTCCAGGTGGCGCCGATATGGCGGTACCCATCGGGCACAGAGATACGCATGACCCCGCCAAAACGCTTCACGAAAACCTGCTCATAGTGAAAGTAGTAGGCAAGCCAGCCGCCAACAAAGAAAACCGCAGCCACGATTGCGCCGATTTTAAGGCTGCCCAGGCGACTGCCGATAAAAAGAGAAGCAATAACCAGGGCAATCACCGCTGCCCAGTACAAATAAGTAACCATGACCGTTTTTCTACCGTGAATTATTGGTGTTTATAAAGTGAAGGGTAGCGCAGAACCGCAGCAAACTAAATGGCGCAGGGTTACGCTCCCTTACTCCTAACGAAACTTTACTCCTCTGCCAACTCCGGCAGCTTTTCAAATAGCGACAAGGCTTCAGGGTTGGCCAGAGCCTCTTTATTTTTAACCGGTTTACCCTCCACCACATTGCGCACAGCCAGTTCCACAATCTTACCGCTGATAGTTCTCGGAATATCGGCCACCTGGATCACCTTGGCCGGCACATGGCGAGGCGTGGTATTGGCGCGAATCGTGGAGCGGATTTTCTGGGTCAGATCCTCGTCCAGTACAACACCCTCTCGCAAAACCACAAACAGCACTACCCGTACATCGTCGTGCCAGGGCTGGCCGATACAGATACTATCGAGCACCTCCTCGACTTTCTCCACCTGGCGGTAAATCTCTGCGGTTCCAATGCGCACACCACCGGGATTGAGTACTGCATCGGAGCGGCCATAGATTACAACACCACCGTGTGCCGTAATCTCGGCATAGTCCCCATGCGCCCATACACCAGGCCAATTTTCAAAGTAAGCACTGCGGTACTTGGCTCCATCTGGATCATTCCAGAAGCCAATCGGCATACAGGGGAAGGATTTGGAGCAAACCAGCTCCCCTTTCTCTTCAACCACTGGACTGCCCGTATCATTCCAGACTTCCACCGCCATACCCAAGCCGCGACACTGCAATTCACCGGCATAGACCGGTAGAGTTGGGTTGCCAAGGGCAAAGCAAGACACAATATCGGTGCCACCGGAAATAGAGGATAAGCAGAGATCTGCTTTTATATCTCTGTAGACATAGCGGAAGCCTTCGTGGGCCAGCGGAGAGCCTGTGGAGAGCACCGCACGCAATTTCTCCAGTTTGTGGGTCTCCCGGGGTTTGCAGCCACTCTTCTCCAGCGCAGCAATATATTTGGCACTGGTACCAAACACACTGATTCCCTCTTCATCGGTCATATCCCATAGACTTTGGGATGAAGGGTAGAAAGGTGAGCCATCAAACAACACCAGAGTCGCCCCACAAGCCAAGCCACTCACCAGCCAGTTCCACATCATCCAGCCACAGGTGGTGAAGTAGAAAAGTGTATCCTCACGGCGCAGATCGCCATGCAAGCGATGCTCCTTCAGGTGCTGGAGCAAAGTGCCCCCCACTCCGTGGACGATGCACTTGGGTACACCAGTAGTACCTGAGGAGTACATGATGTACAGGGGGTGATTAAATTCTGTTTGTACAAAGGAGAGTTCGCGAGCCGGCGCCGCAGCCTCAAAAGCTTGCTGCAGTACCGCCTTACCCAGCGGCTCTGCCGCTAGTACCTGAGCAGTTTCCTCTTCTGAGCGCGCAACCGGTACCACTACCAAAGTTTCTATGGATTCGATTCGCTGCATGATCTCGCGCAGACGCGGCAATGAATCAATAACCTTGCCGTTATAGAAGTATCCTTCACAGGCAAATAGTACTTTCGGCTGCACCTGGCCAAAGCGGTCAAATACTCCATTGATACCAAAGTCTGGTGAGCAGGAGGTCCAGATAGCACCGAGGCTGGTGGTGGCCAACATGGCCACTACGGTATCGATCACATTGGGCATAAAGCCCGCTACCCGATCTCCCTCAACAACGCCCTGGGCAACGAGGGCCGCTGACAGGCGCTCCACCCGATCGTACAGTTCCTTGTAGCTCAGCTCACGGCGGCTACCGTTCTCCAGGCGCTCGACCAGGGCAGCCTTGTCATCGCGATAACGCAGCAGGTTCTCAGCAAAGTTCAGGCGTGCCTGTGGAAACCACTGCGCTCCGGGCATGGAATCGTTACTGAGTGTCTCATCACCCTTATCTGCAGCAATAACTCCGGTGTAATCCCACAACTCCCGCCAGAAAGCTTCGCGATTATCTACTGACCACTGGTACAAGGCCGCGTAATCATTGAGATCCAGCTGATATTGCTGGTTGACCCTGAGACGAAATTCATCCATCTGAGTGGCGGCAATAGCCTCTGCGCTGGGTTGCCAGAGCGGTTGGGAGTTGTCCTTCATTTCAACAGACCTTGTGGCTCATTATTGTGTTTTCAAATCGCCCTCTCGGGCACAAGGGGAGCAATCATGCCCTGCCCCACCACTTAAAACTATTTTAATCTTTTTTAGATTTGTTAAATAAAAGTTAACATAGCCAAATCCATCAATTCCCCAGGAGCCTGCCGCTGTGAGTGCCACGATCAAACAACTACGCGCCTTTGTCACAGTGGCCCGCAGCCACAGCCTGGCCCAGGCCAGCGCTCAGTTGCACACTTCCCAGCCAGCCCTGTCCATTGCCATCCGCAACCTGGAAGATGCGACTGGCGGCCCGCTTTTCAGTCGAGAAGCCCGCCAACTCACTCTGACCCCGGAGGGCGAAGAATTTCTCTCCCGCGCCGAACAACTACTGCACAACTGGGATCAATCCCTGGATGCGGTACAGCAGGCCTTTCGCCTGGAGCGTGGGCAATTGCGCCTGGCAGTAATTCCCGCCTATACGCTCAACCAACTCCCCCAATTATTAGCCAATTTTCACCGCCAACACCCACAAATCAATATCCTATTGGAAGATGTGGTGATGGAGCGAGTAACCCAAGCGGTGCAGGATGGCCGGGCAGAGCTGGGCATCAGTTTTCGCCCCGAGGATTTAGGCGGGCTTGAGTTTGTGCCCCTACACAGGGATCGTTTTATCGCGGTCATGCCACCCCAGCACCCCCTCAGCGAAAAAGGAAAAGTGCGCTGGAGTGACCTGGCCAGTTTTCCTTTTATAGCTATGAACCGCGGCTCAGCGGTGAGGCGCTGGACCGATGAGGCCTTCGGGCAAAGTGGCAAAGGCGTTCACTATATCTGCGAAGCTAATCAATTAAGCACAATCGGCCAGTTAGTACGTGCGGAAATGGGGATTAGTGCAGTGCCGAGCTTGTGCGAAACACAGGTTCGGGAATATGGGCTGGAATGCCTGCCGCTATCGGCACCAGTAGTGAGTCAGGAGGTGGGGATATTATTAAAGAGCCGAGGCACCTTGTCGGCACCAGCAACCGCGTTTTTATCCGCGATTACTGGTTGAGGTCTATAAAAGTGCCTCTACTTATTTGAGCGACTAGTGACTGCTGGTTGCGCGCAGCATCCAAGCCGTTTTCTCGTGAACTCTCATACGATCAGATACCAGGGCAACTGTGGATTCATCTTCTCCCGCCTGGGCATCTTTTAAAACTTCACGACAGGTTTTGATCACCTGTTCATGCCCTTTAGTGAGAATTTTTACCATTTCTTCCGCCGGTGGTACCTCAACCACTTCTTTGATGGAGCTGAGCTGGGCAAACGCTTGGTAAGTACCGGGAGCGGAAACCCCGAGGGTACGAATTCGCTCGGCAATATCATCCACCGCAGTGGCCAGCTCGGTGTAATGCTCTTCAAACATCAGATGTAATTCGCGGAACAGAGGCCCAGTAACATTCCAGTGGAAGTTGTGGGTTTGCAGGTAAAGGGTGTAGCTATCTGCCAACAAATGTTTCAAACCGGCAGCAATCTTTTCCCGATCCTTTTCACTGATACCAATATCGATTTTTTTCATAATACAAATCCCTCTTCCAAAAACTGTTGTCACCGAAATGGTTATAAGGCCATTTTGGTACCTTTATCCACTTCTCACAAGCTATCGAGCCAATAGCTTATTTATATAGACAAGTAAGATTTATAAAGTACAAAAATGGCGTGAATTTTAACCCGACTATTGGAAGAAAATTTTGCGACAAGACATTGCCAATAAGGGACTCTCCAAATAAAACTATTTATCGAGCCCCCTGCTGGCAACACAAGAAATCAGGCACTACAAACCGGGCAAGTACTATGGCTCGGCAGCTGCAAAGTTTGCAGAGCTAAAGTTTCCGTCTCGATTAAGTGCAATTTATTCAAGCTCGATACCGGCAAATCCATCAGGTATTTCATGGCCTCCAGAGCCTGCATGCTACCAACCACACCCAGCGCAGGACCGATCACACCTGCTGTAGAGCAGTTCTGGACTTCAGCCTGCTCCTGGGGCGGAAACAGGCAGGCATAACAGGGACCTTTTCTTTCAGAGAAATCCAAACTAATCAGCTGGCCGGAAAACCCCTGTACCGATGCCATTACCACCGGACACCCTGCCTGATAACAAACCCGGTTGATCGTATGGCGGATTTCCAGGTTATCGGTGCAGTCCAACACCAGATCTACCTGTTTTACCTGCTCACGCAGCCAGGATTCATTCGCCATTTGGCTGTGGGGGTGAATGCGAATAGTTGGATTGGCTGCAGCCAATTGTTGTGCAGCCACCATGGCTTTGGATTTTCCCTGGTGATTGGTTTTGTACAAAACCTGGCGCTGCAAATTGGAGAGATCGATATGATCACCATCTACAAGGTGCAGCTCTCCAATACCGGCTGCGGCCAGATACATCGCTGCCGGGCTGCCGAGCCCACCTAAGCCGACAATCAGAATTCGCGCAGAAGACAGCTTTTTCTGTCCCTCTTCACCCACCTGAGGCAACATTATCTGGCGACTGTAACGCTGTAATTCCTTACTACTTAACATGGCTCTACTTCCGCACGCTTACCTTTCAACAGGACATTAAAATCGGCAACCACCTGCTTGTAATCTTTTGCTTTAGTAATAGCGCTGACCACGGCGATACTGCCAACACCACTAGCGATAACCTCACCGGCCCGTTGCATATTAATACCACCAATTGCCACAAGTGGATAATCGGGCAATAGCGCGGCCATTCGCGCAAGTTTCTGCACGCCCTGCAACTGATCCGACATATCCTTGGTGTTGGTCGCATAAATTGCACCAATGGCCAAGTAGCTGGGGCGATAACGGTAGGCCAACAGTAATTCATAGAAGCCGTGGGTACTGATACCCAGCTTCAATCCTGCCGCTTGAATTGCCCTCAGATCAGCAGATTGCAAATCCTCCTGGCCCAAATGCACACCGTAGGCGCCGCACTCAATCGCCAACTGCCAGTAATCATTGATAAACAGGCGCAGGTTATACGTCCTGCCAATAGCCACTGCCCGCTCAATCTGTTCGCGCAGGTCCCTACCCGGATTCTTTATTCGCAACTGTAAAGTACGCACCCCCAGCTCAGCCAGGCGCTGCAACCACTCCACTGTATCCACAACCGGATATAAACCCAATGCTTGAGAGTCTGTTTTGGCAAACCCATGAACAAGAGGCTGGGCCACACCAAAGCCATAATCCAGCGCACGCTCTTCTCCCGACACTAAAATCTCCGGGAAGTCGATTAAATCCAGGGGCCAGCCACAGTGGCCTACAGGTCCAGCACCAGCGCCGATATGTGCATTATTTCCCCGGCGCAAGCCCCGCTGTACATAGGCTTTACCCACAACGCAGGCATCTCGCAACGGGTAGCCCAAAGCTCGGCAAGCGGCAATAGCGGAGGACAGGGTGCAGCCAGTGCCATGTGTGCCCGTATTGGACACTTCCCGGCCAATAAACCAATCGGCTTTTTCACCATCCCACAGTAAGTCGGTAACTTCTCCCGCACGCAATTGCGTATGGCCGCCGGTAACTAAAATTGCAGTACCGCCGTGGGCGTGCAACTGACGCGCAGCTTGCACAATAGATTCCGCACCAGTGACACTGGCTCCGGTAAGCCATTCCAATTCATGTAAATTGGGAGTGACCAGATCACACTGTGGCATCAACTGAGCCAACACCGTTGCGGTAATATTCCCTTCGGTGAGCCCGGCTCCGTTGGTAGCAACAGCAACCGGGTCGTAAATAACCGGAACCGGCTGCACCGCTTTCAGCTGGCGCAGAAAATCTGCCACCGCAACAACTTGTTCAGCATTCGCTAGCAGACCGATTTTAATTGCGGCAGGAAATAGATCCCGCTGTAAGGCCCGCAATTGTGAAGCCAAGACCTCTAGGGAAACTGCATTAATTGCAGTGACTTCCACCGTATTCTGTGCGGTATTGGCCGTGATAGCACTGCAACCATGGCAGCCGAGATCGGCAAAAGTCAGCAGGTCCGCCTGAATGCCGGCGCCACCGCCGGAGTCACTGCCGGCAATGGTCCAGACAATTGGCTTTTTCAATTGGAGTTGATCGCGCATAAAAATACTAATCCTGCAATATGCTCTCTGCCTGCTGCCAGAAAGGCATATCCAGGGTGGGGGTACTGGGGCTGGCAGTTTGACGCCTGAGCATCAAGCCGGCATTAAAGGCGGCGCGCCCGGATTCCACAGCCAGTTTAAAAGCATTAGCCATCAGTACCGGATCCTGGGCTTTTGCAATCGCGGTATTCAATAACACCGCATCAAAGCCCATCTCCAGTGCTTCTGCCGCCTGTGATGGCGCACCGATTCCGGCGTCAATAATAAGCGGTACATCACTCAGGCGCTCGCGGAGTGTTTGCAGGTTATATTTATTGAGCAGTCCCTGCCCGGTACCGATGGGAGCCCCCCAGGGCATTAATACCTCGCAACCCACATCCAAAAGTTTTCGACACAGAACCAGGTCATCTGTGCAATAAGGCAAAACCTTGAAGCCTAACTGAATTAATTCCCGCGCAGCTTCTACCAGACCAAAGGGGTCTGGCTGCAAATTGTAATCATCACCAATCACTTCCAGCTTGAGCCAATCGGTCTGGAAAATTTCCTGGGACATTTTTGCCAGCTCCACCGCTTCTCGCGGCGATTTACAACCGGCGGTATTGGGCAACAGCTGACAGCCGGACTCGCGAATATAATCCCAAAATCGATTGTCCTGTTGCTGTGCCGGATTTTGCCGGCGCAGAGACAAAGTAATAATTTCCGAAGCTGAGGCTTGCACGGATTCGCGCATAATCGCTGGGGAGGGATACAGGGCGGTGCCCACCAAAAGCCGGCTGTTAAATGTTTTTCCGTAAAGTGTTAATAGATCGCTCACCTTTACCCCCCCACTACCGGAGCAACAATATCCAGGCTATCGTCGTTATTTATCTCAGTATTGCTATATTCCGTACGGGGAATAAATCCACCGTTCACCGCAACGGCAAACGTTTCTCCGCGATAGCCGAGCTTCTGTAAAAGCGCAGAGAGTTTTAGCGGGGATTCAAGGCTCTGTGTTTCCCCATTAATTAGTACCTGCATCAAACCACCTGTAACAGTTGTTGTGCCACTTGATTCTCCACTTGCTCCACTACTGCCGGCGCTAAAAGATAACCGTGACGGTAAAGGCCATTCACCCTAATCAGCCCGTCCTCGCTGTGGATATAAGGCATATTATCCATAGTGGCGGGGCGACAATTTACGCGGGTCTCAACAATACGAGCCTCGGCAAAAGCCGGGTTGAGGGAGTAAAGCGCGGAAGACAACTCCATGCTGGAGCGCACGGAAATGGGCGACAGGTCTTCGCTCTCAATTTCCGTAGCGCCAATTACTGTGCGTCCATCGCTGCGTGGTACAGCGTAGAGCTTATAGCGCGGGTGGAGCAGCCGCACTGGACGCTGCAAAACCACTTCCCGAGATTCCACCACCATCACCTCACCACGAACACCGCGTAAGCCTTCAATCTGCCCCTTGGCACCGAGACCACGGCAGTCGATCACGCAATCAAATTGTTCACGCTCCGAGTTCACAGAGATATGCCCAGCTTCGCAATTTACCTTGCTGTGCTCTCGCAGAGTGACTGCACCTCCGCGCAATACGCTGAGTAACGCAGGCAATAAGCGGTGATTATTGATATCCGCCTCACCCCGCAGGTAAAGCCCCTGTTCAAAGCCGTGTAAGGCGGGCTCTAATTTCGCTAAAGTATTGCAATCGAGGGGCTGCACCTGTTCCCTGGCAGACTCGCCCAACTTGCCCTGCAGCTCCCGCAGGAATTGCAGCAGCTCACTTTTATCCTTGCCGTGAGCAACCAAGACTGAGCCCGCTCGGCGGTATTCCACGTCCCGCCCGCTCTGCTCCTCCAGCTGCCGGGCCCACTCAGACCAAAGCTCAAGGCTTTTCAGCCCCAGGTTGTAAACCTGTTTATCGCTGTGCACCAATTCCGATAGTGGTGAGATCATTCCCGCTGCCGTCCAGCAGGCTCCCCCGACTGGCGCCGACAAATCACCCGCTTCAAACAGGGTGATATCCAGTTCCCGTTGACAGAGCCGCCAGGCGAGCAAGCGACCTAACAGGCCGCCACCGGCAATAGCTACTTTGGCTTTGGTTTCGCTTGTCACAGACCACCTATCTTCGCAAATCCAAATCGACACCCAGCGATATGCGCTATGCACTCGCCATACTTTTGCTATCCGATTCTTGGGGGAGAGGACTCTCCCCCAAAATACTCATTAGCCCTTGTGATAAATCTCGCTACCCATGTCCTTAAATTTAATCGACATTTCCTCCATGCCCTGTGCCGCTTCCTGCTTGGCCGCATAATCGCGCACATCCTGGGTAATTTTCATGGAGCAGAATTTCGGGCCGCACATGGAGCAGAAGTGAGCTACCTTGCCGGATTCCTTTGGCAAGGTTTCATCGTGATAGGTGCGTGCCCGCTCCGGGTCCAAACCGAGATTGAACTGGTCTTCCCAACGGAATTCAAAGCGGGCTTTTGACAGGGCGTCATCGCGCTTCTGTGCCCGCGGATGCCCTTTGGCCAGGTCTGCGGCATGAGCCGCAATCTTATAGGCCATAAGGCCCTCTTTAACATCCTCTTTATTGGGTAGGCCCAGGTGCTCTTTGGGGGTCACATAGCAGAGCATGGCGCAACCGTAAGTGCCGATAAGTGCAGCGCCGATGCCGGAAGTAATGTGGTCGTAGCCTGGAGCAATATCCGTGGTCAATGGACCTAGAGTGTAGAAAGGTGCGCCGTGGCAGCGCTTCAGCTGCTCATCCATATTTTCTTTGATCTTATGGATAGCCACATGACCGGGGCCTTCGATCATCGTCTGAACATCGTGCTTCCAGGCAATTTCAGTCAGCTCGCCAAGCGTGTGCAGCTCGCCAAACTGGGCTTCATCGTTAGCATCCGCAATGGAGCCCGGGCGCAGGCCATCACCGAGACTAAAGCTCACATCGTAAGCCTTCATAATCTCACAGATTTCCTCGAAGTGGGTGTAGAGGAAATTCTCTTGGTGATGGGCGAGACACCATTTGGCCATAATGGAACCACCGCGAGAGACAATCCCGGTCATACGTTTGGCAGTGAGCGGCACATAGCGCAAAAGCACGCCAGCATGAATAGTGAAGTAATCCACCCCCTGCTCCGCCTGCTCAATCAAGGTGTCGCGGAACACATCCCAGTTAAGATCTTCAGCAATTCCGTTTACTTTCTCCAGCGCCTGGTAAATTGGCACAGTACCGATGGGCACTGGCGAGTTTCGCAGAATCCACTCGCGGGTTTCGTGGATATTGGCACCGGTAGACAGATCCATCACCGTGTCCGCGCCCCACTTGGTAGACCAAACCAGTTTCTCCACTTCCTCTTCAATGGAAGAAGTCACAGCAGAATTACCAATATTTGCATTCACCTTGCACAGGAAGTTGCGCCCGATAATCATCGGCTCCACTTCCGGGTGATTAATATTCGCCGGGATAATTGCCCGCCCTTCTGCAACTTCCCGGCGCACAAATTCCGGCGTGATTTGCTCGGGGATGTAAATACCATCACGTGCCTTCTGGTATTCACTTTCACTCATTTCCGCTGCCAACTTGGCTCGCCCCATATTTTCGCGCACTGCGATAAATTCCATCTCTGGGGTAATAATGCCGCGGCGGGCATAGTGCATCTGAGATACATTCTGTCCCGGTTTGGCCCGGCGAGGACTGGGAAGGTTTTCAAAGCGGATATGATCCAACCCCTGGTCCGCCATACGCTTCTGGCTGTAGGCCGCCTGGCGAGAATCCAGCAGTTCGGTATCTCTACGGGCCTCTATCCAGCCCTGGCGCAATTTGGGCAGCCCTTCCCGTACATCCACTTTAAAATTGGGCTCGGAATAGGGGCCCGAAGTATCGTAAATGGTGAGGGGCTCATTGGGTTCAAACACCGGATTCTCTGCATCCCCACCTACCAAACTATCTCCCAAACAGATCTGACGAGCACCAACCTGGATGTCGGCAGTTTCACCGGGCAAATACACCTTGCTCGAGTTAGGGAAAGACTGAACCGTGAGATTCTCAAGAAATTCTTTAGCGGAATCGCGACTGGCAGCGCGGGAGGACTTTCCGGCTTTACCGGATTGTTCAATGATCTCAGACATGCGTAACCTTAAAACTTGGGAATTTAAAGGTCGCAGCATCCAGGGCACATACAAAGAGAAAAGACGCCAAACTGTAACAAAACAGGCGACTTCAGATCTTGTTCCCTACGCGGGGGTTACCCCGATCAGGTTCAACGGATCTCGCAACAGCGATCTCAGCCCACAGGCACTCCGACAAGTAGAGCGCAGTATAGTGGAAGCACCAGAGGAAGAACAGATGGCATAAAACTGTGCCAGAAAAACTAAAGCTTTGAACCGCAATAAAGTAATCAATGCTCTTGGCGACAAAACTCCAACAGACTTCAATTTATTGATAACTGACCAAAGGGTCTCAAACATTCACCACTCACAACACCTGAGTGCGTCCTACACTCCTTCTCGTTTACCGGAGCAGTGAAAAAAACGATAACAACTTACGGCGAAAGTCGGTGTGGGAGAAAATACAATGTTGAATAAATATGGAGTTCTAGTAACGCTCTGTTTGAGCATCTTGTCGATACAGCCAGCAATGGCAGCCCCCTCCAAGTCTGTTGCTGCGGGTGACAGTATTACCATGGCATTCGGTGCAGACTGTACCCGCAATAAGTATTTCTGGGACCTGTTTTGTCTTCTCGGCGGAGACCAACCCGAGCATTCCTGGTTTGACGGCGACGACAATTCAGTGGAGAGTGTTCACGATAAATATAAAGTTAACTACCCCAATATGGCTGCCAATAAAAGCGCAGCGGAATCCGGTGCTGAGATGCGTAGTGGAGGCGACAACTTCTCCACTCAAGCCGATCGGATTCTATCCCAAAGTAATTTACCTGATCATGTCGAGGTAGTATTGGGTGGTAATGACATCTGTAACCGGGAATGCGTCGATCCAGCCAACTGTAACGATCCACTCTACACCGATAGCGAGTGGCGCTCGGCAGTTCAAGCTGGACTGGACAAATTAGTCGATGGTCTCCCTAACGGTTCAACGATAGTACTCGGCTCAGTACCACGAGTACACGATCTCCGGGCAGCTGGTCTGGATAAGCAAAGCGGTAATTCCCGCGTAGATTGCGAGAGTGTCTGGTCGACTTTCGGAATTTGCCGAATTGCAACAAATGGCGGCTCGATGAATGGAGAGAGCTTTGCTACTCGTTATAACGGAATAGCCGCAGCCCAACAACGTTATAATGAAATCCTTGTTGAGGAAGCAGAAAGTTACAACGGTATGAATGGGGTAGAAGTTGTTGCTGAATATACCGGTGAGGATGAGTTAAATGCCGGGACTTTTCAGTTTAATAAAGATGATATTGATGGTGGGGACTGTTTCCACCCAAGCATTCAAGGACAAAATATTGTTGCTGATCTACTGTGGCAAGGAAATCCGGATAAATAAGTAACTTTTACTGCTCGGTAAATTCAGGGCCCGCAATAATATACTGCGGGCCCTAATCAATTCACTTACCTAAATCCTCATCAAAGTAACCATTCTCTTCAACCACATACTGCAATCTATGCGGCAAACCTTTTCTCATAAAGGCGACATCAATTACTTTTCCACTGGTAAGAGCATTCCACAGCTCATTCTGACCACTGTGGACCCAACTGTCATTGACTCTCAACAGCACATCGTTTTCCTCGAACCCAAGTGCAGTAAAGAACTCATTGTTAGCCACACCCTCCAAGCGCATCAAATGGTGGCCCTCAACTTCCAGCTCCGCCTCAATAAATTTAGCCTCCAAGAATTCTCGTTGTTCGAGTTGCTTCGCCAACCACTCTTGCCCAAGAGTCAAGACACCAGCCGGCTCGATTAGTTTTTTACCGTTTTCTCCCTGAGGCTGTTCAATACGTTTGCGCAGCTCCTCATCGTGCTGATGGGACAAAGTTAAAGGGATAATATTACCTTCTTCACCTTGCAATAGCAGACGCTCCAGGGAGCCCTGATTATCAATAACGGCATAGTGCCCTTTCAAACGCTTCAGAAAGACATCTTTAAGAACAGACTGCCCCAGTGAAAAATTCTGTGCCTTCTGCCCATTTACTTCTATTAAAGCTTTGGACTTATTCTCTATACTCGATTCACTAACTCCTACCAGGGCAAGAGGTAGATCCGTAACAGGTAATTGATTTTCAGTATCTTTTTGTTGTTTCCATGTATATTTTTGCTGAGGATCTATATCAAGCCTGATTAGTTCCTTTTCTATCCAGTAAGAATATTGCTCAAATGATCGTGCGCCCTTTAGATACAAACCGTTTATAAAAACAACCGGCACATTTGTAAGGCCAAGCCCTAAAGCAATTTCCTGATCCCCAAGAACAACTTCTTTATAATTCATATCTCCAATACAGGTTTTAAATTGCTTGTCATCGATCAGTAAACTGCTTGCGGTCTGGGAGTAAGATTTCTCACCAAGGTTTGGAGTTTTTGCGTATAAGGCGTCGTGATATTCCCAAAAAATATTGTGCTCACCAGCGCACTTAGCCGAAATAGCAGCTTTGATACCCTCCCGATGGAACTTAAGGGGAAAATCAAAATTTACCTGGCGAACCCAACCAGAATAGTCACTCAACAAACGCCTCAAGGTTGGCTGAAAGGATTTACAGTGGGGAGATTGAAAGGAGCAGAACACAGCAATTGTTATAGGCGCTTCGGGATTTCCTCGAGCGGCGCGCCCGCCATAATCAAGATCTATCCGTGGTGGCTCTGGAACGGGAAGCATAACTTCTATTTCTTGACCATCTTTTGCTGTTTTGGCAATCATTTCATGCAGCTTGTTGAGACGTAATTTATGCTCCATTTCAGCAATATCATACAACACAAGCTGGAGCTCCTTATCCAAGGCCTCCACGCTGACCTCCTGGCCATCAATCCGTGCAGCTATATGTTGTTGATCAAGTACTTTAGTTCCTACTGTTATTTCCGCATCCTTTGAACACCCCCCCATTAGGCTCAAAATACCCAACGCCATTAACTTTGCTATAACATTCCTTAGTCGATTCACTGGTAATTCTCCTTTTACCGGTTTTGACCAATCTTACTCACCAATTCTCATTTCAGCCGCTTACAGCAAGCTTTATTCAGAACGTGTTCAAAAAATGAGAACCAGGCAAGCTTTTTGGCATCTAAGCTAACGTCTCTCCAGTAGAGGGAATATCCAACAAACTAACCCTGAGTAATTTCGCGAGCCTATTCGATCCTTAGATCACTGCCCCCCATATGAAATCGCTTTTAAAACTACATGGGAAAATCTTGAAACCAAAACAAGCAATAGATCATATCGAAGTATCCAATAAGAGCTATAGCCAAAAGTATCGATTGCAGGAAACTCCAAATCGTCTATTAGAAGACGCTTTAGCGGAAGAATAAATTCAAGTCTCCTACAGTGATGCCAGATCCGTTTATGACAGGGACAGTAAAAATAGAGAATCTACAGTCAATTTACGGCCAAATACTCAGATGTACTACAATTACTCAACGGTACTCTACTGAAAATTCATAGCTCGAGTTATTGGTACAACTTTCGCAATGGATAACATCACCATGATACGACTACCACTTATTACCATCGTTTGACTTCACAGCGAGCCTATAGACCTTGTTAAATAGATGGATAGCTTAGTTGTGTTAATCATAAGCACCCTCAAGATACACCCGACACCAGACCAAATTTTTATATTCCACAGTAAAAAAGTAAAAGTAACTCTCAAGGAGAATAATTCTTTTGGGCTAAAGAAACACACATCTAATTCACCACTATGACTGGTTCGTATGGATCAATGAAAGAAAGCCAGCATACCTTTGAAAAATTATCAGAAATACAAGACCTGAAAAGAATACAACTGGTTGTTGGTGGTCTTGGCTTTATAGGCCAGTACTTAACATGGGGACTATTACGAAAAGGTTTTAATGTAGTTTTAATTGCGCGAAATGATATTCATGATCGATTCGAGCAGATAAAACAAAGAAATAGTTTTGTCAATCCTATTTACAAACTTTCGAAAAATGATTTCGACCGACTTATAATCATTTCAGGAGATTTGAACAGGCCAAAGCTCAGCTTAAGTTCTATGTCTTACAGACAACTACACTCGCTACACATTGGTTCAATTTGGAATTGTGCAGCTGACATGCGCTATAGCTATAGCAACCTGCAGCAAAGCATTAATACAAATATTAACGGTGTGGAACGATTAATAGAGGTTGCTGTAGCAGCAAAATGTCGGTTCAACCAAATATCAACCAGTTTTATTGCCGGTAAAGATCATGCCAGCGGAGTAACTATAAAGGAAAAACTCTATCAACCTAAAGAATTTTTTAATGCTTATGATTACACCAAAAATGCAGCAGAGAACTTAATTGCAAAGTCCAAAAACCTGGAATACACCATCTATAGGCCAACTATTGTCCTAGGAGACTCGGTGACTGGCTACACAAACTCTCAGTCCGGTTACTATGAATATGTAAAACTGCTAAATAGACTAAAAGAACAGAATGTACAGACCCCCATTCACCTAAAATATCTTCCAAACTGCCTTATCAATGTCATTCCGGTTGACACTTGCTGTGATGCAATATTAAAGATTTCAAACAACCATGAACTCACAAAAAACCAATACTTTAATATTGCCGACTCTAACCCAATGACAATCGACGAATTCGTTAAGTTTAATCGCGATTACTTTGAGCTAGATTTAAGGCAAATTCAAGACAGCCACGTATTGTTAAGTAGCCTACCAGAAAAAGAAAGGCGGATACTTAAGATTATTAATAGAATGCAAAATGGACCATTTTTAAACAGTGACTTCAGGTTTTGCAGCGCAAATAGCCAAAGAGTCTTAGGTCACCCTGTTCAGAATCAATGGCGTAATAGCAAGAGTTATCTAACCAAAGTGGTGGACTATTTTTTAAATCAAACGTAACTAAATTCAGCCCGATCAGGTATGCCATGAACAAACCTAGTGACATATCACTTTCCCATTATGCAAACAGAATCAGTTACTCAGGGCCAAATGAAGATTCAAGATCAGAGCTTAAAGCTCTAAACATCAATGAAAATGATAATATTTTATGTGTTACTGGCGGTGGAGATCGCGCATTAAGCCTTCTACTGGGTAATCCCAAAAAAATAACCGCCATTGACTTGAATCCCAGCCAAAACTATCTCTTGGAACTAAAAAAAATTGGCATCCAGAAATTAAATTATGAGGAATTTTTAAGGTTCTCAGGAATACTCCCATGCAAAAAGAGATTAAACACCTATGACAACATAAAATCCTTTTTATCAAAAAAGGCGGAGTTATTTTGGTCAAGCAACATAAATATCATTGAAAAAGGGCTTATTTATGAAGGCGCTTTCGAAAAGCACTTCAAGTTAATCAGTATGATAATTAAAGTTATTCGACCCAGCAAAATAAAAACTCTAACCCACCTAAAAAGCATTGAAGAACAGCGTGAGTTTGTTAAAAACAAATGGAACACCCCAACCTGGAAAACATTTTTGCATTTCCTTACCAACAAATATTTCTTCAGAACTTTCCTTAAAGATCCTGGGTTCTATGAACACATCCCACAAGAAGTGTCAATTTCTGAGTATTTATTAAGCAGAATGGACCACTCTCTAATGAACCACCTGGTTCTTGACAATTTCTTTATGACATTCCTGCTAACTGGAAAATACAACCCCGAATATGGAATGCCTTTATATTTGGAAAAAAACAACTACCCAGTAATTAAGGGAGCACTAGATAAAACAGCCATAGAAATAGTAACCTCACCGATAGAACAATATTTATACAACTGTAAAAATAAAATTGACAAATTCTCCATTTCTGACGTCTCAGCTTATCTTGATGAAGAGAGCTTTGTTTCCCTACTAAACGCAATATACTCAGCAGCTAGCGAAAACAGCATCCTCTGCATGCGCCATTTTATTACCAAAAGAATAATTCCTGACTCTATAAAAAATAAATTTTCTTTTAACCCAGTTCTTGAGGAAGAGCTCAATAATAGCGATATATCGTTTGTTTATAGCTTTAATGTTGGAGTGAAAAGAGGACACTAAATTACCTCACCAATGTATAGCTGTTACAGTAATTTAAATGACAGCTACCTTTAGGAATTCCTAATAGAAGACTTACAACGCTGCTCGCCAGCTAAGCTAGAGTACAGCGCAGGCACTAAAAAGGGCCGCCCTATTAGACTACCCTTTTTCTAATTAGAAGCCTGATAAACCACTATACCGGTTTAGACCACCACAGGCGCAGTTCACCTCCAATCCAGCAGGTAGGGCTGTCCCACACTGCCCTATGGGCGCCTCCGGTGTTCCAAGCTGGCACGGCTCCGGGATCGCGCACGACTCACATGGCAGCGCAGGTGCTGCCCGGTAGTAAAAGTATTTCACCCTATCCAAACAACAGGGAAACTTGCAGGGGTTTTGTTTTACGCGGATTTCCACAGTCTGGGGTTACTAACAGAAAGTCTGGATAGAGTTGTGTGTAACTTTAATAAACGGGCTAGAGGCCCCGTGGTTACAGGGGATTACTGCAGAGACTAAAAAATCACCGATATTTTTACCGGCTAAATATAATTTTTGGCGGGAGTGGTATGGGTACTTTTCTGGCTTTTACACGAGTTATTTTTGTTGGATTATTTTTTGAGTGAGTGTAAAGGCGTTTGGAGAGAAGATCGGTAAAGACCTATTTTATAGGCTTTTTAGGAGAGTGTCTGTTTAAGGTGCTCAAGTAATTTTAGGTTTTTATTTTTTGTTTACTGACTGATTTTTTAAATAGAAAGTTAAGCATTAAATTTTTTCAGAGTTACTTTTATTTTTTCTATTTAATTTTTGCTAAATATTTTCTGCTTTCTCTTTCTTATTTTTGTCTTTTGTTTTTTTGTTTTTTTTGTTTTTTAAAATATTTTTTCAGCCATAAAAAAAGGGCCACCCTATTGGGTGGCCCTTTTCGGATTAGAAGCCTGACGATGACCTACTCTCACATGGGGAAGCCCCACACTACCATCGGCGATGTTGCGTTTCACTTCTGAGTTCGGCAAGGGATCAGGTGGTTCCACAACTCTATTGTCGTCAGGCAAACTGGCTTGGGTTGGCGTTGGTCTTATAAGCAAAGTGCTTGGCCTGCCGTGTTATCGCTGTTTGCCTCGGTCATGTTGGTGACCGGCGATAACCCCAAATAAGTCGGTAAAACAATCTGTAGTAATACACCGCAAGCGATCGTATGTCTCTAACTCACAATCCGCTAGCTTAGCTAGTCGTTAGTAACCATCTCTGTTGTATGGTCAAGCCGCACGGGCAATTAGTACTGGTTAGCTCAACGCCTCACAACGCTTCCACACCCAGCCTATCAACGTGGTAGTCTTCCACGGCCCTTCAGGAGGCTCAAGGCCTCAGGGAGATCTTATCTTGAAGGAGGCTTCCCGCTTAGATGCTTTCAGCGGTTATCCCGTCCGAACATAGCTACCCGGCAATGCCACTGGCGTGACAACCGGAACACCAGAGGTTCGTTCACTCCGGTCCTCTCGTACTAGGAGCAACTCTTCTCAAATCTCCAACGCCCACGGCAGATAGGGACCGAACTGTCTCACGACGTTCTAAACCCAGCTCGCGTACCACTTTAAATGGCGAACAGCCATACCCTTGGGACCGGCTTCAGCCCCAGGATGTGATGAGCCGACATCGAGGTGCCAAACACCGCCGTCGATGTGAACTCTTGGGCGGTATCAGCCTGTTATCCCCGGAGTACCTTTTATCCGTTGAGCGATGGCCCTTCCATACAGAACCACCGGATCACTATGACCTACTTTCGTACCTGCTCGACATGTCTGTCTCGCAGTCAAGCGCACTTATACCATTATGCTCATTGCATGATTTCCGACCATGCTGAGTGCACCTTCGTACTCCTCCGTTACTCTTTGGGAGGAGACCGCCCCAGTCAAACTACCCACCATACACTGTCCTCGATCCGGATAACGGACCAGAGTTAGAACCTCAAACATACCAGGGTGGTATTTCAAGGACGGCTCCACAACAACTAGCGTCGCTGCTTCAAAGCCTCCCACCTATCCTACACAAATAGGCTCAAAGTTCAGTGCAAAGCTGTAGTAAAGGTTCACGGGGTCTTTCCGTCTAGCCGCGGGTACACTGCATCTTAACAGCGATTTCAATTTCACTGAGTCTCTGGTGGAGACAGCGTGGCCATCGTTACGCCATTCGTGCAGGTCGGAACTTACCCGACAAGGAATTTCGCTACCTTAGGACCGTTATAGTTACGGCCGCCGTTTACCGGGGCTTCGATCAAGAGCTTCGCCGAAGCTAACCCCATCAATTAACCTTCCGGCACCGGGCAGGCGTCACACCCTATACGTCCTCTTACGAGTTTGCAGAGTGCTATGTTTTTAATAAACAGTCGCAGCCACCTGGTCACTTCGACCGGCCTCAGCTTAGGGAGCAAGTCCCATCACCAAAACCGGCGTACCTTCTCCCGAAGTTACGGTACCATTTTGCCTAGTTCCTTCACCAGAGTTCTCTCAAGCGCCTTGGTATTC